>OZ243930.1:0-2425642 GCA_965213975.1 Candidatus Spongiisociaceae bacterium
ATCGGGTTCGGGGCTGGCGAACCCGACTTTCCCTCCCCGGCGGCGGTGGTCGAGGCGGCGGTGGAGGCGGCCCGGAACCCGGCGATGCATCGCTACACCCCCGCCCCTGGTCTCCCAGCACTTCGGGAAGCTGTCGCCGCCAAGACGCTGAGGGATTCCGGACTTGAGGTGAACCCGGCTCAGGTTCTCATAACCAACGGCGGTAAGCACGCCGTCTATACGGCCATTCATTGCCTGGTCGACCCGGGGGACGAGGTGCTGTTGCCTGCCCCGTATTGGGTTACCTACCCGTCGGTGGTGGATCTGGTCGGCGGGACCACCATCCCGATCCCGAGCGACGAACGATCCGGGTTCAAGGTGACCGTGGATCAACTGGAGGAGGCCCGTACCGATAGGACCAAGCTGTTGATCTTTGTATCGCCGTCCAACCCCACCGGGGCCGTGTATACGCCCGCCGAGGTGGAAGCGATCGGGCGCTGGGCGGTTGACAACGACATCTGGGTAATGGCCGACGAGATCTACGAACATCTGGTGTACGAGGATGCTGTCTTCTCCTCCATCCCGGCGGTTGTCCCGGAAGCAGCCGACCGGTGCGTGATCGTCAACGGGGTGGCCAAGACCTACGCCATGACGGGATGGCGGGTTGGTTGGATGGTTGGGCCGGAGGAGGTCATAGCCGGGGCTACCAAGCTGCAGGGTCACCTCAGCTCAAACGTTTCGAACGTATCTCAAATGGCGGCCCTCGCCGCCGTGTCGGGTCCTCTGGATGAGGTGGAGAGAATGCGGGCTGCCTTCGACCGCCGACGGCGCACCATGCACCGGATGCTGAACTCTCTCCGCGGCTTCACCTGCATCAAACCGGCTGGGGCGTTCTACTGCTTCGCGTCGGTGGCGGACGCCTTGGGGGCGGCGGTGGGAAGCCACCGTCCCGAGACGTCCCTGGAAATCGCCGATCTATGCCTTGACGAGGCCGGGGTGGCGTTCGTCCCCGGCGAAGCGTTCGGCGCGCCCGGATATGCTCGGTTCTCTTACGCGTTGGGCGACGACGACCTGAGCGCCGGACTGGAACGGCTAGCCGAGCTGTTCGGAACCGACTGATCGAAGCAAGTCGCACGTGCCCACTTGAACCCACGCCCCATGGTTGTGACGGCGGAGAAGGTCTGTCGAGCAGGGTCGAGCGTGACCTAGCCCACTAAACAGCCAACGCTACGTGTTCGGGTCGGACCGGGGTTCGGTTAAGTTCCAGCCCGGTGGCGTCCCGGATCGCTGCCACCACTGCGGCTGTTGACGAGACCGTCGGTGGCTCTCCGACGCCTTTCGCTCCGAAGGGGCCGAAGGCACCGGGCTCCTCGACGACCTCAATGTTGATGGGAGGAGCATCGAGGAAGGTGGGAAGCAGGTAATCAGTGAAGGTCGGGTTCTTGATTACCCCATCCTCCACCACGATCTCCTCCAGGGTGGCTAAGCCGATTCCTTGCACGGTGCCACCTTCGATCTGTCCGGTTACCGCGGCAGGGTTGATCATGTAACCCACATCTTGGACGGTGTCCACCTGCACGACCCTGAACAGACCCAACTCAGGGTCGACATCCACAACCGCTCGATGAGCAGAGAACGCCCAATCAACGTGGACGGCACCTTGACCGTCATCGTCCCCCGGCTCGGTAGGAGGATGGTGAAACCTGGTGTGGTATTCGATGTTCTCGTCTCCTACCAGATTCTTCATCGGGGTGATGAGTTGCCCGCCCTTCCAGACACCCTCCGCATCGAGTTCGTCGCCGCCGCCGCGGTGCAGAGCCATCTCCCGAACCATGCGGGCTGCCTCAAGCACCGCCCCACCGGTCATCTGAGTCTGGCGAGAAGCCGAGGTGGACCCGGCGGAGCCGATCTTCGAGGTGTCATCGTAGAAGACGACCACATCCTCGATGCCCAGCACGGTTCTGGCGAGCTGCGCACAGACCGTTCCCACACCCTGTCCCACCTCCACAGCCGCGGTATGTACCTCCACACCGAAGGGAGTAATCACCACCCGGGCCTCGGCGTAGTCGTCGAAGCCCGCGGAAAAACAGAGGTTCTTTACCCCCATGGCGTAGCCGACCCCTCGACGTACCCGGGCGACGTCGGCGGTTAGGCCCGTCCCTCCGGGCAGCAGCCTGGGGTCCTTGCTGAGCTGGTCAGCAGGCAAGGGCATCCGCCGGAGCCGGTCCAGTAGTTCACGAGTGGGAGCAGCGGTCTCCACCCGCTGACCCGATGTGGCCATCCGGTCCCCTCTTTGCAGGACGTTCTTGAAACGAAGTTCGACCAAGTCCATCCCGAGCCGAGCGGCCAGTTTGTCCATCTGTGCCTCATGAGCGAAACAGGCCTGCACCGCGCCGAAACCACGCATGGCACCACAGGGAGGGTTGTTGGTACGCACCGCCACCCCCTCTACCGACACCGAATCGCATCGGTAGGGACCGACCGCGTGGTACACCGCGTTGCCGATCACCGAGTCGCTGGTGGATCGGTAGGCACCGCCGTCCAGCAGAATCTTGGCCTCGATCCGGCGCAGGGTCCCGTCGGCGGCGGCTTCGTGGCGCATCCATATCCGGGCGGGATGACGGTGGACGTGGCCGACGAAGCTCTCCGCCCGGTCGTACTCCATCTTCACCGGTCGGCCGGTGTAAAGGGCCAACATGCACAGGTGGATCTGCAGGCTCACATCCTCCCTGGCCCCGAAAGCGCCCCCGACACCGGAGTGATGAACCCGGACGGCGTCCTCCCCCAAACCAAGACCGGCAGTTATCTGGTCGCGGTCCACATGGGTCCATTGGGTGGCGATATGCAGGTCGACCCCTCCCTGCCCGTCGGGTATCGCCAAGCCAGCTTCGGTGCCCAGAGGTGCCTGATCCTGCATGCCCACCTCGTAGTAGCCCTCCACCACCACTTCGCCGCCGAGGTCTTGAGGACCCTGCCGGCAATGCATCCGATGGAAGACAGAACCCTCCGACTCAGCCTGCTCGGGATCGACCAGAGGGGTCGTTGGTTCATAGACCACGTCTATAGACTCCACGGCCCGGCGGGCAGTCTCGGCGTCATCCGCAGCGACTACCGCGATCGCTTGGCCCCAGTATTCGACCTTATCCGAGGCGAGGATCGGCTGATCAGAACTCTCGAGCCCGAACGCGTTGTTCCCGGGCACATCCTCGGCGGTGAGAACAGCGTGAACTCCGGTCATGGTGACTGCTGGCCCGATATCCAACCGGGCGATCTTCGCCGCCGGATGCGGCGACCTCAAGGTAGCCCCGAACAGCATCCCGTCCATATGAAGATCCGACGAGTAAATGTAGGTC
Source organism: Candidatus Spongiisociaceae bacterium (assembly GCA_965213975.1). Taxonomy (GTDB): domain Bacteria; phylum Actinomycetota; class Acidimicrobiia; order Spongiisociales; family Spongiisociaceae; genus Spongiisocius. Next base: position 3,333 of record OZ243930.1, read on the forward strand.
CCGTCGACCTTGGGGATGCCGTCTGAGCGAGCAGCCGACTCGCCTACGCCGCCTCGGATGGAGGCCGTCCTCGTTCTGGTCGTCATCGGGGACCGACCAACGTCTCCAGCCCGCGGAGAATCGCACCGTATCCGGTGCAGCGACAGATGTTCCCCGACAGTGCCTCTCGAATCTCGTCTGAGGATGGGGTCGGATTGCTCTCAAGCAATGAGGAAGCCGCCACCACGAAGCCTGGGGTGCAGAAGCCGCACTGAACCGCCCCGGCCTCGATCAGTGCCTTCTGAACGGGGTGCAGGTCGCGGTCACGCAGACCTTCCACGGTGACGATTTCGGATCCCTGCGCATCAGCGGCCATCACCAAGCACGAGCACACCACCACGCCGTCGAGGACCACCGAGCACGAGCCGCATTCCCCCTGCTCGCAGGCACCCTTGGAACCGGTGAGCCCAAGAGACTCGCGAAGGGCGAACAGGAGGCTCTCCGGACCCTTAGTGTCGAACGCCCTCGGTTCACCGTTGACTGTGGCCGTCACCCTCATCGGCCCAAGCACCTTTCGAGGAGACGGCGGGACAGAACGCCCGAAGCGTGACGTCGATAGCGGTCGGTGCCACGATGGTCCGTTATCGGACGAACATCAAGAGAGACCAGGCGAGCGAACTCGTCGAGGGCCGCCGGTCCGGGATCCTTCTCCGCCGAGATCATCTCCTCCGCTCTCCTTGCTCGAATCGGGACAGGACCGACCGAGCCGAGGGCTACCCGGACCCGACCGTCGCCCAATCTGGCCACGCACGCCGACACTATTGAGATAACCATGGCACTGCGCTGCCCGATCTTGGCGAACTCCTGCTGATCGGGGAGATCCTCGGGCAACACCACCGCGGTAATCAGCTCGTCGGGTCGCCTAGCCGTCTTCTTGACCCCGCAAAAAAACTGTTCCCAAGGAAGGCGGCGGGTACCTTGCGAGGACCGGAGCTCGATCTCGGCGTTGAGGGCAGCGAGGAAGGGCAAGGAGTCGCCAGCCGGACTGGCGGTGGCGATGTTGCCTCCGATGGTTCCCGCCGCCCGTATCTGGGGTGAGCCGATGGTGCGCGCCAGCTGCGACAGAGCCCGGTGATCTCCGGATTCGAGCCGCCGGAAGGTGACCCCGGCACCGATGCGTCGCCGGGACACGCTCTGGATTTCGGATAAGCGACGGAGGGTGATCGTTCGGTGGGGCCGAATACGCCTGAAGTTCGCCTCGACCATGAGATCGGTACCCCCGGCGAGAAGGGTCGACTCCGGGTGGGCGGCCAACGCCTCCACTGCCTCGTCCAGTGTTGTCGCATGAAGCACTTGCATCAAGAGACCGACACCTCCGTTAGACACGAACAGATTAGCCAGATGGGTCGACTATCAACCCTTACTGAACGACTGATCCTATCCTGGCCAGATGGAACGCCTCGTCCTGTGCGCCAACCCGGCCGCGTCCGGCTTCACAGGTGGGCACCACCGGGCCGTGGTTGCCCGGCTTCGCCGCACCTTCGAAGTAACGGTGGAATGGCCCCGGTCCACCGCTGAGGCCCGCTCCATCAGCGCCGCCGCCGCCTCAGACTCCTTCGATCTTGTGGCCGCCATGGGTGGGGATGGGGTGGTACACCACGTCGCTAACGGATTGGGTGGAACCAACACCAAACTGGGCATCATCCCGGCCGGAACCACCAACGTCTACGCTCGGCTGCTGCGTATTCCCTCCGACCCGGTGGCGGCCGCCGCGTTCATCGCCACCCGACCTCCCAGCGTGTTGTTGCCCGCGGCGATGCTGACCCTTGACCGCGGCGAGTTGGGAGTGGAGAGTCGCCTGGCCACCTTCTCGTGTGGCATGGGATTCGATGCCGCGGTCGTGGAGCGGGCCGAGAGGGAACCCTATCGTAAGCACCACTTCGCCGGTTTGCATTACGCTCGTTCGGCGGCTGCGGTGGCCTGGACGGAGGTCGGCGGCAGACCAACAGAGCTGGCGATTCGCTCTCGCCATCGGTCGGCGGAGGGAGTGGCCGTGTTCGTGGCCCTCCACGATCGTTACAGCTACTTCGGACGGCTCCCCATCCGCTTCGGAAACCACCTGCCGGGTACCCTGACCGCGCTGATAGCCCACCGCCTTTCCCGGCGAAGCTTGGCCCGGATAGCCGGAGCGATCGTCACCGGTCGAGATCTGGACGGGATCAACGACCTGGAAGTATGGGCGGGGATAACCTCAATGGAGATTGAACCGAAGGGCGAGACCGGTGCCCAAGCGGACGGCGAACTGCTAGGGAACCCGAACAGGCTGTCCATCGCTACCCGGGACGGTTTCCTCAAGGTACTCCGACCCGACCCGTGATGCCTCTTCGAGAGTTGGGTAAGGGCAAGGAGTAACATCCGACCTCAGGACTCTCATGGATCTTTGTTTTTGTTCAACTCGCGGCGTCTAGCCTGGTTTCTGCCTCTGGCTCTCGGTTTGGCTATCGTCGTTCTCCTGGTAATGATCCGAGGGGACTCTGGAGAGCCTGATGGCACCCGCCCTTCACCAACCCCGACCTTCACCGATGCCAACTTCGCCGAAGCAGAAGCGGCGCTGACCGGGGTGGAAGACACGCTAGCCCTATCGCCGATCGAGATTGCGGTGGGGGACTCTGTTTTCAGTTTGTTGCCAGCAGCTATCGGCTTCGACGTGGATGAGGGGGCCACGCTTGAGGCTGCTGTCGCCGGGCGGGCTCTCTCCGCCGTTCTCGACGATATGGAGCGGTGGCATGCCGATGAGATGTCTTCGTTGCCCTGGCCTCTCTCCGGAACGGTCGATCAAGACGCCCTAGATGATCTGCTGGACCTTTATTCGACGGCCCTTGATGGCCCGGAGGATGGAGGCATCGACGTCGTCGATGGGGTCGCCCTCCCTCGCTACCCCCGGATCGGTCGGGTGATAGATCGGACCGCGGCCAGCATGAACATTCATGAAGCCCTCTTCGCCTCCTCCCGGCCGACCACCGTTACGCTTCCCGTATTCGAACGAGAGCCAGCCTTGACCCGACAGGCGGTGGAGGAGGCGATGGTCGAGGCCTCCGCGATCCTGGCCGGGTCGGTCGAGTTGACCCGCACCGATCCGGGCATCACCCTCTTGCTGGGCACCGAGCAACTCGCCAGAGCCTTGGTCATCGACGTGGGACCCGAACCGTCCATCGGCATCCGGCTGGATCACGCCGTGCTCGAAGAGTTCGTCCAACCCCTGCAGGCCGGGTTTCACGCCCCCCCGGTGAACGCGCGGATCGTGATCGAAGATACCGGGGGCGAAGATATCGGCGAGGTGGTGTACGTTCCCGGACTCGATGGTGCGGTCATCGATATCGATCTAGTGGACCGAGCAATCCGCCAGGCCGCTCATCGAGAATCCCGCCAAGCGGTGTTGCCCCTTCGGACCGGGATTCCCCCGACCCTCGACGTCGAACAACTAAGGGCGTTCGGGCCGATCGACAAGATAAGCGGGTTCACCACCCAACACCGGTGCTGCCAACCGCGGGTGACGAACATCCAGCTCTTCGCCAACGCCCTTGACAATTTCAACCTCCTACCAGGCGAGACCATGTCCCTCAACGAGGCCGTAGGCCGAAGGACGTCCGAGAAGGGCTACCTCCCCGCCCCGACCATCATTCAAGGGGAGCTAACGGATGAGGTGGGTGGTGGGGTTAGTCAGTTCGCCACCACGTTCTACAACGCGGTCTTCTGGGCCGGGCTCGAGGTAATCGACCACAAGCCGCACAGCTTTTACTTCTCCCGCTACCCGGTCGGGATTGAAGCGACCATCAGCTGGCCGGAGCCCGACCTGGTCTTCCGTAACAACACGGATACCCCCGTGATCATCAACACGTCCTACACCTCTACCTCGATCACGGTCGAGTTCTACGGAAACAACTCGGACCGGGAGGTGTCCGCCTGGGTCTCGCCTCGTTCCGATCCGGTCCCCTTCGAGGTTGAGTACGTGCCCAATCCCGAACTGATGCCCTGGGATGAAGCCATCGAGGCACAGGTGGGTAGGGACGGATGGCGGGTAGTGGTAAACCGACAAATTCGGTACTCCGACGGCTCGGAAACGACCGAGAGCTGGCGGGTGAGGTATCAACCGGTACCCCACCAGTTCGAGGTTCACCCCTGCCTTCTCCCCGAGGAATCGGAGGACTACACCGGGGAGACCTGCCCGGAGAATCCCGAGCTACCGGAGGGCTACCCGACCACCTTGCCGCCGGATCCTCGAGAGCCGGAGACCATCCCCGAACAAGACACCGTCCCCGAGCAGGATGCCGTCCCGGAGCAGGATGCCGTCCCGGAGCAGGACACCCCCGAACAGCAACCTGAAGAGGCGGCGTAAGTCAGCGACCGCTGGGCCGGTGGCTACTCTCGGATCAGGGTTCGGGCCTGTTCACGCACGTAAGAGCGCATGTACCAGGGGCCTCCGCTGCCAGCCCCGGAGGTTCCGGAACCCTTCCAGCCGCCGAAGGGCTGGATGTCCGGCCAGGCACCGGTTGTGGATCCGGCCCGCCGATTCGCATACACCACCCCGGCCTGGATTCTCTGGAAGAAATGCTCCACCTCTTCGTCGCTACCGGCGAAGACCCCGGCGGTGAGCCCGAAGATGGTGTCGTTGGCCTTGTCGATCCCCTCGTCCAACGAGTCCACCGGCGTCACCGCGACGAAGGGCACGAACAGCTCCTTCTCCCAGATCCAAGTGTCCTCCGGAGCGGTCACAACCGTCGGCTGGACGAAGTTGCCCCGTTCAAGGTCGCCTTCGGTTACCACCTCACCACCGGCGAGGACCTCTCCGCCCGATTCCTTGACCGCATCCACGGCGGAACGGAAGCGATCCACCGCCTCCTGATCAATAACCGGACCCAGGAAGGTCTCACGATCGCGGGGGTCACCCAGCTGGATCTGATCGGCTCTTTCGGTGAGCAAGCCCAGGAACTCGTCGAATACCGGACTCTCTACGTAGACCCGTGAGTTTGCCGAGCACTTTTGCCCGGAGAGGCCGAAGGCGGCCCGCATCACCCCTTCGGCGGCTAGGTCCAGGTCCGCCGTGGCGGTAACCACCGCCGGGTTCTTCCCCCCCATCTCACACACCACCGGCTTGGGCCGCCCGGAGGCCACCGTCCGGTACAGGTACATACCCACGTCGTAGGAGCCAGTGAAAGTCACCCCGTCGACGTCGTCATGATGGGCGAGGCGATCCCCGGCCTGGTCACCGCCGGTCACCACCTGCAGAGCACCGGAGGGAAGACCGGCGCGAAAGTAGATGTCAGCCAGCAACAACGAACCGAGAGCACCGGTGTTGGAGGGCTTTAGCACCACGGTATTGCCGGTCAGGAGAGCCGCCGACGACGGGCTGGCCACTAGGGCCATCGGGAAGTTAAAGGGCGAAATGATGGCCCAGACCCCCCACGGCCGGAGAACCGACTGGTTGGTGTCGCCCACCCCGTACTCTCCCATGGCTGTTGCCAACCCGCCAGCCTCTTCAAGCCGATCGCAGTAGTAGTTCATGAACGCGACCGCCTCGGAGACATCCCCCAAGGCCTCAAGCCGGGTCTTCCCGATCTCCAAGGTCAAGAGGCCTGCCAGCGTCGGAGTTTCCTCGTCGATGATCTCGGCCGCCCGGCGAACGCAGGCGACCCGCTCCTGCCAAGGGGTTGCTTCCCACTCTGCCTGAAAGGAACAGGCGGCCTCAACCGCCCGGTCTACGTCATGGTCGGAAGCCTGGGAATAGACACCCACCACCAAGTCGGAATCGATGGGTGAACGCTCCGTGAAGGTGGCCTCGGTGTAATGCTCCTCGCCGTTGATTAGCAGCGCGTGGGTGGCACCGAGTTGAGCTTGGGCCTCAACCAGCCCTTCCTCGTAGGCCCGGTGGAGTACCGGATCGTCGGCCGACATCGTGACGTAGGTGATCTTTCCCATTGGCATACCCCGTGTGATTGCTGTAACTCGGCTCAGAATCTACCATTGCGCCCCCGGATGACCGGCTAAAGCCATGACCTTCGTACGACGCCTCCACACCATTGACTCCCACACTGCCGGGGAACCCACCCGGGTGGTGGTCGACGGCTTTCCGGAGCTGGCGGGTGGCACCTTGGGGGAGATGGAAGCAGATCTCCTCGCCAATCACCCCGACTTGGCCCGGATGCTGGTAGGAGAGCCCCGGGGTCACGCACCGTGGCACGCAGTGGTTCCCCTGCCTGCGTCACGACCCGGAACGGACCTTTCCATTCTCATCCTTTGCGCCCTTGGGTCGGTGACCATGTGCGGTCATGCCCTTATCGGGACTATCACCAGTCTGGTGGAGATGGCCAGGATCAACCCGGTTGAACCCGTAACCAGCGTGGCGGTGGAAACCCTCAGCGGGGTGGTAGTGGCAGAAGCGCGCGTGGAGGCAAGCAAGGTACGTTCCGTCACCTTCCAGGGGGTGCCCTCGTGGGTGGCACCTGGCGATCTCGAAGTTGAGGTGGGGGGAAGATCCTTCAAAGTCACCCTCGCCTACGGTGGCCTGTGGTTCGCGTTGTTGCCGATCGAACAGACCGGACTGAGCATCTCGTTGGGATCGATACCGGATCTGGCTGCCCTCAGCCGCCGGATTCGGGCCGAAGTGAACCGTGCCCTGGGGAGCGCCCGCGGATCTCCGCCGGGGAGTCCCGCCCGGGTTGAACAGCTGCTCTATGTGGGACCGCCCGAGAGTCCCGGGGCCGATGGACAGAACCTGGCCACCTCCACCGGCTTGGGATTTGATCGGTCGCCTTGCGGGACCGGGAGCTGCGCCCGGATGGCCTGGCACCATGCCCGAGGAGAGTTGGGGATCGGCGACACCTTTGTCCATGAGAGCGTTCTCAACACTAGATTCACCGGCCAGATAAAATCCGAGACCGAAGTGTTCGGTCGAAAGGCGATCATCCCCACCATTACCGGCTCCGCCCACCTAACTGCTTTCAACCAGCTGGTACTCGATCGGGAAGATCCTCTGGGCGAAGGTTTCTTTGTCCCGGCCTGACCTCTGGGCAGCCCAACTACCGAGAGGGGATTGAATGACCACCCTCGTGGTCCGCAACGCCGAACTACTTGACTGTACCGGTGCCGATCCGACCGCGGGGATGGACGTCTCAGTGTCGGGATCGGTGATCAGCGGCATAGGACCCGGAGTGGGTAGTTCTCCAGATCAGGTGATCGACGCTACCGGGCTCACCCTGATGCCCGGACTCACCGACGCCCATGTGCACATGGGCTTGGTCTCTTCCGCCGGGGATATTGGGGACCTGCCCTGGATCGAGTATGTGTTGACGGTGCGTGGCATCATCGAGACCGCCCTCCAGGAGGGCTTCACCACGGTCAGGGACGCTGGTGGCCTTGACCCACACTGGGCTCGATTGGTGGAACAGGGGGTGATAGACGGACCCCGGATTCTCCCATCAGGTTCGGTGCTATCCCAGACCGGCGGGCACGGAGACCTACGCCCGGCTCACCACATCGTCCATCCCCGGGGGAGTATCCCCGGACTGTCAGCTACTCCCGAGGTGGCCGATGGTGTCGACGAGGTCCGTAGGGCGGCCCGGGAGCAGCTTCGTAAGGGTGCTACCCAGATCAAGGTCTTCAGCTCAGGCGGGGTTCTGTCTCCTACCGACCCCTTCGACAGCCTTCAGTTCACCTACGAAGAGATGAGAGCCGCGGTGCAAGCGGCGGCCGACTGGCACACCTACGTGCTGGCCCATTGCCACACGTCGGATGCCATCCGGCGCGCCCTCGCCGCGGGCGTCCGATCCATAGAACACGCCAGCATCCTTGATGAAGGTGCAGCCCGACAGCTGGTGGAGTCTGATGCCTTCGCGGTGGTCACCCTGACGGTCAAGTATGACCTGTTGGCGAATCCGGAGAAGGCCGGACTCAGCCCGACTCAGCTGGCCAAACTCCAAGCGGTGGAAGCCCGAGTGGGCCACAGCATCGCCATAATGGGGGAACGCGGGGTCAGGGTGGGTTCGGGTTCCGACATCGTCGGTCCTAGCCAGGAGCGCCGCGGACGCGAGCTCGTCAACAAGGCTCGGTTCATGAGCCCCGAGCAGGCGATTAGCACCGCTACCACCGGTAACGCCGAGCTATTCCGGCTCCGGGACAAGATCGGGACGGTCGAGGTAGGCAAGGAAGCCGACCTGATTTTGGTAGAGGGACGACCCCTCGACGAGGTTGAGGTTCTGGCCGATCCCGACCGGATCGTGGCGGTCATCAAAGGCGGTCGTGTGTTTAAGGACACTCAAAGAAGAGCCTCCGGCCCAGGCTAGCTGTACAGCCCGGGGAGCCAGTCACTAGGTGTCCTTCCCACAGAGGTGGTTGACGATTTGGGGGTTTGCTGTCTAGGGCGCTGTGGGGTCTGTGGTGATTGTTATGGTTGAGGAAGTCAGCGAGGGCTTGGCGTCGGGTCTGGTTGTTGTAGAGGGTTTTGTAGGTCCATCCGTGGGTGAGGGTTTGGTTGAAGCGTTCGACTTTGCCGTTGGTCTGGGCCGGTAAGGGCGGGTGAGTTTGTGGGTTGCGCCGAGGCGGGTGAGCGCGTCGGCGAAGGCTTGTCTTTGCGGCAGCCCCAGGCGTTGTCGGTCATGACCCGGTCGATGCGATACCCGAAGGTGGCGAGGGTTTGGGCGGCTCGTAAGATGAAGCTGGCGCAGGTTTCGCTTCTTTGGTTGTCGTGGATTTCTGAGTAGGCGAAGCGGGTGTGGTCATCGACCATGGAGTGGACGTATTCGTAGCCGACCCCCTGGGTGCGGCTGGCTTGGCCTTTTCCGTGTGTCCGTCATCCGCCGCTACCGACCATCCGCGAATCTTGATCCGGGTCCACCAAAAACCGACGCCCGGACGGTGTCAACCGAGAACTAGCATGCGCCACGAGGGCCTCCCTACCTGAGCCGTGAACTCTTTCATCCACAACCCAACAAGGAAGGCCCTCAAAACCCGTGTCAATAACCTCCCCGGATCTGGTGCCCGGTGGGGGCCTCCTGGTGCGGGTCGACTCCGTCCAACTGGATGCAGGGCGTCTGCTGGTCTTGGCCGGGCGTTAGTTCCGATCCCTGATGGTGACGGTGAAGTCCGTGGGGCCTTCGATGGTGTAACCGGCACCGTTCACGAGGCGGAAGATGACGGTTTCGTCGCCTTCGCGTTTTCCGTCCAGCGTCCATCTGGTACTCAGCCGGTACCCGCCGTACGCTTCAAAGGCGTCGTAGACCTTGCCCTTGACGGGTCGCTCACCGTTGATAGTGAAGTCCTCCGGCTGGGCCGTACCCCCGACGTACTGGATCTTCACCTTCACGCCATCGGCCAACGGAGCACCGTGGATGGCCATGCTCGGAACCAGCTGGCCACCTTCGTGCACCTCTCTGTTGTAGTTGGACGAATCACATTGGGACTCGTCCCGGTAGTAGCACACAGTGAGCACTGGCGTGGCCCTCGTGTTGTCGTCGTCCAGGATGGTTAGCCAGAACGCGTTCTGCCTGCCCACCGAGTACAACCTTCCGCTGCTCAGCGTCAGGATGACCGTCTCGTCGCCCTCGTTGACGCGGTCGTTGTTGATGTTCACCCGAATGCTCGCGCTCGTCGCGCCGGCGTTCACCGTCACGCTGCGGGGGACGGTGAAGTCGTTGCCGCTGCCCTGCGTGGCCGTGCCGCTGACGGTGTAGTTGATCGTCATGTTGCTGGACGGCGCCGGGCTGAGGTTGATGACCACCTCGTGAGCGCCGACGTTCTCCAGCACATCCGCTGACCGCCGCGCGAAGCTGACCGTCGGCCCGTCGTTGTCCGTAATGGTCAGCGTGAACACGTTCGGGTTTGCCAGTGCATAGCCGGATCTGGGGCTCAGGATCAGCCTGACCGTCTCGTCGCCCTCGTTGTCGCGGTCGTCCTTGATCGAGATGGGGATCTCGACCCGGCTGGTCCCGCGCCGCGCCATCACCGTGCCGCTGTTGCTGATGGTGTAGTCCCCGGGGGAAGCGGCAGTGCTGGCGCGGTTATTAATTGTGTATCTGATGGTGATGTCTTCGTGGGGAGCCGGCTCCACATTGATGACCGCCCGGTAGGTCCCGGCCGACTCGCCGACGCTGGCCGACGCTGCGCTGAAGGCAATCTCCGGCTGGTCGTTGCCCTGGATGGTCAGGATGTGCGTGGCGTCGCCCACGTTGTAGTTCGACCCGGCCCGCAGCGTCAGCTCCACTGTCTCGGCGGGTTCGCTGTTCTCGTCCATGGTGATGGTCACCGGGATCGCGACCCAGGCGCGGCCGGCCGGCACGGTCACCGAGCCGTAGTCGGCCATGGTGTAGTCCTGGCCCCGGGTGGCCGTGCCACCAACGGCGTAGCGCAGGGTCAGGTCTGCGGTGGGCGCCGGTTCGAGCAGGACGATCACGTCGTGGGGCCCGGCCTCGTCCTCGAGGTGGCTGGACGCGCCGGAGGCGAAGCTGGCCCGCGGCCGGTCGTCGTCCAGCACCCGCACACTGGCCGAGCGCGCCGACGACACCTTGTACCCGGCCCCGTTGTTCAGGGTCACGGTGACCGCCCCGCTGGCCTCGTTCACCTCGTCGTCAGTAGTGCGTACCGTGATCGTTGCCGCGCCGTCGGAATAGATGGTGACAGACTGCTGGCCCAGGTCAGCGGCCGCCACGAAGTCGCCCTGCTGGCCCACCGTGTACCCGACAGTGAGGGACTCGCCGACCACGGGCGCGGGGAAGGCGCTGATCGTGAAGGTGACGTCACGGCCCTCGGAGGCCGCGGGGCTGCTGCCCCGCACCGAGATCTGCGGCTCGGCCGGCTGGACGCCGGACACCTCCACCGGAGCCGACCAGTTCCCCGGCACGCCCAGGTCGTTCACCGCGCGCACGTAGTAGCACACCAGCTCATCGAAACCGCGCGGGCCCAGGTTGTCCACGAAGACCGCGTCATTGACCCGGTCCAGGGTGTCGTAGCTGTCGGGCAACCGGCACGACGCATCCGACCGCCACACCTGGTAGTGGGACACCGGCCAGCGGTTCACGCGCTCCACCGGGTCCCAGCGCAGCACCGCGGTGGGTGGCTGCGGGTAGGCCTGTGCCTCTACCGATGGCTTGCCCGGGTCGCCCGCTCCGGCGCGGGCCACTATGACGTCGCTGTCGTTATCGTCGTAGTAGTCGAGGTAGTTGGTGGAGTAAGTCGTGCCGTCAATCACGACCGAGTAGTCCCGGGTGTTCGCGATGCTGGCGCTGATGTCCGGGGCCGTGCTGCCGGCCGGGGCGATGAGGGTCAGCGTCGGAAATTCCGTCAGGCCACTACTGATCCGGCCAGCAGAGAGCGGCATCTGTCCCAGGTCCCAGATGGCATCGCAGAGGCCGTCCTGGCAGGCCACCTCCCGGTACGCGCCGTCGGTGAGCATGGGCTCCGCGCCCTCGGGCACGCCGCTCAACGCGACCTCCACGGCCGGCGCCGCGTCCGGCCCGTTGTTGAGCGCGAAGATGGTGTAGGCCTGTTGTCCCCGCGGCAGCGCCGCGTCTTGCGCGCCGTCCTGCACTTCCAGTTCCGAGATCGGCCCCACGTGGAAGGTGTAGGTGCCTTCGTCGCTGTATGTTGTCGTTCCGTCGGCGCGGGTTGCCTCTGCCCTGTAGGTCATCACGTGGGTGCCCAATGTCTCGAACTCTACGAACTGTTCGAAAGGCACAAGCCAGCTCTTATTGGTGTATGAAGCCTGCACAGTGGAAGGCATGGGGTCAAACCAGCTATTCCCATTACTGGAATTTCGTACCTTAAAGTGACCTGGCGGATTCTGCACTTTGGTGACCGTGAACGGTCCATAAGCCTGCCAAGCTGATTTTCGATCAGGAAAATATCTATGTGCAAAATGTTCCTGTGTATCAGTGAGCGCCACGCCGTAGTGGTGTGTGAATCCCTTACGATCACCAACAGTCCCGACATTTGCGGTCTGCCACGAGACGAAGCTCCCGCTCGTTACGCTGTCGGCATGGCCATCATATGTGCGCCCAATGGGATCATGTATCTGGATGATCACCGATTCCGGGTCAAGGTAAACGTCATTACCTCCGTCAACGGCATCTCTGTAAAAGCGATAGAAGTAACCGCTGCTGCGGCAATATCGCTCGAGGCCATGCGAATAGGGTTCGGCACAATCCGCCTTCGCAAGCAGCCTGATGTCGTCTTCGGCGCCGCAAGGATAGGAAGTTTGGTCAACGCAGTCGTGAAGCCACCACAGATCAACCTCGCCGCCATAAATGACCGCCGGGCGCTCGCCCAGGCACCGGGTGACGACATCGTTCGTCCGCCTGCGTGGATCCGACTCCCACGCAGGCAAGACGTCCACCACCTCCGCCGTCAGGCAACGCCGACTAAGGGGAACCTCTGCAAACGACGGGGATTTCGTGACGACCACGGGCACATCCAGGGTAAGGTAACTAGCACCCATATCCCAGATCATCGTCGTGTTATCGAACGTGGTTCCCTCCGGCGGCTGCAGCCCGGGAGCCAACTGCAGACCCTCCGATACCTTGATCGCCACCTTCACTCCCACTTGAGTGTTGCTGGTATCAAGGTGGGTTTGGCCTGCGTAATGGCTCCGGTTTACACGCTTAATTCCGAAGGTTGCCTGTCCTCCCGCTTGCGGGAAGCGGTTATCAACAGTGGCTGCAACACCGACATCTCCTGTGGCTACGTGTGGCCGAATGGTTCCCGTTCGGCCTCCCGAAGTTCCAATCGACTCATAGACGAACCATTGTTCGGTGGTATTGTTGTGTTCGAAACCTGGCGTTTCATTGGGAACGACGTGGACGAGAGTGGCAGAAACCCGTGCGGGTGTTACATCGGTTATAGCTCCGTATGAGTCAAATTGGGAAGGATCCCAGGAAGTGGCCGCAAATGCAGCCTCGACCCTGTCTCCAGGCGCTATGCTTGGGATAGTCCAAATTCCCGTGGTTCTATCATAACTTCCGATATAATTTATAATTGTTTGGGTACTTGGGCTAGTCGCGTTGGCGGCTGGCGGTTCAATCTTGATCTGGACGTTCCGGACTACTTGTGCAGCTGCCTCCACGCCCGCGTTGTCCGCGTTGTTTGTTACGGTGACGTGAAAGGATTCGCCAAAGTTAAGGAATGGCACAGATTCCAGGGACACGTCAACGAACGGGGGGGGGCTCCTGGGCTTGGGCCGGCGCGGAAGAGGCAAAAGCCGCTAGGGTGGCGATTGCCGCCAGCGCTATCAGTGCCAGCGGGAGCGGGCGATTACGGCGGGATGTGTGTGGGGGGGGGGGTGCAAATCCCAGGGGCCAAATCCCAGGGGCGGAGATTCCCGGTGTGGCTGGCGCGGCGGCGGCAGGGGCCGTCGTGTCGGCATCCGCCGTTGAGCGCCCGATGAGCAGACGACCTGTGCCGTCTTCCTCCTCCTCGATGTCCTTCCAGAGCCGGGCCGCAGCCTCGGACATCCGCAACCGGGCGTCGCGCATCACGCTAAACATCACGATGTCAGTTCCTTCCCCTGCGCTGATGAATGTGGTTCTGATTTCTTCGGTACCCGCGGGTCGGCAAGTCCTCTCGCTCTGTGGACGAGCCAATAGCCGCAGCAGCCACCCATATTGAGACTAAGAATCATTCTCAGAAGAGAGTACCCCTCCGGCGGTGTCGCTGTCAACCAGGCGGGCCCTCAAACCCAGCGTCAACAACCTCCCCGGACAGTACAACTAGGCCGAGTCTGCCTCGGGCGGGGGAGCTCTCTTGATCCTCGTGCCTACTGGGATCGCCTTCCCGTCGGCGCTCACCCTTACGCCGTACACCACTTCCGCCTGTTCCGCGGATACGTAACCGTCTAGCACGTCTTCCCGGACCAGCTCCACGGATCGGTCCAAAGGGTCACCCCATCCACCCCCACCGGCCGACAGGTTGCGGAACCCATCCCCTGGTTCCATAGAGAACCTCTCCATTCGGGCCCGTTGCTCCCGATCCGTATCTGGCCATACGATCATGGCGTTGGTGGCGGGCTCGTGTCCGCCCCGCAGCGCCCAAGGCTTGGTCTTGGTCTTCTTCTTCATCGACAGCATCTCGCCGCTGTCCAGAAACCTCACCTCGCGGCAAATACCTAGTCCACCCCGCCATTTCCCGGCACCGCCCGAGTCTTGGCGAAGCTCGAGGCGCTCGTGGAAGATAGGAGACTTGTGCTCAAGGACTTCCATGGAGGTGTTGCGCACCGCGGTGGTGGAAGGATGTTGGAGGGCGGTAGCCCCGTCGTGCTCTGGGGTGGCACCCCAGCCGATCCCCTCGTTGTTGCTGACCGCATACATCTCACCCGTGTCGGGATGCGTCCCCACCGCCATGAAGCCAGGCTCGTCGGAGCCGGAGGAGGCGTTGATCTGCTCCATGCCCTGGGCTAGCGCCTTGTTGATCAGCTCGAACGCGGCCATGCCCGTCCACAGGGTGAAGGTGGCGGCGGGATACACGGCATGGAAGAGGTTCCCAGGCGGGCATTCCACCGTGAGCGGCTCGAAGTGGCCATGGTTGGCCGGGGTGTGAGGAGTAGTGAGCGACTTGAACACCGACTTGGCGAGGCTCATGGTCTTCCCGAAGGGCATGTTGACCGGCCCCGGTACGGCGAGATCCGAGTCGCCATAGTCAACGGTGAAGCGATCCCCGGCGATGGTCACCGTCACCGCCATCCGGATCAGGTCATGGGAAATACCGTCATCATCTAGCCAGTCATGCGCGGACCAGGTGCCGTCGGGCATAGCAATGACCGCTTCGGCCGCCGTCAGGGCACCGTGTTCGATGATCCGATCGATTGCCTCCTCGACGCTGCGGCGGCCGAACTTCTTCCAAATCTGGCGGAGGCGACGCTCACCCACCCTGATGGCAGAGACCTGGGCGTGAAAATCCCCCATGATCGTCTCGGGCATCCTTGAGTTATATCGCAGGATGTCCATGATCTGCTCGTCTATCTCCCCGCGACGCACCAGCTTCACCCCGGGCATGATCAGCCCTTCCTGGTGCATGGAAGTCGAGTCGAGCACATAACCTGGGTCCTTGGCCCCCAAGTCCATCCAGTGGGCCCGGACAGCTAAATAGGCGTCAGGGCGCTCCCCGTCCCCGTCAAACACCGGAGCGAACAGCATGGCGTCGTAGACGTGCGCGCCGCTCCAGTACGGATAGTTGACCATCACCACATCGCCGGGATGGAGGTTCTCCACGCCGACCTTTTCCACGCCTTTGTGGATGGCGTAGTCGTTGGCCCCGAGGAAGGTGAGAATCCCGGTTGACTCGGAGATGAGCCGGCAGTCCCGGTCATAAATGGAGATGCCGAAATCCAGAACCTCATAGATGACCGGATTGAAGGCGGTCCTGACTAGGGCGCGACGCATCTGTTCGGCGGTGGAGTTCAGGTAGTGACGGATCACCTCCACCGTGGCACCGTCCAAAGTGTCGCGTCCGCTCATCTGACCACCAAGTTTCCCAGATCATCGGGGACAGCCGTCTGATCACCGTGGATGATCGTTACCGATGTGGGCTCCCGGATGATGGCCGGACCGGTCACCTCGGTGCCGGGGTCCAGTCGGTCGCGCTCGTAGATCGGCAACAGCCGCTGGCGTCGGGTGGCGAAGTCGAAGGCGTGACGCTCCCCAACCGGACGTCCCGAACTCACCGTGGCGGGGCCACGGGCTCTAACCAGGTGGGCTGGTGGCTTCTCCAAGCGCCCGATGGCCCGCACCCGAGCGGTCACGATCTGCACTTGTTCGACCAACCGGTGCCCGTAGCGCTCCACGTGCCGGTCATGGAATCGTTCGATCACTGAGGCGGCATCGTCGCCCCTCTCCAGACTGATCGATAAGGAGTTCTCCTGGCCGTTGTATCGCAGATCCAGACGCCTCAGCATTACCCGGTTCGGAGCAGGTACGGACTGGGCGGCCAATACCTCGTCGGCTTCGTTCTCGAGCTGCGCGAACACTCCCTGGATACCAGCCAAAGCGCCGTCGTCCAGCGTGGTCAGCACGGTGCGACCCACGTCGTACTCCAGGTCCGACATGAGCATCCCCCATGCGGAGAAAACGGCGGGGGCGGACGGTATCACCACCTCGGGCAGCTCCATCTCCCGGGCCAGGAGAGGTGCCAGCATCGGCCCGGCACCGCCGAAGGCCACCAACGCAAAGTCCCTCGGATCAAGGCCTCGCTCCACGGTTATCTCCCGGACGGCACCGACCGTGTGGGCCAGCAGCACGTCGAAGACCGAAGCGGCCGCCTGTTGAGTGGACATGCCCAGCGGGGTGGCCAGGTTCTCGGTTATGCCTCGAACCGCGGCGGCTTCCTCCAGGCGCATCTCGCCCCCCAGGAACTCATCCGCGGCCAGGTATCCCAGGCATAGGGCGGCGTCGGTCACGGTAGGTTCGGTATTGCCCAGCCCGTAGCAGATCGGTCCGGGGACCGCCCCGGCGCTCCGGGGGCCGACCCTCAAGAGGCCCTTGTCCATCCAGGCAATCGACCCACCACCGGCACCGATCGTGCGAATGTCGAACACCGGGATCCGGATCGGCAGGCTCTCGATCTCAGCTTCGTAGACCTCGGTGGGGGCACCGTCCACGATCACGCAAGCGTCGAGACTGGTCCCTCCCACGTCGAATGAGATCAGGGAGGACCGTCCGGTAGCTTCGCCCATGCTGATCGTGCCAGCGATCCCCCCGGCTGGGCCGGAGAATACGGTTAACAGGGGGGACGTTCGGGCGATCTCTGAAGTCATCGCCCCACCAGCCGACCGCATGATCAAGAAGGAACCCTCCAAGCCGTCGTCGCGAAGGCTTCCCTCCAACTCAGCAAGGTATCTCCCCAGGATCGGCCTTATGTAGGCGTCGGTGACGGTGGTGGCGGTCCGCTCGTATTCGCGATACTCCCGTACCAAATCGACTGACACGGATACCGTGAGGTCGGGGAAGGCCCGGGCGAGAATCGTCCTGGCCGCTTCCTCATGCTCATCGTTGGCGTAGGAGTGGAGGAAGCAGACCGCCACCGACTCCACACCCTGCTCGGACAGAAACCGACCGGCTTCGATGACCGCGTCCGGTTCGAGTTCCGTCACCTCCGTGCCCCGGTGGTCGATGCGCCCGGGAACCCCTACGGTGTGGCGGCGTTTGACCAGGGGCGGAGGACGCTGGTAGCGGAAGTCGTACACCGACCCCCGGGGTAGGTCGCCGCGGGCGATCTCGAAGATGTCTCGAAAACCGGCATTGGTGATTATCCCGGTGACCGAGCCCTTGCGTTCCAGAATGGCGTTGAGCCCCAACGTGGTTCCATGGGTGTAGACCGATACCTCCTCCAAGGAGACGTTGGTGGCGCGGGTGGCGGTGATCACGCCATCCGCCGGAGCGGCCGGGGTGGTGGGCGACTTGCGCACCGCGATCTCGCCGCTCTCTTCGTCGTAGGCGACGGCATCGACGAACGTCCCGCCGATGTCCACGGCCAAGCGATACCTGCGTTCGGTCATTCTCTACTTCGGTATCTTCTCTGCGGAATCAGGCGGCCGAGCGGTCGTCCCGCACCACTCGACCAGACTGCATAACGAAAGAGATGTCTCGCATAGCCGCTACGTCGGTTAACGGGTTCTCGTCGACCGCGACCAAGTCGGCGATTCGGCCCTCCGCAACGCTACCGATCTGTGCTTCCATACCCAAGAGCCGGGCCGCGTTGATGGTGGCCCCCGCAAGAGCCCGCTGCGGATGCAGTCCCGCACCCTGCATTAGGCCCATCTCGTACACCGCCACCGAGGTCCCGTCGATCGGATCACCGGGCGGGTAGTCGGTGCCGTTAACCATGGTTACTCCGGCGGCGATCGCTCGGCGGATGCTGGCCAGGTGCATCGGCCCCACCCTAAGCGAAGTTTCAATCTGGAAGTCCTCGAACCCCTTCCAGCGCATCCACTCCTGGGAACGGGTGACGCACAGGGTGGGGGTCAGGAATACCCCTTTGGCCGCCATGCGACCGGCGGTGTCCTCGTCAAGGTCATAGGCGTGCTCGAAGGAGCGGATGCCCGCGTCCAGCCCCCAATTGATCGCTTCGGACGAGGCGGCGTGCGCCACCACGTAGGTGTCGTGAGCCGAGGCGGCATTCACTGCAGCTCTCATCTCGGCCTCGGTCATCTCGGGATGGTCGAAGGTCTCGCCGAGGTTGGCGATCCCTCCGGTGATGAAGAGCTTGATGTGAGAACAGCCCGCGTCGAGCTCGGCTAGGGCAGCTTCCCGAAAAGCCTCCGGTCCTTCGGCCAGCACGCTTCCGTGGCCGTCCCCGTGTCCCCCCGGTGCGCCTAGGGCCCGACCGGCCCCGATGATTCTCGGCACGTCCGCCCATCCGGCTCGGGCCGCTTCGGCGAGCAGCAAGTCGGCGCGGTTTAGCTCATGAACACAGCGGATGGTGGTTATGCCCGCCCGGAGCGCATCCTGCGCCCGTCCGTAGGCGCGGAGCACCGTGAGCCCGGGATTTTCGTTCTCGTCGGTGGCGGAGAACGGATAGACCACCGAGAGGTGAGTGTGCACCGAGATGAGTCCTGGCACTAGGTAACGACCATCCAGGCTTATCCTCTCCCCGGCACCCGGGTGCTTGTCGATGGCGGCGATCCGGCCTCCCGAGATCTCCACGCTTACCCCGTCATGGATCTCCCCGGTCGCAACATCAACCACTCTGGTGTCGGTGAGCCACATCTCTCGACCTCCTTGCTGGCGGGACAGGTTAGTAATGGCATGGCCGCCGGGTTCGGATACCCTCTCCAGAAATTTCGTGGCGTCCGACGCCAGACCCCTCGGAGCATAGGAGGATGTTTCATGCCGGTCGACCTGCTGGCCGCGCTGGAGACCGCCGATCGCCTTGCGGATTACGAGCAGGAGCTGCTTGCCTCCCTGGTGGCCCGGCGTAGCGTGCGCTCCGAGGAAACCGACGTGCATGAGCTGTGCGCCGAAGAGGCTGATAGGGCGGGTATGGAGGTGGAGATGGTCACTCCCCGAGTTACCGAGCTGCAGCGCCACCCCGAGTGGTGCCCGCCCATTCCACCCGCACCCGAGCCGGAGCGGGCGGTAAGCGTCATAGGGTCGTGGGGTGAGGGACCCGGCATCTTGCTGTTCGCCCACATCGACACCGAGCCCCCTGACCCGATCAGGGAATGGGACACCCACCCCTTCCGGGCCGCCCGGGTGGGCAGGCGGGTTTACGGCCTAGGCGCGGCTGACGACAAGGCGGGTGTCGTCTCGGTGTTGGCCGCTGCCCGGGCCTTGATGCCGCATCTCCATGGAGTAAGGGTGGTAGTAGGGCTGGTTCACGGAAAGTTGGGAGGCAGCCTCGGAACTCTGCCCGTGATGGCCCGGGTGGGGAGTGTTGACGCCGCCATCTATTGCCATCCGGCGGAGACCGGCCAAGGCATGGCTTGCTTCAAGGTCGCCACCCGCGGGTTCTTCAATTTCCGGATCGAAGCGGCTGGCCGACGGCCTAACCCCGTGGAGATCCGAACTCCCCACTCGGAGGATCCCCGGCAGGGAGTCAACGCCCTCAGCCGGTTGAGGACCGCCCTTGACGCCCTCGACCGGTGGGCTGATGATGAGAGCCTGCTGTGTTCGATAAACCGCGTAGCGGGCGGGTCTGATCCCACCGTCCTCCCGGAGACGGCGATCGCCGAGGGGGCCATATGGTTCCGCCACGGGACGGTGTCGGAGGTCTATGGCGACTTGGACCGGACCGCTCTTCGGGCGGGCGCACAGAGGACGCAACGGTTTGGTGTCCAGTCCAACCCGGCCGAGACACCTGCCGATCATCCCCTAGTGACCGCCACTACTCGGGCGATCGCCGCCGAAGCTGGCCGAGTTCCCGAGCTCTACCCCGCCCATGTCGCGTCGGACATCCGCTTCCCGATCCGCTGTCTGGGCGCGGCCAGTGTCGGCTTCGGCGGGCTGGGAGGCAACTTCTACGGCCCGAACGAGTGGGTGGACACTGAGGATCTGCATCGAACCACCCGAGCGATTATCCGGGTGGTGTCAGCGTGGGCCAGCGCACACTACCCCTGACAAAACATGGCGGTCAGGCGATGGTCTGGCCGGCGTCTAGGTAGATAGTGGAACCGGTGGCCATCCGGGAGTCTTCGGATGCTAAGAACACCGCCGCACCCACGATGTCTTCGGGGACCCCGATGATCCCCAGCGGGATCATGGACAGCCGGTATTCGCGAAACTCTGGCTCGGCAAGGTCGTGTCGATTCAGGTCGGTCTCGATAAGCCCGGGGGCGATGGCGTTGGCGCGGATGCGGTAAGGGGCCAGCTCGAAGGCCAACTGGCGGGTGAGCATCCTCACTCCCCCCTTGGCCACGCAATAGTGGGTCAGGTCTCTTCCTGCCAGAGTGTCGCCCGCTGACGACATGTTGATGATCACTCCACCGTCGCCCTGACGCACCATCTGGTGGGCGGCTGCCTGGGAACAGAGGAAGAATCCTTTGAGGTTCACCTCCAGGATCCGGTCCCACTCGGACTCCGCTATGTCCAGGAACGGGGTCCGGATCAGGATGGCGGCGTTGTTCAGCAAGATATCGATTCGCCCGAAGCGGTCCACTGCCGCCGCCATCAGCCCGGCCACGTCCCCCGAAGAGGAGGTGTCGGCCCGCACGGCGATGGCTTCTGACCCCATCGCCTCGATCTCGGCCACCGCCGAATCGGCTGCCGCTTGGTCGCGGTGGTAGTTGATTACCACCTTCGCCCCTTCTTGGGCGTATCCCAGGGCAACGGCCCTCCCGATAGAACGGGAAGACCCGGTGACGACCGCGACCTTGTCCCTTAACTTCATCAGTTGGGTCTCCGGCTATTCCAACTCGAAGCCGGGGACCACGAAGGCCCCCCGATCGATGATCTGTGTGTCGCCGATAGCGATCGAGTGGTTACGAGTGGGGATATCGAAGTGGAAGTTGGCCCGATTCTCGCCCCCCAGCTTGCGGAAGAAGTTGGCCCCGAACGCGATCAGCATGTTGCCGTAGTAGCTCTCGGTGTCCATCACGCCGCCGCCTTCCCAGAAACGGAGGCCTAGGGCATTCCAGTTAGCCCGGTGTTCGTAGCCCCAACCGATATGGGAGACCCCGTATGCTCGCTTGTCTCTGGGTAGCTCGAAGAAGTCCTGAAGCAGCCGTGCGTCGGCGCCACCTTCGATCGAGACGATGCTCCCTTCCCGAATCTCCATGCGGATCGGCTGCTGCGCGTACGTACCCATCGGAAGCAAGGCGTCGCCGTAGTCGACCACTAGCACTCCCTCCGCCGAGTCCTCCAGCGGTGCCACCGCACACTGACCCGACGGCCAGTGATCCCAACGGCCAGGCTCGTCCGTGTAGCCGTACTGGGACCCGAGCGGCCGTCCGGTGTAGCGGACGGTTAGGTCGGTCCCCGCCTCTGACCAGACCCGCATGGTGTCGGACATCTCCAGATACCCGACGCTCGCCTCTCCACGCTCGCGAATCACCGGAATCGGGAACAGGCGGCGCAGATGGTCCTCAGGTTCCTCGATCATCAGGGACCGGACGCCGGCTTCCAGCGCCTCGTTGTGGGCGTCGGAGTAGATCCAGTGGGAACCCATGCTGGCCAGGAAACCCACCACCATGTCGCACCCCTTCCAGGCATCCACGATGGTGCGGGAGTTCATCCACGAGTCGTCGGAAGCAACCATGATCTGGAAGAAATCGCCACCCAGTACCTTCACCGCTCCCATCAGGGCGGTCACGTAGGCGGGGTTACTCTGGGTATTGGTGAAGGCCATCACCGTCTGTCCGGGGCCCACGCCGCACAGTTCCATGTGGTCCTTGAACATCGGGACCAACTCCGCTCCGGCGACCGCGGTGGTAGGGACTCTGCGCAACGGGTATCTCCTTCTCAGACTCGGGATCAAGCGTAACGCGTGACCGTACGGCTCGCCCCCCATATGAACAGCAATTGACGTGGCGAGATGGTCTATTCGACGAACTTAGGGATCGATGTAGGTGGGGCTTCATGGGACTGGTCATCCGGCGGCGCACCTCTCTCGGGGCGATTAAAGGGACGACCGGCCCTCCCGTTGCCCGTAACTCGCCTAGGCTATCCGTGGTTGGCAGCACGATTCTTCGATAGGGTTGACCAAGCCGACCCCACCTATCGATAGGGAGGAGACACCTGATGATAAGGATACGCGCGTGGGTGCCCATGATCTTGGCGCTGGTGCTTGTAGCTGGCGCATGCGGCGGGGATGACGCCGCAGAGGCACCGACTACGACCCAGGCTCCGACTACCACACAGGCTCCGGCTACTACCGAAGCAACCACTGAGACGAGCCAGGCACCCGCTACGACCCAAGCACCGGAAGAGGTCACCACCACCACCCAGCTGACCGGGACCGAGTTGGCTGGCGGTGAGGGAAGTTGTGCTCCCGAGCCTGAGGCTGCTCCTGCACTTGGCGTATCGCCGGTTGGCGGGATGACGATTGTCCGCGCCATATCGGGTGACGTATCCACCATCGACCCACGACGCAACTTTGAGGCACGCGCTTCGGAGATGATCGCCAACATGTACGACCAGCTCACCACCTTCCACCTCGTCGAGAACGAGAACGGGGTTCTGGTCGCGGACTCGACGCGTCCCCAAGGTCTGCTGGCCGAGAGCTGGGACTTCAATGAAGACTGCACCTCAGTCATCTTTACCCTGCGTGAAGGGGTCACCTTCCATCACACCGGCCGGGAAATGACTGCTGAGGACGTGAGGTGGAGTTTCCTGCGGGCCGCTTACCTAGACGCGGGCGGATGGTTTGACCACGCGGTGATCGGCCTGTACGACTTCGGATCGGAGTCCGATATCGAGGCTGCTATCACCGTCATCGACGACCATCACATCCAGTTCGACTTCAACAAGCCCACCCCATTCCCGCTGCACGTGCTGTCCAACGCCGGAGTCACGGTCTACGACTCGGAAGTGTTGATGGCCAACGCAACGGATGATGACCCGTGGGCCCACGAGTACCTCAAGACCAACGACGTCGGAACCGGACCCTTCTACCTGGAGTCGCTCGAACCGGGCGTCCAGATCGTCTTGAAGCGCAACGACGACTACTTCCTCGGCCCGGCCCAGGCGGAACAGATCATCCTCCGGGTGATCCCTGACGCAGCCCAGCAAGCTGCTCTCCTCACCGCCGGGGAAATCGACTTCGCCGAAGCGGTACCGGTCACCGCCATCCCCGATCTCCGTGACCAAGGAGTGAAGGTCACCACGGTGGGCGGTAACAACCAGGCCGTCATGTATATGAACCCGACTCGGGCACCGTTCGACGACATGTATGTGCGGCAGGCGATCGCCTACGCGTATCCGTACAACGACGTGATCGACGGCGTCTACTTTGGGGCGGCCAATCGAGGCGGTGGGCCGATCCCGTCCACGACACCGGCATTCGATCCCGATGCCGCGTTCTACAGCCAGGACTTCGATAAGGCACGCGAGCTGTTGGCAGCTTCGGGTTATCCTGACGGCTTCAGCGCCGACCTCTTTATCGACGGTACACTGGCGTTTGCCCCTGAGCTGGCCATCGTGGTGCAAGCCTCGCTAGCCCAGATCGGGATCGATGTGAACATCGTGAGGCTGGATTCGGGTCAGTTCAACGACAACGTCTTTGCTCAGGACGAGGATGGCAATCGGATCAACCCGATGGACTTCTTCCTGTTCTACTTCGGGTCTGGTTCGTGGGTGAACGAGCCCCAGTACCACATGGAACTGTTCTGGGAGCCGAACGCCTTTGCCATGCGCAGCAACTACGAGAACCCTGAGGTGACCGAGAAGTTGAACGCTGCCAAGTTCCTCAGCCCGTCGGATCCCGAGCGGACCCAGCTCTACCACGACGTGCAGGCCATCATGCTCGCCGACGCCCCGGCGGTCTGGCTAGCCGAGCCCCACCACATCGTGGCGTCCTCCCAGGATGTCGAGAGCTTCATATGGAGACCTGACCAGATAAACCGTTACTTCTACGTAACCAAGTCAGTCTGATCGACTCTGGGGTGATCTAGATAACTGAACACCGGCCTTCGCTCAGAGGGCCGGTGTTCTCAATATGGGACAGGTCGTGATCCCTGGGAACGTAATGAGATAGGAGAAGATGCTCTCTTACACGCTACGCCGGTTGGCGGCCCTCATCCCGATCCTCATCGGGGTGACCCTGCTGGCCTTCCTGGTCTCGCGGGCGCTTCCCGGAGACCCGGCCCGCCTGTACGCCGGAATACAGGCCTCCGATGCCCAGGTCGAGGCGATCAGGGATCGTTTAGGGCTCAACGAGCCGCTGTACGTGCAGTACTGCGTCTACCTGATCGGCCAGACCTGTGTGGGGGAGCCCGGAGGCGGTGGGTTGATACGGGGCGACTTGGGGGAATCGATCCGAACCGGGTTCGAGGTGGCGGAGGATGTCAGCGCCCGGCTCCCGGCGACCATCGAGATGGTAGGAGCGGGGATGCTGTTCGCCTTGGCGGTGGCGTTGCCTTTGGGGGTGCTCTCCGCGGTTCGCCGCGGCAAACTACTCGACAAGATAGGTCGGCTTATCTCCACTCTCGGCGTGGCGGTCCCTGACTTCTGGCTGGCCCTCATCCTTCTGCTCGTCTTCTTTGTGATGCTCGGTTGGCTGCCCGGGCCGGTCGGACGTCTGGAGATAGGCGCAATACCTCCGGATGGACCGACCGGTCTGTTTGTGATCGACTCGCTGGTGGCTGGCGACTGGGCGACGTTCCGGATGGCGATCAGGCACCTCCTGCTGCCGATGGTTGCGATCGGCTTCCCGGCCATCGCCCCGATTCTGCGTCTCACTCGCAACTCCACCTTGTCGGTGCTCAACTCGGATTACATCGCCTTTGGCCGGGCATCGGGGTTGCGAGGAACTCCCCTCTACATGAAGTACGTTCTGCGCAACGCCCTGCCCGGTGCCATCACCATGACCGGGTTGATCGCTGGCTACATGATCGGTGGTGCCGTGCTGGTAGAGCGGGTGTTCTCCTGGCCCGGGATCGGCCTATACGCCTTCAATTCGCTGACCAACACCGACTACCCCGCCATACAAGGATTCGTCCTGTTGGCGGCGATCACTTACATGGTTGCCTTCCTGATCGTCGATCTTGTGCAGTCGATGGTCGACCCCAGAGTGAGGCTCAATTGACGACCAAGAAATACGATGCTCGGCTCGTGACCGGTTTGATCTTGTTCGGGTTGATGGTGGCCATGGCGGTTCTCGCCCCCCTGATCGCACGCAACGATCCATTAGCCATCGATTTTGCTCGCCAATTACAGCCACCGTCATCCGACCATTGGTTCGGAACCGCCAAGCTCGGTTTCGATGTGTTTTCCAGAGTGGTGTACGCGGCCCGCGCCGATCTGGTGATTGCGGTGTCGGCGGTGGCCCTTTCCATCGCCATCGGCCACCCAATCGGGCTGGTCGTTGGGTACGTGGGCGGCTGGTTGGACTCGATCGTCATGCGTGGGCTCGACATCATCCAGGCCTTCCCGGCCTTTGTCCTAGCGGTGGGAGTTCTCGCCGCCTTGGGTGAAGGAGTATTCAACGTCATCCTGGTAGTGGGAATTGTGGGGGTCCCGACTTTCGTGCGACTGGTTAGGGCCGAGGTTCGATCCCTGCGAGAACACGCCTATGTCGAAGCGGGGAAGGCGGTCGGTAACTCGGGCACCACGATCCTGTTGCGGTACATCGCTCCGGGTACCATCGGCACCGTTGCCACCCAAGCCGCCATCAGCTGTGGTTGGGCCATCATGCTTACCGCCGCCCTCGGGTTTATCGGTTTGGGGGTGCCCCTCCCCGAGCCGGAGTGGGGCGCGATGATCTCCGAGGGGGTGCAGGAAATGGTGGTTGGGGGTCGCTGGTGGATCTCGGTCTTCCCTGGAATGGCCATAGCCGTCACCGTCTTCTCGCTAAGCCTTATCGGAGAATCGATCGCCGACCTTGTGGAGCCGACGAGGAGAACCTCGCGGTGAGCGCGCTGCTCGAACTGCGCGGCTTGGAGGTGAGCATCAAGGGCGTCCCCATTCTCCGGGGAGTAGACCTGGAAGTAGCTGCGGGGGAGGTGCTCGGTGTCGTCGGAGAAACAGGCGCGGGCAAGTCGATGACCGCCCGGGCAGTGCTCGACCTGATGCCAGCCCAGACCAGTACGTCCTTTCGGCGGTGCACCTTCGCTGGTCAGGAGTTCACCTCGCCGCGGGCCCGGCACGCCGCCCGGGGACGGCGGATTGGTTTCGTGCCGCAGCGTCCCCGCGGCAGCCTCAACCCCGTATTCAGGGTCGGCCATCAGCTCTCCGACGCCCTCCGTCGTCTCCGCAACCTGGATCGGAGAGAGGCCAAGAAGGAAGCCTTGGCTCTCCTGGCATCGGTACGCATCACCGACCCGGAGCGGGTGTACCGAGCCTTCCCGCATGAACTCTCCGGGGGGATGTGCCAACGGGTGTGCATCGCCATCGCCTTGACCGGTGAGCCCGAACTGATTATCGCCGACGAACCAACCACCGGCTTGGACGTGACCATCCAGGCTGAGATACTGCGGCTCCTTGGAGACCTGATAGCGCAACGTAATGCGGCCGGGATACTCATCACCCATGACCTCGGGGTGGTGGCCGAGATCTGTGACCGGGTTGCGGTCATGTACGCCGGTCGGGTGGTCAACGTCGGACCGACCGATGAGATGTACCGCCAAGCCCTGCATCCCTACGCCAATCGGCTGGTGTCGATCGCTACCTCGCTCGACTCGGGTGCCCCTCCTCAGGAGATCCCCGGTCGAGTACCCATCCCCGGCGATGAACTGGCCGCTTGCGCGTTCGCCCCCCGCTGTTCTCAGGCCGACACCAGCTGCCTTGACGACGAACCGCCCCGGGTCGATCGAGCGGATCAGGTGGCGTTCTGCCACCACCCCGTGGACGGGTTGCCATGACCGATACCCTCACCCTCCGGCAGGTCACCAAGGCCTTCAAGATCAGGACCGGTGCTTTTCGCCACGCTTCCCTCGTGGCCGTCGACGACGTCTCGCTGTCCATCGCGCCTGGTAGGACGTTGGCGGTGGTCGGCGAGTCCGGCTCGGGCAAGACCACCCTGGCCCGCCTCTGCCTCCGCCTGCTTGAGCCCACCGCGGGGAAGATCGTCCTCGAGGGTGCCGACATCACCGAAATGAAGGGATCCGCATTGGAGGAGGTGCGGAGCCGGATGCAGATCGTATTTCAGGACCCCTACGACTCCTTGTCGCCCTGGCAGACGGTGGGCAGAACGCTTGCCGAACCGCTCCTGCTGCACCAGGGCTACTCGATGAGGCAGACCACCGAACCGGTGGGGGCCATGCTGGAACGGGTGGGCCTCAGCCCGGAACACGCCCGCCGCTACCCGCACGAGTTGTCCGGGGGTCAGGCCCAGCGAATTGGGATCGCTCGGGCCATGATCACCAAGCCTTCGCTGGTCGTCCTGGACGAACCCACCTCTTCGCTGGATATGTCGGTGCAGTCGCAGATCCTTCTACTGCTGCAGTCGTTGCAGGAGGAGATGAACATCTCATACCTGTTTATCTCTCACGACCTGTCGGTGGTGCGCTACATCGCCCACGACTTGGCGGTGATGTACCTCGGCCGGGTGGTCGAGTCGGGACCTTCCGCCGAGGTGTTCGCTGCGCCCCGCCACCCCTACACAGAGGCGTTGTTGCGAGCCGCGCCCCGGCCCGATCCCTCGCTAGAGATGGATCGTGTCTACCTAGTCGGCGAGCAGCCGTCCGCCCTCCACCGAGGCCCCGGCTGCCCGCTCTACGGGAGATGCCCGATCTCCGAGGAGGTCTGCGCCAACACCCCCCAAGAGCTGGTTGGCGTCGGCAGCCAACACCACGTTGCCTGCTGGAAGCGGACGTGACCCGGGAGGTTCGGTCCCCGGCGACGCGATAGCCTGACTGCTACGTGTACCAGAAGCTGTTCACCCCGCCCACCACCCGTTGGTTTGAGGAGAGCTTTCCCGGGCCGACCGAAGCCCAAGAACGCGGGTGGCCAGCCATCGCCGCCGGAGAGCACACCCTGATCCATGCTCCTACCGGGTCGGGAAAGACCCTGGCGGCGTTCCTCTACACCCTCGACCGTCTCTTCGTCGAGCCGGTGCCAGCCTCTGGCGAACGGTGTCGGGTGCTTTACATATCTCCGATGAAGGCTCTCGCCCACGACGTCGAACGCAACCTGCGGGCACCGCTCACCGGCATTACCCACGCGGCGGCGCGCCACGGGTTACCTACCCCAACCCGCATCCGCAGCGCCATCCGAACCGGCGACACCCCGCCAGTCGAGCGGCGGCGCATGCAACGAAAGCCCCCCGACATCCTCATCACCACGCCGGAGTCCCTCTTCCTGCTCCTGACCAGCGCCGCCCGAAGCATCCTGGCATCGGTCCGTTGGGTGATCCTCGACGAAGTACACGCTATCGCCGGTTCGAAGCGGGGCACCCACCTCTCCCTCTCCTTGGAAAGGCTGGAGGAGGTGACCCAGGCCTCACCAGTTCGGATCGGGCTTTCCGCTACCCAACAGCCCCTGTCGACCATCGCCGCCTTCATGGGAGGAGGCACCCTGGAGGGGGAAAGGTGGGTCCCGCGCCCGGTCACCGTGGTGGACGTTCCCTCGCGGCAAGGGTTGGACCTAGAGATCGTGGTCCCCGTGGAGGACATGGCGGCACCCGCTCCGCCCGATCCGCTTACCTCCGAATCCACCGACCCCGGTTACCGATCGATCTGGCCATCCGTGTACCCGGCCATCCACGACCTGATCCGGTCTCATCGCTCCACGATCGTGTTCGCCAACTCCCGGCGGCTCTCAGAGCGGATCTGCGCCGAGCTGAACAGCCTGGCTGGCACCGAGATCGCTCGAGCCCACCATGGTTCGGTATCGCGGGAGAAGCGTCTTGAGATTGAGAACTTGCTCAAGGGAGGGCAGCTGCCTGCGGTGGTAGCTACTTCCACACTTGAGCTCGGAATTGACATGGGCGCGGTGGATCTGGTCATCCAGATCGAGTCCCCGACCAGCGTCACCTCCGGCCTTCAGCGGGTGGGGAGAGCTGGTCACCAGGTGGGGGCCACCAGCGTCTCCAAAGTCTTCCCCAAGTTTCGGGGCGATCTCCTCGAAGCGACCGTGGTGGCCGACCTCATGCTGGCGCGGTCAGTGGAGCCCACCTCGGTTCCCCGAAGCCCGCTCGACGTTCTTGCCCAGCAGGTGGTGGCGGCGGTGGCCATGGACGAGTGGAAGGCGGACGACCTACTATCCCTGGTCAGGCGGGCCGCCCCCTATCGCGAGCTGGCCCCGGGGTCGTTTGAGGCAGTGTTGGATATGCTCGCCGGGCGCTATCCGTCCGAGCTCTTCGGCGAACTGCGACCGCGCATCGTGTGGGATCGGGTCACCGGTAACCTGACCCCCCGGTCGGGAGCGCAGCGCCTCGCGGTCACCAATGCCGGGACTATCCCCGACCGGGGTCAGTACTCGGTCAACCTCCCCGACGGAGGCCGGGTCGGGGAGCTGGACGAGGAGATGGTGTACGAGTGCCGGCCCGGCGACGTGTTTCTGCTCGGTTCCTCCACATGGCGGATCAGCGATATCACCGTTGACCGGGTGACTGTGGTTCCGGCACCGGGCGAACCAGCTCGGATGCCCTTCTGGAGGGGCGATCAGGAGGGACGCCCGGTGGTCACCGGTGTCGCCATCGGTAGGTTTGTCCGCAAGTTCGGAAGCATGGACGCAGATCTCGCCGCCGAGACCCTCGTCAAGGAACACCACCTGGATACTCGGGCGGCCAAGAACCTCGCCTCCTACCTGGCGGAACAGAAGGCGGCTACCGGCACCCTGCCCTCTGACCGGACGGTGGTGGTCGAGCGCTTCCGCGACGAGATCGGGGATTGGCGCATCGCCATCCTCTCCCCATTGGGGGGCCGCGTCCATGCCCCATGGGCGATCGCCATCACCAAGAAACTACGGCACCGATATGAGCGCAACTTCGATGTGGTGTGGAGCGACGATGGGATATCGTTCCGCTTCGTCGACACCGATGATCTCCCCGACCTCGATGACATACTTCTCGAGCCGGAGGATCTGGAAGACATCCTGATCGAGGAGCTGTCCAAGACGGCGATCTTCGCCGCTAGGTTCCGGGAAGCGGCCGCCCGGGCTCTGCTCCTGCCCCGTCGGCGGCCCGCCGGGCGCACTCCCCTCTGGCTACAGCGAAGGCGTGCCGCCGACCTAATGGCGATCGTGACCCGGTTCGGTACCTTCCCCATCGTCCTCGAGACCTATCGCGAGATCCTCTCCGACGTCTTCGACCTTGACGCCACCCGGCGGGTCCTTGATGACATCCGAGCTCGTCGAGTACGGGTGGTAGAGGCCGAAACCCATTCGGGTAGCCCGTTTGCATCGTCGCTCGTCTTCCGGTTCGTGGCGTCGTTTCTGTACGAAGGGGACGCGGTACCGGCCGAGCGCCGCGCCGCCGCCCTGACCCTTGATCGCCACGCCCTACAGGAACTCCTCGGCGAAGGGGAGTTGCGGGAACTCCTCGATGAGGAGGCGCTGTTATCCATCGAGTCGGAGCTCCAACGCCTCGCCCCCGATCGGAGGGCGCGAGGACTCGACGGCCTCCACGACCTTCTCCGATGGTTGGGGCCGCTGACGGAGGAGGCGGTCGATGCTCGGTCCGTCGGTCCCGGGGTTGAGTCGCTGCAGCAGCTGGAGCGCTCGCGGCGGGCCATCCGGGTGGTGATGGGCGGAAAGGAGAGGTGGGCGGCTATCGAGGACGCCGGGCGGCTGCGGGACGCGCTAGGCATCCAACCACCGCCGGGGGTCCCGGATGCTTTCCTGGAATCCGGACCCGAGGCCCTGAGCGAGGTGGTCGAACGCTACGCGCGGACCCACGGTCCGTTCACCACCGGTGAGGCGGTGGCGGCAGTGGGCTTACCCCCGGCAGTCATGCGCGGGGCCCTGCAGTCGCTGGAACGGAAGGGCACCTTGCTGAGGGGTGCGTTTCGGCCCGGGGGTAACAGCAAGGAGTGGGTGAACGCCGACGTGCTCCGTCGGTTGAAGCGACGAAGTCTGGCCCGGCTGCGCAGCGAAATCGAGGCGGTGAGCCCGCAGACCTTCGCCAGGTTTCTCCCCGCCTGGCAAGGGGTGGGCCGTACCGGGTCCCGGGGCCTACCCGCCTTGGTGGAGACGATCCGGGGGCTCCAAGGGGTGGCCGTCCCCTCCTCGATCCTGGAACGAGATGTGCTGTCCTGCCGCCTTGACTACACCCCGACAATGCTTGATCAGCTGATGGTATCCGGCGAAGTGGTCTGGATCGGCCGGGGTTCGATAGGTCCTCGAGACGGACGGATCGCCCTCTACCTCCGCGATCAGCTGCCCTTGCTCCATCGCCCGCCCGACGACATCCCCGATTCACGACTATCCGAAGCCGTTCTCGGTCATCTGGCCCAGCGGGGTGCCAGTTTCTTCCGTGACGTTCACCTCGCCGCGGGCGGCGGCCCCATCCAAGACACCCTGGAGACTCTATGGGACTTGGTCTGGGCGGGCTGGATCACCAACGATACGCTCGCCCCGGTTCGGGCGCTCCAGCTCCGCCGCGCCAAGAGATCCCGAAGAGCGTCGTTGCGCCGACAGATGCTCTCCTCCTTGCCAGCTTCGTCCTCCGGCCGGTGGTATCTGGTGGAGGACCTCTGCGCATCAAAGCCGTCGGATGCGGAATGGGGGACGGCATGGACAAGGCTCCTGCTGGATCGTTACGGGATCCTGACTCGGGGTGCCGCCCGGGCCGAGGGTATCCCAGGCGGTCTCTCCGTCCTTTACCCGATCCTCAACCGCCTCGAAGAGACGAGCCAGATTCGCCGGGGGTATTTCGTGGAAGGCCAGGGAGGGCTCCAGTTCGCCGTGCCGGGCGCGGTCGAGCGACTCCGAACCATGGGCGAGGAGCGCGGGGTGGAGATCCTGGCCGCGGCCGACCCGGCCAATCCCTACGGCGTGGTCCTTCCCTGGCCTGAGGAGGTCGGCGCTCGGGCTTCGAGATCGGCCGGTGCCTATGTGGTCCTTGCAGACGGTTCTCCGCTCCTGTTCTTGGAACGGGGAGGTAGAAGAGCGGTGGTATTCGCCGACGACTCGGATCTCCTCGCCTCCGCCGCCGGTGCCCTCGCCGAGATCGGCAACCGTCGCCAGCGATTGACCGTCAACACCATCAACGGAGAACCGGCTTCCGATCATCCGCTCGGATTGTTGCTGCTGGCGGCCGACTTCCGGATTAGTCCCAAGGGCGTGGCCTATCGGGGCTCGCCGACCCGGACGCCCTCTCCAAGATGATCAGGCCGCGACCAGCGGCTGGACCTGGTCTCAGATGTACGGCGAAGCGTGGGAGAGCCCACCGTCCACGTCGAGGGTGACACCGGTGACCCAAGAGGCCTGATCAGAGCACAAGAAGACCGTCGCCGCCGCCACATCTGCGGGTTCCCCGATACGCCCCAGCGGATGGACAGAAGCGGCTCTTGGCTCGTCCTGCCACAACACCGCCGAGAACCTGGTCCTCGTGATCCCCGGTGCAACCCCCACCACGCGAACGCGGGGTGCCAGCTCGAAGGCCAGATGACGGGTCAGGTAGATGAGTGCCGCCTTCGAGATGTTGTACGCGCCCATCTTCTCACCCGGCAGACGTCCCCCCACCGACCCGACGTTGCAGATAACCCCGCCGTGGTCGCGCATCCAACCATCCCAGACAGCTCGCGCCCCGAGGAGAGGGCCAAGCAGGTTGACGTCCCACGTCTTGCGCACTGCACCCACGTCTACGTCCATCAGCGGGCCGTAGGCGGGGTTGGTGGCCGCGTTGTTCACCAGCACGTCACAAGACCCAAAGCGAGCCACCGCGGTGTCGACTAGGGTCGCGGCACCCTCTTCGGTATCCGCTCGGGCGGCTAGGGGCTCGACCCGACTCGGATCTCCAATTCGGGCGGCAGCGGCGGTAATCGTCTCCGTACGGCGGCCGGTTATGACCACGCCGTGGGCACCTGCCTCCAGCATTGCCACGGAGATCGACTCCCCAATCCCTCTCGAAGCCCCGGTGACTGCCACCACCTTCCCGGCGAGACGCCCATCGGTCACCGTCGCGCCCGTCCCCTCCTCAACGGTGGCCGCCCCGCTTGACCCCGCCGTACTTCATCCGAGTATCCCCCATCCACGCGGGCCGACCCGGGTCCTCCTTCACCCCGGCCGCCACCAACTCACCGGCGAACAGGGTATGGGTCCCGAAATCGATCGCCTGGCGCACTTCGCATTCCATCCAGGCGATGGCTTCCTCGAAGACCGGGACCCCGGTTGCGCCCTCCCGGATCGGCCGCCCGTTGAGGGTCATGCCCTGCTTGGCGGCAGGTTTGGAGAATCGCACAAATACCTTGCGGTCGTTCGGGGACCATAGGTTGACGCTGAACGATCCACCATCGCTGATGAGCCGATGGGTGACGGCGCTGTTGTCCACCCCGATCCCGATCAACACCGGTTCCATGGAGAGCTGGGTAATCCAGGAGGTGGTCATCCCGTTCCAGTCATCCCCCGCCCTCGAACCTACCAAGGCCAGGGCATTAGGGATCATCCAGGTGACCCGATTGATCAACGCTGCTTCCGGCACGCCATCTCCTCTCCGGGTCTTTACTCCAAGCCACTCTATACCCGGCCCTAGGGCCAGGAGCCGCGTTGACCGGTGACCAGGGGACGGCGAGAACCCGCCGGGCACTCGTCGCGCCGACCGAGGATCTAGATTTGGGGAGATGGACGTGCTGATCGCCACCGCCGGGGTGCTACCACCCGATCCGGTCGCCAGACTTGTCAGGGCTCTGGTCGATCCGGATGGCACGATCACGGTGCTGAACGTAACCCAATCTGGCAGCGATTCCCTCGACGAGATAGAGGGAGAGGTCTGGCAAGCCTTCAGGCCAGCCAGATTCCCCCCCGGTTCGATGAGGGAAGATCGGGAGGGAATCCGCTACGCCGAGGAACGAGGGGCCAAGATGGTGGCACCGATAGTGGCAGCCTTGAGGAGCCAGCAACTTAACCCACAGACCCGGTTCGTGGAATCCGACGACGTTGCTAAGGCGATCATCGAATCCTCCGAAGATCTGGGGGTCGACCTGATCGTCATGGGGGCAACCCGCCGCCTGTTCAAGGAAATGTCGTGGACCAGCGTGTCCATGACCGTTAGCGCCCACTCGCGGTTGCCGGTGCTGCTGATACCGGCACCGCCTGGTACCGATAGCCTCAGGCCGGGTAACCCTTAGGTCGTGTAGTCGGCGTTGATGCGTACATAACCATCGGTCAGATCACAGCCGTAAACGGTGAAGCTGCCTTGGCCCACCGTGCCAGGCCCCGAACCCGGAACCCCCAGGCTGACGTGAATCAGGACTTCCGGTGAGGCAAGATACGCCTCAAGAGCGGCCAGCATCTCCGGGGTTGCCGGTGCTGGGTACACCTCGGTCGTACCGAAGCGAATCGTGATCCGCTCTTGACGGATGTCATCCTCGTAGCACTTCCCCACCGCCATGGCTACCCGACCCCAGTTCGGGTCGCGTCCGTGCACGGCGGACTTGATCAGGGGTGAGTTGACGATGGACTTAGCCACCCGCTTGGCCTGCGAATCATCTCGTGCCTCGTCCACCGTAACCACGATCAGGGTCTCCGCACCCTCACCATCGGCAGCCAATTGTCGGGTCAAGTCCAGGCAGACCTCATGTAGCGCCGACTCGAGGGCCGCGTCATCGACCCTACCGGCCTCCCCGGAGGCGAGCACCACCGCCATGTCGCTGGTGGAGGTGTCCGTGTCGATGCTCACCGCGTTGAAGGTGCGATCCACTACCCGCCGGAACAGGGCATCCAACCTTGCTGATCCCACCGTGGCGTCGGTCACCACCACCGCCAGCATCGTCGCCATGTCCGGCTCAATCATCCCTACCCCTTTGGCTATCCCCACCACCTGGGCATCACCAGCCCGAGCGACCGAGACCTTGGCGTGAGTGTCGGTGGTCATGATGGCAGTAGCCGCGGCGGTGGCGGACGCGGGAAAACGGAATACCTGGGAAGCTGTCTCAAGACGGTGCATGTAATCGCGGATCCGATCCATCGGGTAACGGACCCCGATAACCCCGGTAGAACCGACGACGATGTCGGCAGCTTCACACCCCGCCACCCGGGCGGTCAACTCGGCCAGCTCTCGGGCGTCCCGTTCCCCTGCCGCTCCGGTAGCCACGTTGGAGTTCTTTGAGATGATCACCACCGCCCGCGCCCGTCCGTCGGACAGGTGGCGTCGACTCAATGTAATGCTCGGCCCGGCGAAGCGGCTGCGGGTGAACACCCCGGCGGCGGTGGTCCCGGGCGGTGCCGAGATGATCATCACGTCCTCGGTCTGGTCCTTGATCCCGATGTTTCCGGTGTGGAGCCCGAATCCGGGAGGGAAGGTCACCTCCTGCACGACGATCCCGAGGGCGTTACCCCCATGGGGGGTGTCCCTCATCGCGCCACGAATGCGGCTAGGGGCTGATCCGGTGGAGGTCATGTCGGTTGGGATGTTAGAGCCTCGTCAGAGGGCAAAACCGAAGTCGCGGGCCGCCTCCATCAGGCTGAGCTTGTCGTCGTGGGCCCCGGTGCGACGGCCGATGATCAGAGCACAATTCACCTCGAAGACCCCGCCAGGGAATGCTCGGCTGCGGCTCCCGGGGATGACGATCGATCCCGCGGGCACTTCTCCCTTATAGGTAACTGGGGGATCCTGGGTCACGTCGATGATATGGGTGGATGCCGTAATCGAGTTCTGCGCCGCCAACACGGCACCCTCTCGGACGATGACCCCCTCCACCACGATGCAGCGGGACCCGATGAAGGCATCGTCCTCGACGATTACCGGGCGGGCACCGGGCGGCTCGAGCACCCCCCCGATCCCTACCCCGCCAGCCAGGTGGACGCGGCGGCCGATCTGTGCCCCGCTACCCACCGTGGCCCACGTGTCCACCATCGTCCCGGTGGCTACGTAGGCACCGATGTTGACGAATCCGGGCATCAGCACCACCCCCGGCTCCAGGTAGCTTCCGTACCGGGCGATGCCGCCCGCCACTACCCGATTGCCTCTTGCCTCGAAGCCAGTCTTGAGCGGGATGCGGTCATAGAACTCAAGTGGACCGGCCGTGAGGGTTTCCATCTCCGTCACCCGAAAGTACAGGTTGATGGCCTGCTGGATCCAGCTGTGCACAACCCAGTCGGAGTCGGTCTTGTGGGCCAGACGAATCTCGCCCCGGTCCAGGCATTCGATCGCCTCTTTAACTGCCGCTATCTCGTGTTGCTCCAGGGTTTCGGGGTGCTGCGCGGCCTCACGTATCACCCCCGGGAGATCGGTCGTGGTTGTGGTCATTTCCGTTCCTTCCGTCAGGTATCCGGGGCATTTCGCGACGCAGGCAGGAGGGGTCTAGCCTCTGTCGGGTATCCGCAGGGCATATCCTAGGACTCCCCAGCCAGGGCCGTACCCGACCACGGACCAGTTCGGGACGACGATCACAAGGGTCATGGAAGAGCGAACATCAACTGCAACCTCGACTTCGTCCTTTGGGGTCGGTCGACGGGAGAGCCATGACGCCCGGGCCTTCTACGCCCGTTTCGCGCCACCGCAGTTGAGCGACGACGACCGCGTGACCTATGCGGAAGGATTCGACGAACCGCATCCCGTGCTAGGCGATGCCCGAGCAATGACTCAGCTCCCCGACAACTCGGTCGCTCTGGTCGTGACCTCCCCGCCCTATTTCGTGGGGAAGGAATACGAACAAGCCGTGGAGGGGAGGGAGGTCCCCGAGTCATACACCGCCTACCTGGGGTTGCTTCATGATGTGTTCGCCGAATGTTTCCGGGTCCTAGAGCCCGGGGGTCGGATCGCGGTCAACGTCGCCAACCTGGGGCGTAAGCCTTACCGAAGCCTGAGCGGCGACGTCGTCACGCTCCTCCAGGACGAGCTCGGCATGCTCCTAAGAGGGGAGATCATCTGGCGCAAGGCTCGGGCAGCCAGCGGTTCCTGTGCCTGGGGGTCGTGGCGTAGCCCAGCGAATCCGGTACTGAGGGACGTCACCGAGCGGGTCATCATCGCCTCGAAGGGCCGATTTGATCGAGCGATTTCCCGAGCGGACCGGCAGAAGTCGGCCCTCCCCCATGAAGCGACCATCGGGAGGGAGGAGTTCATGGAGGCCACCCTCGACGTGTGGAACATCCCCCCGGAGCAGGCTACGCGCGTCGGTCATCCAGCACCCTTCCCGCCGGAGCTCCCGGCCCGCCTCATCCAGCTCTATACCTATCGCGATGACCTCGTGCTGGATCCCTTCATGGGTTCCGGCACCACGCTGCTGGCCGCCCAAGAGGCGGGGAGAAGAGCGGTGGGTTTCGACACTGAGCCCGCCTACGTACGGTTGGCTCGCCAGCGTCTCGATCGCGCCACCCGAACCTAAGGCTCGGATGGAGCGGCTATCACATGGCCGTGTAGCCGCCATCCACTACGTAGGTGGCCCCGGTGGTGAAGGATGAGTCATCGCTGGCAAGGTGCAGGACGGCGCGGGCGATTTCTTCGGCCCGGCCAAACCGGCCCATCATGTGCATCGATTCCAGGCGGCGACGGCGTTCGGGGGAGATAGAGCTCAACAGTGGGGTATCGACAGCACCGGGGCACACTGCGTTCACCCGAATGCCCGCACCGGCATGGTCATAGGCCATACAACGAACCAGCCCGATTACCCCGTGCTTGGAGGCGTTGTAAGCCACTTGACCCTGCTCGCCCGTCATCCCCGCCACCGAGGCGATACACACGATGCTGCCCCCGCCGGATCGCTCCATGTGGGGGACGGCATGACGGGAGGTGAGGAAGATCGACTTGAGGTTCACATCCATTACCCGGTCCCAGATTTCCTCGGTTACCTCTGTCACCGTCCCCTTTCCGGCGATGCCTGCGTTGTTGACCAGGATGTCCAGGGTGCCGTAGCAGTCGATCGCCGTGTCGATCATCCGCCTGCAGTCGGAGTCGGAGGTGACGTCTGCCTGCACGAAGACGGCCTCCCCACCGCCCGACGTGATCTCCTCGCACACCCCGCGGGCCGGACCCCCGCTCATGTCCGCTAGGACCAGGCGGGCCCCCTCGACGGCGAGAAGACGGGCGATGGCCGCGCCGATCCCCTGACCGGCACCGGTAACGACTGCCGACTTGCCCCCGAGCCTGCCGCCTCGTTGATCCAGCATCCCCATGGGTCAGCTGGCCAGGAAGGCCAAGATGACTTCGACCGACCGCTCGACCTCCTCGACGTAATGGGAGTGGCCGCTGTTCTCGAACACCTCGAGGCGTCCGTTGGGCAGGTTCTCGGCTACATAGCGGGCACCGGCACCCCCCGGCCCGGCGTCCAAAGGGGTCAGGATGTCATGAACACCGCACATCACCAGGGCGGGTGCGTCGACGCGGGGAATCACATCCCTCACGTCGGTGTCGATCATTGCTTGGCAGGCGTCGATGAACACATCCGTATCGGTGTTGCGCTCCAGGACCGCCAGGGTCTCGCTAAGGATGCCATCGCCCATCTCGTCCAGGAAGCCCCTCGAGAAGGCCTTGGTGAGCAGTTCCCTGGCCAGCTGCTCGGACACAGCACCGTAGGCGGAGGCGATGTCCTGCCATATGCGGAACATATGGACGCTCATGGTGTCGCACTTGGCCACCGCGCCCGCTCCCATCAGCAGCTTGTCGGTCTTCTCGGGATACCGGGCCGCGAAGTCCAGGGCGATGAAACTCCCCATCGATCCGCCGTGGATGTGGGCTTTCTCGACTTCCAGGGCGTCCATTAGGGCAGCCAGATCGGCGCTCCACGTTTCGAGCGTGTAGCGCTGTTTGGGGCGGCTGCTAAGGCCGTAGCCACGATGGTCGTAGTCCAGCACCCGATAGTGTTCGGAGACGCCGGGGGTGATGGTGACATACCCTTCGTGGCCGCTAACCGCACCGCCGATCTGGACCACCGTCTCGCCAGTGCCCGAGAACTCGTACCAGATATCGACCCCGTTGACCTGTACGGTCGCCATTCGACTACCTCCCTCCAGATGCCTCCACGGGGTTGGTGAGGCGACCGATCCCCTCCACTTCCAAGGTGACCTCGTCGCCCGCCCGCAGGTACTCGGCCGGCTTGCGTGCCATGCCGACCCCGCTCGGCGTCCCGGTCGAGATGACGGCCCCCACCCCGAGGGTGAGGTGCTGAGACATGTGGGAGACAAGCTGGGGCACGTTGAAGATAAGGTCTGAGGTCTCGCCGTCCTGCTTGATCTCGCCGTTGACCCATAGCTTGATATCGAGGTCGTCGGCTGCGCCCAGTTCGTCGGCCGTGACGATCCAGGGACCCATCGGCTTGAAGGTGTCGAACGACTTGGCGCGGCTCCATTGGCCCTCAGACATCTGGAGGTCACGCGCCGAGACATCGTTCACGATGGTATAGCCAGCCACGTAGTCAAGAGCTTCCTCCTCGGACACGCAGCAAGCCTCCTTGCCGATCACTACGGCAAGCTCCACCTCCCAATCAACCTCATCGGTGAAGGATGGAAGCCTGATCGGGTCTTTCGGACCGATGATCGAGGAGTTGAAGAAGGGGAAGCAGATCGGAGACCGGGGGATGTCGGCACCCGACTCCAAGGCATGAAGGCGGTAGTTGAGGCCGATACCGAGAAACTGGGGGGGATCAGGGATCGGAGGAAGAACCCGAACCTCGGAGAGTCGACAGCAAGGCTGGGCGTCTCGGTGGATGGCCTCTAAGGCGTCACGGTCCCCTAACACGGCGAGCAGGTCGGTCTCTTCCGGTGCTGGCCACACCCGGCCCTCGCGTACGAATCCCCAACGTTCGGATCCGCCATTCTTAAAACGTACTATCCGCATACCTTCCCTCTTCTCTCTGGCTCGGCGCTGGATTGTATATCATGCCGGGAAACCCGAAGGAGGTGAACCTTGGGGATCGAAGCTGTTGACGTCCCGGCGTTGAGCGATCCGCCGGAGCCATATTCTCACGCGATCAGGGCGGGTAACACCCTCTACCTGGCTGGCCAGGTGGCCTTCGACCGTAGCGGGGAGATAGTGGGGACAACTGTCCGGGAGCAGGCCCGCCAGATCTGGCACAACATCGCCACCGTACTGGAGGCCGCCGGAAGCTCGGTCGCCGATGTGGTCAAGGTCACCTACATCATGGCGGACATCCGCGAGATCGCTGACGAGTTCCCGGTTCGCGAAGAGGTGTTCGCCGGACGGCCCTTCCCCGCGGTGACCGCAATGCAGGCCGCTGCCCTAGGCCTTCCCGGCCTGAAGATGGAGGTAGACGTCATCGCAGTGGTGCAGGATGAGTGACCCCACCCCCGACCATGTCGAAGAATTACTGGCCGCATCCGGGCTGGCTGGCCCAGAGTTCGACCCGGACCTGTTAGCCGTGGCCCTCTCTGGATGGCTGACCGCGGGCCGAGACCTTGTACGGCTGCTAGCCGAGTCCGAGGACGTCTCGGGCGACCCGACCAGATTCTCGGCGAGCTGGTAGACCCATGTTTCAGTCTTCTATACCGGACCTCGCTAAGGAGCTCCGTGACGGCCGCCTTACCTCATCTGAACTTACCGGTAGGGCCCTCCGGGCCGCAGAAGCCACCGGTCGTCAGCTCAACGCCTTCGTCCTCGTAGATCGCGCCGGTGCGGTAGCAGCCGCCCAACGGGCCGACCAGGCCATCCGATCCGGGTCGGCGTTGACCCCCCTGACCGGGATCCCGATCGGCGTGAAGGACATCATCGACCTCCAGGGGTACCCCACCCGCTGCGGATCGCCCGCCTACCCCGACCACCCCCGACCACACGACGCCACGGTCGTCAGGAAGCTACGGTCGGCCGGTGCCGTGATCGTCGGGAAAACCACCACCCATGAGCTGGCCTGCGGCGTCTCCAGCCCGCCAGCAACCAACCCTTGGGATACCTCCCGGATTCCCGGTGGGTCCAGCGGCGGCTCGGGGGCGGCGGTGGCATCCGGTGTGGTACCGATGGCGTTGGGGAGCGACACCGGGGGATCGATCCGGATTCCCGCCTCAGTAGGCGGGATCGCCGGTCTGAAGCCCACCCTGGGTAGGGTCTCGAAGCACGGGGTAGAGGCCCTCTCCTGGTCGTTGGATCACATTGGACCGCTCGCCTCTACGGTGGCCGATTGCGCCATCACCCTGCAGTTCATGGCGGGTCCTGACCCAGCCGATCCCTCGACTGAACCGGAACCGGTCCCGAACTTCTCGGCGCACCTCGACCGCGGCATCGAAGGATTACGAATCGGGGTCCTCGATCGCGCCCCGTTCGCGCCCATGCAGGAGGATGTAGAGGACGCCTTTGGCACCGCAGCCGACCACCTCGCCGGTCTCGGTGCCGAGATGGTCCCCTTAGACATCCCGGAGCTCGCCTTCACCCTCCCCGCAGAGTTCGCGATCGTGGGGACGGAGGCGGCCGCCCACCATCACCGCCTGCTGCTGGAGCGGCCCGGCCAAATCTCGGCAGGGATACGTGAGCTGTTCACCATGGGCACCATTATCTCTTCTGCCCACTACCTCGCCGGCCTCAAGGCACGCCTGGCCATCCGAAGCTCTCTACGGAAGAGCTTCGGCGAGAACCACTTGGACGCGGTGATCAGCCCCACCCTGCCCGCTACCGCCGCCCTCGCCGAACAGACCGACTTCGAGTACGGGGATATCTCTGAGGACGTCACCTCCTCGTACGTGCGGACCACCGCCCCCTTCAACCTGAGCGGGCAGCCAGCCCTGACCGTGCCCGCCGGGTTCGATCGATTGCGACTCCCGATCGGCTTGCAGATCGCCGGACGCCCCTTCGACGAGGTCACGGTTCTTCGGATCGGGGCTGCCTACGAGGCCACGACCGCTTGGTCGCAGGAACGTCCCCCGGTGCATGCCGATCGGCGATGAACGGGGACATGCGGGTCCTGGTATTTGACGGGCCGCACCGCTTCCACATCGATACCCGACCGCGACCCGTCCCCCAAGCAGGTGAGGTGCGGATCCGCCTCGCCTACGTCGGCATTTGCGGCTCCGACCTGCATGGCTATACGGGGGAGTCGGGGCGTCGGCTTCCGGGGATGATCATGGGCCATGAGGCGAGTGGTTGGATTGAGGCGCTCGGGCCCGGGGTGTCGGACCTGCGGGTAGGTCAGCCGGTGACCTTCAATCCCAGCCTCCCTTGCGACGGGCGATGCGGGCACGGACCGGAGAACCGGTGCGCCTCGCTTAGGGTGATCGGGGTAACCCCGGAGATCCAGGGGGCTTTCGCCGACGCCATGGTCTTGCCAGCCGACCGGGTGGTAGAGCTCGGGGATCTGAGCCTTCTCTGGGGCGCAGGCGTCGAGCCGATGGCGGTCGCTATCCAGGCCACCCGACAGGCTCGAATCGCCCCCGGCCAGCATGCGCTCGTGGTAGGCGGCGGGATGATCGGCCAAGCCATCGCCCAAGCGGCTCGTCTAGCCGGGGCCGAGTTGGTAAGTGTCTCGGATCCGATGGCCACCCGGCGGGCACTGGCGGAAGAATGCGGGTTTCGGGGTCTCGAACCGGATGAGGTAGCCGACAAAGGCCCGTTTGACGTCTCTTTCGACGCGGTAGGGATTACCCCCACCGCCCATGCCTCCATCCGTAACATCCCCAAGGGCGCAATTGCCTGTTTCGTCGGGTTGGGGCTTCCTGAGGTCGGCATTCCCCTCTTCGATGTGGTGGTCAGCGAGCGGGCGGTGGTGGGAAGCTTCTGCTATCCCGATGAGGTGTTCAACCAAGCCGTGAGGTGCCTGACCGATGGACGGCTTGATCTGGCACCACTCATCGGGGACATTGAGCCGTTCGAAGAAATCGCCACCGCGTTCGAGGACTTGGCCACGGGCGCCCGAGAGGACGTCAAGATCATGATGAGCACTGGACTTGGGGAACCCTAGGAAAGCTACGAAGGGAGAACAAGTTGCCTCTGGCATCGCTCGCTACCGGTATCGACATGTACTACCAGGTCGAGGGCTCCGGCGACCCTTTACTGTTGATTATGGGTACCGGTGCCGACCATTCCACCTGGGCGGGACAGGTTGCCGCCTATCGGGATGACTTCACGGTTATCACCTACGATGCCCGGGGCACCGGCCGGACCACCCGCCCGGCGGATCCGACCACCTACTCCATGCGGGTGTTGGGGGACGACGCCGCTGCCCTGCTTGATCATCTCGGAGTCGAGAGCGCCCATGTGTCGGGGCTGTCGCTCGGAAGCGCCACCGCTCAGGAGTTGACGATCAACCATCCCCAGAAGGTGTTATCCCTCCAACTTCATTGCACTTGGGGTTACTCCGACGAGTGGTTCATCAGGATGATCGACACCAACGAGCTTCCGGTGCTCCATGACGACTACGCCGCCTATATTCGGACCGCTCTGCTCTGGGTAGCCAGCCCGCACTTCATCAACGAGCGCCCTGACGACGTGGCCGCCTTCGAACGTGGGTTCATCTTCGAGAACCCCCACCCCCCGTCGAAGGAAGGGATGCTGGGCCATTTCCACGCCGACAAGACCCACGACACCCTGGACCGGCTTCACCAGATCCGGGTTTCCACGCTGATCACGTCAGGCGAGGCAGACTGGCAGGTCCCTACCCGTTATGGACGGGAGGTGCAGGAACGGATTACGGGTTCAACCCTGCACGTCTTCGCCGGACCCGCCTCCAGCCACATAGCCTTCTACGAGATGGCGGACGAGTGGAACTCCTTCACCCTAGGGTGGCTAAGGCGAGCAGCCGGTAGTTGGTAGGACCCACTGACCGTTGGCCACCGGCAGCTGTTATCCCCCGTGCGCCTCCTCGTATGTGGCACCGCCGGTTCCCTCAACCCAGTAGCGGCGAGCCCATCCCACACCCTGCCAAGTCTTGATCTCGGTAGGAACGATCTTTATTAGCCAACGAGGTTGGCTAATGGTGCCGGTAAGGTACTCGGGACCGTTGGGACCCAGATAGCGGTAGGACATCTCTTTGGCGACTTCGACCCATTGGCCTCCGACGTTGGGTTCCTCCGCTACTTCGGCCAAGCCCTGGATGATGACCTTAGGAATCTCTACGCTACGCCCCATCTCGTCCGGCTCACTATGAGACGCATCGACCACCAGAGATACCCTCGGGTCGGCCTTCATGTACTCACACCAGACGGCTCTCTGTCGGCCCACCAACCACATCGCTTCGCCGTCCCATTGGTACCAGAGGGGGATCACATACGGGGAACCGTCCGGGGTGAGACAGGCCACTCGGGCCAGGTAACTGCCCGCGAGGAAGGCGTGAAACTCTTCCCCTACCAGACCTCCTAGCTTGCCTCGAAAATCCTCTGCCATTCCCCTGCCGCCTTTCGGTAGTTGCCGGTAGTGCCTTCCGTGATTCTCGGACAGACCATCATCAACTATAGCCTCGACCCCAATTGGGGCTTTCTCCCGACGGGCAACCTTGGCGC
This sequence comes from Candidatus Spongiisociaceae bacterium, assembly GCA_965213975.1. Taxonomy (GTDB): domain Bacteria; phylum Actinomycetota; class Acidimicrobiia; order Spongiisociales; family Spongiisociaceae; genus Spongiisocius. The sequence goes on from OZ243930.1 coordinate 47,912, forward strand.
GGATACAATGAGTCGATGGGTGCTACCGCTCAGCCCGCCGGGCCCGATCCCACTACGCGGAGCGAGGTTTCCCTGTCCGTTCGAGACCTGGTCAAGACCTTCTCAGTGGGTGGGGGTTTCTTAGGGGGCGAGAGAGGTGAGGTCTCGGCGGTGGCTGGACTCACCTTCGAAATCGGTGCCGGTCGAACGCTGGGCCTGGTGGGGGAATCGGGGTGCGGCAAGTCCACCGCGGCCCGGTCCATCCTGCGGCTTATCGAACCCACCTCCGGCGAGGTGATCATCACCCGCGAGATCGAGGGTGGCGGGAGTGAGAGTATCGACGTTATGGCCGCGGACCGCCGACAGCTTCGCGAGTTGCGTCGACACATGCAGATCGTCTTCCAGGACCCGTTCGCCTCGCTTAACCCACGCATGTCGGTGGGATCTGCCATAGGGGAGTTACTCAACGTGCACACCAGCCTCTCGCGGAGCGAGCGGGAGGTCAGGGTGGGGGAACTTCTGGCCCTGGTCGGGATGAACCCGAACGCCGCCGAGCGTTACCCTCACGAGTTCTCCGGAGGGCAGAGGCAGCGAATCGGGGTGGCTCGCGCCTTGGCCCTGAATCCCGGGTTCCTGATCCTTGATGAACCCGTCTCCGCGCTTGACGTATCCATCCAGGCCCAGGTTCTCAACCTGCTCGAAGACTTGCAGAACCGCCTCGGCCTGACCTACCTGTTCATCGCCCATGATCTGGCGGTGGTACGTCACATCTGTGATGACACCGCGGTGATGTACCTAGGCAAAATCGTTGAGCAGGCACCGACCGACCGCTTGTTCGCCGAACCGATGCACCCCTACACCCAGGCTCTGCTGTCGGCTGTCCCCACCCCCAACCCCAAACTGCAGCGAGAGCGGTCCCGAATCCTGTTGGAGGGGGATGTGCCCAGCCCGCTCAACCCGCCCTCGGGATGCCGCTTCAACACCCGGTGCCCAATCGGGAGGGACAAGGACATTTGCAGCTCGGAAGAACCCCCCCTGCGGGAGGAACGTCCCGGCCATCTGGTCGCCTGTCACTTCGCGGAAGCGAAGGTCATCGTCTGAGCGGGGACCCCACTCCTCTCTCCCCCCGGAAGAGCCGTAGCTGGTTGCGGCGCGATCGTACCCACTTCCGGTTCGACCCCACCGTTCCGCCGAGCCTGACGGTCGGCGACGGCGAGACAATACTCGTCGAGACCCAAGACGCCCACAGCGGGACGATCACCGGACCCAACGTGGTGTATAGGACCCTTGCCGAGGTCATGGACCAGATCGGAGGCGCCAATCCGGTGACCGGACCGATCGCCATTGAGGGAGTCAAGGCTGGCGATTGTGTGGCGATCCGTATCGAAGACATTGAGGGTGCCCCGAACACCGGATACGGATACATGACCACCACGCCCACTCTTCACGAGTCCTTGGCTGCCGAGACCGTGATTTGTCCCCGAGATGGCAACCGGGTTCTCATCCCGAGCTCTCGGGGGGCCATCCCGGTGCCCTACCGCCCGTTCATCGGGACGCTTGGTGTCGCCCCGGCTGAAGGCACGGTCCCGTCGTTCGGCCAACGCCGGGACATTCTCGGCAACGTGGACCTGCCCGAGCTGGCCAAGGGTGCCACGGTTGTCCTCCGGGCTGCCGTGGATGGTGCCATGGTCTCCCTGGGTGACGCTCATCTTGTTCAGGGCGATGCCGAGATTCACCGCTCGGCGGTCGAGTGCCAGGCCGATGTCACGCTCCGTTGCCACCGGATGAATCCGCAAACGGCCGGGTTCTGTGATCTGCCTCAGATAAACAGCGACACCGAGTGGGGAAGCGTCGCCCCGGGCCCCGGGCATCTCGAGGATCTGGTTCGGGCCGCTTACGATGACCTGGCTGGGCGAATTGCTTTGACTGGCCACTTCACGTTGGCCGATGCCTACCGGCTGCTCGGTGCGGTAGGTACAGTACGGATCGGCCAGGTCGTGCCCCCGGTCTATTCTGCCCTCGCCAAGATCGAACGCCATTATGTTGAGTAACTAGCCATGGTCAGACCCTCCAAAGTCGTGTCGGCCATGCCCAGATCCGGTATACGCCGAATCATGGAGTTGGCCTGGACCGTCCCCGACGTAATCCACCTTGAGGTTGGTGAACCTAACTTCCCCACCCCCGACCACATCATCGACGCAGCCCACCAGGGTGCCCAGGACGGCTTTACCCGGTATACCCCCAATGCGGGGATCCCCGAGCTGCGGCGGGTTTTAGCCCAGAAGGTCCGAGAGCGTAACGGCATCGAAGCAACGGAAGACCAGATCGTGGTTACCCCCGGTGCCGTGGTGGGCCTCTACAGCGCTCTGGCGGCAATAACCGACCCCGGCTCGGAGGTGCTGCTGAGCGATCCAAGCTGGCCGAACTACCTGATGATGATGAACCTCCATGGCTTGCAACCGGTCCGATACCCCTTGGTCGCCGGGGACGGCTTCGTCCCCAACCCCGACCGGATCGAGCCGCTGATCTCTGACCGTACCCGGGTCTTGCTGCTCAACTCGCCGGGGAATCCCACCGGGGCCACCACGCCACGTCAACGCCTCATTGAGCTGCTGGAGTTGGCCCGAGCCCATGATCTGTGGGTGTTGTCCGACGAGGTATATGACGAGATCTGGTTCGATGATCCTCACGTGTCGGCGGGCCCGCTTGATGAGGACGAGCGGGTGATCTGCGCGTTCAGCTTCTCCAAGACCTACAGCATGACCGGGTGGAGGGTGGGTTACCTGGTGACACCCCCTTCCCTTACCGAGTTTGTCGTCAAGACCCAGGAACCTATCTCGTCCTGCGTCAATGCCCCCGCGCAGATGGCCGCCATTGCTGCCGTTACCGGCCCGCAGGACTGCGTGACTGAGATGCGCTCCGCCTACCAACGTCGGCGCGACCTCGTGACGGATTTCTTGGAGCGGGAGGGGATTCCTCACGTTCGACCCACCGGGGCCTTCTACATGATGGTCGACGTGACCGGCAGCGGAATGGACGGTTTGGACTTCGCCCGGCGTCTGGTGTTAGAACGCGGCGTAGCCGTAGTGCCAGGCGAGACATTCGGTCCGGACGCATCCTCCTACGTCCGCGTCTCGTTGGCGACCGCTACCGAACCTCTCGTAGAGGGGATAAGCCGCCTCGCCGACGCCATCAAGGAGTGGGGGGATAAGAGCAAGCCCACTTGCCACGGAGTCGACCCTCAGTAGAGAAGGTTGTTGATCGCCATCAAAACGCGGAGAGCCACGAATGTGGGCGTCAGGTGTGGGCCGCCAAACGCCGTTGTTCGTAGAGGCCGAGCGCGTGCAGGGGAAAAATCTGGCGATACAGCGCGTAGTCCAGGAGCGCCGTACGAAAGAAAATCCCGGCCATGTCCTGTCTGGGCCATGTCCCATCCGACTTCTGTGCGTTGACGAGAAAATGCGCGCCCCGGGTGATGGCGGTCCAGTCCGCATCGCCAGCCTCGAGGAGAGCGAGCATCGCCCATGCCGTCTGGATCACCTGGCTCTTCTCGTGTGCGACGTATCGACCGGTATAACAGCCGCTGTAGTGCTCACCCCATCCCCCGTCTTCTCGCTGACGGTCCAGCAGCCACTGACAGGCCGAGCGCAGGGCAGGGTCATCAGGCCGAGCGCCCGCGGCAAGCAGCCCCCTAATGCCGAAGAACGTGCCATATATGAACTGAACACCCCATTGCCCGCGCCAGGAGCCGTCTCGCTCCTGCGCGCCGCGTAGCCATACGCCCGCCCGTGAGAGAGCCTTGGTTTCCTCCTGGCCAACAACTTGAGGAAAGCGCTCTCCGCAATCCGCCAGAGCTGCCATGCAAGAAGCGGTGCACTCAACGTAGGAATGTTCGGTCATAGAGTCGCCAAACATCTCGGCCGGATTCAGCCACTCGAGGCCAATCACCGAGCGCTTCGCTTCGTATGTGCCGAAGCCGCCGTCCCGATTCTGCCCTCGCAACATGAAGCGAACCGCGGCGTCTAGCGTCGTTGTGTCTACTGCCTCTTTATCAGCGGCGAGTAGCCCGATGACCGCCTCGGCGGTGCAGTCAGTCACCGGCCAGCCATGCCATCCTTCGGCAAAACACCATCCCCCGTGAGGGTCGTTCCGATAGGCCTCGTGAAAGCCTTCGAAGCTGACACTGATCTGCTGCTCGCGCAGGTAGTTCACCGCTTTCGGGAGCGCATCGGCAACCCCGTCTATTTGGGACGCGGTTGTTAGTGCTTGCAAGGCAAAGGCAGTGTCCCAGGAACCGCTTCTGGCTCCGGAGACCCGCAGCCCTCCCTCGTCGTCCTCCCAGATCCACCGATCCAGCTGTTCGAGGGCGCGGTGCCCGTCAGCATCTTCCGGGTCGCGCAGCCACAGCACAAGGATGTTGAGGATTCCACTAACCGGCGAAATACTCGTGTGGTTGGTGGTCTGAAGTTCCCATCTGATTCTGCGGACGATCTCTTCCACATAGTGGCTGCGCAGACGCTTGCTGTGAAACCGGTCGAAGAGTCGCGCTAGTCCGAGTACAACACGGAGCCACATGCTTGGCTTGGTATGCAGGTCGGCGTCCCGCAGCCGATTGCGGCCGGCGGCGAAGTCGACGCTGGCAAATCCCCGGGGGTACAACTCTTCTCTGATGACGGCAATCGTGGGTGTGACGGGCACCTGGGGACGGTGGGCGTGCACGGCTGCCATCCCCATGTAGATATGGCGCGTATGGCAGTACCAATTCGACGGATGCAACGGCATCCATCGAGGCAGGCCCCACAACTCAGGGAGGGTCGGATTGACGCCGCGCCAGTCGTAGAGATTGAGGAGAGCCAGCCAGAATTTGCCCCAAGACGGGATGCCGAGTACATCCTCTTGTTGCAGGAACCGCCGTGCTGGCTCGATCAACGGGTCATCCCGGTCGACACCAAGCAATCTGGCCGAGACATAAACCAGGGTAGTGACGAACAGATTTGGCGGTTCGTGCTCGTGGAGACTCCACAGGCCTCCCCTTAGGCGGGAACGTTGGAAGTAGCGCAGCACGCCACGGCGGCGGGCGGGACTGATCGGCTGTCCGATGATGTGATGAATCAGCACGTACTGCGCGGAGAGTATGGGGCACCAGAGCACTTCGCCTTCGAAGCCACCATCCTCACGCTGTAGGCGCAGCAATCCCTCGGTTGCGCTCCTTAAGGCGCAACGGGTATCGGGAAGCCGCATGAACCTAGCTCTTAGTCCGTCGTTCAGATGGTCCCGGAGATGGGATGGAGGTTAGAAATGCGCGCGCTAAAGCGGCACGAAATTGCTCGCTCCGTGCTTCGCCACTGCGTCTCGATCTGCGTATTTCTCGAACGGCCACCACGAACCATCCGATGCGAACAGCCAATTGTCGAACTATGCTGCCTGTCCGGCGCCAGGCGCGAAGGCTCATGGATCTGGGAAGCGACCTCGCTATAGCCCTGGCAATCAACACGGTGCCCATGAAACCTAGACTTGTCTCCGACGTATCCTCGCAAGCGAGCAAGCGCACACTCCGGACGGTGAGCTTGTTGTCCTTCCTCCATAGCCGATAGACCGAGTGCCTGAGCGCTTCTGTTTCATCTCGCTGATCGACAAATATTTCATAGAGCCCCATGGCAAGCATTTCGGGCGCACGCGTTTCCCGGAAGCGCGTCGCAACAAAGTCGTCAAAGCTCTTGCTCTCGGCAAGCGCAATAGCATCGCGGAAACCCAGGGTCATCCCCACCGCCGTCATCGGATGGTAATGCCCGGCCGCATCGCCGATAATCGTAAAACGAGAGTTGCCGTAAGAGATACGCGGCTTCAACAAGTTGCCGGCGAACTTCAAGCTCCGTGTGTTTAGCGCTTCCTCAAATGTCCCTCTCATATCTGCTGGCAGATGCGGGGTATACGAGTTCAACAGCAGGTCGATCGCGCGCCTGCCTGAGTATTCACGCGGGGTATCCACAATGACGCTGACACTGTCCTCATCCGATCTGTACATAAAGATGGGGCCAGGCCCGCCACAGAAAATGTGCCCATAGCCCTCCATGGGCAACTCCACTCCGCCTAACCTGAGTCCTACCATGCGCGAACAGACCGCGGGCTTTGTTGGCAACCCAAACATGCGCAGCGCTGCGGAACTTCGGCCGCCCGCGCCGACGATACGGTCGGCGATTAAAGAATTCTCTTCGCCGTTCTCTGTATATGTGACCCGACCGTCAAGGTGCGGGACCGCGCGTTGCCATATTAAGGTAATATTGGGCTCGTTAGCCACGGCCGCACGCAGACGTGAGACAAGGGTCTCATGCGAGCAAACCAATCCGTTCGAACCTTCCGGGTAGTTGAGAGGAATCGGCTCAGAGCTATCTTCAGGGAACACCACGAACCCTTTCGTGGCGCGGGCCTCTGTGCCGAAACGGACCCCAGCCTGTTGCAGCATCCGCAAAGCAGGGGGATGTAGCCACTCACCCCTTATCGCGTTGCTATGTCCCTGGTTGGCTTCAAACAGTGCCACCTTCGCGCCCATCTGGGCGTGGGCAAGGGCGCATAGGCTGCCCACCGGGCCAGCGCCGATTATGGCGATGTCTTTGTGTCGAATATCAGCAGTCACGTTGTCTCGATGACAACTGTATCTTATCGAACGAAAGTCTTCAGCATTTGCCCGTTGGGGAGCATGCCGCAATGGAAGGCGGCTGGAGGGTGCGAAGGTAGCGCCGCATATGAGGCGCGGTTCCGGTACACGTGGCGGCCTTCGAAGATGTCGATTCAGAGAGGGATTTCATGCCGCTTCTCCTTGATGACGAACTTCATCTTGCCGAGCGATTGCGTCGGAAGGGGTTTGATGCGTAGCTTGGCGCCCGGTGGAGACAGATCGAACGTGAAGTAGTGCGCCAGCAAGAGCACGTTAAGCGCCACCTGTGCCTCGGCCCAGCGGCTTCCTAAGCACCTGTGGGTACCCAGTCCAAAGGGCGCATAGCCTGGGCCAAGGTGTTCATTGCGCGGCGGCAGGTAGCGGTCGATGTCGAACTTGAACGGATCCGGAAAGACGTCCTCCATATAGTGGGGGGCGGTTTGGACAATGACGACCCGCGCTCGCAGGGGCAGCTGATAGCCCTCTACGATGCACGAGTTCATGACAGTACGCATCGAGAGGCCCACATTCGGCGTCATTCGTTGGACCTCCATCAATGCCCGATGTGTGACATCGATCTTGTCCGGCCTCAGGTCGTCGCCTGTGGGGTCGCCATTAGCGAAAAGCTCGTCGGCTTCGGCTTGCACGCGCTTATAGATATCGGGGTTCGATGCCAGGAAGTAGGTAGCGAAGCTGGTCATGTCAGCAAGGTACATTCCGGTCAGCATCAACGTTCTGAGAGGGAAGCCGAGATCGGTTTCAGGGAGGAAGTGCGCCTCGTTGGCATGTAGGTCAAGATAGCCGTCGATGAGGTCTGGGGGGAGGCCGGCACGCTGGGCCGGAGTGTGGCCGGCTCTGACGCGTTCGGCCACTCTCTTGGTGAGCTTCGCGCGGTACCTCATACTCGGGCTCTTAAGCAGGAATCTCGGCAGGAGTCCGGTGAGGTGACTGACGAGCAGAAGCTTATTGAAACGGAGGACATCCTCAAACTGGTCTTGGGTATCCTGGCTGATCATGAGCGGAGACATTTGCGCATTGAGGTATCGCCGGAACGTGGGGCCGGCGGGGAGAATGTCGCCGACAGACCAAGAAGACACTTGCTGGCGGGCGTGGTGGTGAACCTCGTCTAGGCGGCGGGTGAAGGTTTCGAGCGAGTGCGAGGGTCGCAAGGCCTTGCGGAAGTGGAAGTGGTCCGCGCCGTCCATGGTGTGTATGGTGCGTGAGACGCCGTGGACTTCCTCGACGGGAGATAGATACTCTTTGGAGCGCAGGAACAGTCGACCAGACCGCTGCACCCAGTTGTTGACCTCAGCACCTGCAAGGAAGATGTAAGACTTCTTTGAAAGCGGAGCGCGCAATTCGAACACTGGTCCATAATGTTTTGCGAGGTCAGCAAAGATGGCAGGTAGGTTACCGACGCGTAAGTGGCGATTCAATAGCAGCTTGCGTAGCGCGAGGCGCGGGATCTTCTTGGTGAGGACCGAGCGCAGTTGCGGTCTGGCGATATTGCTGTTCACCGCCCCGGTGATGGAACGGCCAATTACGTCCAACCCGCAGACAAACTCGACTCGCTGCTCGCTCTCCTTGTCAAGGGGAATTATGAAGCGAATAACGTTGCAGGCATTGAGGAAAGCAAGTGTGAGAATGTCGCGGGGGTCGGGAATCTCATTGGCGAGGATGATTGATTGAATACGCGTTTTGACGAAAGCGTTGGCAGCGCCACCTCGGGAGTCGGTGGGCACTTGCCAAGCAGAGCGTGCCAACGTCCAGAAATCGCCGTCGTGGTATTGCAGGTACTCTAATTCAACCAGGCGAGTGAGCACGAGATCGATTACCACCTCCGCGCGCGGGGCAAGCTTCTCGATCCAGTATTCCGTACTGTGTTGCTCCGCCTCGTCAGCAATTTCCGTCAGGATAGGATCAAGGCCGGGAATGCCAGTTGGTGTCTTGTCGACCAAGAACAAGAACTCTATGTCGGTATCGATGCGGGACAGGAGGGAAAGCTCTGCTAGCACTGCGCCTATGACAGCACAATTAAGGGTCCAGCCTGGCACTTGGTGGAAGTAGCCACTCTCCTCATTGAGCAGCATGAGGATAAGTTCCTCGGGCAGGGTGAGGGATTCCTGAGTAGTGTTCTTGTAGCTGGGTCCGTCAGTCATGTGGATGTCCTATGTATGGCTTGCCTCATGGCGTTTATATGCGGCATCGATCTCCAGGTCGAGTTCGGCTGTCCAACGTTGTGTTCTTGAGCGGAGGCGCATATTCTGGTAGGCACCCCAGATTGTCATCGCGGACGGAACCAGTATCACGGACAGGATGAGCGAATACACAATAGTAATCAATACAGTAAAGCCGAACTGCCTTAGCGCAGGTACTGCCGATAGCATCAGCACGCCAACTCCAACGCCAGTAGTCAAGGCAGAACCTAGGAGGGCTGAGCCGGTCGTCTTTAAGGTATTTATCGCAGCGACCTCAGGATTGCGAAGATGGCTATATTCTTCCCTGTAGCGATGAATGATGTGAATTGTATAGTCTACACCGATCCCAATCGAGAGAGCCGTAATAGTCGCAGTTACAATGGTGTACGGAATGTTGAGGAGCGTCAGCGTTCCAAGTATCCAGATTAGGACGAGCACGATTGGCCCGACGGCGATAAATGACAGCATTGGCTGGCGAAGTGTCGCCCAGAAGAACACGAACAAAATGGCAAGTGCGGCAGCAATCGTAAGAGCTATCGCTTCCGTTTGACCGCTCGTCATTTCCTCTGTCACGGTGACGGATATAACGCTCTGAGAAGCCACCGTGATAGCGTCGTCATCACCAAACCATAAGCCCTCAATTTCTTCCTGCAGAACTTTCGTCCGCTCTGGGTCATTCGTGAAGACTGGGAATTGGAGCAAAAGGACGTCTGTGCCCTGTGGGTTGTTGACCATAAGACGGGAGACAGCAGGATCCTTCTCCTCTAGGTTATCGAGGAATTCTTGCATCAACACCGCATCGAAACGTACCCCTGTGGTGGCCTCAGTGAACAACGCTGCTAGTTCCGGGTCATACTTGTCGCCAACCGCGCCGCTGTCGTTGGTCCAGTCGTCGACTAGGAACTCGAGAGAAGCCTGAATGGGGCCTGCCACTGCCTGCGGCCGGCGACGTTCGTCCTCGAAGGCGGCTGTCAGGTCTTGCAGATTCAACAGTGTGCGGGTCTCCGTGGCCTCCACACGCAAGAGCAGATTGGCCACTTCCGAAGAACCGCCGACGGCCACATCTAACGTTTCCAAGTCGTTTGCGATGCCGCCGCCGCCGGGCAAAATGTCCATGATGTTGAATCTAGATTCAATCCGAGTGGCTGCGATTCCAAGGCCAACCGACACCAGCACAATGGCGACGATGTAGGGGACGGGCTTGCGCGGGATGCTTCGCCCCAGCGCTTCGGCGGCCCGATCGATACCTGGCAGAGCCTGTGAGACAAGACGGGGTGGGGCCAGAGAACCGCGGGACTCCCTCCGCCGGTCGATAATGAGCTTGCCAGCTGGCAAGAGCGTCAGCATCACGATGATGCTCATCCCCACGCCCAGTCCAGCCACGATGCCGAAGTCTCTAATGGCAGGAATAGGCGAGATCACTCCTACCAAAAAGCTGCCAATAGTCGTAAAAGCCGCCAGGGTGAGGGGGATGATCGCCACTCGAAGTCCTGACCGTGAGGCCGCCAGCACGGATGATTCGCCGGTTCTTGCCTCTCGGTAGTGCAACGCTACCTGAATGGCATAGTCCACCGTAAGGCTGATGATAAGTATCGGAATTATCACTGATATACCGCTCGGCTGGCCGAGGAAACCCAGCCCGTTCGGTCCCAACCAACCTTCGGCACCGACGACCCATACAATGGACATCAGCAGCCCTGCAAGCGACAGCACGAGGTCGGAGGGTGACCGCAGGAAGAGGAATATCAACCCTGCAATCAGCAAGAAAGACGCTGCGACAAGCGGAGCAGTGTCCTCTCTATACGCTCGCTGATACTCTTCTTCGATGACTGCCGGAGACACGCTGCTCGCTAGCAAAGGCCCGCTACTGCTGGCTGCGATATCGTGGACCCTGGTCTCCGCTTTCTGCAATCGCTCTTCGTTCGTGTCTTGCAAAAGAATAGTGGCCACGGTAATCGGGGAACCATCGTCGTCGGTTCCTGTCAGCGCGGTGAGAGCACCCTGTATCTGCGGGATATCACGAATGGCGTCTATTTGCGGTTGTGTGATCGACTCAAAGCCGTCGATTTGTAGCGCAGCTTCGATAAGTGACGATGGAGCCACTATCGGATTAGCTGAGGCGAAGAGGGGGGATACTTCGGGGTCGCTCGTTATCTCGTCAAGAAGGTGAGACATCTGCGAGAGTCCCTGAGGAGTCAGAGACTCCCCGCGGAATACCAGTGTAATTACCGCAGTTTCGCCTGCTTCCCCAAAGAGCTCGTCGATTTCTTCCAGTGCTTTGACTACGGGACTGTTAGGGGGAAAGTAGCCATCCGTCTCGTCAATCTCAGCTCGTAGAACCGCACCCGCGCCCAGCGCGATGGTGATGACGAATAGCAGGCCGATAGTGAGATAGGGACGAGCGGTGATTAGCCGGACTATCAAGTTAGGCACGCGGTTCATAGTGCAGTTCCTTGTACAGTTGGTCTCTTATGAGGATGGATTTGCGGTTGCCAGCACTGGTCGAGGTTGATTATAGCGGCTCTTCTCGAATGGGTGGGGAGTAGGGGGGTTTGTGTGGGGTGGGGGGTCCGCTCGTTGTGATGAGGGTCCTCGATAAATCGGGTGTTGTGAAAAGATATCCCGAGGCAGGAGGACCCCTATGGAAGCTGATCCTGCGCGTATGTTCGAGTTGCTGGTAGGTCTGGGTGAGGTTGATCTGGTGGGGATCAATGAGTCGGGCGAGGGGCACCATTGGAGGTGGTGGTCCGTTGTTCCCGAAGTTCCCGCCCGACCTTCGATGCCCGTACCGTGGTGAGGGTGCTCTGTGAGCGCTTGTGGAACTGGGTGAAAAGTGGTGGGTGGAGCTGAGGGGATTTGAACCCCTGACCCCCTCGTTGCGAACGAGGTGCTCTGCCGAACTGAGCTACAGCCCCGATGAGGAGAATGAGTCTACCCGTGGGATTATGAGTTGGTGAACCGCATCCCATAACGCCTTATCGGCGGTCCATAACCCTCACCGTATCGGTCGGGCGAACCCCGGCCGCAACCTCACCTTGGAACAACCGGTTGAGGTCTTGGCGGAACACCTTGAGCCGCCGCAACATCACTATGTACATCACGAAGGCCGCAACCCAAAGGAGGTGCAGAACCAGAACCCACCAATATCCCGACCAGAGCCACCATCCGATGGTGACGGCCACCCCGGCCGCGAGGATCTCGACCGCTCGCCTCCGGCGGGCCAGCACTGTCTCCCGGTCGGTGCGGGGGGAGGCGGAGGGGGCGAACCCAAACCGCCGGACCGGCCTCTCAGCCTCGGGGGCCCGAACCCGACTGGAGGGAATGGCCCCGGCGTCGGTCTGGCCCTGCGCTCGGGAAATTACCCTGTCTAGCCTCCTCAGCCTTCTCTCGACCCACCAGCCCGGAACCAGGAATACGGTCCATACCGCAGCTATCGCTAGAAAAAGCGCCCAAGGCATACCAGCAAGTGTCTCCAGGTCCGAAGCGTATGGCATACGGGAGGCTAGGGCGGGGAAGGCCAGAACCCAAGGATTAACCGGGTCGGTACGGCCATTCGGTGCTCATTGTTCTGCCCAGAGGCGGGCCCGCAGGCCTGAAGCCCTCTGCACTGACATCTCGATTGCCCTCCGGATGACGGTTTCCGAGCCGACTACGATCACCCTCTCAGAGGCGCGAGTCACCGCGGTATACAGGAGTTGGCGGGTGAGCAACCGTGATTCCGTCGTCGGCGGAAGCGAGACCACCACTTCCTTGAACTGGGAACCCTGGCTCTTATGAATGGTGAGGGCGTGTACCGTTACATGATCGCCCAAGTGGCTGGGTGAGAAGGAACGGACCGGGTCTCCGTCGAACACAACCCTCAGCTGGCCGTCATCTGCCACCGTCACCCCCATGTCGCCGTTGAAGACGTTCAGGTGATAATCGTTGGCGGTGATCATCACCGGCCGACCCGGATACCACTCTCCATCGAACCGGTCCCGGGGAAATCGGCTCTTCAGGGCCTCCTCAATCCGTCTCCTCCACTCGGCCACGCTACCCGCCCCCTCCCGGTTGGCGCAGAGGACGGCCAGATCTCCGAGCAACGCCATCGCCTCGTCCGCTCGGCCCTCATCAATAGCAGCTGTCACCAGCCGGAAGCGGTGATCAACTACCCGTTTCAACAACCCCCGAAACTCTTCGGAGTCCGGACCGTCCACCCACTCGATCGAACGGCCGCCAGCCCGCAGACAGGCGATACCGCGATCGGCGTCCCCCTGGCGTACCGCGGCGGCGAATTCCGAGATGGGACTGTGCTCGGCGAAGCGGTGGACCCGCTCTAGGACCACTACCCGATCAGACATCGGGGTCGCACCGGCGGACCCCTTTGCCGCCCCGGCGGCTGGTCCTACCAGATCGGCCAACACTGTTCCCACCTCGATCGACTCAAGCTGGAAGGGATCACCCACCAGCACCACCCCAGCTTCGTCTCTGACCGCGGCGAGCAACTTGGCGAACAGGGGCAGGGAAACCATCGACATCTCATCCACCACCACCAGGTCATGAGGCAACCGGTTGCCCGAGTGATGGGCAAACCGACCCCGACCCGGGGCCCACCCGAGGAGCCGATGGATGGTTCCGGCCGAAAGACCCCTAAGGACGTCCCTCGCCTGCTCCGATCCGACCGACTCCGCTGATCGAGTTACCTCTTCGCCCAACCGGGCGGCCGCCTTGCCGGTGGGCGCGCACAGGGCGACCCGCGGAAGATCCTCGGTGGGTAGCTCGGCTAGGGCCACCAACATCCTTCCCAACAGGAAGGTCTTGCCGGTGCCCGGGCCGCCCGCCACGATCGTCAGGCGGCTGGTCAGGGCCTCTACCGCGGCGTAATGCTGCGAATCGGCTAGACCGGAATGGGCGGAAAGCCATTTGCCGAGCATGGTTCGCGTCCGAGGGGTGATCGGTCGCGAACCAGCCTCGATCCGAGACTCCATCAGCTCGAGGACCAGATTCTCGTAGCGGTAGTAGCGCTCCAGATACAGGCGATCCTCTACCATCACCAAGGGTTCAGGGCCGGTACCATCGCCCACCATCCGACCCCCCTCCAAAGCGGGCCGCCACTCTTCCAGTCGGGGCCAGTGATATTCTCCCGCCACCGCCGGATCTACGTCGTCACCACCCACGAGGCTCCGATAGTCATCTAGACGCACGCAGACATGACCGATGCGGGTCCCCCGTACTGCCAGCGCGGCGGCCAGAATCACGAGCTCGTCGGTCTCGCCGCTGAGCCGCGCCACGGCTGTGGCGGCGTGCACGTCGAGCGGATCGAGGATTCCGAGTTTGTTGAGGGCCGCCAGCCGCCCCCCGCTCCCGATCACATACCCAGCCCGTCCCGCGCCCGCCTCGATCTGGTCAGGGATCACGGTCATCGCTCCCCATCTCCCAGGTAATGGCTCAGAGCCACCACCGCCTCGGGCGGGGTATGCCATCTCGCCACGCCGCATCTTTCCCCGTCAATCGTCGGCGTGGTGGGACCAACCATCCCTCTTAGGAAGAGGAATGCCGACCCGCCCAGGTCCCGCTCCGGTCGGTAGTCGGGCAGGGACCGAATCAGGTATCTGTGCAAGGCCACCTGATACAGCAACGCCTGGAGAACGTAGTTTCCGCGCCATATGGCCGACAACATGGGGTCCGGTCCGTAGTCTTCGGGAGTCGGTGGCTGAGAGGTAGGCGTCAGGTAGTTGGACTTGAAGTCCATGACCATATACCTGCTTCCCTCAGGTCCGGGTACCGCCGCCGCCAAGTCCACTATTCCGGTCAGGTAGCCCCGAAATCGAACCCCTGGCTGCCGAACCAAGGCGGAGAGGTAGGAGCGGTATGGGTCGTCTCCGCGCAGGTGTTCTAGAACCACCGAGGCAATACCCGAAACGGTGATGGGCGAAGACTCGGTTCGTACCCCCATCTCGAACGCCATCTCCTTGACATATGTGCTCGGATCTAGGTCCCGCAGGGCCGGAGCATCGGCGGCAGGGCCCAAGGGGGTGGCCAACACCGCCGCCAGAGCTTCGGCGAGTACTTCCGGCTCGAAACTCCAGGCACTCTGGCGGGCCAGTTGCTCGTATTGGGAGACAACGGCACCAACCGGGTCGGGGGAATCGAAGGGGACCTTCTCCAAGAGGGTGTGGACGAGAGATCCGAAGCGGGCCCCGCCGGGGAGACCGTCCAAACCCACCGGTGACACGGAGGCGGGTTCGGGACGATCTTCGGGCGGCACCGGCACCGCTCCCTCCGCCTCATCGATTCGGTCGGCCTCTTCGGTGTTGTCCTCCACCTCGTCGAGTGGATGATCGGGACTTAGCGAGGTGAAGGAGACACGCCGCCATGCGTAGTCGAGGACACGTCCGAACCGGGCAAGTTCTAGGGGCCGACGGGGAGGGTGCGGCGGGCTGTAGTCCACCAGAGGAGCAGGTTCACGGAGGCTGACATCCTCTAGCACCGCGGGGGACGCCGACCGCAGCCTGCCGGAAGCCTTGCGCAAGACCTTGGTGAGCTCCGACCCCTCGGAGTTGTAGGTCTTGTCCACCCACCAGACGGTGAGCTGGTGCCGCGCTCTGGTGAGTGCCACATAAAGGAGACGGCTCTCCTCCTCGGCCCGCTCGCCTTTGGCCAGCTCCTGGGCGGCCTTGAAGTCGGGGTGGGTCTTGCCTCCGACGTCGATGAGGCGGCGTCGAGGACGGCCCGGCTTAGCCGCCACCTGCTCGTGGTAGACCGGGATAGAAGGACTCATCTGGAACGAATCCCAAAGATACGGTGCCATCACTACCGGAAACTCGAGACCCTTGGAGGCGTGAATCGTCTGGACCTGGACTGCGGCCGCATCCGTGTCGATCCGTCGCCGCCGATCCTCGGGATCTTCGGTGTTGGCCTGCGCGTTGCGGGCGGCCTCTTCCATGGCCGCCTCCAGCCAGACGACCAGGGAGCCGACCCGGCCTCTACGCCAAGCGGAGTGCATCAGCTCACCGATATGACGCAGGTCGGTGAGCAGCCGGGCACCGTCGGGGTGCCTGAGTACACCGGCGGTCATGCCCGCTCGCCGGTCGATGTCTTCGATCATCGGGGGCACGCCCCGGTCGTGAAGCAGCTCTTGCCAACGGACGAACCGGCGCTGGTGACGGCGGGCGTCTTCGTCCGTCAGCTCGGCCACCTCCTCCAGCGTGAACCCCCCGATCAGGCCGGCTAGGGCCATACGCACGTAGTCGAACCTCTGGGGCCTCTCCACGGCGAGCAAGAAACGCCGCCATTCCTCCGCCGCCGCAGACTCAAACACTCCCCCTGAGCGAGCGGCCACCGAAGGCACTCCCCGCCGACTTAGCTCCTCTCGAACCATCGTGACCTGATTGCGGGTCCGGCAGAGGACGGCGATATCCCCCGGTTCCAGGGAGCGCCCCTTACCGGGGTCGTGCGGGTGTCCATCACCTGCGGCGAGGTCTTTGACGACCACATCGGACATGAGCAGCCGGGCGATCTCGTTGGCGGTATCGGCGGCGACAGCTTCCCGGGCCTCCTGGGCCGGGAAGTTACCCGCCTTGGTCCGCCGAAGGTTGAAGTGCTGTCCCATTCGCCGAATCTTCAGGGCCGCGCCACCACCCACCAACCGATGGGCGTGATGGAGCGGGGCCGGTCGCACCGATCGGTAGGGAATGCGCCGATCCCCGAAGACCACGCCACTCAAGAGGAGATCCAAGGCCTTCAGCAGCGGTCCGTCGCTGCGCCAGTTGGTGTCGAGGGTGTACATGGCGTCGGCACCATCGGCCGCGGACAGGTAGGACTCGATGTCGGCACCCCGGAAGGCATAGATCGACTGCTTGGGATCGCCGATCACAACCAGCCCGGAAGCGTCGAAGACCTCCCTGATCGCCTCCCATTGAATCGGGTCGGTGTCCTGGGCTTCGTCCACCAGCGCCACCTCGTAACGTCTTTGCAGCACGTCACGGGACCCTTTCCCTACGTCAGGATCACGTAAAGCATCCCGGGCTTCAACCAGAAGATCATCAAACGTAACCGACTCTGATTCCTGGAGACGCCTTCTGACCACCTCCCTTATCCGTCGCGCCATGAGGGATCGCAAACCCGCCGGGTCATTCGGGGAATCTGAGGGGGCCGGAACCAGGCGAGCGTCGGGCGTAGCCACCACCGCCCTACCGATCTCCTCCAGATGTCCCGAGTTCAGGGCTTCGATCATCTCTGGAGGTGCTTCCGTCAGCGTTCCGAGGATCAGGTCCTCGGCCGCTCGGCGGAGCAGTAGTTCATCGAGGTCTTGTGGTTCCAAGTCCCCGCCCAAACGGGACCGAAAGCCCAGGCTGATGAGCATGCGCTGGGCAAAGCCGTGGATGGTGAAGATTTGAGCGCGGTCGAAGCGGGTAAGGGCCCGCTCGAGTCGATCCCGGGCCCGCTCGCTGGTGACAGTTGACTGGTCCGCCAACCATTGCATGTGGTCGTCTGCGGTGATCGCTCCGCCGTCATGCAAGAACCGCCCGGTCTCCACGATCCGCCGCCGAATGCGGTGCCTGAGTTCGGCCGTGGCCGCCCTCGTGAAGGTGACCACCAGAATGCGTTCCAGCTCGATGCCTTCAACGAGCAGCCGGGTGACCGCCGCGGCGATGGTGAAGGTCTTGCCGGTGCCCGCGCTGGCCTCGACGATGGTGCGGCCCGGCCCTAGCGGCACCGACGGGGTATAGGTCCGCGGCCCGCTCATACGGCCTTCTCCCGTAGCGTGGGCAAAATGGGAGACCATAGGCGGTGAGCCAGCGAAGGGAACTCCGTACTGACCAGCGACTCGATCCTCTCCAAGTCCGGGAACAGGAGCCGGTAGCTAGGGTCACCCCATTCCGGGAAGCGGCCTTCCCATTCGCCTTTTGCCTCCCGCAGGGCCCGGTCCTCACCGCTGCCCAGTTTCCGCCGCCATACGTATGAGGTCTCTACCGGGAGGGGTAAGGGACGGCTGAATCCTTCGTCGTGGAGGCTCACCAGATCCTCTAGGCGTTGGCGGGTATCGTCCCCCAAGGGACCCACCCGCACCGACCACTCGGTGTTGTCTTTGGGTGAGCGGCCGACCAGGATCGCCGTCCAAGGTTGTGACGGTGCCACGACGCTGAGAAACACCAGGCGGGTGTAAGCCTGGAGGCGGTGCTTGCCCTTCAGCCGAGATGGGGTCACGACGGTGATCCGGGATCGCACCGGGTCGGCGGTTACCGATCCCTCCAGTAGCCGACCGCCTACGCGTACCGAACCGGTGACCTGCAAATGGCGGCTCGGGTCGTAGTCGATTTCCTCGATCGCCGACCAGAGATTCCTCGCCCGACCGTACGCCGAACCCAGGCCGTGGTCTCCCAGGTTGGCGGGCGGAACCGCGTCCTTGCCCCTCTCGCTGCGGGCTAGATCATCGAGCCGGTGTCCTGCCAACATCCCGTTTAGCATCCGGTTGGTCACTCCCCACTCGGCGAGCGGATCAAGGCGGGTCGGCACGGTGTCGTCTTTGATCTCGCCTCGCTCCGGGATCCTGAACCCAAGCCGGGACCTCAAGAAGTAACGGGCGGGATGATCGAGGAAGGCGATCAGGTCTTCCAGCCTCAACTCCGGTTGACCGTCATCGGGTGGAGGAAGCACGATCCTGGGCAGACCACCCGGGTGCGGTGTCCTCATGGCCTCGGCCCCTTGCTGTTGGAGCCGGTCGAAACCCCATGGGCCAGCAAGCCCAAGGGTGCCGGGGACAAAGTTGTCCTCGCTGAACGGCTGGAGAGGGTGGGGGGTGACGACGCTGCTCATCCTTTTTTCGCCCACCATGTCCGTGACCAGATCCTCCAATTCGACAATCGGGACCGCGGCGGGGTAGACCGCATTGGTTAGATGGTCACGCCCCGAATAGGTAACCACCAGATAGTCACCTGCCGCCAGCAAGGCGTCCAGCAACATCTGGCGGTCCTCCGCACCGCGTTCCGGGTCTCCCACCCGTTCGTCGCCTACCAACAGGTCATCTCCATCGGTTCGGGGGGCACGCGGGAATCGATGATCGTCCATGCCGAGCAGGCAAACCACGCGGTAGGGGATGGACCTCATGGGGGCGAGGGTGCAGACGGTCACATCCCCGGTCCGGAAGTGCAGTGGGCTCGGGGTGTCGTTGGTCCAAGGGCGGATCGCCAGACGTGCCTCAGCCGCTCCTATGGTCGGAGAGGTCTCACCGACGGCTGGGGTGGGGAAGCTTTGCGCCAACAGGCGCTCCAGCTGGCCCCACTGCCACTGCTCATCCCATCCCGGCGCGGCCAGCAGGCGCACCGCGGCAGCGATGGCTGGTCCCCACTCCGCAAACGATCTTTCCGGGCGGAGAAGCTTGCGGACCTCCTCAATTCGGTCGATGATCTGCGCCAGCAGCCCGATAGTTTCGGCATCGGTGCCCTCGACCCCGGAAAGAGGAGTCAGCGTGCCGACCAACCGCACCGGATCGTCGGAGTAAAACACGCCCGCTAAGGCCCGATCCAGACCACGCCGCCAGGTACGATCCTCGTGCGCTCCGGCACCCCACTCCGTGCGCTGGTCGGCGTTGATACCCCAGCTGACGGCTGCGTCATCGATCACCGCCGCCAAAGCGTCAGCCGTCTCGTCGTCGATGTTGAAGTATCTCCTCACCACCGACAGAGCTATCAACTCGCGTACCGTGCCTGCCTCCAGGCGGGAAGCGACCAGATCGAGCACGGTAGCGGCGAACCGGACGAGAGGGTTGGTCGCCGAGGGTGCTCGATCGGCTAGGCGTACTCGCAAGTCCGGGAGTCCGATGCCCGTCCGCCCCTGGGACGGTTCGTCCTCCAACTCATCGTCAGAGGAGGGAACGAAGAACGACGCCTCCAGCAGAGGGGCGAAGCCCGACAAGTCAGGGGTCATGATCACCACGTCTCTCGGTTCGAGTGAGGGATCCGCGGCGAGGATATGCAGGATGGCGTCCCGGACCACCTCCACCTGACGGCGATCGCCGTGGCAGACATGGATCTGTACGGAGCGATCGTCGGAGTACTTGGTCCGGGTGGGTGCCCGATTGTGTCGAACGTCCGACTGAAGTTGGGCTAGGAGATGGCTGGGCTCGACATGATCCGACGGCGGGCGCGACAGGGGGGCCCCACGGTCGCCGAGCGCCATTTGGAGTTCCCGACTTTCCTGCGCCCACGACTTGAGCAAGGGATGGTGGGCAAGCGAAGACGTTGAGTCCGAGGATCGGAGTACGGTCGACAAGCCCTCCCGGACCCGCGGCCCGCGGGCACCAATCTGGTTCCACAAAGCGGGGGAGGGGTTGAGGACGTACAGGTGCACGTCCCGCCTTGCGGCCAGCGCATCCCACACCTCAAGCTCAAGCGGGTCAATCGCCGTTAATCCGTAGACACCGATCCGTTCGGGTACTTCCAACCTCACCGAACCGTCTCGTATGGGCTGAAGAACCTCCGGGAGTAGTTCCGGTGGGCTGGGCAGGGCGATAGCTTCCCTCAGCAACCGCCACAGCCGGGGCTGCCAGGCCTGATCCGTGGTGACGCATCTGAGGTCTGCGCCCACGTCAAGACCCTGGTGCCAGCGGCGCACCATCTCGGGTCGGTACCGCGCGTACGTGGCGAACAACCGGGCAATCCGGAGCGATGCCCGGTAACGCTGGGTATTGCCCAGTCGGTTGGTAGCACCGGACTCAATGTATCTGGCCACTACCCGCAGCCAGGGCTCATGCTGGTAGGTGTCGAGGATGCCCATGACGCTGCTGAGCAGCTGCGCGCCTTCCCACGCCTGGCGGGATGCGACGAAATCGGGTAGGGACGTGATCACCTCGTCCAACAATCCGGCAGGAGAAGGCATGGCGAGGTTGGCGCATATCCCCCCGCCGGGTATCCGCTCCCCCAACCCGGTTGCGATCTGCTGGGTCAGCCAGCGTTCGATCCCTCGAGTCGGTACGGCTACCAGGTCTTGGGTAAAGGGAGTCTGGGGAGGTACGGCCAGCAGGTCGCAGAGTTCAGACACCAATTGCTGAGGATGCGATCGCACATGTACATGAAGCGCCATTTACCTGACCACCGGAGTCTGGTTGCTCAGCCTATCGCGCAACACCTGTTCCCGATGCCCCCGAGGAGGGTCGGCCCGCGACGGTAGGAGACGGCGTGGTTAGCTGTCCGAGTGGGTCACGAACGCTCCAGAGTGGCGTCGTCGACCAGCAAGGTAATCGTGTTATCCAAGATTTGCAGGAAGCCGCCTCCCACCGAAGCGTCCACCTTTTCGCCTCCGGTGTGGATGCTCACGGTTCCCGACGCCAGAGCCGCCATTACAGGTTCGTGATGGGCCAGGATGCCGATCTCCCCGTCTACGGTCTTCGCCACCACAAACTCGGCCTCCCCTGACCAGAGCATTTCCTCCGGAGACACCACATCCACCCGCATGGGAGTGGAGGCAACCACCATTAGGCCGCCGCCTCCTCGATGGTCCTGGCCTTACGCATCGCCTCTTCGGCACCGCCGACCATGTAGAAGGCCTGCTCGGGCAGGTGATCAAGCTCCCCGGCGAGAAGCATCTTGAACGACTCGATGGTCTCCGACAGGGTGGTATAGACCCCGACCTGTCCGGTGAATTGCTCCGCGACGAACATCGGCTGTGACAGGAATCTCTGGATCCGTCGGGCCCGGGCCACGATGAGCTTGTCCTGCTCGGAGAGCTCATCCACCCCGAGGATGGCGATGATGTCCTGCAGATCCTTATAGCGCTGCAGCACTCGCTGTACGGCGGTGGCCACCCCGTAGTGTTCCTCACCCACGATCTGAGGATCAAGCGCCCGGCTGGTGGAATCAAGTGGGTCAACCGCAGGGTAGATCCCCAGGGCGGTCAGCGGGCGGCTCAGCACCGTCGTGGCGTCAAGGTGAGCGAACGCCGTGTGGGGTGCCGGGTCGGTGATGTCGTCTGCGGGGACGTAGATAGCCTGCATCGAGGTGATCGACCGGCCCTTGAGCGACGTGATCCGCTCCTGGAGGAAGCCCATCTCGCCTGCCAGGGTGGGCTGGTAACCCACCGCGGAGGGCATCCTACCCAGCAGCGTCGATACTTCCGAACCGGCCTGGGTAAAGCGGAAGATGTTGTCGATGAAGAGCAGCACGTCCTGGCGTTGGACATCCCGAAAGTACTCGGCCATGGTCAGGGCGGAGAGCCCTACTCGGAGCCGTACCCCGGGCGGTTCGTCCATCTGGCCGAAGACCAAGGCAGCCTGGTTGATCACGCCGGTCTCCGACATCTCGAGGAAGAGGTCGTTACCCTCCCTGGTGCGCTCGCCCACCCCGGCAAACACCGAGACCCCGTCGTGTTGGGTGGCGACCCGGTTGATCATCTCCTGGATGAGCACGGTCTTGCCCACCCCGGCCCCACCGAACAGGCCGATCTTGCCGCCCCGCAGGTAGGGGCAGATCAGGTCAAGGACTTTGATGCCGGTCTCGAAGACGTCCTTGGTGGGCTCGACATCCTCGAACCGGGGCGCGGGTCGGTGGATTGGCCAACGGTCTCCGGTGAACTCCTCGTCTGGAGCGTCGAGAGAGTCGCCCCACATGTTGAAGATGTGACCAAGGGTCTGGTCACCCACTGGTACTGAGATCGGAGCACCCGTATTGGCTACCGGGGCACCCCGCACTAGCCCATCGGTGGGGGCCATCGCCACCGCTCGCACACGGTTGTGCCCCAAGTGTTGAGCCACCTCGGCGACCACCGTCTTGTGCTCACCCTCGACGTCGAACTCGATCGTGAGGGCGTGGAGAACCTCGGGTAGTCCCTCCCTGGGGAACTCCACGTCAACGACCGGTCCGGCGACCTTGGTGATCCGTCCTACGCTGACAGCTTCTGCCATGTCCTCTCCATTTCAGGTCGCCGACAGCGCCTGAGCGCCGCCGACAATCTCAGCTATTTCGGTTGTTATCTCGGCCTGCCGAGCCTGGTTGGCGGTTCGGCTCAGGACCTTTATGAGATCCTCGGCGTTATCGGTGGCCGCTTTCATCGCCCGCTGGCGGCTGGCGTGCTCCGAAGCCGAGCTCTCCAGCAGCTGCCCATAGATGGCCGATTCCACATAGCGAGGCAGCAACCGGCCGAGAATCGCCACCGGGTCCGGCTCGTACTCGTAGGAGACCGCGGTGCCCGCCGCGGCGGACTCTCCATCCCCGGCCGCCTCCGGAGGGCTAACCGGCAGCAGGTCGGTACGGCTGGGTATATAGGAGAGAGCGGAGCGATACACCGTGTAGAAGACCTCTACCGCGTCCACTGACCCGGCCCGGTAGTCGTTCATCAACAACTCGGCTATTTCCCGAGCATCCCGGTAGGTGGGCTGGTCGGTGATGGACTCGAAAGTGCGGGCGACCTCATACCGACGGAACGAGAAATAGGTCTCCGCCTTGCGGCCTACCGCATACAGACGCACCGCCGTGCCGCTCTCTCGAAGCTTGCTGATATGCCGTTCCGTCATCCGTAAGACCGACGAGTTGTATGCGCCAGCGAGGCCCCGATCGGAGGTAATCACCAGAACACCGGCCGTCTTGAGGTGACGACGATCAAGCAGCGGGTCGGAAACGTCTCCCGAGGCCCGCGCCACGTTACGTATCACCTCGGTCATCTTGTCCGCATATGGGCGGGCGGCGTGAACCCGCTGTCGCGCCTTCACGATTCGGGATGCGGCGATCAGCTCCATGGCCCTGGTTATCTTCTTGGTGGACTCGACACTACGAATCCGCCTGCGGATGGCACGAAGCTCGGCGCTAGCCATAGCGCAGCGCTACTCCCCTCCCCCGAAGTCGTCCTTGAAGGCATCGATAGCGCTCCGCAGATCGTCGGCTTCGGGAAGCTTCCCGGTTCGCTTGATGGTGTCAAGGACGTGCCGGTGACGAACCCTGACGAACGCCCTTAGCTCTCGTTCTGCTCGAGGGATCTCCTCCACCGGGATTTCGTCCATGAGGCCTTCGGTCACCGCGTAGATGGCAAGGACCTGTTCCTCCACCGGTACGGGCGCAAATTGGGGCTGCTTGAGGACTTCGACCACCCGGCGGCCTCGCTCCAGCTGGGCCAAGGAGACGGCATCCAACTCGGAGCCGAACTCGGCGAACGCCTCCAACTCCCGATACTGGGCCAGGTTGAGGCGCAAGGTTCCGGCCACTTTTTTCATCGCACTGATCTGGGCGTTACCCCCGACCCGCGACACCGAGATGCCCGCGTTCATGGCGGGTCTGATCCCGGCGAAGAACAGGTCGGTCTCCAAGAAGATCTGGCCGTCGGTGATAGAGATCACGTTGGTCGGTATGTACGCCGAGACGTCATTCGCCTTGGTCTCAATCAGGGGCAGACCGGTGAGCGAGCCACCGCCCAGCTCATCGGACAGCTTGGCGCACCGCTCCAGCAACCGGCTGTGCAGATAGAAGACATCACCGGGAAACGCTTCCCGTCCCGGGGGACGACGGAGGAGGAGCGAGATCTCCCGATATGCCACCGCCTGCTTGGAGAGGTCGTCGAAGATGACCAGCGAATGCTGCCCGTCGTACATCCAGTGCTGTCCGATAGCCGAACCGGCGTACGGTGCATACATCTGCACGGCTGGGGGTGCGGAGGCGGCGGCGGCCACCACCACCGTGTACTCCATGGCCCCGGCTTCCTCGAGGGCGGCCACCACCTCGGCCACCGTCGAAGCCTTCTGGCCGATCGCCACATAGACGCATTTCACCGCGTCCGGGGTTCCCTGGAACTGCTTCTGGTTGATGATGGTGTCCACCACGATCGCCGTCTTACCGGTTTGGCGATCGCCGATGATCAGCTGCCGCTGGCCTCGCCCGATCGGGGTCATAGCGTCGATGGCCTTTATCCCGGTCTGCAGCGGCTCGGTGACCGGCTTACGCTCGACCACCGACGGTGCCTGGGTTTCCAAGAGCCTCCGCTCGGTGCTCGGGATGGGACCCTTGCCGTCAAGCGGTTCGCCTAGCGGGTCCACCACCCGCCCCAGGAGACCGTCACCGACCGGTACAGACAACACTCGTCCGGTCTGGCGTACCGCGTTGCCCTCCTCAATGTGGGAGGCATCTCCCACCAAGACCACCCCGAGGTCCTCTTCGTCGAGGTTGAGGGTTACCCCCAACAGCCCGCCGGGGAACTCCATCAACTCGGAAGCGGCGGCGTTGGGGAGCCCCGATACCCGTGCCACCCCGTCGGCGACCGAGGTTACGTAACCGACCGTCTCCTGCTCAAGGCTGGGCGACCAGCTGTCCACATGCTCCCGAAGAGCGGCGGTAATGTCGTCGGGGCTAATGGTGAGCTGAGCCATCAATATCCACTCCTGATTCGTATAACCTTGTATCGGATCGACCCGTTCATCCGGCCACCGCCTCGCGGAGTCGTTCCAACCGGGTGCGTACCGAGCCGTCGATGACCGTGTCTCCCACGCTGACGATGAGGCCGCCGAGCACCGACTCGTCGATGATCACCCGAACCTCGACCTGGTTTCCGACCCGGCTAGCCAGCGCCCCGGCGAGACGCTCGATTGTCCCGTCATCCAACGGGATGGCGCTCCGCACCTCCGCAACCGCCGTGTCACGCGCCTCCGCCGAACGAGAAGTGAGGGCGCGGGCGATACCGGCAAGGTTGCCAGCTCGCCCCATGCCCACCGCGAAGCTCACGAAGCCTATGGTGAGGCGGTGGGCGCGAGCACCGATCAGGTCTTCGATGATCGCCTGCTTCCGTTCAACAGGGAGCCTTCTGTTGCCCAGAGCCTCAGTCAGCGCTTCGGAGCCCTCTATTGCTCTCGCAATGGTGAAGAGCTCTAGCTCAACCCGCTCAAGCACTCCTTCGCCCTCCGCCAGCTCGAAAACGGCCGCGGCGTAACCCTTGATGGTTGCGTCCACCATCTATCTGCTCGACTCCAACTCGGCGAGGTAACTGTCGATGAGGCCTTGTTGAGCTTGGCGGTCAAGGCTCCGGCCCACCACTTTCTCGGCCAGATCTACCGAAAGCCCCGCCACTTGGGTACGAGCTGCTGCGATAGCCCGGCCAGCTTCCGCATCAGCTTCCTCACGAGCCCGGGCGACGATGTCCTCGGCTTCCTGTTGGGCACGCGCGATTGTCTCGGACCTCACTGATTCGGCAGCCTGGCGCGCCTCCTCAACGATGCCCGCGGCCTCCTTCTTGGCCCCCGCTAGCTGATCGCGATAGCGAGAAGCCATCTCTTCGGCTTCCGCACGGGTGTTCTCGGCAGCTTCCAGGCGGGACCGCTCCGCCGTCTGACGCCGCTCCAACGTGGCGGAAAGGGTCGGAACCACCCAACGCCAGACGAAGAAGAAAATAATTGCAAAGGCGATGATGCCCGCCACCAGCTCGGAGGTCTCCGGGAGAAGCAGGTCAAGCCCGCTGCTCTCCTCGCTCGCCCCCTCGGCCGCAAGGACCAGAGGGGCTGCTGCCCTGAAGCTTCCTAATGAGGTCGCCATCAGCCGATGAAGAACAACACGAAGCCGATCAGGGCCAACGCCTCAGTGAAGGCGATGCCCAAGAACATGGTCGTGCGAACGGTCCCTTCCATCTCGGGTTGCCGGACCATCGCGGTGATGGCGTTGCCCACCACGATTCCGATTCCGATTCCGGGACCTATCGCGGCGAGGCCGTACCCGACCAGGTTGAGACTCCCGCTGATCTCACCGGTGAGGCCAGCTTGGGCCAGGGTAAGAGCCCCCTGCGCTACCGCAAGAACTGCGTCCATACTTGGTTTCTCCCTTTCTGGTTGTCTATGTAGTCCTGTTTACCGGCTCAGTGGGCCGGTTCCAGCGAAGTCTGGATGTACACCGCTGACAGCAAGGTAAATATGTAGGCCTGCAACACCGCCACCACCAGCTCGAAGACCCAGATTGCCAGCCCGAAGGTGAACCAGACCAGGCCGATTCCGGCCTTGGCGCCGATGTCGCCGACGTTAGCGACGAATAGGACACCGGAGACTAGGAGCAGGGTGAGCATAAGGTGTCCGGCGACCATGTTGGCAAAGAGCCGGACGGCGAGGGTGATGGGACGGAGGATGAAGATTGAGACCAGCTCGATGATGCCGACCAGCCAGCGCAAAGCCAACGGAACCGACTTGGGCCAGATCGTGTCGATCAAGTAGTGCTTGAAGCCGTTCTTGGCAAACCCGACCACAACGAAGATCACCCAGGTGAGAATGGCCAGGAAGGCGGGGATCGCCATCCGGGAGCTGATCGGGAAGTTGACCAGCGGGGTGATCTCGAACAGGTTGCCCACCAGCAGGAAAAAGAAAATGGAGAGCAGGTAGGGGAAGTAACGCATCCCGTTCTCTACCCCGATAACGCCTTTGGCGATGTCATCCCTCACGAAACCGGCCAGGCTCTCGATCACGATCTCGAACTTCGACGGAACTACTTGGCCGCGACGCAGACCCACATATAGCAACCCCAGGACGATGGCCATGGCGGCAAATATGAGGAAGACGGTACGCGTGAAGTGAAACCCACCGATGGAGAACAACGGGGTGGTGAACTCGAATAGCTCATTGACGTTGGACGGGGCACAGATCACCTCGCCCTGCACGTCGCAGGCTGATACGGCCAGAGTCGTCAACTCACCCATGGGGCCGCGTTCTCCTTCCGGTTGCCGTTCGTCGTTGCCTTTGCCCCGAAGCGTCGTCCTTTCGCTTCCGAGCCCGCTCGTTACCCCAAGCCGCCGCTTCCCAAACCAGCAGCCCGGCATAGGTGATGATCACGGCCAGCCCGAGGGCGAGACGATCCACATCAAAAAGGGTCGCCACCGCGACCATCGTCACAGCCATGGCACCGAGACGTGCCACGAAGCCGAACAAGGCACCGGCATGATAGGCACCTAGAGACACCCTGGCCAACCAGGAGAGCAGGAAACCAGCCGCGAGGTAGTAGCCCACCACCAAGACCACCCCAATCCCGGCGGCGACAGCACCACGTACGCCTCGCAAAAGACCAAAGGCACCGATGATCAGCGGACCTGCCCACAAGGACCGACGGAGCATTGAGCGAGCCACTCGGAGCTCCACCGGAGGACGCCCAGCAAGGTACTGCTCGACCTCGGCGCGGGTAGATCCTCCCGTTACCGGGGTGGCGGCTTCAGGGACGGGCAACGGGCTGCTTGCCACTCGGTGTCCTACCCGTCCTCCACAAACGATAGAAACCGCTTGCGGATCCCAGACATATCCCTATAACCGTCAACCAAGGGGAGAGGCCGGTTGCCTGGTCGCCGACCCATCCAAGAAGGCAACCCGCCATGATCGAACCGAAGAACGCTCCACCCTCGACCCATCCGTCGGAAACCGCCGCGGTAGCGCCTCTATGGGCGGATTGCAGAGCATCACCCGCGGCAGACCGGCGGGAATCAGAGTGGGGACGGTGCTGTCCGAAAGCTTCGGGCATCAGACGAGATCGTAACAAGATTGTGATCGGTATCACAAACCGGGCTAGGCCTCCGGCTCCGGCACCAAGCGCGGCCACGGACGGCCCGAAGACCATCTAGGAGGGTCGTGCTACGCGCCCTTCGGCCAACAATCGCCGAAAGTCCTCGATGGTCTCGGCGATGCCCGCCGAGAGGGACCTATGCGGGATATCGATGACCGCCTCAAGACCGGCACCGTCGATCGTGGAAGGCAGCGGGAAAGGGGCCGCCTCGTAGGTCGTCCTGATCCCCGGTACTGTGTCATCGATCGCCGCGGCCACCTCCGATATATCGGCAACCGGGCCTCCTACATTGTGTACCAAGGCCTGCTCCGACTCAAGGCGAGCCGCCGCCACGAAGATTTTCGCCATGTCCCCGGCATGCTGGTACGTGACCGTGCCACCGTGGCTGATGTGAGCGGAGACACCGGCCGCCGCGGAAAGCATGGCGGCAGTCGCTGAAGAGGTAAGCCCCTGATCCCGTCCCAACCCGTATATCACCGATGGTCGCAGGCCGACCGAACCTACTCCCCAGTCGGTCGCATAGATTCGGGCCGTCCATTCGTTGGCCTGCTTATAGGCCCCGTATAGGGTGGCGGGCGCAGCGGGCGAGTGATCGTAAACCACCCCTCCTTCATACACCTCCGCGGGCCCGAACACACCTATCGAGCTGGCATAGACCAACCCTTTGACCTGTTCTTCGGAGCGACGAACCGCTTCAAGAACGTTGAGGGTACCGGTGACGTTCACCCGGGAGCCGTTGACCGGGTCAGCCGCGCAGAACGGAACCTGCAAGGCGGCGAGGTGAACGATATGGGTTATTCCGTGGTCCGCAATGGTGTCCTGCACCGCGGTGAAGTCACGGATGTCACCGCGGCAGTGTCGAATCTCGCTCAACTGATCGTCGCTTACCAGCAGCCGCAAGCGGTGGAAGTCGTCGCTGATATCGAAGGTTACGACATCGGTCCCTTCCAGCAGAAGTTCATGCACTACCCATGCACCTATGCAACCAGCTGATCCGGTTACCAAGAACCGTTCCATCTCTTATCTCCTAACTTGCTGATCAATTATTGCGACATCGAGGTCGATGCTTGGATAAGATACCCTCGCGCGTCGCGGCGGCGCGTGAAGGAGGAACGCGTATGGGCAATTCGTGGATGACTGAGGATTCGAGCCCCGAGGTGGCGACTCTCACCGAAGAGTATCGGGCCAAGAAGATCGGTCGCCGCCAGTTCATGAAACGGATGGGTGCGGCTGGAATCGGCGTCGCGGCAGCGGCTTCGATTCTCGCAGCTTGTGGCGATGACGAGCCGGACTCCGCGACCACGACCGCGGCTTCCGAGGATGCACCTACTACCACCGCCGCCGCCCCGGAGGAGGTCACCACAACCGAAGCGGCGATGATGGGTCCGGTATCCGGCGGCACGCTCCGCGAAGGATACAACCGTGACGTGTCCAAGCACGACCCTCTGACCACCAACTGGTATGACCCGGCGTTCTTCGCTATCTACGAGGCCATCCTCTCCAACGCCCCGGACGGTTCCACGGTTCCCCAATTCGCCTCCGGCTACACCGTATCCGACGACGGTTTGGAGTATCGGTTCACCATCCCGGAAGGAAAGCTCTCCCACTCCGGAGGGACGATCAACGCCGAGATGGTCGCCGAGTTCTATCGAGGCGTCCAGCAATACAGCTTCATCGCCGGGCTAGCTGCCCCGGTGGACACCTACGAAGCGGACGGCAACGAGGTCGTCATGAAGATGAAGAACCCGTGGATAGGGGCGCTCGGACCCCACAAGACGGGATATTGGCGGATCGTCAACATCAATACCTGGAATGAGCACTCCATAGCCGCGGACGGTTCGCTCGATGCTGCCTCCACCTACGGGACGGAGCTTGCTGACGGAACCGGCCCCTTTACCCATGAAGAATGGGTTCCCGGCAGCCATGTATTGGTGGAGCGCTGGGATGACTATCCGGGGTCGCAGACGCCTTTCTTCGATAACAAGGGACCGGCTTACCTTGATGCCATCCGATGGTCGGTCATTACCGAGGCAGGCCAGCGTGCCACCCAGCTGGAGAACGGCGATATCGACACGCTCATCAACCCGGCCCATCAGGACATAGGACGCCTGGAGTCAAACTCCGATTTGACGGTCATCCGTCATCCGGAATGGTCCGGCTACCACCTGTCCATGAACCGCGACTACGCCGAGTTCTTCGGCGACCGCCTGACCCGACAGGGTTTGTCTCATGCGTTGGATCGGGAAGGCATGGTCCAGGCGATTCTGTTCGGTAACGGCGCAGCCACCTACGGTCCTTTCCCGACCACCGACCGCAACTATGAGCCCGCCGTTGAACAGTACAACCAGTTCGACATCGATCTGGCCAACCAGAAGCTGGACCGGGCCGGATGGACGATGGGCAGCGACGGGGTTAGGGAACGCGACGGTGTCAGGTTCGAGTTCCGCTACCTCGTCGAAGACGAGACGGTGCAGAAGTCGGTAGCCGAAGCGGTCCAGGCCCAATTCTCCAATGTCGGGGTGAGAGCCAACCTGGACGTGGTGGACCGCGCCCTAGCCTTTGAACAGCAGAGCGGCCCCGGTCGGGACGCGGTTGAGATGTCGTTGTTCTTCTGGCTCTGGCCTATCCCGCTGGACGTTCTCATCCTGTTCGGTGGCTCGCAGTTCGTCCCGGTACCCAACTTCTCCCATGCGGTTGAGCCGAGGGTGGATGACGCCATCACCAGCTGGCAGAACTCGGCTAACGAGGAGCAGGCGCAGGCGGCAGCCTCCCAGTTCCAGCTTGCCTGGGCGGAGGAGCTTCCGTTCATCCCGATCATGAACCAGAATGCCACCTTCGTCCATAACAACCGGGTTCACGGCTGGCAGCCGTACGTATGGAACCTCTACCCCTACTACAACGACACCTGGATCGAGGCCTAGAGAATCAGGTTCAACCTTGTTGAGGCGTATACGGGTAAGGGGTCGCGTTTCGGCGCGGCCCCTTCCGCTTGGACAAGACGATGAGAAGGCTGGTGGCTTCCAGCCTCTACATGATCCTCATCGTGGCGGTGTCGTCCGTGGCGGTGTTCTATGCCATACGGCTGGCGGGGGGCGACGCGGTAGCGGCGGTGATCCAGCCTGGGTCGGCCTCGTTGGAGGCTCGGGAGCAGCTACGCGAGCTCTGGGGCTTGAACCTCCCCATCCACGAACAGTACTTCGCCTACATGGGTCGGCTCCTCCGAGGCGATCTCGGGGTGTCGTTGACCAACAGCTCCCCAATCTGGGACATGCTTGTCATCCACGGCCGACACAGCTTGATGCTGGGGGCCGCCGCGCTGGCGCTGGTGTTCGGCGTCGGGGTCCCGTTGGGGATCCTCGCCGCAACCCGGTCGAACGGGGTGGTGGATGCGGCGGTCATGACGCTGTCGGTGGGGGGTATGGCGATCCCCAACTTCTGGCTGGCCCTACTCATGGTTTGGCTCTTCGCTTCCACCCTGCACTGGCTCCCGAGCGCCGGATGCTGCGGTCCTCGCTACCTGATCATGCCCGCTCTGGTTCTAGCCGCCGAAGGTTTGGCACTGACGGTTCGCATGACCCGATCGGCCATGCTGGAAAACCTCAACCACGACTTCGTCCGCACTCTTCGAGCCAGCGGATTGTCAGAGATGAGGGTGATCGGTCGACATGTCCTGCGAAATGCCGTAGTTCCCATCGTTTCGCTGGCTGGCTTGCGGATCGGCCAGATCGTCGGCTACGCCTTGGTGGTCGAGACCGTCTTCGGCTGGCCCGGTCTCGGCCAAGTCTTGGTCAACGCGGTGCTGCGCCGGGATTACCCGGTCGCCCAGTTCTTCTCCTTAGTGCTGGTCGTCCTGGTAATCCTCGGCAACTGGGCGGCCGACTTCGCTTATGTCCTAGCCAACCCACGCCTCCGCACCGAGCTGAGAAACGGGTCATGAACCACGCGCTGGCCAGCAGACCCATCCATGGTTGAGGCGACCCGCGACCAGCTGCAGGCTTGGACCGAGAGCGTGGCCGCGTTCGAGGAGAGCCAACGGGTGGGACCCCTCCGGGCCGCCTTGGACCGCATGCGACGCAACAAGCTTCTCCTTCTCGGGTCGGTGCTCGGCCTCGCCGTTCTGGGCGCGGGACTGTTCGGCCCGATCATCTCGGGGGCCGACCCCAACTTCCAGAGCTTTTCGAGCACCCATCTCCCCCCGGGAAGCGAAGGCTATCTCTTGGGCACCGATTATCTGGGTAGGGACTTAGCGGTCAGGGTGTTCGTGGGTATTCGGGTCAGCCTCATGGTCGCCGCTGGCGTGACCGTCCTCTCGCTGGCTTTCGGCCTAGTCCTGGGTATGTTCGGTGGCTTCCTCGGCGGTTGGCGGGATCGAGCCATCAGAGGAGTAGTCGATTTCGTGTGGGGATTTCCCCTGATTCTGGTGGCGGTCCTGTTTGCGGGCGGGCTGGGAGAGGGTCTCGTCCCGGTCATCTTGGCGGTAGGTTTGGTCAACACCGCCGCCATCGCCCGGGTGGTGCGCGGGGAGGTGCTCGCCCTGAGCGAGCGGGAGTTCGTGGAAGCGGCCCGCGCTGGTGGTCTGTCCACCGGCCGCATCATGTGGCGGCACCTCTTCCCCAACATCCTCGCTCCGGCCCTGGTATTGGCGTCCTACTACGTGGCCGTGGCGATCATCGCCGAGGCGGCGTTGTCCTTCATAGGTCTGGGTGCCCAACCACCGACGCCCAGCCTGGGAGGCATGGTCTCGGATGGACGTAACTATCTGCAACTCAACCACTGGGGTGCCACCATCCCCGGGGTGACGATCGTGCTTCTGGTACTGGCCGTGTCGCTGATCGGAGACGGGCTACGGGATGTCTTCGACCCGCGCCTCCGCCACGAGGCTAAGGGAATCGACGAGGAATGAGACGGGTCTTAGGGCGCACCCTCTACATGGTCTTGGTGTTGGCCCTTTCGTCCGTGGCGGTCTTCTACGCCATACGTCTGTCCGGGGGCGATGCCGTGGCCGCTCGGGTTCCGGCCTCGGCCTCTGCCGAGGATCGGGAGGCGGTTCGCGAACAGCTCGGGTTGAACGACCCCTTCCACGTGCAGTACTTCGACTACATCGGCCGGCTCTTCACCGGTGACCTAGGCAACTCGTTGACCAACAACGCGCAGATAGCCGACCTGGTCACAGAACACGGGCGCAACAGCCTACTTCTCGGGGTTGCGGCCTTCCTGCTGGTCTTCGGGCTGGGTATCCCGTTAGGGATCCTTGCTTCGCTGCGACGCAACTCCTGGTGGGACGGGGGGATCATGTCCCTGTCGGTGGCGGGCATGGCGATCCCAAACTTCTGGCTGGCCTTGTTGGCCGTCTGGCTCTTCGCCTCGGTACTGGGATGGCTCCCGTCGGCGGGTTGTTGCAGCCCCAAGCAGCTGGTCTTACCAGCCTTTGTTCTGGCGATGGAGGGAATGGCGCTGACGGTTCGCATGACCCGATCAGCCATGCTCGAGAGCCTCAATCAGGACTTCGTCCGCACCCTACGAGCGGGCGGGCTGTCGGAGGTAAGGGTGATCGCCCGACACGTCTTCCGCAACGCGTTGGTCCCGATCGTTTCGCTGGCCGGTCTGCGGATTGGGCAGATCGTGGGCTATGCGCTGGTTGTGGAAACCATCTTCGGCTGGCCCGGTCTGGGCCAAGTCTTGGTCAACGCGGTGCTGCGTCGGGATTACCCGGTCGCCCAGTTCTTCTCCCTGGTATTGGTCACCATCGTCTTGGTATCCAACTGGATGGCTGATGTGGGCTATACCCTCGTCAACCCACGTCTGCGGAGTAACTAGGTGGCCACACCGCTATTGTCGATGAGAGGCCTTCGTACCTCGGTCCGTACCCGGGGAGGATCGTTCGACGTGGTGCGGGGACTCTCGCTCGACATCTACCCCAACGAGGTGCTCTGCTTGGTAGGAGAAAGTGGCTGCGGCAAGAGCATCACCGCACTCTCCGTGATGCGCCTCCTGCCTGACCCACCGGTTCGGGTCGTCGACGGGGAGGTACGGTTCAGGGATGTTGACCTGCTCAAGCTAAGCGATCGGCAGATGCGCAAGGTACGGGCGGACTCGATCTCGATGATCTTCCAGGATCCGCTCACCTCGCTGGATCCAGTCTTCACGGTGGGAAGTGTCATGTCGGAGGTAATCCGAGCCCATCGCCGAGACCTGAACCGCTCGGAAGCCCGGGAGCTGGCCGGGGACTCGCTGGCAAAGGTAGGTCTGCCCGACCCCCGCACCCGCCTCGACTCGTATCCGCATCAGCTGTCGGGAGGGATGCGGCAGCGGGTAATGATCGCCATGGCCCTAGTCCTTGACCCCGACATTCTCATCGCCGACGAACCCACCACCGCTCTGGACGTGACCGTACAGGCCCAGATTCTGGATCGTCTCCTCACCGAACAACGAGAACGCAACATGTCCATGTTGCTGATTACCCACGACTTGGCGGTGGTTGCGGCTGTAGCCGACCGGGTGGCGGTGATGTATGCGGGAGAGATTGTGGAGCTGGCACCGGTCGACGAGCTCTTCGAAGACCCCCAGCACCCTTACACCCAGGGTTTGCTCCGCGCCCTCCCCAGAGTGAGCACCACCCGCCAACGGCTCGAACCTATTCCGGGATTGGTCCCCTCACTGCAGATGATGCCCCCCGGGTGTGCCTTCGCTCCGCGATGTGCCTTCGCTCTCGACCGATGCTGGACCGAACATCCGCCTTTGGTATCGGACTCGGACGACCGCGTTCTCAGGTGTCTTAACCCCCAGCCCTTCCAGCGTTGATGGCACCCAAAGCGGTCCCGGTTGCGGTCCGGTGCTCCGATGGCCTAGTGCTGCGAGGTCACGAATGGCCGGTTGACGGGGCACCCGTAGTGTTCGTACATGACTTTGGCGAGGATCTTGACGCCTGGGGTTCGGTCACCGAGGAGGTAGCTGCTCAAGGTTTCCGAGTGATCAGCATGGAACTCCGCGGGCACGGTCTCTCTGACGGGGTGCCGGACCCGTCCTTGATCAGAGAGGACCTGGCGGGACTCCTCCGGGAGACGGCCGCGTCCTTCGGCCCGGTCGGTCTCGTCGGTCATGGAAAGGTAACCGAGGCCATGCTCTTCATCGACGAAGGAGTGGGCGCTCCGGTGCAGGTGATGGTTAGCCCTTTGCCGCTCGACCCGTCCGCCATCGATTGGAGAGCTACCCGGCCAGCCATGAGGTTGCTGCTCAAGGGGGCTCTGAACGAGGAGGTCGAGCACCAATTCGACTTCATCTACCCGAGAATGCGCGGACAGCGCATGGTGACCAGTGCGGCCACCGCCGCCGCCGGTCCCCGATTGTTGGAGGATCAACCTCAGCTACTGGAGCATCTGGTCATCTTCCTGAGGAGGTATCTCGTGGGGCTCCACCTAGCCTGGATCGCCGACCGTTCACCTATGAGCGGAGAGGCGGTGAGATGACCGCGGATCCGGTAGGACATGGGGCCGAGGTCGGCGACTCGATCACAAGCAAGACGGAGGTTCAGAGACCATGGCGGTAGTGGACGCACACCTGCACCTGTTCAAGGCCAACACCGAGCAGTATCCCCGTGACGTGTTCGAGGAGATGACCCCGGATGATCGGGAAGAGCCAGCCGAGGAGTTCCTGGCCGCCATGGACCAAGCCGGGGTGGACCATGCGATCATCGTCCCCCTTTCCGTCCACGACCGTTACTTGGCAGAGATACTGGTCGAGTTTCCCGGCCGGTTCGCCGGGGTGGGGGTCTACGATGCCGAGGCACCCGACGGAGCGGGTCAGGTGCAACGCCGGGTCGAAGAGGTAGGCATCCAAGGGTTACGCTTCTACGGCTTCGGTGGGGAAGAAGGACAGGAGGCGGAGTCGCTGGCGGTGTTTCCCACCCTGGCGGCGATGCGCGACCTTGACCTAAAGGTGTGGTTCTACGGTTCGCCGGACCAGGTTCGCCTGCTTGAGAGGGTGATGACCACCCTTCCGGGCCTCAAGGTGGTCCTCAATCACCTGGGCTTCTGCCCGGATATCTGGATGGAGCTGGAGATCGACGAAGACCGTCGGCCTCGCTTCGATATACCGCTACCGCCCGACTCGCTAAACCTAATCGTGGAGATGGCCCAGAAGTTCCCCGACGACCTGTACGTCCACGTATCCGGGCAGTACGCCTTCACCCAAACCCCGTACCCCTACCCGGATCTGCAAGAGGTGGTTAGCCGGATCTACTCGGCCTTCGGTGCTGAAAGGATGCTCAACGCCTCGGATTGGCCCTGGATCAAATCCAACCCGGGCTACGAAGAGGTGATCGCCCTGGTAGACCACTACCTCCCGGACATACCCGAATCCGACCGGGGTGCCATCAGAGGCGGAACCGCCCACACCCTATTCCGCTTCTAACCGAGTCCCCGGGGCCGATCGTAAGGGCTTGAGCGGGCGGGTGCGCCTTGGGGACTAGTGCGGGTAGGCAGCACCATCGAAAGCCTCGTTGAGTCGACTCAGCGTCAGGATTCGGTTGTCGTTCCGCGTCCAGATAGCGGATTATCGGGGCGGCCAGATACCAACATTGTCTCGCTGTTCGGCTAGATTTCCGGCAGCTTTTCACGAAGGACACATGACCGGCCCGATCCGATCTTCCGCTAATGCAACTGACGGACCTGTCCCTCTAGAGATCTCCGTCCCGCTGGGGATATCCGTCGAGCAGTTCTCGGCCATCATGGCCGCGCTCTCCGGTCTCTATAAAGAGGTGGGCAACAGTCTTGGCATCGAGGCGGTCGAGGGGCTGAAGCTGAGCAAGCATCGGGACGGCAGCCTCGTTCTCGAGTGTGACCCACTCCTCGCCGACGACTTCGACATCGCCTCGGTTGACAGAGTGAGCGAGACGCTACTCAAGGGTCTCGAAGACCTGGCAGCCGGGACCCGCCCGGACGTCTTCACGGGGGCCGCTCTCAAGCACGCGCGAAGGCTGGCAGACCAGTCGCCCGACACCACCGCTACCGTGATCATTTCCGTGCGTGGTCGATCCATCTCGTGCGGAAAGGAGATACGGTCGGCTACTCACAGGTTCGTCGACCACCGTTCGGCCAGCTGGGGGTCGGTAGAGGGCTACCTCGAGATGATCTCGCTACGGGGAGTCGCCAAATTCAACCTGTACGAGCTATTGACCGACCTGCGGATCGAATGCAGATTCGCAGATGACCTATTGGATGAGGCCCGAACGTCTCTGGGACATCGCGTGGTCGTCTCGGGCGAGATACACAAGCGCGGTGATGACTTCGACTACGTCAGCGTTGAACGAATTCATCGCCGTCCTCCCTCTGAAAGTCTCCCCGGTTTCGCCGACATCCGTGGGCTCTTGGCGGATAAGTAACGCAGATGGCACGCGAGTTGAGATACTGGGACTCGGCCTGTTTTCTCGCCATGATGAAAAACGAGCCTCAGAGCCAACATTGTGACGGAGTAATACAGGCTGCCGAAGCAGGCGAAGTCCTGATAGTCACATCTACATGGACGCTGACCGAAGTAATCAGGATCAAGGGCTGGGATGCCATGACCGCAACTGAAGATGGTGTGATCAGGCGGTTCTTTGAGAGAGACTACATCGCCCTTCGTGCGGTTACTGAGGAGATCGGTCACCTATCCCGGCGGCTCGCTTGGCAACAACGGTACTTGCCGAAAGATGCGATCCACGTCGCGACGGCTCTGGATGCCAAATGCGAGGTGCTCGACACATTCGACCTGAATCTGATAAAGCGTGGTGCCCCGGAAGGATCGGACCTCCGGATTATTACGCCGGACTTGCCATACCAAGCATATCTGGCCTTTGACGACTAGAACTCAATGGCTGCGGAGCCACGCGAACAGGCAGCGGCCTGCCAGATCAGAACTGAGAGCTCGGGCAACCCCGGACTTGGGTGCCCGCCGCGGAGACAGGGTAACTTTGTTACTGCCTGAGTGCCCTGGCTATGAATGCGGCCATCTGGGCTTTGGTGGTTAGCCCTTCCGGGCAGAAGCGGGGTGGCTGGCTGGCGCATCCTCGGGTAATCCCGGCAGCGGCTACGGCATCGATAGCCTTGGCGTGGGTGTCGCCCACCGTATCGGAGAAACCGCTGGGCGAACCGGGCGCCAACTGGAAGGCTCGGGTCAGGAAAGAGGCGGTCTGGGCCCGGATCACCGGATCGTAAGGACAGAAGCGGGCTGGCCGAACATCACAGCCGTAGGTTACGCCGAGCTCGGCAAGCCGTTCCACAAAAGGCATCCACCAACGGTCGGAGCTGACGTCAGCGAACCTGGACGTCTCCCCGGGTTCGGGATCAGAGCCGTCGATCGCTCGCACGAGCCAAACCGCCATCATCCAACGCTTGATGGGTTGCTCCGGACACAGCAGATCAGGTCCGCACTCGGTCCCGGCCAGAATCCCCCGGTCGCGGAGGAACTCAACGTCGTTCTCGTGGAGGCCATTTCGGTAGTCGTCAAAGCCCGGGTCGTCGACGCCGATATCGGAGAGATCCGGGTCTTGACATCCTCCCGGCCCGCCGGAGGTGAGCTGGCGTGATGTGCTGAACATTGGGTTGAACCCGGAGCCGGGATCCATCGTGGTCAGGTAACGCTCGATACCGTCGGCGAGGGCGATCGCCTCCACCCTCTGCACCTCCGGGTCGGCCAACAACCGAGCTTCCGCTGGGGTGGTGAGGTAGGCAGCCTCGGTGATCACCGAAGCTATACCAGGTGTGTACTGCAGGATCCCATAAAGGTCGTCCTGCACCTCAACTCGGAGCACGGAGGAGGCCCCCTGGAACACAGTCTTGCGCCAACCAATGTCGTAGCGGGAGAGGGCTTGCTGTACCTCTTCGAACAGGATGCCAGCCAGCCGCTTCGAGTTGGGATTCTTGATCTGGTGATAGATCTCGGTACCCGGAAGATCCGATCGGGTGGTGGCACCGCCGTTGTGATGGACCGAGACGAAGACGTCGGCCTTGAGGGCACGAGCGATCTCGGCTCGGACGACGATCGGGATCCTGACGTCGGTAGTGCGGGTCAAGGCGACGTTGAAGCCCCGCTCTCGAAGCTCATCGGCTAGGACCATTGAGATGTCTAGGTTGAGGGTCTTCTCCGCCAACCCGTTGCTACCCACCGCCCCGGACTCTCGGCCTCCATGACCCGGATCGATGACCACCTCGGCGTGGGAAAGATAGGTTCCCCCTCGAACCGAGCCCTCATGCCAACAGGTGGTGGTGACAACGTACCCGTCATCGGTCGCTTCGC
This sequence comes from Candidatus Spongiisociaceae bacterium, assembly GCA_965213975.1. GTDB lineage: Bacteria > Actinomycetota > Acidimicrobiia > Spongiisociales > Spongiisociaceae > Spongiisocius. The sequence goes on from OZ243930.1 coordinate 87,496, forward strand.
GCACCGGAAGGACCAACCCGTCATCGCTGATCACGACCCCATCCCCCGGAGGATTGGGGGGGTAGTACTGGGCGGCGACCGGGGTCAGAACGGTAACCCAGAGGCTTAATGCCACCGCGACAGATATCCATAACCGGACCCGGTTTGAGACCCGACCCGTCCTCGGCGGACGCGTCGGTAGGGGAGAGGACAACCTCCGGTTTAGCGTCCGGCGGACACCAGCTCGGGGTTATAGGGCTCGATCATGATGCATTCGCCGGGGCATTCCTCCGCCGACTCGATCACATCCTCAATCAAGCTGTCCGGGACCCGAGCTACTCCTCGTGCTCCCTCCGGGCCGTGACCGTCACCGTCTCCATCGTCGAAGACCAGAGCCGAGCCGAAGTGTCGAGCCTCCTCCTTGACAACCCAGAGACCATCATCGCGACCCTCAAACACGTCAGGTGCGATTTCTTCGCAGATCCCGTCCCCCGTGCAAAGATCTTGGTCGATCCACACCATCATCTTGTAGTCGGCCATTACGTCTGACTCCTTCGGCTGCCAGCGGTTGAATTGTCGACCGGTCCGGCATGGGACCACGCTCGCACCCAAGACCGCTCATTCCGCTCGTTGGGTCGGCTGTACGCTGACAATACTAGTCCAATACCCTTATCCAAATGGCATGGAATCAGGACTCGATCAATGAGAGGTAAAGCGGGCTAGGCAAGGGGAGCTTGCGTGGGCGTGCATCTGACCCAGCCATCACGACTGCGGCCCCCGATCAACCCGCAAGAGGAAGAACTGGATCAGCGGCCCGATCGTCAACGTATACAGCAGAGTCCCGATCCCCACACCCCCGCCCAATAACCACCCCGCCACCAGAACAGTTCCCTCGATGAGCGTTCGGGCCCCTCGGATAGACATGCCTCTAGCAACCAGTCCGGTCATGATTCCGTCGCGGGGCCCCGGCCCAAAACGGGCCCCGATGTAGAGGGCGGTTCCCAGCCCTGCCAAGACAATCCCTCCGCCCAACCACAACATCCGCACCCAGATATTCTCCGTCACCCCCACCACCGCCAAGGTGACGTCGATCGTGACCCCGACCACGACCGCGTTGAGGACGGTACCGATGCCCGGCCTCTGCCGGAGAGGAATCCACCCCAGCAGTACAACAATGCTGACCACGATCGTCACCGCCCCGACCGAGAGCGGAGTGCGGAAAGCCAACCCCTGATGGAACGCATCCCATGGAGACAGGCCCAGGTCTGCTCTGATGTTGAGACCGATACCGCACCCGAAGAGCAGCAGGCCAGTCATCAAACCCGGCAGGCGAGCGAGCACCGCTCGGGTCCGGCTGTCAGGCAGGGTGCCTCCTCCTATTCCGGTAATGGTTGTCAAGACTCACACAAACAAGATTACGGCGCGGATCCCTCGAAACTATTTCTTGGGCTACTGGTCTAGCGGGTCCTCGGATGCGTAGAAGCCGCCACCCTTGGTACCGACCCGTTCGACACCCAATAGGCACGAGCACTACAGGCTCGACTCTCGAAATAGAAATGATATGCGCGCAAAATAGAAATTGAATGCGTGAGAATTAGAAATTCAGCGACCGTAAAATAGAAATTGCCCGGCTAGGGTGGGTGGCGATGCTGAGGAGGAAGATCGCTGAGGGGCGCGACTCGCTGCTGCACCGCCGTCTGGCTGCGTATCCGGCGGTTGCGCTGGTCGGGCCGCGCCAGTGCGGCAAGACCACCCTTGCCCGGTCGCTCGGCACCCGATACTACGACATGGAGCTGGATTCTGATCGTTTGCGGCTGGATCTCGAGTGGGTCGAGATGGCTGCGAGCGAAGAGATGGTGGTCATTGACGAGGCTCAGGCAGCACCGGAGGTCTTCCCGCGCCTGCGCAGCACCATCGACGCCGACCGTCGCCGCAATGGGCGGTTCCTGCTGTTGGGTTCGATCTCGCCGTCGCTGATGAAGAACGTCTCCGAGTCGCTTGCGGGTCGCCTCAGCCTGGTGGAGCTCACACCGATGTCGTGGTTGGAGTTGGCTGACGAGCAACGCGGGTGCCTGTGGGACTACGGCGGCTTCCCCGACGGTGGGGTGCTCGACGGCCGGGGCTTCCCCCACTGGCAGCGCAGCTACTTGAGCCTGCTCGCGCAGCGGGACCTGCCGTCGTGGGGCCTGCAAGCGACGGCTGGCACCACCCAGCGGCTCTTCGATCTGTTGGCCGTGTCGCACGCGCAGCAATGGAACGCGAGCGAGATCGGCCGCGCCCTGGGCCTCACGTATCACACCGTGAACGCCTACCTTGACTACTTGGAGGGCGCGTTCCTACTCAGACGCCTTCCTGCCTACCACGCCAACGTCCGCAAAAGGCTCGTCAAGCGGCCGAAGGTCTACTGGCGAGACAGTGGCCTGCTCCATGCACTCTGGGATGTAAACGGCACCGCGGACCTCTTCCGGCATCCGATGGTGGGCGCGAGCTGGGAGGGATACGTGATCGATCAAGTGCTCACCGCCTTGCAGCAATCCGGAAGACGGTTCAGCGCCTCTCATCTGCGTACTGTCGATGGCCGCGAGATCAACCTTATCGTTCAACTGGGACGCGAGGTATGGGCCATCGAGGTCAAGCTCACCAGCAACCCCAGCCGCTCCGATATGGCTCGCCTCAACAAGACCGCCGACCTGATCGGTGCACACCGGCGATTTCTCGTCACCCGAAGCACCGAGACGGCTAGCAGCGGCATACACACCGCCTGTGATCTTGCCCACATGATCGCCTACGCCGCCGGGCAATGATTTGTGAGCAGGGCGGGCTCCCGATTCCGAAACAACCCGAGCCCCGACCGACTATCTGTATACAAAATGTATACTTTGAGCATGAGTACTACAACAGTGCGGATAGACAGGGATACGCATGCGCTCCTGGTGCGGATGAGCGAACTGGCCGGGGTGTCTCTCGGAGTGATCATCCGGGATGCTGTCGAGGCGCTTAGTCGCCAACGGTTCGCCCGCAGGGTGGAGGCCGAGGTTACGGAACTTAGGAAAGACCGGGCAGCATGGTCTTCGTACCTGGGGCAGGCGGAGTTGACTTCCGTGCCCGATGGCCTCGATTGACGAGCTCTGGCTCGTCGACTTCGGCCACCCATATCCCGGAGAGGCGGCATCGCGTAGGCCAGCGCTGATCATCGGCCCGCCCCCGACGTTTGGGACCGGATTCCCGTTCGCCATCGTCATTCCGCTGACGACAACGTATCGGCACCTCTCCCTGCATGTGGAAATTGAGCCCACACCCGATACCGGTCTCGACCGCACGAGCTTTATCCAGTGCGAGCTTATTCGCTCGGTCAACCGCAGCAGGCTCGTCCGTCGTCTCGGCTTGGTAGCCCCCGACATCAGCCATCAGGTCAGGCAGATTATCCGAACGCTCCTCGACCACTGACCCTGTGTTGACGATCAGTGGACTCACGCCCAGACCGGACACATGACCGTCGAAGTGACGCGAGTCCCCTACTGGCGACCTGATTTGACCCTGTGGACGAAGGCGGGCATAGTAGCCTGTTTGCCGTGACCTGGGCGCGCGCGTTTCTGTGCAAATTGGCCCTACTGTCACCTGCGGGGGGGGGGGGGGTACTGTCAGCAGGGTGCCCGGTGGGTGTTAGATGAGGCGGGTTCTGGGGGTGGTGCTGGCGGTGCTGATGGGTGCGCCTTTGGGACTCCCCATCGGTTCGGTGCCTGAGGCGGGGGCGCAGACGGCGGCGGGGGTGATTTTCTCGACGAACGCGATCAGTGTCGGCGAGTACGGCGGCCATCCTGACGGCAGCGGCGAAACCTCCTACACCATCAAGTTGGCCACGAAGCCGACTCACGACGTGGAGATCCTCATCCAGTCCAGCGACACCAACGCCGTGTGGGTCAAGACGGGGCAGGGGACGGGCGCCCAAACCGACAACACGATCACCTTCACCCCGTTGAACTGGAACGTTGCCCAGGAGGTCACTGCCCGCGGTCGCAACGACTACATCGACAACACGGGCGATAAGCGCACGGCGACATTCATGCACACCTCGAAGTCCGATGACACCAACTACGACAGCCTGGACATCGCAGATGTGACTGTCACCGTCACCGACGACGACACCCTCAGGGTGGGTGTCGCGACGGGCGGCAGTTCGGTGGCGGGCAGGACGTTCGATCGGAAAGAAGGCCTGAGTTTGCCTTACACCGTCAGGCTCGGAACGGAGCCGACGCACGATGTCCGCATAACCGTGACACCCGCGGATCCTGCCCGGGTCAAGGTGGGCAAAAACAGCGAGGATTCAGGAGACTCGTACAGCATCACGTTCACGCCAGCCGACTGGGACAATCCAGATCCAACGAAAATCAACGATACACGGACCCTCAGACTCTTACCAGTGGCCGATAAGATCGATAACCCGAATATGTTTACCGACATCGACATCACCCACGCCGCCGTGTCCACCGACACCGACTACAACGGGATCGACATCCCCATGTTCACTATCAGGGTGCGCGACGAGGACGTTGCCGGGGTGACGGTCACCGAGTCGGGCACCCCGGCGGCCACGGAGGTCAACGAGAGCGGAGAAGACACAGACACAACCGACACCTACACGATGGTGCTGACCTCCAAGCCGTTGAGCGACGTCAAGATCTCGGCAACGTCGTCCACCCCGGGTGCCGCCAAGCTCAAGCTGGGCAACGCAGCGGCCGCCGCCAGCGTCACCCTCACGTTCAAGCCGTCGGACTGGAACCAAGCGCAGACCGTCACCGTCGAGGGCGTCAACGACCAGGTCGACAATGTGGATGACATGCGCTCGGTGACGATCAGCCACGCGGTGACCGCAGGCGACGGCGGCAAGTACACGTCGGCTCTGAGTATCGCCTCGGTGTCGGTGACGGTGAACGACGACAGCGACAAATTCGGAGTGGACCTGAGTCCTCCGAGCACCAGTCTGCAGGTAACGGAGACAGAGGGCACTCTTCGACTGATGCGTCTGAATTCGCAACCGCTGAAGAGGATGATGATCCGTGTCATGTCGGACAACCCGGATGTGGTGACTGTGGACAATTCCAGCGGTAGATCTCCGGGTGCCCATGAGGATTTCACCTTCGGCCCCAACGCCTGGCGGTCCCAGTTGTATGTCGGTATTGACGGTGTCAACGACGACGTCGACAACTACGGGGATCGCTCGGCGACGATCAGCTTCACGGTGATCTCAGGCGACGGCGGCAAGTACACCACCGACCTGAAGCTCCCGTCCTTACAGGTAACAGTCGAAGACGACGACAATGTCAACCGGTCGGACTGGACCGTTGAGGGGCCGCCGATCCAGGTGACTTCCTTAGTCGAGCAGAAGACCTCTGGCCAGCGCAATGGGGAATACCGGCTCCGCGCCCCGGTGCGGATCACTCTGTCGTCGAGATTGGAATTTCGCGTCCAGAAGGCCTGCGCCTTCAATGATGATGCGACTGCGACCAACATCGCCTTGGAAGGCGGACAATGCACCACCCTGCCCGGTCCTAACAACCTCAACTACACAGACACAGTCGGTCCGGCGGTGAAGGTTCAGTGGCCCGATTCTGGAGTCACGGTTACGGAACTGAAGCGCATCGATGATGCAGGCTCGAAGGGGATCGCTGAGGTGACGCTTGGGTTCACCGGCACCGGGCTGAGGAAGCTCCTGGGTCAGACACCGGCCGCAGTGGTCCTTGATGTGGGTGGTGTGCTAGTGCGCAATCCTACAGACAAGATGGACGATACCAACGGCTGCGACAACAACAGGAACATCGAAGACGGCCACGACACCGATTGCCAGTCGCCCTCTCGTGGGACCATCAGGTTCACCGCCGCTCCACCGCAGGCCGCCTGGGCGCTCAGCACCACGACGCCGACGGTCGCCGAAGGCGATGAGGTCACCTTGCAGGTGACGGTGCCCGCTAGTTCCCCCACCCGCGACTGGGACCTCAACGTGCCGCTGAAGTTCAGCGGCACAAACATCACCGAGGAGGACTACCCCGCCTCGGTGCCGTGCAAGGTCGCCGCACAGCCCACTCGACCCAATCCCCCCGCGGCGCTCACCTATGACTGCAAGTTCACCGTGCCCACCGACACCAGCAACGAAGGCACCGAGACCCTGGTGATCGAAGTCGACCACGCCGAGATGGTGCCGCTGGCGAGCTTCGCGATCGCCAGTTCACGGGTGGAGGTCGCCGTCGAGGATGCCACCCCCACGTCGGTGGCGCTGAGCGTGACCGACGCATACGCCACCGAGAACAGCTTCGTGGACCCGTCGCCGGCGGTGATCCGGCTCGAGGTCTCGCACCCGCTGAGCACCGCACAACAGATCGAGGTGCCGCTCGTCATCGAACAGACGCCTTCGAGCGACCCGGCCCTGGTGGCCGGCACCGACTACCGGCTCGAGTTGGCGCCGGCGGCGGGGGTGTCGCTGGCGGGCACCACGGTGACGTTCGACGGCAGCGGCGGCGATGCGCCGCAGACCGCCGAGATGCGCCTCTATGCGCTCGACGACGCCGACTACGACACCGAGAAGCTCACGGTCGCCATCCCCACAGGCGAGACCGACAACGACCCGACCGCCCCGGTGCTCACCGGCACCGGCTTCCTGGTCAAAGGCGTCAAACAGGAAGTGAAGGGCACCGGCAGCGGCACCGTCACCTTCATCGAGGACGACCCGAAGTCGATTGTCCAAAACGAGCGCTTAGTCACCATTGCAACTAACAAGAACTTTGGCTGGAAAGGCGACAACAGCGAACGTGGACGCGGTGTTCTCACCGAGCCGGGCCGTCAAAGCTACGGCAAGTCGGGTTTCTCCCGTGTCGGCCAGACCGACATCTTTGAAGCGAGTCTGGGGATTCGGTTCAGCAAGGGATATCCCACCGTGGGTGCCGTTTGGACTGACTTCGGTGGCGGCACCGGCCTGCGGTTTCCCGGTACGGGCGACTCCCGCGGCGGGTTCGCCAGCCAGTCTGGCAAGGTCTTTGCCACCGACGTGGCACTCGATGGCGGGGAGGTGACACGCGGCGGCAACACGGTGACCGTCGGTCCGTCCGTCGAACTGCACGGCGCCCCCACGGGCCTCAGCATCCACAGCATCGAGCGCAAGGATGCTGAATGGGCGGTGGTGACCTTCCGGATGACCGAAGCTGCTACGGATGACTTCCGCGCGCAGCAGAACTTCCAGGTGAAGGTCGGCGGCATGCTCTTGTCAGAGCAGCAAGCTCAGGAACACACACACCAACACGACGGCAATCTGGCGACCAAGACGGTGTGCAGCGAGAACTACGACGTGTCCGAGGTCGGCAGGTGCCGCCCGGCCTTCTTCAACTTCCGGTTGGAGCCCGGCGCTGATATCGGCATCGTCGAGTCGGACGATGCCACGGTGCTTGGTGACACCACCGGTGTGACCGACACCTACACCATCAGTTTGGATCGGGCGCCCTCGGCCCAGGTGACGATCACGCCGGCGAGCAGCAACAGCGGTGTAGTTACCGTCTCGGGGCCGCTGGTGTTCAACCCCTCGGACAGCGGGGTGGCGCTCACCAAGACCGTCACCGTCACCGCGGCCTCCGGAGCCAACGACCGCACCGACAACCCGGGCGGGTCACAGAAGGCCGATGTCACCATCAGCCACACCCTCACCACCACCGACACGCACTACAGTGGCCTCACCGTCGAGGACGTGACCGTCGACATCGTCGACGACGAGCCGACCGTGGCGTCGCTGAGAGCGGTGTCGCCGACCGCCGCCTTCCCGATCCTGCTGGCAGAGGGCGCAACTTCGGGCCCCCTGCAACGTGGGCATGTGCAGGTGGACCTGGGCCGCCGGCCGCGCGCCGGCGAATCGGTGGACATCGCGTTCGCGCTGAGCGCGCAGGGCACCGACGATGCCGTGTTCTTCACCGGCTCGGACCGCCGGGTTGAATTGCAGTACCCCTCCCCCAGTTCGTCTCGATGCTGTGTGACGCCCACCGGACTCGACGGTGCCAGCGCCACTCCGACCGTGCGCATCGCCGCTCAAAACCCCGACCCGTTCCCTCAACGCCACAATTTCAATGCGACAGTCGTAGCGGCGACCGACGACGGCGACACCACCGACGATCATTTCGAGGTGGCCTTGGCGGGCGGCGCCGGGGCGGTGCTCGAGTCGAACTTCGAGGGCGGCGTGGTGGTCCATGCCAGCGCCCACACGGTGCCGGTGACGCTGCTCGACGACGACGCCCCTCAGGGCATCGTGGTGGACACCGCCGCTCTCGACGTGACAGAGGGCGAGGATTCCATCGTGAACGTGCGTCTGGCCAAGGCGCCCACCGGCAACGTCAAGGTGGAGATCAACCTGAGCCGCGCCAGTGGCAAGGTCACGCTCCCCGCCGACGCGGTGACATTCACCGCCGCCAGGGGCGCAGCCCCGTGGTACGAGGCGCAGGCGGTGACCGTCACCGGGGTGGAAGACGACGACATCTTCGACCATAAGGACATCGACTTGGAATTCGCGATCAGCGGCGACTCGTCGTCCAAGGTCGCCGTGCCCGTCACCGTCCTCGACGACGAGACGCCGACGGGCACCCTGACGCTCAACGACGACATCATCCTGGTCTCCGACTTCACCAGGGTGGGCAACACCAACACCACCGGCTACTGGCGGTTGTTTGTCGACGTGACGCTCGGCGGCGATTACGTGTTCGCCCGCATCAGAAAGCTCAGTGCGGGAGTCCGGCCCTACTTCCGGGACTACGGGTTTCAGGGCACGGGGCAGGGAAACAGACGACTGACGTCATGGTACACGCTGGGGTATCAGGGCGATGACTACGGCCCTTCGATTGATCTGGTGGGTGCCCCCGACGGGCTGAGGATCGGCAGCACACCCGGGAACTCAGCCTTGCCGGGCCTCACACCCGGGCTCCCCGTCCAGAATCCGCAGACCGTCGGCCTGACTGTGCCAGGCCACCTTGCCAGGGGCGGCAACCCCGGCGAGGTGGCGCTCGTGCTGACACCAGCGGCCCGCACGGCGATCACCAGCCCCACCGAGGTGACGCTGCGGATCGGGAGCGGCCTTATCGAGGGTGTCAAGGACCGCTACGGCGACACGCCCCCTCCTGCGTTCGGTCAAGGGTCCGGTGAGGGGCCGGCCCGCGGCCTGTGCTGGCAGAGCACGAGCCTGTCCGACACTACGGTGTGCCCACCCGCGGAGGTCACCTTCACGCTGGTGCCGCTCGCCACCGAAGCGGTGGACGCCGAGTGGCTGCCGCTTCCCGACGATCTGACCATCGAGGAGAACGACGACGGCTCGACCACGGCCATCAAGATCGGCACGCCGCTGCAGGCCGTGGACCGCAACGGCGACACGGTGACCTACTCGCTGAAGTCGCCCCCCGCCGGCTTCGCCATCAGCAGCGGCGGCCAACTCAGCTACTCCGGCGGTGGCCTCGACCGCGAAGCCCTAACCCGCTCGCGGGTCACCCTCACCGCGGTGGCCACCTCCACCGGCGCCGACGGCAGAGCCACCGGCGTCGAGCGGCAGGTGCTGGTCAGGGTGACCGACGTGGACGAGGGCGACGCCACGGTGACGCTGCGCGACGACGCCATCGGGCGGGTGGGCACGCAACAGCACGTCACCGCCGTTGGGGGCGATCCCGACGGCGACCCGGCCGCAGGCGCAATCACCTACCAGTGGCATACCAGGACAGGCATCGTCGTGACCCCGGCCACCGGCACCGGCGCGGCCACCGCCGCCTACACGCCGGCCGCCGCAGACGCCGGCAAGGCGCTGACGGTGCGGGCCTCCTACACCGACGGCGGCGGAAACGCCGAGACGGTCTGGTCCACCGTCCCCATCACCGCCTTCACCTATGCCGGCGCCAAGGCGGCCTTCCAGGTGACCGATGCAGCCGCGAAGGAGGCGTCGGCGGCCAGCACCAATGCCGAGGCCGCACAGTTCACGATCACGCTTCCCGCGAAGGCAAGCCCGGTGGGCGACGAGACGGTCGGCTACCACATCGACTTCAGCGGCGGCGCCATCGGCGAGGATTTCACCCTGGAGTTGGTGCCCGCACAGGGCGTGAGCTTGAACATGGTCTCCACGAGTCGGGTCCGGGTGGTGTTCAGCGCAGCGGGAGGCGTCAGGCCCGCGTCGACGGCCACCGTGTGGCTAAAAGCCCCAGCCGACGACGACGACACAGCCAACGAGACGATCACCCTCACCCCCGACACGACCAACTTCCACGGCACCCTCGCCTCGGGGGCGGGACTCAGCGGCGACCCGGCGGACATCACCATCACAGACGATGACGGGCCTGTCACCATCACCATGTCCGGGTCCGACGGCGACAGCGACGGGAACGCTGTGGAGGGCGCCGGCGGCTCCACCGGCTACCGCACGATCACGCTCAGTCTGGATCGCGCGCTCAAAGGCAGCGAAGCCGTCACCGTGCCGCTGACCGTGGTCGGCGCGACGGTGACGACGGACTACACGTTCGGGCTCCAGGGGACGAACACGGGCGTGACGCTGAACACCACGGGGTCGCACAGCGCGCAGAACCCGGCGGTGGTGTTCGCGGCGGGGGCGCAGTCGGCAACGTTGCGCCTCAAGCCGGTGGACAACGAAGCCCGCACCCAGCCGTACGTGGTCGTCAGCTACGGCACGGGCGGCCGGGCGCCGAGCGGCACCGGCGGCAGCATCACCGTTAGCGGCCAGACGGGCGGCCCCATCGGTGTCGTGCTGGTGGACGACGAGAAGGGCGACATCGGGGTGCCGGACGACTGGGCGCTGGCCCCGTCGGGGCTGTCGGGCGGCGATGACTTCCGGTTGCTGTTCCGCACGTCTGTGGGGCGCGACGCCACATCGTCGGACATCGCGGTCTACGACGCCTTCGTGCGCGGCGTGCTCGCTGAGGGCGGCCACAGCGACATCAAGCCCTATGCCGGGTTCTTCAAGGTGTTCGGCGGGACTCGCAGCGCGTCGGGCTCGACGGGAACGTCGGCGCGGGTCCACAACGGGCTGGCGACGCGTCATAACGGCCATCTCTCCGGGGCATATGTATGGGCCGACGGCTCCACCCGGGCGACGGTGGGCAGCACGGCGGGTGTCCCCACCTACTGGCTGAACGGCGCGATCCTGGCCAACAACTACGCCGACCTCTGCGACATCGGCTGGTCAAGCGGCGGCGGTGTCACCACCGGCTGGGACAGAGACGATCCGCGCAGCGAGGACGGCACGCGCAACGTGCCTGCAACCGTGCCCGGCAACAATTTTGGGCCGTACTCGACGTGGACGGGTTCGGGCAACGCCTGTGAGGCGTGGAACCATCCGCTGGGGGCCAGCACCGTGTCGCGCTCGGCGGCGGGCAGCGGCGGCGGTCAGACGCTGCTGCATCAAGTCGCTGTGGCCAACACGGGGACGCACCCGTTATACGGCTACTCGCCGGTGTTCAAGGTGTTGGCGGAGCCGCCGGAGCTGACCTTCGACAAAGTGACGTACCGCGGCGTTGAGGGCGGCGGAACGCTCCAGGTGACCGTGAATGCGGACAGGGCGCCGTTGGAGGCTCTGACCGTGGCGCTGGCAGCGAAGGCCGGCACGGCGACGGGCGGTGGGACGGACTACACCGCGCCGGCGGCAACGTTCACCTTCCCGGCCGGCACGACGTCGCAAGCCGTAAGCGTGACCATCAACGACGATTCGCTCGTGGAGCCCGACGAGGACTTCACGCTGACGCTGGGCGCCGGCACGGGCTACACGGTGGGCACGCCGGCGTCCACCAAGGTGACCATCATCGACAATGACGGCCTGTCCGTCATCATGGCCGCCGCTGACGGCAACACCGACGGCAACGCAGTGGAGGGCGCCGGCGGTGCCACCGGCTACCGCACCATCACCATCACGCTGGGCCGGGCTCTCACCGGCTCAGAGACCGTGACGGTGCCGCTGAGCGTTGCCGGCGCGACAGTGGCCACCGACTACACCTTCGGGTTGGCGGGGACGAACACCGGCGTGACGTTGACGACCACGGGCGGAACGCACACAGCGCAGAACCCGGCGGTGGTGTTCGCGGCGGGCGCTTCGGTGGCGACGCTGCGGCTCACGCCGGTGGACAACAACGCCCGCACCCAGCCGTATGTGATCGTCGACTACGGCACGGGCGCTCTGGTGCCCAGCGCATCGGGCGGCATCACGTTGGGCACGCCCCGCGGCGGGCCGGTCGGCGTCGTGCTCGTCGACGACGAGACGGGCGACATCGTGCTGCCTGCGGGCGCGAGCTTCCGGCCGACGGGGGTGAACGCGGATGGGCAGGAGTACCGGATGTTGTTCATGACGTCGGAGGGCGGCCCGGCGACGTCGACCGACATAGCGGACTACGACCATTTTGTGCGGGCCGCGGCGGTGCGCAACGGCGGCGACGACTTGGCGCCCTATGTCGGGTTCTTCAAGGCGTTCGTGTCCACTGCGACTGTCGATGGCCGCGAGCACGTCGGCATCTGGGACCCGACGCTCCGCGGCGGCTCGGGCGGCTACTCCGATCTCACGACGCGGAGCTTGGGTGGTCAGGCGGTCTTTTGGCTGGCCGGCGAAGCGACGCGCCTGAGGCACTCGGATTTCTGCAATAACGAGTGGTGGGACCGGTGGAGTCCGACCGGCACCCGCCTGCGCCATGAGGACGGCAAGCAGGGCGACGGCGCGAAGGTCTGGACCGGCATGAACAACAACTGCACGACGAGTTCGGACCCGCTGGGCTCTGCCACGCCGACGTACGGTCCCGGCACGCAGGCCGGCAGCGGCGGCGCGTCGAAGTCGTTGTCGCTGGGCACCGAGGCCGCCGGCAACGAGAACCGGTTCTACGCGGTGTCCGAGGTGGTCAAGACCGTGGCGTCAGCCGCACAGCCGGTGGTGAAGTTCGCCACTCGGACTTATTCGGGCAACGAGAACGGCGGCGGGACGGTCACGGTGCAGGCCAGCCCTGCGCCGGCGCAGGACTTGACGGTTTCCTACACCTTGCAAGACGATGGCGGTAGCGAGAGCGCGACCGCGGGCGTGGACTACACGCCGGCGCCGGCACGGCGACGATCCCCGCCGGACAGACCTCGGTGACGTTCGACGTCCTGATCCTCAACGACGACATATTCGAGACATCGGAGACGTTCCGGATTCTGCTGGAGCCCTCGCCCGGCTATCTGCGCGGCAACATCGCCTCCGCCGTCGTGACGATCCTCGACGACGATGAACTCGAGGTGGGCTTCGAGCAATCGGAGTACTGGGCGCTCGAGGACAGCGGCAGCATCGATGTGAACCTGACACTGGACCGCGACACCGAAGTTCCGGTGGAGTTGCTCCTGTCGGTGGACGGCACCGCCACGGCCGGCAGCGACTACACCGCCCTGCCGTCGACGACCGTGACGATCCCCGCAGGCAACACGGCGGGAACCCACACCATCACCATCCCCGTCACCGACGACACCACGATGGAACCCGACGAGACCATCACGTTGGCCATCCTCAGCGCTGAGACGGCGCGGGTAAGCAAGGCGTTTCGGGACAGCACGACGGTGTTCATTGCCGACCAGGACAGCACCACAGCGGGCTTCGTCGTGCCGAGCGCTGTCGAGGTGCGCGAAGGCGAGGCAACAAGGTATCGGCTGCGGCTCGCCACCAAGCCGTCGGGCACGGTCGTCGTCACCGTCTCGGGCCAGTCCGACGCCGAACTGACGCTCGACGCCGACGACAGCACGAACGGGGCACAGAACTCGGTCGAGTTCGACGACTCCAATTGGTACATCGGGCGCATAGTCACCGTGAGCGGCGTCCACGACGACGACACGAGCGACGACAGCGTCTCGCTGTCGCACTCGGCGTCGGGCGGCGGGTACGGCTCGGTCGCCGCCACCGTGCTGCCTGCCACCGTCGACGACGAGGACGTCGAGTTGAGCATCACCGGCGGCACGGCCGTGACCGAGGGCACTCCGGCGGAGTTCACCGTGACCGCCGCCCCCGCACCGGACCGCGACCTGACCGTGAATGTGAAGATCACCGACGCCGCCGGTGCCGACTTCCTGGCCGCCGGCGACGAGGGCGACCGCACCCGCACCCTCAAATCCGGCGAGACCTCGGCCGTGTTCGATGTGCCCACCGCCGACGACAACAACCCCGAGACGTCGGGGCCGATCACCATCGCGTTGCGCACCAGCGACCACTACATCATCGACTCCTCCTCCGCCTCGGCGCAGGTGCAGGTCAACGACGACGACGCCGCGGCGGTGACGGTCGCCCTGTCCGCCGCCGACGGCGACACCGACGGCAACGCCGTGGAGGGCGCCGGCGGTGCCACCGGCTACCGGACGGTCACGATCACGCTGGGCCGGGCGCTGACCGGCTCGGAGACGGTGACGGTGCCGCTGACGGTCGTCGGCGCCACCGTCACCAGCGATTACACGTTCGGGCTCGAGCCGTTGTCGCAGACCGGCGTGACGCTGAACACCTCGGGGTTGCACAGCGCGCAGAACCCGGCGGTGGTGTTAGCGGTGGGCGCGTCGGCGGCGACGCTGCGGCTCAAACCGGTCGACAATGACGACCGCACCCAGCCTTACGTGGTCGTCGACTACGGCACGGGTGCCCGGGCGCCCAGCGCGGCGGGCGGCGCGAAGCTGGCCGACCCCACCGGAGACCCCATCGGCATCGTCCTCGTGGACGACGAGACCGGGCCCATCAAGGTCTCAGCGGCCTGGGCGCTGGCACCGTCGGGGCTGGCGAGGGGCGACGAGTTCCGGCTGATGTTCGCCACCTCGCAGACCCGGACCGCCGAGTCGACCGATATTGGTGAGTACAACGAGTGGGCGCAGGGCGTGGTCGCGGCGGGCGGCCATGCCCGCCTAAAGCCTTACGCCGGCCTGGTGAGAGTCGTGGGCAGCACCGCAACCACCGCCGCCCGCGACAACACCGCAATGTGGTCCGCCGGCGCCTACGCCGACGGCTCGACCAAGGACACCGACACCGGCGTCAAGGTGTACTGGCTGGCCGCACCGCCGACGAACAAGGTCGCCGACAACTACTTCGACTTCTACGACGGCTCCTGGGACGGAGGCACCGACCAGACCGCCGGCGACACCCACGAGTCCGGAGCGGCCCGCTTCGGGCGCGGGACGTACTGGACCGGCAGCGACACCGACGGCACACCGAGGCCCTCGCAGCAACTCGGGGCGAGCCGGTCGGCCGTCGGCGGCTTCAGCTCAGGCAGCCCGCTCTACGACTCCCCCCAACTATCAAGCCAGCAGAGGCCGATGCTGGCCCTGTCGCCGGTGTTCACGGTCGAGGCCGCGGCGGATGCGGTGTTCAACACGGTGCCGGGTGATCTGAGCTTGGAGGAGAACAACAAGGGTCCGGTGGATGTGGGTTCGCCGGTGACGGCGACGGATCCCGACGGCGACCCGATCGTGTACTCGTTGGAGGGTCCGTCGCGGTCGGCGCCGCCGACGGGGTTCAAGATCGATTCGGCGACCGGTCAGATCTCTTACGGACCGATTCCTAATCGCTTCGGCACGTTGACGCCGGTGCCGGGCGTGGATCGCGAGACCCAGCCGCGGGTGGCGTTGGTGGTGGTGGCGACGTCGATCGGTGCGGACGGCACGGAGACCGCGGTGCGTCAGGCGGTGTCGGTGACGGTCACTAATGTGGATGAGGGCCCCGGCACGGTTGTGGTTGCGGGTGTGCCGGTGGCGGGCCGCTCGACGCTGACGGCGTCGGTGTCGGGCGATCCCGACGGCGACCCGGCTGCGGGCGCAGCGTCGTCGTACCAATGGGAGGTGTCGGCGGACGGCAGCACCGGGTGGACCGCCGCGACCGGTGACGGTCACAGCTCTGTTTCGTATTCGGTGGCGGTTGGTGACGCGGGCAGGCATTTGCGTGTGACGGTGAGTTATGTCGATGGCGGCGGCAACACCGAGTCGGTTGTCTCAGCGGCGCAGGGTCCGGTGAAGACCCCGTTGGAATCGGCGAGTTTGTTGAACGCTGCGGTCGAGGTCACCGCAGCGCTGGGCTCGGACGCGGATCACGCCAGCGAGGCTGCCGAGATTGAGGTGTCGTTGGACGCCACTGTGCTGTCTGGTGAGTCGGTGACGGTGCCGCTGAGCTTCACGGGCGGCACGCTGGGCACCGATTTCTCGTTGGCGGTGTCGGGCACTGGCATGTCGTTGAGCGGCTCGTCGGTGGTGTTCACCGGCCCCGCCGCAGCCAAAGCGACTGTGGAGGTGACCGCGGCGTCGGCTGCGGTGCTGGGTACCGAGTTGACCGTCGCGGCGGGCTCAGTGGCGACGACCAGCGTCTCGGGCCTGACAGTCAAGGCGGCGTTGGTGGGCGACGGGGCGGTGTTCACCGGCACGGCGACCGAGCCGAAGCCGAAGCCGAAGCCGGATCCCGATCCGGTGTCGGTGACGCTGACGCGTACTGACAGCGGCAGCATCGAGGAGGATCGGACTGCGGCTGCCGCGGCTCGTTCGGCGGTGTTGTCGGTGTCGTTGGGTCGGGTGTTGGTGTCGGGTGAGGTGGTGGAGGTGCCGTTGGTGTTGTCGGGCGCGGGGATCGCTGCGGCTGATGTGGCGTTGTCGTTCACTTCGGGCGCGGCGAATGTGGGTGCGTCGTTGCGTGGGGTGTCTTCGTTGTCGCCGGTGCTGCGTTTTGTGGGTGCGGGCGCTCAGGTGGCGTCGTTGACGATCACCGCGACCGATGATTCGGTTGATGAGGGCACCAGTGAGACGTTGACGGTGGCTTTGGGTGATCTGGCGGCGTCGAGTCTGGCGACGAATGTGGGCGGCGGCGCGGCGGCCGGGGCGGGCGCGAATTCGTTCGATGTGGTGATTGACGATGACGACATGGCGGGGTTGTTGACGGTTGTTGTGGGGGGTGTGTTGGGGGTGTCGGAGCCGTCGGGGACCGACACGCTGTTGGTGGCGTTGGCGTCGCAGCCGACCAGCAATGTGACGGTGACGGTGACCAGCGGCGACCCGTCGGCGCTGCTGGTCAGCACCGCGGGTGGAGCGAAGGCGGCGTCGGCGCAGTTGACGTTCACGCCCGCCAACGCGTTGGTGTCTCAGGCGGTGACGGTGCACGCCGTGAACGACAATGTTGACAACACCGACGATGTCCGAGATGTGAGAGTGACGGTGTCGTCGAGCGGGGACTCGAAATATGAGGGCCTGTCCGACACGGTGAACGCCGAGGTGGCCGACGACGACCTGCCGGCGGCGCCTGTCGTGCAGTTCGCTCAGGCGGCGTACACGGCGGGGGAGGCGTCGGGCG
The DNA here is from genome assembly GCA_965213975.1 of Candidatus Spongiisociaceae bacterium. Lineage (GTDB taxonomy): Bacteria > Actinomycetota > Acidimicrobiia > Spongiisociales > Spongiisociaceae > Spongiisocius. The sequence goes on from OZ243930.1 coordinate 104,801, forward strand.
ATCGGGCCGTGACGCTGGGGTTGAGTTTGTCGCCGGCGCCGTCGGGGTCGTTGACCGTGGCCTACACGGTGACCGGCACCGCCACGTCGGGTGACGATTTCACGGCCTTGTCGGGCAGCGTCTCGGTCCCCGCGGGCGCGACCACCGCAACGATCCCGATAACGGTGCTCAACGACAGTGTGGATGAGCCGCCCGAGACGATCGTGGCGACTCTCGACGCGACGAGCGGCAGCTACCGGCCGGGTTCGACCCGCGCGGCGACGGTGACGGTTGTTGATGATGACGCGACTGTGGTGCGTCTGGCGCGTGTGGACAGTGGGGCGATCACCGAGACCAAGCAGGGGTCTACGGCGAAGACCGACGCCGAGTTCACTGTGACGTTGGGTCGGGCGTTGGCGGCGGGCGAGGTTGTTGAGGTGCCGTTGGTGCTGTCTGCGTTGAAGGATTCGGGCAGCGACGTCACCGCCGCGGACGTGAACGTGGCGAAGAAGGCGGGCGCGTCGCTTAACGAGGGTGTGGCCGTTGGTGGTGGCGGTTCGTTGACGCCGACGGTGACGTTCACCGGCCACGCCACCGATGTGGTGCAGACCGCCACGCTGCTGCTGAGTTCGCCCGATGACAGCGCGCAGGAACTTCAGGAGAAGGTCACGGTCGCTCTCGGCCCTGATGACGCTACGACCAACGGGTTCGACCATTCCGCGCGGGCGACGAATGTGGGCGGCGGCGCCGGTCCGCATCGTTGGGCGGACTCGTTCCTGGTGGCCGTGTTCGACGTTGACCGCGATCCGGTGGAGGTGACTTTGGTTCAGGTGGGCAGCAGCCGGGCTATGGAGGGCTCGGGCGGGACGGTGCAGTTGAGGTTGAGTTTGGGTCGGGCGTTGGTGGCAGGCGAGGTGGCCGAGGTGCCGGTAACGGTGCAGAGCTTGACGGAGTCGTTCTTGTGGGGTCCCGCCCGGTTGTTGGCGCGGGTGCGGGCGCTGAGTTGGGAAGCGACCGGTCCCGGTGTGAGCCTGAAGTCTGATCCGTTGGTGGGTTCCACGCTGCACAAGGTCGCGTTGGTGGTGCGTTTCACCGGTTCGGGCGACAGCACGGTGCAGACCGCGACGATCACGTTCACCGCCGAGAACGGCGACAGCGACAAATACAACGAGCGGACAGTGGTGCGGGTCCCCCGCACCGGCGACTCGCTGAACGCGGAGGGCCGCCGGACGAACCTGGCGGGCGGCTTGCGGTTGGGGAACCCGTCGGTCGCCGCGGTGAACCTGATCGAGCCGGGCAACGAGGTCACCGCGACCCTCAGCGTGGACAACAACGGTGTCGTCGCAGAGGGCGCCACGCTGACGGTCACCGTCAACCTCTCGGGCGCGGCGGGGTCGGCTGTGAACCTGCCGGTGCGGATGAGCGCCCTCGGCCAACCCACCGCGTCGCCGGCGGATTTCGCGCTGTCCAACAACGGCCTCGTCGCGCTCGGCGGTAGTGCCACGAGCGGCTCGGTCATGTTCACCGCCAACCGCGACACCGACACCGAGGGCGACGAGGTCCTCGCTTTGGAGTTCGGGAAACTCCCCGCGGGCGTCGTCGCCGCCGAAACCAGCCCCGGCAAACCCGAAACCGTCAAAGTCACCATCACCGACGCCGATCCAACGCCTGTAATACCGGGGGACAAGCCGACGATCGGGATCACGTACACCTCGGGCCCGGTCACAGAGGGCAGCACCGTGCAATTCACCGTCACCGTTGACCCCCCGCAGAGCAGCGCGCTCACTGTGCGTCTCCGCGCCGAGGGAGGGGCGTTTTTTGGCATACCTGAAGGCGCTAACCGGGAGATAGTGATCCCTGCGAGTACGGGCACCCACGCGGTTCGTTACACAACATCAGACGACAACGTCGACTATGCGAACGGCGCGTTGACGGTCAGGCTCCTGGGCGACGACGCCTACACCGTCGATTCCAATGCGATTAGTGCATCGGCAAACATAGAGGATGACGACGATGCCCCCGCGGGTGTCACGCTGACCGCAAGTCCCCTCGGCATCAGCGAGATTGACAGCCCGCAGACGATCACGGTGACTGCGACGGTGCTTGGCGGGACGCTGTACGGCACGAACAAGAGGGTGCGGGTGAAGGTCAGCGGCCATAACAGGGCGGGCCAGGTCCAGTTCGAGAAGGTGGAGAACTTTGTCATCAATATCATGGCGGGCGAGGCTTCGGGCTCAAAAACATTCACGCTGACGCCCACCGACGACGAAGTGCATACGGAAGACGGTGAGGCGACCATTAGTGGCGAACTGGTGGGTGGCGGCGGCGTTTTCGCCGGCAGGGTCACGATCCAGAACGACGACACGTCGTCGGACGCCATCGTCGTCAGCAGGTCGGCGCTGCACCTCAAGGAGGGCGGCGGGACGCAGACGTATCTGGTGGGGCTGACCGAGGATCCCGGCGAGACGGTCACGATGACTGTCAAGTCGCATCTGGTGCGGGCTGTGAAGGTGTCCACGGCGAGTTCGCCCGCAGCGGCCCGCACGGCCACCTTGGAGTTCACCGGCGGTGCGTCGGGTACGTGGAAGACGCCGCAGGTGGTCACCGTGTGGCCGGTGGATGACGCCAACTCTGACAGCGAACAGAACATCAGTATCACTCATGTCACCAGCGTCGCTAGCGGCGCTGGGACGTTCCACAAGGCGGCGGGTCCGATCCTGCGTGCCTATGTGTCCGATGATGACGACCCCGCCGAGGGGTTGTGGGCGACATACCGCAACGACGATTACGAGCGGATCTTCGTTATTGAGGAGGACGGGGGCGAGGCGCGCCTGCCGCTCGTGCTGCGCCGCGGTCTGGGGGACGGCGAGACCGTCGCTGTGCGGGTGCGCGTGACCGGCGGAGACTACGGCACACACTTCACCGCAAAGGCCGCCGGCAAGATCACCGTCACGCCCGAGAAGGTCACCGACATCGCCTTCGACGACAAGGACGACAACGATCCCTCGAACGACGAGGTGATCACGACGGAGCGCGACACGGGCGTCCTCATCGTGACCTGGACGGAGGGGACGGTCCGCTCGAGCGTCCCGCTGATCTTCACCGCCGTCGACGACGGCGCTGCCGCCACCGGCGAGCGCTACCTCGAAGTGGAGGCGATCTCGGCCTACTCGCCCGACCGCTCCGCCGGCGTCGACGATGACGACGAGACGCCGAACGGTGTCCGCCTGTTGAACCGCGTCCAGACCGAGCGCATCCACATCCTGGCCAAGGACCGTCTGCAGCTGTGGCAGGGAGCGCAGGCGTCGGCCCTCGACAGTCTCACCTTTACCGACATGGAGATCGAGGCGACCAACGAGAACCAAGACACTGAGATCGTCACGAACAATACGACGACCACTCTGTTGGAGACCGCCGCCGGCGGGGATGTGAGGGTCTCGTTCACCGGGCGGCCGACGGGCGTGACTGGTCCCGTCACTGTGACCGCGTCGGTCAGCGACCCAAGCAAACTCAAAGTTGAGAGTGTGATTCAGGGAAGCGGCGATTCGACGTTCACCTACACAGTGGGGGGAGATGACGACATCGAAACCCATATTGACTTCAGCCTCACTCCCATCCCCGATAGCGACACGGATAACGAGGTGGTGTACGTCTATTTCTCGGTCAGCGGTTATGGAGATGTGTACTCCGACGGCGAGGCGGTGCGGTGGTTCCGCGTGCTCATCACGGACAATACTCCGGGCTTGGAAATTGAACCCCTCAATATCACCCTCACCGAGGGGGCAGTGCGCGGCGAGATCATCCCGGGCACAAGCCCGGAGCGCCGCACCAACCAGATCGCCGTCCGCCTCCGCACAGACCCGGGCAACGGCAGAGTCGTCGTCCTCAGGCCGCAGGTGACCAACGTGGACGGCACCGCCACAACAGGGGTGACCTTCGGCAAGACCAGGCTGACCTTTAGGGGCGGCAGCAGCGGCGATTGGGATGAATGGCAGCTCGTCGCGCTGCGGGACAACGACCCCGAAGGGGACGTGGACAACGACAAGTACATCGTCTCGTTCACCATCGGGAGCGGCTACTTTGGCGACTCCGATGAGGTGAGCGTCACATCCATTGACACCAGCCCCGCCGTGCGCGTCTCGACCGATGCCCTCGACCTCTACGAGGGTCGGGCCGACGGCAGCGACGAGCGCTCACGGGGACGCACATACAGCGTCGTGCTGCAAGCCCCGCCACCCGGCGACGACCCCGTCGTCGTCACCCCCGCCCTCCCCGGTACCGCGGCGGCGTTCTTCGACGACGGGTTCGGGGGCAGAGCGGCAACCGCCCGGCCGCTGCGCTTCGGTGCGTCGGGCTGGGACAGCGCGCGCACCGTCACCGTCTACCCGCGCGGCGATCCCGACACCACCGACGAGACGGTCACCATCACCCACAGCGTGAGCGGCTACGGCAGCGTCACCGCCGGGCCCGACGTCGAGGTGGGTGTCCGCGACAGCGGCGGCGCAGCGGACTTGGTGCTCTCGCATGACTCCCTCATCGTCGCTGAGGGCGCCAGCGCCGCTATCAGGGTGCGGCTCGCCTCGCGCCCCTCAGCAGCGGTGACGCTCACCGTCTCGGGCGCGTCCGGCGCTCTCACCGTCGACACGAACGCCAACATGGCTAACGATCAGGCGACGCTCATCATCGAGCCCTACAACTGGAACGTCCTGCGCACGATCACCGTCTCCGCAGCAGACGAGAGCGATGCATCCAACACGGTCGACGAGACGTTCACCCTGACCATCGCTGCCAGCGGCGGCGGCTACGGCTCGGTCAGCGAAACCGTCAACATCACCGTCCACGACGACGAGTTCGACGGGGCAACGTTCACGGTAGCGATCACCGGCACCACGTACATCGAGGGCGCGGGTGTGCCGATCCAATTCTCTGTGGAAGCGGACAAGGCTCCGCCCAGCCCTGTCGATGTCACCTTGAACATCTCGGAGTCCGGTGACTTCATCGCCGCCGCCGATGAGGGCGGCAAGACGCTCAGCTTCACTTCGAGTCTCATTGAGACACACACCACCAACATCGTGGACGACAACACAACCGAAGCCGTCGGCACCCTGACCGCCACGCTGAAGCCAGGAACGGGCTACCGCGTCGGCATGCCGTCCGCCGTCACCGTGTCCCTAGAGGACGACGACGCGGCGCCTTCTGCAGTGACGTTGACGGCGAGCCCCCCGATGATCACCGAGGACGGTGGCGGGCAGACGATCACGGTGACTGCGACGGTGGACGGCTCGACGCGTTTCGGCACCGCGCAGACGGTGGCGGTGTCGGTGGCGGGTCACGACACTGCGGGCAAGGTGCAGTTCGGTCAGGTGTCGGGTTTCAGTATCACCATCGCGGCGGAGGCGGTGTCGGGGCAGGGCACGTTCATGTTGATCCCGACTGACAACAACCTCGTCGACAGCAACGGCGAAGCGATGATTACAGGCACCCACGCCAGCGCCACCGTCACCGGGACCAGAGTCACGATCACCAACGACGAAGCCCCCGCCACCGTGACAGTGACGATGTCTGCTTCTGACGGCGACCCCAACGGCGATGTGGTGGAGGGCGCGTCAGGCGCGGCGGGCTACAAGACGATCACTCTCGCGTTGGGCCGGGCGTTAACCGGTTCGGAGACGATCACCGTGCCGCTGACTGTGGTGGGTGCGACGGTGACCGCCGACTATGCGTTCGGCTTGCAGCCCACGTCGCAGACCGGCGTGTCGCTGACGACCACCGGCGGGACGTATACGGCGCAGAACCCCGCGGTGGTGTTCAGTGCGGGGGCATCGTCGGCGACGCTGCGGCTGGTGCCGGTAAACAAGTCGAGCGTCAACACCCAGCTCGCGGTGACGATCGATTTCGGCACGGTCACCCACACAGGCGTCGCAGGCGGCGTCGACACTCCTGCGGGCGGGCCGGTGAGTGTGATCATCGTGAACGATGAGTTGGTGGTGCCGGGCAACTGGCCGTTGAAGCCTGACGGTTTGGGCGAGCACGACACGTTCCGGTTGTTGTTCGTTACCACGGGAGGCAACGACGCGGTGCACTCCGATATCGGCACCTACAACGGCGATATCCACAATCAGATCCTCAGCGACAACCATGGGGGGGTGGCTCACGCGAGCATCAAGGACGGGTCGGTGGCCAATTTCTTCCGGATCGTGGGCTGCACTGCGAACGTGTCGGCGCTGGTGAACACAGTGATGAACCACGGGCCGGGCTTTACCGACGGCTCGGTGTCGGCGACGTCTGACGGCGTGCCGATCTACTGGTTGAACGGCAACAAGCTGGCCGACAACTACTTCGACTTCTACGACGGCGACTGGGACGACGAGACCAACCCGAGGTCTCATACGGGAGGCTCGGTTTCGAGCAGCGGCCCTTACGCGACGGGCTGCGAAGACGACGGGACAATAGGCAGCATCAAGTCTGGCCACGGCCCTCTGGATGCATTTAGCGGGCCCCCGGCTAATGCGCACGCCGGGATGTTGAACTCCAATACTGAGAACCCGCTCCATGGTTCGGGGGTCAGCAAGCTCTCGATCGCAAGTCTCTTCTACGGTATTTCGCCGGTGTTCAAGGTCGGCGAGCCGTTCTTGGAGTTCTCCTCCGCGACATACTCCGCGGCTGAGGATGCCGGTACTGCTTCGGTGACGGTGACGTCGACGGCGGCGACGAAGACGGCCTTGACCGTCAACTACACGGTGACGGGCGGCTCGGCTGCCGCCGGGGACGATTACACGGCCCTGTCGGGGACGTTCACGTTCCCTGCGGGTGTCTCCAGTGCTGACCTCGATATCGCTATCACCGATGACATGGCACCGGAGGAAGATGAGACGATCATGCTGCGCCTCGATGCCGGCACCGGCTATGAGCTGGAGAGCCAGACGACGACGAGGTTCACGATCGAGGCGAACGACACGGTGACGGCGTCTTTGAGCAGCGACCATTACACGTTCTTGGAGAACGTCGGCAACGCGGCGATCACCGTCGAGCTGGACCAGGCGGCACCGTACCCGGTGGCGGTGACGGTGACCCCGACCAACGGCACCGCGACGGGTGCCGATTACAACAACAGCGCGGTGTCGGGCACGATCCCGGCGGGCTCGACGTCGGTGGATATCAATATCCCGATCACCGACGACTCCACCGTCGAGAGCAGGGTGCGCGACGAGGAGTTCACTATTGCACTGACTGTATCGGCGCGTACGGGGCTCCAGCTGGGAACGGCGTCGGCGACAGTAGTCATCGCCGACAACGACTTCTCGTTTGGGGAGGTGATCCGAGGATTCAGCAGCAGCGACCCGACGATCGATGAGGGCGACTCGTTCACCTACTACGTGCGGCCCTCCACCAATCCGGGATCAGCGCAGACGGTGACGTTCACCGGCCAGGACGACGCGATCCTGCTGCTGGACGCCGATCCGGGCACGGCCGGCGACCAGGCCACGCTCGAGTTCGATTCGAGCAACTGGTACATCCAGCGGGCGGTGACCGTTACCGCGCCGCAGGACCCCGACGCCCGCGGCGGGGTCGTCGATCTCAAGGCGACCGGGCTCGGCGGCTTCTCGACATCGACGGTGACCGTCGTCGAGGACGAGGTGGCTGTCAATCTGTTCGTCGAGCGGGCCAGCGTGAACGAGGGCGACCGCATCGAAGTGACCGTGAGGGTCGCCAGCGTGTGGTCAGGCGCCGTTAATGACACGCACGTTCCGGTGGTGACCCACGATGACAATGCGCGCTTCACCCCGATTGCGTGCCCCGACGGCACCGCCGACGCCAACGATTACACGCTGCAACGTGTCCCCGCGTCGGTCCACAAGTACTTCAGTATCCCGCCGATGCCCGCCAACGAGCGGACCAATATGTTCATCGCCACTGCGGACAACATCGCGGAGGGTCCCGAGACGGTCACCATTTGCATCGGCCGCCCGTCGGGCAACCAACACCCCTACGGCGTCGGCTTCAACGACAAGGTCGAGATCACCATCTATGACGCGGTCACCGCCGAGTCCGACAGCTCCTATGAGGTGCCGTCCAACTGGGCGCTGAAACCCTCCGGCCTCGTCGCGGGCGACAAGTTCCGGCTGTTGTTCGCGACCTCAAGCCGCCGCGACGCCACCTCAACAGACATCGCCGACTACAACGAGTTCGTGCAGCGGGCCGCAGGGTCCGCAGACGCGCACGCGCAGATCCGGGCCTACAGCGGCACGATCACGGCGCTGGCCTCCACCGCGTCGACAGATGCCCGCGACAACACGTCCACCACCGGCACCGGCGAGACGATCTATTGGCTCAACGGCGCAAAGCTGGCCGACAACTACGCCGACCTCTACGACGGGAGCTGGGACGACCGCACCGCCAAGAACGAGGCAGGCAACACCGACGGCAGCTACCGGCTGGTATGGACCGGCAGCGACGCCAACGGCACCAAGCACGCCACTGAGTCGTTGGGCGCGGACCCGCGGGCCGCGGTCGGCAACGTCAACACCTCCTACCCGCCGATCCTCTACACCGGCGCAGGAAACAACGACCGCGCCAGCACCAACCACCACCGCCTCTACGGCCTGTCGCCGGTGTTCACCGTGGCAGAAGAAACCGAAGGCGTGACCCTCTCGAAGTCTGCTCTCACCTTGACCGAGCTCGGCAGCGCCACCGATGCAGTGAAGTCTTATGCGGTGGTGCTCGACACCGATCCGGGCGCTGACGTGACCGTGACGGTGACGTCTGGTGACCCGTCGGCGGTGGTGGTAGACACCGACAGTTCCGCGGCGGGCGACCAGTCCATGCTCACGTTCACTCACGGCAGTTCCGGGAACTGGAACGTGGCGCAGACGGTGACGTTGCGTGCTGTGAACGACGGCGACGCCGCCGCTGAGACTGTCGCCGTCTCCCACGCGGCGGCGGTGTCCGATACCAACAATCCGTACCACCAGATCGATATCGGCAACGTGTCTGTGACCACCGTCGACGCGGGCCACGGCGTGGTGGTGTCTAGGGCCGCCGTGTCGGTGCGTGAGAACAACCACGCTGACACTTACACGATCGTGTTGAAGAGCCAGCCCGGCGGTTCGCTGGTCATCACACCGACATCGAACGCTGCGGCGAACGCCGCCGTGTCGGGCGCTTTGACTTTCACCGACTCGAACTGGTCGACGCCGCAGACGGTGACGGTGACCGGCAAGGGCGACGGGTCGGCCACGATCAGCCACGCCGTGACCACCGCGACGACGGATTATCCGTCGATCGCGTCGATCGCGTCGGTGTCGGTGTCGGTGGAGGCTGTGGTTGTGGCGTCGGTGTCGTTCAGCGGCGGCGGCTTCGCGGCGGAGGGCGATTCGTCGTCGTCTGCGACGGTGAGCGTGCAGCTCGGTCGTGCGTTGGGTGCGGGCGAGTCGTTGAGGGTGCCGCTGGCGATCACCGGCACCGATGTGGAGGCGGGCGATGTGGTGGTCGCCGATGGGGCCAGCGCGGGCGTGTCGGTGCAGGGCGGCAGCACTTTGGCGCCGGTGGTGGTGTTCACCGGTTCGGACCAGCAGGGCGTGCAGGTGGATGCGGCGGAGCTGACGGTGACCGCCGGGCAGGATGCCGACAAGGTTCATGAGGTCGCGGCGTTCGCGCTGGCTGCTGGGGCGGCGGACCAAGTCGGTGGCGGTGTGGTGGTCGGCGACGGCGTGTCGGGTTCGGCATCGGTGCAGGTAGTGGACGACGACGCGACCGCGGCGGCGGTCTTGGCGTGGCCCGGCGCGGTGAGCTTGGTCGAGGGCGCCGGGGATGCTGCTTCTGAGGAGGTGCAGGTGCGCCTCGGCTCACAGCCGGGCGGGGATGTGTCGCTGTCTGTGGCGTCGTGGGATGCGCTAGCGGTGGCGGTGTCGCCTGCGTCGTTGACGTTCACTGGGTCTGATTGGGACGATCCGCAGACGGTGGCGGTGATCGCGGTCGATGACTTGGACACCGACGCCGAGTCGGTGCTGGTGACGTTCGCCGCGCCGGGCCACACGCCGGGGTCGGCGAGCGTGAGCGTTGCCGATGAGGTGTCGAATGCGCCGGGGTTGGCGGACGCCGTGTTCGATACGGTACCGGGCGATCTGAGCTTGGAGGAGAACCACAAGGGCCCGGTGGATGTAGGCTCTGCGGTGACGGCGACCGACGCGGATGGCGACACGGTCACATACACGCTGGAGGGTCCGTCGAAGGCGGCTGCGCCGACGGGGTTCAAGATTGATTCGGCGACCGGCCAGATCTCCTACGGGCCGATTCCCTATGACTTAGGCGGTCGTCGGGGGACGACACCGGCGCCGGGCGTGGACCGCGAGACCCAGCCGCAGGTCGCGTTGGTGGTGGTGGCGACCTCGATCGGCGCGGACGGCACGGAGACCGCGGTGCGCCAGCCGGTGTCGGTGACGGTCACCGACGTGAACGAGGGCGACGGCACGGCTGTGATCGCGGGCGTGCCGTTGGCGGGCCGTTCGACACTGACGGTGTCGGTGTCGGGCGATCCCGACGGCGACCCAGCTGCGGGGTCGTCGTATGCGTGGGAGACCTCCGCGGACGGCAGCACCGGGTGGACCGCCGCGACCGGCACGGGTGCAGGCACCGCTTCGTATTCGGCGGCGGCCGCCGACGTGGGCCGGTATCTGCAAGTGACGGTGGTCTACACCGACGGGGGAGGCAACAGCGAGTCGGTCACCTCCGAAGCCGCGGGCCCGGTGAAGACGTTGGGCTTGTTGAACGCTGCGGTGGAGGTCGCGACTGCACTGGGCTCGGACGCGGATCACAGCAGCGAAACCGCCCATGTCACAGTGTCGTTGGACACGGTCGTGCTGGCGGGGGAGACGGTGACGGTGCCGCTGAGCTTCACCGGCGGCACGCTGGACACCGATTTCACTTTGGCGCTTTCCGGCAGCCCGTCGGGCGTGGCACTGTCGGGTGCGTCGGTAGTGTTCACCGGCCCCGCCGACTCCGCTGCGACTGTGGAAGTCACCGCGGCGTCGGCTGCGGCGCTGGCCAAGAAACTGACCGTGGCGCCGGGCACGGTTGCGGCGTCGGGCGCGTCGCTGACCGGCACGGCGCTCGAAGCCGGGTTGTTGGGCGACGGCGCGGTGTTCACCGGTGCTGCGACCGTGCCGAAGCCGAAGCCGAAGCCGGATCCCGATCCGGTGACGGTGACGGTGACGCGTACTGACAGCGGCGCCGTCTCAGAGGACCCCAACGCGGCCGCCGCGGCGCGTGAGGCGACGTTGACGGTGACGTTGGGTCGGGTGTTGGCGGCTGGTGAGAGGGTGGATGTGCCGTTGGTGCTGTCGGGCAGCAACATCACTGCTTCGGATGTGGCGTTGTCGTTGACGTCGGGGGAGTCGAACACGGGTGTGTCATTGTTGGAGGTGCCGTCGCTTGGCCCGGTGGTGCGCCTGTCAGGCGCGGGGGCTCAGGTAGCGGCGGTGTCGCTATCAGCGGCCAACGACGCGGTCGACGAGGATGCTGAGACGTTGACGGTGGCGTTGGGGGATATGTCGGCGTCGAGTCTGGGCACGAACGTAGCCGGGGGTGTGCAGGCGGGGGCGGGAGCGAACTCCTTTGACGTGACGGTCAACGATGATGACACGGCAGGGCTGAAGACGGCTGCTGTTGGGGGTGTGTTGCGGTTGTCGGAGCCGTCGGGGACCGACACGCTGTTGGTGGCGTTGAAGTCGCAGCCGACCAACGATGTGACGGTCACAGTCGCCAGCGGTGACTCGTCGGCGCTGCTGGTCAGCACCGCGGGCGGCGCGAAGGCGGCGTCGGTGCAGTTGACGTTCACGCCGGTCAAGTGGTTGGTGTCGCAGGCGGTGACGGTGCACGCGGTGGACGACGATGTCGACAACGCCGGGAATGTGCGTGATGTGGTGGTGACGGTGTCGTCGTCGAGCGGCGACACGAAATATGGGGGCCTGTCCGAGACGGTGGCTGCAAGGGTGGCCGACGACGACGGACCTGCGTTGCCGCAATTTCAGTTCACCAGCGCGGCGTACACTGCGGGCGAGGCAGCCGGTGATCGGGGGGTATCGCTGGGGTTGAGCGTGTCGCCGGCGCCGACTACAGCGTTGACGGTGCGTTACACGGTGACCGGAACCGCCGTGTCGGGCGATGACTTCACGGCACTGTCGGGCATCGTGACGGTTCCGGCGGGCGCGACCGCTGCGTCGGTCCCGATAACGGTGCTCGACGACACGGTCGATGAGCCGTCTGAGACGGTCGTGGTGACCCTCGGCATCGCCGACGCCTACCGGCTGGGTTCGGTTGCGGCGGCGACGGTGACGCTCACAGACGACGACGCGACCATCGTGCGTTTGGCGCGGGTGGACAGCGGGCCGATTGCCGAGGGCGAGACGACAGGTGCGAAGGCGGACGCGGAGTTCACGGTCACGCTGGGCCGTGCGCTCGCGGTGGGCGAGGTTGTTGAGGTGCCGTTGGTGCTGTCTGCGTTGAAGGGTTCGGGCAGCGATGTCACCGCAGCGGACGTGGACGTGGCGACCAAGCCGGGCGACACGCTCAACAAGGGCGTATCGGTCGGCGCCGGCGCTTCGTTGACGCCGACGGTGACGTTCACCGGTCACGCCAGCGATGTGGTGCAGGTTGCGACGCTGCTGTTGACGTCGCCTGATGACAGCGTGCAGGAGCTCCAGGAGAAGGTCACTGTCGCATTGGGCCCCGACGACACAACGGCCAACGGGTTCGGTCATTCGGGGCGGGCGACGACTGTGGGCGGCGGCGCGGTTCCGCATCGTTCGGCTGGTTCGTTCGATGTGGCGGTGTTCGACGCCGACAGCGATCCGGTTGTGGCGATGTTGTCGGGCGGGGGTCGTTTGTTGGAGGGCTCGGGCGAGACGGCGAAGGTGACTGTTGTGCTGGATCGGGCTTTGGTGGCTGGTGAGGTGGCTGAGGTGCCCGTCACGGTGCAGAGCCTGTCCAAGTCGATCCTGTCGGGTCCGGCGCGGTTGTTAGAGCGGGTGCGGGCGTTGTCGTGGTCAGCGACGGGCACTGGGGTGACCATCGGGGCTGATCCGCTGTCGCGCTCTGATGTGTACAAGGCCGCGTTGCTGGTGCGGTTCGACGGCGCCGGCGCGCAGACTGCGACGATCACGTTCACCGCCGAGAACGGCGACGCGGACCGTCTCAATGAGCGGATAACGGTGCGGATCCCCTCCACCGGGAACGCGCTCAACGCGGTGGCCCGCGAAACCAACGTGGGAGGCGGCCTGTCGGTGGGGAGCCCGTCGCTGGCCGCGGTGAACTTGTTCGAGCCCGGCAACGAGCTCGAAGCGTCCCTCGCCGTGGACAACGACGGCACCGTCGCGGAGGGCGGCTCGCTGATGGTTACGGTCACCCTCGACGCCAACACCGGCACCGAGGTGGACATTCCGGTGCGGATGCGCACTTCGGGCTTGCCGACCGCGTCGGCGGCCGATTTCACGCTGTCGACCAGGGGTGTGGTCACGATCAGCAGCGGCACCAAAACGGGCACTGTCACCCTCGACGCCATCACCGACAGCATCACAGAGCCAGACGAGTTCCTGGTCCTGGAGTTCGGGTCCCTGCCCGTCGGCATCGTCGCAGCCGACAGCGGTGTCACCGCCAGGGTCACGATCACCGATGCCGGCTACGCGGCCCTGCCGGAAATCTCCATCGAAGCGGGCACTACGCCGGTGACTGAGGGCACCGCGGCGGAGTTCACCGTCACCGCAGGCACTGCACCCACCGCCGACCTCACCGTCACCGTCAACGTCGCCGACGCAGCGAGGTCCGATTTCGTCGCTGCCGGCGACGAGGGGAACCACACTGTCACCATCAGAGCGACCGAGACCGACGCCACCTTGTCGATCTCCACGACCGCGGACAGCATCGACGAGCCCGACGGCGACATCACCGCGATAGCCAAAGCCGGCACCGGCTACCGGGTGTCGGCCACCGACGACACCGCGAAAGTCACAGTCAACGACGACGACGCCAACAATGCGCCCACGGTTGCTGCTGCGATCGGCGACCAGGCCGCGACCGAGGGCACGGCGTTCTCCTACGCGTTCCCGGTGGGCACGTTCACCGACGCGGATGGCCACAGCCTGACTTACACCGCCGCCAAGTCCGACGGTAACGCTTTGCCGTCATGGCTGACTTTCACTGCGGGCACCCGCACGTTCTCGGGCACGCCGCAGGCGGCTGATGTCGGGACGCTGTCGGTGAAGGTGACCGCCAATGACCGCAACGGCGGCACGGCCAGCGACACCTTCGACATCGTCGTGAGCGCGGCGGACGGCGTGACCCTCTCGCAGTCCGCTCTCACTTTGACCGAGCTCGGCAGTGCCAGCACGGTCGAGAAGACCTACACGGTGGTGCTCGACACCGACCCGGGCGCGAACGTGACCGTCACCGTCACCTCCAATGACACCACCGCGGTGGTGGTTGACACCGACAGCTCCACGGCGGGCGACCAGTCCACGCTCACCTTCACCCATGGCAATACCGGCAACTGGAGCACGGCGCAGACGGTGACACTGCGTGCTGTCAACGACGGCGACGCCGCAGCCGAGACCGTCACCGTCTCCCACGCAGCGACGGTGTCCGATACCAACAATCCGTATCACGGGATCGATATCGACAACGTGTCTATCACCACTGTCGACGCGGGCCACGGTGTGGTGGTGTCGAAGGCCGCCGTTACGGTCGCCGAGAACGACGACACCGACACCTACACCATCGTGTTGAAGAGCCAGCCAGGCGGCTCGCTGGTCATCGCGCCGACATCGAGCGCGGCGGCGAACGCCGCCGTGTCGGGCGCGGTGTCTTTCACCGACTCGAGATGGAACTCGCCGCAGACGGTGACGGTGACCGGCAAGGGCGCCGGGTCGGCCGCCATCAGCCACGCCGTGACGACCGCGACGACGGCCTATCCGATGGGCACGTCGATCTCGTCGGTGTCGGTGACCGTGACCAATGTCGCCCCGACGGTAGCCAACCAGATCCCCAACCAGGCGGCGACCGCAGGCACCGCGTTCACCTACGCGTTCCCGGCGAACACGTTTGCCGATGCGGGCAGCCTGACCTACACCGCCGCCAAGTCCGACAAAAGCACCCTGCCGGGCTGGCTGATGTTCACGCCGGGCACCCGCGCGTTCTCGGGCACGCCGCAGCCGGGCGATGTGGGGACGCTGTCGGTGAAGGTGACCGCCGATGACGGCAAGGGCGGCACGGTCTCTGACATTTTCGACATTGTCGTGTCGGCCGCGGCGCCCGCCGCGGTGACCGTGGCGATGACCGCGTCTGACGGCGACGCAGACGGCAACGCCGTGGAGGGCGCTGGCGACAGCACCGGCTACCGGACGGTCACGATCACGCTGGGTCGGGCGCTGACCGGCTCAGAGTCGGTGACGGTGCCGCTGTCGGTGGTGGGCGCGACTGTGACCACTGATTACACGTTCGGTTTGCGGCCCACCAGCCAGACCGGCGTGTCGCTGACCACCACGGGCGGGACGCACACTGCGCAGGACCCGGCGGTGGTGTTCGGGTCGGGCGCGCAGACCGCGACGCTGCGGTTGACGCCGGTGAACAACAACGATCGCACCCAGCCCTACGTGGTGATCGATTACGGGTCGGGCGCGCGGGCGCCGAGCGCTACGGGCGTGACCCTGGCTGATCCCACCGGCGGCCCCATCGGCGTCGTCCTCGTCGACGACGAGACCGGCGATATCGAGGTTCCGTCGAACTGGGCGCTGGTGCCGTCGGGTTTGTCGGGTGGCGACGATTTCCGTCTGCTGTTCCGCACTTCTTCGGGCCGCGACGCTTCGTCGTCGGACATCACGGTGTACGACGCGTTCGTGCGCAGTGTGCTGGCCGGGGGCGGCCATGCAGCGATCAAGCCGTATGCGGGGTTCTTCAAGGTGTTCGGCAGCACCCGCAGCGCCTCGGGATCGTCGGGGACCACGGCACGGGTGCACAACGGGCTGAACACGGTGCACAACGGTCATCTCACTGACCCAGAGGCAGCAGGCGGGATCTGGGCGGACGGCTCCATCCGGGCGCAGGTGGGTGACAGCACGATCGGGGTTCCCACCTATTGGCTGGGCGGCGCGATCTTGGCGAACAACTACGCCGACCTGTGCGACCTTGCATGGTCTAACGGCAATGGTGTGACCACGGGCTGGGATACCGACGACCCGCGTCGCGAGGACGGTGCCCGCAACATCCCCACGGGCACGATCAATGACTACGCGCCTTATGAGGCGTGGACCGGTTCGGGCAACGCGTGCGAGGCGTACGACCATCCGCTGGGCAACGCGACGGTGTCGAAGGCGTCGGCGGACAGCGGCGGCGGCCAGGCGCTGCTGCACGCCTCCGCCGAGGCCAACACGGCGACGCATCCGCTGTACGGCTACTCGCCGGTATTCAAGGTCGCCGCTTCGGCAGTGCCGGCGGTGCAGTTCACGTCGACGGCCCACACCGCAACTGAGGCTTCCGGAAACCGCAGCATCAGCGTGGCGGTGGAGGCCTCGCCTGCTCCGGCGGCGAGCATCACGGTGGCCTACACCGTCGGGGGCACCGCCACCGGCGGCTCGGACTACGCGGCGCTGGCCGGCTCGGTGCAGGTCGGCACCGACGGCATGGGCACCATCACCGTTGCGGTGACCGACGACATGGTCGACGACGACGGCGAGACGATCGTGCTGACCCTGTCTTCGGGCACCGGCTACACGGCGGGCGGCAAGACATCGACGACGGTGACGATCACCGACAACGACGCGGCACCCACGAGCGTGACGCTGAGCGCCAGCCCGTCGACGGTCGCCGAGGGCGACGGGGCGACGACGGTGACGGTGACAGCGACGGTGAACGGCGGCACCACCTTCGGCGTCGCGAAGACGGTAACAGCGTCGGTGTCGGGCCACAGCGATACGGGCAAGGTCCAGTTCACGCAGGTGTCGACTTTCAGTATCACGATCAACGCGGAGGCGTCGTCGGGGCAGGGCACGTTCACGCTGACCCCCACCAATGACAGCGCTGACACCGCTGATGGTGAGGCGGAGATCACAGGCACGCTCAGCGGTGTTGCTGTTGCTGGTACCAGCGTCGCGGTCACCGACGACGACACAGCGGCGAACAATGCGCCGACGGTGGCCAACCCGATCCCGAATCAGGCCGCGACCGCAGGCACGGCGTTCAGCTACGCATTCGCGGCCAACACGTTCAACGACGCTGACGGCGACGCCCTCACCTACACCGCAACCAAGTCCGACGGCAACGCTTTACCGGGCTGGCTGTCGTTCACTCGGGGCACCCGCACGTTCTCAGGAACGCCGCAGCCGGCAGATGCGGGCACGGTGTCGGTAAAGGTCACAGCGTCTGACGGCAACGGCGGCATGGTCAGCGACACTTTCGACATCGACGTGTCCGCGCCGACGCCGTCCGCGCCGGTGGTGTCGTTCGGCTCGGCTACCTATGGGGGCGGCGAGGCCGCAGGGTCTCGCTCGGTGTCGGTGACGGTGAACGTCGATCAGGCGCCTGCAACGAATCTGCCGGTGAGCTTCACGGTGTCGGGCACAGCGACCGCGGGAGCCGACTACACGGCACTGGGGACGACGGTGACGATCTTGGCGGGGAACACGTCGGCTGTGGTGGTGGTGTCGATCACAGATGATTCGGTGGGCGACGCGTCGGAGACGGTGGTGCTGACGTTGGTCGACGGCGCGGCCTACGACGTGGGCGATGTGGGTGTGGCGACGGTGACGATCGCTGATGACGACGCGGTCGGGCTGGTGTTGTCAGTCACCAAGCTGGACATCGCCGAGGGCCGTCAGGCGGCGTTCAAGGTGAAGCTGGCGTCGGAGCCAACCGGGATCGTGCAGGTGGACGTGTCGCTGCCGGCGATGCTTGTGGCTGACGGGATGGTGTCGTTGAGCCAGCGGACAGGCGGGAATCCTCAGTCGCAGAAGCTGAGCTTCTTGTTTGTGCGCTCAGATGAGTGGCAGACGGTGGTGGTCAACGCCCATGAGGACGACGACACCATGAATGTGACGACGACGCTGTCTTTGGTGGCGTCGGGCGGTGGTTACGGCGGGGTGACAGCAGAGTTGCCGGTGAAGGTGATTGACACGCCGTATCCGGCGTCGTGGACCGATTTCGCGGATCTGACGGTGTACAAGGGCGACGCGACCAAACCGATCGATGTGGCCGAGTCGAAAGGCTGGGCACATTTCGCGGTGATCCGGGCGCGCACGTGGACCGGAGTGGGACAGTTTCCGGACGATTTCGAGCAGATCCCCAACCCGTGGGGGTTCAAGCTGTGCTTCGGCGGCACCGCGGCGCTTCATGTGGACTATCAGGTGCGCAACCGGTTCAACCGTCCCCTGCGGCTCGACGGGAACTGTTCGTACCACAACGTGAAAGCCGACGGCACCGGGATGGACGCCGGCCAGGACCGGGCCCATTTCTATCTGCGGGTCTATGACGACGCCCATGAGGACTCCGGCGAGACGATCGAGATCACGCTGCACAAACCGCACAACACGAGCCTGTTCCGCGGCGGCGGCTACGAGTTGACCTACGTGATCCGCAACCACGACCTGCTCGCCCCGCCTGAACCCCAAGCATCGATCGCTACGAACAGCGGCACGGTCACCGAAGGCGCCAAAGCCAAGTTCGCGGTGCAGATCAGCCCATCGCCCGCAAACGGCGACCCCACACCGGTGACCGTGCAAATCACAGGCGCCGACAGTTTCCTGACCGCCGATCAGCCGCGTACTGTCACCGTGAACGTGCCCGCCACCGGAGTAGCCACCTTCGAGGTCCCCACCATCGACGACAGCGTCCGCGAAAGCGACGGGCAGATCACCGCCGCGATCATCGACGGCGCCGGCTATCAGCCCGACACCGACTACCCGACCGCGACAGTCACAGTGCAAGACGACGACCCCAACGGCACAGCACCAACCGTGTCGATCACCGCCGACGCAGCATCAATCACCGAAGGTGACACAATCAACTACACGATCACCGTCGATCCCGCCCCCACCGCACCGCTGCAAGTCAACATCACCCTCAGCCAAGACGGCAACTGGGGCACCAAGACCGGGACACGCACCGTCACCATCAACACCACAGGCACCGCCACCATCACGGTGCGAACCACCAACGACACCAGCCACGAGGCCGACGGGACGATCACCGTCGCAATCGACGACGACTACGACTACGACCGCCACCCCACCGCCCGAACCGCGACGGTCGCCGTCACCAGCGACGACGTCGCCCTGCCGCAGGTGTCCATCGCCGACGCCGCAGCCACCGAAACCGACCGGTACATCGGCTTCGACATCACCCTCGACAAGCCCGCCGCCCAAGCCGTCACCGTGCAGATCAGCCTCCGCGACGGCACAGCCAAATCCGGCACCGACTACATCAGCCTCGCCACCACAGCACGCATACCCGCCGGCCAGACCAGCGTCGTACACGAGGTGTACATCTTCGACGACGGCACCCCCGAACCCGTCGAAACCTTCACTGCCCGCATCTACCGCGTGATCGGCCCCGCCGAAGCCCACCCCACCCAACACACCGCCACCGGCACCATCACCGAGACCCCAACCTCCCAACAAACCCAACCCACAAACACCCAACCAGAACCAGAACCCGAAGAATCCAACCCAGAACCCGAAGAAACCGACCCCGAAGACACCAACACCCAGCCCGACACCGACACTGAACCCGCCGACGCGCCCGAGATCAGCATCACCGCCGCCGCCGACATAACCGAAGGTTCAGACGCCACGTTCACCGTCACCGCCACCCCCGCACCCGCAGCCAACCTCAACATCACCGTCGAGATCTCACAAAGCGGCGACTTCATCACCACAGGCACGCAAACCGTCACCATCCCCACCAGCGGCACCTACACACTCACCGTCGCAACCACCGACGACAGCACCGACGAGCCCGACGGCACAATCACCGCCACCATCAACACCGGCACCGGCTACACGGTGTCATCGTCAGCGGGTGCGGCCGCCGTGTCCGTGTCAGATGATGATGACCCGCCCGCGGATGAAGACACCTCCGATGGTGACGAGCCGGAGGTTTGCACGCCTCAGTTGCCTGCTGACGCGGTGACAGGGGACGAGGTGACCGCTTGGCGCGATGAGTACAGCGCCGCTTCACATCAATCGCGCTGGAACCGTGTGCTTGAGGCGCTGGGCGTGGACACCGGCCGCGGTGAGGCACCGATGACGGCAGAGCAGGCCCGGGAGATCAACAGCCGGATCGACAATTCCAGGTGGGACCGAACCGTGCGAACGCTGGAGGCCATAGAGCTGGCCCAATGCGACGGGAACTGACACAACCCCAACACCAGACTCCGCCCCGGACCCGGCACCAGATCCCATCGCGGTGCCCAATGGCTATCGTTTGGTGACGGTTTCGGGTTTGTGTGCGTTCGGTTTCGCTGGGCCTGGTGTGTGCGGACGGTGACTTCGGGTTAGGGTGTGTGTCGTGGAACCGTTAGCAGCGTTCGTGGTGCGGACGCCGGGGTCGCTGGGCAACGTTGTCGCTGAGCGGCGGCGGCAGCTTGGCTTGACCCAGCAGGCGCTGGCGGATGCGGCGGGAGTGTCGCGCAAGCTTGTGTGCGATGCCGAGGCGGGAAAGCTGACCATGCAGCTCAACGGGCTCATCAGAATCTGTAACGCGCTCGGCTGCGATCTCGTGGTGCGCGAGGCACCCAGCGGTCGTCTCGACTACAGCGACGTACTGGCGTCGGGGCGCTGACACCCGTGGCGTTGAGGGTGCGCGTCGGCGGCGTTAACGCCGCGACGGTATCCCGTTCGGAAAGCGGGGCGGTTCTGGCGTACGACGTCGGCTACCTAGCGCATCCCGACGCGGTCCCGTTGTCGTTGTCGCTGCCTTTGCGGTCGCGGCCCCATGCCTCGGCGGCAGTCGAGTCATGGCTGGACGGATTGCTGCCCGATCTGCCCGCGGACCGGGAGCAGTGGCGCGCCAGCGCCGGGGCGTCGTCGGTGGACCCGTTCGATCTGCTCGCCACACCCATCGGCTTGGAGTGCGCCGGTGCCGTCCAATTCGAGCCCGATTTCGCGGCTGGCCCTTCTGTTCGTAGTTCGGCGCTCGAGGCGGTCACCGATGACGAACTCACTGCTGCGCTGCGGGATCTCGTCGAGAGCGCTCGCTCAGGCGGGTGGCGCTTGGACCCGCTTGCCAGCTTCAGCCTTGCGGGCACTATGGCGAAGCTGGCCCTGCGCCGTAGTGCCGGCGGGTGGTATCGAGCCGTCGGCGACGAGCCCACCAGCCACATCCTCAAGCCATCGGCGAGTATGTACCCGGGACAGGCGACCGGCGAGCACCTAGCGCTCGCTACCGCCCGGGCGCTGGGCATCGACGCGGTCCGCTCCGAGGTCGCCATGATCGGCGGCGTCGAGACGCTCGTGGTGCAACGCTACGACCGGGTGCGTACCACCTCGGGACCGGAGTCGCTCGTGCGCGTTCACCAAGAAGACCTGTGCCAAGCGCTCGGGCGTTCCCCGTCAATGCGGTTCCAGCGAGATGGCGGACCCTCTCCGGCCGACATCGCTGGGTTGTTGCGCATCCACAGCAGCGACGCCGCGGCCGACATCGCGGCCCTGTTGCAGCGGCTCGTTTACTGCTGGGTGATTGTCGCGAACGACGCCCACGCCAAGAACCACGCGCTGGTTCACCTTCCCGGCGGCGGCTGCCGGCTCGCCCCGCTGTACGACACCGCGTCGTGGCTGCCCTATACCCAAGTCCCCGCTCCCGAGATCCACCTCGCCATGACCCTCGGCGGTGGCTACCAGGTAGGTGTCGGGGCGCGCATCGACGATTGGCGCGACACTGCCCGGACCCTGGGCGCGGAACCCGACTGGGCCGCCGCCGAAGTGATGCGCATCGCCCGGGAAGCACCCGCCCGGCTTGCCGAACAGATCGACGAGCTATCCGCCCCCTTGCGGTCCGCAGGCACCCCCACCCGCCTTCTCAACGCCATAACCCAGCGCAGCCACCAAATCATCGCACCCCCTAGGCCCTAGCCCTGATTCTTCATGGGTAGGGGCGGGTGCGGTTGGGGGTTTCGGTGATCGTGTCGGAGGTTCTAGCCGCAAGACTGAGCCGACGTTACGGCTCGCGCATTCGTTAGCCAACGCGGGTTACACAAGCAGGTGACTACGGCACCAGCGGGCACGCTTGGCGTCCGAGATCGGATCGAGGTTGGCCGCTCGACTGCCTATCGGATTACGAGTGTCCTAGCATATCCGCTTCGCTATAGCTGATTTTCAAGGATAAACTGACCCGTATGCATCTGATCGACCGGCCTATCGATAGGAAGGCGCTGCTCGACGCGGTCGCGCGCTCCCCCGTGACCCTCCTGACCGGTCCTCGCCAGGTCGGGAAGTCGACGCTGGCCCGCCAGGTTGTCGATTCCTCGCCATCCGCCTTCTTCGACCTCGAGGACTACCGGGACTTGGCGCGCCTGGCCGAGCCCATGCTCGCCTTGCGCGACGCCGGGGAGACGATCGTCATCGACGAAGCCCAGCGCTCACCGGGCCTTTTCCCGACCCTACGGGTGCTGGTTGACGAGAACCGGCGGCCCGGCCGCTTCGTCATTCTCGGGAGCGCCTCTCCTGATCTCGTGGGTCTCGGGTCGGAGTCGCTGGCCGGTCGGGTTACGTTCGTGTCACTGCCAGGTTTCCGGTTGAGCGATGTCGGTGCCGACAGCCTCGATGATCTTTGGCTACGAGGCGGGCTACCGGAGTCTTTTCTCGCACCTGAGGATTCGATCTCGAACCTCTGGCGGGACGACTACATCACCACATTCCTGGAACGTGACCTGGCAGGTCTGGGGTTCCGCTTTCCCTCCACCACGATGCGGCGGTTCTGGACCATGTTGGCCCACTACCACGGGCAGAGGTGGAACGGTGCCGAGATCGCACAGTCGATCGACGTGTCGCAGTCCACGGTGCGGCGGTACGTCGACGCTCTCGCCGACGCTCTCGTGGTGCGGCAGCTACCGCCGTGGTTCGCCAACGTGAGCAAGCGCCAGGTCAAAGCTCCCAAGGTCTACATCCGAGATACCGGCCTTCTGCACCGCCTGTTGGGTATCGGCAGCATGCTCGAACTAGAGCGCCATCCCAAGCTGGGTGCCAGTTGGGAGGGGATGGTCATCGAGCAACTCCTGGCGCGGTTCCCCCGAGCAGCACCGAGCCACTGGGCGACGCATGGAGGTGCCGAACTGGACCTTCGCCTAGACATCGGCGGTCGGGTTCTCGGGTTCGAGGTCAAGCGAACCGACCGGCCATCCACTTCCAGATCGATGCGCAGCGCCATCGCCGACCTGAACCTCGACCATCTCGTGGTGGTTCACGCTGGTCAGCATCGGGCCGCCCTCGCCAAGAGGATCACCGCCATCGGCGCGGCTGAGCTACTGACCGCGCAGGCTCCACTTCGAGATCTCTGACCACCCGGCGAACGTTGATGCGGACAGGGATGACCCCGAGCAGAACTCACCGACCATGTCCAGAATGGCGGCCTCTCTCGGAGCCAGGTCTCCAGTAGCTCCAGTCTCCCCGTCGAAGTGGGCGATCACCTCGCGGTCTTCGTCTGCGCCCGGGGCGTATCCGCGCGCTTAGCGACTCGGGTCGAGAATGGCAACTAGCCCGGAACGCTCGGCCCACACCGTTATAAGTTGGTCCGAGGTGGCAAGTTGAAAGCCGTTGACAATCGCCGTCGCTGTGATAATGCGATCGGCTGGATCGCGGTGGAAACCTTCGTGCTCCAACTCCGCGGCCCGGAGAGCGATGCTGTCATCCACCGGAACAGTATCCATGCCATCGAACACCAACCGCCGGTGAAGCGCGCTCGGGAGGTAGTTGAGACCAAGACGACCCCTCGCATGCAGCAGCCCTATCTCCCAGAAAGTGAACGAGGACACCGCCGCCGCCCCCCGCTCCCACGCATCCTGAATCTCCTCTTCAGCTCTCTCGCCCAGATGAGTCGAACCAGAGATAAGCCATAGGACAACGTGTGTATCCAGAAGAATCACTGGTGACTCGGGAGAGTTGGATCCAACACCCGATCAGGGTTGCTGATGACTTCCCAATCCTCGGCCAGCACAGCGGGAGACATGATGTCGCCGAGAATCCGGACCTCGTTCCGGTAACGGCCAAACATGCGGGGTGTTGTTTGCTCAGGCGGGACCAACCGCGAAACGGGCTTGCCGTGCTTCGTGATCACTATCTCCCCGCCGGTCTCGTTCACCTCGTCCATGAGCGCCAGGCACCGGTTCTTGAACTCGCCCGCCGGAATCGTCCGCAAGCGCCGACCGCTACTCGACATACCGTGACCTCCTGATCTTCAAGCGATTATAGCCATGGACACCGGCTATGGCCATACTCTTCCGGGCACGGTGTGACGAATCCTGACACCCTGGACCTGACTCTCTAGTGGCGAACTCCTCGGCATTCACCCGGACCCGAAGGCTTTCGCCCTCGCGTGCGAGCGGCGGAGCGGCGAAGTTCTCCTCGAACAAGTGTGCGAGCAGGTACCTATGGTCGTGGGAAGCGCTGGCCTTGTTGACATTTGAAGGTCCGTTCAGCTATGAACACCCGCCCGTCAATATGCCTAGGGCGGACACTCTCTATCGGATACCTAAAGTAGGTCGGGCACGACTAATGGGCGATACGTTGCGACTCGGGGTTGTATCGGAAATGGCGCATCCGCTCTGCTTCTGAGTACTCTGAACTCAGTTGCCAGTAGACGGAAGCTGGAGTGCCATAGCAAACCAGATTACCCCTGAGTCGCCACTGGCAACTGACAACTGGCAACTGAGCAGGACTGTGGGTAGTCAACACGAGAACCGGCCGAATCAGACGTGGGTATCAGCGTCTGGGGTCGAACTGGAACCGGTATACCGTCCGCATCATGTCTCCGATGAGCAGCGCCTCGCCGCTGGCTCTCTGCCTGGCTCGGCACCCTTTCTGCGTGGCGCGTACCCCGAAATGTATCGCACCAAGGATTGGCGGATCTTCCAGCTGAGCGGATTCGGTGACCCCGCCGACATGAACAAGCGGATCCGGTTCCTGTTGGACGCCGGGGAGACGGGCGTCATCGTCAAGCACGATCGGATGACGGACGACCACCTTTATGACGTCGACCACCCGGACATCGTCGAGCGTCGAGAAGACGTTGGCTTGACGGGCACCGTCACGGTTGGGCTCAGGGACTACCAGACCATCATGGATGGAATCCCGCTCGAATCCATCTACGTCAAGCCGGGGGGAGGGGTCCCACAGAGCGCCCCGTACACGCTGGCGTGCTACTGGTCCACAGCCAGCCGTCGTGGGATCCCGCTCAAGAAGCTAAAAGGCACCGGCCAGAGCGACTTCTTCCTCACTTACATAGGATGTCCACCAAAGGAACAGATCCCTCCCCGTGCGGCGATGCGTCTCAACCTGGACATTATCGATTGGTGTATGGAACGGATGCCTCATTGGGTGCCGGTCTCGATTGCCGGGTACAACGGAGCGGACTCGGGACTCAACGCCTGGCAGGAGCTCGGGGCGGTCTTCGCCAACGCGATCGAGTATCTGGAGGCGGTGTCTGGTCGAGTGGACGGCGACTACAACCACTTTGCTCGGATGATCGGGGGCGTGAACTTCCGCACCTCCATGGATCTGTTCGAGGATGCGGCGAAGCTGAGAACGGCGCGGAAGATATGGCACGATCTGCTGACCAACCGATACGGCGTGACGGACGAACGGGCTCTTCGCCTCCGCATCCATGTCGTCACGGCGGGCAGCAACATGACCTACCAAGAGCCATTCAACAATATCGTCAGAGGGACGGTGATGGCCTTGGCGGCCGCTCTGGGCGGCACCCAGTCGCTGGGAGTCTCGGGCTATGACGAGGCTATGTCCATCCCCTCTGACCATGCGCATTTGATGTCGATCCGGATTCAGCAGATCCTCCAGGAGGAGACCAACATCACCGCGGTAGCCGATCCGCTCGGGGGGTCTTTCTACATCGAGCACCTCAGCCAAGAGCTCGAGAGGCGGGCGCTCGCATTCATGAGCGAGATCGAGAAAATGGGGGGTTTTCTCTCAGTGATCGATAATGGTTGGCTCCTTGACCAAGCCGCTCGCGGCCAAGTCGAGGAAACGGCAGCAATCGAGAGCGGAAACAAGCGGATCGTCGGCACCAACGTCCATCGCGCCCACGAGGAACCGATGCCAATTGAAGGTTTCGAGGGTCGCTCTGGGGAGGAGACCTGGGAGAGGGCCATGCGACGCCTTACCTCGTTACGGCGAGAGCGAAATGGGCGGGAAGTGACCCGGAGGCTCCGGGATCTCGAAGCGGCTTGTCGGACGACCGAGAACGTCATCCCTCGGGTCATGCGGGCGGTTCAATCCGACGCCACCATCGGAGAGATAGGGGACGTCTTCCGGAGCGCTTTCGGCGTCTGGGACGTCCCGATGCGGTTCTGAGTGGCATGACGCGTACCAGGATTCTGATCGCCAAGACGAGCCTCGATGGGCATTGGCGAGGGGTTATGGTCGTCGCTCGGGCGTTTAGGGACGCTGGCTTCGATGTGGTGCTCGGAGGGATGCTCCGAGCCAGCGATATCGCTCAGATGGCCGGTGACGAAGACGTCCAGATCATCGGTCTGAATGTAGGGGGAAGGATCGAGGTCGTGCATCGAATCCTGGACACCTTGGACGAAGCCGGACTCGCGGACATCCCCGTCTTGGCGGGAGGAACCATTCCACCACAGACGATCGACGGCCTCGCCTCCCGCGGTGTTTCCGTTCATCCCCCCGGAAGCCCGCTGACCGAGATCGTGGATGCGGCGAACCGGCTGCTGGGCAGGGTCGGGTGACCAACCGGATGGCGAATGGGCTGCCTTCCGAGTTCTTCGCCAGCCGCCTGAGACGGGCAACGCTCGGTGACGTCCTGGAACGCCGGGCTCTTCGCGACCGCGACTCGCCAGCGGTCGTTGTCCATACGGGCGACCAGGGACGCCTCGACCTTACCTATGGTCAACTGGACGGTCTTGTCAACCGGATGAGCCGCTCACTCCAGCGGCGGGGCATCGGACATCGAGACGTGGTAGCCATGATGGCCGGTAACGGGCTCGACCACATCGTGACCTACTACGCCGCTCTCAAGATCGGTGCGGTGTTCACCACGCTCAACCCGAACCTGACCGAGTTTGAGGTAAGGCGCCAGCTACACAACGCTCGACCGCGCCTGATCGTGGCCGAAGAACGATTGACGCAGGCGGTCGCTGGCGCGGTCGAGTCGATTATCTCCACGAGGACGGCGAGCGACAGCGTGATTCCCGGGAGCGAGTTGGCGGTGATGCTGGGGGAAGAGGAGCCGCTCGCCGACGATTGGCAGGTCAGCGAGCACGATCTCGCCATGATCATCTACACCTCAGGAACGGAGAGCGAGCCGAAGGGCGTTCGCATACCTCATCGCAACTTCTTGATCGCAACATCGCCTGCGTGGACCGGAGAACGGTATGTCGAGCCTGATGATCGCTTCTTGCTTCTGGCCCCGATGCACACCATGGCCGGTGTTGGGACCGTCACCAACCTGATATCGGTGGGTGCCACGATCGTGCTCGGTGGGAGCACGAAGGCGGCGCACTGCCTGGAACTGATCGAGTCGGAGCGGATCACCAACATGTCGCAAACGCCGACCTTCTATGTTCGGCTGACCGAACACGAAGACTTCGGCCGAGCGGACATTTCATCCCTCCGGCAAGCCCACACTTACGGGGGCGCAATCCCTCTCCACGTCACCGACGCCATGGCATCCCGTGTTCCGAGACTGCGTTGGGCAACGTACTGGGGGCAAACGGAGCTGAGCCAACTCGGCGCGATCGGCTATTACGGCAGCCGGGCCGAGATCCCCGGGCACGATCAGCGTTGGATCGGTCGTGCTGTGCCCCAAGTGGAGGTCCGGGTGGTTGACGAAGACGATCGACCTACCGAGGTCGGCGAGCTGATTTGTCGATCCCCGGCTGTGATGGAGGGCTATCACCGCCGACCTGACCTGACTGCCGCGGTCACCAGAGGTGGTTGGTTGCGAACTGGCGACATCGTCCGAATTGACCGAGACATGAACCTCTTTTTCCATGACCGCAAGAAGGACGTCATCAAGTCCGGCGGCTTGAATGTGTCCTCGCTGGAGGTCGAAGGCGTTCTATCGAGGGTTCCGGGGGTCCGAGAAGTGGCAGTGGTGGGCACACCCGACCCGGTGTGGTCTGAGGCTGTCACCGCTTTCATCGTGAGGGAGGACGGCACACGTACGGACGAGACCGAGTTGATGGCCGTGGCGCGACGGGAACTCGCCGCGTTCAAGCTACCGAAGCGCATTCACTACCTCCCAATGCTTCCCAGGGATACGCAGGGCAAGGTGCTGAAGAGGCAGCTGAGGGAGTTGGGAGTGGAGTGATCCATGTCTCTGGGGGCTGTGTCGGGAGGGGACAGTTTGGGGTAGTGGAGGAGTCGCCCGATGGTGGATGGTTACGCCGAGTCGATGGGCCTAGGAGCAGCTGGGGGAGGTACGTGCCGTGAGTGAGTCTGCTGTGCTCCCCCAAGTCCTTGAGGGGATCGAGCCTGCCGATGCCGGGGCGATCCGACGGGCGGTGGCGAGGCAGATGGTCCTGACCAAGCCTCCGGGCAGCCTCGGTCGTCTGGAGGAGGTCTCGGTGCAGCTGGCGGGGATCTTTTCGAACCCGAGGCCGGTTATTCGGGACAAGGCGGTGATAGTCGCGGCTGGCGACCACGGGGTGGTGGCACAGGGGGTCACGGGTTATCCGCAGTCCGTCACCGGCCAGATGGTGCGGAACTTTCTCGACGGAGGGGCTGCGATCAGCGTCATGGCACGCCTCGGGGGCGTGCACCAGATAGTTGTGGACGCCGGGATCGTGGCGTCCAGGCTCCCCGACCATCCCGGACTCCGGAGCCTCCGGATCGGGCGCGGGACGGCTGACATGAGTCGAGGCCCGGCCATGTCGAGGGAGAAGGCGGTCCTTTGCCTCGAGGCGGGTGCGGCCTTGGGGAGAGAGGTAGCAGCATCGGGCGCGGACCTGATCGCTACCGGGGACATGGGCATCGGCAACACCACCGCGTCCAGCGCCATCACCGCGGCGATTACCGGTCGGCCTCCCACCGAGACAACAGGTGAAGGAACCGGCCGAAGTTCTGAGGAGTTGCGCCGCAAAATCGCGGTGGTGAGGAGGGCGCTGGATGCCAACGGGCCCGACCCGAGCGACCCGGTCGACGTGCTTGCCAAGGTGGGCGGGTTCGAGATCGGCGTGCTCGCAGGGGTGACGCTGGGGGCGGCTTCGGAGCGGCGGGCGGTGGTGCTCGATGGTTTCATCTCGGGCGCGGCCGCTTTGATCGCCTACAGCCTGAACCCGGCGGTCCGTGACTACCTGATCGCCTCCCACCGCTCCGCCGAGAAGGGCCACCGGGCGGTGCTGGCCCATATGCGGCTCGACCCTCTTCTGGATTTGGCGATGCGCCTCGGGGAGGGAACCGGAGCGGTCCTGGCTATGGGCATCATCGAAGCCGCCGCCGCGTGTCTTAGCCAGATGGCGACCTTCGACGAGGCCGGCGTCTCGGATCGTTCCACCGACGATTCCGCGGATCATGAGGCTGGGGGATGAGGGGACTACGCGCCGCTATCGGCTTTCTGACCATCCTGCCCGCCGGACCGCAGATTCCGGCCTCCGGACTGTCGAAGGCACCAGCCTGGTTCCCGGCGGTAGGCTTGTTGCTGGGGGCGACCGTCGCCGTGCTGGACGGGCTGTTCAGATGGCTCGGGCTGGCGGACGGGAGTTCGTCGCTCTTGGCGGGGGCGTTGCTGGTGGCCGTGCTGGCCTGGTTGACGCGGGGTCTGCATCTGGATGGCTTCATGGACACCTGCGACGCGCTGGCGGGCGGTCACGACCGGGAGCAGCGGCTTGAGTTGCTCAGGGATCCGCACGTGGGAGCTTTCTCGGTTGTAGGCGTTGTCCTCCTTCTAGTGGTCAAGCTCTCGTCGCTGGCCGCTCTACCTATGGAGAGCCGTTTCGGGACGATTGCGCTGGCCCCCTGCCTGGCCCGCTGGGCCATCCTGGTTGTGATGGACCGGTTCCCATACGTGCGGCGAGAGGGTCTCGGAACGCCGTTCCTCCGCGACGGCAGCAGGCGGAGCTTGGTGGGCGGCTCGGTTGTGGCTGTGGTGGCGACGGTGGCGCTGTCAGGTCCGGTGGGTCTCGTGCTCATCGCCGCGGCTGGCCTCGTTTCCGGCGCGGTCGGGGCGTGGGCGAAGCGCCGCATTGGTGGTGTGACCGGTGACGTATACGGTGCTGCATGCGAGGTGAGCGAGGCCGCGGTCCTCGTACTGGCGGTGGTCTTGACGCTGAGTGATCCGGGGGCGCTCGGTTCGCCCCTGCTAAACGCGTCTGCCTAAGGGCTTGGCGAGGCCGACGGTCAACCCACCACCCGACCGTTAGCGGTCTCGACCATCAGGGTGAACGGCCCATTGTTGGTAAGGCAAACTTCCATCATTGCGCCGAACCGACCGGTCGCCACCGATATCCCATGCTTCCTAACCGCCTCCGAGAACTCGTCTACCAGCCGGGCGGCAGGCTCGGGGCGGGCGGCGTCAGTAAAGCTGGGCCGTCTCCCTCTCCGCACATCCGAGTAGAGCGTGAACTGGCTCACCACCAGCATGGCACCCCCCACGTCTAGGAGGGAAAGATTGAAGCGCCCTTCCGCGTCGGGAAAGATCCGCAACCCCACCAGCTTGGCCGCCAAGGCCGAAGCATCCTCAGAGCGGTCCTTCCGCCCCACCCCTACCAGGGCCACCATTCCTAGGCCGATGCTTCCGATAACCTCGCCCTCGACCGATACCGAGGCCTCGTCGACACGCTGGATCAGTACCCTCATCGGGTTGTCTTTCGGCGGGATCGATTCGCTCCGATAGCCACCCCAAAGAATGTAGCCGCCCTGTGGCTGGTGTGGATCCTGCCGAGCCGAAGGTTTCGCTACGGTCTTGTCACACCCACCTTGGAATTCGATCATGACAGAAGCACTCAAGACCGCCGTGGACGCCGTGCTCAACCGGGTGGTTGCGGGTCCACCCGGGGTACCGGGTGTTGCGGCCATTGCGACCGGGCGAGACGGCAACATCTACGAGAACGCAGCCGGTGTCCGGTCGCTTGACACCGGTGTGCCCATGACCACCGACACGGTTTGTGCAGCCTTCTCCACCACCAAGGCGATCACCGGAACCGCCTGCCTGCAGCTGGTTGAGAACGGATCGCTCGACCTCGACACCCCAACCAAGAACTACCTGCCCGACATCGGAGGGCTACAGGTTCTGGATGGGTTCGATGCCGATGGACAGCCCCTGCTTAGGGCACCGCGGCAGCAGATCACCACCAGGATGCTCCTACTTCACATCGCCGGGTTCGCCTATGAGGTCTTCAACGAGCAGTATCGACGCCTCTCCGTTGAGCACGGTCAACCGAGCGTCCTTACCGCACGCAAGGCCGCTCTGATGACTCCCCTGCTGTTCGACCCCGGGGAGAGGTGGGAGTACGGGACCGGTATTGACTGGGCCGGTTTGGTGGTGGAAGCGATTACCGGCCAACGGCTCGGTGAGGTGATTCACGAGCGCATCCTTGAGCCTTTGGGAATGGACTCGACGTCCTTCACCCTAAGTGCCACGATGCGATCCCGAATGGCGAAGATCCACGGGCGCGGCGAGGACGGATCGCTCACCCCACTCAGCTTCGAGCTGCCACCTGATCCGGAAATCCATATGGGTGGGCACGGCCTCTACTCCACCGCCGCCGACTACTGCAAGTTCATCCGCATGTGGTTGAACGATGGCATGGGGCCCCGTGGTGCGATCCTGGATGGCTCAACGGTGGAAATGGCCGCCCGGAACGGTCTGGGCGACCTGAAGATCCACGCTCTCCCCGGCGTGATCCCGTCAACCTCGGGGGAGGTGGATTTTTTCCCCGGCATCACCAAGTCGTGGGGCTTGACCTTCATGATCAATGACGAGGACGCCCCCACCGGACGAACCGCCGGGTCGGTGGCATGGGCGGGTTTAGCCAACCTCTACTACTGGATTGACCGAAGATCTGGCGTGGGTGGATTCTGGGCAACCCAAGTTTTCCCTTTTATGGACCCCACCTCGGTGTCCGGCTACCTCGACTTCGAGACCGCGGTATACGACAACATGTGATCGCCCCCCGTGGTGACCTTGGCCAGCCGTAAGGGCTCAGCCGCTGGCGTGCTGACCCTACCCGGGCGGGTATACCAGCACCCGACGCGGGGCGATTTTGACAATAACTCGCTCGGAGACGATCGGGTTGGGATAAGCGTCTACGCCGAGATACTTGTGGGCCAAAGCATCAATATGAGTACGCGCTTCGTCGCCGGTTACGATGCCGGTGACCTCCCCACGGATCTCGGCAAAGTGGAACGGATCCTCGCGGTCGGGGATCAAGACCGTGACCGGACGGCCGGAAGTGAGGTTCGGGAACTTGGCGCGATGGGTTTCGGTGTTGATGAGAAGGTCATCTCCGTCGGAGTCCACCCACATCAAGTGCACCTGAACCGTTCCGTCGGGCATCACGGTTGCCAACGAGGCATAGTTGGGACCTTGCGCCAGGCGTAAGGCTCGAGCGTCCAGCATCGGTCGTCCTCCAAGGTGAGCGTGCCCGCACCAGCCTACAATCCTTCCGGTATGGCTGATCTCTGGCAGCAAATTCGGGTCCTCCCCCACGCCGTATGGCTACGGGCCACGGCCTACGGTATTGGAGCGGCCCTCCTGATCGGTGTGCCGTCCGACGTGATAGACACACCTTTCTTCGGGCGTCCCGTGGACGTGCGCTTCCTCGACTACCTGCTTCTGGTGATCACTTCAGCACTGATCGGGTTGATACTGGCAACCCGTCCCGACACCGGTGGCGAGGCTGTCGAGAGGCAGGACACCACCACCCTTTGGGGAGGTTTCGTGTCCTTCCTCGCCGTGGGTTGTCCGGTCTGCAATCAGGCGGTGGTGGCACTGGTGGGGATCTCTGGTGCCCTCTCGTGGTGGGCACCGGTGCAACCGTTGATCGGTATCGCGGCGATCGCCCTACTGTTGTGGACGTTGCGCAGACGGCTCGGATCATGCCGTGTCGAAACCTCCGCCAAGACACGTCCGGGTCGGTAGCCACCCCTGGGCGATCCCCTCCGGCCCGACGAACCGCAAGCCGAGAAAGCCGCTCGAGAGGTTCGAACATCGACGAGGATTGCTCCCCCTGTGAATTCCGCTGTCAAGTCTTCACCTCTCGATTGAGCACGAACAGCCACGTCAGAGACCCCGAGAGGAGGATCAGGGCCAGTGAGGTGACGCCGACCTCGGCAAAGAACCCGTCCTCAGCAGCGTTCCAAATTCGGGTAGCAAGAGTCTCGAACCCGATCGGCGCCAACAGCAGTGTGGCCGGAAGCTCCTTGAGGGTGGAAAGCAACACCAACCCTCCCCCGCTGACCAGCCCGGGGGTAACCAACGGCAGATCAATGGTGAGGAAGCGCCGGCGGGAGGAGACACCCAGGGTTTGGGATACGTCGGCGTATCGGCTGGGGACCGCGGACATGGCGGCCTGCGTAGCTCGCATCGACTGGGCACCGAAGTTGAGGATGTACGCCAGAACCAGGAGCGGGAAGGTCTGATACAGAGCCGCCGGTAGACCTGGAATCTCGGTAGCCCAGAACACCACAGCCAGGGCCAGCACCAGGCCGGGTAGGGCAAACACCGAGGTCACGGAGGCCGCCGCCGCAGATGATGCCCAAGTACGTCGCCGGGCAGCAGCGTATGCCACCGGGAGTGTCACCACCACCGCACACACCCCAGCGGCTAGCGACGCGACAGCCGAGTTGAGAAGGGGCCTTATCAGGAAGGCCAAACTGTCCCCAAGACCGGAGTAGCCAACTCCTACGGTGGTCGACCCGCGAATGACCCAGAGGCTAAAGACGCTGATCGGGGCCAGTAGGGCAACGCCGAGCACTCCCGTGATGAACACCGTCGCCGGTATCGTCGCTCGCCCCAGCCGGTACTGCACCTGCTCCATCCCAATGCCTTGATCGGACCGACGACCGGTGCGTCGAAGCCATCCGGATAATGGTCCCAACGCAACCACCAAGAGAGCCAACCCGGCCAGAACCAAGCCCAGGGTGAGTGAGGTAGCCCGATCAAAGAGACGAGACGAATAAATGGCCCTGGTGATGGTGTCATAACGCATGAGGGCGACCGCCCCGAAGTCGCTCAACCCGTATAGAAACACCAGCATCGTTCCGGCGGCCATGGTTGGGCGGATGTGGGGTAGGACCACCCTGATCAAGGCCCGCTGTGGGGGGCTTCCCAGCAGGCGCGCCGCCTCCTCAAGCGCGGGCACGGTAGTGGAGAGTCGGCCGAGAACGGGCAGATAGACGTACGGATAGCTGAGCAGGGTGAGAACTATGAAGGCACCCCAGAAGCCCTCAACCCTCGGAATGAAGTCAATGAGCCCGCCCCGCCCGAAAGCGGTAAGGAAAGCGGTTGCTCCTACGAAGGATGGGATCGCCAAAGGCAGTGGCAGAACTACCCGCCAGAAGCGCCGCGCGGGCAGATCGGTCCGGGAAACCAGCCAGGCGAGGCTGGTGCCCAAGAGCATGCACGACCCGGCCACGGAACTCGCGATCAGTAGCGAGTTTCGCAAGGGGACGAGGGAACGCTGGGTAGTTATGGTGTACCAGAAGTCTTCGCCAAGACTAAGAGTCCCCCAAGCGAGGTATGCGATGGGAAAGAGGAACAATATACCCAACAGGATTGGCAAGATAGAGTAAGGGAGGACACCACCGCGAAGCCTGGCGGCTCTCGTTCGGGCGGGGTCAGGAACCTGCAATCCCGCTTTCATCGGTCAGCTCCTTGGTCCGATCTGATTCCCCGAGCATGAATTTCATCAGCTGATCTGCCAACCCCGAGGGTTGGTGGTGTCAATTGCCTCCGTTACGGATACCACCGTGACGGCTGACATCAGGCATCTCCCATCCGCACGGCTCCGACATTGCTCGCCTGTCACCCACAAGGTGCCTGTCAATCCGCGGGCCCTAACCATGCGCTCATCGTAAACTCTCGGCGAGGTCCCGAAGTCAGAGAGTCCAGTTGACGCAAGTGTCCCGACCGGTTCCTGAACCCCCCTCCTCTAACCGGAGGGCAATGTTCAGTCGCATACTGGCTGATCCCGACTTTCGGGATGAGCTATCCCTGATCGCTGCGACAAGTGGGCTTACCACCCGGCAGATTAACCGGGCCGCCCGTCGGTACCTTCAAGAAATCACCGCTCGCCCGACACCCGTGGTCGTCGGCCTTGCCGGGAGGGTATCCCGGTTACTCATCCGGAGGAACTATCGAGACATCCGCCACCGGCCTGCGGAGCTAGCGAGATTGGATGAGTTGAGCGCCAAGTACCCGTTGGTCATCCTGCCCTCTCACAAGTCACAATTGGACCATCTGGTAATGCACTACCTCATGTGGCTTCATGGGCGTCCTCCTAACTACACCGCTGGCGGTGCCAACATGAACCTGCCGGTGCTCGGACCGATCCTCCGCCGCTTCGGCTGCTTCTTCATCCGCCGCCGTATCGGCGCTCATCCCCTCTACAAGCTGGTGCTACGCACATACATCGCCCATCTGCTAGTCGAGCGACGGCCGCTCGAGTGGTTTATCGAGGGGACACGCAGCCGCACCGGCCGGTTGGGAGCGCCCAGCTTCGGCCTGCTCGGCTATGCGTTCGAGGCCTTAGCAGCTGGCCGCTGCCAAGAGGTATGCGTGGTTCCCGTGGCGATCGTCTATGACCACACCGAGGAAATCGAGTCCTATGTCACAGAACAGCGGGGAGTTCCCAAGCGGCGAGAGAGTTGGGCATGGTTAGTTAAGACCATTCTCACTATTGGGAAGAGTTATGGCTATGTCCACGTCCGCTTCGGGACCCCATTCTTCCTCGCAGCCCTTCCGAAGGGCACCGATCGGCGGACGCAAGTGTCGAGATCGGGCAAGGCAATCTGCGCAGAGATCAACCGGGTGACACCTGTCACAACACCCGCCCTGGTACTGGCGACCCTTCTCGGGGCGGGGATCGAGGGCCGGTCGATGACCGAGTTGAAAAGGGGAGTGCAGGAACTGGCGAAGGACGCCGAGCAGCGGAAGCTTCCCCGAGCCGACGATCTATCCTCCTCCCTGGATCATGGAGGTGTGGGTCAGGCCGTTAACCGTCTGGTCAGCCGGGGAATCGTGCCTGCTGTCGAGGAAGAAGCTGGGTACCGCCTAGTGATCCAGCCCGGGCAGCGCTTGGCTGGATCGTTCTATACCAACACCATCGCCCACCACTACCTGGTTCCGGCCGTCGCCGAGTTAACCGTCGCCGTCCAAGACCAAGCTTCCCGCCGTAGACCACCCGGTGAGTTCGACGACTGGTTGGGTACCCTGCACTCCCTTCTCCAAGCCGAGTTCTTCCTACCCGACCAAGCCCGGTTCGCAAGGGACGTGGTCCGCTACCTCAACGAGCGTTCCCCAAGTTGGCGTTCTCGCCTTGAGAGGCGCAACCTAGGACCGGTGTTGGCCGGGTTGCGCCCATATCGGGCACCGTGGGCACTGGTTCCTTTTCTATCCGCCCAATGGGTGGTAGCTCAAGCCATGGCGGAGCAGGTAACCGATGTCCCATCCATTCTGCGCCAAGCCGTCACCCTCGCCGATAGCCAGGTGATCCCCCCGGAAGCGGTGTCCATGCCTCTGATCGAGTCGAGTGTGCGCCTAATCAAAGAGCAAGATATTCACGAAATGGTCGATCAACTGAAGTGCCTGCTGAATGCCGGACGGTCGTTGACCCCTTCGCCGTAGCTTCAGACAGCTTCGGCTTCTACCTCAACCTGGCGCGAGGCCGTTGTTCAACGTACCTGGTCGGGTGCTGATGAAGTACCAGCTTCGAGAGTGGATATTCGTACGCCGTGGCCAGCCATGCCTCTGAGCAGAGTTCGGCTGCTGACGATAACGGGGCGGGTTTAAGATTCACGAGATGACGGCCTTGCCCGATCACCTCACCCTGAACTTGCACTACTGGATGCGTCTCACCCGCATTATGGACGATCAACTCCTGAACCTCTGGAAGCAGGGTCGCGGTGTGGGCACCACCTTCAATCAACGTGGTCATGAAGCGATCAGCGTTGGTGCCGGGCTGTCGCTGGGACCGGACGACGTCGCAGCACCGATGCACCGCGACCTCGGCTGCTACCTGGTGAGAGGGATGACACCTAGACGGCTGATGGCTAACCAACTCGGCCGGTCCGCCGGGGTCACCGGGGGCCGGGACGCAAACATTCATGGCTGTGGTGATCTGAGTCTCAATCTGATCGGCTTCATCAGCCACCTTCCACAAACCATGCCGGTAGCTCTAGGAGCAGCTTTGTCGTTCGTGCACCGGCGAGAGAAGCGGGTTGCCCTCACGTTTGTGGGAGACGGGTCTACCTCCGCCGGGGTATTTCATGAGTCGTTGAACCTCGCCGCCGTCAAGAAGGCCCCATTCGTGGTCGTGGTGGAGAACAACCAGTTCGCCTATTCGACCCCACTCCACCAGCAAACGGCTATCCCGAACCTGGCCCGACGCGCCCATGCGCACGGAGTGGATTCCACCACCATCGACGGCAACGACGCCGAATTGGTCTACCAAACCGTCGCCGCGGCGGCAGCGAAGGCCCGTGAAGGAGATGGTCCCACGCTGATCGAGGCGAGAACCATGCGAATGCTCGGCCATGCCGTGCATGACGGTGCCGAGTATGTCCCAGAATCGCTTCTCAACAAGTGGAAACACCGCGATCCGCTCCTCGTTCATGAGCGGAAAATGCTCGCCCGTGAGCTCGTAGATGACGAGTTCTTGACGAAAGTCTCCGAAGAGTGTCGGGCGATCGTGGCCGACGCCGTGGCTTTCGCCGAGGAAAGCGCATGGCCCGACCCTCAGACCGTTACCGACGGCGTCTATGCCGACTGAAGATCCCGATGGTTGAGGACCGGCACCTGACCTACCTAGAGGCGATCACGGACGGGCTTCGCGCCGAGATGCGCCGCGATCCCAATGTTCTCCTGCTAGGTGAAGACATCGGAGGCACATTCGGAGGTGCCTTCAAGGCAACCAAGGGTCTGGAGGAAGAATTCGGTCCCGAACGGGTAATCAACACCCCGATGACCGAGTTGGCTTTCATCGGGGCTGCCACCGGAATGGCGCTGATGGGTCTGAGGCCGGTCGTCGAGCTGCAGTTCGCGGACTTCATCTCCACCGGCTTCGACGCAATAGTTCAGTACGCGGCCACGACCCACTATCGCTGGGGGGCCGCCGTTCCCTGGGTAATAAGGGCCCCGTCCGATGGTGGCATAACGTCAGGTCCGTTCCACAGCCAGAATCCTGAAGCGTGGTTCGTGCACACCCCAGGCCTCAAGGTGGTTGCTCCAGCTACCCCGGCTGATGCGAGAGGCCTGTTGCTGGCCGCCATCCGTGACAACAACCCGGTCATATATTTTGAATCGAAGCCTCTATATCGGAGCCTGCGGGGGCCGGTAGATGATGACTTAACCCCGATCGGGAAGGCACGCGTTGTTCGGGAAGGAACCGAAATCACGGTTGTTACCTACGGAGAGATGGTCCGACAAGCCACAGCGGCAGCGGACGAGCTGACACCGGGCATCTCGACCGAGGTCATCGACCTGCGAACCCTCAAGCCGCTTGATCGCGACACAATCATGGCTTCGGTCCGCAAGACCGGCCGGGTGGTCCTAGCTCACGCTGCCAACCGCCTAGCTGGACTCGGTGCCGAGATAGCTGCGGACATCTTCGAGAGTGCCTTTGAATACCTGGATGCCCCGGTATCACGTCTAGGTGGCCTCGATGTTCCTGTACCGTTCAGTCCTCCACTGGAGGATGCCTACCGGCCCGGTGCCGCCGACATCATCGCGGCCATCCGCCGCACGGTCGCATACTGACGACAGCTAAGGACCTCGAGTTTGCAACGTTTCACCATAGATTTGAACGGGCCACTCCACGGCATCGATTACGGAGGAGAAGGCCGACCGGTCCTGCTTGTCCACGGGCTTAGCGGCGCGGGCGTCAACTGGTCAGAGATCGGCTCCTCGCTGACCGGACTCGGACGGGTCTTGGCACCGGACCTTCCAGGATTTGGACGTACTCCCCCGGCGGGAAGAAAGCCCACGGTAACGGCCTCGGCCGATCTATTGGCTGAGTTCATCGAATGGATGGGAGGGGGTCCCGCTCTGGTCATCGGAAACTCGATGGGCGGCCTCATCGGTATGATTTTGGCCGCTCGGAGGCCGGAATTAGTGGAACGGCTGGTCCTGATCTGTCCGGCAGGACATACCCCCCGCCTCAAGGGACTCTCCGCCTCTTGGACAACAACCATGCTTCTCTATCTGATTCCCGGCATCAATTCTCTGGTCCTCATGCGGATGAGTCGTTGTAGCGATCCAGAAAACTCGACCGACGCGTCGCTGGACTACCTCGCTAGCAGGCCAGGACGCATGTCGGTGGATGCCAGGCGGCTCCACGCCGGGGTTACGCGAGAACGCCGACAGGTGCCATGGGCTGCCCAGACCTACCTGGCTGCCTTCCGTTCCGTCATCACTCAAGTGGCGTTCCTGCCTCGTTTTTCCCGGATGGTGAGACGCATAAAGGCCCCGACCCTGCTCATCCACGGGATCAATGACACTGTGGTACCGATCAGCGCGGCCGAGCAGATCGTCCATCTGCGCCCCGATTGGGCCTACCGGCCACTAGCGGAAACTGGCCACATACCAATGCTGGACTCGCCCAATCTGGTGCTCGACCTGATAACCGAACACTCCCAGGGGTCCGCGGTCAGCAGCTAGTGGCTTCCGAGTTCACCACCAACTGCGCGAGCCCGGAAAACAGGATCGGGTTCTATTCCGAATCTATTCCAGCCCTGTTCCCAGGCCTCTGAACTGGGGTTTCTTTCTCTACCCGTTCTATTCGGGTTCTATTAGGGGCCCTCTCCGAGAACCCAGTATGCCCCTCGTCCATGACCTTCGACATGGACTAGGCCGTCCTCGCGTAGCTGCATGAGGACATCGGGCTCAAGAATGCCGACGCCGCAGCATTCGGAAGCGGGTGGGACGAAAAGGTTCGAGGTCGATCGTGGTCTCCTCTCCATCAATGACCTGTCCGATCAACTCCCCGGTTATGGCACCTAGGGTGAGCCCCACATGCCCGTGGCCATAGGCCAAGTAAACGTTTTCCTGCCTCGGCGATCGGCCGATTACCGGTAGCGAATCCGGGTGGGAGGGACGGAAGCCCATCCACCTCTCAGCTCCGTGGGTGTTCATCCCGGGGAAGAGGCTTCTGGCAACCTCGATCAGAGCGTCGGCGCGGACATAGTTGGGGGGTGTCCGTAGGCCAGCCAGCTCGTCGGTTCCAGCCAGCAGGATCCCATCCGGCACCGGGGTGATCGCGAGGTGGTGGTCCATATAGATCAGGGGGCCCTCGAGATCGATGCCAGCATCGGGAATTCGCACGCCGTAGCCGCGCTCCGTGTCGAGGGGGGTGTCGAATCCGAGGGCACGTACTAACGGACGAGACCAGGCACCCGCAGCTATTACCACACGCGAGGCTCCGATCCGGCCCTCGCCCGTCTTGACTGCAGCCACTCGTTTCCCCCTGATTTCGAAGCCCCGCACGTCGCCCCGCGTCCAGTGGCCCGCGGCCTGGACGAAGCGGTCGGCCAGCGCCTTGACAAAGACCTGCGGGTCGGTAAACAACGAGCCGGGCACCAGTACGCCGTGGCTAATTCGCCCGGCCAGGACGGGATACGCGGTGGCCACGCCCGCCGCGTCCAGGATCTCGATCTCGACGCCGAGCGCTTGGCGCATCGCGATGCTGTGCCTTGCCTTTTCGAAGGCCTCGTCCGAGCCGTAGGCGAGGAGGTGGCCGCCCTGGAACAGCGCCGCATCCACGTCCGGAACGGGCACCAGATCAGCGTACGCCCGAACCGCGTGCTTCTGCAGGCCAGCTAGGGCCAGGGAAATCTGCTCGACACGGCTCGGACGGCTGGCGGCAAGGAACCGCACCAACCAGGGAGCTAAGTTCGGCAGGTAGCTCCACCGGATCGCAAGGGGGGAGACAGGATCCAGGAGCATCCCCGGCACCGACCGGATCACCCCGGGCGTCCCGGTGGGGAGGCAGTTGCTGATCGAAAAGATCCCGGCGTTGTGTCCGGATGTTCCGTCGCCAGCACCGCCGCGGTCGATGATCGTGACAGCGTACCCGCGCCGCTGGAGGTGGAGCGCAACACAGAGCCCGATGATACCCCCACCCACTACCACTACATGGGTGCCCGAAGACCCGCTCTCGTTCAAAGCGCGCCCGAACAGGCCCGGCGGAGGTGGTCTAACGCATCCGGTCCCAGGTTTTCCGGCAAGAGTACGCCTTCCGACCGCTA
The DNA here is from genome assembly GCA_965213975.1 of Candidatus Spongiisociaceae bacterium. Taxonomy (GTDB): domain Bacteria; phylum Actinomycetota; class Acidimicrobiia; order Spongiisociales; family Spongiisociaceae; genus Spongiisocius. Next base: position 146,407 of record OZ243930.1, read on the forward strand.
ACTCCCAGTTAAGCGCTGAGAGGTTACTTCTCACCACCAAGACTGCCACAAGAAATCATGCGGTGCCGGGCGTGACTCTATGTGGCCGGAGACCGACCTTCCCACAGCGCAAAGATCGGTGTTGCCCAGACGCGATCGCTGATCTTGACGGTCTGGGTACCGGAGTAGAGGACCACGCCTAGGGCGAAATGCGTGGGTCGGTGTGGGCTGGCCGTGTCCAGTTGGCCCCGCAGCCACTCCAGATGGCGGGTGTCATGGCGGGTGATGGTGCTGGATGCCTTGATCTCGATAGCGAACAGGCTGCGGTTGCGGCGGTCTTCCAGCAGCAGGTCGATCTCCCGTCCGGCTTGGTCACGGTAGTGGTAAAGGGTATGCGAGGATCGAACTGCGGCTTGTTGAGCCCGTATCTGCGATACCACGAAGGTTTCCATCAGATTGCCGACCAGCTTGGGGTCGGCCCGTACATCCTCACGACCCACGCCCAAGATGGCCGCCCACATCCCCGTGTCGTTAACGAAGCGCTTGGGGCGCTTGCTGGTGCGGCTCGAGAGCGTTCGATGCCAGGACGGTAGCTGCGACACGATGTACGAGTCGTGCAGTGCCTGCTCGTATTTCTCGGCTGAAGCACGCGAGATGTCGGCGTGCTCGGCAAGCGTGGTCTGGTTGATGAGCTCCGAGGAGTTGGCGGCATAGACCTGGAGGAAGTCGAGCATCTTGCGGTGGTCGATGCGGCCGGTTGCTGCATCGAGCCGCACGATGTCGCGCACGGCGCTCTGCATCTGCGCCCGGCGGGTGGGGGGTGCTGCGACATCCAGGTATGCCGGGTAACCGCCCTCCAGCGCTATGTCGATGTAGTCGTACAAGCTGTATCTGCCCTGGTGTCCAGAGGTTGCGCTCATGCCGACGAGCCGACCTGTGACGGAGTGGAACCCCTCGCGGCGTTTCTCGGCCACGGTGAGCGGATGCATCTCCAGCGTGACGCCGCGGTGCACGAGCGGCCACTGATTGCTGTCGTTCTGATTGTTGGGCCTGAGGTGGGACGAGCCAGCGATGATGAATCCCGTCATGGCGTCCTGGTCGATTAGCTTCTTGACCACCCACAACACATCGGGGGCCTGCTGCCACTCGTCGATCAGGACCGGTTTCGGAGCGACGCGCAGGGGGGACTCCATGTCCAACATGAAGACCTCGCGTTGCTGGGGCTGGGATAGGTCGATAACCGACTCCGCCACCTGCAGGGCGGTGGTAGTTTTGCCCACCCCGCGCGGGCCTGTGATGACGACGGAGGGCCAGGTGTCGAGTTCAGCACGGAGCCGCGCATCGATCTGCCTGGGTATGTAGCTGGTTCGTGGAGAGGTGCCTGAGTGGCGGCGTGCCATGCTATGTCCTCTCCGACGGGTCTTCCTGCCCGAACGTTAGCAAACTGAGCGCTATATCGTATACGAATTGAACTCCTGATCGTATGCATATGGAAGGGTAGGTCGATGACTGCCCACGATGAGCCTCACTCAGCCTGTGATCGATCAGACCGACGGCAAGTTGCTGGGGCGGTTTGGCCGCTACCTAAGCCCGGAAAGAGCTTCGAACCCGCCGGTCATCAGACCATCGAGTTCCGGCACCGACCCATCGGAACGCTGCTCACCCGAGCGTGGAAACGCGTCCGGTAACGCGAAAACCCGGCTCCCCTCGAATCGATGAGGAGCCGGGTCTTCTTGGCTGTTTGCTGTCTCGGTTCTCGACGTATCAGCCGGAGTCTCGCGCGGATGCCAGCCAACTGTCGACCTGGTCGCGGTTGGCGGCGATCCATGCTTCGGCGTCAGCCTGGACGTCAGCCTCCGAATAGTCGGCGGCCGCGGCCATCTTGGCGTTCTGAGCCGCTATATCGCCCAGCGGAATCGCCACCACCTCAAGGAGACGGTGGATGTCCGGGTTGCTATCCAAGAAGTTGGTGTTGGCCACCGCCCGGATGTCATTCACCGCGGAATGTACCCAGACCGCGTTCTGTCCGTCCACCAAGACGGTGTTCGTCCAGTTCGGTGTCCAAGCGTAGAACAGGGCCGATTCCCCGGCCGCGACCCTGTCCACCACGCCTCGGGCCAACTCGTCGTAGTTGCCGGAGATCTGCTCGACCCTGGAACCCCAACTGCTGTCGGCAATCATCTCGTTGATGGCGACTTCGCATCCCCACCCGACGTTGCACCCGAACAGATCGGCGTTCCCGTCGCCGTCGACGTCGAAGGCGCTGGCATTGGCGGCCACACCGTCCATGGATGTGATTCCCATGCTGTCAGCCGAGGCCTTGTCGATCATCAGACCGTCCGCCGCCCCTTGGGCCACCTCCCAGCCCACCGGTTCGATGGGCAGGTCGACCGCCTGGCCGGTGACGTTCTCTCCTTCCAGGTAGATGTCGTGGAGGGGGAACCAGCCGTTGGCCCACAGGTCGTACTGACCGGCGGCCAACGCCGGATAGAACGAGTAGGGGCTAAGGGTGGCGGCCGCCGGATCGGTGACCTCGTGCCCGAGCTCCTCGATTAGCTGCGCATAGATGGCAGCCTGCATGTAGCCGGAACTCCAGTTGGCCCGGGCTATGGCCACGGGCCCACCTTCGTCCTCAACGGCGCAGGCCGAGAACACCAGCACGAAAGCCGCGACAGCGGCGATCAGTGTGGTAGATCTCTTGATCACTTTTCACCTCCTCTTCCCAGGCGCTCGATCAAGCCGCTGTGCTGAGCTTGGAAGATGGCCTCGTCGTAGTGGCTCTCCAGAAGGTCGAGCTCTTCGTCGAAGGCCTTCTTCAGGCTCCACAGCATGACCAGGAGCACGAACAGGAAGGGCAGTCCGGTAGCCACGGAAGCCGTCTGGAGGGCCGACAGGCCGCCTCCAATCAGCAGCACTATCGCCACCAAGCCTTCCATCAGCGCCCAGAAGACACGCTGTGGCTTGGGTGAGTCGAGCTTTCCGCCCGAGGTGAGGTGGTCCACCACGAGAGAACCCGAGTCCGACGAGGTGACGAAGAACGAGATCAGCAACAGGATGCCGATTAGCGAGACGAAGAAGGTCCATGGGAAGGACTCCAGCATCACGAACAGGGCGGTCGCCACGTTCTCGTTGACCGCGGTCGCAATGTCCGTACCGGTCATCTGCAGATTCATGGCCGCTCCGCCGAACACCGCAAACCAGAGGAAGCACAGCAGGCAGGGAAGGACGATCACACCGAGGATCATTTCCCGCACTGAGCGCCCCTTGGAGATCCGGGCGATGAACATGCCTACGAAGGGCGACCAGGAGATCCACCATCCCCAGTAGAAGATGGTCCACCACTGCTGCCACTGGGTGTCGAGCAGTGCGGCGTTCCAGAACGAGAACTCCGGCAGTATCTGGATGTAGACGCCGATGCTTTCCACGTACAGCGAGAGGACCAGCAGGGTCGGACCCACCGCCAGCACGAAGATCAGGAAGGCCGCGGCCAGCCAAACGTTGAGCGCGCTGAGCCTCTTGACTCCCGCGTCCAGTCCCGCCACCACCGAGATGGTGGCCAGCCCCGTTATACCTGCGATGAGCAGTATTTGGATCCCCAGATTATCCGGGACACCGAAGACCTTGTTCAGGCCCGCGGCAGCCTGTGAGGCACCGAATCCCAGCGAGGTGGCCAGTCCGAAGAGTGTGGCCACCACGGTGAGCACGTCGATCGCATTACCCCATCCGCCGTAGATCTTCGGACCCAGGATCGGGTAGAACACCGATCGGAAGGTCAGAGGCAGGCCCCGGTTGTAGGCGAAGAACCCTAGGGCGAGGGCTACCAGGCCGTACAGCGCCCATCCATGTATCCCCCAGTGGAGGTAGGAAGTCGCTAGGGACGCTCTGGCCGCGCCCGTTGACAAGGGTTCTACGTCAAAGAGGGGAGGCGGTGCTGTCAGGTGGAAGATCGGCTCTGCCACACCCCAGAACATCAGCCCGATACCGAGACCGGCGGAGATCAACATGGCGTACCAGGCGGGGGTGGAGAACTCCGCTAGGGCCGCCGGACCGCCCAGTCTGATCTTGCCGTACCTGCTCAACGCGAAGTAGAGCGCGGCTCCGATGAAGATGTTGAACGAGATGATGTACAGCCAGCCCACCTTCTCGTTGATGAAGTTGAGGATGGCGCTGAACACCTCGGCTGCCTGATCCGGGAAGATCAGGGTGGCGGCGATGAAGAGCAGCAAGAAGCCAGCGGCAGAGAAAGTCACCTGGGGATGTATGTCAAATCCCCACCTGACTATGTTCTTGTCACCGGGCTCCCGGTCGGCTACCTCCGGGTAGAAGTCGATGTCGGGATCGACCTGAAGACCCTCGAAGCGCGCTCGATGCCGGACGGCATCCTCGCGGCGGCGTTCTTTATCCCGCTCCCAGTCCTCGTAGGCTTCGGAGATCTTGGTGAGGTCGAGATCCTGGTCGTGGCCTGACTTGTCAGCCATAGCGCCCCCTCCCCATGCTCGTGACCATCGGGCCTCCTTTCAGTCGCCCTTTCAGTGCAGCGGCCAGTTGGCCGAGACCGTACCCGTTCACCATACAAGTAAAGGAGATCGCGAGATCGGAAAACCTGGGTATTTATTCGCTGAGGAGAGATGGAGACCTAGCTAGCCTGGGCTCAACCACTACCGGAGACCGTCGTGCGCCGCACCCTGATCGCCTGTTCACTGTCGGCTCTGGCACTGCTGGCCATGGGGACGGGTCTCCCTGCCTTGGGCCAGCCGGAGGACGATCCCGTCGAAGCTAAGACGGTGCGGATGGCCCGGGCGACCTGGGACACTGGTTGGTTCCAGGCCGAAGTGTACCGCTTGCTACTCCTGCGCCTGGGGTATCGCGTGGAGGGTCCGGTCACCATGGAGAACCCTGACTTCTACCGCGCCGTGGCCGCCGGGGAGGTCGATCTCTGGGTGAACGGATGGTTCCCTACCCACGACGGTCTCATTGAGGAGGATCTCGTGGAGCGGGTCGGGACGCAGGTCGACGCAGGAGCACTCCAAGGCTATTTCGTAGATGCGGCCACGGCCGGGGCGCATGGCATAACCAACCTCGGAGACCTGGCCGATCCCGAGGTCGCCGCGCTCTTCGACCTAGACGCAGACGGGCGGGCCGACCTGATCGGTTGCCAGACCGGGTGGACCTGCTCCCAGGTCATCGAGCACCATCTGGAAGTGTTCGGACTGGATGCCACGGTCGAACAGGTTCAGGGCGACTACTCCCCGCTGATAGCCGAGACCATCACCCGCTTCGAAGCCGGGCAGCCGGTCCTGTACTACACGTGGACTCCCAACTGGACCGTCGGCGAGCTGGTGCCCGGACGTGACGTGGTGTGGCTGGAGACACCCTTCCCCGCCCTCCCTCCCGACCAGTCGGCCTTTCTCGACCAGACGTCGATACGGGGGATACCGGGATGCGCCAACGATCCGTGCCAGGTGGGATGGCCCCCCAACGACATCAGGGCCGTGGCCAACTCCGGCTTTCTCGAAGCCAACCCGCCCGTTCGCCGGCTACTCGAGCAGGTGGTGATCCCGCTTGAGGACATCTCCGACCAGAACGCCCACATGGTCCGTGACCAGGGTGATCCAGAGGACATCCGGCGACACGCCGAAGAGTGGGTTGGGCACAATTACGACGCGGTGTCCACGTGGATCGAAACCGCCGATCCGGAGGCCATCGCCCTGGATGGCGGTACCGGAGCAGATCCTGGGTCCGCCGGCCGGGTGCTCCATGTAGCCGCCCGCACCCTTCCACCCTTCGTCCTCTATAGCCAGGACACCTATAACGGCTTCGAGGTTGACCTGGTGGAGCTCATCGCGGCTCACCTCGGCATGACGGTCGAGGTCTACGCGGTCGACACCGTGGCCAAGCAGTTGGACGACATCAACCGCGGAGTGGCCGACGTGGGATTGGGGGGCGTGGCGATCACTGGCTCGCGTGAGGAGGTGATCGACTTCTCGCTTCCCCTACTCGACACCGGCCTCACGATCATGATCCGCAACAGAGGATCCGAAGCGGTATGGGACCGCATTCTGGTCTTCCTGCATGCCATCTCGAATTCGGACCTACCTTGGCTGATCGTGGTGTTCGGGTTTGCCGTTCTGGTTGCCGCGCACCTGATCTGGTGGCTGGAACGGAACCACAACCCGGACTTCGCGGTGCCGTACCGCCGGGGCATTTGGGACTCGTTCTACTGGTCCGTCGTAACGATGAGCACGGTCGGTTATGGGGACAAGGTGGCCCGCGGGAGATGGGGCAGGTCGTTCGCTCTGATCTGGATCGCCCTGGGTACCCTGGTGTTCGCCAGCTTCACCGCCGCGATCGCCTCTTCATTGGCCGTGAACGAACTCCGAGGCCACATCGACGGACCCACCGATCTCCCGGGAAACCGGATCGCCACTGTCCACGACTCGGCCGGATACGACTACCTGACCGGCATCGGTGTCGGCCCGGTCCTAGTACATGACCTCGACGATGCGTACGATCTGCTGGCGGAGGGCGAGGTCGATGCGGTCGTATTCGACGCGCCGGTACTCCAGTTCCACGTATCGCGCCTGGGCGAGGGCAAGGTGACCACGGTCGGCCCACTGTTCGACAAGGTCCAGTACGGGCTGATGGTCAGCGAGGACGACACCGCGCTACGCGAGAGGATCGATCTGGCTCTTCTGGACCTCATCGAGTCCGGCATCTACGAGCAACTCCACCACCGGTGGTTCGGCGCGTCCGGTTGATGGGCTGTTCGACAGCGCAGCCTCACTTGGCGTGGGCTAGGAACCGGTCCAGCGGCCAAGTGTTGGCTATCCGATCCCGGATTACCCGGCCCCTCTGGGCTTGAAGGATCCCCCAAGCTGTCTGGTCTAACTCGTCTGAGTGGTGGGCATCGGATGAGATAACGAAGTTCACCTGCCTCCCTCGGGCTTGGAGCAGGACCTCCGCGGTGGCATCCAGACGGTCGAGGTTGGAGTTGATCTCGATGGCAGTGCCGGTCATCTCGGCAGCATCGAGCACGGCAGGGATATCAAGGTCAATCGGAGGACGCCGCCCGATCCGACGGCCCTGCAGGTGACCGATAACGTCCACCGCTGGGTGAGACATCGCCGTGATAATGCGGGCGGTTTGCTCCCCACGAGGAAGACCGAAGTGGCTATGAACCGACGCAACACACCAGTCGAATCCCATAAGGAAGTCATGGTCGTAGTCAAGGGAACCGTCCTTGCCGATATTCAGCTCCACCCCGTGGAGGACGTGGAGTCCCTCGAAACGCAAGCGGCGGATCCGGGCGCGCTGCGCCAACATCTCTTCACGCCCGACTCCGTTGATCGCCAAGCCCTCGGCATGATCAGTGATTGCCATGTACTCGAGGCCCGCGGCGACCGCGCCGTCCAGCATGGTTTCCAGCGACTGCTGACCGTCGCCGGAGAGATCGGTGTGAACGTGAAGGTCGCCCCGAAGATCGGTCGGGGCTGGCAAGTCGGGCAGTTGGCCGCGAAGGGCCTCTTCGATCTCCCCTTGATCTTCCCTAAGCGGGGGCGGAACCCACTCCATCCCCAACGCCGCATAGATTTCGGACTCCGTGACCTGGGCAACCACCGCGCGACTGTCAGCCTCGTACAGGGCGTATTCGCTCAGCACCCAGCCTTTCTCGATAGCGGCCCTGCGCAACCGGATGTTGTGCTCCTTGGAACCCGTGAAGTAGAGGAGCGCTGCCCCCCATTGATGGGCGGGGACCAGACGAACATCGACTTGCAGGCCGGAGTGGGTGAGCACCGTCACCTTGGTGTCACCCGAGGCGATCTCTTCGCTGACCCAGGGCAGCTCGACGAGGTACCCGGCCACCGAACGGGGATCGGAGGTGGCCACCAAGAGGTCTAAGTCCGCCACGGTCTCCCGAAATCGACGTAGGCTGCCGCAATAGGCGACGTCGTTCACGCCGGGCAGTACCCGCAGCTCATCTAGAAGCTGGGTGGCTTCACGCATGGCGTCGAGAATGGGGACCCGACGCTCCTTCCCGTACCACCCGAGGCGTTGGATTGCTCGAAGCAGGTTGTCTTCGGTCTTGATGCCGAATCCCGGGAGCTCCCGGATCGCGTTGGATTCGATGGCGGCGATGAGCTTCTCCACCGAGTCGACCCCTAATGATGCTCGGATGGTCTTGGCCCGTTTGGGACCGAGACCGGGAACGCGAACCACGTTCCGAAAGGAGGGCGGAAACTCCCGGCGAAGATCGTCGAGGCGACGGAGTTTTCCTGTGTCCGCGTACTCCCGAATCATCGATCGGGTCGACTTGCCGATCCCCGGAATCGCACTCAGCTCCGCCCCGGTTAGATCGACCGCGGCTGTGGGCAGGACTCTGAGGGTTTTTGCGGCAGAGTCGTAGGCCCGGGCCCGGAACGACTGGGCGGTGCCGTCCGCAATACGGGTGAGATCTGACAACTCTTCGAAGAGGGCGGCCAGCTCCGTGTTGGTCGACATGGTTACGCCCTCCGATCCTCCACGTCAATTTAGTGGCCAGTGGCTTGCCGGTGGGGCTTGGATGGTCTCGGATGTTGTGAGCCCGTTCCTCTCAGTGGCCAAGGAGGAGTTCTGATCAGGTAACGTCACGACTACGAGTCTGGTCAGAAGGGTTCGAAGTGACATTGGCAAGCGCGGGTTATTCGATAACCCTCCGAATATATGCTCCTTCCGAGGATCAGAACGCGATCGGGCGAATCACCACGGCAATCGGGAACGCTGGCGGAGTGGTGACCGCTTTCGACTTCGTGGAGGCTGAACCTACCCGCTTGGTCCTCGACGTGACCGCCAATGCCCATGACGACGAGCACGCCAACGATCTGGCAGATGCGGTCACCGCGGTCGAGAATGTCACGGTACATAAGGTGTCGGACCGAACCTTCCTCTTCCACTTGGGCGGGAAGCTCGAAGTGCAGAATCGGGTGCGGCTCCGAAACCGTGATCAGCTCTCTATGGCCTACACGCCTGGGGTAGCTCGCGTCAGTCTGGCGCTTGCCAAGCGACCGGGCGACGCCCGTAACCTGACGATCAAGGGCAACTCGGTGGCGATCGTCACCGACGGAAGCGCGGTATTGGGACTCGGCAACATCGGGCCGATCGCGGCTTTGCCGGTCATGGAAGGCAAGGCGGCGCTGTTCAAGCGCTTCGCCAACGTAAACGCGTGGCCCATCTGCCTCGACTCCCAAGACACCGACGAGATTGTAAGGGCCGTCGAGATGGTGGCCCCCGCGTTCGGCGGCATAAACCTGGAAGACATCGCCGCGCCCCGGTGCTTCGAGATCGAAGACCGGCTCCGCGCGTCGTTGAACATCCCGGTCTTCCATGACGACCAGCACGGCACCGCCATCGTGGTCTTGGCTGCCCTGACCAATGCTCTTCAGGTGGTCGGCAAGGAGATGCCGAACGTGTCGGTAGCCATGAGCGGGGCGGGTGCCGCCGGAGTGGCCGTGGCCAAGCTTCTCGAAGCGGCGGGCATAGGCGACATCGTGGCTGTTGACCGCCAGGGCATCATCAGCTCCGATCGTACCTTGCGTGATGCCTCGAAACTCTGGCTACAGAGACACACCAACCGTCAGGATCGTCGGGGTGGCATCCTGGACGCCCTAGACGACATGGATGTGTTCATTGGCGTAAGCGGACCGGACCTCTTCGAAGCCGACGAGATTCGGCGGATGGCACCCGACCCGATCGTGTTCGGCTTGGCGAACCCGGACCCGGAGTTCAATCCCCAGGCCGCCCGAGCTTTCGCTCCGGTGGTCGCAACGGGTCGGTCCGACTTCCCCAACCAGATCAACAACGTTCTTGCCTTTCCTGGGGTCTTCAGAGGCGCACTCGATGCTCGGGCGACCCGAATCACGGAGGCCATGAAGGTGGCGGCGGCACTAGCTATCGCATCCGTGGTCCGACCTGAGCAGCTCAACGCCAGCTATATAATCCCCTCCGTGTTCAACCCGGCCGTGGTGGAGCGGGTCGCCGAGGCAGTGGAAGCGGCTTGCTCGGAGGCAGAATAATTGGTGCCGATTGGCAACCGAACCCGGAAGGTGGACCCACGCCCCAGGGTACTCTCGACCTCGATCCTCCCTTGATGCAGATCCACCACGTGCATAACTATCGCCAACCCTAGGCCGGTCCCTCCCATCTCTTTCGAACGGGCCTCGTCAGCCCGATAGAACCTCTCAAAGATCCGAGGTAGGTGATCTGATGGTATGCCCGTACCGCTGTCCTCTACCACGAGGACCGCTTCGGCTTCGTCGCCAACCACGCTAAGGCGGATCCGGCCGTGTTCGGGCGTATGGCGGACCGCGTTCTCCAGCAGGTTACGACAAGCCAAGTCCAGGTAGGCCGGGTTGCCCATCATCGGGACGGATTCGAGGTTTACCTCGATCGTGGGCAGGCTGGGAAGAAAACGTTCCGCCACCTGCCGGGCGACATCGCTCAGGTCGCAGGCCTCCATCGGCAGGGAACCCGATTCGAGTCGCGAAAGATCCAACAGGTCGGTGACTATCCGGCCCATCCGAACCGCATTGTCGAGGATCCTGGCTGAGAAATCGGCCACTGCGTCAGGATCGTCTTCAAGGGCGAGCAGCACTGTCTCAGCGGCTGACTTTATGGCGGCTACCGGGGTCTTAAGTTCATGGGAAGCCGCCACGACAAAATCCCGGCGTACCCGGTCGGCCAAGGAGAGGTCGGTAATGTCGGAGACTTGGAGCAACACCAGACCGTCTTCCCCGATCGGGCGCACCGACACTTCCATCACTCTTCGCGGCAACCCTTGGGAAAATCGGGCGGTGGCTACCTGACCAGATGACGCCTGACGGATGGCGTCCCTCACCGGTCCTGGTAGCGGTGCACCCGCCGCGGTCACCCTCTCCCCGAGCACCTGCCTTGCCGCCGGGTTGGCGTATACGCCCCGACCGGAACGAACCGTCATCACCCCGACCGGGAGAGCCTCGAGGAAACCTTGGTACTGCTCGACCTTTTCTTGCCTCCGCTGGCTACGGGCGGATATCCGATCTATGCGCTCTTCTACTTGTAATCGGAAGCTATTCAGGGCGCGGCGTTGGAGGATCCCTACCACTACCCCAAGAAGGATCGCGCCAGCACCCCAATAGCTCCATGGAGAAGGTGCCCAAAGCAGAGCAGGTGCCCCGATTGCAACAAGCGCCCCCGGGCCCAACCATCGCTCTAGCAGCCAGGCTTTCCGGGCCGGATCGGACCTTCGGGACGGGACCAACCTCCTAGCCATCGCCCGGCAACCACTGCCGCTTAATCGCCAGCGACGAACTTATATCCCAATCCTCTGATGGTGACAATCCATCTCGGCGAGCGCGGATCATCTTCCACCTTCTCCCGCAACCGGCGGATATGAACGTCCAGTGTCTTCGGATCCCCAAAGAACGGAGATCCCCATATCTCCTCCAAGAGCCTTCCCCGTTGTACCAACTTTCCCTTACGAATCAGGAGCGTCTCTAGGAGCTCAAACTCCTTGGGCCTAAAGTCGACAATCTCGCCCTTGACACGAACCTCATGACTGTCCACATCCAGCCGTACCGGGCCGCCTTCGAGCACTAGCGAGTTGATCCGGTAGGTGCCTCGGGAGGCCCGTCGTAGGTTGGCACTGATCCGGGACATCAACTCACGCATGGAGAAGGGCTTGGTTACGTAGTCGTCGGCACCGAGCTCCAAGCCAGCTACCACGTCGGCTTCCAGATCCTTAGCCGTCACGACCACCACGGGGATATCGGAAGCAGCACGCATCCGTCTTAACACGTCGAATCCGCCGAGTCCGGGCAGCATCAGGTCTAGAACCACCAGGTCAGCCGGGGCCGACCGGAAGGTCTCCAACGCGGTCCGCCCGTCACCGACCACCTTGACCTTGTAGCCTTCTCTGACCAGGTTGTAGCGGAGGGACTCAGCCAGCGTTTCCTCGTCCTCCACGACCAGGATCGATGGTGAGTTCATGCCCGGTTGGCCGTCATGACCCAGCCTTCCGGAAACTCACGGAACTCGCCGGTAAGGAGGAAGGCAACCTGCTCCCCGATATCCACCGCCCGGTCACCGACGCGTTCGAGAGCCCTAGACACCAGCATCATGTGAATCGCCCACTCCAGCAGCTGGGGATCAGAGGAGCAGGATGCGACCTCTTTCCACATGTTTCGGTTGATCCAATCGGCCGGATCGTCCAGTTCCGGTAGCCGCAGGGCCAGGTTCAGGTCACGCTTGATCAGTGCCTCCATGGCGGTCTGCACCATGGGTAGAACGATCGATCGCATCTCTCTCAGGTGGAGCAAGATGGTTTGGTTGGTAGGTAGGGGCGCGGTCAACTCCACGATCTTGGCAATATTGGAAGCCTGATCACCCATCCGTTCAAGACTGTGCCCAGTTTGCAGCACCAGAGACATCAAACGGAGATCGGACGCAACCGGAGTTTGGCGGGCCATGACCTCGTGCCAACGTCGCTCCACATCCACGTACATGCGATCCATTCTCCGGTCGGCGAGGACGACCTCGCTGGCCAGCTGATCATCACCCGCCAGGAGTGCATCCACTGAACGACGTATCTGGCTCTCCGCCAGCTCGGCCATGTCGAGCAGCAGCACCTCCAGCTGGTTTAGTTCTGCATGGAACAGACTGCGGAACTCGGTCATCCGAACCGACCGGTTATGTAGTCCTCGGTTTCTTTCTTGGAGGGGGTGGTGAACAGGGCACCGGTCTCTCCCGTCTCCACGACATACCCGGCCCGGTCGGCATCCATGTTGAGGAACACGGTGTGGTCGGAGGCCCGCGCCGCTTGTTGCATGTTGTGGGTAACGATGATGATCGTGTATTTCACCTTGAGCTCTTGGATCAGCTCCTCGATTCGCAAGGTGGCAACCGGATCAAGCGCCGAGGTGGGCTCATCCATGAGGATGATCTCCGGTCTCACCGCGATCGCCCGAGCTATGCACAGTCGCTGTTGCTGACCACCCGAGAGGGAGTAGCCGCTCTCGTCAAGCTTGTCCTTGACCTCGTCCCACAGAGCGGCCTGCCGGAGGGAGTGTTCGACCAACTCGTCGAGATCCCCGTCTATGCCGTTGATCCGGGCACCCCACGCCACGTTTTGGTAGATGGTCTTGGGAAAGGGATTGGGCTTCTGAAAAACCATGCCCACTCGCCGTCGGAGCTCTACCGGGTCGACCGCCGCGTTGAAGATGTTCTGACCATGAAACCACACCTCTCCCCTCACGTGGGCACCGGGAACCAGATCGTTCATCCGGTTGAGGGTTCGGAGCAAGGTGCTCTTGCCGCATCCCGAGGGGCCGATGAGAGCGGTTATCTGCTTACCGTGAAAGGCGAGGTTGACGTCCTTCACCGCCCGGAACTTCCCGTAGAAGGCGTCCAACTCAACAACCTCCATCGCAACGCCAGCATCTACGTCACCGGTTTCCAAGCTGGGCTTCATGACTGTCTTTTCGTTCACGCCAGTCCTGTCAACGGTCGTCATGTTGTCCTCCGAGAATATCTGTTTCTTAGTATCACCGCGGCGGTGTTGAGCGTCAGAAGCAACACGAGCAAGATGATTATCGCGGCCGCGGCGATGTTGCGGAACTCATCCTGTGGACGGCTGGTCCATTGGTAGATCTGGATAGGAAGCACGGTGAACTTGGAGAAGGGCCCGCTGGGGTCGGTGGTGATGAAGGTGGAGGCCCCCACAACGACTAGGGGGGCCGTCTCCCCGAGAGCACGCGCCACAGCCAGGATGGTCCCGGTGAGGATCCCGGGGAGGGCGTTGGGGAGGACATGGGCGCGCACGGTCTGCCACTTGGTTGAACCCAGCGCCATCCCCGCTTGTCTGAGGGAGCCTGGAACCGCCCTGATGGCCTCTTGGGCGTTGATGATGATGATCGGGAGAATGAGCAGACCCAGTGTCATACCTGCCGAGACGATCGTCCGCCCGTTGGCCGTCGACTCGCCTCCGATCCCGAGAAAGGACCCGCTCGTCAACACCTCCAGGGTCCTTACGAAGACGGCTAGCCCGAGCATCCCGTAGATGATGGACGGAACCCCGGCCAGGTTGTTGATATTGGTCTGCAAGATGGAATTGAGCCGATTGGCGTGAGCGTATTCCTCCAGGTAGATAGCCGCACCCACCCCGATTGGGAACGAGAAGAGCAACGTAATCAGCACCACCCATAGAGACCCCAGCAAGGCCGTACGGATTCCGGCAACGGCTGGTTCGGGAGACTGCGGACTCGTGATGAAGGACAACGACACCCACGACCGGAACTCGAGATGAGCGCCAGGGTATTTTCTGGCGGCGAAGGCTTCGACCTCTGTCCTGTTGAGTGTGGAATCATAGAACGACCAGGTACCGACGATGGTCGGCTCCACCACCCGCTCCACCACCAACGCCACCACATCTTCGTGGCTGCGCGATGGCAAGGAGCAGGCCGATGGCGGTTCTCCGGACATGCAAAGGTCGTTGAGCACGTACGGATCCTCGAAGACCAGCCGATCATCAAAGAAGCGTTGCTCGCGCTCGAAGCGGCGACCGAGGTTGGTGGATATCTCCGACTCCAAGAGAGCGACCAGATCATTCGTCCCGAGATCGCCTAGGGCGGTTTCCGGTGAGTACCCGAGTCCGGCTACCAACTCATCGGGTGACCGCTCATTCTCGATGGCAACGAGCCCAAAGGATGAGTTGAGGACCGTGAGGATGAGGGTTACCAGCGCCACTACCGCCATCATCAGGGCGGTGAGCAGGCCAAGTCGGACCAAGCGGCCAAGGCGTCGTCGTCGGCCCATTCCGGGTGATGCCGTGAGACGATCGGATTGGGACTCTGACGGCAGAGACACTATTCGTAGACCTCACGAAATCGGGCGACGAACCGGCGGCTGATCACGTTGAGCAGAAGAGTGATGAAGAAGAGGGTCAGCCCGATCGCAAAGATGGAGTTGTAATCGATCGAGTTGTAACTCAGATCACCACCGCTGATCCGGACGATATGTCCGGTCATAGTTTCGCCAGCCACAAAGGGATTCAAGACGTATCCGAAGAGACTGTCCTCTCCGAAGGTAAAGTTCTTGGGTCCGGCACCGGCCGCTATCGCCACCACCATGGTCTCTCCTATCGCCCGGGAAATCGAGACCACAAACGCCGCGGTGATGCCCGACAGTGCGGCGGGCAGCACCACTCTCAGGGAGGTTTCCAGCTTTGTTGCCCCCACCCCGTATGCTGCCTCTCGCAGTGACAAAGGAACGGCGTGGAGAGAGTCCTCCGACATGGAACTGACCAAGGGGATGATCAGGATTCCCACCACTAGGCCAGCCGAAGCTGTGTTAAAGATCTCCACCATGTCGACACCCAGCAGGGAACGCAGCAACGGGGTCATGAAGGTAAGAGCGAAGTAGCCGTAGACCACCGTGGGGATACCGGCAAGAACCTCAAGCACGGGTTTGATGATGCCCCTAGCCCGGGGGGAGGCGTACTCGCTCAGGTAGATGGCGGTAGCGAGACCGATCGGCAGCGCCAGGGCCATGGCGGTGACCGATGTGATGAGCGTAGCCAGGACCAGCGGCCAAATGCCGAAGTCGAGAATCGCCGGTTGCCAGTGAGTTGAGGATAGGAACTCCCAGAGTGAGGCTTCCTCGGACCTGAAGAAGAGCAGGGCTTCGGCGCTCAGCTCGAACACGATTCCCACCGTGGTCAGAAGTGAGAGCGCCGCGGCAACGAAGAGGAGCACGCGAATAAGGGCTTCGCTGGGACGCCTCCGCCGTCGTAGGGAGACCACTCCCGGCACGGGCTGCGATGTCAGTCGAGTGGCTATAGTTCCCCGCCGTTCCGGTAGGCGACCCTACCCCAAGACTTAGATCTGGCCAGCGCAACCGCGGATTCAACTGCGCTGGCCAAGCACCCCGTCATTCTAGAGGGCGGCGTTGAGCGAGGCTGCCGCGCCGTTGAGCACTTCCTCGGGTGCCGGGAAGTACCCAACCTCACTGATCTCTTCGTTCACGAACTGAAGGACAAAGCTCAAGAACGCCCCCACCTGTGGCTTCTCCTCAATGACCGAAGCAGTCGAATACATGTACAGCGGACGGGCCAACGGATACGTATCGGCGTTTACCGTATCCGCGGTCGCTTCAACTCCCTCAATGCTCAACACGCTCAGCCGCTCGCTGTTCTCCAAGTAATACGCATACCCGAAGAACCCGACCGCACAGGTCGTTCTGGCATTCGACGGATCACAACCATCCCCGGCAATACCCTGCACCAACACATTGTCATCCTCCGACAGCTGCGTATTGCCCGCCGCCAGGATCGGGCCCTCATCCTCGTCGAACACCTCCTCGACGAAATAGTCGAAGGTGCCCGAATCAGTACCGGGAATAAAGCGCTGAATCGGATTCTCCGGGAACCCAGCGCGGACATCCTGCCAGGTCGTCGCCGTCGAGAACAACACCACCAGCTCTTCTATCGTCAAGTCCTGAGCAAACGTATTACCAGGCGATACGGTCACCGCCAAAGCATCAGTACCAACCCGGAACTCAATCGGATCCCGACCGATCGCCTGACACGACTCAACCTCACCATCCTTGATCGGGCGAGACGCATTTGAAATATCCGACTCGCCAGTCACACAGAACCGCTCAAAGCCTGCCCCGGATCCAATCGAGTCAATCGTGATCAACCCCGAATAGCCCTCATCCTCAAAACGAGCAGCCATCGCCTCCGCCAACGGGAAGACCGTCGACGAACCAGCAACCGCAATATTCCCCGACACCGACAACGGATCTACCATCGGCAAACCCCGGTGCTCAGCCATGTCCTCAGAAGACCCGGCCATATCCTCGTCCGCGCGATCATCGGCCTCGGAACTCTCTGAGGACGAGCTGGACGACGAAGATGCCGCTTGGGTCGCGGCGGTGGTAGCGAGGGTGGTCACCTCGCCCGCGGAATCTTCACCACCGCAGGCCGCGGCGATCAACGCCACCGCCATCAGGAGCCCAAGCGAGCGCCAAGGTTTTCCGATCAACATAGAACCTCTCCTAACCGTTGTTGGGAACCACGCTACGCCACCTGGGTTAAGGCCACACTCACCCTTGGTAAACCGGGAGTGAACCTTCCAAGAAGTAGCGGCTTAGTGGTGACTCAAGGGCGATAAGACTTGCCTCAGCCCGCCAGCTGCTAGTGGCGGCCCAACCTCAAGCTGGCGCGGATAGCTGGGGAAATCCACCAGCTGGGACTCAAGCCCCCAAGACGCGGCTGGCCCAGCTTCGCTGGGCCCCACCCCCGCCTCACACCACCAGGTCGGAGCGTGGTCGGCCATGCCCGGGCTGAAGCCGGGAGACGCTGGGGCCTTAGCTCTACAAGGTTGATTTTCCCGAAAGCCCGGCTGTTTCCGATCGGTCGAACTACCTCAACTAGCCGGTATCGGTGCTTAGCAATACACACCGTATAACAACCCTGAGACAAAGGTAACCCCTTCGTCATCACCTCTCCGACCTTTTGCTCTCGCCATGCGCGCCGATTGTGTTTGTCCTAAGAACGGGCGCGGATAGTTTTGGAAATCCACTAGCCGGGGGGCTCTAACTCTGGTCTGATGCGGAGCAGGGATACACCCGTAACCGGCAGATGAGAGTGCTCTCAACGCGGTGGCATCCGGAACGTCGACAGCCGACGACCGTACTGTGGGCTCGGACCTCACCAAGTAAGAGCGGACGGCACCCAGCGCAAGGCACCCCCCGGTGGGCCCGAACTAGAAGAGAACCCCTACGGCCAGACCGGTTGCGGCCCACCACCTACCCCCACTCACCACCGACATCAGACAGGAAACCCGGGGAAACTCACAACCTCACCCGACATCCGAGACGACCCAAGCCCCAACTGGCCACCGGCCACTGCTAGTGGCTATGGCCTTGGGAGGCGGCGTAGTAGGGGTTGGTTCCGCTCTGGTGGTCGGTAACGTCAACGATGTCGACAATCTCGGGGATGGTCTCGCGCAGGATACGCTCGATGCCTTCGCGTAGGGTCATGGCCGCCATGCCGCAGCCCTGGCAACCTCCCCCCATCTGGAGATAGACCACGCCGTTCTCCTCACCGACCAGGCGCGCCTGGCCTCCGTGAGAGGCAATCGCCGGATTGACCTGGCTGTCAAGCACCTGAGTCACTCTCTCGGCGAGAGAGCCGGTCAGGTTGCCGGGGTCGAAATCAGGTATGTCAGGAGAGGGGTTGTTGGGATTGTCGATCGCCAGACCCGGTGTCATGGGGTTGGAAGACATGGCGAGCCGGGCACCAGTCATGTTCTCAGTATCGGTGGACGGGATGACCACCGCCAGATCCCCGTGATGTTCAACGTGGTCAGAGGGCTCCGCTTCGTCAAGCGGGATGAAGGACAGGGAATAACCGAATTGGAATCCTTGCACGCCCGTGATCTCGATGAGGAGGCCGTACTTCTCGTCGCCCGGTTCCTGGTCTCGAAACCCTATGATCTGCTCAAGGGCTTCGGGACTGAACTCCATTAATTCCTTAGTACGCATGACCGAGAGACTAGCGGCTCTCCGGAATTGAAGGGGAGTCAGGAACAGCCTCCGGTTTCGGAACTTCGCGAACTACCAGAGCGAATCCACGCCATTCACAACCAACCAACTCCCAACTGGCGACAGGCAACTGGATATCACTCCGCTCCCGATATCATGCGCACCCACATACGGGACCCTGTCTTCTGCCCGAAGGAAACATGAGCAGACCCCAAGCAGCGCAGGACTGGCCGCACGACCAGACTCGAGGGATGCTGGCTGATCAGAGATGCCTTGAAGCCGTTCTCTGCCAACTGACAGAAGGCGGATCCGGGCCATGATGAGACAAAGGCTCGCCGTCGTTCTCTTGGTCAGCGTTGCCTCATGGGCTTGTGCAGGCGAGGACAACGAGGTGATCTTCGGCGGCGCAAGCGATCCCGGGCTGGCCAGCGTGACCAGCTCATCCACCACCGTTCCGTCCACGGTAGCGAGTACCACCACAACACCCACCACCACTCTGGTCACCGCCGCGACCACGACGATACCGGTGGAGTCGACAGTGCCGATAGTTGCCACAACAGATCCTGTCCCGGCTGATTCCTATCGGGCCGAGTCGCCGAACCGGATTCTCGTCAACGGACAATCGGGGCGGGAGATGCGGGTAGTAGGACCCGGGGGCCTGAACAACGTGTTGCACCTCGCCGTGGACGGCTTTGTCGCTCAACCGACCTGGGCACCGGACGGCACGCGCGTCGCCTTTACTAAGGCCACCCTCGCCGAGTCATGGATCATGGTGGGCCGACCTGACGAGGATTCGGTAGACGTCTTCCCGACACCGTTCCCGATCTTCTACATCCAATGGAGCCCCGACAGCCAACGGGCTGCGCTCCTCGGCCCGACCGGACCCTCCGAGACCTCCCTTGCGGTGCTCGACATCGAGTCAGGTCAGGTGAGGCGACTCGATTCGGGCACCTCCTACTACATACACTGGGCACCGGGGAGCGATCGTATTCTTGCCCACGTCAACGGGTCTGATCTTCGGGTGGTCGACGTGGACTCCGGCGATGTCTCGCCGGTTGCGTCGACTTCCGCCCTTCTCTCAACCTTCCAGGCCCCCTACTGGCTACCGGATGGGGAGTCGGTGCTCTATGTGCGCCAGGGTATCGACGCCCCAATAGACGAGCTGGTGGTCCATCGGCTCGTTAGCGACCAAGTCGACGTGATCGGAACCGGGTCGGGGTTCTTCAGCTTCACCGCCTCACCCGACGGTAAGCAGGTGGCCTACTCGACCCAAAATCTCGGCCAACAGACCTCCATGACGGTCGTAGGACTGGACGGAGAATCTCCAAGAACAGTGGAGGCACCGAACTCGGTCGCCTGGCATTGGAGTCCGGACAGCGAGAAAATCCTCCTGATCAGCTTGGGTGATGAGGAGAAGCTGAAGCTGGGCGTCTACGAAGGAGGCGTGGTTACCGGGTTCGGAACCATCACTCCCACCCGAACCTTTGCGATCAACTACCTTCCGTTCTGGAACCAATACGACCGGAGCCATACAGTGTGGTCACCGGACAGTTCCGGATTCTTCTACACCGCCTCAGATGATGGAATCGACCATGTGTATCTCCAGGATCTCGATATCGAAGAACCTCTCTTGATCGGTCTGGGTGCCATGGCGATATCGGCTCCCCGGTAGGGAAGGCACATCGTCTCCTCTGGGGTGACGGTCCATATCTACGCGGGCGGGGATCCGGTCTCGCCCGGCCGCGTCGCCACCCTCCCAGATGCGGATCTCACTATCGCTGCCGACTCCGGTGCTGAACACGCCCTGGCTGCCGGGCGGCAGGTGAATGTGTTGGTCGGTGACCTGGACTCCATCTCCCCACCCGCCTTGAAACAGATCCGGCGCAGCGGGGCGGCAATAGAAGAGCACCCGAAGGCCAAGGACGCCACCGACCTCGCCCTGGCATGGTCTGTGGCAAGGCGCGCTCGGCCGCGTCGGATCGTGGTAGTGGGAGGTGGTGGTGGTCGTCTGGACCATCTGCTCGGGAACCTTGCCGTGATCACTTCCCCGGCGGATGAAAGAACAAGCGTCACCTGGGTAACCGAAGCCGAGACTTCATATGTGATCAACGCGAACCGACGGATCCCAATCTCGAGGGGTGCCCTCTTCAGCGTGATCGCTGTGGGGGGTAAGGCGACCGGGGTCCATGTACGAGGGGCGCGGTGGGAACTGGAGGACGCCTCCCTAGAACCCGACAGCACCCGGGGCGTGAGCAACATAGCCGTGAGTGACCGTATCGAGGTCGAGGTGGATCGAGGTGTCCTGCTCGCAATAGTCCCTCATGGGCCATAGACCTCGGGATTAGCGCAGTAGGGCATGGGCTGGCCAGCAAGTGCGGCCATTAGGTTCTCGGCGGCGCGATCAGCCATCCGTATCCGCGTCCTCAGCGTGGCGCTCCCGATGTGGGGTACTACGAAGCAGTTGGGAATCTGCACCAAGGGATGATCCTGAGGGATGGGCTCGGGATCGGTAACGTCCAAACCGGCCGCGGCGATCCGGCCGGTTTGAAGGGCTTCAACCAACGCGTCCGTGTCGACTACCTGTCCCCTCGATACGTTCACCAAGGTGGCGGTGGGTTTCATCATCGCCAAGGCCGCCCGGTCGATCAGCCGGAAGGTCCCGGCGTGCAAGCTTGTCAGCACCATCACGTGATCCGATTCGGGCAATAGCCGGTCGAGAGGGCGGTACTTGACCCCTAAGGCGTTCTCAGCACCCCGATCACGGTTTCTCTGGGTGTAGAGGATTCGCATCCCGAAACCGCTGGCCCGGCGGGCTACTGCCTTCCCGATGCGTCCGAGGCCGACGATACCCAGCGTCGAGTCTCCAACGTCCACTCCGACCATGCCCGTCGGACTCCACTCCCCCCACCGACCCGCGGTGACCTCGTGCAGACCCTCTCGAAAACGCCTGGAGGCCGCGATCAACAACCCGAACGCGGTGTCGGCCGTGGTCTCCGTGAGCACGTCCGGAGTGTTACCCACGGGAATGCCCCGCGCCGTACAGGCCGAAAGATCAATGTTGTCCACACCGACCGCCATCTGGCTCACCGCCCGCAGTTGGGGAGCGCGGTCGAGAAGCTCGGCATCAACCCGATCGGTGAGCATGCAGTAAAGGGCTTCGGCCGACCCCACTCGGGCTAACAGCTCATCGCGCGGCATCACCCGGTCCTTCGGGTAGACCCAGACCCCACCATGTTGGCCCAGCGCATCCACCGCCCGCCCAGGAGGCCTGCGGGTTACCACAACCCGAGCCGGGGGGTGGTTCATTCGTCGTAGAGTTGAGCGATCTGGGAGTCGTATCGTTCCAGTACCACCCGACGCTTCATCTTCAGAGAAGGGGTGAGTTCGCCGGTGTCCACGGACCAAGCTTCTGACACCACGGTCCACTTGCGGGCCTGTTCTACACGCGACACCTTGGCGTTGGCCGACTTCACCGCCTGTTCCACCTCGCCCCGCACATCGGGATGACGGGTCAGATCCTCAAACCCCGCATCTCCCATGCCTCGCTCTTTCGCCCAACCTTCGACCATCTCCGGGTCAAGAGCGACCAGAAGGGTGAGGTAGCGACGTCCGTCACCAACCACACACGCCTGCGCCACCAGAGGATGCTCGTTGATCAGGTTCTCAAGCCGGGCTGGGGCCACGTTCTTGCCCCCGGCGGTGATAATGATCTCCTTCTTGCGGCCGGTGATGGTCAGGTAGCCGTGATCGTCAAGGCGACCCAAGTCTCCGGTACGGAGCCAGCCATCCTTGCCGTAGGTGGCCGCGGTGGTCTCCGGGTCACGGTAGTAACCCTCCGTTATCAGGCCCCCTCGGAGGAGAATCTCCCCGTCTTCCGCGACCTTCACCTCGACACCCGGCATGGCCCTGCCGACCGTCCCGATGCGGTTCGCCCCTTCGACGTTGGTCGTACCCGGGCCGGACGATTCCGTCATCCCGTATAACTCCACGACCGGAAGGCCGATACCTCGGAAGAAGAGCAGGAACTCGGGGGATATGGGAGCGGCCGCTGAGACTGCCAGGCGCAACTCGTCCATTCCGAGTCCGTGGCGGAACCGTTTGGAGAAGAGGATGCGATCAAAGAGGCGGAGCTTGAGGCGGTCGACTAGGCCGACTGCCCGCCCCTCCTGTGCGGCGCGCTGCGCTTCCGTAGCCAGACTTATCGCCCCTAACGCCAGGGCTCGCCGACGAGCGTTCGGCTCGGCCTTGACCCGGGCCATCAGACCGGCGTGGAACTTCTCCCACACCCGCGGTACCGCAAAGAAGACGTGCGGTCTCGCCTCGGCGATCGCTTCTGCCACCCCGGACAGGTCGGCGACGTAACGAACCTCTGCTGCCCACCATAGGCCCCCGTAGTGGCTAGCCAGACGCTCCCCGATGTGGGCTAGGGGAAGATAGGACATCAGGCGAGGGTTCTCGGGTAAGGGGAAGGTACGGTCCAGGCAGGCCAACGTCCACAACAAATTGCGATGGCTGACCATCACCCCCTTAGGGTCACCGGTAGTGCCTGAGGTATAGATGAGGGTGGCCAGATCCTCCTGGTTGACGGCCGCCGAGGTTCCGCCGACCAGCTCGGGATCACGTCTCAAGGTTTCCTTGCCTTCGGCAAGTAGGTCATCCCACGAAATGAGTCCCGGTTGATCCGCATCTTCCGGATCCATAACCACCATTCGATCGAGAGCTGGCAGGTTCTCGCGGATATCCGACCAACGCTGCAGGTAGTCGCGGTTCTCCACGATGGCCACTTTGGCGGAGCAGTGATCAGCGATATAACGGATCTGATCGGAGGCCAACGTGTTGTACAGCGAAACCGGGACCGCACCGGCATACACCGCCGCTAGGTCAGCGATAACGTGCTCGGGCCGGTTGCTCCCCATGATGGCCACGAAGTCTCCGGCACCGACACCACCACTACGCAACCCGGCCGCGATCGCCACGACTTGATCGCGATACGCTGACCAGGTGAGGCTCCTCGGCTCACCGTCCTCCACCCAACGAATGGCGGTCAGATCACCGAAATTAGCCGCGTTGCGGTCCAAGAGATCTACCAACGTCCAGGTACCGATAGCCTTGTCAATAGCCCTGCGAGTAGCTTCCAGTCCCTCTGCCATCAGTCCTCCCGGTTAGCAGGTGCTCTCACCCGAATGCTACCGGAGACGGGGCCTCTATCCGTGCCGAGGTCGTCCGATTGCGGAAGAAACCCGCTGGGCTGTGTCCAGCACCTGTGACGCGATGACATCCCGGTCACCGGTCCCCGGAAAACGGTAGGAAGGACCGTGGACATGTAGCGCACCCACCACCCGCAAACGTCGGTCGTATACCGGAGAAGCTACCGAGCTGATGCCCTCTACGAATTCATCCAACACCCAGGCGCTACGATCTCGCCGTACCGCGGCCAGACGTCTTCTGATGAGGTGCGGATCGGTTACCGTATGCGGGGTGTAGGCGGGCAACTTTCCGGCCAGGTAGCTCCTCAACTGTTCTCTGGGCCAATGGGCCAATATCACCAAGCCGGACGGAACCACATGGAGAGGGATCAGGGTTCCGGTCCAGTCCCTGACCACAATGTTGTTCTCTGCGTCCTCTTGCGCCACATAGTGCACCCGGTCGCCATCGGGAACCGACAACCCAGCGTCCTCTCCCAACTCCGACGCCAACATCTGCAAGTGGGGCCGGGCAACAGAGGTGAGACGGTCTATGCGGCTTCGCTCGGCTGACAGACGTATCACACTGGGACCGATCCGATAGCTGGCACCAGGGGATATCCGATCGAGAGCACCGATCCCAACCAGGGTGTTGATGATTCGAGCGACGGTGCTCTTCGGCATTCCCACTTGACGGGAGATCTCGGTGAGTCCAGCTTCCGACGCTGCTATCGCATCGAGCACGGCGAAGGCCCGCTCAATCGACTGTACACTTCCCATTTCTCGTCCTCCAGACGATCCCGACGGTCAGCAAAGTACCAAAGGGGGAAGGAACCCGGTCGGGACGGGCCGGTTGGTAGTCTCCCTCAAGAGAGGAGGATCCATGGTCACCCCCCACATCTCGGCTGACGATGGTGCGTTTGCCGAATCCATTCTGCTTCCCGGCGACCCCTTACGGGCCCGCTACATAGCCGAAACCTTTCTGGATGACGTTACCGAGGTCACTGCCGTACGCAACATGCTCGGCTACACCGGGACCTACCAGGGAACACCGGTTTCGACCATGGGGACCGGCATGGGAATGCCATCGGCCTCCATCTACCTCACCGAACTAACCCGCTTCTACGGGGTGCGGCGGCTGATCAGGGTGGGGAGTTGCGGGGGGATCTCACCCGATATCGGTTTGAGAGAAGTGATCATGGCAATCGGTGCCGGAACCGACTCCGGGATCAACCGGACCCGCTACAACGGCTGGGATTACGCCGCCACCGCCGACTTTGTTCTGCTGCGTGCCGCCGTCGGAGCCGCCGAAGAACTTGGCATCAAAGCCCATGTGGGCAACCTCCACTCGGCCGACCTCTTCTACAACACCTACTCCGATGCCCTCGCGGTTTGGCAGAGGATGGGGGTACTGGCGGTGGAGATGGAGACCGCAGCGCTCTACGCCATCGCCGCGGAGGAGCGGGCGCAGGCGTTGAGCATCGTCACCGTATCCGACCATCTGGTAACCGAAGAACAAACCTCTTCGGACGACCGAGAACGCACTTTCGATCAGATGGTGAGAATCGCCCTCGAAGCGATCCGTCAGACGTAGGCGACCGCTAAGCCCCCCACCGGGTGACCATCACCAGAATCGCGAAGACGAGCAGGCCGAGATCAACCCATCCCGCCGAGGCCAGACGACGGGCTGTTGTCCGGGCCGCGTTCTCATCGCCTGCCTCATATAGGGTCGCGGCCCGCCTCGCATAGGGTGCCGATATCACCATCGCCAACGCCGCACTGGCAATGACCGTAAGGATCCCAACAACTACAAATGGCATGGTCATCTCATAACGATCACTCTCCAACCCCACCAAACCAAATCCGGTAATGAACACTACCAAGGCGGCGGGCATGTGGATGAACCTGCCCATAACGACCATTGAGCGATACCAGGCTGCCGCCACCTTGCTATCGCCGGTGGTCATCGTTCGGCTCCCGAACATCCCGACCAAGCTTCCGCCGAACCACGCCGACACTCCCAGCAGGTGCAGGAACAACATAAGATCAAACATGCGCTCTCCGATCCGGGTAGCTAGGTTAGTGTTTACGGTACCTCTGAACGCGTGTGCTCCGGGTAACTCTTGATCCGAGCGATGCGGATGTGGAGGAACTAACCTAGTAGCGGGAACTACGGAGCCAGGACGACGGTACAAGTTCTGTCGGATCTCATCGGCATCGGATCAACCACAAGAAAGGCCTAAACATGGAAATCAGTTCCGAGCGTAGCGGCGGGGTACTAGTGCTAAGCCCGCAAGGTCGCGTTGACGGGTCGAACTCCACAGCCTTCCTTGAATCCATTCAGGCGACGATTGGCGATGATGACCAAGGTGTGATTATCGACTTTAGTGGGATAGGCTATATAAGCAGCGCCGGGCTCAGGGTCATCCTGATACTCGCCAAGGAACTGCGGCAACGGTCTGTAGGGTTCGGGCTGTGTTCTCTGGCCGATCCGGTCAGAGAGATATTCGCCATCAGCGGATTTGACCAAATCATCAAGGTCTCCGACACGCAGGCGGCCGCGCGCAAAGCGATCTCCTAGCGTCAAGCTCTGATAGGAGTTCCCGCCATGCCGGATACCCTGACCCACCCTCCCGGTAGGTGACGCTTTGACTGGGTCCGCAACCGGCAGATCTGCCGTGGACAGCGCTGAGCAAGTCTCCTACAAGATACTGGTAGTAGACGACGAACCCGATCTGCAGCCGCTGATGCTCCAAAGAATGCGTCGGCCGATACGCAAGGGTATCTACACCTTCGTTTTTGCCCACAACGGAGTGGAGGCGCTTGAGGTCCTCAACTCGGACCCCGAGATCGACATGGTGATATCGGATATCAACATGCCTCAAATGGACGGGCTGACGCTCTTGCAGCAGATACCGAGCGTGAACCCGAACATTCGCTCGGTGATCATCTCCGCCTACGGGGACATGCAGAATATCCGCACCGCCATGAACCGTGGGGCGTTCGACTTCGTCACCAAGCCGCTGGACTTTAGAGACCTGCGTCACACGATCACCCGCACGCTGAAAAACCTCGAGGAGTGGAGGGCGGCCTTAGCCTCCCGCGACCAACTCGTGACCTTGCAAAACGAGCTGGACGTCGCCGGGAAAATCCAACAGTCGATCCTGCCCACCGAATTCCCTATTCACGAGAATTACCAGCTGCATGCCCATATGGAGCCAGCCCGAGATGTCGGCGGAGACTTCTACGACATCTTCCTGATGGATGCTGGACACATCGGTTTGGCGGTAGCCGACGTCTCCGACAAGGGAGTACCCGCCTCACTGTTCATGATGTCCAGCCGTACCTTGCTCAAGGGAACAGCCATCGGGCAACCGGAGCCCGGCGAAGTTCTGGCCGACGTAAACGACCTCTTAATCGAAGAAAACGAGACCCTCATGTTTGTCACGGTTTTCTATGGGGTCTACTCGCCAAGGTCAGGCACCCTGACTTACGCCAACGGCGGACATAATCCTCCCCTGATCGTCCACAGCGATGGCAGCTCCGAGTTCATACCACCGTTTACCGGCGTCGCGCTGGGGATTGCCCCCGGAATAACCTATCCCCAGGGTTCCGTCACCCTTGAACCCGGCGACACCTTGCTGCTCTACACCGATGGCGTAAGCGAAGCAATGAACGCCGACAGCGAGGAGTTCGGCGTGGACCGCCTACAGGCCCTGTTCGTTGATAATCCGCCCGCATCGGCCGAGGAAGCCAATACAACCGTCTTCGACGGTGTGCGCGCTTTCGCTGACGGGATCCCTCCGTCAGACGACATCACCTGTCTCTCGCTGACCAGGATCGGGGGATGAGATGGCCTCCGCCTCTCTGAGCTTCAGGTTTGACGAGGACACCACGGACGACAACTCAGCACGCCTTCAACAAATCATGGCTCGAGTCGAGAAACTGGCCGACCAAGATGAATGGTCACCCGGTCTGACCAACAAGATCCAACTTATCGTCGAGGAGCTATCGCTCAACGCCATGACCTACGGACGTCACAACGGCCTGACCCAGCTCGAAGTGGCGATCTTCGCCAACACAGACTTGGTCTCACTTCAACTCCGCGATGACGGAAGTGTTTTTGATCCGACCGCGGATGCCCCGGTTCCCGATCCCGACGCGCTTATCGAAGACCGACCGGTGGGAGGGCTGGGTATCTTTCTCGTCAAGCAAATGGCGGACTCCCTGGGATATGTCAGGAAAGACGGTTGGAACCACCTCACCGTAACGATAAAGAGCGGTTAAGGTCCCGGTGGCGGCCGGTTACTGCCGCCCCTCTGGCCTCGCTGTGCCTGGTTCTTGCCGCCTGCGGATCCACTGGCACCGGCGACACCGACCCATCCACCACCATCGGATCCACTACCACATCAGTTCCGGTGACCGACGAGACACCCGGTATCACCGAGGATGGAGTTGTCTTCGGCCAGTCAGCCGCCTTGAGCGGGCCTGCTGCCGAACTGGGCTTGGAGATGCGTCTGGGAATAATGGCCGCCTTCTCGGAGGTCAACGCCGCGGGTGGGATTAACGGACGGCAGCTGGACCTGATCAGCCTCGACGACTCCTACGAACCCGAAATGGCCATCGCCAACACCAACCGACTCATCGAGCAGGAAAGAGTCTTCGCGTTGATCGGTGAGGTCGGGACACCGACCTCACGCTCCGTAACGCCGGTAGCGGCCGATGCCGAGATCCCGTTCGTGGCCCCGTTCACAGGTGCTGCCTTCCTACGATCCGAGTCTTGGTCCAACGTTGTGAACCTCAGAGCCTCCTACGCTCAGGAAACCGAAGAGATGGTGGAGCGAATCACCGTCGACTTGGGCATCGACAGGATCGCGGTCATGTACCAGGACGACTCGTTCGGACGTACGGGGCTACAAGGAGCCCTCGCCGCCCTGCAACGCCGCGGGCTAGAACCGGTGGCCCTAGGAACCTATCCCCGTAACACAACTGCTATCAAGAGCGGCCTGTTCGACATCACCTTAGGTAACCCAGACGCGGTGATTATCGTCGGTGCCTACCGGCCGGTTGCGGCCACCATTTCTTGGGCACGCCACATCGGGTTCGACCCCACCTTCGTCACTATCTCCTTTGTAGGGAGCAATGCCCTGGCTGAAGAGCTGGGATCGGCAGGCGAAGGGGTCTACGTTACCCAGGTCGTACCGTTCCCCACTGACCGGTCTATCCCCATTGTGGCTTCCTATCTGGCCGCCCTGACCGCCTACGCGCCCGACGCCTCGCCGAGCTTCATATCGCTGGAGGGTTACCTGTCGGGGAGGTTGGCCATCGCGGGCCTCGAGTCCTGCCGACCCGACCCCACCCGGCAATGTTTCCTTGACGCGCTGCTTGCCAGCAATTCGATGACCATCGACGAGTTTCCACTCACCTTCGGACCCGGCGATAACCAAGGATCGGATCGGGTGTACCTGACGGCCATCAACCAGGATGGTGAATACATCCCGGTGGACCTCATGGAGAGGCGCTAGGTGAAAAGCGGCCTGCTGAGTCGACTGTGGGCGCGCCGGTCGCTCATATCCACACAGATGTACGTAGGGATAGGAAGTGTCCTAGCCCTGACCATCGCCGCCAGCTTTGTGGGGTGGTTCTCCTTCAACACCGTCGACCAGGCGCAAAGCAAAGTATCCGAGGAGAGTCTGCCGGAAATGGAAGCAGCCTTTCGGATCGCCGACCACAGCCGCACCATGGCAGCCGCCGCACCACGGCTCATCGCCGCCGAGCCCGACGAGGTCGACACCTTCGGTGAAGAAATAGCCCTAGCCCAGGTAGGTTTCGAAGAACAGATTCTGACCCTGCGGGACTCGGGCGGGTTGGGGAGTGCGGACTATGTTGCCGACGTGCAGGACCTGTTCTTCCAACTCTCGTTCAACGTGGATCGTATCCGAGGACAGCTTGGCCAGCAGCACTTCTACGCGTTCCGGACTCAGGAGTTTCGGGTCGAAATCGGCAGCCTCAGAACCCAAATCGAGTCGCTGCTTATACCCGCCCTCGACGACCAACTCTTCTTCCAGCTGACCGGCTACCGGACCCTCAGAGAGCCCCCTGCCGACCGGAGCGTCTACTTGTCGGAGCAGGAATTCAACCGCTACCGGCATCTGGCCACCCTCAAGTCCGAAACGACGCTGGCTACCCAGCTTCTCTCCAGCGCGGAGACCGCCACCGAGTCGGCCTTCATCGAGCCCCTCCAAGAAAGCTTCGAGTCGGCATCCGGTCGGATACTTATCAGCCTCGACGCCATCCGAGAAGCCGACATATACGACGAGGTGAGACCCTTGTTCGATCGGCTGCTCGAGTTGGGGACCAGCGAGGGAGATGGGTTCGACCTGCTCGCCAGCCACCTCAGGCTCCAGGAACAACAGGACAGGCTCCTTCAGCAGACCAGCGCCCTTTCCGACCAATTAATCGACACCGTAGACGAGCTGGTCGCAGCCGCCCGAGAGGCCGCCGACGAAGCCAACCGGGCATCGAACGAGGCGATCAGCACCGGAAGAACGCTCCTGGTTGTGATCAGCGTGTTGGGTGTGTTGGCCGCCTTCGTCATCAGCTACGGGTTCGTGTGGCGAGTGGTGCTACGGAGGATCCGAACCCTCTCGGAGAGGATGCGAGAGATGTCCGCCGGGCGGCTGGAAGCCAAGATCGACATCAAGGGCGACGACGAGATAGCTGAGATGGCTGGCGCTTTGGAGGTCTTTCGGCGGCATGCTCTCGAGCTGCAACGCCTCAACCTAATCGAGGAGATGGCCGAGGAGCTGGTGGAAAAGAACCAGCAGCTTGAGGAGGTTCTGTCCGAGCTGAGCCTCGCCCAAGACCAGATCGTCGCCCAAGAGAAGCTGGCTGCCCTAGGTGAAGTGACCGCGGGAGTCGCCCACGAGATTCGCAACCCTCTGAACTTCGTCAAGAACTTCTCGGAAGCATCCGAGGAGCTGATCGAAGAGCTTCAGGAGATCTTGGAAGAGGACTCCCCCGACTTCGAGGAAATCGACGACATCACCCAAGACCTGACCGACAACCTCGAACGGATCCGCAAGCACAGTGCTCGTGCCAATCGAATCGTGGAGGACATGCTCATGATCGGCCGGGGCGGGGGCGAGTGGCAGATCGTTGACCTCAACACCAACTTTGACGAACACGCCTTGTTGGCCTTCCACAGTGCCCGGGCCATCGATCCCGAGTTCCAACTCCACCTCGAACGGGACTTCGATCCGGAAGTCGGCGGTATCGAGGCGATCCCCCAAGACCTGGGCCGGGTATTCCTCAACATGGTTTCGAACTCATGCCACGCCACCGATGCCAAGCGACAATCTTTGGCTGAGAGGGGCGGCGAGAACTACTTACCTACCGTGCTGCTCGCTACCAAGCGGGTCGGCGACCGGGTAAGGGTGACTATCCGGGACAACGGCGAAGGGGTCCCTCCCGAGCTCATCGACCAAATCTTCAACCCCTTCTTCACTACTAAGCCAGCCAACAAGGGCACCGGGCTGGGTCTGGCCTTGTCTAGCGATATAATTCGTACTCATGGAGGAAGAGTCGAAGTGGATTCCGAACTCGGCGAATACACCAGCATGACCGTTGAGTTGCCCCTACGCCAAGCCTCAGCCCCCGACAGTAGGGCGAGCGACACCGAGGACGAAACGGAACCTGAAGGAGGGAACACCCCATGACCCAGAACGGAGGCGATGAGATCAATCACGACCTGGCCTTCGGGATGGCGATCCTCAAAGGAGGACTCGTCGGGCTACCCATCATGATCGTTCTGATCACGGTGGGGGTGTGGGCGATCACGGATCAAGGGTGGGAAACTTCGCTGGTAATCGCGCTGTTGCCCGGTGTTCTGTTCGGGGGGTTCGGAGGAGGTTTCGCCGGAATGATTCGCTCGATGGACCACTAGACAACGGGTCGCGGGAAGTAGAATCCGTCCGATGATCGACTCAGCCGATCTTCGGCATCTCATCCTCTCTTTCACCGGTGCCGATCATTGGCGAACCGGCGCGGTTCCGGTATTCACTCGCGGAGAGGGGTGCTATGTCTGGGACACCGCCGGGCGCAGGTATCTAGATACCCTCGCCGGGCTCTTTGTTGTTCAGATAGGACACGGTCGCACCGACATCCCTAAGGCAATGAGCGAGCAGGCCGAAAGATTGGCCTTCTTCCCTTCATGGTCGGCCACGACCCCGGTTACGCTGGAGGCCGCCTCTCTCATCGCCCGCCTAGCACCCGAAGGTCTGGACTCGGTGTTCTTCGTTTCCTCCGGCTCAGAAGCCAACGAGACCGCCATCAAGTTCGCCCGCCAATACCACCAGGCCCGGGGCAACCCCACCAAGACCGGGGTGATATCACGCGTCGACTCCTATCACGGGACCACGATGGGGGCGCTCTCCGCTACCGGGTTGGAGCCGGTAAGGACCCCTTTCCAGCCTCTGCTGGAGGGATTTACCCAGGTACCGAACACGCTCAACTACTCGAGCGGCCGGGAAGCAGCCCAGGTGGTGGAGGAAGAGATTGTCCGGCGAGGACCCGAGACGGTGGGGATGGTGATCGCCGAGCCAGTGCAGAACGGAGGTGGCTCCTTAGTCCCGCCGGAGGGTTACTGGAGGGAGCTTCGGCGAATCTGCGACGCCTACGACATCCTCCTGGCAGCAGACGAAGTCATCTGCGGTTTCGGGCGATTAGGGACCTGGTTCGGGTCGGAAACGGTTGGCGGCAAGCCCGATCTTCTCACCTTTGCTAAAGGAGCCACCTCCGGGTATGCGCCTATCGGCGGGATGATCGCCGACCGACGGGTTGTGGGAACGATCATGGATCACTTTTCAAGCGGGTTTCTCCACGGGGCAACCTGGGGTGGCCACCCGGTGGCGATGGCATCCGTGATGGCGAACCTGACTGCGATGGAAGACGAGAAGGTCGTCGAAAACGTCGCGTCGTTGAGCGGAACTTTCGGGTCTCTCCTTGGCGACCTCGCCGATGCCCACGATGTGGTCATGGACGTGCGCGGTACCGGTTATCTCCATACTCTAGCGTTGGGCCGGAGCCGCTCAGGGGGGCAGGGCTTTGGGGAGGCCGAGACCCGCGCCGTGGTATACGAGTTTCTTCCTCGTCTGGCATTGGAAGCCGGACTGCATCTGCGGGTGGACGACCGCGGCGGTGCCAAGATCATGCTCTCTCCACCTCTGATCGCTACCGCAGATGAGTTGCGGCTAATGGTGGAAGGGGTGTCTCAGGTGCTGGATCGATTAGCCGACAAGATGCGAGGCTAGGGCACCTGACGCGAAAGGGATGGCAGTGAGGATCGGTGTTCCCACAGAAGTCAAGGCTGACGAGCACCGGGTCGGACTAACGCCTTCGGGTGCCGAAGCGCTGGTAACCGCCGGGCACCGGGTGCTGATCCAAGCTGGTGCCGGGAGGGGATCCTACCTCGGTGACCGGGAGTATCTCGAGGCAGGCGCCGTGATTGTGGAGTCCGCCACCGAAGTGTGGGCCGATGCCGATCTGATAATCAAGGTCAAAGAGCCGCAGCCGGGGGAGTTGCCCGAGCTCCGAGAGGACCAAGTCCTGTTTGCCTTCCTGCATCTGGCCGCCTACCCGACGGTCGCCAAGGCCTTGTGCGACGCCGGAACTACGTCGATTGCCTTCGAGACTGTTAGCTACCCCAACGGGTCCCTACCCCTGTTGGCCCCCATGTCCGAGGTGGCAGGTCGAATGGCACCGCAGGTGGGGGCTCACTTCCTGGAGAGGCCGTCGGGAGGTCGGGGAGTGTTGATGGCCGGAATCCCGGGGGTGAGGCCAGCCACGGTAGTGGTGATCGGCGGAGGCATGGCTGGCTCCAACGCGGTCGGGATAGCGGCCGGTATGGGGGCCAATGTAACCGTCTTCGACCTGGACCCCGATCGTCTACGAGCAATCGACCGCCGCTATGGAGGGTCTGTCACCACCGTGATGGCCAACCGGGCCGACGTCCGAACCGCGGTCCTCGACGCCGACCTTGTAATCGGAGCAGTTCTCGTTCCGGGCGCTCGGGCACCCCAGGTGTTGACCGCTGAGGATGTCCGGGAAATGCGGTCTGGTTCGGTTGTCGTCGACATCGCCATCGACCAAGGCGGGTGCTTCGAGACCTCCCGCGAGACGAAACACTCCGACCCCACATACCAGGTTGACGACGTAGTCCACTACGCAGTAGGCAACATACCCGGTGCCGTACCCAGGACCTCCACCTTCGCTCTTGCCAACGTCACCCTGCCCTACCTGCAATCGCTGGCGGACTACGGAGTCGATGCCGCCGTGGGGCAACGACCCGAGCTCGAGGCTGGGATCAACACCCGGGCAGGTGCAATCACCAACCCGGTAGTAGCAGACGCCCTCGCCCGGTAGCCAACACGATGGATCAGGTGGCGTCTCTGCCCGATCGTGCCCAAGTGGTAATAGTCGGCGGCGGGATCGTCGGCTGCGCAATCGCTTATCACCTGACGAGAAGGGGCATTACGGACGTGCTGCTCCTCGAGCAGAACACCCTCACGGGGGGGACCACCTGGCATGCTGCTGGCCTAGTAAGTCAGCTCAAGTCCAACGAGAGCCTCACCCGACTGGCCAAGTACACCACTCGGCTCTTCGAGGAACTAGAGGACGAGACCGGCCATCCCACCGGCTACCGCACCACCGGGTCCCTCACGGTGGCCTCCGATTCGCAGCGATGGGAAGAAGTGCTGCGCGGCATGTCGATGGCACGGGCAGCGGGTATCGAAGCCGAGGTCCTGGAACTAGAACAGGCACAGGAACTATGGCCGACCATGCGGGTCGACGATCTGGTCGGCGCTCTCTATCTCCCCGGAGATGGCCAGACCAGCCCGGTGGACACCACTATGGCTCTGGCCAAAGGAGCGATGAACCGAGGCGTCCGCGTAGTCGAGGGCGTAGCCGCAAGCCGCGTCCGCACCGTCAACGGAGTAGCTGTCGGAGTTGAGACCGAGCGGGGATACGTGGAGGCTGACACGGTGGTGTTGGCCTCGGGAATGTGGACCCGTCAGCTGGCTGCGACCGCCGGGGTGAACGTCCCGCTTCACGCATGTGAGCACTTCTATGTGGTGACCGAGGCCATTCCGGGGATGGTGGCGGGGATGCCCACCCTGAGAGATCCCACCAACTACACCTATTTCAAGGAAGAAACCGGCAAGATCATGGCTGGCTTCTTCGAACCGGAGGCCAAGACCTGGCTTTACGAGATCCCCCGGGACTTCACCTTCGGAACCCTCGCCGAAGACTGGGACCACATCGGACCAATTCTTGAGCGTTCGATCCACCGTATGCCGGTTCTCGGAGAGTGCGGCATCCAGCTCTTCTTCAACGGTCCCGAGGCCTTCACTCCCGACGGGGTCTACTACCTGGGCGAAGCACCAGAGGTGGACAATCTGTTCGTGGCGGCCGGGTTCAACTCAATCGGAATCCAATCCGCTGGCGGGGCGGGCTGGGTGCTCGCCGACTGGATCGCCGACCGACACCCGCCCATGGACCTGTCCGCCGTCGACCTCCGACGAGTCTTCCCCTTCCAAGGCGAGCAGGAATACCTGGAAGAAAGGATCTCGGAAAGCCTTGGCCTCCTCTACGCCATGCATTGGCCGTTCTACCAGTTCGAATCGGCCCGGAATATCTACCGATCTCCCCTGCATGACCGGCTCGCGAAACTCGGGGCGGTGTTCGGGGAGGTGGCCGGATGGGAACGCCCGAACTGGTTTGCCCTCGATGGGATGGAAGGGTGCTACGAGTACTCCTACGGCAAGCAAAACTGGTATCCGGCCTCCGCGGTCGAGAGCGAGGCGACCCGCCGACAGGCGGCGGTATACGACCATGCCTCCTTCGCCAAGTTCCTGGTGAGGGGTCCTGATGCCTGCCGGGTTCTCAATCAGATTGGCGGGGCCGACGTCGATACACCGATCGGTAAGGTCACCTACACCCAGTGGCTCAACCGACGGGGCGGCATCGAGAGCGACCTGACGGTGACCCGAATCGGCCGGGAAGAGTTCTTGATCGTTACCGGTGCCGCGGTCGCCAATCGAGACTTCCACCTGTTGAGACGAGCGCTTAGAGGCCATGGTGCCGATTTGTCGAACGTGACTCCTGATCTTGCTGCCATCGCGGTGATGGGTCCCGGCTCCAGAGGGCTCCTTGCCGACCTGTCTGACACCCCGCTCGACGACCGATCGTTCCCGTTCGGGTGGTCAAAGGAGGTAACGGTCGCCGGGGTGCCGACCCGCGCCTTGCGGGTGAGTTACGTCGGGGAGCTGGGCTGGGAGCTGTACGCCGCGCCTGATGGGATCCTCGAGGTGTTTGACGCGATCATGGTGGCGGGCCATGGGATCCGGCCAGCTGGCTTCCACACCATGAACAGCCTTCGCACCGAGTCGGGATTTCGGCACTGGGGCCATGACATAACCGACGTCGACACCCCTCTCGAGGCTGGCTTGGGCTTTGCTGTGGCGTGGAACAAGGAAGGAGGGTTCTTGGGCAAAGAGGCGTTGGAAGCGCAGCGTCGCGCCCTGCTCCTACCGAAACGTCTCGTACAATTGCGCCTCACGGACCCGGAACGGATCGTCTACCACGATGAGCCGATTCTCCGGGACGGCGAGTTGGTCGGCCGAGTCTCGTCGGGGATGTATAGCCAAACGCTCGGTGCATGCCTGGCCATGGGCTACCTCCACAACGGTCCCGGCGTGACCAAGGGTTGGATCGGGTCGGGAAGGTTCGAGATCGAGGTGGCCGGTTTGCTGATACCCGCTCAGGCTCAGCTTGGTCCCTTCTATCCGTCGCGTGCCCGGACCTGATGGCCCTTCCTCCGGCTCTGGCCCACGAGCACCCGATCGCCATGGCGCACAGAGGATCGGGTCTGCTGTGGCCGGAGAACACCATGGTGGCATTTCAGGGAGCGGTGGACTTGGGCTACCGCTACCTCGAGACCGACTTGCAGATCACGCGCGACGGTGTCTTGGTCACTATTCACGACCAGACGGTGGACCGAACCACCAGCCGCACCGGAGCAGTGTCCGATTTCAACCTCGCCGAGCTGCAGTCCTTGGACGCCGGATACTGGTTCCAGAAAGAGGGTGAACACCCCTACCGCGGGCAGGGTGCATACATCCCCACCCTGGAAGAGGTGGTGACGACCTTCCCGGATTCCATCCTCACCTTGGACTTGAAGAGCAACGGTCTTGAAGGGCCTTTGGTCGACCTTATCCAGAAACTAGGCATCCGTGACCGGGTAATCGTGGGATCGTTCAGCGGGGCCCGGTTGCGCAGATTCCGCCGGCTGAGCGGTGGGCGGGTGGCTACCTCGGCCGGACCAATGGAGACCGCTCGGTTCGTGATGGCCGCCAAGGCAAGTATCGCTCACCTGCCAGCTGCCGATTGCCTGCAGGTCCCGCTTCGAGATCGGGGGATCACCGTAGTGAACCGAGCGACCGTGACCGCCGCCCGCAAGCTGGGCAAACCCCTGATGGTGTGGACCATCAACGACCCTGAGACGATGACCCACCTTCTCGATCTTGGGGTTGATGGCATCATCACCGACCGACCAGATCTACTCCGCACAATTCTGCGCGATGGATGATTGAACAGAGGCGGCCCCAACTTCTTGACAGCCCATGTCCCAACTGGCCACAGTCCTACATATCCGGGCTTGGTGGCTAACGTGCAGGCTCGTAACATACGAGCTGCACGGTACGGAAGGAACCGATGAGCCCACGTCCACGACGTTCGATGACTCGGATCGTCAGCCGCGTGTCGGTCGCCCTGTTGTCGATGCTGCTGCTGGTCAGCTGCGGGCGTGTCGAGCAACCGCTCAACTCCTTCGACTCCAGAGGACCGATAGCCGAGCGGATCAACGAGCTGTTCTGGCCCGTATTCTGGGGGGCCACGGTCATTTTCGTCCTCGTCCAGGGTGCCCTTCTGCTGGCGGTCTTTCTGTTCAGGGAACGCCGTGGAAAGGACCG
The DNA here is from genome assembly GCA_965213975.1 of Candidatus Spongiisociaceae bacterium. Classification (GTDB taxonomy): domain Bacteria; phylum Actinomycetota; class Acidimicrobiia; order Spongiisociales; family Spongiisociaceae; genus Spongiisocius. The sequence continues at coordinate 184,154 of OZ243930.1, forward strand.
CCCGGAGCCCAAGCAGATTGCTGGCAGCACTCGCCTGGAATTGATCTGGACGGTGATACCCACCCTTATCCTGGCAGCCATAGCCGTCCCGACCGTGTCCGTACTGTTCGACCTTGCCGAGTGCCCTGACGGGGCCATGGAGGTTGAAGTCATCGGGCGACAGTGGTGGTTCGAGTTCCGTTACCCGGATTCGGGGGTAGTGACCGCCAACGTCATGGTTATCCCCGAGGACACCGAGATTTGCGCCAAGATGACCTCGGAGGATGTTCTCCACAACTTCTGGATACCGAAGCTGGCCGGGAAGCGTTACCTCGTGCCGGGACAGGAAACCGAGCAGCGCCTATATGCTGAAGACCCAGGGGAATATTGGGGACACTGCGCTGAGTTCTGCGGACTGAGCCATGCCAGGATGCGGGCTCGAGTGGTAGCCAAGACCCAAGCCGACTTCGATTCCTGGGTAAACGACCAGCTGCTGCCCGCGCGGATGCCCGAACCCGGATCCCAGGCCGAGAAAGGAATGGAGATCTTCTTGGCGGGTACCTGCATCGGATGTCACATCATCGACGGGGTCAACAACCCTGACCCAGATACCTTGACGGTCGCCGCCCCCAACCTGACCCACTTTGGTAGCCGAGAGGTGTTTGCGGGGGCCACCCTACCCCCTCAACTGGATCCCGACCGCGCAGACTGGGAAGCGGGACTCCGCCTGTGGCTTTCCGACCCGCCGACCTGGAAGCCGGGCTCGTTCATGCCCGAGCTAGGACTCACCGCCGAGGAAATAGACGCTCTGGTGGCTTACCTGTCGAGCCTCAAGTAACGGAATCCGGGAGACGAGATGGTAACCGACACAGCCACTGACCTCAACGAGCAGGTGACGACCACCATCTATCGGCGGCCGCGTCTCACCACCGGCCTCTGGTCGTGGATCACCACGGTGGACCACAAGAAGATCGGGCTCCTGTACGGATACACCGCCTTCTCCTTCTTTATCGCCGGGGGACTGGAGGCTTTGCTGCTACGTATCCAGCTGGCGGGACCTGATGGTGCCTTCCTGAGCGCGGCCGAGTACAACGGACTGTTTACGACCCATGCGGTGACGATGATTTTCCTGTTCGTCATGCCTATATCCGCCGCGTTCTTCAACTATCTGCTTCCCCTCATGATTGGCGCTCGTGACGTCGCCTTCCCCCGGATGAACGCGGTCAGTTACTGGATCTTCCTCTTTGGCGGCCTCTTCATCTACTCCTCGCTCCTGTTCGGCACCTCACCGGCCCCGCTCGGCGGCAACCTCCCCGGCGGAGCGACGGAACCGAGCCTCCTCGGCTCGATCCCCAACAGCGGTTGGTTCATCTATGCCCCCAACAGCGGTGTCACCTACTCGCCTGGCACCTCCATCGATTTCGCCGCCCTAGGTCTCCAGATCCTCGGGGTGGCTTCGCTTATCTCTGCGGTCAACTTCATCGTGACCATCCTGAACATGCGCGCAACGGGAATGCGTCTGCTCCGGATGCCCGTGTTTGTGTGGATGACGCTGGTAGTGGCGTTGTTGCTCCTCTTCTCTCTCCCCATCATCGCCATCGCCCTTTTCATGCTGACCTTTGATCGGCAGTTCGGAACCCTGTTCTTTGTTGCGGAGGCAGGTGGGGACCCCATTCTGTGGCAACACCTGTTCTGGCTATTCGGGCACCCGGAGGTTTACATCCTCATCCTGCCTGCCATGGGCATCGTGTCGGAGGTTCTACCGGTCTTCTCCAAGAAACCTCTGTTCGGTTATCCGGCCGTGGTGTTCGCCGGCGCGGCGATCGCCTTCCTCGGCTTCGGGGTTTGGGCCCACCACATGTTCTCGTCCGGTATCCCGACGGTCGCCCAGGCCGCTTTCGGGCTCTCCACGATGACCATCGCAATCCCTACCGGCATCAAGATCTTTAACTGGCTAGGGACAATCTGGGGTGGGAGGCTGAGGTTGAACACCTCCATGCTCTTCGCCCTCGGGTTCGTGGCCTTGTTCGTGATCGGCGGTCTGTCCGGGGTGACCCACGCCGTGGTGCCGTCAGATTGGCAGCAGACCGACACCTACTACGTCGTGGCGCACTTCCATTATGTACTTTTCGGCGGGGCCATCTTCGGGCTGTTCTCAGGCATCTATTACTGGTTCCCCAAGGTCACCGGACGCCTCCTCAATGAGGCAATGGGTAAGTGGAACTTCTGGTTGATGTTCATCGGCATGAACTTGACCTTCGGGCCCATGCACTGGTTGGGACTGCAGGGCATGGTGCGCCGCACCTGGGTGTATCCGGAGGAAGCCGGGCTCGGCGCGGGAAACATGGTGGTGACCGTCGGCGCTTTCGTCCTGGCCTTCGGAGTGCTGATGTTCATGATCAACTGGATTTACTCGAAGCGGCGGGGGGTAGTTACGCCCAACGACCCGTGGGATGCCCGTACCCTAGAGTGGACAATGCCTTCCCCCACCCCGGAATACAATTTCGCCGTGGAACCGACCGTGTCGCGCCTGGATGACTTTTGGCACCTCAAGTACGACGAAGACGAGGAAGGCCGAGCGGTACGCAAGGAAAACGCCGACCGTGCCGTGGACGATCTCATCTACACCAACGGCCACCCCGAGCACCACATCCATCTTCCCGCCCCGTCCTACTTCCCGTTCTTCGTGGGCCTGGGCATCATGATCCTCGCTTTCGGCATCCTGTATCACACCCGCCCCTACGGAATCCCCCTGATAGCAGCCGGGGCGTTCATCGCCATCGGTTCGCTCGTCTCTTGGGGCTCAGAGCCCCTGGAAGAGGAGGAACCCGAAGAGGCAGACCATCCGGAGAGTGTCGTATGACCGCCGAACCCCTCCCCGGACACGAAGGCGGGGGCCATCACCAGCTGACCGGGATCGACAACCGCAAGCTAGGAATGTGGGTCTTTCTGAGCTCGGAGTTTCTGTTCTTCGGCGCTCTAATCAACAACTACCTGCTCTTTAAGGGGCGCGACTTCGGACCGGACGCCCTCTACCCAGTTGAGCTCTACGACATCCCGTTCACCTCGATCAGCTCCTTTGTCCTGCTGATGAGCTCGCTTACCATGGTGCTCGCTCACGCGGCGCTGGCCAGGCATGACCAGGCTCAGGCGAGGACATGGCTCTTTGCTACGGCCCTTCTCGGTACGGTGTTCGTATCCGGCCAGTTCTTCGAGTTCGGTGAGTTCATCCTTCATGGGCTGAAGCTCAACGTCAACCCGGCGGCCAGCTCCTTCTACCTGCTGACCGGCTTCCACGGATTTCACGTGGTGATAGGGATCCTTATGCTCCTGCTGTTGGCATTCAAGTCCATGAGGACGGGCGGGTTGTCCGAGGCCGAGGGCCTCAACGTGGAGTTGGTCGGTCTGTACTGGCACTTCGTTGATATCATCTGGATCGTGATCTTCGTGCTCGTCTACCTGATTCAATAATGGCCGGGGATGCCAACCACCATCCTCAACCTCGCCAATACGTATCGGTGGCGATCGTCCTCGCGGTTCTCACGGCGGCCGAAGTAGGTCTGTTTTATCTGGAGGATGGGGTAGATGCCGTCGGGCAGACCCTGACGGTCCCGGCCCTACTGATTCTCAGCGCCCTCAAGTTCTACCTGGTGGTGGCGATGTTCATGCACCTGCGGTTCGAGAAGCCTCTCCTGTCCCGCTTCTTCACCAGCGGTGCCGTGCTTGCTGGCGGGCTCTACCTGATTACTCTCGCTTCGATGGGTGCGGTAATCCTTTTCTAGGAACGCCAAGCAGTGATTCCTTCCTGGCATGCCCACGTCGATGTATGGGCGTTCGTGGCCGTTATCGGAGGAGGTTACTGGTACGCGTTGCGGCGTATCGGCCCCCGCATCGGGTCTCCCCCCGCCACGGGACGGGAGGTGATGCTCTTCTGTCTGGGCTTGGCATCCCTGTGGATCGTGTCCGATTGGCCATTTCATGACATAGCGGAACAACGCCTCTTCCTCTTCCACATGGTGGAGCACATGACCCTGGCCCTAATCTCGGCACCACTGCTGATCGCGGGGACTCCCGCTTGGATCCTTCGCCGGGTTTTCACCCATCCCCTCGTGTTCCCGATGCTAAGACCCATCACCCGCCCTCTAGCGGCGTTCTTTATCTTCAACGGCTTGATGGTCGGTATCCACTGGCCGGAGATCGTTGACCTAATGGTCACCTCCGGGATATACCATTTCGCCGTTCATGCCCTGCTGTTAGCCGCCTCAATAGTGATGTGGATCCCAGTTCTCAGTCCGGTGGAGGAGATGCAACGGCTTGACCCGCCGCTGCGGATGCTGTACGTGTTCGCCCACTCGCTGCTGCCGACCATACCTGCCTCCTTTCTTACCTTCGGCCGTGAACCCCTCTACCAGTTCTATGCGGAGGCACCGCGCTTATGGGGCATTGACGTCATGACCGACCAGACTTTGGCCGGGTTGATCATGAAGCTCGGTGGGGGAGCAATCCTGTGGGGTGTCCTGGTGGTGACATGGTTCAAGTGGTCTGCCTACGAGCAGCGTCGGGACGCGATAGAACAAGAACTCCGAAAGTGAGAACCGTGGCCAGTGGCATCCCACCGCCCACCAGACAGAGCGGGCACCCAAGCTCCCGATACGATCCAAAGCCCCAACTGGCCACTGACCACTAGTCAAATGGTTGGGATCGGGGTGCTGGCTCACGGCCTAGGCGGTCGTATCGATCTCGCCATTCCGGTGTGGCAGTTCGCCTGGGTAGCTGCCGCCGTGGTGTTGATGTCCTTCGGGATAGTCGGTCGCTTCTGGAGCGAACCCCACCTGGGAGCGCCCTCGATCTCCCTTCCTTCCTGGCTGGGTAAGGCTGCGCACCTAACGTTGCCCTTCACGCGGACCATCGGGACCGGCATGTTGGGCCTCACCCTGGTAGCTGGCTTGGTCGGCAACCCCGATGCCGACCTCAACCTGGCACCCTTCGCCCTGTTCCTGGTGGTGTGGGTCGGCGTCACGGTGGCGTCCGCTCTGGTTGGCAACCTGTGGGCCGCCTTCAACCCGTTCGCGTCCTTAGCTTCCCTGTATGACCGGTACCTTCCATCCCGCATAGCCACCGCCCCGCAGGAGTCGAGCGCCGACGCCTTCGCCACCCTCTCCATCCTCAGCATCATCTGGCTTGAGTTGGCCTTTCATCAGGGATCTTCGCCGCGTGCCGTCGGCGCTTATGTCCTCGTCTACACCTTGGGGCTGATGGTCTTGGGATGGAGGTTCGGGGGAAGGTGGATCCGGCGGGCAGACGGCTTGGCCGTGCTCTTCTCCGCCATCGGTCACCTTGGTCTTTTTCGTTCCGATCGCCGCGGAATGCTTCATGTCGGTTATCCGGGCGGCGGTCTGGCCCGGATGGACATGAGGCCGAGCGCGGTTCGCCTCCTACTCGTGGTCCTGGGTGCCACTACGTTTGACGGGATCTCCCGGACTGCATGGTGGTTCGAGATCGCTGCCCATCGTTCCGGATGGGAGCTCACGTTGGTTAACACCGGGGGTCTGATCTTCGCGATAGGGGTGGTGATGACCCTTTATCGGGTGGCTATCGCCTTCATGTCGAGGATCACCGGCCGGTCGGAGGCCCGCCTAGGAATCCTCTTCGGACCGTCTTTGGTCCCGATCGTGGTGGCCTATACGGTCGCCCACTACTTTAGCTTTCTTCTGTTTGAGGGACAGAACCTGTTGAGGCTGGTATCTGATCCGATAGGGCTTGGTTGGAATCTGTTCGGGACCGCGTCCCGAGCGGTTGATTACTCGGTCATCAGCCCTGGCGCGATAGCCTGGGCTCAGACCACCGCCATAGCGCTCGGACACGCCCTAGCCGTGCTGGTTGCCCACGATCGGGCCGTGCAGCTCTTCCCGCCCCAGCTTGCCTTGCGGTCTCAGTTCCCGATGCTGGTTGCCATGATCGCCTTCACCGTTGGCGGTCTGGTGCTGCTGCTCGGCTAGAGGATACGCTCGACGACCGACGAGGGCGCATGCTCGGCGGTGTCTCCCTCGTGCTCGTCCTCCGAGAGGGCCGCCGCCACCAGCGCGATCATCATCAACACGACTCCGATCCCGGCAGCCGCCACTAGGACCTCACCCCTGGTAACCCTTAGGTTGGGACGCGAAGCCATCAACCCGGCAAAGCCGATCGTCCCTATGGATACCAGGATGGCAATAAGGGAGGCGTACTCCGCAAAGCGGATGAGAAGGGAACCGAACGGCACCACTATCAGCGCGATGAGCGCCATCGCTACCACGGGGAGGGCGAGACCGTCACTGAGGCGGGTGCGTACCTGTCGTGACTCTTCCGCAGCCGACCCGGCCAGGGCAGTGGGTGTTGAAACGGCCTGGCTGATCCCCCCGATGATCGCCCCAATTACCACAAAGCCCGCCAGAATCCCCAGCAACGAACCGGTGCCGATCGAAACCAGCTTGGTCCCGGACAAGGAGCTCTCACTGACCGCGTAGAGGCCAGACCCGAACGCCGCTCCCATCACCAGCCCGGACAGACCGCCTGCCAGGATTAGCCCCATGGCTCCGGTGTCGGTGCCGTGCGCAGGCGACCTGAAGTTGCCCATTCCCTGGGCGGCGAAGCTGATGATGACCCCGGCGGCTGCCCAAACCAAGGCGAAGGCAGCCACCAGCGTGGCCGTTACCTCGATCGCGGGCCCACCCGACGATGTGGTTTGGGTTAGTCGACCCAAGGCCAGTGGTGCCATCGCGGCGAGCGAGACAATCCCCACCAAGGCACCGATTCCGGCACCTACCTTGGCCGAGAACCCGATACGATCCCGGAAGGAGGCCGGGACGACCATCTCCTCTTCTTCTGCTTTTTCTTCCATCTCCATGACCGGTTCCGGAGCGGTCGCGACCGTCGCGGCCGCGATCTCAAAGTCGGCCTCGGCCACCGGTGGAGAAGGTTCTGGTTCGGCTGCCGGAGAGGGCTCCACCTGGGTTGGTGCTGTCGGGGCGGGAAGCGGGCCACTCCCGGCCCAAGCACTCAACACGTCGTCGAGAGTGGTGCCCTGAGCCGCGGCCCGGGCCGCGGCCGACCTCTCTACTAGGTGATCGGGAGCTCCCCCGAGGGACTCGCTGATAACCGATAGCCTTGGGTCGGACATGACCGGGGATGTTAGTCAGCCGACGAGTGGGCCTCCGACGGGCTAGCGGTTTCGCTCTCCGCAGATCCGCCATCCGCGGGCTTTCTCATTCGCCGTTCAGCCCACCAGATCATGACAATACCTGAAAGAGCGATTAAGCCACCTATCAACGTATCATAGGGGTGATGCGCTAATACCATGGGCAGCAAGGTTGTCATAGGACTCCGTGTCGGGGGATCCGGTTAGGGTCCCTAGAACTGTGCGGTGTCGGTGCAGTTCTTCTAGATTCTGGCCGAGCATAGAATAGATCGGCGAGAATCAAGCCAAGGGAATCCCATCACGATGAGAGCGAAGCCCACTCCCCGGACCTTGGTGTTGGGCCTTTTCCTTGTTCTGGCGGCCTGCGGAACCGGGAATCCCGATACAACCGTGTACCGAGACGCCCAAGACCGCTCCTTGTTTGAGCTGCCCAGAGAATGGAACCTGTACCGCGCCGAAGAAATAAGGCAGGTGTCCCCCATCCCGTTCGTACCTGATCTAGGCGGCTACCGCCCGATCAGCTACGTGGCCTTCGACGGAGCGGCGGGTCGAGACCTCGGAAACCTCGCCCTGGACGCGGTCGCCTCGCCCTTCCCGGTAGGGGCGCACATCATCCGCCAGGTCACCGAGGAAGAACGTGATTTACTCTCCCGGAGGCTGATGGCAATCTCCGCGTACGACATCACCCGCTCCGGTCCGGGGGTGGAAATCGATACCTGGGACTTCTCCTTCGGGCGAGACTTCAGCGGTATCGGTGCCACCGTCGGCCTGACCAGCGATGACGGCCGAAACCAGGGGCTCGTCTATGTATTGGCGGTGACGAACCCCGACGGAACCGAGCTGTACTCCATGGCCGCCGGATGCTCGCTGGAGTGCTTCGCCCGCGAGAGCGAAGACATCGTGGCCGCGGTTCGGTCCTGGGTCGTAAATACCCGACGGTAGGAAGGCCATTCGATGAAGACAGACGTGCGCCGACGGTCTCCAACATGGGACCGCATGAAGTTCATCGTGCTGATCCTGGTCTTCCTGGGCATCCTGATCAGCTCCAAGGTCTCCGCTCCCTTCACCACGTTCGTCCAAGCCCTGGAAGACAGCTGGAACGAGACGTTCGGTCGGGTGCTGATGATCGCCCTCCCCCTAGAGGTGCTTCGCCAGATCCACTATCTGGTGTCCGAGAAGTGGGGGCGATATAACAGCTTCTGGACCAGAAGCATTTTCGGGCGCATCGAACTCGAGGCGCAGCGCCGATTCAAACCATGGACCCGATTCCGCCTCGGTCGGTACGTTCGGATCATTGTCTTCCTTTTGATATTGGGGGCAGTGGTCGACTACTTCGTCGCCGATGTCAGCAACCCTGTCGAAGCAATCATTCAGCTTCCCCGGATCCTGGCCCGCAACTTCCAGGACTTCATCTTCTTCCTCTTTTACCCCCTTTTCCTGATCATGCAGTTCGGCGCATTGTTCTGGTTCCTCTCCCGGGGAGGAGTGGATACGGTCATGCCCGAGGAGATCGAAACCCGCTACTCCGACGTATGGGGCCAGGACCATGTCCTCGATCTGGTGCAGGAAAACGTCGGGTTCCTCGAGAAGCCCGATGCGATAGAAGCGAAGGGTGGTTACATACCGGGCGGCATTCTGCTCTGGGGTCCACCGGGGACTGGCAAGACCTTGATCGCGGAGGCCACCGCCGGAGAAGTTGGTCTTCCTTTCGTGTTCGTGGAGCCTGGTGCCTTCATCAACATGTTCTTCGGGGTCGGGATTCTCAAGGTCAAGGGTCTGTTCCGCAAGCTTCGCAAGCTGGCGTTACGCCATGGCGGTGTAGTTGTTTTCTTTGATGAGGCTGACGCTCTTGGAAGCCGAGGTGCCCTTGCTCAAGGCGGCGGACCGCCCCAGCCAATCAACCCTCTCTCCACCGCCTGTAACGCCGCCTCGTACCTGAGTCCACAGTCCTTGTACCTGCTCGATGAGTCCGCCAACAATGCCGGTTCGCCGACCGGCGATCAGCCCCTTCCCGGAAGCGTCAAGAGTCCCGTGATCATGGGGGGCGGGATGGGTGGGGGAGGAGGAATGGGCACTCTCCAAGCCCTCCTGACCGAGATATCCGGGTTGAAGAAACCCCGGGGGATCACCAACAAGGCCCGCAAGATGCTCGGTATGAAGCCTAAGCCCCCTCCTAAGTACCGCATATTCATCATGATGGCCACCAACCTTCCCAGCGTTCTTGACCCGGCCCTTCTACGGCCGGGCCGTATCGATCGCATCTACAAGGTCGGCTACCCCACCAAGGAGGGCCGGGTACGCACCTTCGAGGGTTACCTAGCCAAGGTGAGCCACAACATCAGTGACAAGCAGGTAGACGAGCTCGCCGCCAAGACCCCTTACTACTCGGGGGCCAAGATCAAGGACCTTGTCAACGAGGCCCTGATACTCGCCCAGCGTGACGATCGGGATACCGTCGAGTGGGATGACATCTGGCGAGCCAAGACCCTCAAGGAGATGGGTCCTGCCGAGGGTTTCGAGTATGTCGAACGCGAGGAGTTCGCGGTCGCCATACACGAGGCCAGCCATGCGGTAGCCGCCCACCTCCTCAAGGATCATGCCAACATCGACGTGGCCACCATCGAGCGTCGGGGCGATATAGGTGGTTTCGTGTCTTATATCGCCTTGGAGGACCGCTTCGTCCAATGGAAGACCGAGCTCGAGGTCGACATCAAGGTCTCATTGGCCAGCTTGGCGGGTGAGCGAATGTTCTTCGAGGACGACAACTCCATGGGCGTAGGTGGGGATCTGAGGAATGCCACCACGATCAGCAGCCGCATGGTCGGTGTCTGGGGTATGGGGGACAATATCGCCTCCAGCGCCGGTCTCCCCCGGCACGCACTTGACCAGCCCCCTGATCCCACCGACCGCATCGTGGAGACCATGTCGTCGCAGATCGAGCGTCGACTCCGTCGACTCTACGACGATGTCTATCAGATGCTGGACGACCACAAGGAAGCAGTGTTCATGGTCGCCACCCGCCTGCAAGAGAAGAAGACCATCTCAGGCACCGAGGTCGCCGAAATCATCGGTATCGAGGCCGGGGCGGTCACCCGGGAAAACCCGGTCGGGTTTGCCTCGGTGAGCATGGAAGATCACCGTGAGGCTCTGGGCATACCAGTCTTAGAAGGTCCGGAAGGCAATGGGCAACCCTCCCTTGTTGAGGAAGCCGAAGCGGAAGAACCCCCGAAGGTCGACGCATGAATATTCAGTTACCAGTTGGGACCACGGTCGCTGGTGGGCCTAACTAAGCCGGATCACCCTTAGGTCACCTCAATGATGGAGTGATCCTCGTCGGGTTGGAGGAACTCGCCTATCGCCGCGGCTTTTGGTGCCACTTTCCGTAGAGCGACCAGCACCTCGTCCACCTGGTGGGGAGACACCGCCATCAACAAACCCCCACTGGTCTGGGCGTCGGCGAGAACCTTCAGGTCATCGTCGTGCCTGCCTGTCCTGAGGATCGGCGTAACGCTCTCCAGGTTACGGGCACTACCGCCGGGGAACACCGCGGCCGAGATCAGATCGAGGACGCCGGGTAACGCCGGGACCGTGCCCAAATCGATGCGAGCCGAAACGCCCGAGTTGTTCACGACCTCCCTAAGGTGCCCGAGCAAGCCGTACCCGCTCACGTCGGTGGCGCATACCACGCCCTGATCCACTGCTACCCGCGCAGCCGGGCCGTTTAGGGCGGTCATCGACTCGACCGCCTCCCGTCGGATCCTCTCCGTGGCCCGTCCGGTCTTGAGCGCCATCGCTACCACCCCGGTCCCCAATGGCTTGGTCAACACCAGGATGTCACCGGGGCGAGCCCCCCCGTTGGTAACAACCCGGGTGGGGTTGATCGTCCCGGTAACGGCAAACCCATACAACGGAGCGCTGTTGTCAATGGAGTGGCCACCGACGATGGTGGCACCGGCCTCGGCCATCACCGAGGCACCCCCGGCCATAGCTTGGGATAACAGATCAAGCGGCAGATCGGCGCGAGGCCATCCGACCAACTGGAGGGCAGTCAGCGGGTGCCCTCCCATCGCGTAGATATCGGACAGGGCATTCGCGGCCGCGATTCTCCCCCAGTCATAGGGATCATCGACGATCGGCGCAAAATAATCGACGGTTTGGACCAGCGCCATATCGTCACTCAGGCGATAGACGCCAGCATCGTCGGCGGTGGCAACACCGACGATGAGATCCGGGTGGGTCATCGTAGGGTGTACGGTGAGGGGACGCAGTACCTGCTCCAGCTCGGAGATACCGAGTTTGGAGGTTCAGCCAGCCCCTGGCGCGAACGACGTTAGTCGCTCTTCGGCCATTGCTCACCTCCCTGAGCGCTTACGAGTACCGGCTCCCTTCCATCCTAGGTATCCTGGGGGTCATGTCCATATCTCCCACCTGGCTCACCCCCGCCTCGCACGCCAAACTCCAAGCAGAGTACGACACCCTGGTCACCGAGGGGCGCGTCCAAGCCGCGCAACGCTTGGCCGAGGCACGGGCACACGGCGACATCAAGGAGAACGCCGACTACGACGCAGCCAAGACTGAACAAGGCCTGATGGAGGCTCGAATCAGGAAGCTGCGACACCTCCTCGACAACTCGGTAGTAGCGGAGCCCACCGGTGACGGAACGGTCCAGACCGGATCGGTCGTGAAGGTAGTCGATGATGAGGGATACGAAGACGAGTACCTCGTGGCCGTGCCCGAGAACCGAGTACCAGGGTTGGTGCTCGCTTCCCCTGAAGGACCCTTGGGGGCCGCCTTGATGGGGGCAAGGGTGGGTGACCAGGTCAGCTATGAAGCACCGGGAGGAACGTTCACCATCACTGTGGTCTCAGTGAATCCGTACGTCGGCTGACCAAGAAAATGGCGGGGTCTCGTTGCGTCTGAATCTCCCTAGGCCTAGCGAGCTTGCGCAACGCCTGCGCAGCACCGCTCGACAGGAACCCCAGCAGGTAGAGAAATACCTTGATGCCCACACCGAGGAGTGGCAGGCTCTAGCCAAGACCGACCCTCACAACGCGGCCGACATCCTTGAGGAACTCGACTCGGACGCCGCTACCGATCTGCTTTCCGACCTCAACACCGACGACGCGGCCGACATCCTCAACCAGATGCGGCCGGAACTCGGCATAGAAGTTGTGGAGGCGTTGCCATCACCTCGAATCGCCGAGTTGATCGGGGCCATGGACGCCGACATGGCCGCCGACCTACTCGGCCAACTCGATGCCCGCGAACGTGACCGGCTCCTCTCCAAACTGGGCCCCGAGATCGCCCACGAGCTGATCACTCTCCTGCAACACGCCCCCGACTCGGCGGGCGGGCTGATGACCACCGAAGTGGCCGTGCTACAAGTCGGCATGACCGCTGGCGAAGCCACCGAACGACTCCGCCAACTCCACGATCAGATAGACGACCTTTCCTACGTGTACGTGGTGGACCACAGCCGAAAGTTGCTCGGCGTGGTGTCCTTCAGAGATCTGGTCTTCGCTAGGCCGGGGGTTGGGTTAGAAGAAGCGATGGTTCATCACCCGGTGGCGGTGCGTCCGGACACTGATCGCGAAGAAGTGTCCGAGTTGGCCCAACGCTACCGGCTCTTCGGCCTCCCGGTCGTTGATCACTTGGGCGTGCTTTTGGGCATGGTCACCCACGAAGCCGTGGTGGAGTCGGTTCAAGCCGAAGCATCTGAAGACTTTGCCGCCGCAATGGGTGCCGGACCGGAAGAAACCGTGTTTACCCCGATCAAGAGAGCTGCGGCCATGCGCCTGCCCTGGATGGTGGTCAACCTGGCGATGGCACTGGTGGTCGCGGTGGTGATAGAACGGCAGACCGCGGTTATCAGCCAGATTGGTCCGATTCTGGCCGCGCTGATGCCGGTCGTGGCCTTGCTGGGCGGGAATGCTGGCGCTCAGAGTCTGGCGGTCGTTATCCGATCTATGGCCATCGACGGGGTAACACCCAGCCGGACCGGGCGTGTCCTAGGCCATCAGCTGGCGATCGGCGTGATCAACTCGATCCCGATCGGGATTCTTGCTGGCGTGGTAGGGCTGGTATTCGGAGGAACCCCGAGCTTCGGGCTGACCATGGCCGTCGCCACCGTTGCCAACCTCACCATCGGGACCCTATGCGGCACCGCCATCCCGATCGTGCTACGCCGGATCGGCCAGGATCCTGCCCTGGCTTCCAACATCTTCCTTACCCTGATCACCGACGTGGTCGGATTCGGCGGGTTCCTCCTCGTGGCAACCCTGTTGTTGAACTAGTGACCAGCTAGCTCCGCTTGGTAGGCCTCGGCCAGTCGGGCCGATACTGGACCGGGGTTGAAGGATCGATCCCCCACTGCCACGACCGGCGTCACCTCGGTCACGGAGGAGAGCCAAGCCACCTCCGAGGCCCTATCCAACCGATCGATTGTGTACCGATCCTCTCTGATCTCCAAGCCCAGCTGTCGGGCATGGCGCAAGGTGATCCGCCTGGTCACCGAGTCGAGGATCCCCAACCCAAGGGTGGGCGTCTCAATGGTGCCACCAACCACCCATAACACCGTGTTGGTCGGCCCCTCAAGAATCCATCCTTCGCGCGAGATCAGGAGGGCCTCGTCAAAACCTGCTTCTCGCGCCACTCTCCCGGCCGCCATGTTCGGTGCGTACGACAAGGTCTTGACCCCGGCCAACTCCCAGGGATGCCCGCCCGGATGCCAGGGTGCGGCAACTTCGCAGAGCCTCATCTCGCCGGGAAGGTCGGGTAGCGGGGCGGACAAGACGTGGATGTTGGGATCCCCCTCCGGGTTTGAGGCGAAGATCCGCACCACCCCGTCACCCTGATGCTCGGCCACCGTGCGGATCCACTGACCGATTTCCGATAGCGGTGGCAACGGAATGTCCATGGCAGCCGCCGACCGGGCCAGCCGCTCGAGATGCTCGGTCAGGCCAATCAGGTGCCCGTCATAGGACCGCAACGCCTCGAAGCAACCGTCGCCTCGGACCACTAGGGGGTCGAAGACGGAGATGGTCGGCTCTACCGATTCCCCGTTCCGCAATACCAGGGGTACCTCAGCCACGCCGCCATCCGTTTGTGATGGGGATTCGGCGGTCCCGTCCGAATGCCTTTGTGGTTATCTTCGCCCCGGGCGGTGCCTGCCGACGTTTGTGTTCGTTCCGGTCAACTAGGGCCGCGATCCGCATCACCAAGCTGCGGCCGAACCCGGCTGCCACGATGTCATCCACAGACCGGTCCTCCTCGATGTAGGCCCGCAGCACCGGATCAAGGACGTCGTAGGGCGGCAAGGTGTCGGTATCCAGCTGGTCCGGCCGTAGTTCGGCCGAAGGCGGCTTGCTGATGATCGATTCGGGGATCACCTCTCCATCCCGGTTGCGTCGGCAGGCAAGATCGTACACCATCGTCTTGTACACGTCCTTGAGGACCGCGTAAGCGCCCGCCATGTCACCATATAAGGTGGCGTAACCCACCGCCATCTCCGACTTGTTCCCGGTGGCAACAACCAATTCACCATGCCGGTTGGAAATCGCCATCAGCAAGGTTCCCCTGATACGTGGCTGAAGGTTCTCCTCGGCGACCCCAAAGCCTTCGCAGTCGATCACACCTTCCAAGTCACGCCTGAACCGACCGTAGAGTCCGGCGATCGGGATTAGGTCAAGCCGGATACCGAGCCGGTTGGCCAGCTCCTTGGAATCGCTTACCGAACCGGCTGAGCTGAAGTCGGAGGGCATCATCACCCCTCGAACCGCATCTCGTCCCAAGGCATCCACGGCGATTACCGCGGTCAGAGCCGAATCGATGCCACCGGAGAGCCCGACAACCACCTTGCGGAATCCGTTCTTCCGCACGTAATCCCGCAGCCCGAGGACCAAGACCCGGTAGATGCGATCCAGAGAATCGGGGAGGCCCGACGCGCATTCGTCGACGGGCCCGTCGGTCGGCCCGGTTTCGATATCGACCACGAAGAAGTCCTCCTCGCAGTGGGGTGCCTGGTACAGGACGGCACCGTTACCGCCCACCACGAGAGAGCCGCCGTCGAAGACCAGTTCATCCTGACCACCCACCTGGTTGAGGTAGACCACCGGTACCCGGGACTCAACGGCGGTTCGCCGTACATGATGAAGACGATCCGAGCCCTTACCCAGCCCAAAGGGAGACCCGTTGATGTTGAGGAGTAGGCCCGCGCCAGCCCGCGCCTGAGCGGCCGGGGGTCCATCGTCTACCCAGATGTCCTCGCAGATGGAGATGCCAGTCTGAACCCCCCCAACGTTCCAGACCGCCGCCGGGTCGTTACCCGGAACAAAGTAACGCTTCTCATCGAAGACCCCATAGTTGGGGAGACATACCTTGTGGTAAAAGCCCATGACCCGACCTTCATGGACAAGGGCGGCTGCGTTGGATACGCCCCCGTCGGCACCCCGGGCAACCAGACCCACCACCGTCGCCACCCGCTGGGCCCGAGCGGCCAAGCGGTTCAAGGTGGCAAGGTTGGCGTCCACGAAGGCGGGTCGCAACACGAGGTCTTCAGGCGGGTAGCCCGAAATGGCGAGCTCGGGGAGTACCAGGACGTCGGCACCTTCATCCTCGGCCCGGGCCATCGCCTCCACAACCCGCGACTCGTTGTAATCCAGGTCACCTACTGACAGGTTCAGCTGGGCACCGGCTACCCGGACAACGGTCACGACGGGCTATTCCAAGACAAAATCGGCTCGGAGCAACGCACCGCGCAAGGACGGGGCCTCCTCCGGCCTCACCGACAAGACCAGCACACCACCTCCTCCGTGGGGGTGATGACGGAGCTGGAGGTCTCTGACGTCCACCGCGCTCAACTCCAAGGCGCGTCCGACCCGAGCCAACTCCCCGGGACGATCGTAGAGCACCACCCCGACCCGGGCAACCGGGGGTTCCAGCTCTTTCCGCTTCGATCTGGCCCGATCCATACGAGAAGCCAGCGGACCGGCAACCGAGCCTATCTCGGAGTCGATTTCCATGAGCAGGCCGATCATCCGACCGATTGAGTCGCTGACGTTGGCGTCGTTGGCCGTCAAGACCTCGGTCCACCAGTTCGACTCGGAGGCGGCGACGCGGGTCAGGTCACGAAACGACCCCGCAACCAGCTGCTCGGCTATCCCGGCTCGCCTTGACAACAACTCGACCAAAGCCACCGCCAACAGCTGGGGAAGATGTGAGATGTCGGAAACGATCCGATCGTGTTCCTCCGCAGAGAGGAGGAAGGGATTGGCACCTATGGACTTGACGAGGTCCGAGACCGCGTCCACATCGGCGGGTTCTGCTCCGTCCGGGCAGATTATCCAGGCGGCACCTCTGAAGAGCGAGGCGGTGGCTGCCCCCGGACCGGCCTGCTCGCGACCCGCCATCGGATGACCTGCTACCAACCTCAGGCCGGGTGGTCGCGCCCGAGTAACCGGCGTCTTGACCCCGGCAACGTCGGTGACCAGGGCATCGGTTCGAAGCCGGCCGATGGTGCGAATCGTCGCCGAGAGGGGTCCGGCCAGTACCACCACTTCTGCGCCTTCGACAGCTTCCTGCTGGTAATCGCAGGCTAGGTCTACCGCCCCTCGATTGGTGGCAGCCTCTAGAGCGTCCTGGCTCGGGTCCCATCCAGCCACCTCCCACCCGACCTGCCGGAGGGCCATCCCGAGTGAGGTACCGATCAGACCGGTTCCAAAGATGGCGGCACGCCGCCGCACTAGATAGACACACCCACAGCCGCGGCAAGGTCCCGCATCTGATCCATTAGGCGGCTGAACTCCTCCGGCAGGAGCGCCTGATCGCCGTCCACCTGGGCAGTTTCTGGAGCAGGATGTACGTCCACGATGAACCCGTCAGCACCGACCGCAATCGCAGCTCGGGAAAGTGGTGCCACCAGATGGCGTCGGCCGGATGAGTGGGAAGGATCGATGATTATCGGGAGGTGCGACATGTGCTTGATTACCGGGGCCGCCGAGATATCAAGCGTGTTGCGGGTGGCGGTCTCGAAGGTTCGGATCCCCCTCTCCACCAGAACCACCTCGTGGTTACCTTCTTTGTAGATGTACTCGGCCGCGTTGAGCCACTCGTCAATGGTGGCGGTGAAGCCACGCTTGAGCTGTACCGGCTTGTGTACCCGCCCCACCTCCGACAACAACGAGAAGTTCGCCATGTTCCTGGTACCGATCCTCAGCATGTCCGCGTACCCGGCCACCAGGCTGACATGCCGGGGATCAAGAACTTCGGCAACGAACGGCATCCCGAACTCTTCGCGAGCGGCGGCCATCAACTCCAAGCCGTCCTCGGCCAAACCTTGAAACGAGAAGGGGCTGGTTCGAGGTTTGAAGGCGTCCCCTCTAAGGATGGTGGCACCCGCCTCGCAGACCGCCTCTGCGGTGCGGAACAGCAGGTCACGGGTCTCGACGGCGCAAGGCCCGGCGATCGGGGCAAACACGCCGCCGCCGATCTGGGCCTGCCCCACCTTGATCACCGTATCCTCTTCCTGGAACTCCCGGGACACGAACTTGTAGGGCTTGAGAACCGGCACCGCCCGCTCCACTCCGGGCAAGGCACGCCACGGCTGGCGGGTGATGACCTCTCGATCCCCGATAGCACCGATTACGGTGCGCGCCTGGCCCACCGAAATGTGCGCCTCGCAACCAATGGCGGTTAGCCGCTCCACCACCCCATCGATATGCTCCTGAGGGGCGTCCGGTTGCATAACAATGATCATCCGGTGAACCTCCGTTTCGACGTCAAGGATAGAGATCGCCTCAACGTCGTATCAACTGCTCCAGATCGGATACCGTATCGACGTCACCCGGTGGTGATGACTCAACAGGCACTTCCTCAACCCACTTGGGATGAGACAAGAAGAACGAGCGAGCCCCCTGATCACCTCTCAGATGGGCGATCAGGGTAGGCCAAAGTGATCTGTGCACCAGCACGGGATGACCTCTGGTGAAGCGGTAGCGGGGGACCGCGACCGGTCGGCGAGATCTCCGCACCGACTCAATGAGCGCGGCGGGTACGTGGGAGGGTATGAGCGGTTGGTCCCCCAACACGAGCAGTACCTGGTCAATGCCGCGTTCTCCTACCAAACAGTCGAGGCCAGCTCTCAAGGAACCGCCTAGACCCTCCTGCCATTCCAGGTTCTCGATGACAGTCACCCCGGTGAAGTCCACCTGATCCATAATGTGCTCGGCCGAGGCCCCAAGGACGACATACACCGAATCCACCACCGCCCAGGAGCGAGCCTGCTCCACTACATGGGCGAGTAAGGGCGAACCCCGCCAGTCGGCCAGCTGCTTCGGTCGACCAAAACGGCGGGACTCCCCACCAGCCAGGACCAGGGCCGCGACGCTCGGGCCGAGTGTTGACCCTCTGTCGATCATAAGTCTCCGGCGTCCTCGGTGCGTTGCAGGTGGATGCGGCCCACCCGTCCCACCAGCGATGTGCCTGAACCCGCCCCGTAGCGGACTTGGATCATCTCCGCCAGGATTGAGATAGCTACCTCTCCGGGTTGCTCAGCACCGATATCGAGACCGACCGGACCGTGAATCCGCTTGATCTGGTCATCGGCGAAGCCAGCCGCCCGGAGTCTTTCGACCCGCTTGCGATGAGTGCGCCGGCTACCCATGACCCCGATGTACTTGGCATCACTGTTGAGAACGAGCGGGAACATGGGGTCTTCAAACCGAGCATCATGGCTGAGCAGGACGACGTAGGTGCGACGATCAACGACCAGTTGAGCCGCCACATCCTGAGGCCATCCGACGATGACCCGTTCCGCTTCGGGGAATCGCTCGGCGGTGGTGAAGAATGGTCGGGAGTCGTTGACTATCACCCGGAAGCCCAAGCTGTGGGCGATGCGGCACAGCTCCTGCGCCACATGGACTGCCCCGACGATTATCAGCCGGGGCTCTGGTGCCACCGTCTCCAGATACAGTTCACGATCGCCATATTGGAGGGTCCGGCTCTGCTCGCGATCCATGAGGCGGCCCGCATCAGCGATAACGTCTCTCCGGATATCCTCGGGTAGCGACCCGGCCACGAGCCCCCGTTCACGATCGATAACTCCCTTGGTGCCGGTACCGGGCCCGGTCACCACGGTGACGACGGAGCCAAGCCGCTCGTCCTCGACGAGCCGCTTTATGGCCTCCGTAACCTCTCCTACCATCGCTCCACCAACACCTCGATAGTCCCTCCGCAAGCCAACCCCACCTCGAAGGCGTCTTCGTCAGCGATACCGTAGGTGACGAGCCGGGGCTCACCGTCCGCCAGCACCTCTTGGGCATGCAGAAAGACGTCGTTTTCTACACATCCGCCGCTCACCGAACCCACCATGTCCCCTTCCGAGGACACCAAGAACTTGGCCCCTTCTGGACGAGGGGCCGAACCCTTCACCCTGACGACTGTGGCGACCGCGACCTGCTTGCCCTCGCTGACCCACCGGTCGTAGACCTCCAATGCCTCCTTCATCATCCCCGAACTCCTTGACTGGCTAGCCGACGGCCCATCCCTATCGAACGAGATGGTAATGATTCCAGGAGCCTTATCACGCCTGCTAGGTCCACCAGCCGAGCCGCAGGGAGGAAGTCGTCCACATACGGTAACGCCGCCTTCAAGCCCCTCGTCTGGGGAGAGTATCCCGGGCGGCCCGCTAAGGGGTTCAGCCACACGGTGCGATAGACCGAGCGGGAAAAGCGCTCCATCTCCTGGCGGAGCAGGCTCGGATCGCCGCGATCCCATCCGTCGCTGATGATCATCCCGATCGGACCGCCCCGGGCTATCCGTCTACTCCACTCTCGATTGTAGGTAGCTAGCGCCTCGCCTATGCGAGTCCCTCCGGACCAGTCGTGGACTCGACCTGCCACCAGCTGCAGGGCGGCCGACGGGTCCCGCCTCCGTAGTTCGTGAGTGATCCGAGTCAGACGCGTGGAGAAGACAAAGCTCTCTACCCGGCCCATCCGGGATGGGGCGCAATGGGCGAAGTACAACAGCAGCTCAACATACTTCTCCATGGACCCGCTGACATCGGCGATGATCACCAGCGGCCGGCGGCGCGGTTTCCGAGCGCAGAACTCCAGAGCCAACATCTCTCCCCCGGGACCCACCGCGTTTCGCAACGTGCGGCGCATATCCGGACGCCCGCCTCGTGGATCGGGTCGCCACCGTCGGCTGACCGCCTGGGCGGGCTTCCAGACCATTCGGGACATGAGCCGCTTGACCTCGCTCAGCTCCTCTGGGGTCAGCTCGCCGAAGTCACGGGCTCCTAGGCGTTCCGCATACGAAGAACCCACCTTCTCCGACGAACTCTCCGCCTCTTCCTCCGCGGTCCGACCCGCCATCTCCAGGAGGGGGAGTGAGGAGTGACTGGTCGGACTCCCGCCGGTCTTGGGATCCTTCCGGGGTCGTGCTCCTTTCCCGAAGAACAGGTCGAAGGCTTCATCGAAGACCGGAATCTGGTCGGGTCGCGTCACCACCAACGACCGAAAGCCAGCCCGGACATCGCGGTAGTTGTCAAACCCGAGCCTCCGGGCCCCAACCAGGAGTTCCCTACCGGTATCAGGGCCGACATCTAGTCCTTTGGCCCTGAGGAAACGAACAAAGTGAATGAAATTGCCAGCTAGGGCCGCTCCGGTCATCGCATCACTCGCCTACCAACAACCCTCCTACACCCGCCGCTCGTACCCGTTGAATATCTTCTTCGTACTTCAAGATCACCCCTAGGGTGTCCTCCGCTACCTCCGGATTCAGTACCTGCGCTCCTAGGGCACTAAGCGCTGCGGCCCAATCGAGGGTCTCCGCCACACCGGGGGGCTTGAACAGGTCCAAAGCCCGGAACTGCTCCATCGCCCGAGCCAGATCGGTGGCGAGGGCCTGATCGATCCCTGGAAGCTTGGCCATCACAATCGCCACCTCCCGCTCATAGTCCGGGTAATCGATCCAGTGATAGAGACAACGACGCTTCAAGGCATCATGGATTTCCCGGGTGCGGTTGGACGTGATCACCACAACGGGGGGTTGGTCGGCCTTGATGGTTCCTACCTCAGGAATTGTCACCTGAAAGTCGGATAGCAGCTCAAGGAGGTAGGCCTCAAACTCTTCGTCCGCCCGGTCTAGCTCGTCTATCAGCAACACCGGACGGCATCCGTCCGCCGCCATCTCCACCGCCTCGAGAAGAGGCCGGGCGATGAGGTAGCTTCGGCTCATGATGTCAGCGATGTCGGCTTCCTCGCCTCGCCCTCCTGCCTCGATGAGCCGGATCGCCAGCATCTGGCGGGCGTAGTCCCACTCGTAGAGGGCGTGTCCGGCGTCAAGACCCTCATAGCACTGAAGCCGGATAAGGGGCTGATCGAGAATGTCCGCGAGCACCTTGGCCACCTCGGTCTTGCCGACCCCAGCCTCTCCTTCCAGAAACAGCGGACGGCCCATTTGCAAGGCAAGGTAAATCGTCACCACCAGCGAGCGGTCGGCTATGTATCGCTGGGCGGCGAGCGCGTCGGCCACCTCGCGGACCGTGGCGGGAATCATCAGGAAGAGGATACACCCAGCCAGCGGCCAGTTGTGACTCGAGTCGATTCCAAAGCCCTCAGCCCGCTCTATTCAGCGAGCTCCCTAGGGACCGGTGGGGGAGTGGTCGTTGCGGTTTCTTCTAGGGCCGCCCCCATGCTGTTGGCGTCCCACGGAGCATCTGCGAGTGACCTGAGCTCCAAGGCGAGGCCCGCGACCATCAAGTAAGCCTTGTCCGACCTAGCCGCCACCAGCTGGTTAACTCGCCCGAGCACATCCCGGTACTCTCTTCCGAGGGGTGACGCGGGCACAATGCCCGAGCCGACCTCGTTGCTGACCAGGATCCACCTGCTGCTCCCGCCGTCGATGAGGTCGAGCAGCCGCCCCACCGTCCCGAGGACTGTGGTCTCGGCATCGGAAGCCTCTCCGTCCTTGAGGATGAGGTTACTCACCCACAGTGTCAGGCAGTCGAGCACAAAGGTGTCGTAGCGATCTACGAGCGGCCCAATAGCTCTGCTGAGATGGATCGGTTCCTCGAGCGTATCCCAATGATCCGGCCGGTAGCGGCGGTGAGCAGCGATGCGCCGCTCCATCCCCTCGTCGAGAGCCTCGGCGGTGGCGACGAAGAGCACCCTTTCGCCATGACGGGCCAAGCGCTCCGCAGCGGTGCTCTTGCCGGAGCGGGCACCCCCCAGGATCAGGATCAACTCGCGCCCCGCGGCTCCGGGCTGACCAACAGGGCGCTCAGACACCAAGCCTCCCCCGAGTGACCGGCTCCATGTCTAGCGGCGGGCCAAGGACGTGTGGAACAGAGCCTCGACGTCGATGGCAGCCTCTAGGGCGGAAGCCACATCGTCGAGAGCTTCCTCAACCATGGCCTCGAAGTCGAGGTCGAAGTCAGCGGAGGCACCGAGGCGAGCCAGCCAGGCCCGACGGTATTCGTCGCTGGCGAAGAGCCCGTGCAGATGGACCCCGCCGACCCGTCCGTTCGGGCTCTGAGCGCCGTCGGGGCCGTGGGTGATGTGCAGCAGCGGTCGGCTGAGGTCGGGGCCGGTAACCCGACCGTTGTGGATCTCGTAGCCGTGGACTGACGCACCGGACAGCGCGCAACGCCCCGAGGCCTCCCGCACGATTTTCGTGTCCGCCATGGTGGTATCGATGTCGAGCAGGCCCAAGCCTGCCACGCTGCGGGCTGGCCCATCCACACCATTCGGGTCGTGTACCGCTCGTCCCAGCATCTGCATCCCGCCGCAGATTCCGAAGACCCGACCGCCCCCGCGGGCATGGGCGATTATGTCGTGGTCCCACCCCTGGCGCCGGCAGAAATCGAGATCGCCGATGGTGGACTTGGTCCCTGGCAGCAGGACGAGATCGACATCCCTCGGGATCGGTCGACCGGGCCGGATGAGCAGACACTCCACACCGGGTTCCGAGAGGAAAGGATCGAGGTCGTCGTGGTTAGCGATGCGACCGAGTAGGGGAACGGCCACCCGCAGCGGCCCCGGATCGCCGGACGACCGAGCCGCCGAGCCAACCAATTCGGGCAGGGCCACCGCGTCCTCCGAGGGCAGCCGGGCCGCCGCCGCTATCCAGGGAACCACCCCGAAAGACTTCCAACCGGTACGCCGTTCGATTAACTCGACGCCGGATTCGAATATGCGTCGGGCACCCCGGAACTTGTTGATTATGAACCCGATGACCATCGCTGCATCGGCCGGGTCCAATACCGCGTGGGTACCCACCAGGGAGGCGATCACCCCGCCCCGGTCGATGTCGCCGACGATGCAGACTGGCACTCCGGCCCGGCGAGCGAAGCCCATGTTGGCGATGTCACGGCTACGGAGGTTGGTCTCCGCCGGGCTCCCTGCGCCCTCCACGATGACAAGATCATGGGTGTCGGCCAGCCCGTTGAAACTGTCGATGACCACGTCAAGTAGCCCACTGCGGTCGTTGAGGTAGTCACCCGGTTCTAGGCGACCGTAAGGCTCCCCGCGGACTATCAACTGGGCGGTGCGATCGGACTGAGGCTTGATCAGGATCGGGTTGAGATCGGGACGGGCGGCGACCCCGGCCGCGCGGGCCTGCAGGGCCTGAGCCCGGCCGATCTCGCCACCCCCAGCACACGCCGCGGCGTTGTTTGACATGTTCTGGGGCTTGAAGGGGGAGACTGTCAAGCCGCACCGGACAGCAAGGCGGCAAAGTCCTGCCACGATCAGGGACTTGCCAGCACTCGAAGCGGTCCCCTGGATCATGATGGCGTTCATGGGCGGGCAGGTTAATCCCTCACTGCCTTGTGGCTCAGTTGCCGGTTGTCCGTGGTGGGTGGGCATCGCTAGTGGGTTCCGAGTTGTCCGCGCCCGCTTGCCTTCTCGACGACCCCTTGGCCCTTGCTCGGTCCCTCCATCATCGAGGAACCAACCCCCGATCAAAGGGATCACATTCTGCGAGTCACAGGTCAGATGTAAGGTCGCGGGTGGTGAATAACGAAAGGCAAGAACTGTGGTGGTAGGTAAGGCGAGGAGCGACAGCGAACGGGAGCTCCCGTCGAGTCCTCCGAGTGCCCAGCATCGACTTCGCTGGACCGGCAGGGGCAGGTGCGGATACGTCCCGACCTCTGTCTTGTGGACCGTTCCTCCAACCGTCCCTTGTTGGTCGGGGACATCAAGTACAAGCTCGCCAAGGACGGTCGGGGTCGAGCCACCGACTACCAGCAGCTGCTCGCCTACACGACTGCGATGGGTCTGGCCGAAGGGGTCTTGATCTACTGCCACTCGTCGGGAGCTACCGGCAGCCACATCACGGTTCGCAACACCCACCAGACTCTTTACATCCGAACCCTCGATCTGTCCGGCACCCCGGCTGAGGTGGAGGGTCAATTGGATGAACTCGCCGCCTGGATCCTCACCCGGTCGAGGGCGGCCTGATCGTGCCTCTTGTATAGCTGTACAAGGCGGTCCAGTCCAGATGTCCCATGCCCTGTTGTCGGGCTGATTCATAGATCGGGAGAGCAGCAGCTCCCATAGTGCGGGGTGCGCCCGCCTCGTCACCCGAGCGGAGAGCCAGATGCAGGTCCTTGATGGCGAGATTGATCATGAAACCCGGGGAAAGCTCGTCCACCAGCACCCGGGAGGGGTAGGTAGTGCCGAGATGTCCCTGACCGGCCGTGGTGCCCATCAACACCTCAATGACGGTATCGCGGTCGAGACCGGTGGCTTCCGCAAGAGTGAGCGCCTCGGCTACCACGGCGTTGGAGACGATCGAGAGGTAGTTGTTCACCAACTTGGTCCTGATGCCACTACCAGCCGGGCCACAATGGACGATGGTGTCGCCCATACACTCCAGGATCGGACGGGCCCCGGCCACGTCCCGAGCGTCACCCCCGACCATGATCAGGAGGGTTCCGTTCTCAGCTTCCTGGGAGGTGCGTCCCACCGGGGCGTCGATCATGGTCATCCCGCGGTCGGCCAGGCTCTGCGCGGTGGCGTCGAAGTGAGCGGGGAGCCCGGTGCTCATGTCGATGATCAGGGCATCGGGATCCAGGGTGGAGGCTACGCCCTCCGGGCCGAGAACCGCTTCGGCTACATGCTGGCCAGTGGGCAGCATGAGGATGACTCGTGATGCGCCCTGCGCGGCGGCGGCGGCGGAACCGACCGTCTCGACACCCTGGTTCCCGATCGAGTCCAGAGCTGCCCGGTCCACATCGAAGGCGCGAACTCGGAATCCCCCTCTAAGAATGTTCAAGGCCATAGGCGTGCCCATAACCCCTACTCCGATGAAACCAACCGTTTCCATTCCGACCTTCCTCCCCGTCCGGCACTGATCTCATCCGGCCAGGCCGGGTTGCCAGATCCGTTCCGGCGGCTGTAGTTTCTTGTTGGATGACCCCCACGCTACCCGCGGATCAGATCCATATTTCAGGAGGCACCTTCCGGATGGGATCGGATGATCACTACCCGGAGGAACGCCCCACCCGAACCGCTCGGGTGGCACCGTTCGCAATCGATGTCTATCTGGTGACCAACCGGCAGTTTGCCGCCTTCGTCGCCGCAACTGGGTATGTCACCGTAGCCGAACGACCTCTCGATCCTCGGCACTACCCGGGTGTCGACGCCACCGACTTGGTCCCCGGCTCCCTGGTCTTCCGGATGACGGAAGGTCCCGTAGACCTGCGCGAATTCCGTAACTGGTGGGGGTGGGTTCCGCAGGCTAGCTGGCACCGCCCACTAGGGCCAGGCTCCTCCCTGGAGGGGCTGGAAGACCACCCCGTGGTCCACGTCGCCTACCCGGATGCGATTGCCTACGCCCGGTGGGTTGGTCGACGTCTTCCCTCTGAAGCCGAGTGGGAATACGCCGCCCGGGGTGGTCTCGACGGGGCCCGCTTCGAGTGGGGAGACGAGGACGACCAGGAAACTGCCCCCCGGATCAACACCTGGCAGGGGACCTTTCCGTACGAGAACACCGAGTTGGACGGCTGGACCCGTACCAGCCCGGTCGGGTTCTACGAGCCCAACGGCTACGGGCTCCATGACATGACCGGTAACGTGTGGGAGTGGACCTCAAGTCCGTTCTACGAACATCCCTTCCCCGAATCGAGATCGCGGTGCTGTGGGCCTCCCCGGGGCGAGATCCTCGCTGAACCACCAGGAAGCGGTCCCGTCCCCGCTCGGGCTATCCGGGGGGGATCGCACCTGTGTACCGTCCAATACTGTTTCCGCTACCGGCCGGCGGCCCGACAGCCGCAGACCATCGACACCTCCACCAGCCATATCGGGTTCCGCTGCGCTAGCCCCGGAACCGGTACGGCGGGGGACCACCAGCCAACCGGTAGAATCGCCCCACGATGAGACTGTTCGACACCGACTTGCTCAGCTTCGAGAGCTACGAGGCCCTAGTCGCAGGGTTCGAATGGGACATCCCCGAGCGGATGAACATCGCTTCGGAGGTCTTCAGTCGTTGGAGCAGTGATCGCCGCCGCATCGCGTTGGTGGTCGAGCGGCCGGACGGGGATCGGGAGGTTTGGTCCTACTGGGAGTTGATCAGGCTTGCCAAGCGGTATGCCAACTTCCTGGCTTCAACCGGGGTGGGTAGAGGAGATCGGGTCTCCCTGGTTATGCCCCAGAGCGCGGAGGTTGCCGCCTTGCACCTAGCTGTCTACGCGCTGGGTGCCGTCGTTCTTCCGATGTCAAGCCTCTACGGTCCCGACTCTTACCGGCACATCCTGTCCGATTCCCGGACCGGTACCGTGGTGGTAGCAGAGGACTACGCCGATCGGATCCGTTCAGTGCGGAGCCATCTTCCCCACCTGGAAACCCTGATCGTCTTCGGGAACCCGGATGCGGGGGAGCGATCCCTCGCCGAAGCGTCGCGTTTCGCGGCCGACTTTAGCCCTGTCGATACCTCGTCGATGGATCCAGCCATGCTCCTCTACACCTCTGGCAGCACCGGACACCCCAAGGGTGCCCTGCACGGCCATCGCATAATTGAAGGCTACCTACTGACCTTTAAGCTCTTCTTCAACGTCAAGTTTGACGAGGCCACCGTCTTTTACACCCCCTCCGATTGGGCTTGGGTCGGGGGTCTCCTCGACATCCTCCTGCCCGCCCTCGTGTTCGGCCATCCGGTCGTGGCGGATCAGCACCGCTTCTCGCCCGAAAGAGCCTTCGAGGTGATCGCCCGTAACGGGGTTACCCATTCCTTCCTGACCCCGACGGCGCTGAAGATGATGGCCCAGATACCGGATCCCGCCGAGCGATACGACCTTGACCTGAGGGTCATCGCCAGCGGCGGCGAATCCGTGGCGGACGAGCTTCATAGGTGGAGCGAACGGGACCTAGGGGCAGTCATCAACGAGTTCTACGGACTCACCGAGGTCAACCATCTGGTGGGAGGGTGCGAAGCGCTTTGGCCGGGGATCCCCGGTTGGATGGGAAGACCGTACCCCGGCCGGACGGTGGCGGTGCTTGACGACCACGGTGATCCCATCGGGCCGGGAATGGTCGGGGAGATTGCGGTCAGGCCCGGTGACCCCACCCAGATGATCGAGTATTGGGGCAATCCGGAGGCTACCGCCGGGCGGTTGCGCAACGGTTGGATCATGACCGGCGATCAGGGGACCGTCGACGCCTCGGGCTACATACGTTTCTTGGGGCGTGACGATGACATGATCTCCAGCGCTGGGTACCGGATCGGGCCAGCTGAGGTGGAGGAGTCTCTGGTGCGCCATCCGCAGGTCGCGGAGGTTGCGGTCGTGCCAGCACCGGATCCGGTGCGAGGCCAGGTTGTTAAAGCGGTGGTGGTACTCGCCGAGGGATGCACCGGCACCGACGAGTTGACTGCGGAGCTTCAGACGCAGGTAAAGAGCCAGCTAGCGGCCTACAAGTACCCCCGCGTAGTTGAGTACGTTGAGAGCCTTCCCAAGACGACCACCGGTAAGCTCAACCGGAAGCTGATCGCCTCTGGGGAACCGAGCTAAGAGCACAAACCCCGTCCGTGTTCGACCCGGCTACCCGCCTCTGTCCTTTGTTGGCAACCTAGGCTACGATTTCAAATGGTGATGTTGAACGTCGAATGGCTTGAAGAGATTCCCCTCCGTGAACCGGCCGCCGTGTTGGCGTTCGAGGGTTGGAACGATGCCTCCGATGCTGCCTCCCGGGTGCTCCACTACCTCATGGATAAGCACACCTCCACCCTCATAGCTCGACTCGATCTCGAGGATTACCTCAACTACCACGAATCACGCCCCCTGGTGATGTTGGAGGGTGGGGAGCGGAGCATTCACTGGCCGACAGTCGGGGTCTTCGCGGTTCCCTTGCCCACCCACACCAGCGACCTAGTCCTAGTTATGGGGGAGGAGCCCCACTTGCGTTGGCGACGATTTTGCCTCGACATTGTGGAGATTTTCCGTCGACTTGACGTAGGCAGGGCGGTATCTTTGGGTGCCTTCATAGGCGAGATACCACATACCTTGCCTACCCCGGTATTCGGCAGTTCAACCGACCCCGACTTCGCGGTCCGGTTCGGGCTCCACGCATCGACCTATGAAGGACCGACGGGCATCACCGGCGCGATCACCAACGTCCTCGCCGATGAAGGCATCGACGCCGCCGGGCTCTGGGCTGGTATTCCCCACTACCTAGCGGCCAATCCCAGCCCCACCGGCACTCGTGCTCTCCTATACGCTTTGGGCGATGTAATCGGGTTCAGATTTGACGTCACCGACCTTGACGCGGAAGTCACCGATTACGAAGACAAAGTGCAGGCCGCCATCGCTGAGTCGAGCGAGTTGGTGGGCTATGTTCGGGGATTGGAGGAAGAAAGTCAGCACCGGGCGATCTCGCTCAGCCGAAGCAGCCGCCTCGTCGAGGAGATCGAGCGCTTTCTCCGCAACCCAGGTTGACGGTGCCGGGCTACGCACCGGGGTTCGACCATCAATGGGACCAGAACCGGGTTGGTGTTGTCCTGTGCTCAACGATCCCGCCGGAAGGAAGAAGATGGCCGACTTCGGCTAGTATTCCGTTCAGTTCACGACTGAGGATGTGATTTGGGTTCACTAATCAAGAAGCGTCGCAAGAAGATGAGCAAGCATAAGTATCGCAAGCGCATCAAGGCTAACCGCCACAAGAAGAAGCGGTAGGCGAGCCCATTTCTAGTCGGCGCCGACCGTGTCCGGTGCCAGGGCAGTCACCCTCCCATCTGATCCAAGGACGTCTTCAAGAGCTTCCATTACGGCGCTGGCCCGGTCGTCCGAGGCCAATGCCAGGACCGTCGGTCCTGCTCCCGACAGGCATGCATACGCTGCGCCTGACTGCATGGCCGAGTTGATCAGCCGTCCCAGTATCGGGTAATTGGCTATTCGAGGGACCTCGTGGATTTCGTCCCCGAGAGCGTTGGCCAGAACCGCTGGCGATCCGGTCCTCATTCCGTCGATAAGGGCGGTAATCCGGCCCATTGTTCTAACCGCTACCCCCAGAGGTACCCGGTCGGGGACGACGGTCCGGGCGTCTTTAGTGCGGAGCTCGAACCCGGGGATTGCCGCCAGCGGGACCAGACGAGCCGAGAGGTGATGGTGCACTACCCATCCTTGAGCTACCGATACCAAGCCGCCATATACCGCGGCTGCGGCGTTGTCCGGGTGGCCTTCGAGGTGTTTGACGCGCCGGAACAACTGATCATGGGTGGGGTTTCCGCCTTGGGCTCGCAGCGCCGCTAGGGCCCCGGCGGTATAGGCGGCTGCACTTGACCCGAGGCCGCGGCAGACAGGTATGTTGTTCGCTACCTGCAGCCGGAGCGGTGTAGTACACACCGCCTTTGCCGCCCGCAGAACGGCGTCCTGTTTTTCGTCTCCTACGTAGGCCTCGGGGCCGAGATGATGTACGGACCAACGGTCGTCGGGTGTGGCGGTGACCTGACAGCGTAGGTCCAACGCTAGGGCTATAGTGTCGAAACCGGGTCCCAGGTTGGCTGAGGATGCGGGTGCCGAAGCGGTGCTCACGACGCTACGTCGGTCTCGATGAAGATGTTCGCCGCTGATGGAAAGGCCGTTCGGATGGCTTGCTCAACCTCCCCCACGGTTTGATGGACTTGGTCGCCGGAAAGACCTCTCAAGATCACTATGTCGAGGTTCACCAGCATCTCATCGGGGCTCATCGCCATGGTGAGGAGCCGGTTCACCGCGGTCACGTTGGGATGAGCCAGCACCCTGGATCTGATGTTGGCCCGGTCCCGCCGCCCAGCCGCTTCGCCGATGAGGAGGCCTTTTATCTCAAAGGCCAGGAAAAACGCCACCCCGGCCAAGAGGATCCCGATAAGGATGGATGCCAGAGCATCCCACATCGGATCCTGGGTGTAGTAGGTGGTAACGATCCCGGCCAGTGCCAGAAGCAGGCCTGCCATGGCCGCACTGTCTTCGAAGAGGATCACCAGGAGGGGGGCGTCCTTGGTCTCGCGGAGGGTGCGCCAAAGGGCACGGGACCCTCGGGCCCGGTTGAATTCCCGTACCGCGACAAACCAGGAGCTTCCCTCGAACGCCAGGGCACCCACCAGGACCGCTACGGAGATTCCCGTGTTCTGCACCTCATGGGGATGCTGGAGGGCGCTCACGCCGTGCTGAACGGAGAAGACCGCACCCCCGATGAACAACATCACGGCCACAATGAAGCTCCAGAAGTACACCTCCTTGCCTCGGCCGAACGGGTAGGTTGCCCCTCCGGGCCGTTTGGAGGCCGACATGCCCCACAGGAGGATGGCCTGGTTTCCGGCATCGGCTACCGAGTGGATTGCTTCGGCCAGCATCGCCGCTGACCCCGTGATCGCGGTGGCGACGAACTTTGCCACTGCTATGGCAGTGTTCGCCAGCAACGCGGCGATCACTGCGGTGCGCGAACCCTGTGAAGCCATCTCTTAACCAGTGTACGGGACATTCTTGGTTCGCGGTAGCTAGCGGCCCGACTACGGTACGGTTGCCATGGCCGACTTATTTGGATTGGACTCGTTACTCGCGCAGCTGATGATGGCCCTCGGGTTGGCTATGGTGGCGGGCAACGGCTTGGCCATGTGGAAGCATCATCGAGGCGAGACCCCCGACCGGGTTGAGGGCGCATACCACCCCGGTAGGGCCCGGTTCCTGTTAGCGGTGGGGGCAATCATCAGCATATGGGGTCTGGCCGGTCTGATCAGCTAGCGGTGGCGCACGGCTGGGACCAGTGGAACAGGATCTGCGGAAGGGGCGGTGTCTGCGGTTAGGATTCGGGCTCGCCTTGCGGGTGTAGTTCAGTGGTAGAACATCAGCTTCCCAAGCTGAGAACGGGGGTTCGATTCCCCTCACCCGCTCTGGCCCCCCTGTCACCTCGGGGTAGCAATCGGCCCGGCAAGCCGGTAACGTGTCCTTCCCTTCCCTTGACAGCGGGTTCGTCCCATCGCCGAGCTAATCGGAGCGAGCGATGATCCTATCCGACCACGACATCAAAGCGGCAATCACGGAGCGACGGATCGAGATCGATCCGTTCGACCCGGCCAACGTCCAGCCTTCGTCGGTGGATCTACGGGTGGATCGGACGTTCCGAGTCTTCGAGAACCACCTCTATCCGTACATCGATCCCAAGTTGCCCCAACCGCGCCTGACCAAGGAGCGGGAGGTTGCAGAGGATGGACGCTTCATTTTGCATCCCGGCGAGTTCGTCCTCGGTGCCACCTACGAGCGGATCCGGTTGGCGGACGATATCGTGGCCCGGTTGGAAGGCAAGTCAAGCCTGGGGCGTATCGGTCTTCTGATTCACTCCACAGCCGGGTTCGTCGATCCCGGGTTCGACGGCTACCTCACCCTGGAGCTGGCCAATGTAGCCAATCTTCCTATCGCCATATACCCACGGATGCTGATCGGCCAGGTCAGCTTCTACTACCTCTCCAGTCCGGCGGAGCATCCTTACGGATCGGCCGGGGCAGGCTCGAAGTACCAAGGTCAGAGGGGACCCACCGCATCCAAGATCCACGAGGACTTTCCCTAGACCGTCCCCCTAGAGAGCGGCGACCCAACAAGGGTTTTGTCCTTGTCGCAGGCTTGTTAATACAGTATCCGTTGCTAAGCACCGATTCCGGCTTTGGGCGATGGAGTAGGGTCGATTGGATGGCAGGGGAACCACGCCCCGCACTGGCTAGGACGGGGTCGAACATGCGAGAGTGTGGCTCGAGAAAACACTGGCAAACAAAATGGGACCCCGTGCGTTCCGGGGTCCCGTCGCCAGCGGTATGTCGGCTGTATTCGGCTAATGCCTACTAGCCGGACCGGCAAGCTAACCCTATGTTAGACACGCCTGCCACAAGTGTAAACGGCGGGCCGGTCTGTTGTTCAGAACAGCGAGATCCAGTTTGTGTAGCTGCGTCCGGTGTGGGTAGTGGCACCAGTACCGCCCCCGAGTGTACGGACGTTCTCCAAGTCCTGACCGACGGTGTGGAAGCGGGTGTCGCCCTCAATTACACGACGGGCGATCCCAGCTACGAGGTCGGCGACCTGGATCGCCTGGGTGGTCAGCGAGTTCGCGTAGTACACGCTTGGATGCAACGGCAGCCGCCGCGACGCTACGAAGCTTGCCACACATCCGCTTGCGTGGGCATCAAGGTTGTGGCTTGACCAATCCGAGACGAGCAGGCCTGTTTCGTTGTGGTAGGCACATTCCACAGCGAAGTGTTCGACGAGGCTCTGCAACAGCAGTGGCATCGTTGTTCGGAGAGTCATCTGATGATGCATGCGCGCTTTGTCTATGCTTGCTGTGTACACCGTGCAGTCAAGCTGTCCGATGATGCGCACCAACTCTGCGACGAAGTCGCGGTTCTTCCGACGTTTCCAAGGGTTCGGGGGATCGTCCTCTTCGCTTTGATTTCCCACTCCGTCGGGTGGCCACGCCCGGGGAAGAAACGACCCTTGGCACCGACGATCCTACGACTGAGTACCGGAACGTTGGCTACCTCTACCGAGAAACCCCCGATAACTACCGCCCGTGTGCTGTCCCGAGCTGCAGGTTTACCCGAATCGTCCACAAACAGCACGCGGCCACTCATCGATGCTGGACCTCCCAGTCGTTGTTCCCTCAGGCAGGGTAACGGCGGCCGGGTGTTGTGCTGAGCTGTTGATCCTGTTTGCCCCGGGAGTCAGCCAGAAATGTCCGAACAGAAGCTGAGGTCCGGAAAGCGATTGAAGCCGGGCATGGCCGATCACGCTCCGAACCTGGTGGTGTGAGGCGGGGGTGGGACCCAGCGAAGCCGGAAAGCCGCGTGGGGCCGCTGCATGCGTCCGGGTTATGGGGCTTCGGGGCTCTTAGAGGAGGGTCTCCGGTTGGTAGGCGGCGGTGTCGGGGTGTTCCGCCACAACCTCGGACACCTCGGCAGCGACCTGATCTATCTGGTCCGCAGCTCGGCCGGTCGGGACTCCTGACATCACGACTTGGCGGATTCCGTGGCTATCGAGAGGAAACGAGTGGTCCGCACCGAGGGCCTCCCAGAGGTCGTAGCCGTCTCCCCGGTGCCGGGCGTCGGCCGCCGCCAGGGTGTGGTGCCGTATTACTTCGTGGGCCTCTTCGCGTCCCATCCCCGCTTGGACCCCCGCGGTGAGCAGTCGGGTGGATGAGAGGAACGGCAACTCCGCTTCGAGCTCGGCTTGGATGGTGCCGGGGAAGGCGGTGAAGCCGTCTAGGACGTGGAGCATGGCTTCCAACAGGCCATCGCAGGCGAATATGGAATCGGGGATCATCACCCGGCGCACCACCGAGTCGCTGACATCCCCTTCGTTCCAGCGGCCTACCGCCAGAGCGCCCGCCATACCCAGGTAGCCATTCAGCAACACGGAGAAGCCGCCGATGCGTTCACAGGTTCGCATGTTCCGCTTGTGGGGCATGGCGGAGGATCCGACCTGTCCGCGGGCGAATCCTTCCGTCACCAAATCGTGTCCGGCCATCAGACGGAGGGTGGTAGCCAGGCTGGAGGGCCCCGCCGACAGCTGGACCAGGGCGGCCACCACCTCAAGATCGAGGGATCTCGGGTAGACCTGCCCCACCGCCGACAACGTTTCGCGGAATCCGAGCCGCTCGGCCACCCTCCGCTCTAGGTGTTCCACCTTGTCGGCGTCGCCATCAAAGAGATCCAGCAGGTCCTGCTGGTTGCCGACCGCCCCCTTAAGCCCCCGAAGTGGGTACTTGTCTATCAGGTACTCCAGTCGTCGGAAGGCGAGGAGGGTCTCTGCAGCAGCGTCAGCGAACCTCTTGCCGAGTGCGGTGGGCTGGGCGGGGACGTTGTGAGTGCGGCTGACGATGACAGTGTCACGGTGCTCCAAGGCACGCGCCGCCATCCGCCCCAGCACCGCCACGGTCTTGTCGGCGAGGATCTGGAGGGATTGCCGGATCAGCATCTGCTCCACGTTCTCCGTGACATCTCTGGAGGTCAGACCACGGTGGATCACCTCGTGCCCGGCCAGAGAGCAGAACTCGTCGATGCGAGCCTTGACATCGTGGCGGGTGATGCGCTCCCGGGCCCTGATCGAGTCCAGATCCACCTTCCTGACAACCGCCCGATAGTCGCGGATCGCCGACGCGGGAGTCGGAATCCCCAGCTCGGCCTGGGCTTCCAGGACCGCCGTCCAAAGCTCTCGCTCGATGATGACCCGGCCCACCGGAGACCATACCGATCGGATGGCCGCGGAAGCGTACCGGGAGGCGAGAACGTTAGGGATAGTCTCGCTGGGTAGATCGTCGGGTGCTAGGCGGTCCATCATGGGTTGGATGCTATACGACCGGGCGGGTTCCGGGACTCCGTGTGAGCGTGGCCTTGACCAGTCCGCCTCGTCGGTCCGAGCGCTGCTCAGTGGGCTCGGGCCGGTGGTTCCCATTCGAGATCGGCGAGATGGGCTAGGGCCAGGATTAGAGACTGGGTTCCCTTCCTTCCCAGTCCCAAGGCTTGTAGGGAGACGTAGAGTTCATGGGCGAGGGCCAGACCGGGG
The DNA here is from genome assembly GCA_965213975.1 of Candidatus Spongiisociaceae bacterium. Lineage (GTDB taxonomy): Bacteria > Actinomycetota > Acidimicrobiia > Spongiisociales > Spongiisociaceae > Spongiisocius. Next base: position 219,328 of record OZ243930.1, read on the forward strand.
ACCGGGAGCTTCATACCAGCGGCCTCCCGTCGGGCAATGTCCATGTCCTTGACGAAGTGGTCGACGAAGAAGCCCGGCTCGAAGTCCCCCGCCAGGATTCTGGGACCGTAGTTGGAAAGTGACCACGATCCGGCTGCCCCGCCGCTCACCGATTCCATGACGGTAGGCAGATCAAGTCCGGCCCGTTGTCCGTAGAGCAACGCCTCGGACAGTCCGATCATGCCAGTGGCGATCAGGATCTGGTTCACCGCCTTGGTGTGTTGTCCGGCACCGGGTCCGCCTTGACGAACGATCGTCTTGCCCATGGTGTCGAACACCGGCCGGACCCGCTCCACCACGTCCTCATCGCCGCCGACCATGATCGATAGCGTCCCGTTGCGGGCACCGATGTCGCCTCCACTCACCGGCGCGTCGATGGCGGACACGTCTCGCCGGGCGCATTTCTCGGCTATCTCGATGGCCAGGGCGGGTTCGGAGGTGGTCATGTCTATAAGGACCGATCCGGGCGAAGCCCCCGATAGGAGACCGCCTTCGCCGAGGAACACTTCGCGGACGTCGTGGGGGAAGCCGACGATGGCGCAGGATATGTCCGATCTGGCCGCCACTTCGGCGGGAGTTTCGGCCCACACCGCGCCCCGAGCGATGAGGCCGTCGGCCTTGGCTCTGCTGCGGGTGGTGACGGTGACCGGGTAGCCAGCGTCGAGCACATGCCCGCACATCGAAACCCCCATGACACCCGTTCCTACCCAACCGATCGAGGGCATGTCGGTCACGCTTCGCTCCCTTCAATGACCAGCTTTCCGTGATGATCTCCCGCTCCCATCCGAGCCAACGCTTCCGGCAGGTGCTCGAACGGGTAGATGCTATCGGTGAGTACCGGCAGTTCCCCGGCGGCCACCCACCCCGTCACGCGGGCGAAGTCCTCGTGGTCGTACATGGTGGAGCCGATGATCTCAAGGTGGCGGAAGAAGAGAGGAGGCACGCTGACCTCCACTTTGGGGCCGCTAGTGGAACCGCAGGTCACCACCCGGCCGCCAGGTTTGAGGGATCGCATCGACTGGTTCCAGGTGGCCGGACCGACGTTCTCAAACACCACGTCGGCCTGCCTCCCGGCCGCCTCCTTCAGTGCCTTCGAAAAGGCAGTGTCCGAGCGGAACCCCCCCGCGGCGCCCATCGAGACGGCCCGTTCGATCTTGGTGTCACTGCGGGAGGTGACGTAGACCTCGGCACCGAGCAGGTTCCCGATCAGCAACCCGGCCGTGCTCACACCACCGCCGATCCCCACCACCACCATCAGGTCCCCTCTGCTGAGGCGGGCCCGGCACAGCATCCGGTAGGCCGTCCCATAAGTGAGTCCGAAGGCGGCTGCCTCAGGCCAGGAGAGTCGAGCTGGCTTCGCTACCAGGTTCGTCTCCGGCAGGACCACGTATTCGGCCAGGGTTCCCCAGGTGTGCTCTCCCAGCACCCCAAGGTTCCCGTCGAAGGGGATACGATCGGTCACCGGGCCGTAACCGAGGCAGGGGTTCACGATCACCTCGGTGCCCGGGGCCCATTCATCCACGCCGTCTCCCACCGCGTCCACATACCCGGCACCATCCCCGCCCGCTACATGGGGGAAATGCTTGGGAGCGGGCAACCCCATCGACATCCACAGGTCCAGGCGGTTGAGCGCTGATGCCACCATCCGCACCCGTACCTGACCTGGCCCAGGTCTCGGCGTGTCCACCTCCGCCAAGGTGTAGGAGGACGGCCCCCGAGTGTCGTTGAGGATCCAAGCGCGCATCACGCCAAGACTAGACGATTTGGCCCTCAGCATCGCCTCGCGGTTGGAGTGATCGACTAGGAAACGCCCTATTCTGGCTGGTCTGGGGCGTCCGCGTACTGGCCGTAGCCGAGCTTCTTGACATGGGGTTCTTCATGAAGCAGCTGCCGCAGCCGGGTGATCGGCGAGGGATCCCAGCCGAGCGCCGCAGAGACCGCGGCGTCCCAGAGCCTCCGTACTTCGCATTCGCCGTCTCGGTATTGCGGGACCGGCATATGGCGGGTCCGGTGCCAGCAAGCGGCGAGGGTATTGACAACCCCCCGGACGTAGCGAGCGCAACAAACTTCTGCCGGGAGACCGACCACCCCCACCAGGGCGCACCGCGGGCAGGCGCTACAGAACAGTACGCTAGTGCCATGGGCACTCACGCATGAGCCCCGTGATCATGATGCTCCGAAGTCGGCCCCGTGCGGTTCTGATTGGGGTAGTAACCCTGATAGCCGCGGGGTGCGGTATCGGAGGTGGCAGCGCCGACGTGCCCCCGCCCACAACCGTTATCGCCGCTGCTGTCTCTTCTTCGGCTGCGCAGTCTCCCGCGACCCAGCAGCCCGCAGGGACCGCTCCCCCAACAACTGCCGCCGCCGTCACCACCACCCGCCCCGAACCGGGACCCACCCAACCCCTACCAGAATCGGGTGTACCTACCGTCCCCGAAGGGACCCGCCTCACAATCGTCGGTGTCGCCCACGACGACCTCCTCAACGTCCGCGACCTCCCCGCAGGCCGCGTCGTGGCCCGCCTCTCCAACATTCAACCCGACACCTACCAGTACCCCGCTATCGGCGTCTACCCCCCGTCGATGGACCCCGCTACCACCTCCCCCGAACAGTGGGGAGAACCCGAAGCGTGGGCGGACCCCCTGACAGGGATACAGGCCACCGGACGGAGCCTCCGCATCGACCAGGGCCGCTGGCATCCCCTCTGGCACGCCGTGACCGTCCCCGCCGCGGACACAACCGGCTGGGTATCCGCCCACCACGTCGCCCGCCTAGGCCCCTACCAGACCATCACCCCCACTTCGGATTCGGGACGTCCGACCGCGCCCACGGTGCGGCTACTCGTAGAAGACGTCGCCCGCCGCGTCGCCACCGTGTACGGCGGCGACCCCAACGAAGCGGTCCTTGTCAAAGCCCCCGACCCGCAGTTGGACCGCAGCTTCGTTACGCCGGGCGGGGAAGTAGTAGCAGCAGCCCGCGTCGACGTGTACCAAATGGCAGACGGAGGCCCGCAGGGATGGAGGCTGACTGTCTTCGCGGGTTACGACCCCGACCCTGACCCTGTGGGCGGGCAAGGCACTTGGGACGACAGCGGCGGCCCCTACCACCTGTCGTTCGTGACTCTCGCCGCCGTCTGCGACCCCCGAACACGGACCGGATGCGCCCTCGGGTCCGCCCCTTCCGCCGCGAAGTTATTCCCCGACCCCGCACCTGCGGGGCCTAGCGAACTCGTCGAACGGGTCGAGCCCGTCTACAGGGGACCGGTGTGGGAACCCGCGGACGTGAACCGTTGGGATTGGCGGGCGGCGCTGGACCGCTTCGCGGAAGCCCTGCGTGGGCAGGTGCCTCTTTCTGACGCGGTTACGGACCGTGGCTTCTACGGGCTGGATCGGGGCTGGCGGCTTCACCGGTGGGGTCCCGGCCAGGTCGATTCGCTGGTCTGGGACGACACCACCCTTCTGTACGGCGACGACCGCCCAGCCTGGGAGTACGACAACATAAGTCCGGAGGATCTGTCCGACATCGGCGTGTCCGACTCTTTCTCCGACATCATCGCCTACCAGTTCTTAGCCGATTATGGGGACGCGGACACTGTGTTCTCTGTCGGCGAAGTTATCTTGGGCGACAACTTCTGCTCGGATCGGGACCATGTCCCTCATGCTGGGTGGGGGGAGTTCCCGTGGGTAGCAGTCCATGACCCCGGCGACGAATACCCGGAACAGGACGGGTGGGAACCCGACTACTACACATGGTATTGGACCACATGGTTCGTGTTCTTGGAACCGGTAGCGGGAAGCCCGATTCCGAAGGTGGTCGGCGTCCAGCACGAGTTCTGGTTGCCATGCTGACACACGTTTGGGCTGCCGCTCTGGGCCGGATGGTCACGGGCTCCTGCCCTTAGGCACTCACGAATATAAGCCCCATACCAAAATCGCCTCCGACGCCTTGTCTCTGGGCAGCTCCTCGGGGCACCTGAAGGCACTGACCTCGTCCGATTGGTAACCGTGAGCCTTCTGCTCGGCGGCCCCAGAATCGACCTGAGGGCCGGGTTACCGACCCTCAGATGGTGATAGTGGTGTTGTTGCTTAACCGAGGGAGAACAGCGCCAAGATCCCGCATACACCTACCACTATGTAGACGATCCGCGAGATCTGGTTGGTTTCTCCGAACTTTCCGGCACCGGTAATTGCTGCCACCAAGTCAAACCCGAACAATCCGACCAGTCCCCAATTGAGCGCACCTATCGCAGCCAGGACAACGCCCAGGTTGGTCAAGAAGTCCATCCCATTTCTCCCTTCTTCGTCCTCGGCCCAAATCGACCAAGGCTATCTACCGCCATGCTAACAACCTTGTGATTCGTTTTCGGCTCTTGTACGCCCGGCGGGGGTCCTGATCGGCGCTCTCCACATCCGGCGGGTCAATCCAAGCCGTTCTAGACGCCGAGGTCCCATCCGGCTATCCCCATCCGAAGTGGTCGATCGGACCTTCTCCCCGACCGAGTCTCCAATCTGATGCTCCGGCTATCGCCCGCGCTACCCAGGCTCTGGATTCGGCGATCGCCATCAGTAGGTCCTCTCCCTCAGCGAGACGGGCGGCGATAGCGGCTGATAGTGCATCGCCCGTACCGTGAACGTTGCGGGTTGACACCCGGCGGCCCGGGAAGGTGTGGGTCTCTATCCCGTCGGAGAAGACATCCACGGGTTGGCGGTCCTTATCGAGACGACCGCCGGTGATGAGGAACGGTGTTCGGGTGGCACGCGCCAAGTGGGTAGCCGTGGCTTTCAGCCCGGAGCGGGTCTTCTCGTCGCGGCCCGCGAGGAGGGCAGCTTCGAGGTGATTGGGGGTAGCGAGGCGTCCGGCGGGGATCAGGTGGGCCAAATAGGCCTTAACCGTGGCCCGATCCGACAGCTCCCGGCCGTGGCGGTCGACCAGCACCGGATCGATCACCAGGTTGGGCAGAAGGGGGGCCCGATCGGCGATCAACCGAACCACTTCCTCCCGGCCCAGCAGACCGGTCTTGGCGGCGTCCGGGGCCAGATCGCTGCTCAATGCCTCCAACTGGGCATCTATCGTCTTGATGGACAACGGCTCGACCCTCCGCACCCCCACGGTGTTCTGGGCGGTGACCGTGGTCAACACCGTGGTGGCATAGACCCGATGGGCGGCCAGCGTCTTCAGATCGGCCTGGATCCCGGCACCCGCTCCGGAGTCGCTGCCTCCGATAGTCATCACGATGGGCGGGGTCATGGCAGATCCCTAACTGTCAGGTGTCAAAGGTATTACCGCGCCCGGGTCGATGGTCAGCGTGATCTCATCACCCACCGAGGGCGGATGCCACCCGGCGGGTACGGCCAAAATTCCTTCTCCGCAGGCTAACCGGATCACCGATCCGGCGGGTGACCAACCCGCGCTCGTCACCCGTCCTCGTACGGTCCCCTCCGGATCCAAGCGGATCCCGTCGAGCCTTAGCGTTACCCGATGATGGCCTGGCACCAACCGAGTGGCAAGGGTCCCCCAAGGAGTGGTTGCGACACCCCCGTCCGCTACTTTCGCGTCGGCGAAGTTCTCGAAGCCGAGAAACCTGGCTACGAACTCGGTTGACGGTGCCTTCCACAGAGCGGTCGGTGACCCGACCTGGCGGATGCGGCCTCTATGGATAATCGCGATCCGGTCGGCGATGGCGAAGGCTTCGTCCTGATCGTGGGTTACGTAGACGGCGGTCACGCCCAGACGGCGGATGAGCCCGGCTAGCTCTGGCACCAGCCTGGCGCGCAGGGCCCGATCCAGCGCTCCCACCGGTTCGTCGAGCATGATGAGGAGCGGTTCCGGTGCCAGGCTTCGGGCCAACGCCACCCGTTGTTGTTCGCCACCCGAGAGAGACTCGATGCTTCGATCGGCGAACCCGTCCAGATCCACCCAGGTCAAGACTTCGGCCACCCGCTGTCTGGTGGCTGTCCGGTCACGATGTTGCATTCGTAGCCCGAAGGCCACATTGTCGGCCACGCTGAGATGGGGAAAAAGGGCATAGTCCTGGAACATGAGGCCCACCTGCCGAAGGTGGACCGCCTTGTCGGTCACATCCTCACCGTGCAACCATATCCGCCCTGAGGTGGGGGTTTCTAGCCCGGCTACGGCCCGGAGCAGGCTTGACTTACCGGACCCGGAAGGCCCCAGCACCGCCATTACCTCCCCGCTGGTCAGGGAAAGACTCACGTTGTCAAGGGCTTGAAGATCGCCGTAGAAGAGGGTGAGGTTGGAGATAGTGAGCATCAGAACTCGCCCGACCCGCGGATGCGGAAGCGATCCACCGACATCACGATCGCCGCAGTGAGGATCATCAGGATCACGCTGAGGGCCATGGCTTGGCCGGTGGTGGTGTCCCCGGGTTGTCCCAGCAGCCTGAAGATAGCGGTGGGAATGGTAGGCCGATCAGGTCGGATCAGGAAGGCGGTCGCTCCGAACTCGCCCAGCGAGACGGCCGCGGCGAAGCCCGCCCCGACCAAGGCGGCCTGGCGTATCACGGGCAGCTCAATCTGGCGGAACACTTGCCGTGGTGAGGCCCCCAAGACTGCGGCCGCTTCGAGGAGCTCGGGCCGGATAGATCGGAGGATGGGGGTCACGCTGCGGATCACCAGCGGAACGGCGACCACCGAATGGGCCAGCGGAATAAGCCACACCGAGGCGCGAATATCCACCGGCCATCCGAAAGCCACCAGGAAGCCGAAACCGATGGTTACTGCCGAGGCACCCAATGGCAACATCAGCAGGGTATCCAGCCGGGCCCCCGATCTTCCGGGGCGGTTGGCTATCACCACCCCGGCGGTGAGGCCTACCACTAGCGCCGGGACAACCGCCACCGCAGAGAACCACACCGAGTTGAGGATGGCCTCACCAGGATTCACGGCACCGACTGTGCCGCCTACCAATCCAGCGAAGTGATCCAGACCCCAGCCCGAGGCCCCGTCGAGCGACCTAATCACCAGGGTGGCGATCGGAGCACCCAGATAGAGGGCCATCGAGGCTAGAGCGCCGACTACGGCTAGGCGCTGTCCGACTGTCGCGGGCGGCTGCCTCGTGATTGCCGAGGGTCTCAGCGGGATCTTTCTGAGATGGCGGCGTTGCACTCGACCATATACCCAGAGGGCGGCGGTAACCCCGACCAGCTGCACTAAGGCCAGCGCCGCGGAGGCGGCCAGGTCCAAGTTGACCACCGCCTCCCGCCACACTGCCACCTCTACGGTGGCGTACTCGAACCCGCCCAGGATGAGGACGACCCCGAACGAGGTGAAGCTGAAGAGAAAGATGATTGAGGCGGCGGCGACGATCGAAGGCACCAGGAGAGGTAGCGTTACTGATCGGAAGGCTTGCCAACGGCTTGCGCCCAGTGCTCGAGCGGCCTCCCCTAGGCGCGGATCGACCAGCTCCCAGAAGCCGCCGACCATCCTCACCACCACCGCGTAGTTGAAGAAGACGTGCGCGATCAGGATCGCCCAAGCCGACCGGCGTAGGTCGATCCCGAGGGGTCCGTCGGGACCCAGCAGCGACAGATAGGCAGTTCCCACGACCACCGTCGGTAGTACGAACGGCACCGTCACGGCTGCCTTGATCAGGTTCCTTCCCCTGAATCGGTAGCGGGCCAACACATAGGCACCCGGCCACGCCACCAATAGCGTAAGGATCGTGGAGGCGGCGGCCTGCCACACGGTGAACCAGGCGGCTCGGCGTAGGGAGCCTTTCAGGGCGATGTCCACGAACGGGGAGAGGTCGAGACTCCCGTCCGCCGCCAAGCTCCTTGCCAGGATCCGGACCAGTGGATAGGCGAAGAACAGGCCGAAGAAGGTAGCCGGGATCCATATCAGCCATCCCGCCGATCCCGAACCTAGGAGGCTACGAGTTCGATCCATTCCTCAATCCAGGCCGACCGGTTAGCGTTGATCTCTGCAAAGCCGACCGAAGCTGGCGAAGCGGGCACCGTGGTGTAGAGGAGAAACTCCTCGGGTAGCTCCGCCTGTCCGTTGGCCGGGAACACGAACATGTTGAGGGGAATGTCCTCCTGAAACTCGAGACCCAGCATGAACTCAACCAGTTGGCGAGCGGCGTTGGGCACCGGAGTACCCGCCAGGATGCCAGCAAACTCGATCTGGCGAAAACACCCGTCCGAAACCACTGCGGTGGGTGCCTCCGATACCGGAGGGTCGGCATAGATCACCTCGGCGGGAGGTGACGAGGCATATGACACCACTATCGGTCGGTCGCCTGCGCCCGATCCGCCGGAGAAGGCCCCGTAGTAAGCGTCCTCCCAGCCAGCCGTCACCAGCACGTCGTTGGCCACCAAGTCGCGCCAGAAACTCTGCCACGGATAGTCCCCGTCTTCGCCGAAGACCGCAATGGTCGCCAGCAGGAACGCTAGGCCCGGCGAAGAGGTGCCCGGATGTTGGACCACCGACAAGCCCCGATAGGCGGGCTGGGCGAGATCGAGGAGTCGAGACGGGGGCGCTACCCCGAGTTCGTCCATCCGGCGGATGTCGTAATTGAGGCACACGTCTCCGAAGTCGATCGGGGTGACCCTCGAGTCCAGTTGGAGAGCGTCGGGGACATCCGCTAGCCCATCGGGTTGAAACTCCTCGAAGAGATCCGCATCGAGGGCCCTTCCTAGGAAGGTGTTGTCGATCCCGAACATCACATCGGCCACTGGATTGTCTTTGGTCAGGATCGCCTGGTTGACCATGGTGCCGGCATCACCCGCCGTCAGCAGTTCCACGGTATGTCCGGTGGTGGCCTCGAATGCCTCCCAGACGGCGTCGCTGACTTGGAAGGAGTCGTGGGTGATGAGGCGGACGGTCTGAGGTCCGGAGTCGGGCGATGGCTCGTCGGCGCAAGCGGCCAGCAAGAGGCCGGTGATACAGAGGGCGGTTATGGAGTTTCTCATCTTGGTTCCTCCCCAGTGCTGGTTGCGGGTCGGGGAGGGTGAGAGAGAACTTCCTGCGCTGGCATTACCCGGATCAGGTTCCGACGGTCGGAAACGAACATTTCCCTCTCAGCCCTAACCGGGCTCCCGTGTCTGGGCCAACTCTAGTGGACCAACGGGCGGGAGGGCCCGGCCCCGGTTACTAGCCGGTCGAAGTCCGCCGCGGTCACGAGCCAGCGCAATCTCAGGATTGACGGATCATCACAAACATGAGACATTAGGTTTAATCATTGTTGTAGTAATCTGAGATCAGGGTTGGTGATAGTGGATTGGGCAGAGTTCGCGAGGGTGTCCGGTGTGGTGGGTCATACGGTGGTGGCGTTGGCGGTTGTGATCCTGAACCGGAGGGATCGGTTGGCCGACAAGGTCCAGCGGTTGGCCGACAGGGTCCAGGAGCTGTCGGAGCGCGTGGCGCGGGTCGAAGGGATCCTCCTCAAGGAAGAGACCTGAGTCGGTCCGGGGTGGATAGCATCTACCATGTAGGTGCCTGAAGACGCCGGGTAGGGAGGAGCCCCATGTTGGGCAGCTCAGCGAGACGGGTTGTCCGCGTTCGCCACGGCGAGTCCGAGGAGCAACAGGACCAATTGCCATCCGAGGATCCGGTTGAGTTCCGCCTCCAGGGCGTCCCGATTGCGGTCCTGATGCGCACTCCCGGACATGATCATGATTTGGCCCGCGGGTTCGCCTTAACCGAGGGGATAATCCTGCGCCCGGCCGAGTTGGCCGAGGTTGGTTCCCTCCCCGGCGCAGACGGGGCCGGGCGCTATGAGCTGGTTCTAGCCGAGGGCGTGCGGGTGGATGTCGAACAGTTTCGGAGGAACTTGTATTCCACCTCCTCATGCGGAGTGTGTGGGAAGGCGTCCATCGACGCGGTCCGAGTAGCAGCACCGCCCCTCCCTGCGGGTCCCACCGTGTCAGTGGGGCGTCTGCAGGAGATGATGGAGCGGATGCGGGATCGCCAGCATGGATTTCGGCTGACCGGCGGCTTACATGCTGCGGCGGGCTTCGATTCGAGAGGCGAGCTTCTTGGGATTCGTGAGGATGTTGGACGTCACAATGCCATGGACAAGCTGGTAGGTCAGCTTTCAGCTCGCAGATGGCCGATCGGGGAGACGGTGGTCACCGTGTCGGGCCGGATTTCGTTTGAATTGGTGCAGAAGGCGGCGGTGGCTGGCTTCAGCGTACTGGCCGGGGTCTCGGCCGCCTCCTCACTGGCGGTCGATCTCGCCGAGGAGCTAGGTCTGACGGTGGCGGGGTTTGTCCGGGGGACGGGACTCAACCTCTATACCCATCCGCAGCGGGTAGCCATCCGCGGTGACGACTGAAAGACCGCTTGTCCGATTGCCATAGCCGGGGCTAGCGGTGTTCGGTGTCTCCTCTGAGCAGTTGGAGAATGTGCGGCAGCAGGGGTTCGATGGCGTCGAGCCCCTCACGTACGGCTTTGGGGCTTCCGGGAAGGTTCACTACCAGGCAATCACCGATCACGCCGGCGACCCCTCGGGACAGGGCGGCCATCGGCGTGTGACGTAGGCCTTCGGCCCGGATCAGCTCGGCGAGACCGGAAGCAGGTCGTTGTATCAGCGAAGAAGTAGCTTCGGGGGTCACGTCCCTCGGGCCGAACCCGGTGCCGCCGGTGGTGATGACCAGCTGCCTTCGCCGAGCCAGGTCAGCCAACAGCAAGCGGATACTCTCCTCGTCGTCGGCGACCACATGGCGGTCCACCCGGAACCCCTGCCTTCCCAGGCGGTCGGCCAGGAGTTCACCTGACGTGTCCGTTCGGGACCCGTGGCTCACTCCGTCGCTCACGGTCACAGCTGCGGCTAGGACAGTTCCCATAGGCAAAGAGTAGGGGTTGTTGGTCGATCCGGCTAGCTGGCCCGCTAGCCTCCGGCCTCGTGTCCTGGATTTTGCTTACCAACGACGATGGGGTGGACAGCCCGGCCCTCAGGCCCTTCCGGGATGCGCTCACCTCGGTGGGTGAGGTGCGGACGGTGGTGCCGGAGGGTCAGCGAAGCTGGATCAGCAAAGCCCTGACCCGTTGGGAACCGATCTCGGTAACCGAGGTGGCGGAGGGCAACGAGACCCTGATCACCGTCTCGGGAACCCCGGCCGATGCGGTCCAGATTGCGGCTGGCTTCTTCGGATCGCTCCCGTCCCTGGTCGTTGCCGGGATCAACATCGGATACAACCATGGCACCGGCTACCTAATTAGCTCGGGCACGGTGGGTGCCGCCTTTGAGGGATGGGAGTTGGGCATCCCATCGGTCGCATTCTCCACCGGTGTCACGGGCAGCTGGGAGACCTGGTATCCGGTGATGCGGGACCCGGGATCCACCCCCGCCTGGCGACGCCTCTCGGCAGTTTGCGTGGACATTCTTGACGATCTCCTTGATGTCGGGTCGGTGGCCGATGTGGTATCGGTCAACATTCCCTGGGAGGCCGACTTGGATACCCCCCGCCGGGTCGTTTCACCCGCCCGCGTGACCTACGGTCGGATGCATCAGGCCCTTCCTGACGGCACGTATTCCCACTGCTACCGGGAGGATTTCGGGGAATGGCCCACCAACGACACCGATATCGGCGTCAACCACAATGGAGGGATCGCCATCACCCCCCTGATGGCACCTGCCTCACCTGCGGTTCCGGAAGGAGTCAGGTCCAGACTCGAAGGTCGGGACCGACGCTGAACCGCCAGCCAGCCCGATCCCGGATCGGTCTGCGGTCGGTTACCCTCCCTCGGTATATAACCACCTAGCCGCAAGGTGTCCCATGATCGATATGAGACCGATCGAGACGGTTGACTCAGAGGTAGCCGATCTCATCCGCCAGGATGCGAATCGCCAGAACAGCAACATCCATCTAATCGCCTCCGAGAACTTCGCTTCGCCAGCGGTCATGGAGGCTTGCGGGTCCGTATACACCAACAAGTACGCCGAGGGCTACCCGGCCCGCCGCTACTACGAGGGCTGCGAATGGGTGGACCGCCTCGAATCGCTGGCGATCGAGCGCGCTAAGCGCCTGTTCAACGCCGAATACGTCAACGTCCAGCCCCATTCGGGAGCTCAAGCCAACATGGGGGTCTACTTTTCCTACCTTGAGCCGGGTGACACGGTCCTAGGTCTAAGCCTCGCCGAAGGCGGCCACCTCACCCACGGCTCACCGGTGAACTTCTCCGGTCGCCTTTATCGGTTCGTGGCCTACGGGGTTGACCGTCGTACGGAGCGGATCGACATGGAAGAGGTCCGGGCCAAGGCGATTGAGCATCGTCCTAAGGTGGTCCTGGCTGGCTACTCCGCCTACTCACGCCATCTTGACTACGACGGCTTCCGGTCCATCGCTGACGAGGTGGGTGCCTTGTTCATGGTGGATGCCGCCCATTTCATCGGGTTGGTGGCAGGCGGGGTATCGCCGAATCCGGTGCCGGTGGCGGACATCGTCACCGCCACTACTCACAAGGCACTTCGAGGCCCGAGAGGGGGCATGGTTATGGCCAAGGAGTCGTTCGGTGCCGCCATCAACAAAGGCGTATTCCCCGACATGCAGGGCGGGCCGATCATCAGCCAGATCGCGGGCAAGGCGGTCTGTTTCAAGGAGGCTTCTACCGATGATTTCCGCCGGTATGCCCGCCGGATTGTCGCCAATGCTTCGGCCATGGCCGAGATGTTCATGGAGGAGGGTGTGCGCATCGTCTCGGGCGGTACCGACAACCACCTGATGCTGGTTGACCTGCGCTCGATCGATGAGGACCTGACCGGTCGGGAAGCGGCGACGCTGCTCCACTCGATCGGGATCACGTTGAATCGGAACGGCATCCCCTATGATCCCCGACCTCCTTTCGTCACCAGCGGTCTGAGGATCGGCACTCCCGGCATCACCACCTGTGGCATGGGGGAGACGGAAGCGGCGCGGATCGCCGCGCTCATCACCAAGGCCCTGCGGGACAGGTCCGATGAGACCAAGGTGGAGCCAATCCGGCGGGAGCTCTCCGAGTTGGCTGCCGCATTTCCCCCGTACCCATCCGACTTCCCGGGTCACGTCTAGCTGTCGGTGGCCAGAATACGTCCCGGCTGTCATCGTGTTGCCCAGTCAACGAGAGGAGGAGATAGAGGTGAAGGTGGGAGATAAGGTGCCTGATTTCGAGGCGCTTGACCAGCATGGCAACAGGCTGGCCTTACGTGACCTCCGTGATTCGGGTCCCGTGGTCGTGTATTTCTATCCCAAGGCGATGTCCGCAGGTTGAACGCGCCAGAGCTGTTACTTCCGCGACCTGTCGGAAGAGTTCGCCGAACTCGGAGCCAGCATCGTGGGAGTCAGCGCTGATCAGGTTGATCGGCAACTTGAGTTTGATGACGCCAATTCCCTGGGCTTCTCTCTCCTCGCCGACCCGAGTGGGGCTATCGCCCGCATCTTTGGTGTGTCTCGGGGTCGGTCCCTGCCGGATAAGCGGCGCACGTTCGTGATCGACCGTGACGGGACGGTGCTGCGGACTGTGCGCTCCGAGTTGAACATGCGCCTTCACGCCGACCGCGCCTTGGAGGCACTCCGCCAGGCGATCAACTCCTGACCCGACTGGCAGATCCTGGCACGGCCTTTCCGCAACGAACTTCCGAATCGACCCGAGCCCCAACCGGGCACCGGCCACCGGCCGCTAGCTCAGCTGGCGGCTCTCTTGCCTCCGGCCCGCTTCGCCAGGAGCCTTCCTGCCAGTTTCGGGTCGGCTTTTCCTCGGGTTTGGCGCATGACCTGACCTACGAAGAAGCCGACCAGTTTCTTCTCACCTGCCATGAGGCGCCCGAACTCGGCCGGGTGCGCGGCGATTATCTCCTCGATGACCGATTCGAGGAAATCGGTATCCGAGACTTGCAGGAGATCGCGGGATGTGGCTACCTGACGTGGTGTTCCGTCACCGGCCATCATTCCGCCCAGCACGTCCCGAGCCGCCGCGGCAGAGAGCGATCCTTGGCGCACCATGGCTAGGAGCTCGGCCAGAGACGCCCCGTCAAGGTGGGTGCCCGCCACGTCCGCGCCGGTCTTCCGTAGGGTGGCCACCACCTCGCCGGTAACCCAGTTGGACGCCTGGGCGGGATCGGCACCCGCCTCCACCGCCTGCTCGAACACCAGCATCAGGCCCGGTTCACCAGCCACTAGGGCGGCCGCCTGGGCCTCCCCGGCCCCCAGCGCCACATAGCGATCCCGTCGGGCAGCCGGAAGTTCCGGCAGGCGAGACCTCAGCTTCGACACCAGGCTGGGGTCATGGGACATCGGTACCAAGTCGGGGTCGGGGAAGTAGCGGTAGTCCGAGCTTCCTTCCTTGAGCCGGCCCCCCCGGGTTACGCCGGTTTCCTCGTCCCAATGGCGGGTCTCCATGACCACCGAGAGCCCATCCTCCAGACGGGCGATCTGGCGTCCGATCTCGAAGGACACTGCCCTTTCCAGCGAACGGAAAGAGTTCATGTTCTTGATCTCCACCTTGATGCCCAGAGGTGCATCGGGGCTAGGACGAACCGAGACATTGGCGTCGAAGCGGATGGAACCCTCCTCCAGTCGGGCGTCTGATACCCCCAGCACTTCCACTACCGACCTCAACTCCTGTGCATAGGCGCGAGCCTGGGCGGCTGATCGGATATCGGGACGCGTCACGATCTCGACGAGCGGAACACCGGACCGGTTGAAGTCCAGCAGCGACCACCGGGCCCCACTGATTCTGCCGTCTCCGCCCACATGGGTGCTCTTGCCGGTGTCTTCTTCCTGATGGACCCTCTCGATCCTCACCCGGCCGGAGTGGTCTCCACCGACGTCCAGGTAGCCGTCGACGCACACCGGCAGGTCGTACTGGGAGATCTGATAGTTCTTGGGCAAGTCTGCATAGAAGTAGTTCTTCCTATGGAATACCGAGTCGGGGGCGATGGAGCAGTCGAGCGCCAACCCGATGGTGATGATCCGAGCGATGGCTTCCCGGTTGGGGACCGGGAGGGCACCCGGAAGGCCCAGGCAGACCGGGCAGACGTTGGTGTTGGGCTCGTCGTCGAAGCGGGCCGGGCACCCGCAGAACATTTTCGACTTGGTGGACAGCTCAACATGGGTCTCGATCCCGATCACCGGATCCCAGGTCATCGCACCCCTCCTCGGAGGCCGGTTTGGGGATCGAACGGGGGATCACAATCGAACCCGGCGATACTCTCTGCGGCCGCGGCTACTTGAAACATCAAAGCCTCTTGCAGGGCGGGGGCCATCACCTGGAAGCCGATCGGCAGTCCTTGACGGTCGAGGCCGATCGGGATGCTCATAGCGGGGTGTCCCACCAGATTGGATGGGATGGTGAAGATGTCGCTCACGTACATCGAAAGGGGATTGTCGGTGCGATCGCCAAAGGGGAAGGCGGTGGTAGCGCTGGTAGGGGAGACCAGCACGTCGCAGTCCTGGTAGGCACGCTCGAAGTCCTCGCGGATGAGCGTCCGTACTTTCTGCGCCTGCCCGTAGAACGCGTCGTGATAGCCAGCGGACAGGGCGAAGACCCCCAACAGGATCCGGCGGGTAACTTCGGGACCGAACCCGTCAGCCCGGGAACGGGCCATCATCTCGCTGGTATCCGAACCCTCAACCCGGGACCCGTAGCGGACTCCGTCGAAGCGGGCCAGGTTCGCCGAGCATTCGGCCGGGGCGATGAGGTAGTAGGCGGACAGGCCGTTCTCGGTGGTAGGAAGTGAGACTTCTCTTAGAGATGCCCCGGCCAGTTCCATGGATGCCAGCATCCGATCGAATGCCGATTCCACATCCGGCTCCATTGCACCAGCACCACCGAGTTGGCGGGCCACCCCTACCTTTACCCCCTCCAAGCCCCGATTGAGTCGGGTCGTGGCTAACTCGATTTCGCCCGGATAGGAGGTGGCATCCAAGGGGTCGAATCCGGCGATGGTCTCGAGAAGGATGGCGCCGTCCTCCACAGTGCGGGTAAGGGGGCCGATCTGGTCGAGCGAGGAAGCAAAGGCGATCAGCCCGTACCGGCTCACCGCCCCGTATGTGGGCTTGACTCCCACCACACCGCACAATGATGCTGGCTGGCGGATCGACCCACCGGTGTCCGATCCCAAGGCACCTGCCGCCATCCCGGCGGCTACCACGGCAGCGCTGCCCCCCGATGATCCGCCAGGCACCCGATCTGTGTCCCAGGGGTTTCGGGTGGGCCCGAAAGCGGAGTTCTCCGTGGAGGACCCCATCGCGAACTCATCAAGGTTGGTCTTGCCGATAATGACGGCACCGGCCTCCCGCAGACGCCGCACCACAGTGGCGTCATAAGGAGGCACGTACCCGGCCAGGATCCGGGATGCCGCGGTGGTCTCGATGCCCTTGGTGACCATATTGTCCTTGACCGCGATGGGGATCCCGTGAAGGGGTCCTAGGTCCTTGCCCGATGCCAGTTCCTCGTCGCATCGCCCGGCGGCTTCGAGCGCTCCGCTTGAATCGAGCGTGAGGAAGGCATGAAGCTGAGCCTCCACCATGGCGATGCGCTCTAGGGCACGGCCCACCAGGGTTTGGGAGGTAACGGTTCCGGCCCGAAGCTCACGTGCCGCTCGGGCGATGCCTGAAGGGGCCATATCAGTCCTCTTCGAGGGCCGGGGGGACGACGAAGAAGTTCCCCTCGACCGAGGGTGCCTGCTCTAGGACCTCCTGGCGATCTAGGACCGTCTCCGGCGTGATCCGATCCTCGCGAAACCGGTTCGTCATGGGCAGAGGATGAGAGGTGGGGCGCACACCCTCGGTTTCCACCGCCTGGATGCGGGCAACGTGATCGAGAAGCTGGCGGCATTGGGTGCCGTAGACGTCCAGTTCTTCCTCGGATAGGTCAAGGCGGGCCAGGCGGGCAATATGGACGATATCGATATCTACAGGCACGGTCCCAGAATAATCGGTGCCAGCGGTCTCACCTTCGCGCTTCGGACACTCCCGTGGTGTCTACCCCTTCTGGTTGGTGTCCCCCTGTTCAGGAGACCCCGTGTCTCGTGTTGATGGCCGTTGCCAGAGTTTCGGCATCATCGGTACCGATCAAGAAGGCCCGGTTGTCCAAGGTGAGCAATACCGCGTCGCGGCCCCAGACACTCCACATCCATCCCTTCGGGGTCCGGCGGATGCCCCAGAAGTACCACCAGGGATACCGGTGTGGTGTCGCCGAGCGGATTGTCTCACGCTTGAAGGTCTTATGGGGCCAACCCAACCCGTAGATGAGGCGGACGGACGAGTCGGTGACCAACACCTCAAGTCGGCGAAAGGTCAGGACGACGCCCGCGAGGAACACGATCGGGAGGGCCAAAGACGAAATCGCCCGAAGCCAGTCATCACCCGAGAAGAACATGGTTACCGGTATCCAGAGAAAGTAGATGAGCCCAACCCCGTTGGGCCAGGTCTGAACGCTTCGGTAATAAGTCGAGTCCATCTAGCCGCCCGGTGCTGCCCTTAGGAACCGGCTGAGCCTTCGGTAGGCGTCCTCGAGATGCTTGACCGGAACACTCTCGGTTGCCTGATGCGCCTGAGCTACCTCGCCGGGGCCGTAGTTGACAGCCGGGATGCCGTATCGGTACAGGCGGGCTACATCCGTCCAAGCCTGTTTGGGGGTGCGCCTCGCCCTGGTGGAGTCCTCCAACCTATCTAGATGGGGGTTACCTTCGGGTATGGGCGCTCCGGCTACTACCTCGTGAACCACCACCTCGTCCGCCGGTTCAGTGACCGCGGCCAGCCGCTCACTGACGAGGGCCGGTGATAGATGGGGCGGGAACCGGTAGTTGAGGTGGAGGTCGAAGGTTCCCGGAATCACGTTGCGGGCTATCCCGGCCGAGGCTTTCGTAATCGAGAATAGCTCAAAGAAGGAGAGGCCGGACAGGACATGTTCCGTGGGCTTCCTTTGGTGTAGCTCCGCCAACCACTCGCCCGCTTTGGTGATGGCGTTCTCCCCCAGCCATGGTCGGGCGCTATGAGCCGAGCGGCCGGTGAAGCGTACCGTTGCGTTGGCAGTGCCTTGGCAACCGAGTTGCAGCTCGAGGTCGGTGGGTTCGAGCACCACGGCGAACTCGGCCTGCGACAACCAGCTCAATTCCTTGAGGACCGGCTCCAGACCGTTCTGCTCGTTCGGACCCTCTTCGGCATCGTAGAATACCCCAACGATATCGTATCGCCCGTTCCTCACCTTCGGATCCTCCATCAGGTGAAGCATCACCGCAATACCGGCTTTCATATCGGATGCCCCCAGGCCGTACAGTCGACCGTTCTCAATATGAGCCGGGGCCTGTCCCTGCGACGGTACCGTATCGATGTGCCCCACCAGCAACAGCAGGGGACGGTCTCCCCGGGCACCCACCACCAAGCTGTTGCCGATACGACGGATGCGGCGGGGCCCGTACGCGGCACTCAACCGGTGGCGCAGACCGTCGCAGAGCGGACCCTCGAGACCGGTAGGTGACGGCAGGTCGACCAGCCACGACAGCGTATCGATCAGACTCATCCCAGACACTCCCTGATTACTTTCGCTGATTCCCGACATTCGTCCAGACTAGGTACGAGGGCGAGCCTTATGTGGCCTTCTCCACCTGGACCGAACATCCGACCCGGCGAAACCACCACCCCGCCTTCGAGAAGCCTCTCGGTTATCTGAACATCGTCGCCGACCTGCTGCCAGAGATACAGACCGGCCTCCGAACCAATCGTCGGGTAACCGAGGTCCTCAAACGTTTGGGAGACGACCCGGCGCTTCCTCCGGAAGACTCGGCGACGCTGATCCACATGTGCGTCGTCGTTCCAGGCTGCAGTGGCCGCGGCCTGCGTGAACTCCGGCGGCGCGGTCCCGGTTCCGCTACGGAGGGACTTCAAGGCGGCGATCGCCCGCGCATCGCCGACCACGGCACCGCTCCGATAGCCGGTCATGCCGCTTCGCTTGGAGAGGCTCAGGAATATCAAGACTCCATCGGTGCCCCCGTCGGTCTCGAGAAGGGATGGGGGAGGATCGCCATCGTAGAGATCGATGTAGCACTCATCGGAGCAGAGGAGGACATCATGATCCCGGGCTAGGTGCCTGAAGCGGGTCAGCTCATCGACCGACGTGACCACCCCGGCCGGATTATGAGGGCTGTTCAACCAAACGATGCGTAGCCGAGACCAGACCTCATTTGCGATAGCTGATGCCCGGAAGACGAAGTCGTCGGCGAGGCGGACCGGGAAGGTGACCGCCCCGGCTAGCCGCGCCCCTCGTTCGTATATTGGGTACCCCGGGGTGGCCCAAGCTACCCCGTCTCCCGCCTGGCGATCGACAAACGCCAAAGGGGTGGAGAAGATGGACTCTTTGGATCCGGTGGTGGGCAGGATCTGGGTATCGGGATCCAAGGCCACGCCGAACCGCCTATCTACATATCCGGCGATTGCCTGACGAAGGGCGGGGAGCCCCATGATTGTGGGGTATTGGGAAACGACCGGGACCGCTCTACGGAGAGCCTCCGGGATGAACGACGGAGTGGGTTCCCGCGGGTCGCCGATAGAGAAATCGACCAGCGGTCCACCAGACTCCCGGAGTCGGCGGGCGCGGTCCTGGATCGCCGCGATACCGTACGATCCCATGTCATCAAGGACCGGGTTCCTGCGCACCGCGGGAAGGGTAGCCGCCACACTGGTCCGAGCATCGCCGGTGCCCGCCATAGAATTGAGTGGGTGGAAGGTAGATCATGAGCGACCGAAAGTATCTGGTGGTCTTCCTGTCGCTCGGGTTGAGTGTGGTGCTGGTGGCGGTGCTGGGATTCGTGTTCGGGTCACCGGAGGCGGATCGGCCGGTTATCCCCGAAGTCCTGGAGGAGATTTCGCCGCTTCCCGGGAGTCAGGTGCCGCTCCAAACTGCTATCGAGGTGGACGTTCCGGTTGGTTACCGATTGGACATCTATGTGGATGGTTTCCGACTACCCGAGTCGGAAGTGCGGTTTGTCGAGGGAACGGGCGTCTATTCCTGGGCACCGACCCGCTCCACCACCCTGACCTGGGAGCCGGGCCCGCACACCGTGACCGTACGCTGGCGGCGGATCGGGGGGTTACCCGATGTGGGTGAGCACAGCTGGGACTTTCGCGTTTTCTAAGCGGTCGGTGGCCGGTGGCCAGTTGGGACCTGGTTATTGCGGACACCTTACGCCCGCACTTCTGAGTGGTCGGTAGACAGTTGCTGGTCTGCCGAAGCAAGCCTTATCGCCCCCTCTCCTTCGGTAAGGAGCCGGAAGAACATCGACTCATCGATCATAGGGATACCCAAGGTCCGCGCCCTTGCCGGTTTCGACCGGCCAGCTGAGGACCCCACCACCAGAGCGGAGGTCGTGCCCGAGACCGAAGAGGTGAGCCTTCCTCCCCGCTTCTCGACCTCGGCCTTAGCCTCGTCCCTGCTCATCCTCTCCAGCTTGCCGGTGAGGACGAGGCTGACCCCGATGAGGGTTTCCCCGAAGGGTTCCTCCCCTTCCGGGTTGGACATGTGAACGCCAGCCTCCTCAAGCCGGTCCAGCAGGACTCGGTTGGAGTCGTCGGCGAACCACTCGGCTACCGATCGGGCGATGATCGGACCGATTCCGTCGACAGCTGACACCGTCTCCACGTCGGCGTCCGCTAGTTCTCGGACCTTGACAAACCGGCGGGCTAGCTGACGGGCCACGGTTGTCCCGACGTGACGAATTCCGAGAGCCACCAACAGGCGCTCTATGGGACGATCCCGGGCCTCGGTAATGGCCTGGGCCAGGTTGGAGACCGACGTATCGCCCCACCCCTCAAACTTGAGAAGACGGTCTGTTTCCAGATAGAAGATGTCAGCCGGGTCCTTGACCAAACCCTCCCCGACCAGCAGGTCTATGGTTCGATAGCCCAACCCTTCAATGTCCATGCCACTTCTCCCGGCAAAGTAATGCAACCACTCACGAAGCCGGGACGGACAGGCGAGACCTCTCCTGCACCGGGCAACTTTCTCTCCTTCCGGACGCGAGATCGATGCCCCACAGAACGGACAGGTCGACGGCATGCGCCAAGGCTTCTCGTTCCCGGTCCGTCGGGATACAACCGGGCCGACCACCTCGGGGATGACGTCCCCGGCACGCCGCACGATCACCTGGTCACCTACCCGGAGGTCTTTGCGGTGAACCTCGTCCTCGTTGTGGAGCGTGGCGCGTTCCACGTTGACGCCGCCGACGAAGACCGGATCCAGAACCGCGAACGGGGTAGCGGCACCGGTCCTACCCACGTTTATCTCGATGCTCCGGAGTCGGGTAATGCGCTCCTCAGCGGCAAACTTGTAGGCGATCGCCCAGCGAGGGGCGCGGGCGGTGTAGCCGAGGGACGACTGCTCGGCAAGATCATCGACCTTGATGACTACCCCGTCGGTCAGGTATGGAAGGTCGTCCCGCTCGGTCTCCACCTTGCGCACAAACGTAAGGACGGCGTCCACATCGGGTACCACCTCGGTGTCCGGGTGGACCCGCAGCCCCAAGTCTTGGAGCCACCGTAAGGTTTCGGAATGGGTGCGGAGCGGTGGGCCTCCCGCTACGTACCCGACCTGGTAGATCCATACATCGAGGCCTCGTGAGGCGGTTACCGCAGGATCCTTCTGCCGGACCGACCCGGCGGCGGCGTTGCGAGCGTTGGCGTAGGGGCGGGCTTGAGCCTCCTTACGACCAGCGTTCAGGCGTTCGAACTCCTCCAAAGGCAGGTATATCTCTCCCCGAACCTCCATGTAGGCGGGAGGTTCACCGAGCAGGCGTAGAGGAACCGAAGCGATAGTACGGACGGTGGCGGTCACGTTCTCTCCAGTCTCGCCGTCCCCGCGGGTGGCTGCTCGGGTCAGTCGACCCTGCTCGTAGGTCAGCGACACCGCCAGTCCGTCGATCTTCAGTTCACACACCAGGGCATGCGGTGGTTGCCCGAGTTGCCGTTCTAGCCGGGACCGCCAGTCGACGAGATCGGCCACCGAATCGGCATTGTCGAGCGAGAACATTCTCTCGCGATGGGCAGCCGGGGCGAAGAGTTCGGAAGGCGGAGGACCTACCCGTCGCGTGGGCGAATCGGGTGTGACCAGGTGTGGGTGAACCTCCTCAAGCGCGATCAGTTCCTTCCTCAGGTCGTCGTAATCGGCGTCGGGGAGGTCCGGATCGGCAAGAACGTAGTACCGGTGGTCGTGGTAGCGAATCTCCCGGCGGAGGGACACGATACGGTCGTTCGGACCCTGCTGCTGCATGGTGGGGGAGCGTAGTGCGGGTCAGCGCCGGAGCGTCATGTGGCGGACATCGCTGATAATCCCGCCGCCCAACACCTCATCCCCGCGGTACAACGCGACGGTCTGCCCAACTGCTACCGCCATCTGGGTCTCGGCAAAGCGCAGTCGGGCCCCGTCTCCTGATAGCTCAACCTGGGCCGATGCCGCATGCCCATGAGCCCGGTACTGGGCAAGAACCGCCCCGACAACCGGATCGTTCACCCAGCAGAGATCGGTCAGGGTTAGCCCCTCAACACCAAGGTCTTCCTTATCGCCCACCGTGACGGTTCCGGAATCCGAATCGATGCCGGTTACGTAGAGGGGCTGTCCTACCGACACGCCGAGGCCGCGGCGCTGGCCGATGGTGAAGTTGGTTATGCCATGGTGGACGCCAAGTTCCCGCCCGTCCCGGTGGACGATCCGACCGGCCAGAGGCTGCGCACCTTGTTGGGCGAGGAACTGGCGGTAGTCACCGTTCCCAACGAAGCAGACATCCTGGCTGTCGGGTTTGTCGGCGGTTCGGATCCCCAACCGGGCGGCGATGCGGCGGGTCTCCGCCTTTTGTAGGTCACCTACCGGGAAACGGAGTCGGGACAGTTGCGGCTGCCCGAGCATCGAGAGGACGTAGGACTGATCCTTGCCCCGGTCTATTCCTCGCCGCAGCCGGTAACGCCCCTCCCCGTATGTGACTCGGGCATAGTGCCCGGTCACCACTAGGTCGTACTCAAGCGCATCGGCGTGCGCCATGAGCTGGCTGAACTTGACCGTCCGATTGCACTCGACACAGGGGTTAGGGGTGCGCCCGCTCAGATAGTCCTCAACAAACAAGCCCACCACGCCTTGCATGAACTCGTCGGTGAAGTCCCAGACGTAGTAGGGAATATCGAGATGCGAAGCCACTCGGCGCGCGTCTTCGCTGTCGGACACGGTGCAACACCCGGCGGTGGGTGCCTCCCCGTTCGGTCCCTGCCAGAGCTTGAGGGTAACCCCCGTGACTTGCCACCCCTGCTCGATGGCGAGGGCGGCGGCCACTGAGGAGTCAACACCGCCCGACATAGCTACCAGGGCCCTCATCGCAACGCTCGTACCTCGTCGGCCACCAGCCGGGCGGCTTCCGCCCCCTCACCGGCGACGGTGGACCAACCGAACGAGAACCGGAGGCATTCGCGGGCGGTGTCGGGGGACCTGCCCATCGCCTTGACCACATGGGAGATCGTTGCTGCCCCCGATTGGCAGGCGGAAGCCGCCGAAGCGGCCACACCGACCCGGTCGAGGCGCACCAACATCAACTCGTTCCGAGCTCCGGGGAGGCGGACATGGCTGGTATGGGCCAGGCGGGGGACGCCTAGGCCCGTGATCTCCGCGTCCGGGATTCTCGCGGTCAATTCCCGCTCGAAGCGGTCGCGCTCGGCAGTCATGCGAGCACGGAAACGGTGACGGTCTTCCTCAAGCGCGGCCATCGCCGCCGCCATCCCCACCACCCCCATCACGTTGTGGGTTCCCGACCTGCGCCCCAGTTCTTGACCCCCTCCGTGAATCAACGGTAGTAGTGGTGTTTCGCTCCTCACATAGAGGAGGCCGACCCCCTTGGGTCCTCCGAACTTGTGTGATGCCAAAGTGAGGAGGTCCACCCCCATCGCCTCCACATCTATGGATTCTGAGACATAGCCCTGGACGGCGTCGGTATGGATGGCAGTAGCCGACGTCTTCTCTCTGACCAGCCGAGCGATCTGCTCAACGGGACCTCGTACCCCGGTCTCGTTGTTGGCCATCATGATCGAGACCAAGGCGGTGTCCCTTTCCACATGTGAAGCTACCTCGGCCGGATCGACTAGGCCATCGGGGTCTACCTTGACCAACTGCAACCGGCACCCGAGATCACCACAGAAATCGGCGCTGCGGAGGACCGCCTCGTGCTCGGTAGGGGATGTGACAATCGCTCTCCTCATTCCACCCGACAGAGCTGATCCCTTTACGGCCAGATTGTCGGCCTCGGTCCCACCCCCGGTGAACACCACCTCATCGGATCGGGCGTTTATCAAGCCAGCAATAAGGTCACGGGCGTCCTCAAGGGCGTTCTTGGCACGTCGAGAAATGGCATGGCTCCCAGACGGATTGCCCGCCAGTCCATCACGGAAGGCCTCCATCGCCTCCCACGCCTGAGGTCGGAGCGGTGAGGAGGCGGCGTGGTCAAGGTAGATCATGGGAGAAATTGTGCCACGCTCAACCATCAAAGCGGACCGCCACAGATCCTGTTGCTGACCTAATCGATGCTCATCGAGGCCAGAAGCTTGGCAATTCGACCGGTGCAGGTCTCGGCGGCGGCAGGGGGAACTAACTCGGTAAGCCGGTTTGCGGTACTCTCCAGCTCCCGGACGGCTGGGGAATCTGGTGCCGCCACCGCCGCGGGCCTACCTTGATCCGCTCCCGATCCGACGACAGGATCAAGCGGAATCTGGCCGATCAACGGCACGTTGAGAGAACGGGCCAAGCGCCTGCCACCCCCGTTCCCGAAGACCTCGAACCGCTCGCCGTCAGGCGTCTCGAAGTAGGACATGTTCTCTACCACCCCCACCACCGGCATGGCGGACCGTATAGCCATGTCCGCTACCCGGACCGCCACCTTTTGCGCCGTCCTGGGCGGAGTGGTGACCACCACCATCTCCGACTGGGGCAGCATGCGGGCCAGCGCCATCTGAACATCCCCGGTCCCCGGCGGCAGGTCAATGATCAGATAGTCGAGTTCACCCCAGTCCACCTGGGTCAGGAACTGCTCAAGGGCCCGAGAAAGCATCAGTCCCCGCCACATCAAAGCAGTCTCTTCCGACTCGATGATCAGTCCCGTCGAGACGACGCTCACGCCGTGCGCCTTCACGGGAAGCATGAGTTTTGTCTCTGGGTCGGCTTCGATGCGCGATCTGATCCCCAGCATCCGCGGTATCGAGAAACCCCAGATGTCCGCATCCAGCAACCCGACCCGGAAGCCTGCCCTATGCATGCAGAGCGAGAGGTTGACGGACAGCGAACTCTTCCCCACCCCTCCCTTCCCACTGCCGATGGCGATAGCCCGGGTGGTGGTAGGGACACGAGTCGGTTGGGCGTTTTCACGGGCTCGCCGCCGCGCTTTCTCCATCAATTCCGACCGCTGTCGCCTAGTCATCGCCCGAGTTTCCACCTTCACCCGGTCCACCCCCGGAAGAGACTCGATACGGCGAGCGGTATCGCCTTCGATCTGGCCCCGCATCGGGCACTCGGCGATGGTGAGCGCAAGACCTATGGTTACCTCTCTTGAGTCGATGACTATTTCCCGAACCATGCCCAACTCAACTACGTTGGCCCCCAGCTCGGGATCCATGACCCCTTTAAGGGCTTCCAGGACCTGGGATTCTGTAACCATCGTGACGATGACTGTTCTCCGAACACCGCTGTCGGCCTACCTTATCGGGCCTGGTTCCCTACGCACTAGGTTGACCGGGCGCATGCCCGCGGTAGGTTGAACCTGCTCGCCTATATAATCCGGGTGCGGTGGGCCAACGAACGGCCTCCGACCAACGAGGGGAACGATTGATGGAACAGATGGTAAACATCACGACCCGTCGGCCTCAGCGGGCGGTGATCTTGACCGACGGCGCGGTTTCCAAAGTTAAGGAACTCCTCGCATCGGAGGATGATCCGGCCCTTGCCCTGCGCATGGCGGTGAGGCCGGGAGGATGCTCCGGCTTCTCCTACGAGATGTTCTTTGATTCAGACCGGGCCAATTCAGACATCGTTGAGGAGTTCGAAGACGTGAAGGTGCTGGTGGACCACCAGAGTGTTGAGTTGTTGCGCGGATCGACACTCGACTACCGGGACGGCCTAATGGACGCCGGGTTCGCCATAAACAATCCGAACGTGTCTCGGTCGTGCGGTTGCGGCAATAGTTTCAGTTGAGCGCCTTCTGCTCATGATCGCCGTTCGGAAAGGGAGATGATGGCCAAGAAGGTACTGTCGACCCCTAGTGCACCTCCGGCCCTCGGGCCCTATTCGGTGGCGGTTCGGGCCGGGGGATTGGTGTTTCTCTCCGGTCAGGTAGCCCTAGTACACGAAGGCATGCCCGACGATCCCGGCAGCGTGACTTCCCAAACCCGCCGGGTAATGAACAATATCGGTGCCATGCTCAGCGATATCGGACTCCACTACTCCGACATAGCCAAGAGCACCATCTTCATGACCGACATGGGTGATTACGCCGCCATCAACGCGGTTTACACAGAATATTTCGAGGATGATCCGCCCGCTCGATCGGCGGTGGCGGTCTGCGCCCTTCCGGGAGGGTTCTCGGTCGAGATCGAGGTCGTAGCCGTGGCGCAAGCCGACTCCTAGCGCATCTTCCGCCGGGTCAGACCCCCCGCTCCATGACTGACCGAGCGGCCCGGTGTGGTTTTACATCGCCGTTCGACACGCGCTATATTCAACTAGTTGCATAAAGACCTGAGGACACTTCGGTTGAAGCCGAAGTCAGGTCACTTGCTTTTCCAAGCACAGAGGAGCTATCTGATGGCGTATAGAGCGATGTACGTGTGGTCGGACGGAACGGAGCCCACACCTCTGCTTAGATCCAAGACCAACATCTTGGCCGATGGTGCCGAACCGGGGATTTGGGGATTCGACGGGTCAAGCACGAACCAAGCGCCCGGCGGAGCGTCCGATGTCGTACTTCGACCGGTGAAGGTGATACCGGATCCGATCCGGGGAGGGGACGACGTATTGGTGCTCTGTGAGTGCCTGATGCCGGACTTCACTCCTCATGCCACCAATACGCGAGCCGCCTGCGTAGAAGCGGAGGAGAAGTACACCGACCTCAACCCGATTTTCGGGCTTGAGCAGGAGTACACGTTCATCACCATGATGGATCCTTCCGCCAGCCAGTACTACGGGCCACCCCCGGGTTTCCCGCTTGGCGGTTACCCGGCCCCACAAGGACCGTACTACTGCTCCGTCGGTGCCAACCGAGCCTTCGGCCGGGAGGTCGTGGACGCCCACAGCCAGGCATGTATTGACGCAGGCTTGTCGATAGAGGGAACCAACGCCGAGGTGATGCCAGGCCAGTGGGAGTACCAGATCGGGCCACTGCCCCCGGTCGAAGTCTCTGATCAGTTGATGCTGGCCCGCTGGTTGCTCGAGCGAATCGCCGAGGACTTCGGGTTGTCGGTGACCCTGGACGCCAAGCCGGTACAAGGTGACTGGAACGGTGCTGGTTGCCACACCAACTTCTCCACCCGCCAGATGATGCAAGATTACGATGCCGTGATTGCGGCTTGTGAAGCCCTTAGCACCAAAGCCGACCTTCATGTCAGCAACTACGGGGCTGGCATTGAGCAGCGGTTGACCGGCGCGCACGAGACCCAGCGCTATGACCAGTTCAGTTATGCGGTGTCCGACCGGGGTGCGTCCATCAGGATCCCCTGGACTACCCACAAGGACCAGAAGGGCTACATTGAGGACCGCCGTCCGAACGCCAACTGCGATCCGTACGTGGTCACCCGTCTGATCATGGAGACTGTCTGCGGAGCAGCCTCCGCTTAGACCAATAGACCTGTTCTGACGGGCACTCCTGCCGGGGGTGCCCACAGGTCAGTATTGCACTCGTGTTAGGGCGGGTCCCCTCGGTCTCGCTGCTCAAAGCGCGGGACCTGTCTAGGAGGTGCCGAACCCCTGAAGCACGATCTCGCTGATTTGGTCCACCTGCTGCTCGAAGCTGGCTGCCGCCGCCCGGAAGGCGACTATCGCTTCTCTACGTTGCTCGCCCGTGTCCGGTGCTCGTAGCCCGGCCAGGGTGCGATCGGCGGCTTCGGACACGGCATTGGCCGATTCGAAGACTCGCTCATGGGCATCGGGCAGCCCGGCGACATCGGCAGGCGGCCGGTGCAACTCAACCGCCTCCCGGAAGACCACCGCCTGTTCTGATATCGACACCATGGCCGCCTCCGTGTCAGAGAAGGTGACCCCGGTTTCCGATCGGTTCTCCCAGGCGTCGTTGGCCTGGTTGAGTCCGTCCACAATCTCGGCCAGGGCTGCCTTGTCCTCAGAAAGGTTGGTCAGATAGACCTCAATTTCGGGTGGAAGGATGGTCGACGGGGTGGGTGACGACACCTCTACTTCTTCACCGTCTGGTTCTGGGTCGTCGGCTTCTTCGGATGCTGCTACCGATGACGCGGACGAGGCGGCGACGTCTTCCACCGTGGTCTCGGACGCGTCAGGAGGCGCAAGGCGGTTAACCCACACCCACGTGAAGAGGATCATGCCGAGGACCACGAGCGGGAGAATCCAGCGCCCAGGTTTTGGGTCGGGGTTGTAAACCATAACCGCCAACGTTAGTCCGTCTCGACCGGATTATTGGGACATCGGGCGTAGATCAGACCCCTTGGCATCTCAGCTGTGGTGATATATGCTTTGGGTTGGCGTGATGTTCGGTGGTCAACGGTGTGAAAGGTTGTACTTTGTCAAACCTACCACCCCCGTCCGACGAACAGGTAAGCGAGCATCTCCCTTGGGAGCATCTCACCATTCCGCCTCAGAACGATCGCCGCAAACTCCTCATCTACGGAGTGGCCGCCAGCTTGGCGGTGATGGTGTTGGCGGTCTTTGTCTTCCGCCAGTTGAGTAGCCCTTCGGCTTCGGACCTGGTCCCAGTGGTACCGATTGACGTGACTGCTCCGCCGGTAGATACCACCCCCATCCCTCCGGTGGTTGACTCGGCCGAGCCTGTCCCTCCCACTACTCTCTTGGCGCGTCCCGAGGTGATAGACAACATCTCCGAAGCTGACTTGATGGCGGTTGATCCCGGCGCGACCAACGCGGTGATCGCAGCCACGGCCGAATGGATGGTCCTGGAGTTCTTCACCGTTGATCCCGCCGATGGATGGGCAGACCGTGTTGAAGCGGCGTCGGGGCTACAACTACCCGACGGCCTGGTCCCAGAAGCGTCCAGCCCAACCGCGGTTTCCTACGTGGAATGGGCCCGCACCAGATCCGTGGTCCGCACCGGTGCCAACACCTATCAAGCTACCGTGTTGGTCCGCAGGATGGTTGCCTCTGATGGGAACTCGTACCAACGTCTACCGATCGATTGGATCGAAGTGGAACTGCGGGCCGACCGAGATGGTTCTGTCAGGGCGGTTTCTCTGCCTGAGAGAGCCAACCCGGAGCACGAGGCTCTCGTTCCTCTGAGCACCGGGGAGCCGGTTTGGGTGGTTGACTCGGCCGGGTTTGGATGGCCCATGGCCCGTTAGACGCGGTAGCAGGCTTCGAGAATCTCACCCACCGAGGGACTTATGACCGACCAGTCGGCATCTTCCTGTTTGGTGACGGTGACGAAGTCGGCGGTCATGAACACTGCAACGACCCCACTGACTGCCATCAGCTGGCACGCCACGGGATCGTCGCCCGCGTTGGCCGCCGTGTAACTGCGGGGACCCCTCATGTCGACACCGACCGTGAACTTCATCGCGTTCGGGTTAGGTGTTGGCTGTGGAACCGGCGACATCAAACCTCCCCGGAGCGGACAAATCCCTCCTCAGCGTGTCAAGTAGTAGCATCGTAGCGTGAGCAGCGCGCTGGCAACCGATCTTCGTGACCTCCTCGGTGCCCACCTTGTTGCTGATGATCCGCTGGATCTCTACGTGTTCGGTAAGGACGCCGGATTGGCTAGGGGAGAACCCGGTGTCGTGGTATTTCCCGAGAGTACCGAGCAGGTATCCGAGGTAATGGGCCTAGCGGCTCGGCACGGTATCCCGGTTGTGCCGCGTGGATCGGGAACCGGCCTTGCCGGGGGTGCCGTTCCCACCGGACCCCATGTGTTGTTGGTCACCACCCGGATGAACCGCATCGGCGAAGTGGACGTTGCCAACCGATGCGTATGGGTCCAGCCTGGTGTCATAAACCTTGACCTGACCGCCCACACCGAGCCGCTTGGTCTCCACTACGCGCCCGATCCGTCGTCCCAGTCCATTTGCACCATCGGGGGCAATGTGGCCAACAATGCGGGAGGACCTCATTGCCTGGCCGAAGGTTCCACCGTCAACCACATTTTGGCCGTGGAACTGGTGACGTCTGACGGGACGGTCATCACCATGGGAGGGCTGGCACCTGATCCTATCGGGCTTGATATGAGGGGGGTCGTGGTCGGGTCGGAGGGAACCCTAGGAGTGGTGACCGATGTCCTCGTCAACCTCCTCCCCAATCCGCCTGCCATCCGTACCATCCTCCTGGCCTTTGACCAGGTGGAGGCGGCGGCCGAGACCGTATCGGGCATAATCGCCAGCGGATTGGTCCCGGCAGCTCTGGAGATGATGGACCAGCGAATGACCGTAGCGGTTGAGCGCTTTTCCCACGCCGGATTTCCCACCGAAGCTGCCGCGGTGCTGATCGCTGAAATAACCGGACATCCCGGGGCGGTGGATGCCGAAGCTCGGCAGGTACGGGCTATCGGGGAGGAGAACCGGGCAATTCTGATCCGAGTCGCCGCCGAAGAGGCAGAACGACAACGTATCTGGCTGGGCCGGAAGTCGGCGTTTGGGGCCATCGCGCAGATGAATCCTGACTTCTACCTGCACGATACGGTGGTGCCGAGAACCAGGCTGGTGGAGGCTATCAAGGGCACTTACGAGATTTCGGAGCGTTACGACATCTCCTTGATGAACGTCTTCCACGCCGGGGATGGGAACCTGCATCCGCTCATGACCTTTGACTTGTCGATTCCTGGAGTCCTGGAGCGGGTGGAGGCAGCTGGGCGTGACCTGATCGAGATGTGCGTCTCCGTCGGGGGGACTCTCTCAGGCGAACATGGCATCGGCATGGAGAAGCGCGATTACATGCACCTCCTGTTCAATGAGACCGACCTTGATGCTCAGGCGCGCCTCCAGGAGG
Source organism: Candidatus Spongiisociaceae bacterium (assembly GCA_965213975.1). Lineage (GTDB taxonomy): Bacteria > Actinomycetota > Acidimicrobiia > Spongiisociales > Spongiisociaceae > Spongiisocius. The sequence continues at coordinate 250,494 of OZ243930.1, forward strand.
CCTTCGATCCCGACAATCGCATGAATCCCGACAAGATTGTGCCGGAGGGATCACGGTGTTTCGACTTCGGTCGGCCCCCCGAGCAGGGGGTATGGGTTTGAAAACCGCGGTTGCGTCTGCCGCCCCGGAATCGATCAGCGAGGCAGCCGAGTTGCTTTGCGACATGCAGCCCGGCCAGGATCGGGTGCGGATTATTGGGGGAGGCTCCCACCAGGGGATCGGTTACCGAACCCCGGCGCATCTTGAACTCTCCACGGCAGGCCTTAACGAGATTGTGGATTGGGCCCCCGAGGATCTCACCGTCGTGGTGGAAGGGGGGGTGCGGATCTGGGAGCTGGAACAGCTGCTCGGCTCCAAGGGCCAGACCTCACTGTTGGCCGAGAGTCCTGGTGAGGGGACCGTGGGTGGTGCGGTTGCCACCGCAACGTCGGGTTGGCAGCGCCTCCGCTACGGGCCGACACGCGATCGGGTGCTTGAGGTGACCCTCGTTTCCAGTGACGGACGGGTGGTTACCGCCGGAGGGCGAGTGGTTAAGAACGTGACCGGATACGACATCCCCCGCCTGGCTACCGGATCCTTGGGCGCTATGGGATTGATTGCCCGGGTATGCCTGAAGCTCTGGCCGAGACGCCAAGCTACGGCCACCATACCTATTTCCTCCCCCGAGGAAGCCCTCAGGGTGGCTTATCGCCCTTTGGCCGTCTTGGAGACGCGCCATGGTGCCAACCTGTACCTGGGCGGAACTCAAGAGGAAATCACCGGGCAGGCTAAGGCGCTAGGTGCCGACCCGATAACCGGTCTGTCTTGGCCCGATCAACCGGCTGGCACCACGAGGTTCTCAGTCAGGACCCCGGCTTCGGATTTGCGGTCGATCGTATCCCGACTCCGCGGAGACTGGGAGTACGTAGCCCAGTTTGGGGTAGGTGAGGTGACGGTTGGCGGAGACCTGGTATCGGCGGAGGAATTGGCTGATCTACGGGTAAGGGCGGAGTCGTTGGGCGGGGCGTTGGTGGTACTGGAAGCCCCCGAGTCACTTCGTCGTGAGTTGGATCCCTGGGGAACCCCACCGGCGTCACTCGATATCCAGCGGCGCGTCGTCGAGCTATTCGATCCGGGACGGCGGATCAATCACGGGATCCTCCCGGGAGGGATATGAGATGGGTTGGGTAACCCCGTACGCACCCCTTGATGACGATCTGTCGCAATGCATCCAGTGTGGGCTTTGCCTGCCCAGCTGCCCGACATACCGAGTGACCGGGTTGGAGACGGCGTCTCCCCGGGGAAGGCTGAGCGCGATGTCCGCCATCGCAGCGGGACACCCGATCGACGACCGTTTCGAGCAGATCATGGGGTCATGCCTGCAATGCCGGGCCTGCGAAGTGGTCTGTCCTTCCTTCGTGCCATTCGGTAAAGCGATGGAAGGGGCGCGAACGGAGGTCGCGGCCCAGAGGCCGGGATTCTTGCGGAGGATACGGAGATTGGGCACCGCTTGGGTGCTTGGTAACCGAAGGGCGGTTCGGCTCCTGACCTTAGGCGCGAAGGTGGCCCAAGCTACGCCATTGAAGACCCTGGCCCCGGCCAAGATCCGGCGCAGCATGACAGGGCTTCGCTCCTTGCGGGGGACTCCCCCCACGGTGGTTGGAAGAACTGTCCGGGCGCAGGGCGAGAAGCGGGGAGTCGCGGGTCTCCTGGCCGGATGCGTAATGGATACGTGGTTCGGCAACGTGCACACGGCGACCGTCGACCTGTTGTCCACTATTGGTTGGGAAGTGGTGTCACCACCGGAGCAGACGTGCTGCGGTGCCTTAGCTGCTCACGATGGATGGGCGGATGATACTAGGAAGATGGCTGCCACCAACGTTGCTGCCTTCCGCGACTTTGACCTAGTGGTGGTCGATTCGGCAGGCTGTGGTGCCCATATGAAGGAATACGGCCATTGGGCCGAAGGTGGGACGGAACTCGCCGCCAAGGTCGTCGACATCACCGAAGTGATAGCCGAGGCCATCGACGACGGGGTCCTTCCTCGACTAGCGTCGAGCGGCGAGCGGGTCGCCGTGCAGGACCCTTGCCATCTACGGCACGTCCAACGAATCACCGCCGAGCCGCGCCAGGTTCTTGAGGCGGCGGGTCTGACGGTGATGGAGATCGACTCGCAGGGGCGTTGTTGCGGAGCAGCTGGCGTGTACAGCCTCCTGGAACCCGAAATGTCGCGTCGTCTCGGGTCGGACAAGGCTGAGCAAATCAAGGGAACCGAAGCCCGGTTGGTCTCCAGCCCGAATCCGGGCTGCGAAATGCAGTTGCGCACCCACCTCATGGAACAAGGTCATGAAGCTCGGGTAGCCCACCCGGTGGAGCTATATCACGAAGCCTTGCGGAAGGCGCGGGCTGGCCAGCCCACTCAGTGACCGGCCGCACCTCACACCGCAGTATCGACACCGATCCAGCCCGGTTCTTGCCGACCCCCATCCAACCGGGTTCGGAACCCTGGAGATGGCTCATGATGACCATCGGGTCACTTCGTGACGTCTTGGGGGCGATGTTCGCGGTGATTGGTACTGGTCTGGTGGGGATGGGGATCGGGCTGATCCTGTTTGGGTTGGACCGGGTGAGCTTGGATCTGCCCTCGCCCTCCCATGATGCGCTGGCCGTCGGTACGGTAATCGTGATGTTGGGTGCCGCCGCGCTCGGCGTGGCCACCGAAGGGGGTTTGCGATCCTTCAGGTCCTCGGATGCCGCCCAGCCGTGGGAGCGGGCGGTCTCATGGGTGCCAGCCCTATTGATCGGGTTATGGGTCGTCGGTTGGCTGGCGCGCCTATCAGAGTCGCTGCTACTCCGGTTTTCTGACCTTCTGGTCCTGGTACCGAACTACTTGGTTCAGGTGCGGGATCGTGGTTGGGTGGCCGGTCTCATTGCCCTGGCGGCGATTTGGTTGACCCTCCAATACGGATCAACCCGATTTCGGTGGCTCGGGGACAACCTGGCGTTCTTTCTATACACACCCTGGATGGGGCTAGTCCTGTTGACCTATCAACCCGGGTAGCCGGGTCGGGCACCGTCACCAGTAGCCGGCGGCCAGTCGGGACTTGGGTTGTTTCGGAGATTCTTTGCCCGCTCCGTCAGTTCGTGAAGGTTCGTGAAGTCGCGAAAACCAATTGCTGTTTGAGGTTGTGCGTTTTAAATGAGGTTATAGAAATGTCACACATGGTTTGCTATCTAATAGATGAGATGAGAAATGATTACTAGAAAGGACAAACTGGTGCAGATCCAACAGTCCTCCGTGAGACTCGGTGCTCGAACCATTGACTTTGAGATAAGGCGGAGCCGCCGGCGGGTCCGAACGGTAGAAATAACAGTGACGCCGGGTGGCGTAAGGGTATACGCCCCGGCCGATACACCGATTTACCAGCTGCACGAGTTCGTGGTTGACCGTGGTGCCTGGATCCTGGAACGTCTGGCCCAAGCTCGAGCCCCCGGGAATCACGGAGTCCAAGAAGGTCAGCTGATGCCTCTCCTGGGCCGAGCCCTGCTGGTTCGATATCAAGAAAAGGACCTCGCCGGGCCATCGATTCGACTCGAAGAGGACGGGTTCACGGTAGAGGTCCCACGCTACCTTGATGATCGCGAACGTACTCACGGCATAACGCAGGCCTTCGTATCCTGGTATAACGCCCGAGCCTGGGAAAGGGTTCCGGAGAGGGTTGATCACTGGTGGCCGCTGCTAGGTCGGGGAACCAAATCCAGGGTGCTGATCCGAGACCAGCGAAGGCGTTGGGGAAGCTGCGCCCACGACGGCACCCTCCGCTTCAACTGGAGGGTGGTCATGCTGGCACCGCCGCTGATCGACTATGTGGTAGTGCACGAGTTGACCCACCTTACGATCAAGGGTCATTCGCCGGAGTTCCACCGGCGCGTAGCTGACGCGCTACCCAACGCGCGCGACTACGCGCGAAGCCTCAAAGAAGAGGGGGCCGATCTCCCTCTGTGGGAGCCATGACGCGATGCCCAGAGCGACCTATCGAACCCCTGCCCGGCGGGACGGGTAGGTGTCTAGGAAGCTGGCGACGGCCGACGGGGAGTACGCCGCGCCGATGGGAAGGCGGAGGGTGACTCGCTCGCTTGATTCGCATGGCTTGCCTCGAGTGACCGTTAAATGGGTGGATCCGGACCTGTGGGTGAGCACATAGCTGTAGACGGTGCTGTAGCCGAGGTGGTTGCAGATGCCCGTGTCGCCCTGGTCGTGGCTCGCCAACAACGCGAAGATATCTTCCATGGTGGAGGCTTGGTCTAGTCGGTCCTGAGCCGAGTTGATCCGGTCCAGGGTGGTGAGACGGTCGTCGTTGTGGGGATGTAGCCCTAGCTCGGTGTGGTGGTTCGAACGAGCGGTCGGTCGGGAAGGCCGCAGGACTGCGGTCTTCTGACTACGTACCTCGATGGCTGCTTGGGTCGAGTCGTCGATCAACACCAGGTTGCCCCAAAGATAAGGCCGGGCGGACACCGCATTCTCGACGGCTGCCACCCCCGACGGAACATCTGATCCTTCGCGCAGGGCGATCTCGACGAGATCGTCGTAGTTGTGATGGTCGTCAAGGGTTCGCACGTTGGAGTCGCAAACCAGGAGACCATGAGAGTTGGCCCCGATCGAGAACCCGGAGAATCGATCCAGCGTCGGGTCGGTACCCGCCCATGTCGTGATGCCTTCTACCCCGAAGACCTTCGGTTCTGCGACGATACGGTCGTCAAAGGTGGCTCTCCCGAAGTCCTTGTTCTTGAACAGCAGGTAGTCGCCATTCCCGAGCCTGAAGAACCCGGTTGTGCACATCTTCCACCTTCTCCCGTCCAGAGACGACTCGGCGCTAGCCAAGGAACCGTGGTGCTCGATTATCCTGAGCCGATGCCCAACGAGTTTAGAGACGCGGCTGATCGCTCCCGAATAGAACGGCTACTCCACCGGTATGTGGGCATTCACTCGGTGAATCCCGCCTTCGACCAGGGGCCAGGCGAGGCCCGACTCGCCGATCGTGTCTACGCGGATCTGGTCGGATGGGGGTTCGACGCGTCCCGCGAGCCGGTTCATCCGGGTGGACGAGACAACGTGGTCGCCGTCCTCCCCGGAAAGGAGGGGTATCCGACACTGATGCTTCACGCCCACCTTGACACGGTGGGATTGTCTGGAAAGGCTACCGCCGAACCGATTACGACCGACGGTAACGTATACGGTAGGGGTGCATGCGATACCAAGGGATCGTTGACCGCCATGCTGGAAGCCCTTCGGCTCTTGCGCAAGGTGGATGCCGACCGGCGACCGACGGTGATGTTCGTGGGAGGAATCGACGAGGAGGTTGGTGGAACCGGCGCGGTCCGACTAGCTGCGGCCCATCCAGAAGTACAAATGGCGGTGGTTGGGGAACCCACCAGCCTTGAGGTGGCCACCGCCCACAAGGGGGTGATTCGTCTCGAAATCGCCACCATCGGATCACCGGCACACTCGTCCAAGCCTCACCTGGGGACCAACTCCATCTACACCATGAGCCGAGTGATATCCGCCATCGAGAACGACTACCTGCCCACCCTCGACGAGGGGGAACATCCCCTAGTCGGCAGGGCGACCCTCAGCGTCTGCACTATCCGGGGAGGTACCGGCCTCAACGTGGTCCCGGCAGAATGCGTGATCGGACTCGATCGAAGGGTGTTGCCAGGTGAGAACCCAGAACGCGTGCTGGAGCAGATCGACCGGGTTCTGGACAGGGTGGGCGTGCCATTGGAACGCCGAGACCCCTTCCTCATAACCACCCCTCTCGACACACCCGAGAGCGATCCGGTGGTCCAAGCCCTCATCTCGGCCCGTGAGTCGGCGACAGGTAGCAGGCCCGAACCCATCGGCGTTACCTACGGAACCGACGCCTCGTCGCTCGCGCCCGCCGGTATCAGTTGCGTGGTGTTCGGACCGGGCAGCATCGACCAAGCCCACTCGGACGAGGAGTGGGTGGGTATTGAAGAAACCGCTCTGGCTGCCGAGATCCTGGCCCAAACCGCCCTAAACCTGACGTAGCTACCCCACTGGTGGCGTAGATCTCGTGCGAGCAGGCCGCTGCCCTTGACGGGTGCAACAAGTACGTCGACATCCCATATCTCCCTGGCTGATACACAAAACCTATACGCGAACGATGGGAAGTATCACCCGGGTGGGATGTGCCCGGTTGTGGAGCACGGTTTGGGTAGCGGGAACCGAGTCCAGGGGGCCGTCCGTGAGCGGCTTGGCACCCGTGTTCAGATTGCGATCCCACTGAGGGAAGTCGGAACTGGAGATGTTGAGGCGAAGCCTGGACCCGGCCTCAATAAAGGCACCGACCGGACCGAGTTCGATCCGAAAACGGTATACCCGACCGGGCTGTACAGGCGACGGATCCGACAGCGACTCGCGGTACCGGGCGCGGAGGATGCCTTCCTGCAAGTTGACGGACCGCCCTTCGCCGTCGACTACACATAGTCGGGCGGTGAAGTCGGTATCAACCGCAGTTGTGGCGGCATGAAGGATGACCTCCACGTCGCCGATGATCTCGATGGGCTCGGGCAGAGGATCGGAGGTGTACACGAGGTTCATCCGTGATACCTCGGCCTGGTGCTGATCGGCGGGACCCATCGGCGTGATGCTGTCGAAGCAGCAGGAATGGCCGCCCATGGAGGGAACCGGAACCGTGGGTTCGTAGACGAATATGTCAGGCGGTTCGTCACCGGGTGGGGTGCGATCCAAGCTACCGTCACCGAACTTCGAGTTAGCGCAACCATCCGAATGGATGAACCACTGTTCGGGGACCGTCACCGAAGGTGGCCAGCTGTCGAAGTCTCGCCGGTCACCGTCAAGGAGGAAGACGGTGACCCGACTGTCCATGACCCCCGTCTCGTGGCCTTTGAGTGTGTAATCGAACCAACGCACTAACCAGGAGTCGATCTCTATGGTTGATGGTCCGCCCGAGCCCAGCCGAGAGACAGGTGTCCATGGCATGTGGGCCCAGGGCCCCACCACCAGCTTCTGGTTCTGGCGGGTGAGCTGGTCTCCTCCAGAAGCAGACAATCCTGTGAAGTTGCGGACCGTACCGGTGAGGAACACGTCGTACCAACCACCCACATGGAGAGATGGTGTCGTTACTCGGCCGTAATCCTCATCGATGCTCCAGCGCTTCCAGTACTCGTCGTACGAGCAGTGGTCGGTCCAGTCCTTGAAGTAGGGGGTGTGGGATGACCGTAGCGGGGGATAGTCGGCGACCGGCAGCGACTGATACCAGTCGGGGGCGGCCCCGAGGGAAGCGGCCAGGCTCAGGTGCCCTTCAAGGTCCTCGGCCCGACGAGCCGTTTCTAGACCTAGGAGAGTGGCCCAGTAACCGATGAAGGCCAAGGCGAGCGCGCCACCGTTGTAGGTCCACCCCTCGTAATACTGGGAGGCGGTAAAGGCGGGGGTGATGGACGCCAGAGACGGAGGTCGGGTCACCGCAGCCAGGAGTTGGGTGGCCCCCACATAGGAGAATCCCATCATGCCCACCTTGCCGTTCGATCCGGGAAGGCGAGCCGCCCATTCCACCGAGTCGTAGCCGTCGGCCATCTCATGCAGGTAGGGGTAGAAGCTCCCTTCGGAGGCGTAACGCCCCCGACAATCCTGGACTACCACCACATACCCGCGGGCCGCGAACCAGGCGGGGTGAGCGCTACCGAAGGTGGGCACACCCGAGCGCTTGTCATAGATGGTCCGCATCAGGAGCACCGGCAGAGGCCCCGAGGAGTGGGGCCGGTACACGTCGGCTCTGAGCACGACGCCGTCGCGCATCGTGGCCGCCATGTCGCGCTCCACCGTGACTCCGAGTCCGGCGATCTCTTCTCGGTGAGAGACAGGGATTATGTGTTCAGCCAAGTCACGCCAAATCCTACCGATTGACGGTCATCCGAACCGGTATGACCGGTATGACATACGAAACTCGCGTGCCATCGGAGGCCCGCCTCTTAGTCACGATGCCGGTGTGGCGCGTAACAATAGTTGAGTCTTCGGAAGCCGCTTCGTGACGAGGGGCTGTCGCCTGAGCCCTGCTCGTCCCGATTAGCATCCGCCGGTACGGCTGTCGAGGAATGGAGGAGCGTTATGGGCGACTTTCGTCAGGACACCTACTACGAGGAAGGTTCCGACGCCGGAGGGATGCCTTCCGAACACGTCCGCGAGTTCCTGGCCAGCCCCGACAGCACCTGGTTGCTGAAGCTCGCTTTCACCAAAGAGGACGGCTGGCCGATGGTGGTGCCGCTCTGGTACCAGTGGGACGGAGCAGCCTTCTACGTGGTGGGTCGCAAGCGTTCAGCCTGGGTTCACGATCTGATCCGGAACCCGCAGTGCGCTGTGTGTATCGAGGAGTTAGCCCATCCTCGCATCCGCAAGGTGCTGGCTCAATGCACCGCCGAGGTCGTCGAAGGCCCCGCCAAGGGCGAGGGGTCCCGGTGGGTGCCCGTAGCTGACGAGATGGCGGTGCGTTACACAGGTCCTAGTGGCCCGGAGCAGCTCAAGGCTTCCTGGGATTGGGACCGGTACCTGGTTCGCCTGGTCCCAAGAGAGGGACGTCTGATCACCTGGCAAGGGGCCGACTGGGCCCTCCGTTACTTCGACCCCGGCCAGCGTCCCGACCTTGAGGCAAAGGCAGGGTCACAGGACTCATCCGGCGAGTGAGGGGTCTCGCCTCCGCGGCTGTCTCCCTTCCTCGTTCGGAGATTCGGGTCCTCTTCGACCTAGCCGCCTCGCAACCCGACACGATTCGCCTCGAGGTAGGTGAGCCCAGCTTTTCTACACCCGCACACATCGTGACCGGTGCCGCCGAGGCGGCGATGGCCGGTCATACCGGATACGGCCCTAACGGCGGGTTGGCGAGTCTCCGCGAGTTGCTATCCGCCAAGATCGCCCAAGTAGACGGCTTCGAGGCCAGCCCGGATCGGGTAGTGGTCACCCCCGGAGGGATGAACGCCCTTTTCTCCAGCTACTTCGCGCTCTTGGAACCGGGCGACGAGGTGCTGCTTCCCACGCCGGGCTTCCCCAACATGGACGGGATGGTGCGCCTCGTCGGAGGACGCCCGACCTTCTACCCGCTCACCGCCGACAGCGGATTCCTTCCCGATCCGGGACGGTTGGAGTCTCTGATATCCGATCGCACCACCCTCCTGTTCATCAATTCGCCATCCAACCCCACCGGGGCGGTCTTTCCTCCCGCCCTGATGCAAGAGCTTGTTGACCTATGCAACCGTCACGACTTGTGGCTGCTCTCAGATGAGGTCTATGACCAGCTTCTCTTGGAGGATTCGGTGACGCATACCGCGGCGGCGCGATTCGACGAAGAGGACCGGGTGATCACCGTGTACAGCTTCTCTAAGGTGTACGCCATGACCGGCTGGAGGGTCGGTTATGTGGTGGCACCGCTCGGTGTTGCCGACTTGTTGCGCAAGCTTCAGGAGCCGCAGGTTTCTTGCCCCAGCACCATCTCGCAAAAGGCCGCGGAGGCCGCCCTCCTCGGCCCGCAGGAACCGATTCGCTCCATGCTGCGTGCGTATCGGCAGAGATGTGCTGGTGCGCTTGAGCTGGCTGAGGAGGAGGGACTCGAGTTGATTCGACCCTCCGGAACTATCTACATGATGGTCAAGATCGATCCTGGCGGGCGAACGATGCTCGACTACGCCCTTTGGCTACTGGACCGGTACGGGGTCAGCGTCGCGCCCGGCTCAGTGTTCGGACCTGGTGGCGAGGGTTACGTTCGGGTATCGCTGGCGGCTGATCAACAGGATCTCACCGAAGGTCTACGGCGGATCGCCGCCGCGGAACGCGAGACGAGTCTGCGGAGGTCGGGATGAGCAGGCAGCAACAGCTCCTTACCTTCCTGGATGCGCACGAGAACGAGATTCTCGAGTTTGCTCGTGACCTGATCCGGGTCCCCTCTCCCAATCCTCCTGGTGACGAGCGCCAAGTAGCGGACCTGGTGACCTCGCGCCTAGCCGAGCTCGGCGTGACAGATGTGGAGCGGATCGGCTCGTGTCCGGAGCGACCCAACCTGGTGGTTCAGGTTCCCGGCTCGCGGGGCGGTCCCCGCTTGATGTTGTCAGGCCATCTGGACACCAAACCGGCCGGGGACCTCGAAGCGTGGCATACCGATCCCTGGGATCCTATTGTTCGCGACGGGGACCTCATCGGCCTCGGTTCGGGCGATATGAAGGCCGCTATCGCCGCCATTGTCTACGCCTTGGCGGGAATCAAGACGGTAGGACCCCTAGGAGGGGACTTGCTGGCGGTCTTCACCGCCGACGAAGAGGCAGGATCATTGCTCGGCTCCAAGTGGATGGCAGAAGAGGAGCTGCTTGATGCCGATGTTGCCGTCATCGGCGAGCCGAGCGGTATCGAACGAGAGTGGGAGTCGATTCACCTTGTGTCCAGGGGGGCCGCCCTGTTCAAGGTGAGGATCACCGGCACGCAGATGCACTCGTCGATCTCCGACCGCCTCCCCGGCATCAACGCAACCGTGCAGATGGCCCGTCTGGTTGACCGGATGGACCGCGACCTGAAGAGCTACCTCACCTATGGTCCGCATCCGCTTTGCCCCACCGGTCCGACCGTCAACGTGGGGGTAATGGCGGAGGCGGGCGTCTTCTACGGGGTATATCCGGGCAACGCCGAGTTCGCCTGCGATGTTCGGACGTTACCGGGGATGGAGGAGGATCAGATAATCGAGGATGTCAACCGCTTCCTGGCGGCCGCGATGGCCCAAGAACCGGACCTGGCGGCCGAGTTGGTATGGGAGCTGATGGTTCCGGCCACCGAGATTTCCAAGGATGAACCCATCGTCGGCATCCTCGAAGCTGTCACCACCGAGGTGCTGGGGGAGTCACCGCGACTTGATGCCTTCCCCGGGGCTACCGACGCCCCCCATTTTCAGCTCACCGCGGGCATTCCCTGTGTGGCGGCCTTCGGCCCCGGCATGCTGCCTCGTGCCCACAGCCCTAACGAGTTTCTATCCGCTAGCAGTGTCGCTGTGGCCGCCCGGATCTACGGTCTGGCGGCGTTGCGCTACTTGGAGGAGTCCCCATGAGCATCTCATCAGCAGAACTTTGTGCCCGTTACCGGCGTCTCTACGTCCCGGCGGTGTGCGACGCTCTCTATTGGATGGGTCTCCCGGAGCAGGTGTTGCCCAGCTATCTGCGTCCGCTCTTCGCGGACCAACGGATTGCCGGGCTTGCCTATACGGTGGCCGGTGCGCCGATCGATCCGCCGATTGCGAGGGACCCGGGCATCGAGCGAATCACCTCATACCTACGGGTGTTCGAGAACCTCACTCCGGACAGCTTGCTGGTATCGGCGAATCCGGACACCTTGGTGGGCCACCTGGGAGAGTTGTGTGCCAACTCGGCCATCGCTCACGGATGTGTAGGGGCCATCCTCGACGGGAACCTCCGCGATATCGAAGGCATCAAAGAAATCGGATTTCAGGTGTTCTACCGGGACTTGTCACCCCTCAACGCGATCGGGCGGTGGGAGATGGTCGCTGCCCAGGTTCCCGTGACCGTAGGCGACGTGACCATCCATCCCGGGGACATGGTGATAGCCGAGTTCGACGGGGCGCTGGTGGTGCCCGGCGCAGACGCCGAGCGGGTCCTGCTGAAGGCCGAGGAGATTGTGGGTGCCGAGGAGCTAGTGCGCTCCGAGATGCAGGCCGGGGAATCCCCCCTATCAGGCTTGGAACGCCACGGCTATATCTGAGCGAGGAGCGCCAGTTATGGGAACGCGGGGGGTGCTGTCCTATCGCGCTCGGTAGGAGGCGATAGGACAGCATCTTGCTCACAATCAGGTCGGCCTGCCGTTATCAGGCCGGGCTATCGTTGCGCGCTCAGCCTTGCGGATTAGCTGAGGTGCCTTCCCTGAACATCTCGCCGATCGCGGCCACCGAGCCGAGCACCCCCGACGTGTCTAGGGGAAGGAAGATCTTGGTGGCGCTGCCGTTGGCTACGGCTTCCAGCGACTCCAGATAGCGTATGGCGATCAAGTCCGGGGTGGGATCGCCGTTATGGATCGCGGCGAAGACCCTCTCGATCGCTTGGCCTTCACCTTCTGCCACTGTGAGCTTCTGGTACTTGTCGGCTTCGGCCACCCTCATGATTGCCTCGGCCTCGCCTTCCGCCTCAAGTATCGCCGCCTGCTTGACGCCTTCGGCCTTGAGGATGGCGGAGCGCTTGTCGCCTTCTGCTTCGGTTACCACCGCCCTCCGGCCCCGCTCGGCCTTCATCTGTCGATGCATGGCTTCGGTGACATCCGGCGGCGGCTCAATGCGTTGGATCTCGACTCTCACCACCCGGGTGCCCCATTTGTCGGTGGCGTCATCCAATATCTCACGGAGCTTGCTGTTGATCAACTCCCGGGAGATCAAGGCCTCATCGAGTTGAAGGTCGCCCACCACGTTACGCAGGTTGGTCTGGGCCAGCTTGGTGATCGCCAGGATGAAGTTACCCACCGCGTACTTGAGCTTGACCGGATCCGTGGCTTCGAAGTAGATGACCGCGTCCACGGTTACCACGACGTTGTCCTTGGTGATGACTTCCTGCGGGGGTACGTCCACCACCTGCTCTCGCATGTCCACCTTCAGGATCCGCTGCACGAAAGGAACCACGAATCGGAGCCCGGGTGACACGGTTCTCTTGTACTTGCCCAAGAACTCAATCAGACCCTGCTCGTACGGCCTCACGATACGGAACCCCGTAGCGGCGATCAGTAAGACCGCCACGGCGATGATGGCCAGCAGCAAGACAGCTGCTACTTCCATCGGATCTCCCTTCTGTTTGTGCTTGCTCGGTTATTTCTACTCAGATTGTTGCACAACCAGTCTGGTACCTCGAAGGGCCACCACCTTGACGCTCACGCCCTCCTCAATGGGCGAGCCCTCGGTGATAGCCCGCCATTCTTCGGCCTCCACCCTGACCAGCCCGGTGTTGGCGTCGCGGTCCACCCGTTCAAGAACCAGGGCGCGCATACCCACATACCGGCCCGGACCCACCACGAGGCCATCTTCGGTGTCCTGTCCCCGCATAAAGCGGCGCAGGTAGAGCATCGCTGCCCCCGTCCCGACGAAGAACAAGAGCCACTGCACCACGTCGGCAATCCCTATCCAGGCGGCCACGGCGGCTAGGCCAGCACCGATGGCGAAGGGGAGGAGAAAAAAGCCGGCGGTGACGATTTCCCCGACCCCCATTGCCAGGGCCAGCCCCGTCCAGACCCACCTCCAGACCTCATTGTCCATAACTTAGGTGCCTCCTGGTAACTGCACCTGAGGCAGACAGCCACCGTATTCGATCGTTCCAATCCTCACATGATATAGGGGTCAAGACACTAGCCCCGAGCCAGGTGCCTAGACTTCCAGGCCATGTACGGACCCCTCAACGGAGTTCGGGTGGCGCTCGTCGTGCTCGCCGGACTAGCCGCTTTGGCTGGAGCGATATTCGACTATTGGGCGGTAACCCTCGCTCTCGGTGCCGGGATTGTCCTGCACGGGGTCGGTTGGGTGTATCTGGCCAAACGTGCCGAGCTTGAGGCCGACGTCGATCAGTAATACCTCGGGAACCTTGAGAAATCCTTCGGGCGCTTCTCCACGAAGGCATCCCTACCTTCTTGAGCCTCCTCGGTCATGTACCCGAGCCGGGTCGCTTCGCCAGCGAAGATCTGCTGACCGACCAACCCGTCGTCGATCAGGTTGAGCGCGAACTTGATCATCCGTTGCGACATGGGGCTCTTGGCGTTGATCTCCTCCGCCCATTCGAGGGCGGTTTCCTCCAAGCGGGCGTGCGGAACCACCTGGTTGACCATTCCCATGGCGAGACCCTCTTGCGCGGAGTAGTTCCTCCCCAGGAAGAAGATTTCCCGAGCGCGTTTCTGTCCCACCATCCTCGCCAGGTAAGCCGACCCGAATCCGGCATCGAAGGAGGCCACGTCGGCATCCGTCTGCTTGAAGACGGCGTGTTCCTTCGAAGCGAGGGTCAAGTCGCAGACCACATGGAGGCTGTGTCCGCCACCCACCGCCCATCCCGGAACCACCGCGATCACCACCTTGGGCATGAAGCGGATCAGGCGCTGGACCTCAAGGATGTGCAACCTGCCTGCCCGGCCCGGTTCGGCCGAGTCGGAAGATGGGCCTGATGCGTACAGATAGCCGTCCTTGCCCCGGATACGCTGGTCACCTCCCGAGCTGAAAGCCCATCCGCCGTCCTTGGGGGAGGGGCCGTTGCCGGTGAGGAGCACCGTCCCGACTTCCGACCACTGCCGAGCATGATCGAGAGCGATGGATAGCTCATCCACTGTCTTAGGCCGGAAGGCGTTGCGTACCTCCGGACGGTCAAAAGCGATCCGGACGATTCCCGGAGTGCGAGATCGGTGATAGGTGATGTCATCAAAGGAGAAGCCCTCCACCGGTTGCCAGACCTTGGGGTTGAAGAGTTCCGAGACCATCAGGAACCAAGCAACGCGCCGGGCGAAAGGGACCCGTCGGCGGCCTCGGAACCGAGGGCAGCCAGTGCCGCGGCCCGGTCATCTTCGTTCTGGTACTGGGGGGTGTCGTAACGCGGGGTGCGATGGTCGACGGGCCTAAGCGCCTCCTCCTTCCACGGTTCCGGCCACCGATGCTCAAGTCGGACTATTCCTGGTCCGTCCAGCGACTCGAAGAGGTCCAGAGCATCTCGCATGATTGAGCGTTGTAGCCGGGGACGGTCTGGTGGACCGCAGGTGTGACCCAAGGGAAAGTCGGTAAAGGCCGCCCTCGGCGGGTTGGCCGACGCGGTGATGGAGTAGGCGCTGGTGAGGGACAGGGTGGGCACTCCCTGGTCCTCGATTGCCCGACTAATCAGCCCAACTGACTGATGGCACACCGGTCAGACCGGTACCAGGAGTACCGCATCTACCTCAAGCGAGAGGGTACGGTCTACCAGTTTGGGAATGAGTTCGGTGGTGAGCCGCCGCTGGGAGTAGATACCGCCCATGAAGGTGAGACCCACCGGTGCCAGGTCACCGATCGCCCCCTCCGACACCAAGGCCCGGAGCGTATCGAGAGGGAAAATCACGTTGGGGTCGCGGCGCGCCGCCTTGACATCGAAGGCGAAGTGGGTAACGCGAATCTCGGAGATGTCTACATCCGTGGGGATTTCCCGGTAGCTGACGTCGTCTCGATGGTTGAAGGCGACCTGTCCCCGGCGGTAGATACCACCTGAGGCGACCAGTCCCAGCCGGGCTTCTCGCAAGGGCCGACTGAGGGTGGCCCAGGGGGGAGAATCTTCGTTGTGAGCCCAGCGATAGGGCGGGTATCCCAATCCTGCGTAGGTCCGACGCGTGAGCGCTATGTAGTCGATCGGGGCCTGATGTGACTCCATGCCAGGCAGTCTATCCGGCACCGGCGCAATTCCTGAGTGGTTGGGCAAGTCAGAATACGATCAGGCCTCGGGCCTGCTCACCGGCGGCGAGGGCGCGAAAGGCCTCGTTGGCCTCATCGAGGCGATAACGTCGAGTGACCAAACCGGCGACGTCGAGCCTTCCGGACATCGCCAGCTCGATCATCCGGGGAAACTCCACCTTCGGGTTACCACTTCCGTATCGAGACCCCACGATCCTCCGTTCGCCTTGGATCAGCTGCAACGGATCGACCGAAAAGCTATCTCCGGTGCCGGAAAGTCCGAGGACTACCGCGATTCCTTGATGGGCCAGGATGGATACGCCCTGCTCCATCGCTTCGGTGTTGCCGACCGAGACGATGCAGCAATTGACCCCTTCTTCGGTGAGTGCGGTGACGGCCGATGCAAGATCATGCGAGAGTGAGTTGATGGTGTGGGTAGCACCGAAGCGTCGGGCGTATTCGAGCTTCGAGTCGAGAACGTCTACCCCGATTATCGGGTAGGCACCGGACATGGAGGCACCCTGGATGGCGTTCAGCCCCACACCTCCGCACCCGATCACCGCCACGCTCTGGCCCGAGCGCAGACCGGCCGTGTTGACCACCGCGCCGAACCCGGTCGTCACCGAACACCCGATCAGGGCAGCAAGGTCAAGGGGGAAGTCACGACGGATTTTCACGGCTCCTGCTTCGGGAACCACTATGTAGGGAGCGTAGGTTGAGGGCCCGTAGTGGAACACATCCTGGCCCTCATGATGGAAGCGGGTATATCCGTCGGCCATCGTCCCGAACGGGGCGGGCTTGAGGCAGAGAGCTGGGTAGCCGAGGTGGCACAAGCGGCAGGATCCGCATTCCGGTGCCCAGGAGATCACCACATGGTCCCCGGGTGACAGGTCCCGGCAATCCGGACCGACATTCTCAACGACCCCGGCACCTTCGTCTCCGAGCACTATCGGTAAAGGGACGCCGGTATGGGAGCCATCGGCGGCGTGTAGACAACTGTGGCATACTCCGCTGGCCACCATCCGTACCCGGACCTCGCCGGAACGCGGATCGTCTAGCTCCAACTCAAGCATTTGCATGGGCTCTCGGGGCTTGACGAGAACTGGGGCGGTTACTTGCATGGCCGTAGCCTACGAGGATGCACGCTCAGGCGTGTCGTGGTGAGGCGGCGCTCCGAAGCGTTCCCGGTGCCGTCGGGTGGCATCCCGGTTGAGCCGGTAGTCCTCGGGAAGGCGAACCAGCCGGTCGGCGTCGCCCAGATACTCGATGACGACACCGTAGTCCTGTCGGGCAGACTTGATCGAGACGTAACCTTCCACTACATCCCGCAAGACCGCGTCCGGTTCCCGATCCCAGGGGTTTCCGTAGCCGCCCCCGCCGGGGAGATTGAGTTGGACACGGGTTGAGGGGTCGAGCACCAGAAGCCGCTTGGGTTCACCCTCCCGCGTCCCGTCGATCAGGAACTCGCCAGCTGCGCCCGCTCCACCTCCGAGGAGACCCTCCGGCGGGTTGGCGATCCGATCCACCATGGCCGAAACGGTCCACGGCTCCCGGGTCCGGCAACGCAACTCGGTCCTTTGTCCGAGTCCGCCGCGGAATCGGCCAGCACCCCCCGAGTCGGTGCGTAGCTCCCGATTCTGTTGCACCAGGCTGGTCAGAGTCTCCACGCTCTCGGTTGAGACTCCGGCAACGCCGCTGGGGAAGCCGGTCGTGTTGAGTCCGTCCTTACCCGCTCGGGCACCGGCCCCCCCACATTGGAACAGGCTGAACGTGAAACGATCGGCCGCCAGCGGGGGCTTGGCTCGCCAGATCGATATCCAGACCGGGTCCGCGCCGGGGGCCATGAGACGGTCGGGCAAGGCGTCCGCCAACGCGCCGAAGATCACCCCCGGAAGGAAATGCCCGATGAGATGCCTCGACGCCACCGCCGCTGGTTCCTGGCAATTGAGGATCGATCCGGGAGGTGCGGAGACATGCACCGGACGAAAGGCCCCGTCGTTGTGGGGGATGTCGGGGCTTATCGCTGCCTTCATGGCGAACGAGGCGTAGGCGTGGGTGTAGTTAAGGACGACGTTGATGCCTCGGGCACTCTCCGGCGAAGACCCGGCAAAGTCGATGAAGATGTCCTCGTCCTCGATCGTTACCTCGGTCCTGATCCGGATCGGGTCTTCGAACCCGTCGCTCCACGTCTGGTGGCGATGCACGCCGTTGGGTATCTGACGGATGCTCTGCCGCATAGCCTCCTCGGATCTGTTGATGATCTCGTCCGCCAGCGCATCAACCCCGGACAGGTTGAACTCGTCCATGAACCCGAGTAGGGCCCGGGCTCCGACGTCATTGGAGGAGGTCTGAGCGTAGAGGTCGCCTACCGTTTCGTCGGGGGTCCTCACGTTTGATCTGACGATGGAGATCAGATCGTCATTAATGCGACCCGCCCTAAAGAGCTTCATTATCGGGATGCGCAGCCCTTCTTCGTAGACCTCGCGGGCTTCGGCGGAAAGGATGCGCCCACCGATGTCGGCGGCGTGGCAGGTGTTGGCGAAGTAGGCCACTTCTGTCCCGCTCTTGAACACCGGCGTCACCACCGTAATGTCGTTGATCTGGCCAGCCGTCATCCAAGGGTCGTTGGTCAGCAGCACATCCCCTGCCTGGAGTGAGCCCGGCGGGTATGCGTCCAGGAAATGGCGCATTCCGGTGGCCATAGCGTTGATGTGTCCCGGGGTGCCGGTGAGAGACTGGGCCATCATGCGCCCTCGGGTATCGAAGACCCCGCAGGCCAAGTCCTGGGTCTCGCGCACGATCGTGCTGAAGGCGGTGCGTTGAAGTGCCACCTGCTGCTCGTTGACGACCGACAAGAGTCGGCTCCAGAGCACCTCGATCAGGACGGGGTCAAGCCGGGCGCGGCGTTTCATCCCTGATCGCCGATCGCGACGATGAGGTTCATCCGCTCGTCAACCGTAGCGAGGCTTCCGGGCCCGATGATCACGGTGGATTCTCTTTCTTCTACGATGGCCGGGCCCTCGACCTCAAACCCTGGCATCAGCCGATAGCGGTCGTATACCGCCGTCGTTACGTAGTCGTCCGGAGGGGAGAAATAGGCGTAACGCTCTCCCTTGAGTGCTTCGGCGGTGCCGACCCTGTCTGGTATCCGGTGGGTGTTCGCCGACCGGGGCCGCGGGCCTCGGCTTACTACCCGCCAGGTCAGGGCTTCTAAACCCACCGGCGGCCCGGCCCGACCGTACAGCTCGCGGTAGACCCCATCGAACCGTTCATAGAGCATCTGACGGTGGGCTTGCCCCAGGTTTCCGTCGGGAACCGGCACCCTGATCTGATGGCCTTGCCCAACGTAGCGGACATCCGCGCTCCGGGTATGCCGGACGCGGTCGTCGGCAACCCCGGAGGCGGCCAACATCGCGGTTCCGGTGCGCTCCATCTCCTCAAACAGTTTGTTCACCTCGTCCCAGTCCAGGTCATCGAGTTTCCCGTAGTGGGAGCGAACGAAGTCAAAGGCGAGAGGTGCCACCAGCATGCCTAGGGCGCTGGCCGCTCCGGCACCGTAAGGGATGACCACGGTGGGGCTTCCCAGCAACTCGGCTACCCCATGACCATGGACCGGACCGGCCCCTCCGAAGGCGATGATCGGAAGCGCCCTGGGGTTCTTGCCTCGCTCCACCACATGGACCCGGGCTGCGTTGGCCATCGCCTCGTTCACGACTTTGTGGATCCCCCACGCCGCTTCGGCTGCGCTCATCCCCAACGGCGTGCCGATGTGCCTGGTGAGGGACTCTTCGGCAGCTGCCACATCGAGGCGCATCGTGCCCCCTAGGAAGAAATCAGGATCGAGGTAGCCGAGCACCAGATCCGCATCGGTGACGGTGGGATGGGTGCCACCCCTCCCGTAGCAGGCTGGCCCCGGGTCGGCACCCGCTGAATCCGGTCCCACCTTCAGAAGGCCCAGCGAGTCCACCCGGGCGATCGATCCACCCCCGGCCCCGATCTCGATCATCTCGATGACCGGAACCCGCACCGGGAGGCCGGAACCCTTCATGAAGCGATAGCGGCGGTCTACTTCGAAATCGTGGGTGACAAGCGGTTCCCCGTCGTCCACCACGCTCAACTTGGCGGTGGTGCCGCCCATGTCAAAGGACAGGAGAGAGTCTGCGCCCATCGCCTCACCCACTGCCGCCGCCGCCAGAGCTCCGGCCGCCGGACCTGATTCAAGAAGGCGTACGGGGAAGCGGCGGCAGGTGTCGAGGGTGGCCAGCCCGCCGCTTGACAACATCAGCACCAGTTGCCCGTCGAAGCCGAGGGCGCCCAACCGGTGGCCAAGCCCTTTGAGGTATTGGTCCACCAGCGGCTGGACGTAGACGTTGGCGATGGTGGTGGAGGCCCGCTCGAACTCACCGATCTCCGGCACCACCTCCGATGACAGGGAAACCCGCATCTCCGGGGCGACCGACCTGATAACGCTTCGGGCCCGTTCCTCGGACTCGGGGTTGGCGAAAGAGTGGAGAAAGCAGACCGCGACGCCTTCTATTCCGGCATCGTCCAACTCCCGCACCAGCTGGGTCAGATACTCCTCGTCCAGTCTGGTGGTACAGGTCCCATCGGCAAGCGTTCGCTCTGGGACCGCAAACCGGAGGTGGCGAGGCACCAGCGGTACCGGGTGTTCCAGGTTGAGGTCGTAGAGCTCGTAACGGTGTTCGCGCCCGATCTCGATCGAGTCCCGGAACCCGGCCGTCGTCACCAGAGCCGTCCGGGCCCCCTTCCGTTCGATGATGGCGTTGGTGACCAGGGTGGTCCCGTGCACTAGGTGGTCGAGGGTATCAACCGGACATCCGATGCTAGAAAGGGTCTGGGTGAGGACTTCCTCGACGCCCTCGGATGGGTCGTATGGGGTGGTGAGAACCTTGCCGATGGTGACCTCACCGGTCCGGTCGATAAGCATAAGGTCGGTGAAGGTGCCCCCGATGTCGACACCGGCCCTAATGCCAGGGGCCGGTCGCATGCCATTGGCCAGTTGGGGCTTGGGGGTTGCCTTAGAAATGGTACGCCCGATCTGCTTACGAATTCTCACTGATGTCAATAGTCGGTAGACGCTGCCTGGTGGACCGGAGCAAACCGACCAAATTGGTCGTACGCCCAGCTACGGCGTCCGACTCAACCTGGCCAGATCGAGGTTTGGGTCTCCCCGATCTACGCCCAGCAGGTCAACATGCGCGTGCGCCGAACTTAGCCTGCCCAAGAGAGTGACCCCTCGGGCTGCGCTCCGGTAGGCGGCAAGTTCGGCCCGGGTAAGTTCTTCTGGAGGAACGAGATTGTAGTGCCGTTCGCGACAGATCTGATAGCCCACCTCGAGGAATGGTTCGAGACCCACCCGGAGGATCGGGACAAGGTTTCCGACGGCGAATTCATAAAGCAGACCGCCCATGAGGCCCTCCGGCTCGGCATTCGCCGCCGCTGAGGCGAAAGAGGGAGAGTCCAGATGGTTCGGCTGGAAGCCGGTCCGCCAAGCGCTCGAGTGCATCGAGGCCGCCAACTGAGCCCACTCTGATGCGGCCTGCAGCGACCTCAGCTCACCATCGGGCCGAGACCGCTGCGGCGGGGCAGTTCTGTTCGCACCCGTCGGGGGCACAACCACCATTATGAGTGCGAAGCGCCCGGTTTTGTAGGGCGGTGTTATGCCGCGAGAGGGTTCTCCCAGCGAACCTCAGCGAAGCGGGCGAAATCGGTGTCGGTGCTCATCACTGTGAGACCGTGCTCCATGGCCAGCGCGGCGAGCATGGCGGCGGGTACGAGGTTGGCCGTGGCGTGGTGTTTGGTGAGGAGGTCGCCCAGGATCGTCGCAGTGCGTTCGGAGGGTGGCGGGATCCAGGTTGGTTCGGCGGCGAGCCAGCGTTGCACGCAACCCCATGCCTGCCCCGCGGTCAGTGGGTTGGAGTAGACGCGCGGGTTGGTGCCGATGCGCAGGAAAGCCCCGAGGGTCTGCCACGGGAGCGCCACCCTGCGGCGGCCGTTCAGCACCGCCACCAGCCACCGCGCTGACCGCTCGTGGTGTGGTGAGGAACTGTCGGCGGCGTGCAGCAGCAGATTGGCATCGATTAGCACGGCAGGTCGGTCTCGTCCAGCAGGCTGATCACGTCGCCGATGTTGGTGACATCGAGCTTCGGTCCCATGTTGTAGGAGTCGTGTTCATAGGAGGGAACGGTCTTGGGTTTGACCAGTCCCTCGCGGACTAGGCGGTTGACGGCCTCGCTCACGCCGATGCCCTCGGAGCGCCGCAGACGGTCCACAGCAGCAGCCACATCGTCTTGCAGTGTCAGTGTTGTGCGCATGACAGAAGCCTAGCATCATGATGCAGAGATATCGTCATACTAGAGCAAGCCTTGTTGTCGGAAGGATTCGAGAGCTCCGGCGAAGGTCTCCTTGGGCGGACGATAGGTGATGCCTAGTTCCTTGGTAGCCCTCGAACCGTCGTAGCTAGCTCCGTAGCGCATCAGATGAACCGTTTCTCGGCATATGGGCGCGGACCTCACCAGTCCCCCTACGAGGTTAGAGAGAGGGCCGAACATGCCGATTAGGGGTCTCGGCACGAAACGGATTGGATACTTGGTGCCGGTAAGCTCGAACAGCACGTTACAGGCCTGGCCGGTCGTCATCGTGAACCCGCTCAGGATGTAACGCTCATCGGGCTGCCCGTGCTGCTCGGCCGCTAGATGCCCGGCGGCGCAGTCTTCGGTGTCAACGATCGAAATCGGGACATCAACCAGATACTTGTACTGTCCGCGGGCTGCTTGGAGGAGCAATCCGCCGCTCCCGGTCACCCTTCCCGCACCTTGCACTGAGGCCGGGTTAACGACGACCACCTCCACGGATCCCGACTCCTCGCGGGCTATCAGCTCACCCTGGTGCTTGGAGCGAGCGTAGTGGCTGTAATAGGTACCGGAGTGGGTGGTCGATTCGGTTCCGATGGTTCCGGGCGTTTCGCCCAAGGCAGCCACCGACGAGGTGTGGATCAGCCGTCTCGTCCCTGCCTTCCGGGCGGCTCTCACCACGTTGCGGGTCCCATCCACATTGATCCGATAGAGGCTGGACGGGTCGGTTGGGCAAAAGGAAACTAGGCCAGCCACGTGGTATACCACCTCGCATCCCGTCGCGGCGCGCAACAGCGATTCGGGATCCAGGATGTCTCCGCGGACGGGTTGTGCCCCGAGATCGGAGAGGATGGCCGCCGTCTTAGCCGAGCGAGCGAGGCCCCTAACATC
Organism: Candidatus Spongiisociaceae bacterium; assembly: GCA_965213975.1. Taxonomy (GTDB): domain Bacteria; phylum Actinomycetota; class Acidimicrobiia; order Spongiisociales; family Spongiisociaceae; genus Spongiisocius. The sequence continues at coordinate 273,193 of OZ243930.1, forward strand.
TCGGTCTTCCCTCACCAGATGCCGTACGACTGCGCGGCCTACCACACCGGATCCGCCGGTTACCAGGACGGTCACGGAACGGTCTGAGAATCGACGCTTCGTACTGCCTCTCGGAACTTGCTGAGGTAGTCCCAGCCCGAAATAAGGGTCACGACACCGACGAACCACATCCAGTACTCATCGAAATAGAGCGGACCCCAAGGCTCGGGAAAGCGCAGCATGGCGAACCCGAGGGCGAAGAACTGCAGGGTGGCCTTGGCCTTGCCGGACCACGACGCCGCCACCAGCGTCCCATCGATCGCCACCACGCTACGTACCGCCATGACGACGAACTCGCGGGTCATGATGATCACCGTCACCCAGACCGAGGCGCGGTCCACCGATACCAACGCAATCAAGACGCCGCTCACCAAGATCTTGTCGGCGGTGGTATCCCAGAAGGCACCGACGATCGAGGTGATGCCCTGGCGTCGGGCGATGAAGCCGTCGAAGAAGTCGCTCAAACCAGCCAGCACCACTAGGACGGCGGCTATTCCGAAAAGATGCTCCCCGGTGGTGTGCTCGGTGGCAAGCACCAGTGCGATGATGGCCGGGACGCAGAGAACCCGAAAGAGCGCCAGCAGATCAGGAATCGAAATTGGGACTACCTCCTCGCCGACCACACTACACGCGGGTTTGAGACCATGTACCGGGCTGTCGGCCTCACTCTGGGTTGCGTCTGGCTCCGGCCTGTTCTTGGGCTCGGTCGGGGTCGGTTATGAACGTCTCTACCACGTCAGCGGCGTCTTCTAGCAGGGTGTCGACCCGGCTGCGCTCGTCGGGGCTGAAGCGGCCGAGAACGTAGTTGGCCGGATCGATTCGTTGGGGGGGTCGGCCCAAACCGATCTTGAGTCGCCAGAAGCCGGTTCCTCCCAAGTTCTCGACGATTGAGCGTACGCCATTGTGCCCGCCGTGTCCCCGCCCGTGACGAAGCCGTAGCCTGCCGAAGGGGAGATCGATATCGTCATGGATTACCAGCAGGTCAGGTGGCTGGCCACGGTAATAGGCCAACAGCTCTCGAACCGGGTGACCAGATAGGTTCATATAGGTCTCGGGCACCGCGAGCATCACCCGGTGTTCGCCGGTCCGGACCGGCGCGATCCGACAGCGGACCCGGCTGGGACCTCGCCTGAGCTTCGCGTTCGATCGGGTGGCCAGCACAAGAACAACTTCGGCCCCCACGTTATGGCGGGTGCTTGCGTACTTGGGTTGGGGGTTGTGGAGCCCCACTACCATCCTCACGCTGCAACCTCCCGTTCGCTTGACGACGCCCCTGCAGCGGTGCCGGGCGGGCGAGACTACGCCGAGACCCCGGGCGGGTTATTCGCGGGTTGATTGATCAGGCGTCGGTCGTCTCGTCTTCGTCTGCCAGCGAAGCTGCCTCTAGTTCGTCAACGGTCTCCTCGTCATCCTCCTCGGTGAGGGCTATAGCGGGGAGACTGATGTTCGCGATCGGGAGGTCAGGATCATCAAGGTAGGCAACACCCGTGATGGCGGGCAGGTCGGCTACCCGCAGCGTCTCTCCCACACTCAGTTCAGAGATGTCCACCGAGATGTGTTCCGGGATGGAGGTAACCACCGCCACAAGATTCACGGTGTTGTTAACCGTTTCCAGGATTCCGCCCTCGGTCAGTCCCTTCGGGTCGCCGAGGAACTCGATCGCTACGGATGCCTCAACCTCGTCGGTGAGGGCGATCTCGAGGAAGTCAAGGTGGATGACCTCACCCCGGCTGGGATGCCGCTGCAGTTGTCGGGCCAGAGTCGTGTGAGGCTGGCCTTCCAACTCTAGGGTGATTACCACGTTGAGGCCTGAGTCGGTGGCGAGGGCGAGGTTGAGGTCTCGGGCGCTAACCGATACCGAGCGTGCCTCCGATCCGTGGCCATACAGTACCGCGGGGACCAAACCCTCCCTGCGGAGCCGACGCGAGTTCCTGCTACCGATCTGGCGACGGGTTTCAGCACGCAGCGTGACGTTGGACATGGTTCTCCTCGGAAAAATCGACCGGACTAAGGGGAGTGCTAGAGCTTAGTAGGGCGAAAACCCCGTGACACACTCGGCGCCTTCGAAGCTCGGCGGCGTCTTACATAGCTTGGGAGGAAGACCCCGATCCTCACGATCAAGCTCATCGACCACAGAACCGCGGGCACACCGCCTACCAGCGAACCGTAAGTCCCCCCAAGGCGCGGATCCCCCAGCTTCGCTGGGCCCCACCCCCGCCTCACACCACCAGGTTCGGAGCGTGATTGGCCATGCCCGGACTGAAGCCGGGAGACGCTGGGGCCTTAGCTCTACAAGATTGATATTCCCAAAGGTCCGGCTGGTTCCGATCGGTCTCAAACTGCCTCAACAAGCCGGAATCGGTGCTTAGCAACGCACACTGTAGAACAGTGCTGTGACACAGACAACCCCCGGCGACACCATTCCCCGGTATCTCGCTCAAGCCAACCCGCGGTAGCCGACTGAGATCGTCTACCCACCACCGACAAAGAAGATAACCCACGGGGTGAGTACCTCCGAGACGGCCCGAGCCTCAACCGGCCGGTGGCCACGGGCTGCCACTAGTACTAGATCGCGTCCCCGGTCTCGGGGTCGAAGTAGTGGAACTTGGTGGTATCCACGACCAGCTCGGCGGTCTCGCCGACTCTGGGCGCATAATCGGGGTTGATGCGGGCGGTGAACTTGGTCTCATCGCCAAGAGCGGCGACGTCGGTTCCCTCCTCAGCCAGGAGCACTTTGATGTCGGCGGTAATCACCGGCCTTATCGGGAGGGCAAAGTGTATGTATGCCTCTGATCCGAGTTGTTCTACCAGCGAAGCCGTTACCTGCAGACCCTGGTTCCCGGATCCGGCCGCCGCGCGAATCTCGAAGGCTTCAGGACGGACTCCCACGATTACTTCTTGTCCGATTCGGTGGGCGATCCCATCTGGAAGGGCTGAGTTGTTCAGCACCAGGCTATGGCTCCCGACCTGTAGAGATGTGGTGGTCCCGGAAGCCTCCGGTGTCGCGTAGACGAAGTTCATGGCCGGAGAGCCGATGAACCCGGCGACAAACAGATTGCGCGGGTGGTCATAAAGGTCCCTGGGGGCAGCGATCTGCTGGAGGTTGGACTCCCGGTCGGAAATGGCCTTGAGTACTGCCACCCGGTCACCCATGGTCATGGCTTCCACCTGGTCGTGGGTCACGTAGAGGGTCGTTGTTGCCAGTCGGGAGTGAAGCATCCCCAGTTCTGAACGCATTTGTACCCGCAGCTTGGCGTCAAGGTTGGAGAGCGGCTCGTCCATCAGGAAGGCGGCGGGCTCTCGGACAATGGCTCGGCCCATCGCCACCCGCTGCCGCTGGCCGCCAGACAGGGCCTTCGGTTTGCGATTCAGGAGGTCCGTGATCTCCAGAATGCGGGCTGCCTCCCCCACACGAGCCTCGACTTCCTTCTTCGGGGTCTTGCGCAGCTTCAGCCCGAAGGCCATGTTGTCGTGCACTGTCATGTGAGGGTATAGGGCGTAATTCTGAAAGACCATGGCGATATCTCGGTCCTTGGGGGAGACGTCGTTGACCACCCGGTCGCCGATGCTGATCTTTCCCTCCGTGATGTCTTCTAGGCCAGCCACCATCCGCAGCAGGGTGGACTTGCCGCATCCCGAAGGCCCCACGAGAACAACGAATTCTCCGTCGTCAATCTCGATGGAGACATCCGAGATAGCACGGGTGACTCCCCCGTAGACCTTCCCCACCGCGTCAAAGGTAATGCCCGCCATCTCTATTCATCTCCTGATCCTCGACAAGGAAAAACTCTAGCCGTTCTCGTTGTGGCCAGTGGCCAGTGGCGACCCGGATCGATTCCGAGGTTGTGGTGGTCGCAGGCGTGGTAGTTGTCGAGCCGTTCGTAGATGTGGCCACAGTCGGGGCCGGTTCGGACTCCGAGTCTCTCGAACAGGCGGCGGTGACCAAACGAGTATCACCGACTCACGCTCGCCGTGTCCCTCACGCTCTCCGCGTCCCTTGCGAGCGCCTGAGCATGGGCTCGGCTAGGCCTAGAACTCGGTCGGCGAGGTTCAAGACCCGCCCAGCCGCACCGGGTGTTTCCGCATCGATGAGGTTTCCCATCACCCGCAGAGTTATGCCAGCGATGGCTTCCGTACCCACCGACACCCGTAGACCAGCCCGCAGAATCCTCGGGTGGCCGATCAGGAGGGAGAAGCGTCGCCCGGTTCGTAGGAAGCGATCGAATCGCTCGCTGAGGGCTCGGTCGTAGCGTTGGGGGGCGGTGGCTGGATCGTCGACGAACAAATCGGCCGCCAGGATGCCCGACTCGAGCCCGTAATCGATCCCCTCTCCGTTCATCGGATTTACCAGACCGGCGGCGTCCCCCACGGCAACCCACCCCGGGCCGTGTCGGCGGACGGCACTCATCGGGAGCCGCCAGGCTCGCGGGCGTTCCAGGAAGGGTCCCGGCGTCCACGACTCTTGGACCTGAGCGTGGTAGGCGTGCAGCAGGGAGTTCAGGTTCAGTCGGCTGAAGTTCTTCATGGTGGAGAGAGATCCGGCCCCGATGTTCACCGTCCCGTCTCCCGCCGGGAAGATCCAGCCGTATCCCGGGATGCTATTGCCTTGGCGGTCGCTCATGCTCAGACAAGCCTCGATGTGGTGCTCTGCATGGCGGGGCGAGGCCACATAGGTGCGTATGGCCATGCCATACGGTTCTTCGCTCACCCGCGTGGCACCCAACTGTCGGGCGACTGCGCCGGGCGCGCCGGTCGCCGCTACCACCAGGCCAGCTTTCCACAGTCTGCCCCCCGCTACCACACCCACCGCACGGTTCCCTTCTAGCATTGGCTCGGCTTCCGTGTTCCAGAGCACCCGAGCACCCGCTTCTTCCGCCGCGCCCACCAGAGCGGCGTCCAGCTTGCGGCGAGGCCATACACCCCCGTGGGTGGGGAAACGGTTGGTGTCTGGCCAGGGAAGGGTCCGTTCCGTTCTCCCGGCAATCATGCGAAGGCCATCGATTCGGTGGCTGGATCCCAAGTCGATCCCTAATTCCCCTAGGGCCCCCATCGCTCGGGGGGTGAGGCCGTCACCGCAGGCCTTGTCTCGGCCGCTAGGGGCCCGTTCGAACAGGACGGTTGACGCACCCTGGCGGGCGGCTCGGATGGCCGTAGCCGCTCCGGCGGGACCGGCGCCGATGATGGCGATGTCCACCTTGGTTTGGGCGGAGAGCATTCCCTCGTCTCAGCTTATGAGTTGTATCTCGGTGGCTTTCACCGAGAGCCACACGGACGAACCAGGCAGGAGGTTCAGGATGGAAGTTGCATCGGTGGTGATCTCCGCCGTGATCGGGAGCGGAGCCCCGGTCTGGACTCGGACCCGGTCGGCATGGCGTTCGATCCGCCGGATCGTGGTTTGCCAGGAATTACGGGGGCTTCCCGTCGGTCGTTCGAGGTGGATGGATACCGCCCTCGGATGGATCAAGGCGATCACCGGTCCGGTGGCTTCGTCGGCGAGCACCAGAGCATGCTCCTCGACCGTCAGGGTTCGGCCTGATGCGTCCCCGGCCACCAGGTTCACTCCGGCCAGGTCGGCCGCGTAGGAGTTGGCTGGCCGGAGGCGGATCTGATCGGCGTCACCCGACTGAACTTCCTCTCCGCCATCCAAGATAACCAGCCGGTCGGCGAGGAAGAAGGCCTCGGCCGGATCGTGTGTGACCAGGAGGGTGGGACCGGGGAACCCGGCCAGGTGGTCTTGGAGGAGGAGGCGCATCTCTCCTCGTGATGAGACGTCGAGCGCCGAGAAGGGTTCATCGAGGAGCAACATGTCAGGGTTGGTGATCAGGGCCCGGGCCAGTGCCACTCGCTGCCGTTGCCCTCCGGAGAGGTGGGCCGGGTGTCGATCATGTCGTCCGGCCAAACCGACCGCATCCAGCCACCGTGCCGCCTGTTGTCGGGCATCGCGGCGGCGCGATCCGCGGACCCGCAAACCGAAAGCAACGTTATCCAAAGCACTTAGATGGGGAAAGAGCGTGTCAGCTTGGGTCATCATCCCTACCCCCCGGTCGGCCGGGGCCATATGGAGGCCATTCTCAACGTCATCCAGAACCCGGTCGCCTAGGTGAATGTAACCCGAGCGGAGAGGTTCCAGACCGGCAAGTGCTTCGAGGGCAGTGGTCTTACCGGCACCGTTAGGGCCGAGCAGGGCGATGGTCTGGCCAGGATCGGCATCCAACTGTAAGGAGAGACGGAACCCTTCCCTCACCATCGTGAATCGGCAGGAGAGCCCTCGGGTCACCGAGTTCTCCACCAGTGTTCCCTCAAGAGGAGCAACACGGTCAGCGAGATCGCCACCATCAACAGGCTCACCGCCAACGCGGCTGGCCGGTCGCTCTCGAGGGCCACGAAAACGGCCAGCGGGAGGGTTTGCGTGCGCCCCGACAGGTTGCCAGCAAAGGTAAGCGTGGCACCGAACTCGCCGAGTGCCCGCGCCCAGGTCAAGATCGACCCGGCCACGATCGACGGGGCGATAAGGGGCAGGGTTATGCGGCGGAAAATGACCGCGCGTGACGCTCCTAGGGTCTCCGCCGATTGCTCTAGGCGATGGTCGAGGCCTCTCAGGCCGCCTTCAACTGTGAGCACCATCAGGGGCATGGAGACGAAGGTGCCCGCTAGGACCACTCCACCGAGCGAGAAAGGTAGGACCAGGCCGGTCAGATCAAACAAGGGCGCGCCGACGATGCCGCGCCTTCCCAACGCGAAGAGTAAGGCGGCACCCCCGACCACCGGGGGGAGGACCATGGGTAACAGGACCAATGCCCGCAGGACAGACCGGCCCGGGAAGGATATCCGGCACAGTATCCACGCCAGCGGCACGCCCAAGAGGAGAGAAAGGGCCACGGAGGCGAAGGACGAGACGGCCGACAAGCGAAGCGCCTCGGTCACCGGTCTGGACAGCAGCAACTCGGGTAGGGCCTCCCAAGGGACGCGCAGCAGGAGGCCGACCAGAGGCAGGGTGAACAGCAGTCCTCCCAGGGCTGCCGGGATGAGGATGGTGGGCGGGACGGGGAGGCGCGAGCGAGATCCGCGGGTAGGGGCGGCAGGCGCTTCCCGGTTCCTCGGCACCCCGAACCTACGGAAGGAGAAAGCCGTGCCGGTCGAGGATCCCCCGACCGGTCTCGGACAGAACGAAGTCCACGAAGCTCTGGGCGGCCACCGGGTCGGAGGCGTTGGCAAGGACGGCGATCTGATACTCGCTGGTCACGTTGTAGTCGTCGGAGATGGGCACCCCTCTCACCCCTTCAGCGGCGTGAACATCTGTTGCGTACACCATGGCGACGTCCAACTCACCTTGTTCCAACTTCGACAACAGAGCCCGAACGCTGGGGGCTTCCGTGTCCGGCTCCGGGATGACTCCCGCCTTTGCCAGCACCTGTTCGGTGAAGTATCCGCAGGGTACCGTCCCTGCGCAAAGACCTACCAGGAGTTCGCTCCTGGCCAGATCGTCCAGGCCGCTCACCGCATGGTTTCCGGTAGTGGAGACGGCAATGATCATGCGGTTTCCGGCGAAGGCGCGGGTCTGGCCACTGACTTGGTCGGTCTCGGCAACATCGGCCATGACCCGGGGGCTTGCCGGAGCGAAGACGTCTATAGGACCTCCGGCGACGATCTGTTCGCGCAGCGTGGCGCTTCCCCCGAAGTTCATCACCACCGCCAGGTCAGGATGGTGGTGCTCGAAAGCTTTTGCCATCTCGTTGAACGCATCGGTCAGGGATGAGGCAGCGGCTACCACGATCCGGGTATGACCCTCGCCGTCTGCGCTCCCGCAAGATGCCAACAGCATGCTTGCCGCCGTACCGATTGCCAAGAGTCTGATCATCGTTGACTCAGCGTAGGAGGAAAATCGACGGCCGGGTGCGTACCACCCCGAAGGTCGGGTCAAGACCCGCAATAGGTAACGTTGATGCCATGTCACCCCCATGCCCCTCCTCGGTCGCATGCAGACCCGGGCGTCGGGCTCGACGAAGGGAGTCTCGGTGTTGAGGAGGCTCATTCTTCTGGTATGCCTGGCGGTGTTGGCGTTGGGGGGATGTGGGTCAGGTACCGAGTCGGATCCATCCGTCCCTTCGGCAACATCGTCCTCGGTGCCTTCGTCCTCGGATCCGCCGGTTGAGGTGCGTCGCGAGTCGGCCACCTCGACGGTCGATTCGTCACTACCCACTACTCGTCCCACTCCTCGCGCATCGTCCTCAATGCCGTCCGAGTCTCTCTTGGCAACGGACACCACCGTCGTCTCGGCATCAGCGGAAGGGGGGACGGCCTTCGACGGCCAATCGCCGACCGTCGCCTTGGAAATGTTGGCGATCGAACCCCTCCCGCATGACCCGGATGCCTTCACGCAGGGTCTGGTCTGGTCGGAGGGATTGCTCTACGAGAGCACGGGTCTCTACGGCGAATCCACTATCCGTATCGTTGAACCCGAGACCGGTCGGGTGATACAGAGTCGAGATCTTGACCCCGAGTACTTCGGGGAGGGACTGGCTCTGGTGGGGGATCGTCTCATCCAGTTGACTTGGAAGGAGGAGGTTGCCCTGATCTGGGACGTGATGACCCTGGAGCCCTTGGGGACCTTCGAGTACGAGGGTGAGGGATGGGGGTTGTGCGCTCAGCCGGAGCGGTTGGTCATGAGCGACGGTTCTTCGTGGCTCACCTTCCGGGACCCGGTCACCTTCCAGGCCCTTGGACGGGTGGAGGTGGTATGGAGGGGTGAGCCGGTCGAGCGCATCAACGAGTTGGAATGCGTGGAAGACCTGGTGTTCGCAAACGTCTGGCTGACGGAAGAAATAGTGGTAATCCGTCCGGAGACGGGAGAGGTGGTCGGCCGTGTCGACGCCGCTCCTCTCGTCGGGATGCTGTCAGACCCCGGCGGGGCCGATGTTCTCAACGGCATCGCTTACGATCCGGACACCATGTCGTTCATCCTGGCGGGGAAGCTTTGGTCGGAAATCTTCCGGGTCCGGCTATTTTGGGAGGATCACCCGACTTTTCTTGTCGAGTGAAATGGCGTTATGGTGTCAGACCTGTAGACTTTCCGTGACGTTTCGTCCACCATTAATGGTATGAGGCGTCAACATTCGAACCCTGCACCGTTTGAGCGGTGCCTTCCGGTGAGTCCAGACAACGCGCCGGATGTCCGAAGGAGGTGATGCATACCGTGCGTATGTATGAGTTGATGACGATCCACAGGCCCGAACTGGCCGAAGCAAACGCCCGGCGCGAGTCGCAGGTGCTTAGGCAGTTCCTTGAGGAGTCTGATGCTACGGTCGTCAAGGTTGATTTTTGGGGGAAGCGGCGGCTTGCCTACGAGATCGACAAGGCCCGCGAGGGTTACTACACCGTTATCACCTTCGAAGGCGTCTCCCATCATGTTAACGCTCTGGATCGGGCGCTCTCTCTGTCAGATGCCGTCATGCGGCACAAGATCGTTCGCCTCCACCCGGAGGCGAACACCGGACGGGCCGCATCGAAACGGCCCAACCGGTCGTCGGGTTCGAGCAGACAGTGAGGCGATCGGCAGCCCGGGGTGGTGAGTGATGGATCTAATCCATAGGCGCGAGAGAATGGAAGACCATGCCGGATAACACCGTAACGATCGTAGGAAACCTGACCTCTGATCCCGAGATGCGCTTCACCCCCAACGGGGTGGCCATGGTGAAGATCAGCATCGCCGTCAACCGCCGGCGATTCAACCGGGACACCAACAGCTGGGAGGATACGGAGGCGAGTTTCTTCAACGCTGTCTGCTGGAGGGACTTGGCAGAAAACGTCTCGGAGTCCTTGCGGAAAGGAAACCGAGTGGTCATCACCGGGAGGTTGGAACAGCGCTCTTGGGAGACTCAAGAGGGGGAACGCCGGTCGGTAGTTGAGGTTCAAGTGGACGAGATCGGACCGAGCCTCCGTTGGGCAACAGCCTCAGTGACGCGCACGACGAGCAGCGGCAGCTGGAGCGGCAACCAGGGTCGCACGAACGTCCCACCCGCTCCCGTGGCCCGCAACAATCCACGTCCAGATGAAGCCCCCTTCTGATTCAAGGAGATGAGTGATCATGGCTAGACAAGCCACCAAACGGCGTCGTCGCCGACCCAGGGGACCCAAGACCATTCGCAAGCGCCCTTGTCCGGGCTGTCGCCAGATGAAGTGCGACAACACCAAGGTGCCCTACGTCGATTACAAGGATCTGGATGCCTTGTCCAGGTTCATCTCGGATCGAGGCAAGATCCGTTCTCGGCGGGTGACCGGGGCCTGCTCCCAGTATCAGCGCCGGGTCGCGATCGCAATCAAGAACGCCCGCGAGATGGCATTGCTTCCCTATACCAAGAGCCCTCGATGAGGTTGGTGCTCACCGCGGATGTTTCCGGCTTGGGGACCAAGGGAGACATTGTGGAGGTGGCCCAAGGTTACGGTCGGAACTATCTGTTGCCCAAGGGTCTGGCTGCGGAAGCCACCGTGGGCCTGATACGCCAGATCCAGGAGGCCGAGCGCGCACGCCAGGAGGCCCGCCAGCGGGAACTCGAGGCGGCCGACGCCTTGCGTCGTCAACTCACGGAGACCCGGATCGTAATCGCGGCCCGGGTCACCGATGAGGGACGCCTCTTTGGATCGATCGGTGTCGGTGAGGTCATTGACGCGGTGCGCAGCCTGTCTTCTGTGGTCCTGGATCGCAAAATGGTGGTTCTTCCGGAACCCATCAAGACCATCGGGTATCACGAGGTGGGGGTCAACCTTCACCCAGAGGTGGACTGCGTCGTGGCGCTTGAGGTGATACCCGCCGCCCGTTGAGGTTCGGAGAAGCACAGAACGCGTCTCCTTCCGTTTGGCCCGGCGGCCCGCGGAGAATGGTAAATATTGGGCCCTGTTCTTGGCCGTTGTGCCCGAACCGGCTCGTAAGCTTTACCCAGAGTTGAGCCTGCCACCGGCCGGGGTGTTCCCGCCGTAGCGGACGACGCCACTTCTCCCTTTCCCCATTTACTTCCCGGCAGATGCGTGGTGTAAACCTGTGCTTGGCGGTGCGATGACTGATGTCCGACCGCCAAAGCCCGAGTATGTCACACCCCCGGTGTCAAGCTATATCTCAAGTAGGACCAACAGGTAGGAGAAGATTCGTGATGGGTTGTTCGTATCGGATACCCGGGATCGGTTGGGCGGCATGAGCGTCGCCGAGCGTGTTAAGGAGCCGATCCCCTTCACCAGCGGGAAGGCGCTTCCGCACAGTGTGGATGCGGAGGAGTGGGTGTTGGGGTCGGTGTTGCGGTCGGGGGATGCGGCTGATGTGGTGATGGATCGCCTGGTGGGGGAGTGTTTCTATGTTCCGGCTTTGCGGACGATCTTTGGGGCCATGCAGGGTCTGTACGACGATCAGGAGCCCATTGATGTGTTGACGGTCGCGGACCGTCTGGGTCGCAGCGACGCGTTGGAGGGGGTCGGTGGTATTCACCGGGTTGATGCGCTTTGGGACGGGGTGCCGTCGGCGGCGAACGTGGACTACTACGTGAAAGTGGTGTGGGAGTGTTACCAGCGTCGTTGTCTGATTGAGGCCGCTGGTCGGGTTCAGGCGGCGGCTCTGGATCGCAATCGGGACTTCGATGTGGTGTTGAACCAGGCGGAAGAGGCGGTGTTGGGGGTCGCGGGCCGGGGCTTGGCGGGGGGTCTGGATCCTTTGGCACCGTTGTTGGACCGGGTGTTGAAGGGGATGGAGGAAGCGGAAGCCGCGGGGGATGGTTTGGTGGGCTTGTCGACGGGGTTGGTTGACTTGGACAAGAAGATTGGTGGTTTGCACCCGGCTCAGCTGGTGGTGGTGGCGGGCCGCCCTGGTATGGGCAAGAGCGCGCTGGCGTTGAACATCGCTTCGCGGGTAGCGCGCGACGACGGGCCGGTCGCCCTGTTCAGCCTGGAGATGTCTCCTTTGGAGGTGGCTTACCGTTGGCTGGCTTCGACCGCGAGGGTGGACTCGGCGCGGCTGCGGGCGGGTTTGAGCGAAGCGGAGGCGTCGAAAGTGTGGGAGAGACTGATCTCCGCCGCGGCGGGATTGGATGGGGTTCGGATGTATGCGGATGAGGGGTCCCGGACGGTTACCGACATTCGGGCGAAGTGCCGCCGGCTGCGGCGTAGTAAGGGCCTGAGTCTGGTGGTGGTCGACTACATGCAGCTGATGCAGGGCCGGGCGCGGGAAAACCGTCAGCAGGAAATCGCCGATATCAGCCTGAACCTTAAGGCTTTGGCCCGCGAGTTGAACGTCCCGGTGATTGCGGTGTCGCAGCTGAACCGGGGGTTGGAGTCCCGTTCGGATCGTCGTCCGCAGCTGGGCGACCTGAGAGAGTCGGGCGCTATCGAACAGGACGCCGATGTGGTGCTGATGATCTACCGGGACGAGTATTACAACCCGGAGTCGTCCGATCAGAAGGGAATGGCGGACATCATCGTGGCCAAGCAGCGCGCCGGCCCGACCGGGGTGGTCAAGACCACCTTCGCGGCGGCCTACACCCGCTTTGACAACTTATCCCACGGCTTCGCCAGCAACGGCCGGCGGCGTTAGGGCGGCCTTCGTCAGGTGCGAAGCTCGATCCGATCGCCGTCCTCCAGCCGGAAGTCTCGCCCGATCCGCCGGTCAGGTTGACCAGGTCGGATCAAGCGGCCGTACTTGAGATCACGGACGAAATCTTTGTGAATGAGGCCAGCCACGTCGGCCACGGTTTGGCCGCGGCGGATCGTGTAGGGCCGGTCGTCCCGTCCTGCCTCCGACACCGTGTAGACCCGGACCACACCCAGGGCATCAAACAGCCACCGACCCAGGTGATCGACCTGCCCGCGGGTGGCCGAAGCCACCAGTAAGGGGAGCTCGATCCCCACGAGTTCCATCAACACCTCGGCTTCTTCTTCCACGTCGGCAACGAGGTCGGCCTTGGCTGCGACTAAGGCGCACGGCAGCAGCTTGATGAAGGGATCATCCGGATGCGGAGATGGATACTCGGCCCGGGCTGGCCACCCAGGATGTAGGAAGACCTTGCGCGCCTCGAGAACCTGGATCAACTCTTGGAGAGCCGCCGCGCAAGCCGGGTCGCTCAGATCGGTCACCAGGAGAGCTCCATCGGCTGGCTGTAGGGCGTTTGCTATCCACGGTACGGGAGGTTCGGCGGCTATGGGAGGGAGGTCGATGAGTTGGATCCCGACATCGGCGACGGGGGCCATCCCCGGCTGAGGGATGTGGGTGGTGAACGGGTAGGCACCGACCGCGGCCCCAGAACCGGTGAGGGCGGCGTGGAGGGAGGACTTGCCCGCATTGGGCGGGCCGAGGAGGGCGATTTGGCCAGCCCCGTCCCGTCGGACGGTGTAGATGGGCCCGCCCCGCCTTCCGGCGCGCCTAGGGGCGGCTAACTCCTCGTTCAGCTCTCTGATCTTGGTCTTGATGCCCGCCTGTAAGTGTTCGGTTCCCTTGTGCTTGGGGATGGTGCGGAGCATCTCGCGCAGAGCTACCAGCTGCTCGCGTGGTTCCCGGGCATCCTTGTAGGCGGCCTCGGCCTTTTTGTAGTCGGGGGTAACGTTGGTGGGCATCTCTCGGCGCTCATGATGGCGCAACGTGTCACCGGTGCTGGCCCTAATCCTAGGGGACCCTCCAGGATGCCCTGGCTGACGCATGTCTCGTGATAACTTAGGGGATTGCCCACTAGGAGGATCAGGATGTTGACCACCATCGTCGCGGTGCGGGCCCGGCAGATCCTCGACTCTCGGGGCAATCCGACCGTTGAGGCGGAGGTACATCTCGAAGGCGGTGCCTACGGCCGGGCTTCGGTCCCGTCCGGTGCCTCCACCGGGACGTTGGAGGCTGTGGAGCTGCGCGATGGGGGATCCGCCTTCTCCGGTAAGGGCGTAAGCCGAGCGGTGACCAACGTCAACGAGCATCTCGGTCCCGCGGTCGTGGGCCGTGACTCTGCTGACCAGCTCGCCATCGATCAGATCATGATCGATCTGGATGCCACCACGAACAAGGGCCGGATGGGCGCCAACGCTGTCTTGGCTGTCTCTCTTGCCTGCGCGTATGCAACTGCGTCGGCGCTGGGAGTCCCCCTATTCCGCTATTTGGGCGGTCCGAATGCCCGGGATCTACCGGTGCCTCTGCTCAACGTGCTCAACGGGGGTGCTCATGCCGCCAACCCTCTAGACATCCAGGAGTTCATGCTGGTTCCGGCCGGTCTGCCCTCCTTTGCCGCCGCGCTTACCGCGGGCGTCGAGGTGTATCAAACCCTCAAAGGGGTGCTCTCGGCGCAGGGTCTCAGCACCAACGTCGGAGATGAGGGAGGGTTTGCGCCGGACCTAGACGGGAGCCGGGCCGCGCTTGATCTTCTCATGACCGCCATTGATCGAGCCGGTTACACACCCGGGGCGGACATTGCTCTAGCCCTAGATGTCGCCGCCAGCGAGTTCTACCGGGACGGCCGTTACCGGATCGAAGGACAAAGCCTCGAACGTGAGGGAATGGTCGACTACTACGCCAAGTTGGTGGACGAGTTCCCGATCGTTTCTATCGAGGATGGGATGGCCGAGGATGACTGGGAGGGATGGTCGGTGTTGACCGAACGTCTCGGGCCCCGCTGCCGCCTGGTAGGTGACGACATTTTCGTGACCAACCGCACCATCCTCAGGCGAGGGATAGAACAGGGCGTCGCCAACGCGGTGCTGATCAAGGTAAACCAGATCGGCACCCTTTCCGAGACCATGCAAACAATGGAGCTGGCTCAAGGCGCTGGCTACGGCAGGGTGGTATCGCATCGTTCGGGCGAGACCGAGGACATATTCATCGCCCATCTGGCGGTCGCCACCAACGCGGGCCAGATCAAGACCGGCGCGCCAGCCCGATCGGAGCGCACCGCCAAGTACAACGAGCTGCTCCGCATTGAGGAACGCCTGGGGACCCAGGCCCGCTACCCGGGCCGAAGACTGTTCGGAACCATGGGCTTGTGACTACCCGCCAGCGCCGCCGTCGCCGCCACAGCATCATCGTCCCAGTGTTGTTGCTTGCCGCCCTCCTCGTGGCCGCGGTTGACGTGTTCCCCGTTCGCCAGCTGATAACTTTGGGCCGGGAGGCCGCCGAGTTGCGCACGGACCTGACGTCGCTCAGAGAGCAAAACCTCGAACTCGAACAGGAGATCGACCTGCTCAGGTCCCCAGCAGGTATCGAGCGCATCGCCAGGGCCGACTTCGGCTACGTACAGCCGGGTGAGGTCAGCTACGTCGTGATCATCCCTGAGGAACCCATTTCCTCCTCCGTGTCGGACGGGATCGATCCGGTTCTGGAACCCGTCGGCGAGTCGGGGGGGATATTGACCGCCCTCTGGGAGTTCATCGCCGGAATCGACCCAGATAATGGATGACCGCCAAGCGGTATCGGCCCAAATCGGGAGGCCCTCAAGGGCGGAGATCGTAACGCTCTCAAGGTGCCATCTACGGCTTCCGGTCACGGTGCGGGTACCTCCGGTACTGGAGGATGGAACACCCTTCCCGACGTTGTACTGGCTCACCTGCCCCCTCGCGGTTCGGAGGGTGGCCCGGATAGAGAGTGGTGGTGGGGTGAAGGCGTTGGATAGGCGCGTCCGGTTGGTTCCTTCCTTCAGGAAGGAACTAGAAGCCGCCCATCAGCGTTACGCCTCCCAAAGGGCGACCCTAATCCCCGACCGGGCCGAACACCGCCCGGGCGGCGGGGTAGCCGGTGCCACGGCCGGGGTGAAATGCTTGCACGCCCACTACGCGGATACCCGCGCCGGTAACGCCAATCCGGTGGGCGAGTTGGTAGCCCCGTGGGTTGAACCGCTCGACTGCCCGGTTCCTTGTGTCGTCAGCGGCGGTGAGGGGCCGGTCAGGAATCCCGACTGGGTTGAACCACGGTAGGGGCCTAGTCAATCTACGATTGCTACCACCATTCGGTAGCCCGGGTGACGGAATTGGTAGACGTGACGGACTTAAAATCCGTTGTCCTAACGGGCGTGTGGGTTCGAGTCCCACCCTGGGCACGCAAGCAAGATAATAGGGTGACTTAGCGGCCGGATCCCGGGGATGTTGTCGGCCAGTAGAATCGTGACCCATGCCAAGAAGGGCTGCTCCGGACACCCGCAACGGGCCCCTCTCTGGCGTCACGGTTATCGACCTGAGTCGCATCCTGGCCGGTCCGTACGCCACGATGGTCCTCGCCGATCTGGGCGCTGAGGTCATAAAGGTGGAACCGCCCGGTTCGGGTGACGATGCCCGAGGGTTCGGGCCGTTCGTGGGCGGCCGGAGTGTCTATTACGAGTCTCTAAACCGGGGAAAGAGCGCCGTGGTGCTCGACCTCCAGGATGGCGACGATCGAGATCATTTCGAGGGTCTGCTCGAGAAGGCCGACGTCCTAGTGGAGAACTATCGTCCGGGGACCCTGGAGAAGCTCGGCTACGGATGGGGGACGCTATCCAGTCGGTGGCCGAGGCTGATCTACACGGCGGTGAGTGGCTTCGGGCATCGCAGTCCGTATGCCGGAAGGGGTGCATACGACATGGTGGTACAGGCTATGGGAGGCCTGATGAGCCTCACCGGCACGCCGGGAGGGCCACCCGCCAGAGTGGGCACCTCGGTGGGGGATATCAGCGCAGCTTTGTTTGCCGTTATCGGGATCTTGACCGCTTTGTGGGACCGGGAGCGAACCGGACGCGGTCAGATGGTGGATATATCGATGCTTGATTGCCAGTTGGCGATACTCGAGAACGCCATCGCTCGTTACTCGGCGACCGGGGAAATCCCCGGACCTCTCGGGTCCCGGCATCCGACCATTACCCCGTTTGCGGCCTATCGGGCCTCCGACCGCCCGTTGGTCATAGCGGCCGGGAACGACCGGCTGTTCCGTAGCCTTTGCGTCGCACTTGGATATCCGGCGTGGGCCGATGATCCCCGTTTTGCCGATAACGCCTCCCGAACCCGGCACGCCGAGGAGCTCGGAGAGCTGATCGAAGTAGCCCTAGGGGAAGAACCAGCCTCGGTCTGGTTGGAGCGGCTCGAAGAAGCGGCGGTGCCATGCGGTCCGGTCAATACTGTCGCCGAAGCAGTCGTTGACCCGGCGGTGAAGGCACGGAATATGGTCGTGACTGTCGATCTCCCCGGCGGTGACGTCCTACAGATGGCCGGGAACCCGGTCAAGCTGTCTGCTCATGACGATCCGGCACACCGCCGAGCGGCACCCGGCGGACTGGACGAAATAATGTTCCCTGACCTGGAGCGCTAGCCTCCTTTGACCACCAGCCCCCGAAGAGGACTCGATGGCCCCGGAGACAAGCGCATCAGGATCAGAAGCCGTGTTCTACGATCGCAAGGCTCGGTTCTCCGATTGCGACGCTCAAGGGATCGTCTTCAACGCCACCTATCTCGTGTACTGGGATGACACTTTCACGGACTACTTGGATGCCATAGACCTCCCTTGGGACGATATGGTGGCTCGCGGCGACGATGTGTTGTTGGCCCGGACCGAGATCGACTACCGCAATTCGGCGCAGCTGGGTGATGTCATCCGCACCACGGCCCGCGTTTCGCGAATCGGCCGGACCTCGATTGTC
This sequence comes from Candidatus Spongiisociaceae bacterium, assembly GCA_965213975.1. GTDB lineage: Bacteria > Actinomycetota > Acidimicrobiia > Spongiisociales > Spongiisociaceae > Spongiisocius. The sequence continues at coordinate 290,838 of OZ243930.1, forward strand.
TTTGAGTACACAAGCGTGAATCCGGCGACAGGCATGAAGCTGGCCGAGGGTCGACAGATCCAGGTGATAGTCGATCACGAGACCATGCGGCCGAAACCAGTACCCGACTACCTGCGAGCGATGATCGCCGCTCATGAGGGATGGCAGCCCTCGAGCTAGGTGACAGAGGCCGGTGAGCTGACCCAGCCTTGTTCAGTCCAAGACGAAGCGCCAGCGCCGCTGCGTGCCCCGAGTGATACCGATCCGCGGGGTGGCGCGGATCAACTCGACCTCTCTGGCCGGGTTCTCGTGCAGCCTTAGGGGACCATCCTGCAGCGAGGTTCCATCCACACAACCGGTTATTCCCATGGCCTGGGTCAGCTTCCCCGGCCCGTCGGCCAAGTGATCCGACCTACCCCGCCGCTGCATAACCAATTCTCTCCCTTTCACCACCCGACCAGCCCTGATCAGGACAGCCTCTGGCTGGCCCTCGTCGCCGGTGACCACGTTCGCGCACCAGTGGATCCCATAGGAGCGATAGACGTACAGGGTCCCCGCGGGTCCGAACATGGACCGATTGCGCTGGGTCGGACCCCGCCAGGCATGAGAGGCCGGATCGTCCTTGCCCCCGTACGCCTCCACTTCGCAGATCACCACCCTGACAACCCCACCGAAGTCCGTGGTTAGCCAATGTCCCAGGAGGCGACGTGCCACCTGTTGGACCGGTCCGGACAGGTCAGGGGAGGTGAGGCGAGGTTCCACAAGCGGTGATGGGGGATCCGCGCAGTCAGCCTTTTCGCCTGAGGTCCGGTAGGTAATCCCCAATAGGTGGGGGTGCTAGGTCAGCAGCCTGAGCAGGATCGCCTTCATCGCATGAAGACGATTCTCAGCCTGGTCGAAGACCCGAGACCGGGGATGGTCCACAACCTGATCGGTTACTTCCTCACCTCGGTGCGCGGGCAGGCAATGCAGGAAGATGGCATCCGGGGCCGCTCGGGCGAACAGTTCCTGGTCGACCTGGTAGGGGGCGAAGGCTTCGGCTCGTTGGCGCGCTTCGGACTCCTGACCCATTGATGCCCAAACATCGGTGTATACGGCATCCACTCCGTTGACGGCACCCAAGTCCGAGGTAACGGTGATCCTCCGTTCGCCTAGGGCGACCAGATCCGGTTTCGGTTCGAATCCGGGTGGGCAAACTACGCGGACCTCGCCGTCCAGCTTGGCGACCCCCAACATGAGGCTGTGGCACACGTTGTTCCCGTCCCCGACGTAGGCGACCACCGCGTCGGCCACCGGGCGATGATCGGATATGGTCTGCAGGTCGGCGACCGCCTGGCACGGATGTTCGAGATCCGACAACAGGTTGACTATGGGCGCGTCGGCATGTTCAGCCATGGTTACCAAGTCGGCATGGTCAAACACCCGCAACGCCAGGAGGTCCAGGTATCGGTCCAGTACGCGGGCCACATCCTCCACCGATTCTCTCGAACCGAGACCCACCTCCGCCTGGGTCAACACCACCGGATACGCGCCGAGGTGCACCGCGGCTAACTCGCTCGATACTCTGGTCCGCATCGATGGCTTCTCGAAGAACAGCCCGATCCTCAGCCCGGCGAGAGCACCCCGGTGGAGGTTACGCTCTCGTCGGTGCCGGCCAGCTGATTCGACCAGCTCTTCGAGGGCGGGGCGATCGACGTCTCTTATCCCCAGAAAGTCCCTCATACCTGCCCTCTTAAGGTGCCCCCCAGTTGCTCTCCCACGGCCGACGAGATATTGCGCAGTATCGGGCTGGCCTCCTCGTCGGAGATGGTGTGGTCCTTCGCCCGTAACGTAACCCTCACCGCCAGACTTCGCCGTCCCTCGGGGATGGAACCCCCCTTGAAGACGTCGAAGAGTTCCGCGCTCTCGAGATGAGGTCCGGCAGATGACTCCACCACTCCCAAGAATCGGGAGGCCGCAACCTCATCGGCCAACACGAACGCCAAGTCGAACACCATCGGGGGGAAGATAGAGACCTCTCGGAGGGTCCAGTCGGCTACGTCGGCAACCAACGGATCCAGCGACAGCTCCGCTACCACCACCCGTCCCTCCAAGCCGAAGCCCCGGGCCGCCGCCGGGTGTAGCTCGCCGACTAGGCCGATGGTGGCTTCCCCGAGGATCACCGACGCCCCTCTCCCGGGATGCAGGGTGGGTAGCGGCTCCTGCCGCAGCGTCATGTTGCTGTTGGTGACCTGACCCAACAGGTCGATCAACCCGGTACCGGTGTGGGCATCAGCGTCGGGACCTACCAGCACTATCGCCAACTTGAGGGGCTGGTAGGGAATCCTCGGGTCGTCCGGATCGTTCTCCGACAGGAACACCCGACCGGTCTCAAACATCTTCACCACCGGCATGCCCCGGGTGACATTGCGACGGGCCGCGCCCAAGAGTCCGGGGATGAGAGTGGTACGAAGGATCGATTCCTCATCGCGGAGGGGGTTGCGTACCTTCGTGGCCCGATGACGGGGGTCGTGGTCCGGTAGTCCGAGCTTGTTCAGATCGTCCCTGGAGGTGAAGCTGAGGGTATGGGCTTCGGTCAGCCCCGCCCCGACCAGGGCATCCCGTAAGCGGCGGGTGGCTCGCTGCACCGAGGTGAGGCGCCCGTCGGTTCCTCTACGGATCAGGTTGGCGAATCGGTCATACCCGTAGAGTCGGGCGATCTCCTCAACCAGGTCGGCCGGACGGGTCACATCCGCGCGGTAGGTTGGCACCGCAACTGAGGCGACATCGTCGTGCCGATCAACCCCGAATCCGAGTCTTTGCAGCAACGACAACGCTTCACCGAAACCCGGTTCCGGTCCGAGCAGACGAACCACGTCGCGGCGATTCAGACGAACCGTCCAGTTCCGCCGAACCGCCGGGTAGCAATCAACCGCATCGGACCTAGGGACTCCACCCGAGGTCATGGCGATGAGGCTCACGGTTCGCGCAACCGCCAGTTGGCTTAGGTTGGGATCAACCCCCCGTTCAAAGCGGGAGGAGGCTTCGCTGCGCAGGCCCAGCCTCCACGAGGTCGACAGGATCGAAGGAGGATGCCAATTGGCCGCTTCGACCAAGACGCTGGTGGTGGCCCCAGATACCTCGGTGGAGGCCCCTCCCATGATTCCGGCTAAGGCGATCGGTCCGGAGGAGTCGGTGACCAGGATGTCTCCCGCCTTCAAGGAGCGCTCTACCCCGTCCAGGGTTGTCAGAGTCTCTCCGGCTTCGGCCCGTCGGAGGGTGATCGTGGACCCGGCGATCTTCTCCGCATCGAAGGTATGGATGGGATGCCCAAGCTCCCACATCACATAGTTGGAGACGTCCACCACGTTTGATATCGGACGCTGGCCGATGGCGAGCAACCGCAGCTGCATCCACAAAGGAGAAGGGCCAACCCTCACCCCGTCCACTTGTTGCGCGACGAAGCGCGGGCACGCCTCTGGGTCGACGATCTTGATCCCGAAGCCCGTTTTCTCGCTGCCGGTGGGGAAAGTTGACGGAACCTCTCGCCAGGGGATTTCCCAGAACGCAGCCAACTCCCGGGCCAACCCCCGGATTCCCATGCAGTCACCGCGGTTGGGGGTGATGTTTACGTCCAGTACGGTGTCTTGAAGCCCGATCACCTCATCGAACCGCAGGCCGAGGCTGCCCTCGTCGGTGACGCCCATCTCGTTCAAGACCATGATCCCGTCGTGCTCGTCCCCCAAGCCCAACTCACGGGCAGAGGCGATCATTCCGTGAGACATGATGCCCCTGATCCGACGGCGTCCAACCTCAAGAGGTCGGTCGGTATCCAGGCCCAGTTGGGAACCCACCTGGGCGTAGGCGATCAGCGCGCCAGCATCGAAGTTCCACGCCCCACATACCACGTCGTGGGTGGTGGTTCCGTCAAATACCCGAGCGAACCGGAGCCGGTCGGCATTGGGATGAGGCTGCACGGACTCGACCCGTCCCACAATGACGTCCTCGAAGGTGGGTTTGAAGGGCTCGATTCCTTCCACTTCATGGCCGAGCGAGGTCAGGATTTTCTCCAGCTCGTCAGGTTCGCTAGTCGGTAAATCCAGGAAGTCGGCTAGCCAGCCGACCGGAACCCTCATCGAAACTGCCTCAGAACGCGTAGGTCGTTGTCGTAGAAGTGCCGAATGTCCGTGATGTGGTGTCGGACCATGGCCAAGCGTTCCACTCCCATCCCGAAGGCAAAGCCTGTTACTTCATCCGGGTCGTACCCCACCGCCTCGAACACGTTCGGGTCAACCATGCCACATCCCAACAGCTCCAGCCACTGCCCGTTGAACCAAACCAGCATCTCCGCGGACGGCTCGGTAAAGGGAAAGAAGTGGGGGACGAATCTGGTCCGAGCCGATGCACCGAAGAACTCCTTGGCGAAGTACGCCAGCGTTCCCTTCAGGTCGCCGAAGGTGATGTCGGAATCAACCGCCAACCCTTCGATCTGGTGGAAGACGGGCGAGTGGGTTGAGTCCCAGGTGTCTCTCCGGAAGACCCGCCCGGGCACCACCACGTAGACCGGAGCAGAATGCTGTTCCATGAAGCGAGCCTGCATAGGAGAGGTCTGGGTCCGTAGCAGTAGTTCGTCGGGACCGGTCCGAACCTCGCCGCCCGGGGTATCCACGTACATGGTGTCGGAGTCAAACCGGGAAGGATGGGTGGAAGGTGTGTTTAGGACGTCGAAGTTATACCATGCCAACTCCAACTCCGGACCTTCGGCAATCTGGTAACCGAGGGCCCGAAACACATCACAAACCTCTTCCATCGTACGGGTTAGGAGGTGGTGGGTACCTCGCTCGGGCCGCTTGATGGGCATAGTCATGTCGATGCGGTCACCGTCCAGGAGCGAGTTCTCCGCTTCTATCTCGAGGATCGAGCGGCGCTCGGCTGCCGCGATGGTCAAGCTACGAATCGCCTCGTTAATCCTCCGACCGGCATCACGTCTCAGATGAGGTTCCAGAGACCCTATGCCGCGTCTTGCCAACGCGATCTCGGACCTACGACCGACCGCATCCGATTCGGCCCTATCCAATTCGGCAAGGTCCGCGGCCGTTTCTATCCGACGAAGCGCCTCCGTGACCGTCTGCGGGAGATTATCAAGATCCACGTTCGGTCAGGCGGGACGGGAGCGGGTCATGGTTACGGTTGATGGTCGGAAGCGAGTTCGACTATCTGGCGAAAGGCACCGGGATCGTTTACCGCGATATCAGCCAACATCTTGCGGTCGACCTCAAACTCGGCTGACTTCAGCCCGGCGATCAGCCGGGAATAAGTGGTACCGTTTTCCCGTGCGGCGGCGTTGATGCGGGTTATCCAGAGCCGTCGAAAATCCCCTTTGCGTGCTCTCCGATCGCGGTACGCGTACTGGAGCGACTTCATTACCTGCTCGTTGGCCGCCCGGAAGGTCCGGCTCTTGGCACCCCGATACCCCTTGGCCTTGACCAGTACCTTGCGGTGTCGGGAGCGGGCGTTGCTACCTCGTGTTACTCGTGACATTTCTTCGCCTCCGCTAGATCCCGATCACATTCCGAGCAGGCGCTTGGCCCGCTTCTCATCACCCTTGGCCAGGTCCGTCTCTCCCTTGAGCCGGCGGTAACTGTCCTTACCTTTGGCTAGACGGAGATGACCGCGGTGCGATCGGCGTCGGCGGATCCGGCCCGTGCCGGTAACTTTGAAGCGCTTGGCGGCGCCTTTGTGGCTCTTCATCTTCGGCATGCTGTTTCCTGTCCTCGTTTCTGGCTCGGTCAGACCGTTATTTCTCTTGGCTTGGCACTTGGGATCGCTTAATCGGAGCTAACGCCATCGTGAGGTTACGGCCCTCAAGCTTGGCAGCTTGATCCACCACGGCAACTTCGGCAAGATCCTCTGATAGCCGGTCGAGGATAGCCATGCCGAGCTGCGGGCGACTGGCCTCCCTACCTCGGAGCCAGACTCGGACCCGCACCCGGTCACCCGATTCGAGAAAGCGCATGGCCCGGTCCCTCTTGATCCCGTAGTCGTGGTTACCGATCTTCACCTTGAAGGTCAGTTCCTTCACCGCACTTCGGGTCTGTTTCTTGCGGGCTTCCCTCTCTCTGACAGACTGTTCGTACTTGAACTTTCCGTAATCCATCATCCGTGCGACCGGCGGTCGGGCGGTGGGTGCCACCTCAACCAGATCCCATCCCAGACCCTCGGCCAAGTAAAGGGCATTCTGTCTAGGCATTACCCCCAGTTGCTTGCCAAGCGGGTCGACCACTCTCAACTCGGTGGCGCGTATATCGTCATTGATGCGTAACTCTGCGATTACATCTCTCCTCTGCTAATCCGTCCGAACGAACGGAACCGATCTGACTTGAAGAGGAAAGGGATCCAACCGGCTGCCCGAACTAGGAGGCGATCCGGATCAGCCATCGCTGCCCGACACACCACCTAATGCCTATTACCGCGGCCCACTCGGTCCTCAAGAGGATTCGATCACCCTGCGAGGGTGAACCCGGTGGCCGGGTGGGAAGCAACCGGCTTCCGCTTTCTCCTGGTTGTGACCCCACTATACCGGCATATTCAGTTGCCAGTTGCGGTCAGTCGCCATTTGCCCGTGGGGGTAAGGGCGTTTCGGAGTCCATGTGCCCCCTCTGCCGGTTTGGGCCCGGGTCGTCTTGGGCTCCCGAGTCCGCTCAGTTGGCGGGTTTGTGTAATGGTCAGGGGAGGGAATCCCGATGATCGGGTCGTGGGTTCTCTCTGATGTCGGTGGTGAGTAAACCGCCCGCCATTACTTCCGATCAAGCAGAAATCCGTAACAAAGGGGTTGCCTTTGCCTCAGGGTTGTTATACGGTGTCCGTTGCTAAGCACCGATTCCGGCTTGTTGAGGCAGTCTTGTTAAGGCGTTGCGACCGATCGGAAAGAGCCGGACCTTTGGGAACATCGAATCTTGTAGAGCTAAGGCCCCAGCGTCTCCCGGCTTCAGTCCGGGCATGGCCAATCACGCTCCGAACCTGGTGGTGTGAGGCGGGGGTGGGACCCAGCGAAGCTGGCCAGCCGCGCCCAGGGGGGAGGATCACGCCGTCAACTGGTGGATTCCCAAGCTATCCGCGCAAGGGCTTGGCCTACTCTGCGGTTGCTCGTGGTCAGTTGGCCATCTCGGTGGGGTCTATCGGCGATGGTTCCCTATCGGCTACCTGAGCCGCCCCGGGTTACGCGAGTTCTTGGTCGGGCTTACATTGTTGGGTTGGTCGTTGACATGATGCCTATGTCGGGAAGGATGTGGCCTAGCTTGTCGGCCTTGGTGCGGAGATAGGAACGGTTATGGGCATTCTCCCCGGCAATGATCGGGACTCGTTCTGCCACGGTTATGCCGCTGGCCCTCAGGGCCACCTGCTTGGCCGGGTTGTTGGTGAGAAGGCGAACTGATCGCACACCTAGGGCGAGCAGCATCTGTGCCCCTACGCCATAGTCTCGGGCGTCGACGGGAAACCCGAGATCAAGGTTGGCTTCGGCGGTGTCCCGCCCCTGGTCTTGGAGCCCGTAGGCGGCGAGTTTATGAATTAGACCGATACCGCGACCCTCATGACCGCGCATATACAGGACCAACCCCCGGCCCACCAACCCGATCCTCTTCAAGGCCTCCTCCAGCTGGAATCCACAATCACATCTCAGGCTGCCGAAGACATCTCCTGTCAGGCATTCCGAATGAATCCGCACCAGGGGCGGTGCATCGCCCTCCACCTGCCCCATCACCAGAGCGAGATGATGATGGCCGTCGTCCTGTGATTCGAACCCGATCGCTCGAAAGGTGCCGAAGGAGGTGGGGATGGTTGCTTCTGACTCTCTGCGCACCGTCGAGACCCGTTCGGTTGAGTCGGCGGCCAGATCAACCCGGAGGTAGCCCGAACCGATCCGACGAACGGCGACGGTATGGAACCCGGACCGTGGACCGGCCTGATCGTCCGGGCTGGTCGTCCCCTTGGTGTAATGGGTGAGTGCGTCGAGCAAGCCTTCCCGACGAAGCCGGTTGACAGTCGCCCCTCGGGTGGTGACCACCGTCAGCTTGCCCTCGGCCGCCAAGCTAGCCAGTTCGGCGACGGGGTCGGTGACCCTATCGAACAGACAGTCGGCCTCAGAGGTCAATCTTTCCAGGTCGTGGCGCACGGACGGGTCGTGGCTGGCCCCTTCTTCGAGGAGGATTCCTCGCACATGGGGACGCCCGGTTTTTCGATGATGATGGAAGCCGGGATCAAGCCGGATTGACATATCGGACATCAGTCCCACCTCTACCTTGATCCCGGCCTGCTGCAAGGCCGAAACGCCGCGTCCGTTGACGCGTTCATCGGGATCTGGGACAGCGATGACGACGCGCCCCACGCTTGCCTCGATAAGAGCGTCGGAACAGGGCGGGGTATGGCCGAAGTGGACACAGGGTTCGAGGGTCACATACACGGTGGAGCCATACGCGGCGACGCCAGCCTTCGTCAGAGCGACAGCCTCGGCATGGGGGGTGCCTACTCCGTCATGCGCCCCCTCCCCGGCATTCTTTCCCTCGGTATCGACCACGACACATCCCACCTTGGGGTTGGGATGGGTTCTATGGGGCCGAGCCAAGTCGATGGCCCGCCGCATCCATCGGTAGTCGGATTCCGACCAGCCACCGATCATGAGGGTTGTCCGTCGGCGGCGTTACGCAACGACCTGATCGACCTCACCGGGTCGGGGTTGGCGAAGATCGCGGTGCCCGCCACGAAGACGTCCGCACCCGCCTGTCGTGCCGAACCGATGGTTGAGGGGTCGATTCCGCCATCCACTTCGAGGAGGACGCCAAGTCCGCGCCGGTCGATGGCTCGCCGGGCGGCTTCCACCTTGGGGAGCACCTCAGGCATGAAACTTTGTCCGCCGAAGCCGGGCACCACCGACATGACCAGGACCATGCTGCATAGTTCAAGGTGGGGATCAAGGACGGAGTAGGGGGTGGCCGGGTTGATTACCAGACCAAAGCCCAAGTCGCTTCGCCGGGACAGTTCGGCGATCTCGGAAGGATCAGGCACCGCCTCTAGGTGGACGGTGATCCCGGTGGCACCGGCCTCCTTCAGGGGCTCGACCATGCTAAGGGGATCGGTGATCATGAGGTGGCAGTCGAAATCCAGGCTGGAAACGCGGCGGAGTGACCGGATGACAGGTATGCCCAGGGAGATATTGGGGACGAAGTGCCCGTCCATGACGTCGATGTGCAGCATGTCCAGATAGGGCTCAACCCGCGCCACGTCCTCTCCGAGTCGAGCGAAGTCGGCGGCGAGGATAGAAGCGGCGATCCGAACGGTGGTGGTCACGGTTTCCAGGGTACAGCCACGGTTACGGAATGACGGAGATGAACATCCCGTCGGTATCGGTCAGGTGGGGACCCATCAGCAGGCCGTGCTCAGTGCGAAGACCGGGGAGGCCAGCGGGTGGATAGCCGCCGAAGCGAGCGGCAATGTCCAGCGTCTCAGCTCGGGTCAGGGTGCACACCGAGTAGACCAGTAGACCGTCCGGGCGTAGTACCCGCCGGGCCTCGACCAACAGCCGAGCTTGAAGGTCAGCCAGCCGATCCCGCTCAGCCCGGGTGACCCGAAGACGGATTTCCGGCCGTCTCCGCAGGACACCGAGGCCGGTGCAAGGAGCATCTACCAGAACCTTGTCAAACTCCCTACCGGGGAAGGGAAGTCGCGTACCGTCGCCTCTGACCCAGCGGACCGGTAGTCCGGTACGGCCCACCCGGCGAGAGGCCTGCCGGACCCGCCGTGGATGAATGTCCACCGCGACCTGAAACCGAGGATGACCATCACCGATCGCCAGGGTCTTGCCCCCTGGTGCCGCTCCGATCTCCAAGATGCGATCTTCGGGGGTCACCCCGAGCGCTGAGACCACGGCGAAAGATGCACCGTCCTGAACTTCGGCACCGGATGGAACCTTTCCGTCCGGGTGCCGGAAGGTACCGGGGACACGGGTTGGTAACGCCGCGGCAGGGGGAGTAAAGCCGGGGGTCATGCGGAACATGACCGGCGCGTCCTGGTGAGACGCGTCGACGAAATTGGCGGCACCCTCTTTCCCCCAAGCATCGGTCAAGTCATCTATCACCCAGCCGGGAAGGCTGAACCGCCCGGCGAGATCATCGGGTGGCTCCGGCTCGCCTGTCCTTTGCATCTGACGGACCAAGGCGTTGACGAAGCCAGCAGCCCTCCCATGCCCGGCCAGCCGAGCCGACTCAACAGCCGAGTCGGAAACGGCATGGGGAGCGGCGCGCCCGAACAACACCTCATGAAAGGCCACCCTCAAGATATCGAGTAGCTCATGGTCGATGGCTGACAGCGGTCGGTTGGATAGGGGGGCGATCGCACGATCAAGTCGAGGAAGGTTACGGATAGTGCCGTAGACAAGATGACGCAGGAGTCGGGCATCTCGGTCCTCCAAGCCGGTGTTCCGGACCACCAGGTTGGACCAAGCACCGTCCCTAGCGATCCTGCCTACCAGTTTGGATGCCAAGGCCCGGGTCTCCACACCCGGCTTCACTCGAAACGACCCAACGGACCCCGAACCCCCCGCATCCAAGCCCCGGCATCCATGGTCGGGCGACTGGCGGGCTGGACGGTTGCCAGGGTGAGGCACCCATCCCCGGTTCCTACCTTCACTGCCGACCCGTCTTGCCGCAGGTCGCCCGGGTCTAGCCGCCCGGAAGCGGTCGCCACCTTGAGAACCTTGAATCGCTCGCCCCGCCAGGTGGTGTGGGCCCCTGGACGGGGAGCGAAGGCTCGGACCACCCTCATCAGTTGCTCAGCTGAATCGTGGAAGTCCAACCGAGCCTCGGCGGTGGTGATACGGGGTGCCCAAGTGGCTTGTGTTTCGTCCTGGATGGTTGCCGCAAGACGGCCTTCGGCCAAAGAACCCAGTTCTTCGACCAGTAGATCGGCCCCGCCTCGGGCCAACCTCCGATACAGGGATCCGGCATCCTCACCGGCGCCGATGGGAGTTTCCCAAGTTGAGAGGATGGGTCCGGTGTCGAGTCCGGGCGTAACTTGCATCAGACTCACCCCGATTCTCGTATCGCCCGCCAGGATGGCTCGCTCGACCGGGGCTGCGCCGCGCCATCTGGGTAGCAATGAGAAATGGAGGTTGACCATTCCCAGCCGAGGGTAGGTCAGCGCCCTTTCCGGGACGAGCATGCCGTAGCCCACTACCACGGCGAGGTCAGGGGCGATAGCTGCCAATGATACCTCCAGTTCCGGTCTGCTGTCTGGCTGGTGGACCGGGATGCCCAACGCCGACGCCCGAACCTTGGTGGTCGGAGAGGAGCGTCGCCGACCCCTACCCCGGGGACGGTCGGGTCGGGTGATCAGGCCGACCAGCCGAGTCTCCTGCGCCAAGGCCTCTAAGGTCGGGAGCGCTTCGGCTGGTGTCCCCAGCAGAACGGTGGTGATCACTCCGGTCGGCGATCGGGTTTCATCGCCAGGGCTAGATTCGCTTCCCGACGCTGCTCCTTGTCGAGACGGGCGAGAAGCAGTTTCCCGTCAAGGTGGTCAATTTCATGCTGAAGCACCCTCCCCAAGAGTTCGTCTCCGGCAAACTCGATCGGGTTGCCGTCCAGATCTTGGCCCGAAGCCTTAGCGAAGGCCGGGCGGTTGATGGTCCACCAAAGCGACGGCACCGACAAGCAGCCTTCTACGGAGTCCCATTCGCCAGTGGTTTCTTCCAGAACTGGGTTGACCAGCACCTGCGGGCCGTCCCCGGCATCGAAGACGCAGATCCTCCGGGCCACTCCGATCTGGGGACCGGCCAATCCGACACCCGGGGCGTCGTACATGGTCTCGATCATGTCTTCGGCCAATCGCCGCAACGGCGCGTCGAACCGTAGGACCGGCCGGGCCGGTGTCACGAGAACGGGATCGCCGAACGTTCGGATGGGAAGTATTGCCACGGCTCTGCAGGATAGTTGTCGGCTTCCTAGAACTCACGCGGATCTACATCGACCCGGACCTTCAATCGGCGGCGGCGGAGGAGGGTTATGCGTTCCCTCAGAAGCCCCTTGACGTTGGTCAGGTCGTCCGACTGGACGATCCATCGGAGTCGGTTCCCAGACCGGCCCGGTCCGAAGATGATCGCACCCTCCATGACATCCTCGAGGATCGTTTCGTCCTCGGTCCCTTCCACCTCCACCACCATGACCTCTCCCGCTGGCGGTAGGGACAGGTTGCGCCGAAGCTCCAGTTCCTCCTTCAGAAACGACGACGGATCGGCCGTCGCCAGCGCCCGGTAGACCGGGTGACGGAGGTCGGCGGTTTGGAGCATCATCCTGGCCTTACCGTTCCTACGCACCGTGGCAGCGACCCGCGCTAGGAGAGCCAGAGCGTCCTCCGTTGCTCGATAGTTGTGCCCCATCACCAACCCGTCGGCATCCACCACCACGGCCAGGTCCACCGGCGGGACGGCTACCAGATCTGCTTCGCTGCCCACCATGATCTGGCGGGCCTGATCCACCCGTCCGACCGGCTCGTTCCCAACCAGTCCTCGTAGTACCTCCACCACGCGGCCCACCGCGGCCCCTAGCGGTTCAAAGCGGTTGCCGCCGCACTCATGGCATTCACCCAACTCGGCTTGGCATCGAGGGCAGAAGGGCCGATTGTCCGGACGAGTGCCGCAATGCGGGCAACTACGAAGCGAACGACAGGAAACACAGCGAGCCGCGGGAGCGTAACCGCGCCGGTGGGTGAAGACGAGTACCCGTCGCTTTCTTGTCGCGGCGTGATGGATGGCGGCCCGGACCCGCTCGGCTAACAATCCCTGACCGGGGGGATCCTCGGTGCGGTCAACCAACTGGACGGGACCCCATAGGCGTCCGGGCATCCGCAACACCTCGACTCCGGCGTGGACGGAGGCGAGGGTGGGAATCCGTCCGACCTTCAGGATTTGCAGTTTCTCATAGGTGGCTCGGGTTACGGCCAGCCGTTCGGCGCTGACGGTCGGAGTCTGGCGTTCCTTCATGCCGCGGCGCCCTTCTTCCACGAGGACGATCATCGACAGGTCCTTGGCGGGCCACCAACCCACCCGCATGGTCCCGACGATCGCTAGACCCCCGATACTGGCCGCCCTTGACCAAGCCTCGGTGACCTGGGAAGCCGTCTGCCCGTCCGCCTCCACCACCCGGCTTCCCAGGTTGGCTCGCAAACTTCGGGCTATCTGGGTGGCTTCTACGGCGGTGGGGGCCATCACAACCACCGACTTTTGGGCCCTGAGCGGGCTGGTGATGGCTTGGCGGATCACCTCAGCCCAGTCCCAGCCGGACAGAACCTGAACGGGCTGGCCGGGCGAGCCCCTAGCGGCCCCCCTCCCGATGTCGGCAAGTCGGCCGGCGGCGGGGGGAATGGACGGTAGCTTGGTGTCCGCTGGCTGTTTCGGGAGGTTGGGCGGGGCCGTCTTGGCCAGTACCCGGGCAGTTGGGGCCACGTAGTGTCGGGCAACCCAAGCCAGCGTTGGCAGCATCGCTTCGGTGAAGACCGGGATCTCCGAGGAGAGGGTCCTGATCTCCTTTATGGACCCGGCATCCTCGATATCCGCGTCCCGGTCCGTACCCACTACATAGCCACGCACCTTTCTCCCCCCTAGCGGAACCCGGACGATGGACCCAACCCGGACCCGGTCGGAGAGCGACGAAGAAGCTCGGTACAGGAAACCGTCATCCACCGCGAGGGTGGCCACGTCCGGAACGACCCGAACCGGGTCGTCGGGGTTCAGAGTCCTTGAGCCGCGCTCCTCAGGGCCGCGGACGCCGTCGTTGATTCCCAAGGGAAACCCGGTCGACCGAAGTGCCCGAGCGCGGAGGTGGGCGAGTAGATGGGACGCCGCAGGTCAAGTTCACGCAAGAAGGCCTCGGGCCGGAAGTCGAAGAACTCCTTGACTAGGCCCTCCAACTGGGCGGGGTGGATAGCGGAAGTACCCGACGTATCCACGTACACGGAAAACGGACGGGCCTTGCCTATCGCGTATGCCACCTGGATCTCGCACTCATCCGCCAAACCGGCTGCTACCACGTTCTTGGCCACATAACGGGCAAAGTAGGCGGCCGAGCGATCCACCTTGGTGGGATCCTTGCCGGAGAAGGCACCGCCGCCGTGGCGCGCGTAACCACCGTAGGTATCCACGATGATCTTTCGCCCGGTGAGGCCTGCATCAGCTTCGGGACCGCCTTTGACGAACCGGCCCGAAGGGTTAACGAGGAACTCGGTTTCCGGTTTGATGAGAGGTGAGTTGATCCCCAACATCACCTGTTCCCGGAGGTCGTTCCGCATCCGACGGTCTTCCACGTCGTGGGTATGGTGGGTGGAGATGAGCACCCGGTCCACCCGGATCGGACGGCGGTCTTCGTAGGCCACGGTGACCTGGGTCTTGCCGTCCGGCCGCAGATAGTCGAGGTCGCCGCGTTGTCGGACCTCGGTCAGGCGTTCGGCGAGCCGGTGGGCAATCTGGATGGGGGCCGGCATCAGCTCCTCGGTATCCCGGTTGGCGTAACCGAACATCATGCCCTGATCCCCGGCACCTAAACGGTCAAGGTTGTCGCTGGAGCCCTCCCTTGCCTCCAAGGCCAGAAGTACGCCTCCGGCAATGTCAGGGCTCTGGCTTCCTAACAGCACCTCTATGTCCACGCGGTCGGCCCGGAAGCGCATATCCGGGTACGTATAGCCGATATCGCCGATCGCGGTACGTATCGCGGCGCGGAGATCGTCGTGACCCAACCCGGCGTCGTTGGTGGTCTCGCCCGCGACGATCACTTTGTCGGGGGTGACCATGGTTTCGCAGGCCACCCGGGCCTGGCTGTCCCCAGCCAGGATGGCATCGAGTACAGAATCAGAGACGCGATCGGCCATCTTGTCGGGATGCCCGGCGGTAACCGACTCACTGGTGAAATGACGCATAACCATGTCCTCAGTATATGGTGGAACGCTCTCTCCGGTTGCGGGTTGCCAGTGGGGACTTGGGTCGATTCCGAGATCCCTCGTCCGCTCTTTCAGTTGTTCACGCTCGCCGGTGCGGTCTAAACGGTAGGCGGACTACCTCGGCCCCGATCTCGACTGTCTGCCCGCAGGCCGACCACAGTACGGAGAGTTGCGCTCCCAGGTTGGCCGATCTCCGCCGAGAAAACCCTCGCCTACCGCGCCGCTCCCGCTTTGCGCCATAGTTGTCACCACCGATCACGCGCGGGAGGGCGCTGAAAGGACGGGGATGGGATGCTTTCCGGTCAATTCCAGAGTGCGCTGATCGGAACGGCCCGGATGCGGTCGGCGAGTTGGAAGGCCGCCGGGCCGGTGTGCAAGAGCACCCCGGTGAGGAACTGGTCGCCCATCCGGTCGCGAAGCCAGGCAAGGTGACGGGCGTGTTTGGCAGACGGCGCGCTGTGGGCCTTGATCTCGATCGCGACGAGCCCACGTATACCCAAGTCGGCGATGAGGTCCACCTCGTGGCGACCGTCTCGATCTCTGAGGTGGTAAAGACGGGGACGATTCGGGTCGACAGCGACTTCAGCCCGGAGTTGGTTGGCGGCGAATGTGTCGATGAGGCGGCCCAGCAGGTCGCCGTCGCTCATAACCGCGCCAGCATTTGCTCCGACTGCAGCTCCCCATAGACCGGTGTCAGCGACGTAACGCTTTGGCCCTCTTGTCAAACGCTTAAGGCGATTGCTGCTCCACGCGGGAAGCTCAGCGATGGCGCCTAGGTCGCCGAGCAGCTTGGTGTAGGCGCGCGCGGTGCGACGGTCGATCCCGGCGGCCTGGCAGAAAGTCGTGTCGGCGACGACGCCGGCCGAGTTCAGGGCGTAAGCGCTAAAGAAGGCGCTGAGCCGCGATCTGTCAGGCCCACGACCACGTCCCGGTGCGCCGTGGGTTAGTTGCTCCACATAATCGGCCAGCCATTGATTCCGGATGCGGTCCGGTAGTTGCACGGCTGGCTCGGGGAAGCCGCCGCGCAGGGCCATCTCGGCGTATCCGCGCAGGTCAGGCGAATCTTCTGGACCCTCCGGGCCGTTACCGGTAATGAGCCGGTCGAGGAAAGGACGCCCTCGATGCGAGAGTTGCTCGCGGACCGTCAACGGGTGCATCGGCACTCTGATGATCCGACCCGTTCCCGGCCATAGAGCCGGATCGATGTCCGAGTGAACTGAGCCGGTCAAGATAAACCGTCCAGGGCGTCGTTCGGTGTCGACGGCCCGCTTGAGCGCACCAAGCACCTCCGGGCACTCCTGCCACTCGTCCAACAGCACCGGCTCGGGCCGGTCTCTCAAGGCGGCGTCGGGATCCGCCCTGAACGGCGCTGCTTCCCGCTCGTTGTCAAGCCGTACGACACTCGTTGCGTGTCGGAGCGCGGTGGTCGTCTTACCAGATGCCCTCGCCCCGGTGATCATCACCGCGGGTGCTGAGGCGAGAATCTCCGCTATCCAAGGGTCCACGAGGCGCGTCAGGTATTGCACGACCCTGACATACTACCACTTCTGCGCACAAGATAATGTATATTATGCGCATCATATTATGTCGTATATGCGCGGTATAAGATGTAGCTTCTGCCCTATCTTCGACATGGATCGCGTCGAGAACGGCCGCATGGCGGTCCCTACCGGACCCGGGCTGGGGATCGAGATCGACGAGACCGTCCTGGCCCAAAAGTCCTTATCTCTCCAGCCCGACGAGTTGTCTCGATACTTCAACCAGCTCAGTTGCCGTGTCCATATCAGTGGCGTTTGGGTTAGGTGATTCCATCGGCCATCCACCGTTCTTGCACTGTTTGTCTCGGTACAGAACACTACTTTGGCTGAAGTAGGTCCCCGAGTGTTGAGGGGCATCATCTGAGAGTATGCAGTGCAGAGATGTTTGAGCGGAGACTTCATTGCTGTCAGTGAAGCCTCTTGTAAGGGGACGCATAATCGTCAACATAGTCCGCATCAACAGGTTGCCGCCTCTGCCAAAGTTAGATCGTGCCCAACCAGGATGTACCGAAAAGACCGAGACTCCAGTGCCCTTAAGGCGTTCCGCAAGCTCCTTGGCATACAGAACATCAGCAACCTTGGCTTCCGCATATGCAGAAAAGGCTCGATAATTTCGCTCTCGGTAATGCAAGTCATCCAAATGGATTCTGGGGCGATTGGACGGGCTGCCAGCATGCACAACCGACGAGACAATGGCCATACGTGAGGGCGAGCTACTCTCAAGCAAATCCAGAACCAACTCAGTGAGTAGGAAATGGCCTAGATAGTTGACACCGATAGTCATTTCGAAGCCGTCCAACGTATACGAAGCCTCATTGCCCATGAACACCGCTCCGGCATTGCAGACGAGGCCATCAAGCCTCTCATGATGGCTACGCAATGCCGTAGCAAAATCACGGACTGACCGCAATTCTGCAAGGTCTAGCCTCATGACCTCCCAGCTGCCCTTAAGCCCGGCGAATGTCTTGGCCGCCTCTTCGCCTGCTTCAACACGACGACACGCCATCACGACATGGCCACCCTGCCTGACGAGTTGGCGCGCAGTTTCGAGCCCTACTCCAGAATTTGCACCAGTAACGATGTACACGTTGCCGCTTACATCTTTCTGCAGCGTTTTCTGATCGCACGTCAGCGCCCGTCTTGCCATACCTTCTCCTAATTAGCTGACGTCTTTTACTGGGAGTTTAGCTACCAGAGGGGTTTACAGCGGCGAGAAGACGTCAGCCTCCTCCAGGGCGTCCAGGACGGCCAGGTAGGCTAGGTCCCGCTTACGGACGACCTCTCGCTCGGAGCGGTAGCCCTAGTCATAGAAGCCTTGACCTGTCTTAGGCCCGTAGAAGCCTTGGTCGACGGCCTCCTTGAGGTAGGGCGGGACTTCGAATCCCATCTCCGTCGTGCCCTCGGCGATCAGGTCTAGCGTTGGACGGCATCCTGGTGCAGCCCCAAATCGAAGGATGTCATTTTCCGGGTAGCCCCGCTGCGGGAACGCGATGATGGACAGCATCCGAGGCGCGGCAGTCCTCGGCCCTGTCCGCGGCACGGGAGCCGCGGACCGTCCCGCCCCGTCCAGAACCCTGGTCGCTCTAGGCCGTATCGGCCTAGAGAACGACCATATCGAGGCGATCGATGTCAACCCCCTCCTACTCCAAGAAAACGGCACCCCCGTAGCCGTCGACGCTGCCATCTGGATCACCTAGTAGGGCTACGCGGAACGGCGAGCCACCGTGGACGGGCTCGTTGACATGCGAGCGGCAAGGTCGCGCTGTGTCAGCCCTGCGGATTCTCGCGCGTCGCGGACCTTCTCTACCACCTCCAGAGCCAGGCGAGCCGCGGCAAGGGCCTCGTCGAACTCGATGCGCTCGTCGGCGCTCATCGCGCTGAGCCGTCTATCTCGTAACTCTTCAATCATTGGACGCGCCATCACTCCTCCTCGGGTGCATATCCTCCACATCTCACGCGGTCGCCTCCACGAGCGGTTCTATCCAACTGGTGTCTGTGGAGGCACGGGCCACATCCAGGGCGAACATTCGCTGGAGGTTCATCCAAAATTCCGCGCTCGTCGCCAACGCCTGGCCGATACGCAACGCTGTATCCGCTGTAATGGAGCGTCGGCGGTGAACGATGTCGTTGATACGGACCGGCGGCACCCCGATGGTCTTCGCCAGACGATATTGGGTGATGCCCAACTCGTTCAGTATCTCCGACAGATGCTCTCCCGGGTGGATCGGTTCTGCAAGTGCCGCCATAAGGTCGTTCCTTCTAGTGGTAGTCGATAACTTCGACCTCCGCCGCACCCTGATCGCTCCAGCTGAAGCAAACCCGCCACTGGTCGTTGATACGGATGATCCCTGAACAGCTACCCCCTCTAGATAATAACGCCTCTCGTTACTATCAAGCGTGCATCGGTCGAGTTGGGGCGTTCCGCGGCGAGTCATCTTCGGCTTCTTGTGAGATATAACTAGACTGTGACCAGTCAGAATATTCTCAGGGAGAGACGAATGTCTCAATGCTTACCATCAGGCCCGTTCGGTGGGAGGCACTGGTGAACCCCCTGCATGAGCCTGTCGGTGCCGCGGAGTTCAAGGCTCGCTGCCTACAGATCATGGACCAAGTGAAGGAAACCGGCGCGGAGGTGACCATCACCAAGCACGGTCATCCAGTGGCGAAACTGGTGCCGGTCTCCGCCCAGGTCATCCAGCCCCCAATCCTCGGCTCCTGCAAAGACTCGCTCATTATCCACGACGAGGATGATCTCGTTCCCTCTACCGAGGATGAGTGGAACGACTGGGAAGCCAAAGTAGAGCAGGATCCCGACAGCGTATTCCACACCTGATGCTGCTGCTCGACACCAACGCCTTGCTGTGGGTGTTGCAGGACAATCCGCGGCTCAGTTCCCGAGCTCGTGACATGGTCGCCGATGGATGGTCGGTGGGGTCGATTGCCATCTCTGCCGTTACCTTCTGGGAGATAACGATGCTGGCGGAAAGGAACAGGCTGGCATTGGGCTGCGACGCGGCCCGCTGGCGTTCGGACAGATTGGCCGACGGACTACGAGAATTGCCGTTGCATGGCGCGGAGGCGGTACGGGCGGTCGCTCTGGAACGCGAGGGCTTCCACCGGGACCCCGCAGACCAGTTCATCGTGGCGACAGCCCTGCTCGGTGGTCACACTCTCCTCACGACCGACAAGCAAATCCTCGCCTGGCCTGGCGAGTTACACAGCGTCGACGTTCGCCACCACGACGTACGGCGGTAGCAATTACCGAGAGTGATTGTGCCGGGGGCGATTACAGAATTGCGCTCCGCCTTGCTACTCGCCATGGGAGGGGGTTGGTCACTCGCGATCGCTGCCGAGTTCCTGGGCTACTCCTCCGGGCTGGGATACCTGGCCGACGCAGCGGTAGAGCAAACCAACACCGCCTGGCTATTGATAGGCACCTTTATCATGGCTGCTTATTCTCTCACGACTTTCTTCCTGCTCAACGAGGGATTCAAGAAGCTGGTTAGCTGGATGCCACAAGGCGCCCCCGGCGAGACGGATATCGAAAAGGTGGCCGGGGCAGCAAAAGAGGCTTGATCACCGAGTCCACCGGGCTAGGTCGTGGCCCTTGACTCTGTGGAACTTCCAGGTGATCAGGGAGAGGGCGTAATCGCCCAGGCGCCTGCGGACGAGGTTCTGGACGTGTTGCCCCCAGAGGTCTTGGTCGCCTCGGTTGGTGGAGGTCTTGTAGGCGTCCTCGAGACCGCAGATGCGGCCGCCGACACCGGATACCCCGTGGTGCTGAAGGGATGGGACGCTGATCTGACCCACAAGTCCGAGGTCGGAGCCGTCAAGCTAAACTTCGCCACAAGCACCGAAGTCGCATCGGCGTTCACAGCCATCGAGACCGCCGCAGCCGGAGCACTAGACGGCATCCCGGTGCAGCCCCAGATCAAAGGAACCCGTGAACTCGTGGCAGGCATAATCCGAGACCCCAGTTCGGCCCGTGCGTGATGTTCGGCCTGGGCGCGATCTTCACCGAGGTCCTAGACGACGTCAGCCTCCGGATAGCTCCGCTGCGAGAACACGACGCATTGGCGACGCTGAAAGGTATCCGAAGGGTCAGCAATCCTCGGCCCCCGTCCGCGGACGGCCCCCGCAGACCGCTCGCTCTACCCAGAACTCTGATTACTCTAGGCCGCATCGGCCTAGAGAACGACAGCATCGAAGCGATCGATTTCAAGCCGCTCCTACTCCAAGAGAATGGCACACCTATCGCAGTCGACGCAGCCATCTGGATGAGACAGTAGGTGACGATGACGGTCCAGAGACCGCGGGTTGCCGCTATCGGGTTGGACGATGCGCGGGCCGAGTCGATCCGGCCGATATGTGGGACGTTGAGAATGGCAGACTCACCGGCCGAGTACCTCGCGGTGTACAGCTGGGACGAAACGGACATTGCGGTAATCGCGCGATCCGATCACTCCGAGACCGCGCACAACGTACATGTGCTGGCGTTCGGATCTGACTGTAAGTGGTCGAACGTCATCACGGTGCATGGTGGCCGATATCTCGCCAGCATCGCGGCCTATCAGACCACCGAACGAGAGGTAAGCATCGGGGAGGACTGTCCACACGGTTACAAGGATGTTGCTTCCGAACTGTCCAGGCTGCTAGCCCGCGCCGATGACCCACCCCCCGTGTACGAAATCGCAAAGAGAATCAGGGACGATTGCCAAGTCCTCATCAGGACGACAACAAACCGATCAGTCGCGATAAGGCATCTTCGTGTCCACCGACCTTGGGAGGCGGGACGAGCCCGAGGGGAGTCCGTGCTGGTTGCGGTACCACGAGCTGCGAATCTGGCAGCCTGGTTCCACACGTTCCTCACCGACGTTCATGAGAATGACCCGGTTCGAGTGCCCCATCCACCACCCCGCCTCGGACATCCCGCCGACTGGTACACCCCCCAGGAGAAGGGTCTAGCGGGCCGAATCACCGCCACGACAGACCGAATCGGACGGCTTAAGCGCGAGCGGGAACAGCTCAGAGCTGATCTGGTCACGGCAGGTGAACAGGCCGATATGGGAATAAGGCGGGTTCTCTGGGCTGATGGCGAAGAACTGGTAGCCGGTGTCACCGAGATCTTGACCTCTCTCGGCTTCAGGGTCCGTGACATGGACTCCGAACTGGCTCCGGGCTCCCCGAAAGGCGAAGACCTTCGCCTTACCCTTGATGGGCCTGGCGAGTGGGAGGCATTGGTCGAGGTCAAGGGATACACCAGGGGCACCAAGACGAACGACGCCCGCCAGATCCGCGCACATCGCGAACTTTACATCCAGGAGACGGGCCGGCTGCCGGACTTAACCTTGTGGATTGCCAACCCCCACCGTCTGGTCCCGGATCCGTCGCTGCGGCCCGCTCCCGACCGCAACGTGGCGGACGCCGCCTCGAACGTTGGGACTGTACATGTCTTGGTACCTGATCTGTACCGACAATGGGCGCGGGCCGCTGACGGGGAAATCCAAGCGTCCGATGTGATCCAGCAACTCGCCAGCGCTGCCTCCGGCTGCTGGCACCGCTCCGAGTAGGCCGTTCTAGCTCTCGTAGAGCACCGAACACAAAATATTGTGAACATCAGCACATTCAGCTTATACGAGGATGTGATCAGTCGTTGGCGTGATCGCCGCCCATTGTTCGTCGGTCGGATCTCCGAATAGAGATTGTGGCTACAGGGAGAGGAAACTTCCTTGTAGCCGATCGGGGTGGACAGCTATTGTGGCGAGCGTGCCTCAGACAGTTAGACGACGGCCTCGGAGACTGGGCCGAGCAGTTGTGTTCGTACACATGGCTGACAATGGTCAAATCCCGCCAACAACGGCAGCGGAAATCGAATCTCTGCTCCTTGCAGGCCGGGCGATGGATTTCGCTGCTCGCCTAAAGGACTTCCCCACTCCAAGTCTGACTCCGACCACAGTCGAGTACTTCGCCAAGATGGCTGGCATCGGATCCGTGAGTCTCTTGAGTCATGTCCTTCCGGTTCTCAAGAGCGCTGACGTGATTGACTATACGATGACAGGAGGCCTGCTAGCCAGCGTCGAAGAATACGTCGGAATTACCGGAACACTTGTCGAGCAAGCCTACAAGGTCTTAACCCAGCTCAACCCAAGCCACGCTGAGATGGCTCTGTTGCATAGTGTCGAAGTCGCCTCATGGGCACCGCTCACCGAGTCTCATCATAAGAACGAACTCGCCCGACGCGGATTTGATGACCGGATAGCTCACAGGGGCTACGGCCTTTCACTGTCAGCGGGAGTGAACTCACGAGTGGCCTCATCCGATCTTGGGGAACAGGTGGTATTCAACCCATACGTTTGGGGTAGTGGTCAGATTCCGATCGCGAGGTTCCTTTATAGTCTTCCGTCGGCAGAACGAGAGGCTCTACTGGGTCTATGCGAGCAGGCCTCCCATCGCCCTGGACTCGCCTTGTCAACCCTCGATGCATCACCGCGTGCTCTGACAAGTGCTCGGAAGGTAGGTCTGATCCAGGCGACGACTGTGAAGTCCACGGCTGGTCGTGGAGCTAGCCAGACGTATGTGTTCTCCCCCCTACTTGAAACGGAGGACGATAGGGCTCTAACTACGGAAGCGCTTCATCAGCGGAAGATGTTTGTTGCCCATATCCTGTTTGGCATTGAGAAGGCGAGGTTCGGTCTCGGACGCATCGCTCATCCAACCGCGCTCGTGCGTCGGCTTTCCGAGCGGGGCTATGTTGGCCCCGCGACGAACATCGGTACCGACTATCACTTGCTTGAAGCCCAGGGAATTGTTTCAGTTCAACCTCAAGACGATGGTCGTGCCTTTCTGCAAATGGTGAAACCAGAAATCGTGCGCGATGGGCTGGATTGGCTTGAGCGGAGTGGTGGTGCAGGTTCCGACCGCTTTAACTCCCCGAGACTGCTACGTGCCCCGAGCCAGTTCATTACGCCGGAACAAGATCGGTCGCGCCTATCCGATCATGGTGCTACTGACGAATTAATGGCAGCAACAATCTTGAGACTTAGAGAGGAGTTGCAGAGTGTCACCCGCCAAGACCTCGTTCGCTGAGCAGCTCAACAGGGGCGATGATATGGAAATGCGGGTTGCGCGTTTGTGGTTCTGGGAGGGGTATTTCTCTCGGAATGGAATCAATCTGAAACGTTACTACCATCCTGAGCCGTTGCTGGTCACAGATCTTGATCTCCTAGCCTACGACTTCGGACCATCGCTCCAAGTGATCAGGACTATCGGTGAGGTGAAGACGGGCAGAGGGAAGAGTGCTCCGAAGCCCTTAGATAGGATTATCTGGCTTCGAGGGCTCAAAGAGTTGGTCGGAGTAGATTACGTGGAACTCGTGAGCAGCAATGCACCGTCGGAACGAGCGCGCAGCCTCGCAAGATCGATCGGCGTCGACGCTCAGTCACAGGCCGACATTGAGCGCCGTGAGAAACTGGCCGACGTCGCTAGCGTGGAAGAAGTGGGATCTCACGGCGCGTGTGCATTCCAAGAGCGCTTGTGGGTACACAAGCACTGTAGGAATGCGCAACTCCTGGAACGAGCCTTCTGGTTCTTGAGGTCTGAGGTCTGGTTCCACGACCAGGCTACTGCTTGCAAGAGGTTGATTGGGCTGTATGGACAACTCGCATCGCGATGGACCCCTGAGATTGATGATCAGGACTCTAGGGCGCTTCGTTGGCTGCTAGCAGAAACCGTTAGCATCCTCACTCTCAATACTGTCGCAGTAGCATCGGAGGCACTGCGATCCGCTCCCGACCTACTAATGGCCAAGCTCGGAGAGCGACTCAGCGCTGGCTTAGCGTCGGCGGATGTTATGCGCCGGATTGCCACGGATGTGGACAAATACCTAGGCGGACTCTTGCGAGTTGCGAACGTGCCTACAAGCGTGACCACCAATGCCATGGGAGCACTTCATCCCGAAGCACCCCCATGGACCGAGCAGTTCGTTGACCTTGTTTGTCGCATCGCTTCGTACCGAGAGACGGCCCGTATATTGCCGAGACAGATAGACCTGTTGGTACACGAGCGAATCGTGTGGCGACGTGATATCGACTCAGTCTCCGGGCACCGGGTTGCACTTGCGGATCCTCAGTCCGGTCGCCTGATTAGGCTTCTGGCCGCCTTTCTCCGAAGTCAGTCTGCGTATGTTGAGGTGGTCGACAGGGCGCTTACCACTGACATTAAGACCGCTAGCAGGGCTCCAGAGTTGGCTGGCGAGAGTGACGATACGGACGTAGAAGAGCAGACGCCTATGCAGGCATCCCTGCTCGACGCGCGACCTCAAAGCTCGCCAGCCCAATGATGATTAAGCGTTGTGAGGGTATGACGACCGGCAGATAATGGTTTATGGCCTTAGGAAATAGGGTCTTGGGTAAAGCCGCACTGATCAAGGTACTAGAGATAATAGGCAGGTACAGCTTGAGTATTCAGTAAACTACGCGTCCTCTTATGCTTTGAGTGGAGAGCGTTTCCAGCGGGCGGCGATAATTTGGGCTCGTTCCTTCTCGTCGGGTATGGCGAGGGTGCTGGTGGGGGTGCGGCGCCAGAAGGTCTCCTGCTGGCCTTTGTGGTCGTAGATAGGGTGGGCCGAAGGGTCGATGTGGACGCGGGCTAGGTCTTGTCCGTCCACCTTGTGGAACTGCCAGTCGCCTAGGGAGAGGGCGTAGTCGCCTAGGCGGCTGCGGATGAGGTTCTGGAGGTGTTGGCCCCAGAGGTCTTGGTCGCCTAGCTGGCCTCTCTTGGAGAAGGTGTTGTAGTCGTCTTCGAGGCCGTGGACGGAGCCGTTGTCGGCTACTCCGATTAGGAGGGTGCCTCCGTAGAGGGAGTTGGCGAAGCCGGCGATGGTCTTGATGGCGGCGGTCTCGATGACCTTGGACTTCTGTTGTTGCTTGGTGTCCCAGCGGAGGGTGGACTTGTACTCGAGGTAGAGGGACTCGCGGTTGGGGCCCAGCAGGTCGCCGATGGGACAGGTTTGTTGGTGGGAGACGATGGCCTGTTTCTGGACCTTGGCTGCGTAGACGGCTACCACCGCGGCTTGCATTTCCTGGTTGTCGAGGTAGGTGTACACGACGTCGGAGTTGCGGTCGAGGCGTTCGAGCAGGGCCTTGAGGTATTGCTCGGAGAAGATCTGGTCTCGGAAGGTGGCCTCGTCGTTGTTGACGGCCTGGTTCTGGATCTGCTCGTCTTTGACGAGGTCGCGGGCGGCGGCATCGAACACGAGTTTGTCCTCATCGGTCCAGTCGGTGCCGAAACGTTCGTTGATGCGGGCGATGATCTCTGACAGAAGTTCCTCATCGGGGTCGCCGAGGGGCCCAGTGCCGGAATAGATGGTCGGGACTTCGCCTTCGTCGCCGGGGAGGGAGATGGAGCCTTCGAAGATCTTGTCGTGGCGCAGGTGGGTGAGTTCGACCTCGGAGCCCAGATCGATGCTCTCGCCGGATTTCTTGTCGCGTATGAGCCTCGTCAGGGCCCGGCAGTAGATGTAGTCACCTTCGAGGCTCGGGTTGGCGAACTTCACGATCTGGGCTAGGAAGCCGTAGACGCGTACGAAGCGGGTCAGGGCGTCCCGGAACATGTCCCGGTCGTCTTCATCCCGGGCTTTGAAACGTTCGACGGCCGGCTGCATGGCGGCGTGCACCTGAGCGTGGTTGTCATCGTCGTTCAGGATGAGCACGGCGGCTTGGCGCATCTCGCCGGGGTCCAGGATGTTGAAGTCGTTCAGTTCGTCTCGGGTGTCAAACATCAGGTTGGGATCGGTAGGGGGCGCGACCGTCTTGCCGTGGTAGACGGCGAAGGCCTCGCGTACGTCATCGGTGTCATTGACGAAGTCGAGGACGAACGTGCCGTCCTTGTCGGGATGGGTCCGGTTGAGGCGGGACAGCGTCTGAACCGCGGCGAGGCCGGTGAGGGTCTTGTCGACGTACATAGCCACCAGCTTGGGCTGGTCGAAACCGGTCTGGAACTTCTCGGCTACCACCATGATCCGGTACTCGTCGCCATCGAAGCGGGTAGCGGTCTGCGATTCGGGGAATCCGTTTGCCTTGGACTCGGTGAGTCCTTCCACCTCCCCCGAGAACGCCACCAACACGCCGAGGTCGTGCCCGTTGTGGTTGATGTGCTTCCGCAGCGCCTCCCACATTCGCACCGCGTGGGGCCGGGACGAGCAGACCACCATCGCCTTTGCTTTCCCTTTCATCCGGTGGGCGATCTTGTCCAGGAAGTGCTCGATGACGATCTCGGCCCTCTGGGCGAGGTTCACATCGTGCAGGGTGATGAAGCGGGCCAGGGCCGCACGGGCCTTGGCTGTTTCGTACTTGGGATCGTCGAGGAGTGTCTTCTCCAGATGGAGGTAGCGGTCGTAGGTGATGTAGTTGGCCAGCACGTCCTCGATGAAGCCCTCCTCGATGGCCTGGCGCATTGGGTAGAGGTGGAAGGGCTGATGCTTGTCATCTGCGCCCTTCTGGCCGAACAGTTCGAGGGTCCGGCCCTTGGGAGTGGCCGTGAACGCGAAGAACGACAGGTTCGGCTGCCTACCCCTGGCTGCGACCGCATCGGCCAGCAACGTTTCCGCATCGGCGGCTTCATCGTCGATGTCCACCTCGGCGGTTCCCAGAGCCCGGCGGAGGTCCTTGGCGGCTTCACCGGTCTGCGATGAGTGGGCCTCGTCCACGGTCACCGCATAGGTGCGCTCCGGCAACGACACGATGTGGTCGAACACGAACGGGAACTTCTGGAGAGTGGTGACGATGATCCGGGCCTGCTCGCCCTTCAGCGCTTCGGCCAACTGGCCGGCGTCCTTATCTATCGACTGCACGACGCCGATGGCGTGCTCGAACTGGCTGATCGTGTCCTGGAGCTGGCGGTCCAGGATGATCCGGTCGGTGATCACCACCACCTTGTCGAACACCTTGTTGTCCTCGTTGTCATGCAAAGACGAGAATCGGTGGGCCAGCCAGGCGATCGAGTTCGACTTGCCCGACCCCGCCGAGTGCTGCACCAGATAGTTGCGCCCCGCCCCGGCGACCTTGGCATCAGCCTCCAGCCGGCGGACCGCGTCCCACTGATGGAACCGCGGGAAGATCACCGTCGGACGGGCCTTGGAACCCTTGGACGGCTTCTCAACATGGATGAAGCGGCCCAGGATGTCCATCCACCCGTTACGGGACCACACCCGCTCCCACAGGTGCGCGGTCCGGTGCCTATCAGGGTTGGGCGGGTTGCCAGCTCCGAGATCGTGTCCCTGGTTGAACGGCAGGAACCGGGTCCGCTTGCCCGCCAGACGGGTGGTCATCGCCACCGAGTAGGGATCGACCGCGAAGTGCACCATCCCCACCCGCTTGAGCGTCCGGTTCTTCGGGTCCCGGTTGTTGCGGTACTGCAACATCGCATGCTCTACGCTCTGGCCAGTCAACGGGTTCTTCAACTCGGCCGTCGCCACCGGGATGCCGTTCACGAACAGGCCGAGGTCGATGGTCTTTTTGCTCTTGGGCTCGTAGCGGAACTGGCGGGTCACCGACAGGATGTTGGCCTCATACCGCTCCACCAGCTCCGGGGCGAGTCCATGCCCCGGCTTGAAGTAGGCCAGGCGGAACTTAACGTTGTAGTCGGTGACTCCCCGCCGCAGCACGTCCACCGTCCCCCGCTTGTCGAGCTGCGAAGCCAACCGCTGCACGAACTTCGCCCTCGCGATGACCTCGTCCCCGCCGTACCCCGCATCTACCAACTTGTCCCACCGCTCACCCTGGGTCTTTCTGATGAACTCGAACAGATCCGCCGTGTCCACCCCGGCGTTCCCGTCGAAGTCGGACTCGTAGCCCTCGCCGGTGGTCTTCACCCGCCGATAGCCGCCGTGCTCGACGAGGAACTCGGCAATGTGAGCCTCGAACGCAGCCTCGTGAATTGAACTCATCCGGCAATCACCATCTCGCAAGACCTCATCATCCGGGCATCTTAGGGGGAGTGTGTGACACGAACTGCGATTCGCATACGAAGGCAAAAGGCCCACACCGGGACTACCCTGTGCCCATGACGAGCACTACCAGGGAGGTCTCCGAGGAGCGGTTGATCCAGGCGAGATGGCGCGGGACGCCTGTATGCCCAGCGTGCGGAAGCGGTCGGGCTGCACCTATCAGAACAACCACCGGGCCATGGAGTCGGTGGCGCTGTCGGGATTGCCGCAAGCGCTATGCGGTCACGACCGGTACCGCGATCCATGCGACCAAGCTGCCGCCCGAGTACTGGATCGCAGCTGTCGAGCTGGAATCGCCCGCGACCGCCCTGATTTCCCAGACGCTAGGTGTTTCGCAGTTGACAGCGCGCAGGATTTCCGTCCTGCTCCGTCCGGCGCGCGATGGAGGTCCCGCGGAGCGTCTTCGGTGCCTGCTGCGGAGTCGGCAGGAGTCGGCGCTAGACCGTAATCCATGGCGACTCGATCCTCTACCAGCGACGCTGCACGCCGAGGACAGTCCCCTAGGAGGGTTGAGCCCCGGTGCCAAGGCGACCCTGAATGCTCTACGCGCCCGGCCGTTCGGTGCCACCGCGGCCAAGCTGGCCCTCCTGTCGGGGCTGTCCTACTCGCAGACCCTTCGATGCCTGGGCGTTCTCGCGGCCCGCGGCTGGGCCGAGCGGGCACGGACGACCGTGCAGATCGGTTACGAGCTGAAGCGGGTGACCTTGTGGACTCTGTCGTGGTCCGACGACTGCATGCTGGCGCTGGTCTTTCTCCGCGACCGCCCGACCACCCCGCCCACGGACACGGGAGACCGCGTCCCACCCAGATTCTGGAGGTCCTTCTGGTCCGGTGCCGCCGCTGACACCCTCAGGATCTCCGAGCACGGACTCCACATTGCAGAAACCCTCGTCGGCGGTCGGGACCCTTGTGGGCGAGCCTGGGCACTCAGAAACCTGCCGATCGAGGTCCTGGAGGAATGCAGGACCCTGCGAGGGTGCGACACGGGCCTGCGCGCCGAGCTGCTGGACGCCGAGATCGCCCGTCGAGCAGCACAGGCATGATGGACATCCACGGCTATTCCGACGTCCTCCCCGGCAATCTCCGGCGGGTCTGGACGCCTGTCTCCGGCTGCGGCCGGAGGGTTGGAGGCGTCCTCATGGGCGGCACCGCGGTCGCCATCCACCTGAGGCACCGCGTTTCGGAGGATCTGGATGTGATGACGCTGCGGAGCTTCTCAGGCAGCGCGGTCGAGGAACAACTTCGGGAAACGGTGAGATCCGTCGAACCGATCGAAGTGTCCGACAACATGTTCCATGGCTTCGTGGACGGCGTGAAGGTCGATGTGTTCCGCGCTCTGCCGACCAACGGCGTAGCACCGGAGAAAATGCGATGGATATGTACTGGTACCAGGATCAGCGGCATGGAGATCGGCTCGTTACCGGACCTGATGGCAACCAAACTCGACACGATCATGTATAGGGCGAAACTACGGGACTACCTCGACCTTGCCGAACTGGACCGTTCCGGCGCATGCAGCCTCGAAGCCGGCCTGGGCTATTACTGCCGGCGGTTCGGCTACCACTATCCGCCGCCCGTGCTCGAGCGGATCATCCGGCTACTCGAGAGCCCGGGCACGTTACCGGCCGACCCTGAATACGAAGCGCGGAGCGAGCCTGCACTGAGCTACTTACGAGGTCGTGTCCCCGACCTTTGGGAACGCCTCGCCGCCCTGCGCGACCGGACAGCCAGCGAGGCTCGTTAGCGCCAAATCTTGTTGGATGGGGGCTTACTCGGAACCGAACTCATACCGTTGTCTCCGGGTCTGAGATGGAAGCGAGTCCATGAGCCCGCGCCGTCGCCGCGAGGTATCGCTTGCCCGTGACCACAACCGCATCATCCATGTCCAGCGACAGGCTGCAGCAAGATCCATCCTCGTTGCCCTCGCTCTCGACATCGACGAAGCCGAGGTGGGTGAGATCTTGGTGACCAGGAACGACTGGCGCTGACCTCGGACACCTGAGAGTCGGCATCCCAGGAGATTCCAGCCGGGATCTGCATACTTCACGGTGCCACGGGACATCATTACGCCATGCTGAGCTCACCGGTTACCGCAGCCGTGATGAGCGCTTGGCGGCGCTCCACAAGTAAACCAATCTGGGTGTACAGTTTGCCTTGCATAAGACTTCGATATCTCGTCGCTTCATCGAGTTGCTTGGCGATCGAAGACTGTTCGCGAGGAGGAAGGGCGTACTTCTCGGACAGGAATCCACCGAGGTCAAGGTTTTGTATGCCAGTCGTCTGCTTGATCCACCTGCGTGTGACCCCTATTTCGTACGATGCTCTTAGGAGGAACGCAAGAAATCGGCTATCTACTCCGGCCGCCGGGCGCAGACGCGCGGCAAAATTCGTAGGAACGCCAGCATCATTGCCAATCCACTGAACAACTCGACCAACGGGCTGTTTATCACCTCCCCCTGATTTCTCGATCACGAGGTCTCCGTCGACAAGTCGCCTGCGTTGGAACTCCTCGTAAGTGAAGCCACGTGTGGGGGCGCGGTCTTTATCCACTCTGAGGAATGCCGTGTCGAAGTCTGTTCCCCTGACGCAAAGTGTGTCTAAGTCACCTTGACCCGGATCCTTTCCCCAAGCGCCGCCTATCGTGCTCTCGACCATGCGTCGGAGAGCAATGCGACTCCCGTTCCTACTCGAATCGGTAGTAGCATCCGATACTACCGCTATCCACCGTTCTTCGAGGAGTTCGATCATGCGGCGTTTCTTGGTGATGAGGGTGTCGATCTGGCTGGTTTCGGTGTCGAGGTAGTCAGCGATCGCCCGCTGTTCAGCTACAGGTGGTACAACAATGGGTGTTGCGGCCAGCGCATCTGCCGATAGTTCCAAGAAGGTCGATCCTTGTCCGCGAGCCTGGAGGTCCTCAGTCATGGTGGAGAGTTGGTAGCGGAAGAACCGGACATCTGCGTCTTGTGTCGGCTCCAGCCCTTTACACCCTTGGTTGAACGCCATCAGGCGTGTCGTCTCTGCGATGTACCCGATGGGTGCCCTGGAGGACACCAGGAGACTTCCCTCACGGACAGCTCGGCTTCCTGACCTCAGGCCAGCCTGTGTGACCGTACGGTCAGTAACTGAGACTGTTTTCCCATTTCTCTGGCCGAGGTCGACCGGAGTTGCCCAAGCTATCTCACCGCCCCAATTCTCCGGGTCTGACTTGGGCGTGCCCCCATTGACAACTCGGAAGACCCGACGTATGGGCAAGGTGGCGCGGGTCACTCCGTGACCTCCGCTAGGAGGGCTTGTATCTCCTGCTCAAGCTTCTTGATTTCCACATCGATTTGGTGGAGGGGGCGGGGTGGGGTGTAGGTGTAGAAGTGGCGGGTGAGGGGGATTTCGTAGCCGATCTTGGTCTTGGTGGGGTCGTGCCAGGCGTCGGGTACGTAGGGGTGCACTTCTGCTTCGAGGTAGTCGTCGATTACGGTTTGGTATTCGGGGGTGTGGAGGCGTCTGGTGGTGTCGGTTTCGTGGGTGACGCGTTTGGCGGGTAGGGGGATGTTCTCGTAGTCGCGGAGGGTGGGGTCGGGTTTGGGCTTGCCTCTGGCAGTGATGACGGGATCGTCAGGGTCACGGACCGCGAGGGCGTTAGTGATGGCCGTAACCAGAGGGGGGGGGGCTTCTCGCCGATGATCGAGACCAGAGCGTCCCGAACGACTGCCTTGGCGGTCTTCTCGGTCTCGTAGCTGGTGCCTTGGTCGGCTCGGAGCTTGTTGACGAGTAGCTCTTGCGTTAAGGCTGGGAGCTTGGCGACCTTCTTGTCTGCGGCGATGGCCGCGAGGGTGTTGTTGGTGATTTCCCAGCGGAGGCGGAGGGGGCGTTCGACGGTGATGCGGAGGAACCCGAAGGCTTCGTTGGGGAAGATCTTGCATCTTGGGCCTTCCTCAAACGCGCCGTAGAGGCGGGTTAGGTCAGTGATCTGTTCGTCGCTGATCTGTTTGCGTTTGTTGCCGAGGCTCTTGCGCATCTTGGTCCATGACTCGCGGGCGTCGATGAGCTGGACCTTGCCGCGCCGCTGCGGGGACTTGCGATTGGTGACCACCCAGAAGTAGGTGGAGATCCCGGTGTTGTAGAAGAGTTGGTCGGGGAGGGCGACCACGGCTTCGAGCCAGTCGTTCTCGATGATCCACCGCCGGATCTCGGACTCGCCCGATCCGGCCGCGCCGGTGAACAGGGGGGAGCCGTTGAACACGATGGCGAGGCGGGCACCGCCTTCTTCGGGACGTTTCATCTTGGAGATCATGTGCTGGAGGAACAGGAAGCTGCCGTCGTTGATCCTCGGTACGCCCGCACCGAACCGCCCCGCGAAGCCCTTGGTCTTGTGCTCGCCTCGTATGCGGTTGGCGACCATCTTCCACTCCACCCCGAACGGTGGGTTGGCCAGGAGGTAGTCGAAGCGGCGGTTGGGGTGCTGGTCGTTGTCGAAGCTGTTCCCGAAACGGATCCGTGACGCGTCCAGGCCTTTGATCAGCATGTCCGACCGACAGGTGGCGTAGGTCTCGGCGTTGAGTTCCTGCCCGTACACGTGGAGGCTGGCCTCCGGGTTGAGGTTGCGCAGGTACTCCTCGGACACCGCCAGCATCCCCCCGGTGCCACAGGCCGGGTCCAGCATGGTCTTGACGATCCCCGGCGCGGTCAGCAACTCGTCATCATCGGCGAGGAGCAGGTTGACCATCAGGCGGATCACCTCCCGCGGCGTGAAGTGCTCCCCGGCCGTCTCGTTGGATAGCTCCGAGAACTTCCGGATAAGTTCCTCGTAGATGTAGCCCATCTCGAGGTTCGACACCACCTCCGGGCGCACATTGAGATCGGCGAACTTCGACACCACCAGGTACAGCAGGTTGTGCTGGTCCAACCGGTCGATCTGGGTGTCGAAGTCGAACTTGTCGATGATGTCACGGGCCGACGCCGAGAACCCAGCGATGTAGTTGCGCAGGTTCGGGGGCCACGTTGTCTGGATCGTCCAGCAGCGTATTGAACGTGTGCTTCGAGGTGTTGTAGAACGACTCCTCCGCCGCGTGCATCAGGATCGGTGCCCGGTTCTCCAGATAATCTGGAAGCCTGTCCGCAACCTCCAACACCTTGGGTTTCGTGGCCTCCAGCACGCAATCCAACCGGCGTAGCACCGTCAACGGGAGGATCACCCGCCCGTACTCCGACTGTTTGTACACACCCCGCAGCAGATCAGCTACCGACCAGATAAACGCACTGTGATTGTTGATCGTCTCGTTGCTCATTCAGAATCCCTACTGACGATCGTCCAACCTAGCCGAACGGATCGGGCCATCGGCCA
Organism: Candidatus Spongiisociaceae bacterium; assembly: GCA_965213975.1. Classification (GTDB taxonomy): domain Bacteria; phylum Actinomycetota; class Acidimicrobiia; order Spongiisociales; family Spongiisociaceae; genus Spongiisocius. The sequence goes on from OZ243930.1 coordinate 324,655, forward strand.
ATGATCGAGGTCGGGTCCATCGGCTGGCCCTGTATTCCTCGACCCAGACACGGGAACTGCGCCACCGGCCGTCGGGTCCTCGGGTGGCCTGCAGACGGCCGCGGGTCGCCGCGGCTCGAAGAGCCGGGGCTTTCAAGTCGGGTGTTGCGAGCGCCGCCAGCGGCACCAGGCGGGCGGGGCCGGCCACGGCTGGTATGACGTGCTGGTACAGGGTGTCGAGGATCGCTCGGGTGATCAACGCGGCCAGAGTTCCCGGCTCGCCCGCATCGGCCCGCCGAAGGGCACGGATGTACCGGTCCCGGTCGCGCTTGTAGATGATCGCCGGTGGGTAACCGAGCCGGACGAGAATCAGGTTCAGAACCAGCCGTCCTGCCCGCCCGTTCCCGTCGAGGAACGGATGGATCTGCTCGAAACGGCAATGAAGGGCAGCCAGGTGCTCGGGGAAGTTCACGGTATCGGGGTCCAGAGAGTTTGTCTCCTCGGCCCAGACGGTCATCTCGCCGGGGACGAAAGGCCACGATGGCGAGGTCATCCCGTCGGGGAAGGGTCTTATCTCGTGTTCGCGATAGGCGCCGGGTCGTTCACGGTCGGTGGCTTCTGGGTGGGGGACTACTTCCCACACCGGTGCCATCGCCTTGTGGTGGATCGTCCTCACATCGGCCAGGGTGATCAGCGGACCGGTTCTGGCGTGACCTGAAGGGGCCACCTGTCCGTACACCCATTCGGCAGCGTCTGCGTATCCCTTAACCTCCAGGTACTCGCGCAAGCTCCGGTTGCCAACGGCCAGTCCCTCTTCGAGCAGCCGTTCCACCTCGCGCTGGACCAAGGTGTTGTCTTCGATGGCAGTTGAGTGGTGCACCTCCCGATGCCATATGCCCTTCCAGACGGCGTTCGCCTCGACGGGACGGGGGGGCCCACCCATGCGATCCCGAAGTTCCCGGATCTGGACAGATAGCCGGTGATAGAGCTCTTGATGGGATGGTCTGCCCCGCCCGCGAATAGCCAATTGTTCGTTCTTCACGAAAATAATCTTACCGAACAAATCCGCTCATTCGCCAGGCAAACCCTGGCCGGTTCCCCGCTCGTTAAGGCCCCAGTTCCCAAATGCCAGAAGTTCAAAGCGGTCCAGCAGTTGCGTGACGTGCACGGGAACGACGTGGTGGGCCGAGGACGACTTGGGCTTCGCGGGCGGTGCCGACCGGCTATCCGATCTCATTGAGAAGATCCACGACTGGGCCGAATGCGAGGGGCTACTAGACGACTTTGCGGTCCGGTTGGTGCACGTCTAGCGAGCGGACTTGGCGATCGTTGGAGGCTGGCCTGTTTTCGCGTGGGTCGGTCAGAGTCATCCTCGACTACCTGGCTGCTGGTTCGGACGCACGCGGGGCCGTGTTGGTGTTCCCAAGCACCCTCTGTTGATGGTACTATGAACTCATGAGTGGGACATACGCAGTAACAATGGGAGACCGGGGGAGGATAGTGGTACCGGCCGAGGTCCGGGTCCGCCACGGATTCGACCGGGGTACGGAGCTGATACTGACGGAGTCACCATGGGGTTTGGTGCTAACGAGCCGGGAGGCTCTGCTGGCACGGATCCAGTCTGAACTTCAGGGCAGCAACCTGGTCGAAGAACTTGTAACCGAGCGCAGGCAGCAGGCCGCCGTCGAGGATGCTGGGTGATGACGGTCCTGGATGCCTCGGCGATACTCGCTTTGCTTCTCAAGGAACCGGGCGGCCGGGTTGTGCAGGCAGCCCTGGAAGGAGAAACGAGATGTGGGGCCGCCAACTGGTCTGAGATAGCGCAGAAGGTGTGTTCACTGGATCGAGCCTATTGGGAGCCGGTACGGGCGGCCCTGGTGCACGGCTACGGGATGCAGATCGAACCGGTTGTGATTGAAGATGCCGAGTGGGCTGCCCGCCGCTGGACCAGGGGTGAGGGTCTGTCGCTGGCCGATCGACTATGCCTGGCCCTCGGAGAACGTCTGGATGCCGAGATCCTCACCGCGGATCTTGCTTGGGGCGTCGAAGGTCGCGTCAGGCAGATAAGGTGAGGAATGGATCCGAGATCAACAGTCCAGTGACTTCCTAGCAACGGGTAGGGGCAGGGTTACGCTGATGCCTGAGCTGTGGGCAAACGTCCGAACGTCTGGGGGCGCGATGGACCTGGAGGACCAGGCGAACGAAAATCGCCTGGCCGAGACCTCCGACACCGACGACATGGTCGTGTTGCTGGGGCAACCGGATGCCAACAGCGCCGGTCTCTTCGCGGAGACGGTGACCAGAGGCGATCCGACCTGGGCGGGTCCATTGGCCGGGGTCCCGTTGGGACTCCCCGTATATCACGTACTGGAGCCGGATATCAAGGAGCAGATGGACGGCGATCTCTACGATGAGCACATCGGTTTGATGGAACTTTCCGCAGACGTGGATGAGATCATCAAGTGGGTCGCTGTTTGCAGGGATTGATCAGTGGCGTCGCGGAGTCATCATCTCCGATTAACGAGAGCGTCCCATGACCTCCCACCCGTGACTGTGACGTGATCATCACTGAAGAGAGCCTGATCGCATGAGGATTGTCGATGTCGAGACCTTCGTGGTGGCCAACCCGCGACCGGATCTCGGCGGCCCGTACTTTGTTTTCGTGAAGCTCACCACCGATGACGGGATCGTCGGCTACGGTGAGCACTATGGGGCCACCTTTAGCCCGCCGGTGGTGGAGGCGATGCTGGAGGACCTGGCCGGGGCGTTGCTGATCGGGCGGGATCCCTTCCTGATCGAGCGCTTCTGCCGGAGCGCATACGGGCGGGGGTTCACGGCTCGACCCGACGTGACCCTGGGCGGCCCCATCAGCGCGCTGGAGATGGCCTGCTGGGACATCATCGGCAAGGCCGTGGACAAGCCCGTCCATGCGTTGCTGGGAGGTCGGGTGAGGGACGCGGTGCGGTCCTACACATACATATACGATGAACCCGGCGTCGAGGGCGATGCCGTGTACTTCGACCCCGATCTGGCTTCCCGCCGGGCGGCCAAATATGTCGAGAGGGGTTTCACCGCTCTCAAGTTCGATCCGGCCGGTCCCTTCTCCTCCATGGGGGGTTACCAGCCGCTCCAAGAGCGGGTCGAACTCTCCGTGCGATTCTGTTCGGCCATCCGCGAGGCGGTGGGGACGGACGCCGACATCCTGTTCGGCACTCACGGGCAGTTCACGCCCGCAGGCGCGATCCGGCTGGCGGCGAGGCTAGAACCCTACGACCCACTGTGGTTCGAGGAGCCGGTTCCGCCCGACGATGTCGAGGGGATGGCCAGGGTCCGCCAGCACACCTCCATACCCATCGCCGCCGGAGAGCGACTAACTGGCAAGGCCGAGTTCGCCCGCCTCCTAGAGGCGTCGGCGGTCGACATCGTCCAGCCCGATCTGGGGCGGTGCGGAGGGTTACTGGAAGGCAAGAAGATCGCTGCCATAGCGGAGGTTCATGGTGCCCAGATCGCGCCCCATTGCTACTGCGGACCGATCGTGGCCGCCGCTAACCTGCAGCTCGCCGCCTGCTCTCCCAACTTCCTGATCCTGGAGGCGATTGAGGACTGGGGAGGGTTCCACGCTGAACTTCTCAAGACCCCGCTCCGGTTCGAGAACGGATGCACCGTCGTTCCAACTGCCCCTGGTTTGGGAGTGGAACTCGACGAGGAAGTCCTCGCCGCCCACCCCTACGAGGGCGACCAGCTCCACATCGAGATGGTCGACGATCCGGTCGACCACAACGATCCCCGATGGGCGGGCCGTCAGGAGGGCTAGCGTCCCGAGCCCTTTGTTCACCCGATCCGACCGGTCGATCCGTTCAATGGTCGTCATGTTCCTCGGCCCAATCTCCCCCAAGAACCATCCAAGCCGGAGATGCTCGCCCCCTAGCCGCCGCCGTCTGGTACTTGGGCAGACTCGCTCGGCATGTATGTTTGTCGCATTGCCTATTCCATTTATCTTATGATCACGGTATAATCGATCCATGACTACTAAGACAAGCTACTACAACGCTACTGGACGGGAGTTCCTTGCCAGGGCCCGGAGCTACTTGGCGGAGGGCGATCTGTTGCAAGCCTCTGAGAAGGGCTGGGGCGCAGCTGCCCAGATGGTCAAGAGCGTCGCCGAAGACCGAGGATGGTCCCATAACGGGCATCACCAACTCTGGAATGTGGCGCACCGGCTGGCCCAGGAGACCGCAGACCGGGACATAAGGACCGCGTTCTCGGTAGCTGGTGCCCTGCACACCAACTTCTACGAAGGCTGGCTTCCCCGTGAAACAGTAGAGGACCACCTCGACCAAGTCGCCGACCTGCTGTCGAAGCTGGAGACGCTCCCCTCCTAGCTGTCGAGGAGACCGGAGATCGGGAAATGTGGGCCGTCTTCGGGTTGGCAGGGGCACTGCATACCAACTCCTACGAAGGCTGGCTACCTCGCGAGAACGTAGAGGATTACCTCGGCCAGGTCGAAGAACTGGCGTTCAAGTTGGAGGGTCTCTCCTCCTAGCCGGTGCTGGCAGCGGCAACCGGGATCTTCAGGAGCCAGGAGGCCGGGCCGCCCGGAGCCGGGCTGCTAACGACCAGATTTGGTCGGCAACCTCCCGTTTGGACATGAGCGGCAGAGGTTCCTGCTTGCCCGACGGGTAGATGAAGGTGACCTGGTTGGTATCGGTGCCGAACCCGCTGCCGGGCTGAGTCACATCGTTGGCGACAATGAGGTCTGTTCCGTACGTCGCCGCCTTTTTGACAGCTCGGTCGATTCCGCCGGTCTCAGCGGCGAATCCGACGATGATGGTGGTCGGGTTAGCTCTCTTGACCAGCCCGGCCAGGATATTCGGGGTGGGTTCCAAGGTCAGACTTGGCGCGCCGTCCTGGCGTGCCAGCTTGGTGGGGGCTTCCTGCGCCGGGCGGAAGTCCGCCACTGCCGCGGCAAGCACCGCAACATCCAGGCTGTCGGCTCGGCACCAGACCTCAGCCGCCATCTGCTCGGCGGTCTCCACGGCGACGATCTCCACTCCATTGGGCATCGTGGGTGGTTGGGTGGTGGTGACCAATACCACCCGGGCCCCGCGCCGCGCCGCGGCGAATGCCAGCTCGTGGCCCATTTTCCCCGAGGAGCGGTTACCCACATAGCGGACCGGGTCTATCGCTTCTCTGGTACCTCCGGCGGTTACTAGGACCCTCAGCCCGCTCAACGAGTCATCGAAGACCCCGGCTACCGCCGCCATGATCTCCTCTGGCTCGACCATCCGACCCATGCCGGAATCACCGGCGGCCAGCGCACCGAGGGTGGGCCCAACCAGCAAACGTCCGTCCGATTCGAGCATCTGGGCGTTACGTTGGGTGCTGGGCTGGAGCCACATCTCGCTGTGCATGGCCGGTGCCAGAATTACCGGTCCGTCGAACGCGGCTACCACCGTCGTCAGAGCATCATCGGCCAACCCGTGAGCTGTCTTAGCCATCACGTTGGCTGTGGCTGGCGCTATCACGATGGCGTCGGCCCACCGAGCCAGCTCCGTGTGAGGGCTGGGTCCGGCCTGTCCGTCCCCGAACAGGGTGGTGACCACCGGTTGTTCGGTGATCGCTGCCATGGTCTGCTTGCCGAGGAAGCGGAGTGCATTCGCGGTCATCACCACCCGCAGGTTCGCCCCGACCTCAAGGAGCCTTCGAGCGAGGTAGGCCATCTTATAAGCCGCTATCCCGCCGCCGACCCCCAGTATCAGATTCCGCCCCCGCAAGGCGGCCGGACTTGTTGTCCTATCCATCAAGGCTCAGGATGCGGACTCGTCCTTATCCGCTGTCTCGCTCGGTTCGAGGGGGTTCGCCTCGTCTTCCATAGGCTCAGACCGGTAAGAAAGCAACATATCAAGGGTGTCTTGCTCCTCCGGCTGAGGGAGATCCTCAACCGTACCTGTCATCACCTTGTCTGCATCGATCTCTTCGAAGGCGATAGACAAGGGCTTGTGGCTCAGCGAATGGACTTGGGGCGGGACGAACTGCCCGATTCCACCACCGAGTTGGGTGTAGTAGCTGTTGATCTGTCGGGCTCGGCGAGAGGCCAACATAACCAAGTTGAACCGTCCACCGGCTTTGTCGGTTATCTCTTCGACAGGTGGCTGAATCATGATCAGGATGCCTTTCGGCCGTTTACGGTCGCGAACCACGAGGGCATTCGGTTTCGCGTTTTCCCAGAGAGCTAGGTGGGGTGTCGCCTGAGTATAACGGCTATCTCCGAAACCGTCGCGTCGAGATCGGCGTTCACGACTATGTGGGCGAATCGCTCCCAACCCTTCTCTATCTGCGTCTCGGCAATCCCCAATCGAGTCCTGATCTCGGATTCGGCCATCCCTCGCCGACCTCTCATGCGCGTTTCGAGCTCCTCAAGGCTGGGAGGCATGAGGAAGATGGATGTTGCGTCGGGGTGTGTCTTCATCACTTGGAAGGCACCGCTCAACTCGACGTCGAGCACCACATCCGTGCCTTCTTCTAGGTAGCCGGCCACTTCCTCGTAGGGTGTGCCGTAGCGGGACCCCGCGAACTCGGCCCATTCCATCAACCGGCCCGATTCGACCATGGCGGTGAACTCGCCCTCGCTGACGAAGTGGTACTCGACTCCGTCGGTTTCTTCCGGTCGGCGGGCTCTGGTAGTGGCAGACACTGCGAAGTGGAATTGGTGCAGGGGCTCCAGTGCCCTAACCACCGTGTTCTTCCCCACCCCGGAGGGTCCGGAGATTATGACCAGCCGACCGGTTGGTAAGGAGGTCGGCGCTGAACTGCTCAGCTGAATCGGCCGAGGAGGGCGGTGCGCTGCTTCGGACCAAGCCCCCTTACCCGCCTATTCTCGGAGATACCGCACTCCTCCATGATCTGGGCAGCCTTGACCTTCCCGGTCTTTGGCATCGAAGTGAGGACGGCGGTCACCTTGATCCCGGCCAGGATCGGATCGTTATCGGCTTCCTCGAAGAGTCCGCTTAGCGTTAGAGACCCGGACTTAAGCAAGCTCTTGACCTCAGCCCGCCGACGCCGGGCGAAAGCCGCCTTCTTTAATGCCCTTGCTCTTTGCTCAGCGTCCAGCTTCGGAGGTGCCATATTTTTCCTCTTCCCTTCGCGGATCAACTCGCCAACGGATACTCTGGTCGGCAAGCTCGTCGGGTCAAACTTTAGCCCAAGATTCTTCGCCCTCGGATGGAAGCGAATGCAAGATACGCTCGGCCGCGGTTACGGGGTTTGGTGCCTCGGTTATGGCCCGGCCGATGATCAGGTAGTGAGCACCGCGTGCCAGCGCCACCTCCGGGGTGGCAGATCTGACCTGATCGTGGGTGTTGGCACCGGCTGGCCGGATGCCCGGGGTGAACCTCAGTAGATCAGGACCCACATCCGCCACGACTCCGAGTTCCTTGACCGAGGTGATCACTCCTTCACATCCCGCCTGGTCGGCAAGCCGAGTCCGACATGAGACCAACCGGCCGAGCTTGGAGGTCACCCCGGTTGCAGCCAGGGCCGGGCCATCGAGGCTGGTGAGGACCGTGATAGCTAAGACACCTGCCTTGCGGCGACCGGCACCTTCCGCCAGACCCTCCACGGCGGCCTCCAACATCGCTCCACCCCCGGCTGCATGGGCGGTTATCCACCGGGCACCGGCCTCGCCGAGATGGCGGGCGGCGGCGCGCACCGTGTTCGGGATGTCATGCAGCTTGGCGTCGGCGAACACGGGTCTGCCCAGTCGGGCGATCACCCCGACGACCGCGGGCCCGGGTCCGGAAAGCAGTTCAAGGCCGACCTTGTACCCGCCGACGTGGGAGCGGAGCTGCTCCGCGAGACGCAATGCCCCTTCGGCAGTGGGGACATCTAAGGCGACCAGGATCGGACTGGAGTTCCGGTCGGCGTCGATCGTGCTGCTGTTCTCTTCGCTCACGAGCTCTCCTTGTCGTGGTCATAGGCGAAACGGGGGTGTTGATGAAGCGCCGTCCCGACCAGATCGCTTACCCGCGCTACCCGATGCCGACGGGCCCATCGAGCTAGCTCACGGTCGATCCGGCGGGCGGCGCGAGGCTCAGCGAAGTGAACCGTGCCCATAGCCACCGCCCTCGCCCCCGCCATCAGGTATTCCACCACGTCCGTCCCCCTAGTTACGCCGCCGCAGCCGAGGATGGGAAGTTCGGGAAGGTTGAGGGCCGTCTCCATGACCGCACGAATGGAGATAGGTTTGAGTGGAGGGCCTGAGTAACCCCCCGCACCCGTCGCCAAGCGAGGTGCGCGCCGGGAGACGTCTACGGCTGCTCCCCAGATGGTGTTCCCGATCACTACCCAGTCGGCGCCGGCGTTCCAAGTGGCCCGGGCCACCGCTACGATGTCGGATGCGTTGGGAGACAGCTTGGCGGAAATAGGGCCGTGGGTGGCAGCCCGGACCGTCTCGACCACTCGAGCTGAAGCACCCGGATCCAGGGCGATCAGGCCATGTCCGTCGAGGTTGGGGCAGGAGAGGTTTAGTTCCACTGCCTCCACCCCGACATCTTCGAGTCGGCGCGAGACGGCGGCGAAAGCCTCGGGGGTGTGCCCCACCGCGGATCCCCACGCCGGGACCTCCAGATCACCCAAACGGGGACCCACATCGGACGCCCAGGCTTCGATACCCGGATTTTGGATTCCGATCGCGTTGATCATCCCCGACCCGGCCGGGACCACCCTCGGTGGCGGGTTTCCGGCCCAGGGTTCAGGTGCCACCGACTTGGCAACCAGGGCCCCGTAGTAGCTGGCCGAAGCCACCGTAACGAAGTCGACGACCGACCCCACTGTTCCGGAGGCACCGATCAGAGGTGATCGGAGCTGCACGGGACCGATAGCGGTGGAGCGGTCTAACGATGCCAATCTTGCAGGCTCCGCACCTTGTACACCGCGGCGGTGGAGTCCCGGAGGCTCCTGATGACGGCCTCCCCGCCAGCCACGGTGGTGATGATCGGGATTTTTCGGGCCGAGGCGGCGCGCCTTATCTGCCGTCCGTGTCCGCGCGCCCTACGACCTTGAGGGGTGTTGATCACCATCACGACCCGGCCTGACTCAATCTGCCAGACGGTGTCGCCTTGCCCTTCCCCCACTTTGGGGGCCATCTCTGTCGGTATTCCCTTCCGGGAGAGGTATGAGGAGGTGCCAGGGGAGGCAACCAGGCCGAAACCCATCTCGTGGAGGGCCCGTCCGATCCTCGCTCCGGCTGGTTTGTCAACATCGGCGAAGGAGAGAAATACCGTCCCCGATTCGGGTATGCCGCCGCCTGCGGCGAGCATGGCCTTGGCGAACGCCACACCAGCACTCGGTCCTATTCCCATCACTTCGCCGGTGGCTTTCATCTCCGGCCCGAGGATGGTGTCCTCGCCAGGGAAGCGTTCCCAGGGAAGAACCGCCTCTTTGACGGCCACGAACTTTGCCTCCTCAGGTTCCTGGTACAGCCCTTCTTGCCGGAGCTGGGCCAGGCTGTCTCCCATCATTACCCGGGTCGCCAGCTTGGCTAGGGACAAGCCCTTGGCCTTGGAAATGAAGGGGACGGTGCGTGAGCCGCGGGGGTTGGCTTCGAGTAGGAAGAGCCCGTCCTGATTGACGGCGAACTGGAGGTTGATCAGCCCCCGAACGTGGAGTGCGTCGGCGAGAGCACGGGTCGACGACACAATTTGTCTCCGGATGTCGGCACCGATCGTGGGTGGGGGAGTGATGCAGGCGGAGTCTCCCGAATGCACCCCCGCCTGCTCGACGTGTTCCATGATGCCCCCCATGAGGAGCTCGGATCCGTCATAGATAGCGTCTACGTCGATCTCTACCGCCGCTTCCAGGAAACTGTCTATCAGCACGGGAGCGGTGGCCAGATCGAAGTCGGCGGCGTGATCCGAGGAGTAGAGGTCGTCGATGTACTGCTCCAGCTCCATCTCGTCATAGACGATTCGCATTGCCCTGCCTCCCAAGACGTAGGAGGGACGGGCCATCACCGGGAATCCGATTCTCCGAGCCACCGTTATGGCATCCCCGGGCCCGCGCGCGGTGCCGTGGGGAGGTTGAGCGATCCCTAGCTGGCGACACAGATCAGCGAACCGCTGGCGATCCTCGGCCGCGTCTATCCGATCCGGGGCGGTCCCGGCGATGGGGACACCGCTTGCCTCGAGTCGGGCGGCGAGGTTGAGGGGAGTTTGCCCACCAAGCTGGACGACAACCGCTACCGGACGCTCGGCTTCACAGATCTCCAAGACGTCCTCGACGGTCAGCGGCTCGAAGTAGAGGCGATCGGCGGTGTCGTAGTCCGTGGATACGGTCTCGGGGTTGCAGTTCACCATCACCGTTTCGTAACCGGCGTCCTTCAGCGAGAAAGCGGCGTGCACACAGCAGTAGTCGAATTCGATTCCCTGACCGATCCGGTTCGGGCCGGATCCGAGGATTACCACTCTGGGTCTTCCGGTGAACTCGACCTCGCTCTCGTCCTCGTATGTGGAATAGAAGTAAGGGGTGCGGGCTTCGAACTCCGCCGCACAGGTATCAACCCGCTTGTACGTGGGGACGATCCCCTCGGAACGGCGGAAGGCTCGGATCGCGGTTTCGGGCTCCTGCCACAGGTAACCGAGCTGAGCGTCTGAGAATCCCATGCGTTTGGCTTCCCTGATCAGGTCAGCCGAGGGGGAATTCCGGGCCTCGATCTCGGACCTCATCTCATAGATCTCCGCCATCTGGTCCAGGAACCACGGATCTATGCCGGTGGCGGCGGCTAGGTCCGAAAGGCTACGACCCCGACGTATCGCCTCGCCAACGGCGAAGATGCGGGACGAACGGGGCGTTGCCGCCTCGCGGTTGAGCTCAGCGTCCGGCATGTTCCTGAATACCGACTCTCCGGGGTCGGCGTTCAGCCCGCCGCGTCCCGTCTCGAGACTGCGCAACGCCTTTTGGAGGGCTTCGGGGAAGGTTCGTCCTATCGCCATTGCTTCCCCCACCGACTGCATAGAGGTACCGAGACGATCCGGTGTGGCCGGGAACTTGGCGAAATCGAACCGGGGTACTTTCACCACCGTGTAGTCGAGAGCGGGCTCGAAACCGGCGGGGGTGGCACCGGTGATGTCGTTGGCGATCTCATCCAGGGTGTAGCCGATGGCCAGGAGAGCGGCGATCTTGGCGATGGGGAAGCCGGTGGCCTTAGATGCCAGGGCGGATGAGCGGGAGACTCGAGGGTTCATCTCGATGATGAGCCGCCTACCGGTGGCCGGGTCAACGGCGAATTGGACGTTGGATCCCCCGGTCTGGACCCCGATGGCCCGGAGGCAGGCGATGGCTTCGTTGCGCATCTCCTGGTATTCCCGATCAGTCAGCGTCTGGATGGGTGCCACCGTGATCGAATCACCGGTGTGAACACCCATCGGGTCGAGGTTCTCGATCGAACAGACGATGACCGCGTTGCCGAGTTGGTCAGCCATCACCTCGAGCTCGTACTCCTTCCATCCCACCACGGACTCCTCGACCAGAATCTCGCCGACCGGGGACGCTTCAAGACCTCGTTTACCGATTTCGACGAAGGCTGCTTCGTCCTCGGCTACGCCGGTCCCGCCGCCACCGAGGATGTACGAGGGGCGTACCATCACCGGGTACCCGATCTCCCGCGCGGCCGTCATCGCTTCCTCCATAGACCGGGCGTAGAAGGATCGGGGAGAAGCTATACCAGCCTCCGCCATGGTCTGTTTGAAGAGCCCCCGATCCTCAGCCCGTTGGATGGCGTCGAACCCGGCACCGATGAGCTCCACCCCCAGGCTTTCTATTACCTGCTGGCGGGACAGCTCAGCGGTGACGTTGAGAGCGGTCTGGCCCCCGAGGGTGGGGAGGAGGGCATCCGGTCGTTCCTTTTGGAGAATTCGGGTCACGATCTCGGGGGTGATCGGCTCCAGGTAGGTGGCATCGGCGAACTCCGGATCGGTCATGATGGTGGCCGGGTTGGAATTGACCAGGATCACCCGATAGCCCTCGTTTCTCAGGACCTTGGCGGCTTGGGTTCCCGAATAGTCGAACTCGCAGGCTTGTCCGATCACGATCGGACCCGAGCCGATCACGAGAATGCTCTTGAGGTCGGTTCGCTTAGGAATCGGGGGCCTCCGGCGTGCCGCCTGTCGATCCGAGCATGTCATCGAAGAACCCGAGGGCATCGTGGGGTCCGGGGGCGGCTTCGGGGTGATATTGCACCGATCTCGCCGCCACATCAAGGCATTCCAGACCTTCGAGGGTCCCGTCATTGAGGTTTTGGTGGGTGGGCCGTATCTCCCCGAACGGACTCGTCACCCTTTCCGGTAGTAGCTCGGGACCGGCCAACCCGCGGCGTGGGGGGATGTCACCGTCGGCCAAGGGCCACAGATCTACCGCGAACCCATGGTTCTGGGCGGTGATCTCCACCCTCCCGTCTGCTAGGCGGCGGACCGGATGGTTCCCGCCGTGATGCCCGAAGGGCAACTTGAACGTGGATGCACCCAAGGCAAGGGCGATCACCTGGTGGCCTAGACAGATACCGAAGATGGGGACCTTTCCCAGCAAAGTCCTGACCGTGTTGATGGGGCCTTCCAGCGGTGCCGGATCCCCAGGACCGTTGGAGAGGAACACCGCGGTGGGGGTGAGATCAAGCACAGGGCCGGGGCCGACGGTCGGTGGCATGACTACCACCTCGAAGCCTTGGGAGGCCATACGGCGGCCTATGTCGCGTTTCATGCCGAGGTCAATGGCCACTATCCGCCCGCGAGGTTCACGATCAGGCTGGACCCGGTAGGGCTCCGCGGTTGCTACCTCGGTGGCCAGGTCTTGGCCTTCCATATGCGGCGCTTGGGCGGCCGGTACCATCAACTCCTCCGGACCCACGCCACCTCCGATCGCGACCGGCATGGCCCCGTTGTATCGAAGATGGCGCGTGAGCCTTCGGGTGTCGATATCGGCGAGGGCCACTATCTGGTTGGCCATCAGATACTCGGCCAGGGTTCCCTCCGCCCGCCAATTGGAGTGTCGCCTCGACAGCGATCGCACCACCAGTCCCCGGGCGGAAGGCCTATCGGCTTGGTCGTCGTAGGGGTTGACCCCGTAGTTACCAATGTGGGGTGAGGTCATGACCACGATCTGTCCGGCGTAGGACGGATCGGAGAGTATCTCCTGATAGCCGGTCATAGAGGTGTTGAAGACGGCTTCCCCCACCCGTATCCCGTCGACGCCAACCGATCGACCTGCAAACATCTCCCCATCGGCGGTGACCAGAAATCCCCGACTCATCCCGCGCTCCGGGACGACCCATCGGATCGGTAGGTGAGCTTGCCATCATGGCAGGTGAGGTGGATGCGTCCTTTGAGCGGTATCCCGGTGAACAAGGAGTTGGTCGACTTGGACGCATACGTCGTTGGCACCCACTGGTCATCCCAATCAACGACCACCAGGTTGGCTACTTTCCCGGCTTCTACCCAGTTTCCGTGCCGAGACAAAGCCGCGATCCGGGCGGGGGCAACCGACATCCTCTCGAACACCAGCCGCGGGTCGGCATCCAGGGCGCTACGAACCGCGGCCAAGGCGGTCTCAAGGCCGGTGACGCCTCTCGGGGCATCCTCGAAGGGGACGTCCTTCTCCTGGGAGGCGTGAGGAGCATGATCGGTTCCGACCAGGTTGATCAGGCCCTGACGGAGGCCCGCTCGTAGAGCCTGCACATCGTGGTTCGTCCTCAGCGGCGGATACATTTTGGTTACCGGATCCATGGATAAGACATCCTGATGAGTGAACCACAGGTGGTGGGGCGTGACCTCCGCGGTCACCTTGACCTTCCGTTCTATTGCGTCGGCGAGCAGGTCCAACGTCTGCGCGCAGCTGACGTGCTGGACATGGTACGTCGCCCCCGTGAGTTCGGCGAGAGCGAGGTCCCGCGCCACAACTACCGTCTCGGCCAGGGCGGGAATGCCCTCGATCCCTAGGACGGAGGACACTCGCCCCTCATGCATATGGCCGTCCTTGCCAAGGCCGGGATCTTCGGCGTGCTGGGCGACTAACGCCCCGCTCGGTCCCAGATACTCCATGGCGCGCCTGAGTAGTCCGGCATCTGCCACCGTATTTCCGTCATCGGTAAAGATCCGGACCCCGGCGGACACCATCTCATCGAGGCGCGCCAGGCGGGTGCCGGACATACCCGCCGTGATGCAACCGGCTGGTTCCACATCTACCAGACCGACCTCTCTCCCCCGATCCCTGATATAGCGGGCTAGGTGCCCGGTGTCGGTGGGCGGGTCGGTGTTAGGCATCGCTACCACCGCGGTATAGCCGCCCGCGGCGGCCGCCTGGGAACCGGAGGCGATATCTTCCTTCCATTCCTGGCCCGGTTCTCGGAGGTGGGTGTGGAGGTCGACCAGACCTGGACCTACCACCAAGCCCGAGATGTCGAAGACTTCGGCCGATTCGATGGTGGAAGCCAGATCCGCGCCTACCGACACGATTCGGTCGCCCCGGACGTACACATCAGCCGTGGTGCTGCCATCGGGGGTGAGGACGGTTCCGCCCTTGAGTACGAAGCCGGTCATGCCCTTCCCCCAAGGAGCCGGAAGAGCACCGCCATCCTCAATGCCACCCCATTCGATACTTGGCTCACCATCAGAGATCGGGAGTGATCGGCCACCCGATCGGCGATCTCGATTCCTCGGTTCATCGGGCCGGGGTGCAGAACAACGGAATGAGCAGGCAGGCGGCTGAACCTCTTCCAGGACAGGCCGAAACGTGCCGCATACTCGGGCACCGAGGGAAGAACCGACATTCCCCCGCGCTCGGTTTGGATTCTCAGGAGGTATAGGGCGTCGAATTTCTCGAGAACGTCGTCCAATTCCTCCGACGCGATGACGGGCCAGTCGCTTAGGTCGACGGGTTGGAGGGTGGGCGGTGCCACAATTGTCACCTCGGCCCCCAAGGTGGTCAGCGCGAATGCGTTTGAACGCGCTACCCGGGAGTGGCGTATGTCGCCCACGATCCCCACCTGCAGGCCATCCAGACTCCCGAAGCGACCTCGCAGGGTCAATGCGTCCAGGAGGGCCTGGGTGGGGTGTTGGTGGGCACCGTCCCCGGCATTCACAACCTGACATGCCGTCCACTGGTCGATGCGTCCGGGGACGCCCGCACCCCGATGTCGTACCACCATGAGGTCAGTACCCATGGCCTCCACCGTGAGGGCGGTGTCCTTGAGGCTTTCGCCTTTGGCGAGCGACGACCCGGCGGTACCGAAGCTGATCACGTCGGCCGACAACGTCCGGGCCGCCCTCTCGAACGACAGCCGGGTGCGGGTGGAGTTCTCGAAGAACAGGCTGGCGATCAACTTCCCTTGGAGCGCTGGGACCCGGGGTATGGGTCGGGTCAGGACCCGGCTGAACTCCTCGGCGAGGTCGAGCATGGCCTCCATCTCTGACCGAGGCATACCTCTGGTGGTGAGCAAGCTCAACGTTTGGGCTCGACGATCCACACGCCGTCATCCCCTCCGTCGATCTCCTTCAGCCTTACCGACACCCGCTGCGCCGGGGAGGTAGGCAGGTTGCGACCGACATGATCGGGACGGATCGGGAACTGGCGATGACCTCGGTCCACCAGCACCGCGAGGCGTACCGCAGCGGGCCGTCCGAAATCGTTCAGGGCGTCGAGGGCGGCTCGTACCGTCCGACCGGTATAGAGCACGTCGTCCACCAATACCACGGTCTGATCCGTGATGTCAGAGGGAAGACGAGTCGCCGCCAGAGGTGCGGTGGGCCGGTCGGCCAAGTCGTCGCGATGTAGCCCGATGTCAAGGTTCCCTACCGGGGGCCCCATCACGTTGACCTCGCCCATGACCGCGGCGATCCGACTTGCCAACGGTGCTCCGCGAGTGTGAATCCCCACCAGCACGGGCATCTGGCCTCGTGACCGCTCAACGATCTCATGGGCGATCCGGGTCAGCGAGCGGGTTATATCGTCACCGCTCATCACCAGTGGCATCGATGCCCTCTCTCCTGTGGTAGCGCTGGGTCCGGAGGAGATGAGAGGAAACGGTACGAGCAGGCGCGGGCACCGCGACTAATGCTCGGCTCGCCTTCCCGGCCTCACCGGACCGGATTTAAAGGTTTCAGGGATGGTAGCAAGCCCGCGCTGCTGGGTGGGCTTGCTACCAGGCCAGGTACTTGAGCTCCAGGAACTCGTCCATACCGTGATGGCTTCCTTCCCGACCTATGCCCGACTCTTTGACTCCACCGAAGGGTGCCGACTCGTCGGAGATGATGCCGCGGTTCAGAGCCACCATGCCTGACTCGATCGCCTCTCCCACCCGGAAGGCCCGATCGATGTCCCTGGTGTACACGTAGGAGATAAGGCCATGGATCGTGTCGTTGGCAGCCGCCACCACCTCATCCTCCGTCTCGAAGGTCACCACCGGTGCCACCGGACCGAAGATCTCCTCGCCGAGGATGTCGGCATCGGCCGACACTTCGGAGAGCACGGTGGGACGGTAGAAGTACCCGGGACAGTCCGGGGCGGTACCGCCGGTACGAATACGAGCCTGGGCATCGACGGCACCGGCAACCAACGAATCTATCTTCTCGACGGCGGCGGAGTTGATCATGGGGCCCAGCTGAGTGGATCGGTCGATGCCGTTGCCCATGCGTAGGTTGGCCATGGCGTCGGTAAGGAGATCGGTGAACCGGTCTGCTACACCGGCGTGGACATAGAATCGGTTAGCGGCCACGCAGGTCTCTCCACCCACCCGCATCTTGGACATCATGGCACCTTCGACGGCTGCGTCGATGTCGGCATCCTCGAACACCACGAACGGCGCGTTGCCCCCCAACTCCATGCTGGTGCGAAGTATGCGCCGACCGGCCTTCTGCATCAGTATGCGTCCGACTTCGGTGGACCCAGTGAAGGAGAGTTTTCTCACTCTTGGATCATTCAGCATGGCGTCCACTACCCCGGACGAGCCTCGGGCCACTACCACGTTGACGGTACCGGGCGGGGCTCCGGCCTCTTCCATGATGTCCGCAACCGCCAGTGCTGACAGAGGGGTGTCAGAGGCGGGTTTGAGGATGGTGGGGCATCCGGCGGCTAATGCTGGGGCGATCTTGCGGGTGGCCATCGCCGATGGGAAGTTCCACGGGGTCACCATCAGGGAAATACCTACCGGTTCTGGGAGGACGACGATTCGTTTGTCTCCGCGGGGTGCGGTGTGGATCTCGCCCATGATTCGCACCGCTTCCTCGGAGAACCAGCGGAAGAACTCCGCCCCGTACCTGACTTCGCCGACGGCGTCGGCGTAGGTCTTGCCGTTCTCGAGAATTATCAGCTCGGCCAGTTCCTCCTCGCGTTCCAGCATCAGGTCGTATGCCCGACGGAGGATGTCCGACCGCTGCCGCGGAGCGGTCGCGGCCCAGACCGGAGCGGCCTCTGCGGCCGCGTCGACCGCCAGTTGGGCATGCTGCAACCCGGCGGTGGCGACCGCGGTCAGAACCTGCTCGGTGGCGGGATCGATCACCTGCAACTCGCCGTCTCCGGCCACGCGCTCCCCACCGATCCGAAGCTGAGTATCGGGGAAGCTTCTCCGCTCCTGTACAACGGTCATGGAATCCTCCAGTTTGTTCGGTTTCCTAGGCGCGAAGGTGCTCGACGAGATCGGACACCGCCGCTTCGGCGGATTTCACCAGGTCGGCGTGGATACGGGATGGGTCCTCTCCGTCCTTGACCGGCCGGGTGGCGTCAACATATATCTTAAGCTTGGGCTCCGTACCACTAGGCCGGGCCAGGATCCGGCTCCCCTCTCCCATCTCAATAACGATCAGGTCGGTGACCCCAAGCCACGGCGGACGCTCCTCGGAGGGGGCGCGATAGTCGGTAATTCCCCAGATTTCCATGCCCCCGAGTTGGTCCGGTACCTCCGACCCCAAGCGGCGCATAGCGGTGGATATCCACCGTGCCCCTTCCGGTCCCGGGCGGCGAATGCTCCTCTGTACGGAGACCCAAACCCCATGTCGTCGGTAGAGATCGGTTAGGTGGTCGGCGATGGTCTCCCCGCGACGGCGACACGCCGAGGCGAGATCGGCGATGAGAACGGCCGCCGACAGTCCATCCTTGTCGTTGACCAGACCACCCAGAGCGTATCCGAGCGCCTCCTCAAACCCGAAGACGAAGGACCCCCCGCCCGAGGCTTCAATCTCACGGGCGGCTTTCATGATCCACTTGAAGCCAGTAAGCGTGGTTTCGTAGCGCGCGCCATGAGCCAGGGCTACCTGTTTCGCCATCGGAGAACTCACGATCGTGCCGATGACCAACGGTTGCCGGGTGTTCATGGCCGGTCTTGTTCCGGCGAGGATGTGGTCGATGAGAAGGACCCCCAACTGGTTTCCGGTCAGTTTGACCCATCCCTGCTCGGAGGGCACCGATACGCCCAGACGATCGGCGTCAGGGTCGTTGGCTAGCACCAGATCGGCGTCAACTTCATCTCCCAGGGCCAACGCTAGGTCCATGGCACCGGGCTCCTCCGGGTTGGGGAAGGGAAGGGTCGGAAAGGTACCGTCAGGATCCATCTGGGCAACGACCGGGTGAACGTCCGGATAGCCTGCATACTCCAGAAGCCGGTGCAGATACCTCCATCCCACGCCGTGGAGAGGGGTGTAGACGATCCGCAAGCCCGGATCGGCCTCGGTCGTCTTTCCTCGACGAGCGTGGAGCCGACGGCGATACTCTTCGAAGCTGCGGTCGGTTATTTGGCGGGCCGACCGGTGATCGGTTAGGGCGGCCGGATCCAAGCGAGGAACATCGGACGCTGGTCCCACTCGCCCGATAGCGTCGGCGATGGAAGCATCGACGGGGGGAACGATCTGAGCGCCTCCGGCGTCGTAGACCTTTAAGCCGTTATCCCGGGGAGGGTTGTGGCTGGCAGTGACCATCACCCCCGCACAGGCCTCGAACTCCCGGACCGCGAAGGCCAGCAAGGGGGTGGGTATCGGCTGCGGCCAATAGCGGACCCCAATACCGGCGGCGACCAAGACGGCGACCACGTCGTCCATAAACGCTCCACTCCGCAAGCGAGCATCCCTCCCCACCACCACCGGAGCGGACGGTGCCCCTCCAAACCTGTCGAGTAGATGATCCGCCAGACCGCGGGCGACCCGAATCACGGTGGCCCGGTTCATCCGGTTGGACCCCGCCCCCATCGTCCCACGTATGCCGGCTGTGCCGAACTTGAGGGATGATCCCATCCGGTCGGCCAGCTCATCAAGTTGCGCAGCTGCGATCAGCTGTTCTAGCTCGGCTCGGGTCTCAGGATCGGGGTCTCCTGCCACCCAGATCCGCGCCTGGCTGATCCAATCGTGCATAGCGGAAAACGGTAGCTGCTTTCCAGTTGTCAGTTGGGGTTAGGTGGGGCGGCTCCAGATGGCGCGGACCCGGTAGGCGAAGTCGGATGCCTGCGTTCGCGTCCCGAGGTGGGTCCACCCGGTGGCGTTCGGCTCTCTGCACTCGCCGCTCCAGACCACGGTCACGGTCATCGGGTATCCGCTTGAGTAGCCAGCCTGGGCCGAGGTGCGGAGGAAGTGGGCTTCGGCCGAACCGATACGGACCTCCACCGGGTTTCTCAGCGAGTCGGCATCCGTGAAGCTGGCGGAAGAGCGAGAGAAACTCTGAATCCCCAACTCGGTCCCATCGGGCCTTCCCAATCCGGTGATCTTCCATGAGATGCTGCTAACCCAGATGCGCATCGATACCCGGCTCGAACCGATCGACCGCGTGGACATACCGGACGGAACACCTTGGTAGTAGGCCCGAAGCGGAACCCGGACGTAGCCGTTCTTGGCGGGCGCAACCCCCGGTTGGGGAGCAGGCAGGCCATCCACGTATGATCGGAACTCGTCGATAGCGCCCGGTGTGGAGCAGGCGGGTGGGGGCGGGGGTCTGGTGGTGACGACTGAGCGGGTGGTAGGGGGCGAGGTGGGTCTCGCCGTGGTGGTGGTACGGGCGCGGCGCGTGGTAGGAGGGCTGGGACGGGCTGTCCGCGGCTTGGTCGTAGTCGTAGACGTGGGGAGGACGACGCCCATGGTGGTATCAGTGGACTTCAGGGTGGTGTGAACGACGGCGACGGTGGTGGTCGGGCAATTCGGCGGGTGGGCGTCGGGGTCGGTCGCGCAGTGGGAGTGACTATTACGAATCCAAGTTCCGCAGTTGCCGGGTGCGGTGTTAGCCGGGAGGCTGGGGTCAGCCTTACAGACGTTGTAGGAGGGACCCTTCCGATCCTCGTGGCGGCTCAGATAGCGATATCGGACGTTTACTCCATCTCCGTGCCGAGAATGGCCCCCTACCTGTCCGATCCCGCAGCCATTGATTCGGCTGGGGTCGGGCGGACGAATTTTTCCCCCACATGCCTTCCACACCTTCCCGGCATCGGCCCAGGAGCTACAGGACGGCGTTCCGACCCCCGGTAACAACACTTTCTTCTTACAAGTCTCCTTCCTCCAGTAGTTCCAGTGCCGCTCCCAGTCCCAGGTGACCGCGGTTCGTCCCGGCTTCCAGGATGAGGAGGACGGGTGGGCCGAACTCGGCTCGGACGCCCAGAGGATGGCGATTATCGCCAGTGCCGCAAGCACAACCCAACCTATCGCGGTACCTCTTCGCCGCGACGATTTCATGACATCGGTCTGGTCTGGTCTGGCCATTCAGTACCTCCCGGTGGAGCCGGGCGACTCGTCCTCGTTGATGTGGGGTTGAGGGTCTCGAGGACAGCGAACCTCACTGCCGATGTATTCCATGATGGCCAGCACCTTCACGCAATAGGAACGGCGGTAGGAGAGCTTCCACGCTCCGTCGACCCGAACCAGCGTGTCGAGGATCGGTTCGGTGGGTGGGTAGTCGGGGTGATGCAGTCTGAAGAGCACCGCGATCACCTGTTGGTCAGGCTCGCTTCCGCCCCGCCAGCCAATCGCCTCGTAAATGACGCTGAACTCCCCCCGGCGGTCTGGATCCCATAGTGCAGCGTCGTGTGTCCGGCCAAACTCGTCGAGGGCGGCGAAGACCTCATCAAGGAGATGACTGTTGCGGATCACGGTGCGCCGTTCCTGATCCGTCCCGGTGTAGGCCAGGTAAAGGGCCCGCCGAACCTCGGCCAAGGTGCACCGATCCTCAACCGGATGCCCATCACCCCTCCAAGTCCCCGACCCGGGGCGGCAGTTATCCGCCTGGCCCGGGTCGGGCACGGTGCTGGATGACGCAACCGGGCTTGTCGACGCAACCGTTGTACCCGGTTCCTCGACCCCCACGGGCGCTTCTTCCCCCATGGCGGCTTCGGCTTCGGGTGGCGGATAGCGCAGGGTGGTGGTAACCCATTCCGCAACCGGGTCTGGTTCCGGGTGGTCGTGATCGTGATTCGCGTGGCTCGACGCTTCGCTGGTCAGCGTCATCGTCTCCGGCACCGTGACTTTGGTCGTCGACGCAGCTGTCGGATGCGTTGGTTCCGTAGACGAAAGCGGTGAGGAGCGAAGAGGATTGACCTCAAGCACAATCACCACTATGCCGACCATGAGAATTAGGATGAGGAGATATTCACGCCACTGATTCATTTCTATCCATAATTAGACAGTGGTAAAGTGAATAATAGCTACTACATATGACAGAAAATCGTGATATCCGTTACTTTGAGCGGATAGTGAAGGCCGAGTAGGCGATATTTTTCGCACTCTGAGGGCTAACCCCTTGGAATTGGCCCGGTTAGACCCCGATGATCAGGGGAGTAGGGGGCTCTGCCCGGTCTCTTGACCGCTATGGTCGGGTTCGACGGGAGTTCCGGAAGGACATCAGGTCCTCCCCGACTAAGACCCCGACCAGGATCGCGGCGATCGGGAATCCGTTCCGCCACGCCCAGAATGCTGCCACCACCCCAACGATCGTGCTGATGATCCGCGAATGGAGGTCTCCGCTCGGACCGATCACGCGCACCAGAACCGCCCGCAACATCTTGGAACCGTCCAAACCCCCGATCGGCAACCAGTTGAACACACCCCAGAACACCGACACCCAGACAAAGGCACCCACGAAGAAGACCAGGTGCTCGCCAGCCCGTTCGGAAGCGGCCAGGTGGATACGCCAGGGTGTGTCGATAGCCAACTCCCCGAACCGGCCCAGCCCGCCCAGCCGGGCGTACGCGTACAGGCCCAGTCCGGCGAAGAGCCCGACGCCCGATCCGGCCGCGGCGATGGCGAAGAGCCTCCAACCGACCAAGCGTCGACCGCTCTCCTGCCAATAGGTAACACCCCCCAACGCGTAGATGGTTATGCCGCTAACGCGTCCTCCCAGCCGGCGTACCGTGGCCGCATGGCCCAACTCGTGCAGGATGACGGACGACAGAACGGCCATCGCCCAAAGGAGACCGGCGACCACGCCCCAGCCAATCTCAATGGCTAGCACCACCACCAACAGGAAGCTGAAGTGGATGCGGACCGGGAACCCGAAGAGCTGGAAACGCATCGGACGAAGGCTAATTGCCCATCGTCCCCAGTTATCCAGCGAACCCAAGCCGAACCCGCAAGCGCGGTCGCCAGGCCGATATACCCTGTGTCTTGTCGACCCCGATACCGCCGCTGGATCTCCGCCATCCACAACTCCAAGCCCTACACTGCGGCTGGGTCCGTTTCCGTGGTGGGTGCCCTTCCCATGAGCTTGGCCATCGCTTCCGGCACGGTCTCGCCTTCGTAGAGAATCCTCCCAACCGCCTGGGCGATGGGCATCTCCACCCCGTGGCGGGCGGCGAGGTCCAATACCGGGCCGGTTGTCCTCACACCTTCGGCCACCGTGTGGGTGCTCGATTGGATCTGATCGATGGTCTCACCTTGACCCAGCCGGAATCCCACCCGGTTGTTGCGGCTGAGCGGGCTTCCGCAGGTTGCCATCAGGTCGCCCACCCCGGCCAGCCCTCCGAAGGTGAGCGGATCCGCTCCGAGGGCCACGCCGAGCCGGATGATCTCCGCCAGCCCCCTAGTCACCAGGGTGGACATGGTGTTCATCCCGAATCCGAGGCCCGCGGTAGCGCCCGCGGCGATGGCTATCACGTTCTTGGTTGCTCCAGCCACCTCCACACCGACCACGTCCGGGTTGGTATAGACACGGAATACCGGAGAGGTGAGGACATCCTGAAGCTTGGCGGCGGTCTCTTGGTCGGGCATGGCTATCACCGTGGCCGCCGGTTGCCCGGCCATG
Organism: Candidatus Spongiisociaceae bacterium; assembly: GCA_965213975.1. Classification (GTDB taxonomy): domain Bacteria; phylum Actinomycetota; class Acidimicrobiia; order Spongiisociales; family Spongiisociaceae; genus Spongiisocius. Next base: position 347,881 of record OZ243930.1, read on the forward strand.
ATCTCACCGGACAGATTGGGGCCGGAGAGGGCACCCACCACTCCTGGGTCATGGTTGCCCAGAACTTCTCCGGTTACCTCGGACATGCGTAGACCGGTGCTTGCCTCGATTCCTTTGGTGAGGCTGATGACCGGTGCTTGCGCAGGGACGAAGGGCGCAGCCATTTGCAGCACCGACCGGTAGCCGTGGGACGGAACCGCCACGAACACCGCCTCCGCCTCCGGCAGCGCTTGGTCGGGACGGGAGGTGGCGATCACCCCGTCGGGGAGGCGGATCCCGGGTAGGTAGTCGGCGTTCTCATGATCACGGTTGATGGTGGACGCCAGCGCCGGACGGCGGGCCCACAGCCGCACCGAGGTCTGGGAAGCGGCCAAGGCGGCCACGGTGGTCCCCCACGCCCCTGCACCGACTACCGCAATCCGCATCCGACAATCGTAGGGATCGCGCGGGCGTTCTGGCGGTCATACAGGATTGGTCGGAGGGCCGGTAGGCTTCGGGCCTGGTTGGGTCTTCTACTAACGCGACGCCGGGATGATCTGTGATGTCGAAGCCATGACAGCCTCGGGACCGGGGTGGTGAAGAGGATGAGACGGGTGATCCTCGCCGGTCTGTTGCTGCTGGTGGTCCTCTCAGGATGCGGGACCGCCGACCAGGCGGATACGGGCCAGGGCGGAGTTACCGAGCGGGGCTTCGCCGGAACCGTCAGGATCGGAGCGGCGCTCAGCGAGACCGGGAAGTTTGCCGTGGAGGGCAGGGATGCACGCCGCGGGTATGACACCTGGGTGCGCTGGGTAAACGAGGAATATGGTGGCATTCAGATCGACGGTAGCCGTTACCAGGCTGAGATCGTCTATTACGACGATGAATCGGATGCCGACACCACCGCCAATCTGATCCAGAAACTCATCGACGAAGACCGGGTGGATTTCCTCCTCGGCCCCTACTCCAGTGGTCTCACCACCGGAGCGAGCGCCATTGCCGAGGCCAACGATGTGATCATGGTCGAGGGAACCGGTACCGCCGATTCGATGTTCGAGCGGGGCTTCCGCAACCTGTTCCTAGTCTCCACCATCGCTAGCGAGTACACCCGATCCGGTGTGGAGATGCTGGCTGTCCGCGGTGTGGAGACCGCGGTCATCGCCTATGAAGACACGGCCTTTCCTACCGCCGTGGCCGAGGGAGCGCGCCGCCACCTAGAGGAACTCGGTATTGAGGTGCTGTCCCTGGAGTCGTATCCGAAGGACATCCAGGATGCCTCGGCGATAATGACCAAGTTCCGGGAACTGGATCCGGACGTGTTCATAGGGGGAGGTCACTACAACGACGCCGTGCTGTTCGTCAACGCCGCACAGGAGCTCGGGTTCGTACCGGACGGGATGCTGATCACCGTGGGACCCTCGAACCCCAAGCTGATCGAAGAACTGGGTGACGATGTGGAAGGCGTGTTGGGCCCTACCCAGTGGGAACCGGTCATGGCCTACGAGGGGTCGTACTTCGGACGGGCTTCTGACTACGCCGCCTACTTCGAGAGTCTGTGGGGTGAGTTACCTGTCTACCAGGCGGCCAGCTCCACAGCCGCCGCGCTGGCCCTGCACTTGGCGATAGAGGCAGCCGGAAGCACCGATACTGATGCGGTGCGGGAAGCCCTTCGCGTTCTGGAGGTTGAGACGTTCTTCGGTCCCGTGGCCTTCGACGACCGAGGCGTCAATGTCGCCAAGTCGATGGGGACCATCCAGGTCCAGGATGGCGCGGTCCAAGTGGTAGCACCGGCTGCCGCCGCCAGCGCCGAACTCCGCTACCCGTTGGCGGCCCAGGGTCACGGTGTCGGTGGATCCCCGGCAAGCCGCCTAGTCCAGACGTTGATCAACGGTATCGCGCTCGGCGGGATGTATACGGTGCTCGTCCTCGGCTTCTCCATCATCTGGGGTGTGATGGGGGTCATCAACTTCGCCCATGGCGAGTTCGTGATGGTGGGTGCCTATGTCGCCTGGTTGGCCAACCACCTGTGGGGGGTCGATCCATTTCTGACCATCCCGGCGGTATTCCTCTTGCTGGCGGCGCTCGGGTATGGAACCCAACGCCTGCTCGTCAACCGCATTATCGATCGACCCCACCTGGTTTCACTGCTGGTGATGTTCGGTGTGGCGATCATCATGCAGAACCTTCTCAAGGTGGTGTTCGCCGCCGACTTCCGGCGGGCCCACACCGCCCTCGACGGGGCTTGGCCGATCGCCGGAGGCGTCACCATACCTGTAACCCGCTTCTGGATCTTGCTGATCGCCCTGGTGATTACGGCCGGTCTCAGCCTGTTCCTCGCCCGTACCAGGACGGGGAAGAGCATCCGGGCCGCCGCCCAGAACCGCGAGGCAGCCCGGATCGTGGGGATAGATGTCGGCCGCGTCTACGCGATCACGTTCGCTCTGTGCATCGGCATAACCGGGGTCGCCGGAGCGTTGGTCAGTCCGGTGTTGGGCATCCAACCCTTCCAGGGGCCGCCGCTCACCCTCAAGGCCTTTGCGATCACCGCCATGGCTGGCTTGGGCTCGGTACGGGGCGCGGTCGGTGGGGCACTGGTGTTGGGGATGGTCGAGGCCGGTCTGGCTGCCTACATTCCTCGCATCGGTACCAACCTGGCGGTTGTGGCCTCCTTCGTGATCCTGGTTGTGGCCTTGGTGCTACGTCCTCAGGGTCTCTTCGGAGGGATGCGACCGGTGGATGCCACCGCGACATGAGGCCGAGGCTATTCCGGCTCTTGGGGTTAGCGATCCTGGTGGTGCTGTTGTGCCTGCCTCTGTTCCCTGGTACCGACAACGCCGACCTGTTCACCCTCACCCTGATGTTCACGGCGGTGGGGGTGGCGGTCAACTGGAACCTCACCGGAGGGTTTACGGGGTATGTCGATTTCGGTCATGCAGTGTGGTTCGGGATAGGGGCCTATACCACGGCGATTCTGATATCCGGGGCCGCCAACAGCCTCCAGATCGGTTGGCCATGGCTGCCAGCAGTCATTCTCGGGGCCGCGATGGCGGGCGTACTAGCTGCGGCGATCGGGCGGGTGACGATGCGCCTCAAGGGTCCCTATTTCTCGGTCGCCATGCTGGGCACCTTCGTGGCCACCCGTGAGATCGTTCGGGTTTGGGGAGGTATGACCGGTGGGGGCGTAGGTCTCACCCTGCCCCCGCACCTCAACCGACCTCTCTTCTACTACCTGGAGTTGGGTTTGGTGGTAGCCCTCGTGTGCCTTTCTTGGTGGTTGCGCGGCACCCGTTTCGGCACCGCCCTGGTGGCGATTCGAGAGGACGAGGTGGGTGCGGAGATGCGCGGTATCAACACCACCCGCCTGAAGGTGGTGGTTTTCAGCTTTGCGGGGTTCTCCACCGGTCTCTTCGGCGGTCTTTGGGCGTACCAGAACACGTTTGTGGATCCCGACATCGCCTTCGTGGAGGTAAGAACCATCGACGCGGTGATGGGAACCATGCTGGGCGGGTTGGGTACGGTGGCGGGACCGGTGGTCGGGACGGTGTTGCTCTTCTGGCTGCGTGAGTTGCTGTGGTCCAACCTGCTCGACTACCACCTGATCGCGCAGGGTATCCTGCTGATTCTGATCGTACTCCTCCTGCCTCGGGGTCTGATGGGTAGCTTCGACAGGCGGGGGACTTCGGTGACCAGACTCTGGTTCCGCCGCAAGCCTCGGAAGGGTGAGCCCGGGGGAGAACCGTGAGCCCGATCCTCGAAGCTCGGGGCATAGTCAAGCGATTCGGCGGTTTGACCGCAGTTCGCCGGGTTGATATCTCGGTCGGTCAAGGCGAGATGGTGGGTCTGATCGGCCCTAACGGAAGTGGCAAGACGACTCTATTCGACTGCTTAAGTCGGGTGAGCGACGTTGATGAGGGTTCGATACGCTTCGAGGGTAAGGACGTAACCAGGCGGCGGCCGCACCAGGTGGCCCGTCTCGGGCTGTCCCGTACCTTCCAGGTCATCCGGGTATACCGGGATCTGACGGTGGCGGAGAACATGGAGTTGAGTGCCAAGTGGGGCGGATTGGGCGTCGGCAAGATTCTGAGCAGACCTGATCGCTCCATCACGGAGCGGTCCGAGTCTTTGTTGGAGTTATTGTTGTTGACCCATCTGCGCCATGAAAGGGCAGGTGCGCTCTCGGGAGGGCAGCGGCGTCTGCTCGAGATCGGGATGGCCTTGATGAGCGAACCGAAGCTGATCCTGCTGGACGAGGCAACCTCCGGAGTCAACCCGTCGCTGGTAGTCGAGATAGCCGACCGGCTGCGTGCCATCAACTCAGACGGCACCGCGATCCTGCTGGTGGAGCACAATGTCGGGTTTGTGGCCGACCTGTGCGAACGGATCATTGTCCTTGATCGGGGCGTCAAGCTCGCCGAAGGAACCCCCGAGCAGATCATGAGAGACCCGGCTGTTATCGAGGCCTACTTCGGGGCCAAAGCCGGAGAAGGCGAGGAGGAATTTGGCTGAACCAAATGCACCGCTACTTGAGGTGGCCGACCTGACCGCGGGTTATGACGGCGGCCAGGACATCATCAAAGAGGTCAGCCTGGAGGTTCGTCGAGGCGAGATCGTATGCGTGATCGGACCCAACGGGGCGGGTAAGTCCACGGTGTTCAGAGCCATCTACGGTCTGGCGGAGGTGCGCTCGGGGTCGGTGCGTTGCGATGGCACCGACATCACCGGTATCGCGGCGCAGGATGCGCTGAGGACTGCTGGCATCGCCTTCGTGCCCCAGCTACGCAGCCTCTTCCCGCAGATGACCGTGTACGAGAACCTGGAGCTGGGGATGTTCCTGGAGCGAGACAGGGCCAAGGTGCAGGAGCGGATTGAGTACGTGTTCGGCCTCTTCCCGAGGCTGTCCGAACGTGCCGGGCAGCAAGCTGGAACCATGTCCGGAGGCGAACAACGCATGATTGAGATCGGGCGCTCGCTTATGCGGGAGCCTCGTCTGGTCCTGATGGATGAACCCTCGGCCGGTCTGGCTCCGATCGTCACCCACCAAGTGTTCCTGGCCATCCGGCGGCTCAACCGGGAAATCGGGCTAACGGTGCTGATGATCGAACAGAACGCTCGCCAGGGACTAGAGACCGCCCACCGCGGATATGTCCTAGAGATGGGCCGCAACAGCCACCACGGTTCCGCGGCGGGACTGCTGGGTGATCCTCAAGTTCGAAGAGCTTTCCTGGGTATGCGATGATCCGCATCGGTCTGCTAGGTCTTCCCAACGCCGGGAAGACCACCCTTTTCAACGCGCTGACGGGCCTGGACGGTTTCACCGCGCCCCATCCGTACGCTACGACTTCGTCGATGGTGGGGACGCTGCGGGTGCCGGACCCGAACCTCGAGCGTCTGGCTGAACTAGAAGGTTCCCGCAAGGTGACCCACACCACGCTCGAGCTGGTCGACTTGCCTGCAGTGCGTCCCGGCGCGATCCGGGGTCTGGTGTCCGGATCCGACCTGGACCTGCTGGTGGTGGTGCTCCGGGCCCACGATTCGGCAGCCGTGCCCGTTGATGAGAAGGGGACGGATCCGGCCCGAGCCGCCGATGATCTGGCTGTCGAGGTAGCCCTATCCGACTTGGAGGTGTTCGAGCGTCGCAGTGAGCGGATGCGCAAGGAGGCAGCTGCGGATCGATCGCTCCGTCCGGCCTTCGAGGCCGTGCAGGAAGGTTCCTCGCATTTGGGTGCCGGAGAGCCCCTGCGGGTGTCTACCTGGTCGGAGATCGCTTTGGCGGCGTTCAGAGACATGGCACCGCTTAGCCTGCTGCCCTGCGTCTGGGTGGTCAACGTCGGGGAGGATCATCCCGAACCCGAAGCCTTGGTAGCGCAGGTGCGGGAAGTGGTTCCGCGGGAGGACAATGTGCTGGCGGTGTGCGCCCTCCTGGAGGAGGAAGTGTCCCGCCTCGAACCGAGTGAACGAGCGGCGCTCTACGAGGGTTTGGGGATGGGTGCCGGTGTGCCAGCCTCGTTGATCGTCACTTCATACCGCACCCTGGGACTGAAGACCTTCTACACGATCGGCCCGAAGGAATCTCGGGCATGGACCGTCCGTCAAGACGCCGACGCGGCCACCGCCGCGGGCAAGATCCATTCGGACATGCAACGCGGCTTTATCCGCGGCGAGGTGGCCCCCTCTCGCGATGTGATCCGATTGGGGGGATGGCAGCGAGCCAAGGCGGACGGAACGGTGCGGGTGGAGGGCAAGAAGTACCTACTGGCCGACGGCGAGGTGATGCGGGTGAGGTTCTCGGTATGAGCCAACGTCCGGTGAGGCTGCTCGTGACCGGGTTTGCTATCGGTACCGCCGACCTCGTACCGGGGGTTTCGGGAGGCACGGTGGCCTTGATTTCCGGGATTTACCCGTCCTTGGTCGGCTCCATCGCCGCTGGTGCAGGAGCTCTCGGCAGGCTGCTATCCGGCCACCCCGGCGAGGCACGCCAACGAGCCACCGACATCGACTGGCGCTTCCTGGTTCCGGTGGTTGTCGGAGCAATCGCGGCGGTCGCCGTCTTGTCGCAGGTTGTCGAGGATCTCTTGCGGGATGAGCCGGTGCGAGCCGCCGCCGGGTTCTTCGGTCTCATCGTCGGTGCCATATGGGTGGCTTGGCGGATGATCTCCCATCCGAGGCTCCTCCACGTGTCGGTAGCCGGCACGCTAGGGCTGGCCATGTTCCTCCTGTATGGCTTCAGCACCCCGGCCCCGGCCTCCCCGGGTTGGCCGATCTTCCTGGTCAGCGGAGCGCTAGCGATCTGTGCGTTCATCCTTCCCGGGGTCAGCGGTTCCTTCCTGCTGGTGGCGATCGGGATGTACCAGCCGGTACTAGCCGCCGTCACCGACTTGCAGATGGTCTCGCTCTCGACCTTTGCGCTGGGTGCGGCGACGGGGTTAGCGCTCTTCTCCCGGCTCCTGCAGCGCCTCTTGGAGCGGCATCACGATATGGTCGTGGCGGCGATGATCGGGCTCATGATCGGATCGTTGCGGGTCCTCTGGCCTTGGCCGGACGGGCTGGGGACCGAAGCCAGCCCCACCTCCCCCCGGCTGGGTGCGCCCGGTCCCGACCTGTTGATCCCGGTAACTATTGCCCTGGTGGCGGCGTTGGTGGTGGTCTCGGTGGACGGGGTCGCCCGACGCCGGACTTGGTAGAAGCCGGTCGTCGTTGCCTTCCGAGCGGTCCGGACGCCGAACAGGAAGCCTGGCTTGGCTGGCGGTGCGGGGTCTCCTGATCATTATGACGGTAGGAGCATGCGGGGGCGACGAAGGAACCCTGGTCTCGGTCTCGACGGGGGGACCTGCCACCCAGATTACGTTGCCAGCCGAGCCGGATCCGGTTGATACCACCGGACCATCGACGACGGGTACATCATTACCTACCAGATCTTTCACCACCACCTCGTCCCCTCCGGCCACGACCCAGCCGTCAACCACGACGACTACCGAAGCGCCCTCTACGACCGTGTCGCCCCCTTCGTCCACAACGACTACCGAAGCCCGTCCGCTACCTACGACGACCACCACCGCGCCGTCTACGACTTTGCCGCCCCCGCCACCCACTACCCAGCCGCTCCCCTCCACTACCCAGCCCCTCCCGTCCACCACCCGGCCACCGACCACTACCCAGCCCCTCCCTTCTACCACCTCAACAACCGGCGGGATAGAGGTAGACGGTGTGGCGGTGTTCGCGTACAACTGCAGCACATGTCACTACGACTCGGGGGAGGGAGGTACCGGGGCCGACCTGTCGGTTTCCACTCTTGATACCGATGCTATCCGCGTGGTAATAGTCGAAGGGCGAGGCCGGTTCATGCCCGCCTGGGGCGCCCTGCTCGACCCCGCCGAAATCGAGGCGGTTACCCGCTACGTCAAGGGTCTCCAACAGTAGGGTCGTTCTCCGCCTCCCCCTCGCCCTCTTCGAAGGCGGGTACCACCTTCCACACCGACGAGCGCGCCAGCACATAGAGTTCGCCGTGGCCGTCCACCCCGAAGGACCACACCAAGCCGGGAACCTCCACGAGGCGGGACCAGTCGTAATGGTCGGTCACCTCACCGTCGTAGCGAAGGGTGCGGATCCATCGTCCCACGAAGTCGGCGTAGAAATAGTGACCCACCATCTCCGGTATGGCCGAACCGCGATACACGTAGCCGCCGATGATCGCCCGGCCTACCTCCCGCGGGTACACAACCTGAGGCCGGAAACGACCCGCATCGTCGCACCCCGTCGCCGGTTCGAAGCAGGCGGTGCCCTCCAGGATGTCCCAGCCGTAGTCGATGCCTCCCACCCCGGCCGGGGCGATGTTGAGCTCCTCCAGCTGTTCCCGGCCCACATCGGCGATGAATATGTATGGGCCGTCGAAACTAAACCGCCAAGGGTTGCGCAGCCCGTACGCCCACACTTCCGCCAGGCCATCCCGCCCGTCGGCGAACGGGTTATCGGCCGGGATCCGGTACGGAACATCCTCTCTCACCTCGACGTCAACGTCGATCCGGATCAGGGTGCCCAGCTCGGTTAGGGGGTTCTCACCGTGGTCGAACGGGTCGTTGGACCCTCCACCATCACCCACAGCTATGTACAGGTAGCCGTCGGCACCGAAGTGCATCTGGCCGCCCTTGTGGGTGGGGGAGGTGGGCCGCTGCTCAAAGGTGATGATGTTGCGGGCGGTGCGAGGATCCGCCCGGTCGGGATCGGACGAGGACACCCGATACTCAACCACCTGGCTGTGGCCGTCTCGGTCCGAGTAGAAGACGTAGAACTTGCGGTTGGTATCGAATCCCGGGTGAAAGGCCAGCCCCAACAACCCCTGTTCGGATCCCTCATCCTTGACGAGGTGGGTGAGGTCAAGGAACAGTTCCGGGACGAATTGTTGATCGCGGATGATGCGGATTCTTCCGTCCTTGGTGGCCAGGAACAGCCGGTCGTCTCCCGGCGGCGCGGTGAGGTCGGTGGTCCCCCCATCGATCGACCTGATCACCGGCTCGAGTCGCCATGGCGACGCCACGGGGGGAGTTGCCGGGGCGAGATCAAGGACGCGCGCCAGGAACGACGCCATGGTGGAACGCCGCACCGGGTCGTCGGGACAGAAACGGCCCGGCTCACAACCACCGGTGACGTTGTTGGCCGCCAAGACGTTGATCTTGTCCTCGTGGATCGACCCGTCGTCGTCGCCGAAAAAGTCGCGAGATGAGGAAACGAGCTCGGGGAAGGCCCCGACCAGCAACGAAGCCATCTGGCCGCGGGTAAGAGGCCGGTCGGGACAGTAACTTCCGCTACGGCACCCCGATGTGATCCCGGCCGCCGCAACACGGTTGATGGCTAGCTCGTGGACGCTCCCGTCGTCATCCTCGAAGTAATCCCGGTCTGTATCAGGGAGCTGCAGGGAGCGGTCGAGCAGGGAGGCAATCTGGGCGCGGTTTACCACCTTGTCGGGACAAAACCGAGATGGGTCAGATCGGCTGCACCCGTGAGTTATGCGCGCTGCTACCAGCGCTTCTATGTTCGCCTCATGGGCGCTTCCGTCATCGTCCGTGAAGGTGCCGGATGCTCCCGGATACTGCACCCCGGCATCGGCTTGTCCCAGGCCGGGTGTGGCGATGACCAGAAGACATACCAACGAGGCTATCCGGCGGGTTATCCGCGATCGGGGGGACATAAGCCGATGATACGCCGCTCCCGCGGGTGGGTTTGTAGTTGAAGGTCAGGTCAAGCCGATGAGATACGGTTGTAGATGGTGGGTCGCCGGTCGCGGTAGAAGGCCCAGTGGTGGCGGACTTCTTCGATCAGGTCCAAGTCCAAGTCGCGGATCACCACCTCGTCGCCCACATCGGATGCGGTCCCGCCGATGATCTCACCACGCGGGGTAGCAAAATAGGAGCTGCCGTAATAGTCGGTGTCGTTTAGGTCTTCGCTGCCCACCCGGTTGATAGCCCCTACGAAGTACTCGTTGGCGACCGCAGCGGCGGGCTGTTCCAATTCCCACAGATACTTCGAATGTCCTCGGGTGGTGGCCGAGGGATTGAACACGATCTTGGCACCGGCCAGGCCCAACTCCCTCCAGCCTTCCGGGAAGTGGCGGTCGTAGCAGATGTACACGCCGACTCGACCCACCGCGGTGTCGAAGACGGGGTAGCCGAGGTTGCCCGGGCGGAAGTAGAACTTCTCCCAGAAGCCGACCACCTGAGGTATGTGGGTCTTGCGGTACATGCCCAGATACGTTCCGTCGGAGTCGATCACCGCGGCGGTGTTGTAATAGTGCCCGGTGTCCTCCACTTCAAATACCGGGACGATAAGCACCATCCCCATCTCCGCGGCGAGGGCCATCATCTTGGTGACCGTAGGTCCATCGGGTACCGGTTCGGCGTAGGAGAAGTGTTCGTTGCGCTGATCGGTGCAGAAGTACGGTCCGTTGAATATCTCCTGGAAGCACAGGATCTGGACCCCTTGGCCAGCCGCCTGGCGGGCGTACTCGATGTTCTTTTCCACCATCGAGTCCTTGTCGCCGGTCCATTCGCTTTGAACCAGAGCGGCCCGCACTATGTTCGACATCCTTGACCTCCCTTTGGGTCGGGTGCTTCCACCCCGAGCCGACAGAGTTTACAAACTGTAAAATGCACCGGTCAACCAGAGGAGTCAGGGATGCCAAGACGGTTAAGGGTCGGAGCCGGTCAGGTAGGACCGATCGGGCGGGACGAGTCTAAGAGCGAGGTGGTGGTACGGCTCATGGCTCTCCTGCATGAGGCGGCCAGCCAGGGGGTAGAGCTTCTCGTCTACCCGGAGTTGACCATGACCACGTTTTTCCCCAGGTGGTTCGTGGAAGACCCGGCTGAATTCGATCGTTACTACCACCGGGAGATGCCCGACGAGGACACCAGACCCCTATTCGAGGAGGCGGCGAGGCTGGGCATAGGGTTCGCCCTCGGCTACGCCGAGCTCCACACCGATGATGCCGGAGTGGAGCACCGCTACAACACCTACATCCTCGTCGAGCGAGACGGATCGGTGGTGTCGAAGTTCCGCAAGATCCATATTCCGGGCCACGCTGACTACGACCCGTCACGCCCGTTCCAGCATGCCGAACGGCACTTCTTCGAGCCCGGCCCGGACGGTTTCGGCACCTGGAAAGCCTTCGGGGGAGTTGTGGGGATGGCGATCTGCAACGACCGGAGATGGTCGGAGACCTACCGGGTGTTGGGCCTCGGTGGGGCGGAGTTGATCATGATCGGATACAACACTCCCCTCTGGTACTCCCCGGATCCCACCCAGAACGCGCTTTCCGGATTCCATAACCATCTGGTGATGCAGGCGGGTGCCTACCAGAACGGTGCCTACGTGGTAGGTGTCGCCAAGGGAGGCATCGAGGAGGAGGTGGAGAGCCTATCCCAGAGCGTGATAATCGCGCCTTCCGGTCAGATCATCGCCCAGTCCATCACCCTGGAAGACGAGCTGATATCCGCGGTGGTGGATCTTGACTTTTGCCGTACCTACAAGGACACGCTGTTCAACTTCGACTACTACCGGATGCCCGAGCATTACGGACCGATCACCGAACGGCGCGGTCCCATCTTGCCCGACTAGCGAATGTTCCTGACCGCGCTGCGCTGCACGATCTGCGCCGCCCGTTACCGACCCCAACCGGGTCGCTACCTATGTGACACCTGCGGCGAGGCGGGAACGCTTGACGCCTCCTACGACTACCAAGCGGTGGGGCGTGCCCTCAGTCCGGCCCGGTTGTCGGCCGATTCGGACATGTCCATGTGGAGGTATGGGCCGCTGATCCCTGTTGGGGACACCACGCCGGTATCGAACCTCCGGGTCGGGTGGACCCCGTTGATGGAGAGCGAGCGCTTGGCGAGCCGGTTCAAGGTGGGTCAGCTGTGGGTGAAGGACGAGGCGCGCCAGCCCACCGCCTCCCTCAAGGATCGGGCCTCGGCGGTGGCGTTGGCTCGGGCGGCCGAGGAGGGTGCCGAGATCGTGACCACCGCCTCAACCGGTAACGCGGCGGCTGCCCTAGCCGGGTTGGCCGCTTCTACCGGGCAGACGGTGGTGATCTTCGTGCCCGAGGCAGCACCGGAGGCCAAGGTCGCCCAGCTGCTGGCCTTCGGGGCACTGGTGATGCTGGTGGACGGCTCTTACAACGACGCTGTCCGGCTCTGCCTGGAGTCCGTCGATCGCTTCGGCTGGTACAACCGCATCACCGGAATCAACCCCTACGTCGGGGAGGGCAAGAAGACGGTGGCGTTGGAGATTCTCGAACAGCTCGGTTGGGAGGCACCTGACGCGGTGTTTGTCAGCGTGGGCGACGGGTCGATCATCGGAGGGGTGCACAAGGGGCTGAGGGAGGCTCGACAGCTCGGTTGGATCGACCGGATGCCTCGGATCTACGGGGTGCAGGCGGCTGGCAGCGCCTACCTGGCCGAAGCGTGGCGAAACGGAGAGGAAGTCGCCTCCAAGCCCGCCATCCGAGCCGCCACCGCCGCCGACTCGATCAGCGCCGACCGGCCCCTAGATCGTGTCAAGGCCATGGCCGCGGTGGTCGAGACTGGCGGGGGATGGGTGGTGGTGGAGGACGATGAGATCCTTGCCATGGTCGCCACCGTGGCGGCTGATTGCGGGGTCTTCCCCGAACCGGCGGCGGCGGCCGCATTCGCGGGCGTGGGTTCGGTGGCGGAGGGACCGGATACGGGCGTCCCTGCCTTGGAAGAATCCGACCGGGTGGTGGTGATCTCCACCGGCTCCGGCCTCAAAGACGTCAGAGGCGTGATGGCGGGCATCGACAAGACCGGGGCGGTGCCGATACCGGTCGGATCCGGTCCCGGCAGGCTGGGCCCGGATGAGGTGGCGGCAAGAATGAACCAGTGGATCGAGAACCTAAGGAAGCAGACATGATCGACTTGACCATCGACCAGGCAACCCGCGCCCGAGCGGCCGCCCACACACGGGAGCGTCTAGTGCGTATCCCCACCTTTGCCCAGATGCGAGATCCGGGCCTGGTCCCGCCGGACGTACGAGCGGAGTTGGCTGAGGTAGGTCTGTGGGATCTTCATCCGCTCAATCTCTTCCGCATCACCTGGCACAACCAGCCGGTCGGTCACGGAGGCGGCTTCGGCGGGGTCAACTACGTGGAGTGGCCGTCGGCCGTGACCGGGACCGAGGCCCGAATCGTCTCCTTGATCGGGAAGTGGTTCCCGACCGGTGCCCACAAGGTGGGGGCGGCGTTCGGGTGCCTGGTCCCCCGCCTCGTAACCGGCCAATTCGATCCCGGTTCCCAGAAGGCGGTATGGCCGTCTACCGGGAACTATTGCCGGGGCGGTGCCTACGACTCCAACCTGCTGGGATGTGACTCCATCGCCATCCTGCCGGAGGGGATGAGCCGGGAACGCTTCGACTGGCTCCGATCCGTGGCCGGCGAGATCATCAAGACCCCCGGATCCGAGTCGAACGTCAAGGAGATCTTCGACAAGTGCAACGAACTTGCCGTATCCGGCGAGGACCTGGTGATCTTCAACCAGTTCGACGAGTTCGGCAACTACCTGTGGCACGTCTCGGTGACCGGCCCCGCCGTGGAGGAGGTGCTGTCTGAGGTGATGGGGGAACAGGACCGCTACCGGGGCTTCGCTGTGACCACCGGATCGGCTGGCACCATCGCCGCGGGCGACTATCTCAAGCAACGCTTCCCCGGCTCGGTCATAGCCGCCGGAGAGGCGATCCAGTGCCCGACCATGCTGTACAACGGCTTCGGCGAACACCGCATCGAAGGCATCGGTGATAAGCACATCCCCTGGGTGCACAACGTCAAGAACACCGATCTGGCCGTGGGACTAGACGACGAGGCAGCTGTCTCCTTGAACAGGCTATTCAACGAGGAGGCTGGCCAGGAATACCTGGTGTCCCGAGGACTTGACCCCGGCACCCTCGAGGATCTCCCGCTGCTCGGGATCTCCGGTGCCGCCAACCTGCTGTCCGCCATCAAGCTCGCCAAGTACTACGAGATGACCAATCGCGACGTTGTGGTGACCATCGCCACCGACTCGATGGACATGTACCGGAGCCGGCTCCACGAGTTGGCTGAGGACCGAGGCAGGTTCACCACCCACGATGCCGTGGCCGCCTACCACCGACACCTCCTCGGAGCGTCAGCCGAGCACGTTCACGAGCTCGGCTACTACGACCGCAAGCGCATCCACAACCTCAAGTACTACACCTGGGTGGAGCAACAGGGCAAGACCTACGAGGAGATCCAGGCCCAGTGGTACGACGACGACTACTGGACCAATATCCAAGCCTCAGCCGACCCCATCGACCACCTAATCGAGGAGTTCAACTCGCTCACCGGCCTGGGCTGATGTCGGGCAACAGGTTTGACCTGGCCGGATGGGGCCTGTTCACCGTCTCAGGGGTGGTGTTCCTAATCGCCGCCTTGAGGGACGGTGATGCCCTCCTGCTGTGGGGTTCGATCACCTGGTTGGCCGGAGTGGCCTTCTTCCTGGTAGGCCTAAAGGGCCGCAGCTAATCATGTAGAGCTGTTAGCGATGCCTCAGAGTCCGTGAGGTAACTGGGTAAACGGCTCCTGTCTCAGTAGCCCGGTACGCTCATGCCCATGAGCGCCAACCCTGCCGCATCCTGGTCGTCAGACATCGCCGATCTTGATGCCCGCACCCATCCGGTCATCAACACCCCCTACGAGGAGCCCCGCCGACACTGGGTACTCGACGCCCACGGGCGCTCCACCCCTGGCCAGGACACGAGCCTTCAGAAGGAAAGAGTATACATGATACGAGCAACTAGACACTATTTCTATAACAAATCATATGTCTTGATCTGTCGACCAGCGCGGTAGCACTTCGCAAGAACTTGCCCCTTGCTCGGGGTCAGATGAAGTGGAGGGTGGTCTAGGCGAGGTCGCCCTGCCAGAGGCGGTGGGCGAAGTTGGTTGCTGGGATGATGTCGATGCCGTCGTCGGTGCGGCGAGGGCGGGGTTCCAGGCAGACCATGATCCGCTGGACGGTCGGGTGTTCCTCGGCCAGGATGCGGAGTCCCTTGAGGTGGTGGGTGCTGATGCGTGCGCTTGCCTTCGCTTCGATAGCTAGGCGCATGTCGCCGATTACGAAGTCGACCTCGATGCCGCTGGGGAGTCTCCAGTAGGTCAGTTCCTCATCGAGGTCGCGGTAGGCGATGTAGGCGGAGAGCTCGTGGAAGACCCAGTTCTCGAACGCTTTGCCGTATTGGTCCGAGCCCCGTTCGAGTTGGTTGCGGCGGGCCAGACGGTTCACGATGCCCACATCCGCGAAGTAGAGCTTCGGTGCCCCGGCGAGGCGGCGCTTGGCCCGTTTCCGCCAGCGCGGCAGTCGGTGGGCCAGCAAAGTGTCGTCCAGGATGCCGAAGTACGCCTTGACAGTGGGTGCGGACACGCCGCAGTCGCGGGCGATGTTCGAGTAGTTGACGGGGTCACCGTCGCTCAGGGCGGCGGCGTCGAGGAAGTCCGAGAACGCGGGTAGGTTCCGCACTAGGCCCTCGGCGGCGATCTCTTGGCGCAGATAGTCGCCGATGTAGGAGTCGAGTCGCTGGCGGGGCCTAGAGGACTCGTACATCCTGGGCAGGTAGCCGTGGTTGAGCAGCCGGTCAAGGTTGAAGTCCTCCCCGATCTCTCCTGCGGTTAGCCCCCGCAGGTCGTAGCGCAATGCCCGCCCGCCCAACAGGTTGGCGGCACCGCGCCGCACCTTGCGCGCGCTCGAACCGCACAGCGCGAAGCTCAGACCGCGGTTTTCGATCAGCCAGTGCACCTCGTCGAGCAGTGCCGGTACTTTCTGCACTTCGTCGATGACCACCTGCCGGGACGGGTCCGGGCCCGCCGCTTCGAGTTCCTGGCGCAGCAGTTCAGGACGCGCCGCGTATCGGCGGAACTCGTCGGCCTTGAGGAGATCGACCCACACGCCGTTGGGGTAACACTGCCTGAGCAGCGTGCTCTTGCCCACTTGCCGGGGTCCCCACAGGAAGAAGGTCTCCGTGCCGGGCGCTGGCAGTGACAAGAACCGTTGAAACATATACTTTAGATTATCATGATAATCTAAAGCTGAGCTTCAGGGCGGGTCCCGCTCGGGGCGGGCGGACCTGACGGGTCGGGCGTAGAACATGGGTCGCCACTGCTGGCTGGCGCGGCGGGCGGGGAGCAGGCGACGTCGGTGGGGTGGGGAGTGGGGGTCGATCCGCATGCCTCGGCGGTGGACAGTTACGTGGTGGTGCCACCAGCAGAGGGTGGTCAGGTTCTCTGACCCGTGATCCCCACCCGCTGAGCGGGGAACGATGTGGTGTACCTCAAGCCGGTAGGTGGAGCGGCATCCGGCAATTGTGCACCTGCCGTCGCGGGCGAGGACGCCGCGCCGCAGGGCGGGGCGTATGCCGGAGACGCTCTGGTGGGTTGTCACCTTCTGGCCGGTCACGGTGACGTCCTCGATTCGACCTAGGCAACGGACGAGATCGACGGTGTCTGGACCCACCCGGGCACCTCCGAGTACCTCCACCCCCTTCTCGTAGCCGGATGCTGAGGCAAGGGGTTCGTGGGTCAAGACGGTGAGGATTGGTGCCCGCCGGTTCGCGTGCCGGGGGTCTAGCGCCCGCCCCGGATGGTCGTCGAGGGCGTCCTGGCAGAGGGAAGTGAGGGCCAGCACTCTCCGGAGACCGGGATCAGGAGGGGATTCGCCCTCGGGTACCAAGTTTTCCCCCCGCTTGTCGAGTCCCCGGCGGCAAATCTCAGCCTCGTAGGCCCCCATACGCCCAGAGACACGGACGTGCGTTCCGTCGAGCGACGGCTGGAAGCTTACGTACTGGCCTTCGAACACCCGCTTCTCCTCCGACCGTTCCATTCGTCGGTGTCGCCGGGCGACGTCTTGTACCTTGTCGAGGCTCATGTCCCGGGTGCGGGCGATCTCCTCGGGTCCGGCACCCGCTTCGGCAAGGCGAGACTCTTCCAAGACCCGGACGTAGGAATCTCCGCCCTGCCGGATCTGGTGGATCTGGGGTTCGCTGAGCCGTCGGGCTAGGAAGAGGAGATCGCGGGCGGTAGAACGATGGACATCGATCCGTGAGGTAACCAGATCGACTTGGGAGCGATAACCGAGTCGGGCCCCGGTGTTGGCTCTGAGGAGGCTCTTCACCCAGGCGATCTGATCGCCCCGGGCCCGGCTGACCTTGGCCTCGGCCTCGGCCATGGCCGCTTCCGCTTTAGCCGCTTCCATATCAAGGTGCATACTCTGCGGGTTGCTGAGCATGCGCCGAGCCCGGTCGTAGACCCGCTGCCTTTCCTTCTGGTACCGGGTCATGTACAACTGCGGCGGACTTCCGTTGGACCCGGAAAGGCGAGCCTCGGCCGATTTGAGATCGTCCTGGCTAGCTACATCAAGTAGGTAATCGAACATATGTTCGTATTGTATCAAGGCATAGTGACATAAACAAGTCCGAAGATCCTGATATGACTATAAACTACGGTTTATTGTCGCGTTCTGATATACATACCGTTCGGTACGGTCAAACCGCGATATGAACTGCGGGCGAAGGCCGGGCCGGTCAGCTATTGCCAGAATTAGGCGACCCGAGGTCGTACAATGCGGCTCGTAAAGCCGGACCCCCGCAGAGGGTTCGCGTCCGGTGCCCCAGATCGCGAGGATTCTTCGATGACCTACTGCCTCTTGGTGCCGGTGTGCCGACCGACCTTGAAGTAGCAGTAGCCGCATCACAGGCCGGTGCCGTGGTGATACGAGAGGCTTTCGGACGTCCGGTCCTGCCCGAGATGAAGGGCCTTGTTGATCCGGTTACCGCGGCAGACCGGGAAGCGGAAGCTGCCATCATCGAAGTCTTGAGCCGAAATCGGCCCGGGGATGCCGTACTCGGTGAAGAAGGCGGAGGCCAGACCGAGTCTCGCGGGCGCCGTTGGATCATCGACCCTCTCGACGGAACCGTCAACTTTGTCCACAAGGTACCGCACGTGGCCGTGTCGATCGGCCTGTGGGATGGAGACCAGCCGTTGGTAGGGGTGGTTGTCGATGTCATGAGGGGCGAGATTTTCCAGGCGGTGCGGGGAGAGGGTGCCTTTCTGAACGGCCAGCGGATCAAGGTCTCATCCGGGGCGAGGCTCAAAGAATGCCTGGTCGCCACCGGGTTTCCCTACGACCGGCACATCAACGGACCGGCCTACAGCCAAGTGGCGGGCCGGATAATGACCGAGGTCCGAGACATCCGACGGTTGGGATCCGCCGCCCTTGACTTCGCGTGGGTGGCCTGTGGCCGGTTCGATGGGTTCTGGGAGTTCGGGATTTTCCCGTGGGATGTGGCCGCCGGTTTGGTGCTGGTGGAAGAGGCCGGGGGCATGACCGCTGATCTGGTCACCCAGCCGGCGTCCGTCGATTCTTCGCACTACATCATCGCTGCGCCGGGTATCTTCAAGCCCTTGGTGGAGCTAGTACGTTCGGCGACACCATCACATGTTCGGGCCGCTACTTGAACGAGCGGCCGGAGAGGAGGATTCCCCGGTGACGAGCGGTGACACGATTGCGGAATTCTGGTCCGCTTGGCCGGAGTTACGCGGCATGCTGGAGCTTGACCTATCCGCCGGTGGGTACGGATCGGGGACGGAGAAGCTGGCCGAGTTGGTGGACGCGATCGATCCGGGGCTCGAGTGGGATCTACTCTCCGGTGCCAGATCGCGTCAGGCTCTATGTCTGAGTTCGGCGGCAGACCCCGCCCTGCGCTCCGTTACCGAACGATGGGTCAGGCAGGCACCCGCCCCCGATGGAGATTGGGAATATCACCCCGCTCGTATCCCGGTGGTGCCCGCCAACCTCACCGTCGGGGATCTCCGCATCCGTCCCCAAGATGTGACCGTCGCCGTGGAGATGGATCCCGTCCGCGAGGAGTTAAACGTCACCATCGGCCATCCCGACTTTGCTGGCCTTGATGAGGTGCTGCAACTGCAGGTCGCCTTCCGGCTTCTCGATGACCTGCTCGGTGAAGATGCGATGGAGATGTGGATCGGTGCGGTGGAGGTGGCACCCGGTGCCCTGCGCTGGGGCAAGAGCCTGCTGGATCTTGCCGAGGAGGTAGCGCACCTCGCCAACACTGCCACCGGCCAGCGTTGGGAGCATCGAGAGGTCGACGATGACGATCTCGGCAGCAGTCGGCTGTTCATGAACTACGCCCTCAAGCGACTTTCCAATCTGAGCTTCGAGTTCCTCGCCATGGTGAACATTGAGGTGGGGTCACGGGATCATGTGCTGGTGCGGGAAATAGAAAAGGATCTGGCCGTCCGAATTGGGAAGCTTGGGGTCATATACGCACACCAGGTGTTTCCTCAGTTCACGGTGCTGTACGCATACGTGTCCGAAGAGGCGGCGGGCGCGGTCCGCCGCTTATCCATCCGCTGGGCACCTCATGTCTACAACGTTACGGTGGATCCCGACTCGGGCTGGGAGACCTTCGAGGACCTGGCTAACGCCTGAGACTCGGCCAACCTCAGCCGAGGAGATGGAATAGCAGCGACGACAACCCGGCGATGATGACCAGTAGCGAGCCCCCGCATCCCGGCCCTCGCCGGACTCTCGTTGTGGGTGCCGGGTTCCCAAGGTCGTGGGTCCGAAGAACCTCCGCGGTCCGTTCTTCCATTTCCATCAGCTCGTCTACGGCACCGTTGGCTTGGGCGCGCAGATCGGCGACCCGTTCCCGCTGAGACCGGGTCAGCCAACGTTCCTCTACCTTCGAGATTTCGCTGAGCGCCTTGTGGGGATCGAAGGTGGCCAGCGCCTCGGAGGTAGCTCGCATGCGGCGTTCGGCTGCGGCGCGGAAACGTTCCCTACGCTTCCTCGCCCCCTGGAGATGTAGGCTGGCACCACGATTCAACTCGGGTGGGAGAAGGGCTAGCAGTAGTTCGGTTTCCGGATCCTCCCCAAGGTCAAGCAAGCCCTCGTAATGATCGGCGCGGGCCATTGACTGGATTCGGGCGGCAAGGTGTTCGGCCCTTGTCAACGCCTCCCGGTGCTGGTCTTCGACATGTTCACGGAGGCGGTCACGAGCAGATCCCTCCGCTTGGTGGACTAGGGCGCGGGCCGTCCCGAAATCCAGGGTATCGATGGCTTCCGCTAGGTCTCGTTCCAGTGGATTCGGCACATCCATGAGGCTAATCAGCGACTCGGCACATGGCATCGAAGTTGGGACGTGGGGTAGAGTCAGAAACTGACGCGGGCAAGGAGAAATAGGTGGCGTTGCGGCTGGTTTCCAACGACTTTGATGACGGCGACTATCTCGGTTCCGAGCATGTGTTGTCCGAGGCCTATGGATTCGGATGCGCCGGGGCCAACCGATCCCCCCATCTGTCCTGGTCAGGTGCTCCTGAGGGTACCGCAAGTTATGCGGTGACCTGCTACGACCCCGATGCTCCGACCGGTTCCGGCTTCTGGCATTGGGTAGTAGTCAACATCCCGGCCGATACAACCGAGCTCGAGACGGGTGCCGGTGACGGCTCAGGCATTCCTCTGGGCGCATCGCAGGGCTTGACCGACTTCGGGAAACCAGGATATGGCGGGCCCTGCCCGCCCCAAGGCGATCACCCTCACCGGTATATGTTCACGGTTCATGCAGTGGAGGTCGAGGCACTGGCCGTAGGGCCCGAGACGATGCCTGCGGTGATCGGCTTCATGCTCAACTTCAACACCCTCGCTAAGGGCACCCTCATGGGGCTCTACAAGCACTGTTAGGGGCGGGGCGGGCCGATCTGGACAGATAACGTCGGGGGACGCGGGCGGTGATCCCGGTGAGGATCTCGTAGGGGATGGTTTCGGACCAGTTGGCGATCTCGTTGGCGGTGATGTTTTCCGCTCCCTGGGTTCCCATGACCACCACCTCGTCCCCAACCATCACCTCAGCAGAGCTGCCCACATCAACGACGAGCTGATCCATACACACCCGTCCGACAACCGGATGGCGTCGCCCCCGTATCAATACCTCGGCCCGGTTCGATACCCGCCGGGGATAACCATCCCCATAGCCCATAGGGATCGTGGCGATCAGGGTGTCATGCTGTGGTGCCCAGGTAGCCCCGTAGCTGACCGGACATCTGGCAGGTTGAAGCTTGGTCAGCACCACCGTCGACTTCCACGTCATCGCGGGCCGGACGGTGACGGTCCTGGCCACGTCGTCGGTCGGGTAGACGCCGTACAGCATGAGCCCGGGCCGAACCGCGTCGAAGTACGAGCCCGGATGCTGGAGGACGGCGCCGGAGTTGGCCATGTGCAGGTCAGGGGTACTCGTGTCTAAGGTCGATAGGTAGGAAGCCGCTCGCCGGAACACCGCGAGCTGTTCGTTAGTCATGGCCGGGTCGATCTCGTCGGCGGTAGCGAAATGGCTGTAGAAGCCTCGGATGATCACCTCGGGGCGAGCCATCAGGCGGTCCATCAGCGGGACTAGCTGCTCCGGACGTACCCCCATTCGGCCCATGCCGCTATCCAACTCGACCTGGACCTGGGCCCTCTTGCCCACCTGGCCCGCCGCAGCGGCAAGAGGCTCCACCGGCTCCGTCGACGACACCGTCATCATCAGATCGAACTGAAGAAAGTCCTGGAGCTGGCGGGAATCCAAGCCTCCCATCACGAGGATCGGGTCGGCGATGCCCGCTTGGCGTAGGGCGATCCCCTCCTCCAGGAACGCAACCGCAAGCGCGGTCGGGCGAAGGCTTGAGAACAGGTTGGCCACCGTGGTCAGGCCATGACCGTATGCGTCAGCCTTGAC
The DNA here is from genome assembly GCA_965213975.1 of Candidatus Spongiisociaceae bacterium. Taxonomy (GTDB): domain Bacteria; phylum Actinomycetota; class Acidimicrobiia; order Spongiisociales; family Spongiisociaceae; genus Spongiisocius. Next base: position 369,658 of record OZ243930.1, read on the forward strand.
TACAGGTATCACCCCCACACCACCGACCGCCCGTTCGGTAGCGCGATAGTTGGACTTAAGCTGGTCCAGATCCACCTCCACGTAGGTGGGGCGGGAGGTTCCGGTAGCTACCTTAGGACCGGTCATCATCAGCTGCAGCGTATCCGAGACGGAGCGAGAACGGTGAACGCGTCTGGCAATCCAACCGAGAGTCGTCCCCGGTTCTTTGATACGCGGGCGGCCTACATGATGTTCATCACCACCACCACCGAGAAGTCCGCCGTGGCGGCTCGAATCGTGGAGGAGTTTCGCCATGTGGAGCCGGGTCCCGATGCCTTGCGGGTGTTCGACGCTGGCCTAGGGGATGCCACCGTCCTGGTTGAGGTGATGCGCAGCCTCCATGCGATCCACCCTCATGTGCCCTGGCTGGTGGTGGGCAAAGAGATCAGCCTTGAAGACGTACGCATCGCTTTGGATTGCCTGCCGGATCGCCTCCATGAGCATCCAGAGATGGTATTCGTAGTTACCAACATGACCTACCGGGAGGCCCCTAACCTGCGTCCGGGCCGGGGCAAGGGGACCACCGCTTGGAGGCGGCTGGCGCTAGAAGGGTCAACCACCTACCAGTTCGCCCGCCAGATCCGTGACCTTCATGACTTGGTGGCCAAGGATTGGGCGGTCACGACCAGCCCCAAGACGGGAAATCCGATCTATGTCCGTCCCGCCGTCCACGTCATCTACCGGAAGGACCGGGAGTTCATGCTTCGTCGGGTGTTACCCGATCCGGACGACTTCGAAGGCCTCTTCGATCTGATAATCGCCTCGCAACCCTACCGCGCCAATACCTCCGCCGAGCACAAGGTGAGGACCGTGATCGCGCCACTCGCCCGGGCCTTGGCTCCGGGGGGTCGCCTGCTGGGCGTCCAGGCCTACGGGCATGATCCGGGCATGGAGATCATCCATACCCTTTGGCCCGAGGAGGATCCGTTTCCTACCGGCCGACGCTCCCTTCTTGCCGCCGCAGCGCGTCATCTGGTCCGCCCCGAGGATCAGGATCTGGTTCTTGAACCCGGGGAGGACTCCGAGTCGATCTTCCGCTACCAAATGAGGACTATGCCGGTGGAGGCGAAGGAACACATCGGTACGTCGTCCGTCCTGGCTGCCTGGAATGCCGCCGCCTACGTGGCCCAGATTGATGAGGAGAGGCTGGAGAACGCCGCCGCATTCGGTGCCTATGTTGACGGGACCAGGTTGGTGATGAAGCGGCACGGCCGGGTGTGGTTCAATAACGAGAGCTTCGTAATTCGCCGCCGCTCAAGATCTGAGGCCCGTCAGGCATGAACAGTACGATCACGGCCGTCCCCGGTGTCGAGGTGGGACATTGGACGTCGGAGGAGCACCGTACCGGCGTCACCGTGTTGGTCTTTCCCGAGCCGAACGTAGCCTCGGTCGAGATCAGAGGCGGCGCACCAGGCAGCCGGGAGACCGCCCTTCTGGCACCGGAGATGCGGGTTGAGCAGATTCAAGCCCTGGTTTTCACCGGGGGGTCAGCCTTCGGCCTAGCCGCAGCCGATGGGGTGGTGAGGGAGCTGGCCTCGGCAGGGCGAGGTCATCCCACCCGCAACGGCCCGGTGCCCATCGTGCCCGCGGCCGTGATCTACGACTTGGATCGACCCTCCAACTTCCATCCGGGGCCTGAACAGGGAGCGGCCGCCTTCCATAGTCGCTCGACGAGCCCGGTGCTTCAGGGGAGGGTAGGTGCTGGTCGGGGAGCAACCAGCTCGAAGTGGCGGGGGATCGGCGCGGCGCGACCCTCCGGCCTCGGATCTGTCCGGGTGAGGGTAGGGGATGCGGTGGTGGGTGCCCTAGCGATCGTCAACGCGGTGGGGGATGTGTTCTCTTTGGAGGGCAAGCCACTCACCGGGGGCGCGATAATTCCCGAGGTAATGCCGAAGGAACCGACAGCTCACACCAACACCACCCTGGTGGCGCTGGCTACCGACGCCCGGCTTGGTCGCCGCGACCTCTCCCGTCTCTGCATACGGTCACAGGACGCGCTCGCCGCGTGCATCAGGCCAGCCCACACCCGCTACGACGGCGATTCGGTGTTTGCCGTGTCATGCGGCGGACGAGAAGCCGACCTCGACGCGGTCTCCGAAGCCGCCTTCGTGGCAACCGGCTACGCCATCACCGCCGCGGTAACCATGGCGGATCAGGATATATCCCGGAGCGACCGGGGTAGAAGGTCGTGACCCCGGTCGAGATTCGCCGCCGCCTGGACCAGCTGGCTGGTGAGGCGGAGGCATGCCAGGCGTGCCGACTTCATGAGGGGCGTACGCAGGCGGTTTTCGCGGACGGATCGTCCGAGGCGGACCTGATGCTCATCGGGGAGGGACCCGGTTACCACGAGGACCGGCAGGGTCTTCCGTTTGTAGGGCGGGCAGGGAAGCTTCTGGACCAGTTACTTGGCGAGGTGGGGATGGAGAGGAACCAGGTCTATATCGCCAACGTGGTCAAGTGCCGTCCGCCCAACAACCGCGATCCCCGCCCTGACGAGATCGAAGCATGTAAACACTTCCTCGTGAGCCAGCTGCGCCTCGTCGACCCCAAGGTAGTGATGACGATGGGCAACTTCGCCACCAAGCTCTTGCTGAAGACCTCGGTGGGCATAACCCGCACCAGGGGACAGGTATATGAGTGGTGGGGCCGGGTGGTGATACCGACCTTCCATCCGGCGGCAGCGTTACGGAGCGGCCCGGCCATGGCCGCCACCGTGAAGGCCGACCTAGAACTGGCGATCCAGACCGCCCGGGCTGAATCCCTATCCCCCACATCCCGGTCGGGCGATGAAGGAGTGGATTCCGGGGACGTCGAGCAGCTGGACCTGTTTGGATGATTCTCATCGACGCTCCGCTCCCCAAAGACACCAAGAAAGTCGGGAGGGTCCTGGCACATCTCCTAGAGGCAGGGGACATAGTGCGCCTGTCCGGTCCGCTCGGGTCCGGTAAGACCTTGCTGGTGGGAGGAATCGGAGAGGGACTGGGAGTGAAGGGGCCGGTCACCTCCCCGAGCTTCGTCTTGGTACGCCATTACCGCGACGGCACCCTCCCCCTCTGGCATGCCGACGTCTACCGGCTGGGTTCGTCAGGCGAGTGGGAAGATCTTGACCTGGTGGAGGAGGCCCGCGCCGGAGCTCTGGTAATCGAATGGGGCGAAGTTCTGGGAGATCGGCTCTCGGAGATGGGACTGTTGATATCGATCGAAGGCACCGGCGACGAGCCGAGGACCATCCGATTGTTCCCGTCCGAGCCTTGGCTGGATCGGCAGCTTGAGCAGGTGCTGCATCTGGCGGTGGGGGACAAGCCGTGAAGATCCTGGGTATCGAGACCGCTACCGGCTCGTCCTCGGTGGCCTTGGTGGATTCCCGCCGCTTGGTTACCTCGGCGAGACGTTTAGGGACCCGAGGTCATGGCAGTTTCTTGGTCCCGGCCATCGACTTCTGCTTCGAGCAGGCCGGTTGGCGGCCGGAGCAGTTGGACGCGGTGGTGGTGGATGTGGGTCCCGGTCTGTTCACCGGCATTCGAGTCGGTGTCGCCACCGCTCAGGGGTTAGCGGCATCGTTGGGGGTCCCCGTCTTGGGCGCTTCCTCGCTGGACGCCTTGGCCGTTCGGGCGACTACCGGGCACCGCTACATATGGTCGATGGTCGATGTCCGCCGAGGTGAGGTAGCGGTGGCCGGTTATAGACCGGTGCCAGGCGGGGTTGCGCTTGACTCACCGAGCCGGTTGGTCGGCTACGACCATGTTCGAGGGATGCTGGAATCGAGTACCGAGCCGGTCCTCATGGTGGGAGAGTGGGAGGTCCTACCGAGTTCCACCCGAAGGTCCCTGCGGGCAGTACGAACCGGCCGTCCTGTCCATCCGGAGGCGGATGCTCTCATCGAAGTGGCTTGGCCGCGGATCGAACGTGGCGAGTTCGACAATCCTCGTGACGTGCGGCCCGTCTACATGCGGGCCCCTGACGTGACCCTCGGCTCCGTTCATCGTCGTGACGGAGGGCTGTGGGTGCAAGCCGGTGAAGTCTTGATCCGCGACATGACGGTCGAAGACCTTGATCAGGTCTTGGAGCTGGAGGCCGAGACCTTCCAGTCTCCCTGGACGCGGAGCGTATTCGAGGAAGAACTCGCCACCGACGGCCGTACCTACCTGGTAGCGGAGATGGCCGGGATAATTGTTGGATTCGGGGGTCTCATGCTGGTCGGCGGTGGTGCCCACGTGAACACACTTGCCGCCCGTCGGCCCTCACGTCCCGCTGCCGTGGGGACCAGGTTGATGCTGGAAATGGTCGCCCGAGGACTAGATGGCGGTGCCGAACACCTCACCCTCGAGGTTCGTGCCTCCAACCATCGCGCCCAAGACTTTTACCGCAAGTTTGGGATGGCCCCCGTCGGGGTGCGCAAGCACTATTACCAGGATGAGGATGCCTTGGTCATGTGGGTGCACGACATCAGGAGCTCCGAGTTCAGGGACCGTATTCGCCTGCTCAAGGTGGGATTGCCATGAGCGGGCCGTTGACCCTGGCTTACGAGACCTCTTGCGACGAGACCGCAGTGGCGGTGGTGCAAGATAGGACGGTTCTGTCCAACGTTCTTTCCTCACAGGTTGAGCTCCACGCCCGATTTGGTGGGGTAGTACCCGAAGTGGCTGCCCGCGCCCATGTTGAAGCCATCCGCTCCCTGACCCACCGAGCGCTCCGGGAGGCGGGCGTTGACCCGGCTTCCCTTGACGCAGTGGCGGCGACCCGCGGTCCCGGATTGGTAGGACCGTTGCTCGTCGGCTATTCGTTTGCTAAGGCTTACGCCTGGAGTCGGGGCCTTCCGTTTCTGGGGATCGATCATATGGAAGGGCATCTCATGGCTCCGCTAGTGGACTTCGACGAATACGAGCCACCGGCGGTGGTCTTGCTGGCGTCCGGAGGGCACAGCCAGATCGTCCTGATGGAAGACTGGGGCAAGTATCGGATTCTGGGCCAAACCATCGATGACGCGGCCGGGGAAGCCTTCGACAAGCTGGCTAGGTTCATGGGTTTAGGATTTCCCGGCGGCCCGGCAATCGATGCCCTCTCCCAACGCGGCGACCCTGACTATTTCCGGTTTCCTCGCGCCTTGGCCGGACGTAGGTATGACTTCTCGTTCTCTGGTCTCAAGACCTCGGTGGTCAACACATTGGAGAAGGCCCGCGACGCTGGGGCCCTTCCCACGCGAGAAGACGCCGCGGCTTCCATCCAAGAAGCCATTGTGGACGTTCTGGTGGACAAGACGATGAACGCGGTTGAGGATTGTCGGGTCGACATTGTGGGCGGCGGCGGGGGTGTGGTAGCTAATCGGCGTCTGCGATCCCGACTCGAGGACGAAGCGAAGCGGAGGGGAATCGGTTTGTTTCTCCCTCGCCCGATCATGTGCACCGACAACGGGGCGATGATCGGCGTGGCCGCCGCCTTCCGATTGGAACGTGGTCAAGGATCCTCATGGGATTCGGAGGTCGACTCCTCGCTGCATCTTTGACCCTGCGGAGTCCGTTGGCAGCCAAACGATGAGAGTGTTGGCAGACCCCGATTTTGTCTGTTAGCACTCCTCCGAGCGCTCTGCTAATATTCCCGCTGCTAGCGCAAGAGTGTCCGCGGGGATGGGTCGGCTCTCGATTCATCTCCCAGGTAGCTCGAGACGCAGAAACGCCAACCATTAACAAAGGAGGCTTCGGATGAATCTGACGCCACTCGGTGGTCGCGTGATCGTAAGGCCCAATGAGGATGACGAGCAGCGCACCGCGTCGGGATTGGTAATCCCCGACACGGCGAAGGAAAAGCCGCAAACCGGCACGATCCTCGCCGTCGGCCCCGGTGACTTGACCGATGACGGCGAGCGTGTTCCCATGGATGTCGCAGTCGATGACACGGTCGTCTATTCAAAATATGCCGGAACCGAGCTTAAGTACGAAGGCGAGGAGTACCTGATCCTCTCGTCACGCGACCTGCTAGCCATCGTCGGCTGACGGTAGCGGTAGGACAGGCTTAGAGGAAAGGAGACTCAAATGGCAGCAAAGGATCTTCGTTTTGACGAAGAAGCGCGGCGCGGTCTAGAGGCGGGCGTTAATCAGCTCGCCGACGTGGTCAAGGTGACGCTGGGACCCAAGGGCCGCAACGTCGTGCTGGAAAAGAAGTGGGGTGCCCCGACAATCACCAATGACGGGGTAACCATTGCGAAGGAAATCGAGTTCGAGGACCCGTGGGAGAACATGGGTGCCCAGCTCGCCAAGGAAGTAGCCACCAAGACCAACGACGTCGCCGGTGACGGGACTACCACTGCCACCGTCCTAGCCCAGGCGATGGTTCGGGAAGGCCTCCGCAATCTGGCGGCTGGTGCCAACCCCATGGGCCTCAAGCGGGGAATCGAGTCAGCGGTGGCGGCGGTAACCGAGTTCATCGGTGACTTCTCCAAGGACATTGAGACCACTGAGGAGATAGCTTCGGTGGCGGCCATCTCGGCGGCCGACAGCGAGATCGGATCGGTCATCGCCGAGGCGTTCGAGAGCGCTGGCAAAGACGGCGTGATCACGGTGGAAGAGGGCCAGACCTTCGGGCTTGAGCTGGAGTTCACCGAGGGAATGCAGTTCGACAAGGGCTACATCTCACCCTATTTCATCACCGATCCTGACTCCCAGGAAGCGGTGCTTGAAGATCCCTACATTCTCATCGCCAACCAGAAGATCAGTTCCGTGAACGACATGCTTCCCGTCTTGGAGAAGATCATGCAGACGGGCAAGCCGTTGATGGTGTTGGCGGAGGACGTTGAGGGAGAAGCCCTCGCCACTCTGGTGGTCAACAAGATCAGAGGCACCTTCGCGTCGTTGGCGGTGAAGGCACCCGGGTTCGGCGAGCGGCGTAAGGCCATGCTCCAGGACATTGCGATCCTCACCGGCGGAACCGTCATCTCCGAAGAGGTCGGTCTCAAGCTTGACGGGGTAGCTCTGGACATGTTGGGTCGGGCCCGCCGAGTAATCGTGGCGAAGGACGACTCGACCATCGTTGATGGTGCCGGGAGCGAGTCGGATGTCAAGGCGCGGATCCGCCAGATCGAGCGTGAGATTGACAACACCGACTCCGATTGGGACCGCGAAAAGCTGCAGGAGCGGCTGGCCAAGCTGGCTGGCGGTGTGGCCGTGATCAAGGTCGGTGCAGCTACCGAGGTGGAGCTCAAGGAGAAGAAGCACCGAATCGAGGACGCGGTATCAGCTACCCGGGCCTCCGTTGAGGAAGGCATCGTTCCCGGTGGTGGGGTAACCCTGCTTAGGGCCCAGTCGGTGGTTGACGGCCTCGAAGGCGGAACCGCAGACGAGGCGACCGGACGCAGCATCGTGCGCCGCGCCCTCGAAGAGCCTCTGCGCCAGATTGCATCCAACGGCGGCGACGAGGCCGGCGTGGTGGTGGACCGGGTGCGGAGCGGTGAGCGGGGCTTTGGCTTCAACGCCGCCACCGGCGAGTACCAGGACATGCTGGAAGCTGGCATCCCTGATCCCGCCAAGGTGACCCGATCAACGGTTCAGAACGCGGCTTCTATCGCCGGGCTTCTGCTGACCACCGAAGCGTTGGTGGCAGAGACCAAGGAAGATGCACCGATGGGCGGGGGCCACGGCCCCGGCGGCGGTGGCGCACCAGGCATGGACTTCTAGGCTCACGATCCGAACAAAACCGAGACGGCCCGTCCTGCGCGACGGGCCGTCTTACGTTTCGCCGCTGCTGGTCGGAGGCAGGTATTATCGCGACCATGACAGACTCTCTCTTAACCACACCCCTTCCTCAAGTTGAACTTGCCTTCAAACCGACCCCCCTCCACCATTTTCCGCGCTTGCGGGAAGCCTGGGGTGGGCCGCACATCTGGGTGAAGCGTGACGATCTGACCGGATTCGGATTGTCCGGCAACAAGGTGCGCAAGCTGGAGTTCCACATGGCGGCGGCCATGGAAGAAGGGTGCGACACCGTTGTAACCTGCGGCGCGTACCAGTCGAATCATTGCCGGGCTACCGCCTTGGCTGGGGCCCGCCTGGGTCTTGACGTGCACTTGGTTCTGCGTACGCCTGACGGCAATCCTCCGGCTGTGTCGGCTGCCAACTTGCGCATCGACACTTTGGCCGGGGCCGAGATCAGCTACATCTCCGAAGCACAGTGGGTTGACCGGGACGAGATCATGGCCGAGCACGCGGGCCGATTGGCGGAGAAAGGCCACAAGTCCTGGTTGATTCCCCAGGGGGCGTCCGACAAGCTCGGAATGTGGGGGATGTCATTGGGTTTCCGCGAGCTGGTGAACCAGATTCCGGAGGTCATAGGTAACGAGGTCGCCGCCGTGTGTCATACCGGCTCCTCCGGTGGCACCACTTCCGGCTTCGGCTGGGGCGCGGACCGAACCGGCTTTACCAACCCGGTGGTGGCGATATGTATCTCCGAGCCCGCCCAGAACCTGATCGAGCGAGTAGAACGTATCTGGACGGCCGGGGTTGGTACCTTCGGGGGCGAGATGCCGCAACCCGACCTTCAATACGTAGACGATTACCTCTGCGGCGGGTACGGCAAGACGACCGATGAACTGGTGGACACCATGGTCGAGACCACCCGTCTGACCGGCCTCCTCTTCGACACCACCTATACCGGCAAAGCGATGTACGGGCTGAAGAACGAAATCCGCAAAGGTCGCTTCGACTCTGAGGACCACATCGTCTTTTGGCACACCGGCGGCGGCTTCGGTGCCGTCAACTGACCGGGCGTGAACTGACCAGGGTCTACGCGGGTGGGGTCTCGTCGGGGGTAGGTGAGTCGACTGGTGGCTCGGGTACGGGCTTGGGAGGTCTCGGTTCGCGGCTCATGGTCACGGTGACTATCCGATTCTGAAGTAGCCAGCCGACCGCACCGAGGCTCCCGACGAATGCGAAGAGTTTCAGTAGCTTCCTCATGTTCCGGCGGTCCGTCTCTTTCCTGCGAGCGAGCATGGTCCTGACCAGCTGTGGTCGGTGGCCACCTTCTGCCCTGATGTTACCCCGACACCCGGCCTAGCGAACGAGGGAATCTGCTTCCTAATCCGTAAGTGCTAGGGCGGTTTCGACCCGGGGATCGGCCACAGCTTCTCGCAGTCCCTTGTCGGTGATCATGATGGCGGACACCGGTCCCCAGTCTTCTTCCCAGGGCCGCCCGAGGGAGATCCGGTGCCCGAAGTCTCTGAGCTTTCCCACGATTCTCGGGTCGGTCCGCGCCTCTAGCACCGGACTCGAGCTTTACCGTCGATGTCCGTCAGCGTCCACCGGGGAACCGCCTGCGCTTCCGCCAACGTGAGTCCGCCATGATGAACGTGGGCCGCCATCTGGGCCAGAAGTTGCGGCTGCTGGTGCCCTCCCCTCGTCCCTAGCACCAGAACCGAACCCTCAGGTCGGGTCCAGATGGTGGGGGAGAGGGTATGGAGGGGTCTCCGACCTGGACGCCACTCGTTGGGATGACCTTGGGTGAGGTTGAACCCGGCACCCCGGTTGTGGAGCCATACGCCGGTTCTCCCTGCCGACAAGCCGGATCCGATTCCTGAGAAGTTGGATTGAATCAGAGACACCGCCATACCGGCCCGATCCACGGTGCACATGTATGCCGTACCGGCCACCGCGGGGTCGGGCGCTGGCCAACTCATCGCCGAGCGGGGATCAATCCGTTTCTGTCGGCCCGACAACTTCTCTGGGTCGAGTCCAACGAAGGAGGGTTCGCCTTGCGGGTCGCTAAGGATCAGATCGCGTTCCCACGCCACCGATCGGTAAGCCTCGATCAGGGTGTGCCAATAATCCGGGTGGCCGGGATCCTGCCGCGGCGCGATTCCCGCGAAGATTGACAGGGTGGCGAGGGTCAGGTAGCCCTGGCTGTTGGGTGGTGGCGTCCAGGCTGTCCAGCCGAACAGGTCAAGCTCCAATGGTTCCACCCAGTTGGCTTGATTGCGGGCTAGGTCGTTGTGGTCGATCAGGCCACCGGTAGCTTCCCCAACACCGGTGGCAATCCGATCTAGGTAGAAGGTGTCGCGACCCGACCCGGCGGCCTCCAGGGTTTCCGCCAGGTACGGGCGGCTGATCCACTGTCCGGGTCTTGGTGGTTGCCCGTGGGGGAACATAGGGGGTGCCGACGCCTGGGTTCGGAGCCGGTCGGCATGGGTGGTCCAGGTTCGCGAGAGCTCACGGGATGTGGGAAACCCTTCTCTGGCCAGCTCGATCGCGGGGCCTAAGGCTTCTCTCAACCGAAGGTTGCCGTAGCGTTGCGACAGGGCGTACCAACCGTCCACACAACCGGGCACCGTGACGGTGGTCGGCCCCTCCTCGGGCATGACGGTGTGCCCAGCTTCTCTCAAGGCGGTCGCATCGGCACCCGACCCGGCCCGACCGGAGGAGTTGAGGCACGCCGGTCTGTCGGTCCCGGGGAGGTGTACCAGAGCAAACAGGTCGCCCCCGACCCCGCAGGTCTCGGGAGCTACCACCCCTTGGACGGCGTTGGCCGCGATAGCTCCATCAACGGCGTTTCCCCCCGCTGACATGATGCGTATTGCCGCTCCGGCGGCCAATTCATGCGGGGCTACCGCCGCGTACCGGAAGCCCCGCGCGGTGCGGATCGGAACCGACTGCCACATCCTTCTAGGTTATCGGCAGGCGGCAAGCTAGCCTCGCGTACCGGAAGGAGGACCAGAGTTGGTGGCTGTCCGATCTGAGTGCTTCGCCGATGACTTCCGGGACATTATGGCCAATTTCGCGGCCAGCGTCACCGTGGTGACTAGCCGTGCTGATGGCCGCCATCACGGCCTGACCGTCTCGGCCTTCACATCGGTATCGCTAATGCCGCCGCTGGTCCTGATCTGTATCGACCATAACTCCCACAGCATCCATGCACTGAGAAAATCGGACGGGTTCACCGTGAACATGCTCAAGGAAGGCACCGAAGCAATAGCGGTGCGCTTCGCCTCCAAGGACCCCGACAAGTTCCGTGACTTGCCCACCCGAGACCCCCGATACCCCGGGGCCGGGCTCTTGCTCCCCACCCACTCCTTCGCATCGCTCGAGTGTCGGACCATCGACAGGGCGGTCACCGGCGACCACACCGTCTTCATTGGCCATATCGAGAACGCCTCTCCTCACGAGCCCGCCCGTCCCCTGTTGTACTGGCAACGAGACTTCCGTCGATTGCAGGTCGAGTAAGGAGCGACGGTTTGAAGCCCGCTCCTACCCGGTTCCCGCGGGGAAGTCGTGATCTATGAAGGCTTGGAGGAGGTCGGCGTTGATCTGCCCGCCCACCATCCGCGCTACCGACCCATCGGCCCCGATCAGGTAGGTAGTCGGTAGTCCCACATAGGGGTATTTCTCTCTCACGGTCGAATCGTCATCGAATCCGAGGGGGAACGACACCCCGATCTCTGACGCGAAGTCACGGGCGGATCGGTAGGTGTCGTCCACTGCCACCCCCAAGAAGGCAACATGAGGATTGGTTTCGGCTACCCGGGAGAACTCGGGCATCTCAACCCGGCAGGGGGCACACCAGCTGGCCCAGAGGTTGAGCACTAGGGGGCGTCCGTCGGCGACCCGAAAGTTGGCGAGCGTGAACCGGTCCCCCTCCAGAAGATCAGCGGAGAAGTCCGGCGCGGGTGTCCCGGCCATACTGCCTCTCGGGAAGTCAGCGACGTCCACCGTGGGGGTCGCGGGGGCTTGGTGGTCGTGCGAGGAGTGGTCATGCGGAGGCCGAGTCAAGGTTAGGGCACCGACCAAAACGACGCCCCCTGCGGCGACGATGGCGGCCCGCCACGCTAGGGGGATGGCCTGGGTCCCCCGCGAAGAGGAGTCCGCTTCTTGGGGGTCAGGTGGTTGCGTCACAGGAGGTACAATTCGTTTTGGTACACGTATGGGAGGTGAGAAGTGCCCCTACGAGAAGGATACTTGAACGGTGAGCCGTGCTGGGCAGATGTGAGCGTCGATGACCTTGATGGTGCCAAGGAGTTCTACGCCGGGGTGTTCGGGTGGGCGTGGGAGGATCAGTTTGCCCCCGACGGGGGGTTCATGTACTCCATGGCCTCCAAGGACGGACACTACGTGGCGGGTCTTGGTCCTATCCCCCCGGATCTTCTGAAGATGGGGCTTCGGTCGGTGTGGAATACCTATTTGGCGACGGACTCGGTGGACGAGGTCTACGCCAAGGCGATCGAGGCGGGAGGCAAGGGCCTAGTGGCACCTATGGACGTCATGGCTACCGGCCGCATGGCCTACATCGCTGATGATCAGGGTGTGGCAGTAGGGTTATGGCAGGCAGGCGTTCATACCGGTGCTCAGTTGATCAAGGAACCGGGTGCGATCAGCTGGAGCGAGCTGTATGTACCGGATGTCGACCGGGCGGTCGAGTTTCTCGGCACCGTATTGGGCATGGAAGCCGAGCCGACGGACATGGGTCCGATGTCCTACACCCTGCTCAAGGTGGCTGGCCAACCGGTCGCGGGCGTCATGGTTCCGCCCCAGGATGTTCCCCCCTGCTGGAGTGTCTACTTCAAGACTGACGACGTGGAGGCCACGGCCGACCGGGTCACCTCGCTCGGGGGGTCGGTACTGCAAGGTCCGTTCCCCACCCCGTTGGGTGACATGATCGTGGCGCAGGATCGCTCCGGCGGCGTGTTCCTCGCCCATGCCGATCCCACGGACTGCGGAGAATAGGGGCCGCCGGGGGGACGAGGCGGTCAGGACCTAGCCCGAGGCCATCTCCTTGAGCACGGTATGGAGGATCCCTCCGTTTCGGTAATAGTCAACCTCGACCGGCGTATCTACTCGGGCGAGAGTGGCAAATGGCGTCTCGGAACCATCTTGGTGACGGGCCGTGACCAAGATCTCCTGTTTCGGGCGCAACGAGTCATCAACTGAGATGCTGAAGACCTCGGTACCGTCAAGGCCTAGGGTGCCCGCACTCTCTCCCGGCTTGAACTCGAGCGGTAGGATCCCCATTCCGACCAGGTTCGATCGGTGGATCCGCTCGTAGCTCTCCGCTATAACTGCCCGGACACCCAGCAAGAAAGGTCCCTTGGCGGCCCAGTCCCGGCTCGAACCCATCCCGTAGTCACTCCCGGCGATGACAATGGTGGGTGTCCCGGCTTGGCGATAGTTCGATGAGGCGTCGAAGATAGTCTTGACTTGTCCATCGGTGAAGTCGGTTGTCCAGCCGCCTTCCGTCTCCGGTGCTAACCGGTTCCGCACGCGTAGGTTGGCGAAGGTTCCTCGGGCCATTACGCGATCGTTCCCGCGACGGGATCCGTAGCTGTTGAACAGCAGGGTGGGGACCCCCGCTTCGGTCAGGTAAAGGCCCGCCGGGGTGTGTGAGGGGATCCCGCCCGCCGGCGAGATGTGATCGGTGGTTACCGAGTCACCGACCATCACCAACACACGGGCCCCCGTAATCGGTTCAATGGGCGTCACGTCCGCGGTCAGGCCGTCGAAGAACGGGGGTGATTGGATGTAGGTGCTTTCATCACTCCACCGGAAGAGGCTGGAAGGTTCCGTGGCGATCGCTCGCCATTCGGCAGCACCTTCGAACACGGTGGCGTACTGGCCGACGAACTGATCAGCCGTGATAGCTTGCGAAGCTACCTCCTCGATTTCCGCAGGCGACGGCCAGATATCACTCAGGTACACCGGGTTGCCGTCCGGATCCTCTCCAAGCGGAGTGACGGTCAGATCGATGTCGACTGTCCCGGCCAAGGCGAAGGCGACGACTAGGGGAGGGGAAGCCAGATAGTTGGCGCGGATATGCGGGCTTATCCGCCCCTCAAAGTTGCGATTGCCTGATAGCACCGAGGCCGCCACTAGGTCGTGGTCCTCGATGGCGCGAGTGATGGCGTCCGGAAGTGGCCCAGAGTTACCGATGCAGGTGGTGCAGCCGTAGCCCACGTTGTAGAAGCCGAGCGCCTCAAGGTCCTCGGTGAGGCCTGCTCGGTCCAGGTATTCGGTTACCACTCGGGATCCGGGAGCAAGGGAGGTCTTCACCCAGGGACGACGGTTCAGGCCTTTCTGCCGGGCCTTGCGCGCCACCAGACCGGCCCCGATCATGACGCCGGGGTTGGAGGTGTTGGTGCAGCTGGTGATCGCGGCGATCACCACCGCCCCGTCCTCCAGATCGAAGGTAATGCCCTCGTTAGTCACCCCCTCGGCCCCGTCGGGGTTACCGTGTCCGGCAAAAGTCGTCTCCTGATCCGCCGCCCATTGCCGACGCATGTCTCTCAGGGCGATCCGGTCCTGCGGTCGGCGGGGTCCGGCGAGCGAAGACTCGATCGTCCCCATGTCGATCTCCAGCACCGTGGAGTACACGATGTCGTGGGATTCGTCACGCCAGAGGCCCTGAAGCCGGGCGTATTGTTCCACCGTTTCGATCAACGCGGGCGGGCGACCGGTGAGTTCCAGGTAGGAGATCGTGTGCTGGTCTATCGGGAAGTATCCGCAGGTGGCACCGTACTCGGGGGCCATGTTGGCGATGGTGGCTCGATTGGCTAGGGGCATGTTGTCAAGTCCCGGGCCGTGAAACTCGACAAATCGTCCTACCACGCCGTGCTCCCTCAGGATCTCGGTGACGCGTAAGACCAGGTCGGTGGCGGTGGTGCCCTCCGGGAGAGCACCGGTGAGCCGCACCCCGACCACCTCGGGTGCCAGCATGAAGATCGGCTGGCCGACCATGGCGGCTTCGGCTTCGATCCCACCCACGCCCCAACCCAGAACGCCCAGCCCGTTGATCATCGTGGTGTGGGAGTCGGTCCCCACCAGCGAATCCGGGTACAGGGTGGTGCCGTCGTCCCAGACCACCCGGGCTAGGTACTCAAGGTTCACCTGGTGAACGATCCCGGTCGCCGGGGGGACCACCCGAAAGTTATCGAAGGCTGACTGACCCCACTTGAGGAACTCGTAACGCTCACGGTTGCGCTCGAACTCGTGGCGGGAGTTGATCCGCAGCGCGTCGGCGGAATTGAACGTGTCCACCTGAATGGAATGGTCGATCACCAGGTCACACGGTACGGTCGGGTTGACTTGGCTGGCTGATGCCGGGTCGCCGGTCATCCGGACGATGGCGTCCCGCATCGCGGCCAGATCCACGATAGCGGGGACCCCGGTGAAGTCCTGCAGGATGACGCGGCCCGGCGAGAAGGGTATCTCCGAGTCCGGAACCTTGGTGGCGTTGTAGGCGGCCAGGGATATTACGTCCTGGCTGGTGACGGTCCGCTCGTCGCAGCTGCGGAGTGCCGACTCCACTAGAACTTTGATCGAGTAGGGAAGCGAGTGGATATCGCCGTGGTCGGCCAGAGCATCCAAGCGGTACACGGTCCGCTCGCCCAAGGGTGTCCTGATCGCCGCAGAAGCTTGGAAGGGATCCGTGGGTACGGTGATGCTCATGGGACGGCCTCCGCTCTGGTCAACAGTACGGTCCCGACCCGAGATCGGTCAACGAGACCGAGACCTTCCTGAAGCATAATTCTCATCAGCGCGAGAGCTGGCGGCGGGGCCGTCCCGTCAGGAGGACTTGGGCACCAGAATCAGGGTTCTGGCATGGCGCTAACGTAACGTTGAAGCCGACCAGGGTGTCCTGTGACCGAATCCCGAACCGAACAACTGACCGCCGCGCTTGCTGAGACCGTCGATCCCGTCTTGGGAAGGAGGATCGGCGACCTCGGGTATGTCACCTCGGTCCGAATGAAGCGCTTCGGGGTAGCGGTCATCGACCTAACGCTCCCCATACCCGGACCGATCGGTGAGTCCATCGTCGAGGCGGTCACGGCCGCGGCGTCCTCCGTCAACGGGGTCCGTTCGGTTCAGGTTGGGCGCCGTCTGATGACCGATGACGAGCGTACGGATTTGATGGGATCGGTTCGGGGCGAGAAGCGTCCGGTCGGGGGGTCGGGCTCATCGACTTACGTGATTGCGGTGTCCTCGGGCAAGGGGGGAGTCGGGAAGTCCTCGGTGACCACCAACCTGGCCGTCAGCCTGGCCGACCTGGGCCACTCCGTTGGGGTGATCGATGCCGATGTGTGGGGTTATTCGATACCGAAGATGCTCGGTGCCGAGGGAGCGCCCGCGGTCTTAGCCGACTCAATTGTCCCCTTGCGAGCCCACGGGGTAGCCGTCATCTCGATCGACTATTTCGTTTCCGACGGTCAGGCAGTGGTGTGGCGAGGCCCCATGCTCCATAAGGCCCTTGAGCAGTTCCTCACCGACGTCTTCTGGGACGAGCCCGAGTTTCTGCTCATCGATATGCCCCCCGGCACCGGCGACATCGCCATCTCCATCTCCCAATTCGTGCCGAGAGCACGGGTCCTGCTGGTTACTACCCCTCAGCCGACCGCCAGCCGAGTTGCCTCGCGGGCGGCACGCATGGCGGATCGAGTTGACCAGAAGGTGATCGGGGTGGTGGAGAACATGAGCTGGTTCGTAGGGGATGACGACCGGCGTTACGAGATATTCGGATCAGGGGGAGGTGCGGACCTGGCGGAGCAGACCGGAGTTGATCTCTTGGCCCAGATACCGATCCTGCTGGCGATGCGTTCCGGGGCCGACCAAGGAGTGCCCGTGAAGCTGGCTGCACCGGGGAGTGCCGCCGCGCAGGCCTTCGACGATCTCGCCCGTGTGGTGGCGGCTAGTCGCCCCCGGATCAGGACCCACCCGGAGTTGCGTATCACCGGGATGTGATATTCCTGTCGTCCCGAGCCGCGACCCGGCTCAAGCGGGACCCGGGGAGGGTTGTCAGAACATGAACAGGGTGATCAACCCGATCCCCACACAGTAGAGGGCGAAGGGGGTCAGGCTCCGGCGAAGCAGCCGGTTGAGAAGCAGGTGGATGGCCCCGTAGCCAGCAACACCGGCCACCAAGGTACCCACCACCACCTCGGCGGAGAGCCCGACCGAGGTTTCCAGGGTCAAGAGTTCTCCCAATCCGGCCCCGAGGATGATCGGAATGGCGATGATGAACCCGAACCGGCCCGCTTCTTCCGGCACCAGACCGCGCAGCACCCCGCCGACGATCACCATTCCCGACCGCGAGATACCAGGCAGGAGCGCGAGGGCTTGGGCGAGCCCTATGACGACGCTGTCGGACCAGGACAGTTCCTCCACCGTCTTGCTCGGGCCGGTCCTGAGCTTGGGGAGCAACAGAACGATCCCGGTGAGGATCAAAGCCGCCCCTACGGCCGTGGTCGACTCCTGGAAGCTCTCCACAGCGCCCGATAGCAGTATTCCGACCAAACCCGCCGGGATGGTGGCGACGATCACCATTCCTAGAGAGCGCCGGGAGGCCGGTTGGCTCGGTAGACCTCGGATCAGGTCGACCAAGTCGTGCCGGAAGTAGGCCACCACCGCGCCGAGGGTTCCCAGATGTAAGACCGCGGACGTGGAGAGATCGGGTGCCGCGATGCCCAGCAGATCGGGAATCACCCGTAGGTGTCCGCTTGATGAGACGGGCAGGAACTCGGTGAGGCCTTGGACGAGCCCCCAGATGATTGCTTCGAGCATGGTATGACGTTATTCGGTTGTCGGGTGGGCTTCGGTCAGCACCGACACCTTATCTTCGGCGATCGCTACCGCCGCGGTGGCGGCTCGCTCGGGCGGGAACGCCACCGAGCCCATCACCTCGTCGGATTCGTACTCGTCGGCTCGGACGGCGGTCACCAGCCCGGCGATCGGTTCGGGTGACGTCCCGCCCGCTGAGGGGAGGATGACCAGCTGGATGTTGGTTCCCGCGCTGGTTGCAGCCGGAACCGGGACATCAAGCACCCACCATCCGGGGGGAACGATGATCGCGGACGGGGTGAGGTCGCCAGCCAGGAGCGGCTGCCCCGCGGTGAGGTCTCGTGACGCGTAACCCGTCTCAGCAACCGGGTCGAGCACGCCAGCCGGTAGCCGACGCGGTTCGGTTGCTCCCTCCAACGACTCCCCGCGGGGCACATCACGGGTCAGGTAGGGGTGGGTCGTGATCGATTCGGGGCGCAGTTCCACCCAAAGGCTCACTGCGATCAGCAAACCGACGAGCGTCCATCTCAGATAGGGAGGGTGGGTCATCCATAGCACGCCACCCGAAGGTAACGCGGATTCGGACGGTAGGGAAGGGGTTTGTTGGACGGTCTAGGTCACTAGCCTGACCCGGAACTTCCGTTCTGCAGCCAGGATGTCCTCCGGGGAATCCATCGAGAACCACGATCTACCATCTTCTCCCCACGACGACCATTCCTGGGGTTCGATCCGGGTCCAAGGCTCGGATCGGAGCAGATCGCGGATCGATCCTCCCGCCCCCAGAAGACGAGCCGCCTGAGCCAGGCACTGGGGAGAGTATGAGGCGCAGGTGACTTGGGCGACTTGGTCGATGCAGACGGCAGTTCGGTCCTCGTTGGCCCGGCGAGCCAGCTCGGACAGCGTCTCGGCACGGACCAGAGGTTGGTCCACCGCGACCACCACCACCGGGAGCTTGAAGGCGGCAAGGGCGGTATAGAGTCCGGCCAGCGGTCCGGCTGGCCCCGGATGATGGTCGGGAAGGGCCATTAGGCCCATCGGGGCCTGCCGACGCCCCACCATCACCACCGGGGAGAAATCGCTCATCGCCCGGGCCACCCACTCGACCATCGGACGGCCTCCGACCTTGACGAGCGCTTTGTCGGATCCCATGCGGCTGGACCTGCCCCCGGCGAGGATCACCCCCACCACGCCCCTCACTCGGGTTACCTCTCTGCCCTAAGAGTCTTTGTCAGAAGCCGATCGGGCCGGTTCTTTGGTGGCGGTCTTGCCGTTTGCCGATTGAGCGGGCTTTTTCTTCTCGGACTTGTCGGAGGAAGAGGACGCAGGCGGGGAGGCCCCATCCTTCCGGCCTGACGGGGAGGGACGGCGCGAATCGGTGACATAGAAACCCGAACCCTTGAAGACCACCCCGGCCGGAAACAACACCCTGCGGAGGGTGACTTTCTGACACTCCGAGCAGGTTGTCAGCGGGTCGTCGGCGAACCGCTGGAAGATCTCGAACCTGTGGCGACAATCCTTACATTCGTAAACGTATGTAGGCATTCGGGAAAACTCCGGTCGAATTAGGGAGAAAGGTGATGGGCCGCAGGGTACCCTCGGCGGGATAATACCATCGCTTCTCTAGACTCTCCCGATGTTCTTCGGCGTGACCGCCCTGTTGGTCGGTGCTTACTTGACCGGTTCGGTGAATCCGGCTGTCCTAGTGTCTCGTTGGCAGAGGGTGGACATTCATGATGTGGGTAGCGGGAACCCGGGTGCCTCCAACGTGCTTCGTTCGATGGGCAAGGGGACGGCCGCCACCGTTCTAGCCGCCGACCTCCTCAAGGGGTTCCTGCCCACCCTTCTGGGTGCCCTTTGGTGGTCCTCTGCGGTAGGGGCACTGGCCGGGCTGGTGGCGGTGGTGGGCCATTGCTACCCGATCTACCACCGCTTCAGGGGCGGTAAGGGTGTCGCCACCGCTGGTGGTGCCCTGCTGGCCCTGCATCCGGCGGTGATGGTGGTCCTGTTGGTCGTTTACGGGCTGTCCGCGAAACTAACCCGGATCTCGGCGGTCGGCTCGCTGGCGGCGGCGGTAGTCTCCGTCCCCGCCCTCCTCGTGGTTGGCGCCGACGGTAGGACGGTGGCTATCTTCGGGGCCATGATGCTGTTGATCGTGGTCAGGCACCGCTCTAACTTGAGTCGGATTCGTTCCGGCGTGGAGAACCGGTTGGTCTGATGTCTGTGCCGAAAGTCGCTCGATGAAGGTCGATGTTGCGTTGGTTCCGGCCGCTGGTCGGGGTACCCGTATGCGCCCCGCAACCAACGCCGTTCCTAAGGCCCTCCTCAACGTGGTGGATCGTCCCAGCATCCAATGGGTGGTTGAGGAAGCCGCCCGAGCTGGCGTGACCGAGGTGGTAGTAGTAGCTGATCCCGAAGGCGGCCACATTATCGAGAGGCACTTCGAAGAATCCCGGTTCCTTCCCCAGTTGGCCGGGATCAAGGTTCGCTCGGTGATACAGGAGGAAGCCAAAGGCCTGGGTCACGCCGTCCTGACCGGGCGAGACCAGATCGGCATCCGTCCTTTCTTCGTGATGCTCGCCGATGACCTGCTTCCCCCCAAACATGACCTTCTCGGACGGCTAGCTGGCGCGGCTCGAACGGGTACCTCGGTGGTGTACGTGCGAGAAGTGGCCCGGGCTGACCTCCCCACCAAAGGGGTGGTGGTGCCAGGGCAACGCCTGAGCCGATCGGTCATGGAGATCGGTGCCGCGGTAGAGAAGCCTGCCGCAGGAGAGGCCCCCTCAAACTACGCAATCAACGGGCGCTATCTGTTCGGTCCCGAGATCTTTGACCGGCTCGCCGGGCTCGGCCCCGGCCGAGGGGGGGAAATACAGCTGACCGACGCTATCTCGTTGCTCGGACAGGAAGGTCGGTGTCGCGCCTATCTTTCTGATGTGGAGCTGCTCGATATAGGAAACCCGGTCGGCTTTCTGCGGGCCAACACCATCCTTGGCCTGGGCCATCCGGAATACGGTGCGGCTTTCAGGTCCACGCTCAGCGAGTTGGAGTCGGGTTGATGCGTTCCCTTGAGCGCGCCCAGCGGGATGTTCTGGCCGCCATGACCTTGTTGCCCTTGGAGCGGGTCCCGGTTTGGGAAGCTCTCGGGCTGGGCTTAGCCAGCTCGGTGGTAGCTCCCGAGGACGTCCCCCCGTTCACCAACTCGGCGATGGACGGGTATGCGGTAGTGGGTGCCGACGTGGGTTCCGCGCCGGTCTGCCTCTCGCTGTTGGAGGATGTCCCCGCCGGTCACGTGGCTACGCAGACTGTCCGATCCGGTTGCGCTATCAAGATCATGACGGGCGCCCCGATGCCGGGGGGCGCGGACACCGTGGTGAAGGTGGAGGATACGGAATCGGTGGATGGTGGGGTACGGATTCTGGCCGCCACCCCGACCGGTACGGCAGTCCGGCCCGCGGGAGGGGACCTGTCGGCAGGCGATCCGGTGTTCGATGCCGGAGAGCGCATCACCCCGGCCCATCTGGCGGTTCTGGCTTCGCTGGGCATCACGCCTTCGGTACGCCGCCGTCCCGCGGTGGCGGTTCTCTCCACCGGCGACGAGGTGCTTCCCCCGGAAACCGCTCGGCTGGGTCCCGGTCAGATCAGGGACACCAATCGTCCGCTGTTATCCGCTTTGCTCGCCGACCTAGGGGTCCAGTTGGTCGATCTGGGAATCGTGGGAGATGACGAGAAGGTTCTTCGTCGGGCCTTGGAACAGGGGGCCGAGCAGGCGGACATGGTGCTTACCTCCGGTGGCGTATCGATGGGCGAGTACGACCTGGTCAAGATCCTCCTTAGTCGTCTCGGAACCGTGGACTTCTGGAAGGTAGCCATGAAGCCCGCCAAGCCCTTCGCCTTCGGCCACATCAACGGCACTCCGCTACTCGGACTCCCCGGAAACCCGGTCTCGGTCATGGTGGCGTTCGAGCAGTTCGCCCGTCCGGCCTTGCTGCACATGATGGGGTGCCGGATGGTGTTCCGGGGCCGCTCTACCGCCCTGGCTGGCGAAACGTGGCGAACGGATCCGGCCAAAACAGTGTTCACCAGGGTGGTGCTGGAGGGAGACGGGGATCAGGCGGCGGCGCGACAGAGTGGGAGCCAGTCCTCCAATGTCCTGTCCGCTCTGGCCCGGGCTGACGCTTTTGCCGTGGTGCCAGCCGGGACCGGAGTGGTGGAGGCGGGGGAGCGGGTCGCGGTCGAGATGTTCAAGTCACCCGAGGCCCGCACCGCCCACCAGGCCTTGGGTGCGCTCTGGCCCGCGTCACGCCAGTCGGCCGGTTCCGCGGAGGAGAGTTGCTGATGTCTGAGGACCGGCTGACCCATACCGATCACCGGGGTCGCGTCAAGATGGTGGACGTGGGCGACAAGCCGGTAACCGATCGGAAGGCGTCGGCCGAGGCGTTGGTCGTCATGTCAGCGACCACGGCGGACTTGGTCTTCCAAGGAGACTTGTCCAAGGGAGACGCGGTCGCGACCGCCCGCCTGGCGGGGATTATGGGTGCCAAGAAAACGTCGGACCTGATACCCCTGTGCCATCCGTTGGCTCTTTCCGAAGTCGTGGTGGATGTGGAGAGGGCGGAGACGGGTGCCCGGATTCGAACCTCGGCCCGAACCACCGACCGGACCGGTGTGGAGATGGAGGCCTTGACAGCGGCCGCGGTAGCCGCATTGACCCTTTACGACATGGTTAAGGGGGTGGAGAAAGGGGCTCGAATAGAGGGGTTGCGTCTGCTCCGCAAGTCCGGCGGCAGGTCAGGGGACTGGTCTACCTGACGGGTGGGATAGGCCGACGGCCGTGTGCAGGGCCATGCCGGCGACCATTGATTCCTCATCAAAGACCACCCGGCTGGAGTGGAGTCCGGGCGTATCAGCTGGGTCCGTGTCTGGCGGGCAGGCCCCCAGGAAGGACATCGTGCCTGGGACTTCACGAAGCACGAAACCCCAGTCTTCCGACCCCATGAACGGCTCCTGCATCCAGGATACGGCGCTCTCTCCGAGGGTCTGTCGGGCTACGCGGTCTACATGTTCGGTGTGTTGGACATCGTTGAAGGTGACCGGGTAACCCATCGTGATCTCCAGATCTGCTTCCATCCCGTGCGCGGCGGCGATGTTCGGCGTTATACGTCGCAGCAGGGCGTGGAGTTCCTCTCTGGTTTGGTCGGAGAGCGCCCGAACCGTGCCGATCAAGACGGCGGTCTCGGGGATAACGTTGTGGGTGGTACCGGCGGTTACGTTGGCGAAGGTGATGACGCCCGGGTCATGGACGTTGATCCGTCGGGTCACGGCCGTCTCGGTCGCCATTACGATTTCGGCGGCTACCGGGATCGGATCGTAGGATAGGAAGGGGGCCGACGCGTGGCCTCCCTTGCCCCTCACGGTGATCTCGATCCGGTCGTCGGAAGCTAGCAAGGGACCCGACCGATGCATTACCGCTCCGGGGGGTGTCCAGCTGTTCACATGGATGGCGAAGGCCCCGGAGGGGCGCTCTTCCACCGTTTCGAGGAGCCCTTCCTCCAGCATGAATCGGGCACCGGCGAATCCTTCTTCGCCCGGTTGGAACATGAAGAGGATCGTCCCGGAAAGGTGCGACCGCCGGTCCGATAGCAGCCGTGCCGCGCCGACGAGCATGGCGGTGTGGAGGTCGTGTCCGCAGGCGTGCATGAACCCTTCGTGATGGCTGGCGAATTCCAACTGGGTTTCTTCGGTGATGGGTAAAGCGTCCATGTCGGCCCGGAGGAGCGTGGCTGGCCCGGGTCGGTCGCCTCTGAGCACCCCAACGATCCCGCTGGTGTTTTGATGGAGTTTTACCTCAAGAGGTAGGCCAGCGAGGGCCTCCAGTACCAACTCGCGGGTCTTCGGTGTGTGGTTGCCTCGTTCAGGGATCTGATGGAGCTTGCGGCGTAGCTCGACGATTTCCGGGAAGATCTCTCGGGCGGCCGCGAGAAGGTCTGACATGTCAGGAGATAGTACCGGGCATGTTCGCGGGCTGGCTAGGCTCCCGAATTTGTATGTCAACCATCGAACTTGATCACGATCGATGCGTGGGTTCCGGGTTGTGCGCCGCCATCGCTCCCACCTTGTTCAAGGTGTCCGCAGACGCTGGCTCGACCACCGTCTTGCAACCTTCCGTCACCGGTGTCTTCGTTGACGACGCGGTGAACGCCGAGGTCTGTTGTCCAGTGGCAGCCATCCGCGTCGTGCACCAAGCCGAACCACCGGGCGGGCATCTGCGACCCCCGATCATCGATGGGCCACGCCTCGACGCCGATCGTGGGGGTGTCTAACGGGTGAGGACTTCGAGGCCCTCGCGCTCTGCGGCCTGATTGAGGCGGCTGTCGAAACATACGAATCCCAGGGTGCCGGGGTCGCCCTGAGCGGCGGTGAGAGCCGCAGCCAGTTGCAAGGCGTCGGCTGCCCGTATGGGATGGGTTCGGAGGAGCCGTTGGGCGAGCCTACGGAGGACCGGACCCGGCTGTATCTCAACCCACACCCGGGCTAGGCCCTCCAGGTGTCGGTGGTGGTCGGACAGCTCAGCGGGGGAGAGGACCCCGGCTCGTTCGAGACGGGCGAGCGCGCTCATGTACTCCACCGGGGTTCCCCACCACACCACTATCCGGTCGTCGTCTAGGAGCAGGGCCCGGGCGATAGGGGCGCGCGCTTCGTCGCGCGAGAGGGCTACCAGGCCGGAGGTGTCCCAGAACCTCAACGATGTCCTTGGCGAAAGTCGGCGTCGCGGTCATCGATCAGCGCATCAAGGAGGCCACGACCCGCCGGCCACGATCCCCCCAATTGTTCTAACGCCTCGCGGGCACCCATGTTGCGTTCCCTGGTCGCCAAGCCATCGGCTAGAAGCCTCTCGATCCGGGGCTGGTCTTCGAGGCTAGATCCGGGTGACATCCCTGTGTTGTCCGACAGCGGGACGATGCGGGCTACCGGGGTCTTGCGATCCATCACCAGTACGGTGTGGCCAGCCTTCACCCGCCTCAGGTAGGAACTAAGCCCGTTCTTCAACTGTGAGACGCTCGCGGTCAGCATGGTCCGTCCTTGACCTCCTATGGCTGTCATAGCCGTAATAGCTAACTACATATAGCCATGATAGCTATAAGTTTCCTCGTATTCACTGGGGTATCCTCGGGCCATGATGTGGCACCAGCCGGTAAATCCATGAACGCCCGCGATCCGATGCGGGTAGGCGTGATCGGCGCTAGCCCACCCGGCTTCGGTGACCGGGCCCACTTGCCAGCGGTTTTGGCCGCTCCCGACCTCACCCTTCACGCTGTCTGTACCACCAGAGAATCCACCGCCCGTGCCGCGGCCGAGAAATGGGGTGCTCGCAAGTGGTACACGCACGTAGACGACCTCTGCGCCGATCCCGACGTTGATCTGGTAACGGTGGCGGTCCGTCCCCGGTTCCATCACCCGCTGGCGATGGCGGCTCTACAGGCGGGTAAGCCGGTTTATTGCGAGTGGCCGCTGGCCCTTGACACGGAGGAGGCGACGGCAATGGCCTCCGTCGCCAACGAGTCGGCGGTCCCGACCGCGGTCGGACTTCAGGGCCGTTACGCCCCGGCCGTGCGGTGGGCCCGCCGCCTGGTCGCCGATGGGGCCATCGGCAGACCGCTCTCGTTCGTGGTATCGCAGATGCTCTCGAAGTTCGAGGTGGATCCCGACCGGTCCTGGCTGGTCAACCATGGGGAAGCGAGTGGTGCCCTGTTCGTCGCCTTCGCGCACGTTATCGATTCAGTAGAGATGATCCTGGGCAAGGTCGAGAGCATCTCGGGTCGGCAGCTCACCCTATCGCCCGAAGGCACCTTTTCGGATGGTGGCGTCTTCGAATGGAAAACCGCCGACACGGTGATGGCCATGGCTGAGTTGAGCCAAGGCGTCGTCGGATCGGCGTACATCTCCAACACCACCTCCCCGCCCCAGGGTTATTCGCTGCGGATCATCGGCGACGAAGGCCAGATCGTCCTAGAAGCCCCCTCCTATTACCAATTCAGCCCGGTCAAGGTGTCGGCTGGCCCCCTGCAGCTGTCGCTCGGGGGTCGAGAAGCAGACCGATTGGAGGAGGTCGAGGTTCCCGCCGCGTACTGCGAAGACCTTACGGTCTCCGAGGATCATTCCGGTTTCAACGTGGCCGGGGCGCTGGGTAGCTTCGCTCGATCGGTGCGGGAGGGTCACCGCTTCCGACCCGACTTCGGCGATGGTGTGCATCTGCATCGATTGCTGGATGCTGTCATCGCCTCGAGTGACGAAAGAGGATGGGTTCGACCGGACTAACAGACCTTCTGTCGATGAGCGGGCAAGGGGAGGGTGTGGAACCAATATACTCGGCACTTGGGCAACACCGTTGGTGCCGGAACCCACTGGCCATTTGCGGCAACCGTTGCAGACAAGCCGATCTCAAAGGAGAGCCAGGCCGATGAACCTACATGACCCCTTCTATGACCTGTTCCCACGCCGGTCGTTCCCCTCGATCGAGCGGGGGAAGACGGCGCTGCTGACCATCGATCTCCAATATCTGGACGCCCATGAGGAAGGCTGGATCGGGCGCATCGCCAAGGCCGCTGGCAAGCCCGAGCTGATGAGGGAGCGGTGGGACAACATCAACGGGATCCTGCCCAACGTCCGCCGGTGCCAGGATGCGTTCCGAGAGGCTGGCGAGGAAGTGATACATGTGCGGGTCGCCTATCGAACCGCCGACGGTCGTGATGCTGGTAAAGCCTTCATGCCCACCGCCGACCTAGAGCCGGTAGCTCGGGTGCCGATGGACGATGAGCTTCTTCCCGAAGTCAAGGTCATGGGCGACGAGATGGTCTTTTCGAAGACCTCGTCGAGCGTCTTCAACACCAGCAACATCGACGATGTCCTCAAGCGGATGGGCATCACCAACCTGGTCTTTACCGGAATCGTCACCGAGGGATGTGTGGAGCTTTCCGCCCGCGATGCGGCCGACTCCGGTTACACGGTCTCGTTGGTCAGCGACGCCTGTACCTCGTCCACCAAGGAGCTTCACGAGAACGCCCTCGTCCGGATGACGGACGGTGGGTTCATCGCCTCTAGGACCACCGACGAGATCGTGGAGGAGTTGGCCGATCCCCGACCGTCTGCTTCTTACCGACCCGCATCAATTCCGACCCCGAACAGCTAAGGAGCCGCACTATGGCAGAAGGCAAACTGACCCACATCTCCTCTCCGGAGGAACGCGCCCGTCGTCATCGTGTCCTCCGGGAGGCGATGGCCAATGCAGGGATCGATGCTCTGGTTATCTGCAGCCGCGGTGACGAGTTCGTCCGGGGGCGGGTGCAGTACGTAAGCGACATCTTCCAATGGGCGGGATGGGGAATGGTGGTGCTTCCGCTCAAGGGGGAACCCACCTTCATCGGTGACCCGCTCTGGGGTCTCTCCCGGGTGGCGCTGGTGAACTGGATCCAGGACTTTCGGGCCACCCAGACTCCCGGTGAGGAGATCGCTGGCATCCTCTCAGACCACGGGTACTCAAACGGCACCATCGGGATAGTCGGTTTGGCCGACATCACCTCCGCGGCGCACTACATGGGTTTCCAGGAGGCGTTCGGCAAGACCGCCACCTTGGTCGATGCCACGGAGCTCTTCGATGACATAAAGGCCATCAAGAGCGATGAAGAGATCGAGAACCTGCGAGAGACCTCCCGCATCATGCGCGTGGTCTTCGACGGTCTTGAGGCGCACATCAGGCCGGGGGTTATCGAGCGTGATGTACTGGCTGAAGCCCACCGTCTGGTGCGCCAGCATGGGTGTCTGGACGGGATCGCCCAAATGACCCGTCCGCCCTACCGAGCCTATACCTTCGGGATGGACGCCGAGATAGATCGGGATGATGTGATCTGCATTGATCTCGAATGGGGCGGACCGTCCGGCTATTGGGTGGAGGTCCGGCGCACCTATTGCTTCGGTCGTCCTTCCGATCAGATTCTCCGCTACTGGGATACCCGTATCGAGACTCTCGACGCCTGCGTGCAGGCGATGAGGACCGGTGATTCCTCCGAGGAAGTGTTGGCGGCCCGCGATCGGGTACATCGCAAGTACGGCCAAGGCGGCTTTGATTCGGTCGCTTACACCGCCCACGGGATCGGCCTGGATTCCCACGAGGTGCCGTGGGTACCCGGGAAGGAGCGGGTGATGCAGACGAACATGGTCATCAACCTGCATCCTCAGATCACGTTCGATGACCCGGCCGAAGCGCTCGCGGTTGGTGGCATATGCGTTTCGGACAACGTCCGGGTCACCCCCGAGGGTGGGGAACGGCTCACCTATGACCTCGACGTCATAGTCGACCTTGATGCGTAGCCGAGCCGCCCTGGTCCTCGAGCCGGGGCGGGTGGAGCTGACCGAGATCACCTTCCCTTCTCCTCGTGAGGGGGAGGTGATACTCCGGATGGAAGCGGCCGGGGTGTGCCGGACCGATTACAAGGTCTCCAAGGGCCTGCAGGCGACCAGGGAACCCCGTTACCCGATGCTCCTCGGGCATGAGGGTGCCGGGATCGTCGAACAGGTCGGGTCGGATGTCAACCACCTCCGAGTGGGGGACCGCGTCGCGGTCGGATGCCGGGTGCCGTGCGGCGGGTGCGTGATGTGCCGTCGTAACGACCCACGGCGGTGCAATGCCTCTGGCCCCCGACCTCCTCAGGCCCGGTTGGCGTCCGACGGATCAGCTGTCGAAGCCCCGATTGGGGTAGCGATGTACGCCGAGCGGATCCCGGTGGACGCACGTGCTGTCTATCCGATCAGCGACGAGATGCCGCTGACCTCGGCTTCGCTGCTTGGTTGTGCGGTGATGACCGGCACCGGTGCGGTGTTCCATACCGCCAAGGTCTGGCCGGGGGCCACCGTGGCTGTGATCGGGTGCGGGGGCATCGGCCTGTCCACCGTCCAGGGGGCGCACCTCGCCAACGCCTCCGAGGTGATCGCCGTCGACATCTCCGACCTCAAGTTGGAATGGGCGCTGTCGATGGGTGCCACCCGGGCGGTCAACTCAGCCGACGAGGACGCGGTTGGGGCGGTTCGCGATATCACCGGTGGTAGAGGCGTGGATTTCGCCTTCGAAGCGGTCGGTATGGGATCGACGTTGGAGCAAGCCCTCGCCATGCTGTCCTACGGGGGGGTGGCCACCATGATCGGGGTCCCCGGTGCCGGCTCGGAGGCGGATGTCAACCCGGTAGGGTTTTTCCGCAACACCTCTACCTTGATGACCACCCACGGCGGCGAGGGCATCCCGGCTCAGGACTTCCCTGTCCTAGATTCCCTCTACCGGGCCGGTCGTCTCAACCTCGATGACATGGTTACCCACACCATCCCGCTGTCGACCCTGGAGAAAGGTTTCGACAACCTCGAGACCGGAACCGCCCTCCGCACCGTGGTAGTGCCCGACTGACCCAGACCCGTGCCTCCGCAGGCTTGTTGACCCAGGGTAGGCTCCGGCAGTTGACCCGATTTCTATGGAGGCCGCGGTGGTAGTGCCCATGACCGATCTCGGTAGCGAGTACCGATCGTTGCAGACCGAGATACACCAAGCCATCGACCGGGTTCTTAGCAGCGGCCTCTATGTGCTGGGCGAGGAGTTAGAGGCCTTCGAAGCGGCGTTTGCCGAGTATGTGGGAGCGCGTTACGCGATCGGGGTGGGTTCCGGTACGGCTGCTCTACATCTCGCCCTCGCCGCATTGGAGCTTGACCCTGGCGACGAGGTCATAACGGTCCCCAACACCGATACCCCCACCGCAGCCGCGGTCACCCACGCCGGGGGGCGGGTGGTGCTCTCCGACACTACCAAGGACACCTTCACCATGGATCCGGTCCGGTTGGAGGAGGCGATTACCCCCCGCACCCGTGTGGTGATGCCAGTTCATCTGTTCGGTCATCCCGCCGATCTTGATCCGATTCGGGAAGTCGCCGACCGACACGGCCTCATAGTGCTGGAGGATTCGGCTTTGGCGGTCGGTGCGGAGTACCGGGGTCGTCGAACCGGGACCTTCGGTCCGCTGGGGTGCTTCAGCCTGGCACCGGGCAAGATCCTCGGCGGTTACGGGGACGGGGGAATAGTGGTCACCGACGATCCCGATCTTGCCCACCGCCTCCAGGTTCTCCGTAACTACGGTCATGCTCCCGGCCAGGTGCTCTCAGGACAGGACCTGACCGGGGGGCACGGATGGAAGGTGCTAGAGCAAGGCTACAACCAGCGCCTCGACACCATCCAGGCCGCCATTCTCGCCGCCAAGCTCCCTTCGCTGGAGAACCGTATCGCCGGACGCCGCCGCGCGGCCGCTCTCTACCGGGAAGCCTTCTCGGGCACGTCGGTGGTTCCTGTCTACGAGGCACCCTGGGCGCGCCATGTGTACTTCGCCTATAACGTTAGGGTTCCGGCGCACCTCCGAGGCCGGATAAGAGCCCATCTGACCGACCGAGGCATCGCCACTCGCCTCTACTACAACCCCCCGCTTCATCTGCATCCGGCATTCGAATCGATGGGCCTCGGGCCGGGCTCGCTGCCCGTCGCCGAGAGCACTGCGGCCGAGGTCATCGGTCTTCCCTGCTTCCCGCAGATCACCGAGTCGCAGGTGGAACAGGCCGCGGCGGCTCTGCTTTCCTTCTTCGACACCCCGGTCGGCTGATCGGGTGCACGGTCGTCAACGCTCCGGACAACAAGGAGGCATCTAACGTGGTCTCATCATTTAGGACCGAAGACGGAATCCGGATCGCCTACCAAGACCGTGGCGGCGGGAATCCGCCCATCGTCTTCATCCACGGCATTTACGGCAGCCATCAGGCCTTCTCCCACCAGGTCGCATACTTCGCCCCGCGCCATCGTTGCATCGGGGTGGATCTGCGTGGCCACGGCGAGAGCGACAAACCCGATCAGGTCTACTCAATGGACCGCTATGCGGATGACGTGGCAGAGCTCCTCCAACACCTAGGCACGCCACCGGCGGTCCTAGTTGGACACAGCATGGGCGGGCAGGTGGTGATCTCGGTAGCAGCTCGCCATCCGTCTCTGGTTAGGGCGGTGGCCAGCCTTGATTCGCCCAGCAACGTTCCCGGATGGCAGAAGCGTTTTCACTCTCCGTTCGACCATCTGATCACCTTCGACGGCCCCTACCGGGAGGGCGTGCGACGGTTCCTGGCCGCGGCCTACCTTCCCACCGACGATCCGTCCTGGGTTGGCGGCCTCGAAGAGAGGCTGGCGCAGATCCCCGACCACATGATTGTGCGGGCCTGGGACGCGATGAAGGCCTACGAGCCCTCCGACACCCTCCGCCGGATGAACTGTCCCTACCTGTACGTGGATTCGGGCCAGCCGGACCTCGACTTTGACCGCATCCGCGCCCTGTGTCCGCAGCTGGTGGTTGGGAAGACGGTGGGGGCCGGTCATAAGGCGCTGCAGGATGTGCCGGATCAGATCAACGCCATGCTGAACCGGTTCATCGAGCACGCCGACGGGATCGCCGCCGAGATGGTGAGAACCGGAGGCGTCTTCCAGTACAACTTGCCGGATGCCGCAATTCAGCCTGATAGATAGGTATTTCCGACGACCGTATCTGCCGTCCACCCCCATTCCTGAGAGAGTTCGGTTTCGCCGGGGAGACAAGGATCTATGGCCTCGTTCGACAGAACGGCTAGTCTCGGCATCATGACTGAAGGAAGCATCACCACCCGCGACGGAACCCGGATCGCCTACCACGAGGTCGGGTCCGGCGATCCGGCCATAATCTTCATCCACGGTGCCTACAGCAACCGGCGTGGCTTCGGCAATCAGGAGGCGTACTTCTCGCCGAACCACCGCTGCGTAGCCGTCGACCTCCGAGGCCACGGCGACAGCGACAAGCCAGACCAGGTGCTTACGATGGAACAACACGGCCACGATGTGGCTGAATTGATCGGTCAGCTCGGCCTAGAGAAGCCGGTCTTGGTCGGCCAGAGCATGGGCGGGCAGGTAGTTATCTCGGTAGCAGCCTTCTACCCGGAGTTGGTGACCGCCGTGGCGAGCTTGGACTCCCCGAGCAATATCCCCGGCTGGCACCAGCGCTTCCATGGTCCTTACGATCATCTAATGACCAGGGAGGGTCCCTTCCGAGAGACCCTTATCAAGTTTCTGAGCGCCGCCTACCTCCCAACCGATCATCCCACCCGCCTCGGCCAGATGGCAGAGCGTCTCGCCGAGGTGCCTGATCACGTGATCCTCAACAGCTGGGGCGGCAAGGTGAACTACGACCCCACCGACACCCTCAAAGCGGTCAGGTGCCCTTACCTGTATATCGACTGCGGCCAGCCGGATCTTGATCTGGACCTGGTGCGTGAATTGTGTCCACAGGTGGTGATCGGGAAGACGGTGGGGGCCGGTCATAAGGCGCTGCAGGATGTGCCCGATCAGATCAACGCCATGCTGAACCGGTTTATCGAGCATGCCGATGGGATTGCCGCCGAGATGGTGAGAACCGGAGGCGTGTTCCAGTACAACTTCCCCGGGAGCCGGTAGCGACCTGCCTCTAGGCGGATGGGTACGGGTTACTAGTTGGCTCGACGATCACTCCAGTAGCGGCTCGAGTTTGTCCAACAGCGTCCCCACGTCCCCCAGCCCAGCAGTGACGTACTCTGCGGCTCCCCAGTTCTCGTAGAAGTTCTGGTGCAGGCCGTTGGCCCCACGAAAAAGCGTCCCGATGCTCCTGTCGCCGGTTTCTGCCACGATGCGATCGACGGCTTTGTACAGGGCTGCGTGGCTGCGGTGCTTCCAGTCACGGCTGGAGGCGACGGCTTTGATCATCTGGGCGGCGGCACCCCACCCCTTTTCCGACGCCTGTCGGGTGTCTCCCTCCGCCAGTTCCGTGAGTGCCTGATCTAGCAACGCACGGGCCGCCCCCCGGTAGGTTATTGTTTTCATCGATACTCTTACAATCGTCTAGTCATCGATCATGTTATATTAACAATAACACATTACAGTTGCTATCGAATCGGCCCTACGTCAAGTGCGCGCTCAAGTCGGGTCAGCAGAATCTGGGTCTGGTGGAGTCCCCGGTTCACGAAGGTGGCGTTCGCCCAGTTCTCGTAGAAGTTCTGATGCAGGGCGCTCGCCACCATGAACCGGTCGAGTATTTCATGATCACCCGTTTCTCGTACGACGCGGGCGGCCACTTGGAAAAGGTAGGAATGGCTGCTGTGTTCCCATCCTCGGGTTTGGGCGACGGCTTTGATCATGTGGGCGGCGGCACCCCACCCCTTCTCCGACGCCTGTAGCAGGTCCCCCGCGGCCAACTCCTCGAATCCTTGGGCGAGCAGATGTCTCGAGATGTCACGATATGTGGTGAGAGATTGCATAGCGATCTATCCGTCAGAGCTAGTTTACTGATGTCAATATAGCAGAGTCTGTCTGCGGCAAGAAGGTACGAGGTCCCGGCTCACGGCTATCCTCCCCGCATGACTACCCAAACCATCACCACCCCCGACGGCGTCCAGATCGCCTATCACGAGGTCGGATCCGGAGATCCGGCCATCATCTTTGTGCACGGAGGGTTCGGCAACCGCACCGGCTTCGGCTTCCAGGAGGAGTATTTCTCGCCCGACCATCGATGCATCGCCGTTGACCTGCGGGGCCACGGGGACAGCGACAAACCCGACGAGATTTATACGATGGAGCAACACGGAGATGACGTTGCCGAGTTGGCCCGTCAACTTGGTCTGGAGAAGCCGGTGCTGGTCGGCCAGAGCATGGGCGGACAGGTGATCATCTCCGCCGCGGCCCGTCACCCCGACCTGATCGGTGCCATAGCCAGCCTTGATTCACCGTCCAACATTCCGGGTTGGCACGCCGCCCACCATGGTCCCTTCGATCACTTGATGACCGCCGACAGCGACTTTCGGGAGACCCTGAGGGGTTTCCTGAGCGCCTCCTACCTCCCCACCGACGATCCGTCGCGGGTAGGAACCCTGGCGGATCGCCTAGCCGAGGTCCCCGATCACGTGATCCTCAACGGCTGGCAGGGGATGATCGGCTTCGACGCCGAGCCCATCATGCGCGGTGTCAAGTGCCCCTACCTGTATATTGACTGCGGCCAGCCGGATCTTGACCTAGACCTGTTACGTGAACTGTGTCCGCAGGTGGTGATCGGCAAGGTGGTGGGGTCCGGTCATAAGGCGCTGCAGGATGTGCCGGATCAGATAAATGCCATGTTGAACCGGTTCATCCAGCATGCTGACGGTATCGCGGCCGAGATGGTCCGAACCGGCGGTGTCTTCCGCTACAACTTCCCCGAGGCTTAATAAGTAGTAGGCAATCCCGGGCACTGTCAGGGAACCATTCCGAGTTCAAGAGGGTGGGGAGGCTCCGGCGTGCGGGGTTTTCCGTCGTAGAGCAATCGGCAGTGGCCCGGATTGGATCCCACGAACACCGGATGTCCGTGGCGGATAATTTCAGCAGGCATGAGACAGGCACCCATGGTGCCGTCAGGATGAACCAGCACCCGGGCGACGGTGGTTTGGGCGCTCACCGGATTGATACGCCGCCAGATGATGTGGCCCAGACCCCAGGCGACCGGTTTGCCGTTGATTGACCCGAGAGGTCCGACCCGATGTTGATGGTGGCCGAAGATGATGTCCGCGCCGGCCGCCACCATCGCTCGGGCATGCCCGATGTCGTCAGGGCGGGGCTGGGTATCGAGCTCCTTTCCCCAGTGGATGGTGACGATAACCAGGTCGGCTACCTCCGCTGCCCGTTCCACGGCGGCCACCATATCGGCCCGGTCATCACCGCTGGCGATGCCGGAGCGACTATCGGTAGCAAGCCATGAGCGGCTGGGCAGAACGCCGCCAAACCCGAGCACCGCGATCTTCCATCCTTTGATCTCTAGCAGGGCTGGCGTGTAAGCCTGGTCGTAGTCGACACCCGCCCCCACCGGGTCGATTCCGGCCTCCCTAAGGTTGACGATGGAATCAAGCATCGCCTCTCGCCCGAAATCCAGTGAGTGGTTGTTGGCCAGGTTGGCCACGTCGACACCGGCCTGGCGGGCTGACGGCAGGGCATCGGTGTCGCAGCGGAAGTTGAAGGCTTTGGGTACCGGCTGGCCCAAGTCCGATACGGCGCATTCCATGTTGATGACGGTCAGATCATCCCGCTGGAAGATCCCTCCCAAGCCTTGCCACGCATACTCGTACCCTTCCGACGAAAAGGTCGGTACGTAGACGGGGTCGAGGGCGACATCACCAATTCCGTGGATGATCAGAGTCCCGCGTTCGGGCCTACTGCTGCCTGTCGCGGCAGGCGGGGGGTAAGAGACGACGCCCGGCTCGACCGGATAGGGGAGTAAGAAACCGTTCGCAGAATTGGCGGATGAGCCGCCGATGTCGGAAGGGACGCCGGCCAGGGCGACCGCCGGGAATACCCCGAACACGGCGGCGGCCATCACTGCCAGCGCTACCGACTTCAGATCACCGGGCCGTATCGTCTCCGAGCTTCTGGTTGGCATGCTCCGCCTTACGCCGCTACATCACGCCGAGGTTGCCTGGCAATCGTAACCAGAGTGGGGGAGGAGACCGTGTTCCCCGACTGTCCTAGGTTGCGATTGCCTCAGGCTTCCGGGCGCGGCTCTCTATCCTCGGGAACACACACACCCCAAGCCACCATTGTTGTTATCGAAAGCCGAGAACCTGTTGTGACGACAGACATTTCCACAGTGGAGATTGTTTTCCGCCTCGTCCCCCTAGTCATCCTGGCGGGCACCGGACTAATGGGTGCCATCGTGGTCCTCAATAACCTCACCGCTCCCGGTGCCAACCTTGCCTTCGTTAGGCACATCATGACGATGGACACCACCAACATGGATAGCGGAACGCAGTGGCGAGAGATCCGCTCGCCCCGTCTTCACTGGGCGGCATTCGCATTCATCCTCGTATGCGAGGTGGCGGTCACTGTCTGTGCCGTCCTGGGGACCATTTTTCTGGCTATGAACCTGGGTGCGCCAGCGGGAGATTGGGAGGCCGCCAAGCTGTTCGCCTACTTGTCCTATCTCCTGGCCCTAGTGGTGTGGTTTGTCGTGATTCAGGTCATCGGTGCCGAATGGTTCGTCAGTTGGCAGTCGGACCGGTGGAACGCGATCCGTGACTCAATGCGGATCAACCTGGTTACCTTGGCGGGCCTCATCCTGCTTCGGTTGGCGTAGACCTGATGCTGAAGCGTCGGTAGAATCGGCTACATGGGTACCATCTCTTTGGGGAGCTTGCGCCGGGTGCTGCTGACCCTTGTCTTGCTGCTGGCTGTCGGTCTTCTTACCGGTTGTGGCGACGACACCGCCGAGCAGACCTTCGACACGATCAACCCGACCGGAGTCACCAGTTCCCCACCCATCTACCGCACCGACACCACCGTCGGTCGCTCCACCACCTCCCTAGCCACCACTACTACTTTCGCGGAGATCATCTCGCTTGATCTGGTCGAGGCCGAGATCGAAGATGCAGAGGTGACGGTCAGCGAGGCGCTTCCAGCACAGGTAGAGGTGGAAATCAGCGGTACCGTCGCCACACCATGCCATGAAGTGGTGGCCAACGTCGAGAAAACCGATGAGAGCTATGAGGTGACGGTTTGGCAGATCCAGACCGGAGCGCAGGAGGACTGCCAGCCAACACCGGAGCCGTTCGTAACCTCCGTGCTGCTTGGCGACAGCTTCGCTCCAGGCGACTATCGGGTAGAAGTCAACGGCGAGCCTTATTCGTTCACCGTTTCGTGAGCCCGGCCGATGGATCAAGGTTGCCGGGTGCTGCTGGCCAATCGGTAAACCTGCTTTGCCCGGTCAGCATCAAACCCAAACCGGCTTAACCGTTCTCCTCGTATCGCTGCTGTTCGCCTGCGGAGGTGAGGCTCCTCCCCCGCGCGATCCGGGTGTGCCACTCGCCTCGCCCACGGCCACGGAACCCCGGCCCATCACGACCTCGGCCTCCACGACTACCTCAACATCCGCCGCTACCAATACCACTACCTCAACCACTACCACGACGTCCGTTGGGACTACATCCACCCTGCCTCCGACCACCACAACTACCGTGCCTGAGCCGGTCGAACCGACACCGATCGAGTTTGCCGTGGCTGAGCCTTACCAGATTCACACCTTCGACCCCATCGCGGCCACCCAGGACGGACAAGACGCCCCGGCGATAACCACGGTCTATGAGGGGCTGGCGGTGGTAACCCCGTCAGGGGAGGTTGTACCGCGGCTTGCAACCAGTTGGGAAATATCCGAGGACCGCCGGGCGTACACCCTGGAATTGCGCCGAGGCGTCACATTCCATAACGGCGCGGCCTTCACCTCCTCCGATGTGGTCTATAGCGCCAACCGCGCTTTGTTGTCAGGAAGCGCAGTTGTCCGCCAGCAAGCCCAGAACCTGCGGGCTGTTGAGGCACCGGACGACCACACGGTCGTCTTCCGTCTTCACGAACCGTCGAGCGGTTTCATTTACGATCTGGCCGATCCGACCGGTATCGGGTTGGCGTCGATCCTGACCCCTACGGCACCCGCTCACGGTACTTCGCCGGTAGGGACCGGCCCCTTTCGCTTTGTCTCCTACCTTCCGGGTTCGGAACTCCAGCTCGAGGTGAATCGAGACTATTGGGACCCGTCGATCCTGCCGGAGTATGACCGTCTCACGGTACGGATCATCCCGGAAGAAGCAGACCGCCAGACGGCACTGGGTTCAGGAGATGTTGTGGTGGCGACTGCCACCGCCGTAGACACCGATAGCGAAGCGGGAGGGGCTTTGGTTGTGACCGGTGTCCCGGACCGGATGCTGTGGCTGCACGCTAGCCGCCAGGGCAATGCCGCCGACCCGTTGGTGGTGAATGCGCTGTGGTCAGCGATCGACCGCCAGGCGGTCGCGGAAGAGGTGTTTCACGGACAGGCTGCGCCATGGACCACCTCCCATCCCCTCTTGGGCTACGGACTGGGTCCGGAAGACCTTCCCGGTTACCGGCGGGATCTGGAAGGCTCGATCCGGCTGCTCGGAGACGCCGGTCATGGGGAAGGTATCCGCCTTGAGTTTCTCTACCCTGAAACCGGCAACTACCCAGATGACCTGCCTACCGTTCTGGTAGGCGCGTGGCAGGATGCTGGCATCTTGGTTGATCCCTTGTCGGTTGATCATGACGCGTGGGTGACCCGCCTCGTCTCCGCTGACTATGACATCACCGTTACCAGCCACGGCTGGTACGCCGATTCCTACCGGTACCTAGCGCCAAGACCGGGATGGCATGGCGAGGCGGAAGATGCCTTTCCTGACCTGCTGGCAGCTCTCGTCATGCTCTCCGCCGCCGCGGAAGCGGAGCGGGCTGAGGCTTTCCGGACGGTCCAGTTACTTGAATCTCAACCGGGATTTCCAATCACCGGATTGGTAGCAATCAACGAGCTACATACCCATCGGTCTGACATTATCAACCTGCCTGATCTAAGAGGAGTGTCTACCGGTAGCCGTCGGAGCTTGTACCTCTCGCTGAGTGCCTCTCGGTGACGCAATTCAAAAGAACAGTCTCACATGGACAGATCGGGAGAATGCTTGCTAGAGTCCTGTCAGCGCCTCGGATCGGGGTTGATTCATCCGAACACCTCCGTCCCGTATGCCATAAGCAGTTTCGGCAGGGAGCTATGGGACCCGCTTGGTCCTCCGTCTTGAGGTTAAGGCTCCAAGAGCGATAGGGTAGGCTGAGGTCCGCGCCCCCGCTATGGCGCGCAATGGGACTTGATCGTGCAATGGCACGGCAATGAAGCGAGCGGAAGGAACCCGTATGAAGAAGTTTCGCGGCATCATCACTTTGATGGTGGCGATGGCCCTACTGGTCTCCGCATGCGGCGACAGCTCGTCGGATGACGAGGCTGCTGCTGCTGCGGCTGCGCAGGCGGCGGCTGAGGCTGACGCTGCGCAGGCGGCGGCTGATGCTGCTGCGGCTCAGGCTGAGGCTGATGCGGCTGCGCAGGCGGCGGCTGATGCTCAAGCAGCTCTGGAAGAGGCTCAGGCTGAACTAGAGGCGACAATGGCAGCTGCCGAGGAAGGCGACGCTGCGGCTCAGGCAGCTCTGGAAGCGGCTGAGGCCGATGCTGCGCAGGCGGCGGCTGATGCTGCGGCTGCCCAGATGGCGGCTGACGAGGCGGCATCACAGCTGGAGATGTCGATGATGGTGGAGGCACCTGACATTCGGTCTGCTGATGTGCGCATGGGAATCTATCCCTGCTGCGCCGATCTCGCCTACTGGCAGATCCCCATTGAGTTGGGCTGGTGGGACGATGTCAACATCACCATCCTTCCGAACGAGCCCACGTACCATTACTTCACCGCCTCCCAGGAAATCGTTCCCTGGTTAGAGCGTGGTGACGGTGATGTTGCGCAAGGATGGGTCCCCGGTGTATTCGGCACCCTTGAGACCTTCGGCCAGAGCATCCCCCCGATCCACTTCGCTGACATCTACGTCGGCTACGCCATCCTGGTCTCGCCTGACAGCGATGCCAAGACCGCGTTGGAGTTCATGGAAGAGGGAATGAGCTTCTCGGAGGCAGCTACGGCCGCTGTGCAGCAGTTGGTGGGGAAAGAAGTTCACATCCCACCGCACAGCACCACCCAGGCCCAGTACTCGGACGCCTTCTTCGCCTACCTGCCCCAATGGTGGGAAGACGTACAGGAAGATATCGCGGCGCTTGACGGTGAAGGGAACCCGCTGGTTCTCCTAGACCGTGAGGGCAACCCGGTCCTGGACGACGACGGCAACACGCAGCCGATCCGGATCACCACCAACGACTGGCGTAACTATGCCAACCCGGTGTACGTTGATGACCCGACGATCGTGCAGCTGTCGGCGCAGGCTGGCCGCATTGAGTTCGCTATGCCTTACGGTGCACCGACTCTTGTCCAGATGATGCGTAATGGTTGGGATCCCCTGATCAACTTCGCCATGATGTACGAGTACGACGCCGTGTCGCAGCAGACGGCCATCGCTTCGGCGACCGTCGGCGGAACCGGCTTGCTCGCCCGTCGTGAGTGGGTTGAGGAAAACCCGGATGTGGCCTATCGGGTAGTCTCAATGGCTAACCGCATTTTCCACCTCCTTGAAGACCCGGACACTCAGCGACAAGGTTGGGAGATTGAGGCCAACATCATCAACGAGAAGCGTGGTCTCTCGATGGAGCCCGAAGACATCGGCGTGATCTGGGATACGATCGATCCCTCGTTCAACTGGTCGGACCAGGATGCTCTGTGGGACCTCACCCAGCCGAGCTATCACCCTGAGACCGTCTTTGTGACCCAGATTGAGAAGCTGAAGGCGTCGGGAACCCTCTCGGCAACCTTCGACACCCAGGCTGCTCTGGCGGAGTTCCTCCTTGCCAAGGAGGTCCACCAAGACCTGAAGGGCTTCCAGGAAGAGACAGACCGGTTGTTCGAGGCCGCGATGGGTACGGACATGTCGGACGACGCTCAGATGTTGTACGACCATGCCCAGATGCACTACAACAACTACAACTTCTATGACTCCATGCGGTTCATGCAAGCTGCCCTCGGTGTCCCGGTATATGACGCTGTTGGCCAGGGTGCTTTGATGGGCTAAAGGAGTCCGACGGCTACAGGTGCAGGTGCAGGAACATTCCGTTCCGAGCGAGCTTGCCACCTAACTAGATGCAGCCGACGCGGGGTCGGGTTTTACTTGAACTCCGGCCCCGCGTTGGTCTGTCCGGACTGTGAACAGCAACCCACCCGATCTTGATATATCACCTTGGTGAGATGGCACCCACCCACTGTCTGAGGAGCTGATACCCAGTGACGATGACCTCAACGGATGCTCTTGACGTTAGAGCGAAGGCTCGTAAGGAAAAGAGACGCCGAAGGTACATAAACATCCTCTACATCGCTATCGGTGTGGTGCTGTTCTTCATCGCTTGGATAATCTTGGCCGTGGACGCATCGCCTTGGAACCTGTTCTGGGGTGCGGTAGACAGAGTTTTGGTTGTGGCCACTCTTGATGGTCGTTCACCTTGGATTTACGATATCCCCCCACCCTTTGGAAACATCGGGCCGATTCCTGAGTTCCTCGGCTTGTTCAGCGAGGAAGGCGCGCTGGCCCACTTCTGGCACAACCTGGGTACGAGCGAAGACATGCGTATCAAGTTTGTGCACGCCTGCCCCGATAACGACCCGACTCGGATCAACAGCTGGTTCAACCAGATCTTTGCTAGCTTGCGCGGCTACAAGTACGCAGGCGATGATGGCGTTACGATCGGCAGCATGCCGGATCACTGCTTCGGCTACGCGCTCCATCTCGTCGTTACGATCATCCGTATCCTGATCGGGGCCACACTCGGAACCGTCGCTGGTCTCGCCATCGGGCTCTCCAGTCTGGTGGCACCTAAGGTCGCCCAGGTCTTCACCCCGATCGCTTCCTTCTTCGGTACCGCCCCGATCTTTGTGGCCGCCCCGTTCTTCGTAATTTGGTTTGGCGTGGAGTTTGCGTTTCTCAACACGATCGGCTTGGTCACCTTCTACACCACGCTATTGATGTACTTCTTCAGCAGACGCGCCGCCGAGAATATTTCCGTGGGGATCGTGGAATCGGCTCTAACTCTGGGGGGGACGCCCCGATCCATCTTCCGTTGGGTGTACTTGCCCGGTACGGTCCCTGAGATTGCGGGCGGATTCCGGATCGCCTTGGCCGGAGCGTGGGGGCTAGGGGTCTTGGTGGAGGTTCTCGGTATTCAGGTGGGTGGCGGACACCTGATCGATATTTGGCGCTTTCTGATCGGGCAGATACAAGCACCCTCGGCGCTGGTATCGCTCATCACATTCTATGGCGTCTTGGCAGTAATCGTTGACGGTATCCTGCTGGTCTTCATCCGCCTTATCACAAGGTGGTCGGAAGCTGGTCGCCGGCTCAGTCTATAGAAGTTCTAGGAGGAGATTCCAGCATGTCAAGAGTGGTCAGCTTTGAAGGACTGTGGTGCGTATTCGAGCACCGCTCGGGCCATTTGGTGAACGCACTGCAAGACGTCAGCTTTGAAGTTCAACCGGGAGAGTTTGTCTGTGTGGTGGGCCGGTCAGGACATGGCAAGACCACGTTGCTGAGGGTGTTGGCCGGTCTTCAGCCGCCGACGGCTGGCGGTATTCGGCTGGGTGAGGAGATAGTTGAGGGGCCCGGTGCCGACCGTGCCATGGTATTCCAGCAGGACACCGTATTTCCGTGGTTACACGTGAGGGAAAACGTCGAGTTCGGGCTTCGGGCGTTGAGAGTCTCGAAGGACGACCGTGACGCTACGGTTGACTACTGGCTTGATGCGGTGGGCCTCACCGATTTCGGCGACTCTTGGCCCCGGGAGCTGTCGGGCGGTATGCGGAAGAGGGTGGCGCTGGCTTCCGCCATGGCGGTGGGTTCGGATGTCCTGTTGATGGACGAACCGTTCGGCTCTCTGGATTACTTTACGCGCCGGAACCTCCATGATGTCCTGCTAGACCTCTGGGAGGAGACGAAGAAGACCATCTTCTTCGTCACTCACGACTTGGAAGAGGCTCTCATCCTTGCCGACCGGGTTATTCTGCTCGCCGACGGCCAGTTGGTTGATGACATTGCGGTGCGACTTCCCCGTCCTCGCGACGAAGATGTGAGAGCGACACCGGAAGCTGTCGAGATCACCAAGACCGTGCTGGCACATCTCGGAATCACCGAAGAAGAAGCGGTTCTGAGTTGACCACCTCCCTTAGGACCGTTGCGCGACCCTTTACGCGGCTCGGCCGGGCGATATGGTCGGTCCGGTCCGTCCTGTTCTGGGTCGGGT
This sequence comes from Candidatus Spongiisociaceae bacterium, assembly GCA_965213975.1. Classification (GTDB taxonomy): domain Bacteria; phylum Actinomycetota; class Acidimicrobiia; order Spongiisociales; family Spongiisociaceae; genus Spongiisocius. The sequence goes on from OZ243930.1 coordinate 412,067, forward strand.
ACCTGTTATGGATCGGTGTCAGCCTGTTGGTCTTGACCTGGGCTGCCGCGTCGAGGGGCGCGACCTTCCGAGGCGCTGATGTCTATTCCCCAGGCGACGTCTTTCTGACCATCGACATCTTCGGTATACAGCGGGAGATCCTTTCCGCAAGCCTGAGTGTGCAGTGGGCCCTGATGGGTGCCTGGTTGCTCCTCATCTTGACCTACCCGTTCGTCTTCCGGCTTGAATCATCGCTGCAGGCAGTCGGACGACTTATCGGCGTCGTGGGAAGGCTGCTCTTTGAGTTGGTGATGGCGTTGCCCTTGTTTGTGCTCTTCGTCTTGTGGGTGTTCGGGCTGGGGGAGTTCTCCATCAATCCTGTCTTTGAAGGCACCGACCGATTGTATGAGTTCACCTGGCACAGCTTCGTTGAGATCCTCTATTCATGGTCGGCGGATGGATTCGGCGGCCGGCTGCCCGCCGTATCCGGGTTCGGCTGGGCGCTTTGGGTAGTAGCAACCTTGGCGGTCTTCCTGGTGACGCTGCGCTTGGTCCTGAGGTACGGGCGCCTGGATCGATGGCTTCGCGGCCTGATCGTGATGATGGAACATTACGATATGGCCAGCCGGTTTCGGAGATGGCTTACGGGGCGCTTGGACCGATCCCGTCTTATCCCCGTCTTGGACAACAACCCGCTGTTCATAGTCACCTGGATGGTCTTGTTGGTCGGGTGGCAGGCAGCGTCGTTCGCGGTGCCGATGGGTACCTTGGAGCATCCCCTAGTGCCGGGTTTTGACTACATACTCTTCAACCAGGACGGCGGTATCTATCGCCTCGGGGGCAACTGGGACTTGCAGGGTGGGAGAACTTTCGGCCCGATCAGCTTGGTGGACTTCGACAACCTGGCGGCGTTCTCCTTCCGAGAGGGTGCTGAAGCGCGATCGTGGACGGCAGTGATCTTGGCGATCATCTACCAATCAACCGAGACCTTTACCCGTCTGATCGTCGGGCTTGGTTCTGGCTTGTTCATCGGCTTGTTGACCGGTCTCGGGCTGTCCTACTTCCAACCCCTTAGGCAGATTTCCTGGGTTCCGTTCAACTTTCTGAGGATGATCCCGCTGCTGGCTGCCATACCCTGGATGCAGTTCGCTTTGGGTGCTGATCTTCGGGCGTTGGGCATCTTTATCGCCTTCGGCGTGTGGGTTACGCTGGTGGTAGCAACCATGAATTCGGTATCCAACGTAGCTGACCGTTATATTGAGAGCGCGAGGACCTTGGGCGCATCTCGCTTGCGCACCTATTTCAGTGTGATAATTCCCGGGGCCATGCCGGAGCTTCGGACCGCCTTGCTCCTCTCGGGTGGCTTGGGATGGTCATTGGCCATCGCGGGCGAATTTCTCGGATTCCCGACCGGCTTGGGCTACATGGCTGCCTCAGCTGTGCAGGAGACCAACACGGCGCGGTTGGTCGTGATCGCCATCATCGTGGCCTTCTACTCGCTCCTGTCCTTCTACTTCCTCAACCAGATGTTTAGCCGTTTGGTTAGCTGGATGCCCCAGCGGGCGAGCGCTTCCGACGTCTCAAAGGTGGCCGCACTGGCCGGAACATCAAGCCGGGCCCAACCCTGATGGCTGCGTAACAGAGCTTCCTAGATCGTGTTGGTTGGGGCCGGTTTCGGGCTAATCACGGCCATCACGCTCGGTGTCAACAACCTACTGACGACCGTGGCGACCCGCCGGGTGGGCGTGTTGCGTTCGACGGTGGCCACCCTCTCGCTCGCCTTCATCCTCATGTTCGGTTGGGTAATAGCGATCGGCGTCCCCCTTACCATCTCGTTCCGGCACGCCCTGCTGCTGGGGGGACTGGGTGCCGCCGCGGCGGGCTCATTTGTCGGTACCTACCTGGCTTTGAAGCTCGGACCGGTCTCGGTGGTAAGCCCGGTGTCGGCGCTTGCTGGTGCTATGACGGTGGTGTACTCCTACCTGTGGCTAGGTGAACAGCCCTCTATTCTGCAGTGGGGAGGCATTGCGGTCGCGGTGGTGGGAGCGGTCCTGGCGTCGCTGGTGATCAAGAGGGGTGCGAAGATTCGCCTGGTGACCTGGGGGCCGGTCTTCGCCATGATCGGGGTGCTGGTTGGTGCAATATCCAATGCCGGGTTGAAGATACCCATTCAGGAAGGGTTGGACTCGACCATGACCATCGTCACCCAGAGGGCTTACACCGTCGCGTACGCGGCGCTGTTGCTAATAGGGGTGCAGGTGTGGCGGAGGAAGAAAGCCGGGTTGAGGACCCGGGGACCACTGGCCGAAGAGGAAGCCGACCGGATCCCGCTTACCTGGCGGAGCGGATGGCCCCTGCTGGCTGTTGGGATCATCGATGCGGTCTCCTTTATCTCGTTCGGTTATGGCTTGGCCCACGCCCCGGCGTGGCTCATCGGGATACTTTCGCAAAGCGGTCGGGTGATCGCGGTAGTAGGCGGAGTGGTCTTCTTCCACGAGCGCCTACACCGGTTGCAGTGGGCCGGGGTAGCGCTGGTGGGGATAGGTGTGGTCCTCTCCATCGTCGGTTAGAACCCCGATAAGCGCCCATCGTCGGCCTTGCCTGTCCGATTAGTAGAGGTTATGCTGTTATCTACAACGCATGATAACACGCTACGATATGGGGAGTGTCATGACAACATTGACCTACCAGGACGCGGCTCGGCATCTGTTGGCCCAAGGGTTCGAAGAGTTGGCTGAGGGGGATTCGCGTCAGGCGTCGGAGAAGGGGTGGGGTGCGGCCGCGCAGATGATCAAGGCGGTTGCTGCCAGCCGTGGTTGGGGGCACGACAGCCATGCTGCCCTATTCCGGGTGATCAGGCAGATCGTCAAAGAGACCGGGGATCGCACCATCCATCGCCGGTTCGGCGTCGCTAATGGCCTCCACCAGAACTCCTATGAGAACTGGGGTACTGCCGACTATGTGGCAGAGGGCCTGGTAGCCGTGACAGAACTACTGGACCAACTGGAGCCCTTGCTGGACCACCGAGGAACCGCTGTTGATCACTGATCAGGGCGGCTGATGAATTTCTGAGACAACCCCAGCCGCTACCGGCTACTGGGTTCAGCGGCGAGCCATCATTTTCTCTACGACGCCACCGATGGTGGTGGTGAACACTTCTAGCGCGATTTGACTCAGTTGTTCGGAGCAGTCGGCCGGGGCGAAGGTCAGGGGTTTGGCGAGGTGGGCCCAGTGGGGGGCGAGGGCATTAGGCCCGGTGATTCCACCTTTCCCGACATCTGAGGCCACATAGAGGGTGGTGGTGACACCCGAGTTGATGATCCGGATAGTGCACATCTCGCACGGTTCGAGGGAGGTAACCAGGGTATGACCTCGCAGATTTCCCCCGCCCGGGTAGGTGTCCTCGTAGACATTGAGAGCTGACATCTCGGCGTGAAGGTCGCTGCGGAAACGAGGTACCAGCACCCGATTATGGTCGGATACGAGCACGTCATGGTTGGGGTCGAGGATCACGCATCCCACGCCAGTGTTGCCTTCGAGGCCCGCGTCTATGGCTTCAGCGATGGCCTGGCGAGACGCCGCATCGTCGGGGCGTTGGTCGACCACGGAGGCCAGTCTCTCCCTCAGCTCGATCAGCCCGTCGAACGTTGCCGCGTCTATGGATGGGTTAGGTAGACTCAAGCCGCACTCCGTCCGTTCCCGAGCTATGTCCCGAATAAGGTGGTCGGATTGTAGCGAAGAGCCACGAGAGTATCTTGGGCTATCCACACAAACACCCGGAGAGATAACAGCGATGGAGGTCGAATAACATGACGCGCGAACCCCTTGATTTGGTGGTGGCGAACGGTACGGTGGTGCTGGGGGGAGGCCGGTATCGGGTAGCGGTCGGGGTCAAGGATGGCAAGGTCGCCATGCTCGCCCCGGAAGAATTGATGCCCGGTGCGAAGCGTAGAATCGACGCCAAGGGCAACTACATCCTTCCCGGCGTGGTCGATTCGGAGGCTCATCCCGGGTGCTACGTCCCCTTCGACTACGACATGAAGACCGAGTCGAGGGCGGCCGCCACGGCGGGCATCACCACCTGGGGCATTCAGGCACCAACCACCCGCTTGGGCACGAAGCCGTTCAAGGAGGTCGTAGCCCGCTCCGACGTGGTCTCCTTCAACCAGTCGTTCCCGTCCGGGCGCGATGTGATCAACCGACATAGCCATGTGGATGCCTACCTCACATACATGCTCGAAACCGACGAGCATGCCCGCGAAATACCCCAGTACGCCGAGGAGCACGGGGTTACCTCGTTCAAGCTGTACCTTCAGACCCGCTCGATGAAGGGCATGTCTGACGATGATGACACCAATTGGCCCTCCCGTCGGGCCGGTCTCGGCACCGGAATCGATGACGGCACCGTCTATCTGGTCATGGAAGAGGTGGGGCATCTCGGGCATCCGGGGATCGTCCACATCCACCCCGAGAACTGGGAGATCGGGCGTATCTTCGAGGGCCGGCTACGAAGCAGCGGCCGGACCGACTTCGGTGCTTGGACGGATCGCTCTCCCGACTTCCTGGAAGCACATCATGTTCGCTCATACGCCTACCTGGCCATGCAAACCCCCGGCCATGTCCCCCTATACCTGCAGCATTGCACCACCAAGCTGTCGTTCGAGGAGGTAGCCCGGGCCCGGGCCGAAGGGTTGGAGATCTACGCGCAGACCGGCCCCCCCTGGCTCTGGGCACAACCCGAGTACGGCTGGCGTATCAACGTCCCGCTCCGCAGGAGAGACAACATTGAGGCGTTGTGGGTGGCTCTGGCGGACGGCATCGTGGATGTGGTGGGATCGGACCACGTAGTCGGTTGGGAACCAGCCTCCCATGAGGAGATGTTCAACCCCGTGATCTGGGACTGCCGTACCGGATTCTCCCGGGTTGAGCTGTTCCTGCCGGTGATGCTATCCGAGGGCGTCAACCAGGGTCGGATCAGCCTGGAGAGGGCGGTGCAGGTCAGCTGCGAGAACCCGGCCAAGACCTCGGGGCTGTGGGGTCGCAAGGGCTCCCTCCTCCCCGGATTCGACGCCGACATGGTGATCATCGACCTGGGTCGGGAAGTCAAGGTCGGCAAGGAGCACCTCAACACCCGTTCGGGGTGGTCGATCATGGAAGGACACACCTTTACCGGTTGGCCGATCATGACCATCCTCAGGGGCGAGGTAAGCGCTGAGTGGGCGGACGACTCCCCGGGTATGCGGCCGGTCGGAGACCCGCGCGGGGAGTACCTGGCTCGAAAACTGAGCCCGAAGCGTCAGGTGATCGACTCCAACAGTCCTGCCCGGATCGCCCCGACCGAGAGATGGTTGGCCGACGACTTCGCCCGGCCTGGATTCTCCCCGGAGACCACCAAGTACGACCGTCCTCTCGGAGGCTAGGCGATGGCTATCTGGGATGACGTCCTTACCGAGACCGACCGGCAGGTCTTCGCTGCCGCCGGATGGGGCAAGCGAGCCGGTTACGGTGAGCGCCCCGCCATCATGGTTATCGACGTCAACTACAACTCTGCGGCGACCGGGCCGAGCCGATCCTCGAGTCGATAGAGCGGTGGCGCTATTCGTGCGGCCCCGAAGCTTGGGACCGGGGGATCCCGGCGATCCAGGCGATACTCGAGGTGGCTCGGGCCAAGCGTCTGCCGGTCATCTACACCACCAATCCGCGCCGGCCCGACGGCTTCGATCTGGGTATCTGGTCGCTCAAGAGCACCCGCGCCGAGGACGAGGTTGACGTTATGGGCCATAAGGGCAACGAGATTGTGGCGGAGGTCGCGCCCCTCGAGGATGACCTGTTCATCGAGAAGCGCAAGCCCTCCGCCTTCTTCGGCACCCCGCTGGCCAGCCATCTCACCATGATGCGGGCCGATTCGTTGATCATGACGGGAACCACCACCAGTGGTTGCGTAAGGGCCAGCGCGGTCGATGCCCTTTCATACGATTTCAAGGTGACGATCCCGCACGAGGCAGTGTTCGACCGCGGGGAGGTATCCCACAAGATCGCCCTATTCGATCTGCATATGAAGTACGTGGATGTGACGGATCTCGACGACGTGCTCACCTACCTGCGCCGGGTTCCTGAGGGCCTCTTCGATGACGTCTACCCGCCCGCCGCGGCAGCAGGGCAGAGTTGACAGTGGGCCTCGGTTTCCCCATCCGCAAGGTCATTAGCCAGGTGGAGGAGGAGCGTATCCGTGAGGGGATCGCGGTGGCACCGACCCTGCGCAAGGCTGTGGTTGCCGCCGTTATCCACAATCCTTACGCCGGGGAGTTTGCGGACGATCTGTCCGAGGCGGTCACGTTCTCGACGGACTTGGGGCGGATGATGGGGGAGATGGCGATGGATGCTCTGGGCGAACCAGTTCTCTCCTACGGCAAGGGGGGTATTGCGGGTCTCGGGGGATCGCAGGAGCATGCGGTCATGTTCCTCTCGACCGCCTTCGCCAACCCGTTACGACGGACTCTCGGTGGGGGTGTGGCTTGGATGTCGTCGGCCACCATCGTTGCCGCGGCCGGGACCCCGATCACCATCCCCCTGGCCCACAAGGACGCGCTCTACGTGCGAGACCACTACGACGCCATAACTCTTTATCCCGGGGATGCGCCCCGTCCCGACGAGGTGCTGATAGCCGTGGCGGTGGCCAACCGAGGCAGGCCCAACGCGCGGATGGGTGGCCTAGCCGCCTCTGATATTGAGGGCGTGGACGGGTTGCGCTGACCGGTGCCTGATCCGCGGCGGGTAGGCCTTGTCAACATAGGGACCCTGGTATCCGGCGATCTGGGCCAGCCGGTCATCACCGCGGAGACTCTGCTGATAGAGGATGGGCGAATCGCTTCGGTGGGCGGTCACCTCGACACCGGCGACTTAGACCAGGTTATAGACGTAGCCGGGGCTACGGTGGGTCCGGGCCTGATCGACTCCCACTGCCATGTGGTGATCGGCGACTTTACCCCTCGCCAGAACGCGGTCGGCTTCCTCAGTTCATACGTACACGGGGGAATAACCCAGGTGATTTCCCCGGGCGAGATACATGCCCCGGGCCGGCCCCATGACGCCGACGGGGTGGTGGCGCTGGCCGTGTTCGCCCAGCGTTCCTGGGCCAACTACCGCCCCAACGGGATGAAGGTCAACGGCGGAGCGGTGGTGCTGGAACCCACCTTGGCCCCCAGGCACTTCCGCTACCTGGCCCAACAGGGGGTTTGGTTGGCCAAGTTCGGGTTCGGTCGATATGAGGACCCCGCCGACGGTGTGCCGCAGGTTCGGGCCGCTCAGGAGGTGGGGATCAAGGTGATGTGCCACTCCGGTGGGGCGTCGATACCCGGATCCAAGCCGATAACAGCGGAGCATCTCCGGTTGTTGAGACCAGACGTGTGCGGCCATATCAACGGTGGGCCTTCATCCTTGGACGATCGAGGAGTGGCGGCCATCGTCCGCGACACCGACTTGGTCCTCCAGATTGTCCAGGCCGGGAACCTGAGGAGCGCCATCAACATCGTGGGGACGGTCCTGGAAACCGGTGCCGATCATCGGGTGATCATCGGTTCTGACACCCCCACCGGGACCGGGGTGATGCCGCTGGGGGTGATCAAGACAGTGGCCGAGTTGTCCTCGTTGACCGAAGCCGATCCGGCGGCGGTATGGGCGTGGGCTTCGGGGGCGGTAGCCGACGTATACGACTTAGAGGCGGGGAAAGTGGAGGTTGGCCGACCCGCCGACCTGATCGTCGCCGACGCGCCATGGGGTTCCCACGGCGGTGATGCCTTAGGTGCCCTGGCCAGAGGCGACATACCGGGCATCAGCGCAGTCCTGATAGACGGCCGGATCCGCGCCCTGCGAAGCCGCAACACCCCAGCTGCGGCCCGCCAAGTGACGGTCACTCCCGATATCGGCGAGCTTCCCGGCTCGGCCCACGTCTGAAGCAACCGGGCGGGGAGTTGAACCACGTGCGCAGTGAGTACCATGATTATCTCAGTTTGGAGGTCAGATGAGCGCGGTTAACGAGGTTGTGGTCCCGGCACGAGAAGGACGAGGCGTCTACCTGGGTGCCGGACAACTTCTCGACATCGTTGACGTGGACGGCCATCAAGTGGGTGACCTGATCGCCTGGTTTCGTAGCGATCCCACCGAGTACCTATCCCCCACCCACACCGTATCCTGCAACGCCTCCATCGAGTTGAAGACCGGTTCCCAGCTGTTCTCCAATCGGCGCAACCCGGTGTTTACCATCCTGCGGGATGACGTGGAACGCCACGACATCATCGTTCCTTGTTGCGACCATGAGCGGTTCAAGCGCGACTACGACCTAGACGACCACGACCACTGCTTGGCCAACCTGTACCAGGCCCGAGACCTACTCGGCGAGGATCGTGATCTTGCGGGGGAGACGGCATGGAATGTGTTCATGCACAACCGGGTCACCGAGGACGGCTCGGTGGTCACCGACCCGGCTGCCCACGACGCCGGATCAACGATTACGCTCCTCGCCCACGCTGACCTGGTGGTTCTGCTCTCGGCCTGCCCGCAGGATCTCACCCCCTGCAACGACTTCAACCCCACCCCCATGCTGATGAGAGTTCATGACGCATAGAAGACAAGCGATGTGAAGGACGCAACCATGGGCATAACCACCGAACCTGATCCGACCCGCCTCGCCGAGTCGGCCCGCAAGATACGGCCTCCGTTTGAGCTGGATCTCTCCTTACGTTTCTACTCGCCCCAGGCCAACCGGGACGGCATGACCCATCCTTTGGTCAGCGCCTGGCATGACTATGTGAAGCACGAGTGGACACCAGCTGCCCCTCCGAGCGGGGGGCGGAGGGTGGCGATCCTCATACCTTGTACCAAGTTCAAGCCCTACTCGACCAGCCGAGAGCATCGGGCGATCAACCAAGCGCTGCTTGACGACGGCTGGCATCCTCACGGACCTTCCCGTGCTCCGACCGAACTCGCCGAAGCTCTCGACGCCGGTGAGACTACGGACTTGCTTCATGAAGGGCCCTTGCGGCGAGGTGAGGTTCTGCTTGACCGCTTCGTTCTATCCGAGCCGTTGGGAATCGTGCCCTACTCCGACATCTACTTCTGGCGCCAGGCGCAGAGCCCGGCCGCTTCCTACGACGATCCTGGCCTTTTCGAGGCTAGAGGGACCTCGGTCTCGCCCGAGCGGGAGGACTGTACGGCTACCCCGTTGGGTAACGGGAGGTGGCGCTGGGGACCTGCCGAGCGGCAGGCCTACGCCGAAACCCATAACCTTCTCGCCCGCATCATCCAGGAGAGCCTGGTCAGGTTGGCACCCTCTTACGCGGCCATTGGGGCCTGGGTATCTCCGGGTCTAACCCATCGCAGCTTCCTGGCCGACGATGCGCTCCGTCGCCAAGAGGGTTTGCCTAGGTCGCGCAAGGGGACCGCCGGGCCGGTCAAACTGGTGGGGGTGCTGGAAGGTGCGCCCGGCTTGGTCACGATGATGCCCGGACAGGACCAGTTGGCGGATGCTCGTCTCCGTCTCTCCGAGCGTCTCCAGAGGGAAGGCCGGCCTTCCACACCCGCCGCGGTCCGCGGGATATACGCCCGAGGGGACGGGAACGATACCCCGCTCGGGCTTCCCGAAACGCTTGTTCATCTCACGTCCTGGCTGGACGGGGTGTGATCGGACTTCCTGTCGATGGCCCCCGCACGCCGATCTCCCCGGCACATCTATGGAACCCTTAGCTGAGGCCGTCGCCTTCACCGCCCGTATGCTGGCGGCTACCGGTCTGGTTGAGGCCTTCGGGCATGTGTCGGCCCGCACCCCCGACGGGTTCCTGATCACCAGCACTCGTCCCTTGTTCGAAGCCGCCGAAGAGGATGTGATCGCGGTCGAAGGGGGGACGCCGGTGGCGGGACCGGTCAACTATGTTCCTCTTGAGACCCCGATGCACGCCGCCATCTACCAGGCCCGGCCGGACGTGGGTGCCATCTGTCGGGGTCATCCCCCTTATGCGGTGACCTGGGGTGTCAGCACCGAGCCGCTGCCCCTGTTGCACGGCCTAGGGGGTATGGCCGGGCGGGTGGTGCCGTCCCATCCCGATATTGAGTTGATCAAGACCCCTGGAGCTGGCCAAGCAGTGGCGGAGACGCTGGGTGACCACGCGAGCGTTCTGCTCGCCGCCAACGGCTGCTTGGCCGTCGGAGAGGACCTGTCGGAGGCCGCCGCCCGGCTCTGGTATCTGGAGGAGCGGGCCCGGGTGGCAGTCCAGGTCCGCATGGCGGGTCTGGCCACCGCGCCGGTGCGGAGCTACACATGGGATCGTCGCCTCCAGGACTCGGTGCCCGAGATGGTCCGGGCCAAGCAATGGATGCATCACTCTTTCCGGTCAGCGTGACCGCCGGGTTGGCTGTGCTCGACAACCGAGGTCGCCTAGGACCGATGCCGATACTTCGCAGGTAGCTCGCTAGATTGGGTAGGCCATGACCGCACCGTTCGCAAAGACCCTTGAACCCTCGCCGACCATGTCGCCGGAGGAGGCTGACGCCTACCGGGCCGACTTTGTCTCCCACCTTTGCCAGACGGTCCCAGGCATCAAAGAAAACGTTATCGTTGACGCCGCGGGCTGCTACCTGAAGACCGCCGAGGGTCGCATCCTGCTCGACATGATCTCCGGGATAGCGGTTTCAAACCTGGGCCATTGCCATCCCGAGGTGGTGAAGGCGGTGCAGGATCAGGTGGCTCGCTTCTCCCACATTGATGTCTATGGTCGCTACACCCTGGCTCCCCAGGTGGAGATCGCCCGGCGATTGGCGTCCGTCACGCCCGGCGAACTGGATGTCGCCTTTCTCACCAGTACCGGCACGGAGGCGACCGAAGGTGCTCTGAAGCTGGCCCGTAAGTACACCGGCCGTCCCGGTTTCGTGGCGTTTGAGCACTCGTTTCACGGGCGGACCTTCGGTTCGTTGTCCGTGACTTGGAAGGAGGAGTGGCGCAAACCCTTCGGGCCTCTTCTGGGGCCGGTGCGCTTCGTTCCTTTCGACGACCTCGAAGCCGCCTCGGAAGCCATCAAGGATGACGTCGCCGCGGTGATAGTCGAACCCATCCAGGGTGAGGGCGGAGTCCGGATCCCCTCCGACGGGTTCCTCCCCGGTCTCAGGGAGCTGTGTAGCCAACGGGGTGTCCTCCTGATCTGCGATGAGGTGCAAGGCGCGATGGGTCGCTCAGGCAAGTGGTTTGCCTGCCAGAACTGGGGCGTAACCCCGGACGTCATCACCGTGGCGAAGGCCTTCGGGGGAGGGTTGCCTCTAGGGGCCTTCATATCCACAGCAGAAATCTTCTCGACCCTCATGGATCCGCCGCTGTCTCATCTCACCACCTTCGGGGGCAACCCGGTTTCCTGCGCCGCCGCCATCGCCGCCTTCGATGTGATCCGCCGCCAGGGTCTGGTGGAGCGCTCCGCAACCACGGGGCAATACCTGAGAGAAGGACTCGAAGAGATTCGCCGGGCCCGACCCGAAGCGGTGGGTGAGGTCCGGGGAATGGGCCTGTGGTGCGCGTTCGATGTCCGCCCGTCCGAGCTCGCCCAGCCTTTGGTGAACGAGATGGCCCGGCGAGGGGTGGTGGTCGGATCGATGCTCAACTCGGCGGGCACTATCCGGGTGGCCCCGCCTCTGGTCGTACGGAGAAGGCAGATCGACCATTTTCTTGAGGTGCTGGAGGGCGCACTGGCTGCTCTCGGATCCTGATGGGCCAGGTCGTTTCGCCAGGGGGTTCATGGATACTGCGCGGTGCCTGGGTCTTGACCATGGGACCCGCAGGTGCCGTGGAGGGTGGCGCGGTCCGCATCAGCGATGGGCGGATTGCCGAGGTCGGTACTTACCCTTCTATCAGAAGGAAGTTCCCTAACCTTCCGGTGATCGGGGATGAGTTCGGCATCGTCATACCCGGTCTGATAAACCTCCACACCCACCTCTCCGAGGCCCTGATCCCCGGTATGGGTTCCGATCTGACCCTCTACGAATGGGGCGAACGGCTGGTAACGCCGGTCTCGCGAAACCTCACCGCGGAGATGGCCCGGGAGGGAACCGTCCTCAAAGCTGCTGAGATGGTTCGCTCGGGGGTTACGTGCGTGAACGATATGTTCGTCCATTCCAACCCCGGATCGCGCGCCTCTCTTGGCGTGGTTGACGGTCTGGCGAAGGTGGGTCTCCGCGGTGTGGTCAGCTTCGGTGCTGAGGACGCCCTCGGTGAGACCACCGAGGTCCCACCCATGTCGGTGGGCGAAGTCATAGAGGAACAGCATGACCTATCGGCGGCGACGGAGCGTACCGAGCTGGTGGGGTTCCGTTACGGTATTGGAACCCTGCTGGGTCAGTCCGACGAGCTTCTCGAGGCGGGCGCGGAGATGTGTCGTGCCAACAGCTGGGGCATTCATACCCACCTGTGCGAGGTCAGGGAGGAAGTCGTTCAGGCCTCCCTCCGCTGGGGCCGTCGACCTATCCGACAGGCAGCTTGGCTGGGGCTGCTTGACCGACCTCTGGTGGCTGCCCACGTCATCTGGGTGACCCAGCCCGACATCGGCCTGCTTGCCGAGGCCGGAACGCATGTGGCGCACAATCCGGTCGCCAACATGATCCTCGGTGCCGGGGTCTGCCCGCTGGCCCGGCTCCGCTCCGCTGGTATCGGGGTGGGCATCGGGACCGACGGGGCCGCTTCCAATGATTCCCAAAACATGCTCGAAGCCGTCAAGATGGCCGCGTTGCTCCAGAAGGTGAACGCATTGGACCCAGCTGTGGTCACGGCCCAGGAAGTCTTGGAGATGGCGACTGTCGGTGGTGCCAGAGCCCTGGGTATGGAGGACCGGGTGGGGCGGATCTCGCCGGGGTTGCGCGCCGACCTCGTGCACATTCGACCGACCGTCGAGTTGGCGGCCATACACGACCCCTACCAGCAGGTGGTCTACTGCGTGAGCCCCCGTTCGGTGAGCGACGTCTGGGTAGATGGTCGACGCCTACTGGCCGATGGCGAACTCGTCACGATCGACGAAGCGGCTCAGATCGCCGAGGCCCGACGGCTCGCAGGCCGGATCGCTAGTCGGGCTGGAATCTCCGGAACCATGTCCCGTCTATGACCAGGGTGGCGGTGATCGGTGGTGGTCACAACGGGCTGGTGTGCGCCTGTTACCTCTCTCATGCCGGGCTGGAGGTGACGGTATTGGAGGCCAATCGGGAGCCGGGAGGATGCATCTGGACCGAGCACCCGGCGTCCGGCTATCGGTTCGAGCGGGGTGCCATCGAGCATGGGATGATCCTCGGAGTGGCCGACGATCTAGGGCTGGCCGGATTCGGCCTCGAGTATGCCTTCCGGGAACTATCGGTGGGTGCAGGATACGGGGACGGAACCCGACTGCTCTTCCACAGAGAGCTAGCAACAACGTTGGCAGGCTTCGGGGACCTGCCGCGTGAGGATCGCGAAGGATATCGCCGGTTGGGGGAGATCGGCGGGGCCTTGGTGGGGTTGCTCGACGATTTCAACAATCCGCCGTCGCTGGGGCAGATCGCTTCCTTGGGGACCATCGGCAGCTTCGACCCCCTTCACACCCTCCTCGTCTCGGCTCAGAAGGTCGTCCAATCCCAGATCCGCGACCCCCATCTTGCTTCGGCGCTCACGATGTACGGGTCGTTCAGCCAGCTCCCACCCTGGTTGCCGGGGACCGGGCTCTTCGGGTTGCTCCTAGCCGCCGGTCACGGCCACGGGCCGGGGCGTCCCCTCGGCGGCTCGCGACAGCTGGTCGACGCTCTGGTGTCGGCGTTGAGGTCGGCTGGGGGGACTGTTCTGACCGATGAGTCGGTGACTGCGGTGGAATGGAGGGGCCGGGAGGCGGTGGTCTCTACTGGTTCTGGCCGAACCCACCAGGCGGACCTAGTCGTTTCCGCCCTCGACGTGTCCCGCACCGCCCGGCTGCTGACCGACCGGCATCCGGACCTTGATCGGGCCGCCAGTCTTGCCACCAGCGGAGCGCTGAACGTAGCCGAGTTCAAGCTCGACCTAGCGCTGTCGGTACCCGCTCGACCCGGCCGGTTTGAGCATCCCGAAGCGATGTGGTTGCTTCAGCGGAGCCCGCATTCGGCGTCGAAGAGGTTTGCCGAGATCGTTGCCGGCAGGCGGCCCACGGTTCCGGCCATGCTCTGGGCTTCGCCGTCCGCGCTTGATCCTTCCGCAGCCCCGGTAGGGGGTGGGGTCGCTTGGTTGTCCTCGTTCGTTCCGGCCCGCCTCGAAGGCGGCGATTGGTCGAGAGCCCTAGTCGACGAGTACGCCGATCGGCTGATCGACGAATACGAGGAGGTCACATCCTCATCTATCAGGGAGCACATTGTGGAGATGAGGGTGTCGGGACCCGTCGAATGGGAGGAGCGTACCGGGGCGAAGTTCGGGAACCCCAATCACATCGATATGACCATTGACCAGATGTTCTCCCACCGTCCCGCCACGGGACAGGGCTATCGGACTCCGCTTCCGTGGCTCTACCTCACCGGTGCCGGAACCTTTCCGGGTGGTGGACTCTCTGGCATACCGGGCAAGAACACCGCTATGGCGGTGCTCGACGATCTGGGTGGAAACCGCCCCCGGATCCGAACCGGCTTAGAGTCGTTATCGGCCATGTGGCGAGGATGGCGACTCTATCGAACCCTGACCAAGCGATGATCCGCAACGATTGGGATCTCATCGAGTACCTAACCGGGTATCAGCCCGCCGCGGTCATAACCACGGCCCACCAGCTGGGCCTATTCGAGGCGCTCGGGGCGGATCCGAAGACCGGTAACGAGATGGCCCGGGATCTGGGGTTGGACCCATCCAACCTGGTGGCGCTGCTCAACGCCCTAGAGCGACTCGGGTTGGTGAACCAGGAGGCGGGCCGTTATGCCGCCACCCCCTACACGCGACGTCGTCTGGGTCCGGGCGGCGTGATGGGTCTGGTGGTAGCCAAGGAAGCAGTATTCGCCCAGGCATGGAACCGGCTTGATGAGGTGATGGTTAGCGGGGGCCCGGTTATGGAGGATTGGCGCAGCCGCCTGGGTTCCCATCCCGCCCAGGCTCGGGCCTTCCTCGAAGCGATCGACGTGCTGGCTCGTATCGGCGGGCCGGATCTCAGCGGGGTATCAGTGCTCGCACCCGGACGTCGGGTGCTCGACGTCGGGGGCGGGCTGGGAACCTACTCCCGACGGATGGCCGAGGTGGGGGCTTTGGTGACCCTGGTCGATTACCCGCAGGTGGTGTCCTGGGCGGAAGCCGAGTTGGAGGGATGGGATATTGAGCTTGTCGGTGTCGATCTCTTCGAGCATCCGAGTTGCGGGGTCCAGCCGGGATCCATGGACGTGGCACTGGTATCCCACCTCCTTCACGACCTGAACGAAGACCTGGCCCTCGATCTGATGCGGCGGGTGCACGCCGCACTGCGGCCCGGAGGTCACGTAGTCGTCAACGAGTTCGCGGGCGACAGCGGACCTGACGCTTTCGGTCCTCTATTCGACCTGATGATGCGGGTCGAGACCGCCGGGGCCGCTCATAGCCGCAATACCCTCGAGTCGATACTCGCCAGGGCGGGCTTTGCCGACCTAGGCAGACTCCCGTATGAGGATCCGCTCACGGTATACCTGGCCCGCGTGGCAGAAGGAGGTTGAGGCGGGGAGCGACTCATGGGCGGCTACGCTCAGAAACCTGGCTACGCCAGCGCTCTCGTTTCCTTCTGCCGGCGAGGCCTGCTCTGAGAGAGTTCTTGCCAATTTTGTTTTGTGCGGTAGTGTTCAATGTCGTGGGCGTTGTCTTGCGTGGAGGTAGCCATCCTGGGGCTGTTTGATTTCATGGGCGCGGTAGCCGAGCGCGTGAATGGGGGGGGGCGCGCCGTGTTGGCTGCGTTCTTGCCCCCCCCCCTCGTTGCGAATGCGGGTGGTGTGGGGTGTGTCGTTTGTTTTGGTGGCGGTTTTGTTGGGGTTGGGTGCTGGGGTAGTTGAGGCGCAGTCTGCGGGCGTGTCGGCGTATAGTGGGGCGTTTTTGCATCGCACGGTGATTGAGGAGGGTCAGACTCGCCAGTTCGAGATTTCGAATCTTCCTGACCGTCCGAGATATTTCGTGTTTTTCAAGTCTTTGGTGGGGTATACGGCTGAGGCGTCGGATGTTACGTTCAGGGTTCATGATCGGCGCGCGGGTCTAGTTGAGGTCGCGCCGGGTGTGGGTAGTCGGGCGTCTGTGAATTCTTTGAGGCAGCGTGTGCGTTTCGAGGTGGAGGCCCATGAGGACAGTCCGGCCGATTCTGATGATGAGACTTTTGGTGTGCGGTTGTGTACGACGGCTAGTTGTGCTGGTGGCACGGTTTTGGGTGATTGGACGGTGACGATCACCGATGTGTCGGATTCGACGCTTGCGGGTATGGGCGCGTCGATCACTGTGAGTGGCGGTTCGACGTCGATGATGGAGCGGCTCACTAACAACGACAACCGCGACGCGCGCGACACTGTGACGGTGAACATCCCCTATGCGAGCCGGCCGTCTCAGAGCATTGTGGTGTTGGGCCTTGTTGATACGACGTCGGAAGCCAAGTACGGGACCGTCGCGCCGATAGCGAACATTGTGGGCACGTTCGCTAAGCACGCGGTGGTGGGCCCCACCACGCCTCGTCAGGCGTTCGTCATTGACCTGGACCGACTCGACGACCTCGGCAACGATAACGGCACGGTCGAGCAGGCCGAATGGGTGTCGGAGTACGAGGTGCCTATCACGGCGTTCAACAACGCTGTGGACACTCCCGGCGGGGTGCTGTCGGGCAATCTCCGGTTCACGATCTATCAGTACGACGAGCACTACTACGACACGATCGACACCACGATCAATCTCGGCGACGGGCCCCAGTTGGTGAAGGCCCCGGACACGAGTACTGCGCCGACGTTGTACATGGGCATTGTGTTGCCGGATGTGCCGTTGACGGTGACCGATGACGACGAGGTGACCGAGATCGTACTGGATCACGCCGCGACGCCCGATCAGGTCGCGACTGAGGGCAGCAGCACGGACACGGCGAAGTTCCGGGTGACGTTGGGTCGCGGGCTGGCTGCGGGTGAGTCGTTGACGGTGCCGTTGGCGTTCCAGGGCGCGACGTTGGGCACGCATTTCACGCTGTCTTTGGACGGCAGCCCCCAGGGCGTGGTGTATGCGGACTCGGCGGACGGGGAGACGGGCGAGTTGAGGTTCACGGGCCCGTCCGCGGCGGAGGTAACGGTGGTGGTGACCGCGGCGGTTGATGATGGTGACACGGCGTCGAACGGGTTGGTGGTGAGGACTTATCCGACGTCGGAGCCGTGGAAGGGGAACCACATCACAACGAACCTGGCGGGCGGGGTGTGTTCCGGCGATGGTTGCGGGCCGGGTCGTCTCGCTGAGCGCTTGTACCGCATCACGCTCGGGGAGGCGCAGGCGGGTCTCGCGGTCATCGACAACAAAGGCGGGCGCCTGTTGGAGGGCGACATCGTCGAGAACGTGCCCGTAATCGTCCGCGCGGACCCCGACGGGCAGGTGCACTACGAGATCGAGAAGGATGTCGTCACCGAAGGCGGCGACTATTCCTATGAGGTGCGGCTTTCCGCGGCGCCCGCCTCGAACGTGACCGTCACGCCGACCTCCAGCGACACGACCAAGGCGTCGGTCTCCGGCGCGCTGACGTTCACGTCGTCGAATTGGTCTACGCCGCAGACGGTGACGGTGACAGCGGTGGATAACTCGGCTGATTCGGCTGATATCGGGTTGACGATCACGCACGCTGTTACCGGCTCCGGCAGCTATGCCAGCATCCCCAGTGTGAGCCACCCCCTAACGCTGGTGGACGACGACCCGACCGCGGTGTCAATGGTCGGGGCGGGGGTGCGCACCAGCGCGTCGGGCACGGAGATTTCTGAGGTGATGGTGGAGGGCGACCCGACGCGGGTGGACCGGTCGTTGACGATCAGTTTGGGCCGCCCGCTCGCGGCGGGCGAGTGGGTGCGGGTGCCGTTGTATCTGGAGGCGACCGGGCACCGGACGAACCCCGACGAGGAGTGCAACCTGAAACTCCAAGAGTGGTGGGACGAGATCGAGGACGACCCGGACCGGAACCGGCCGGCTTACGTGGTGTGCGATGTGGTGAGTTCGGTTCGCGGGCCGCGTTACAGCGCGAACGTGGCGTGGCCGGTGCATCACAACGATTTCGTGATGGCCGTTGTGGGCACGGGCGTGTCGGTGGAGGCGGTGAACCGGTACACGCCCGCCCATGCCGGGTTCCGCTGGTTGGAGTTCGACGGCGCCGGCGCGCAGACCGCGACGATCGAGTTGAAGGCCCGCGGCGGTTTCGACGACGGCGACGTCCACGACGAGGCGTTCTCGATCCAGTTCCCCCGCGGGCTCCAGTCGGTGCGTAACTACACCGACGACAACAAAGTGTTCTCCCCGCAGAGACATCTCAACCCCGAAACGAACCTCGGCGGAGGCGTCACCGCAGCCCAAGCCAACGCGCAAGCCTGGTACGGCATCGCCGACGACGAGGAGGGGGGCGTCGGGAGTGTGCCGGAGGTGCCCGTTGACTGGCCGCTGCTTCCTGCCGGCTTGAACCCGGGCGACCTCTTCCGTCTGATCTATGTCACTTCCCAGGCCACCACGGCGCAGACCAGTGATCCTGCCGTTTACGACACGTTCGTGCGCGCCGAGATCACCGGCAACAACCTTGTCAACGGCGGTGTCTCCGCTCTGGCCGGCCACGCCGAGAGTTTCAAGGCGATCGCCGAGACGTCGGTCCAGGGCGGCTCGGGGTTCGGCGCGTCCCAGTCGATGCATACGACGGCCCGCGATCATGCGCAGTTCAACCCCGACGACGGCGACCATCCAGATGTGCCGATCTACTGGGTCGCCGGCGCCAAGGTCGCCGACGACAATGCCGATTTCACCGACGGCGACTGGGACGACGAGGCGAACCCCCGCCGCGCCGACGGCACCGCAGCGACGGTGAACGCCAGCGGCTACTGGACCGGCAGCGGCAGAGACGGAGTCGGCATCGCGATCTGCGACGAGATATCTAACGGTAGAGCGAGCACGCGGTACCCGCGGCTGGGCTGGGGGGACGCGACAGCAGGATTGCTCAACAACAGCGGCGTGGACGGCTTCCCATTGGGTCCCCGCACAAATATCCAGTCGAGTTGCGGGCGTCAGCATGGCTATAGCCACAGCACCTCCGAGTCGCGGCCGATGTATGCCCTGTCAGGCGAGTTCGCAGTCGCTGCCGAGGGCGCCACCATCGAATCAGCCACAGCCACCGAGGGCAGCGCGGCCACGTTCACCGTGACGATCCCCGAGGCCGCCCCCGCCGGGGGGATCACCGTGCCCTACACGTTCGACCACGGGCTCGGCATCGCCACCGACCCCGCGCACATCGTCGCCGACGCTTCGGATTTCGCCGACACCGCCGGCAGTGTCACCATCGCTGAGGGCGCCACCACCGCAACTATCAGCGTCGCCACGACCCAGGACAGCATCTATGAGGGCGCCCATTATTTCCGGGTCACCCTCGGCACCCCCACCGGCACCAACGCGCCCGGCGCGCACCCCACCAAAGGCACCGCCACCGGCACGATCACCGACGCAGCCGACCTGCCCGCACTCGACTTCAGCGCAGCCACCGCCAGCGCCGCCGAGGACGCGGGCACCGTGGATGTGACCGTCACCAAAACCGGGACCACAGCAGTGCCGCTGTCGATGTATTGGACCACCGCGGACGACACCGCGTCGCATCCCGGTGATTACACCGCCCAGTCCGGCTACCTGGAGTTCGCTACCGGCGACACGTCCAGGACGCTCACTATCGATTTGGTGGACGACAACACGGCTGAGAGCGCCGAGACGTTCAAGGTGCAACTCGACGGCACCCTCGCCGTCGACGCCCGGGTGGGCAGCACCGCCGAGACCACGATCACCGTCAACGACGACGACGGCACGGCGAATAATGCGCCGACGGTGGCGAACCTGATCCCGGACGGGGCGGCGACGGTGGGCGTGTTGTTCAGTTATGCGTTCCCGGAGAACACTTTCAGCGACGCGGATAGTGATGGTTTGACCTATGGGGCTGCGGAGTCCGATGGTACTGCTCTGCCGTCCTGGCTGGCGTTTGATGCGCTTACTCGCACGTTTTCGGGTACGCCGCAGTCCGCTGATGTGGGCACGTTGTCGGTGAGGGTGACCGCCGAGGACGGCAACGGCGGCACTGTCAGTGACACTTTTGACATTGTGGTGACGGTGTTGGTGTCATGGTCACAGACCGACGACAGTTCGCTGCCGGGCGGGTCGTCTGTCGTGGAGGGCGACACATACACGGTGAAGGTGTCGCTCTCGGGCGCCGCGTCCGGGAATGTCACTATCCCGTTGGGTGTCGCGAATATTTCGGCGCGGGCGGCGGATTACACGATCCCGACGAGTGTGACGGTCTTGTCGGGCCAGTCGTCGGCGACGTTCGACGTGGAGGCGCTCATTGATGAGTTGCGTGAGGATAATGAGGGCGTCAGGTTGACGTTGTGCCCGACTGCTTCGTGCCCGTCGGGTTACACGTCCGGCGCTACGCCGCCGACGGTGATTTTCATTGTTAGGGACCCGGCCGTTTTGGTGGACGTGTCCGCCATTGCGAATAACCAATCGGCGTCTCACAAGGTGCTTGGGGAGGGCGGCAGCGGCACGTTCACCGTTGCTTTGGAGAGGGACCCGGTTGTTGACGCCACGGTCACTGTCAAGGCGGTGGACGGGAATCCGAACTTCGGCCAGTTGCTCACGGCGACCCCCTCGGAGCACATTGGGGTGGACACCGACGCGGATATGGCCGGGTTCCAGGACGAGTTGACCTTCACGGGCGGCAACTCCGGCAACTGGAACGCGCCGCGGACGGTGCGGATCCACGCCCTTTATGACGCGGACACCAATACCGGCTCGCCTAGCGAGTACAGCGTCGGTTTCCTCAACAGCGCCGCTAGTGGCCTCTACAAGGCGCAGGTGCAGACGAACCTGGAAACCATTGACCTCTTGGTCTCCGACGCCGGCAATGCGGTGGTGGTCCCGTCGGGCGCCGTTTCGGTGACCGCTAGCGGCACCGTTGAGTACGACGTGCAACTCGCCAGCGACCCCGGCGGCACCGTCGTCGTGACGCCCACCTCCAGCGACACCACCAAGGCGACCGTGTCGGGCGCGTTGACGTTCACGACGTCGGACTGGAACACGCCGCAGCAGGTCACCGTCACCGGCGCCGCCGCCGGCTCCACCACCATCACCCACGCCGTCACCACCGCCACAACCGCCTACCCGACTTCGCTGACCATCGACCCAGTGGATATCACCGTGGCCGCCGCGGCGACAGAGCCGGTGTTGACGTTTGGTTCGGCTACGTACAGCGTTACCGAGGGCGACCATCCGGACATTGTGACGGTCACGGTGACGGTGAACGCGGACAGCGCGCCGACGAGTGATTTGACGGTCAGTTTGAGTTCGGGGGGTGGCACCGCGACCGTTAGGGATGACTACACCGCGCCGCCGGCAACCTTCACGTTCACTAGCGGCAATTCCTCCGAGACTATCGACGTGTCCATCGTCACCAACGATTTCCTTGAGGGCAGCGAGACCTTCACGTTGACGCTGCAAGACGGCACTGGTTACACGGTCGGCACGCCTGCCACCACCACGGTGACCATTACCGACGACGACAACGTTGGTGTGCGTCTGAATCCGGCGAGCTACACGGTCGCTGAGGGCGACGGCACCGTCACCGTCGGTGTGCAGGTGTTCGGCATCGCGGACATCCCGATTCGGGTGACCCTTACCCCGTCTGACGGCACGGCGACCGGCGGCTCGGACCCAACTGCTGCTGGCGTCGACTTTGACAGCGACGCGATCACGCCGATCGCGATCCCCGCTCGCGACAGCTCCGTCAGTCGTACCATCGCCATCAACGACGACAACATCTTCGAGCAGTCGGAGACGTTCACCGTCACGCTGTCAGTGGTAGCGGGGCAGCGCGGAGTTGCGACTGGTTTCCCGGTCGTGGGCACCGTCACCATCACCGACAATGACCCCGCTCCCGTCACCGTGGTGATGTCGGCTTCAGACGGCGACAGCGACGGCAACGCGGTGGAGGGCGCCGCCGGCAGCACCGGGTACCGGACGATCACGATCACGCTGGGGCGGGCGCTGACCGGTTCGGAGTCGGTGACGGTGCCGTTGAGCGTGGTCGGCGCGACGGCGGCGACGGATTACACGTTCGGGTTGCAGCCGACGTCGCAGACCGGTGTGTCGTTCACGACGAGCGGGGGCACGCATACGGCGCAGAACCCGGCGGTGGAGTTCACCTCCGGTGCGTCGAGCGCGACGCTGCGGTTGACGCCGGTTGACAACAATGCTCGCACGCAGCCGTATGTGGTAGTCGATTATGGGACGGGTTCGCGGGTGCCGAGCGCGTCGGGGGTGACGTTGGGTGATGTGTCGGGTGGCCCGATCGGGATCGTTCTGGTGGATGACGAGTCCGGTGATATCGAGGTTCCGGCGGATTGGGCGTTGACGCCGTCTGCGCTGTCGGTGGGTGACGATTTCCGGTTGCTGTTCCGCACGTCTGAGGCCCGCGACGCCTCGTCGTCTGATATTGGTGTGTACGACAAGTTCGTGCGCGGTGTGCTTGCCGGGGGCGGCCACGCGGATGTCAAGGCTTACGCAGGGTTTTTCAAGGTGTTCGCGTCGACGCGTAGCAGTTCGGGTTCGTCCGGTACCACGGCGCGGGTGCACAACGACATGACGTCGGAGCACACCGGCCACAACCCGACGTGGGGCGACGGTTCGGGTACTAATTCGGATGCTGCGGGCACTCCGACGTATTGGCTCAACGGGGCGATCTTGGCGAACAACTACCGGGACCTGTGTGATCAGGCCTGGTCGGGGTCCGGGACCGGGGTGCGCAACGGTTTCGACACCGACGACCCGCGCAGCGAGGACGGTACCCGCAACGTGCCGTCGGGCACGATCAACGACTACCAGCCCTATGAGCCCTGGACCGGTTCGGGGAACGCTTGTGAGGCGTGGAACTTCCCGCTGGGCAACTCGACGGTGTCGCGCGGCGGCGCCGACAGCGGCGGCAACCTCTGGCACGCCGCGTCGTCGGCGAACACCGAGCAGCGGCCGATGTATGGCTATTCGCCGGTGTTCACGGTGGCCGCTGCGGCGACGGGGCCGGTGGTGTCGGTGCGGTTGATGACCGGTGAGGGCGAGAACCGCAACGCCGACGGCGAGGTGGAGAAACCGGAGTCCGATGGCTCGGTGTCGTTCCCGTTGTCGTTGGACACCCAGCCCGCCGCCAACTTGACGGTGTGTGTGCGGGTGGTCGAGTCGGGCGACACCGACCGGGTCACGTCGACCGATGAGGGCATCAAGACGGTGTCGTTCATGTCGGGTGTGCAGTCGGGGTCTATTGATGTGGACTGGACCGACAATTCTGCGGATGATTTGGACAGTGTGATCACTGTGACTGCGGTGCCGCCGTCGACGGCGGGCTGCTCCAGTACCGATTCGTATTCGGTGTCTACCAGCTTCGGTTCGGACAAGGTGCGCATCACCGACGATGAGGCGACCACGATGTCGTTGGGGTCGTCGGATATGGAGATGACTGAGCAGGACGCTTCTGACACTGCGACGTTGACGGTGTCTTTGGGCCGGCCGCTGGTGGCGGGCGAGTCGGTGGTGGCGCGCATCACGCTGGCTACCGGCACCGGCGCTCGGCTGCCCGGTCACGGCACGCCGGATTTCGCGGTGACGGCGTCGGGCACCGGCGTTGTGTTGAGCAACGCCACCACGGCGACTCCGCTGGTGACGTTCACCGGCTCGGACTCAAACACGGTGCAGACCGCGACGGTGACGCTCACACCGGTCGCCGCGGCGGATGATGGTGACACCTCCGATGAGGAGGTCACGGCGACGTTGAGCGTGGTGACCGGCACGGGTTCGGGGACGGTGGTGACCGGCGGCGGCGTCGAGGTCGTCTCGGCGTCGTCGGAGGTGGATTTGACCATCGACGACGACGAGGCCGCTGGGTGCACGGCGCAGAGCACGGTGTTGAGCGTCTCTGACCTTCGTATTACTGAGAACGGCGGTGTGAAGACGTATTGTGTGCGGTTGACCACGGCCCCGTCGGGCGGTACGACGACGGTGACGATCGGCGAGGCGGCGGGGACCGCGGTGTTCCGCCCGCAGACTTACGAGGTGATCGAGTCGGTGTCGTCGGGGGCGGCGACGGTCAGCCCGTCGTCGCTCATGTTCACGGCGTCGAACTACACCGAACCGCAGGAGGTGACGGTCACGGCAATAGACGAGGCGGGCACGAACCGGAACCGTCGGTTCAATTTGACTCACACCGCTAACGGTGGCGGCTACTCGAACCAGAGTTTGGGTGATGCTGTGCCGGTGTTGGTGACTGATGCGCCGGAGTTGGAGGTGTTCGAGTATCGCCGTACTTATGACGAGGCTGCGTATAACGCGCACAAGCGCGCGCACGGCGGGTGGGGTATTTTCCGTCCTAACACGTTGACCTCCACGCCGGGGTTGGGTCCGGCGCCTGATATCACGCCGGGGGAGGTGTTGGACTATTACGTGCGCCTGTCCGCCCAGCCTGCGGGTGAGGTGACGGTGACGATCGACGTGGAAAAGATCGCCGATTATGTTCCGACGACGTTCACGGGTATTTCGTTCACGCGGGGCGGGACGCCGCAGCAGACGTTGACGTTCACGTTCCATGACGGCGACCCGACCAATGCGGGTTGCGCGGACGGCCGTAAGGGCGGCGACCGGTACACCGAGACGAGGATCTCGTGGAAGTGTTATCGGGCGATCTGGGTGCACAACACGCGCAACTCGTTGAACGAGAAGGGCACGCGTTGCGCGAACGTGGTGCACGATGGGAAAGGCGGCGGGTTCCGGGCGGCGACTGTGGACACGATCCGGGCGTTCAGCGTCGGCAGGGTGTTCGGTAACAGCCCCAAGGAGTACCTGATCGGCCAGTACAAGGACTTGGACTCCGGTGCGTTTTACCGGTTGATTTATTTCTCCAGGAAGAATCAGGGTGTTCCTTACACGTGGCATATGCGCCCGTGGTCGGGCGGCCCGCTCGTCACCGCCGACACGTTGAACCTCGAGATGGAGTACGTCTCCACCGGCCAGTTCGATTGGCCCGCCGACTGCCCGTTACTGCGAAGCAAGTACGCTGCGCAGCACACCCCGCAGAACAGTCCGCAGAACGATCCGGGCCCGCTGCCCGTGCAGGCGCCGCCCGCTCCGCCCGCGCCGACCGCGGCGGTCGCGAACCTCACGCTCACAGCCGCCGGAACCAGCGTTGAGGTGGCCTGGGACGCGGTGCCCGACGCCACCAAATACCTAGTGGCCTACAGCGCCGAAGCCGCAGACGGCCAGGCGCAGTCCGCCGGCGTGTTCGACGGCGTCACCGCCACCAGTTACACGTTCGATCACGGCATCACGGCCCCCGCGACGGTTACCGTGACTGTCACCCCCGGCCATGACACCGCCGGCGGGACCACCGCCGTGTACCTCGACGACCTCGCCGCTACCGCCACCGTCAACACCCAACCCGCCGCCCAGGCCGCCACGCCCGAGGTCACCGTCACCGCCGGCGGCGATGTCGCCGAAGGCGCCGACGCCACGTTCACCGTCACCGCCACCCCCGCACCCCAAGCGGCCCTCACCGTCACCGTCGAGATCACCCAAACCGGCGACCACGCCGCCACGACCGGCACCCAAACCGTCACGATCCCGACCGGCGGCGCCTACACCCTGACTGTGGCGACCACCGACGACAGCACTGATGAGGCTGACGGCACGGTCACCGCGACGGTCAACGATGGCGCCGGCTACACCGTGGCGACCGCCGACACGGCGAGCGTCGCAGTAGTCGACAACGACCCGCCACCCGACTGCGTTTCCGACAGGACCCTCGGGCGGGCCCGCGACTATTACGACCTGAACCGGAACCGCGCGCCCGGCTACGGCAAGAACTGGCGAAGAGTGCTCATCGCGTTCGGCGACGTCACCGACAACCAGCTCGAACCGTTCACCGCGGCCGAAGCGCGCCAAAGCGAAACCCGCTGGACCGGATGGCGCCCATTCCGCGAAGCCCTCGAATGCATCGAAAAAGCCCAACAGGACCCGGCGCCACCGCCGGACCCTGAGATCAGCATTACTGCCGGCAGCGACGTCACCGAAGGCACCGACGCCACGTTCACACTCACCGCCGGCCCCGCACCCGCAGCCGACCTCAACGTCACAGTCGAAATCACCCAAACCGGCGACCACGCCACCACCACCGGCACCCAAACCGTGACCATCCCCACCACCGGCACCTACACACTCGTCGTCGCCACCACCGACGACACCAACGACGAGGCCGACGGGTCCGTAACCGCGACGGTGGACACGGGCACCGGCTACACCGTCTCCTCCAGCAGCGGCGACGCCACCGTCAACGTCGCCGACGACGACACACCCGAGATCACCATCACCGCCGGCAGCGACGTCACCGAAGGCTCAGACGCCACGTTCACACTCACCGCCGGCCCCGCACCCGCAGCCGACCTCAACGTCACAGTCGAAATCACCCAAACCGGCGACCACGCCACCACCACCGGCACACGAACCGTGACCATCCCCACCACCGGCAGCTACACACTCGTTGTCGCCACCACCGACGACACCAACGACGAGGCCGACGGGTCCGTAACCGCGACGGTGGACACGGGCACCGGCTACACCGTCTCCTCCAGCAGCGGCGACGCCACCGTCAACGTGTCCGACGACGACACACCCGAGATCACCATCACCGCCGGCAGCGCCGTCACCGAAGGCTCAGACGCCACGTTCACACTCACCGCGGCCCCCACACCCCACGCCGCGCTGGATGTGACCATCACCGTGACCCAGACCGGCGACCACGCCACTACCACCGGCTCACGAACCGTGACCATCCCCACCGGCGGCAGCTACACGCTGACCGTGGCCACGACCGATGACAGCACTGACGAGCCCGACGGCACGATCACCGCGACCGTCGACACCGGTACCGGCTACACCGTCTCGTCGAGCAGCGGCGCAGCCACAGTCGCCGTAGCAGACGACGACACGGAGACCGAGACGTGCGCTCCGGAGTTGCCGGCGGACGCGGTGACTGTCGAAGAAGTCACCGGCTGGCGCGACGGCCTCACCAACGCGGCCGGCATCAAACGCTTCAACCGCGTGCTCGCAGCGCTCGCCGAAGACACCGGCGAAACACCAATGACCGCCGAACAGGCGCAAGAAGTCGCCGACTGGCTCAACAACACGCGCTGGGACCGCGTCGCCCGCACTCTCACAGCCATGGAACAAGCCCAGTGCGAAGACCCCGACCCCGACCAAACCGACAACAACAACGACGACGATGACAACGACGACGACCCGGCCCCCTCAGGCCCGCCGGTCGTGACCATCAACGACGCCACAGCCACAGAAGGCGACCCCCAAGGACTGCGCTTCGTCGTGGAGGTCACACCCGCCAGCGACCAGACCATCACCCTCGGCTACGGCGTCTTCGACCGACCCGCGATACAAGGCGAAGACTTCACCGCCCCCTACCAACAATTCACCCTCAACCCCGGCGAGGGCCGACTCGAAATCGTCCTCCCCATAATCGACGACAACACAACCGAACCCGACGAAACACTCAACCTCTTCATATACGCCACCAGCGGCATCACCATCCCCAACTACTTCCTCTACGCCACCGGCACCATCCAAGACAACGACTAACCGGCCGGTTGCCTTGCAGCCAATAGCGGCAGTGGGATCGTTTCTGCAGTTGACTATTACAGAACGCGCTATAGTTGGCTTTCAGAACGCGTAGTGTCATATTTACGGAACGCGCCATTGTTGGCTTTCAGAACGCGCAGTATCGTATTTACGGAACGCGCTATTGTTGGCTTTCAGAACGCGCAGTTGAACTGTGGAGGGGGCGAGTAATGGGTGGGGCGGTTACTACGCTGACGATGCCGGGCTATGTGCCGCGCATCGTAGGCCGCGAGGTCGAGAACGCTCTGGGGAGGCGGGGCGCGGTGCTTGTAGAAGGCGTGAGGGGATGTGGCAAGACGTGGATGGCGCGGCATTTTGCCTGCAGCGAGGTGCGGTTGGACGACGAGGCGGCGCTGGTGTTGGCCGCATCCGATCCTGCAGAGGTACTGAGGGGGCCGATCCCTCGGCTGTTGGACGAATGGCAGAACGCGCCGCAATTGTGGAACCGGGTACGCCGCGAATGCGATGACCGCCCCGAGCCCGGCCAGTTCATCCTCACCGGTTCAGCTGCCCCACAAGACGACGTGACCCGCCATACCGGCACCGGGCGCATCACTCGAGTGCTGCTGCGACCCATGTCGCTGTGGGAGATGGGCAACTCCACCGGAATCGCGTCGCTTGAGATGCTATTCGAAGGCGAGACCGTCTCTTTGCTTCCCAGCAGACAACCGGGGCTGCGGGACATCGCCACGGCTGTCTGCGTAGGCGGTTGGCCCCAGAACCTCGGACTCAGCGAGGATGACGCCATGTTGTCGGTTGGTGACTACCTGAATGAGATCATCCGGGTTGATATCCCCACCGCCAGTGGAGTGCGCCACGACCCGACCATGGTGCGGCGGTTGATGCAGTCCCTTTCGCTCAACGTGGCTACCGAGGCCAAGATAACCAAACTGGCCTCTGACATGGACATCGGACACCCACCGTCGCGCAAAACCGTCGCCGCCTACCTTGACGCCCTCCGTCGCATCTACGTTGCCGAGGACCAGCCTGCGTGGTCAGTGAACCTACGATCGAAGGCCATTCTGCGAAGGGAGGTCAAGCGGCACTTCGTAGACCCGTCTCTGGCTGCCGCCATGCTGCGGGCCACCCCCCAGCGGCTGCTGCTTGACCCTACGGCGTTTGGTGCGCTGTTCGAGTCGTTGGCCGTGCGCGACCTCCGCATCTACAGCCAGACCCAACAGGCGTCGATATTCCATTACCGCGACAACACCGGTTTGGAGGCCGACGCCATCATCGAGCGAGCCGACGGCCGATGGATCGCCGTTGAGATCAAGCTCAACGCCGGACCCGACGCCGTCGACAGGGCTGCGGCGGCCCTGCTGCGCCTCAGAGACAAGACAGCGGCGCAACGCGTGGCCAGCCTGGCTGCTCTGGTAGTGGTCACGCCCACGGGTGCCGCCTACCGCCGAGCCGACGGCGTGCAGGTCGTCCCCATCACCGCACTGGGACCCTGACCCGACCCAGCGTAGGAACGAGGTTGACCCGGCCACCCCATCGCCGCCCGAGTAATCCTCGTGGCATGACCATCTTCTTTCCTTGTCGGCCAGCGGGCATTTCCGCCACGCGGTACCGCTAGCATCCTGGTGTTGAGGTTTCTTTGTTCTGGAGGTGAGTAGGAAGTGCCTTCGGGTTGTCCTGAGCCGTCGAGTCTGGTTTGCGACACTGTCTTGGGTTGGACCAACAACGAGGCGGTGGCTCGATTTGCCACCTGGCTCGTCGAGCGAGGGTTGTTGCTGGTTATCGTGCTCATCGCCGGGTGGGTGGCTACGCGGATCGTCAAGAGAGCGATCGATCACTTTACCGAGCGGATCGGCAGGCCGGATTTGCGCGATGTGGGTCGGGATCCAGCCGCCAACGTCGAGGCCGAGAAGCTTCGAGCCAAGGCTCGGGCCGAGACCCTGGCGGTGGTTCTCCGCAGCGTGGCGCTGATTGCGATCTGGGCGCTCACTGCCTTGCTGGCACTCGGGCAGCTCGGTATCAATCTTGGCCCGCTGATCGCCGGTGCCGGCATCGTCGGAATCGCGGTGGGTTTCGGTGCCCAGTCCGTGGTCAGGGACTTCCTCAGCGGCGTGTTCATGATGATCGAAGACACTTACAGCGTGGGGGACGACATCGACTTTGGTAGAGGTCGGGGCACCGTCGAGAAGATATCGCTCCGCTCCACCACCATACGTAATCGCCAGGGCGTGGTGTGGAACGTTCCTAACGGCAAGATCGACTTCGTTGCTAACTACTCGCAGTTGTGGGCTCGCGCCCAGATTGACATCCAGGTCCCCTACGACTGCGACCTGAGGGAGGCCATGGAGGTCATCTACCGCTCCGGTTTGGAAATGTGGGAGGATCCGGAATGGGGAGATGATGAGTTGTCAGAGCCACCTGAGGTCAAGGGAGTTCAGGAACTAGGCGAGTCGGGTGTGTCCATTCGGGTCCGCGCCAAGACTCGCCCCTCGGTGCAATGGAGAACCGAGCGGGAGCTTCGCCTCCGGATCAAGGAGGGTCTGGAGGCCGCCGGTATCCTCATACCCTCTCCGCAAGTCACCGTGTCCATGAAGCAAAACCGAGCCGAGGCGTAGCACCGGCGACAGGGCCACCAGCAGACTGGCTCCTAGAGAGCCAAGGATCGGCCCCCGTCGGTTGCCTTGTACCATTCGAGGATGCGACCTATCCCACCCTCGAGGTCGCTGACGCTCGACACCAGCGAAATCCGCAGATAGTCCGAGGCGACCTGGCCGTAAGCCGTACCGAAGGTGGTCGAGACATTCCAGTTGATCAGATCAAGGGAAGCCTGCTTTGAATCCACGCCCTTGGCGAGCGGGACCATCAGGAAATACCCACCTCCGGGTACGTCGACATCGATGCCTCCCGCCGAGAACAGCCTGACTGCCAGGTCGCGTCGATCCTGGTAGCTACGCCTCATCTCCTCCACAATGTCTTGCGGTCCGGTTATGGCCGCCTCGGCCGCCGCCTGATTCATGGTGGGGAGACACGTCACCAGAGGCTCTTGGATGCGGCTCAGGGTGGGGGCGAGCGTCTTGGGAGCCACCACGTAGCCGACCCGCCAACCGGTCATGGCGTAGGTTTTCGAGAAGGAATAGAGGCCGAGCACGTTATCCGGGTCTTTCCGGAAGGCGTTAGCCGGGGAGAGTCCATCGAAGATGATCTCGTCGTACACCTCGTCGGACAGAAGGGGGAGGTCATGACGCCTCGCTATTTCGATGAAGTTGTCAACCAGAGCGTCGGAGAACACTGAACCACTCGGGTTGGCGGGCGTATTGATAATGATCAGTTGGGTGCGGTCGGTGATCATCGACTCCACCTGGGCCGGGTCGGGGAGGAACCCATTGGCCGGATCAAGCGGGTAATGCACCGGCACGGCACCGTGAAGGAGGGTGAGCATCTCGAAATGAGGCCAGGTGGGGTCGGGGATAAGGATTTCGCGCCCGGGTTTCACCAGCGTGGACATGATGAGCGAGACCCCTTGGATGCCTCCCTGTGTGATGATGATCTGCTCCGGTGTGACATCCAGTCGGTTGACTCTGCGGAGCTTGTCGGCGATGGCGGAACGGAGGGTTCCGACGCCGCTGCTGTCGGTGTAGCCGGACCCGGCTCTGGCCGAAGCCACTGCGGCCTCAATGACATGGTTCGGGGTGGGGAAGTCAGCCTCGCCGATCTCCAGATGAAAAATGTCGTCTCGTCCGGCGATGAGGTCGAATATCACGCGAATCCCTGACATCGGCACGGATTCGGCCCAGTCGGTAATGCGCGGCATCGGTTTCTCCAAGTCTCGGGTGATTGGAGAATCGATATTACAAGATGCTGAGAAAGGGGGAATATCGGGACCCTTCCCCGCGCCGTGCGGTTAGGGTTAATGACGTCCACCATCATGCAGGTCTCCTGTCAGGATGGTGCGCGGTAAGCGCGTGGTAACTCGCACTATCGAAACGGAGGACGATCAACAATGAAGCAAGCCCGAAGCAAACCGGGTCGGCTGCGTAACTTCTTCGCCTTGGTGTCAATATTGGCACTTTTGGCTGCAGCATGCGGCTCCGACGAACCGGAAGACGATCCGGCACCCACCACCACTGCGGCGATGATGGAAGAAGAGACCACCACCACTGCGGCGATGATGGAGGACGAACCCACCACGACCACGGCGATGATGGAGGACGAACCCACCACGACCATGGCGATGATGGATGAGGACGTTGAGCTGGTAGTTGCGATCGGGCAGGACATCACGGTGCGCGATCAGCGGCTCCCCGGTAACTCCGCCGCGGCGTTTTCCGCCAACCGTCACATCACGGAGAGCCTTACCTTCTTCAACGCTAACGGTTCTGAGTTGATGCCGGTCCTGGCCGTCGGTTGGGAGCAGATGGAGCCCACCCGTTGGCGTTTCAGTCTCCGCGAGGGCGTCAAGTTCCACAACGGAAACGACTTCAACGCCGACACGGCCGTCTACAGCTTCGAGAAGTCGCTTGATCCCGACTTCGGTACCTGGTACGGCTTCGTGATCAACCCGGTCGTAGCCGGTGTTGAGAAGGTGGATGACTACACCATCGACGTGATAACCAACGCTCCGACCCCGCTCCTCCCCAACATGCTCGCCGTGGTCGATATGGTTGACCCGGCCTACGACGTCGGAGAGCAGCAGAACATCGCCCCCGTCGGGACCGGCCCCTACATGTTTAACGAGTTCGTTCCGCTGTCACAGTACGTGATGGATCGCAATGACGACTACTGGGGTGATCGGGAGCACTACTCGCGGCTCACCTGGCGGATTATTCCGGAGCAGGCGACCCGCGTCCAGGCCTTGCTGAGCGGTGAGGTGTCGGCTATCAACGCCATCTCCACAGAGAACATCGCCCAGATTCAAGGTGCGGGCGGTTTCACCATCGCCGGGTCCCCGACGACCCGCCTGATCATGATCGCGCTCAGGAATGACCGGCCTCCACTTGACAATCCCCTGGTGCGGCAGGCGATGAACTACGCGGTGGATAAGGAGACCATCGTCGAGGCGCTGCTTCCGGGTATCGCGGTACCGGCCAACGGTATCCTCACGTCCAACATCCCCGGTTCCAACGCCGCCGCCGATCCGTTGGGTCCGTGGCCGTACGATCCGGATATGGCGCGTGCGCTGCTGGCGGAGGCGGGTTATGACGATGAGCCAATCACGATCGCAATCGGTGCCGGGCGGTACCCGAGCGACGGTCTGGTCGGCCAGGCGGTCGTGAACCAGCTTCAGGAGGCGGGCCTCAACATCCAGTTGGAGGCCATCGACTATTCGACGATGCAGGCCGAACTGTCGAATCGCGAGACCGCGGCCTACGACGGATGGTTGCAGGGATGGGGATCCTTCTACCTGTCGCCCACCTACGAGCTGGAAGCCTTCTTCGGCGGTCCCGACGGTGCCCTTCCGTTGTTCTACGACAACGCGGATTACCAGACCGCCATCGAAGCGGCCATCGCCGCCGAGAACCTGGATGCCATGGTTGAGCCAGCTCGCACCGCGGAGCGGATCGCCTGGGAGGACGCTGGCGGGATCTTCCTCTACTTCCCTGTGGAGAACCTGGCTACCGTCGAGCACATGAACGGTTTCTCCGCCCGCTTTGATGAGTTCTTCTACTTCTCCGGGACGCAGCTCGTCTGATCTAGTACCTAACAGAGCGGGAGAGGGTGATGCCTTCTCCCGCTCCGTTCGCAGTGATATGACCGATCGGAGCCGGATGTGACCCTTCGCTATCTGCTACGAAGGCTGTTTCATGCTCTGATTATCGTCTTCTTGGTCACGGTCGTGGTCTTCGCACTGGTGAACGTTGTTCCCGGCGATCCGGCCTTCCTGATCTTGGGCGATGGGGCAACGCCGGAGGCGGTGGAAGCCCTCAGGGCGCAGATGGGGCTTGACGAACCCCTCTGGATCCAGTACGTCGAATACATAAGCGGGATTCTCCGTGGTGACTTCGGTACCTCGGTAGCCGCCCGGCTTCCGGTGCTGGATGTGATCAAGCCCACGGTAGTCCCGACCGCGATACTCATCGGGGCGGCCGTGGGGCTGGCGATCGTCGTCGGCATCCCCCTGGGAATCCTGGCTGGGATCAGGCGCGGGACCGCGGTGGACCGGGGGGCCCTGCTGGTGGCCCTAGCCGGGCAGTCGATCCCGGCCTTCTGGTTGGGTCTGATCCTCATTTCGGTGGTGGCTTTCCGGATGGGCCTTCTCCCCACGTCGGGTTATGGCACACCGCGCCATCTGATCTTGCCCGCCGTTGCCCTGGCCCCGACAGCTATGGGAATGTTGCTTCGGGTGACCCGCATCGGGATGATCGAATCCCTTGGCGAGGACTACATCCTGACTGCCCGAGCCAAAGGGGCCCGGGCGGGCCGGGTCTATCTGCGGCATGCCTTCAAGAACGCCGCTATCCCGGTGGTTACCATCGTTGGGCTCCAGCTGGGCGCGTTGCTTGGTGGGGCCATCGTGACCGAGACCGTTTTCGCCTGGCCCGGGATCGGGCGTTTGGCGGTGAACGCGTTAACCGCCCGGGACTGGCCGGTGGTCCGAACCATCGTTCTCCTCGTCGCGGTGGGTCTGGTGTTCATCAACATCGTGGTTGACCTCGTGTACGCGCAGATCGATAAGCGGGTTAGGTTCGGATGACCGAAACGGCTGTGACTGTTCCCTCTGAGGCCAGCGGGTGGGCCAAGGTTTGGAGGCTCCTGTGGAGGGACGGAAGGCTCGCCTTGATGGGAGGCAGCATCATCCTGGCCGTGGTCACGGCAGCCATCATCGGTCCGGTGCTCTCCCCGATCGATCCGTTGACCCAGGACCTGCTGGGTCGCTTGAACGGGCCGGGCTGGGTCGACGGCGAAGGCGTACGTCACCTGATGGGGACCGATGGCCTGGGTCGGGACGTCTTTGTACGCGTTCTCGTCGGGGCCCGTTACTCCCTGGCCATAAGCGCTTCGGCAGTGTTCGGGGCGATCGTGATCGGTGGTATCGCGGGCCTGGTGGCTGGCTATTCGGGCGGTTTCGTGGATGACATCATCATGCGGATCGTCGATGTCCAGCTCAGTTTCCCCGTGGTGTTGCTGGCGTTGGCGCTGGTGGCGATTGTCGGGCCCAGCGCCGGGAACGTCGTCTTGGTCTTCACGTTGACCGGATGGCCGATTTTTGCCAGAACCACCAGAGCCTCGACCCTCGTTCTCAGATCCCGCGACTTTGTGGAAGCCGCGGTAGGGATGGGCGCACGATCGCCGACCGTCTTACGCCGTCACATCCTGCCCAACGCTCTCGGTCCGCTGACCGTCGTCGCCACGTTCGAGCTGGCCAAGGTTCTGATCTTCGAGTCGTCGCTGAGCTTCCTCGGCCTCGGCGTGCAACCTCCCACCCCCACTTGGGGCAACATGATGGCCGACGGGCGAGGGTTTCTAGAGTCCGCCTGGTGGATAACCTTCTTCCCCGGGATCGTCCTGGTTCTCACCGCCGCCGCTACCAACTGGTTGGGAGACGGCCTCAACGCCATCATCGATCCGAAGCAGCGCCGCCGTCGGTGAAGCATCCGGTCAGGGTGCGGTTGGCTAATCCCCGTCGTTCGTTGCGCCTGCTGGGTGATCAGGTTCAGGAGGCGTTCGAGCGGGTGTGTGGGTCGGGTATCTTTCTCTCGGGGCCGGAGAGCGCCGGGCTGGAGGACGAGTTCGCGGCCTGGTTGGGGCGCGATCACGGTCTGTGCGTGTCGTCGGGTTCCGCTGCTCTGGAGTCGGCGTTGTACGCCCTCGGGATCGGCGAGGGGGACGCGGTGGCTGTTACCTCCAACCTAGACATCTCCGCGGTGACGCCGATCGTCCGTCTGGGCGCGGAACTCACCTGGGTGGATATTGCTCCCGGTACCACCGGCATGAGCATTGATAGCCTCCAAGCCGGGTGGCATGACCGGATTCGGGCGGTGCTGGTGGTTCACACCCACGGCTACCCGGCCGATGTAGGCGAGGTCACCCGATGGTCGGATGCTATGGGGGCGGCGGTGATTGAGGACATCACCCACTCTCCCGGTGCCTGGTTGGGTACCAACCGGGTGGGTACCTTTGGTCGGATCACGATCATGAGCTGTGCTCCTACCAAGCCGTTGGGTGCGGTCGGGAGCTTGGGGCTGCTCGCCGCCGACGACCCCGACCTGATCCGCAAGTCGCGTGAGTATTCCTCCTACGGCTTCGAGACGGAAAGCCTCGACGCTCTCCACCGCGGCGAGATCGGGCCGTGGTTCGACTATGTGACCGCGGGGATCAATGGCCTGCCGGATGAGATAGGGGCCGCTGTCGTACGGTTGAAGCTCCCCCTTATCGATTCTTGGGCGGATCGCCGACGACTTCTGGCGGCACGTTACGACCAACTGCTGGCCCGGTTCGGCTACAACCAGGCCCGACCGACGGGCGGTCCGGAAGGATCCCGATGCGCTCCGAGGAGCTTTGTGATCCTTTCCCCCAGCCGCGACCATCTGGCTTGGGTCCTTGCTGGTCGAGGGGTAGCTACGTCATACAACTATGTTCCGGCACTTCACCACCAGAAGGTCTTCGCCGACCGGCGTCCGGTTTCCCTGCCGGTGACCGAGCAGACCGACCAGGAGATCCTCGGACTTCCCAACTCTCCCGAGAACACCGACGCCGAGATGGACCTAGTAATCGAAGTCCTGGAACAATGGCTAGCCACTCACCACTGACAGATCGGGCTCACGAACGTCCGAATTAACCCGATTCCCTACTGGCTACTGGCAACTGACTCACGGAGGCCCGGCGAGCAGGCGTCCGGGGGTCTCCACGGTCATAGTACGCCAGCAATGGTCGTCTAAGTGCATCTCGGCGAACCGGGGGCGCAGGGTGATCGGGAGATGCCCCAAGCCCCAGCCACCCCATTGACGGGTCATCATCCGGTAGCAGAGATCGTGCGATAGCAGGATCCGGTGCCCGTGGCCCCGCTCCCACAGGTCGGCTACTTCGCGGATGCGGCGGGTGTCCGAGGGGAGTTGTACGAACCGGTTCGGCCTCATGAAGCCGGTCTCGAACCCGAAGGTGTCGTACTCAAGGACCACGCCTCGGGACAGCAGGTCGTCCTGATATCCCCGGTCATCGCCCGAGCCATCCTGATGGCAGAGCACCATCCGGCACGGATCGCCGCCCGCGGCGATAAAGCGGTCCACGACATCAATGGTGCTCGGCCTGGCCTCGGGTAGGGCACCCGAGACCACATGTACCCAGACTGCGGCCCCGGTTCGCGAGGACGCTATCGCCGCCGCCTCCAGCACTTTGAGCTCGCACGGCTCGAACCCTTCGAGCCCGATCTCCCCGATCACGCCAGCCGGGGGTTCGCCGTCCTCGTCCGGGGTCAGGTCGGCGACCATGAGGGCGGCCAACTCGTCAACGGACGCCCGGTGTACCCATTCGGGGTGGGACAGATGGACATAGATGCCAGTGGACCCCACCACGTTGATCCCGCTTGCGGTCGCGATCCGGGCCAGGGAACGCCGGTCAGGTCCGAGGCCTACCGTGGTGAGGTCGACGACGGTACGACCGTGGGCCTCAATAAAGGGGAGGAGCTCGAAGACCGCATCTTCGGCTGAGTTTCGAACCAGGTTGACCGTGTGGCTTGGCGGCGAGGCGACCAGCCGCCACCGGTCAGCCGGGTCGAAGGGCAGCGTCACTTCCGGCACCGGGCCGGGTCGGTATCGGCATCGGAAGTCGATGATGAGATGCTCGTGGGGCAGGACGAAACCGAGTTCCTGGCGAGGTACCGGCCCGAGAACGGCCCGGGCGACTCCTGGGGCGATTCGAGACGGAGAATCCCTGGTCATCAGGCGGCCTCACGGTTGCGGCTCCGGCCCAATGTACCTGATCCCACCCGGAGTGAGGGTTCGCCCAAGGCTTCGCTGGTGGGTTCTCCCCGCTTGGTGACCGCTGCCGCCTCTACCTCTGGCTAGGGTAAGTTCTGTGTGTGGCGAGGGCGAGCGAGGCGTCCCGCGTCGAACTAGGAGGTCACCACCGATGCCCGATCGGGCCCGTATTGCTCTTTCAATCTCGACCAGATCGAACGGGACGGCCCCCACCCTGGCCACCTATCGAGGGTTCATCCTCGGCTTTCAGGACCTAGCCGAGAGAGGCGATCTCGGTATCCCGCTCGACTGGGTCTTAGCGGATGATCATGGTGACGTACGCCAATCGGCGTTGCTCGCCGAGACCATCGTGGCCGACCCGCGATTCATCGGGGTGGTAGGCCCGATGGGCTCGGCGGAGGCCTTCGCAAACGCGCCCGTCTTCGACGCCGCGGGCCTTCTTCAGGTCAGCCCGTGCGCTTCCCATCCCGATCTTTGCCGGAAGGGTTTCGGCACCTTTCACCGGTTAGTGGCCAACGAAGAGACCCAGGGCGGGGCCCTTTCCCGGCTTGCCGTTAACCAGCTCGGGGCCCAGAGGGTTGCCGTAGTTCACGATGCTGACCCGTTTGGTACCTCGGTAGCGGACAATTTCTCGGCGGCGTTGCGGTCCGTCGGTGGGACAATCTCGGTGCGGATGCCTATCGCCAAGACCGAGACCGAATTCGACGACTTAGCCCGGGCGATCGTCGCATCTGCTCCGGATCTGGTCTTCTTCGGAGTCCATGCCACCGAAGGCCTCGTTGTGTCGGCGGCGATTAGGGCGGCGGGCTGCTCGGTTCCGTTTCTCGGTACTGACGGGTTGAAGACCTCCTTCTTCCTCGGTGGAGGCGACCCTGGCGAGGAGGTGGTTCACACTCACAGCGGGGCCGACTTTCGCCGTCTCCAGACCGCCCGTTCCTTCCGGGAGCGTTACGTGGCCACCTGGCTGGAGGACAGCACCTACAGTCCTGAGGCCTATGACAGCGTGATGATGATCGGCGAGGCCCTCCGGCGGGCTGGCACCGTGTCACGATCCGCCGTACGCGAGGCGTTCGCTTCCCTGACCCCCTACCAGGGGATCACCGGTACGGTGTCGTTCGATGAGACCGGTGAGCGGGTGGATGCCCCGGTCAGCTGGTATCGGGTAGAGCGGGAGGACGGGAAGCGGGTGATGAACTATCAGGGTGTCGTGGTTTGACCGGGCTGGTTTGCAACCAAAACCGGAATATGAAAGGCGGATGAATGGCGACCAAGAGCATCTCGGTTTTGGAAGTGGTGGATGCCGACGGCGTCCGGGCAGAGGTTCCGGTCGGTACCGCGATCGGCGACACCGACGGCCCCTGTCTGGCGGTCATCGGAGGAGTACACGGGACGGAGTACGCCGCCCAAGAGGGTGCTTGGGAGTTCTGGGACGAGATCGACGCCTCACAGCTACGCGGATCCGTTCGGGTGGTTCTATGTGCCGACACCCTGGCGCTCGAGGGCCATAGCGCATATGTGAATCCGGTCGACGGGAAGAACCTCAACCGGGTGTGGCCCGGTGACCCTTCCGGCACCATTACGGATCGCATCGCCCACCTCATCACCACGGAGGTCATTGCTCATGCCGACGCCGTGATCGACGTTCACGGAGGCGAATGGGATGAGGACATCGATTGCTTCATCATCACCCACGCGGCGGGAGACGAGGACCTAGACCGGCGGACCCTTGAGCTGTCGATGGCGCTCGGTTTCACCTTTGTCGAGATCACCGACGCGAACGGCCCCATTCTCGGGACTGGGACCGGTTCGGGCGAGGCGATGAAGGCGGGACGGCCCGCCTTGACCCTAGAAGCTGGGGGAGTGGCCCGACGGGAACGCCGCTACATCGATGCCCACAAGTATGCGCTCCGCAACGCCCTCCGCCATATGGGCATCCTTGGTGGAGACCCGATCATGTGGGACGGTAATCCGATTTTGCTGGACCACGGGATCCTCATGAAGACCACCAAGGGAGGCCTTTACCAGCCCGCGGTCGAGATAGGACAATGGATCGAAGAGGGCGACGTCTTCGCCCGGGTGCTGTCATATTCCGGTGAGGTGATCGAGGAGGTTCGGGCCCCCGAGGCCGGGACAGTCCTTGACGTAATCGTCGCCCGGGCTATCAAGGCGGGCGGATTCGGAGGCAAGATCGGCGTCCTCTGAAAGGGGATGAGATGGGTGTAGCAGGCCGGGTGGCCATCGTTACCGGTGCCGCCGGTGGCATCGGGTTGGGGATCGCCGACCACCTAGTTGAGCTTGGGGCCCGGGTGGCGATCTTCGATATAGATCCGGCAGGGCGGTCGGCTGCTGAGGAGCTGCGGGACAGATATGGCGGCGACGTCGCCACCTCCGCGGTGGTCGATCTGACCGATCGGGCCGAGGTAGAGCGTGCGGTCGGCGGGTTGGTCGAGGGGTTCGGGTCTATCGACATCCTGGTTAACAACGCCGGAGTGATCAACAACCCCACGGACATCGACGAGTTGTCCGAACGCAACTGGGACAAGGTGATGGACATCAACATCAAGTCCCAATTCCTGCTATGCCGGTCGGTGGTCCCGTACATGAGAGCTGCTGGCTTCGGTCGGATCGTCAACATCGCCTCCCGAAGCTGGCTAGGTGCCACCGGACTGGCCGACTACTCGGCTTCGAAGGGTGCGGTGGTTGGCTTCACCCGCAGCCTGGCGATCGAGCTGGGGCCGGTCGGGATCACCGTAAACTGTGTATCCCCCACGCTGGTGGTGACCCCGCTGTTCCTGAATACTCCCGAAGCGGATCAGGCCAACGTGCTTGGCCGCGTGGCCCGCCAGCCGATTCCCCGTCCTGGCACACCTCGGGATATTGCCCAAGCCGTGCAGTTCTTCGCTGATGAGCACTCGTCTTACATCACCGGCCAACATATTTATGTGGGCGGCGGTGGTGACCTGACCTACAGCACGCCATAGGTGCCCGGGATGGTCGTCGACTTTCGGGTGCATCCCCCCTTCAAGTCGCTGGAG
Organism: Candidatus Spongiisociaceae bacterium; assembly: GCA_965213975.1. Classification (GTDB taxonomy): domain Bacteria; phylum Actinomycetota; class Acidimicrobiia; order Spongiisociales; family Spongiisociaceae; genus Spongiisocius. The sequence goes on from OZ243930.1 coordinate 452,872, forward strand.
GACGTCCATTTCTTCCGACCGCGACCGGAGACGGAGGATTCGGTGAGCGGTAATCCTTTCGCCCGCGGCCGGGATACCCCACCGTCGTTCCATGACCGCTCGATGGAGACCTACCTCGCCGAGATGGACGCGGCCGGTGTCGACCATGCGGTGATATCCGGCCAACAGGTGGCGGCGCGTTGGGGTAGTTCCAGCAACGACGACATCGCCGAGTTGGTTCGGGAACGGCCGGACCGTTTCTCCGGCTTTGCCGGGCTTCAGCCCCACGCCCCTGACTTAGTGGGTGAGGCGGAGCGGGCAGTCTATGACCTGGGACTGGTGGGTGTCGCCCTCACCCCGGGCTGGGCGGATCCCCCAGTAAAGGACGACGACCTCAATCTCATGCCCCTTTATCGGTGGTGTGCCGACAACGCGGTTCCGGTGATGGTGACCAGCTCGCACTTCATCGGCCCGGACATGTTGTACGCCCACCCGGTGCATCTGCAGCGGGTGGCGCTGAAGTTTCCCGCTCTGACCCTGATCGTGGCCCATGCGGCATGGCCGTGGACCCTGGCCGCCTGTTCGCTGGCGATGCGGTGCACCAACGTCTACCTGATGCCCGAGTTCTACATGTACCTTCCTGACATGCCCGGAAGCCGGGACTACGTCGATGCCGCCAACGGGTTCCTGAAGCACCGGATGCTCTACTCGTCCTGCTACCCGAGCAACAGTCTCGCCAAGGCTTTGGAACTCTTCCGAGGCCTTGACCTCACCAGCTCGGCGCAGGAACATCTGCTCTCCACCAATGCCACCCGGTTGTTGGGTCTTGCCTCGTGACCGAGCCTAGGGTTGCCCTGATCACGGGAGGCGCGGGCGACATCGCGGTCGGTGCGGCTCTTAGGCTGGCCGCGGCCGGGATGCGGATCGTGCTGTCCGATGTGTCGTCCGAGCGACTGGAAGCCGCCGTGGAGTCGATCCGCGCCAGCGGGGGAAGCTGCCAGGGGCAGGTGGCTGATATGTCGTCGGCTGAAGCCTGCGTTGGTCTGGTTAACGAGGTCTGGGATACCGTTGGGCCGGTCAGGGCTCTTGTTACCGCCGCGGCCGTTACCGAGCGGGCGCTGATCCATGAGCTGACACCCACCATGTGGGACCGGATGGTGGCGGTGAACTTGTCGTCGGTGTTCTGGACATGCCGGACGGTCATCGGACGCCTGCTCGCCGAAGACCGGGAAGGGGTGATTGTCAACATCGGTTCGGTATCTGCCGTCCGCGGATTAGCCGGAAGCCCGGCCTATGCGGCTACCAAGGGCGGCGTTGTGGCCCTCTCCCGCGCTCTTGCTCTGGACCACGCCCGGAGCGGAATCCGGGTTCATGCGCTCACGCCCCCGGCGGTCGATACCCGGCTGTTCCGTGCCATGCTCGCCTCCGAGGCGGATCCGGCTGCCGCCCGGGAGGAATACGAGGCCCGACAAGGCCCGGGCCGGGTACTTACCGTCGCCGAGATAGCGTCGCTGATCGAGTACCTGATCAATGGGGAAGGACCGGTTTACTCGTCGGATCCGCTGGTCTGGTAATCCGACGTTGCTACTTTACGAGTGACTGAATCCGCGATCGCGGGCCGGGTAACCGACGTTGGGGGAGAGACCGTTAGTCGCGCGGTCAAGCCGATATCCCAACCGTCCGGCCACCCGGACTCTCGTCGTTTCGAGTTGGATGCGCTGCGCGGGTTCGCCATGCTCCTCGGTGTGGTCCTGCACGCCGCGCTGGCCTTCTTCCCCGCCGGATGGTGGGTACAGGACCGGACGTCGGGCTGGGACAGCCCATTCGACGAGTTGTTCTGGGCGATTCATGGTTTCCGGATGCCGGTCTTTTTCCTTCTCAGTGGGTTCTTCACCGCCCTGCTCTGGCGACGGCGCGGCCTGAGGGCGTTGTTAGGACATCGCCTGCGAAGGGTAGGTTTCCCCCTCGTATTGGGGTTGGTGACGATTGTTCCGCTCACCGCAGTTGTGGGGGATCAGGCGGTGGTATCGGGGCAGGTGCCCGAGGAGCGGGTCTTCGCCGCGGTGTTCGCTGGCGATCCCGCCGCAGTCGAACGGCTACTCGACGGGGGCGTAGACGTTGACCTGCGGAGCGAACCGGGCGGATGGACCCTTCTTCACGCCGCTTCACTTACCGGAGATACCGCCCAGCTGGGTCTTCTGCTGGACCGAGGGGCAGATCCTGGCCTGACCGCTCCGGCATCGGAGGGCGAGACCCCGTTGGGGGTGGCCTTTCACTTCGGCCACGAGGCCGCGGCTGATCTGCTGGTCTCGCATGGGGCCGCCGATCCATTGCCCGAAGGGGTCAAGTGGTCGGATATCCCCGGGTGGGGTGAGGGTGCCGAAGGTTCCGACATCGAATCCGATCCAGATTCGCCCGCATGGTCCTTCCCGGCTGACTTGGTGGACAGCTTCTTCCATCTCTGGTTCCTCTGGTTTCTGGTTTGGATGGTGGCCGGATTCGCGGTGGTGGCCGCCATCGTGGAACGGTCAGGTCGGCCGAAACGGGCCGGTCGGCGGTGGCCGGGTTGGGTCATGTGGTCGATGGTTCCCTTGACCTTGGTGCCGCAGCTGGCGATGGGCGAGGGCGGGACGGTTCCGCTGTTCGGTCCCGAAACTTCCGATGGCCTAGTCCCGGTGCCGCATGTATTGGCATATCACTCCCTGTTCTTCGCCTTCGGAGCGCTGATGTACGGGCGGGGCGGAGGGGACGGAGGCCAGTTGGTCGACCGGGTGGGAAGGCCTTGGTGGCTCTGGTTGGGCGCGACCACGCTGGTCGTGTTCCCGGCTGGCTTGACCTTTACTTTCGGACCCGAGGTTTTCTCCTGGCCAGTGGCGTCAGTTCTGCAGGTCACCTACGCCTGGGGGATGTGCTTGGGGCTCATCGGGATGTTCCGGGTCTTCTTCGCCGTTGAGAGGCGCGGCGTCCGCTACCTGTCGGACGCTTCGTACTGGCTATACCTAGCCCACCTCCCGGTAGTGATAGTGGCCCAAGTCGTCATGCGAGATCAGCCTCTTCCCGCCCTCGTCAAGTTCTCGACCATCTGCTTCGGGGTCACCGTGCTGCTACTCGCCTGCTACCAGCTCTTCGTCCGCTACACACCGGTGGGAACGCTGCTCAACGGGCCCAGGCAGCTGCGGGCTCACGACGCCACCTGAACCGAAGTACAGGCTTATGGCACCGGCTATAGCGGGATGTTGTCCCGGTGTCAGGCGGATCCGACCTCGGCGTTCTCGAGGCCCAATTCAGCAATGGAGGTCTGGCGCATCTCCACCTTGCGGATCTTGCCGGTAACGGTCATCGGGAAGCTGTCGACAAACCTTATGTACTCAGGCACCTTGAAGTGGGCGATCTGGCCCCGGCAGAACTGGCGAATCTCCTCCCCGGTGGCAGACTCGCCCTCCCGAAGCTTGATCCACGCCATCACCTGCTCCCCGTATCTGAGGTCCGGTACACCGATCACCTGCACGTCCTCCACCGCCGGATGACCGTACAGGTATTCCTCGATCTCCCTCGGGTAGATGTTCTCGCCACCGCGGATGATCATGTCCTTCAACCGTCCCACAATGTTGACGTAACCGTGGTCATCCATTCGGGCGAGGTCTCCCGTGTGCATCCATCCGTCGGCATCGATGGACTCCCTGGTACGTTCATCGTCGTTCCAGTAGCCCAGCATCACCGAATAGCCGCGAGTGCAGAACTCCCCGTCCATCCCCCTCTCCACGGTCTCGCCCGTCTCTGGGTTGATGATCTTGATCTCGACATGGGGATGTACCCGCCCAACAGTAGAGACCCGACGCTCTATGGTGTCGGTAGTAAGGGTCTGGGTAGATACCGGAGATGTCTCGGTCATGCCGTAGGCGATGGTTACCTCCGACATGTTCATCACGGAGATGACCTGTCGCATGACCTCAACCGGGCATGGAGAGCCAGCCATGATGCCGGTTCGCAGGGAACCCAGGTCGAAGCTGTCGAGATCGGGATGGGCCAGCTCGGCGATGAACATGGTCGGGACCCCGTAGAGGCTGGTGCACTGCTCGGATTCGACCGCAGCTAGCACCTGGTCGGGTTCGAAACCGGGGCCGGGGAGTACCACGGCTGAACCGTGGGTGGTACATGCCAGGGTGCCCAGGACCATCCCGAAGCAGTGGTAGAGGGGGACCGGTAGACACAGCCGATCCTGTTCCGTGTAGGCGCATGCCTCACCAACGAAGAAGCCGTTGTTGAGAAGGTTGGTATGGCTGAGGGTGGCACCTTTGGGGAAGCCGGTGGTGCCCGATGTGTACTGGATGTTGATGGCGTCGTCCGGGTGCAGCCCGGCCGAGCGTTCCGCCAGCACCTCTTCGGCATTGTCATCGTGTTTGGTGATGAGTGCCTCCCACTCGGGGGTGTCTAGGAAGACCACATGTTCTAAGCCCGCCAAATCTCCCGAGACCTCTTCCACCATCTCCCGATAATTCGACGAGCGATAGCCCTCGGCCGCCACCAGCCCGCGGCATCCGGACTGGGCCAGCACGTAGCGGAGCTCGTGGGTACGGTAGGCAGGGTTGATGTTGACCAAGATGATGCCTGCCTTGGCGGTGGCGTACTGCATCCATACCCATTCCGCACAATTCGGACTCCAGATGCCTACCCGGTCACCCACCTCCAGACCGAGGCGTATCAGCCCCGCGGCCAGGAGATCCACTGACCGGTTGAACTCGCGGTAACTCTGGCGAATTCCCTGGTGGACGGAGACCAGAGCGTCCCGATCAGGGTACCGGGCCGCGGTCAACTCGAGGTTCGCGCCGATGGTCTCCCCGAGGAGGGGGGTGGTGCGGTCACCTTTCGAATATGCCATAGCGGGCATCTGTGTGCTCCTCAACATCGCCTCGGGGAAGAAGTTAACCGAACTGTAGGATGTCGGGGTGGCTCTGCGGATCACTAACGGTCGGATCCGGGTGATTCTCGGGATAGTCAGCCTGGCATGGGGAAGCTCATCAGTGGCCGGACGGATTGGGCTGAATGAAGGCATCCCTCCCCCGACGATGGCCGCGGGAGCGACGCTGGTGGCCACCGTCGCGGTCTGGTTGATGATCGCTATCGGACGTCGGGGAACCCTCATCGGCCCGGCCGAGATTCGTATTGGGTTGGTGCTAGCGGTGGTCAGCGTCCTGATCCCCCAACAGACCAGGTATCTTGCGTTATCCAACGCGTCTGCGGGGTTTGTGACGCTTATCGGTGCCTTGGTTCCGATCGTGACCGCCCTGCTGGCCCACTTCGCGCTCTCCGACGAGCCGATGACACGCGCAACCACCGGGGGATTGCTGATCGGGTTGGCCGGGGCAGCCGCTCTCATCCTGATTGGAGACTCCGGGATCTCGGGTGGCGCTCCGGCGGTGGCGGGTGTGGCCTCGCTGCTGGGTGTCATGTCGGTGGCTGCCGCCAGTGTGTATGCCAAGAAGCATGCCGGGAGTTACTCCGTGCTCGGGGTAACCGGAGTCCAGCTCATGGTGGGAAGTGTTGCCCAGTGGGTAATAGTGTTGATGACCGGCGCTATCCCCGACGAGTACAGCGTCGCTGGTATCGGTGCCGTGCTGTATGCCGGTGTCATCGGGACCTTTCTGCCGCTCAGCCTCTATTACTTCCTGATCAGGCATGTGACGGTGGTCTTCTCATCGGTGATCGCCTACCTGATCCCGTTAGTGGCGGTCGTCGCCGGGGTGGTGATTCTCGATGAGCGCCTGGAACCCGGCATCATCGTCGGGGGTGCCCTAGTCATGGGTAGCGTGGTGGTCACCGACCTGGCTCGGATTCGTCAGGCGCGAGGGGCCCGGAGAGGGGCCGGTCCGGTCGGGTAGCATCCCGATCCGAACCCGAACATCGTCCCGGCAACCCGGAAAGGTCACGGTTGAGAGCGGCAGTGGTAACAGGACCTGGGCGGGTCGAGGTGTTTCCCGAGCCTCGTCCCGGTGCCGGTCCCGATCAAGTGCTGGTCCAGATGGCCGCCTGCGGCGTGTGCACCCTGGAGCGCCGGATCTATGCCGGGGAGAAGCGCTGGTACCCGGTATCACCCGGACACGAGATTTCGGGGAGGGTGGTCGAGGTTGGTTCCCGGGTGAACGGACTCGAAGGTTCTCCGCAGGTCGGAGAGTGGGTCACCGTCGACCTCCTTCCCCGCTGTCTCACCTGCGGACCCTGTCGGCGTGGTCGGACCGCGCTCTGCCTGTATGACCAAGGTCGAGTCCTCTCCAGTGGAGTGGCCAGCCTCGGAGGTTTCGTCGAGTTGGTAGCCGTTGCTGCTCGACATGTCTACCCCGTCGGCGGTGCGTCGCCTCTGGTGGCCGCGATGGGCGAACCCCTGGCCTGCTGCCTGCACTCGATGCGGCGGGCTGGCTTTGCCGGAGGTGACCGGGTCGCCATCATCGGCGGGGGTTTCATGGGCCGGCTCCACATGGCTCTTTGCCGTCTCCGGGGAGCGGCCCAGGTCGGCGTCGTTGACGTGGCCCGGGATAGAAGGCGTGATGCGGCGTTGGCCGGGGCCGACTGGACCGCGTCTCCGGAAGATGCCTCGGCCCTTCCGCGAAGTCAGGACGTGGTGTTCGTCACCGCGATGGGGGGCTTGGATCTAGCGTTGACCATGGTCGCTCCCGGTGGAGCGGTAGCCCTGTACAGCTCCTTCGACCCTACCGCCCGGGTGATGGTCGAGGCCGATCGGGCTCACCGGGAGGAGATAACCGTCGTGGGTGTGTACAGCCAGGAGCCCGCCGACTGGCGCGAAGCGGCTGCGGTTATTCGGTCCGGTGCGATTAGCTCCGACCTGGAGGCCCTGATCACCGCCCGCTTTCCTCTGACGGAGGTGGGCGATGCTCTAGATTTGGTCGTCTCCCAGCCGACCTATCGGGTCTTCGTCGAGGGACGCTCTCTCGGATGACCCGGCCGACGGTGGTCGGGGTCGATATCGGCTCCGCCGCGACCAGAGCCGTAGCAATTGAACCCGGCGGCCGGGTAGTCGCTACCTCCGAGGTGATCTCGGCACCGAGCGGACTACCGGTTGGGGAAGCCGATCCGCAGGTCTGGTTGACGGAGGTGATCGAGGCGGTCCGAAGGCTCGGCTCGGGGCCTCCGGAGGCGCTCGGGATCGGAGGGCAAGGACCGACCACCGTCCTGTCCGGAGCGCGCCTAGCGCTGACGTATCAGCATCCGTCAGACGGATCCTCCGACTTCGAAGGGCGACACCTAGACCAGGCCGAGGCGCTGATCAGACGCTTTGGAGACGCTGGTCCTCCTCGCCAGCTGTGGGATTACCTAGCCGCGCAGTTGGGCGGCTCAACCGACACCCAGACGGTCTGGCCGGGGAGATTTCCCCTGGCCGGGTTTGGTGAAGCTGTTCCGGTCGGCGAGGCGGTCGGTGTCACGTCCGGTAGTGAGGGATTGCCTGCCGGAATCTATCTGGTACCGGCGGCCAACGACGCTTTCCTCGCCGCCTGGGGTTCATCGATCGACCGGCCTGGCAAGGGCTACGATCCCGGGGGTCGTACCGGCGGGCTCGGGGTGGCCTTCGACGCCCGGCATCTTCCCGCCCTGGCAGAGGCGGGCGTTCCCGGTCATGTCCGCGGTCTGTGCCTGAGTGGGGGGCCGGTGGCGGCGCACGGTTCCGCGCTGGAATGGTGGTCGCGAACCACGGGCCGTTCCCTTCCTGGCTTGCTCGAAAGCGCGGAGAAGGTTCCGCCCGGGTCGGAAGGTGTGATCGCCCTGCCCTACTTCGACGGGGAGCGGGCCCCTCTATGGAACCCGAGGCTTCGGGCCGAGATCCAAGGGCTTTCCCTCCGCTCGGATCCCGGAGTCATCGCTAGGGCGCTGTTGGAGTCCACTGCCTACGGCCTAGCGCACGTCGCCCGGGGCCTGGCTGAGCAGGGCGCTACCATGGATCGAATGGTTAGTTCGGGCACCCCGGCGGGTAGTCGCCTGTGGGTTTCGATCAAGGCTTCCGTTCTTGGGGTCCCGGTAGAAATCCCCGCCTGCTTGCAGACCGCCGCGTACGGTGCCGCATTGGCAGCCGGGTCAGCTCGGGGATGGTGGCCGCGGCCGGGTGAAGGCAAGGCTGGCGATTGGCCCAGCCTCCCATCAACCGTAGTTAATCCCGAACCTTCGTCCGCCTATACCGAGGGGCTGGAGCGATTCCTTGATCTCAGCAGGGCCGCCGGTCGACGCGATCGGAAGGGCTGAGAGCCGGTGGGTGGGACACTCTCGGCGGTGGCGGCTGGCAAGCTACGTCGCTCCTGGCGGTTCATGGGCCGAGGACCGGCGACGGTCTTGGTTGCCTTCGACATGCAGATCGTAACCGGATCCGGTCCCGGCGGGAGAGTTATCGAAGCCATCGCCGAAGGTGAGCCGGACGGGATCCTCACCACCTGGAACGTTGCCCGAAGCTACCCGAAGGCTCTTTCCTCCACCGGCTTGGTTCTTCGGGTGGACGGAGGAATCACCGGGCTGGCCAGCGCCAAGGTGCGGGACGACCTCGGGCTCCTCTATCGGGCCGAGCAGGCAGCCGTGCTTGGTGCCGATGCGGTAGCCCTCATGGTCTATCCGGGCGCGCGGGACGAGACTAGGTCGCTGACACGGCTTGCCAACCTCGTGGCCGAGTGCGAGATGATCGGGCTGGCGGTGCTCGCCGAGTCGATCCCCGGTGGCTGGGAGCAGGACATCCCCTGGGATGTCGAGAACATCGCCCGGGCGGCGCGAATCTGCGCTGAGCTGGGTGCGGATGTCGTCAAGACGATGGCCCCGCATCCGGTGGGGGATGTGGGGAGGGTGGTGGAAGCCTGCGACGCTCCGGTGGTGGTGTTGGGAGGCCCGAGGATGGACACCGAGGATCACGCGTTGAGGCACGCGGCCGCAGCGGTTGAAGCCGGTGCGTCAGGCATCTGCTTCGGTCGTAACGTATGGTCCACGGATGATCCGCGGACGATGGTGCGTAGGCTCCGCCGAGCCGTCGGCGCGGTGCAGGATGGGTCGTGAGGCGCTGGTGCGAGGTCCGGCTTAAGGCTGGCCTGGTTCTCCTCGTCCTGGTGGCGGGGGCCTGCGGGGGGTCCGATGAGCCTGGCGGAGCCAGCCCGGAGCCTTCCGTCTCACCTGCTAGGGCCGACTTCAACAACGACGGTTCGGTGCGTATCGCGGTGGTGACCGAAGGTGCTCGGGACGATGGTGCCTACTACCAGGCGTTGGTAGAGCAGGTGGAGGCGATCTCCGCCGCCGAGGGCTACGAGAGTCCGCTCATCGTCGATCAGGTCGATCCGGCCAATGCCCGCTCGGAGCTGCGAAATGTGGTTGCGCAGGGGGCGGATCTGATCGCGATCGGTTCCAGCAACCTGGCCGACGGCAACGAAGACCTGTTCGTGGAGCATGACGAGATCTTCTGGTATTGCAACTGTGGCTCGGGTTTCCAGGACACTCCGGGATTGTTGAGGAGCGCCGACAGCGGCGCCGAATTGGGGATCTCGGCTGGCTATGCCACCGGTCTGCTGCTAGCGGATCGCGGTAACGGACGGGCGGTCTTTCTCGGGTGTTGCGAGCTCGACTTCGAGGTGGAGTCCTTTCTCGCCTTCCAGTACGGGCTCAGGCTGGTGGACTCGTCCTTCGAGGCGGTCTACGTCCCCACCGGCGCTTTCCCCTTTGACTTCAACAACTCTGCCGGTGCTACCGAGGCCTACAACACTGCGGTGGCGGAGGGGATGGGTGCCGTCTATCCGTTCTTGGGTGGTGCCCACGAACCGGTCGCGCGCCTCGCCAACGACGACGGTCTGATCGTCATGACCGCGGGGTCGTCGCGCGGCTGCGAACGCGAGGATATTCGCTACGACATCGAAGTGATGTTCGACGCCGGTGACTACCTGGCACCGATTTTCGAGGAGATTCTGGGTGGTGTAGCAGCGGAAGGCACGGCCCGACGCTTTACTGTCGGTATCGATCCTGAGGTAGGGGCGGTGTTCTGTGGTGGGCCTTCCCGCCATTCCGAATCCTTGGCGGCCCTCAACGCCCGCATCGGGTCAGGTGAGTTCAACGAGGTTATCTCCGGGATCCTTGCCGAAGCCTACGGAGGCTGAGTGAGGCTTCGAGAGCGTCGTGGCACCGGGATCCGTGCTAATGATTGACGACCTCGGCTCGAATATGCCGGTTCTGCAGACGTTCGGCCTCAGCAAGAGCTTTGGCAATACGGTGGCCTGCGACAGCGTGGACCTAACCCTCCGGTCGGGCGAGATCCACGGGCTCCTCGGAGAGAACGGTGCTGGCAAGTCGACGTTGATGGGGATGATCTTCGGTCTGGTCCATCCGGACTCGGGCCGTATCTCGCTAGATGGTGAGATCGTCCACATCTCCGATCCGGCCGAGGCGGTGCGTCACGGGATCGGGATGGTCCATCAGCACTACAGCCTGGTCGATGCCCTGACCGTGTGGGAGAACGTGGCCCTAGGAGAGCTCGGGCACCTCGACCCGGAAAGCACCCGAGCCCGAATCCGAGCTATCTCCTGGCGGTACGGGCTCTCGGTAGACCCCGAAGCAACCGTACGTGATCTTTCTGCCGGTATGCGCCAGCGCGTGGAGATAATCAAGTGCCTGGTGCGGCGACCCCGGATCCTCCTCCTCGACGAGCCGACCGCGGCCTTGACCCCGGCTGAGTCGAAATACCTGTTCGATGTTCTTGTGGTAGGCGTGCGTACCCGAGGTTGGGCGGTCGCGTTTGTCAGCCACAAACTCGATGAGATCATGCGGGTTAGCGATCGCATAACCGTGATGCGTAACGGCAGGGTTGCGGAGCGTTTCCGGTCGGATGAGGTGGATAGCGGGCGTCTGGCTCGGGCATTGGTGGGCCGGCCGGTAGAGCTGCAGACCTTCATCCCGACCCGTGATGATGACCAGCCAGCCGATGAGGTGAAGGTGGAACGACCGTCGGTATTGGTGGTCGATAAGGCCTCGGTCCGTTCGTCGGACGGCCGGATCCGGCTAGATGGGCTATCTATGGACGTGAGTGCCGGAGAGGTAGTAGGGGTAGCAGGGGTGGAGGGGAACGGGCAGACCGCTTTGGCCGACCTTCTCTCCGGCTCGCTGAGACTCGAGAGCGGAAGCGTGAGCGTGGCCGGTGAGGTGGTGCCCACCGGTGTGGCAGGTGCCATGGTGTCCGCCGGGGTGGGGGTCATCCCGGCCGACCGCCATCGGGACGGGTGTGTTCCGGAGATGAGCGTGGCCGAGAATTTGATGATTTCTCGTCTCCCTGAAATGTCCCGATGGGGCTTGATAGACCGGGACCGTGCCACCCGTGATGCCCTCAACCTGATCAACGAGTACCAAATCCAGGCACCCGGTCCCGACACCTTGGTAGGCGAGCTCTCCGGCGGGCACCAGCAGCGAACGGTGGTGGCGCGGGTACTGTCCGCCTCTCCGAAGGTCCTAGTGGCCCACCAGCCAGCAAGAGGACTGGACATAAGGGCTACCGAGTACGTTGTGAAGAGGCTCCGAGACGCGGCCGAGCAAGGCATCGGGGTAATCCTGATTTCTACCGACCTAGGGGAGATACTTGCCCTGTCCGACCGGGTGGTGGTGATCCACCGGGGCCAGCTGGTGGGCCGGATGGATCGTGACAGCCTGGATCTCGAGAGGCTCGGCCTGATGATGGGCGGTCGGCAGGTGGAGGAGAAGGTTTGACGGGGCGGTCCGATCCAGAGATCGCGAGCAACGGAGAGGCCTCCGGAGGGTGGTCACAGTTGCTGAGCACACCCCTGCTATACGTCTTCAGCGTGGCGGCTGCGCTGGTCCTGTCGGCCGGTCTGGTATCGGTAGGGGGACACGAGTGGAGCAGCGTCGCCCGGGCGCTGCTGGAGGGGTCCTTCCTGGCCGAGGGTCGATGGGGGGAGACCTTCACGGTAGCCGCTCCGATCCTGCTGGTGGCGGTGGGGATGGTGATCTGTGTACGAGCCGGGTTGTTCAACGTGGGGCAGGAGGGCCAACTCCTGGTCGGTGCGCTGGTGATGTCCTTGGTAGGGACCAGGCTGGGTGTTCCGGGTGTGGTGGGTCTGGTCGCTGGCTTGGCGGCGGCGGGAGTCGCCGGGGGCCTATACGCAGGAATCGCGGCGGTCATGCGCTTCCGGCGGGGGGTTCCGGAGGTGATCACCTCCCTGCTGCTGGTCTTCGTGGCCTACCAGCTGGTGGGCTATGCCGTCACCACCGAATGGTTTCTACAGGATCCGGATCCGAATCGCCCTGCCCAGGCGGTTACCAGCGAGGCACTCCCGGCCACGGTTCGGTTGCCGGTACTGAGTCTCGGCGATGGTGAGTTCAGCAGCGGTCTGCTCCTAGCCCTAGTTATGGCCGGACTGGCTGGAATTGTCCTGGCGCGGACCGTCCTGGGATTCGAGCTTCGGCTCCTCGGCAGCAGTTCCCGCGTCGCTCAACAGGCGGGAGTGTCGTCGGCGCGCATCGGCGGGATCGCCATGTTCGTCTCCGGCGCCACTGCCGGGTTGGCGGGGGCCGTGATGATGGCAGCCGGGTCGTCAAGCGCCCGTCTCACCACCGGTTTCTCGAATGAGGTGGGGTGGCAGGGTCTGCTGGTTGCCCTCTTGTCTTGCAACCGACCCTTGCTCTGCATACCCATGGCCGTGGTCTTCGCTGCCCTTCGAACCGGGGCCGGATTCCTGGCCTCGACAGGGGTGGACCGCACCATGGTCGACGTGGTCCAGGCAGTCCTAGTGCTTGCTCTGTTGCTTCCTCCGGCGATCAACCTCCTCCGTCGCCGGGGGCTGAGTGCTGCGACCCTGCTGAGATGAGCGAGTTGGTCGGTGCGTTGGGTGAGATCCTCACCAGTTCCTCCATGTACTCAAGCGCGGTTCGGTTCGGTGCTTTTCTGGCCTTTGCCGCTCTTGGTGAGTTAGTGGCTGAGAAGGCCGGTACGGTGAACATCTCCGTTGAAGGTGCCTTGTTGGCCGGAGCGCTAGGCGGCACCCTGACCTATGACGCCTCGGGTTCGATCAGTTTCGGATTGGTCGGAGGGGTGGTGGCCGGGATCGGGGTGGCGGTGGTGGTTGCCAACATGAGCCACAGGTTGGCTGCCGACCAGTTCGTGGTGGGGCTGACGATGAACATCCTCGTTCTGGGTCTGGCCGGATACCTGAACGCGGTCCTGAACCCACTCGGGGGTCGGGCGGCCGCAGTGCAGATCCCGATACTCTCAAGGATTCCCTTACTCGGCGAGGCGTTGTTCCACCAGACCTGGCCCACCTATTTGTTGTACGGTTTGGTCCCCTTGACCTGGTGGCTTCTCTACCGCACCCGCTGGGGCCTGGAGGTACGTTCGGCAGGTGAGAACCCTCGGGCGGCGGACACTTCCGGCGTTGACGTCAATCGCCGCCGACGCCAAGCCGTCTATTACGGAGGTGCGCTCGCCGGACTGGGTGGAGCCTTCCTAGTTCTCGGTCAGGTGGGTAGTTTCGACGTCGGTGTGGTCGGGGGGAGAGGATTCATCGCCATCGCGGCCGTGTACTTCGGCGGTTGGACCCTGCGGGGCACCATGTTCGGAGCCATGCTGTTCGGTATGGCGGATGCGTCCCGATTGGCGGCCCCGGTACTTGGTTTCCGGATGAACGCCCATTTCCTGGCTGCCTTGCCCTACCTGCTCACTCTGGTGGTGATGTATGTAGTCACCAAGCGCTTCGCCCAACCAGCCGGACTGGCCCGGCCCTTTGTGCGTCGGGTCAGGTAGGAAGGCTTGCTTGTATGATTGGGGCCTGACGCGATGCGGAGGCAATAGGAGGATCGTATGGCACTTCCCGATGAGCTAGAAGCCGCCCTCAACCATCAGATCACCTGCGAGCTCCAGGCGTCCCTCTCCTACCTGCAGATGGCAGCCCATTTCGAGGCCGAGGATCGCCCCGGGATGGCGCGCTGGATGAAGATGCAATCCGACGAGGAGGCCGAACACGCCGACATGTTCATCGAGTTCCTAGTCGACCGAGACGGACGAGTGGAGATCGGCGGGATGGACGCTCCCACGGCCAAGTTCGACAGCCCTCTGCACGTCTTCGAGGAGGCGTTGCGTCATGAGGAGGCCGTCACCGGGCAGATACGTAGTCTGTATCGCCTGGCGACCGAGCTCGGAGACTTGGAGAGCTTGCCTTTCCTCCAAGGGTTCCTGGCCGAACAGGTCGAGGAGGAGGCGCTCATCTCGGGAGTCTGTGAACGGATCGGCCGTCTGCAGGGCAACGAGGTGGGCCTTGCCCTCATTGAGGCGGAGTTGGGTGCCCGCACCGAGGAGGATGCTGGCACCTGAGCGGGCCGATCTGGGTCTTTCTCCGACTTACTCGGGGTTGATGAGATCGGGACCGAGTTCGTGCCAGTGGACCTGTCTGTTGTCGATCATGTGGCGAATATGGTTGTCGAGTCGGGCACCCATGACGGCGGGGTAGGCGGGCTTGTGGGTGAAGCGGGTGAGGAATTCGGCGTTGCGGATAGCTCGGCGGGTGTCTCGTCCGTTGACGGTGAAGGAGATCTCCACGGCTAGGTATCGAAACTCTTCGTCTTCGTTGACCTCTTTGAGGACGGCATCGGCCTTGGCGAAGCTGACGAGATGTCCCTTGGGGATACCGCTGGTATCCGCCGCATCTCTAAGGCGCATCAACTCAACTTCGTCGAGGAGCCTCGTCTTGTGGGTAATACCTATGTTGTAGGCGAGGACACTTACCTCGTCCAGCGCCCGCATTCGGATGAAAAAGCCATTGAAGTTGGTCGCGTTAGCGAAGTCCGCGAAGGTCTTGGGTGGTGCGAGCAGATCGTCGGGGTCGTCCTTGAGGACTTGTCTGAAATCGTCGACGTTACGGATTCTGGTCGACAAGGCTGATCTTCTCCTTTTCGTAGGGCGGTTCAGATACTCACGCTAATACCGGCGCTAACGTTTTGAGATCACATATTAACAATACTCTAGACCGATGTCTAGAGCAATTAACCGATCAAAGTACTTCGACGCGTCTCGACGCCATAATGTCAGTTGGGGCGTCCGGCGTTTCCGTCCATGCGGGGAGAGATGTTGCTCGCCAGGTTGTTCCTGACATTGTTCACCTGCCTCGATACCTGGTACCACGTCAACCGATCTTCGGGCAGGGGTCCCAGAAAGGACTCGACTGCTCCGGCCGACTGCACTTCTCGGTCAAGCCAAATGTCCCACGCGTCCGGCTCAAGGATGACCGGCATTCGGGTATGGATCGTGGAGAGGCCCCGATTGGCATCGGTGGTGATAATCGCCGCGCTCCTGGTCAATTCTTCGGTTTCCGGATCCTTCCAAACCGCCCAGATTCCGGCGAAGGCCATGGGGGAGTCGTCGGCCATCCGAACGAAGAAGGGGCGTTTTCCGCGGTCGGTGTGACCCCACTCAAAGAACCCGCTGGCCGGGAGTAGGCAACGCCTCCGGCGTATGGAGTCCCGGAAGGCGGGCCGAGCGGCCACTGTCTCGGCGCGGGCGTTGATGTTCAGGCGACCTCGGTACTTGTCGGACCAGTGGGGTATGAGTCCCCAGCGTAGAGTTCCCAGCTGCCGGGAGCCGCGATGCTCGGCCACGGCGTAGACCGGATCCGTGGGGGCGACGTTGAAGCTCGGCTCAAGACCTTCGGTCATGACTTGATCTGCCCTGAAGTATGCGGCTAGTGCCTGCGGTTCGGCGTTAATGGTGTATCGCCCGCACATCCTTTCACAATAACTGGGTGTCGCCACTGGGTATCTATCCTTGGCGGTAGCGAGCTCGCCGGACGACCGCGGTTGTCTAATCAATCGAGGAAAGTCCGGACTCCACAGGACAGGGAGCTGGGTAACACCCAGGCGGAGCGATCCGACGGAGAGTGCCACAGAAACCAAACCGCCGATGGCTGTGTCAGCACAGGCAAGGGTGAAACGGTGGTGTAAGAGACCACCAGCGTCTCGGGTGACCGAAGCGGCTGGTAAACCCCTCCCGGAGCAAGGTCAAGCAGAGGCGTCGGTGGTCCGCCGATGAAGCCTCGGGTGGACCGCACCGAGGTCTGACGGTGACGCAGACCCCAGATGGATGGTCGTCGCCCGCGTTCTGCGGGTACAGAATCCGGCTTATAGGCGAGCTCGCCACACCTTCATAACCCCGACCCGCCGCGCCGGGCAGGGGTTATCTGGAGCCTTTGGTGGCGAAGGCACCGGCGAGATGACCGGTCACCGCCGCCAACACGGCGAAGAACGCCAGGGTAAGAGGGCTGACCGGGCTTCCGGCGATCAGGCTGAACAGCGCCACCGCCGCGTAGACGGCGAGGGCGGCCAAGAACCCGTGAAACCGCGACGCGACCGCAGGTACCAGACGCCCAGCGGTGTAGCCAGCCACCAACTGACCACCAAGCAGCGCCGCTGCTATCACGATGGTCCGTCCGGTTTCTCCCGGATCTGTGCCCCAACGATCCCCGATCCACAGGAGTCCCACTCCGACGAGGCCAGCGAAGACCATGCAGAACAGCCCGGCCGCGGCACCGAGGCCTACCGCCACCTTGTTCATTGATCCGATCATGGTTGTCGATCCCTTGGCGGCCCTATCGCGGGACCCTGTCTCCTGAGTGAAGGCACCCCGTGCGTTGAGGTCTAATCTTATGGGCGTTACCCAACCGGGAGATCGTGATGTCCATTTCGTTGAACAAGTACCTGGCAGAGCTGCTCGGGACGTTTGTCCTGATCGGTGTCGGTTCCATGGCCATTCTCAGCTCTGGCCAGAGCGTGGTGGCGATCGCGTTCGGGTTCGGGCTGGCTTTGGCGGTGGCGATCATCGCCTTCGGTTCGGTGTCGGGAGGACATTACAACCCCGCCGTAACCCTCGCTCAGCTGATTCGAGGCGAGATCGTGCTGGCCGATGCGGTCGGATACGTAGTTGCACAACTTGCTGGCGCGGTACTTGCTTCCGGGTTGGTGGCCGCGGTGGTGACTACGGACGCGGTCAGCTTGACAGTGGTCAGGGACGGTGCCGGTCTCGGACCAGTCTGGCTCTTGGCGGTCGAAGCCCTCTTCGCTGGCCTCCTCGTGTTGATCATTCTGCGCGTCACTTCCGGTGACGCGACACCGGGAGCGCCGCTAATCATTGGACTTACTTTGGCGGTGATCCACTTGGCATTGGTACCGATCACGGGAGCGTCGGTCAATCCGGTGCGGAGCCTAGGACCGGCCATCGTCTCCTCCGACTTTATCGATTCCTGGGCCTACATTCTCGGCCCGCTGGTCGGGGGCGCGGTAGCGGTATTCGTGCATCGGCTCTTCTACACCGACGCGGCGGTGGCACCGGTTGATGCCGATACGGGCACCGAAGGGTCGGACACCGAGGAGGAACTGGTCTCCGAAGAGTCCTAGGGCTGCCCTATGGCCACCGCCCTAGTGTGGAGATAGGCCCGGAGGTTCCGGCCGCTTCCTGCATCGTCTTCGGGCGGTTACGGGCCGCGCTGATATGCTCCCTGCCATGACCGATCTCGCCTGGCCGGAGGTGCTGCGCCTTCTTTCCGAGGGCAGGAGCCTCACGCGAGCCCAATCCGGTTCGGCCATGCGCTCGATTATGTCTGGGCAGGCATCGCCCGCCCAGATCGCCGCCCTGATCGTGGCGCTCCGCATTAAGGGGGAGACGGTCGAGGAGATGAGCGGCCTAGTGGACGGCATGTTGGAGGCAGCGGTTCGAGTTGACCTGGGTGATGCCCGCCCGGTGGATATTGTGGGCACCGGCGGCGATGGTGCCGGGACCTTCAACATCTCCACCACCGCCTCTCTCATCGTCGCCGGTGCCGGTATTCCTGTTGCCAAGCACGGCAACCGATCCATGTCATCCAAGTGCGGGTCGGCGGATGTTCTCGAGACCTTGGGGGTGGTGATCGACCTTCCTCCGGAGAAGAATCAGCAGGTTTTTGTCGATACGGGATACACCTTCTTCCTGGCCCCGGTATACCACCCGGCGATGCGGTTCGCCGGGCCGGTTCGCAAAGAGCTTGGCATCCCTACCGTCTTCAACTTCCTTGGTCCGCTCAGCAACCCAGCGGGGGTACGGAGGTACGCACTTGGGGTGTCCGACGGGCGTATGGCCGAACGTATGGTGGGGGTATTGAAGCTCCGCGAGGCCGAACGCGCCCTAGTTTTCCATGGCTCGGATGGCTTGGACGAGCTCACGTTGAGTGGTGTCTCGGTGGTATGGCACCTGACCAGCGGGGAGGTAACCCGATCCGAGGTGGTGCCGGAAGCACTGGGCCTCAGTCCGGCTCCCCGGTCTGCCCTAGCCGGAGATACCGCCGAGACGAACGCCGCCATAATCCGGGGGGTCCTTGCCGGAGTGCCCGGTCCGGCGCGGGATGTGTCTTTGCTTAATGCCGCCGCCGGAATCCTCGCCTCCGGTAGGTGTGACGGGTGGGGAGATGCGGTCAGCCTGGCCGCCGATTCGGTGGATAGTGGGGCGGCGGCGGCCGTGTTGGAGAGGGTGGTCGAGAAGAGCCAGCTCTTAGCCCCAGCCCGCTAGGATCGGTTCATGATGAGGCGATGTCTGATCACCCTTCTTCTGGGGCTGTTGGTCGCTTGTGGGGGCGGATCCGATGAGGCTGCCGTCAGCGAAGTGACCACGACCTCGGCAGTCCCCCCTTCGGTGACCACGGGCGAGGTGGAATCCGTCACGACCTCAGTTGAGGCGGAGACCCCTTCGGTCACCAGCGAGCCCGACGACACCGCGGATGACACCACCACAACCACTACAACATCAGCCACTGTCTCCACCAAAGCGACGGTCGAGCCAGCCACCACCCTGTTCGAGCCCGCCACGACCACCGCGGCCGCCGGAGTGCCTTCCGGTCCTCCGGTGCCCAACATCGCCTTGGATCTCAGCGACGGCTCCGTCCTCAGGACTGCCGAAGCCGTCGATCCCACTCTGTACGTCTTCTGGGCGGAGTGGTGACCGTCCTGCCGACGGGAGTTGCCCGTCATCGACAAGCTGGCGCAGGAATATGAAGGGCGGGTGGACGTGGTCGGGATCGCCTGGGCCGCCAGCTATGACCGGACCGCCGCGGCTGCCCGGGAGTTGCTCCCTTCGGGGGTGGTTCCCTGGACCCTTGATGAGTCAGCCTTTGCAGCGTTCGAGGTCAGTTATCAGCCGGTGGGGATCATGACGAGGGGCGGCGTACAGACCCACCGTTGGTTGGGGGGGCTGAGCGAGCGAGAGGTACGCGAGGCCTTCGAGGAGGCCCTCGCCTGACCTAGCACAGCTGGCTTACGGACGTCCGAAGGATCCCACCCCCAGTTGGCACTGGAAGCAACTGGCAATTAGTAGGCAGGTTGGCCGTAGTCGCCGACCTGGCGGGACTCGACCTCCCCGCCATCCAAGAGTTGTTCCAGGTATTGGCTGAGGATGAGAGCGTCGGTTTCTCCGAGCAGCTTGGCGACCACCGAACCGTCGGCGACGAACACGGTCTCGGGGACTCCGAACACTCCGAACTCGATCGCCGCCCGCGAACCCGGATCAGCTAAGTAGTGGATGTCCTCGCCTCGTCCTAACTCGTCGAGGAAGGCCACAGATCGGGCCGGATCGTCCTGGAAGGCGATCTCCACGAAGCGCACCGATCGGTCCCGGTAGGCCGATGCGGTGGCCACGAGGTCGCCGTGCTCGTTTCGGCACTGCAGGCACCAGGACGCGAAGAAGTTGATCACCAGCACGTCATGGTCGGCGGCGATCGATCTCAGGTTGATTCTCCCGTCGCCTTCGAGCATGGGGAGGGTCAGGTCCGGGACCGGTGCTCCGTCCAGGGTCGAGAGCCGTCCCCCGTCTCCCTGGTCATTGAACCGGGCGGCGAACAGCGCTACCGCTAAGCCGATCACCACCAGGCCAGCGAAGGCGAGGACAAGACCTGACCGACTCATCCTGAGGCGCCTGACACTGCTCGGGCTTCCTCCAGAGCCTGGTGGACCAGGGAGGCTGCTGCCTCCGGCAGATCCGTCTCCAGAAGGGGGGCCAGCCGCTCGACCGCCGCGTCTGCCTGTCCCTGGTCCAGCAGGAGCAGCCCGAGGAAAAGGTCGGTCTCGGCATAGCCGGGATCAGCCAGCCGGGCCTCGTTCAGATAGGACAAGGCGATATCCGATGCTCCCGAGCGATGACTCATCCATCCGATTCTTGCCAGGGCGCGAGCCCGTCGGGTGCTGTCGAGAACGCCCTCTAGTGCACCGAGGTAATGGGCGAGCGCGTCGGAGAACCGACCCGCCTCAAAGTAGCGGTCGGCGAGGGCCAGCCGCATGGCGGCGATCTCCGGTACATCGGCGTTAGCGGCGATGACCGCCTCCATCTGATCGTTGGTTACCTGCGATAGGTCAACTGCGCTTTCCTGGTTTCCGGTGATGAACCCTGAGTTCCGGGGACGAATGGCCATGTATGCGGTGATCGAAGTCGCCGCCAAGACACCGATCAGTAACAGAGAGCCCGCCGACCTACGCCATGACCAGCCGGGCCGGCCCGAGTTCGCCGCCTCATCGTCCGGGTGGCTACCCGGCGAACGCTCGGACATCTCGTCGCGGTAGCTCTGGATCATCCGGTCGGCGGTTTCTTCGTCGATCTCTCCGGATTCCACCTGGCGGCGGACCGCACGGATATCGTTATCGATGATGGACGGAAGGCGACCGCTCATGGACGGTCGGGGCGTGGTCGGACCAACCGCCGGGCTGCCATGTACACGCCGGCGAGGACGAAGATGACCGGGAGGATCCACAGGAGAGCGCCAGTTCCAGAGAAGCGGGGATCGAGCCGGATGCCATCGAACCGTTCCTCAAGGTAGGAGAGGATCTGTTCGTCGGTCCACCCCGCCTCCACCTTTTCCTCAACGAACGCCATCATGTCCCGGGCATACGGGGCTGGGGAGTCGAGGATCGCCTCGCCTTGGCATACCGGACATCGGATCTGAGCCCCGAGGGCCTCGATTCGGTCACCCTCCTCCGGTGCCCCAACCCACAGACCCCAAATCACGATCCCCGCCAGGGCCAAGGTGACGAACCCGGCTAGGCGTTGCCGACCGTCAGCCAACGGCAACACCTCGCCTCCGGCGTTGCCGGAAGAGCGACCCGGACAGGGAGAGCCCAGCACCGGCGGCGGTCATCAGGCCTCCCAACCAAACCATCCACTGTAGGGGGTAACTCCAGACGTCAGCGACTATCCCGGAGGCGTCCAGACGGGTCAATGAGACGTAAAGGTCGCCGCGCAGGGTGGTATACACGGCCGGTGTAACCACCGGGGCCATATCCGCCCGGTAGGTGTTGAGCGCCGGGGTGAGGGTCGCCACCGTACCTCCCCCTCGGCTCACCTCAATGCGCCCGCCGAGAACCTCACGGTGTGGTTGGGACCGGGCGAAGGGTCCCTGGTAGGTGAGTTCATAACCGGCAAAGGGGGCCGTATCGCCGGGACTGAGGCTCACGGTACCGGAAACGGCATGGTTGGCGGAGACACCTATCCCGACGGCTAGGACCGCCACCCCGATGTGGGAGAACTGCCCTCCCCAGAACCCTGTGTCAGCTCGGATGAGTTGTGCGGCGGCTGACATGAAGCCCACTCCTTTGGACTTGGAGCGGCTATAGGCGAGGTGCCCCAGTCGGGAGAGTATGGCGCTAACTGCAAGTGTCGACACCACGACCACCACGATCACATGCCGATCGCGGGAGAAAATCAGCACCGTGGCGGCACCGATCGCCAACGCCACCCGAACTGGGACGCGCAGCCGCTCCCACATCAACGCGGGGCGAGCCAGACGGTAGGGGGTCAAAGGCCCGATCCCCATGGCGAGGATCAGGCAGTAGGAGAGCGGGGCCGCCCAGCGGTCGAAGTAAGGGCGCCCTACCCCTACGGTGTCGCCTTGTATCGCCTCGATGGCCAGAGGAAAAAGCGTGCCTGACAGAACCACGAAGGCGAACGCAGTCAGTAGCAGGTTGTTGGCCAGGAAGAGGCCCTCGCGGCTGGCTAACGATTCGAGCCGGGGGGAGGTCCCGATCAGGTGAAGCCGGGCGGCCAGCAGGGCCAAGGAGGCGACCAACACCACCGTCAGAAAGGCTAACAACACCGGACCGATCGAGGATTGGGTAAAGCTGTGCACCGAGGCGATCACCCCCGACCTGGTGAGAAAGGTCCCCAGGATGGTGGCGGCGAACGCCCCGATTACCAACACGTAGTTCCAGGCCGAGAGCACGCCCCGGCGGAGCTGCACCACCGAGGAGTGGAGGAAGGCGGTGGCCAGAAGCCAAGGAATAAAGGAGGCGTTCTCCACGGGATCCCATGCCCAGTATCCACCCCATCCCAGGACCTCGTAGCTCCACCAGGCACCCAGCACTATGCCAGCCGTCAGGAATCCCCAAGCCACCAAGGTCCAGGTACGGGTAACACGTAGCCAGCTGTCCTCGTGGTCGATGGCAGCCAGAGAGGCCATACCGATCGCGAACGGAACCGAAAACCCGACGTAGCCTAGGTAGAGGACCGGAGGATGGATGGCCATGAGCAGATGGTTCTGCAGGAGGGGGTTGGCACCCCGTCCGGCAGCCGGAATGTCTTGGGGGCTCCACGGGGCCCAGCTCGATAGGGCACAGCCCACCGTCTCGGCGGCCGCAGCGCAAACCGCAAAGGGGTTGGCGACCGTAGCCATAGTGGCAAACCAGAAGAGCGACACCATCCCCAACACGGACATGGTTCCGCCCGCCAGTGGATGATCATTCTTGTAGAGGCTCCGGTAGGCGATGAACGTCAGCACCGCCAGCACCGTTCCCCACAGGACGATCGAGCCCTCCAGGGCCGCCCAGCCCGCGGACACCGTAAAGATCAGCGGGGTGCCCACGCGATGGTTGTTGGCGATGTAAGCGATCGAGTAGTCGTTCGTCAGCAGACCGAGCTCGAGCAGAAGCATGGCACCGACCGCTCCAAGCAGCAGCCACACCACCGGCATACGCAACCGGTCGGCGGAGACCGCTTTCTTGCTCGACAGGGCGGGGAATCCCCGCACCGCCAGGAGGCCGGCACCGGTCACCGCCACGAGCACGGATATGAGCCCAAGCCACGCGATCATGGGCCAGCACTCGGGACCTGATAGGTTCCCTCCCCTTCGGCAGCCCGGTACTGCTCGTCGTGGTTGATCAGCAAGGTGTCGGATCGGAACCGGTCCCCGTCCCATGCCCCCTCCACGACCACTCCGATCCCGCTTTTGAAGAGTTCAGGGACCACGCCCTTGTGTATGACCGGAATGCTCACCGCCCCGTCGCCGACCATAAAGCGGACCTCGTCGACCCCTTCTGCGGCCGCGGTCTCCTCAACCAACCCACCGAGCCGGAACCTGTAGCCGCTCGGCCGAGTCTCACGCTCGGCGATCGCTTCCGAGGGGGTCAGGTAGTAGACCACGTTGCCGACCAGATCGGCCCAGACGAGGACGGCACCGATCACCAGAAGCAGTCCCACCGCGGGCAAAAGAATGTGTCGGTACCTCACCGACGCCGGACTCCCCGGCCCGATCGTACGAGGCGGAGGATCAGCCAAGCGGTGTAGGCCGCCAGGGTTCCGTAGGCAAACAGGTAGCCAAACACGACCCAGCTAGTCGCCATCTTCGCCCTCGACTCTCGGGGGCTTGACGGCAGCCCCTACCGGCTCGGCGGAAGCAATGGACGGGGGGCCCTCCGCCCGGGCGACGCGGGTTCGGATCACCACCAGGAACACCACGGTGGCGCAGAACGCGGCGGTCGCCGTCACGAACGGCCACCCGTAGGTGGTGTCCATGGGGGCATTGGCCGGATCAGGCCGGATTATGGTCGGGCCTTGATGAAGGGTGCGGAACCAGAGAACCGAATAGTGGACCACGGGGACCTGGATGAACGCCACCACGGCCAACCCCGCACACCTCGTTGCTCTGACGACCGGATCGGTGATGGAATGGCGCAGAGCCAGGTATCCCACGTACACGAAGAACAGCACCGCGGTGGATACCATTCTGGCGTCTCCCCAATCCCACCAGACACCCCATACGTATCGCCCCCAGATCATGCCGGAACCGAGGGTCACGGCGGTGAACACCACCCCGACTTCGATGGAGGAGGCCGAGACCAGATCGGCCCGGGCAGAGCGGCGGATCAGATACCAGACTGCCGTGATCAGGCCCACCGCCATGGCCAGATAGGCGGCGAGCACGGCGGGGACGTGCACGAACAGTAGCCGGCCAGCTTCTCCCTGCGTTTCTTCCGGCGGCGCGGTGATTGACAGGTATAAGCCCCCCACGACCAACAGCAGGGTCGGTATCCCTAGGGCCGCGTTGATGAGCACCGGAGACCGGCCGGAAGGGACGCGTGGTGTGGTGGTGGGATCCGAAGACCTCATCGTGCTGGATCCCGCAGAGGCCCGGCCAGCAACACGCCGGTGATGAGGAACACCAGATCCACGGCAAGCAGAAGGCCCAACCAGCCGAGCCCTCCCTGTCCGGTGATGGCGGCTTCGGTACCGCGGGAGGTGGCCAGCAGTACCGGAACGGCTGCTGGGACCACTAGCAGTGACCCAAGGAGGGTGCGGGAAGCCAACCCCTGCACCAGCAGCCCCGCTAGCGCCCCGAGAAGGCCCAGCGCGGATACGCCGGCCGTGGTTAGGCCGATGAGCCACCACCACGCCGGGCGTCCGTCAGGGGCGTAGAAAACCACCATCAGTGGTGCCAAGACCAGCGCGGCCCCGAGTAGCAGGATGGCCCCGGCCAGACCTCGTCCTACGAAGTCGGCGGCAGGATCCAGCCCGCTTAGGGTGAGTAGGTCTCGCACCGCATCGGGGTCGCTTCCGGTCCCCAGGGTGATGGTGGTCCCGTACACGATCAATACCAGCCAGAGCATGCCGGGACCGATCCGGCGCAGCAATGCGGTGTCGGTACCGATTGCCAGGGGAGCGAGAAGAAGAGCCAGAGCTGTGAAGGGGATCGCCATCCTCACCGTTGACCCCCCTCGAAGCTCAAGGCGCAAATCTTTGGCGGCCACCCATCCAACCTGTCTCCAGAAGTTCGCCGGGGTCACCGCGCCGTCTCCCGGATCGTGCCAGCTTGCACCGTCAGGTGCCCGGTTAGGGGCACCTCTACCGATCCCGAGTCGTGGGTGACGAGCACCGCAGCCCCACCTCGGGTGACCACCCGACTCACGATGCGATCGACCAGCGGGCGGGACGCCTCGTCGAGCCCGGCATAGGGTTCGTCAAGAAGTAGTAGCCGGGGGGTCCAGGTGAGCAGTCGGGCCAACTCAACTCGGCGTTGCATCCCCAACGAGGCATGGGAAGCCTTCCAACCGGCGAGCGCTTCCAGACCTACCTCCGCCAGGGGATCGAGGTCCGACGGTTCGTTCCCACGCAACCGCTCGATCATCGTGATGTTCTCCCTCAGGGTCAGATTTCCCCATAGGCCGGGAGAATGGCCGATCAAGGCGACGTACCGCCGGATCTTCTCCAACTGCTCCGGGAGCGTGGGCCGGTCGGCACCCAGGATCCGGTAATCCCCGGATGTGGGGCGGTACAAGGTGGCCAAGAGCCGGAGCAGGGTGGTCTTGCCAGCACCGTTGGCCCCGCTCACCCCGAATACATCACCGGCGGATATGGTGAGGTTGACTCCGGAGAGAATCGTCGTACCGGAGGTGACGAAACCTACCGAGGTGAAGCGGACCAGCTCGCGGAAGTTCACCCGGCGCAGTGTATTACCTACCGGGATCGAGGCCGACGACGCGCACCCAGCACATTGAGGGGCTGCTCCGGGGTCACCCTTCGTTCGGCGAGGAGTACCAGAAGGTGGTAGATGAGGTCGGCAGCTTCCTCGGCGAGGCGGCGGTCATCCGCTCTCGCCGAGCGGTGATGCAGACCGGCTTCGGCTACCTCGGCTGCTTCCTCGATCACTTTCCGACCGGTGGCGGAAGGGCCGCCTTCGGCCAAGCGAGCCGTATAGGAGCCGGGATCGGATTCGGCAACACGAGCGGCGATGGTCTGCCACAGGCTCTCAAGATCGGCGAAGCCCTGCGGCTTCGGCGGCTCAAGCCCGTTCTTAACCCCCACGAAACAGGTTCGCCTGCCGGTGTGACAAGCCGGTCCGGAGGGAAGGACCTGCAGTACCAAGGTATCGCGATCACAGTCCAAGAGGACTTCCACGAGGCGCAGGGTGTTCCCGCTGGTTTCCCCCTTGCGCCATAGCTTCCGACGGGACCGCGACCAGAAGTGCACCGATCCGCTGTCCATGGTCAGGTCGAATGCCTCCCGGTTCATCCACGCCAACATCAGGATTTCCCCGGTACGGTGATGCTGAACCACCGCCGGTACCAAGCCGCGATCGTCCCAGGTGACGGCCAGCTCAGGCATCGCGCACCGCTATTCCCGCCGACCGCATGGCCGCCTTGACCTCAGAGATCGAAACCTCCCGCCGATGGAAGATCGAAGCGGCCAGCACCGCGGATGCGCCGGAGGCGACCGCCTCAACGAAGTGATGGGGCCGTCCGGCACCCCCCGAGGCGATGACCGGGACGGGGACCTCAGCGGCGATATCCCGCAGTAGGCCGGTGTCGTAGCCGACGTTGGTGCCATCCCGATCCATGGAGGTCAGCATGATCTCACCGGCACCTCTCGCCACTCCATCCGTTGCCCAGCGGAGCGCGTCTAGGCCGGTGTCGATCCGACCTCCGTTCACGAACACGTTCCACCGCCTGTCGCCCACGGCTTTGGCATCGATGGCCAGCACCACGCACTGCCGCCCGAAAGTAGCGGCGCATCGGCTCAGAAGGTGGGGGTCTCTCACTGCCGCTGTGTTCAGCGACACCCGATCCGCCCCGGCCCTCAACACCTTGCGCATGTCGTCTACCTCCCGGACCCCACCTCCGACCGTTAGCGGGATGAACACGTTCTCCGCGGTGCGATGGACCACATCCAGGAAGGCGAACCTGCCCTCCGGCGACGCCGCTATGTCTAGGTACACGATCTCATCGGCCCCCTCAACGCTGTAGCGCTCCGCCAGCTCCACCGGGTCTCCTTCGTCGGTGAGGTCCACGAAGTTGACCCCCTTCACCACCCGGCCGTGCCTTACATCCAGGCAGGCGATGACCCTCGTGCGTAGGGCCATCAGGGAGCATCCCGGCGGGATCGGACCGATGCGTGTCGCTCGACCTCGCCGACGAAGTTGGCCAACAGCCTCAGCCCGTCCATCCCGCTTCGTTCGGGGTGGAATTGGACTCCCACCCGGAGGCCCCTTCGTACCGCGGCCGTGAATTGACGAGGGTAGGCCGCGTAGGCGATGGATGTGGAAGGGTCGTCGGGCACGGGCGCGTAGCTGTGGACGAAGTAGTAGACCGCCTCCGCCGCTATACCGTCGAACAACCGATCCCGGTGCTGGCTGGTACCGGGAAAGCTCAGATCGTTCCAACCGATGTGGGGGAGCCGGGGTGTGTCCTCCAGGCGGCGCACTCGACCCTCCTCGAAGCCCAGGCAGGTGGCACCGTCCTCGTCGCTGGCCTCGAACATCAGCTGTAGTCCGACGCAGATCCCGAGGAGAGGCTTATCCCAGGTTCTGAGCGGCTCCACTAGCCCCCGCTCGGTCAAGCGTTCCATGGCGGCCCCCGGTGCGCCCACCCCGGGCAGTACCAGGCCCGACGCCTGGTCGAGATTCTCAGGACGATCGACGATCCGGACGTCGGCCCCGGTCCTCTCCAGACCTTGGCCTATTGAGACAAGGTTGCCCGCCCCATGGTCGATTACGGCCAGCACCGGACGCGCGGTCACGGTGCGGTTACGGAGGGGGTGCCCTTGGTGGATGCTGGCCCACTCCGGCGAGGATCGGCGGTCACCGCCTCCCTCAGGGCCCTGGCTAGTGCCTTGAACGCCGCTTCAGCAACATGGTGATCGTTGCGCCCCACGGCGGTCAGATGGAGGGTTATTCCAGCGGTGCCGACCAAGGCTTCGAGGGCGTGGGGTAGGTTCTGGGTGGTCAGGTTCCCGATCGATGGGTTGGTCAGTTCTAAGTCCACCACGCAGTAAGGCCGTCCGCCCACATCGACGGTGGCGGTGGCGAGGGCCTCGTCCATGGGGACTCGAGCGTCGCCGAAACGGTGGATGCCAGCCCGGTCTCCGAGTGCCTCGCCTAGGGCCTTCCCCAAGCACAGGGCGGTGTCCTCGACCGTGTGATGATCGTCCACCTCAATGTCTCCTTCGGTCTTGATGCACAGATCGAAGAGGGCGTGATGGGCCATCGAGGCGAGCAGATGGTCGAAGAACCCGACGCCCGTATCGACGGAGGCGGCACCTTGCCCGTCGAGATCTATCCTCACTTCTACTCGGGTTTCTTTGGATGTGCGACGGCTAGAGCCGGTGCGGGACATGCAAACCTCCTTGACACCTCATCCGTTGGGCGCGCGGTCGGGCGCGAAGCGCATACCGGCGGCGAGCCGATGGGCCTCCAGTCCCTCAGCCGCCGCGAGATTCTCGATGGTCGGTCGGATCCGGGCCAACCCTTCCCGGCTGATCGTCTGTACTTGTCGCCAACTGCCGAAGTCCTCGAGACTGAGTGGGCTATGGGAGCAGGCCAGTCCCCCGGTGGGCAGCACATGGTTGGCGCCGGTGGCGTAGTCACCGGCGGACTCCGGCGACCAGGGACCCACCAGAATCGAGCCCGCGTTTACCACCCGGGCGGCCACCTGCTCGGCCCGGTCGGTAAGGACGGAAACATGCTCCGCCGCGTAGTCGTTGGCGAAGGCGACAGCTTCGTCGATGTTGTTCACGACCACGATCCTTCCGTGTTGCGACAAAGCAGCAGCGAGGATGCCTCGGCGGGGGAGAGAAGGCAGCAGGGCCTCGATCTCGGCACCCACCTGCTCAGCGAGGTACAGCTCGGTGGTTACCAGCAGCGCCGGAGAATCCGGTCCGTGTTCGGCCTGACAAAGAAGATCGATGGCGACCAGGCGCGGATCGGCGGTCTCATCGGCCAAGACCAACACCTCGCTCGGTCCGGCGGGCAGGTCGATACCGCAATCCCCGTAGACGTGCAGTTTGGCGGCGGTCACCCACGCGTTGCCTGGACCGACGACCTTCTGCACCGGTGGTACGCTCTCGGTGCCGTATGCCAAGGCGGCTACTGCCTGGGCCCCTCCTACGGCGTAGATCTCATCCACCCCGAGGATCCCTGCAGTCGCCAGCAGGGTCCGGTCGATCCTTCCGTCCTCCCCACAGGGGGTGGCGACCGCCACCTCTTCGACTCCGGCGACCAGGGCGGGAACGGCGGTCATGATCAGCGTGGAAGGGTACCCCGCTTCACCGCCCGGAACGTATGCACCCACCCGCCTCAAAGGTGCCCAGAGTCTCTCGATGCGTACTCCCTTGGTGGTCTCGCACGAGCTGTCGTTCGGCCGCTGCCGAGAATGGAACTCCCTTACCGCTTCGATGGCATTAGCGATGGCCTCGGCCACCTCGGGCGCAACCGCGTCAAGGGCGGCGGCCACCTCTTGGGGGGATACACGCGGTTGGGGTCGGCCGCCCCCGAGACGTTCGCCGAGTTCTTTGAGGGCGCGGTCACCAGCCTCGGCCACCATTTTGCATATCGTGGCTGCCTGACGACGGACTTCCGGGTCGGGCACGGCGCTGCGGCGGAGGAGGCGACGACGGGCCCCCGTGTCCAACTCGGAGAGCCTGGTAACTCTCATTAGGCCCGCACCATGATCGCTCATCATGGAATCAGTTGCCCGATCGGTAACACGAGGATGTCACGTCCACCGGCACCGCGGAGGCTGGGAAGCAGGTGCCAGACCTCGTCTCTCTCGACCACCGAGTGAACTGACACCATTCCCTGCTCAGCCAAGGGGACGACCGTGGGCGCTTCCAGGCCGGGAATAAGGTCGGTGATCCTATCTACTCTGTCTTCGGGAGCATTGAGCAGCAGGTAGCGCTTACGGCGAGCGGCGAGGACCGATTTCATAGCGGTGACCACCCGCTCCGACTCGGCGACGCTCCGCGCCGTCCCGTTCCTCGAGAGTTCCATGCCGCCGATGAGGGCGGCTTCGCTCTGCATGATGGTGGCTATCGGACGGAGCCCGTTTATCAGCATGGTGCTGCCGGTTGACACCAAGTCGGCGACCGCGGTGGCGAATCCCAGCTTGGGTGCCACTTCCACCGAGCCGTGTAGTCGCTTGACGGCGACATCACTGCCCAGCCTGCGGAAATAGTCCTTGGTCAGGTGAGGGTGAGAGGTGGCCACGGTCATCCCGGATCCGAACTCCTCGGGCTTGCGAACCGGGGAATCTACCGGTACCGCCACAGCCAGTTCACAGTGGCCGTAACCCAGCTTTACCAGGGTTGACACCTCACCCACCCGACCGATCAGCCGGTGTTCCCCTACCAGATCGAGTCCGGTGATCCCGAGATCGGACACTCCGTTTCCTACCAACTCGACCACATCCTCAGCCCTCACGAAGAGGAGTTCTAGGTCAGCGTTCCTCACCCGGACCGAAAGGGATCGTTCGGTCTGCTCAAACGAGAGTCCCGCTTCCCGTAGAAGACGTATGGTGGGCTCACGGAGCCGACCCTTGTTGGGTACGGCGATGCGGAGAGGTCTGGTCACTTGGGGGCGGTCCGTTCTCTTCGTCGGTCGAGGGCGAGGCGATAACCGCCCGTTCCGTACCTGCGCCATTCGTTAACCCGCCCGACCGTGGTAACGGAGGTCCCGGTTGCCTCGGAGATCTGTCGATAGGAGTGCCCGGACTCCAGAAGAACGGCTACCGACCATCGGGCGGCCAAGCCTTCTAGCTCGGTTCGTGTGCAGAGGTCGCGCAAGAACCGGGCCATCTCTTCCTCGGTTTCCAACCCAAGCAGGGCGCGGCATAAGGAATCGAGTGCGGGACTTCGCCAGTTGTCGTCAGGGATCATGGATCCTGTACTTCGTCGTCAGAAAGGCTGGTGATGGCCAGCCCGGCCTGCGTCCACGTTAGCGCACTAGCGCGCTAATACAAAACCAGCCTTAGCGCTGCTAGCGGGGCTTCCTCCAGCCGGGGTGGGGATCGTTCGGGGACGAGAAAGTCTACGTTCGGAGCGTCACGACGCCACCGGCGGGGTTCGGCGACCCCATTCGGTGCTCCGCTCCCACGCCTGGGCGATCTCCAGGACTGAGCGGTCGGCCTGGGGTCGGCCCACCAATTGCAATCCCACCGGGCACCCGGCCTCGGTGAATCCCCCTGGAACCGAGATCGCCGGATGGGTGGTCACCGTGATGTCGCTGCATGATCGCATCCAATCGATGTAGGTCTCCATCGCCGTGCCATCGATCTCCGTCGGGTACTCGATCTCCACTGGAAAGGGAGGCACTTGGGTGACCGGGCCGACCAGGAACTCAAAACCTCCCTCGTCGGGATCCATGAAACGCTGCACCCGGCGGATCAGATGGCGATGCTGGCGGCACGCCTCGGCGTAGTCGGTGATGGTCATGTCCAGCCCGGCCTCAATGTTCCAGATAACAGTGTCCTTGAGTAGATGGCGGGACTTCTCCAGCAGGGGAGCGAACCCGACCGCGAATAACCAAGCTCGGCGGGCCCGGAATATCTCAGGCGCGAAGGTCAGATCGGGCCAGGCCTCCACCACTTCGCAGCCGAGATCGCTCAGAATGTCGGGGGTAGCGGACAACGCCGATCGTATGGTGGTATCCACCGGGAGGCCGCCGCAGTCGGGCGACCAGGCCACGCGGACCCCGGTGAGGTCGCGTTCGAGCGAACCGGCGAACCGCTTTGGGGTTTCGCTGATCGAAACCGGTGCCCGCCGATCCGGACCAGCGATGGCGCGTAGGTAGAGGGCGATATCTCCGACCGTTCGGGCCATGGGGCCCTCCACCGGGAGGGGCGACCAGGGATCGTGGGCGGTGAGAGAGGGAATGCGGCCCGGTGAGGGACGGAACCCGACAATATTGCAGAAGGCGGCCGGATTACGAAGAGACCCCCCGAGGTCGGACCCGTCGCAGAGCGGCAGCATCCGGGCCGCGATGGCGGCGGCGGACCCGCCACTGCTCCCCCCGGGTGTCAGGGCCAGATTGTAGGGATTGCGGGTAGCCCCGAAGACCGAGTTGAAGGTATGGGATCCGGCCCCGAACTCCGGGGTGTTGGTCTTTCCCACCGTCACCGCCCCAGCCCTTCGCTGCCTCTCGACGATCACGGCGTCGGTGGCGGGCACGAAGTCGGCGAAGATGGGTGATCCGAACGTGGTGCGGATCCCGGCGGTCGCGAGGAGGTCCTTGTGGGCTACCGGGATCCCGTGAAGGACCCCGAGCGACTCGCCCCGAGCGTGGATCCGGTCGGCGTCCGCAGCACGCTGGCGGGCCAACCCCGGGGTGAGGGTGACTAAGGCGTTCAGCGTCGGATTGAGCGAATCGATGCGGCGCAGATGCGCCTCGAGAAGTTCGCGTGCGCTAACTTGCCCAGCAGCGAGCAGCGCCGCCATTTCCGCCGCGGTAAGGGACCAGAGCTCCATGGCAGCATTGAACCACATCGCTCTTCGGTGCGGCTATCCGGTACCCTCCGGCGCGGTGTATCCCTGTCCCGAGCGATAAACCCGAGGCGTTCTGTGAGAATCTTTCCAGCTATCGATGTCCTAGACGGGGCAGTGGTGCGTCTGTTCCAAGGCGATTACGGACAGGTCACCAGGTATGGGAGGTCGATCGGTGCCCAGTTGGAGGCCTGGAAGGAGGCTGGTGCCGCCTGGGTGCACGTGATCGACCTCGACGGGGCGAGGACGGGCAAGCCCGATCCGTCCTTGTGGCAGCGGGTGGCGAGCCGCGGGGTGGCCGTTCAGCTTGGTGGCGGAATCCGGAGCGCACAGGACGCGGGGGACGCGCTCGGGTCCGGCATCGACCGGGTAATCATTGGTACCAGCGCGGTCCGGTCGCCCGGTGCATTGGCATCGACCGTCGAGCAAGCTTCGCCCGATCGGGTGGTGGTAGCGGTTGATGTCAGGAACGGCCAGGCCGGTGCCCAGGGTTGGCTTGATGAGGGCCGGGCCTTCCAGCAGGTCGTCGAAGACGCTCTGGAGGCGGGGGTCGGCAGGTTTCTGGTAACAGCCATCGCTCGCGACGGCGCGATGAGCGGCCCCGATCTGGATCTACTCGAATCGGTCCGTCGTCAGGCACCGGATGCTGAGCTGATGGCCGCGGGCGGCATCGCCACGATGGGCGACCTACGCAGGTTGGCAGACAGCGGAATCGACGGGGCGGTTATCGGACGAGCGCTCTACGAAGGCGGGATCCACCTCACCGAGGCGCTGGCCGAGTTCCCGGGCTAGGCCAACGGCTTGATAAGCGTTACCACGTTCGAGCTAAGGTATCATTACCAAACCTGGTACAATGGTGCCTTCGTCTTTCCGAGGTAGCTCAATTCGGCAGAGCAGCGGACTGTTAATCCGTTGGTTGTGGGTTCAAGTCCCACCCTCGGAGCCCACATTTCATCGCGCTTCTTGTAGTCTCGGTTTGTTTTCAGGACAATACATAATTCCAGGTCAGATACCCTTTCTTGCACCCCTACCTCCAGATTGACCACTGCCAACCGCTGGAGTGGGTCATGTCGCCGCGTTTACATGAGCGATGTGCTCGCCGCCTACCCCATGCACCGCGCCCATCCCGTCCCGCCACAGCCCAGCGAGGGCCCCGCCGCCGAGTCGCCAGGGCCTGAGCCGTGCCACGGGTACGGGCAGGGGTCGAAGGAGCGAAGCTGATCGCTGGAGGCGGGTCTGTTCGCTCGGCTTACCTGCGGCGAGGATATCGATGGGTATTCCATGGGGATGGACCGCCATCACGCATACATTCCCAGACCCGGTGCGTGGTAGATTGCCAAACCCTCTCCTATGCGAAAGGCAGGTCGCGTCCTGTGGCGACAATGACCGGTGGCGAAGCGCTTGTGAGGTCGCTCGTGAACGAGGGTGTCGAGGTCGTGTTCGGGATACCGGGGATACAGATCTACGGGATCATCGCCGCGTTGCGGGACGAGCCGGGCATCCGCATGATCACGACCCGGCACGAGCAGGCTACGACGTTCATGGCGGACGGTTACGCGCGTTCTTCGGGAAGACCGGGGGTAGCCCTCGTCGTACCGGGGGCGGGCCTTTACAACGCGGCGTCCGGCTTGACCAATGCGTTCGCGCGTTCTTCGCCAGTTCTTCTCATCGCAGGACAGATTCCCCGCGGCGCGGTTGGCAAGAATCTCGGGGCTGTCCATGAGGTCATGGACCAGCCCGGAACAGTACGGTCCGTAACCAAGTGGCAACGACAGGCATCCAGGCCTCGGGACATACCTGATGCGGTATTCGAAGCGTTCAGGCAGCTGCGCACGGGCCGCCCGCGTCCCGTCCTGATCGAGATTCCGCCCGAGGCCGGGGTGGAGCGAGAAGAAGTCCGACTGCGGAGCCCCGCCCTTGTCTCGCGCATCGTGCCGAGCCGGAAAGACCTCGAGGAGGCCGCCAGAGTCATCGGCGCGTCACGGACACCGCTGATATTCGCAGGTGGGGGCGTGGCGCGCTCGGACGCGGAGGGTGCCCTGGTCAGGCTCGCGGAGGCGACAAACATCCCTGTGGTGACGTCCAGCGGCGGCAAGGGAACCATTCCCGACCGCCATCCGCTCTCGTATGGCTCGTGCTTCAGTCCCCGGGGCGAGCGGCAGGAGATGAACCAACTCTACGAAGTGATGCAGTCCGCCGACGTCGTGATAGGAATCGGCACACGATTCTCGTTGGGTAATCCGGCCGGTGAGTCATCGGTCCTGGTGAACATCAACGTAGACGGCAGCGAACTAACCAGGGTCCAGGCCAGCGCCATCCCTCTGCACGGTGACGCCAGAGCGACCATCGAAGCCCTGCTCCCGCTCCTTATCGAGACCGGCGCAGGAGACCGTCCGTCACCCGCAGAGGCGGTCGCCGCGGCCCGTAGCCTCATCGCCTACTACGACATCCGGCTCAAGGAGCCTCAGTTTGCCGTTCTCGAAGCGATGGAGACCGGCATCCCCGAAGACGCGTTCATGGTGTGGGATGTCACGCAACTCGGCTACTACGCCCGTACGCACTGGAAGGTGGACCACCCGAAGGCTTACATAGACTCCGGCTACTCGTTCAACCTCGGCTACGCCTTCCCGACGGCTCTGGGGGTGAAGGTCGCACAGCCCGACCGCCCCGTGGTCTGCGTGACCGGTGACGGCGGTTTCATGTTCAACTCATCCGAACTGAGCACGGCCGTCAAGTACGGCATCAATGTGGTGACGGTGGTCTTCAGAAACGACTCCTACGGCAACGTTGCTCGCGACCTGGACGAGGCGTTCGGCGGTGCGTACGGGACCGACCTGCACAACCCGGACTTCGTCAAGTTCGCCGAGTCGTTCGGCGCGGAGGGCATGAGCGCAGAGGACCCTCTTGATCTCGAGCGGCTGATACCGCTCGCGCTTGAGCACGATGCGCCGGTGGTCATCGATGTGCCTTTCGGGGACATGCCGATACCGCGCGCACCACAGTTCGCGCCCTTCTACAACCTGCCCTGGACAATGCCGCAGGAAGGACTGATCGACCCTTAGGCAACTCTTGAGCGCACGTCGGCCAACCAGGAATCGGCCTGCTCACGGGTTGTCTCGTCCGGCACGCCGGCTAGCAACAGGTACCCGTCCTCGTCAACATACGAAGCGTCGACATCCTCTCGTAAGGCCCGGCTGGTCGGATCGTCTACCTGACCGACCGAGTCAGCCGGGTAGGAACCGAGAAACTTGACGCTCGCGGCCCTCATCTGCAGATTGCGGAGAGCAACTCCCAACGCTTCGTCCATCACATGCCCCTCACAATCGATAAGGAAACAGTAAGTTCCGAGACCCGCCTTGGTAGGGCGGCTCTGCAGGCTGGTGATGTTGATGGAGCGGGCGACGAATTCGCCGAGGATGCCCACCAACGACCCAGGCGCGCCAGCGCGCTGGTACACGACCAGGCTGGTCTTGTCCCGCCCGGTCGGTGGCGGAACGGAATCGCGGCCCATCAGCGCGAACCGTGTCTTGTTGCCACGGCTGTCGGCGATATCCGCCGCCAGCACTTCCAGGCCGTAGACCCGAGCGGCCCGCTGTGGAGCGATCACCGCCGTGTTCAGGCTTCCCGATGCGACCAGATTACGCGCCGCCTCAGCGGTCGAGTTGGCCGCAACCATCACCACGCCGGGCAGGTGCCGGACAAGGAACTTGCCGCACTGGGCAGATGCGACGGGGTAAGAGCGGACATACTTCACTTCATCGAGTTTCGCGCCAGGAAGCGTCATCAGCATCAGGCGGACGTCCATCGTCACCTCACGCTGGATCAACAGGCCGGTGCCGAAGGCAAGGGCATCGATGCTGGACGTGACGACCCCCTCGATCATGTTCTCGATCGGCACCAACGCGAGGTCCACGACACCTGTTTCCAATGAGTCCAGAACTTCGAACATCGAGTTGAAGGGTTGATGGCGCATGCCGGCCAAGTCCTGCTGGGATACCAGCGCCTCCTCCGTGAAGGTACCGACCGGTCCCAGGAAGCCCACGGAGCGATGACGTGTTGACATCAAGACCTCAGGAAACGACGCTGGCCCGTCCGATTCGGCGACAACTAAGCCTCATGTACCCTCCTTAGCCCGACACATCTCAGGCCTCATGACAGCCCTTTCGCTGGCCTGGCCGTGCAGAGGCCACCCAACTCTAGAGCCTCCACACCAACGACAGTACTTTCTCGGCAGCGACCGTCCTGACGTGTAGCAGCGACATGGTTGGGTGCCCGCGACGTCTTACTTTGGTGGGAAGTTCGGGCTTCCTAGACTTGTGCTCGGCATCCAGCGGCGGGTGCCCATCTTCGGTGACGTCAACGACGCGCACGGGCTAGGTAGGCGGACACCTCAGGCGTTCCCCAGAATTTGAGCCGTTGGCGAGGATGGGCCCAGAATCGATCCTATCTAGATTTAGTATTGCTCTGGCCGCGGATGACTTGGATGGATACGTTGCCCAGATCCCTTCGGCGAAATCTGGCGCAGGTGGGGCTGATCGCCTTCCTGGCCCTTCAGGTAGTGGCTTGTGCGGGCGAGTCGCCCGATCGTGACGCCCCGACCCTGGTGGGTCTAATAACCAAGACCGATCAGAACCCCTTTTTCGTGGCGATGCGCGAGGCGGCAGAAGAACGAGCTGAGGAGACCGGACTCCGGTTGCGGACCTACACCGGGGATTACGACGGCGACTGGGAGACACAAGTCGAAGCGATCGAGGATCTGATCGCCGAGGGGGCGGACAGCATTCTCATCACACCGTCGAATCCGGAGGCCCTCGCCGCGTCGGTCAGGAAGGCACGAGAGGCCGGGCTTCTGGTGATCGCCCTTGATACGCCGTTCGGGGCTACCACCGCCGTCGATGCCACCTACGCCACCGACAATTTCCAAGCCGGTGAGATCATCGGCCGGTGGGCAAGGGCAGTAATGGACGCTTCCGGCACCGTACCGATGATTGCCACGCTCAACGGAGATGACACCGGCATCACGGTTGACGTCTTGCGAAACCAGGGTTTCCTCAGCGGTTACGGTATCGACTTGGGAGACCCCGCCACCATGGGCGATGAGGAAGACAACCGGTTGGTCGCCTCCGGCGTAACTAGGGGGACTGAAGCCGGGGGACGGTCGGCCATGGCCGCGCTTCTCCAGGAGGATCCGATGATCAACGTGGTCTACACGGTAAATGAGCCAGCGGCGTTCGGTGCGGACGCCGCCCTGACCGAAGCGGGTAGGCGCAGTCAGGTGCTGTTGGTCTCGATCGATGGGGGTTGCACGGGCGTGCAGAGCGTTGAGGCTGGGCGGATCGATGCTACAGCTATGCAGTTCCCTCGCAAGATGGCGGTTATGGGGGTAGACGCCGCGGTGGAGTTCGCTGATTCGGGGACCAAGCCGGAGGCGCCTGCGGGTACTGGTTTCCATGACACCGGAGTGACGTTGGTTACCGAACGACCGGTGCCGGGGATTCCGTCCGTCACCGCCCGACAAGCACGGGCGGAATGCTGGGGTTGATCCAAAATGACGAGATGGATCCGGGGTCCTGACCAGCCGCTCGTTTGGTTACGGCCAGCTTCGCTCATAACGTAGGGGCCATGCGGCGTCGAACGAAGATAGTGGCCACGATGGGCCCGGCTGTCTCCGACCTCGGGGAGGTCTGTGCCCTCGTCGAAGCTGGCATGGATGTCGCACGTCTCAACTTCAGTCATGGAAGCCACGAGTTCCATAGACAGATGTTCCGCTGGATCCGCCAGGCCGGTGCCGAGGCCGGTAGATCAATCGCGATCCTCGCTGACATACAGGGCCCCAAGACCAGGGTGGGGTGCTTCGAAGACGGTTCAATCCATCTGGTCAGCGGTTCTACGGTCCGACTTATGCCCTCGGCAGAGGCCTCCGGGCCCGGGATCATCCCCGTTGACTATCCGAGATTATTGGAGGATGTGGTAGTCGGGGCTCGGGTGGTGCTGTTCGATGGCCTGCTTACCGGCGAGGTGGTGGACTCCGATTCGGACGGTCTGACCATGCTGGTGAGACGGGGAGGGCCATTACATGACCGCAAAGGGATAGCCTTCCCTGACAGCGAGTTGCGGGTCGGCCCGGTGACCGAGAAGGACCGAACTGATCTGGATTTAGCGCGGCAACTCGGAGTGGACTACATAGCCGCCTCCTTCGTGCGGCGAGGCGAGGATGTCGCCCAGATTAGGGAACTTTCCGGCGGAGAGATCCCGGTGATCGCCAAGGTCGAATTGGCGCTCGCCTACCAGAACCTTGACTCGATCCTGGAACAGGCGGACGGGGTCATGGTGGCCCGAGGCGACCTAGGCGTACAGCTTCCGTTCGAGACGATTCCCAACGTGCAAGCTGACATCCTTCGCCGTACCAACCAGGCCGGTCTGGTCTCGATCACCGCAACCGAGATGCTCGAATCAATGATCACGGCACTCCGGCCGAGCCGAGCCGAAGTGACTGACGTGGCCAATGCGGTGGCGTCGGGCACCGATGCGGTAATGCTGTCGGCTGAGACCGCGATGGGTAGCCATCCGGCCCGGGTGGTCGAGGCGATGTCGGCGATCTGCCTGGAAGCGGAGCGGTTTCGGGACCTACACATGACGGGAGACGAGACCGTCGCGTTCCTGGAGAGCACCATGACTTTTGCCTCGGCCACCGCGCAGGCGGGTGCCGAAGCGGCCCGTAACCTCGGCTTCCGGACCATCGTTGCCTTCACCGAAACCGGTGGGACGGCGCGCCTCGTCTCCAAGTATCGACCCACCGCCGACATCATGGTGTTCGCACCCAGCGGGAGAATACGGCGGCGCATGGCTCTGTTCTGGGGGGTTACCCCCATCCGTTTCGAGCCCCGGGTGTCGACCGACCTGATGTTTGCCGCGGCAGAGAAGTATCTCGAGAAGGAAGGAATCTGCGAGCGAGGCGAAGGGGTGGTGATGATCGCCGGGACACCCCCCAACACTCAAGCATCCACCAACCTCGTCAAACTGCACGTGATCGGGGAGCGACTCAACCGCCGAGCACCCGGAGCGCGTAGTTCGTAGCCCCATCCTTCCCCGTTACAATGCGCGACACCACCCGGGAGGGAGCCGTTGGGTCAATTGATCGAGGTAGATCACCGCCGCATGGGCGATGTCGTGGTGTTCGACACCGATCGAAGCCTGTCCGGCCAGGAGGGGGAGACCTTCATGAGTTCCGGGGATACCAGCGGGGCCACCACCTTCCCGGCTCGGCTGGCGGCGCGGCTGTTTGAACTATCACCCGCTCTCACCTCCGTCTACGTGTTTTCCAACACTATCTCCGTGCGTCGCTTTGGCGGCTGGGAGGATGATCTAGTGACCAAGATGTCGGATACCATCGCCCATTCTCTCCTGTATTACGACGGATAGCTGGCTCTTTTTTTGTCAGTTGCCAGTTGTCGGTTTGGGGCTGGTTCGTTTCAGGACCCGCGTGCCCGCTATGCCCGGTGGGCCGGTAGCTAACTCTGATTCTTCGCGGGTGGGGTTGGGTGTCTCCCCACTCCGGCCGTTGCCAGGGGCTACCAGTCGCCAGTTAGGAACTCGGATCGTCCCGGAACTATTCACATTCGTCACGCTCCGTTCGACGCCAAGCCGACACCGACAATCCCGACACGGACGAAGCTGGCTACCTGCCGTTGGGACCGCGTGTGTGGGTTGGACTCGCCGGAGTCGTCGGGGTCCGTCCCGGTTGGCGAGCGCGGCCGGAGTTTGGGAAGTGGACAGGTATGGTTCTCGCTTCGGGTTTGGTGGCCGTCGCCGCGGCTGCTGGGCCAGCGTCGTCCGCTGCCTGCGGGCTTCGCGCTGGGCTGAGGGAGCGGCTGTCTGGTGTTGATCCCGGGGGATGACGCTTGGCTGACGGTTGGGTGTGGTCATGGGGGGTTGGGGCTGGCGCGTGGTTGGGTTTGGTAGCCGGTGGGGGTTGGTGTGACTTCCAGGTTGTTGGTTTCGAGCCATTTGTGGTGCCGTGGGCAGGCGGCTACGAGGTTGTCAACATCGGTTCGTCCCCGGTCGCGGTGCCATTCGCGTATGTGGTGTAGTTCGCATTGGTGCATGGGCGCGTCACAAGCGAAGCATCCGCCGTCGCGTACGGCAACCGCTAGGCGTTGGGCGGTGTTGGCGAGGCGTTGGCGGCGTCCTAGCCACAGGGGCCGGCCGGCCCGGTCGAAAACCATCCCGGCCACCTGCGTGTCGGGGCTGAGGGTAGAGAGGATGCGTCGGGGTACGGGTCCGACCCCGACGATCTCACAGGTCCCATCAGGATCGGTTCCGTCTACTGCGCCTATGGGTGCGACCACGATCAACTGGGTAGCAGCCTTAGCTTTCACACCAACCGTTCCCTCGAGAGGCTCGCCCGTGTCGGCGTCGCGGTTGGTTAACAGCTCGAAGACGACATCTGCTCTGCGCTGGTTGGGGTCGCGAACCCGGTCGGGGTCTTGGCCGTCGGCGCGGTCTTGTCGTAGGTGGTGGTGGTAGTGGCGGTCGATGGCTTGGCGTACCTGTTCGAACTCGGGGCGAGCCAACTTCGCCCACAGCACTCCAAGTCCGGTATCTTTTTCTACCCACAGTTTCGCTTCTCTAGCCCGCCGCTGACGTTCCATAGGATCAACACCAGCTTCGATCAGTTTCTGGTTCGACCAATCACGCGCCAGCCGACCGAAACGATCAGGAAGCATCTCCCCAGCCGCCCCAAGCAGGCGGTCGTCGGCTTCGACCACCTCGGCTCCTACCTTCTCCGCCGCGGCCGCCAACGCCTTAGCGTGATCCACCGTAATCTGGCCCGCGGCGAACCGTTCTTTGACTTTGGGCATGTCCCCGAGCTGTCGGGCTACCTTCGCCATCTTCTTGGACTCCCGAGAAGGCAGACGGGCGTCTTGTCGTAACACCTCCCCCGAATCCGCCCCCGACCCCAAGTCCGCCTTGTCAACCTGGACAGCAACGTCACATAACAACGAATCCGCCACCGACCTCACTTCGCCTAATACCGCCGCCAACCCGACGGCCTCATCACGGCACAAAGACCCAACACGGGCCCGACGCAACTCGCGCAACGCGGCGCGGACCCGCCGAGTAGCGTTGCTGCTGGCTGCGCGCTTCGGGGTGTGGCCGGCAGGAGCGGAACGACTTTGGCGGTTTCCGAGTAGTGTGGGCATTTGTTCTTGAGTCATAAACATTAAGGTAACAAGCCACTGTGACACGTTTCGGTTCCCACACCGAAACCGCCCCCACTCAGCCGCAATTGGTTGCCAGGTGCCATTGAGGCGTTGGGTGGTGTCGGAAGTCATCCGCCCGCCTTTAGGCTAGATCCGGTCCAGTTTCCTCGGCTCGAAGTTGCGACCGGGAGAGAAAGGGGAGTCCTCCAGCCGTTCGGTGATCAGGTCGGTGAGGATACGTCCCCCGGCTTGCGAGCACATGATGCCGTGTCCCGAATAGCCGGTGTTCACCCAGAGCCCGGTCAACGGGGGTTGCCTGATCAGCGAAATTCTCCACTTCGGATGCGAACATATGTTCGCTATACTGTTCGGTCCTTGCCTGAACAGCAGGGGCTGTAGTAGTTACCCGAGTGAGTTGGGAGCGGACGATGGGAAGGGTTTCGGAGGCGGTCGCCGCGGTATCGGGTATGCCGGTTTCGAGTTCCGCCGATCTGCTGGTTTTGTACCCCGGCCGGGTGGTCGGGTTGGAGGGCTCTCCGGGGTGTGGGTTGACCCGGATCGGGTTCTCGCTGCTGGCTGGTGCCGCTGATCCTTACCAGGTAGTGGCCGTGGATGTCCGGGGGTGGCTGTGCCCGCTGGCAGCGTGGGAGGTCGGTATCCGTCCTGATCGAATGGTGGTGGTCCGGTGTGATGACCCGGTCCGCTGGACGCGAGCTGTCGCTGCTTTGTTGGACGGGGTGGGAGCAATTTATGCCGAGGTCCCCGGCGGTGTACGGGATCTGGTGTTACGACGCATCGGAGCGAGAGCCAGGGCCCGCGGCGTATCCGTGATTCTCCGCCCTGTGGAGGGTCGGCTCCCTTCCGGTTTGGCCTACCTGCGGATGCGGGTGAACCAGGTCTTGTGGGCTGGTGCCGGGAGAGGAGACGGAAGTTTGGGCAACCGCAGTCTGGTCCTTGAGTTGTCGGGGAAGGGAGTAGGTGGACGACGGTTGATAGTGAAAGTGGAGGATGATGGAACGCATTCTATGTGTGTGGTTCCCCGATTGGTTGCTTCGCAGGGCGGACGCTCCGTCGGATAGGCCCGCCTTCGTCATAGGAAACCGGACCGGACGACCGTTGGTGGCAGCTGCCAATGCTTTGGCGCGAGAGTCGGGGGTGAAGTTAGGGATGGCCTGCCGCGCGGCCGAGGCTCTTTGCCCGTCGGGCGTTTCGCTGGACGCGGATCCCGCCGCGGATGCCCGTCGTTTCGAACCGGTGCTGGAAGCTGTCGAGGGTCTGGTTCCCCGTGTCGAGGTGGTTGCACCCGGCTGGATATTTGTCCCGCTTGGGGGAGCAGTCCGATACTACGGGGGCGAGAAGGCCGTGGTGGATCTGGTATCCGATGCGGTGAACAAGTTGGCGGAGGGCGGTAGGTTTGGGGTGGCGGGAGGCCTTTTCGCGGCCTATTGGGCGGCCCGGTCGGGCCCTTCGAAGCTTTTCGTGGATGACGACAGGGCTTTTCTGGCCCAACTTGATATTTCGGCTTTAGCGACCGCAGAGCTGGTCGACACCTTTCGATGGCTTGGGGTTACTACTTTGGGCAAATTGGCTGCCCTCCCCCGCGGTGCGGTAACTGCCCGGTTTGGTGACAGGGGTCGGGAGGCGCACCGGCTGGCAAGCGGTGAGGATCGGATGATCGCACCGCGCCGTATGCCCGACGACCTAGTTGCGGAACGGACTTTCGACGAGCCACTGGTGGTTCTTGAGCGTGTGGGCTTCGCCGCTCGGGACCTGTCGGGGACTCTTATGAGATTGCTGGATCGGCACTATGTGCGACCTCACCGGGTGGAAGTGGAAGCAGAAGCGGCCGGGGGGGAAACGCGATCTCGGATATGGAGAAGCGCGGAACCGTTTGATGCCGGGGCGTTGGCCGAGCGGGTCTGGTGGCAGCTCCGGGCATGGACAGAAACCGGTGGTGTGCCCGGCGGTCTGGCCCGTCTCAAACTGTCACCCGCCGATCTATCCGATGCGGGGTATCAGCCGGGGCTGTTTGTGGATACGGTGAGCCGGAGGGAAGCCGAGCGGGCCCTGGAAAGAACCCGAACCATCGTGGGCTACGACTCGGTTCTGGTGACGCGACCGCAAGGGGGACGGGATCCTGGCGAGCGGGTGCAGTGGACCCGCTGGGGCGAAGAGTTCCCCGAACCGGATCGTCCCCTCGGATCTCCTTGGCCGGGGAAGGTTCCTGAGCCGTCTCCGAGCCTGGTACCACCCCGCCCCCAACACCTGGACGTGGAGTGGGAGGCCGGTATCCCGACGGGGGTTCGTCTGGCTGGCCGATGGGAGCCGGTAGTGGCCTGGGCCGGTCCGTGGCGAAGGATGGGTCCATGGTGGGCTGGGGAGAAACCAAGCACCCTCTACCAGGTTGTCACCGCGGCGGGGGCGATGCTATGCCGGGTAGCCGACGGCCGGGTCACGGTGGTAGGCGTCTACGACTAATGGCCGACCCCCGCTACGCCGAGTTGCATGCTCATTCCAACTTCTCGTTCCTCGACGGTGCTTCGCCTCCGGAAGCGCTGGTGAAGCGGGCGGCAGACCTCGGCTACGAGGCTCTGGCGATCACCGATCATGATGGTTTCTACGGGCTGGTGCGGTTCTGGCAGGCGGCTCGTGACATCGGGTTGCCTGCTGTGTATGGGGTTGAGATCTCGCTCCCTTCCGCCCTGCGTCGGCGCTCGGCAACCGGTCGTGACAATGCGGAGCATCTGGTGCTGGTAGCCCCTTCCCCGCATGGGTATAGCCAGGTGAGCCGTCTCGTGTCACGTGCCCAAATGCGCGGCGAGAAGAACCGCCCTATCTACCGATGGGACGACCTGGCAGAGGCAGCTGCCCGGGGAGGGCTGGTCGCGCTCACCGGATGCATAAGTGGGGCGGTGCCGTCGGCAGCCCAGCAAGGTGACAGGGCGGCGACCCTTCGGGCTGCCGCCAGATTGCGGGAGGTGTTCGGGGAACGCCTCCACATCGAACTTTGGGATCACCGAATGCCAGGTGATGACCACCGCAACGACCTGCTGTGGGAGACAGCCAAGCAACTCGGACTTTCCAC
This sequence comes from Candidatus Spongiisociaceae bacterium, assembly GCA_965213975.1. GTDB lineage: Bacteria > Actinomycetota > Acidimicrobiia > Spongiisociales > Spongiisociaceae > Spongiisocius. The sequence goes on from OZ243930.1 coordinate 497,681, forward strand.
GGTGGCCACCAACAACGTTCATTACGCCGACCGCCGGGACGCCGATTTGGCCGATGTGCTGGCAGCGGTCGGGAAACGACGCTCGCTAAGGGCGCATGATGGGTTCCGGCCGGACACCGACGAGCGCTACCTAAAGCCACCTGGGTTGATGGCGGACCGGTTCCGTAGGTATCCAGGAGCGGTAGAACGGGCCGCGTCTTTGGGGCGGGACATGGCCTTCGATTTGCGCCTGGTCGCCCCTTTGTTGCCCGACTTCCCGATACCCGATCGTTTCTCCACCGAGATGGACTACCTACGCCATCTCGTCTTCGAAGGGGCTCGCCAGGTTTACCGGGGCGAGGATGGCGAGATTGATGAGAAGTCGGCGGCCCGGCTGGCGTACGAATTGAACGTTATCGATCGGCTGGGCTTCTCCGGCTACTTCCTCGTGGTGTGGGATATTGTCAACTTTGCCCGTAGCCAAGGCATCATGTGCCAGATCAGGGGGTCCGGTGCCGACTCGGTGGTGTGCCGCTGCCTCGGGCTCACTCGGGTAGATCCCATACGTCTCGGGTTGCCGTTCGAGCGGTTCCTGTCCGAGGAGCGCGCTCGCCCACCCGATATCGACCTCGACCTTGAATCGGAACGCCGTGAAGAGGTAATCCAATACTGTTACCGCCGCTATGGTCGGGAACGAGCCGCCATGGTGGCCAACGTGGTCACCTACCGGGCTCGCTCCGTGCTGAGGGATGTGGCCAAGGTCTTCGGTTTCACCCCAGCACAGGTAGATGGCATGACCCGATACGTCGACACCCACGACCCGGCCGAGTTACGTCTGGAAGACCCGCTCCCGGCCGGGTTGACTGCCGAGATGATTTACGACATCTGTTGCCGTCTCGACGGATTCCCTCGGCATCTGGGCATCCACTCGGGCGGGATGGTGATCGCCGATCGCCCATTGTGGCAGGTGGTTCCCATCGAGTGGGGACGCATGGCGGACCGCACGGTGCTGCAATGGGACAAGGACGATTGCGCCGCCATGGGTATCGTCAAGTTCGACCTGCTGGGCTTGGGGATGCTCAACGCCCTGCACCTGACCGTAGACACCATCGAGGAAACCCACGGTCAGCGGATTGACTTGGCCGCGATTCCCCAAGAACCGTCCGTCTATGAGGCTCTGGCCAAGGCCGACACCGTGGGGGTCTTCCAGGTTGAGTCCAGGGCGCAGATGGCCACCCTGCCCCGTGCCAAACCCAAGACCTTCTACGACCTGGCGATACAGGTGGCATTGATCCGCCCCGGCCCCATCCAGGGCTCCTCCGTCCATCCTTACCTACGCCGCCGTAGCGGGAGCGAACCGGTCCGCTTTCCCCACCCTCTGGCCGAACCGGTCCTCAGACGCACCCTGGGAGTCCCGATATTCCAGGAACAGCTCATGGAGCTGGCCCGCGTGTGCGCAGGCTTCGATGGGAGCCAGTCAGACCGTCTCCGCTCCGCCATGACCCACAAGAGATCGAACGAAGCTATAGAAAAGCTAAGAGAGGAAGTGTTTGAAGGAATGCGGTCCAAAGGGGTAACCGGGGCCGCCGCACAGGAAATCTGGGCGAAGTTGCAGGGCTTTGCCTCCTTCGGGTTCCCAGAAAGCCACTCGGTATCGTTCGCCTACATCGTCTACATGTCGGCCTGGCTCCGCTACCACTACCCAACCGAGTTCCTCGCCGGTTTGCTCAACGCCCAGCCTATGGGCTTCTACTCCCCTAACACCCTGGTGCAGGACTCCATCCGCCACGGGGTAATAGTGCTCAACCCCGATGTGAACCGCTCCCGGAAACAGTGCACGATTGAACCACACCCGTGCGACGAAGGCGACATCGTGGAGCATTGCGGAATGCGTTGGCGACGTGGGCGGGGGCCGGTCGAAGACCCCATCCGAAAATCGGTAGCGATCAGGCTCGGACTGGGCTACGTCCGCAACCTCGGCGAGGACAAGGCGGACAGAATCCTTAGGGCCCGCCACATCGGCGGACCCTTCGCCGGTCTCACCGACTTCGCCCACCGCACCGGGCTGCCGGTGGCTGCCCTCGAAGGATTGGCCGCGGGTGGGGCCTTCGGAGGGTTTGGGTTACTTCCCCGCCAAAGCATGTGGATGGTCGGTGTCCTAGCCGACGCCGGACCCGAGCGGCTGCCGCTAGATCCTGGAGCGGACCCGCCCGAGCTGCCCCCCATGAGCAACCAGGAAATCCACCAAGCCTCGTTGTGGGCCACCGGGGTATCGGTGCACCATCCCGTCCGGTTCGTCCGCTCCTACCTGGCGGAATCAGGATGCATGACCATCGCCGAGGCACTCGCGTTGAAGCACAACACCACCCACGTCAAGATCGGCGGAATCGTGACCCACCGGCAGCGGCCCGAAACAGCCCGCGGAGTGGTCTTCTTCAACCTCGAGGACGAAACCGGACTCCTCAACGTGATAGTACGACCAGACATCTGGAAGGATCACCGCAAAGTCGCCCGCCGCAACCCTGGCCTAATCATCCAAGGCGCACTCGAACACCACGACGGGGTAACCAACCTGTTAGCCAGAAGCTTGACCCCTCTCCGAACTGACCAGCTACCAACTCGGAACTTCCGATGATCGAACAGGCCACCGATTCGGGTAGCTAGACGTGACTCGTGAAGTCATCCACCCGCTCTTTGGGCTAGATCCGGTCCAGTTTTCTCGGCTCGAAGTCGCGACCGGGAGAGAAAGGGGAGTCCTCCAGCCGTTTGGTGATCAGGTCGGTGAGGATACGTCCCCCGGCTGGCGAGCACATGATGCCGTGCCCCGAATAGCCGGTGTTCACCCAGAGCCCGTCAACGGGGGTTTGCCCGATCAGCGGGCGGTGATCGGGGGTCATGGTGTATTGACCCGAATGCACCATCCAGGAGAACTCTCCGGATTGCCAGGCCTCCGCCCAGAAGGGACTGATCCGGGCCGCCGCCTCGGGACTGGTCGGGTCCAACACCCGAAAGGCCATCGCATGATCAGGGGTGACATCCTCGGTGGGTTCCCTCCCCGGCCCGCGGGGGGCGGCATCGAGCACATGCGCTCCACCCATGGCCGGACGCCAGTGGGTCCCGGTGTCATCGTCGATGGTCATGGGTGCCCGGGGCGGTACCCGGGCCAAGCCGGGAACCACCACCTTGTGGCGTGGCTTGGCCTCCAATGGCAGGTCAAGTCCGGCCAGAGCGGCCACCCTGCCGGTGAATGGACCGGCGGCAATCACGACTTCATCTGCCCGGATGGTTCCCCGACCGGTGACGACCTCGAAACCGCCCGACGGGAGATGGCGTAGAGACACCACCGGGCACGAAGTGTGGACGGGGGCACCTGAGGCACCCAGGAGGCCCCAGGTAAGGGCTCGAGGATCGACGTAGCCATCCCCGGCCCGATAGCGGGCTTGGAGCACCGAGGGGCTCAGATAGGGGAACATGCGGCGGGCCTCGTCAGCGTCGATTATCTGGATGTCGGTCTGGCCCCAGGAATGCTGGCGAGCCACCAGTTGGCGCTGCGCTTGGGCCCGTTCTTCTGAGGTAGTGACCCAGAGATACCCCGGCTGTCGGATCCCCAAGGGTTCAGCAGTCAGGCCGGTGTGTTCGGTGAAGTTGACGAGGAAGGCCACCGATTCGCGGGCTAGCTCAGTCTCTGCTCGATTGTCGAACTGGAGCCGGAAGCCCCCGCTGGCCACCGGGGTGGTTAGAGCGCTCGGAGCGGGGAGGGCTTCGAGAACCACCGGCGATAGCCCGGCCCGGGACGCCCAGAAGGCGGTAGATGCCCCGGCGATCCCGGCCCCGATGATCGCCAGCTGCGTACCGGGGGGTAGCTGATCCTGGAGTATCACCGCCGCCATCCCGATCAACACCCTTCGCGAGCGGCTTTAACTAGGGCTCGGGCCCGTACCGGGTCGACCGGGTGCCTGACCTGACCGTCTCTTTTCAGGGCGGTTCCGACGATCGCCCCGTCGCATGCCCCGATCAGATGGGCGACGCTGGTGGGATCGACGCCCGATCCCACCAGGAGCCTGGCTTGTGGAACGGCTTCCCTGATCCGGTGCAGCCAGGTTCGGTCGGTCGGCTGGCCGGTAGCTCGCCCCGAAACGATGATCCCGTCAGCCCCTCCGCGCTCCCAAAGATCGGAGGCGGCATCCTCGGGTTCCAAACCGGCGGGAGGGACGGCATGCTTTACCCACAGGTCGGCTAGGACCTCGACGTTGGGATCCAGTGCCGCCCGCATCCGGGACACCTCGGCGGCTCTCCCCGCGATCGGGCCCTGATCGGTGAACATCGTTCCGGACAGGACGTTCACCCGGATGAAGCTGGCCTCGCAGGCGGTAGCTATGGCAAGGCCGGCTATAGCGTCGTTGCGGAGCACGTTTACGCCCACCGGGATGTCGATCTGGTCCCGCACCGCCGCCACCACTCGGGACAGTCCGGCTACGGTCACCGGGGGCACGTCGTCGGCGTAGAAGGGCGCGTCGCCGAAGTTCTCGACCATCACCGCGTCGAACCCGGCCTCTTCCAGGAGGGTTGCATCGCGGACGGCAAGGCTCACCACCTCGCCGACGGGGAGGCGGTAGGAAGGAGAACCGGGAAGGGGGAGGACATGCACCATCCCGATCAGTTGGAAGGCGGTCATCAGAAGATGCGCATCGCCTCGAATGCGATTTCGGCTACCGAACCCTTGATAACCACGTTCTCAGCATCGTCAGGATGCAGGCGCTGCACTGCAACCCGGCATATCTCACCTGCCGGTCCGCGAATCACCTGGTCGGAAGTTTCTGGGCCAGCCGAGTACTTGGTGTACATCGGGCCAATACCCTCAATGCGGACCGGTGTGCTGTACTCCTCATCTTCCAACCCAAAGGCCCAAGGCAGGGACTTCTGGGTCATCCAGATGACATGGCGGAGGCGGTCGGTATCCTCCGGCTCCTCGCCCATGGCTGCGTACACGTCGAGGCCGTGGGCCCACACCTCGGCTAGTTGGATGGTGGCGAACGTCTTAGCGGACATATCCGAGAAGATCCACGGAACCCGGTCCCTCGGCGAGACCTTGCTCAACGCGTCCACCGCTTTGGCTCGCCCCCCTCGCCACCACTCGATGACGTCTTGGGGTCGCATCTCCTGACCTCGACGAATACCGACCGCCACCAGATCCTCAATGGTCTCGTACGTGTCGAAGTCATCAAGCATGGACCCGTCCCCCGCTACCACGTCAAGGGCGTATTCCTGGAAATGGGCGAGGTGGGAAATGACGTCGCGGATGGTCCACTCGTCGTCGGGTAACTTGATGCCCCACTTGTTGACGGTGATCTTTTGGAGATATTGGTCCAACTGTTGCTGCTCGGCAACGAGATCGGATAAGACATCCCGCATGCGGGCAAGTTTACCACCAACCGGAGTCCCGTAGGTTCGTCCCCGACGAGTCGGTTATCGCGGTCGGGCAACGGCCAGGTGCCTCAAGCGTGATCGGTGATCGAGGGGTGCGGTCAGGACGGGTGAAGTCTGCCGATAGGGCCTTCGGCAACCGGATCATCCGGTGCGTACTGGTTCAGTCGGTCGATGAGCAGGCGGAGGCGTCCCACGCTGCGACGGTCAAACGCCAACGCCAACCGATGGCAGTCCAGGGCATCCCGGTCGCGTACCTCGGCCTCGTGCGGATCGACCGCTTCGATGGTGCCCTTCTCGACGATGTCGGAGAACTCGGCAGTCAGTTCTCGCGCCTGTTCGGGGGTGGGCGGGAACCGGAGTCGTATCACCAGACGGCCGCCCACGTAGCGCTGCGAATGAAAGTTGGCGTAGAACCGGCGAATTTCCTTGACCGCATCCGCTGCGCTATCGGCGAAGCTGAACAGGTGCATGTCGTCCCGGCTGATCATCCCCCGCCCGAGTAGCTGATCCTTGACCAGGTCATACCAGGCCTCCCAGTATCCGGGTTCTGCTTCCATCATCACCACCGGCTGTATCTGGGCCTTCCCGGTTTGGATCAGGGTGAGGAGCTCGAAGGCTTCATCCATCGTGCCGAAACCTCCGGGAAGCACCACGAACGCGCGAGACTCCTTGACAAACCCGAGCTTGCGGGTGAAGAAGTACTTGAAGTTGATCAACCGGTCCGGATGGATGAACTCGTTGGCCTGGTTCTCGAACGGAAGCCGGATATGTACCCCGAAGGAGCCATCCAGCCCGGCACCCCGGTTCCCCGCCTCCATGATGCCGGGGCCGGCACCGGTGACCACCATCCATCCGTGTTGCTCCCACATCACCCGAGCGAACTCGCTGGCTAGCTGATAGTCAGGATGGTCGGGAGAGGTTCGAGCTGAACCGAAGATGGTGACTTTGGGGCTCTCGGTATAGGACCGGAAGACCTTTGTGGTGTACCGCATCTCCTTGAGGGCGCTGTTGAACAGCTTGAGTTCCCAACGTTCGGCACCTTCCCAGCCGAGTTTGAGCACGGTGGTAACCATTTCGGTGATCAGATCAGAATGGTCCTCCGGCTGGGCTTGGGCCACTAGCTCCCGGATTGCTTGATCGATCTCGGGAACCCCGGTGCGGTAGTGGGCGGGTGGGCTTGATTCCTTCACGCCGCCAGCCGATGTCTGGTTCTGGGAACTGTCCGAACGCCGTTGGTCGACGGGTTGTAGCCCGGCTTCGAGTGAGCGGTCACGGCGCATCCCCCATCCCTAGGCATACTCCGTCCAGTATGTCATGGACGGTGACCTGCACCTCGGGCAGGTTGAGCGAGCGAAGGCTAGCTTCCGCGACGATGGCACCACCAAGAATGATGGGGGCGCGGAGCTGGTCCAATCCGGGAATGGCCCGCTTCTCCTCAAGGCTCATGTCCGCCAACCGATCAACCAGGGTCACTAGGTCGGCGAGCCTTACCGAGGTGCCCTCCAGCGCGGTCATATCGCAGCGACCTCTCCTCATAGCAGCGAGGCTGGTCCACGTACCCGCCGTGCCGATGCCGACCGGCCTCCGGTAGGGTGTCGCCACCGCCATGGCTTTGCCAGCCGCGCGGCGGGCGGCGGCCACATCGTTCACGGCAGCCGGATGGGTCGGAAGCTGGCGCTCGGTGAGGCGGACCGACCCCAGAGGCACCGAGACACCTCCTTCATGGTTGACAAACTCGGTGCTTCCGCCCCCGATATCGATTACGACGGCGTCCCGCGGGTTGGCGGACCGGGATGTTGCTCCTCGGAAGCAGAGCGAAGCCTCCTCTTCTCCCCCGATCGCCTCGGGCCGGAAGCCGAGGACCCTCTCGGCTGTATCGAGAAAGACCTCACGGTTGGATGCCTCTCGGGTGGCGGCGGTGGCGACGGCCCTGACCTGGACTACCTGAGCCGCGTCGATCGCTTGCCGATACTCGCTCAACACACCAACAGTACGACCGATCGAGTCAGTTGCCAGCTGTCCGGTGTCGGTTGAGCCACGTCCGAGGCCGGTAACCCTCTCGGTTCGCGCCACGTCGACTGGTCCGGCCGGACCCAAGTCGCAGATCAGCATACGGGTGGAGTTGGTACCGATGTCGATGGCCGCTACCCGAGACATGGCAGACGCCGCCTCTACGTACCGAACGGCGGCTCGGCCGGCCCTTTACGCACACACGCCGCCCACACGGTCTCGTAGTGGTCGAGATCGTAGGATTCGATGTGGGGTAGCACCATTGTCTCCCAAGCGCGGCGCAGCGGATCCGGATGGTGTTCGTGGATCATGAGCCCTACCGGGAGGCGATCCAGCATGGTCCTGAGGCTGATTGGGGTCTCCACCCGGGTTCCGGGATCGCTCGAGAGGAAGGAGCGGTTGACTTCGGCGGTCAGGCGGCTGACATAGCGTACGAACACCGGCCGCAGCGACGGGTAGCGGCGGGTCAGCATACTCTCGAGTTCGGCCACCTCCGGGAAGCTCTTCTCCCAGATCACCCAGCGGTCGGCAAAGGCCTTGTTGAGGGTCTGGGTGCCCGCGTAGTCACGCAGGTCGGTCGGGTTCATCGTTCCGAAAAGCCGCACGTCGTGCCGGAGCGGTACTGTTTCCCCGGTGGGTAGGTCCAGAGCCGCGTATCGGTCGAGAAGCCCGTGCAGAGCAAATAGAGTTTCGGCACCGGCGGCGTTGAGTTCAGAGAGGTTGACCAAGGCGGTTCCCCTCAGAGCGCGGGTTATGTCGCCGTCCTCCCACCGGCTCTCGGTTCCGCCGAGCCCGTCCCCGTACAGCTTGACGGAGCCGATCAGGGTTATGTCCCTCACCTCGCCGGTCAGCGGTATCCGGTAGTAGGGGATACGAAGGAGAGCCGCGAACTGCTCGATGTCGTGGTCCTTGCCGGTGCCCATATGCCCCCGCACGGCCAGATGGAGGGGGACGGTCCCCGGTGGTTGTTCACGACGGATCTTCTCTACGGCTGCGAAGCGGTGGAGCATCCCGACATCCACGTAGTGAGGATCCGGTTCCGGTATCTTCCTCATCCGCTGCTCGTAGTCCGGCACTTCCCGAGCCGGGACCGCGACGGGTTCCAACGTTATAGGCGGTTCCTGCCCGGTCGGGTCGGTGAAGGTCACCGGACCGCCACGATCACGCAATTCGTTGCTCCCTTTCACCAAGTTCGTTCCCGAAGGCTCTCCTGCTTGCCCGTATCCACCAGGTGTCTCCTCCGTCAATCGCCAACCCCCGACTTAGGGCCGTCCTGACGCCGACGACCATCGATCGGGCTAGGTCGTCGGGGCGGGCCACAACCTGATGGTGTCGGTAGGCGGAGGCAACCGTATCGTCACCTACCCCGATACCGAGAACAGTAGTACCCCGCCCGTCCACTTCCTCCACCGCTTGGGCTAGGGCATCGACCGAGCCTCGGGTCATCCCGTCGGCGAGCACCACTAGGACCCGCACCCGGGCACCGTGCCCGGTGAGCCGCTCGGCCGCGTAGGTGACGTTGAGTTCATCGACGTTGGCAGCTTTCTCGAACATCGAGACCGGAGGTGCCTGTCTCGGGTGACGGCGGGCCTCCTGGTCAGCCTTGCTTCCGTGGGCGGCCGCCCAAAACAAGCCTGCGAGAAGGTCGTCGGACCTCCGCCACGGTTCGTGGAAGGCGGACAGAACGTAGTGGTTTACCGTGGAGGTGAGCCGATCCGCGGCCGCACCGTGGGATTGCCGTAGCTCACCTAGGGCCGCCGCTCGACGTCGGGTGTACGTCCATTCGGTGTCGTCAGGTCGGGCGGCGAACGCCCGGTTGAAGAGCGCAACCTCAAAGTCGACGCTCAACTCGTTGCACATGGCCGCCAGGGTCCAGGCCCCCAACATGGCGGCCGCCAGCCCCCATGGCCGCCGGTTGCCCGGCCCGGCCAGTTGGCGAGGCTGGAGCATCGAAGCGGAACCATCTACCAGCACGCTCACCGCATAGGAGCGGCGGGTGGACACCGACCTCCGCTCGAACATTCGCTGGTAGAGGCCTCCTCCCAGAAGCAGGGCGGCGTGGGGGGAGAGATCCCCGGCGTCGAAGCCGGATCTCAACCCTCTCCGCTGGTTGGCGATGAAGAGAGGATGGAGCTCACCCGCCACTCGCCGTTCGTCGACCCCCCAAACGCGGGCCGCATCGACAAGCGCGTCCCTGCCTCGCGTGGAGAAGGCCCGAAAGGCGTCAGGAACCGAGAGCACGGTGAGCTTGCCGCCTTGACCGGTGGGGAGATAGATGATCGGGGCCTGGCTGACCATCAAGAGCTGTTCTATGCCGTCGCCGGTTACCCGATCGAGTGCGGCGGCTCTTTGGTCGAGACCTTCAGGATCCGCCATGGCCTGGCGGGTTTGCCGGTAGCGGTCGGCATCCGCCACCGACGGCGAGAAGAGTCTTACCTGATCGAGGGCCTGGTTCATAACATCTCGTTCGGCCTCTTCGCGTGCTTGGCGGCCGGTCGAGACCTCATCGCCGACGCTTGTGGAGAGGAGGTCATGTGCTTGGGCGATCCTCAGGAGCTGCAGGGTATGGTCGGCAACCTCCCAAGGGTCCTGGGCCTCCGCGATCGCTTCGAGGGTTGACAGGGAGTCAGCCCAGGCCGCTCCCGAGCGGGAGTCAAGGTGCCTTTCCAGGACCTCGTTCGGTATGTAGCTCCCCACCGACATGAAACACGACGTTGTGTAGCGGGCCAGGGGACTTCGGCCTGCTAGTCCTTCGCGGAGCGCCGATCGGTACAGGTCTCCCAGTACGGATCGAGCTCCCGGATAGTCCGTCATCCCGACCAGCTCTTGGCGGGCATCCTCCACGGCAAAGAAGAGCGCCTCGGCGGGTGGTCCTCCGGCCTTGTCCAGGGATTCCAGGAGGCCGTATTCGGGCGCGGGCTCTGTCGGATCCGGTTCCTCGTCCTCGGGTAGCCAGTGGGGGGGAATCGGCCGGGTCTCGTCAAAGTCGGACGACACGAGGTGTATCACCTCATGGAGCGCCGAGGCGAGAGCGGTCTCCTCGACGGTCACCGGGGCTCTCCTTTCGTACGCCGCCGTGAAGAGGTTGGGGTCGATCACCACCTCCGTAGCGGACGCCTTGCTTGAAGAACCGAGCACCACTCGCAGGTCGTCCTTGCCAGCCAGGGTACGGGCCACCCTGGTGACAGCACCGGCGACCCGTTGATAGCGTCCTACTACGGCCTCAATCGCCCGGTCTTCCGGACGAAGCAGGTTGCTGAGCACAGAACCACGACTAACAGTCATCGATGCCTATTATAAGTATAGGTTTCAATTGCCAGACAACGTTCATCTTACAGAGACTAGAGAAAGGTTGACAAAGCCAGCCCGGTGAAGGCGACGGCATAAGGCAATGCAGTGAGAGAAGAAGGTGTCCCCGACGGTAGCCGTTGCCATGCCCAAGCAATGAATATCCCCGCCAGCAAGCCACCCACGTGAGCTTCCCAAGCGATGCCTCGTGCCAGTAGCGGCAAGGCGAGGTTGATGGATAGTAGGAGGAGCAGCTGCCGCAATTGGCGGCTCCCAGCCGGTGTATGGCGGAGCGGAAAGGTCTCGACCAGAATGGCTCCGAACAGGCCGAATATGGCACCAGAAGCACCCACCGCGGCACCCTCCGAGAATGCTTGAAAGGCGATTCCCCCGGCCACTGCACACGCGAAGTAGAGCCCGGCGAACCGCGCTGAGCCCACCCTTCGCTCGATGTGAGGCCCGAATGCGTAGAGGGCGTACATGTTGAAGATGATGTGGAGGAGGCTGCCTGTCGAATGGAGGAATGCGGACGTGACCACCCTCCACCATTCTCCATCGCTCACCAGAAAGGTGATATGGGCGTAGGAATAGGTGATCTGGCTGTCCATCCGTTGCAGAAGGTGGACCGCCACCGTCAGCGCCAGGATCACCGCCACCACCGGGGTGACACCTGACCTGACCCGGCTGGCTCTGACCACCCGCGTCGTTGAACGCGCGCAGCTCGGGCAGCGCTGTCCTACCGGGGAGTCGCGAGAACAATCGCCGCAGATGGACAACCCGCAACGTGAGCAACTCAGGTAGGTAACCCGACTGGGGTGCCAGTGACAGGTGTTTTCTTGGAGATGGTCGGTCGAGTCTTGCATCCGGGTTCATTGTATGGCCCCGGCCCAGGGTTGTTCACCATCAGGTCGTGATGTCCCCGAGTCTTGGGGAGGGGTTAGCATCACGCACTATGCAAATTGAAGTATCCAAGACATCAACGGGTCTGACGGTCGTCACCGAGTCAGATCACGGAGTCAGGTCGGTGGCGGTCGGGTGCTGGGTGGATACCGGGAGCCGGGACGAGTTTCCTAAGGAGGCGGGGGCCGCCCATTTTCTTGAACATCTCCTGTTCAAGGGTTCGGAGAAATTGTCAGCTCGGGAGATATCAGAGACCTTTGACGCAGTGGGTGCCCAGAGCAACGCCTTCACTTCCAAGGAGTACACCTGCTATTGGGCCCGTTTGTTGGACACCGAGCTTGCCACCGGTATGGACCTTCTGGCCGAGATGCTTCAGCGTCCGGCCTTTCGTGTGGAGGAGATCAACTCCGAACGCAACGTTGTGATCGAGGAGATCAACATGAACGAGGATGATCCGTCCGACGTGGCCGGGGACGCGTTTGTGAGGGCGATGTTCGAAGGGCATCCCCTGGGCTTGCCCGTTCTGGGTACCAGAGAGTCCATCGGGTCGATGACCCAGGACGACCTGGCCGGGTACTGGAGGAGGAGATACGGAGCCACTTCGGTCCTGATCGCGGCAGCTGGCAACGTCACCCATCAAGCCTTCGTCGACATGGTGGAGAGCCGCTTCTCGGCCTGGGAGGCCCAGGATGACACCCACGAGCTTCGTGCCCCGGAGATCCGATCGCGGGCGGAGGTGGTGGAGCGGGATACCGAGCAGGTCCATCTGATCTACGGAGGCGAAACCATATCTCGGACCGACGAACGCCGTTTTGCCGACGCGGTTATGCATCATATTCTCGGCGGAGGGATGTCCTCGCGGTTGTTCCAATCCATCCGCGAGGAGCGCGGGTTGGCCTACGCGGTCCATAGCTTTTCCATGAAGTTCAACGAGACCGGCGGCTGGGGGGTGTATGTGGGGACCACTCCGGCCACCGTCGATACGGTGATGGAACTCCTGACCGGAGAGATCGAGCGGATGATCAACGAAGGTGTCACCGAGGCGGAGCTCCAGCGGGCCAAAGGTCACATGCGGGGTGCCCTAGCGCTGGCGATGGAGGACACCAACGCCCGGATGATTCGCCTCGGACGAAATCAGGTCTTCGGTCTTTCCCACCGCTCCCTCGACGAACGCCTAACCCGCATTGAACGGATAAAGCGGTCCGAGGTGGCGGAGATTGCCGCCCATAGCCTCAGCGGCCCCCGGGTTGTCGGTGCGGTAGGCCCTCTCTCCGAGGCGGAGTTCAGGCCGTACCTGTCATGATCAGCATCGGGATCTCCGGTGCCACTGGTCGCATGGGGCGGTTCTCGCAGACGGTGATTGCCTCGTCCGACGGGCTAGCAGTGGGTGGGTTGTATGCACCCGGTCACGAGGGGGACGAACTCAAAGGAGGCCTCTGTTCGGGTGATCCGGAGGCGCTCCGCCGCTGCGACGTGATCCTGGAGCTCTGTCCCGCCGGACCTCTTTGGGACAATCTGAAGATGTGGCGGTCCTTTGACTCCCATGTTGTGGTGGGTAGCTCGGGCTTGGACGCCGACCAACTGGCTGAGCTAGCCCTCGACTGGGAGGGTTCGGGGAGCCGATGTCTGGTGGTTCCGAACTTCTCGACCGGTGCGGTCTTGATGATGAGGTTTGCCGAGCTAGCAGCCTCGCACTTTGCCGCGGTGGAGATCATCGAGTTGCACCATGACCGGAAGCGCGACGCACCTTCCGGAACCGCCCTCAACACCGCTTCCCGCATCGCCCAGGCTCGCCGGGCGGCGGGTCTGGGTCCCATCGATCGGGGCACCGAGTTGGTACCAGGTGCCTTGGGTGCCCAGGTGGAAGAGGTTCCGATCCACTCGGTCCGAGCACCGGGACTGATCTCCCACCAGGAGGTGATCCTCTCCGGCGAAGGGGAGTCCCTCACCGTCCGTCACGACACCCTTAACCTCTCGTCGTTCGCCGCTGGGATAATCCTGGCTCTCCGGTCGGTCGGCGACCTCGAGCACCCTCTAACCGTCGGGTTGGACTCTCTTCTGGCCATCTGAGCGACGGGGAAGGGCCGCTAACCAGTAGGTCGTCCTTCCCGTCCTAGCCAACCACGAAGAGCCCCGACCTGATCCATAACCCGACCAGCAGCCGGGCCCGGAAACTCAACCTTAGGTAGCCGCATCGCGGCGCACCTGGTCCCAAGAGAACACCAACGAGTCATGGTGCTCCCGAGCCATGGTCTCCAGACCTAGCCGTCCCCAGACCCTGGGCCGGCTAGCTGGTCGCGGCGCGGTCCAAGCTGTGTGCCTGGTCCTGTGGCGTGTCTCTCTATTCGCGCTCCACTCTTCTCTCTTCTTTTCCCTCCCTCTCCTCGCTTACCAAATCATTTTCGTCCCACTCCATGTCGGCGTCGTGCATCCCGCAGGGCTGGTCAGGCGGGTGATCCCACACCTCGGGCGGTCCGGTGACCTCTACCTGATTGACGTAGGGCCACATGATGCCGCCGACGCCTTCCAGACCGGGGTGGAATTCGAGAAGGTAGTAGACGGTCATATCGCATTCCGGTTCGGAGGGGTCGTAGTGGCGAGAGTTTTCAATCTCGGATAGTGACTCCCAGGGCAGGTCTGGCCCTACCACCACCCGGTCCCGGGTCCTGTATCCCGATTCTTCTTTGGAACGGATCTCATCGGCCTTCTCGGTAACGAACCGGACTATCTCCTTCCGTGCCTCACTGACGGACGTTACGACCACCGGAGGTTCTCCCATGCCCATGCAGCCTTGTTGGTGCATCAGGCTGATTTCGAACGGCTTGTCTGAGTTGTTGCTGTAGTTGCTCATAATCCCAACGTAGCGGCGGGGTGTGACACCGGGTTGACGGGCGCCGCCCCTGTAAGAGTTCCTGCTCACCTACTAGAACACCGGGCCTTGGCATGCTTGAATGAGAGCGTCGCCCACCAGGAGCAGGACATGAGACGTTTCGTGATCGAACGGGACATACCCGACATAGGTACCGCGGAGCGAGAGCAGCTTCGTGACGCGGCCGGACAGTCCAACTCGGTGCTCAGACAGATGCAGTCAGAGGGCAAGGCTATCCAGTGGGAGCACAGCTACGTGGCTGGGGACAAGACCTTCTGTATCTACGTCTGCGATCAACCGGAGCTCATCGACGAACACGCCCAGCGCAGCGGATTTCCGGCCACCGTGGTAACCGAGGTCAACAAGATCATCGACCCGACCACCGAGAAGAGCTGAACCCCAAAGGCCTACGCCTGTGCTCGACGGTCCGGGAGCGTCCGGACGGGTCAAGTAGAATTGATGGCGGGAGGAGCCCTTTACCTTGCCTCGCTGGCCGGGGCAGGTTGACAGCAGGCAAAAGTTCGGTTGAACCGGTAGGGGGTTTGTGAGGAAGATACTGGCGGCCAACCGTGGCGAGATCGCTATCCGCATCATGCGGGCGGCTACCGAACTCGGTCTGCGCACCGCGACCATCTACTCGAACGAGGATCGGTATAGCCTGCACCGTTTCAAGGCGGATGAGGCCTATGAGGTGGGTAGCGATCGGGGGCCGGTGGCCTCCTACCTCGATATTGATGCCATCGTTTCCATCGCCAAGGAAAGGGGGGTCGACGCCGTTCACCCCGGCTATGGGTTCCTATCCGAGAACAGTCGGTTTTCCCGAGCCTGCGCCGAGGCCGGGATCGCCTTTGTCGGGCCCACCCCGGAGATACTCGAGTCGTTGGGGGACAAGACCGCGGCCCGCAGCCTGGCCCAAAAGGCTGGGGTGCCGACCGTTCCCGGCACCGGTCTGGCCCCCGAGGATCCCCAGAAGATCGTTGGCTACGGTGACGAGGTGGGCTACCCGCTGATAGTGAAGGCCTCCTTCGGCGGCGGCGGTCGCGGCATGCGGGTGGTCAACGGACCCGACGATTTGTTGGGTCGGCTGGAGGAAGCCCGCGGCGAAGCGCAACGCACCTTCGGCGACGGCTCGGTGTTTCTTGAGCGCTATATCACCAACGCCCGCCACATCGAGGTGCAGATCCTGGCGGATACGCATGGTTCGGTGGTGCATCTGTGGGAGCGGGACTGTTCGGTGCAAAGGCGTCACCAGAAGGTGGTGGAGGTTGCCCCAGCCCCGAGCCTCGCGCCGAGTATCCGTAACGAGATATGCGAAGCCGCCCTCCGAGTAGCCCGAGCTACCGGATACGTCAACGCCGGAACCGTCGAATTCCTAGTGGACGCCGACACCGGCGAATGGTTCTTCATTGAAGTCAACCCTCGCATCCAGGTGGAACACACCGTCACCGAGATGGTGACCGGAGTCGACCTAGTCCGGTCCCAGATCCTGGTGGCGCAGGGCTATCGCCTGCATGAGGCACCCTTGTCGATACCGGTGCAGGAGGAGGTTCCTCGCCGAGGGGTGGCCATCCAATGCCGGATCACCACCGAGGACCCGGAGAACGACTTCTCGCCCGATTACGGACGTCTGCAGACCTTCCGCACTGCCGGTGGGCTAGGGATCCGACTCGACGGCACGGCCTACGCCGGAGCGGTACTGAGTCCCTTCTACGACTCCCTCCTAGTCAAGCTCACCTCCTGGGATTCAGACCTTCCCAACGCCTGCTCACGGGCTGATCGAGCGCTGCAGGAGTTCAGGATCAGGGGGGTGAAGACCAACATCGGGTTCCTCCGCAACGTCGTCAACCACGCCGAGTTCCGCGACGGCGCGGTGACCACCCACTTCCTCGACGAGACCCCGGAGCTATTCGAGCTGCACCCCGCCCGCAATCGGGGTAATCGCCTCCTTGCCTACATCGGCGACACCATTCTCAACGGGAACCCGACGGTGGCGGGTCAGGAACATCCCCAGAATCTCAAGGTCGCCCCTGAGGTTCCGTTCGACAAGGCTATAGAACCTCCGCCCGGCACCCGCGATCTGCTGCTGGAGATCGGGGCTGATCGCTTCGCCGAATGGGTCTGGGACCAGGAGCGGCTCCTGGTGACAGATACCACCTTCCGGGACGCTCACCAGTCGTTGCTGGCTACCAGGGTGCGAACCTTCGACCTACTCGGGACCGCGGAAGCCGTGGCGCGCCGACTTCCAAACCTGTTCAGCCTCGAAATGTGGGGCGGAGCTACCTTCGATGCCGCCATGAGGTTCTTGCAGGAGGATCCCTGGGACCGTCTGCGGCAGTTGCGCCAGGCGGTACCCAACATCTGCTTCCAGATGCTGCTGCGAGGGTCCAACGCGGTCGGCTACACCAGCTACCCCGACAACGTGGTGCGGGAATTCACCATCGAGTCGGCTCGGCAGGGGATCGACGTATTTCGGGTGTTCGACTCGCTCAACGACGTGAGGAACATGGAGGTAGCGATGGACGCGGTGCGTAGCACCCATGCCATCTGCGAGGCGGCCATCTGCTACACGGGGGATCTGCTCGATCCGGCCCGGCCCAAGTACAACCTCAACTATTACGTCGATCTCGCCCGCCGGTTGAAGGAGATGGGTGCCCACATTCTCTGTATCAAGGACATGGCTGGGCTATGCCGACCCTACGCGGCGGAGCAATTGGTGAGGGTCCTGCGGGCGGAGGTAGGGCTACCGATCCACTTCCACACCCACGACGCCAGCGGGATTCAGGGTGCCACCCTGGTCAAGGGTGGCGAGGCTGGCATTGACATCATCGACGCCGCAGTGGCGGCCGTGTCGGGCTCCACCAGCCAGCCGAACCTGAACACCATTGTCGGTTCGTTGAAGGGCAACGAGCGGGACACGGAACTCGACTCGGCGGCGCTTGGGGAGTGCTCCCTGTACTGGGAGACGGTTCGCACCTACTACGGACCGTTCGATAACTCGCCCAGATCCGGCAGCGCCCGGCTGTACGACCATGAGATCCCGGGCGGGCAGTTCACCAACCTCCAGCAGCAAGCGGCGGCCTTGGGGCTTGGGCAGCGCTGGCGCGAGGTCGAAGAGATGTACGCCGAGGTCAACCGGCTGCTCGGCGACATCGTGAAGGTGACCCCCTCCAGCAAGGTGGTAGGGGACCTGGCCCTGTTCCTCCTCTCCAAGGGGATGACCTGCGATGAGGTACGCAGGCTTCCGGTGGAACACAACGTGGGATTCCCCGACTCGGTGGTCGACATGATGCGCGGTTCGCTCGGGGAACCTCCCGGAGGTTGGCCGGAGGACATTAGAGAAATCCTGCTGAGCCGAACCGCCCCGATCGAGGGACGAGCGGGGGAGAACCTGCCCAGCGCCGACATAGACGCGGCGATGGCGACCGCGGCGGAGATGTTGGGGAGGGAACCGACCCGGGCCGACGGACTTAGCTACCTCCTTTACCCGAATGAGTTCACCAAGTTCGCCGAGCTACGCCGACGGTATGCCGATGTCAGCGTGTTGCCCACGCCGGTTTTCTTCTACGGCTTGGATGAGGGGGAAGAGGTGATGTTCGACATTGAGGCGGGCAAGCGCCTGATCGTCAAGTTCCACACTGTGGGCGAAGCGCAGCCTGACGGGAGCCGCATCATCTTCTTCGAGCTCAACGGCCAGCCCAGAGAGGTGCGGGTCAGGGACCGCTCTCTGCAGGCGGCGAGGCCGGCAGCTCGCAAGGCCGATAGCACCAACCCCGATCATGTGGGTGCCCCCACCCCGGGCGTGGTGACCGGTCTGTTCATGGCCGCGGGCGATGAGGTGGAGGCCAATGCCAAGCTACTGACCCTCGAAGCGATGAAGATGCAGAGCACTATCTACGCTCCGGAGGCGGGTCGGGTCCAAGAGGTGTTGGTGCAGGCTGGCAGCCAGGTGGACGCCAAGGATCTGCTAGTGGTTATGAACACCTAGCCAGTGGCGACCCCTGGGCGGTCAGGTCTGTTTCGGCCTGTTCGCTACTATCCATTCTTCGCTCACATCAGAGGGGGCACGATGTCTGACTATATCCCGAGGTCCCAACTAGCCACTGGCATCTGGCCACTGGCAGTCGGCGTTCTGCTATTGGTCCTGGCGGGATCCGGGGTTGCCGGGGCGGATGCATACAGGGATGTATCCAGCGATCGTCAAGCTTTGGTCAGGCTGTACGAGTCCACCAACGGACCAGGATGGAAGAACTCCGGCAACTGGCTGGGGGATGCTCCGATCAGCGCCTGGGAAGGGGTCACCACCGACGCAGCGGGGCGGGTAGTCGAACTCAGGCTTCCTTCCCGCGGTCTGACCGGCCCCCTTCCTGTCGAATTGGGATCCCTGAGCGCGCTACGCGTATTGGACCTAGAGGACAACTACCTGGTCGGAGACCTCTCCCCTGAGTTGGGTGCGCTCACCGGCCTGCGGGTGTTGAATCTCGGCGGGAACCATCTGAGCGGGATGCTCCCAACCGAATGGGAATCGCTAGCCGAGCTAACCGAGCTGAGGCTGGGGGACAACCGACTCTCGGGACCCATCCCTGCCTTCCTCGGATCGCTGAGCAGCCTTCGGGTGGTGGACCTCAGAAATAACGAGCTCAGCGGTGCGATCCCCGATGAGCTGGGAGAGCTAACCGAGCTGACCCACCTCGTATTGCGGGGCAACCAACTCGATGACTCCATACCGGCTGCGCTGGGAGATCTTCACCGCCTCGTGTGGTTGGATCTCAGCTTCAACGAGCTCGCGGGTACGATCCCGTCGGACCTCGGAGACTTGGCCGCCCTTGAGGTGGTCTACCTGAGCTTCAACCGCCTCACGGGGCCAATCCCCTCCGAGTTCGGAATGTTGAGCAAGCTTCGAATCCTCAACATCCGATTCAATCGGTTGAGTGGACCCATCCCCAACGAGCTAGGCGACCTTCGCAACCTGAGGATTCTCAACCTCTACAACAACGATCTATCCGGTGAGATACCGCCCGAGTTAGGTCGGCTCACCGATCTCCGCAGACTGGACCTCGATCAGAACGAGTTGACCGGCGGGTTGCCCACCGAACTTGCCCGCCTCACCGACCTGAGGGAGTTGTGGCTCCAGGGCAATCAGCTCACGGGGGAGATACCCACCTGGCTGGGCGAACTCACCTCGTTGGAGCGGTTGTATCTACACAACAACCGGTTCTCAGGTGAGATACCGGCCGAGCTTCGCCGCCTCACCAAGCTGGAGCGGCTGTGGCTGGGGAACAACCGGCTGGCGGGCCCAATCCCCGCCTGGTTGGGCGACCTCACTGGTCTGACCCAGCTGGATCTGTCCCGCAATAATCTGTCCGGCGACATTCCCGACGCCTTGGCGCAGCTGTCCAACCTGCAACGGCTGTCACTGTATGGCAACGAACTCTCAGGTGAGATCCCGGCGTGGCTGGGCGAGCTCGCCGATCTGGAGCAGATCTACCTGGACCAGAACTATTTCACCGGGGACATCCCCGTGGGACTCCACGCCCTTACCGCGCTGGAACACCTCTACCTAGGCCATAATCGGTTAGTGGGAGCGATACCGGCGGAGTTCGGTGAGTTGGTCGGCCTCAGCAGGCTGAGTCTCGTCGGCAACGATCTGTCTGGGCCTGTGCCCGCTGAGCTGGGTCACCTGGAAGGACTGACCCATCTGCATCTTGACCACAACCGGCTCTCGGGGCGCATCCCCGCCGCGTTGGGCAACCTCACCGAGCTTGTCGACCTCACCCTCAGCTCCAACAACCTGACCGGTGAGATACCTTCCACGATCGGGGACCTGTCCGGCTTAGAGCGTCTCGACCTGGCGAATAACTGGCTCTGGGGTGAGATCCCCCCCGAACTCGGGCGGCTATCCAGCCTCAGACACCTGAACCTATCCGGAAACGAGTTGACCGAACATATCCCCGTCCAGCTGGGCAACCTCACCCAGCTCACGGAGTTGAACCTGGGGAACAACCGGCTCGAGAGACCAATTCCGCTCCAGCTGGGCAACCTGATCAACCTGACCACCCTGAATCTCGAACGCAACCTTCTATCAGGTGAGATCCCCGCCGCCCTCGGTGAACTGACCCAGCTCACCGGACTGCACCTACACGGCAACATTCTCAGAGGCGAGATACCCCATCAACTTGGTCGCCTCACCGAGCTGAAGGAGCTGGATCTCAGCGAGAACTACCTGGTTGGCGAGGTACCTTCCCAGCTGGGCGCCCTCGGAGCGCTCACTCACATCTATCTGGCAGACAACTCTTTGAGCGGATGCCTCCCCGCCTCCTGGGAGTTGCTGGAAAGGGTCGGCGACGACCTCGACCGGCTGGACCTGGCATTCTGTCAACCGGAGTCGGCATCGAGATCTGAGTGACGGCTGGCCCCTAGCCACATCGGCTGGCCCCGTACCGAACTTGTCGGATCAGGTCAAAGTCTTGCCGGCTGGGCGTCTGTTCGCCCTTGAGACGACCGCGCGGCTAGCTGTCGCAGGTAGTGACGATACGGGCCTCGTCAAAGTAGGTGTAGCTGGGAACGAGCATACTGATGTGCGGGTTGCCGTAACTGATCAGCCACGTCTCCGCCAGAACGGTGATACGACGGCCGTAGCGCCGGATATCGATGGCGATCGTGCACTCTTCACGACCGGGTTCGATGTCGTGGCGCCAACTGCAGGAAGTGTCTACGTAGCCGGATCCCGCTGACTGGCCCGGTGACAGCGAATACTGGCGTGGCGGTGCCGTGCCCGGTGAGCAAGGCCGGTCCGGGTCGCCCTTGCTCACCGGCGTCATGGTGACGTGCACCACCTCATCGCTGGACGGGTTCGTGATCTTGAACCGTCCGCCCGCGGGCGGGGGATCGCCCCGCAACTCGATAACGTTGCTGTCGACGATCGTCACGGTCAGCGGAGAGCTGTCAGCGCTCGCGATGCCAGTTGGCAGCGGCGTCACCATCTGCACCGTAAACGTCTCGTCGGCTTCCTCGTCTTCGTCTTCGAGGATCTCGATGGTGGCGTTGGCTGAGGTCTCGCCGGGCTCGATCCGCACGATTGCGATCGTGTTGCTGCCGGTTCGCAGTACGGTACCGGAACTCCATTGGTAGTCCGGAGTGGATCCGTCGTCGTTAGGCCCGGTCGCGGTCTGGGGCACCAGTTCGATTGCGACCTCGATCGCCTCGGTCAGGACGCTGCCAGGCAATACAGCAGTCACTTCGAGGCTACGGCCCTCGCGCGCTTCGGAGTCCGATGCCGACAATGCCAGCGTGGGCGGATCGTCGTCGTCTTGTACGTTGATCACCAGAACCCTGCTGTGGTACGACAGCAGGTATTCCAAGCTGTAGGCAACCTCTACGAGCAGCAGACTGTCGGGCTCGTCAAGGTTGTTATCGGGCGAGGCGACGGTGAATGTAACGCTGCCGCTGGTTGGCATGGTGACGGTCTGCGCCCAGCTGGTCGCGGTGTCCTGGCTGAATTGCGACATATCGACCACTACATCGAGCGGGCTCAGCGGCGGCGGCGAGGCGGTCATGGTCACGCTGACGCTTTCACCTTCGCTGACGGTCGCCGCGCCCCTGATCTCGATCTGGGGCAGCAACTCGTCGTCATCTTGGATCGTGAGCGTCGCCGAGTCGGTGTCGCTGACCGCATAGTCAGCGCCAGCGCTGACGGTGGCGGTGACCGTGCCATCGGGTTCGTCGTTCAAGTCATTCCCGCTGGACAGTTTCAGGTCGAAGGCCCCGCTGGTCGGGATCGTCACCCGCTGGGGCTCGCTCCATACCAGGAACTCGCCCGTCGTGGCGATGGTGACCTCGACCGTCACCGGCGACGTCAGCGCTGGCACCGCGCTGACCGTGAAGTGGAAGACATCGCCCTCGATCACGTCGGGACCGGCTGTGACGCTGACTGTCGGAGGCGTCATCAAGTGTCCTGTCGAGCACTGCGCGAACGAGTTCAGGGTGCGGGTAACCGCTGACCATCTGTTGTAGGTGTACAGATCCTCGAACAGATGAGACTCAGCGATGGTCATCGGTGCCAAGTCGTCACGGACCCCGAGCGTCGCCAGAACCCGGTTGAAGCGCAGGACCTGATCGGTGTCGGTGGCCTCGTCCCGCCAAGTCACCACTTGAGCGGCGGTGACCGCGTCCGGAAGCGGTTCGCAGGCTTGCAACGTCCCGTCGTCGTCGAGGATCGTGACCTGCGTTGGTGCCGGATCCGCCAGCTGCGAGCCGTACACGTCGCCAAGGATCCTGAACGCCGGTCGCGGCCCCGTGGCGTATTCGCGCTGATCGTTCTGTGTCGTGGTGAACGTGGCGGTCTGGGTGCTGTGCACCGCTCCGGGGGGAATCGTCAAGATGCGGGCGCCTCCCGATGGCATCTTCAACTTGGCGTCGGATCTAGCCGCCAACGGAAGGCGCTCGAGTGACAGTGCGATTCTGGTCTCGATCGGTACCGGCGAACTTAACTTTGCTGTGATGGTGGCCGCGTCGCCTTCGGTGATGTTGGTGTCAGAGACCACGATCCGCACGGTCGGATCGGGTTCGTCGTCGATGATCGTGGCGACGACACGTCCGCCGACTGCCACATGTCCGGGCGTCAATGCGCCGATCTCAATGACAACCGATTCATCGATCTCGCTGAGCACATCATCGAGGGTTGACAGGACCGCCGATGCCGACGTCTCGCCCGCGGGAATGACGATCGAGGACGGGGCGACGTAGTCAGAGGCGGACGCAGTGACCGGCGTCACGACGATCGGGACAGTCAGGTCCGTGGACAACGCACCACCGTCGATCGACGCGGTGAGTGTGATGTTTCCGCCCTCGATGGTGTGCGACTCGCTGGCGGCCAAGCTGATGCGCCGCGTCTGGCTGGCGACCGACTCATGCCCATAGATGATGATCTTCCAGCTGTTGAACTGCCCCCGCGACGTTGGGCACATCGATGACGCGATGGTGGCACAGGTCTCGTCATGGTCCCGGATGCTGCGGATCTTGAGTTGCCATGTGCCCTGCGCGCTCTCGCCCAAGTGTCGCGCTGTCCCGAACTGGAACTTGCCACGCAACGGACAACTCAGGCTGCAGTAGGGAGACGCCTCCGATAGGAGCGACTCGGTACCTGATGGAGAGACCAGATCTATGTTGTATTCGCGCAAGAAGCCGGTGTTCATGTCCACGATCACATCGATGTGCTCGATGAAGTCGATCTCGCTGGGGATGGTCAGCGAGTAGACATCCTCATGGCCGCCTGTGCCCGACAGCGCGGCGTTGTGGGTGGATTCGGCGGATGCGGTGGTCACCATCGGCGGCAGCGAGGTCCAGGTCCTCGCTGCGGCGACCGCGGCCTCGGCGTCGACCACACCGAAGCCGTAGCGATAACTGTAGTTATAACGTTGCGACTGCGAGCCGAATTTCAGCGCGCCGCCGAGCCACGAGTCCGAGTCAGGGTGGTTCTGTTGGGCCGTGTTGGCGATGATCACCTTGACGTCGCGCCAGGTCAGCGCCGGGTTCGCGCTGCGCATCAGCGCCGCGACACCGGTCACCTGCGGCGCGGCAGCGCTGGTGCCGCTGAAGGAGTCGGTGTAGGAATTGTTCGGCAACGTCGCGAGTACGCCAGGTAACTTGGGCTCCACGTCCAAGGTCGGCGCGCAGACCCACAGGCTCGGACCGGCCTCCGAATAACTGGCCGCCTCGCCATAGGCCGTCACGCCACAGACGTTGATGACGCCGCGGTGGTTCTTGGCCTCATTATGGGTGGTCCAGCCTTCGCTAGTCCACGACCGGCTGTTGCCTGCCGAGACGACATACGTCTGCCCTCTGCCGCCATAGCCAACCGTGATCCCCTCAGCCACGGCACGTTTCCAGTGATCACTCGTCCGGCTCAGCTGGTGGCCGGACCCCGCCGAATAGCTGTGATTCGACACCGCGACGATATCACGGTGCAAACTCATCGACTCCACTAGATACCGCTCGGACCAGTTGTTCAACAGATTGAAATTGATCATCGTGGCCCGCGGTGCCACGCCGCGGCCACCGATCGTGTTGTCGCGGGCACCTACCACCCCGGCGACAGCCGTCCCGTGCCGGTAGGAGTACGGGTGAGGATTCGGGTCGCCCCAGTTCGAGAACCTGCTGGGATCCAAATTGTCGACCAGGTCGGGGTGGGTGGCGTCCAGAGGCTTGTCCACGATTGCCACCACCACGCCCTCGCCTTTGGTGGTCGACCAGACGTCGCCGATGTTGATGTCGATCGTTGGGTCGACAGGTGGCGTCTGCAAGTCGCTGCGATAGTCCGTCGAGGAGTCGAAATACCACATGCAACCGGCCAACTCGTCGCTGATTCCCAGCACCTTGGTGTAGCCCGCGCAATCGAAGCTGTCGGTGCCGGTTCCGGTGCCGGTAGACGTTGGCCAGATCTCGAACGGCGTAGACCAATTCGGTGCCACACTGTCGATGCTGACCACCGGGGACAGCTCCGCAACTAGACGCATCGTTTCAGCGTCTGACGACGTGGCAATGTGGTAGGCGTTGGACAACCCTCCCCAAGGCGACACGCGCGACGCGGGGATGCCGTGCCGGGCAAGGATCGCGGTCGCCGTCTCTTCGCTGACGTGCGATGCGAAGACGACGTTGAGGCCGCCCGCGAGCAGGTAGCGCTGACCCGTATCCGACTCGAACCAGTGTGAGGTGATGAGCGGCTGCTGGGGAGATCGGGTGTCGTTGCCGTCAAGCGGCGGGACATAGGCGCGCGCCGCGTTCTCTGCGAGCCGGTCGAGTTCGGCCTGCTCGCCCTCTGACAGCGAATCGAGTAGCCGCATGGCAATCTGGCGGTCACCGTCCTGCCATAGGTAGCTGCCGTCCTGTTCGATCAGGCTGTGGATGTCGTACACATGCTCGATCTGCTCGACTTCCCCCAGGTCCAGGTCGATCAGGCCGCCTTCGACGTCGAATTCGTCGTCCGGCGGTTCCAGGCCCTGCTGCTTGAGCCACTTGAGATCGACGACCTCGACCGTGAGTTGCGGCCCGGCGACATCGGGCCTCCCGTCGATTCGCAGTTGGTGGGCGATCGCCAGCGTCTCGTTGCGACGGTTCTCGTCGTTGAGCGCGGTGACCCGCACGAACTTCGGCAGCCACCAATCGCCGCCGGTGCCGCCCGTAAAAGACACCGACGTCGGGTCAAGCGCGATCTTGTCGTTCGCGTACCTGCTCAAAATGCTCATCACGACCGTCGCGCCAGCGGCACCGGGATCGGCGCTCAGCGACACCCCATAGATTTTGGACCGTTCCTCCGTGACCGACAGGGCCGTCTGAGAGACCACGACCGCAACGGGCCCGGCATTCGCTGGCGAGGAATCCTGAGCGACCCCTTCGGCATCAGCCAGCGCGGCACCGGCCGCAAGGACCAGCACACTGACGACACCGACGATCAGACCGGCTACCTGCGGCGTGCGCCTACCAGCAACACTCATAATTACGCACTTCCGTCGCTTCAAGTTGTCGGCTGTTCTGAGCCAGCATAATGTGATGCACTCGACGGAGTCGGTTTGGGGTTTATCGATCCTGTCCAGCGTTCGTCGCGGGATGCCAGCAAACCCACGATCCGACCCACCAAGGGATAGGTGTCGGGATCGGACCCACCGCATCTGATCCTGCGGTTAGCGCCGAGAGACGGTGCGGGTGGCGGGGTCCAGGGTGTGGAGGTCGGGCAGGATTGCTGCGGCTAGTGCCGAGAAGATGGTGCGGTTGCTGGGTGAGGCGAGCAGGATCCCCGCGTCATGGTTCTGGTTTGCTGCCCGGGGCCCATCAGACGCAGGTCGGGCAGGACGCTGGTCACTAAGACCCCGAACAAGGCCATGTTGGACGGGCCCGCGATCATGATCCCCATCGGGGTATGGCTCGGGTCTGTCTTCCTGTCGCGCACAGGTCGGACAGTCGGTCGGTAGAGATGATTCCGAAGGGGAGTTGGCGGGTGAGGCTGACGAGGATTGCTGGGGGGGGGGGGTCAGAGATTCAGGGGTCTCTGATACGGCAGGCTGCGGGTGGGTCGGCCTGTCACATGCAGATCGGTGATGATCAGGGACGCTAGGACGCTGAAGGGCAGCTGCTGGTCGCGCATTATCAGGATCGCCGCTTCGGGATGAAGCGGGCTGGTTGGTTGGTTCCGGTGGCGCACAGGTCGGGCAAGGTGTCGGTGGCGAGGAGCCCGAAGAGCGTACGGTTGTTGATGGAGGTGACCACCATCCCGGCGGGGGGGGGGTCTAGCGCTGGCGGGGAAGTGTCCGGGTCTGGCGCGAGCCGGCGATGCACGCTAGGTCCGGAAGCGTCCGGGTGGCCAGGGCCTGGAAGGTCATGTTGGAAGTTCCCGAGGTCAGGATTGCCCTCGTCTCGGGATGTACCGGCATGCCGCTGCCATACCAGCGGACTTGAGGTCCCCGACCCGGTCGGATGCGAGGAGGCTGAAGATTGAGGAGTTGGAGGGGGTGGAGATGAGGAGTCCCCAGTTCGCTGGGGGGGGGGGTATTGCCCTCGAGTCGCCGCGCGGGAACATCGCTGAGACGGTCTTGACCGAGGAGAGGATCCGGTCGTCCTCGTAGAGCCATAGTTTGGTGAAGGGCCGGTAGAGCACCTGGCGGATCCGAGACTCGTCGAAGACGATCTGCGTCCTTCCTCGCAGGGACTGCCGTAGTGCGGCAGTCCACTTGATCCGGTCCAGTTCGTAGTTGGCGGTGACCTCATCAAGCGGTTCTCCCAACTCGAGCAGCTCAAGGGCGTCGTTGTAGGCGTCGATGAGACGGCTGATTCGCTTGATCAGGTCGGAGCGCGAGAAGGAGTACACGTAAGCATCGCAGTTGGTCTTTACCCCGGCGGCGCTGGCTCGGACTGCGACCTCATGAGAGGCATCACGAGCGGTTCGGCAAACGGGAAGCAGATCATCGAAGGTGCCGTCGGTGAGGTTCACCCAGTCATGGCGCTGGTTGAGGGGTACCTCCTCGAAGGCCGGGCTGGTGACGTCACCTAGCTGGCTGAGCCAGGCAAACTTCTGCTCCAGGGTGGAATACTCGGGAACCTCGGCATAGTGCAGGCGGCCCGGCCGGTCACGAGCCGGGCCCGGCTGGCGTACTGCCACCGTGATCTGCACCGCGTTGCGGGAACCACCCCCGAACAACTTGTCTCCTTCCCGGCGGAACTCCTCGCCGCTCTTGTAGGCGTCGCCGCGCAGGTTGACCACGTAGAGGTGGTCGAACTCATCCCGGAGCGCAGCCCGCATCCCGGCTAGCGCCGTTCCCGTCGCCAGCGAGTTGGGGTGGACGAAGACGACTACCCCGTGACGTTCTCCGCTTCCTGGATCACCGATCCGGTCGCTGGCCCAGCGAAAGGCCTGTACATAGAGGTTTCCGCCAGAGTTTCCACCCGGTGCCCGCCCGGTTACCTGCTTGTGTCGCCGTCCGTAGGTATCCCTGACCCGATCGGCGATGTGGATATTCTGGAGGTTGGGGTTGTCGTCCCCAGCGGACTTCTGCCCGGCTGACCAGGGCGGGTTGGCGATGATAACCCGGATGGTGCGCCGGTCCTGCTCTTGGGCCCGTTCCGGGTTCTGGTCGTCCATGTCCAGCCGTCCGGCGGTCACGCCGGAGAAGGTGTCCCGCAGCACGATCCCCTGGAACGGGCGGTAGCCATCCTCGAACGCGCCTCGGGAGGCGGCGGCCTGTTCGATCTTGAGGGCGGCGATGTAGTAGGCCAGGAGGACTAGGTCGTTGGCGTGCAGCTCGGTCCTGTATTTGCGGGCTACGTCGGTGTCGGCGATTAAGGGTCGTCCGGTGGCGTCTGAGATTTCGAGCAAGCGGGAGATGAAGGTTCCGGTTCCGGTGAAGGGATCGAGGATTTCCACGTCGGGGTCACTCAAGGCCTTGCCGAAGTGCTTGCGACACACCGCGTCGGCGCTACGCAGCATGAAGTCGACCAGCGGCATCGGGGTGTACACAATCCCGAGCCGGGAGACCACCTCGGGGATGGCCGCCTTGAAGAACCCCTCGTACACGTCCTGGAGGATCTGTAGCTTGGAAGTGGTTGGGTCGGTGTCCTCGGAGACGTCCCGGAACACGTCCTTGATGCGCCGGTAGGAGCGCTCCAAGGGGGCCACCAGCTGCTCCAGGCTAATCCCGCCTGCTCCAAGCTCGTCAAGCACCGAGTTGAGATGCCGCGACACCGGGTTGAGGTCCCGGAAGGCGTGGTCGGCAAAGAAGGCGTCGAAGACCGGGATCGTCACCGCATGCTGGGCGATCATCTCCAGGGCGTCCTGACGTCCGAAGGCGGGCATCACCGTCTCCCGCATGTGATCGGTGAAGCGCTCCAGCGCGGTGCGGTTGGGTCCGGCGCTAGTCGTGCGGTCCAACTCGGACCGCACCTTGCGGTAGACCCCGGCGGCGTTCTGACCCCACGACGGCCAGTAGTGACGGTCACCAACCTGTTCCACCAGCACTGAGGCAATCCGGGGCAGCAGGCCGGGTAGTTCCTCAAGCTCCAGGGTTTCCTGGACGGGGCAGGTGCGATCGATGACCCGCATCGGGATGCTCCCGGCCAGCCCGGGGGCGTTGACTAGGGCGTCGAAGCGTTCGTCGTGGGCCCGCAGCGCCCGACACACCTTCCAGACCTGCTGGAAGGCCGAGCCGCGCAGGAACTCCTCAGAATGAAGGGTCTGGTCGTCGGGGACGAGGACGGGAATCACGATGTAACCCTTGTCCTTGCCCTCGGCACGGCGCATCACCCGCCCCACCGCCTGCACGATGTCGACCTCCGACTGTCGGGGGGCCAGGAAAAGGACCGCGTCGAGGGCCGGGATGTCGACCCCTTCGGAGAGGCAGCGGGCGTTGGTGAGGACTCTGGTGGTCTGATCGGGCTGGTCTTCGCCTCTCAGCCACTGCACCTTCTGGGCTCGTTCGAAGGCGTTCTGCTTGCCATCGATGTGCTCCACGTCCAGCGTTGCCACGTCGATTCCCCGATACTCTCCCCGACGCTCGTCCAGATAGCTCTCGCACACCGGCCGCCAGTGCTTCTCGACCTTCTTGGAGTTGACGATCTTGTTGGTGAAGGCGATGGCCCGGCGGCAGCCGTAGAACGGGTTGAGGGCTCCGGCGGGTTTGTCACGGTCCGTCCCGGTGGAGGTCGGATCGGCCAGCGCATCCCAGCAGCCCACTAGCTGTACCCAGTCCTCGGCGTTGAGCCGCCGGGTCTTGGGTTCGTCCCCGTGGGTGTCTTGATAGTCCTTGCGGTACTTGTCGTAACTCCCGATCTGATGGCTCTCGCCGTAGGCAATCACCACCACCTCGTAATCGGACAGCAACCCGGCGTCGATGGCGTCCCGGAAACTCTGCTGGTAGAGGATCGGTCCGTACCGGTCTTCGTCGTCCATCGAGAAGACCTCGCCACCCGCCCGGGAGCGCGAGGCAGTGGTGTAGATCCTCTGGGTGGCGGTCATGAAGAGGCGGCGGTCGGCGCGGAGCCTCTTCCTGTCGTGAACCATCTGGAAGGGGCTTTGGGTGCTTCCGCGTCCCTTCTCCACCCCGGTGGTTCGATGCGCCTCGTCGCAGATCACCAGATCGAACGGTGGTGCCCCGAGCTTCTGGGATTCGCAGACGACCGGCAGGGACTG
Organism: Candidatus Spongiisociaceae bacterium; assembly: GCA_965213975.1. Taxonomy (GTDB): domain Bacteria; phylum Actinomycetota; class Acidimicrobiia; order Spongiisociales; family Spongiisociaceae; genus Spongiisocius. The sequence goes on from OZ243930.1 coordinate 527,824, forward strand.
GTAGGTGGAGAAGACCACGGTCATCGCCTCCGGTGCCTCCCTCTTGAGCTTCCACGCTATCTCATCTGCCTTGGTGGTGACCGGCATGGCCAGTTCGGAAAGGTCGGCGTCTTCCGTGTCGCGGCCAGCCTTAACATCTGAGCAGACGGCCACGTACCGATGCTGCATCTCGGGGTCGCGCTGGTAGGCCCAGGTGCGCATAGTCTGGCCCATGAGGGCGATCGACGGAACCAGATACAACACCCGACCGGCCCATCCCACGTTACGCTCGGCGGCCCACAACGCCGTCTCCGACTTCCCCGAACCGCAGGGCATCAGCACCCTCCCGAGCCGATCCCCGGTGGAGCTATCGAACAGGCCAGCTCGGATAGCTTCGAGAGCGGCCTCCTGGTGGGTCCGCGGCACGTGGCGGTCGGCGGCCCAGCGCAGAGTGTCTGGTTTCTCGATCAGGTCCCGCCAATCCCCAACCGGCCAGATGTCGAGGTCGCCAGCGGTGATGATCTCGCAGGCCGCCTCGTTCAGCTTCTTGCGGGAGTTGGCGGAGTAGTTGCCGGTGGCGACGAAGATGCGCGCCGTCCAGCGGTCGTCGAGAGTGTAGGAAAGGAACTTGTTGACCTCGCCGATGCTGACCGATCCTCCCCGGTAGAACTTGCATTGGATGGCGCAAAGGCCGCCTCCGTAATCCTCCGCTTGCTCGCCTACCAGGTCAATGCCTAGGTCAACGCCGCCCGCTTGGGGCCATTCCGACCAAAGCCACAGGTTGGTGAAGCGATCTTGGTATTGGGGGTTGGCCAAGAGCGCATTCCGGACCAGCTTCTCGAAGGCGCGTCCCCGCCGGTACCGGCCGGAGTTGTCGGCCCGGAGTCGGTCAAGAGCTTCGGCAAGATGTGCCATCAGGTGGTCTCCTCCGGGAGGGAGGGGGGAAGGGAGGAGACAATCGCCGCTGACCGGACCGATAGGTTGGTGAGCCGGCGCAGATGGCGGATCAGGTTGAACGGACGGTGCTCCCAGGCGTGCCAACGATTGGGGTCGTCCTTGATGCCGGAGGCCTTATCCGTCTTGTGCCGCAGGGAGTCGAGCGCCCATTCCAGGGGGCTGCGGCCCGAGACCTTATACTCGTGCGCCTCGGGTGGGATCCCGACCAGACGGCAGCGGTCGTTAATCCAAAGAACCGTACGGTCCGCGGCGCGTCCTCCGCCGTCCTTCTTCCCCCACCGCATCCGGTCGGCTATCCGAAACAGCTCGGGATCCGTCTCGGCTGCTACATCCCCCGCGTCATCAAGCCCGAAACGTGCGATGTCAGAGCTATCAGACTCTCTCTCTCTCTCTCTCTCTCTCTCTCTCTCTGGAGACAATTGCCCAGATCGGGTACTCGTCGACGGTTTCGAAACCAACATGAAGTTCCATCAGCTCGCGCCCGGCGGCGCGAAAGGCCTCGAAGTCGTCGGCGAGGGGGACGCGGGGCAGGTTGCGTTGTAGGTCGAAGCGGTAGCGTTCCCGCCAGTCCGGGGCGTGCATCACCCCGTAAAGGTACTCCCAGATGTCGTCCTTGGAGACGCCGGTGCCGTACCGATCCCGAAACTGCACCAGGCCCCAATCGGTGATGTTGTCCTGGAAGGTCTCGTCGGACGGGCTCTGGTGATCAATCTCCGGCAGGCGCATTAGGACGATGAGCCTAGCCCCTTGAGCCGAACCCGTTAGAGGCCGCTCTCAAGAAAGTCTTGTATTCGGAGGGCGCAAGGCGATTGGACGGGAAGGTTATAATCAGACAGCGGTTTAGAGTAATATGTTTAGTACTATTGTATATGATTTGATAGGCTCAACCGGCAGGTAAGGGGTTGAATCAGCTAGAGTATGTGAGGAGATGACGATGGAGACTGCGATCGTAGGGATTCTGGGGGCCGGGTTTCTCGGAATGCTCGGTGCCCTTATCCACGGTCTTCGCTCGGAAATACGGGAAATCCGCTCCGACATGCGCGTGCAGCGCGAAGAGACGCGTGAGTTCCGCGCCGAGATGCGCGTCGAACTGCGTGAGTTCCGCGCCGAGATGCGCCAGTTCCGTACCGAACTGCGTGAGTTGCGCACCGAGATGTTGGAGGGGTTTGCGCAGATGGGGTCTGCCATTGCGGACCTGTCGGTTCGTGTCACCCGCATCGAGGAGCGTCAGAAGGTACACGGTGCCTTGCTGGAGGGTATGTCAAGCCACGGGGAGCGGATTGCCCACCTCGAGGGTTCGGCGGGGGTAGGGCAGCCACGGCCGGAGAACTTACCGCAGTCGTAGGGTAAACAACCCTCACCGGCCGGTCCGCCTAGCGAGCGGTCTTACGACCTTCGAGACAATTCCAGTCCCAACTGGCAATTGAAAGCCCACTACCGGGACGAAACGTAGAGCTTCCAGTCCACCGCTACCGCGCCGGAGTGAGTTGCCATAATCGGGTTGAGGTCAATCTCCCGTAGGTCGGGGTGGGAGGAGATGAGTCGAGAGAGGCCGGCGACTAGATCGGCCAGCGCACTCAGATCCACCGCCGGTCGCCCGCGAAACCCGGCTAGAAGGGGAAAACCCACCAGATCGCGGAGCATGGCGGTGGCTTCGTCGGGGGTAACCGGTGCCAGGGCGAATACGGTGTCGGCCAGCAGCTCGACCAGGGTTCCTCCCATACCCACCATTACCACTGGGCCGAAGACCGGATCACGTAACGCACCCGCCATGATCTCGACACCCTCGCAAAGGGGTTGTACCAGCACCTCAGGCCCCAATTGGGCCAGCTCTCGATAAGCCTGCTCCACTGCTTCGGGCGAGGTGAGGTTCATCTTCACTCCCTGAACCTCGGCGCGATGCGCTACCGACGGGGCCGCGGTCTTCATGACTACCGGGCCGTTGACCCGCCCAAGAGCCGCCGAGGCCTGGGCGGCGTCGGTACAAAGGAAGCTATCCACGGTGTCAATACCCAGGCCGCCGAGGATCTGAGCCGCCTGGATGGCCGGAATCTGACCGTCCGGGAGACCTAGCGTCTCAGTCCGAGCGGATTCCCGGGGCGGGGTGACCAAGTTCCGGTACGAGGCGTAGCGGACCGCGTGCCCGACCGCCCGGGCCACCCGCTCAGGCCACTCAAGACAGGGGATGCCCGCCTCCTGCAGGAGGTCCGAGCGGCCTCTCGCCTCCCTCGGCGTAACCCAGCAGCAGTAGACCGGAACCTGGTTCCCGTCGGTGCGCAGAGCTTGGACGGTGTCTCTCAGTCCCTGCAAGGTCGGCTGGTCGAGGGCAGCCCGTTGCAGCAGCACCGGGATGACCACGTCTACCTCGCCGGATCGGGCCAGGGTGTCGGTCAGCCATGGGTACAGCTCGGCGAAGCGGGACCAAATAGGTGTTATGTCTACCGGGTTGGCGGCGCTCCCGATGGGAGGGAGACGCTCGGCAATTCGATGGCGAAGATCGGCTGAGAGCTCAGGAACCTCAACCCCCTCGTCGCCTAGCAGGTCGGCGAGCTCCACCCCGACACCCCCCGAGTTGGTGATGATGGCGGCCCGCGATCCTCGGGGAAGGGGCTGGTCGGCGAGTACCCGAGCTACGTCCAACATCTCGAGTCCCGATCGGGTGTGGATAGCGCCGGCCTGACGCATCGCCCCCCGAAAGATCGTGTCGTCTGACCCCATTGACGCGGTGTGGGAAAGGGCCGCCCGGGCCCCCGCCTCCGAGCGTCCGGTCTTGGTCACGATGACCGGTTTGGTGGGAGTGGTCTCCCGGATCGCGGCGGCCAGCTTGGCCCCATCTGTTACTGACTCGGCCAGCAGGCAGATGATGCCGGTATCCATGTCGTCACGGAGGTAGCGGATCACCTCGTGGTCGCCGATCCCGGCCTTGTTGCCGGAGGAATAGACCTTGCCGAAGCGGAGATGTTCGTCGTCTGCCATCGAATGGATGGCCATCCCGTAGGCACCCGACTGGGTGATCAATGCCACCTTGCCTGGCTTGATGTCACCCGCTAAGGCGATGGATGCGTTTAGACCCCGGGCGATGTTCTGCACCCCGAAGCAGTTGGGGCCTACGATACGGACCCGGCCAGCCGCCTCGATCAGCTCGGCCTGCAAGTCGGCACCCTGCGGACCGGTCTCGGCAAAACCGCCCGCTAGGACAACCATGGCCCCCACCCCCTTGGCGGCAGCCTGGCGGGCGATGTCCGGGGTTGCCCGGGCCGGAACTACCAGAACGGCCAGATCGACCGGGCCGTCGATTTCGAGGAGCGAGGGCACGGCTCGAATACCGCCCACTGAGTCGGCGGAAGACGTAACCGGGATGCGCTCCCCGGCAAACCCGTCAAGATTGTTCCACAGGACCGTGCCCACTTTCCCGGGGCGGTCGGAGGCACCCACTACCGCCACCCTGGTCGGGTTGAATACCTGGTCGAGGGTCACAGGGGGAACGTCCGCTGCAACTCGGCGCTCCGGAACTCACTGCGGCGTATCTCAAGCGGGTCGATCCGTCGCAGCAGGTCTACCTCTCGGCGGGAAGGCATCACCACCGCCTCGACACGTGAGGCTGAGTCGAACTCGAAGCGGGTAGCCGCGGTTATTTCAGATAGGGAGACGTCGGGGAAGATCTTGGTCAGGCGCGCTCGCCCGCGGGGAAAGTCGAACACCCCCAACTCCGTGACCATCGTCTGCGGGCCACTACCCGAGTAGCCCAGTTCCGCTCTGGTCCCCTCCGGAGTCTGGTGGCCGATGTCGGTGATGAAGTCGCACCGTTCGACCAGGCACCTCCCCGGTCGGTGGTTGGTGGTCCACAGGGTGAGCTGCCGCACCGTGGCGGAAAGGTTACACCCCCCGCCTCCCCCTCCTAACTTGACCTTCGGGTTGGGCATGTTGCCCACGGCGGTCACGTTCGTGTTGCCATACTGATCGATCTGCAGGCCCGACAGGAACATCCGATCCATATCACCTCTGGTGGCCATATCGAAGGCTTCCTCGAACCGCATGGAGTAGGTGGCACCGCGCCGGAGGGAGTGGTCGCTGCTGGTAGGTGGCAGGAAAGCCGGGGTGGGGTTAACCGCGTAGGTAGCGCCCTCGATGAGTAGGCAGTGGGGAGCGTGGGTGCGTTTGGCTAGGTGCATCGCCACCGTGGCGCAGGGGCTGCCGAAGCCGTGGAAGACCACCTCCCGGTCACGAATTGTCCTAGCCAACTCGACCACAAACAGCTCGTCAAGCGTGACCGGATAGCTCACTCAAACATCTCCATCCAAGCCTCCGTCGAGAGGCGGTAGTCGGCTAGATGAGCCAGACGCTCGGACCCGATGAGGCCTCGGTAACCCGGTTCATCGACGTCGTACACGAAACGCTGAAGGTACTCTGCGGCTCCGGCGTCGGAGCGGGCCGCCTTGACCCAGGTGCCCAGATGACCCCGGTCGTAGGCGTACGCGGGGTAGCAGGAGCTGGGATGGGCCCCGTACGGCACCTCAGCGATAGCTGCGACCCGGTAAAAGGGGACGACTACCCCGGCTTGGGCTACTTCCTCCGATGAAACCAGGCGCTCAACCGTGGCGATCACCATGGCGGACGCGGCGGCGAACCGCTCGTCGAGCACGTAGGGCTGCTCGAAGTGGAGGTTCCCCGACCGGTCACCCATAGGCGCGTGGATCAGGGCCACATCGGGTGCCAGGGGAGGGACCGCCACGTATTCCTGCCCGCTGAAAGGGCAGCTGATGCGGGCGTACTCGGGATGTAGGTCCTCAATGTCTGTCCCTTTGACCCCGTGGACGGGCAGGAAGGAGAGGCCCATCTCGGCAGCTCGAAGCTGGGTCAGGATGGTGTCGCAGCAGCTTTCCCGAGCCTCCACCAGTCCCTCTTGCGCGGCCCGCCGAAAAGCAGGTGCCAATCCGTGATCTTGTTCGTAACCGACGTAGCTCTCCTCGCAGACCGACACCGCCCCGGCCGCTACCAGGAGGTCGACGTCGATGGAGTGGGCGGACCCGACCAGTCTCAAATCGTCCACCCCGCGCCTGATCATCTGTCTGACCAGGGCCATCGGCAGCCGGGCAGACAAGCCACCGCCGAGGGCCACGGTTGCTCCGGAGGGCACTCGGGCCACGGCTGACTCCAAGGTGGTCAGCTTGTCCGAATCGAGGTGTACAGGCATCCGGCGGAGCTACCAGGCGGTCATGCCACCGTCAACAGTGAAGATGGAACCCGTCACGAACGATGACTCTTCCGATGCGAGGAACAGGGCGGCCTGAGCGATCTCCAGAGGGGTTCCTAGCCGCCCGATCGGGTACTTGGTGGCGGTAATTCGGATACCTCGTTCCACGTCCCCATCTCCCCGCGACCGCATCAGCGGCTCCATCAGCGGGGTGTAGACGGTGCCCGGGCACAGAGCGTTCACCCTGATACCGGCGTCGGCGAAGTCCACCGCCATCCCTCTCGTTAAAGAGAGCACCGCACCCTTGGCGGCGCTGTACGGCGCCAGACCCTGGATGCCTACCTGCGCTGAGACCGAAGACTGGTTGATGATCGATCCGCCCCCGGCCTCACGAAGGTGGGGAACCGCGGCCCTCGAGGTGAGGTAGGTTCCCTTGACGTTAACCGCAAAACACCGATCCCAATCGTCTTCATCAGCATCCACAACCGTGCCACCCGCCGGTACGCCAGCATTGTTGTAGAGGACATGAAGGCCGCCCAAGGTGCCCGCCGCCAAGTTGACAGCTTCGGTGATCTCTGATGCGGATGACACGTCGGCGGTGATAGCGATCGCTCCGCCGATTGAGTCGGCAACCTCTTGGGCGGCCTGAGGATTCACGTCCACCACGGCTACCCGCGCCCCCTCGGCGGCGAATAGTTCGGCGGTGGCGCGCCCGATTCCCGAACCGGCACCGGTGATCAACGCCGACCGTCCCTCAAGTCTCATGGGACCCAGGATACTCCGGTGTTAACCCGGCCCAAGACCGATACTGTGTGAGACAACGCGCTGGCCCTTCGTTTAGGCCGAATTCGACCAGTCGGCACCGTCGAAGAGCAGGTAGCGTCCCTGTTCGAGGCGAGGTTCTTCCGGCAGCTGTATCCAAGCCCGCCGACGATCCGTGCGGGTGAGGACCACATCTCCGGGACGTACCAGACCGGCGTAAGCCTCTTCGATGGTCCATACCGGTGCGTCAAGGTAGTAGGAGACCCATCGAGGGGCCGGTATGCCGGGGGTCACCCACATGGTTCCCTCGGGTGTCATGGCCTCCGCCAGCACCGTTCCCGCATCGGCGGGATCAAGCAGGTAGGTGTCCCGGGTGGGGCCTGCAAACAAGCCGACGAAGGTGAGCAACGCTATCACCCCGGCTACCCCCCCTGTCAATGCCGCCGTCCGCACCGAGAAGTGGCGTCGAACCAAGTCTGCCCCGGCCATCAATCCCAGGCTGATGGGTGCCATCCAGGGGAAGTTCCATAGGCGGTGCACCCAAGCACTCTGTCGGATCCCGAACGTGAGGGCCGCGGCGACGGCGAGGGTAATGGCAACCGGAACCCGGGTACGACGATCGACCAGGCCCGCGACGAGGGCTAAGGGGGCCACGATCTGAAACCAGATCGGAGTCAACTCACGGGCGAATCCCCATTGCCGGGAGAGAAACTCGCCGAGAGTGAACCGGCTGCCGACCGTAGTCTCGACCTGGCTGACGAACTCGCTAACCGGGGTGTTGATCCCCAGCCATACTCCGGTAACCGCGATTCCCGCGAGGGCACCCGCGGCGAGGTAGTAGAACCCGGGTGATCGGCCCCGAGCCGCATACATCCAAGCTAGAGCCAGCACTAGGGCGGCGATGGCGATCCAGGACTGCATAGCAGTGAGGAAGGTGAGGATGGCAGCCCCGATCAGCATCCAGACGGGAGGATCCGGCACACGGCGCAGATAGGCGACTAGGGCGATGGTGGCGGCGATAAGAGAGAAGCCAACGCCTATCCGTCCGTAGACGAAGAAAAAGCCGGTCGAGGCTAGGCCACCGAGACCGACCAGGATAGGTCCCCAGGCCAGGCCGGCGGCCCTGGCCATCGCCGCCATGAAGAGGACCGTGCCCGCTCCCAGGAGGAAGCCGACGATCCTCAGCGCTGCCGGGCTGTCGCCCATGATCCCCACCGAGAAAATGGTGATGAAGACCTGCAACGGGGGGTGGTGAGCATAGGTGATCGCCTGAGGGGGCGGGGACATACCCGGTTGGACTCCGAACTCCTCCCGAATGTAAGGATCAATCCGGGCCCCGAATCCTGACTCGACCGGACCCAATTCCCAGAAATTGCGGGCTGCCAGGGCAAATCGGGCCAACAGACGTCCGTCATCGCTGTCGCCGAGCGGGAGGTTGAGATCGGGTAGCCAGGCCCCTAACACGGCGAGGGCGATGAGGGCGGCGAATAACCATCCGAGACCGGAGATCGAGCGCGCTGAGCTTGGGCTGCCTGTCCCCGTTCGGGTCATGGATTGTCCATGGTAACCGAGGGGTGTTCTCCTGTTAGGTTCGACCCAGTATGCCGACGCCAACCTTCCCCAAGCTAGGCCGACTGATCAGACGGGTCCGACCCGGCGGGCGGTCCCGAACGGCCATGCGCTCGAAACCTGCGGGCGGAGACGGCGGTGGAGGAGGCTTCGTCGAGTCGGTTGGCGTGTCGGGTGTGGAGATTGAGGTCTCGGGACCTCTGGCTCGGCGCGTCTTCGGAGAAGAAAACCCGGCCGGGTATAGGTCGCAAGGCGGACCGGTGGACGTCATGCTGGTGGACACGACCCGCGATGCTCGGTGGGGGACGAGCCCCACGGTGGTGCTGGAGTCGCTCCCACCCATCTACTCAGTGCCAGCGTTTGACCCCACGGTCACGAACCCCTCCGGATGGAAGCGGCAACCTACTGAAGGAGTGGGGGTGCTCGGGTCCGCTCCCGAATGGTTGGCCGACGCAGGCGATGTTCAACGGGTAACGCGCAAACGGCGCTCCGTTCTGCGACGCCTGCACCACCTCGAGGATGTGGCTGCGTTCCACCCGGATGTCATCACCCGGGCGTCCCGACTGGCGGCACTGAGCGCCCTAGGCGTGGTGGTCCGTCTGGCTGACAAGGATCAGGGCTTACGCCAGTACTTAGGGCCGGACCTGTACCGCCTGATGTCGTCCGGGGGGATTCGAGGCGCAGGCATCCACCGCCGAGAGCGAATGAGCGTGGCGATGCGTCGAGCGGCGCTGCGAGACCACTCGTTGCCGGGTCGCTGCCGGGACCTCATGGGAGCGCTGTTGCCCGACACCTTCGCCTACCCCATGGTCTCGGTCCTCGCCGCCACTAGGAGACCCCACCTGGTTCCCGGTCTGTTGGATACGGTAGCCCGTCAGACCTACCCCGAGTTGGAGTTGATTCTCATCCTCCACGGCACCGGCTTCGGGCCCGATATCGAGGCCTATGTGGTCGAATCCGACGTTCCGGCCACCGTTGTGCGGGTCCCGAGCCATCGGTCCCTCGGATCGGCGCTGAACGAAGGCGGTGCCACGGCTACGGGCGCGCTGCTTACCAAGATGGACGACGACGACGCCTATGCCGACGATCACGTGTTGGACCTAGTTCTCGCCTACCAGCACTCGGGGGCAGAGGTGGTGGCCAAGGGTGCCGAGTTTGTCTACCTCGCCCACACGGATCGGACCATCCATCGCTACTGTGGTGGGGGTGAGAAGCTAACCGACGGTCCGGTGGCTGGCGCGGCCATGCTGATTGGCCGCCCGGCCCTCGAGAGCGTCGGTGGGTGGAGAAGCCTTACCTTGGGGGAGGACCGGGCCCTCCTGCAGGACATTCGAGATGAGGGAGGGCGCGTCTACCGCACCCACGGGTTCGGGTTCATCACCGTCCGCCACGGGAAGGGACACACCTGGGAGGTCGGGGACGAGTACTTCCTCGACCAGGCCGAAGACGCCCGGGCAGGCTGGGCACCAGAGTTTGCCGGGCTCGATTCGGCGACGGAGTGTCCGTCCGCGCCAACCTAGGTCCGTTCGAACGGAAAGGAGAACTATGACCACTTCGGATCGCCCAGTGGCGGTAGTCACGGGAGGAGGCTCCGGGATCGGTCTCACCACCTGCCAGCGATTGCGGCGGGACGGCTTCCGCCTAGCGGTGCTGGACCTTGATGGCGATCTGGCTTCGTCAGCGGCCGGGGACGGCCTCGGGCTTGGTGTTGACGTGTCCAGGCCCGACGAGGTAGACGAGGCTTTTGCCAAGATCGAGGAGACTATCGGCCCGGTCGAGGTTCTGATCAACAACGCCGGTATAACCGGTTCGGGCGATGCGACCCGTCTTCACGAGACCCCGGTGTCCGAATGGGATCGGGTAACGGAGGTCAACCTGCGGGGTGTCTACCTGTGCTCTCGGGCGGCGCTCACCTCGATGGTGCCGCGCCGCCGGGGACACATCATCACGGTGGCGTCTGTAGCTGGCAAGGACCCCTTTCCGAGCCGTTCGGCGTACTCGGTTACGAAAGCCGCCGCGCTGATGCTGGCCCGATCCATCGCGGTTGACTACGCCGCAGACGGGATCCGATCGAACGCGGTGTGTCCCGGTATGACCGAGACTCCGATGACCAAATGGCGCTTGGACCAGCCCGAGTTGAGGGCCCAAATTGAGAATCGCATACCGATGGGGCGGGTGGCCCAGACCGAGGACATTGCCGAAGTAATCGCTCTTCTGGCCTCCGGTGCCATGCCTTATGTGACCGGGCACGGGCTCATCGTTGACGGCGGGTGGTCGCTTTCCTGATGCCCTAGACGAAATGCGTAGGATCGCTTTGCTAGCCTCCGTGAGGACATGCCGCGATTCGGGGTCGGACTAAACAGGCGACAGACATACCAAACGACACCTTAGAGATCGCGGGAGGAGGGCATTCCGGACGGAAGCTCTCGAGGCTTCTCTCAAGGGAGGGGACATGAAAATTAACGGTAGCGAGGTATTGATACCGACCTCAATGGTTGGTAACTATCCGAACCCGCGGTGGTGGGACGCCAATTGTGCGCGGGAATGGACCGGGGATCAGGAGCCGCCAGACGCCTTCATTCGGGAGGCACTCGAAGACGCCGTGGGTGCCATCGCCCGCGATCAGGAAAACGCTGGCCTGGACATCATCACGGATGGCCGTTTGCATGGTGACAACTATGCGGACCAGGCACTCTATTACTACTACCAGCGCCTCGGTTACGACCTGAAGGGCGGCTTCCTCGGCTTTCCCATCTACAGCCGCCTCCACGCTGGCACGCTGACTCAGGAGGTCAAGCGTCGTGGGGCGATCATGGTGGAACAGGCCAGAGCCCTCAAAGAGGCGACCAACAAGGCTACGAAGGTTCAGTACACCGGTATCCAGGTATTGGCCCAAGCCACCAACGATCTCCACTACGAAGCGGCCGAGGACCGCGCCATGGCGATCGCCGCCGCCATCAACGAGGACATCCTTGAGGTGGACGCCATGGGGATCGATTTCATCCAGCTTGACGAGTTCACCTGGCCCTATTTCTACGAGCCCTGGGCTATCAAGGCTTTCGACCGGGCCGTAGCGGGCGTGAAGCACGCCAAGATCATCGTGCATATCTGCTGGGGTAACTGGGGTGGTACGCCTGCGTATTTCCCGGATGAGACTGCAGCGGCTGGTGAGATATTCGATCTGACGGTGCGCGAAGGGGACGAGCCGTCAGCCACCGCTTCGGTGATTCCCAAGTCGTACGAGGCGAACATCGACGTCCTCAATCTGGAGAACTGCGGGCGCCGCTCGGACGACCTGTCAGGGTTGGAAGTGGTGCGCGACAACCCGGTTCCCGAGAACGTCCAATTCTGGGCCGGAGTGATCGATGTCAAGTCGACCATCACGGAGACTGCCGAGCAGGTAGCCGCCAGAATTCGCCGACTTCTCGAGTATGTACCGGCCGACCAACTCGGGGTGACTACCGACTGCGGGCTAATCCTGCTGCAGCGCTACATCGCTAAGGACAAACTCCATGCCATGGTCTCCGGTGCGGAGATCGTCCGCAAGGAGCTCGGCTAAACGAACCGACTAGGGGTGGGTCGCCGGCCGGTGACCCACCCCTAACTACCTAAAGGCACCAATAATCGCCGCGATCGGCCCCCACTTACCAGAGACCACATGGTGTTAGCAGAGAAGCCTCGCCCCAATGCCCGCTCCCATCCCTACCGCGGCCTTTCGGTACAGCATGTGGATGAGCCCCCCTTGGAGGGATTCATGCGGGAGTACCTGACCGGGAGGGAGGTATACCGGCGCACCGACTATATCGCTCTCGTCCATGGCGATCAGGTCGGCCTGGCTGCAGTGGCCCGGGCACGTTCGGAAGAACTCTTCGTCCCGGTAGTGGATGTAGAGGTCTGGGCGGGTCCGGACCGAACCCAGATGATCGAAGACCCTACCGTTGATGTGGGAAACGCTACCGCCCTTGCCGAGGCTGCCGCCCGCCACGGACGACCCGGTGTTTCCGGGTTCCTGGTGAAGGGGCTCTTCGAGCACATCAACTTCATATGGGAACCCGAACCGGTACCCGTTTTCGTCACTGAGGTGATCCCCCCCGAGCCGCCCAAATTGCTGGCCCAAGCCCGTCAGGTGGTCGAATACGACGAGGATCTGCCCCCGATCCGACTCATCCTCGACTCGGTTACCTTTGATGAGCTGGCAGCCACCGAGCCCGCCGACTCCTACCTGCTGCCCTGCCGCGGTGCCGGGACCGATTTGCCAGCCAAGATGTCATACCTCGACACTCGCCCGGCGGTTGCTGAGGACTGGGTAATGATCGGCTGTGAGCGGTCGTTGCAGTTCCACCGGCACTTCTACGATGCCGAACCTCCTCGGGTTGATATTTGCCCCAAGCGGCGGGTAGAAGCTGCCCGGTCGGAGGGTCGATGGCTGATCAAGTGCTGCATGTTGGAACGAGGCCTCGAGTTCACAGAGGGCAGGGCGGTGGTGCCCTGGGGAGCCAACCTTGATGAGGTCAGGCGGGCTCTGAGGCTTCTCACCGGAGTGGACGTACCGGTTCCGGTCGGATGACCATCAATCTGGGGGACTCTGCCGTTTACCGGCACCTCTGGAGCACCGACGAAGCACGGGCCTTGCTCGGAGAGGAGGCCCGATTCCGGGCCTGGCTGAAGATCCTCGCCGCTTTGGCCGACGCCCAGGCCGAGTTGGGTCTGATCCCGGAAGGAGCCGCCGTCCGTATTCGGGAGTACGCGGAGTCCGGCACAGTCGACCTGGATCTGGTTGCGACTGAGACCAGAGCAACCGGGCATTCCACCCTGGGGCTTATTCGGTTTCTTAGAGACGCCTTGCCGGACGAGGCCAGAGAATGGGTGTACTACGGCGCCACGGTTCAGGATCTAACCGATACCTGGACAGCCGTTGTGATGCAGAAGGTGGGCGATATTGTTGACCGTGACCTGGCGCGCCTGGAGCGGGCAGTGCTGAGTCTTGCCTCCTCACACCGCAATACCCCGATGATGGGGAGGACCCACGCCCAGCCGGGGCTGCCGATACCGTTCGGCTTCAAGCCCGCGGTCTGGTGCGAGGAGGTGCGTCGGCATCGCCGACGTCTGGCCGAGGGGAGATCGCGCTGGGAGTTGGTGCAGTTAGGCGGAGCGTTGGGAACTCTCGAGTTCTGGGGCGATAAGGGGCCGGATCTCATGGCGTCCTTCGCGGCCAATGTGGGTTTGGGTGTACCTCGCATACCCTGGATCACCAGCCGGGACGGCCCCGCCGAGTTCGTTCACCTGTTGGCCATGATCGCCAGCACCATCGCCAAGATCGGAAACGAGATCATGGAGCTTCAGCGCCTTGAGATCGGGGAGGTCCGCGAGCCGTTCATCGAAGGGACGGTGGGAAGCATCACCATGCCCCAGAAGCGGAACCCGGAGATCTCAGAGCATCTCGACACCATTGCCCGTCTGGTCAGAGCGGACTCCGGGATCATGGTCGAATCGATGGTCCATCTCCACGAACGGGACGGTCGGGCGTGGAAGGCGGAATGGATCGCCCTCCCCGAGGCCTGCACTCTGGTGCTCACATCGCTGCGGCTGGTAGTTGTGCTGATCGAAGGGCTGGAGGTTGACGAAGATCGGATGCTCGCCAATATCAGAGCTCGGAGAGGGTTCGTGTTTGCAGAACCGGTGATGCGACATCTTGCCGAGCGGGTCGGCAAGCATACCGCCCATGACATCGTCTACGAAGCCTGCATGCGGGGATGGGAGGAGGGATGGTCGTTCGCCGAAGCGCTCGTGAACGATCCCCGAGTGCGACCCCTCCTTGACCTCGAGGGGGTTGAGGAGCTTTCCGATCTTGAGCAGGTCATGGGTGCCGGTCCCTACTTCGTGGATCGCGTCACAGGAGCCACCGATTGACGGCACCTACCCGCGTTCCCATCGCCCACCTGCCCACACCACTTAACTTCGCCCCGAGACTGTCCGACGAGCTAGGCATCCCGATCTGGTTGAAGCGTGACGACTTAACCGGTCTCGGCCTGGGAGGCAACAAGGCCCGTTCCATGGAGTTCCATCTTGGAGCAGCTCAAGCCGCCGATGCCGACGTATTCGTGACCGGAGGAGGTCCTCGGTCCAACTGGGTCCTTACCGCGGCGAGTGGTGCGTCGGCCAGAGGTTTGGAATGCGAGCTGGTGCTGTTCGGGTCGGCCGCTTCTGCCGGACCGGGCAACCTTGACTTCCTCGACATGCTGGGAAATGTCCGGGTCCACTTCACCGGGAGCTCGGATCGAACCTCCGTGGATTCCCGCCTCCGGGAATTGGAGGACCGTCTGGCATCAGAAGGTCGGAGGCCTTACGCGGTAGGCCGGGGAGGAGCGGGGCCGGTCGGTGCCATTGGCTATTACCACGCCGTGGCGGAGATCGAAGCCCAGATGAGCGAAGCGGGTACCTCCCCGGGATCAATCTGGTTGGCGGCCGGATCCTGCGGCACGATGGGCGGGTTGGTGGCTGGTTACTCCGCACGAGGGGGAGGTCCGCTGGTGGTTGGCGCCGCGGTCCATCGTCCGGTAGACGAATGCCGCACGCTGGTTGAGCAGATAGCGGCCGGATGTCTAGACCTGATACGGGTAGTTGACCGGGTACCGGTCACGTGGCGAATCGATGACCAGCTCGATCCCGATCCGTTAGCGGTGGACAATGCTGCCCGCCTGATGGCCCGAACTGAGGGGATCTTCCTCGATCCAGAGTATGGGGCATGTGCGTTGGCCAGCCTTATCGCCGGAAGTGCCGAAACTCCCCCGCCCGCAGTGTTGCTGCTGACCGGAGGCTTGCTCAACCTGTTCTGTGGGAGCTCGTCCGCATGATCCGGCCACCGGACGGATACCTGGGTGCCGAGGGGCGACTGGCGTCAGGTCCGTCTGCCGAGTTGGTCGAAGCTGGCTATGGACTCGAGTTGGCCGATGCCGGGATCCTTCACGAGAGCCTTGGGTTAGCTGATCTGAGCCATGTACTGGAGCTCTATGAGATCGGGGTGGTCCCGCGACCGGCCGCCGCGGCTCTATGCCGGGAACTCCTCGACTTCCTCTCCACAGAACCCGACTCCTTTCCTTACGATCCGGTCTACGGGGACGCCTACAACAGCCGTGAGCGGGAGTTGGAGCGACGCTTGGGTTCGGTAGCCGGGTGGCTACCCACCGGTCGAACCCGCCGGGAGGCGGGTCGTATCGCCATAAGACTGGTACTGGGCGATCTTCTCTTGGACCTTCACCGAGCCGTGGCCAACTGCACTACCACCATCGCCGAACGCGCCGAGGATCTGGCGTCGGTCAACTGGAACGACACCACCTACCTGCAGCCAGCCCAACCTTCATCCTTTGGTTATTACCTGTCCGGTTTTGCCGAACAAGGCGTCAGAAACCTGGCCCGCATCCAAGCGTGTTATGGGATGGTTAACCGGTCACCGGGGGGTTCGGGTGGCGTGGCTGGCTCGGCGATACCCCTCGATCGGGTGCGTATGGCCGAGAGGTTGGGTTTCGAACGGCCGACCGATCACATCCGGGATGGGATGTGGTCGGCAGATCCGATGATCGACTGTGGTATGGCTGCATTCCAGGCCGGGTTGATGGTCGACCGACTGGCCGAAGATCTGGAGATATTTGCCAGCCCCCAATTCGGTTACGTAACCCTGGGCGGAGGCACATCTCGAGCCTCGGTACTCCTACCGCAGAAGCGGAACCCTTACGCGTTGGCGGTGATTAGAGGGGGGGTCGGGACACTGATCGGCCGTGTCACCGGCCTTATGGTGACCCAACGTACCCCGTCAGCCCGCACCGACAACTGGCTCTACCTGTATGGCGAGATCGCGGGCACCCTGGAGATGGCGACCCGGCTGGTCAGGCTCGCCGATCAGCTCATAGCTACCTTGAAGGTGCAGGCAGACAAGCTGGAAGCTTCGGCGGGTGCCTACTTCAGTGCGGCCACCGATCTGGCGGATCGCTTGGTCATGGCGGAACGGGTGGACTATCGCACTGCATACCGCGTGGTGGGTCGGGCGGTGGCCGCTGCCATGCGCCAGGGACGTGAAGATCTGACGGCGCGGGATGTTGTCGAAGCGGCCGAGGCGACCGGCACTGCCCTTTCTCGATCACGGCTGGCGATGCTGGTAGGGGAGGTCGGCGAGGACCCGGCCGGGGTGGTTGCGTCACGGGATGTGATCGGGGGAGCGGCACCATCTCGGGTGCGCAAGCATTGTCGATCAGTCTGCCGAGCGGTCGGAGACTCGTCCGGTTGGGCCACCGCCATGGGTGCCATGAGGAACAAGGCAGTCCGTGCCCTTCTGGGGACGGCTACCTCCCTGGCGGAAATAGACCAAGAAAGGTAACTTCGTGCGTGGATGGCTTGGGCGGCAGTCAGCACAAGGGACGACCCTGCGTGGGGAGGAACCAGAAAGAACTCTTGCGATCGGGCTAGCGTCGGCCTATCAGCTACCGTCCACTCACATTGACATAGGAGCTTACTGAGTTCAGCTATGCCCCTTCTGAAGATCGCCTGCCCGGATTGCGGGGATGAATACCAGACCCTGGTCGTTGAAGGGGCCCGCATACCGACGGTTTGGGTATGTGCCAAATGTAAACGAAGAAACGGGCGAGTAGTAGAGATACTGAAGGATGACAATGGTCACCCCTGGGCTGGCCCATCCATGGATACATGCTGTAACTGACCTTGACGGGGGTAACATCCTGAGGTCTCAATGAGCACCAACCACCCCACCCCCGAACAACGGGGCGCGCCTGAAGGGTCGCCCATCCGCCGCCGCTGGAGGCGTCTGATCCTTGGCTTGGTCTTGGTCAACGTGGTCGTGTTCGGTGTGATCCTTTACTACGTGGTCGACGCCCGCGAGGCCTTGCAGGAAATCCCGACGACGTCGATCCCCAGCCTCGGCCAGACACCACCTTCATCGGTTCCCATACCGACGACGACGCCCCCGAACGTCGACGACACCGCTCCAGTATCTCCTGAGGAGGTGGTTTTGCCGGACACCCCTGCGGAGCCCGTGACGATCCTGGTGCTCGGCAGCGACACCAGGGACGGCCTCCCGCAGGAACTGGGAATCAACGATCGGCTGGACGGTAGAAGGGCCGACGTCGTGATGTTGGTTGCGGTGGACGAGGGGGCCGTTCGAGTGCTGAGTCTACCCAGGGACTTGCAGACCGACTTGGGCGAGTACGGCGTCGGCAAGTTGAATGCCGCCTTCGCCTTCGGTGGTGCCGAGTTGATGGTCTCCACCGTGGAGACAGTCACCGGGATTGAGATCGATCACTATGTCGAGTTGGACTTCTATGGCTTCGCCACGGTCGTCGACGCCCTCGGCGGGGTGGAGCTCACTTTTGCCTACCCGGCCCGCGATCTTAAGTCAGGTTTGGATGTGGGAGCTGGCGAACAGCTGTTGGACGGTCGGCAAGCCCTTGCTTATGCCCGGTCGAGGAGCTACCAGGAGCTGCGCGGGGCGGTGTGGGTAAGCGTTGACGCCAACGACCTCGGTCGGATACGTCGCCAGCAGAGCCTCCTCTACGCCATGTTGGCGTCGGCTCAGCGATGGACCATCCTGTTTGACGTCGGGGATGTGATCAGAGCCGCCGGGCCGCACATGGTGATCGATGCGGGGTTGAGCCCGGAGCGGATGCTTGACCTTGCCCTAACCGCTCGCACCTTGGATGCTTCGGACATTGAGGTCTCCTCGCTACCGGTCCGGGAGAGCATCGTCAACGACGTCTACTATCTGCACCTTAACGAGCCTGAGGCGTCGAGGATCATCGCCGAATTCGCCGACGGAGGTGCAGTAGTCCCCGCTGCGGCACCGGGTGCGATCCGCTTGCGGGTCCTTAACGGCAACGGGGGAAGCCAACAGGCCACCGGGTGGTCGGGGTGGTTCGCCACCCGTCCCGAGATCCACCCCGAGGTCCGGGCAGGTGACGCTGCGTCGTTTGACTTTGTTTCCACCGTGATCCGGGTTCGGCCTTCGGACTATGGAGTTGGCGTATTGCTGGCCGACTTGATGGGGTTCGGTCTGGTAGAGGTCGGTTCGGTCGATGATGGCTCGGACGCAGTGGTAATCCTGGGGGCGGACGCTCTCGATCGCGTTCCCGGAATCGGAGCATGAAGGAGTCCCAACCCTGTCGGGTAGAGCCTCGAGATTCCAGCTCTGCCTCCCGATTGTCCGTCGCCGTGCTTGGTGCTGGTTATGTGGGCTTGGTGCAGGCGGCCGGACTGTCCCGACTAGGTCATCACGTCAGGGTGGGGGAGCGTGATCGTGGTCGGGTGGCGGCCCTGCGGAAGGGAAGGGTACCTATCCACGAGCCGGGGCTCGAGGACCTGGTTAAAGAAGGACTGGCGGCGAAGAGGCTTGCGTTCCACGTCGATAATCGCCAGGCGGTGCGCGGCGCAGAGGTGGTCTTCATTGCTTTACCCACACCGTCAGGCCCGGGCGGTGCGGCCGAAACCGGCCTCATCAGGGACGCATTGTCTGATCTTGCTGACACCTTAAACCCGGGTACGGTGCTGGCCATCAAGTCGACTGTTCCGGCGGGCACCGCCGTCTCCCTATCCCGGCTCCCGGCGATCAGGGCGCGGGGAATTCGGGTGGTGTCCAATCCGGAGTTCCTTCGAGAGGGCAAGGCGGTCGAGGATTTTCTGAATCCGGACCGCATCGTGATCGGAAGTGGTGACCCGGCGGCAATCGAGTTGATGACGGAGAGGGTATACGAGGGCCTACCCGGAGAGCGGGTGGTGGTTGATTCGGTGTCGGCGGAGATGATCAAGTACGCCTCTAATGCCTACCTCGCCACCCGGATTAGTTTCGTCAACTCGATAGCCAACCTGTGCGAAGAGGTGGGTGCCTCGGCCCCAGCCGTGTTGGCGGGCATGGGGGCCGACCATCGGATCGGGAGTCACTACCTGTCCCCGGGACCTGGTTACGGGGGATCCTGTCTGCCTAAGGACACGCGTGCTCTTCTAGCGCTAGCCGAGCAGCACGGCTACGCGTTCCGTCTCCTCCGTAGCGTCATGGAAACCAACGAGGAGCAGCGAATCCGGATCATAGATAAGGTGAGATCCGCGGTCAGCGGTGACCTGTCCGGTTGTGTCGTCGGGATCTGGGGGGTGGCGTTCAAGGCCGGAACTGACGATATCCGTGAGTCACCGGCGGTGGCCATGGCTCGGCTGCTGGTTGACGAGGATGCCACCGTGGTGGTCTACGACCCGGCCGCGAGAATTGAAATGGCCGGGGTAAGACAGGCGGAGGGACCCCTAGGTGCAGTGGCAGGTGCGGATGCCCTCTTGGTGGCCACCGAATGGCCTGGGTTTCGGCGCGTGGACATGGGATCGGTCCGGGTGAGCATGCGGGGTAGGGCGGTGGTGGACGCTCGCAACCTGTTGGATGCCGCCACAGTGGAAGCCGCCGGGTTGGTCTATGTAAGTGTAGGTAACCCTAAGTGATGGGCGGTGGTTCAGGATTGAGTCCTCGCCGGGCGGTGGTGACCGGGGGAGCTGGCTTTATCGGTGCCAACCTGGCCGAACGGCTAGTCGGGGAAGGATGGCAGGTGTTGGTCATCGATGATCTCTCGACAGGAAGACTCTCTCGCCTTAGGACGGCTCGACGGCTAGGCGAAGTGCGATTCCATCAGCTCGCAATCGGTTCAGAGCACCTGGCTTCCGCTGTTGCCGGCTTTGATCCGGACTGCCTGTTTCATCTTGCCGCGCAGACTTCGGTCCCGGCTTCTATGAGCAATCCGCAACGTGATGCCGAGATCAACCTGGTGGGTACGGTCAATGTGTTGGAAGCGGCCCGTCTGGCACGCGTTCCGCGGGTGGTGTTCACATCGACCGGAGGCGCCATATACGGTAGGGAAGCCCCCATCCCAACCGGTGAGGATGCCCCGACCCATCCCGATTCACCCTACGGGCTATCGAAGCTGGCCGCCGAGGGCTACATGAGGGTCTGGTGTGAGCGTAACGACATTGGTTGGGTGATTCTCCGCCCGGCCAACGTCTACGGTCCCTACCAGGACACCTCGGGGGAAGGTGGGGTGGTGGCCACATTTGCCAGAGCGTGCCTTGACCGTCGCCCCCCGACCATCTTCGGTTCGGGTGAGGACACTCGGGACTATGTGTATGTGCACGACGTCGTCGACGCACTTCTCCGAGCCGCTACCGCTGAGCAGACCGGAACCTACAATCTGGGGACCGGCGTCGAGACCAGCACCCTGAGGGTATTTCAGGAGATCGCAGCCCAGACTCGATTCAGGGGAGAGCCCCGATTTGGTGCTCCTCGACCTGGTGACATACCTCGTTCGGTCCTGTCAAGTCGGCGGGCATTCGGGGCTCTCGGTTGGGAGGCGCGAGTAACGTTTGAGGAAGGGGTCCGCGACACCGTACGCTGGCTTAGACGTGACGCTTAGCACCGATAAAGCGATATGTGCACCATACAGCACTACAAAAGCGCTGCTGGGCTCTCGAGTCGAAGATCGCCAAATCCTTGGTCTGGTGGTCTTCTCGGGTTAGCCTGAGCCCTTAATCGGTTTCGACAGGAAGGGTGGCATGCAGACGGAGAACCTCAGAAGAGGGGTAATTCCCGGAGTGATGGCCGGGTATCTGTTCCTTGCCTATGCCGGGATCGGGATGCAGGACATGATCGGGGGGATGATCGATGCCAACGATTTCGTTGGTTTCGTCCTGCACATCATTTTCAGTGCCGTCATCGGAGCCCTCTACACGGCGTATTTCACGCCCTATGTGAAGATGGGCAATCCGTTGCTCAACATTGTTGTGGGTGGTCTCATTTACGGGATCATTTGGTGGGTCGTGGGAGGCAACCTGATTATGCCGCTCATCGCAGGCGGCGACGTGTTCGCCTTTAGCATCGGGCCCAGCTTCTACGGACACATTATTTTCGGGCATGCTCTGGCGTTCGTCGTGACACTACGCGACAAAGCGTTCGGTATGGAATAGCCTGGAATCCGATCCAGGGCAACTATCACCCGAAGCAGACAGATGACCTGGGGTCCCAGTTGGGACCCCAGGTCAATTTACGGGCTCTTCGAAAGCCAGGGGAGTAGGGGGGTATTGCACCTCCACGACCTCCTCTAAGCCGACAACCCCCACAATCAGAGTGGGCTTGCGCAGGTCTGAGTCAGCCGATTTCCAAACTGGTAGCTGGAGGCAACTGGTTCTACCGAAACATGTCGTCGTGAGGATCCCGTACCAGGTCAGCGCTTGATCCGCGGCCCGGCGGATATTCTGCCCCCCTGATGACCGCCGCCGGGATGCCCTTGGCCTTACCCATTACCAGGTCGGCCGCCGCGGCCATCTCGTCCGCTATGGCGACCTCGGTTACTTCGAGCGTGTTCCCGTAAGTGTCAGAGCTGCCGCGGTAGTCAACCACCGCCGGGAGACCGGCCACCCCGATAGCGACGTCGGTGAGGCCATGTCGCCATGCCCTCCCGAAGGTGTCCGTGATGATGACGGCCACAGTAACCCCGCAGGCGTCGTCAATTCGCGCTCGAATGCGGCGCGCCGATCTGTCCGGATCGATCGGCAATAGGACGGCCATTCCCCGGCGGACGTTTGACTTGTCCACCCCGGCGTTGGCGCAGACGAAACCGTGCGGTGTGACGGTTATGAGCAGGTCATCGCGACGGCGAATTATGGCGGAGGCTTCCCGCTCCACCAGTCTCGACCGAGCCGCCGGATCATCGCCGATTTCCTCGAGGCGTCCTTCCGCCTTTGATATCAGCTTGTGGGTTATCACCACCACGTCGTTTTCGACCAGACGCACTCCCGTGCTGGCGAGACCGTCAAGAATTAGCCGGGTCGCATCATCGCCTGGACTTGCCTCGGGAATGCCCAGTATCGGGATGATGGAGAGGCTCATCAGGTGAGGGCCAGGATCCGCATGATCTGTTGGGCGAGCTCCATAGCGTCCTCTCTTCTTGCTATCCGGGTGGGTAGGGCGTGAATGGTGGGACCCATCTTGGCTAGTGCCTCTCGCTCTTTTCTATCTTGTCGGTCGATTACGAAGTCGGTCAGGAGATCAGAATACGCCCTGACCACGCCCCGGTTGCCAGGCGGGAGGCCCAAGGAGGCAAGGACCCGCGCCGCCGGACCTTTGAGGGCCCGGCCTCCGAAGAGGGGGCTCACCGCGAGGACTCGTTCCGCGGCCGCTACCGCGCCAGCGATGTCCTCGATAGCCAGTATGGGCCAGATTGAGAGCGGCGGATTCGAGGGGGCGATGATCACCGCATCAGCGCTGGCTATTGCCGCTAGCACACCGGGTGAAGGCCGGGCCTCGCCCGCTCCAGAGAACCTGACATCTGTCACCCGGTCACGATGTCCTCGCAACACAAAGTATTCCTGGAATGATGCCCAGCCTCCGCCGTCCACCAACACCTCGGTGCGTAAGCGCTGATTGGTTGCTGGAAGAATCCGAGACCGTATCCCCATAGTGCGGGCGATATGGCTGGTGATCGAGTGGAGTGGCTGCCCTTGGGCCAGCTGCACGGTCCGGTGCAGGTTGACGGCCGCATCGCGGTCGCCGATGCGAAAGGACGTGTCGGTTCCCAGCTTCGCCAAGTCGTCCATGAGGTGCCAGGTGTCGTCCTTGCGGCCCCAGCCCTCCGGCCCCTCCAAGTCGGCCAGGGTGTAGCAAACTGTATCCAGATCTGGTGATACCGCCCAGCTGTAGAAGATGTCGTCGTCGCCCACGTTGACGACTACCGTGGTGTCAACACTCTCGAGATGTTCGAAACCCCTAGCGAGCCGGGCACCGCCGACACCGCCCGATAGGAGGGCCACCGACGGCCTCAAAACTCGGCGCTCCCCAAGCCGACAGTTAATGTCAGGTTGCTCGTTCGGCAACGGAGATCGACCCACATGGCGCAGCCTTCGGCGACAAGTCCCAAGCCACTGGTCCTTGCCGTGGTAGTTGCACGTCGAGGCGATGACCTGACCGCCGTTCTGGAGACCATCGAAGCGCAAGTCTACGCCGCCGATGAAGTGGTGGTGATCGCCGACCGTCGGCCGGTGATGCCCTCCGACATGACGCCCCCCAAGGTAGCGAGACTGCTGAGCGACGCGCTGGAGGCCGCCACAACCCCCGCTGATTACCTCTGGATGATCGATGCTCGCACCACCGCCCGTCCGGATGCCCTCTCCGCTCTAGTTGAGGCGGCTGAGAACCTTGAAGCGTCGGTCGTGGGTTCGAAGGTCCTGGACAGATCCGAACCGGACCAACTGGTATCGGTCGGTGGGCCGACCGACGTGTTCGGTTATCCGTATACCGGGTTGGAGAGCGGCGAAATAGATCAGGAGCAGTTCGACGTGATTAGGGACGTGGCCTTCCTGGAACCGGCCTCACTCCTGGTCCGTCGCGATCTGGCGGAGGGTCTTGGCGGTCTGGATCGTGCTATTCCCTACTTGTCTTTTGGTCTAGACATATGCCAACGCGCTCGGGTGGTAGGTGGTCGAGTGATCGTGACCCCAGCCTCTGAGGTGTTCGGTGAGCGCACCGGCCCCCAGCGGGCCGATACGTGGCGGGAACAAGCCGGGCGCATTCGGGTGATCCTCAAGACTTACTCGCTACTGACGCTGTTCTGGGTGTTGCCGTCCCTCTTTCTGATCGGGTTGATCAAATGGGTCTACCGCCTTTCCAAGGGCCGCTGGTCCGCGCCGCTGGATTGGGTTCGCGCCTGGGTGTGGAACCTCTTGCACCTAGCTTCCACCTGGGCGGAGCGTGGTCGGGCACCTTCTACCTCGCTGGAGTCGGACGCAGAGCTGTTTCGATATCAGGTCCGGGGCTCCGTGGAGCTTCGTGATGTCGCGGCAGAGCTCGGACCTTTCCTGGGAACGACTACCGACGAGGAACGAGCGGAAGGGGACGGCCGGTCGGGGTTTTGGCAACGTCCTGATGTCATATCCGCGGTGGTGGCGATGGTGCTCGTGGCGGTCATCACCCGCTCGATCCTCAGTGAGGGGCTTCCGTCCGTAGGTTTCGTCCTCCCGCTCACCGATTCGGCCTGGGACTTGCTTCGCGCCTACGCCGGCGGATGGCATGCTGGGGGTTTGGGCAGTCCCCAGCCTATGCATCCCTCTGTCGGGGCTACTTCCGTTCTCAGGCTGCTGCTCGGTAGCGGTGCCGCCCGACTGGTCACCGTCGGGTCGATCGGGTTCGGCTTGGCAGGGATGCTGGTGCTGGGTGCCCGGATGGGTTTGAGTCGGGGGGCCCGGCTAGCCGCGGGAACGGTCTTCGTTGCTGGGTTTCCGACTCTCTTCCTGGCCGGGGAGGCATACTGGCCGGGCCTCTTGGCGTTGGGAGGATTGCCGTGGGCGTTGGCGGGGGTAGTGGGCTCAGTGCCCGCCAGCGGCGTGGTATGGATCACCAGACTCTCTCGAGTGGCCTTGGCCACCGTGTGGTCCGCGGTCTTCGTACCTTTCAGCGTGGTGATCCCTGCGCTCGTAGGCCTGATGTGGGGGGTTACCCGACGCCAGGCTCGTCCGGTCTTAATCGGCTCGGTGGGCAGCCTGGTCGCTTTGCCGGTTCTTTTTCCCTGGGCGGGGCTCCATGGGTTGTTCGGGGAAGGACTTCCCTTCCATCCCGAGCCGTCATGGTGGGTGTTTGCGCCGGTCCTCGTTGCCGTCGCTGCGGTAGTCATGGTCGCTCGGGATCCTACGTTGCGGGTTGCACTCTGCGGTTCCCTGATCGGAGCAGGCGGTTATCTTGTCGCTCGCTCCGGCTCACTCGGTGCTGGCCAAGAGGTGACTGCAGCCGGGTTACTTGCCGTGGCGGTGGGGGTGGCCATGGTGGTGGGTGCCGCGGTTGATGCCCCGGCCTCTCTTGTCCCCGACGACGCGGTGGGCAGGAGTGCTACCGCCCACGTGGCTCGGGTGGCAGCCCTACTAGTGGTTCTCAGCGCGCTGGTAGCTGTCCCGGCTGGTCGGGCCGGACTACCCGATGACCGGTTTGGATTTCTGGCGTTTGCGGAGAGCCGGGGAGGAGAATCGGGTCCGGACCGAATCCTCATGGTGGGACCGGCGTCGAGTCTTCCCGGGAGCTATCGTACGCTCCCGGACGGTACCCCCTATCGGTTGATCTCGGGGGTCCTGGACTACTCGCAGGCTTGGCTATCCGCTCCGCGGCTAGGTGACGAGGCTCTAGAGGAGACCCTGCGGGAGATTGCTGACGGTGGTGAGTTACGTCCGGGGAGGCGACTGGCAGAATTTGGGATAGGTTGGGTGGTGGCGCGCGGTCCGAATCCACTGTACAGCGCCTTGTCCGCCCAGTTGGACATGCGGCCCCTCGCCGGGCTCTATGTGGGGGAGTCGAGCACAGTGTGGGAGAACGACCATCCCGCTCCCCGGGCTGTTACGGACTCGGGCTTCGTGTGGTCGTGGCGGGTGGGGGGTTACTCGGGCACCCCGGATGATGGTCTTGTGCGAATAGCCGAGAATCCCGATCACCGTTGGGGGCCCGGCAACTGGCAACAGGATGATTGGGCTAACCGGGTATCCGCCGCTTCAGGGTCGGCCGGATTCGGGGGTGTCGACGCCCTCCGACTGCAGGTATGGATCGTCGTGGCCTGGGTGTCAGCTCTCCTAGTGACAGCGGTGCTGGCCAGCGGCCTCCGGATAGGATCTCGGCACCGATGAGCCGCGCAACGGTCGGGTCGGTTGTGGTGGTCCTGCTCGTAAGCGCCTCGTTGCTGTCAAACCCGAGCGCACCGTTTTCGGTATCCGCTCCGGTTGATGCTGCCGATCCGGGGTGGGATGCGCCAGCAACGCTTGGCGCATGCGGGTTGGTTTACTACGACGGCAGCCGCAGCTCCGGCTACTCGGTGTTGTCGGCCGGGCCGACCTCATTCGATCTGACCGTGCTGGATGGGTCCTCCCTGGAGTACGTGGGTTCGGCCCAGGTCGGTACCGAGCAGGCGGTCCGAGTTGACGGTTCCGACAGCTTCGGGGCTCACGGTGCCCTAGTTGAGTTCACCGAAGACGCCGGTGTGGTTGGGGTCGCCTTTGCGGGCGATGACTTCCTGGTGGGAGATGTATGTAGTGGGGCTATTCCAGCCTCTTGGCACTTACCCGGGGGTGCCACCTTGGAGGATGACGAGCTCACGCTTCGCCTCTTCAACCCCTTCACCTCTGATGCCCGGGTGGACCTCTGGGCGTTCAGCGAGTTGGGTACCGAGGCGGCTGAAGCCATCGAGAACTTGACCGTCCCCGCCCGTCGTACCCGGATCGTTCCGCTTCATGAGGTATTGGCGGGCCGGGAGTCCCTCTCGATCATCGTGAGAACCTTATCGGGATCGGTGATTCCGGTCATGTTGCTCGAATCCGGATCGGATACCGCCCTCTGGCCCGGCGTGGGCACCGACGACAGCTGGGAGTTCGCCCTGGCTGGTGTGTCTGGTCTGCAGAGCGAGCTCGTCATGACCAACGATGCTCTGGTCCCGGTGGACGTTCTGGTCGAGTTCTTCGATGAGAGCGGACCAGTCGGGCCGCCGGTCACCGAGCGGATGGCGGGACCAGGGCAAGCTCGAGTTGCGATCGATATGGGTTCTTCTGCCATCGTCGGTCTGCGAGTCACCGGAGACGGGCCCTTCGCCGCGGCAGTGAGGGGCCGTTCCCCAACCGGCTTAGCGGGCACCGCGGGTTCGACGACCACCGCGAACGTATGGCTGGTTCCTGGTCTCGGATCGGTGGGGTCGAATGCTGTCTTATCCATCATGAACACCTCCACCGTTCCCCGGGCCGTTTCGATCGATTACATAATGGCCGAAGGAACTATCCTGACTCGCGGCATTGAGGTCGGGCCGCAGGCTGTTCTGGCCGTGCCCGTTGAGCGCAGCGAGATTCCCGGCTTGCGCGTGGTTGCCGACGGTGCTGTCTCGGTGGGATGGTTTGCCGAGGCCTCAGGCCGCTTCATGTTCTCGAGAGGTGTCCCAGTTGAATGAAGATCTCTGGATAAGAGTTCTCTTAGTCGCTCTCGGAGTGGCCACGGTGATCATCGTGGCACGCGGAGGGTCCCGCAAGCGGGTTCCCAACCTCAACGTATCCGGCCAACTAGCCGGCCCGGGCGTATACCTGTTCAAGGCCCCCGGTTGTGATACCTGTATGTCGGCCCGCCGGACCTGCCGACGTATCGTGGGGGAGGGTGGGGTGACCGAGCTGTCACGGAAGGATCACCGAAAGTTGTTTGCCGAGTTGAGGGTCCGGGAAGTTCCCACCGTGCTGGTGGTTGATTCCGACGGCAACGAAGTACGGTCCTTCGCCGAGAACCTCACGGAACGGGGCCTGAGACGGGCGGTTCGCAAGATGGAAACATGACCGGGTCTGAGGGAGGATCGGACCATCCTCGGGAGAAGGGGCAGTCTGTGGCGGCCGATCCCCCGGAGACGATGACCGCTTCTTCCGCCGTTGACCCGATCCGTAAGTCGTGGCCCGGGTGGTCGGGGAGGACCGCTGCGATTGTGGTGGCGGTGATATCAGCCGCGACCCTCATGGCGGTTGCCCCGCATCTGCTCTTGGTGGCAAACACGCCCACCGGTGGTGACATGGGGGCTCATGTCCTCGGACCCGCCTACTTGCGAGATGTCTTGCTCCCGTCGGGACGGATTATGGGCTGGTCTAATCACTGGTTTGCAGGATTTCCAATCTTCTATTTCTATTTTCCGCTGCCGTCCCTGGTTATCGTTGGATTGGATCTACTCCTACCGTACGGGGTGGCATTCAAGATCGTCACCGTAGCTGGGCTGGTGGCATTGGCACCCGCCGCCTACTTTCTCGCCCGTTCCCTGGGTTTCTCTCGTCCAATCTGCGTCGTCGCCGCGGCGGCCGGCAGTGCCTATTCGTTCATGGAAACGCCCACCCCCAATATCTTCGGAGGGACTATCGCCTCCAGTTTGGCGGGCGAATTCGCCTATTCCTGGTCCTTCGCGTTTTCTTTGGTGTACCTGGGCTGTCTGATCCGCGCCCTACACGACGATAAGCGCTACTTGCTCCCAGCCGGGTTGGCCTTAGCTGGCACGGCCCTCTGCCACGTGATACCCACCATAAGCGTGGTAGTGGTGTCGCTCTTCGTCCCGATAGGAAGGTCGCAATGGTGGGAGCGGATCCGAACGGGACGGGGGACGACCACTGGAAGCCGACCGCATTGGTGGATTGTCCCCGCGACTTGGACGCTCGGTTTCGCCCTCTCAGCATTCTGGGCCCTGCCCTTGATTGTTCGACTTCGCCACACCACCGATATGAACTGGCAACCGCTAACGGGCCTTGATGAGGTGATCCCTTTGGAACTGTGGCCGGTGGTGATTCTGGGGTTTGTGGGCATGGTGATGGCTTTGCGGCGAACCGGGCGATCCGTGGCGATAGCCGCCTACACCCTGTTGCCCATTCCTGCCTTCTTTGTCCTTGATCAAGGTGCCAAATTGTGGAACGGCCGGGTGCTTCCACATTGGTTCTTCGGGTTGCACTTCTTGGCCGGATTGGCGATCGGGTTGCTAATTGTGGCCGTCTGTCGGCGGCTGCCCGAGCGAATTCCACTGGTCTGGACTCAGGTGGCGATCGCCGCGATCACGCTGTGGGCGGTCTTCGGCCTGACCATAGGTACCACCCTCCCCGATCTGGTTGACGCGGGGGGTTGGGTGGAGTCCCTACGGTTGGATGGATTGGCCGCCCGCGTGTCAGGTCCCGACCTGTTGCTGGCCGCTGCTGGGATACTTTTCATATGGGTGGTTGGTCGTTACGACCCACCGGCCACCGTCACATACATGCCGACCTTCGCCGCCCTGTTCGTCATCGGGGTCGTCTTCGTAGGGGTGGTAACGAACGAGAATTACGTCAGCGCCTGGGCCCGGTGGAATTATGAGGGTTATGAAGGCAAGGAGGTTTGGGCGGAGTATGAAGGGGTAATGGCCGCAGTAGATGCCCTACCGCCCGGGCGGGTTCAGTGGGAGGGCAACAGCGATCTCAACAAGTACGGCACCCCCATGGCACCCATGTTGTTTCCCTACTGGTCGGAAGGATCTCATCCATCGATGGAGGGCCTCTACTTTGAGTCTTCCCTTACCACACCCTTCCACTTTCTGAACGCTGCCGAACTCAGCAGCGCGGCATCCAATCCGATTCCCGGGCTGCGCTACCAGAACCGTGACTTCGATCGCGGCGCGGCCCACATGCAGCTGTTCAACGTCCCCTACTACGTGGCCTTTACCGATACTGCGAAGGAAATGGCCAATGAGCACCCCGACTTCACCTTCGTGATGGAGTCGCCTCCCTTCCGCATCTATTCCGTGACCGAGAGTTCCTTGGTTGACGTGGCGGAGCACCGGCCGTGGGTTTTCGAGGAGCCTGATGACCGTTTCTTAGCCTCGCTGGCCGGAATACTCGTGGTCGATGACCGGCCCGACTTTACGGAGGTGGCTCTTGACTGGTATGACGACCTCTCCCTCATCGACCAATGGGTGGTGGAAGGCGGTCCGGACCAATGGGAACGAATCAGCAGCGATCTCGACGGCACTCGCGTTCTATTGCCTGAGCTACCGTCACCGGTGATATCCGACGTGGTCCTCGAGGATCATCGCGTGGCGTTTACCACCGAAGCCGTAGGTAGACCGCACCTGGTGAAGGTGTCCTATTTCCCCAATTGGACGGCCTACGGGGCCGACGGTCCTTGGAGGGCAGCACCGGCGTTCATGGTGGTGGTTCCTACTACGGACCGGGTTGAGCTCCGCTTCGAGACCACCTGGGCCGAGTGGGTGGGGGCGGTGGCCACGCTTGGGGCTGCTCTGTTTGCCGGGGCTTGGCTTCTCGCTGGGGCGCGGCGGTCGAAGCCGCGGTTGGCCAGCCCAGTTGCCCGCCTCCGCCACCCCTCGCTTCGAGGTACCGGGCGGGGCTAGTCGAGGCTTCGGCGGAGCTTTACCAAGCCGCGCAGTGTTCGGGGGATACGTCGGAGCAGCGAGGTTCTGGCCTCTCGGAGTTCGGATACGACCACTGGCACCTCCCTGATTCGATAGCCTCGGCGCTCTGCCCTCAGAACCAACTCGGTGTCAAAGAGGTCCTGAGTCAGCCTCACTTCCGGCAGCAGTTCGTGGGCGACCTGGGCGCGGATGGCCTTAATGCCATGGGTGTCGGTGAGTTGGGACCCGACTCCGTGACGCAACAACAGGTTGAAGACTCTGGTAGCCAGCTGGCGTAACCAGGGACGGTGGTCCTCTGAACCGGGTGCCCGCTTGGACGCGATGATCACATCAGCCCGGTCGGCCAGTTCGACAAGGCGCTTGAGGAAGGCGCGCGAGTAGTAGTCGATGTCAAAGAGCACCAACCATCCTTGCGGTCTGGTTTGCTCGATTCCGGTGCGAATCGCCAGCCCGTAGTCGGCCACGGCGTTGGTGATGACCCGCAACCGGTTATCGGCCGCTGCCAGTTGTTGGGCCTGCGGGTAAGTGGTATCGCTGGACCCGTTTTCCACCAGCACCAGCTGATAGTCGCCGATGGCCGCATCGGCTGCCTTGCAAATCTCGAACACGGCCCGATTGATGATGTCGGCCTCGTTGTGGACAGGGACGATGATGGTGATCGGGCAGTCCGGTATGCGGGAATCGGTCGGGGGTGTAGGATCCGTTACGGGTCGGTCGTATGGCATCGGCATAGACCCTACCGGGATACGACAGCATGGTCTCGCGCTGGGGAGACACTATTGGGAAGCCGTTACGCGGATCGGCTCGATCGAATATTCAAGGCCTACGATGTCCGAGGCCGCGTGGACACTTCGGAATTGGACCAGGATTTGGCCCAGCGAATCGGGGTGGGATTTGCTCGGATGACCGGGGCCGAAGCGGTAGCCCTGGGCCGGGATTGTCGGCCGTCCTCCTCCTTGCTGGCCTCCGCCTTCCGTGATGGGGTCCTATCACAGGGATGCGACGTGGTCGACATTGGAGAGGTCCCGACCGAGGTCCTCTACTTCCAGTCCGGGGTCAGCGGTACTCCCGGGGTGATGGTGACCGCTTCCCATAACCCGGTGGCATACAACGGTTTCAAGTTCTGTCATCGCCGGGCAGCCCCAATCGGGACCGGGTCGGGCTTGGAGATCATCAAAGAGGTGGCTCGCACCTGGGATGCAAGGCCATCGTCTGGGGGGAGCGGGAGGCTGAGCCGTGCTCGGCCGATCCCCGATTACCTGGACCATGTCCTCGGCGTGGTGCGCCCCGAGGTTATCGACGATCTGACGGTCGCAGCCGACGGGGCCAACGGAATGGCAGGTCTCGTCCTGAAGCCCCTCTTCAAGCGCCTGCCAGCCAACTTGGTGGACATCCATCTGTCGCCTGATGGCACCTTCCCTAACCATCCGGCCGATCCGCTCAACCCGGACAACTTGGCGGATCTGGTTGACTTGGTGCGGGGCAATTCGGTAGACCTCGGGGTGGCGTTCGACGGCGATGCCGACCGGGCGGTATTTGTGGATGAATCGGGGATCCCGCTACCAGGGAGTACCGCCACCGCCATCATCGCAGCGTGGTTCCTAAGTCGACACGAAGGGGCGACGATTGTCCACAACCTGATCTGCTCCCGCAGCGTTGCGGAGACGGTGGTCGGCATGGGCGGCAACCCGGTACGCACGCGGGTCGGTCACTCGTACATCAAGGCGGTCATGGCCGATTCTGGTGCCATCTTTGGCGGAGAGCACTCCGGCCACTACTACTTCGCCGATACCTTTGGTGCTGACAGCGCCACCCTCGCTCTAGTAGTCCTGATGGCCGTGCTGAGCGAGACTGGGTTGCCGTTGTCGCAGTTGCGTCGCCGTTTCGAGCCTTACGCGACATCCGGTGAGATCAATACCGAGGTGGCCGATGCGGGGGCCGCGATCAGGGCGGTCAAGGCTAACTACGCCGAGTTCCCCCAGGATGCCTTGGATGGTGTAACCGTGGACCTCGGTGATAGGTGGTTCAATGTCCGGGCCTCCAACACCGAACCACTGCTGCGCCTCAACGCGGAAGCCCCTGACTCCGACAGCCTGGCTGATCTCGTAGCTGGCGCACTGCGGGTTATCAGATCGGCCTGAGCAGTTGCGCAGTCGGGACTCGGGACAATTCGGGAGCCTCAGCCCGTTCTAATCAGTAGTCAGTGGAGCTGAGAGTGCCTCGGGTCCCGATCGTCTCAAGAACGTGTCACACCTGTCGACTACTCCTATAGACATGATATGTGTGATATGCGGACGATGGAAACCGCGTGACGGGCACCGGCACCTCAGCCGGGTGTGCTCGGGATGCGATGACCAGATGCGGCCCGGAGGCCGGGTCACTCTGGCCAGCGGACTGGGAGTCCGGTCGCTATGGGTTCATCATGGGCCGATTCGTAGCGCAGTTCATGCCTTCAAGTACCAGGGTGTGGACGGGGTGGCCGAGGTTCTGGCGCCACTGTTGGCTGAAATGATCAATCCGGAGGCGACCGCGTTGGTGCCGATACCCAGGTCGCTTCCTCGTCGCTTCAAGTTCGGGATTGACCCCGGACGGGCTCTTGCCCAGGCTGTCGGTCGGCAGGCTGGCCTCCCGGTGTCCGACGTGCTGGCGGCACCCCTGATGCACCGCAGCCAAACCCGAACCCGGAGGGCAGGCAATCTCCGTTTCCGGGTGAAGAGTCCGGTTGCCCAGGGCGCGGTTCTCGTAGACGACGTCCTGACCACCGGTGCCACCCTGATGTCAGCCGAACGAGCCTGCGGGGGGCGCATCGCGGGGGCGATCACCCTTACCCGGTCGCGCTTCAACGCGGTCGGAGCGGGGTAGTATGCGACGTATGGAAGTGCGGATCAGCGGTCGGGGTACGCGTATCACCGACAAGGTTCGAGCTCACGCCATCGAGCGGGTGGGCCGTTCGTCGAAGTTCTTTGACCGCCTTGGTGACGTGTTCGTAACCATCTCGAGCGTTAACCACCCTGATCAGGGCCATGACTTCAAGACCGAGTTGTCGGCCCGTGCCGCCGGGCAGATCATCCGGGCGACCGGTATGGGTGACACCGCAACTCGTTCCATCGACGCCGCGTCCGACCATTTCGATCGGCGGCTGCGTCGTTTGTCGCAGAAACTCACCGACCGCCGTCGGCACGGTCCCAGGCTCCCCCACGGACCTGGGCCTACCGTCCCTTCGGTCGGCCAACCCAGCGGTGGACCCGAGCCGATCACACGGGTGCGTCGGGCGGTCGGGAAACCCTGCACGGCGGAGGAGGCTGCCATCCGTCTGGAGGAGCTCGGAGAATCGTTCCTGTTCTTCACCGATGTTGAGACGGGACGGATCAACGTCCTCCATCGTGACGAGGACGGGCACTTGGTGGTGCTAGAGCCCGACTAGTGCTTGGTCGATCGGGTGTCTTATGGTGACGGTCGAATACCATGGGGTCCTCGGGTGTCGTGCCATCTATCCGTATCTGACTGAATGAGAAACGGTTTTCCATGTCGTTGCTGAACAAGATCTTGCGAGTCGGTGAGTCTAAGCGGCTCAAGGCTCTCGAGGCCATGGGACAACGGGTCAACGCAATCGAGGCCTCCATGGAGGCGCTGGATGACGGCGGGCTAGCCGCCAAGACAGTGGAGTTTCGGGACCGCCTCCACAACGGTGAACCCTTGGACGACTTGGAAGTCGAAGCCTTCGCGGTGGTACGCGAAGCGGCCAAGCGGGTCCTAGGCCAACGGCATTACGACGTGCAGGTGGTGGGTGCCGGAGCGCTGCATCGGGGAATGATTGCCGAGATGCGTACCGGTGAGGGGAAGACCCTGGTGTCAACCATGCCGGTTTACCTCAACGCCTTGGTTGGCCAAGGTGTTCATGTGGTCACCGTCAACGACTATCTGGCCGCCCGGGACGCGGAATGGATGGGTGGGATCTACCGGATGCTGGGTCTCACTGTCGGATTGATCCAATCGGAGGACACCCCGACCGAACGCAAAGCCGCCTACAACGCCGACGTGACCTACGGCACCAACAACGAGTTTGGGTTCGACTACCTACGCGACAACATGACCATGTCCGCAGAGACAAGGGTTCAGCGAGGCCATCCCTACGCAATCGTCGATGAGGTGGACTCCATCCTGGTAGACGAAGCGCGGACGCCGCTCATCATTTCCGGGAAGGTGGGGGATAGCGCCCGGTGGTATCGGGAGTTCGCTCGACTGGTACGCGGCCTCCGCGAAGGGGTGCATTACGAGGTGGATCACGGCAAGCGCCAGGTGCTCACCACCGAAGCAGGGGTAACGCGTGTCGAGGACCTTCTCGGTGTCGACAATCTCTACGACCATGCTGCGGTGGACTTCGTGCATCATCTGGAACAGGCACTCCGGGCCAAGAGCCTTTACAAGCGCGACGTTGAGTACTTGGTCTCCCACGGGCAGGTACTCATCGTCGATGAATTCACCGGACGAGTTCTCGAAGGTCGCCGCTACTCCGAGGGTTTGCATCAGGCGATCGAAGCCAAGGAGGGTGTCCAGATAAAGGAAGAGAACCAAACCCTCGCCGCGGTTACCTTACAAAACTATTTCCGTCTCTACGAGAAGCTGGCCGGAATGACCGGTACGGCGGTCACGGAGTCCTCCGAGTTCTCGCAAATATACGGGCTTGAGGTGCTGGTCGTCCCCACCCATCGGCCGGTTGCTCGGCTCGACTGTCGTGATGTGATCTACAAGACGGAGGAGACCAAGTTTGTAGCGCTAGCCCAGGACATAGAGGAGCGGCATCAGACTGGCCAGCCCGTGCTGGTGGGCACCGTCTCGATCGAGAAGTCGGAGCAGATATCGCGGATTCTCTCGCGACGGGGTATCCGCCACGAGGTGCTCAACGCCAAGCACCACGAGCGCGAGGCAGACATCATCGCCCAGGCCGGGCGCCCGGGCGCGGTAACCGTCGCCACCAACATGGCGGGTAGGGGGGTGGACATTCAGCTCGGCGGCAACCCAGAAGGGCTTGCCAGGGCGGCGATGCGGCGAAAGCCAGATGTCAGGCCCGGTACCTCCGAGTGGGATGAAGGGTACGGTCGCTACTTGGAAGAGTTCACGGCCGATATCGAACCGGCCCGATCTCAGGTGGTGGAGGCGGGCGGATTATACGTGCTGGGGACGGAGCGTCACGAGAGCCGGCGTATCGACAACCAGCTGAGGGGACGGTCGGGTAGGCAAGGAGACCCGGGCGAATCTCGCTTCTATCTTTCCCTGGGGGACGAACTGATGCGTCGTTTCGCCAGCGATCGGGTCGGGTCGATCATGGAGCGCCTCCGTATGCCCGATGAGACCCCGATCGAGGCGAACATGGTCACCAAGGCCGTCGAACGGGCCCAATCCCAGGTGGAGTCCCAGAACTTCGAGATTCGGAAGAACGTCCTCAAGTATGACGAGGTGATGAATCGCCAGCGCGAGGTCATCTACGACTGGCGCGACAGCATCCTGGGTACCGAGGACAGCCGGGACCTCATCGTCTCTTGGGTGGAGGAGACAGTGGAGGACACCGTCCGGCGAGCCCTCCCCGCCGAGGTACCCCCCTCAGAGTGGGACCTGGACGGTCTTCTGAAAGAACTAGCCCTCGTCTCCCAATCCGATATGACGGCGGAAGACCTGTCCGATGCTGATTCCGTCGACCACGTTGCTGAAGTTGTCATTGAGGACGCTATCGCCCGATTCGAACAGCGCGAAGAGGAACTCACCCCGGCCGTGATGCGCCGTATCGAACAGGGTCTCGCTCTTTCCATCATCGACAATAAATGGCGGGATCACCTAGCCGATATGGACTATCTGCGTTCGGGTATAGGCCTGAGGGCCATGGGGCAGAGGGACCCTCTTACCGAGTACCGGCGAGAGGCCTATGACATGTTCAGCGACCTAGTGGACTCGGTCAAGCGAGACACTGCTCGCTATCTGTACCGGGTTGAGGTAGCCGAGGCCCGGCGACGTGCTCAACCGGTTGCTCGAGTTAGCAACGGCCGGGGTAGGGGAGTAACCGGCCGAGCGAAGTCGAAGAAGGTAGGGCGCAACGCACCCTGCCCGTGTGGGTCGGGTGCCAAGGCCAAGCGTTGTTCGAAGACATCCGAGTGCATGGCCGCCCGCTAGCCTTCTCCTCCTATGGATACCGCCGATCCCCGTCCCCTCGTAGCCGACCTGCGGGCACGCTTGTCTGACGCACGGAGGTTCCTTTGAAGTCGACGCCAAACGTACCGAGCTAGTCGACCTCAAGGAACAGGTCTCCCTACCCGGGCTCTGGGACGATCCGGACCGGGCTACGTTCCTTACCACGCGCCTCGGCCGATTAGAACGCCTGGTCGAACGAGTTCAGACCATGGAAGAGGACCTTGAGGTAGCAGCCGAGCTGACGGACCTCGCCGCCGAGGAAGGCGATGACGGGGTCTTGAGCGAGCTTATGGTCGATCTCGGGAGAACCGAGACACAGATCAGCGGCCTTGAAGAGGAGTCTCTCTATTTCGGCCCGTACGACGATCATCACGCCATCCTTAGCGTCCACGCCGGGGCGGGCGGAGTGGACGCCCAGGATTGGGCCGAGATGATGCTGCGGATGTACGTTAGATACCTCACCGACCTCGGTCTTCCCTTCGAGATCGACGACCTGCAGGCCGGGGAGGAGGCTGGCATCAAGTCGGCCACGATGACCGTGGAAGGGGAGCGCGCCTACGCGGTGCTTGAGGGCGAAAGGGGAGTCCACCGGCTGGTGAGAATCTCCCCATTCGACTCCAATTCTCGTCGACACACATCGTTCGTCGGGGTTGATGTGGTTCCGATCGTGGAGGATCCCGATGTCGAGGTCAATGCCGAGGATCTTAGGGTGGACACCTACCGCTCGCAGGGGGCCGGTGGTCAGCATGTCAACACTACCGACTCGGCCGTCCGGTTAACCCATCTTCCGACCGGCCTGGTTGTGGCGTGTCAGGCCGAGCGGTCCCAGCTGCAGAACCGTAACCGGGCGATGACGCTGCTCAAGGCGAAGTTGGCGGAGATGGCTCGGTCCCAACGGCAGCGGGAACTCGATGAGATCCGGGGCGAGCAGACCGAGGCGGCCTGGGGACGGCAGATTCGTTCCTACGTTCTCGCTCCCTACCAGCTGGCCAAAGATATCCGCACCGGTCTGGAGATCGGCAACGTGGGGAGGGTGTTGGACGGAGGTCTCGGCAAGTTAACCGAGTCTTATCTGCACTGGCGTCGGTCCCGTCGGGAGCTTCAGGACCAGGCTGCTGGTAAAGCCTTCGGGTAGCCAGATGCCATTGTTAGGCTCGATACGTCCAAGTTGCCCTGGCTGGTGGGACCCACTCGTATGATTCTCCTCAAGAATGTATCCAAGGTCTACGACGGCTCAGTGGTCGCGGTCGACGAAGTCGACCTTGATGTTCGCAAGGGGGAGTTCGTTTTTCTGGTGGGTCCGTCAGGATCGGGTAAGTCGACCATCATCCGTATGTGCCTTCGTGAGGAGAAGATAACCCACGGGAAAATCTGGGTGGCGGGCAAGGACATCAGTCAACTTCCATCGTGGCGGGTCCCATACCTACGTCGGACGGTCGGGACGGTGTTTCAGGACTTCAAGCTGCTCCCGAACAAGACCGTGGCCGAGAATGTCTCCTTCGCTCTGAAGGTAACCGGTTGCCCTGGGTCCATAATTCGGAGGCATGTGGCCACAGTGTTGGAGTTGGTCGGCCTGTCGGAGAAGTCCGACCGTTATCCCCGCCAATTATCAGGGGGCGAACAGCAGCGGGTGTCCATCGCTCGGGCATTCGTCAACCGGCCACCGATCCTGCTGGCTGATGAACCCACCGGCAACCTTGACCCGGCGACCTCGGTGGGAATCATGAGGTTGCTTGACCGGATCAATCGCACGGGCACCACGGTGGTGATGGCAACCCATGACTTCGCCATAGTGGATGCGATGAAGCGACGAGTTGTGCAGCTCGACGGGGGCAGGTTGGTGCGTGACCAGGATGCGTCCGGCTACGAATCACCCGCTAGCCAGTGAGCACCTTCGTCTTCCTCGTCGGCGAAGCGTTCGTGAACCTGCGCCGCAATGCTCTGGTGGCGACCGGCGCGGTACTCGCGGTGTTCGTGTCGCTGGCGTTGGCCTTCGGGGCTTTGGTATTCAACGAGCTCGTTCGGGTCAATACCCTGCAATGGCAGCGTGGTGACCACCTCATCATCTTCTTGAAGGACGAAGGTGGACCGCTTGCCCACAGCGAGTTCCTTGCCACGGTCAGCGACTATCCCGAGGTCAAGAACGCCTGGTACCTGGACAAGTCGGGTGCCTATCAGGAATTCCTAGAGATGTACAGCGACCAGCCCGCCCTAGCGGCAACGGTCACGGCCGCGGACCTGCCCGCGTCCATCAGAGTCGAGCTCGAGGACATATCGGCCTACCAGGAGGTCCAATTCCGGTTGGTAGGCCATCCGCTCGTCCGCCGCCTGTCCGTGTTCAGCGAGGGTATCGAGCGACTCTTGAGCCTGACCGGCGTACTCAACTCGATCGGGATCGGCTTGGTGGTAGTAATGGGGGCGTCGGCGGTGGTCCTCATAGCCAACACCATCCGAATGGCAATCTACGCGAGGCGTGAGGAGATAGCCATCATGAAGCTGGTGGGGGCGGGTAACTGGTTCATTCGGGTGCCTTTCGTCATTGAAGGGGCAACGGTGGGACTGTTGGGAGGTGGTATGGCGGCCGCGGCCGTCTTTGCCGGTCACAGTCTCCTTGAGAGAGTGCCCACCGATATTCTCATCCGGTTCCAGGTTGACTTCGGGTTCCTCGTCGGGCGGGGGATCCTTATCCTGGCCTTCGGGGGTTTGGCTGGCCTTGTCGGGAGCAGCATCGGGCTGAGACGGTTCCTGAGGGTTTGATCCGTGCACCGACGCGGGCTGCTCCCCGGGTTGTTGCTGCTCATGACCGTCTTGTTGTCCGTCCCCCATGGGTGGGTAGGGGCCCAGGACGAAGAGCAGCGACTTGCCGAAGTGGAACAGCAGATCGGCGAGGTCCGCGACCTCATTGAGGGGGCGGAGGCGCAACGAACCGAGTACGTCGTCCAGATCGAAGAGATGGAAGCTCGGCTTGAGGACCTCCGCGAGCAGCTGTGGGCGGCGGAGGATGAGGTGACAGCTGCCGAGGCGGCCGTAGCGGTGGGTTTGGACGCGGTCAACAATTTGAACCGGAGAGTGCGGTTGCTGGAGGCGGAACTGGCCGCCGCAGAGTTGGAACAGGAACACATCGAAGCGACTTTGCGAGAGCGAAGCGTCGATCTCTACATGAGTGGTTCAACCGGGGTTGGTTCTC
This sequence comes from Candidatus Spongiisociaceae bacterium, assembly GCA_965213975.1. Taxonomy (GTDB): domain Bacteria; phylum Actinomycetota; class Acidimicrobiia; order Spongiisociales; family Spongiisociaceae; genus Spongiisocius. Next base: position 567,611 of record OZ243930.1, read on the forward strand.
TGTTCGTTGGCGATTGGGATCCGGAATCCAACGTGATCAGGTTGGAATACGGGCGGAGGGTATTCGAGGACACGGAGATGTTGCTGCGAACCCGGCAGCTTCTCCAGCGTCAGCAGATCAGCTACCAAGAAGACCTGATCGAAGAACGCCAGAGAGAGGCCGAGATTCTGGAGGTGCTCGAGAGCGACCGGGCCCGAGCGGCCGCCTACCGCACGGCTGTCGAGGTGGCTCGCCAGACGCTCGGTGAGCAGCTCGCCGCCCAGGAGGCTCTCCTTGCTGAGCTGGTGGAGTTGATCGAGGATCATGAGTCCCATGTCGCTGCCCTTCAAGTGGCGTCAAGAGATATTGAACTGGAAATACTCCGCCGACAGGTCAGAGAGGGACAGGTGCCGGGGGTCTTGGCATGGCCGGTCAGCGGAGGCCTGACCTCCCCGTTTGGTTGGAGGGTCCATCCCATATTCGGAGACCGCCGCCTCCATACCGGTATAGATCTTCGGGGAGTCTCCGGAGAGCCGATACGGGCGGCGGCCAACGGTACGGTGGTTCTCGCCGAGACATGGGGCGGTTACGGCCGGACGGTCGTCCTTGACCATGGCGGGGGCCTTTCGACCGTGTACGCTCATCAGTCCCGCATCGGGGTAAGCGTGGGCCAACGAGTGGCAGCCGGTGAGGTGGTGGGCTACATAGGATGTACCGGGTTTTGTACCGGACCCCATCTTCATTTCGAGGTGAGAGAGATTGGTTCGCCGGTCGATCCGATGGGTTACCTGCCCGGTTGAGACCCAGATACGGCCCGAACCTTACATGGGGTGAGCATGAGTCAGAAAAACCACCGCAGTTCGAGAATCGCCGATAACCGGAGAGCCCGATTCGACTACAACTTTCAGGAGGAGTTCGAGGCGGGGATCGTGCTCAGCGGTTCTGAGGTGAAGAGCGTAAGGGCGGGCGCTGTCCAGCTCCGCGAGGCATATGCCCTGGTGAGAGACGGTGAGGTTTGGTTGGCGGGCATGCACATCGCTCCCTACGAGATGGCCCGCGACGGAGGGCATGAACCGACCCGGGAGAGAAAGCTCCTCCTCCACCGGCGGGAGATTGAGCGCATAAGGCGGCGGGTTCAGGAGCGAGGACTGGCCGTTGTGCCGCTCCGCATGTATTGGAAGGGGGGACGCGTAAAGGTGGCGATCGGGGTCGGTCGCGGTACTCGAAGCTATGACAAGCGCCAAAAGATCAAGGCCCGCGAGATGGACCGCGAAGCCCAACGCGCCATGTCATTGCGGGGTCGTGCCCGCCGGTGGTGAGCAGCCCGCTTCGCTTGTCACTACCGTTGTCTACACTGGGATCACAAAGGCGAATGCCCTAGAATTGGGGGTGAGCAGGTTTCGACGTTGATAGTCGAGGTGTCGGAAGCGAGCCGAGGTCACCGGAGTCCTCGTTAATAATCCGGTAACAACCATAAGTGCCAAGCCTCAGTTTGCACTGGCTGCCTAAGAACAGGTAGCCCGTCCCCCGTCGGGGTTCCTGCCCTTTGCGGAGTGGACGTCAGTTAGCAGGATGGATGGATCGGGATGCCCGGACCGATACATTGAGATTTATTCGGGTGTAGGGAGAATGGTTCACTAGCCGGTGGAGTCCATTCGACCGAAACTCAACCACCGGCTGCGCTCGGAGATGCCGCCACCGAAATATCAGCGGACCGGGGTTCGATTCCCCGCACCTCCACCTAATATACTATATATCCCCAGGTCAGAGCCATTTTCGGATTTCTGGTGATCAGTTCGAGTATCGAATTGTTGGGTGAGACATTGTTGGTGAGCCTCTTCCCGAAACCCTGGAGGGAAGACCTCTCCTCGGTGTCCTCCGAATGATCAATGACACACTGGCGGCGGATCGTCTCCCTAGGGGAGATGATTCCCATACTCGGAACTCGGGAAAGTGATCAACGGTCCCCACCCCATCCCTTTCGACGGATGAGCACCCCCGGCGGTAACCCATCACGTTGGCCGACTACATCAAAAACATCATGCGACGCATCTCTAGGCCATCCTCCAGATCGCGGACCTACTCGCCGGGGCACGCTCCGATGGCCTCTGCGGGGTTAACCGGGAGACCTTCTGGAGGATCAGCCACCGTGTCCGCTCGATTCATACGGTCTTCGACGAGGGGCCTTAAACGCGCAGAGGCCCCGGGACTACGATCCGCAGCCGATTCCGGGGCGTACTTCCGGCGAAGTCCTCGGTTTCCGAGAATAGGTCACCGACCGCCACCATCGTCGCAGTCCGGACAACAAAACGCAAGCGGTGGCAGCGATCTAATGGATCAGTGCTCTGCGGCACGCTACCCCGTGAGTGCTACAAGCGGACCTCGCGACCGATCCGGGGCACGCTCTATCGACAGGTATCGGCGTTCCAGGAGTCTGGAGTGCTCACCAGCCCGGCAACTCAACCACCACACCCTCCCAGAAGAACCAGAGCTACCGACGCATATTCACCCGTTACGACAAACTCGACGTAATGTTCCTAGCATTCATCAACTTCGCACTCATCCACGACGCACTCAAAGCGTGAACACCCCCTGGCAATTGGAGGTAGACCGTGCGTGAACCGGACCGCAATGACGCTGTAAGCGTGGCCCGCCGCGAAGCCTTGCTCGACGGGATTGAGCGTCGCGCGGAGGTGCCGCTGATGATCCTGTCTTTCCCGTTGGTTCCTCTGCTCACGGCACTATTTTTCTGGGATTTCGAGGCTGGGTCGCAGGCCGTAGCAGTGACCTGGATCATCGCGATCTGGGCCATCTTCGCCGCGGACCTACTGATCAGGCTGGCCATTGCTCCCCGGCGCGGATCGTATCTCCGGCAGCATTGGCTCGATGTGCTAACCGTGTTGTTACCGGTCGCCCGCCCACTTCGGATCATCTGGATCATTGGTGACGGCTCCCGTGTCTACCAACACAAGGTTCGGCTGGCCCATGTCGACTTCTTGGGTGCGTACGCCGTGGGTCTGGTTCTCGTCATTGCGACGATCGTTACCTCTCTCGAGCGTGGTCACGACTCTCCGATCGACTCCTTCCTAGACGCCATGTGGTGGTCGATCGCCACCATCACGACCGTTGGATACGGCGATGTAGTACCGGTCACGGTGGCCGGGCGGGCCTTCGCCTACGTGCTAATGCTCGGGGGTATCGGCCTTTTCGGTGCCATCACCGCCAATTTTGCCTCGATGCTGGTCAGGCGCGAAGATCCTGCCGCGGCTGCCCTCCAGGCGCTTCAGGGGGAGGTGCGGGATCTTCGAGAGGCGCTGGAGAGCGTGCGAAGAGATCCCACAGGGGTGACCTCAGAGCCGCACCACGCAGAGACGCACCACGATGGGCCACCATCCTCCGGTTGACTAACCGCCCACCTGACCCGATTCTCCGGCCGACGATACCGCGGGTACTTCACCTGTTCGGCCCGTAACAGAGGCCTTTTGGATTGAAGCGTGCGTATTGGTCCGACAGGTTAGGATGAGTCGCTGGCAGGCTGGTCAATGGAGGTTGTTTGTCATGGCGAAAAGCACGGGCGGTAGTACTGCTCAGGAGAGCTCGAGCGGATCGGGCCTGATGAAGGCTGGGCGGCTGGTGGCTCTCAGCGGTATAGGTTCGATAGTCCTGGGTGTTCTCATGCTCCTCTGGCCAGGACGGACCCTGGTGGTCATGGGCGTACTGCTCGGACTCAACTTGATTGTTTCGGGTCTCAGCCTCATTTTCTCAAGGGTCAGAGCAGGCGAGGGTGTCGGCCATAAGATCCTGGGGATCATGGGCGGTGTCGCCACTGTGGTCATCGGTCTTGCGGTGCTTCGTAACCCCGGCCTTACCCTCGCGGTTGTCACTCTGTTGGTGGGAGCAGCCTGGTTGGTTTCGGGACTCTTCGAAGTGATCGAGGGGATCACCGACCGCGACGGCGAACACCGAGGCCTCCATATCATGGGAGGATTGGTGACCGCGGTGGCGGGCTTTGTGATTTTCGTAGCCCCTCTAGGGACGCTGCTCGCTCTCGCCGTTTGGGGCGGGTTGTTGATGATCGCGGTCGGCGTAGTTCGACTGGTGGTAGCGATCCGGATACACAGGAGCGGCCGCTCATAGCCTCACTGAGTTCAGGGTGGTGACTCGGCCCGCCGTCGGGCGCGCCAGAAACTAGGGCTGTCGCGTACCAGCGGGCCAAAAAGGAGACGATTCATGGGAGAGGATCTCGAGCCTCCTGTTGTTCCCAGGGGTGACCCTGAGGTGGTGGTGATGGGTGCCGAGTCAGACGAGGCATCTGCGGATCGGATTGAAGAGCCCGCCAAGTTGCTTCGGATTGCTTCAATGACCCGCTCGATGCTCGAGGAGGTACGCACCGCCACGCTCGACGAGGACGGGAGGGCCCGTCTCAAGGCGGTATTCGATGTCTCTCTCGAACAACTCCATACGGTTCTCACCGAAGACTTGAGGGAGGAGTTGGCCGAGGTGTTTGTCCCCTTGGACGAAGGGGTTCCGACCCAGGCCGAGCTTCGGGTGGCGCAAGCCCAGCTGATCGGTTGGTTAGAGGGGTTATTCAGCGGTATCCAGGCTGCCATCATGAGCCAGCAGATGGCGGCCCGATCCCAACTTCGTCAGATCAGCCAAGGTGGGCAGCCGGGGGATGCCGCGGATCATGGCGGCGGAGGCCTTTACCTCTAGATCCCATGGGATGGGAACTGATCATCATCCTTATGGCCGGTTTTGCTACCGGATTTATCAACGCGGTTGCCGGGGGAGGTTCTGCACTTACCATCCCCCTCCTCACCATCATGTTCGACGCCAGCATTGCCAACGGTACCAACCGGGTTCCGGTCCTTTTCGCCAATCTGGCCAGCATTGCCGCCTACAACAAGGGCGACTCGGTGCCTTGGAACCGTATCGGGGCGCTGCTTCCGCCGGTTCTGGTGGGAGCGGGTGTGGGGGCGTGGGTTGCGGTCCGGGTTCCCGCCGACGGAATGCAGCGAATATTCGGTGTGGTACTGCTCGCGGTGGCGGTCTCGGCACTGATCAATACCAAGCAGTGGTTGGAGGAAATGCCAGCCCGTCTGTCGCCAGCTGGCCGGGTGGCGGCCTTCTTCGCCATCGGCTTCTACGGAGGGTTCGTTCAGATAGGGGTGGGGATACTCCTCCTCACCGCTCTGGTGCTCGGTTCCGGTTTCGACCTTCTCAAGGGGAACGGTGCCAAAGTCGTGATCATCGCCACCTATTCCCTCGTGGCTTTGCCCTTCTACCTGTGGGAAGGCCACGTTGACATCGGCCTCGGGCTAATCCTGGCCCTGGGATTCTCCTCAGGTGCCTACCTGGCCGCTCGGCTAGCGGTTAGCAGGGGAGCGGGCTGGGCTCGCTGGGTCCTAGTGGTAGCGTCGGCGGTGGCCGCCGCAAGGATGATCTTCATCTAAACCTCCCGCCGCTAGGTACATGACTCGGGTGTCAGGTTCCTGAGGAGAATGGATCCGAATACCCCGTCGTCCAAGGGTCCCCGGTCGATTCCGTCGCGGTCGGCACGGCGAGGTGACTTGTTGGGCGGCTTTCCGTGTGTGAGGGGGTGTCTACTTGTAACGCCAGACGATGCGGCCTCGACTGGGGTCGTAGGCGGAGAGTTCGACGTCGACGCGGTCACCCGGAAGGATGCGGATGAAGCGGCCTCGTCTCATCTTGCCTGACGCGCGGGCCAGCACCTGAAGGCCGCCATCGATCTTTACATTGAACATGGCGTTGGGCAGGGCCTCCACGACGCTTCCCTGGACCCGTAATACATCGTCTCTCGGCAACAAGGCTCCTTCCGGCTTGATACATGACCGAACAACCGTACGGTCTCTGCTCCTTAGGCTAGCCGACCCCTTAGGGTTCGTCTGGCCGTTTCGGAGGCTCGGGTTCGTCGCCTCCGATCTCTCTCAGCGCTAGGCGACCCCGCCGCTCGAGTGTGGAGCGCACTTGAGCGATGTCTGCCTCACAGGTGCGAGACGCTCGCCAGTAACAGAACCCAGTCGGCACGAAGAAAAGTTGGAACAAGGCCAAGCCGATTGCGTAATTCCACGGTGCCGCGAATCCGGCTGCTAACACCCGGGCCACGGTAACCGTCAGGCCGTTTCCAGCCGCTCGAGAGATCCCGTTGGCGAGGTTGGCGATGCCGAATACGGTACCCCGGTGCTCAGGTAGGTTCACGTCGGAGATCAAGGCAAACCAGTTCGGAGAATCCGCCGAGGTGAGGATCACGGCGACCAAGCAAAGCAAGAAGGCGGCACCCGCGTAAGGGTTGGTAATCACGCTGGTGAGGGTGGCGACGACGATCGCCATGCTGCCTTCGCCCACCGGAATTTCCAGTCCCCGCAGCGGAATAAAGAAGAAGACCACGAAAAACGGGATCGCTCCCAGCACCCCGACCGCAGATACGATCGCTCGCGCCCGAGCGGTCCGCTGTTGCAGCCGGTCACCTAGATGACCGGCGAAGATGGAGGAGAGACCGCCGAGTTGGAAGATGGCACCGAACACTGCCCCGACCGCAGTTGCGGTGGCAACATCGTAACCGTCGGCCTCAACCTTGCTCTGGTACAGCAGGGGAACCCAGATGAGTGATCCGTAGGCCAGTTGGGCGGTGAGGCCCTGGAGGATGAGCCAAGGATTGGTGCGAATCCTCAGCAGCTTGGGAAGGTCGGCACGGCTGATCTTGAAGTCATAGCTCCCGCCAGCTTCAAGTACCTTGGTCAGCGCCGGTTCAGATTGACCTCGCGGGGCTTCGGCCGTGGTCAGGTACAGGAAGGCGAAAGCTGCGCCGATCACGGCCAGACCGATGTACGGTTGTCGCCAATCGCTGGCACCAAGCACCCCGCCGACGAGGATCCCCAGGAAGCCTCCCACCCCTTGCGAGAGTCCCCAGAAGCTCATAGCCAGACCGCGCCGTTCGGGGGGGATAAAATCCGAAATGAGAGAGAACCCTACCGAGGCTATGGCACCCAGCCCGACTCCGACCACCACCGTCCACAGGGCAAGTTCCCCGACCGTGTCGGATCCGCTGGCCGCCCACAGACCCGCCGACCACATGAGCGTCGCCCAGAACAGGATCGGTTTGCGACGAGTTTGGTCCCCCAGATAACCCCAAGCCATGGCGGTCAGGGCGGTTATGAGGATGACCTCGGTCGTCACCAACGCCACGGTGGTCTCGCCAGTTCCCAGATCAGACGCTATGGAGTTGGTCAGAACGGGATACAGTGCGATAGCCGCATTGTCGAGGGAGGCGAGGATCACGAAGACGACTACGGTGTATACCGATCTCGAGCGACTGTTCCTTGATGAGCGCGTTGATCGGGAGAATTGCAACCTTGTCACACCCATCTGCTAGCCTATGTTCGCAATAGCTATAGAATTATGCTAAGTTATTCTATTAGCTTATGGCAAGGGGCTCAGGCTGCCTCGGTAGTGGATCCCCATGCTTACGTAATCATAAGCCGACCAGAGGACAGGAGAAGACGACGCGATGGCCGATGACGAAAAGATTCTTGGTGCCAGCGAGGTAGCTGAGTTGCTGGGCATGGATGTCCAGATGATCCGTAAGTATGCGCGGGAAGGCCGGCTTCCGGCTTATCGCCTCCCAGGAGGGCGTACCTTCAAGTTCTTCCGCAGCGAAGTCCTGGAGTTCGTAAGGGCACATCCAGCGAGCGTGGATAACTAGATCTCCAGATCTTGATTCGGCAGGTCGGGTCCTTCGGGATCCTCGGCCTGCCGATTGCTCTCCCCCCGGTCGACCGAAGAGTCTGTCTGTCGGTAGCAGGATCCTGAGCGGACCTAGCTGACCCGAGCTAGCGAGCCCGGGGCTCGTTTGAGATTGTGCGCGGACAGCTAGGCCGACTGGCCAACCGGCAATTGACCTGAGCGGGCTAAGGGCTTTCGACACAATTCATGCGCCAACTGGCCGCTGGTGGCTGAACCGAGCGAGTTCGCAACCTTTAGACGATTTCAAGTCCCTACTGGCAACTGGCACCGAAGAAGACATCGCTCGGCGTCCCCTAGGCTGATTCTCGCGATGGGTGACGAGCACGAACCACCAGAAGACGAGTTTGGCCCGGCGGCTCATGGTGATGTGTCACCTACCCGCCGTGACCGCATCTTTAGCGAATGGCGTGGGTGGGTGAGCGCGGGCCGCCTGAGAATAGTGCTGGCCATGGTGGTGTTGTCCGGGGTGGCCACGGTTCTGGGCATGGTGGCCCTTTGGCCTGGCGGTGCGGGTCTGCGGGAGGCTCAGGACAGCGCCGACCGGATCGGGATCGCCAGCCAGCGGTTGCTCGGCACGGTACATGAGGTCGGATACGGGCCGTGCAGTTACTCGAACGACCTCAATCCTCGTTCGTGCCGCAGCGTCACTGTTCGCGTGGACGAAGGGCCGGATCAGGGACAGGTGATTTCTCTCCCCGAAGTGGAGATGGAGTTCGTGGGGGACTTACCAGAGGTGGAGCCGGGCCAGGGGATCGTTCTCGGGTTTGAGCCTTCCACCGGCTACTACTTCTACGCCGATCTTGATCGAAGACCAGTGATGATTGGGTTGGGTGTGGTGTTCGCGCTCTTTGTGGTGGCGTTGGGAAGATGGCGAGGACTCTCCGCGTTGGCGGCGATGGTGACAACCCTGGTCGTCTTCGTCGGGTTCCTGGCTCCGTCGGTTCTCGACGGTAACGATCCGCTGTTGGTGGCCGTGGTAACGGCGTCGGCTATCGCCTTCTTGAGTCTTTACCTGACCCATGGACTAACCCCGCTTACCACCGTCGCTCTGGCGGGCACCCTCTCCTCTCTAGGGCTTACCTTGGCGTTGTCGTGGATCTTCTTCGAGTTGGCTGCCTTCACCGGGTTAGCTGGCGAAGAAGCGATGGTGCTCCCCTTCATCGCCGGAGATATCGACGTGGCTTCCCTCATCTTGGGAGGGGCCGTTATCGGTGCGCTCGGGGCGATCGACGATGTCACGGTTACCCAGGCGGCGTTGGTGGCGGAACTTCATAATCGGAATCCGAGCATGGAGGCGCGCCAACTGTTCTCTTCCGGCATCGCGGTGGGTAGGGAACACATCGCCTCGACTATCAACACGCTGTTTCTGGCCTATGTCGGTGCCGGGCTTCCGTTGCTGTTTCTGTTCGCCGTTTCCGGCCAATCGTTGGTCATGGTGGCCAACTCGGAGTTGATCGCGGTGGAATTGGTCCGCGCTCTGTGTGGATCTATGGGCCTAGTGGCCGCGGTCCCGATCACAACGGCGCTGGCCTCCCTGGTAACGGTCGGTTACCAGGCGGAAGGAGCGGACCAGCTCGACTAGGGACCGCGACTCCTCACGGGGGGCTGTGGGGAAACTCATGCTCGAGGATGCCCCACACCGAATGGTCTAACCAGCGCGACCCGACTCGGACTTCCTCTCTCAGCACACCCTCCTTGACGAAACCGAGATTGGTGGCAACCTGTTCGCTCCCGTGATTTCCCACCGCAATCCGGAGAATCATCCGGTGCAGATTGAGTTCGTGGAACCCAATCCTCAGTGCTTGTCTACCGGCTTCGGTAGCGATGCCTCGGCCGGTGTGTCCGGTCCGCGTCCAATACCCGATCTCCCCGGACTGAGAGCTTCGGGACGCGACCCAGATGCTGATGTTGGCGATATGGATGTCCGGTTGGTCCAGTAACCGTACGGTGAAATCGTAGGCTCTACCTTCGCGCCACGCCTTGATGCTCTCCCGGATGAAGCCGGAAGCGTTTCCGTAACCGAAGGGCAAAGCGGCCCAGGGCAGGAACTCTTGCAACTCCGTTATGGAGTCCCGGACCGCAGCATGAAGGGCACTAGCGTCGCGGCGGCGGAAGGGTCGGATCAGCAATCGCTCGGTGCGGTACTCCACCGGGTAGAGCGGCAATAGTTTGGGCTTGAGCATTATCGGGATGAGCCTATACCCGCGACCGGATCCTTCCGGATGCTAAGGCAAACAGCCTAGATGAGCCTGTCCCGAACCCCCGATCAGCCACCAACAGAGCGGGCCCGACTCCCGAGGTGAGACCAGCCCCAACTGGCTGAGCGGGCTAAGGATTTTCAAGGCTATAGAAGCCCCGACTGGCAACTGGTAGTTACTGGCATAGGCTTCCCTCATGGAATGCGCCTCTTGGGAACCCACCGGCCTCTTGACAGCGCCCGGCCCCGATTACCCGGGCCAGCGTGCCGCAGTGCTGGTACCGCTCTTCTTCGATGGTGAAGAGACCCGACTGATCCTGATCCGGCGACCGGTTCACATGCCCACCCATCCGGGCGATTTGGCTTTTCCGGGAGGCAAGCCGGAACCCGGTGAGACGGCACTCGAGACCGCGCTTCGGGAGGCCAACGAGGAAGTGGGGATCGAGCCTGGTGAGGTCTCGGTGCTCGGTTACTTACCGTCCGTCCACACCGTGACGTATCCCCGGCCCGTCGTTCCGGTGGTAGGAAGGCTGCCAGGCATACCCCGACTACGTCCACATCCGGGTGAGGTAGACAAAATCCACATCCCCAGCATTCGAGCCCTCAGCGTTGAAGCAAGATGGCGGGTCAAGCTATGGAAGGGCCACCGGGTGCACGAGTTCGACCTCGACGGAGATGTCCTGTGGGGGGCCACCGCCCGCATGGTTCGTCGCTTGGTAGGGCTGGAGCCGTATTGACCGACGAGGACGATCTATCGGCCGTTGAGCCCCCACTAGGTCGGCAACTAGCAGAGCGGTTTCGCGATTTGGGAGGAGTCCGGTCCCAACTGGCAACCGATGGCTACTGGCAATTGGCCAGCAGGTCCAGTATTTCTTGGTGAAGCTTCCCGTTGGTGGCCAGACCGGATCCGGAACGGACGTCGGTCCGACCGGATAAGTCTGTGAAGGTTCCGCCCGCCTCCGGGATAATCACCGCCATCGGAGCTACATCCCAGGGACTGACCACCGGATCGACCATAGCCTCGACACGTCCGGAGGCCACCAGGTAATAGCCGTAGGCATCTCCCCAGCCGCGGAGCATCAGGGGGCTGTCGTGCAGTTGGGCGGCTAACCGGCGGGGGAGTAGCTCGAAGCTGCTTACGCAAAGGACCGCCCCGTCCAGGTGGCCGGTGGCATTGACCGTGGCCGGTTGGTCGTTGACAAAGCACCCCAAGCCACGTCCGGCTGCCAGAGTGACGCCCAGAGCCGGGAGATCGACCACCCCGACCGCCACTCCGTTTTGGTCCTCGAGGGCGAGGAGCGTGGCGAACAGGGGAACGCCACGGATGAAGGATTGGGTTCCGTCGATCGGGTCGATGATCCATGTCCGTCCGGAGATGCCTTCGGTGTCGGCGAACTCCTCCCCGACTATGGCGTCAGTGGGGAAGCAGCGTTCCAGTTCGTCGCGCAGGAGTTGCTCAGCGGCGCGGTCGGCTTGCGTAACCGGGCTTCCGTCTCCCTTCGACATAACTTCGGTCCCGGTCTCGAACCAGCGAAGGGTAAGGGCACCGGCTTTCTTGGCCAACAGCTGGGCCTGCTCAAGCAAACCTTCGGTTATGGATGGCCCCGGGGTGCCTAGCTCTCTCGGCATGAAGGTACGACTCATCCGCTTGCTCGAGGTCGGGCGGCGGCTTTCTCTCGATCGGCCCGTAACAATCCCACGATTATCCCGTCCGACAGGGCCTCCCAGGAGGCCTCGATGACGTTCTCATGAACGCCGATGCATCCCCAGCCGAACACGCCGTCGCTCAGTTCGATGAACACCCGGACAGCCGCCGCCGTTGAAGCGGTTGCGTCCAGGACCCTGACGTTGTAGTTGGTCAGGCGGAGAGAGTTCAACTCCGGGTAGTGATCGGCCAGCGCTTCACGCAGGGCGTGGTCCAGGGCATTGACCGGGCCGTTACCCTCACCGGTTCGGATCACCCGGGTACCGTCAATGACGATCTTCACCGTCGCTTCTGCCATGACTAGGCCGTCCGAACGATGATCGGTGGTGACGCGGAACGACTCCAGCCCGAAGAAGCCCTGCCTCCAACCTCCTGCCCGTCGGAGCATGAGCTCGAAGGAGCCGTCGGCGGCCTCAAAGTGGTAACCCTGGTTCTCCATGTGCTTGATTCGATCCAACACCTGTGTTGCCTGATCCGCGGTGAGGTCCAAACCCAACTCCGCCGCCTTCGACAAGATGGTGGATCGACCGGACATCTCGGATACCACGGTTCGGGTGCGGTTCCCCACCTCGGCCGGATCTTGATGCTCGTAGGCGTCGGGCCGTCTTGCTAGAGCAGAGGTGTGCAGCCCGGCCTTGTGGGTGAACGCCGCGGTCCCTATGTAAGGGCTATGCGGGTCAAGGCTTACATTGACGATCTCCGCGATGTGATGCGCGATAGGCGAGAGGGTCTCAAGCTGCTCGAGTCGGATGACCGGTATGCCCATCTTCAGGACCAGATCGGGCAATATGGTGGAGAGATCGGCGTTTCCGGTTCGTTCACCGTAACCGTTAATGCATCCTTGTACTTGGCGCACGCCGAGGTCGACCGCGGTGAGAGAGGAAGCAACGGCGCATCCGGCATCGTTGTGAAAGTGGACACCAAGTTCTGCCTCGGGCAGCGCCTCTCGCACGGCCGCGATGGCAGTCGAGATGTCCGGCATGAGCATTCCGCCGTTGGTGTCGCATAGGACTAGGCGCTCCGCTCCAGCGTCATGGGCCGCTCTGAGGACCGCCAGAGAAAAGTCCGGGTTAGACCGGTACCCGTCGAAGAAGTGCTCGGCGTCGAAGAAAACCCGCCGTCCGTGGCGGCGGAGGTAGGCGATCGAGTCTGCCGCCATCGCCACTCCCTCGTCGAGGTCCGTCCGTAAGGCCTCTCTGACGTGGTAGTCCCAAGCCTTCCCGACGATACAGATCGTTTCGGTTTCGGCCGCCAGAAGGTCGACTAACAGGGGGTCTCCCTCGGCGGTACCTCTCGGTCTCCGGGTCGAGCCGAACGCGGCGAGCTCAGCATTTCGGAGGTTTAGCTCGGATTGTGCTCGCTTGAAGAACTCGCTGTCCTTCGGGTTGGAGCCGGGCCATCCGCCTTCGACGTATCCCACCCCCAGCTCGTCTAGGAGAGTTGCGATCCGGAGCTTGTCGGAGACGCTCAGGGAGATTCCCGCTTGCTGTGCGCCATCCCTCAACGTGGTGTCGTAGATTTCCAGGTGGGGATGTGTCATCTGATCGCCTCCATGAAGGGACGCTCCCAGTAGGTGCCCCGGTAAACAAAGAACCCTGCGACTGGCGCAGGGTTAAAGGGCACAGGAGCTTCCTATGCCCTAGTCAATAATGATTCCGGTGACTCTGTACATCCAACTATGAAGTCTTGCCGGTTGGGTCGGCTTTGTCAACCGTTGCTTTCAGTTGCCAGCGGGCTGGCCACTTGAGTCGCTCCCGGTGGGCCTGATATTCTGATCACCCATGCTCGGACGCCGTCGTGGTAGCTGTGACGACCCGTCGTGTCCTGTTGATAGACCACTAGGAAGTGAGTGGAGGAGTTGGGAGTGTCCACCAAGCGGGTGTTCTCGGGTATTCAACCGAGTGGGGACATCCATATCGGCAACTACATGGGTGCCTTGCGTAACTGGGTTGCCATGCAGGATGAGTATTCCACCATTTACTGCGTCGTTGATCTCCATGCCCTGACCCTGCCCCAGGATCCGAACGAGTTGGAGCAGTCCCGTATCAGGACCGCCAAGCTCCTCATCGCCGCGGGCATCGATCCACGGCGCTCGCTGGTCTATTTCCAGAGTCAGGTCCCCCAGCACAGCGAGTTGTGTTGGATCCTGGGTACCTTGGCGTCGATGGGGCACCTAGGACGGATGACCCAATACAAGGAAAAGGAAGACAAGGGCGGGCAGAATCTGGGCCTATTTTCCTATCCCGTGTTGATGGCAGCCGACATTCTCATCCATCGAGTACATGCGGTCCCGGTGGGAAACGACCAGACTCAGCACCTGGAATTCACCCGAGATCTGGTAACCCGCTTCAACTCTCGATACGGCGATTTTTTCCCGCTGCCCAGCCAGATCACCCCACCGGTGGGTGCGAGGGTCATGTCGCTGACGGAACCCACCTCAAAGATGTCCAAATCAGATCCCGATCCGACGTCTCGGATTATCGTGACTGACGCCCCTGACACCATCCGGGGCAAACTGGCCCGAGCAGTTACCGATTCCGACAACTCGGTGGTATACGACGTGGAGCGCAAGCCGGGGATAAGCAACCTGTTGGAGATAATGGCCGCCTTTACCGGCACCACCACAAGCCGGATCAGCGATGAGTATCGGAGCGGGGGTTACGGGAGATTCAAACAGGCCGTCGCCGAGGCGGTCATATCCGGCCTGGCCCCGGTGCGGGAGAAGTACTTGGGCCTGGCTGATGGCGACGTGGTTGACATCATGACGACAGGTGCCGACGTCGCCAGGTCCAAGGCACACGACACCATGAGCGAGGTTCACCGGTTGATCGGCTTGTAGGCATTACCAGCTACTAGCTACCTCATTCCGGCAGGAAATAGATCACGACCAGGGTTAGCAGGTTAAAACCGCTGTGGGCGAATATGGGGGGGCCTAACGAACCGGTTCGATGTCGCAGGATTCCGAGGAACAACCCGAACGCGAAAAGCAGCAGAAGCGTCACCATCCCGGCGGTGTTGTATAGCGACGGGTCGGCGAGGTGGATCAGGCTGAAGACCGCGGCGGTAGCTGGGATGGCGAACCGGGGGCTGGCACCCTTGCTGGTTATGGTCCCGTACAGCAGGCCCCGGTGGATCATCTCCTCGGTTACAGGCCCCAACACCGCTACGCCTAAGACCACGGCGGCCATAGTTGGGGTTCCTCCGGTTTCGGCCACCGCATCGACGATCGCCTGGGTGCCTTCTTCTTCAATACCCAGAAGTGAGCGTAGACCAGCAGCACCGAGAGCGAGGGGGATGGATATCGCCGCGCCAGCCGCTACCCAGCGCGCCTGGCTTGCGTCCACCTCGAAGGCTATCGCCTCGGCCAAATTGGGGAAGCGGCGGAATCGGGAAAGGAGGGCCAGCGCGCCGATGTGGGCGATATTCTGGGATGGGATCAGAATCCAGAATGTGAACTCGGCACCCGACGTGTCCAAGCCGAATATCTCGGCTGATGTTCCTGCAATTATGACACCCACGAGTCCGGCAACTAGGACCAGAATCGGATCATGCCATCGCCATTGAGCTTCCAACACGAGTCAGTCAGGGTAGTCAGCGAGCGAACCGGAGGAGTGCATCGGCCCATCCTCGTGGTTGAC
This sequence comes from Candidatus Spongiisociaceae bacterium, assembly GCA_965213975.1. Lineage (GTDB taxonomy): Bacteria > Actinomycetota > Acidimicrobiia > Spongiisociales > Spongiisociaceae > Spongiisocius. The sequence continues at coordinate 582,894 of OZ243930.1, forward strand.
CTGGGTGCCCAGTACGCCCGGCTGATCGCCCGGCGGATCAGGTCGGCCGGCGTTTTCTCGCTGATTGTGCCTCGCGACATAACACCTGAAGAGATCCTTCGGTATCGCCCCCAAGGTCTGGTCCTCTCCGGAGGTCCCCTCTCGGTATACGCTGACGATGCTTTTCTGATCGATCCCCGCCTCCTCGAACTCGGGATCCCAGTACTCGGAATCTGCTACGGCCACCAACTTATCGCTCGCCTGTTAGGCGGGGTGGTGGAACCGACCGGCGAGTCGGAATTCGGCCGAACCCGTCTTGAAGTCACCGACCAATCGGGTCTTTTGGCCGACACTCCCCGCCAACTGGACGTTTGGATGAGCCACACCGATGCAGTTGTGGAGGTTCCGGAGGACTTCCGCCCGGTGGCATCGACCTCAGGCACCCCGGTAGCCGCCATGGAAGACCCGCAGCGACGCATCTACGGCGTCCAGTTCCACCCTGAGGTAGCTCACACCGACTACGGCTCATCGATCATGGAACGATTCGTTCGCGTGGTTTGCGAAGCCGATCCCGATTGGTCGGGCCCGTCGATCATCGCCGAGCAGGTGGCCGATATTCGGGAGAAGGTAGGCCAGGCGAGAGCGGTCTGTGGCCTCTCCGGCGGCGTCGACTCTTCGGTGGCGGCGGCCTTGGTCCATCGAGCGATCGGGAATCGACTTACCTGCGTGCTGGTTGATCACGGGCTCCTGCGCGCCGGCGAGGCTGAACGGGTCATCGACACCTTCAACCGTCACTTTGACGTCGATCTGATCGCGGTGGATGCCGCCGACGACTTCCTTTCAGCTCTCGCCGGGGTGGTCGACCCGGAAGAGAAGCGGCGGATCATCGGACGGCTGTTTATCCGAACCTTCGAGCAGGCGGCCAGTCGAATCGACGACGCGCGCTTTCTTGTCCAGGGAACCCTTTATCCGGACGTGATCGAATCGGGCGGGGCTGCCGCGGCCACCATCAAGACCCATCACAACGTGGGTGGTTTGCCGGAGAACCTTGATTTCGAGCTGATAGAACCGCTTCGAGGTTTGTTCAAGGACGAGGCGCGTTCGGTGGGGGAACAGTTGGGCCTCCCCGAGGAGATCGTGTGGCGCCAGCCCTTCCCCGGACCCGGGTTGGCGGTACGGATCATGGGAGAGGTGACTAGGGAGCGAGTGGACCTGCTCCGCGCCGCCGACGCCATCATGACCGCGGAGATCGGCCGCGCCGGACTTGATCGGGAGATATGGCAGTACTTTGCGGTTCTGCCTGGCGTCAGAACGGTCGGGGTTCAAGGAGATGGACGCACCTATAGCCAAGTGCTGGCCTTGCGGGCGGTTAATTCGGACGATGCCATGACCGCCGATTTTGCCCGTATACCGTATGAGGTACTGGAACGGATATCCGGTCGGGTAATCAACGAAGTTCCTGGCATCAACCGGGTGGTATACGACATTTCGTCGAAGCCGCCCGCCACGATCGAATGGGAGTAGCCGGGGTACCTTGGTGCCGGTACCCAAATCCCATCTCTGTAATCCGCGTCACCGGACAGGATTAGTATGACCCCCGTGCTTCAGACCACGGACGCTCCGGTCCGATCCCGTTCCGCCGCGGACTCCCCGCTGTTCGAAGAGCTGAATCCTGTCCAGCGTCAAGCGGTGGCTACTACGGAGGGACCTCTGTTGGTGGTCGCCGGGGCCGGATCTGGCAAGACCCGGGTTCTGACCTACCGTGTGGCCCATCTGATCCGTGACCACGGGGTCCCGCCGTGGGAGGTGATGGCCATCACCTTCACCAACAAGGCGGCGGGAGAGATGAGGCATCGGGTGCGGGACTTGGTGGGTCCGGCGGCCAAGGGTATGTGGGTTTCCACCTTCCACTCGGCCTGCGCACGTATTCTGCGCCGCGAGGCACCCCGACTCGGATATTCGTCCAGCTTCACCATCTACGACGCCGGAGACTCCCTCAGGGCGATTCGCAGGGTCATCCGGGACCTAAGACTTGACCCGAAGAAGTTCCGGCCCCGCGTAATTCGGGCGAAGATCTCAAACGCGAAAAACGAGCTGATCGACTTCGAGACCTTCCGATCCCGGGCAGATAGCTTCCGGGGCGAAGTTGAAGCCGACATTTATCGGCTCTATCAGGAACAGCTGTTACGAAACTCGGCACTGGACTTCGACGATCTCCTCATGGTCACCACCGAGTTGTTCGGCTTGGCACCCGACGTGCTGGAGACCTACCGGCAGCGCTTCTCCTACCTCCACGTTGACGAGTTTCAGGATACGAACCACGCCCAATACATACTGGTCAAGCAGTTGGCCGGAGAAAAGGCGAACCTTTGCGTTGTGGGAGACTCCGATCAGTCAATCTACCGGTTTAGAGGTGCCGACATCCGTAACATTCGTGACTTCGAGAAGGACTTTCCGCAGGCGCGAGTGGTGATGTTGGACCAGAACTATCGTTCCACCCAGACCATCCTCGACGCCGCCAACGCGGTCATCTCCCATAATCATCGCCGCCGTCCCAAGCACCTCTGGAGCAATCTGGGTAGAGGTCGGTTGATCTCCCTATTCAGCGCCGAAGACGAGAACGACGAGGCTGGCTTCGTAGCCGACGAGGTCGCCAAACTCAAGGAAGAAGGCATCGCATTCTCCCAAGTGGCGGTGTTCTATCGGGTCAATGCCCAGAGCCGCTCCGTTGAGGAGATTCTGACCCGCTCCGATCTTCCATATCAGGTGATCGGGTCACTCCGCTTTTACGAGCGACGGGAGATCAAGGATGTACTCGCCTACTTGCGGGTGGTAGCGAACCCGGCCGACGAAGAATCAACACTCCGGATCATTAACGTACCAAAGCGGGGGATCGGCCAGCTAACCGTGGAGCGGTTGAGGAGCTTTGCCAGCTCGGAGCAGATCTCTCTAATGGAGGCCACAAGACGCCACCAGGATGTGAGCACCTTAGGTGCCAGGGCTCACCGGTCGATTGCCGCGTTCCTGGTTGAGATCGAACGGGTTGCCCAACAAGCCGAGTCCGGGCCGTCCGCGGCGGTGCAGGAAGTCCTCAATGGCACCGGTTACCTGGAGATGGTCGAAGCCGAGGGAACTCCGTCCGCGGAGGCAAGAGCCGACAACCTCAAGGAATTGCTGTCCGCGTCCGAAGACTTCGAGCGGACTCATGGATCTGAGGGCGAGACGGGCCTCGGGTTGGTCGAACGATTCCTCGAGTCGGTCAGCCTGGTGAGCGACACGGACGGCCTTGATGATGATGCGGGCACCATCACCCTGATGACACTGCATAACGCCAAGGGGCTCGAGTTCGATGTCGTCTTCGTTGTGGGAATGGAGGATGGTGTCTTCCCGCATGCTCGTTCGTTGACCGATCATCAGGAGCTGGAGGAGGAGCGCCGGCTCTGTTACGTAGGCCTCACCAGGGCGCGTCGACGCCTCTACTTGTCAACCGCTCGGTCACGGATGTTGTACGGTGCCTCAGTCTTCAATCCTCCTTCCCGATTCCTGAAGGAGATCCCCCATGAGCTGGTACAGAAGCTCGGGAAGAGGGTTCGTGACCCGCACCGGGAGCAGGTCGGGCGGCGACGAAGCAGGTCTATTTCGCGCCCGGAGGTGGGACAACGTGTTCGCCACGAGATGTGGGGAGAAGGCCGGGTGGCCTCGGTGAACGGCACCGGACTCGGCACACAGCTAGAGGTGGACTTCCCGACCCGAGGTCGGAAGCGGCTACTGATGCACTGGGCACCGCTAGAGAAGGTGTAGGCGCGTCCTTGGATACGGTTGACCGTGATTTCAAGCCCCAGGCCCGGGTTACCAATCCCAGCCAAACCCTCCGTCTCTCCGGGGCTCTAAAGTCATGCTCGACGACCCTGGGAGGTGGGTAGTGACCGGCGACGATTCGAGGCTTTGGAGCCTTGGTGCGGCAGGCCAATCGATCTGGCTTGACTCCATTTCCCGAGGAATGCTTGAGTCGGGCGAACTGGACCGGTACGTGGCCGCCGGGGTGACCGGGCTTACCTCCAACCCGACCATATTCGCCCAGGCTCTTCTGGTCGGTAAGTCTTACGACGGTCAGATCGCCGAGTTGGTGGCACGCGATGCCGATACCGACGAGATCTACACCGCGGTGATAACCGGGGATATTCGATGGGCCTGCGATGTGATGATGCCGGTACACGAGAGGTGTGGGGGCCTAGACGGGTTCGTATCGGTTGAGGTATCCCCCGAGTTGGCAGCCGATTCGGACGCCACCCTCCAAGAGGCCCGCGATTGGGTCAAGCGCGTCAACCGACCCAACCTCCTGATAAAGATCCCCGCCACCAGGATGGGCCTGAGGGCGATCGAGTTTGCCACCGGTGAGGGGATATCCGTCAACGTGACACTGATCTTCTCAATTGACCGGTATCGCTCGGTCATAGATGCCTACCTGAGGGGCTTGGAGCGCTTCAGTGCCGCGGGCGGAAATCTCGGCGCGGTCAATTCGGTGGCCTCCTTCTTCGTGTCTCGATTCGACACCGAGGTGGACCGCCGACTAGAGGCACTTAGCGGTCCGGAAGCGAAGGAGCTCACCGGTCGAACCGCCATCGCCAATGCCCGGGTGGCGTACCTCGAGTTCCTTCGCTCCTTCACATCGGATCGGTGGGCGAAGCTCCGCCGGCAGGGGGCCAATCCGCAGAAGCCCCTGTGGGCGTCTACCTCCACCAAGAACCCCGCCTACCCGGATACCCTCTACATCGACACCCTGGTAGCACCGGAAACGGTCAACACGTTGCCCGAATCGGCGATAGCCGCGTACCAGGACCACGGCACCGCTCAACCGGCGTTGATCGGGGTCAACCAGATGGCGGATGCGGTGAACGTACTCAAGACCCTTCGAAGCATCGGCGTCGATTATGACGAGGTGGCGGCAATACTGGAGCAGCAAGGCGTGGATAGCTTTGTAGCCTCCTTCCGGAGCATGATCGAAGACATCAGCCAGAAGCGGAAACTGCTCCGCTCGGCCTCCTGAGGGGAGTACGACCCGAATGTCTCGCCGTTTGCTGATCGCCAAACCAGGCCTCGATGGTCACGACCGGGGAGCGAAGGTGGTGGCTCGCGCCCTCAGGGATGCCGGAAACGAGGTCATCTATTCCGGCCTTCACCAATCCCCCGCCCAGATCGCCGAGGCAGCCATTCAGGAGGACGTCGACGCGATCGGATTGTCGATCCTCTCCGGGGCCCATATGACCCTCATGCCCGCGGTGGTCAGCGAGCTTCGCAACCGCGGGGTGGATGACATCAAGGTATTCGGTGGGGGGATCATCCCCGAGGGGGATGCGCGTCGACTGCGTGACGGGGGCATGGACGCCATTTTCACTTCCGGGACGCCGCTGGGGGATATCACCAGCTGGGTGGAACGAAACATTCCGACGAGGGATCGGATGGCGGATCGAGACAGGCTCGAATCGATATAGGATCGTAGGCCGTGGATCTTCTTGAGTATCAGGGCAAGGCCCTCCTGGCCGGTTACGGTGTCCCCGTTCCCCGGGGAAAGGTTGTGAAGTCGGTTGGGGAAGCGGGGGCCGCGGCCGACACGATCGGTTATCCGGCGGTTATCAAGGCGCAAGTCCACATCGGGGGAAGGGGAAAGGCCGGGGGCATCGCGGTCTGTGACGACCAGGCTGGGGTTAAGTCAGCCGCTGAGCGGATCCTCGGCATGAACATCAGAGGGCACCGGGTCAACAGCCTGCTGGTTGAGGAGGCGGCTCGGATCAAGGCGGAATACTATGCCGGGTTCACTCTGGACCGCTCCACCGGCGACTACCTGGGGATGCTGTCGGCTCAGGGTGGGGTTGACATAGAGACGGTTGCCGAGTCCGATCCGGATGCTATCGCCCGAGTGTTGATCAACCCGGTGGATGACCTGTCCGAAGCGACGCTCAATGCTTGGGTATCGGAAGCCCGACTCGCTCCGGCTGCCACATCCGGCACGGTGCGGGCCCTCGGCGCGCTGTACCGGGCTTTCTTGGAGGGGGACGCCGATCTGGTGGAGGTGAACCCGCTGATCCTCACCGAAACCAACGAGGTCATGGCGCTGGACGCCAAGGTAACGCTCGACGGTAACTCCATCTTTCGTCATCCCGAGTATCGGGTCTATGACCAGACCCAGCCCCGCGACGACCGGGAGGCCCAAGCCCACCAACGTGGACTCCAATATGTGGGATTGGACGGCTCGGTTGGGGTTATCGCCAACGGTGCCGGGCTGGCCATGAGCACAGTGGACCTTGTGGTCCAGGCTGGCGGGGCGGCGGCCAACTTCTTGGACATCGGTGGGGCGGCCGAGGTAGAGACCATGGCCTCGGCTCTAGAGGTGATCAACAATGATCCCCGGGTAGCGGCGATATTCATCAACATCTTCGGGGGAATTGTGAAGGGGGAGGTGGTCGCCCAGGGAATCCTCGACGCCCTAGAGCGGGTGGAGATAGGGTCGCCGATCGTGCTGAGGCTCGACGGTACCAATGCGTCCGAGGGGCGGCGGATGGTCGCGCCCTACCTGTCGCCGATGCTGATGATGTCCGACTCGATGGCGGATGGGGCCGCCGCCGCCGTGGAAATTGCGAGTGGTCGATGAGCATCTGGCTGGATGAGAACAGTCGGGTGCTCTACCAGGGCCTGACCGGACGGGCAGGAAGGTTTCACGCCCGGCGTAACCGTTCCTACGGGACGAAGGTGGTGGCAGGCGTCAACCCACGCAAGGCTGGGACTGAAGTCGACGGGATCCCGGTGTTCGGATCGGTGGAGGACGCGGTGCGCCATACCCGGGCCGATGTGTCGTGCGTGTTCGTTCCCGCGCCCTTCGTCAAGAATGCGGTGGTGGAGGCTGCCGAGGGTGGGATACGGCTGGTTGTGGTTATCACGGAGGGGGTTCCGGCGAAAGACGAAGCGTGGATGTCTGCCTATATCCGTCGTTCTTACCCCGAGGTGAGGGTCATTGGACCTAACTGTCCCGGCCTGATCAGCCCCGGCAAGGCGAATGTCGGGATCACTGCGCCGGACATCGCTCTGCCCGGTGGTCCGGTCGGTCTGGTGAGCCGTTCGGGCACCCTGACCTATCAGGCCCTTTATGAGTTGAAGCAGGCTGGGGTGGGCATAACTACCTGCGTGGGGATTGGTGGCGATCCGGTGCCTGGCACCTCCTTTATTGATTGCCTAGCGGCTTTCGAGGCCGATCCCGAGACCGGAGCGGTGATGATGATCGGCGAGATCGGGGGTACGGCAGAGGAGGAGGCGGCCATCTTCATTTCAGAGCAGATGACGAAGCCGGTTGTTGCCTACATCGCCGGGCTGACGGCACCGCCGGGAAAGAAGATGGGACACGCCGGAGCGATCGTGTCGGGCGGTAAGGGTACGGCTGCCGCCAAGATCGCCACCCTACGGGCGGCCGGAGTGCGGGTAGGGGACAGCCCGACCGAGGCCGGACGCTTGATGGTTGATGTTGTTGGCCGACCCTGATCGACCGCTCACGGTCGTCGCTCTCGTCGCCCATGAGACCCTCGGCGGTTAACGCTCCCAGGATGATGCTCTCGGTTCGCGGGTCTTTGTGATGAGTAGCCGGGCGCTGATCTCGGTCTACGACAAGTCGGGAGTAGTGGAGCTAGCGTCCGGGCTCATTGCCATGGGTTGGGGGATCGTGGCCAGCGGAGGAACCGCAGCGGTGCTCCGGGAGGCTGGACTTGACGTAACGGATGTGTCCGATCTCACCGGCTACCCCCCGGTACTGGATCATCGGGTGGTTACCCTCCACCCCCGAATTCACGCGGGCATTCTCGGCGACCCCCATGACGACCGGCATCGCGCCGATATGAGAGACCTAGGCGTCCAACCCTTCGGGTTGGTAGTCGTCAATCTTTACCCCTTCGAGGAGCGTCCGGATATTGAGACTATTGACATCGGTGGGTCTGCTCTCATGAGGGCGGCGGCGAAGAATCATGCCTCGGTCGGGGTGGTAACCAGCCCGACCGACTACCCGAGAATCTTGGAGGAAGTCCGGTCCCGTGGCCAGCTTTCGGCGAGGTTGCGCCAGGAGTTGGCCGCCGCTGCGTTCGCCCGGTCAGCTGCCTACGAAGCCTCGGTCGCCTCGTGGATGGCGAGGCATGACGGGCCACTTCCCGCCAGCTTTAACGTCAACCTCATCCGTGAAGATCCTCTCCGTTACGGAGAGAACCCGGACCAGGCGGCCGCCCGATACCGGGGGCCGGTGCCCTCATGGTGGGAGGAGATCATCCGACACGGCGGTCCCCCTCTCAGCTACCAGAACCTCGCTGACGCCGATACGGCGTGGAATCTGGTCCATGACCTTGGGACGAGGCCAGCGGTGGCGATCATCAAGCATGGCGGTCCGTGCGGAGTCGGCCAGGGGGACTCGCTGGCCTCCGCGTATGTTAAGGCGCTGGCTTGCGACCGGACCTCCGCTTTTGGAGGGGTCGTCGGCCTTAACCGCCGGGTTGATGGAACCACGGCCGATCTCATGATCAAAGGCCCGATAGCCGACGTAATTATCGCCCCCGGCTTCGCAGAAGGTGTGGTAGACGGGCTGGCCAGAAGGCGCTCCGCCACCCGAATCCTTGAAGCGTCATCCCCTAGGCCTCAAGGACTGATGTTGAGGCGGTTGACCGGTGGTTGGCTTGGGCAAGAACCAGCCCAACTGGGGGACCGGGAGGGTTGGCGGGTAGTGAGCCAACTCCAACCCGAAGGCCTTGCGGACGACGCCTCCCTGGCTTGGGTAGTTGCCTCCCATACGTACTCCAACGCGGTGGTTATGGTCAAGGATGGCGCAGCATGGGGCATAGCGGGAGGCCAGCCTTCACGGGTGGGGGCGGTTCGATTGGCGGCGGAGATGGCGGCTGGCCGGGCGGCTGGCGGGGTGTGCGCGTCGGACGGCTTCTTCCCTTTCGCAGACGGTGTTGAGATGGCGAGGTCGGCGGGTGTAAGGTTGATCGTGCAGCCGGGAGGATCTGTCAACGATGCGGCTGTGGTCGCAACCGCCGATCGGCTTGGTATGGGCATGATATTCACTGGCGAGCGGCGTTTCCGACACTGAATCGATGGTGATGAGATGAGCGCACAATTGCTGGACGGAAAAGCGGTTGCCGCCGAAGTCCTCGCCGAGGCCAAGACGAGAACCGCCGCTCTCGAAGCTCGAGGGAAAACGACGACTTTGGCCACGGTCTTGGTAGGGGATGATCCCGCGTCGGCCGCCTATGTGGCATCCAAACGCCGTCGAGCGGCCGAGCTTGGCATCCGGTCGGTCCACCATGCCATCCCTCCCTCGGTTACCCAGCAAGACTTGGTTGCCCTCATCCACCGGTTGAACTCCGATGAAGAGGTCGATGGAATCCTCCTTCAGCTGCCGCTCCCGGCTGGATTGGATGGCCCGCAAGTAACCAGTGAGATAAGCCCCCGCAAGGATGTCGACGGGTTGCACCCCACCAACCTGGGCATGATCGTCCTGGATCGTACGGTGTTCGCACCGTGCACCCCTAGCGGCTGTCTCCGGATACTGCTCCACTACGACATTGACCCGCGGGGCGCTGAGGTGGTGGTGGTGGGTCGGTCATTCCTCGTGGGGCGTCCCTTGGCCTTGCTCTTGGCCGCCAAAGGCGTCGACGCAACGGTGACGTTGGCCCATTCCCGGACCTCGGATTTGGCTCAGGTAACCCGCCGGGCTGACATCCTGGTGGTAGCGGTTGGCCGGGCCGAGATGATCTCAGCCGACCATGTTCGTCCCGGGGCCGTGGTGCTGGATGTGGGAATCAACCGCACCGAGTCGGGGTCTCTGGTAGGAGACGTTTGTTTCGCCGAAGTGTCCGAGGTGGCCGCGGCGTTGACCCCGGTGCCGGGCGGGGTGGGACCCATGACCGTCGCCATGCTAATGACCAACACCGTCACCGCTTCTGAGATGCGTCTCCGTAGCCTGGACGCCTTCTAGGGATTGCCTGCCGGTCCCACCTTCAAACAAGTCTCCGGCGGGCCGGATCGGGGCACTCGGGAAGGCGGCGCTGAATTCGTCGACAACCACGCGCCGGTCAATCACTACCTCAACGCCGTGCTGATCCAACGGCATGAGCTGGCCGTCCTGGATCTTCCATCGCCGCGGTGACGGGTCTTGGTCGAGGAGCCAGTGGGCCGGTATCACGTCGGTATGGACTACCTGGGGACGGGAGGCCAACGCCAAGCAATGGGATCTCCCCACCGAGGTTTCCACTAAGCCACCGATCTTGACTCCCACACCCGCCGAGCCAGCCATGTCCATCGCCGCCAGGGTGGCGCTGGGGCCGAGGATGCCCGGCTTAAGGCTGACCAAATCGGCTGCTCCTTGGTCGGTGACGCGCCGCAAATCGTCGAGGGTGTGGGCAGCTTCATCCAGGCAGACCGGGGTGTCCCACCGGGCGCGAAGTTCGGCATGGGCACCGAGCGCGCGCCGATCGAAGGGCTGTTCCACGTAGGCGAGTCCCAATCCGTCGATGGCGTCTAGCCCTGGGTCGCCAGGCTGGTAGGAGCCGTTGGCATCGGCTGCGACCAAGACATTAGGGAACTCTTCGCGGACTGCTCGTAACGGCGATAGGTCATAGCCCGGGGAGATCTTGAGCTTGAGCTGGTTTGCTCCTGCTGCGACCATCCCATCGACCCTACGGACCAGATCACCGATGGTGGTCTGTATTCCCACGGCCGCGCTGGCCGAGACTGGCTGGCCCGATCCACCCAGGTAGCGCCAGAGAGCTGTGCCCGACCGCTTGGCAGCTAGATCGACGCTGGCCTGCTCCAAGGCGGCAGTCAGGGTAGGAATCGGGTGGGCCGATTGTGGGCGTCCGTCCGCCCACGCTCGGAGAGCTACCCAAGCCTCGGTTATCGTCTCTCGGGTGTAACCCGGATACGGGGCGGCTTCGCCCCAGCCGGTTATTTCCCCTTCGGATAGCCCCACCAGGATCACTTCGCGCTCGATGAGTGTCGCGGAAGAGGTGGAGAAGGCCCGTTTCATCGGAAGCCGGAGCATGACGCTTCGCAGGGTGACGGACATCTCTGCCGAGGATACCTGCGGCTTACCGATAACATACCCGGGGATTCCAGGTCCTGGAATCGGGATCGAATTGCGAACAGGAGTTGGCATGGCAAGCAGTATCACGATGGGAAAGTCGGGCCTTGCGGTACCCGATGATCCGATTATTCCCTTCATCGTGGGTGACGGAATCGGTCCCGATATCTGGCGGGCCTCCCAGCAGGTGTTTGACGCTGCCGTCCGTCACGTTTACGGCGGCGAGCGGAGAGTCGCCTGGCATGAGGTATATGCCGGGGAAAGATCCTTCGCCGACGAGGGAGATTGGCTTCCGCAGCGGACTATCGATGAGTTGGACGAGTACCTCATCGGGATCAAAGGCCCGCTGACTACCCCGGTGGGCGGCGGGATCCGGTCCTTGAACGTCACCATCCGCCAGAAGCTTGACCTGTTCGCCTGTCTGCGTCCCGTGCGCTGGTACCGGGGAATCCCCTCCCCGATCCGTACTCCCCACCTCGTTGACATGGTGATCTTCCGGGAGAACACTGAAGATGTGTATGCGGGATTCGAGGTGGAGGAGGGGAGCGATGAAGCCGGAAAGCTGGTGGAGTTCTTAGCCGATGCCTTCGGGTGGCATATTCGCTCGGGTTCCGGGGTGGGTATCAAGCCGATATCCGAGATCGGATCCAAGCGGTTGGTCCGGGCGGCCATCCGGTACGCCATCCGCCTCGGGCGGCGCTCGGTCACCCTGGTCCACAAAGGCAACATCATGAAGTACACCGAGGGATCGTTTCGGAACTGGGGTTACGAGGTGGCGCGAGAGGAGTTTCCCGACGATACGGTGAGTTGGGATGAGTGTGGGGGCGATCCTGGCGAGAGGGTGCTGATACAGGATGTGATAGCCGATGCCATGCTCCAGCAGGTCCTGACCCGACCGGCAAATTACGACGTCATCGCTACCACCAACCTCAACGGGGATTATCTCTCCGATGCCCTGGCTGCCCAGGTGGGTGGGATCGGACTCGCGCCAGGTGGAAACATCAACTACGAGACCGGTCACGCCGTCTTCGAAGCCACCCACGGTACCGCTCCCAAGTACGCCGGTATGGACAAAGTCAACCCCGGGTCCTTGATGCTCTCCGGTGCCATCATGTTCCGCCACATCGGCTGGACTGAGGTAGCCGATCTGATCGAAGCTAGCCTTGAGGCGGTGGTAGGTGATCGGGTGGTCACCTACGATCTGGCCCGACTCATGAACTACGCAACTGAGGTACGGACGTCGGAGTTTGCCGCCGCCATGATGGAACGGATGCCCATCATCGAGAGTTATGCGGCAATGACCGGCAGCCGTCGGGTCTTAACCTCGATTCGGGCGTACATGTGAGGGTGGGAAGGCACCGGGAAGGTTAGGTGGACAGGAGAGGTTATGCCTGAGACAGGGTCGCGGAAGATAACAATCGTAGGTGCTGGCAAGTACGGGTCAACCACCGCGCAGCGGTTGGCGGCAATGGACATAGCCGACGAGGTGGTCCTGACCGACATCGTGGACGGATTACCCCAAGGCTTGGCCCTTGATATGAACCAGTCGCGCCCCGTGGAGAAATATCGTACGAAGGTCATCGGGACCAACGGCTATGAGGAAACGGCCGGAAGCGATGTTGCCATCATCACGGCTGGCCTAGCCCGCACGCCGGGAATGTCTCGGATGGATCTGCTGGCGGTCAACGCCAAGATCGTCAAACAGGTAACTAGGGAGGTGGTAAACCGGTCTCCGGAGGTCACGATCATCGTCGTTACCAATCCCTTGGACCAGATGACGGTGTTGGCGGCGGAGGTAAGCGGTCTCCCGCGTCACCGCGTGATGGGTCAGGCGGGGATCCTTGATTCTTCTCGGTTCGCTCACTTCATCGCGGAGCGACTCGGGGTCGATGTTCTTGCGGTGAGTGCCCTAACCCTCGGCAGTCACGGGATGACCATGGTGCCGGTTCCGTCACAGTGCCTGGTGGGTGGTCGCCCCCTAGTCGATTTGCTTTCATCTGAGGACATCGAAAAGCTGGTGGAGCGTACCCGCAAGGCCGGTGCCGAGATCGTCGGGTATCTCAAGACGGGGAGTGCGTTCTACGCTCCCTCCTCCGCCGCGGCTGCCATGGCTCGTTCCGTCCTGCTGGACGAGGGTACCGTAATGCCGGTATGCGCTTGGCTCGGCGGTGAGTACGGCCTGTCGGGCCTCTATCTCGGTGTGCCCGCCAGCTTGGATGCCTCCGGTGTCCGCAAGATCGTGCAGTTGGACCTCACCTCGACGGAAGAGGCGGCGTTGGTTGCAGCAGCGGCGACGGTCGAGGGCAAGATTGAGGAGATGTGGAACCTACTGGCCGACTGATCCGATTCGGCGTCGGCTACCGGAATCAGTATTCCACCACCAGCCCGGAGATCGCGTCGGCAAACCGTTCCATGGTTTGCTGGTGCTTCAGTAGTTTGGCCACGTTGCCAGAGAGGGAAAGTTTCCCGGTGAAGAAGGCGTGCTGAATCTTGAGCGATCCGTCGGAGATAGCCGACGCGCTCGCATAATCGGTCTTGATAGTTAGGTCGGCGCCGGACAGTTTTCCCATTCTGACCTGAGCCCCCTGTTCGTGGATCTCCAAGAAGTAGTTGATCGTATCCCCGGAAGCAGGCTCTCCTACCTCGAACTGAATAGCCAGTTCGGTCGCATACTGACCGACCAGATGGGCGTTAGGGTCATTGATGGCGTCGGTTACCTCCCGCGCCCACTCGTCTGTCAGGAATTTAACCATTTCGCCTATGACCTTGAGTAACGTGCATCTAACTCTCCCTACTGAGATTGCCTCATACCTAGCTTGGCGCGTAGGTAATCACGGTTCATCATGGCGATGTTGCCGAGCGAAATACCCTTCGGACACGCCATCTCACACTCGCCGTGGTTGGTGCACGACCCGAAGAACTCCTCCATAGTCTCGACCATCCGCTCGGTGCGGCTCCAACGCTCCGGCTGGCCCTGGGGGAGGAGGTTGAGATGAGCCAGCTTGGCGGCAGTGAATAATTGGGCGGCACTGTTCGGACATGCCGCTACGCAGGCGGCACAACCGATGCAGGATGCGGCGTCCATGGCGCTATCCGCAGCCTCCTTGGGAACTGGGAGCAGGTTGGCTTCCGGCGCTGACCCGGTCGGGGCGCTGATATAGCCCCCGGCCTCAATGATCCGGTCGAATGCGCTTCGATCTACTACCAGGTCGCGAACGATCGGGAAGGCGGAGGCACGCCAAGGTTCGATGGTGATGGTCTCGCCGTCGGAGAACTCCCGCATGTGGAGCTGGCAGGTGGCGGTGTTCATACGGGGTCCGTGGGCGCGACCATCGATCATGAGTCCGCACGTGCCACAAATGCCTTCGCGGCAGTCATGGTCGAACGCTATCGGCTCTCTCCCCGACTCGGTGAGACGCTCGTTGACTACGTCGAGCATCTCCAAGAAGGACATGTCCTCATGGATGCCAGCAGCCTCATAGGTCTCGAAACGACCCTCAGACTCGGGTCCGGCCTGTCGCCAAATTCGAAGGGTCAGGTTCATCCCGTTCTCCTACTTGTAGCTGCGCTGGCTCGGCTTGAGGTATTCGAACTCGAGAGGCTCCTTGTGGAGTTGGGGCTCGCCCCGGTTCGACCAAGCCCAAGCGGCGACATGGGCGAAGTTGGTGTCGTCCCGGCGTGCCTCCCCGTCCTCGGTCTTGTGCTCAACCCGGAAATGGCCTCCGCAGGATTCTTCCCGTCGTAGGGCGTCTACGCACATCAAACGACCCAACTGGAGAAAGTCATCGACCCGCCCCGCCCTCTCGAGGGTCTGGTTCAGGGTTTGGCTGGTGCCGAGAACGCGTAGGTCTTCGTCGAACCGCTCCCGGAGTGCGTCAATGGATGAGATAGCCTGACGAAGACCGGTGGCATTACGTTCCATCCCACAGTGTTCCCACAACACCTTTCCCAGTTCACGGTGGAACCAATCAACGGAACGGGTACCGCCGCAACTCAGATAGCGTTCGGTTCGTTCGGCGACGCGGCGTTCCGCCTCTACGAACACCGGGTCGTCGACGGATACCCGACCTTGGCCGAGCTGGTCGGCCAGATAATTGCCCACGGTGTACGGGATGATGAAATAACCGTCGGCGAGGCCTTGCATCAGCGCCGAGGCACCGAGACGGTTGGCCCCGTGATCGGAGAAATTGGCCTCCCCGAGAGCGTAGAGGCCCGGAATAGTGGTCATCAGGTTGTAGTCGACCCAGAGTCCGCCCATGGTGTAGTGCATGGCCGGATAGATCCGCATCGGCATCCGGTACGGGTCCTCGCCGGTTATGCGCTCATACATCTCGAAAAGGTTCCCGTAACGCTCGTTTACGGTACCGGTCCCAAGCCGGGCTATCGCGTCCGAGAAATCCAGGTACACGCCGTTGGCGAGGGGACCAACCCCTCGGCCACCGTCCACCTCTACCTTCGCCGCCCTCGACGCCACATCCCGAGGGACCAGGTTGCCGTAAGCCGGGTAACGGCGTTCCAGGTAGTAGTCACGTTCGGCTTCCGGAATCTCATCGGCCGGGCGATGATCGCCCGGTCTCCGCGGGACCCAAATCCGCCCGTCGTTGCGAAGGGACTCAGACATGAGCGTCAACTTCGACTGGAACTCATCGGAGGCGGGTATACAGGTCGGGTGGATCTGAGTGAAGCATGGATTGGCGAACAGGGCCCCGAGGCGGTGGGCCCGCCAGATCGCCGTCACGTTGGACTTCATGGCGTTAGTTGAGAGGAAATAGACATTGCTGTAACCCCCCGTAGCGAGGAGCGTGGCGTGACCGCTGTGAGATTGAATCTCGCCCGTGATCAGGTGGCGGGTCACGATGCCCACCGCCCTTCCCTCCTTGACCACAAGATCCAGCATCTCGGTCTGGGTGTGCAATTCGACCATGCCCGCGTCTACCTGACGCATCATGGCCTGGTAGGCCCCTAGGAGCAGCTGCTGGCCGGTCTGCCCTCTGGCGTAGAAGGTCCGAGACACCTGTGCTCCGCCGAAGGACCGGTTGGCGAGAAGCCCCCCGTATTCGCGGGCGAAAGGCACACCCTGCGCGGTGCACTGATCGATGATTTCCACTGACAACTCGGCGAGGCGGTGGACGTTTGTTTCCCGCGAGCGATAGTCGCCACCCTTGACGGTGTCGTAGAAGAGTCGGTGTATCGAATCGCCGTCGTTGGGGTAGTTCTTGGCGGCGTTTATCCCTCCCTGGGCGGCGATCGAGTGTGCCCGTCGTGGAGAGTCGTGGAACGTAAAGGCCTTTACCCGATACCCGAGTTCAGCGAGGGTGGCGGCAGCCGACGCCCCGGCCAAGCCGGTCCCGACGACGATGATCGTGAACTGTCGTTTGTTGGCAGGACTGACCAGGCTGATGTCCTGGCGGTAATTTTGCCAGCGCTCATTGATCGGACCAGCCGGTGTCTTAGGATCGAGCGTGATCGCGGGTTTCATTCAGTCAGCTGACCAGGCCGGTCGCCACACCCACCGGAACTGACATGAATCCAGCCACTACCACCGCCGCAAAGGTGTGCGCGAACGTGCGACGAAAACGGCTGAACCAAGGGCCTGCCACCCCCAGGCTCTGGAAGAGGCTCCACGCACCGTGCCAGACGTGGAATCCGAGCGCCACCTGAGCGGCCATGTAGAGGATCCACACCGGCCAGCGACTGAGGCTGGCCAACAAATTGTTGTAGACGGCCCCTCGCTCAAATGCCGGGTTGACAGCATCTACACCGAGGGTGAGGTCAGCCAGGTGCCACACCAGGAATAACAGGAGGATGACGCCGGTCCATCGCATGGTCCGACTGGCATAGTCGGCGGCCACGTACTCGCGGGGTGACTGGTACTTGGTGTCGCGGGCGGCGCGATTGCTCTTGGTCAGAGCGTAAGCGGCGTGAATGTGGATCAGGAACGCTGCGGCAAGCGGGAGGCGGAAGAAGACCCAGAGGGCCAGGGTACGGGGCAGCAGAGGCTCTCCTAAGTCTCGCAACCCCTCGCCGTACTCATCAATGCGGAAAACCCCGCCGTGAGCCCCTTCGAATACATGGAGGTTGCCCACCATATGGATCAAAACGAATGCCAGCAGGACTATCCCGCTGATGGCCATGGCATATTTCTTGCCCGTGTCGCTGCGGTATAGGTGAACTGGCCAGGGCACCTTCCGGGCGGCTAATTCAGCAAGGCGGTGACGCGTTCCGGACATCGATCACGAGTGTAGCGAGCGTGAGTCAGTTGCCAGTGGGGGCCTAGTCGTTTCGGACACCGCTGACCGACCCGCTCTGTTCAGTGGCCGATTCGCCGGTTGGGGAATGGGGTTGTTTCGGGTGGCATTGGGCCGCTCTGCTCGTGGCTTTCGGCCTTCCGTTGCCGGTTGTACGAGGGGCGTGGGGAATTTGCCGGATGTCCAACACCTAGTTATATTACACACGTGTAAATTGCAATCTTGGGATTCGGAGGGACCTTGCGTCGGGAACTCATTGACGCGCTCGCGATAGAGCCGGTGGGCTGGAGGGAGTATGCCAGCTGTCTCGGTGCCAACAAGGACCTGTTTTTTCCTGATCGAGGTGCTTCCACGCGGGTAGCCAAGCAGATCTGTGCCGGATGCCAAGTTCGGATCGAATGCCTCGAATACGCGGTGGTGCGCGGGGAGAAATTTGGCATATGGGGCGGCCTGTCGGAGCGGGAGCGGCGAAAGATCCGACGCCAACGTGCGGCCGAAGCGCTGGAGCGGGCGGTCTCTTAACGTTTCCATTCGGTTGCTCAGGTCGGTAGAGTAAAGGGAGATGTTTATCCCGCGTTTCTCCTTGGGCGGACGGCCAGCAAGTGTGTGGGCTTTGCTGCTGGTCGGCATTCTTACACTTGCTGCCTGTTCGGACGATGCGATTGAGGATGGTTCGACCGCCTCCACGGCTTCGGAGTCCGACACCACCGGCGGTGAAGTGGACACAACTCTCGGTTCCGTCACCACCGTCTCGCCTCCCTCTACAACGCAGTCGCCTACTCCCACCACGGAAGCGGTATCCCCTACGGTTCCCGAGGCGGAAGCCGATGGTGCTGAGGTCTTGGCCTACCTTCAGGAGATCAGAGACATCGGCGCGGCCGCGGGGCAAGTCGCCGTATCAATGCGGTCTGCCAACAACGATTGGGACAATCGTTCGGTAACCGAAGCCTCCTACCCGGACACGGAAGCTGCCCTTGTTGACGTACGGGATCGGACGCGCAGCGTCCGCGACGCTATCGGGCTGTTGGAACCACCGGAGAGCTTTGGCTTGCCGATCGAGCATCAGACGGCATGGGCGGCTTCGGGTCAGATGATGGACGCATCCGTAGAGGCCTTGGCGGGACTTCGTTCCCCGGACACGGGAGAGCGACGCCGGGCGGCGTTGGCCGAGTATGTGGTCGCCTACGAACGCTTCGCTGCCGCCATAGGCCGAATAGTGGACATTATCGGGGTGGGCGGTGCTGTGGAGCTTCCCTCCATCACTACGGCAACGACGGCCGCCACCACGACGACTACCGAACCGACTCCTGCTACCACCACCGCTACCACCGCGGTTACCGAGACCACCGCCGCGACGACCACAACACCGTCCTCGACGACGACGTCTCCCGTTGTCCAGGTCCCGGAAGCCGATTACACCGTCATTGATGAGGCAACCGCCAACAATCCGTCGAGGGTATGGCTGACGGTGGCGGTGGGGGCCGGTACGAGCAAGGAGCAACTGGCAAGGGTCGGTACCAGGTTGCAAACCGAGTACCGACTATCTCGAGAGTATCAAGCGCTGGCTATCAATTTCGGTCACCTCCCGGAGGAGCTGGCGGAGGGGGTCGGTCCTCTCGGTACCTGGATTGACGCTCCCGCCGGGGAATGGGATTCGGCTTCCGAGGTCACGCGGGGTGACTACTCCACCCATTTGGTCGTTGACCAGACCGTGGACAAGGACTGGTCGACGGTGCCCACTGAAGCGCAGATGGATCTCCTCCGGGATTATTGGTCCTTTCGAGACGAGGTGAGGGTTCAAAACGAGGGTATCGAGTTGGAGGATCGGGTCGTGATCCAACTCTATGTATCGAGGGAGGGGATCGACCGGGCAGTCGTTGAAGCAGCTGTAGCGGCTTGGGAAGCCTGGGTAGCGTAGCTCCCGACCGATTTGGTAGCTGCTACGGGGCAGTTTCCCTTGAGCCAAGCAAGGAAGTCCCCCCGGGATGATCCGCTGTTAGGCTTTACGTCCGAGAAAGGAGTCCGCTTATGATACCGAAGGTTGGTACCGGCGAGATCATCCTCATCATCGTGGTCGTTCTGTTGCTCTTCGGTGCCCGGAAGCTACCGGAGTTGGCTCGATCCCTGGGTAGTTCCGCCCGCGAGTTCCGTAAGGGCATTGAGGAAGGGCGCGAAGAAGACGACCAATCCGACAGCGCGGACGGGTCGACTAACTCCAAGTCTGCAGGTTCTGCCACGACGACCACAACAGATACCTAGCCGTCGGGCAACTCGCTGGCCGACGAATCGGGCACGCGCGACCAGCGCGTTGTATAACGGACCAACCTGGCGATACCGCCCAGATGGCCCCTGAAAAGTCACCAAGAGCGGCTTGAGGGGTTCCCCGTCACGGTTTCAAGTCCCAACTAGCCACCGGCAGTTGAGCGCCGCTGTCTACAACGCCGCCAGGTAGCTCTCCATCTGTCGTGCCACCGAGAGCTCATCGGACGAGACCACGCCGGTCACCATGCCGTTGGCATCAAGCACGAAGGTGTAGCGGTTGGCTGCTCCGATGCTCTCATTGAATACCCCGTAGGAGCGGGCAACCTCCCCGTGCGGCCAGTAATCGCTGAGAACGGTGTACTCGATACCTTCCCGGCGAGCCCACTCCTGGTTTGCGAACCGGGTGTCGCAGGTGATCACCACCACCCGTGCTCCGCGCCCTTGTAGTTCACCGAGATTCTCTTGCAGCTCGCAAACCTCGTCAGTGCATACACCAGTAAACGGGAAAGGAATGAAAACCAGCAAGGTCCGGTCACCGAGCACCGAGTCCAGTGTCACCTGCTGGTTGTCGGTGTCCGGCAATGAGAAGTCGGGTGCCGCGGTGCCTATCTTGATGGCCATGGTTCTCCTCGGAATAGGGTGGGGAGTGCCATGCTATTCGGGTCAGTGTCGGATTCCTAACTAAAGAACGGATCCTCAAGCAGCATCCTTGCCGCCCATCCGGTGGCGTCGGATAGCTCGGCTGAGGTAGCCAGGTTCTCGCTCCGTTGCCAGACCTTTTCCAGACCCGATGCTCCCCAACGGTCTCGAACTTCTCGACAGAAGCCCTCACCCGCGCTGTCTATACCGGATGAGCTACCCCGCAACGTCGAGATCGGGCCCGCTTCTCCCATGCGTGCCTCAAGGTACGTGGTCATGGCCGATTTGATCTCATCGAGGTTCGGAAGCAGCTGATGGGCGGCCCGTTCAACAAGATAGGTGCCGTAGCCCTCGACCAATTCCATGGCTGTGGTGGCCTGATCGGCCAGGTCTTGGTCGATTTGGCATCCCGGTATGAACTCGATTCCCTGCGACTGGCCTAAGACGTCATGCAGGTAGGAGGGGTCGCTGACGACCCGATGGAGTTTGGTCAGATCCTCGGGCTCGATCTCGATCGATGAGATTACTGACCGGAACACGTCGGTAAGGTAGCTCCGCACCCAGGGGCGGGACATGATTGTGTGATGAGCTACCTCATGCAGGGACACCCATAATCGCACGGATCGGTTATCCAATCCGTTGCTAGCCGCGAAGTCCTCGATGTTCGGAACATGGAACGTGAGTCCTTCCATTTGGGTGGCGGGGAATCCGGCGTCAAACGTTCCAAGCACATGATTGCTGAGGAATGCCACCAAGGTCCCGATGTTCATTCCCAGTAGTACCGGGCTGATGGGCCGAAGCATATGATCCGCAGACGGGTCGGTTCCTTCGGCTAGGCGGTCTGCTAGAGGCTCGACTAGGTAGCTGAATGATCGAAGATGGTGCCCCGCCCAGGCTCTCGAATCAACCAGGACGGGCGTCGGAGTGGGGTACCGGGCCGCGCCGGGAACCCGGAGTTGAGCCAGGCGGACCAGCTCAAGATACTCATCCGCTATCCAAGGATCTATAGGAGTGGGTGCGCCTACAACGTGATCCGCCAACTGCCCCGCTAATGCCCAGTTGATCGGGCCCGGGTGGTTGAGCAGATTCATTAACTCGTCGAGAATGTTCCCATTCATCAGGCGAGATCGGCCGAGGCCAGTGCGGGAACGGTCAGGATCCCGTCGACCAAGCTTCGCCGTCCTCCCACACCTCCTTCTTCCAGATCGGGGCTTGCTTCTTGAGCTCGTCGATTATGTAACGGGCCGCTACGAAAGCGTCGTCCCGATGGGCGCACGCCACCGCTACAGCTACCGCTATTCCCTCAAGGTCGACTTTGCCTAGACGATGCTCGACGACCACCGCGTTGATAGGTCGACGTTCTATTGCCTGGTCTACCACCTTGTCTATCTTGGCTACGATGTGTCTCTCGTAGGCTTCGTACTCGAGGTGGGTAATCCCCTGCTTGCCCGGGGAATGGTCCCGTACCGTCCCTAGGAACAGGGCAACCGCGCCGCTGGTCGGGCCAACTACTTCCTTTACCAACCTGTCCGGATCAATCGGGGCATGCGATACGCTCACTCTTCTCACCGAGGGGCGTAGGTGGGGCCGTTCCGTCATCGGATAGCCCGACATGCGACTGGTCTTCGGACCGTCGCTCGCCACGGGATGTTCGCCGAGGTCAGAGGGTATGGTCGCTCGAATCTTCCCGACGGGAAACCAGTTTCCATGTGGCTGGCACGGCGGCGGCAGCCAGAAGAATCTTGACGGTATCGCCGATGATGAAAGGTGCCATCCCCTTCTCGACTCCGGTGGCGAGATCCCATGAGAAGGTGTACATCAGCCAGGCGACCCCGCAGGTGTAGATGATGAGGTTGCCGGTGAGAAAAACCCCTACGGAAGTTGCAAAACGGCGATCTTGTTGGTGTTCTGAGAGGTATCCGACCACGTAAGAGGCCACAATGAATCCGGCTAGGTAACCGCCGGTTGCCCCGCTCAGTGTCTCCCATCCGCTTTCCCCACCCGCGTAGAAGGGCAGCCCAACCAGGCCCATGACCACATACAGAAGCTGAGAGGCTGCGCCCTCTCTCGAGCCGAGCACCGCACCGCTTAGCAGCACCGCGAACGTTTGGGCTGTGATCGGTACCGGGGTGAAGCCCAACGGTATCTCAATCTGGGCGCACGCCGCGGTGAGCAGGGCAAAGGTTGCTACCCGTATGGCAACCGCCGTTCGAGCGTTCAACCCGGTGAGCGGGAGTAGCCGAACCGACAACACCTCTGGGCGGGATGTCATGTATGTCCTCTCTATGCCGCCAATTGGTCGTGGCTCCTTATGGTATCCGTTCGCGTGGCTCGATTACAGAATTGCCGGTTATTCTCGGCCGACTTATGTATCAAGACTCGGATAGAGACAAGAGGGTACCGGTCGACCCGGGTGCCGCCCCCCGTTCCTTGCGTTACCGGACTGTTCCTTGGCCGGTTGTATCAGGGATGGGATTCTTCGGCGTGGCTCTGGCCGCATTGGTCCTGTGGTTCGTACCGGTCCCGTACTATGCCATGTGGCCGGGTCCGATCAGCGAAGTTGTGGACTTCGTACACATGGAGGAGGCGGTGCCGGTTTACTCGCTCAACGGGGACCTGTATCTGTTGACGGTAAGCCTCCAGGAGGTCAATCCTTATGCCCTAGTGGTGGGCTGGTTGGATTCCGATATCGACCTAGTCCCGCGCCGATACATCCGCCCCGAAGGAGTGTCGCCCGAGGAGCAGCGAGAAGCAAACCTCAGAATGATGGACGAGTCCGTGGACAGCGCCATCTTGGCCGCTCTTGGGTACCTTGGTTGGTCGCCCGAACCTGGCGAGGGTGGGGTGATAATCAGGTCTGTCCTGGAGGAGGGTCCGTCATTCGGGAAGCTCCGGATAGGCGATGTGGTGGTTGCGGTGGACGCTACCCCTATTGTCACCCGAGCGGAGGCAGCCGAGCTGATCGGGTCGCGACCGGTCGGGGAGCGGGTGGCTCTGACCGTGTTACGTGATGCTGATCGGCTCGAGATTCCGGTCGATCTGGCACCACACCTGGAAGTAGAGGGTCGATCAATGTTGGGTGTAGGGCTTACCGAGTACGTTGCTCCGCCCGAGCTCCCGTTCGAGGTCGAGATTGATCGGGCGACCGGAGGTGGGGGTCCGTCCGCTGGCTTGATGTACGCCTTAGGCCTCGTCGATCTGCTCACGGAGGAAGACCTGGTGCGCGGGAACCGGGTGGCGGGAACCGGGACCATCACGCCGGAGGGTTTCGTCGGTCCGATCGGCGGGGTGCGCCAGAAGGTCATAGCGGCACGACTGGCCGGAGCGGAGTACGTGCTGGTGCCCCAGGGCAACTTTGCGGATGCAGTCACGGCTGATCACCCCGACATCGAGATAGTCGCGGTGAGCCACCTGAGCGACGCCGTGGACACTTTACGAGGTATGCCCGGCTAAGCGGCCGCGAGCAGTCATTCCAGGCTGTCTTGCGCACAGAGAGGGCCGGTCGAATAGACTTCCCCGCAGATCAAGAAGGACTTCCCCATGTCGTTTCCCGGTTCCCCTGACTTTTCCCGCACGTTGTTGGGCTATGCCCCGAAGGAGGTCAGGGAGTTCGTCGCCCAAGCCGAGGAGTGCATCCGTGGTCTGGGTGATCCGTCCGGCAACGGGTCAGGAGGCCATCCCGGCAACGATGAGGCGATCGCTTCTGGACGTCAGACAGCGGAGGAGATACTCGAATCGGCCGAGGCAGGTGCGGATCGAATTCGCCGCCGTGCCGAGAAGGAACGAGTTTCTCGCTTGGAGAAAGCCGATCAGGAAGCTCACGATGTCGTCAGCCTGGCTCGGCAGCAGGCCTATGAAGCACGTGAATCGGCTTGGAGGGAAGGAACGGAGATGCTCAAGGCTGTTGAGGATGAGGGCACCGCGCTCAGAAATGAGGCGAAGGAAGCCGCTCTCAAGATCATCGACAGTGCAGAACGCAAGGCGTTCAGAATGCTGACCGCCGCCCGGCGGGACAGTGAGTCCCTCCTACTGCGCGCCCATGTCGAGTTCGACCGTGCCACGGATCTGGCCGAAGCTTCCGGCGCTTTGATCGACGGTGCCTCCGAGGGTGTCGGTATGCAAGGCTTGCCGAACGGAGCTAGCACGGGGGTCTCGGACAGTGACCGGGAGAACGACGAACCTGAACATAGCTCCACCGTGAAGATAATCCCGGCTGGAGTTGAGCAGGAGCCAGACATGGCAGCCCGTTCCGACGGTTCATCGCGCCGTCGTTCCTCGCCCCAGACCAGCTCCACGCAGGTCTTGGACTGGGCCGATGGCACGGAAAACGTTCGCCTCATTTCCGTAACCGGCGCATCCTCGATCCTGGACGTGGATGCGGTCGAGATGGCAGATGAGGTCGCCCGCATTAGATCGGCAGGCGCCAAGAACGGTGGGCAGAAGGGCTCAAGGGTTCACCCCCGGCCTGGGTCGGGTGGTGGCCCGGCCCCATCGACCAAGACTCCAACCAGGAGATCCCCATCCTCAAGACCTGGCGACGCCGATCCGGCTGACCACAGGGCTGCTGATGACCTGTCCCCCCTATTCGCCAAGTTGCGGAGCGAAGCTCGTCGGGGCAGGTAGCCTAGAGGCGAACGGGTTTGACCTTCCGGTACCCTGAGGGGGTGCCACCTGCACCGTTCCCTAGCTCCCGCCAGAGAATTGGTCGGAGCGGTAAGCCAACGCGAAACAGGAGTTCGGATGGTTCTAGAGAGAGCTAAACCTCGACAATGATGGAGGGGAACTTCCAGCAATTTCAGCGCGGCCGGGCCCGATCAAGACGCTCGCGGCGCTGGGTGGGGATCGT
Source organism: Candidatus Spongiisociaceae bacterium (assembly GCA_965213975.1). GTDB lineage: Bacteria > Actinomycetota > Acidimicrobiia > Spongiisociales > Spongiisociaceae > Spongiisocius. Next base: position 607,978 of record OZ243930.1, read on the forward strand.
CGCAGGAGCCTTCTTCCTCGTACTGATGGTCTCAAGGGGGTTGGCTACCGCCTGGACAGACTATCTCTGGTTCTCGTCGGTAGGCGCATCCTCGGTTTGGACCACCTCGATTCAAGCTCGGGTAGTGCTCGGCGTCATCGGCTTGGTGCTGGCGGGTCTAGCCGTGTGGGTGAACCTTGAGGTGGTGGCGAGATCAAGGCCGGAGGTACTTGCTGGCGGTGGGCCAGAAGATGAAGTCATAATGAGGTTCCGTGACCTAATCGCTGCTTACCGTGTCCGCGCTCATCTTGGCGTCGCCGCCGTATTCGGGTTGCTCCTAGGCCTGCCAGCAGCTGGCTGGTGGGAGGACGTGCTGGTGTGGATGAACCGGGTTCCCTTCGATCGCGATGATCCAATCTTCGGGGCGGATCTCGGCTTCTATGTGTTTACGCTTCCCGTATTGCGGCTCGCCCTCGGTTGGCTGATCCAGATGCTCATCGTGGCGGGCTTGGTTTCCCTCGCCTATCACTATCTGAACGGGGGTATTCGGCGCGTCCCGGGCCGATTCCCGTTGGTGTCCAGTCGGGTCAAGGCCCACATCTCGGTCCTCTTGGCGGTCTTGGCCATCCTCAAGGCCATCGCGTACCGGCTTGACGCCTACGAGTTGGTCTACTCAACACGCGGGGCCATATACGGGGCTTCTTACACCGACGTTACTGCCCACCGCCCGGCCCTCACCCTGCTCACGGCGATCTCGCTCGTGGCCGCTGCTCTTCTGCTCTGGAATCTAAGGCAGGCTGGCTGGTTCCTGCCGACCGTCGCTGGTGCCCTCTGGTTGGTGGTATCGGTCGTGGTGGGGGGGATTATCCCGGCTGCCATCGAACGTTTTCGTGTCCAACCGAACCAGTTCAACCTCGAGACACCGTACATAGAGCACCACATTGATTTCACGCTCGACGGGTACGGGCTGGGCGACGGAGCGGTCGAGATTAGAGACTTCGCGGCCTCTCCTGACCTCACCGCCGAGGATATCGCCGCTAACCAGACTACGATCAGCAATGTAAGGCTCTGGGATCCCGGGGTGTTGGCACCCGCCTACTCTCAGCTTCAAGCCATCAGGCCCTACTATCAGATCTCCAACGTCGACACCGACCGATACTTGATCGGAGGCCAGCTGACGCAGGTCATGGTGGCCGCCCGAGAACTTGACTCTGATGACCTTCCCGCCGAGGGGTGGGTCAACGAGAAGCTGGTATATACACACGGTTTCGGAGCGGTGGTATCGAGGGCTAATGACGTCAATCCCACCACCGGGGAACCGGACTTTCTGGTACGGGATGTCCCCCCCGATTCCGACGTTCCCGAGTTAGAGACCACCCAGCCTCGGATCTACTTCGGCGAGGCGGCACCCAGCGGTTCTTACGTGGTCGCTAGGAGCAAGCAGTTGGAGGTGGATTTCCCCTCTGGCGACGATGAGGGCGTGATCCGTAACTCATACGAAGGCGACGGTGGGGTCACGTTGTCGAACCTCTTGGTTCGGGCCGCGATGGCTCTGCGTTTCGGTGATCTGAACCTCCTCATCTCTCCGGAGATCACCCCAGACTCCAAGGTTCTCATGGCCCGAAACATCGTCGATCGCTTGCGTTTGGTGGCACCGTTCTTGGCGGCCGACAACGATCCGTACCTGGCGCTGATCGACGGGCGGGCGGTTTGGATAGTTGACCTCTATTCCACTACCAGCCGTTACCCGTACTCGGCACCGGTGATAGACGAGCGTGTCGGCATTAGGTCCGATCTTCCTCGAGACTTCAACTACATCCGCAATTCGGTCAAGGCGGTGGTAGATGCTGAAGACGGCACGGTCACACTGTATGTCCTTGAGCCGACGGATCCTCTTACTGAGGCCTACCGCAGTGTGTTCCCCGAGGTCTTCACCGACATTTCCGAGATAAGCGATGAGCTGAGGGCTCACCTTCGCTACCCGGAGGACATGTTCAGGGTCCAGTCCGAGATGTATGCCACCTATCACCAGATGGATCCCGAGGACTTCTTCCAAGACGAGGACAAGTGGGAGATTCCGCGTGAACCTGCCAACTCCGACCGAGAGGTCGTTCGGGGTGACTTCTTTGACCAGGCGGGGAGAGTCAGACAGGACCTGCGCAAGAGCTTGCCCTATTACCTGCTCATGAAACTCCCCGGAGAGGAAGACCTCTCTTACCTGATTCTGCAGAGTTTCAACCCGGCCAGCCGGGAGAACATGACGGCGTTTCTGGTGGCCAAGAGCGGTCCGGATGAGTACGCCAAGATCATCGACTACCGCCTACCCCGCGGCCAGCTGATCAACGGGCTCAAGCAGGTCAGTGCCCGGATCGATCAGGATCCGATCATCTCCGAGCAGTTCACCCTCCTCGGGCAGCAAGGTTCGGAGATCATACGCGGCAACCTCTTGGTTGTTCCGGTCGAGGAGTCCTTGCTGTTCATCCAGCCGATATACCTGAGAGGGGAAGGGGTAGAGCTACCCGAGTTCAAGCGGGTGGTGGTGGCCTTCGGCGAACAGACTCCGCCGATCATGCGAGAGACGCTCGACGGTGCCTTGGAGAAGATTTTCGGACTGGCCTCCGACACGGATACCTCTTCGGAATCCCCGACCGTTTCCGATCCTTCAGAACCCGATGATCAACTGGAGTCACTCGTCGTTCGCATCGACACGTTGCTCATGGAAGCCGATGCGGCCCTGCGCGAAGGTGACCTGGGCGACTATCAGAATAAGGTCGACGAAGCTGCGCGCCTCACCGCGCGGTTGGTAAGTCTGGTGGCAGACGGTCGCGCCTGACCTTACCGATTCCGTTCTTGTCGACTTGGAGGATCGTTGACCTCAGAGCTAATCAGGTGGTTTGACCAAACGTCGCTCGCCGATGCGTTGACGGTGGGTGGGAAGAACGCATCGCTGGGCGAGATGTACTCGAACCTGGGTGCTCTCGGGGTTACGGTACCGAACGGATTTGCCATCACGGTGGCCGCCTACCGGTACTTCATGTCCGCAGCAGGTTTGGATGTCAGGGTTGACGAGAGACTTCGGACCGTGTCTCCCGAGACGCCCGGTTCTTTACGGGATGCGGGTCGAGATATTCGTCGTTGGATAGCGGGAGCGTCGGTGCCCGACCGGTTAGTCGAGGCCATCGACGCCGCCTATCTCCAGCTTGGGGATGGCCGGAACGATACGGCGGTGGCGGTACGGTCCTCAGCGACCGCCGAGGACCTTCCCGATGCTTCGTTTGCCGGTCTTCAGGACACCTATCTCGGTGTCCGCGGCGTGGATCGGGTGGTTCGGTCGGTTAGGGATGTGTTCGCATCTCTCTACAGTCACCGTGCCCTCGACTACCGAACCCGGACCGGGTACGACAATCGCCGGGTGGGGATCTCCGCGGGCGTCCAGACGATGGTGCAGAGCGCGGCATCGGGGGTGGTGTTTACCATCGATACGGAGAGCGGTTTCGATGGGGTGGTGTTCATCACCGGTACCTACGGGTTGGGCGAGCTGCTTGTCCAGGGCGGGGTGAACCCCGACGAGTTCTATGTCGCCAAGCGCAACGTTGATGCGGGCCGTCCGGCGGTGCTGTCCCGAACTCTCGGTACCAAGACCCGTCGCATGGTGTTCGTGGATGATGGCCCGGAAGAGGTGGAGATGGAGGATGTCCCCCCCGCCGAGCAACGACAGTTCTGTCTTACCGACGAGGAAGTGGAAGAACTGGCGCGCATGTCGATTGCCATCGAGCGGTATTACGGCCATCCCATGGACATCGAGTGGGCCAAGAGCGCTGAAGATACCCGGCTCTACATTGTCCAAGCCCGCCCTGAGACGGTCCGGAGCCGCGAGAAGGCTGGTGTTCTCAACCGCTTCCGGCTCCTCGGTACCGGCGAGGTCCTGGTTACCGGGCGAAGTGTCGGTCAGCGGATCGGGTCGGGGATCGTGAAGGTGGTGCACTCACCGAGGGATATGGGTCGCATCCAGAGCGGGGACGTTCTCGTTGCCGACATGACCGACCCCGACTGGGAACCGGTTATGCAACGCGCCGCGGCGATCGTCACCAACCGCGGTGGTAGGACGTGCCATGCGGCGATCATCGCTCGGGAACTGGGAGTGCCAGCGGTGGTCGGTGCCGGTGACGCCACCCACGTTCTCAGGGACGGGGTCGAGGTCACCGTATCGTGCGCCGAAGGCGACACGGGGAGGGTCTACGAGGGGGAGGTCCCCTTCGATGTCCAGACCATCGAGGTTGACCGATTGCCCGAACCACCTACCCGGATCATGATGAACGTCGGCAACCCGACCAGAGCCTTAGGGTTCAGTCGGATTCCCAACCACGGGGTGGGGCTGGCCAGGATGGAGTTCATCGTCAACAACTCCATCGGCATCCATCCTCGTGCTTTGCTCGATTACCCGGACGTGCCCTCTTCGCTAGGCGAGGCGATAGAAGATCGCATTGTCGGCTATCCAGATCCCCGATCCTTCTTCGTGACCAAGCTGATGGAGGGTATTTCCACCCTGACTATCGGCTTCTATCCCAAACCGGTGATCGTTCGGTTGTCGGACTTCAAATCCAACGAGTATGCCCACCTGCTCGGAGGTGACCGATACGAACCGACCGAGGAAAACCCAATGCTCGGGTTTCGAGGGGCCTCCCGGTACCGGTCGTCCGAGTTCTCCGATGTGTTCGCCCTGGAATGCGAGGCCATACGCCGGGTCAGGCAGGACCTGGGTCTCGACAACATAGAGGTCATGGTGCCCTTCGTGCGTACCCTGGAGGAGGCTGAGGGTGTAGTGGAGGTTATGGCCGCCAACGGACTGGTACGGGGTCAGGACGGGCTGAGGATCATCATGATGTGCGAAATCCCTGCCAACGCTCTGCTAGCCGATCAGTTTCTCCACTACTTTGACGGCTTCTCGATAGGGTCTAACGACCTGGCTCAATTGTCGCTAGCGTTGGATCGTGACTCGGCTTTGGTGGCCGATCTGTTCGACGAGAGGAATCCGGCCGTCAAGCGCCTTATCCGAATGGCCGCTGAGGCGTGTGCCGGGTCCGGCAAGTACATAGGCATATGCGGTCAGGCACCCTCGGACTACCCCGACTTCGCCGCCTGGCTGGTGGACGTCGGGCTCGACAGCATCTCCCTGAACCCGGACACGGTGGTTGAGACCTGGATGCATCTGTCCGGAGTTAGGCCCTAGCTTCCGTGCCCGGTCCCGGACAGGAACTCATTGGACCGGAGGAAATGTCCCAGGTCGCGGAGGTTCTGCGCAGCGGTCATCTTGCTCGCTACGGTCCGGACACGGGGTTCGGTGCCAAGGTCCTCCATCTCGAAGCGGAGGTGGCTAGGTTGGTGGGTGTCGAGTACGCGCTCGCAGTTAATTCGGGCACCAGCGCGTTGAGTCTTGCCCTAGCCGGGCTAGGAGTAGGGCCGGGTGACGAAGTCTTGGTTCCGGGCTTCACCTTCGTAGCGTCGATCTCTTCGATCGTCTACACCGGTGCCCATCCCGTTCTTGCCGAGATCGACGCCAGCTTCAACCTTGATCCGGTTGATGTAGAGGCGCGGATCACTCCCTCAACCAAGGCCATACTGGCGGTGCACATGCTGGGCGGTTCCGCTCGCCTTGCCGAGCTCAGGCGGGTAGCCGACCGGCATGGACTGTTTCTGGTTGAAGATGCTGCTCAGGCCTTCGGCGCTACCAACCGGGGCGCGTGGTTGGGCTCGCAGGGTGACGCGGGAATCTATAGCTTCAACATCTACAAGACCATAACCAGCGGTGATGGGGGAATGCTGGTGACCGATGACGAGAAATTGTATCGGCGGGCCTTCGCCCTGCACGACCAGGGTCACAGTCCGAATAGAACCGGAGTTGAGGTAGGTAGGCGACCCATGTTGGGCCTTAACTTCCGGATGGTCGAGCTTCAGGCAGCCGTTCTCCTCGCCCAGTTGGGGAAGCTAGCCCGCATCCGGCACCATCTCCGTACCAACCGCGACACGGTCCTTGAGATCCTTTCCGACGTGAGCGGTTTGCGGTTCCGCGAGAGTGATGATCCGGCGGGGGATCTCGCCAGTCATCTGGTCTTGGTTCTGCCCGACGCGGATGTCGCCAGACGAGTGGCAGAAGATCTCGGTGGCATCACCCTGGCTGACTCGGGTTGGCATGTGTACTCGAACATGGAACACCTCTTGGCGGGACGTACCGCCACGGGTCAGGGTTGTCCTTTTGCTTGCACCTGTCCGTCCGGACCCGAGAGTTACCGGCCGGGAATGTTGCCCGCGACCGATCACCTGCTCGGACGGTCGATAAGCATCGGGATTGGTGTTCTCGATCCCAACCTCGCACCCGTGGGCTTGGGGATGTCCAAGGGGCCGGGGGAGGCTGCGGCACTGGGCCACCGGATCCGTGCCAGCCTGGAGCGACACCTGTGATGAGCCGCGCTCGGCCGGGTGCCGGAGTGTTCTCGGGCCCGGTTTGGGGGTAGCCTTCGCGCTGGCGGCTGCTACTTGTTTCTCTGGACTGGCCATAACGGTCACCAGAGGATTCCGGACCAACAGTCTCATGACGGGCCTGATCGTCTCCCTCCCGATCGGAGCGCTGGTCACCGGAACCGTCACACTGCTCGATCCTCCCACCGGCTTGACCATCCGGGCGCTGGCATTCTTCATCGCGGGAGGAATCATCGGCGAGGGGATCGGCCGCACCGCCTTCATCTTTGGAGTTCAGCGGATAGGCCCATCCACCGCCACGCCAATTCAAACCGCCACCTACCCGGCGCTGGCTCTGCTGGGAGGCTGGTTGTGGCTTTCGGAGCCGGTGACATCTTGGCGGATCCTCGGGGCCGTCTGCATCACCGCGGGGATAACCGTACTGGTGAGAGGGCAACCGGACGCTGTGGTAGAGACCCAGGCACCTGCCCCTTCCAAAGGAGCCCGGTGGGCCTACCTTCTGCCGGTGGTTGGCGGGCTTTCCTTCGCCGGTTCCGATGTCCTTCGGAAGCTGGGGCTTGAAGAGACGCCCCACGCCGCATTTGGTGCGGTCAGCGGGACCATCACGATCCTGGCCATTTGGGTGGTTCTCCTGGCATCCGTCTCTCGGCTCCGGCGTACGATTCGGCTGGAACCAGGATGGCAATGGTTCATCCCCACCGGTCTGCTGGCAGGCTTCGGCGTGTTGGCGGTATTCCGCGCCTTGGAGGTCGGGGACCTGTCGGTGGTTGGACCGATAATCATGTCGCAGCCGCTCATGGTCCTGTTTTTCTCGTTCCTGTTCCTCCGGGATACGGAGAAGCTGAACCAAAGGGTGCTGGCCGGTGCTGCCCTAACCGTGCTCGGAGTGGTGACTTTGAGCTTGAGCGGCTGAACGGGTCCCTGTCGGAGACCTCGGATTCACGTTTAGCCAGGGACGTTTGGTCAGGGAGCTACCTGGTCGAGCGCCGCTTCAACGCGGTCGGCCAAATCGGCTACCTGTTCCTCCGACATGACGAACGGCGGTGAGACCTGGATGGCGTTTCCGAACAGGACCCTGGTCAATACCCCTTGAGCGCGCAGCGCGGCGACCGTCCGATCAGGGAGTTGCGGATCAGCCGCCCCGGCTTCCGGAGTTAGCTGGATGGCGGCGAGAGCCCCTACACCGCACCTGACTTCGGAGACGAGATCGTGGCTTTCTAGTGGTGAGAGTCCCACGGCCAGCTGCCTTTCCAGGCGGGTAGCCTCGGCTACCAGTCCTTCCTTGCTGATTATGTCGAGGTTGGCTAGTGCCGCAGCCGCCACGGTGGTATGCCCTGAATAGGTGTAGCCGTGGCGCCACATCCCGGCGTCGCCTTCGAACCAGGGCGCGGCTATCTCCGGGGCTGCTATGACCGCGCCTAGGGGTAGGTAGCCGGACGTGATGCCTTTGGCGCAGGTAATGAGGTCGGGTTGGATATCCCAGCGTTGACTGGCGAACCAATACCCGGTGCGTCCAAAGCCGGTGATTACCTCGTCGGCGATGAAGAGGATTCCCGAGTCCCGGCAGATGCTGCGGACCTTATCGAGATATCCGGGTGGGGGCGGAAGCACACCGCCCGCACCGATTATCGGTTCGCAGATGAAGGCAGCTATCCGTTCTGCGTCAATCTGCTCGATGGTGTCCAGTAGCGAGTCATGGGAGTCCCACTCCACCACCGCGGTGTCGGTGAGCAGCTCTCCGTAGCCCGCGGAGTTGGCGTCCATACCACCGATGCTGGTGCCTGCGACATGCATCCCGTGATAGGCACGCGATCGGCTGAGGACATAGGTTCGGTTCGGGTGACCCTTGACCACCTGGTACCGCCGGGCCAGCTTCACCGCGGTGTCCACCGAGTCGGAGCCGCCGCTGGTCAGAAACGATACGCTGTTCGGGACCGGTGCCAGGGTGGAAAGCCGGTCGGTGAGTTCGCCGACGGGGGGTGTGGTCAGGTCCCCAAAGGCGGAATACGCCTCCAGGCGACACATCTGCTCGGCGACAGCCTCGGCGATTTCTCGCCTTCCGTGGCCTATGTTGCAGTACCACAGGCTGGCAGCGGCATCAAAGTACCGTCGGCCCGCCTCGTCCCACACGTAGCATCCTTCGCCGCGCTCGAGGACTAGTTCGTTGTCCGAAACGTCTCGCATATCGGCGAATGGATGCCAGAATTTGGTCGGCATGATCGGCTCCCGAGGGTCGGAGAAGTGCGGCAGGATCCTGGGGATTCTTCCACAAGAAGCGATCATAATAGAGTGCGCAAGGCGGCTTCGCCTGAGGGATCGGGGTTCTAGCTCCCCGATCGCGCCGGTTTCAGGCGGGTATTCGGGACACGGCTAGTGGGAGGAGAGCAGATGACTCGGCCAGCAGTGGTCTTCGGTGGTCCTTCTCCCGAGCACGACATCAGCGTTCTCACTGGGCTGCAAGCAGCCCGGCTTCTGTCCGATGCTGGCCGGGAACCCATCGTGGTCTATTGGTCGAAGACGGGTAGTTGGCATCAGGCGGGAGGGTTGGGTGAGGCGGAGGACTACCTCTCCGGACCGCCGCCTAGATCTCGCCCGCTGCGATTCGTCGCCCAACCGGGAGGGGGATGGTTCCAGAAACGTCGTCGTTTGGATGTCGGTGCGGTCATCAATTGTTGCCACGGCGGTCCAGGTGAGGACGGAACCCTCCAGGGTGCCTTCGACATGGCTGGCATCTCCTACTCGGGCCCGAACCCGTCTGACTCCTCCCTGATGATGGACAAGCTTGCTTTCGGTGGCTTTATGGCTACCTTGGGTATGCCGGGGCTGCCGCGACCGCAACTCGATACGCGCACTGCTCCCCCCTTCCCTCCGCCCTACATCATCAAGCCGCGCTTCGGGGGTTCTTCGATAGGCATTGAGGTGGTCGCGGACCACGCCACCGCCGTCGCGCTGATGCGGTCCTCTCCGCATATGCATCGTGGTGCGGTTGTAGAGCCCTACCTGGAAGGTGGAAGGGATCTCAACGTGGCGGTGAGGACATACCCGGAGTTGCAGCTGTCCGCTATCGAAGCCCCGGTCAGCAAGAGGTTCTATGACTATCGCCAGAAGTATCTATCGGGTGGCGGAATCGAAGGGTCGGCTCGGGAACTGCCCGCCACGCTGACATCTGATCTCGAAACAAGTCTCAGAGCGATGGCGGAGAAGATCAGTGTTGCCGCCGGGATAAGGTCCATGGCCCGGATTGACTTCCTCGAACGCGATGGGGAACTATGGGTGAACGAGGTCAACACCATTCCGGGGAGCTTGTCCCTATATCTGTGGGTTGATCCGCCCATCACGCGGAAGAAGCTGGTCGTGGATCTGTTGGAGGAGGTGGAACAGTCCCCTCCGAGCCGCTATTCGGTGGCGGGGGCCGACGGCGTTGCCCTCCAAAGCGCGGCAACCATAGCCCAGAAACTGGGTTAGTCCCCACTCAAAGAACGACCTGAGCCTCCTCAGGGCTTCAGAAACGATCCAAGTCCCAAGCTGGCCACTGGCTGAGCGGGCTCACGCCTCCTGGGACGACCACATCTGCCAACTGGCAGCTGTATCCCTATAGGTTAATGATCGGGCAAGTGAGCGTGCGGGTAATACCGGCGATTACCTGTATGCGGGATACCACCAGACGCCCGAGTTGGTCCACATCTGACGCCCCAACCCTGACGATGATGTCGTAAGGTCCGGTCACATCGTCGGCTTGGGTAACCCCATTGATTAGGCGAACCTCTTCCACGACCTGTTTGGCCTTGCCGACATCGGTTTGTATGAGGACGTATGCCTCGACCACGCTGCTCCTTCTCCGTTGGAAGCACCGAACTATACAGGGTTTGCCTCAGGTCGATTGCGAAGAAGCAGGGCGGATTACCCAGGGAAGGGTGGGATGGAGACGCTGTGGAGCGGGGTGACTAGCGTCCGTCGGATCCGACCCGCACCGAATGGGCGAACTTGACCCCGTCGGCTTCCTCAACCTCGAAGACGATACGTTGTCCCTGTCGGAGGAACCGGAAGATGCTCCCGGCGAGTGATCCGGGACGGAGATACACCTCGCCACCCCGGTCAAGAACTACCACGCCTGCACCGCTGTTGGGATCGTACAGCTTTACCACACCCTGCATGACCTCATTGTAACTGCGCGATCCTAGGTCTTCCCAGGCAGGTGAGAACGACATGGGTGCCTAGCCAGACGACTCCCCTATATCCTCTCCCTCATGTCCGGAAATGGCGGCCCTCCCGCCGGTCAGACCAGTCGCAGCCTTGCCTACCTCCACCGGATCGACGTCGGTCGGGTCAAATGGATCAAGGGCAACCGAGCCAGGCAGCTCAGAGAAAAGGGAATCGCCTCCGTTGCCGATCTCCTTCTCTACCCGCCACGACGCCACATCGACCGATCTCAGCATCGAAGTATCAGCGATCTGATAGCCGGGGAGGAAGCCACCGTCATCGGCCGCGTGCAGGCGGTCACGGTGAGGCGTCCTCGGCGACGCATGACCATCCTCGAAGTGACCGTCGCCGATTCCGCGGGGTCCCTTAAGGCGGTGTGGTTCAACCAGGAATATCTGGCCCGACGCCTCGAGCGGGGGCGGGAGGTTGCCCTCTCCGGGAAGGTGGATCGTTATCGCGGGCGGTTGCAGATCAACGCTCCCGCGCTGGACGTGTTAGACGTTGGGCCCGACAACCTTGCGGTGGGTCGGGTGGTCCCGGTCTATCGCAGCGTCGGCGGCATCGGGTCGGGCATCTTGCGGTTGGCGATCGACAACGCCATCCAGAGATCCTGTCCGTTGCTCGATCCTCTGCCCAATCGCGTCATCCGGCGACGTAATTTGATCTCCCGGGAGAAGGCGATCCGATCCATCCACTTTCCCGAATCGCTGGGAGAGGTGAGAGTCGCCCGCCGCCGCTTGGTTTTCGACGAGTTCTTCCGTCATGAGGTAGCCCTAGCGTTGACCAAGAAGCACAAGGCGAGTGACTCGGTGGGCATCAGCCACGTGTCCGATCCTGAGAACAATCTGGTGGAACACTTCGTCGATGGCCTGCCATTTCGCCTGACCGGTGCCCAGCGTCGGGTGATCGACGAGATATCCAGTGACATGGGTGTGACCACTCCGATGCATCGTCTCCTCCATGGTGAGGTGGGTTCGGGCAAGACGGTCGTGGCGGTGGCCATGTTGTTGGTGGGTGTCCAGAGCGGCTACCAGGCCGCGTTGATGGCACCCACCGAAGTTCTGGCCGAGCAGCACTTCGAAGGGGTCACCGGTCTAATGGCTGAGGCCGGTCTCGCCCCCGGTCGGGTCGGACCGGACACCCTGTTTGATTCGGTGGCGCGCGGTGATCGGGGCGAGGCTATCGAGGTAGCCCTTCTGACCGGCAGTCGTTGTGAGTCCAACCTCCGTGGGGAGATCAGTCGAGGCCACCTTTTGGGTTCGCTGGCGGCGGGCGAGATAAGAATCCTGATCGGTACGCACGCCCTGATCCAGGAGGGGGTGTCGTTTGCCAACTTGAGCGCGGCGGTCGTGGACGAGCAGCATCGATTCGGGGTGTACCAGAGGGTGAGGCTTAAGGAGAAGGCAGGAGGGGTTGATCCTGACCTTCTCATTATGACGGCCACCCCCATACCGAGGACGCTATCCATGACCCTATACGGGGCCTTGGAGGTGTCCACCCTGGATGAGCTTCCGGCGGGACGTAAGCGGGTCCAGACCTGGGCGGCTGCGCCGGACGGGGATGAACTGAACAGAGTTTATGCCGCTATCCGACGAGAGGTTGCCAAAGGCAGGCAGGCATTCGTGGTCTGTCCGCTGGTTGAGGATTCCTCCCGAGTGGAGGCGGTCTCGGCTGCCACCCAGCATCGGCGACTCCGCCAGGTCTTCTCCGATCTTCGTATCGGTCTCCTCCACGGACAGATGCGGTCGGAGGAGAAGCGGAAGGTGATGGACTCGTTTCGCGCTGGCGACCTTGACGTGCTGGTGAGCACTACCGTGATTGAGGTGGGTGTTGACGTTCCGAACGCCACCATCATGGTGGTCTTGGACGCCGACCGCTTCGGCCTCAGCCAGCTGCATCAGCTTCGGGGACGGGTGGGGAGAGGTGCCCAACCTGCCCAGTGTGTGCTGGTAGCGGACCCGGCCACGTCGGATGGAGCGGAGCGGATCAATGCCATGGTTCGCCTCTCAGACGGCTATCGGCTCGCTGAAGAGGACCTGAGGATTCGAGGACACGGCACTGTCTTCGGGAGTCGTCAATCCGGCTTCTCCGATCTTCGGGTAGCGAACCTCCTGCGCGACATCGAAGAACTGGAAGCAGCCCGGATAGAGGCGTTTTCCCTAGTGGATGAGGATCCCCGACTGGACTCATATCCGGATATACGGGAAGAGGTAAAGATCCTCTTGGGACAGGAAGTGGAATGGCTCTTCCGGTCGTGATGCTCTGATGTCCGTGAGGATTATCACCGGCCTCGCCAAGGGCCGTCGACTGAAGTCCCCGAGTGGTGACATCACCCGGCCGATGACAGGAAGGGCACGCGAAGCCGTATTCTCCTCGATCGGCCCCGGCATAGCGGGCGCGCGCGTTCTTGACTTGTATGCTGGCACCGGTTCGTTGGGGTTGGAGGCTCTGAGCAGGGGGGCCGCCTCGGCGGTCTTCGTCGAGAAGAGCCCGGTGGTTAGGTCGATCCTGGAGGACAACATCCGGGCTGTCGGTCTGGGCGGCGAGGTGGTGGGGCGTGCTGTCGGCGATTACCTGCTGTCCGTGTCGAAGCGGACCACGAAATCCGAGAACTGTTTCGATCTCATCTTCATGGATCCGCCGTATAGCCTTCCGGACTCGGTGGTGGTATCCGACCTCAGGCATGTTGTCACCATGCTCAAATCGGAGGGAAGAATCGTGCTTCACCGACCGAATCGTGGGTCGGTGCCCCGCCTGGCTGCCCTGGAAGTAGTCCACCAGCACCGGATTGGTTCTGCCGCCATTTGGCGACTTCGGAAGGTTAGGCTTTCATCTGGTTGAGGCTCAAGTGCGCGCCATGCAGGCCAGAACTAGGAGTGAGGGTGGCAAGAGCGATTTGCCCGGGTAGTTTCGATCCGCCCACCAACGGTCATATGGATGTGATTCGCCGTAGTCGGTCTCTCTTTGACGAGGTGGTGGTCGGCGTGATCAGGAACGTCTCGAAGACACCGATGTTTCCCGCCGAGAATCGGGTCCAAATGTTGGAACAACTTCTTGCTGATGAACCCAGCGTAGATGTGAGGTCCTTCGGTGGCCTGCTGGTGGAGTTCGCGCAGGCCCAAGGTGCGGACGTGATCGTGAAAGGGTTGCGCGCGGTCTCCGACTTCGATTACGAGCTTCAGATGGCTCAGATGAACTACCGGTTGTCCGGCATAGACACGGTGTTCATCCCCACCAGTCCCGAGAACGCCTACCTCTCATCCTCCCTGGTAAAGGAGGTCGGAAGTCTCGGCGGGGTGATTGATGGACTGGTTCCCGACCTCGTTAGTGATCTACTCAAAGGACGGTGGTCGGATGGCCGGTAGTCACGATGCGGAAGCGCCGCCATCAGTGAGTTCGGGGAGTCAGTCCGAGGAGATGCTCGACTATCTTCTCGGCCTGATCAGGGCCGTTGAGGATGCCAAGACTATCCCAGGCTCCAGCAAGGCGCTTATCGACCGTAGTGAGATGTTGGGGGCGCTTGAGGTGCTCTACGATCGTCTTCCCGAGGACGTTAAGACGGCGCGTTGGATGGTTCGCGAACGCGAGCGGTTCGTTGCGCGAACCAACGAGCAGGCCCGTGAGGTCGTAGAACGGGCCCGAGAGAAGGCGGAGGAGTTGGTCTCCAAGACCAGCATCATCTCGGAGGCGACCGAGGAGGCGAATATCTTGGTACGTCGTGCCGAGGACCAGGCACGCCGGATCAGGCTGGAGGCCCAGGACTACGCCGAGGATCGGCTCGCGAGGCTCGACGACTTGTTGGTCCGGGTCCTCGAACAGGTGCGGGAGATGCGCTCACATCTTGGGTCGGGTTCTTGAGGCCGAACAGCCTGACTTCCGGGGCTGGTCGAATCAACCACATGGATCGACCTCCCGGCTTCGTCATCAGCGTGTCTCACCTGTTGGGGCGACACGGTGCGTCAAGCACCGAGAGCTTGGAAGGTGAGGTCGACGTAGGTCTCGATCAGGTGGAGTATTGTGGCCCGGCCGCGGTTGCCCTACGGATAGGTGCCATGGTCGAGGGCATCTGGATTCGAGGCGATATCGCCGCCGAGATGGTGTTGAGATGCAACCGTTGCCTCCGCACCATGCCCTTCGACGCACGAGCCACGATGGATGTGGTCTGCGGCGTTTCCGGCATTGACGACGGAGTCCTGAGGGTAAGTCCGGAGGGGGAAGTTGATCTGACTGGGGAAATTCGAGACGGGTTGTGCTTGGTCGTTCCTCTAGTACCGCTATGCTCACAGGCCTGCCGTGGGCTCTGTCCGGGTTGCGGATCCGACTTGAACCACGACCCGTGCCCCGGGCACTACGAGGCCTCGGAGTCCCCGCTGGCAAGCCTGGGAAAGTTCTTGGCACCAGCGGAAGAAACGGTGTGATCGAAAATGGGCGGTAGCTATTCCCTGCCCACAATTCGGAGAGGTTGATGTCATGGCGGTACCGAAGAAACGAATGTCGCGCTCCCGCACCCGTAGGCGCAAGGCGGAGGCGATGAAACTGCGCCGCGTCCGCACCGTGCCTTGTGAATCTTGTGGGCGTCCGAAACTTCCTCATCGCGCTTGTACCGGACCCCAGGGGTGCGGTAGGTACCGAGACCGGGTCGCGGTCGAGACCTCGGCTTGACAGGCCGCCGTGTGACCCCACCGGGCTAAGCCCGGATCGGTCGATATCGAGGAGATGCGGTGCCGAGAGTAGCCTTGGACGTGATGGGCACCGACCGCGGGCCTGCTGAGATGGTTGCTGGTGCCTGCTTGGCAGCAGCGGAAGGCTTCGAGGTCGCCCTCGTCGGGGACAGGCAGGTCATATCCACCGAGTTGGCTCGAGCTGGGGCGGGCCTTGAGGTAGTCCATGCGCCCGATGTTGTGGAGATGGACGACAATCCCGCCGGTGCCGTCCGCGACAAGCCCCGCTCCTCCATCATGGTGGCGGCTCGCATGGTGGCGTCCGGCGAAGCGGACGCGCTGGTGTCCGCCGGATCGACTGGTGCGGCGATAACCGCTGCGTCGATCATCATCGGGCGAATCGCCGGGGTGCAGAGGCCTGCCATAGCTACGCCCATCCCGAGACCGGTCGGACCGCCCACCTTGATCGTGGATGCCGGCGCCAATCTTGAGGTGAAGCCGGTGCACCTGTCGGGGTTCGGGGTTATGGGAGCTCTCCTAGCGGAAATCGTGTACGGAATCGATCGGCCTCGGGTGGGGTTGCTCAACATCGGATCTGAGTCCTCAAAAGGGCGTGCGGTGGAGCGCTCCGCCTTCGAGTTGCTTCAAGACGCTCCGGTCAATTTCATCGGAAACGTTGAGGGGGGAGATATCCCTCTCGATGTGGCGGACGTGGTTGTGACCGACGGCTTTACCGGGAATGTGGTTCTGAAGACCTTGGAGGGTACTGCCGGTTTGGTGTTTGCGCTGGTCAAGTCCATCTACGGTAAGGCTTTCGACATGGGAAGCGAGGCGATGGTGAAGGCCGAGAAGGAAGTGCGGCGGCTTATCGACCCGGAACTCTCGGCAGGAGGTGCCCATCTCCTCGGAACTAAGGCCGGTGTAGTGATCGGCCACGGCTCCTCTACGAGAGAGGCTGTTCTCAACGCGATCTGTCTGGCGGCCGAGGGCATCAAGGGAGGCCTGGTTGAGCGGATGGAACGAGGTATCGCCCGATCGTGACTGACCGGGCCGGGTTGGAATCAGCCATAGGTCACCGGTTCACCAATCCGGACCTTCTCGCGCAGGCGTTACGCCATCGTTCGGCAGTCGGCGGATCAGAGGATGGCGCTTCCAATGAGAGGCTGGAGTTCTTGGGGGATACGGTCCTGCAGATCGTGGTCACCGACTTCATATTCAGGGAGTACCCCCACCACTCTGAAGGCGAACTTGCCAAGCTGAGAGCGGAGGTCGTGAGCCGAAGGGCGTTGCACGCGGTTGCCGAAGAGTTCCACCTAGGTGAGTATCTGATCCTCGACAAAGGAGAGGAAACCACGGGAGGCCGACACAAGGCCTCCATCCTGGCGGACGCGATGGAGGCGGTGATCGGTGCCGTCTACCTTGATGGCGGTCTCGATGTGGTTGGTCCCGTCGTGATGCGGTCGTGGGAGGGTCGTATCCGAGCCGAAGCGTCGGCACCGGGGAGGCTGGACTACAAGAGTCGTCTCCTAGTGGTGTTGGGTAGCGATGCCGACGGGATACGCTACAGCCTTACCTCCTCCGGTCCCGACCACGACAAGCTCTACACGGCCCGCGTCTTCTTGGGCCAGAAGAGGCTAGGTTCCGGTTCAGGTGGCTCGAAACGCGCTGCCCACCAGGCAGCAGCGCGAGAAGCGCTCTCCGAGCTAGGCAAGAGACCGAGCTGAGCATATGCCCGAGCTCCCCGAAGTCGAGACCACTCGCCGGGGCCTGGACCCGGTCTTAGCGGATCGCCGGATCAGTGCAGTACGCGTTCACCACGAACGCATGTTGCGCTACCAGCCAATAGCCGATGACTTCATCACCAGGTTGGAGGGTTCGACCGCCAATAGGATTGCCAGGCGGGGGAAATATCTGCTGATCAGCTTGGATGCCGGTTTCACCTGGGTCGTGCACCTGGGGATGTCGGGGCGGATCGCGGTGACCTCAACTAGCGAAACTGCGCCGGTTCACACGCGGCTGGAGGTGGTGACCGAGGCAGATGAGGCGATCCGGATGGTGGACCCCCGTACCTTCGGGTTCATGTCGGTGCTGGATTCGGATGAGCTGAAGGCTTCCTCCATCGAGCGCCTGGGTCCGGACGCCTTGAACGCCTTGCCTTCCGCGCGGCACCTGGCGAGCAGTGCCGAGGGACGCCGGGTGGCTATCAAGTCGCTCCTCTTGGACCAACGGTATCTGGCGGGCCTGGGGAACATTTACGCCGATGAGGCGCTTTTCGTGGCTGGGGTCGCTGGCAGCCGGGCGGCCGGTTCCGTCACCGGCGAGGAGTTTGTAGCCCTCCGACATGCCATTCGAGAAGTGCTGGCCGCGGCCTTGAACAACGGCGGGACCTCCCTGGGCGACCTCGCGTACCTTCTGCCCGACGGCCGGGCCGGTCGACACCTCAACCATTTGGCCGTGTACGGCCGGGCGGGGTCCCTCTGTCGACGTTGCGGGTGCGTGATAGTCAGGGAGGTCATCAACGGCCGATCCTCCCACCGTTGCCCAGCCTGCCAACAAATTCCCGGGCGTCCGGCGGGACACGTGAACGACGAGAGCGTAGACGGCGGTTAATCTTTGATCGCCTAATGACAGGGATGTAAGTTGCGTCTCCAATCCATAGAGCTGCTCGGTTTCAAATCCTTCGCCGATAGGACTCGGCTCGAGTTCGGGTCCGGTATGTCTGTGATCGTCGGGCCCAACGGCACCGGAAAATCCAACATCGTCGACTCGGTGGCCTGGGTGCTGGGATCGCAGTTCACCCGATCGCTCCGAGCAGACCAGATGGAAGACGTGATATTTGCCGGTACCGCCGATCGACCAGCCCACTCTCGGGCCGAAGTGACGCTGGTCCTCGACAACGCCGATGGTACGGCCCCGATCGACGTCGAAGAGGTGGCGATCCGCCGCCGCCTCTTTCGGGGTGGAAGTTCCGAGTACGAGGTGAACGGCGTGGCTTGCCGTCTTCTCGACATTCAAGAGTTGCTCTCCGACAGTGGTCTGGGCAGGCGGCAGCATCTCATCGTGGGTCAGGGAAGGCTCAACGCGGTTCTCGGAGGAAATGCCGATCACCGGCGGGAGGTCATCGAGGACGCGGCTGGCATCCTCAAACATCGCCTGCGTCGATCCAAGGCGCTACGGCGATTGGGCGAGGCCGAGGCGGACATGGTTCGGCTGGCGGATATCAACCGCGAACTCAAGCGGCGCATGCGCCCGCTCCAGCGTCAAGCCGAACAAGCGATCCGGTACGGCAAGCTGAGAGAAGAACTACGTCACCTGCGGATCGTCACTGCCGGTGTCGAACTCAGGGCGTTAGCTCAACGCCAGGAACAGGTGCGGGGCGAGGAGAAGGCTGCTGAGGACCGGATCAGCGAGATCGATGAGGAGCGGGGCCGAGTTCGGGATGTGCGGGCTCGAATCGAAGAGGAGTCGGCTGAGCGGTGGATGACGGTCGAACACCAAACCCGGAACATCACCGTGTTAAGGGAGGCCATGTCGCGCTGTCGGGGGATCGCCCAGTTGGCGCAGGAGAGGTCCCGAACCCTGGGGAGCCGCATCAAGAGGAAGGAGTCGGCGTATCAGGAGCTGACCGATCGCATCGCCCGACTCGCCGAGGAGAGCCGGGAAGCGGCTGGCCAGGAAGACGAGGCAAGGAGCGAGATAACCCACCGGCGAGAGGCGCTCACTGCCGCCGAGCGCCTCCTAAATGAAGCGCCAGAAGACACCGTAGGTCAGATGCAGAGGGAACTCGTTTCCCTTGAAAAGAACCTGCAGAGGCTGGCGGGCCACTCAGAACGCACCGGCAGTGCCATCAAGGCGCGCACTATCCGTCTGCGCGAGACACAGGCTGAACTGGGGAGACAGAACGATCGTTCCCTGCGGATCGGCGCGGAGTTGGAATCGCAGGAAGGCCAACTCGAAGCGGTTCGGATCCGGTACCGGCAAGCCAGGCAGAGCCGGCGACGTCTCGAAGCGGAGCTGGCGGAGGCGAATAAGGCAGTGGACCAGGCGCAGATCGCCCAAGCGACCGCTCGGGCCAGCCTCAAGGTTCTCCGCTCGGACCGGGTCGGGGCGCAGGAAGGCACCGAGATACCGGACGGGGTCATCGGCGGCCTGATGGAGGTCATGGAGGTATCGGGACCTCTGACAGCTGCGGTAGAGGTGGCTCTAGGTGCTTGGGCACGGGCCCTAGTTATGGAGGATGGAGACAACATGGCCGCCACGATCGCCGCCATGACCGAGGGGAGAGAGGAACCGTTTCCCGCGGTGTCCACCCAAAGCCTGCAAGCCCGTCCGCCTGCTCCTTCCGACGTCAGCCGCACTCTCGCTGGGATGGTCGACCCCTCAGGGACGAAGCCTTGGGTGGCTGGCTTGCTAGGAGACTTCTTGCTGGTGGATAGCTGGCTTGAGGGCTGGGAACTGGTCAAGCGCGACCCGGATCGGTCGGCCGTGACCGTCCGCGGTGATCTCGTTACCTACTTCGGGGTGATACCGGCCGACCCCAACCGGGGACCCTTCGGCTTGGCCGTCGCCGAGGCCGAGGACCGTCAAGCACAGGTGGCGTTGGCGGAGGCCCGACGGGTCCGCTCTCAGGCGCAGGCTGGGTTAGCTAAGGCCAAGAGTGACGAGGACAAGTCGGCTGCCGAGGTCAGAGAGCTGGAGTCACGGATAGCCCGCTCGGTTGGTGCGCAGCAGAAGAGCCGGTCGCTTCGAGACACCCTCTTAGCCAGGATCGAAGACCTCCAGGATGCCGTCGGCCGGTTATGCGAGGAAGACCGCGAGCTCAAGGATCGAATCGCCCAGTTGCGGCAACGCATCACCGCCACTGAGAAGCAACTCGACGAAACCACGCCTAGGGATGCACTATCCAGGGAGGTGTTGGTGCAGAGATGTCGAGAGGCGCGAGCGGCATGGGAGGCATCAATCCACCGTTTAGGGGCCGCGACCGAGCGGGGCAGAATGCTCGGCGATCAGATCGACATGGCTCAAACTAGGTTGTCTCGGGGACCTTTGGTGCAAGGAGACGTCACGATCCGTGACGAGATGCTACGTATCGCGGGCTGGGCTAGCGAGATAGAAGCCGCATCGGTGGGCAAGCTGGGGAAGCTCACCGCTCGAAGGGAGAGGTTTGGCCAGGCTGACCGCGCCGCAACCCTCCGACTCACCGGCCTTAGAGATCGTTTGGGAGGCTTGGACTCCGAGCGGGAGTCACTCGTGGAGGCCTCCCGAAGGTTGGCAGGAGAGCGGTCGAAGCTGGATATCCGGCATGATGCGGTCGCAGCGCAGCTCCGACGCGAATACGATTGCCCCGTCGAGCAAGCTCTCACCGCCGATGAACCGGCGGAAACCCCCGAAGCGTTGGAAAGGCGAATCGAGAAGCTGGTCCGCCAGTCGGCGCGGATGGGACCGGTAAATCCTCTGGCTGAAGAGGAGTTGGCCGACCTAAACGACCGGCATCAGCATCTGTCTTCCCAGATGGCGGATGTCGAGCGAGCACGGTCGGAACTGAAGAACATCATCGCCGGACTGGATGACTCGATCCATCGCCTCTTCACCTCGACGTTCGAGGATGTTGCCCGCCACTACCGGGACTGCCTATCCATCCTGTTTCCGGGAGGAACCGGCGACTTGATTCTCAGTGATGCCGACAACCCACTGGAGGCCGCGGTGGAGATCAAGGCCCAGCCATTGGGGAAGAAGGTGGGGAAGATGGCGCTCCTCTCCGGTGGGGAACGTTCCCTGGCGGCCCTGGCCTTCCTATTCGGGGTGTTCAAGGCTAGGCCGGGCCCTTTCCATATTCTCGACGAGGTCGATGCCGAGCTCGACGATGCCAACCTGGGCCGGTTCTTACGCCTCGTCGAGGACTTCGGTGACCATGCCCAGCTGATCTTCGTGACCCACCAGCACGCCACGGTCAGGGTGGCGGATACCCTGTATGGGGTGACGATGTCGCCGGGCGGTTCGTCGAAGGCGTTGATGAGGCGAATGGGTGCTAAACCGCTCCACACGGTACCCGTGCCCGCCTAGCCAGGGTCTGGGTCAACCTCTGGCCATCAGAATAGAATCGCCTTTGTGTCGATTACATACCTTCGTCTCCATCCCCCAGGCTGTTGTTGGTGAGCCAGGTGGTGATCTGGGCAGCCTTGGTGCTGCTGGTGGCGGCTGTCGTGCTATTCGTGGTGTTGAGGTCGCGCCGAGCACGGGGAGGCCGAGCACCCGGCGTCAGATCCGTCGGGAGCCGTCCGGCGGCGGTCCGGGTACTCTCGCGGTCACGGCTGGCGGAGCGTCTCGAATCGGCGTGGAGATCGGCGCGGGATAACGAACGGGCTTGGCGACGCCTTGAGGATGAACTCGTCGCTGCTGATCTCGGGGTCGCGGCCAGTCGCCGCCTCATCGCCCGAGCCAAAGAAGCCGGGGGTGACGGTTTCGCCGACGTCCGGGCGGCGATGCGGACGGAGTTGCTTCGTTGTCTGGAGGACCATGACCGAGCCCTCGCGTTGGACGGTGCCCCGGCGATCGTGGTCATGGTGGGGATAAACGGGGCGGGAAAGACTACAACCGTGGCCAAACTGGCCTCACAGTTGGCCGCGGCGGGCAGGACCCCGCTGCTCGCCGCCGCAGATACCTTCCGCCCGGCGGCCGACACCCAACTTCGGGTCTGGGCAGATCGGCTGGGAGTGCAGTTGGTCTCCGGACCTCCGGGAGGTGATCCCGCCGCCGTTGCCTACGACGGGCTGGCGGCGGCGCGTGCCCGAGGCGCGGATGTCCTGTTGGTGGACACGGCTGGCCGCCTCCACACCAGCCACAACCTGATGGGCGAGTTGGCCAAGATAATCCGGGTACTGGGTAGAGACGGTGATACGGTCTCGGAAACACTTCTGGTCATTGATGGGGGCACCGGGCAATCGGGGCTGGCCCAGGCGGCCAGCTTCGCCGAGTTGGGTGCCACCGGAGTTATCCTCACCAAGATGGACGGGACCGCTAAGGCCGGTCTGGTATTGCAGATCGAGTCTGATCTTGCCCTGCCGGTGAAGATGATAGGAATCGGGGAGGGTGCAGGCGACCTCGCCCCCTTCGATGCGGCCGCTTTTGTGGACGGCCTGTTGGGGCCAGCATGAACACCGATCTGGCGGCGGAAGCACGGCAGGCTGCTCTCGGTGCCTACGCGCCCTACTCCAACTTTCGGGTGGGAGCGGTGGTATTGGATGCGGACGGTCGTCGGTATAGCGGAGCGAACGTGGAGAACGCCGCCTACGGCTCGGCGATCTGTGCCGAAGCAACTGCCATAAGCGGGGCGGCTGCCCGAGGGATGAGACGTATCCTCGGGGTGGCGGTCGCCTGCATCGATGCACCGGATGTGGACTCGGCCTATCCCTGCGGAAACTGTCGACAGCTCATGAACGAGTTCCACACCTCATGGGTGTTGGTGACCGCCGGGGAGGGAAGCAAGGTCCGGCACCACGACTTTGCTGATCTGCATCCTCACGGCTTCTTCCTGTGACAGCCGATTCCTACGGGCTTCGGCCACCGATCACTCCGATGTTGGCCAAGGCCGCCAAGGCACCCCCTCAGGGTGAGGGATGGGCCTACGAGCCCAAGTGGGACGGATTCCGTGCCATCGCTTACCAAGGGACGCCTCCCCGCCTTGATTCGAGGACCGGGAAGGGCCTTGACCGATACTTTCCCGAGCTTCAACCCGCCTTGCGATGCCTACCGGCTGGCACGGTGGTGGACGGGGAGATCGTATTGGTGGTGGATGATGTGGCCCGGTTCGATCATCTGCAGATGAGGATTCACCCAGCAGAGTCGCGGATCAAACGCCTGGCGGAAGAGTTTCCTGCTCGGTTGGTCGCCTTCGATCTGCTGGCGATTGGTGGTGAGATCCTGACCGGCTATCCGTACCGGCGGCGGCGAGCGCAGTTGGAGGATGTCATGGCCAGTGTCGCCGATACATGGGCCTTGACCCCGGTCTGCTACGACTTCGGCACCGCGGCTCGCTGGTTCGACGCCTTCGAATCGGCAGGTTGCGACGGCATCATCGCCAAGCAGTCGGAGGGGTCCTATCAGCCCGGCAAGCGGGGTTGGATCAAGTGGAAGCACCATCGCGAGGTCGACTGTGTTATCGGTGGCTACCGGATGCATAAGGCCGGGGACCGAGTGGGGTCCTTGCTTCTTGGTCTGTACAACCGCCAGGGAGAGCTCCACTTTATCGGCCACACCTCCTCCCTGTCCGCCAAGGAACGGGTCGAGTTGCTTCCCTTGTTGGAGGACATGAGAACGGAGGGCAGCTTCGGCGGGGTGGAGGCCCGGTCGCCGGGAGGTGGGAGTCGCTGGACCAGTGGGCGCTCCAAAGACTGGATCCCGATCGCTCCGGACTTGGTAGTCGAGGTCAGGTATGACCAGCTCACCGGAGGGAGATTCCGCCATGCCACCCGGTTACGGCGGTGGCGGCCCGACAAGGCGGCCGCTGACTGCACGATGGACCAGCTGGTCAGACCACAGGGAGCGGGCTTCTCGGAAATAGTCGGATGAGCCGGGCTGACCAACCTGCTCATCCCCTAGTGGTGAGTCGGGTGGTGAGGGAAACCCCGGATGCGGTCACGGTCACCTTCGATGATCCACACCGCCGCGTGGGTGGCTGGGCGGGTGCCTACGTCCTTGTTGAGGCCACCGTGGCCGATCGTCCCCACCGTCGGCCCTTCTCGCTCAGCTCCGTACCCGAATTGGGTGAGGCACCGGCGATCACGGTCAAGCGCGGACCTTCCGGCTTGGTCTCCCGTTTCCTGGTGGAACAAGTAAGGGCGGGCGACCTGCTCAGGGTGACCCCTGCTACCGGAAGCTTCCGGGCGGACCTTGACCCCAACAAGAGCCGTACCTTCTTCGCGTTTGCTGCTGGCAGCGGGATCACCCCCGTTATGAGCATCCTGAGAGGTGTGCTGAGTCTCGAACCGGGTTCGGCGGTTCGCCTGGCTTACGGCAATCGGTCGGCATCGGACACGATCTTCCGTTCCCGCCTCGATGAACTAAAGGACGAGCACGCTGATCGGCTCAAGGTGTCCTACTTCTTGAGCAGTCAAGGGCACCGGATCGATCGCCTGGCGGCGGACGCGATGCTTGTCTCGTCCCCTCCGGTCACCGCCGACGTGTGGTACATGGTGTGCGGCCCGCCCGGCCTTAATCGGATCGTGGAGGCCCGTCTCCGCTACCTGGGGGTTCCCGAGGATCGCTTGTTGGTGGAGCATTATCTTCCCCCGATCCGAATGAATGTGCCTCAACCGTACGGCGGTGCCCGCGTAGCTCTTGACGACACGGGTGCGGTTGGGGTCGCCAAGGCGGGGGCCACGCTGCTCGACGCCCTAGGCGGCCCTCGGTCGCCGCTCGAGTTCGCGTGCCGCGCCGGGGTGTGCGGCACCTGTCGCGCCCGGTTGGTGAAGGGCGAGGTGGATCCCGGAGTTCCTTTCGCGCTTACGGAGGCGGAGCAGAAGGCGGGGGTGGTTCTCACCTGCATAGCCCGTGCTACCACCCCGGAAGTGGTGCTCCGGCGCATCTGAAGTGCTTCAAGATCATGATTAGGTCTGGTTGCTGTCATTGCCTCAACGGCTCGCGGTTGGAGCACATCGGTGGCGGTGTTAGCGTGCCTTCGGCGTAACTCTACGGAGGGGATTGCATGTATCGGATAGCTGTCATCCCGGCGGACGGTGTGGGTCCGGAGGTATCGGACGAAGCCGAGAGGGTTCTGGATGCCGCGGCCCGCCGTTACGGGTTCACCGCCCAGACCGAACGGTTTGACTGGGGATGTGACCGTTATCTGACCGACGGCAAGATGATGCCAGATGACTACCTCGAGACCCTGTCCGGGTTCGATGCGATCTTCCTCGGATCGGTGGGCGATGCATCCAAGGTACCTGACCACCTGTCCCTCGAGTTGATTCTGGGTATCAGGCGAGGGTTCGACCAGTACGTGAATCTGCGCCCGATCCGCCTCTATGCGGGGGTAGAAACACCGATCCGGACTGCCACGCCGGACACGGTCGACATGGTCGTGGTCCGGGAAAATACCGAGGGCGAGTACGCCGCTCAGGGCGGGATCTTCAAGCGGGGTACCAAGGACGCGGTGGCGCTTCAGACCGGGGTTTTCACCTACCAGGGATGCGAGCGGGTGATGCGCTTTTCCTTCGAGCTGGCCAAGTCACGCGCCAAGCTGGGCACCGAAGTCCCGGTAGGAAGGGTCACCAACTGCACGAAGTCCAACGCGTTGAACTACTCCATGGTGTTCTGGGACGAGACCTTCGATGAGGTGGCAAGCGACTATCCGGAAGTGGCTACGGACATGGCTCTGGTCGATGCCCTCTCCATGTGGATGGTGAAGAACCCCGAATGGTTCGACGTGGTGGTGGCCTCCAATCTGTTCGGGGACATCATCACCGATCTGGGTGCCATGCTTCAGGGTGGAATGGGTTTCGCTGCCGGTGGCAACATCGATCCGGAGCGGCGGTTCCCATCAATGTTTGAGCCCATCCACGGATCCGCCCCCAAATACACCGGTCAACGTCGGGTGAACCCCATCGCTTCGATCGAAGCGGTTCGGATGATGCTGGACCACCTCGGGGAACATGAGGCAGCCGACGCGGTTGGCGTAGCCGTCGCAGAGGTGGTGACGGAGGGTGCGGTAGGTACTCGTGACATGGGCGGGACCAACACCACCGATGAGGTAGGTGCCGCCATCGCGGACCGGGTTCGGTGACCTAAGCAGCCGAGGCAACCCGCCACCGATACGTGGCAGATCGAATCCGCATACTCCCAAGCGATCGAGCACTCCAGTCGAGGAAGCCACTGCCTCTCCCTCAGCCCAGCGAAGTTGTAGCGCAAGAATACGAGAATTAGTAGCGCGGACCCCGAGAATTAGTAGCGTAGCGATGTCAAGCTCGTGGTGGTACCCACGCGCCAAGACACGGCCAATCTACGTTGGTTAACCCAGCGGGTGGGCCCAGATAGCTGCGACATGATGATCGTGACGACGGGCCGCCACGCCTATCGCGACCAAGATGGGGTGCCGGTGGTCCCGGCCGCATTGCTGGGTCCGTGAACCCAGATCTTGCCCAGCAGGGATTCTCGGAATGTCCGGTCGGTCCGATGGTTGCGCGAGGTGCCGTCCGGGCAAGGTGGGATGATGCGAGATCGCTTAGAATCGTGGGTCATGGGTTTCTTGAACTTGGATATCGAACCGCTACCCCGGAGCGGTGCGAGGGCAGCGGTATTCATAGCTCGCCGCAAGACCCGTAAGCCTGTCCCCGCCTTCGCTGACGGCCAGGGGAAACGGACGTGAGCAGCTTTCCCCAGATCAGCGACGAACGGCGTCGGGAGATGTTGGCGCCTCAGGCCGGCCCGGTTCGCGTGGTAATCGACACAGACGCGGCGAACGAGGTAGATGACCAGTTCGCTTTGACCTGGGGTCTGCTGTCACCCGACCGCCTTGATATCGAAGCGATCGTGGCCGCCCCCTTTTCTCGGGCCTATTTCGAGGAGCCCCTCCGGGCGGCCGCCCGAGCTGGAGTAGAGGATTCCACGGCAGCCGAGGTAGACGACATCGCGTCATGGCTGCATCGGCTGCGGGTTGCTGGTATCAACCCGGAGGATGTCGAATTCGAGACGTCCGCCGAAGGGATGGAGCTGTCCTACGCGGAGATCATCGCCATCCTGGACAAGCTCGGCATGGCGACACCGGGGCCAGCGGTTCGTGGGGCTGACAGGTTCATGGAGTCGCCGGACGATATCGTTGACAGCGAGGGGGCGCGGAGGATCATCGAGGCCGCCATGTCGGACGATGACCGTCTGCTCCACGTGGTGGCGATCGGTGCTGCCACCGACATCGCGGCCGCCCTGCTGATAGAGCCCGAGATCGTTACCCGCATGGTGGTGTCCTGGACCTCTGCTTACCCGACCTTCGTGAAGTTCAGCAACGCCCCGTCGATGAACTTGGTCCAGGATCAGCATGCTTCCCGACTCCTGTTCGAATCTGGTGTGCCGCTTCTGTACCTGCCCGGCTACTACATCGGCGAGCAGCTGGTGATGTCCCTTCCCGAGTCGGAAAGGTGGGTGAAAGGCAACGGAGAGATCGGTGACTACCTGCATTACCTGTACACCCACAACCGTCTCCGCCGACAGCGCTTGGTCGAGCCCTTCGCGGGCCAGTCCTGGGTGTGCTGGGACTTCATCAACTTTGCCTGGCTGATCGATCCCACCTGGGTACCCACGCAGTTGGTTCCGACTCCGGTCTTGGACGACGACCTCCGGTGGCGTCAACTACCCGGTCGGCCACTGATGAGCGAAGCGATCGACATAGACCGGGATGCGGTCTATCGCGACTTCTTCCACAAGCTCAGCCAAGCCTGATGCCAGTGGCCTTCAGTTGACAGTGGTCCGTAGGGGCTCGGGTCATCACGCAAGTCGTGCGCCCACTCTGATCTATCGCCAGTTGCCAATGGGTTGGTTGCTAGTCGGGGTGGAGTCGTTTCGGAAGCGAGGTCCCCTGATCCGCTCGTTCACCCGTCGCGTCCCAGAGCCGACTGGAAGGCACGCACTGTAGGCACGTCGAAGCAAACGAAACGAATCGTGTTGACCTTGGTTGGTGTCGAGCGGACGGCGTCCACCGCGGTCTGTGCCGCCTCCATGAGCGGTAGCTGTTAGCACCAGTGGCAAGGGCCGGGAAGGCGATGCTCTCGGCACCCACCTCGTCGGCCCGGGCGAGAGACTCGCGGTAGCAAGACTCCAACGGGTTAGTCTCTGAGTGCCCCAGCCGGAGCCGATGTCGGCTCAACCTGAGCCTCGCCCACCCGACAAACCGCGCCGCCGGGCGTTCGTGATTGGGTTCTCATCGGTGGGGATCGCCCTAGCCGCGGTCGTGGCCTTCTCTTTCGGCGCTCCGACCGTCATCACCCCGGAGGTAGAGGAGGTGTCACCGGCTGATGAGGCACCTCCGGTACCCACGACGTCCCCGACGGTTCCTGCCACCTCGGCTACGGCACCAGGGGTGGAGGCGGATCTGGCCCTAGTGCTTGAGTCGCTGACCACCGGCATCGATACAGCCGCGGTGACTCGGCTTGGCCAGTCGGGTGACCTTCGAGTGGCCTGGAATCTGGCCGACCTGATGCGCTTCATCGCCGCCGACTCGACCGGGCTCAGGCCCGCCTTCACCGAACTCACCGGGGTAAACCTGGGCTGGAATGCCTGGCTTGACGCCACTAACTATTTGATCGAGGCCGACGTTCCGGCTCTGCCCGGATTCGCAGAGTGGAAGGGAGCAATGTACACGCTCATCGAACCCAGTTGGGCCCCCTTCTTCGCGGACCAAGAGTCGCTGATCGACCGGCGTCACGTGACCTGGGGTGGAGTCTTGATCGACGATCGGGCGTTGAACGAGACCCACCGCCCGTGCCCCCGGGGTTGTATACCCGCACTCGACGATCCGGTTCTCGTATCGGCCTCAGAAGGTGACTACTACCCCGACGACGCCATCGTGTTCGCCGTCGAGGTGGAGGGCGAGGCGGTGGCCTTCCCGAAGAACCTGATGGAAGTCCACGAGATGGTGAACCTCGACGTGGGCGGGAGGAGACTGGGCATCCCCTATTGCACTCTGTGCGGCTCGGCCCAGGCCTACCTGACCGATGAGGTGCCCAAGACGCTTCAGTCATTGGTAGGTGGAACCGGCGCGTTCGAACTTCGTACCTCGGGGTTGCTGATCCGGTCCAACAAGATGATGTACGAATATCACACCAGATCGATGCTGGATACCTTTACCGGACGGGCGGTAAGTGGTCCCCTCCGGGAAGCGGGAGTCAGGCTAACACCAGTCACCGTGATGACGACCCGTTGGGGTGAATGGCGAGCAGCCAAGCCCCACACGCTGATAGTGGCCGAAGACGGGGGTATCGGCCGGTCCTACCCGGCGGATCCTCTCCGCGGCCGGGATGACCGCGGCCCGATCTTTCCCACCGGCGACCGGGATCCACGGCTAGACCCTCAAGAAAAGGTGTTGGGGGTGCTTCTCGACGGGGAAGGATCGGTGACCACAGTGGGCTTCCCGGTCGCTACGGTCCATCGGTCGCTAGACGATGGATCACCGGTTAGGTACGGGGGTGTAGAGGTGGTTCGTGATGGTGGTGGGCTTCGGGCCTTCGGCTCGGATGGCGTAGAGATCCCTGTTCATGAGGCCTTTTGGTTTGCATGGAGCCAGTTCTATCCCGGAACGGTCGTGTGGTTCCCGGCCTGACCGAGCATCTCAGCCCCCGGAATCTCCTAAGAGGTCGGCGATCGGTGGGTAGGCTCTGCTCCTAACCGGGAGGGGCTAGCCTGCGAACGCCTATGGACTCTCCTTCTCCCCGAACCGGTCGCCGACCGCTGTTGGCGACCTCGCAGGGATCTCGCCTCGAAGCCTTCGGCATAGTGGAATGGGCGCTGTTAGCGGGTGTAGCCCTCATCTGGGGAACCTCGTATCTTCTCATAGAGATCGGGCTGGACTCCCTGGAACCGGCAGTGGTCACATGGGCGAGGGTGACGCTGGGGTTCTCGGTGTTGGTGTGGTTTCCGTCCGCGAGACGACCCATCGACCGGGAAGACTGGTTACCCACGGTTGTGCTCGCCTTGGTCTGGACCGGGTTCCCCTTCCTGCTCAGCCCGATTTCCCAGCAACATATCGACTCGGCGTTGGCGGGGATGATCAACTCCCTGATCCCCATCTTTGCGGCCGCCATAGCCACTCTGTTGCTGAGATCCCTGCCGGGTATCCGCCAGGTAAGCGGTCTACTAGCTGGCCTGGTCGGGGCGGTGGTCCTCACCGTGCCCGCCGTGACGCAATCATCCGCTGCCGCATGGGGGGTCTTCCTAGCCGTGGTTGCGGCCATCTTCTACGGCCTAGGCCTTAACCTGGCCGTACCTCTGCAGCAGCGATACGGGGGACCGGCGATGATGATGCGGGTCCTCGGCATCTCCTCGGTGGTCATCGCCCCCTTCGGGATCGCCGGTCTGGGGTCTTCCACCCTGACGATGGGTTCGGTGGCGGCGGTGGCGGTTCTGGGGATCCTCAACACCGGTATCGGGTTCCTGTTCATGGTCCACTTCGCCGGGCGGGTGGGTGCCACCCGGGGAGGGGTCGCTATCTACTTCTTACCTATCGTGGCGATCCTGGCCGGGATGATCTTTCGATCCGAAGTGGTCCTGCCGATCCAGTGGGCCGGTACTGCCATCGTCTTGTTCGGAGCATGGCTCATCAGCCGCCGAGAGCGCTGAGAACACCGGCCTATCGCCTACCTGGTTTTAGGATCGTGTCTAACCTCCCCATCCGTCCCAGTGGGTGAACTCCTCGGCGGGGATCCTGGTTACCGGTTTGAAGTCGCCGTATGGGTAGCCGAGAGGGATAAGCGCCACGATCTGGGTTTCCTCGGGCATACCCAGAGCGATCTTGGCGTCCTCCTCGAGGATGGTTATGGCAGTGGTGAGACAGGTGCCGAGACCTAGGCCGCGGGCCGCCAGCATCAGATTCTGGATGCAGGGGAGGATCGAGGAGTAGACCGCTTCGGTTCGGATCGCTTTCAAGGTCCCGAAGCGGGGTAGGTTGTGTTTGTCGAGGTTCATGGCCACCACGATTAGAACTGGGCTGTCCTCAAGATGGTCCCGCAGGTGACGCGACTGTCGCATCATGGAGCCGAAGAAGGTTCGTTGATCCGGTTCCCGGTACCCCTGCCGGCGAGGGTGATCTAGCAGGAATTGAAGGCCCTCGCGGTAGAGATCCGCGACCCGTTTCTTCAGATCAGGGTCTGTCAGGACGATGAACTCCCAGGGCTGGGCGTTGGTACCGCTAGGTGCCCAGGTTGCGGCGGTGAGGATGGTCCGAAGGTCTTCCTCCGGGACCGGGTCAGGCCGGAATCGCTTGATGCTTCGCTGGGTTCGCATCGCCTCAAAAAGATCCAACCTGCCCTCCTAAATGGGACGTCTGACGACGAAAGGCTAGCCAGCCCCATCCTCCGACCGAACTCGCCAACGGTCGGGGCGAGGTAGGTGTCGCCTTCACCGACGCTCCCCCAGAAACCCCCGCTGCGGACGGACGGACCGAACGTTCCAGAAACGGCCAGCACCCCAACTGCCCACCGGCACTGAGAGCTTCGGGTAGCTCCAACTAGCCTGAGTGCGATGGCGTCTTCCTTGACTTGGCTTGACTACTCCGAGCGGGACCGGCGTAGCGCTCTTGACGTCATTGACCTGTTCAGAGAGACGGGTACGCTTGACGAACTCGGCATGGCAGCCGTCCGCGATAGCCTCTCGGATCTCTTCTTCCCAGGGACTAGCACGATCCACACTCGGGCTTGTTATTTTCTGCTCGTACCGTGGACATTCTTGCGGCTGGAACGCTTGCGAGTCTCATCAGGCAAGGCCGCCGCTAGGTCTCGGCGGGCGGAACTCAACCTCAACAGGCGGATGCTGGGCGGGGACGACACCCGCGGTGTGTTCGGCGCCCAAGTTGGTGACGCGCTGAAGCGGCTTCCGAGCGCGGTCTATTGGGGCGGGCTTGAAAGTTGGGGTATCCGTATGTTCTCGGGTCACCAACAGGCGTATTTCCGATCGCTCGACCGCTTCTACCGGCGGTGCGACCGGGTCCGGGGCATGTCGCGAGACCCGGAGGGTAGGAGCGCCACTCCCGCTAACTGGCACCCTCACCTCCCCGACCCTCCGCCCGGGTTCCCAGCCAGGAACGTCTCAGTTGCTCTCCGCCGCCCGGACGCAGAGTACCTCCGGGACCGGATACAAGCCCGGCATCCCGAAACCCTGTTGGCCGTGCTCGCTGGCCGAGCCAATCCGGAAGACCTCCAGGCCGATCACCCTTGGCATCTCTCGGACCTCAACGAGCTAACTCCCGCCCTCCGCGAGCAGCTACGCGATGCGGAGTTGTTTGCTGTCCTCATGCACGGGGCACCGCTCCTCTACAACCTCATGCTTGCTGAGTTGAGGCAGCACAAAGAATGGACCGAGGAGTATCGGCGCAGGCTCGATGCCTGGGCCGCCGACTTTGACGCACTCGGGCCCGATGCGAAGGGTTGGGAACTGGAAGGGGTATGGCGGTTAGTGAGGGCCTCGGGCCGATCGCTCGGCTACCCGACCCAGGCCTTCGTCGAAAGTTGGGTCGAAGACCTGAAGCGAGTCGGACCCAGGGCCCTTGTCGCCGAAAACTCAGATGCCCGCGTGCTCGTTCGCAATCGTGAGGTTCAACTCAAACGGGCCCGGGCGCGGTTGACCAACCCTAGGCACCTCGAACTCTGGGGCGGGGAATCCGGGACCGGGCGGATGACCTACCGGTGGGGCTCGGCGAAACGGATTCTCGAAGACATCTTCGATGGACTGGCCCGGGGCGATGCTGGGAACGCGTGAGCGTACCCTCCTCCTGGAGAGCCTGCGCCCGCCTGCTGGCTACCGGCTGCGGCGCGCGGTGGGGACCAGCTTCACGCTGGACTTGATGGCTCTCCTGACGGCACCGCTTGCCTTTACCTTCTTCGACGCCCACGACGAGGAAGGAGCACCCCTCGCTGACCCGTTGGCGCTGCTCGAGGCACTGCGGCGGCATGCCGAGCGAGTGACCCTCTTCTGCCAGGCCGGTGCTATTGCCGTGCCGAGACCCGACCAGAAGCTGTTGGCCTACCTCGAAACCTCGGTAATTGAGGTGCAGCCGGAGCGGGAAGGAGGGATCTTCCACCCGAAACTTTGGGTGCTTAACTTCTCAGCAGAGGAGTCCCCCGACATCTACCGGGTCTTGTGTCTCTCCCGCAACCTGACGTTCGCTCGGGCCTGGGACACCTGCGTCCGCTTGGAAGGGCCACTCAAGCAACGACAACGTGGTTACTGGCGGAACAAACCCTTCGCGGACTTCCTTCTGGCTCTCCCGGGGCTCGCTACCCGCCAACCGATCGGCGTTGGGCTCCACGAGGACCTGAAGCGGATGGCATACGAAATCCGGCGAGTCGACTTCGAGCCGCCCCCTCCCTTCCACGACTTCCAGGTACACAATTTTGGCCTTCGCGTCAGGCGTCCATGGCCCTTCCCTCAGGGCGGGCGTAGTTTGGTCATCTCACCGTTTCTTGCCGGTTCGACCGTTGGCGAACTTGTGCGCGAGCACGGTCTTGATGTTCTTATCTCGCGACCGGAGGCCTTCGAGGAGGTCGGTCGCCATGCGGGCCTCGAGGTCCTGCCTCGGACGTGTTACGTGCTCTCACCAGGGGCTGGTCTAGACGCTCGTGACGCAGAGGAGGAGAGGGAGGAACCACCCGACGGAGTAGTGCCTGTCGCAGACGAGGTCGAGCTAGCCGGACTCCACGCCAAGTTGTTCCTGTTCGAGAGGGGTCGGGAGGCGCGGCTGTTCACGGGGTCGGCCAACGCCACCGGGGCCGCCTTCCGTTCCAACGTAGAGCTACTGGTCGAGTTGGTCGGGAAGAAGAGGGATTGCGGGATCGACGCACTCCTCGGGCTTGAGGAAGACCCGAGGCTCGATACCCTCCGATCGCTCCTACAGGAATACCACCCTCCCCAATGCCCGGAACCGGAGCGACCGGATCGGGGCTTGGAGAGGGACGCCGACCGGCTAGTGCGGATCCTGGCGGCCACACCCTTCACCGCGATCGTGCAGGACGTCGACGCGGAGCAGCGGTTTGACATGACCCTGCTAGGAGACCTCTCGGAAATCCCCGTCGGCGCTGAGGTCAAAGTGTGGCCCGTCACCCTCCCGCCGGAGGCGGCTGCGCGGATCAAGCGCAGTAGGGGAGAGCCTCATCAGCCGGTCCGTCCTGGCGGGTCTGACTGCGCGATCGCGACATTCCTAGGGGTTTCCTTCGAAGCGCTATCGGCCTTCTTTGCCCTCGAGGTGTTGCTGCGGGAAGACGAGCTAGAGGTGCGGCGACGGTTCGTGGTCGTGGCCGATTTGGTCGGTGCGCCCGAGAACCGCAGCGAGCAGCTGCTGCGCTCACTGCTCGACAACCCTCAGCGCGTGCTCCATCTCTTGTTGCTAATCCTGATGGGTGAGGGTGCCGACGTCTCGGATTTTGTGCAAGGGCAACCTGATGACAGCGCTCGGCAAGCCTCCATAGGAGGCTGGGGACAGACGACCCTGCTGGAGGCGCTCCTGCGGAGTCTGAGCCGGGACCCGGGGCGGATCGACGACGTTGCCCGGCTGGTTTCTGATCTGAAGAAGACCCCGGAGGGGATGAACCTCCTACCGGAAGGCCTGAGCGAGGTGTGGGAACCGGTATGGGCCGCGCGGGAGGCGCTCAAGTTATGAGCCAACCGAGAGTCGGCGAGCGACCCGACACCGATGCCGTCCTTGACGGCCTCAAGCGGTTCCAGCGGGACACAGTCGAGTATGCCTTCAAGCGGCTCTACCGGGATCCAGACTCCACCCGCCGTTTCCTAGTTGCCGACGAGGTGGGTCTCGGGAAGACATTGGTGGCGCGCGGAGTGATCGCAAAAGCGCTCGATCACCTGTGGGACGGAGATCACCGGGTCGAGCAGATCGACATCGTCTACATCTGCTCCAACGCCCAGATCGCCCGACAGAACGTTCGCCGACTCCAGATCGGGAGCGGTAAGTTCGTTCGAGCAGCTCGGTTGGGGCTGCTGCCCCAGGAGATCCACGGTCTAAAGGAGAACCGGGTCAACTACCTCGCCCTCACCCCCGGAACCTCATTCGACCTGAGAAGCAGTATGGGTAGGCAGGACGAGCGGGTACTCCTCTTTCACCTCTTGCAGCGCGTATGGCCGGATCGCCGAAAAGGCCCTATGAACCTCCTCCAAGGTTACGTGAGAAACACGGACCGCTTCCGCTGGAAATTGAAGGAGTTCGAGCGTGGGCGGCGTGTCGACGACGGTCTTGCCAGCGCCTTCGAACGTCGTCTCCTCGCGGAGGGCGGAGGTCTCCAGGAGCGGTACGAGGACCTCTGCAAGCGATTCTGGAGGAGTAGAACGCGCATCCCGTCAAGCGATCGCTCCAGGCAGGTGGCGTTCATCGGCCAGGTTCGCTCAATGCTCGCCGAAGTCTGCGTAACGGCGCTCGAGCCCGACCTGGTAATCCTCGACGAATTCCAGCGCTTCAAGCACCTCCTTGACGGAGAGGACGCCACCGCAAAGCTTGCCAAGCAACTCTTCGAATACTCCGACGACACATCTGACGTGCGTCTTCTTCTGCTGTCGGCGACGCCCTACCGGATGTACACGCTGCACCACGAGAACGCGGAGGACGATCATTACCAGGACTTCCTGCGAACCGTCGAGTTTCTCGATTCCGACCTCGCCAAGACCGGCGCACTCCGGGGCCTGCTGGACGATTACCGCCAAGCGATGTATCGGATCGAGGCCGGGACGGAGCCACTGGTCCGGATCAGGGAAGAGATCGAGTCGCAGCTCCGGCGGGTCATGTCGCGGACGGAGCGGTTCCGCGCTTCGGAGGACGATACGGGGATGATGAGCGAAGTGCCGAGCGTGGGGCTGCAGCTCACCGCCGGAG
Source organism: Candidatus Spongiisociaceae bacterium (assembly GCA_965213975.1). Classification (GTDB taxonomy): domain Bacteria; phylum Actinomycetota; class Acidimicrobiia; order Spongiisociales; family Spongiisociaceae; genus Spongiisocius. Next base: position 643,867 of record OZ243930.1, read on the forward strand.
ACGTACAGGACTTCCTGGCGCTTGAGAAGATCGGACGAGAGGTGGGCCAGCCGCAAGTCCTCGAATACTGGAAGTCGGCACCGTACCTCCTGAGCTTCATGGACGACTACAAGCTCAAGACCGAGGTCGTCGCCAGGCTGGACGTGCCGGATAGCGGACTGGCAAAGCTGCTGCCCGAGGGCGGGCGGGTTTCCCTTGCCTGGGAGGAGGTGGAGGACTACTCGCGACTTGACCCGGCCAACGCCCGCTTGCGAAGCCTCCTCGGGTGGATGGAGCGGGGCGAGGCGTGGAAGCTGCTGTGGCTGCCACCCTCACTTCCGTACTACGCCGAGTCGGGCCCCTGGAAGGCGGCGCGCCAGCAGCAGCTATCCAAGCGCTTGATCTTTTCGACGTGGCAGGTCGTTCCCAAGGCGATCGCGAGCGTTGTCAGCTACGAGGTGGAGCGCCGCATATTTCCGCGTTTCGACGGCTCGATCCGCAACACCCCCGAGGAGCGCCGGAGACGGCGTCCGCTGCTGCAGTTCGCGTACACGAACGACCGTCTCACGGGAATGCCGGTGCTCGGGATGGTGTATCCGAGTCCCAGCCTGGTGGAACTGGGCGACCCCGTCCAGGTAGCCGGGGCTAAGGCTACGCTCGAGGCCTGCATCGCCCACGCTCGCGCCCGGCTCGAACCACTCCTGGCCCGGCTCACGGCACCGTATCTCGATGCCCCACGCCATGACGAGGGCTGGTACTGGGCAGCCCCGATCCTTCTCGATCTTGATCGGCATGGCGAGTCGACCAGAGAATGGTTCCGCCGTAAGGACCTTCCAGTCCGGTGGAACGGGGCGGCCGAGGATGACGACGAGAACTCCCGCTGGGTAGACCATGTTCAGGAAGCGAAGCGGCTCGTTCGCGACGCTATTGGTGGATTGTTGGACCTCGGGCGACCACCGACGGACCTGGCAGACGTCCTGGCCCGCCGATCGGTAGCTGGCCCGGCGACGAGCGCCCTGCGAGCCCTCACCCGCTCCTCGGGTCCGGGTACAGCAACGGCGCTGGCGGCTCGTGATGCCGCCGCCCGGATCGCCTGGGGTTTCCGGACCCTGTTCAACCTCCCGGAAGCGACGGCCCTGATCCGAGGCGAGCGGCTCGGGGAGGACACGCCGTACTGGCGGCAGGTTGTGGATTACTGCGCGGTAGGCAACCTCCAAGCCGTGCTAGACGAGTACGTTCACACGCTGCGGGACCTTGAAGGACTCTTTGCGGCTGAGGAGGAGGACGCCTGGGACACGCTCGCCGCCGCTGTGTCGGGGGCGCTCTCGCTTAGAACGGGTGCTCCCCGCGTGGACGAGATCCGGTCCGGCGACGAGACCACTCGGATCCAACACCACCGCATGCGCAACCATTTCGCCATGCGCTTCGGCACCCAGGAGCGCGATGACGGCAAATCGGGCGCTCGCGAGGGGCAGGTGCGTCAAGCCTTTAACTCTCCCTTCTGGCCCTTCGTCCTCGCGTCCACGTCCGTAGGCCAAGAAGGGCTTGACTTCCACGCCTACTGCCATGCCGTCATGCACTGGAACCTCCCGTCGAATCCCGTCGACCTCGAGCAGCGGGAAGGCCGCGTCCACCGCTACAAGGGCCACGCGGTACGCAAGAACGTGGCGGCGAAACACGGGGCTGAGGTTCTCGGCGGTGCGCCGAAGGACCTATGGTCTGCTCTATTCGAGGTCGCCCTTGAACGGTCATCAAGCGAGCGTGGGCTCGTCCCTTACTGGCTCTTCCCGCTCCCGGACGGCGCGAGTATCGAGCGGCATGTCCCGGCCCTCCCCCTGAGCCAGGACGCGTCTCGTCTGCAAAGACTGAAGAGCTCGCTTGCCGTCTACCGGATGGTCTTCGGCCAGCCGCGGCAGGACGATCTGCTCGATTTCTTGCTCGAGCATTACAGCGACGAGATCCTGAACGAGATCGCGCCCCTGTTACGCATAGATCTGTCCCCTCGGCCACCGAAACCGTCGTAAGTGCCAGTAGCCAGTTGGGGTTTCGGTCGTTCCGAGAATCTGGAGTCGTTCTGTTGGAGGTTCTTGGCGGATCGTCTTGTTACAGACATGGTCTATAATGGACTAGATTGTCACTGGGAGGGCTCGCGACAATGATCGATTCAGGAGCAGCTCGGATCTGGACCGTGGCCGAGGCCAAGGGGCGGCTCTCGGAGATACTGCGCCTCGCAGAAATGGAAGGACCTCAACATATAGGCATACGCCGGTCCTTCGTTGTGGTTCCCGCGGCGACGTGGTACAACAAGGCACCACCACGCCGACCAATGGGGAAGTGGTTGATAGAGAACGTCCCATGTGGTCTGAATCTCGACATTCCAAGTGACAGACGATCCGACCGGGAGATCCCCTTCAACGAGCAGGTATCGGATTGAACGGGTTCCTGCTGGATACCAACGTGTTGTCCGAACTGACGCGAGATGAGCCGTCGTCGTGTGTGATCGAGTTTCTGGCCGATCATGACGACTTGTGGCTGTCGTCGATCGTCATACATGAATTGGAATACGGCCTGCGCTTGCTCCCCGCCGGACGGCGGCAGGCACACCTCACTGCGGTGGTCTCGAGCCTCATCTCCATATACGAGGACCGCATCCTGGCCCTCGACAGAATCGGTGCCGAGTGCGCCACGCGTTTCCGAGCACAGGCGAGCCGCTCGGGACGCACCCTCGACCTTGGCGACGCACTCATCGCTGGAACTGCACGTGCTAACGACCTGACCGTCGCCACCCGGAACGTCGCCGACTTTCGACACGTAGCCATTGACGTATTCAATCCATGGGACCCGCCCAGTAACCATCGCTAGTTCTCCCGGGCCAGTAACTCGTCCAAGGCAGTCTCTTCTTCGGCGTGACTCTCCGACCTCGGCAGGCTGGTGGTGCGTTCGCTTCAGGCGGTCCAAGAGCAATGGGGCAAGTGTTCCCATTTGTAATCCGTAACGTGCGTGACGGTGAGTGCAACCACTCCAACAAGAGAACCTATCCACTCCACGCTCCCGACTAGCGCACCAGATTCGCCAATATCGCATCTCGGCTGGGTGTAGGGCTCAATTACGCGGGCGTGTACCGGCGGAGGCTCATCAAGTCGGGGATGGTCGTCTCTGTAGGCAAGGGCTGGCTCGATTTGGCTCACTACGCATCTCGGGCATGGATTCGTAACCAGGCATTGCCGATGCGGTCAGGCCGAGGCTAGGTAACGGGCCAGGTAGCGGCCGGTGAGGGTGGCGGACGACTCGGCTAGCTGGGCAGGCGTTCCCTCAAAGACGATGCGCCCTCCGTCGTGGCCAGCTCCGGGACCGACATCGATTACTTGGTCGGCTCGGGCTATCACCGACAGGTGGTGTTCGATCACGATCACCGAGCGCCCAGAGTCCACCAACTCGTCAAGGAGACGCAACAGTTGGTCGACGTCGTCGAGGTGGAGGCCGGCGGTGGGCTCATCGAGGACCAGGATCCCACCGTCCTGGGCCATATGGATCGCCAGCTTGAGGCGTTGGCGCTCCCCGCCCGACAAGGTTGTCAAGGACTGACCGACGGTGAGATAGCCGAGGCCCACCCGGAGGAGCCGGTCAAGGATGCGCTTGGCCGCGGGAACCCTTGCGTCTCCCTCCGAGAAGAAAACGGTCGCCTCCTCAACCGACATGGCCAGAACGTCGGTGATGTTACGGTCGGCCAGCCGGTACTTGAGGACGTCCCGCTGGAATCGAAGCCCCTCGCATTCCTCGCACAGCACGGGCACGCTCGACATGATCGCCAGATCGAAGTCGATGAAGCCCGCCCCTTTGCAGCTTGGACAGGCACCGGCCGAGTTGGGGCTGAAGAGGGAGGGCTTGACCCTGTTGGCCTTGGCAAAGGCTTTGCGGATGGGATCGAACATCCCGGTGTACGTTGCCGGGTTACTCCGGCGGGATCCGCGGATCGGGGTCTGGTCCACTGTCACCACCTCCTCCCGATTGGACACGGAGCCGCCAATCAACGAGCTCTTCCCCGCCCCGGCGACCCCGGTAACCACCACCAACACACCGAGGGGTATATCAATGTCCACCCCTACCAGGTTGTTGAGGTCAGCACCCCGGATCGTCAGCGTCGACGTTGGTTCTCGTACGGTCGTCTTGAGGGGGGTCCGATGCTTAAGGCGGCGACCGGTCAAGGTGCCGCTGGCCTCCAGCGACTCCACCGGACCCTCGAACACCACCTTGCCGCCGTCGCGGCCACCACCCGGACCGAGATCTATCACATGGTCGGCTATCGAGATCGTCTCCGGCTCGTGCTCCACCACTAGGACTGTGTTGCCCTTGTCCCGGAGCCGAAGAAGCAAGGTATTCATCCTCCTCACGTCGTGAGGATGTAACCCGGCGGTGGGCTCGTCGAACACGTAGGTCACATCGGTGAGCGCCGATCCCAGGTGGCGGACCATCTTGGTTCGCTGCGCCTCCCCGCCAGAGAGGGTCCCAGTTGGTCGGTCAAGCGACAGATAGCCCAGACCTATGGCGACGAAGGAATCCAGGGTTGCGGACAGCGACTCTATCAGCGGTGCTACCGCCGGGTTCCCGATCCCTCTCACCCACTCCGCCAGATCCGTGATCTCCATGGCGCACGCGTCGGCGATGCCCATGCCGCTGATCTTGGAGGAGCGAGCTGTGTCGTTCAGCCGAGTACCGTCGCACTCGGGGCAGGGAGCGAAGCTCGCCATCCGGTCCACGAACGCTCGGATGTGGGGTCGCATCGACGCCCGATCTTTCATAAGAAAGGACTTCTTTATCCGCAGCACGAGGCCTTCGTAGGTGGCGTTCATGCCCATCATCTTGACCTTGACCGGCTCCCGGTAGAGGAAGTCGTGGCGTTCGGCCTCGGAGAAGTCGCGGATCGGCTTGCGGGGATCAACAAAGCCGGACTCAGTGAACGACCGTACGGCCCAGCCCCCCGCCTTGTATCCGGGTATGGTGATGGCCCCCTCCACCAGGGACTTGGAGTCGTCATACAACGCGGCTAGGTCGATGTCGGGCACCGTCCCTCTACCTTCGCATTGAGGGCACATACCTCCCGCTCGGTTGAATGTCTTGCTCACGGTCTTGCCAGAGCCTTTGGCGACGGTGATGGTTCCCCGAGCCCGCATCGACGGGGCATTGAACGAGAAGGCGCTCGGCGAGCCGATGTGCGGCTCTCCCAATCTCGAGAAGAGGACTCGCAGCATCGCATGAGCGTCGGAGACGGTACCGACCGTTGACCTTGTGTCTCCGCTCAGACGCTCCTGATCGACCACCAGCGCCGGGGTCAGACCTTCCATCAGGTCAACATCAGGCCGGGCTAGGCCGGGAAGGAACCCTTGCACGAAGGCGCTGTAGGTTTCGTTGATCAACCGCCGCGACTCGGCGGCGATGGTGTCGAACACCAGGGAACTCTTCCCCGACCCGGACACTCCGGTGAAGACGGTGATGCGGCGCTTGGGTATCTCGACCCTGACGTCTTGAAGGTTGTTTACTCGCGCTCCGGTAACCCGGATGAGGTCGTGGGTGTCGGCGAGCCGCATGTTCCTAGCGTCGGTTGTGGGACCTCGTGCGCACCCTGGGCTAGCGGTCTGTGCTGGGAACGGATCTGGGGAAGGTGACCGGTCCCACCACTTCCTCCACGTTCTCGGCGTCGATCACGTTCCGGCCCCGGTCCAGAGCCGACTGCTTCATCGTCGAGAGGTCCACGCCGGGTGGGGGAGGGGAGAAGCTGAGCACGAAGGAGACGGTGGTATCCCCGGTGTTCTCCACCCCGAAGGGTGTACCCCGGGGGATATGGAGGGCGTCTCCCGGTTCGAGCATGACCCGATCCTCGTCAAGAATGCCTTCGAGCCGCCCCTCCAGCATGAAGAGCGACAGCTCGAACAGCTCCGCTTCCTCGGCATCGGGCGGCATATACCCGCCAGCGGGAACGTGGGCCACATAGCTGAAGAGCTCCTTGCCAGCCACCAAGGGCCGGTAGTAGTAGCCGTCATCGGCGTGTTGGTAGGCCTCCACCTTGGTGAATCTGCGCTTGCTCATCGTTGTCTCCATTGCTCGACCGCCCGGCGCTTACGGAGGGTTAGCCTATCGGGGTGCATCTCATGAAGTCCAAGGTGCTGAGGTCGGGGTTGTGACCCGCTTCCGGGCGGCCGTAGTCCAAGCGGCCCCGGTGGGGTTCGATCCCGACGCAACCATGACCAAAGTGGCGGATCTGGCCGACCGGGCTCGCTCCCGGGGATGCGAGTTGGCTGTGTTCCCCGAGGCGTTCCTCTCCGCCTACCCTCGCGGGCTGGACTTCGGGGCGGTGGTCGGAGCGCGGAGCCAGGCCGGGCGCGAAATGTTTGCTCGCTATTGGGACTCCGCCATCGATGTCCCCGGTCCGATTACCTCAGACTTGGCGACCTTGTCCGCCGATCTTGGCCTTGACATCGTGATAGGCGTCATCGAGCGGGGTGGGGCGACGCTCTACTGCTCGGTACTGTTCCTCTCCGCCGAGCGAGGTCTCTATGCGAAGCACCGCAAGGTGATGCCCACCGGATCGGAGAGGTTGATCTGGGGTTTCGGTGACGGATCGACGTTGGAGGTGCACCGAACCCGCTTGGGGAACGTCGGGGCGGCCATCTGCTGGGAGAACTATATGCCTCTGCTCAGATACTCCCTCTATCGCCAGAACGTCCAGATATGGTGCGCGCCCACCGCCGACGCCCGGGACAGCTGGACCGCCTCCATGCGACACATCGCCGTCGAGGGTCGCTGCTATGTCCTCTCGGCCAACCAGTACGCCCTCCGTTCCGACTACCCGCCCGATTACCCGTCGGTGTTCGGCGATGAACCCGACCAAGTGATCACCGGTGGGGGTAGCTGCATAGTTGACCCCTTCGGCGAGGTCCTAGCTGGCCCCCACTACGGCGGGGAGAACATCATGACCGCCGAAATCGACCTGTCGAACACGGTGCGAGGGAAGTTTGACCTAGACGTAGCGGGCCATTACAGCCGCACTGACCTTTTTACCTTTGAGGTAACGCCGACGATCGACGGAGGATCGGCAGTCACCTAGCCGAGCGAGGCCAGGAACCCGGAGAAGACCTCAGACCACCGCTCGGCGGCGTCCACATGCGGTCCGTGTCCGGAGTCGTGGAACATCTCAATGAGAACCTGTCCGCCTCCCGCCTCGTAGCGGCCCAGGACATCCCTGATCTGGGTGACCATCGGCTGGGGTGGGAAGTCGTCGGCCCCGGGCCAACCTGGTACCAACTCCATCTGCCCCAGCGTGCCCATCTCCCACAGGGCACCGTCGGCCACCACGATGTCGTTGGCCCCGTGGGTCCAAAGCACCGGGGGTTTGTCCGCTAGGTCCGCCAAACCCGACCAATTGCAGTACTTGCCGGATAGGGCGTTGAGGATCCCCTTGGTGCCCGGTGCCACACCCGGCCAGTTGTCTGAAGAGACCAAGTCACCTGGGTAGCTGTCCTCTCCAGTCACGGTGAGCAGGATCTCGTCCAGCAGAATCTCCTCCCGCTCCGGGGGCAGACGGAAGTCGGGCGACCAGTAGGCGCTGTTCATCACCTCTCGGGGTGATACAGGTGCCTCGGATGAGCGATCTCCCGCGGAGAGGCGTTGGCTGAAGTCGGGGTTGGCGGTCCCGCCGCCGCTGCCCGCCCAGTCCGGGTAGCAAGGGGTGCCGTCACGGTAGGTGCCGCCGTAGCCGAACGGCGAGACCGGGTCGATGAGGGTCAGGGATGCTGCCGGGTGTTTCATGGCATACGAAGCCACCGCGGCACCACCTGTAGACCATCCTACGAGATGGGGCGGTCGGTCTATCCGCAGCGCGTCCAAGAGGGCTTTCGTGTCGTCCGCCCAGTCCCCTAACCCGCGAGTGGCGTCGATGGGTTGGGGGGCGGAGCGCCCGAACGAGCGCATATCCGGCGCGATGCACCGATACCCGTGCGGTGCCTCGGCGAGAAGGTGCTCAAAGAAGCGTCCTGTGGAGAGGTTCCCGTGGATCATCACCACCGGGGTCCCGCCTTCTGGTCCGGCCTCGTAGAAGTGGGTGCGGAGCCGTCCGGTGGTAACCGTTCGGGCAGTCACGCCAGCCATAAGGTCCATGTTCTCAGCCTCCCTGGAATGCACTGTGGGGGAATGTTCCGTGATAGTACCGGTCAGGGGTGCTGGTCGAGCTTGGAGTTCAGGAAACCGTGCATCCGCTCTCGGACATGGGGTCCGTACCCTTCGCTGAACACGTCGAAGGCGTGGATTCCGCCCGGCCAGACCTCTAACTCGGTCGGGTTGCCGCTTGCCCTCCATCGGGCCGCCATGAACAGCGAGTCGTCCAGCAGGGGATCGAGGGTTCCCACCGTGAACAGGGCCGGTGGCATCCCGGACAGGTCAGCCCAGATAGGGGAAATGTCAGGATCCGTGAGATCGTATCCCCCGGCGAAGAGATCGACGAACCAGTTGACCGCCCCAGTGCTGAGCACCAGATGACGATCTCCGAAGGCCTGCATCGATGGAGTGCCCCGCAGGTCGAAGGCCCCATAGGTGAGGAGCGCGGCGCGAAACGGTGTCAATCCGTGCCGATCCCGAAGCCGGAGGCAGGTTATGGCACTCAGGTGTCCACCTGCCGACTCCCCTCCGATCGCCACCAGATCATGGCCGAACTTGGCGCGAGCCCGATGGCATAACCACACCGCCGCAGCCTCACAGTCATCCGGTGCGGCCGGGTAGGGATTCTCAGGGGCGAGCCGGTATGAAATCGACACGGTGATGAGGCCGGTTGCATCCGCTAGAGCGGTCATCTGAGGGTCGTGGTGATGCGGACCGCCCCAAACCCACCCTCCCCCATGGATGTGAAGAAAGACCCCTCGCGGGTCCCGGCCTCGGGGATGAATCGCCCGCAGCCGGATGGGGCCGCCCGGCCCGGCAATCGTGATCACTGCAGCACGGGACGACAACCGGGGCGGGCCGAGAAGGGATCTACCCTCCTCTCGTGCCTGGCGGCCTGCTGCCGCGCCCACCTCCCAAACCGGTGGAGCGTTGCGGCTCTGCGAGATGACGTAGTCGTTGAGGGCAAGAACCTCGGGTGGTGGCGCGGAGGGTATGGGATTTGCCATACCGGAAAGGCTAACCGCCGCCCCGCTAGTGGCTGAGCTCTTGCGCTTGCCATCCCAGGGTGCTGGCCAGCACTACCAGCGAGCCGAGAAGCAGGACGGGTGGGTTGGCTATCGAGACGTTGGCGAACATCCATAGCCACAACATTTGTAGGGCGGGGGACAGGTACATGATCCGCTGAACCCCCAGACTCGGGGTTACATACAGCGAGTAGCGATGCGACAGCGCGCCGAGAGCATTGAAGATCCCTATGACTCCCAACAGCACGACGACCTCCCCGGTCAGCCGGAAGCTGTTCCCGGACGAGTCGAAGAACATGATGCTGGCCACGATGGTGGGGGGTAGCGCTAGCAACCGACCAGCGACTGCGGCAAACGTAGCGTTCCAGACCAGGTCGTGGGCGTTGTCGGCAGGCCAAGCCAGGAGCCGCCCGGTGGAGACGGTGCCCCAGAGGCTGCCGATAGCGGTTAGGGTGCCCACCAACGAGACCGCGATTCCCAAGACGTTCAGCTTGCCGACAGCACCCGTCTCCGACCAGATAACCATCGCCGCGCCGGAGAGAGCGAGCATCATGAGGACCCAGTGTCGGCCGGTCATGACATGGGGGGATGGATACTCCCCGCGGGACAGCTTGCGCCCAAGCCGGGCGGCCAACCACACGATCCCGATCAACACCAACTGGAAAATGATGGTGACTACCAGGGGGTCTATCAAGGTGGCCGCCCAGACCCAGCAGGCAAGGTCCAGAACGAAACAGATCACCATCCAGAGGGCAGGAGTACGGGCGATCTCCCCCGGGGTTCGAGCCTGAGCCGGTTGCCCGTCTGTATCCCAGTACGAGAAGAGCTGGCGGGTCTTTACTCCCCACCTCCGGTCTGCGGCCGGTACGACGAAGAACACCGGTATCAGCATCGCCACCTGGAAGACCAACAGCCAGGAGCGCCAGGCAAAGGGATCGCCGCTGATATGGCTCAAGACATAGAAGAGTGGAAGCCAGGAGCCGATCATGACCGCCGCCAGCGCCCACAGTATTCCCTTGGTTGTCGGAGTCACCGCTGCTCCTCGCGAACAGGACTGCGCCGTCGGCGTGTCAGATCGCAGTACGTTAGGCGGTCGGGTGCCGATTGAGGCATCCATGTGTGGTCGCCGATCGAAGACGACGATACAGTCAGTGCCCACTAAGAGCCACTGGCTACTGCCATCTGGTCGAGGGGGCAAAGGGGTTCGGGTCATTGTTTACCCCAACCGATGACCTGGCCATTGGCTGAGGGGGCCGTGGGTTACGGGATTGTCGCGGTGTCCCATCTGGCGACTGGCCTCGGGCCGCGGGCCACTAAAACGGGTTAAGGTAGCTCGCGGGGTATTCGACAGGGTTTGAAGCGGAGGGCTTATGCGCTCGGTAATCATCACCGGAGCAGGATCAGGAATCGGACGGGCAACGGCTGGCGTGTTCGCCGCTAACGGATGGGCCGTTCTGTGCGCTGATCTGGTAGAGGAGACGGCCAACGCTACCGCGGCCAGCATAGGAGAGCAGGCTCGCCCCTTCCTCCTTGACGTTCTGGATGAGGAGGGTTGTGATCGGGCAGTCGAAGCCGCGGTGGGACTGGGGGAATTGGCCGCTGTCGTCACCTGTGCGGGGGCCAACGGACGGGCCCGGGCCGACGAGATGACTCGAGAGATGTTCGACCACATCATGAAGGTGAACGTCACCGGCAGTTTCCTGGTGGCCCGGGCGGCCGGACGGGCCATGATTGAGCGCGGTACGAGAGGGGCGATAACCCTCATCAGCTCGATCAACGGTGTCCACGCTCTGGCTGGACAAGCCGCATACGCGACCTCGAAGGGAGCGGTCCTCATGTTGGCAAAGGTACTGGCGGTCGACTGGGGCCCCTTCGGTATCCGAGCCAACTCCATCGGCCCCGGCCTCACCGACACTCCCATGGCGGCAGGCATGCTGGCCGACGAGGCGAAGATGCGCTGGGCCATGGACCGGATCCCGCTGGGGCGTGTCGCCGATCCGGAGGATATCGGTGAGGTGGCCTACTTCCTCTGTTCAGACTCGGCCCGCCACGTTACGGGAGCGTTCGTACCGGTAGATGGAGGGTGGTTGACCGGTGCTTGACATCGTGGCACCCGAGCCAGCGCGGACGGAGGCCGGTCGCCGTCCCCTGTTGGAGGTGAGCCACCTCAGAACGGTGTTTGACACCGAAGAGGGAACTGTAGTGGCGGTGGATGATGTGTCGTTCGAGGTTGGAGAAGGCGAAGTCTTTGCGATCGTGGGTGAGTCGGGCTCGGGAAAGTCGGTGACCGCGTTGTCGCTGATGGGGCTTATCGGCGGCGGACGGGGCCATGTCGCCGGGGGGCAGATCCGCTTTGCGGGGCGCGACCTGTTGGCGGAGGGCGAGCGGGGATGGCGGCGTCTGCGCGGCAGGGACATCTCGATGATCTTTCAAGACCCGATGACGTCGCTCAACCCGGTGTACACGGTGGGAGATCAGGTAGCGGAGGTGGTGCGCATCCATACGAAATGCACCCGAGCCGCCGCTATGGAATCCGCCGTCGAGATGCTCGCCCGGGTGGGGATACCCAACCCCCGGCGTAGGGCCGGTGAGTATCCCCACCAGTTCTCGGGCGGGATGCGGCAACGAGCCATGATCGCCATGGCGATGATCGGCCAGCCCCGACTCCTGATCGCCGATGAGCCCACCACCGCTCTCGATGTCACAATCCAGGCCCAGATCCTTGACCTCCTGGCGAGTATCCGAAGCGAATATGGGACCGCGATCATCCTGATAACTCACGATCTCGGGGTAGTGGCCGGTTTCAGTGACCGTGTGATGGTGATGTACGGGGGCAGGGTCCACGAGACTGGTCCGACCAGGGACATCTTCTATCGCAGCCGAGGCCCGTACACCTGGGGTTTGCTGGACACAATCCCGCGTCTGGATCGCCCGCCGGGACTTGACCTGAACCCCATCGAAGGCAGTGCCCCGTCTCTGATAACCCCCCCTCCCGGATGCCGTTTCGAGCCGCGCTGCCGCCATGCCCAAGACGTCTGCCGCGATTCGGTACCGTCGTTGGTGCCTCACCGCGAGGGTGGCCACTTGACGGCCTGCCACTTCGCCGACGACCCGGAATGGCTCGGCAGCCGCCCTAGTGCCGGATCCGTGGTCGAGGCACCGGCCCGGATCCGGAGACGAGAATCGTCTGCCCTGCTCGAGGTGGTCGACCTGGTTAAGCACATCCCGATCACGGGGGGAATGGTCCTCAGCCGCCGAGCGGGCCACGTGAAGGCAGTGGACGGGATCTCGCTGAGCATCAACCGGGGGGAGACGTTCGGCCTAGTGGGGGAGTCGGGTTGCGGCAAGACGACCACGGGTCGGTTGATCATGCGGCTGCTGCGCCCGACCAGCGGCCAAATCCGGTTCGGAGGTCAGGATGTCCTGAGCCTGAGCGGGAGCGACCTCCGCACCTACCGCCGCAAGGTCCAGATGGTGCACCAGGACCCTTACGCTTCCTTGAATCCCCGCATGAGACTTCGCGACATTGTCGCCGAACCGCTTCGGATACATGGCGAAGACACCCGCGCCGGGATCCGGAAACGGGTTCAAGAACTCTTCGAAGTGGTAGGTCTTGATGTCACATACGGATCGAGGTACCCGCACGAGCTGTCGGGGGGCCAGCGCCAACGGATAGGGATCGCTAGGGCATTGGCGTTGCAACCCGAGTTGCTGATCCTCGACGAACCCGTCTCCGCTCTCGACGTTTCCATCCAGGCCCAGATCCTCAACCTGTTGTCTCAGCTTCAGCACGAGTTGGACCTCACCTATCTCATCATCGCCCATGACCTAGCGGTGGTGCGCCACCTATCCCGACGTGTCGGGGTGATGTATCTCGGGCGTATTGTGGAGATGGGTGACCGGGAGGAGGTCTATCAACGACCTTCCCACCCCTATTCCCAGGCTCTCCTGTCGGCCATCCCGGTGCCCGATCCCGATCGGGAGCGAGCTCGGGTGGTGCGTCGGCTGAAGGGTGACCCGCCCTCACCTTCAGATCCGCCCCCGGGGTGCACTTTCCATCCCCGATGCTGGAAGGCCGAAGACCTCTGCACTGCCGAGGTCCCACAGCTGGAAACCAGAATCACCGACGGGACATTGTCAGCCTGCCACTTCGCCGCGCCGATCGAGCCGAGCGGAGCGCGATCGTGAGGCAGGTGCTGTTGGGCGGCGGGGACGTGACCGTGGGGGCGGTTGGGCTCGGGACCAACAACTTCGGCTGGCGTCTTGATGCCCGCGCCGTCCACCTACTGATCGACGAGTGCGAGACGCTCGGGGTTGACTTCCTTGACACGGCCGACCTATACGGGGAGGGTCGATCCGAGGAATACATTGGGAGGGCCTTGCGGGGAAGGCGCGACCGGTTCTTCGTCGCTACCAAGGTGGGCCTGCCCTGGGAGGACGGGTCCCGTGCCGGGGGCCTTTCGTCGGACTACATCACCGATTCGGTGCATGCCAGTCTCCGCAGGCTCCGTACCGACCACATAGACCTACTTCAGCTCCACGTCCCGGACGACAGCGTGCCCATGGAGGAGACTTACGAGGCTCTCAACTCGCTGGTCGAAGCAGGATCGATTCGGTATCTCGGCTGCTCCAACTTCATGGCCTGGGAGGTGGCGGAATGGGTCCTGACAGCTGAAGCTCGGGGATGGCCGCGCTTTTGGACGGTCCAGTGTGAGTTTTCGATGTTGACCAGGGACGCCGAGACCGAGCTGTTGCCCGCGTGTCGCCGCTACGGGATCAGCCTGATCCCCTACCGCCCTCTGGCGCAGGGCTTTCTTACCGGGAAGTATGTGCAGGGTGCTCCGATCCCCGACGAGACACGCCTGGCCCACCAACCCGCCGTGCGGGATCTCCGGCTCACTCCTACCAACTTCGTGGCGCTCGGTGCGGTGCGGGACGTAGCCGCCGAGTTGGACTGCACCCCCGGCCAGATTGCCATAGCCTGGCTGCTAGCCGTTGGCGGGGTCGGTCCCGTAATCGCGGGAGCTTCTACCGTCGAACAGCTCCGGGAGAACGCGGGTGGGGCGGGCGTGACCATCCCGTCGGAGGCCTTGTTCAACCTTGCGGACGCCTTACCACCCGTCCCTGGCGGGGCAACTGCGCCGCTCCACATGCGAGTGACCTAGGGTGGCAGCGGCCCAGCCTTCGACGAGCCTTCTTGAGGGTATTCATCCCCGGATAGGGTTCGGGACCGCACCGATCACGCTCGAGGATCGTCCTAGCTGGGAACGGGCCATAGATGTGGTGTCGGCGGCGGTGGAAGCCGGAGTGGGGTTGGTTGACACCGCCGACGCGTACTGCATCGATTCCATCCGCGAGCACGGGTACGGAGAGCGCCTAGTGGCGGAGGTCCTCGGCCGTTTCGGTGGTGCTGCCCCCGTGCTGGTGGCTACCAAAGTGGGGAGGTGGCGGCCCGGTGACGGTAGCTGGCAGTTTCGGTGCCGTCCCCGAGAAATCCGTAGTGCCTGCGAACGAAGCCTTCGAAACCTCGGGGTGGACACGATCGACCTACTCCAGCTTCATCGTCCGGATCCGGCAATCCCCTTGGAGGAATCGGTCGGCGAGCTTCGTCGCCTTCAGGAGGAAGGGAAGATCCGACACATCGGGCTCAGCAACGTCGACTCCAACCAGTTGGGTCGCGCCGCCGCCACCGCCCCAATCGCGTCGGTGCAGAATGCCTTATCAATCGTCGACCGACCCGATCCGGAGCTCATAGGCCTGTGTGAGCGTCTGGGGATGGTGTTTCTGGCACATAGTCCCTTCGGTGGCCCCGGTCGGGCTCGAAGCATCAAGCGGCACCTGGCCATCCGCAAGACGGCAAAGCGGCTTAATGCTGACCCCTACCAGGTGGCGATTGCGGGCCTGCTCCGCCTGTCACCGGCGATCATCCCGATACCAGGCACCACCCGGCCCCACCGGATTGCGGAACACGTGGCGGCGGCCCACCTGGACATCGAAGACGAAGGAGCGTGGGGCAGCCTAGAGGGTCTGTGACCTGTCACGAAAACTGGCCACTGCCGACTCCGGCGGGGCTGCGAAGAGGTCCCGGCTGGGTGACGTGAGCAGCCTGTCGAGATAGGCGTCTAAGTCGGGAAACAGAACCCCTAGCAGGGTACCGCGGTCGGGTCGGGGAGACGTTGGCTGACAGTGACCGGACCGCGCACCAGCGGCTAGTGTTTGTCTGCTATGGATAGTCGGGTTACGTCGATCAGGGATCTACCAGCATTGATGAGCGAGCCGTGCCCCCGCGGTCAGTTCCGGGTACCGCTAGCCCGATTCGTGATGGATTGGAACCGTGCCACGGACCGGGCGGGCATCATATCGGACACGCCCACCTACCACGGCGACGGTATCGTGTTGCCTGCCATTGCTGCCGTAGTTCACGCGCTGGCCAACCGGGATCGGGTAGCCGTCCCCGCGTGGGTGTACAAGCACCGCGCGTCACAAGAAGTCGCCTTATTCGGGCATCGTCTGGATTCCCCGTTCGGCCTCTGGGTTCGCGATAACGCACCCCCCGAATGCGAGTTCCATAGGATATTTTTCCACGTTGGATTCTTGGACAAAGGAACGGCCCGGCAGTGGATACCGCGGACGGCTTAACCGGATGCCAGCTGTTGGCTCTGCTGTCCGAACTTGACTTGGAACTCAACAACCCGGTCAGCCTCCTGATAGCAGGCGGAGCGGCGCTGGCCATGCGATGGAACCTCCGTTACACCAACGATGTGGACGTTGTATCCGAAGGCATGACCGCTGAAGTAAGAGCAGCGGCGGCACGGGTCGGGCAGCGGTACGGGCTGCGCGAGGATTGGCTGAACGACGGAGCTAAAGGCTTTGCCCCTCGCCTCCACACTGAACCGGATCTGGTCTTCTCCGGGGAACATCTACAAACGTACACTGCTAGCGCGGAGTACCTCCTAGCTATGAAACTGGTCTCTGCTAGAGAGGAAGATACGGGGGACATCGCCTTTCTCGTAAACGAAACGGGCATGGTTACGGTTGACGACTTGCTTCGGTTAGTGGAGGACGCCTACCCACATCGTCCTATCCCGGTAGCGGTCCGATACCTGATCGAGGAAGTGGTATCGGGTATCCACTGAAGTGACAGCACAGTACAGAAAGTAGCGAAAGGCTGTGACAAGACCCTCGCTGGATGCGAGTCCGATCGCCGGCCTAGGCGATACCTACGGTTGTTTGGTCCCAGTCCTGCCTAGAGTGACCTGACGTGGAACCCCTGCTTCGGTCAGCCGTCCGTAACGCTTCTTTGCCTTCGTGGGTAGCGCCGAGATGGGCGCACAGGTTGTTGGCACGGCTTCTAGTGCTCCTTATGGCGGCTTTGGGTTTCGGAGTGGGCATCTCACCCGCCGGGGCCGACGATGTCGCCGGGCCGCCATGCGCCGACCTAACGGTCGTGTTCGTTCGCGGATCCGGTCAGGAACTCATGTCCGACACCGGCCATCAGGGTATGGCTCAGTCCTATTTCGATCATGTGGAAACCCACCTGGCTGGCTATTCGTTAAACAGGTACGAGTTGGGCTCTCAGGCACGAGGGGGATTTCGTTACCGGGCCGTTGGGATCTCATGGGCCTTCGATCTGGACCGTTCCGACATCATCAAGATAGTGATGTCCTTGATCAGCTTGATCCTCGGTCAAGAGGGGAGTGGGCAGCCTTCTGAGAGCGGTGCGGGTCTGCTTGAAATCGACGATCTGGCGGGATTGGAATACCGAGACTCCGTCACCGATGGCGTTGGCGAGTTCCTTGCCTACCTCCAGGATCGAGGGAGCGAGTGTCCTGAAGAGCTATTCCTGGTCGGTGGATTCTCGCAGGGGGCGCAGGTCACACGACAGGGTCTGTTCCTACTAGACCAAGGGATCAGGGATCGTATCGTCCATGTCGCTTTGTTCAGCGACCCGACCCTCTATCTTCCGGAGGGAGAGAGTCCAGCCTTGGTCGACGGCTGCCAGCAGGGGGTGATGGTGTCACCTTGGAGACGTGGGTCCGTCGGATGCTCGACTAGCAACGGGCTTCTGAATGTCGATGGGCTGACTTTTCTGAGGACGGGGCCTCACTTGCCGTACCTGCCGTCCGATATGGAAACCCGGGTGGGGTCCTGGTGCGAGGAATCCGATGGAGTCTGTACCGGTAGCCTCCTTGACCTGCTTCTCGGCATGCGTTTTGACGTGGAGACTCGACGCTTCCGCGTACCTATACATGGCGTGTATACGGATAAGTACTTTGGTGAAGCGGGGCGCGAAGCCGCCTCTCTCGTTGTTGCCATCTCTTCGGAACGTGGTGGTCAACCTCCAAGTGGGGATGATCGTCGCAGCATGAGCGATCAGCCGGAGGCCGGTCTGGTCGCTCAAACCGAGACAGACTGGTTTCCGTGGCTATGAGAGCGGCCCAAAAGGGAGGTCGGGATGGTCGATGAACGCTTGGCGAGGCTGCGGATCGAGTACGAGACCGTAGGCCTTATCAGCGCCGAGACCGATTCTGACCCGATATGCCAGTTCGAACGATGGCTATCCGACGCGATCCGGGCTGGTGTTGAGCAGGCCAATGCCATGACCCTTGCCACCGCCGACAGTCGGGGACGTCCCTCGGCCCGCGTGGTGCTGCTCAAGAGTCTTGACCATGACGGTTTCGTGTTCTACACCAACCTGGAGAGCCGCAAGTCTGACGAGATCCTTGTCAACCCTTGGGCTGCGCTCTGCGTTGTCTGGCTCGAGCTGCATAGGCAGGTGCGGATCGAAGGGCCGGTAACCCCGGTGTCGGACGAGGAGGCCGATGAGTACTTCGGGTCCCGACCTAAGGAAGCCAGGATCGCCGCCACCGCCTCGCCCCAGAGCCGGGAGATCCCCGATCGCCAGACCCTGATGTCAATGGTCGAGGCCGAGCGCCGCAGGTTCGGTGATCAGGACATCCCCAAGCCGGGTCACTGGGGGGGATGGAGGGTGAGTCCCCACCGGATGGAGTTCTGGCAGGGTCGCTTGCATCGTCTGCATGATCGTCTCGTCTACACCCGGGCCGGGGAGGAAGGGTGGCGGAGGATGCGACTGGCACCGTGATCGCGGCCAGCACCCGACTCCCTCCCTGGATGGTTCGGGCGATGCTTGAGCATGCCCGAGCGGCCGCACCTCGCGAATGTTGCGGCCTGATTCTCTATGACCGAGAGGGGGTGGCGGTCGACCTGCACCGAACCACCAACATCAATCCTGACCCGGATCAGTTCACCGTCGACCCTCAAGCCCACTACCGGATCTTGATGGGTGCTGAGGAACGGGGTCAGCGGATCGGTGCCGTGTATCACTCCCACCCCCACGGGCCTCCTCAACCTTCGGAGGTTGATCGGGCGGCGGGCCTCGATCCCGGATGGCTCTCCTTCATTGTGGGACGAACCCTCACGGGTGGCTGGGAGGTCAGAACCTATCGGCTCCGGTGATTTAATCCGTGGGTCACCGCCTTTGGTCTACCAAAATGATCTGGTGACCTCGCTCACCCACGGACCACCAGAAGCGGACCCGGAGCCTTGGTGGGCACCCGTTCTCACCGGCTATCTCTCGCGTCTCTTGAGTTCAAGAGGGTTATCCGAACACACGGTTACTGCCTACCGGAGCGATCTGGCGCAGTTCCTGAGCCATGTATCCGAACAGGGGGTCAACGACCTCGAAGCGATTAGCAGGACCCATATCCGGCGCTTCTTGTCGCAGCTTGACGGTGCTGGCTATGCGCGCCGGACGGTCGCCCGCAAGACCTCGGCGGTCCGGACCTTCCTGGCCGATGCGGTGCGGCGAGGCATCCTCTCCGCCAATCCCGCTGACGAGATCGCCCGACCCAAGCTGCCGAGGAGCCTGCCCAAAGCTTTGACTCAGAGGGCGGTTCAGTCGCTCCTAGAGGCGGTAGACGGCGACGATCCCAAGTCCCTCCGGGATCGTGCCATCCTGGAGACCCTATACGCCACCGGATTGCGGGTATCGGAATTGGCTGCCATGACTGTCGAGGGGACCTGGGGACGAGACCGTCTCACGGTGAGCGGAAAAGGAGGTCGTCACCGCGTCGTTCCTGTAGGGGCTCATGCCGTGGCGGCTATCGACCGGTATATCCGTCTTGGTCGACCGAACCTGTGCAGTGTCGAGACCACCGATGCCCTGTGGTTGGGTGCGCGGGGGATTCCAATGAGCTCTCGGACCCTGCGGCGGATCGTACGTGACCGAGCGGGGACCTTCCCCCACGCGTTGCGTCACTCGTTTGCCACCCACTTGTTGGAGCGGGGCGCGGACCTCACCTCGGTCCGGCAGATGCTCGGGCACGCGGAGTTGGGTGCCACCCAGATCTATACCTCGGTGAGCAGGACCCATCTCCGGAACACTTTCGATCGCTCCCATCCGCGAGCCTGACGCCAAAGGCTACGGCGGATGGTCCATGGCGGAGATCATCTACAATCGTGACTATTACACACGTTCATCGCAGCCTCCCGCGGTCGGGACAACTATCTCGGGGAGGTCCAAACGGGTCAAGTACCTGTATTTCTTGGGCAGGATGGGCGGAGGAAGAACCGAACCTTAAGGAGGAACCGTGTCTGCTGTCACCATGAAGCAGCTACTCGAGGCCGGGGTGCATTTCGGGCATCAAACCCGGCGTTGGAACCCGAAGATGGCCCCCTACATTTTCTGCGAGCGCAACGGGATCCACATAATCGACCTTCGCATCACCCTCGAAGAGATCAACCGAGCCTACGACTTCGTACGGGACTTGGTAGCTCGAGGCGGGTTCCTGCTCTTCGTGGGTACCAAGAAACAGGCCCAAAGCGCCATTAGTGAGGCGGCGGAGCGAGCCATGATGCCCCATGTCAGCTTCCGGTGGCTAGGCGGCATGCTGACCAACTTCAAGACCATCAACCAGCGGATCTACTACATGAAAGAGCTGGAGGCGATGGAGGAGACGGGCGATATGGAACAACTCCCCAAGAAGGAAAGACTCCGGCTTCGGCGTGAGTACAGCCACCTGCAGCGCACCTTGGGCGGCGTGTCGGAGATGACCGGACCTCCTTCGGCCGTTTTCGTGGTTGACATCAACACCGAGCACATCGCGGTCAAAGAAGCCAAGCGTCTCGGGATCCCGATGATCGCCTTGGTGGATTCCAACTGCAATCCTGAAGACGTGGAGTTTGTTATCCCGGGCAATGACGACGCCATCCGGTCGGCAGATCTGGTCGCCTCGGCTATGGCGGATGCGTGTCTTGAAGGCCACGAGCAGGCTCGGGCGGCCGCGGAAGGCGTCGAGGACAGTAATCAGGCCCAGGAAACGGCCAACGTTTAGGGCTACTACTTACGAACAACCTCGCTAGAAGAAGGGGAAGGGATCATGGCAAGTTTCACCGCCAAGGATGTCCAGGCGCTGCGGAAAACTACCGGTGTCGGCATGATGGACGCCAAGAACGCGCTGGTCGAATGTGACGGCAACATGGAAGAGGCGAAGGCCCTGTTGCGCGAGAAAGGGCTCGCCGACGCCAAGAAGAGGTCCGGTCGGGACGCCAACGAGGGTACGGTCGGCTTCTACCTACACCAGCCCGCGGGCTATCCCACGGTCGGTGTGATCGCCGAGTTGTCATCCGAGACCGACTTCGTGGCCAAGAGTGACCGGTTCCAGCAGACCGCCCGCGACATAGCCATGCATATTGCCGCTGCCCAACCGATCTGGGTGCGGGTCGAGGATGTCCCCACCGAGACCGTCGAGCAGGAAAGAACCATGATCGAGCGGGAAGCGCTTGCCTCAGGCAAGCCGGAGCGCATCGTGGGCCGCATCGTGGACGGCAGGCTCAAGTCCTTCTTCAAAGAACGGGTTCTCTACGAGCAGGAATACATCAGAACCGACCAGTATCAAGGGACTGTGGGCGAGTTGGTGACCGAGTTGGCCGCCACGATGGGTGAGAATATCGGGGTACGCCGCTTCGCCCGGATAGCCGTAGGGGAGGAGTCCGGGTGACCGCAACCCGTCGGCGGGTACTCCTCAAGCTCTCCGGTGAGGCCTTCTCCGATCCGGAAATTGGCTATGGGATCTCCGCTGATACGGTAAGGCGAGTCGCCTACGACATAGCTGAGGCGCAGAAGGCCGGATATGAGATCGGGATTGTCGTGGGTGGTGGGAACATCTTCCGAGGGGTGTCCGCCGCCGCAGTTGGCATGGATCCCGCCAATGCCGATTACATGGGGATGTTGGCCACCGTTATCAACGCGCTCGCCCTCCGGGACGCCGTCGAGGAATACGGGGTCGAGTGCCGGGTCCAGTCGGCGATAAACATGCAGCAGCTGGCCGAACCGTACATCCGGCTGCGGGCGATACGCCATCTTGAGAAGGGGCGATCGGTGATATTTGCCGCCGGGAGCGGGAACCCCTTCTTCACCACCGACACCGCCGCCGCCCTCAGGGCCGTGGAGATCGGTGCCGAGGCGATGCTCAAAGCCAGCAAGGTGGAAGGTATCTATTCGGCCGATCCCCATGTCCATCCCGACGCGGTACTGTTGCCCGAAATTAGCTATCTCGACTTCATCAACGCCGAATTGAAGGTGATGGATGCCACCGCGGTGACGCTATGCATGGATCACCAGCTTCCGATAGTGGTGTTCCGGCTTCTAACCCCGGGCAACATCCGCCGCGCGGTGGAAGGGGAAGCGATCGGTACCCAGGTGTCCTAGGATGACGGGGTGACGATGCTGGAAGAGCTATTAGACGATGCCGACGATCGAATGGCGGCTGCTGTAAGCCATACCTCCGGTGAGTTCGCCACCCTGCGTACCGATCGGCCTAGTAGTGCTGTTCTCTCCCGCGTCCGGGTGGACTATTACGGCATGAAGGTGGCCATCCTTGAGTTGGCCCGCACCAGCATCCACGAGAACGTGCTGATGATCATCCCCCATGACGCCAACGACCTCACCTCGATCGAGCGGGCAATACGAGCCGCAGATCTGGGCCTGAATCCCTCCAGCGACGGCAAGATTATCCGAGTCGTGTTCCCGGCGCTCAGCGAGGAGCGGCGGCGGGACCTGGTTCGGCTGGCCCGGAACATGGCCGAGGAAGGCCGGGTTACGATCCGTCGGATCCGCCGGTCGGTCCGCAGCGATCTTACCGAGTTGAGCGAGTCGGAGGACGTGTTACGACGGGCGGAGCAGGAACTACAGGAACACACGGATCGATATATAGCTCAGATCGACGACTTGCTCGCCAACAAGGAACGGGAGCTCCTCAGCATCTGATCGACCGGGCGGCCAATGGCACGCCTGGTGGGCGGTCGGGGGTAGGCTAGGCGGCAAGCACTACCGAGGAAGTATGTGACTCATGGTCGGTGACGGTACCGAGCAACCCAGCGAGACAAGACCCGAAGATGAGGCGGCGGCCCGCGAACCCGAACCGTCGACCGATGATCGCCCGGGCGACCAGGAGGAAACCTCCGAATTCGCCGACCTTGACTACATGCGATCCACCACGAGGGAGTACCAGGGTCTTGCCGAAGCGGTAGCCAAAGCCGGTGAAGAGGAGGTCGCCCAATCGGCGGTGGCGGCGTCCATGCCCGGGGTGGCGTCGGGGGTGATGGGGTTCGAGGATGTTACCGGGGTCAAAGAGGAGGATCCTGGTCAGATTGAGGAGATAGACCGCGCCCGGCGTTCCGAGTTGGCGTTGCGTATCGGTACCGGACTGGTTGCGGTCGCCTTGTTCTTCCTGGCCCTAGCCGCAGGCGACCTGTGGGCGACCCTGTTCGTGGTTGCGGTCGTCCTGATTGGACTGACCGAGTTCTACACCGCCGTCCGCCATGCCGGCTTCGTCCCGCTCGGCTTCATCGGGATCCCGGCTGCGGCCGGGGTCATGTATGTGGCTTGGGATTCCGGGCTTGCCTCCGTACCGGGCGTACTAGGTGCTTCTATCGTTCTCAGTGGGCTGTTCTTCGTAGTCACCCAGCGTCGGTACCCGCTGGCCAACATAGGTGTCACCGTACTGGGGGTGGCCTGGGTGGCCGGGCTTGCCTCCTTTGTGGTGCCCATTTTCCGATCCGAATCGGCTTGGAGCCTGGCCAGCACCCTCGTGGTTCTGGCCGCCATCAACGATATCGGGGCGTATTCTTACGGGAGAGCCTTCGGGAGCCGCAAGCTTGCTCCGGTCTTGTCTCCCAACAAGACCTTGGAGGGACTCCTGGGTGCCACCGTCATCACCGCGCTGGTCGCGGCCGTTATCGGCAGGTTCGGCCTGATGGAACCGTTCACCCTGCAGTCGGCCGTGGCACTGGGCCTGCTGGTGAGCTTCCTGGGGCCGATCGGCGACCTAGCCGAGTCGGCGGTCAAGCGGTCGATCGGTATCAAGGACATGGGCAGTAGCCTGCCCGGGCACGGAGGCGTTCTTGACCGTCTTGATGGCTTGCTCTTCGCCATCCCTGGTGCCTACCTCGTCTACTCCTGGTTCGGCTATTTGTGAGGCCGGTCGTCGTCCTCGGCGCCACCGGCTCCATAGGCCAACAAACCCTGGAAGTCTCTGACGGTCTCGGTATCGAAATCGTCGGCTTAGCGGCGCGGCGCGCTGGAGACGAGTTGGAGCGCCTGGCTGACCGTTACCCCCGAGCTGATGTAGTAGCGACCGAACCGGGCCGGACGGCACATCGGGCGTTTCGCTCCAAGTTGGGGGGTCGTTACGCGGCTGGTGAGGAGGCCTTGGTGGAGTTGGCGGCTCGGCCGGGGTGTGTGGTGGTCAACGGTGTGGTAGGTGCCGCGGGCCTGCGGTCCTCGCTGGCCGCCCTGCAGGCAGGCAATCGGCTGGCCTTGGCCAACAAGGAGAGTCTGGTGGTGGGAGGGCATCTGGTTATGGAGGCCGCCCGACAAGGCGAGCTGATCCCGGTGGACTCCGAGCATTCGGCCCTCTTCCAGTGCATGATCGGGGAGCGAGAGAGCGCGGTGTCCCGACTGGTGCTCACCGCCTCGGGCGGCCCTTTCCGCGGTCGCAGCCGCCAGAGTCTGGGCGATGTCACTGTTGCTGAGGCGCTTGACCACCCCACCTGGAACATGGGTCCTCGCATCACCATTGATTCTGCGACGCTCGCCAACAAGGGCCTTGAGGTGATAGAAGCCCACTACCTGTTCAGTTTGAGCTATGACTTGGTGGACGTGGTGATCCACCCCCAGAGTGTGGTCCATTCGATGGTGGACTTCATCGATGGTTCTATCAAAGCCCATTTGGGCGTCACCGACATGAGGATTCCCATCCAGTACGCGCTCAGCTACCCGGCCCGGGGTCCCAGTCCGGTCTCCCCTTTCCGTCTCGCCGGGACAACGCTGACCTTTGAGGAGGTCGACCGCCAGGCGTTCCCGGCCCTTGACTTGGCGTACGCAGCCGGTCGGAGTGGAGGAACCTATCCGGCCGCCTTCAACGCCGCCGACGAGGTGGCGGTCGCTGCCTTCCTGGATGGCAAGATAAGGTTCACCTCCATAACCACGGTGATCTCCGAGGTACTCGGTGCCCATGAGAAGGGCGATAGCAACTCGGTCGACGGGGTGATGGCCGCGGAAGGCGAGGCCAGACGAGCAGCCGAAGCGGTGGTCTCACGTACCCAACTCGCCTAGAGGGGGCGCGGATTGCTGAAGAGCGGACTCACGGCTTCCGAGACGACCCAAGGCCCCAACTGGCCACTTGCCCCTTGCTGCTGGAAGCCGCTATCCGCACCCGCTCTTAGCCAACACTTGCATCGCCCAGTGATGGTGGGCCGACATCCTTACCGAAGCAGGGTGCGACCTTGATCGGCGGGATTCTGATGGTGGTCGCCATCTCGGTGTTCATTGTCCTGCATGAGGCAGGGCACTTCGTGGCCGCCCGGCTGACCGGCATGAAAGCCACCGAGTTTTTCCTCGGGTTCGGCCCCAAACTCTGGTCGTTTCGCCGGGGCGAGACCGAATTCGGGGTAAAGGCCCTGCTGTTCGGCGGTTACGTCCGGATCAGCGGTATGAGCGTAGGAGAACAGGTCGAACCCGAGGATGCTCCTCGCGCCTACCGGTCCCAACCGTTCTGGAAGAAGACCGTCGTGGTTCTCTCGGGTGTAGCCCTGAATCTGTTGACCGGCTTCCTGCTGCTGATGGGCCTCTTCATGTACTCGGGAGCGCTGGAACGAACCACGGTGGTGGATCGGGTCAGCTCGGAAATCTCGCCGGGGGTGCCCACTCCGGCCTTTGAGGTCGGGCTTCAGGAGGGGGATGAGCTGGTTGCCATAGACGGTCTGGAGCTCAATGATTGGGAGGACGCCGTACGAGCGATCATGGATCGTCCCGGCCGGATGACGTCGCTGTTGGTCAATCGGGACGGCCGGTTGCTCACCTTCGAGGTCACCCTGGGGTCGTTCCACCCGCAGACCGGAGACCCGGTCGGCTTCCTGGGAGTAGCGCCAGTAACGGCTAGGGTTTCTCTCTCGCCGGTAGGAGCAGCCTACGAGGCGCTGGTGTCGCTATGGGCGATTATCACGGGCACGTTCGAGTCAATAATTCGCATTGTGAGCCCGGGAACTCTGGTGGAGTTGGGTGGTGTGTTCACCGGAGCTAGCGAGGTGAGCGAAGAGATCCGGCCGGTCAGCCCTATCGGTCTAGTGAGGATCGGCACGCAGGCCGGACAGGTAGGCGTCGCCAACCTGGTCTTCATCTTGGCGGTGGTGAACGTGACCCTGGCGATGTTCAACAGTCTCCCGCTGTACCCGCTCGACGGAGGTCACTTTGCGGTGGCGTTGTACCAGAGACTCACCGGGAGAGAAGTCGATCAGCGCGCCCTCATCCCCATAGCTGCTGTCGTGATCCTGTTCATGATCTTTCTGGGCTTGGTGGCCATCGTCCTCGACATCGTTAACCCCATCACCCTCTGAGCGAGGGGCGGCCACCGGCTACCTATGCCCGTGTCTTAGAATGGCTTTGTGATGAACCAGCGAGATCGCACCCGGCAGATACAGGTAGGCCCGGTCGCAGTCGGTGGCGGTGCGCCGGTTTCCGTGCAATCGATGACCACCACCAAGACCGCAGATGTAGACGGTACCTTGTCTCAGGTCTACGCTCTGGCTGGTGCCGGTGCGGATATCGTCCGGATCACCTGCAACGACGTTGCGGCCGCAGAAGGTCTGGCAGAGATTGTGCCTAGGTCGCCGGTACCGATCGTCGCCGATATCCATTACCAGTACCGACTGGCCTTGGCGGCCCTCGAGGCCGGGGTCCATTGCCTACGCCTCAACCCCGGGAACATCCGTAAACCCCACCAGATCAGGGCGGTGGCCCGGGAATCCAAGGATCGGGGAGTCCCCATTCGGGTGGGGGTAAATGCGGGCAGCCTTGACCGTGATCTACTAGCGAAGTTCGGTTCCGCCACCCCAGAGGCATTGGTTGCTTCGGCTCTTAAGGAGATCCGATACCTGGAGGAGGAGAGCTTCGAGGATATCAAGATCTCGGTGAAGCATTCCCATGTTCCGTCCATGGTGGCTTCCTACCGTTTGCTAGCCGAGACCGTGAACTTCCCGCTGCACCTCGGGGTTACCGAGGCTGGACCGCCTCCAGGTGGGATCATCAAGTCGGTGGCCGGGATCGGAGCGCTCCTCCTTGAGGGTATCGGCGACACGATCCGGTTTTCGTTGACCACCGATCCGGTGGAGGAAGCCAAGGCCGGTCGGCAGTTGCTTGAGTATCTGGACCTTCGTGAGCGGACCGGACTCGATCTGATCGCCTGCCCGAGTTGCGGCCGTGCCGAGGTGGATGTTGTAGAGGTGGCGAAGCTCGCCCAGGAGAAGCTGGAGGCGGCTGAGCTACCCATCCAGGTAGCGGTAATGGGATGTGTGGTCAACGGGCCCGGCGAAGCCCGCGAAGCGGACCTCGGGATAGCGGCTGGCCGAGGTCGAGGACACCTCTTCATCAAGGGCAAGGTTGTGCGGGTGGTTCCGGAGAGCGAGATGGTAGACGCCTTGCTTGATGAGGCTCAGAAGCTGGTCGAAGAGGGTGTCGATGCTCGGATCGCCGCGGCCGATGACCTAGCCGAGGATATCGCCGCGGCCGATCGGCAGACGCTTATCACCATCCAGGGGGATGCCAACCGATCCCGCGTTCGCCGGGCTGCGGTGGCGCAGGTGGCGGCCGGTTCTCAGTCGGGAGAGAAAGGCTAATCTCGGGCGATAACGGCTTGGGGACGGGTGTCTCCGGTAACCATATGGTTCGATACAGGGAAAAGTGATGCGCTGGTCCAACATGTTCATTCCTACGCTTCGAGGCGACCCGGCCGATGCGGTGGCTCCCAGTCATCGTCTGCTGGTACGAGGCGGTTACATCCGTCAGTTGATGGCCGGGTCCTACTCCATGCTTCCGCTAGGTATGCGGGTTGCTTCCAAGATCTCCCAGATCATTCGTGAGGAGATCAACGCCATCGGGGGACAGGAGTTCCTGGCCCCGGTTGTCCATCCGGCCGAAGTTTGGAAGAAGACCGGGCGCTGGGATGACGTTGAGGGGATCATGATCAAGTTCAAGGATCGCCGGGGAACGGACCTTGTGCTGGCGTTGACCCATGAGGAGGTATTTGCCCATCTAGCCGCCGAGTTGAGCTCCTACCGGGACCTTCCGCAGCTCTGGTATCACTTGCAGACCAAGTTTCGGGACGAGGCCCGGCCCCGGTCGGGACTGCTTCGAGTGCGGGAGTTCATCATGAAGGACTCCTATTCCCTGGACCTGAATGAGGCCGGGCTGGACCACCAATTCGAGGCCCACCGCGGGGCGTACACCCGCATCTTTACTCGGATGGGCCTAGACCCCATCACGGTGGAGGCCTCCTCCGGGGCTATGGGTGGTCGCGACTCGGTGGAGTTCGTCGTTCTGTCTGAGACCGGTGAGGATCGGATAGCCAGGTGTCCGGACTGTGGCTATGCCGCCAACGTGGAAAGGGCTCGGAGTGCGGTTAGCGACATCATGGACGACCCCGAGGACAGGTCGCTGGAGGAGTTCCCCACGCCGGGTGTTCGCACCATCGCCGCCTTGGCAGAGCTAGGCGACTTCGCCTCGCCAACCCGACAGATCAAGACGATGGCATATTTTGTCGGTAGTCAATTCACGCTTGTCCTGCTCAGGGGAGACCACGATCTTGAGGAGCAGAAGCTGGTCGACGGAACCGGTGAAGTCTGCCGTCCGGCCACCTCCGAGGAGATAGTTGAGCGGCTCGGTGCCCATCCGGGAAGTCTTGGCGCGGCAGGTGTGAACTTTCCGGTGATTGCTGATCCGGCCCTAGTCGGCCGCTCTGGGCTGGTGACCGGTGCCAACCGGGATGACGTTCATCTCCGCGGAGTCAGCCTCGAACGGGACATAAGTGTAGAACGGTGGATGGATGTCCGGTCGGTTCGCGACGGGGAGCGATGCGGACTCTGCCCAACCGGGAGGCTGGCGGTTTCGCAGGTGATCGAAGTCGGACACATCTTTAAGCTCGGCACCAAGTACAGCGAAGCTCTTGGAGCCACGGTTCTCGACGACACCGGAGCGACGGTCCCGATCATGATGGGATCCTACGGCATCGGGGTGGGGCGGTCGGTGGCCGCGGTTGCTGAGGTCTCACACGACGAGAAGGGGCTGGTGTGGCCGACGTCGGTGGCACCGTTCGCGGTGGTGATAACCATGCTCAGACCGGACCATGACGACGTCCGCCGGGTCGGGGAAGAATTGTACCGGTCCCTGACCGCGGCCGGAATCGAAACCCTGCTCGATGACCGGAACGAACGACCCGGGGTCAAGTTTGCCGATGCGGAGCTGATCGGAATACCGCATCGGATCACGGTAGGCCCGCGCGGTGTTCAGTCCGGGGAGCTAGAAATCAAGTCCCGTGCCAGCGGTGAGTCGGAGAGCTTTCCCATCGCCGGAGCCGTGGAGCGAGTTCGTCAGTTGGCCAGATAGACGTCCTGTTTCCGTAACAATTGCCGGCCCCAAAGCCGGGGGTGTACGACCCGCTTCCGGGGGCTCGGGTCGGTGAGTTAGTCGCGCCTTGATGCTATCATTGCTGACTACGAGAATTCGAAGGACGTGACTTTGTGGAGCAAGGTGGGTGCCCAGCCCGCTTTTTTTATTGCCGAGATCGGCTCAGCGGCCCCTCTTGGCGCATATCTAGGCCGTGGTGGACGGCCGAATTCGCCCCGTGCTGGGGTTGCCGTGGCCGGTGACGAGGATATTCGCCAGACCGTGGAACAGTACGTGATCGACACCGGTCTTGAACTCGATTACCTGCAAGTGTCAGGCCGGGGAGCACCGACGATCCGTGTGGTCGTGGATGATGACGGTGGGGTCGGCATGGACCGCCTAGCGGCCGTGTCCCGCGGCCTCTCCCACCGACTTGATCAATTGGATCCGTACACAGGTCCCTACTCGCTCGAGGTGACAACACCCGGTCTCGAACGGCCCCTTCATTTGCCCCGGCACTACCGGAAGTCGATCGGGCGAGACCTCACCGTGAAGACACAGGTCGAGGTGGCGGGGTCTCGCCACCACAGAGGTGTTCTGGAATCGGCAGACGCACATGGGTTCACGCTGAGGATCGACGGGATGGCCCGGCGGTTGGAGTACACCCAGGTGAGTTCGGCGCGCACTCTATTCGAGTGGGGCAAGAAGTCTCAGACGACCAGGAAGTCGAGGTAGAGGACTTATGAGGATGGACTTCCGGGTCATGGAGGCCCTCGAGATGCTCGAACGAGAGCGGGGGATTCCGGTCGACACGATCCTCTCTGCGCTGGCCAATGCCTTAGTGTCGGCCTACAAGCGGACTCCCGGGGCGGCCGAAGAAGCTCGGGTAACCATCGAACCGGACTCCGGCAACATAATCGTGTACGCACAGGATCTTGACGATGACGGGAACGTGGTTCGTGAATGGGAAGACACCGCCACGGACTTCGGGCGGATAGCCGCCACCACCGCCAAGCAGGTAATAGCCCAGCAGCTGCGCGAGGCCAAGCGGGAGCAGGTGTTCGATGCTTACGATGGTCGGGAGGGCGACCTCGTGACGGGCATGGTTCAGCAGCACGATAACCACCAGACGATTTTCGACCTCGGTAACGCTGAGGCGGTCATGCCCAGGTTGGAGCGCATCCCCTTCGAGCGCCTCGAACGGGGGGGAAGGGCTAAGGCCCTCATTGTCGAAGTTAGGCGTGAGACGAAGGGACCTCAGATCGTGGTCTCACGCTCCCATCCCGACCTGGTGAGAAGACTTCTCGAGTTGGCCGTCCCTGAGCTCCTTGACGGAACCGTCGAGATCCGGTCGATAGCGCGAGAGGCCGGACACCGTACCAAGATCGCGGTGGTCTCTAACGATCCCAATGTTGACCCGAAGGGCGCATGCGTCGGGGCTCGCGGTTCACGGGTCCGGATCGTGGTCAACGAGCTCCGGGGTGAGAAGGTTGACGTGGTGCAATGGCGGGAAGACGCCCCCCGGTTCATTGCCGAAGCCTTAGGACCCGCCAAGGTACGTGAGGTGCGGGTTGACGAAGAGGAGAAGTCAGCGGTGGCCATGGTCCCTGAGCATCACCTATCGCTCGCGATCGGTAGAGAGGGCCAGAATGCTCGACTGGCAACCCGCCTCACCGGGTACCGCATCGACATTCAGTCGGACGGACGTTCCCATCGTCCCCGCTCGCCCAGAGGTCAGCAGCCCGGGGCACCCTTCCAGAAGGGTCGGACGAGGGTCTAGGACGTATGGCTACCAAACGGATTCATGAGCTGGCGAAGGAGCTTGATCTCTCTTCTCGCGAGGTTCTGTCGCTAGCTCGGGATATGGGTCTGGCGGTAACTACGGCATCTTCGGGGCTTGATCTCGGCGATGCGGAAGCCCTTAAGTCTATGTTGATGCCCGAACCGGAGGAGGCACCCGCCGAGGTCGCTACACCCGAAGACAAGACTGAAGTCGTCTTCCAACAACCCGACCAGGACGATGCCGAGGACGAGATCTCTCCCCTAACCGTACCCGCCGACATATCGGTTCGCGAGATGGCCCGAGCCATGCAGCGACCGTTGGGGGAGGTGGTTCGACACCTGCTCTCCCAGGGATTGATGGTGGCCGCGGGCGGTCCGATGCCGGAAGAGGCCATTGTTCCGCTCGGGGAACACTTCGGTGTTGTAGTGGAGGTGACACCGGCCGAAGCTCCAGAGGCCGATCCCGCGGTCACGCCGGTCAAGCCGAAGCGGGTCTTCGATGATGATCCCAAGACCCTCAAGGAACGTCCCGCAGTAGTTACGGTCATGGGTCACGTTGACCACGGCAAGACCACCCTTCTGGACGCCATCCGTAACACCAACGTGGTAGACGGCGAAGCGGGTGGCATTACCCAGCATATCGGTGCCTATCAAGCTCAGGTGGAGGGGCGTCCGATCACCTTTATCGATACACCCGGTCACGCCGCCTTCACCACCATGCGGGCCCGCGGTGCTGAAGTCACCGACATTGTGGTCCTAGTGGTAGCGGCGGACGATGGGGTCATGCCCCAAACCGCAGAAGCCATCAGCCACGCTCAGGCTGCCGGGGTCTCGATGGTGGTGGTAATCAACAAGATGGATCTTGAGAATGCCGATCCGGTCCGGGTGCGAGCCATGCTTACCGAATATGGCGTGGTCACCGAGGAACTGGGCGGGGATGTGGTCTCGGTGGAGGTCTCGGCTACGACCGGTGAGGGCGTAGAGGCTCTGCTGGAGATGATCGACTTGGTCTCCCAGGTCTCGGAGTTCAAAGCCAACCCTAAGGCACTGGCATCAGGGGTTGTCATCGAGAGCCATCTGGACAGGGGATTGGGACCGGTCGCTACCGTAATTGTGCAGCGTGGGACCCTGCGACGGGGCAACTCGTTAGTCGCTGGCACCGTGAGCGGGCGAGCCCGTTCGATCTCGGACCACAATGGAGTGGCCGTGAAGTCAGCGGGCCCTTCAACACCTGTTCTCGTATCCGGTTGGTCTTCGGTGCCGGGTGCTGGCGACCTGTTTGAGGTGGTCAAGAACGATCGGATGGCCCGTTCGATAGCCGCCGAAAGAGTGGATGAGCACCGCGCCCGCACCCTGGTCGTGCCTACTGCCCGTGAGCGCCTCGGCAACCTACTGGAACGCCTGCGTTCTCAAGAACAGACGGAGTTGTTGCTGATCATCAAAGCCGACGCCGACGGTTCGGTTGACGCCATTCGTAGCGCGGTCGGTCGCATTACTCGAGAAGGCGGGAAGGTCAACGTGGTGCATGCCGCGGTTGGTGGCGTCAACGAGAATGACATCACCCTGGCGACAGCTACCGGCGCGGTCGTGGTGGGGTTCAACGTTCGCCCGGATCCCAACGCCCGTCGGGCCGCGGCGTCGTCAGGGATCGAGGTACTGACCTATTCGATAATCTACGAGCTTCTGGACGAGATCGAACAGATGCTGGTCGGCCAACTCGCTCCGACCCGCGAGGAGAAGTTGGTGGGAGTTGCCGAAGTTCGAGCCATCTTCCGAATTTCTCGGGTGGGGGCAGTGGCGGGGTGCCATATCACCGAGGGCCTTATCCAGCGGGATTCGAAGGCTCGCTTGGTGCGGGCTGGCAGCGTCATCTACCAGGGCCGCATCGCTTCGTTGCGGCGTTTCAAGGATGACGTACCCGAGGTTGCGGCCGGCTTCGAATGTGGCATCGGGCTCGAAAAGTTCCGCGACGTCAAGGTTGATGACGTTATTGAGGCGTATCGGGTTGATGAGATAGCAGCGGTCTAGGTTTGTAGGAAACTCTCCCATGGCCAACCTGCACGCGGCAGCCCTACGAGTTGATCTGCGTCTGCGGGACGTTCACTCGTTGAAGGCCAAACGGCAGCGCCTCGCTCGCCTGTCCAACCGCCTGCGGAAACAATTTCCAGTGGCATTTGCGGAGATTGACTTTCAGGACCAGTGGCAACGGAGTGCGGTAGCGGTCGGGATTGTGGCCTCGCAATCCGCCCAGCTGAACATGGCGGTGCATTCCGTGGGGAGATTTCTCGACCGGTGGGAGGAGGGTGAGGTGCTTTCCGTTGACGTGTCCTACCTGGAGGATCGATTGTGAAGAAGCCTTGAGCGGTCGACGTATCCGGCGGGTCAACGAGATCCTGCGGGAGGTGATTGCTGATGAGTGTCAGAACCTGAAGGATCCTCGTATCGGGTTTCTCACCGTAACGGGGGTGTCCGTCTCGCCTGATCTACGGCGGGCCAAGGTGTACTTCACGGTCCTAGGCGGTGACGAAGCTGACGCTGAAGCCGCCGAAGGGCTGGCGGCTTCAGCGTCGCGTATCCGCGCCGCGGTCGGTAGGCAAGTCCGGATGAAATACATTCCCCGCCTGGAGTTTGTCGGCGATCCGGTGCCTGCCGAAGCCCGACGGATCGAAGCGCTGCTCAGAGGTGAGCGGACGGGTGGGTCCGGGTGATGACCACATCCGATCGTGCCCTCAAACAGGCGGCGCGGGCCGTGAGCAATGCCAGCACCATAGTTTGCACCGGGCATGTCAACCCGGACGGGGATGCACTTGGTTCCGCGTTGGGCCTCGCCCTCGCCGCCCGGGCGCAGGGCCGCCAAGCTCTGGTGTGTTTCGGGGATGACTTCGCGTTAGGAGAGCAATATCGGTTCCTTGACACCAGCCCTCTGGCGAATCCGGACGACATTCCGATCCCTGAGGCGTTGGTAGCTTTCGACTGTAATGACCCAGAGCGGTTGGGGCAGGAGCTCGAACCCCTGTTGGACTCGTCGGCCGCGGTGGTCATGATCGACCACCACGTTGGCGACCAGGGGTTCGGAGACGTGCGGGTATGTGATCCCACTGCGCCCGCGGCCGCCTTGCTGTGCTACCGGTTGATTTGTGAGCTCGGATGGGAGATATCTCCGGCCACCGCCACCGCCCTCCTGTTAGGTCTCGTAACCGACACCGGGCGCTTTCAATACTCCAACACCGACCCGGAAGTGCTGAGGGCTGCTGCGGACCTGGTAGAGCTCGGGGCCCGTCCGGAGCTAATCGGGCAATACATCTACGAATCCGTACCCTTCGGCTACCTCGGAGTGTCCGGGTCGGTTTTGTCTCGGGCTCGGCTCGAGCCGGATCTGTCGCTGGTCTGGTCGTATGTGACCAGGGAAGATCTCCGCCGTCATAGAATCGAGATGGAGGATGCCGACGCCCTCATCGATTCGGTTCGGTTGGCGCAGGAAGCAGAAGTAGCCCTGCTTCTCAAGGAACGTCCGGCCGGTGGGTGGAAGCTAAGCCTCCGATCTCGCCGTCGGGTCGATGTGGCTGCCCTAGCATCCACGATGGGTGGGGGTGGACACCATAGGGCGGCGGGTTGTTCGTTCGAAGGTAGTCGGGGGGAGGCGGTCGAGGAGGTTAGGCGGTGGCTGGCCCGCTAGGCGATGAGTTTGGCTTCGTGCTGGTGGACAAGCCGGAAGGCTGGACCTCCCATGATGTCGTGGCCAAGTGTCGGCACCTCTTCGGTATGCGCCGTATCGGCCATGCGGGCACGCTTGACCCCTCGGCCACCGGGCTACTGGTATTAGGGGTGGGTCGGGCTACTCGGTTGTTGAGGTTCGTGACCGAGCTGTCCAAGGAGTATGTGGCCACCGCCCGCTTTGGTGTCGCCACCGATACCCTCGACGCCGATGGTGAGGTGATCGACACCTGCCCCATGGACATTACCGTCGACGACGTCGAAGCGGTTCTAGGACGCTTCACCGGTCTGATCGACCAGACCCCACCCATGGTCTCGGCGGTGAAGGTAGGCGGCCAACGACTGCATGCGCTGGCACGCCGTGGTATCGATGTAGAACGACCGGCCCGAAAGGTGACCGTGGCCCGACTGAGCGTAGAGGGGTTCATTCCGGGGAGGTGCCCGGAGGTACGTTTCCGGGTGGTGGGCGGAGCGGGCCTCTATGTGCGAGTCTTGGCCGATGACCTAGCCCGGGTGTTGGGCGGGCGAGCCCATCTGCGGGCCCTCAGGAGGCTGGCTAGTGGTTCGATCCGGGTGGAGGACGCCTGGACAATGGAGCGTTTGGAGAAGGCCAGCGCGGCAGGGCATGTCGGGGAGGCCCTGGTTGGTGCGGATGTGGCGTTGAGCCATTTGCCGGACATTCGGCTGGAAGAGCCAGATGCTCGAAGGGTTCGGAACGGGGTCCGGTTGGTCGCCCCACCAGAGATGTCGGGTTGGGTCCGGATGATGGAGGGATCAAGACTACTGGCGGTCTATCGGGCGGAGGAAGGTCGGCTATGGCCCGAGGTGGTCCTCTCGTGAGGGTAGGGCGGTGAAGGTATATCAGGGCGATCCGCGTGAGTGGGGGCCGGGTCCGGAACGGGGGAGCGGGCTCACCATCGGAGTGTTCGATGGGGTACATCGCGGCCATCGGGCCCTCCTGGAAGCACTATCAACGGATGCCGATCACGTCGGTGGACTTGAGACCGTGGTGGTCACATTCGATATTCATCCTCGAAGGTTCCTCGATCCGCGCGATGGTCCCGCCTTGTTGGTTCCGCTGCCCCGTCGTCTGGAGCTACTTGAAGCGGCCGGCGTCGACCGGGTGGGGGTGCTCTCCTTTGAGAACGTAAGACATCTAGACCCGGAACAGTTCATCCGGATGGTGGTGGTGGGAGCATTCAACGCTCGCCTAGTGGTGGTAGGTGAGGGGTTCCGGTACGGTGCCGGAAGGAGCGGGGATGTGTCAACCTTGACCGAGTCGGGCACACATCATGGCTTCGGGGTTCGAGCAGAACCGCTACACGGTGGAGTGTCCTCCTCTTCCATCCGCCGACTGGTTCAGACCGGTGACGTGCGAGAGGCCGCGCGCATGCTCGGCCGATTCCACGCTCTACCGGGTACCGCCACCCCGACAGAGTCCGCCGGGGGAGACCAGCTACTGGAGGTAGCGGTGAAGGCACCTCTGGCGATCCCCGGCCCGGGGACGTATCGGGTAAGCGTGGAGCGGGCCGGGGACACGGTGCACGGTAGGTGTCGGGTGCTAGCTCCGGAACACCCTCTCCGTGTTCGTATCCCCGACAACATCTTGGTAGACCAAGGCAACACTCCGGTGACCATCACCTTCCATAGCTGAATCCCAGGCCCGTGGCTCTAGGGTGGGCTACGTCAGTCTCGAGCGAGCGTCATCGGCTTCTGTCCCAGGCCAGTCATCTCGTAGCAGGCGAGAAAGGGCTCGGTCGGCAAGGATCTTCCCGCCGGTCTGGCAATTGGCGCAGTAGTTGGTCTCTCTTGATCGGTACACGATCCTGCGAACCGCTTGACCGCACTGCGGGCAGGGCGACCGATACCGCCCGTGGACGGCCATGGCCGGGTGGAATGCGGTAACCTTTTCCGGGAATCCCTCGCCTACCTCGCCGCGAAGCCGTTCTATCCACTCGTTGAGAACGCTGACTGTGGCTTCGTGTAGTCGAGCAACCGACCGACCATCCAGACGCTTGGTAAGGCGCACCGGAGATAATCGAGCTCGGTGGAGAATCTCGTCTGAGTACGCGTTGCCGATCCCCGAGAGGGTCCGGGGGTCGGTTAGTGCCCGCTTTAGGGTTCGATTATGGCGTTTCAGAGCCTCTTCGAAGGGAGCTAGGCCAGAGGCTAAGGGATCAAGTCCGCCTCGGTCGTGCACAGCCAATGCCTCTTCTCCCTGATGGACATGGAGCGACGCTCGCTTCCGTGTTCCCTGTTCGGTCAGCAGGAGAGTTCCCTCGGGGAAGTCGAATGCCGCATGACCGACCTTCTTCGGGATGTTCGCTCCCTTTTGTCTCCACCTGAGACGCCCGGTGATCATCAGGTGCAGAACGACGAAGAAGTCGCCCTCAAGAGCAATTACCAGACGCTTGCCGATCCGTCTGAATCCGGCCACTCTTTTTCCCTTGATATCGGACAGCTGAGGGTCGAAGGTGCGCAGCAGAGAAACAGAGCGGAGCCGCACCCGTTCCAAGGTACGGCCCCCGGCATACCGCTCCAGAGCTTCCAGATATACCACTACATCCGGAAGCTCAGGCATCCAACGCTAGGTCAGTCGACTTGCGGTCTCGGCGTTGCCGTTACCGATTGTCGCCGTAGTTGTCCTCGAACGAAGCAAAACGTCGCCGTCCGCCGCCGGATCCACCGCCCCGGCGTCCGCCCTGCGGGCTCCCGCCTGGCCGGCTTCCGCCCCGCTGGTTTGAGCCGCGCCGGTTTCCACCTCCGCGGCCCGGACCCGAAGACGGACCGCCTCGCCGTCCAGACCTAGGGCCTCGCCCATGGCTAGGACCGCGGCCCCGGGAAGGACCTCGATCTCTCCGGCCTCCACGGCTATCACCGCCGCCGCTGAGGTCGGCACCGGGCTTGGGGTCTAGGTCGGCCGGGACCTTGAGGGAGACCTTGCCAACGCGATCTATCGAATCGACTACCACAGTCAGGGTCTCGCCCTCGGACAGGTATTCGCCCACCCGTCGCACATGTCGTCGGCTGTCGAACTTGGAGATGTGCAGCAGCCCGTCTCGTCCGGGCAGGATGTTCACGAAAGCCCCGAAGTCGGTGATGCTGACCACCTTGCCTTCGTACTCCTTGTTGACTTCCGGGGTGGGGGGATAAGCGATCTCCTTGATTCGGCCCATCGCATCGGAGAGGGCGGAGGCCTCGCTGGAAGACACCAGTACGGTTCCGTCCTCTTGCACCTCAATGGCGGCACCGGTCTCAGCCTCGAGCTCGCGGATAACCTTGCCCTTGGGTCCGATGATCTCCCCGATCTTGTCGGTCGGGACCTTCACCGATTCCAGTCGAGGAGCGTTCTCCTTCATGTCCTTCCGGGGCCCGTCGATGGCCCCCTGCATCACCTCGAGGACCTTCATCCGTGCCTCACGCGCCTGGAGCAGGGCCCCGGCCAGCACATCCGCGGGCAAACCGTCGATTTTCATGTCGAGCTGCAACGCGGTGATCACATCGGCAGTGCCTGCCACCTTGAAGTCCATGTCCCCTAGAGCGTCTTCCACGCCGAGGATGTCCGTCAACGTGACGTAGGTGTCGCCATCAGCGATCAGGCCCATCGCTATCCCGGCCACGGGGTCGCTAATGCCTATCCCGGCATCCATCAACGAAAGAGACGATCCACAGACCGACGCCATCGAGGAGGATCCGTTGGAGGCCAACACCTCCGACACCAGACGGATGGTGTACCGAAAGCTTTCATCGCTCGGTACTACTGGGAGAAGAGCCTTCTCGGCTAGGGCACCGTGACCGATCTCTCGCCGCTTGGGTCCCCGCATAAACCCGGCCTCTCCGGTTGAGTAGGGGGGGAAGTTGTAATGGTGCATGTAGCGCTTGGATTCCTCGTTGCTGATCGTGTCAAGCATCTGCTCCATGCGTGGCATACCCAAGGTAACGACGTTCAAGACCTGGGTCTCGCCGCGGCTGAACAGGGAGGAACCGTGAGCCCGGCTGAGAACGTTCACCTCAGCAGACAGATCTCTGATGTCGCTTGCTCCCCGACCGTCGATCCGGACACCCTCGTCAATGATCCGCTGCCGGACCATCTTCTTGGTGAGATCGCGGAGGGCTGCCTTGACATGGCGGCTGGTTTCGTCGTCCCCCTCCTCGATTCCGTACTCGGCCAGCACTCGCTCGGCCAGGGCGCTCTCCGCCATTTGGCGGTCCGTCTTGGAGGCGATCCGGATGACCTGGGACAACTCATCCGACGCCAGCTCTGCCACTCGCCCGCGCACTTCCTCAGAGAAGTCGGTGACCGTTGGCCATTCACCTACTTCCTTACCGGCGAGCCCGGCCAGTTCCGTCTGTAGATCGATCAGCTCACCTACGTGGGCTTTGGCCTCCTCTAGACCGGCCGCCACCGTCTCCTCGTCGGGCGCGGCTTGTCCGTTACCGATAAGCGTCATCGCCCCCTCGGTAGCACCAGCCTCCACCATCACAATGTCAACCGAACCGGAAGAGTTGCGTTTCCCGACCACGATGAGGTCGAACACGCACTCTTCTAGCTCGCTAAACGTGGGGAAGGGAATCCATCCGTCCGGGCCTAGGCCCAACCTGACTCCGCCCAGCGGCCCCTCGAAGGGAAGCCCGCTGATGGTGAGCGCAGCCGATGCGCCGTTGAGGGCAAGGACGTCGTAGGGGACCTCGCCGTCCACCTGCAGAACGGTGGCTACAACGTGGGTGTCGTTCCGGTAGCCAGCGCGAAACGAAGGGCGAAGCGGCCGGTCTATGAGTCGGGCGCTTAGGGTGGCGCGCTCGGTGGCTCGCCCTTCCCGCCTGAAGAACGACCCGGGGATCTTGCCCACCGCGTACATCCGCTCTTCCACATCGATGGTGAGGGGGAAGAAGTTGACCTTCTCGCGTGGTTTACGGCTCGCGGTCGCCGTGACCAGCACAACGGTGTCTTCCATTGAAACCTGAACGGCACCGTCCGCTTGGCCAGCCATCTTTCCTGTCGAGATGATGATCTCTCGGTCGAGGATACGGCCTCTTACTTCATGTTCAGTCACATGCTCTCCTTGTTTGAGCGTCTGGGGGACCGAGCGTCTCGAAGGGCGGGGTGACCAATTACCAGTGGTCATACCTCCGACCGACCTCGCATTTGGTGTGTCGAAGGGATGGCGACTGACAACTGATCAGGTCCGGCCTCTGTGATCTCTCGATCCTCTGTTTAGTTAGGTAGTTCGAATTTGTGTGTGTTCGTCGTCTTGGAATGCCTCTGGACTTGCCCGGCCACCCGAGCGACGACGCTAAGTCAATTGCTTCCCCCTCCCAACCAGGTGAGGCTGAACGTGGGGTGCCCGGTTGAGTCCCTTACCTACGCAAGCCGAGCTTGGCGATAACCCGACGATACCGCTCGGCGTCTTTGTTGTGAAGATAGTTGAGAAGCCGTCTCCGCTTGCCGACCATGGCGAGAAGCCCCCGGCGACTGTGGTGGTCGTGGCCGTGTTCGCGCAGGTGTTCGGTCAAGTGACCGATGCGCTGGGTTAGCAACGCCACCTGAACTTCGGGCGATCCGGTATCGCTGTTGTGGGCACCAAAGTCGGTGACTATTTCTTGGGTTGTTCTCATTCTTCCTTCAATCAGAACACGCGAAGATGGGCTACTCGTCGGAGGATCACGGGACAGTGTAGCACCCTGGCGTGGTCAGGTATGCGCCTAGCGGCCATAACGCTCTCGCAACTCGGCCTGACTCGGTCGGGGCTGGGGACGGCGGTCAATCCCCAACACCAGTCGTGCGAACGTTATTAGCGCCCATCTCTGGAGCTTGAGCAGCTCCAGGAGGAGGCGGAGATACGTCAGCTCGAGTACCGCCATATAAGCGCGCCATAGTTGATTGTTCTTGTCTCGCTCGCCCACGTGCTATCACCCTCTTAGTCTCTAGATAAGCAGGTAAACTTGGGTATACGGTTGCATACTCATATTTAAGAGTATGTTTAAGATTGCCGACCGATTCAACCCCTACGTGGCGCAAACCAGCGGTTTCTCAGCTTGGGCCAATCTGGTCGGGGGTGGCAGGCTAACTGTCGGCGTGTGCCCGGAGGGCAGGTAGGACCTCTCTGCCCAACAGGTCAATGAGCCTCTCCTGGTTGACCGCGGCCATCTGAATTGTGACGATATCGGCGTCTATAGATCCAAGCAGCGGTAGGTACAAGTCGATGATGTCTTGAGCGCCAGAAGCTCTGGCGTAGCGCCCGAGGATCTCGTCACGGGGGAGGTTATCGGCCCGCTCGCGCAGCGTCATCGGGTCCACGGCCTGCAGCCGTCCTGGTGCTCGCAAGCCCCGCCACGAGTACAGAGCTTCCCAAGCCTCATCGTCGTTGTCGGCCATGATCGCCCAGCGCGAGGTCAAGAGCGTGGGCCGCGACCGACCCGCACTGGCTGCGCTCTCCCGACACGGGTCGATGATCCGCTCTTGGGCTGCGGCCGGATCCTTGACCGATACGATGATCCCGTCGGCTAGCCGCCCGGCGAGCCCGGCGGTCTTGGGACCGCCCGCGGCCACCAGGATGGGGATGTGCGACGCCGGTGGCGAGTACAGCTTGGCTCGGTCGGTGGTGTAATAGTCCCCAGCGAACGTCAGCTTCTCGCCGTCCAAGAGCCGTCTCATGATCTGTAGCGCTTCCGCCATACGGGCGGCGCGTTCCGCATACTTGGGGAAGTGGTAGCCGAGTGGGCCTTCATTGATGTTTTCGCCGGTCCCGACCCCGAGGACAAACCGTCCTCCGCTGAGTCGATCTATGGTGGCGGCGGCTTGAGCGACAATCGCCGGGTGGTAGCGCCAGAGGGGGGTGGTGACACCGGTTGCGATCTTGATCTTGTCGGTCGCCTGAGCGATGGCACCCAACGTGGAGTAGGCGAAACCGGAGGCAGAGGCATCGTCAACCCAAGGGTGGAAGTGTTCGGATACCACCACCATATCGAATCCCGCCTGTTCGGCTCGAACCGCGTGGTCCACCAGTTGTTCGGGATGCCATTGCTCGTGGCCACAGAAATAGGCAAATTGCTTCATCTGAAGTTGTCTCCTCCGGATACCGGGTTGTTCAAACGGGGTGGGGCCAGAAGTACAAGCCCAACAAGATACCTAGGAGGACGACAGCAACCAGGGCCGAACCCCAAGGGTTGCCGCGGTCGCCGGTAGGTGTGGGCATGGACCCCGATCATAGTGGCCACTAATCGGGGCGCGACTCCTGTGAGGACACGTGTGCTCCGACTCGCTGGCAGAGAGGCCTAACGGTATCCGACCATCGAAGCCCCAACTGGTGGCAGGTGGCTGGTGACTGGTGACTGGTGACTGAGAGTCACTACCAGACAGGCCAGGGGACAGGTGGGCGGTCGGTGGGAGGGAACGGATGCACCGGCTCATGCCGGAGAGTGGCCACTCTCTCCGCCAAGGCGATGGCCTCTGATGGGCTGAGCAGATTAGCCACCCGTTCATGGAGTCGAGTTCCCAAGGCTTCGTGGAGGTGATCGAGGCACTCCACCATCGCGTCGGGCAGGGTAAGCCCGGCGAAGTTCCACAAGACAGTGCGGAGCTTGGGTGCGGCATGCAGGGCTAGCCCATGGTCAATGCACCAGATTCGGTCGGAGCGGTCGGCAAGGATATGTCCGGCCTTACGGTCGGCGTTGTTGATCACCAGATCCAGGGTGACGATCGGCCATAGGCTCGGATCTGCCTCGTTGATCAGCGGTGCCGGGTCGAAACCGGGGCCCGAATCGACAAAGGCCTGCGCTGAGCCGGGCCCGAACGGTCCTTCAGCTGGAGCAGTTTCCGGTACGCAATCCAGCTGGGCGGCCCGGGCTACCTCAAAGGTGAGGATCTCTCGGGTCGGGAGGGTTAGAGAGTCAAAATCATGTAGGGGACGTTGACCGAGGTCGGGCTTGTACACGACCCTGCGGCCGGTGTCGGTCACGGCGAGGAGGGTGGCATTAGAGGCGTTCTGGAACCTACCGAGGATCTCGGAGATGGACCATGCTGTTGGGGCTGTTCGGGTCACCTTAGATAGGGTTTCCATACGCTTGGCTTCGCTACTGTCCCGCCGAGGTCGATAGGTTTCCGACGCCCCATCATCCGCCGAAGCGGTGGTGGCCGTTGGAGGAAGGGCAGTGGTGGCCGGCCGGATCCTCGGGCAGGAGGCATTCCGGGCATTGCGCCCGTCCGGAGTGGACCGCCTTGAGCGCCATCACCGCCGCGGACCGCAGCTGGTCCGAGGTGACCGAAAAGGTAACTTTCTCTCCGGCGGGTCCTTCGAGGACCAACTTAATTCCTTGGGCGCTGCCGACTTGCATGGCGATGGTGGTTATCCGAAAGAGCACATCGGTCGAGTGGGGTGGTGCCGGGAACTCGACGTCCTGTTCGGGTGGAATATCGCCCTCTTTATCCCAGCCCATCTTGGCGGCTAGGTCCAGGCTCTGCTCCCCGAGCATGGCAGCCTGGCCTTTTTCAAACAGAAACCAGGCTCTCTTGGCGCGGGTTCGCAAGAAGACGTAGAAGGTGCGTTCCCCTGGAGGCCCTATCGCACCTACCAGGAACCGTGTCGTCGCCCCGTAGTGCCATCGGAACGGCTCGCTCATCGGTGGGCCCCGGTGTCGTTGACCGAGACGACCACCGGTGTCCGTTCAGGTCTAACACAGATCTCCGAGACCGAGGCGGTAGAGATCCGCAAGCGCTGAAAATGGTCCATTTGCTGACCAAGATAGCGAGATAGGGCGAGCTTGATGATATCGGCGTGGCTGACTGCTATCAGGGTTGCTTGAGGGTGTTGGGCAGCGATTCGCTCCAAGTACGCCACCGCACGCTCCTGGGCTTCGACAAAGCTCTCGCCCCCGGGGAATCGAAAGCGCGAGGGGCTCGTCTGGACCGTTTCCCAGTCCGCTAGCTCCCGGAGGCTCTCCAAGGAGCTACCCGTCCAGTCACCGAAGTCAACTTCGGTCAGGTCCTCCGCCGGTGTCGGCCGGAGGCGATGCGGCGCGGCGATGATCTCGGCCGTCTCGGCGGTTCGTTCCATCGGTGATGTATAGATGGCGTCAATATCATGTCGGGCCAGGTCGCGGGCAAGTCTTTCTGCCGCTTGCTGGCCGTCATCCGCCAGGCTGAGGCCGGGCGCGCGCCCGGTCAAGATGTTGCCGGTGTGAGGAATGGGCGCGTGTCGCACCAAGAAGACCCTGGTCATGTGTGGCTGAATCTAGCTGCCTGACTCCTAACGCCCGCATCGGGTTACTCTGGAGGACTGGTGGAAGAGATACCTGACCGGCGGCCGGTTGGGTTGGCTTGGCGCGTTAAGGAGTCGCAATGACTGAGATCATTCAGGCTGAAGGGCTGGTTAAGCGTTATGGGGACGTGGTGGCCTTGGACGACCTGGATCTTTCGGT
Organism: Candidatus Spongiisociaceae bacterium; assembly: GCA_965213975.1. Classification (GTDB taxonomy): domain Bacteria; phylum Actinomycetota; class Acidimicrobiia; order Spongiisociales; family Spongiisociaceae; genus Spongiisocius. The sequence goes on from OZ243930.1 coordinate 687,892, forward strand.
GCGGGAAGGAACGATCACCGCTCTGCTGGGTCCTAACGGGGCGGGGAAGACCACCGCGGTGTCCGTCCTGACCACCTTGATCGAACCCGACGAGGGGACCGCCTCGGTAGCGGGCGTGGACGTACGACAGCAACCGGGGGAGGTACGCAAGCTGATCGGCCTTTCCGGACAGTACGCCGCCGTGGACCAGGACCTTACCGGTTTCGAGAACTTGGACATGATAGGACGCTTATACCATCTCGGGCGAAGAAATTCCCGGGAGCGGGCCCGAGAGTTGATCGAGATCTTTGACCTTGTTGATGCTGGCGATCGTATGGTAAAGACCTACTCGGGCGGCATGAGGCGACGCCTCGACCTGGCTGGCGCATTGGTCGCCAACTCTCCGGTCCTGTTCCTCGACGAGCCCACCACCGGCCTCGACCTGATCAGCCGTCGGGAGCTGTGGCGGATGATCCAACGACTGGTTGATCAGGGGACAACGCTTCTCCTCACCACCCAGTACCTCGAGGAGGCCGACCGCTTGGCCGACGATGTTCTGGTTATAGACCAGGGCAAGGCCATCGCCTCCGGCACCACCGACCAACTCAAGTCCATGGTGGGAGGGGAGAGGATCGAGGTCAAGGTGGTGGACCGAGCCGATATTCCCTCGGTACGGGGACTGCTCGACCGGGTTGCGGTGGGGGATCTCACCGGTGAGGAGCGATCCCGGACGGTCGTTGCTCCCGTGTCGGGTGGGACGGGCTCGCTGTCGGAGGTGTTACAGCTTCTCGATGACGGTCGCATCCAAGTAGCCGAGGTGGTGCTGCGCCGACCCACCCTCGACGACGTGTTCCTAGCGCTGACTGGGGCGGCCGCCGAGACCAGCGATGCCGAGTCTTCCCCACCATCGAAGAAGTCCGGCCGGAGAGGGAGGAGGTCCTCGTGAGGTTCTGGATGGCTATAGGCGACGGTCTCGTGATTGCCCGCCGGAACCTGATCAAGGTGAAGCGGGTGCCGGATGTGCTGGTTTTTGTCTTGCTGTCGCCGATCATGTTCGTGCTCCTGTTTGCATATGTCTTCGGTAGTGCCATCGACATACCAGGAGGTTCGTATCGGGAGTTTCTGATGGCGGGCATTTTCGGGCAGACCGTGGTCTTTGGGGCCACATTTACCGGTGCTGGCCTAGCCGAGGACATGCAGAAGGGCATCATCGATCGGTTCAGATCGCTTCCCATGGCCCGGGCTGCAGTGGTCTTCGGGCGGACCGCCAGCGACGTGGTCTATAACATCATCACGTTGACGATCATGGCACTCACCGGATTATTGGTGGGTTGGCGGATCAGAGGGAGTGCCCTCGACGCCGTGATCGGATTTCTCTTGTTGTTGCTCTTCGCCTACTCGGTCTCCTGGATGATGGCGTTGCTCGGCCTGTCCGTCTCGAGTCCCGAGGTGCTCAACAACGCGTCGTTTATCGTCATTTTTCCGATAACCTTTATCGCCAACACCTTCGTTCCGTCGGAGCGACTCCCCACGGTGCTGCGGGTGTTCGCGGAATGGAACCCGATTTCATCCCTGGCCCAGGCCACCAGAGAGCTGTTCGGCAACATCCCCCCGGGCACGCCTGAACCCACATCTTGGCCGCTGCAGAACCCGGTTGTCTACACGGCCTTGTGGGCCTGTTTGATCATTGCGGTGTTCGCTCCGTTGGCGATTCGGAAGTATGTGAGGGTTGCCAAGAAGAGCTAGGTGCTGGTTCAGTACCCTCCTAAACGGTTGATCCCGTCCAGCGCCGCCGTCGTGTAAGCCTCAGCGAGGGTCGGGTACCCGATCACCGATTCGACGAAGTAGTCAATGGTCCCGCCGTAGGCGATAACTGCTTGGCCGATGTGGATCAACTCTGCGGCGTCCTCTCCGACGATATGGACGCCTAGCAGTGCCCGGCTGTTCAGATCAAACAGCAGCTTGAGGAACCCGACATCGTCGCCCCGCATCAGGCTGGATTCGGATTCCCCATACCGGGCCTTACCCACTTCGTAGGCGGCCCCGGCGGCGGTCAGCTGTTGTTCGGTCTGTCCGACCATGGCCACTTCCGGGATGGTCTTAATCGTGTACGGGAGCAGATCGTTGAATTCGCTCCGTTCCATCCCGAAGGCATGGCGAGCAGCCAATCGGCCCTGCATGCGTGACGTGGAGACCAGATCGGGGAAGCCGATGACCCCGCCGACGGCGTAGATCCCCTCTACGCTGGTCTGATAGTTCTCGTCCACTTGGAGCCTTCCGCGGTCGTCTGCCTCCAGCCCGATCTTGTCCAAGCCGAGGGAACCGGTACAACCGGTGCGACCCACGCAGTACATCACCATGTCGCTGATGATCTGCTTTCCGCTCTGGAGGAAGATTTGTACTCGGTCACCTACTTCGTCCTGCATATAGCCGATGTCGAAGACTGCCTCGTTAAGGCGAAGGGTCACCCCGGTCTGGCGCATGTGGTAGCCGAGCGTTTCCGCTAGTTCCTCGTCGGCGAAGGTGAGTAGCCTTTGGTTACGGTCAACCAGCGTGACCCGGATGCCCAACGCGGCGAAGGTGCTCGTGTACTCAAGCCCGATCGCTCCTGCCCCGACGATGGTCAGGGTTCGGGGCAGGTGGTTCATGCTGGCCATGTGGTCGCTCACGAAGATAAGTCGGCCGTCGGCGTAGACGACGGGTGGCTCCGTGGAGTAGGAACCTACCGCGATCACTATCTTGTCAGCGGTGAGCGTTCGGGTGGTACCCGCTTTATCGTCCTTCACGGCCAGGGTGTGACGATCAACGAACGCCCCTTCTCCGGTGATGGTCTCGACTCGGTTGCGGCCCAGCTGATGGGCCAACGAATCGGACTGGTGCTCCATCGCGTAGCGGGTGCGCACCATGAGGTCTGCCATGGTTATGTTCTGCTTCACCGAGTAGGACTGACCGTAGATCTTGCGTTCTCGGTAGCCGGTCAGGTATAGGGCGGCTTCTCGCATGGTCTTGCTGACCGTGCCCGCGTAAATGTTTATTCCCCCGAGACTGGATTCTTTCTCGACGATTACCGCCCGTTTCCCCAGCTTGGCGGCTTGGATAGCGGTGCGTTGCCCAGCAGGTCCGGCCCCGATAATTGCCATGTCATAGTCGTAATTGGACATGCTTGCCCCCTTAGTCGGACGGGATCGCCAGTAACGCCTGCTCGACTACCTCGGGCAGCGCGGGGTGGATGTAGTACTGGCCACGGGACATTTGGTCCACGGTGAGTCCAAAGTGCATGCCCTGGATCAGCTGTTGGATGAGGGTTGGTGCCTGGGGGCCCATGATGTGGGCCCCGAGAAGCATCCGGCTCTCCGGGTGGGCGATCACTTTGACCACGCTCTCGGTATCCTCCATCGCCCATCCGTAAGCAGCATCGGAGTAGGGGTGGAGGGCCTGGACATAGGGGATGTCTTGCGCCTGGCATTCTCGCTCGGTCAACCCGACCGAGGCGATCTGAGGATCACCGAACACGGCGTGGGGAATAAACCGGTGGTCCACCGTCATCGGTGCCAAGGGATTGGTGAGGTTGTGGCGGACTACCTTGGCCTCGTGGTTGGCGACGTGCTTGAGCTGGACGGGGTTGGTTATGTCTCCCAAGGCCCATACCCCCTCCACGCTCGTTCGTAGCTGAGCGTCGGTTACCACTTGGCCGCGGTCGGCCACGGCCAGTCCTCCGGCCGAGGCGTCCACCCGGTCGGAGTTGGGTCGTCGGCCGGTAGCCACCAAGATCTGGTCCCCGGTCAAGTCGCTGATCTTGCCATCTCGGTCGGCTATCCGGATCACCACTGCGGAACCATCGCGGCGAGCCTCAAGTAGTCGGGTGTGGGACCGTACATTGAAGCGCCGGGCGTAGACCTCAGTGAAGCGGCGGCTGATCTCATCGTCCTCTCGCCGCAGGAAGCGGTCTCCCCTGAGCAGGAAGGTGACTTTCGAACCCAGAGCGCCCATCATCCCTCCGAGTTCCGCGGCTATGTAACCCGCTCCGATGACCAAGAGGCGTTCGGGGAGTTGATCGAGGCGCATGATCGTGTCGGAGGTGTGGTAGCCCACCTCGGCCAGTCCCGGAACCGGTGGGGCGACCGGTCGGGCACCCGCCGCCAAGACGATTCGGTCGGCGGTGATGGTCTTGTCACCGACCGCCACCACCTTGGGGGCGGTGAAACGCCCGGTGGTCGGGTACACCGTAACGTTGGGGAGGCGCTCCCGATAGGCTTGGCCACCTTCGGCAATCGGATCGATCCTTCCGAAGACGCGATCTCGGATCGAAGGCCAGTCGGCCCCGTCAAAGCTGGAGTGGATACCCAGGCGCTTTCCTTCGGCTGCCAGGCGAGCCACCTCGGCGGGGTAAATGAACATCTTGGAGGGGATACAGCCGACGTTGAGGCAGGTTCCGCCGAACGGGCCGTGTTCTACCAGGGCGATTTCCCAGTTGTCGTGCTCGGGGCCGATGATTGAATTGCCGGAGCCTGCGCCGATGATCAAGAGATCGAAGCTTCGCACGGTTCTCCCTGTTCGGTTACCTGACGGCTGGCAGCCGCTGCGGAGAAGGCTAACCGAACTCTCTCGGAGAGGCGCGCGAGGTGACGGTAAGGGTTATCGAACCGCGTGGAACAAAGATTCGCATAAGGGAAAGCGGGACCGGCTCGGTCACCTGCACCACTACCTGGGCGGGATCGGCGATCACCGAGACCGTGGAGCTGGCTCCCCACTCTGGCTGGCCTTGCGCGAACTGTCGAGCCGCCTCTGAGGCAGTCCGAGGATCGATCACCACTTGATTGCGGTAGAGATCGTCGACTACCACTTCGGTGGCACCGGCTACCGCGGCGGCGTCGGCGATGGCGGTGAGCGTCCCATGCCGGGCCAGCACCGACCACAGGTCGGCAGCCAACGCACCGGCGAAGAGCAGCAGCAACAACAGTCCGATGGACCAGATAGCCGCCGCCCCACTCTGGTGCGGGGGTGTCGACGAGGGTCCAGCATCGGTCCGTGGTGTCAAGGGAGACTCCGGTAGCGTTCGATGCTCTCCTTATGGACGGCTGAGGCCGCCCAACTCCCTACCTGCCAGGTGTCGAGGATGCGGATGGCGGGAACCTCAAGGGACACCTGGGCTGTGACTACTCCGCCCGGTCGCCAAGCCGATACGCAGTCGACGGAGACGGTGCTCGGAGCAGGCGGCAGGCCCCGCTCATCCATGATTCGAGCCGCCACCGCCTCGGCACGGCGAAGCCCCGAGACCGGGTCGGAGGCCGTGGCGCAGGCGCGGGCGGCTTCCCGGGCGGCGGCGTGAGCCATGGATCGGTATTCCAGTTGGATGGGAATGCTGAGCAACAACATGGCGAACGGTACGATCACAAAGGCGGTTGCCAGCACTAGATCGATCGCCCCGATGCCGAGTTGGCCTGAACCCCACGACGCCGTTGTCGGGCCCCTCATCAGGGGACCGGCTCGGTAACCGCGGTCCCCCGCATCGTGAAGCTCCATGAGGGGCCTAGAGACGGGAACATCGGTTGAAGTTGGGCCTGTACGGTGGCGGTAGTCAGCTCTGGACCGCGAACGCAGGTGACCGTTACGGAGCGTCGATACGTATGGGCTAGGTCGGCGATGACCCCGTGGGCACTTCCCTCGCAGGAGGCATCAGAACCGCCGGACAGGGCACCAACCCGAGCGCCCGTGTCGGCGGCGTGCTGGATTACCGAGCGGGTATATAGCATGAGCAAGGCATTCATTAGGAAAACCACCATGATGAGGGCCATACCCATAGACATGAGGGTTTCCACCACGGTTGCGCCCTTGGTCTCGGCTAAGGATAGGTTAGCTCTACTAGTAGAGGTCATCCAAGGCAAAAGCATTATAAACTGTAACTCTAACCTTGTATATCGGCCTCGTGTCCGGGCACATGACGGAGGATTTTCGCTTTCTGGTTGGGTATGGCCGGATCAGGGGTAGCCTGGGCAGCCAATGACTCAGATTTTGACTGACACTCGGGGCCGGCCCGCTCGGGATCTCCGGCTTTCTGTGACCGACCGATGCAACTTTCGGTGCCGTTACTGCATGCCAGTCGAAGTGTTCAACCGGGACTACCAGTTCCTCAGCCGCGAGCTGCTCCTCACCTTTGAGGAAATGGTGAGGTTGTCGCAGGCATTCGAAGTGCTGGGAGTACGAAAGATCCGCCTCACCGGCGGTGAGCCTCTCCTGAGGCGAGGCGTCGAGCGGCTGATCTCCTTGCTCGCGGAGGCGACCGAATGTGAGCTGACCCTGACTACCAACGGCTCGCTCCTGGCGCGCAAGGCGCAGGCCTTGGCCAAGGCGGGCCTGTCACGAGTCACGGTGTCCTTGGACTCCCTTGACGACGCCACCTTCAAGGCCATGAACGACGTGGACTACCCGGTTTCCAGAGTTCTGGAGGGGATCGAGGCGGCTTCCGCTGCGGGCTTGCCGGTGAAGGTGAACGCCGTGGTCAAGCGGGGAATCAACGACGACGGGGCTTTGGAGATGGCCCGCTATTTTCGCGGAACGGGCCACACGCTGCGCTTCATCGAGTACATGGATGTGGGGGCCACCAACGGTTGGAGGATGGACGATGTGGTGCCCGCCTCCGAGCTGATGGAAGCTATCGATCAGGTCTTCCCCCTGCAGCCGGTGCCAGCTGGCTACCGGGGGGAGGTGGCACAGCGTCGGCGTTACGCCGACGGTTCCGGGGAGGTGGGGTTCATATCGTCGGTTACCCAACCCTTCTGTTCTGATTGCACGAGAGCTCGAATATCAGCCGACGGGATGATGTACACCTGCCTCTTCGCGGTCGAAGGTACCGACCTGCGCCGACTTCTTCGGTCGAACCCGGACCGCGCCGAGCTGACCCGTCGACTGGGGGAGATCTGGTCGGTTCGAGATGATCGTTACTCCGAGGTCCGAACGCAGGCCACCCGCCGGAACCGCCGGCGGATCGAGATGAGCTACATCGGGGGCTGAGCTTCTTGCGTCCCGGTTTCATCTATCCTGGCCGGTCAGAACGAAGCAGCAACCACCGGAGAACGTGACATGCCAGGGCTTCTAGCTTTTCATGCTCATCCGGACGACGAGGTCACCTCAACCGGGGGAGTTCTGGCCCGCTACGCCGACGCGGGCGAGCATGTGGTGGTAGTAACCGCAACCGACGGTGCCGAGGGGGACATACACAACTACGACAATCCCGAGGAGATCCGTCCCCGCTTGGTCGAGGTTCGCGCTCAGGAGATGGCCGAATCAGCGCGTATTCTGGGGATTAGCCGACACCATTTCCTCGGCTACCGGGACTCGGGGATGATGGGAACCGACCCCAATCGGCACCCCGACTGCTTCTGGCAGGCCGACTTCATGGACGCCACGGAGCGTCTGGTCAGGCTGATCCGGTGCCACCAACCCGAGGTCATCACCCTTTACGACCCGTTCGGGTCGTACGGTCACCCCGACCACATCCAGGTTCACCGCATCGGCATGGCCGCCTTCTTTGGTGCGGATGATGTGCGCCGCTTCCCGCTCCAGGAGGGTGAGGACATTGGTAAGCCCGCCAAGTTGTATATGAGTTCCTGGCCCCGCTCGCGGGTTCAGACGCTCACTAACGCCCGCCTCGAGGCGGGACTGATCACCGAGCAGGAGGCTAAGGAACAGGGGGGATGGGGAACCCCCGACGATGACATCACCGCGTTGGTGGACGTGGTGGCATGGATAGATCGTAAGGTGGCGGCTCTACGGGCCCATCGAACCCAGATCCCCGAGGATTGGTTCATGCTGGCCGTTCCGGACCGCCACGTCCCGACCGTCCTCGGGGTGGAAGCGTTCCAACGCATCTATTCGCGCGTTGAGGGAGCACCCTTCCGAGAGACCGATCTCTTCGCCGGTCTACGCCCGGGTGGCCCCGCCAGCAAAACGCACCCGGCCTCTTCTGCCGTCTCCCGGCCCTAGGACGTCACCGCCCCAGCTCGAATGACAGCGCCTCGACTAGGCGGGACAGATCATCGATGGTGTTGTACTCCTGCAGGGAGATTCGCAGCAGTCCACCCTCGGCACCGACCCAATTCATCACCATGACCTCAATGTTCCAACGGTGTCGGAGGGTGCCCATCAGTGGATGAAATATCTGCGCCGGGCTGGCGGGCATGGCTGGCAGCGGGACCGAAGCGATCGCCCCGATCATGTCGTCGGGCGCTGGGGGGTCGATCTCCAACAGGTCCACGAGCATGTCCCGACCGGCCAGGCAGAGTTCTCGATTATCCCGCATCAACCCGCTCCAACCGTTCGCATGGAGTCCGCCCATGGCATCGAGAGCGTCAGGCGTAGCCAACCAGGCGGTGGGGTCATCGGTACCGACCCAATCGAACTGGGTGTGGACGTGGCCACCTGTCGCGGGCCAGGCACCGTTGTAACCATGACTTATCACCGCCGGGTAGATACCGTCCTGGCGATCTTCTCTTACATAGATTACGCCCGACCCCTTGGGGGCACACATCCACTTGTGGCAGTTGACGGCCACGTATGAAGCAGCCAGCGCGTTGATGTTGAAGTCAATCATGCCCGGGGCGTGGGCCGCGTCCACCAGTACTTCGACGTCTGGCTCCAGCTGATCGACCAACTCGCCGATGGGCAAGACCAAGGCGGTGGGGGAGGTGATCGCGTCGACTAGGAGCAGGCGAGTCCTACCGGTGACCCGGGCGGTGATCCGCTCGATTATCTCATCGGGTGATGCCAGCGGGAAGGGGAGAGCTACGGTGACCACCCGAGAGCCGGTCCGGGCCGCGGTGACCTCCACGGCGTTGCGGCAGGCGTTGTAGTTTTGGTCGGTGACCATGATCTCATCTCCCGGGCCTAACCGGGCCTCGAGAGAGCGCAACACTGAGTTGACGCCCGCCGTAGCGTTGGTTACGAATCCGAGTCCGGCCGGATCGGCCCCGAGGAAGTCGGCCACCTCGATCCGGGCTCGATCCAGGAGAGGTTGATACTGCTCCAGGAACCATCGGGTGGGGTTGGCTTCCAGGTCATCCCGGAGCTGGCTCTGGGCCTCCAGCACTACCTTGGGGGTAGCGCCGAACGATCCGTGATTCAAGTGCACCACTCGGGGATCAAGATGCCAGAAACTCATCGCCGTTTCACGCTACCTGCACTCCGAACGTCTGACAAGATGCGCCCCCAACCTCTTGACCTGCGCTGTGTTTCAAGACCGGGCACAACCGGATAGAGTGAGTGGCGGCTTACCGCAAGGGAGGACGATCCGCTTGGACTTGGACGGCTTTTTCCGCCAACTGCCTGATATCGATCCAGAAGAAACCCAGGAATGGGTCGATTCTCTGGACGATGTGGTGAACCATGGTGGCCGGTCCCGAGCCCACTTTCTGGTCCGCGCCATCCTCAGCCGAGCCCGCGATCTGGGGGTGGGCTACCCCCAGGCTGTCTCGACTCCCTATATCAACACGATCCCGGCCCACGAACAGGCTTGGTTTCCCGGCGACGAGTACCTCGAGAAGCGGATCCGGCGGTTCATCAGGTGGAATGCGGCGGCCATGGTCGTGAAGGCCAACCTGGTTGCCGAGGGGATAGGGGGGCACTTATCAACCTTTGCATCCTCGGCTGCCCAATACGAGGTCGGTTTCAACCACTTCTTCAGGGGGAAGGGAGACGGACGCGCCGGGGACCACGTCTATTTCCAGGGCCATGCCGCGCCTGGGGTCTACGCGAGGGCCTTCCTGGAACGTCGTCTCTCCGAGGAACACCTGAATCACTTTCGTCGAGAACTGTCCCCCAACGGCCTGTCCTCCTACCCGCATCCGCGACTGATGCCGGACTTCTGGGAGTACCCCACCGTCTCTATGGGGCTCGGGCCGATCTCCTCGATCTATCAGGCCCGCTTCAATCGCTATCTACTCAACCGAGGCCTCGACGATACCGGTGAGTCCCGCGTGTGGTGCTTCATAGGCGATGGGGAATGCGACGAGCCCGAAACCCTCGGATCGATCTCCCTGGCGGCCCGAGAGGGTCTCGACAACCTCATCTGGGTGGTCAACTGCAACCTGCAGCGCCTGGACGGTCCAGTTCGGGGCAACGGCAAGATCATCCAGGAACTGGAGGCAGTGTTCCGCGGTGCCGGATGGAACGTGATCAAGGTCGTTTGGGGCTGGGCGTGGGATGAGCTGCTGGCCAAGGATGTGGACGGTCTGCTCGTGGATCGGATGAACGAGACCGTGGACGGTGCCTATCAGCGTCTGAGCGTACTTCCCGGTGCCAAGATCCGCGACGAGTTCTTCGGATCCGATGACCGGCTGCGGAGGATGGTCGATCACCTCGCCGATGCTCAGCTGGAAAAACTTCCTCGCGGTGGGCATGACTACAAGAAGTTGTACGCCGCTTACAAGGCCGCCACCGAACACACCGGCGCTCCCACGGTCATCTTGGCCAAGACGATCAAGGGGTGGACGCTCGGACCGGACATCGAAGGCCGCAACGCCACCCATCAGATCAAGAAGATGTCCAACTCGCAGTTCCGTCAGCTGCGGGAGCGTCTCAGCCTGCAGGACGACATCCCCGACCAGCTGCTCGAGGATGGGCGCGAGCTTCCTTACTGCCGTTTCTCGAGGGATGCGCCGGAGTACCTGTACATGATGGAGCGCCGCCAGGCCCTCAACGGGTTGTTGCCGAGGCGCAGGGTGAAGGTAAGTTCCGGGATCGACCTGCCCGATCCCCAGGTCTACAGCGAGTTCTATGCGGGTACCGGTGACCACCAAGCTTCGACCACCATGGCGTTTGTCCGCCTACTTCGGGGCCTGGCCCGCGACAAACGTTTCGGGGATCGAGTGGTTCCCATCGTCCCCGACGAAGCCCGCACCTTCGGCATGGACGGACTGTTCAGAGAGCTGAAGATTTACGCGTCGGCTGGCCAGAAGTACGAACCGATTGATGCGGCTCTGCTCCTCTCGTACAAGGAGTCCCAGGACGGCCAGATCCTGGAAGAAGGCATAACGGAAGCGGGGTCGATGTGCAGCTTTATCGCCTCGGGCACCTCGTATGCCGATCGGGGAGTGATGACCGTACCGTTCTTCACCTTCTATTCGATGTTCGGTTTCCAGCGGGTCGGTGACCTCATCTGGCAGGCCGCCGATGCTCGGGCTCGCGGGTTCCTAATGGGTGGGACCGCCGGTCGTACCACTTTGGCAGGTGAAGGCCTGCAGCATCAGGATGGACACAGCCTGGTCTTGGCCTCGACCAACCCGGCGGTGGTCTCATATGACCCGGCCTTTGCCTACGAGTTGGCGGTGATAATCGAACACGGGTTGGACCGGATGTGCGTCGATCACGATGACGTGATCTTCTATGTGACCATCTACAACGAGACCTATGTCCAGCCGTCCATCCTGAGCGGCATCCGGGACGGGATCGTGGAGGGGATGTACCGCTTCCGCGACGCACCGGCCGAGGCTCGGCACCGAGCAGCGATCCTCTTCTCCGGTCCCAGCCACCAGGCTGCTCGGTGGGCCCGCCACCAGTTGGCCGAGAACTACGACGTGGGTGCCGAGCTGTGGAGCGTGACCTCCTACGGGTGCCTGCGCGACGACGCCATCGCCACGGAGCGGTGGAATCGGCTCCACCCCGCCCGTACCCCTCGCCGTCCTCTGGTGACGCGCCGACTGGCGGAGGGCACGGGTCCGATAGTGGCGGTCACCGATTACATGAGAGCCGTCCCCGACCAGGTCTCCCGATGGATGCCCCGCACCTACACCTCCCTCGGTACCGACGGTTTCGGGAGGTCCGATGCCAGAGATGAGCTGCGTCGTTTCTACGAGATCGACGGCCCCCACATCGTGGTGGCGGTTCTCTCTCAGCTGGCGCGCTCTGGTGACATCGACCCGAGAGCCGTCGTGGACGCCATCGAAGGTTACGGCCTCAACCCGGACGGGGTGGAACCGTGGCGTGCTGATCTCTGAGTTGGTGGGCCGTGCTCAACGAAGCCCTCGAGTGGCATGAGGGAACCCACGACACGCTGATTCTCCTTGCCCATGCCACCGGCTTCTGCAAGGAGACATGGCGACCGGTGGTAGCTGACCTGCGGGCGCGGGGCGTCACCGCTACGGCACTGGCCTGGGACATCCGTGGTCATGGGCGTGCCCCCGGTCTCGACCTGCCCGCCTCGTGGTGGAAATTGGGCGAGGACCTAGTGGGTCTCTTGAGGAGGTTGGGGGATCCGGGCACGGTGCCTCAGAGACGCATCGGGGTTGGTCACTCGATGGGCGGTACGGTGCTCGTATTGGCCGAGCTGCTCCGACCGGGGAGCTTTCACCACCTGATTTTGATTGAGCCGGTCCTCCTACCTCCGCCCTTCGTGAGAACGCCGGACCTCTCTCTGGCCCAAGGAGCAGCCCGCCGAAGGCCTGCTTTCGATTCGTTCGAGGAGCTGGTGGACCACTATCTGGCCAAACCACTGTTCCGAAGGTGGCATCCCCAAGCATTCGATGCCTACGTACATCATGGATTCCAGTTCACGCCCGAAGGTGCCTTCCTGCGATGCGACCGAGCGGTGGAGGCCGAGTTGTTCTCAACCGGTGCCGAGTGCGGGGCCTATGCGCAATTGCACCGGCTCGGCGTCCCCGTCCGTTTGATCATCACCGACCACCCCGGCGAGCTTGAGGCAAGTCTCGCCCACCTTCCGGGAGCGATCCCTGACGTCAAGACCAGCTATCTGGTGGGTGAGAACCACCTGGTCCCCATGGAACGCCCCGACCTCATCGCAGCCGAGATAGCCGACGCCTTAGGTGGATCCTGAGAGAGGCCGACTTGCCCCCGAGGTCAGGTGACCTGGCGAAGTAGGCCGGTTTCCAGGTCGAACACCAGACCATGGATCTTCAGCCCGGTGCCTTCCTGGCGGGCCCGGCGCACTATTGCGGTGCCGGAAACGTTACGGACTTGTTCGGCCACATTGAGCTCGGCCAGCCGACGTCCTTGTTTCTCGGACGAGAGGGGATCAAGATCGGCCTTATGGCGCTCTGCCAGGGACCTGATATGGGCCACTCGGGCTTCGAGAGGGCCATCGAGTTGGGGGCCTAGCGCAGCGTTCACGCCTCCACATCCATAGTGTCCGCACACCACCACATGATTCACCCGTAGACCTTCCACGGCGAACTGCAGCACGGAGTGAGAGTTCATGTCATCCGGGAGGAACAGGTTGGCTATGTTTCGGTGAACAAAGACCTCTCCCGGCTTTAGGTCCATGAGCAGGTTCGGGGACACCCGGCTGTCGGAACATCCGATCCAGAGCATCTCCGGTTGCTGCCCTCGGGCTAGTTCACGGAAGGCACCAGGGTTCCGTTGTCGCACCTGTTCTGCCCAGACCCTGTTTCTTGCCAACCAAGTTTCAATCCCGGCCACTGGTCCGCCTCTCGTAACTCGTACCGAATCGCATTGTCTTGTCGGGCCTCTCCTCCGGGGCGGGTCACCCTATGGCTGCACCTAGCCCGACCAGGACGCCCATCGCCAGATGGAGGCGAGCAGTCCCCTCCAGAACCCGGATCAGCTCGGGGCCCTTGGCGGACGATCGCACCGTCCGGATCAAGGGCACCGCCAAGGGGGCGGTGATCAGCGACAAGGCTGACCATGGTGGTACCAGCCCGATCAAGGACCAAGCCGCGATCGAACCCAAGGCTCCCAGCAACAGCGCCGAGTACAGGGCTCGGGCCCGGGCGGCACCGAGCACCACCGCCAGCGTGCGCTTCCCCACCGCCCCATCTGTTTCGATGTCGCGAACGTTGTTCGCCACCAGGATCGCCGAGGCGGTGAAGCCCATCGGTATGGCCAGTAGCCACACGTCAAGGGGGAGGGACCCGTCATGGACGTATCGGCTACCCACGGTGGCAACCAGCCCGAAGAACACAAAGACGAACAGCTCACCCATGGCCCGATAACCGTAGGGTCGGGGTCCCCCCGTATAGGTGACAGACGCCACTAGGGCGGCTCCGCCTACCGCAAGCACCGCCCAGCCAGCAATGGCAGCCAGGTACAGACCGCATCCGGCGGCAATGGTGAACATCACCCCGACCCCCACCCATACTTGTCGGGCGGGAAGCAGACCGGAAGCGACTACCCGGATCGGACCGACTCGGTCCTCCGAATCTGCTCCTCTCGCCGCATCGGAAGCATCATTGGCGAAGTTGGCGGCGATCTGGAGGGCGAGAGCGCAAACCAGGGACGCCGCCAGGGCGTCTGGGCGGAAGACCCCATCGCCTATCGCCACTCCGTTGCCGACCGCCACCGGTGCTACCGCCGCCCAAAGGGTGCGCGGTCGGGCCGCCAACACCCATGGGTTTCCCGTATTCGCCCGCACCCCGTTAGTTTCCTTTATGAGCATGAGAGACGCCAATTCGGACCTCCATTTGCGTAACGGGGTAATCGTCCCCGCCCGCTACCTTCGTTGGGACTTCGGTCCGTCGTCCGGTCCCGGAGGTCAACACGCCAATCGCTCCAATACCCGGGTGGGCCTGACCCTGTCCGTCATACGGTGTCCGAGCTTTTCCCAGGAGGAACGAAGACGTGTAGAAGACCGACTCGGTGACCGGATCCGGTCGGGCGCGATAAGGGTGGTCGTCGACGATCATCGGTCGCAGTGGCGCAATCGCCAGACCGCCATCCGGCGGATGGTTGCCCTGCTCGACTCTGCGTTGGCAACCCCTCCCCGGAAGAGGATCGCCACCAAGCCAGGCCCGGCCGCTCGCCGCCGCCGTCGTCAAGCCAAGCAGCGCCGGTCTGAGACCAAGCGGCAAAGACGGTCACCCGAGTACGACTGAAAGGTCAGGTCGGGTAGTCAGCAGGCGGCCCGGGCACCGTTCCGGCCCCCAGAAGTAGCCGGCCGGACCTACTCAGCAATGCCGCGGTTACCCCGAACAGGGTGATACCTCCGCCCACGAAGTGATAGACGGTCATGACCTCGCCTAACGCCAACCAGGACAACGCTCCGGCCAGGAACGGGATCGGTAGGTTGATGAGCGGGGGGATATTGGCTGGCAACCAACGCAGCGACCAGATAGAAAGCAGCGCGCCGATCCCGCTGGGGAATGCCACGATGCCGAGCACGGATAACCAATCGGTTCGGTTCATATTCGCCAGATTCTGCCCGGCGGCCAAGGCGAAGGCGGTCACGAACAATGCGCCCACCAGGGTGATTATGAGATGCATGGGCAAGGTGTCCAGGGCCCGTCGCCCCACCTTGGTAATAACCATCTGCGTTGAGAACAGGAGCACCGAAACGATCCCCAGAACCACGCCAGCCACACTGCTGTCCGGTGCTGTGGTGGTTCCCAGCACCACCAGCGCGGATCCGGCGACCGAGACCGTTGTCCAGACCCGAAAGCGGAAGCCGGGCCGCTCTCCGAAGAGCGGGACGGCCCATAACGCGATCAGGATCGGGTTGACGAGGGTGAGAAGCGCCGCGGTCGCCACCGAGGTGAGCTTGACGGCTTCAATGAAGGCCAGTAGCGACCCCGCACCCAGCAACCCGGCAGTGATCGGCGGCCACCATTCCTTCCCGCGGGGCAGACGGAAACGGAGACGCCCGACGATCGCGGCCCCAACCAGGGTCACGATCAGGGTCAGCCAACCTCTCCAGAAGGCGAGAACCGCGCTTGATGTGTGTGAGGCCTGAACCAGCACCGGTCCGACGCTGAAACCGAGGACCGAGACCACGGCGGCAACGAGCGGAAGCCGGTCGGTTCGAATACTTGATGCACGCATAGCGATCCCGCTTCTTGGGGTGGCCAGTCAGTGTCCGGCGGTCGGTTAGGGCTGTGGCTGTTTTCGGTAGTCCTGCCCGTTCTGTTCGTGGGTTCTCTCGGATGTAGGTTGGTCAGATCACGGTAGCTGCTAGGCCAACCAAACCTGATCACCCTGAGTGACCAACATCCACCACCACAGCAAGGAAATCGTCGACCTCGACACCCAGATCGAAGAACGCGTCCACCGGCCCGGTGCCCAGGAACTCTTCGCCATAGACAGAATCCGCGACCCTAGGAACGGCAGAGACTCCACCATTAGACAGGGAGAGTTAAGGCTCCGGCCGACCAGTCGTCGTGTATCCAGGTGTAGTCGGGGTGAAAGTAGGGTGGACGGGCGCGTTCCTCGCCGATTGGTGTCCCGGCCAGATAGTTGAGGAAGTACATATTGGTGGCCGGGCAGGCGCCCGTGGAGTGGAACCCTTGTGGTACCAGCGCGGTGTCCCCGTCACGGCACAGGAGCAACTCGTCGTAATCGGTGTCCTCACGCCAGTTCCGGTGGATGGCGAACCCTTGTGCGGGTTGCAACCGGAAGTAATAGACCTCCTCCAGGTACGGTGAATCGGCGAAGCCGTCATGGCAGTGGGGTGCCCAACCTGACCAGGTTCCCCTGGGGACGTACCCTTCGTAAAGGATGAGTCGCTCCGCGGGTAACGGGTGGGCGAGGATGTGGCGGATTTGGCGAAATGAAGTTCCTCCGCCGCGCAACTCGGTCCGCATCTGGGACGGCTCAAACAGCCGGAGGGGTAAACCTCCCTCCGCAGGTGCACCCCCGATCGTAAAGACGAAATCCTCGACGGCGCGGACCGTGACGGGCTGGCCGGGCGGTACATACAAGACGTGGGGAGGCGCATCGAACACCCCAGTCCGGGCCAGATCGATTACCTCCCGGCCCGACCGGACCGTGCCGACGCCCTCGATCGGGACCAGCGCATATTCTCGACCCGCAGTCGAATACTCGTAGTTACCGCCAGCCGACAATTGCACGACGCGGAAATCAAGGTATCGCCAACCGACCCCCTCCGGGGTGATATCGACCGACACGGTCTGGCCGGGCCGGGGTCGTACTAGCGAACCTGTCCTGCTCATTCGTCTGCCGATGGCTGCTCCACCGCAACACAACCGATGACCATCTGGTTGAAGTCGACCGCGGCACCGGTCATCATCCCCGACTCGCTCGAGGCAAGAAACGCCACGGCCCTGGCTACCTCATCTGTCTTCAGCAGTCGACCGAAGGGTTGTGAAGACTCTGCCAGTTCGAGCCACCGTTCATCCCCTCCGTGGAATCGCTTCCGGATCACATGTTCCCCCGGACTGTCCATCCAGCCGATGTTCAGCGCGTTGACCCTGATTCGATCCCATAGGACCGAATTGGCCACGTTCTTGGTGAGGGTTACCAGCGCCCCTTTGGTGGTGGAATAGATGGTCAGATAAGGCGGTCCGCCGTGTGATGCGACGGAGGCGATGTTGACGATGGTGCCTTCGATACCCTCGCGCCGCATCATCCGGATCGACCTTTGCATTAGCAGGAAGGGAGCGCGTACGTTCACCGCCATCAGGTGATCGAACAGAGCAATGTCCGTATCGTCCACGGTTCCCCGATGCGAATCACCGGCGGCGTTGATGAGGACATCGATACGCCCGAAGCGCCGATCCGTCTGCTCGATCAGGTTGATGACCGCCTCCGAATCCCCGAGGTCGGCCGGTTCGAACATCACTTCGCATCCGGTGGTTGCCAAGCGCTCGGCGACCACCCGTCCCCTCTCCAGGTTGCGCCCGGTTATGACCAGACCTTCGAGGCCTTCGGATACCAGCCGCTCGGCGATCGCTTCGCCCAGTCCTTGGGTGCTGCCGGTTACTAGGGCGATCTTTCCCGAGAATCGTGTCATGTTCATGGCCTTCCTGCTACACACCGATCCGTTGGTGCTTACGCTCTGCGTCCCATACGGCTCTTGCTACCCGGACTTCTTCCCGATCACTCACCTCCGGGATGCCCACCTCCCACCAGGCACCTCCCTCGGTCCAGGTGTACTGATCAACGTCCATGACGATCACATAACTGCGCGTTGATGCCTTGGCGCGACGCCAAGCATCCGGCAGTTCATCAAGTCGGTCGACCCGTTCCGCGATCGCTCCCATCGATTCAGCGTGAGCGACGAAATCCACCCGGAAATAGTCGTCATGGCGGGTGGTACGCAACAGGTTGTTGAACTCGGCGCCACCGGTGTTTACCTGGAGGCGATTGATCACCGCATAGCCGCCATTGTCGAGAACGACGAAGATCACCTTGTGTCCGGTCATGACCGTCGAATATATGTCCGAGTTCATCATGAGATAGGAGCCGTCCCCGACAAAGGCGATGACGTCGCCGTTGGGACGGGCCATTTTGGCCCCCCAAGCCCCGGCTATCTCATAACCCATGGTGGAGAACCCATACTCCGAGTCGAAGGTGTCAACCGCCTTGGATCGCCACCCCATAGTCAACTCACCGGGTAACCCGCCCGCTGCCGACAGGCAATAGTCGTTGTCATCGCAGATCCGGTTGATGATCGAGATGACCTCGGCGTAGGCGGGCACCCTCCCAGAAGCGGGATTCTTCCACGAATCGAGGTAGGCGTGCCATTCGCCTATGTGATTCTGTGCCGTGGCCAACCAAGGGGCGGGAGCAACGTAGTCATCCAGTCTCCTGTCCAATTCCTCAAGGCAGACCTTGGCATCTCCCACCACTGCGGTTGCCATCCGCTTGTCGGCGTCCCAACGGGCCGTGTTGATGGAGATGAACCTCACCTCGGGGTTCTTGAATACCGTCCACGAGCCAGTGGTGAAGTCCTGCAGGCGGGTACCCACGGCCAGCACCACATCGGCATCCTCGGCCACGCTATTGGCTGCCGCCGACCCCGTTACTCCCAGCGGACCGGCGTAGTTGGGATGGTCGTGTACCAGTACTGACTTTCCTGCGACCGTCTCCACCACCGGGATGCGACGACGCTCGGCGAATTGGGTGAGAGTCTCCACCGCACCCGAATAGCGCACGCCACCGCCGGCGATGATCAACGGTCGTCGCGCCGCGGCGAGGACCCTGCTGGCCTCCGCCACATCTCGCCGGTCGGGGCCGGGTCGCCTGACTTGGTGGAGCCTCTTGTCGAAGAACCGAATTGGGTAGTCGTACGCTTCAGCCTGGATGTCCTGGGGAAGGGCCAGAAAGGCCGGGCCTCGGGTAGCCGGATCGAGCATGGTCCCCAGCGCTTGGGGCAGGGATTGAACGATTTGCTCCGGGCGGTTGATCCGGTCCCAATAGCGCGTTACCGGACGGAACGCGTCGCACACGGTCAGGGTCGGATCGTGGAAGACTTCCACCTGTTGGAGCACCGGATCGACGATCCGGTGAGCAAAGGTGTCGCCAGAGAGGAGCAGAAGGGGGAGCCGGTTGGCGTGAGCGGCGGCCGCCGCCGTCACCATATTTGTGCAACCGGGCCCGATGGATGAGGTGGCGATCATTATCCGCCTGGCACCCATCGCCTTGGTGTAGGCCACTGCGGCTAGGGCCATCGACTGCTCATTGTGGCCCCGCCAAGTTGGGAGACGATCTTGGACCGGTTCCAGTGCCTCGGCCAGGCAGGTGACGTTGCCATGGCCGAAGATCCCGAATGCCCCGGCGAAGATGGGAACCTCCTCCCCGGCCACGACGGTGTACTGGTTAAGCAGCCACTTGACGAGCGCTTGAGCCGTGGTAAGCCTTACCGTCTTCATTTCTTCTCCTCACCTTCGATACGCAAGGATTCGACCTCTTCCCATCGTTCCGATTCCCACGATCGGATCATGGCAGATGCTACGGACGCGTTGGCGAGGGCGTCCTCGAAGCTCGGATGGTGGGGACGGTCGGCGTAGACCGATTCCAAGAACTCGTATGCCTCGAAGATCTTCATGTCCTCGAAGCCGATCGAGTTGCCCCCGCCGGGTACGAGGTTGGCTTGACGATAGAAGGTGTCCCCACCGAGCACCTCCATGAACCCATGCTCTGGTTGCTCCTTCGGGAGGTACAGAAGCAGCTGGTTGAGCTTCTCGTGGTTCCAGGAAGCGGCACCCCATTCCCCGTTCACCTCGAAGGCCATCTGGCTCTGGGGTCCGAAGATGGATCGATCGGCCTCAAGGGTTCCTCGAGCACCGTTGGCAAACTCCACCAGTGCCCCCACGTAGTCTTCGTTGGTGACTTCGCCGGTCGGGTCTTCGGGTTTACCCCGCTCGTAGTGAGTACCCGTGCCCGGACGGGGGAGGGGACGCTGCTTGACGAAAATCTCCTTGGTCGCAACCACCCGACGGATGGGACCGAGGAGGAACTGGGCCATATCGATGGCGTGAGACATGATATCGGACAGCGCCCCATAGCCAGCCTCCTCTTGGAGGAAACGCCAGCTGAGAAGCCCTAGGCGATCTCTACCGTACATGGTGAAGAACCGGCCCCGATAGTGGGTCAGGTTGCCGAGCCGACCGCCCTCGATCAGCTCCTTCGTGTACCGCACCAGCGGTGCCCACCGATAGTTGTAGCCACACCCGCTGATTACGCCCGCTCGCCGGGCGGCAGCTTCGATGTGGGCGGTGGCTTGGGGAGAGATCCCGACCGGCTTCTCGCAAAACACGTGTTTGCCAGCTGCCGCGGCCGCTTCGGCGATGGTCTCATGTAGGGCGTTGGGTGCGGTGATATCGATGACGTCGATGTCGGGCTGGGCGACCAGCTCTCTCCAGTCGGCGGTCGCCTGTTGATACCCGAAGTCGTCGACCGCCAGTTGACGTCGTTCGGGGAGGGTGTCGGCTACCCCGGCGAGAACCGGGCGGAAGGGGGCTTCCGGGAAATAAACCGGGATCGAGCGATACGACCTCGAATGGGCTTGGCCCATCCAGCCGAAGCCGATCAGCCCGATACGGAGGTCTCGGCTCACGAGCGCCCGGCTAGCCGAGCCTGGACCCCAGGCCACGAGGCGGGGTTGAGGAGGTGAGGTGGTTTCTCTCCGTCTAACACCATCATCGCTTGGTCTAGAGCGGTGCAGAACATGCGCTGGCGTGCCTCGGGGGTGGAGGAGGCGATGTGGGGGGTGACCACAGCCCGGGGATGGTGCAGCAGAGGGTGGTCCGGCGGGAGAGGTTCGGGGTCGGTCACGTCAAGGCCCGCCCCGAAGAGGTGACCGGAGTCAAGGGCCTCAAGCAGGGCATCGTGGTCGACCACGCCTCCCCGAGCGGCGTTCACAAAGATAGTCCCGGGTTTGGTAGCGGCGAAGGTCTTGGCGTTGAACATTTGAGCATTGTCGGCTGTCATGGGCACGTGAACGGATATCACGTCGCTGCGGGCGCAGAGATCGAGCAGCGATCGCGATCGGTCTACTTCAGTGGGGAAGTCGGCGTCCGCCAAGTATGGGTCGTAGGCGAGTACGCCCATGCCCAGTGCCCGGCAAGTCGTCCCTACCCGGCGGGCAATCCGCCCGTAGCCCACCAACCCCAACACCTTGCCGTCAAGCTCTACGGCCTGGTGCGCCGAGAAGTATCCGCCGGAGCCAGCCCGGAGCCGACTGCTGGATGGCATGACCCCCTTGGCGGTGGTGAGGATGAGGGCTACTGAGTGTTCGGCGGTGGAAACGGTCGGGCCATCAGGAACATTGCACGCGGCTACTCCATGACGGGTGGCGGAGTCCAAGTCCACGCTGTCGTACCCGATGCCGGTGCGGAAGACGCCTAGGAGGCGGGGCGCTCGGGCGAAGAGGCGATCCCCGTAGTCGATGCGAGCGGCCAGAGCGGCTTCTGCGGTCTCAATTCCCGCGGCCGTATCCGCGTCCGTGCCTGGTCCGAGCACCACCACCGACGGCGGGACCAAGGGCCGCAGGGACGGGAGTATTTCCCGTTCGAACCAGATTCGATAGCTCAAGTTTCACTTCTCCGGGTGGTCGCGGCCGGAAACAATCCAGATGGTAGAGCCGCGAAAGGGGGTTCGGTTCGACCGACGATCCCAACATCGATGGCGAGCAGGTCACCCTGGTGATCGGCCGATCCGGCGGCCGGGTTGCGCAGCGAGGTCACGTACAAGGTGGACAGGTCTGATCCCCCGAAGGCGGGCATCGTCGGGGTGGACACCGGAAGGTCGATGCGACGATCGAGCTTCCCATCCGGCGTGAACCTCAGAACCACTCCTCCTAGTACCCCGGCGATCCAGTAACACCCCTCGGCGTCGAGGCAGGCACCGTCGGGTCGTCCTGGATGGTTAGTGAAGTCGACAAAGAGAGTCTCCTCGCCGAAGGTTCCGGTGTCGAGATCATACTCGTACCTCCAGACCTTGTCCTCGAAAGTATCGGCGTAATACATCCGGCTGCGTTCCTCGTCGAAGGCCAACCCGTTGGGAATCCCGACTCCATGTCGAACGGCGGTATGGCTGCCGTCACCTTCGATGCGGTACTGATGCCCGCTGTACCGACCGGCGGATGGCTGGTCGTACATGGACCCGACCCAGAAGCGCCCGACCGGGTCGACACCACCATCGTTCATCCGGTTGCCGGTGCCCGCCGCCTCCAGATCGATCCAGGGGCGGCTGGTTCCTGAACTCCACTCGTACCACACCACCCGATGGTCGGCAGCTACGGCCAGCCATCCAAGCGCGGATGTGCGGACTAAGGCTCCGGGTCGCCACGGAACCTCCTGCTGCTGGTCGATCCCGGTCCGAGGATCATATCGATGCACGGATCGCCCTTCGATGTCGGCCCAGTACAGCACCTGCTCATCGGGATGCCAGAGCGGGGACTCGCCGAGGAGCGCTCCGACCGGGGCGACGACGTCGATGTGGTCCATTATGATTCCGCGTCTTGGCGGAGTGCCTTTCGAGAGATTCGCGATCGATGGAGAGGATACCTCAAGGCTGAGGTGGTGACGATTGAGCAGCAATAGGCCATTTCGGAAAAGGATCGCCGGTGCTCCCATAACCTGGGGGGTGGACGGATCCCCGGGCTGGGGTTACCTCATGGACAGTCGCCGGGTTCTCGGCGAGATGCGCCAGGTAGGTCTCAGCGCTACCGAACTCGGACCCGGTGGATTTCTGCCTACGAACGCTGAGGCCTTGGACCCGATACTCGAAGAGCATCGGCTGCAGCTTGTGGGTGGGTTCGTCCCGGTGACGCTATACCGGCCGGAGCTCCTGGCCGAAGAGTTGGCCGAAGCCGGGCGGGCCGCCGACACCTTGGCGGGCGTGGGTGCCGACACCTTCGTGCTGGGCCCGGCAACCGTGTTGTCCGGCTACGACCGACCGGTGGAGCTGTCCGATGATGACTGGGGCAATCTGGCCGTCGGCTTGGACCACCTCGAAGAGATCTGTGACGACCGGGGATTAGTGACCGCTCTCCATCCGCATTGGGGGATGGCGGTTGACAGACCCCACCACATCGAGTTGATCCTCGAGTCGACCTCTGTGGATCTTTGCCTCGACACCGGGCATGTGGCGCTCGGCGGTGGTGATCCCTTAGAGGTAGCGCGTATGGCTGGTGATCGGGTGGCTCACGTCCACTTGAAGGATGTAGATGAGTTCCTGGCCGAAGAGGTTCGTACCGGGCGGCGACCGTTTCGCCAAGCCGTCAAGGACGGTCTGTTCAAGCCCCTAGGTCAGGGATTCGTGGATATTGCCGGTTTGATCCGCCATCTGGAGGAGACCGGGTATCAGGGTTGGTACGTCATCGAGCAGGATGTTGCCCTCGACCAGGCCCCGTCGGTGGGTGAGGGGCCGATCCGGTCGGCCGCGGTCAGTGTGGAGTTCCTGAACGCACTAGACCCACAACCCCAGTCCCAACTAACCGCTGACGGACGGGGCTGACGAACCTCCGAGACAACCTCGGTCGCAGCTAGCCATTTGACCTCCCTGGCCACCGGTCAGAACGCGGTTTTCCAGGCCGGGCGACGCCCTGCGACGACGAGAAGCAGGATCAGAGTTGCTGCGGCGGTGAGAAGGAAGACGGTCCGGGGACCGTAGGCATCATAGATCGGTGCCGCGGCGAAGGCGGTGACGGCCCCCATGGAGAGGCCCGCGGCTTCCACCATTCCCTGCGCTTCCGAGGCCTGTGTGGACGGTGCCACCCTCGCCACCGCCGCCTGTCCGGGGAGGGTGACGAACGCCCAGATCGACGAGTGCACCGCTCCCACCAGGATCACCATACCGATTGAAGAAACCATCCCGTAGGCGGCCAGGAAGGGCAAGCTCATCAGACCAGCCGTCAGCCCGAGCCGGATGGGGTTGGTGCGGTCGGCGAGGCGACCCCCCACTGGGATCAAGCCCATGGCAGGAAGGGCTACGGCAACAAAGCCGATCCCGACGATGAAGGGCCCGGCCCCTAGGTCGGTCAGGTAGCGCGCCCAGATCGAGTCCACCACCCCCACATACACCCAGTGGGAGGACGCCAACAGCAGACCTGACAGGAAACCGGGTAGGGCGGTGAGGTTCCGCTTGCTAAGCCGGAACGTCGACACCTCGTGGGTGCCAGGCTTCACGATGGGCAGGAACATCAGGGCGAACGCACCGGCCCCCGCCGGGACGAGGAACGGCAGGGAAGGGTGGACTTCGTAGAGTAAGCCGCCGAGCGGCGGTCCTAGGAGGATCCCCCCATGCATCACCATCAAGAGTGACCCCAGGGTTCGGCCTGGCTTATCCGGTGCCCAACTGAGCATGACTCGCCGAGATGCGGCCACCGCCGCGCCCTCGGCGAGCCCAAGAAGCATCCGGGCGGATATCCATTGCCACAACTCGGTGGCGAACACCATCCAGATCAGAGAGACTACGACGAGGCTGCACCCCGCCCCGATCAACCTGATCTCCCATCCCCGATCGGCGAACGGTGCCAGGAAGACGTTTCCGAACAAGGTCATGGCGAGGGGTAGACCGGCCAGCAGACCCAACGACCAGGTCGGGAAGCCGAAACGGTCCTGTATCTCTGCGAGGAGGGAGAAGACCACCCCGATTCCCATCATCATGGTGGCGACGTAGGTGAGGAGGACTATTCGAGGTAGGCGGTAGTCCGACGGGAGAGAGATGGAGTCCACGAGCGCCTCATGCTAACGACTCCCGATCGGACGTCAGATCAGGTACAACGGCCTGATGACGACTCGGCGGTGGAATCAATCGAGGAGAGGAACACATTGATCTCGGAGGCGGCCGTGGCATAGGTGGTTTCGTCAAATCGGGCGGAGGCGTAGACCACCCCGATCATCTGGCCCTGATCGTTGAGTAGGGGACCCCCGGAATAGCCGACCCCGGCGCGGGCGCGCACCCGGACGTTGTCCCTGCGGACTTCGGTGGGCTCGTCGTAGATGTTGCGACGCACCGCGACGACATGCTCTGCGTCGGTGAAACTGGTCTCGGCCCGTTCCGCCTGGCCGCGCAGCCTGATCAGCCGTCCGCTCTCGCCAGCGATGGCGTCGGCGACGGTGAGGATGGGCCCGTCCACGGTGGGTACCCGGAGAAGGGCCAGGTCTCGGTCGAAGTCGATCCCCACCAAGGTGGCCGGGTGTTCAGCACCGCCCTCGAAGGTCACGGTCAACCCTCCCTCCGATCCGGCCACGTTGTGTGCCGCGGTTATCAGATAGTGCCGATCGATCACCACCGCCGATCCCACCATGTCTCGGTTGCACACCCGCCCTCGCAGTTGGGCGACCGCGTCGAAAGGATCGTCGGCGATGATCGGCTCGGGTGACCCGCAGGCGAGGAGACAGATGGACAATCCCGCGGAGAGGAGACTCTTACCGAGGGTCAGAGGCCGCACTCCTGCCGAAAGCGGACCAGAAGGTCATGGATCGGGGTGGGGACGCGGTCCAGCATCTCTGAGGTACGGGGACAGGTCAGAGTGGTGTCGTAGGGGATAGGCACATCGGGGAGGTGGTCCCGATCAGGCGGTCCGGTCCGCAACAGCCTCGGATCAAGGCTGAACACGTCGCAGGTGAGCCGGGCTAGGTCTATCCGCCGGATTCCGTCAGCGCCACAGCAGTGGAACACCCCCGTCAAGCCTCGGGCACCGATTTGGAGAATCAGATCAGCTGCCTCCGATGCGAGTGAGGGGGTTGCCACCATGTTGATCTTCTCTGATTCCCACACCTCGAAGGGCTGACCTTTCGACAGGGCGTCGACGATCGAAGCGACGAAGTAGCCGTAGCCCGGGTCCTGCACTCTGGGGGAGGCGGGTCGGGCCCGGTGGACACCGTTGACCCCGGAGACGCGCGCCACCGCCCCGCCTGCTTCAAGGGCCACCATCTCCGAGGCCAGCTTGAGCACCCCGTACAGGTTGATCGGGTTGGGAGGGGTTGCCTCGTCTGCTCCGGACTGGGTGCCGTCGAACACCCAGTCGGTGGATACGAGCACGTAGGGGATGTCCGACCGGTGGGCGGTTCGGGCCGTGGTGCGGGTGGCTTCCACGTAGGACTGCCAGGCGGCTGGGCGATCCCGATAGAGGGCACCGAGATCGTTCAGGATTGCGCAGTGGATCACCAGATCAGGTCGGAAGGAGGCGATGCTGGCTCGGACCGCCCTTCCATCAGTGATATCGACCCGGTTTAGCCCGTACGGCTCAGAGCCGCGGGGTCGATAGCTGATATACGTGGTCAGTACCTCGTGGCCTCCGAGAATTGCCTGATGGACGATGTTGGAACCCACGAATCCGGTGCCGCCGGTCATCCACACCCGCACCCGAGCCTCCGCTCAGCCGATTTCCGCGGTCGCTACGGGGCGCTTCTCCCGCACCGACTTCCAGGCCGCTAAGCCGATCACCAGCGGTGCCCGACCGTCGGTGCCATTCACCGGCGAAGCAAGACCGGAACCGAGCGCTTCCACGAAGGCCTGCCACTGGGCTAAGTAGCTGGCGACGTAACGTTCGGTGAAGAAATAGGGGAGGGGGGCACCTTGGGTGCCGCGGTGGTTCAGAATAAGGGCGGTGTCCGCCTGAGGATTGCGGGAGATGGCCATACCGTTCGATCCGAACGCTTCGACGCGCTGGTCATAGCCGTAGGCGGCAGACCGACTGTTGTCGATGATGGTGATCGCCCGATTCTCGTGGGTCAACACCACCACCGCGGTGTCAAGGTCGCCTGCTTCTCCGATTTTCTCGTCCACTCTCACCTCGCCGCGGGCGTACACCTCGGTTACCTCGCTCCCGGCCACGTAACGGGCCATATCGAAGTCGTGGATGGTCATATCGAGGAAGATTCCCCCGGACACCCTTATGTAGGGGATCGGAGGGGGAGCAGGATCACGAGAGGTAATCCTCACCAGATGCACCTTGCCGACCTCGCCGTCTCGCACTGCTTGCCGAACTGCTTGGTGGGAGGGGTCAAATCGCCGGTTGAAGCCGACCTGCAGGTATATCCCGGCTTCGTTGACCGCGGAGAGGGCCCGGTCAACCGGCTTAAGGTCCAACGAGATCGGTTTTTCGCAGAACACGGCCTTGCCCGCCGCGGCCGCCCTAATCAAGAGGGCCGAGTGGGTGTCGGTGCTGGTACAGATCGCCACCGCGTCGATGGTTGGGTCTCCAAAGATCTCCTCGGCCGATTGTGCCACCGGTATTCCCAGTTCCTTCCCCACCTCGGCACCTATCGGAGAGATGTCATAGATAGCCGTGGGCCTGATTCCGACGACCTGGTATCGCAGCAACTCGGCGTGCAGTCGCCCGATCCGGCCCGCTCCCAGGATCCCTATCCGGATATCGCTCATGGCGGCGTTTCGCCTTGGGTGATCATGTGCTCCACGTCGGAAAGGGTAGGCATGTCGTCGGCGCACATGAGCCGCGCCGCCACCACAGCCCCGGCGGCGTTGCCGTATCGAGCTGCCTCGGCGAAAGTATGCCCGTTGAGAAGGACGTGGCAGAAGGCACCGCCGAACGCGTCCCCCGCCCCGAGACCGCAGACCACCTCCACCGGGTACGACGGGATCATGGTGCGTTCACCGCTGGTCTCGGCGACCAGAACCCCCTCATCTCCCATCTTGACCACCGCGGCGTCTAGGCCTAGGGCACTGAGCCGATCGGCGGCAAGATTGGGACGGTCCGTACCCACCACTACCTGGCACTCCTTGCGGTTGCCGATAGCCACGGTAACCAGTTCCAACATGGGCCTAATCCGGTTTCGGGCCTCCTCTTCGGATTGCCAGAACATGGGGCGCCAGTCAAGGTCAAGGATTACGTGGCCTCGGCGGTTTCGCCGTTGGAGCAGATTCATGACTGCCGAGCGGCTCGGTTCGTCAG
Source organism: Candidatus Spongiisociaceae bacterium (assembly GCA_965213975.1). Classification (GTDB taxonomy): domain Bacteria; phylum Actinomycetota; class Acidimicrobiia; order Spongiisociales; family Spongiisociaceae; genus Spongiisocius. The sequence continues at coordinate 715,937 of OZ243930.1, forward strand.
CGGCTCGAGAAGCCGGAATCCACAAGATCGGGACCGACAGGAGTTCTTCGGCGGTCAGGTCGGCGGCGGTCAGGTTCATGTCCGGGGCCTTTGGTTCCCGATAGAAGACCAGGTTCGGGCTCTCAGGAGGGGTCAGCTCGGCGAAGGCCAGCGGTGTCTTCAGGTCCGGGTCGACACCGATAAATCGAGTATCCACCCCGAAGGTGTGTCGCAACGCATGCCGTACGTAGTCACCGAAAGGGTCGTCTCCCACCCTGGTAACGAGCGCGACCCGTCGGCCGAGCCGAGATGCTGCCACCGCCACGTTGGTAGCGGTACCGCCGATCGACTTCCGGAAGCTGGTGACCTCCCTCAACGGCCGACCCGGTTGTTCGGCATAGAGGTCAACGCTGACCCGCCCCACCGTGATCACCTCAAGTTGCCGGTGCGGCGGGTTGCCGGTCTCCTCAGGTGTTGGAGGAGACCGGCTCTCGGTCCTCGTGGTGTCCACGAGCGACCAGCTAGTTGCTTCCGGCTTTGCTCAGCTCGTGCTGGAGGGTGGCCAGATCGGCACCTCCAGCCATCAGCTGGGTCAGCTCCTCCTGGCTTATCTCTGACTTGGCATAGTCGCCCAGCGACTGTCCCCGATTGAGAATCATGAAGCGATCCCCCACCGGGTAGGCGTGGTGAGGGTTATGGGTGATGAAGATCACTCCCAGTCCCCGGTTTCGGGCCTCCACGATGTACCGCAGGACCACCCCGGATTGCTTGACTCCCAGAGCCGAGGTCGGCTCGTCGAGGATCAGAACCTTGGCACCGAAGTAGGCCGCCCGGGCGATCGCCACCGACTGGCGCTCACCGCCCGACAAGGTGCCTACCGGCTGTTCTGTGTCTCGGATGTCAATCCCCATTTTGGCCAACTCGCCCTTAGCGATGGAGGAGGCCTTGTCGCGGTCAATGACCCGCAGCATTCCCCACTTGGTCGGTTCGGCCCCGAGGAAGAAGTTGCGCCAGACCGACATCAGAGGCACCACCGCCAAGTCTTGGTAGACGGTGGCGATTCCCCGTGCCAGCGCATCACGTGGCGAGTCGAATGCGACCTCCTCGCCCTCCACGAACAGCCGACCCTCGCTCTGCTTGTGGGCACCAGCCAGGATCTTGATGAAGGTGGACTTGCCGGCACCGTTGTCGCCCAACACGCAGGTGACTTCGCCCGCTCTTACCGAGGTGGTGATATCGCGCAGCGCGATGATGTTGCCGTAGAACTTGGATATTCCTTCGATCTCGAGAAGGGCTGCGTCACTCATCAGGATTTCTCCGCCTTTCCTCGAACGTAGTTGTTGACCATGACAGCTAACAGGAGGATCACGCCGACGAACAGGAATCTCCAGTCGGAGTTCCATCCGGCGAACGGGATTCCTTGGAACGACATGGCCATGATCAACGCACCGATAGCCGCTCCGGCGGCAGATCCGTAGCCTCCGGTGAGGAGGTTGCCTCCCACCACCGCGGCGATTATGTAGAAGAACTCAAGTCCATCGCCGACGTTGGCCTGAACCGAGTTGAGGCGGAAGGCGATGAGGGTTCCCACGAGCCACGCGGCACCCGACACCACCATGAACAGCTGGGTCTTGGTGCGCGATGCCGGGACTCCCACCTGGCGAGAGGCGTCCTTGTTGCCCCCCACCGCGAATACCCAGCTTCCGAACTTGGTGCGCATCAATAACCAGGTAGCGGCTGCGGCAAAGGCGAGGAAGTAGAGGATGGAGATCCGGTAGGTGATGATGGCCCGCGACTGTTCCAGTTCCGCGCTGGTAGCCCAGAGGAGCTTGGTGGCGATCGCTGCCACGCCCACCAGGACCCCTCCTACGGAGAGGAGTGTTCCTAGCCGGTCGGCGTCTTCGTTTGGCCTGCGCCGTTGCTCCCAACCCATGCGCACCACTGCGCTGATCAACAGGATCACTGCAGCAGCCATGATCCAAGCGAAGAACTCCGCCCGGTACTTGCGGGATAGGGCCTCGGCCTGGATCACGAACCCGACTACAGCCACAGAGAGGCCGGTCACTGCCGTGATGGCGAAGCGCGTCACGGGCGAGGTGTCGGGTCGCCGAGCGGCACCTAGGAGCATGACCGCGCCTAGGACGACGCAACCACCGAAGAGGAGCGCCCGTAGTCCTTGCACGGTGAGGAGCAGGCCCAAGACATCATCGTTGGCGGAGTCCATGATCAGGCCGATCACCGAACCGAGGACGATCAGGGCCAGTCCGATCCCGGCCCGCCGAGCGGTCTCGCCTGAGAGTTCAAGCTTGCCGGAATCGACACCGGAGGGCTCGAACCGCCATCGGCAGTAGCCAACTGCCCCGACTACGACCCCGATACCCATCACGATGGACCACAGCCAGTTCTGCGCCACGCCGTCCGTTGAGGTTAAGGCCAACAGCCCGGCGATTCCAACGGCTGTCCCGAGGCCAGCGGCCACCAGATACCCGTTACCGGACGGTTCTTGGCGGCGTACCATGCTGAGTTCCATGAGCCCCAGCGCCACCGCTAGCACCGCGACCACGGCCAATACGCCGAATATGACGTCTCGCCCGCCGAGGAATGAATCCCAGACGTGGTCGTTGCGGATCCACACGCTTCCGAAGATTCCATTCCAGAACTCGTAGTCGGGCGCATCGTCGAGTCCCTCCACGATCACCTTGTCAACGAAGAGCTTCGAGAAGCCGAGCTTGGCCCCACGTAGGACGAAGAAGGTCCCGAGCGTCACGATGAAGCTCGGCAACCCGGTCCGGTCAACGAGGGTTCCGTTGATCCAGCCGACCCCCATGGCGAAGAGGAAGGTGATTGGTATGGCGACGGCCAGCGGCAAGCCCAACCCGCCCAACTCACCCGTGTCTTTGACGAGCAGAACCACCAACATGCCGGTGGCACCGGTCATCGCGCCGGAGGAAAGGTCAAATTCCCCTCCGACCATGAGGAGGGCCACCGCGATGGCCATGATGCCTAGGGAGGTTGCTACGTCCAGATAGTTGTTGGCACCAGCGGTGGTGCCAAAGACGTCGCTTACCGACCAGAAGAAGATCCAAATCGAGCCTGCCCCGATGAGGGCACCGATCTCGGGCCTGGTGAGCAGCCGCTGGATGGGTCCCCGGTAAGCGAGGCGTTCATCCACCTCGGTCCCTACCGCCGGGGTGCTCTCAGCAGCCACGGTGCCAACCCAGTGGGTAACAAGTGATCATGTGTTCCCTTTCTCCCGCTGCTAAACCGCACCAAATCCTAATGGAACCCCACCCCCGCTGTCAGTCAAGGACCGACCGCAAACGAAAACGAGGGGGGCCGGTCGGCCCCCCTCGTTCAGGTCAGATTGTGGGTTTGTCTAGCGGGTGCCAGCGTCTACGAGCGCGGCTACTTCGGCGACGTTGTCGGTGGTTACGAACCCCGGGCCGGTCAGGACCGGAAGGCCACCACCCACCGTGTTGAGGTTCGTAGCGTTCAGGTACAGGAACATCACGGTGAGGTATCCCTGGAGATACTGCTGCTGATCGACCGTAAAGTGAACATCTCCGGCATCGATCGCCGCGATCAGGTCATTGGAGATGTCGAAACCGCCGATGAACAGATCACGCCCGGCAGTGTTGCCAGCTTCAACCGCTCGTACCGCTACGTTGGGACCTACACCAAGTACCCCATCAATGTCCGTATCGGCCTGCAACGCGGCGGAGATGGTATTGATCTGGGTCTCAGGCTCGGAGTCAAGGCCGACGAACTGGGTGACGACTTCACCATTAAAGGTCTCGTCGAGACCTTGGCAGCGTTCCTCGAGCCCGATGTTGCCCTGCTCTTGCTGAGCACAGAGGACCTTTCCGGCCCCTAGAGCGTTGAAGCGCTCGCCAGCACCGTTGCCCGCTACGATTTCCGTCTGGCCGACGTGGGTGATAGCCCCGAGTTCCTTGAACTGGTTGGAACCGGAGTTCAAGGTGATCACCGGAATACCGGCAGCCACGGCTGCTTCAACCTCGGACCCTAAGGCCTCGGGGTTAGCCAGCGAGACTCCGATGCCGTCGGATCCGGCTGCTACCGCCGCTTGTACGTCCTGTACCTGCTTCTCAGGATCGTTACTGGACGGACTCCATACCATTTCCACCCCGAGTGCATCGGCAGCGTCCTGCGCGCCCTTCTTGACCACGGACCAGAATACGCCGTCATCCGAGTGGGTGACCATGTGGAAGGTCAGGTCCATGCTTTGGGTGGGGGTGACTTCGACGGTTGTCGCAGGGGCTACCGTCGCCTCGGTGGGTGCGGGGGCGGCTGTGGTTGAAGCCGGTTCGTCATCCGAACCGCCACAGGCACCTATCACCAAGCCGAAGGCGGCTAGCACCACCAGCCATCGTGTTCTCTTCATGTGTCCTCCTAGGTCGTCGCGGGCGGAATCTTCGAATCAACCAAGCTCGTTAGCAAGATGAATCACCTTGGCTGTCCCCAGCCTGCGCCGAAGGCCCCGCCGTAACCGAAAAAAAATAGCACATTTCGCCAAGAAAGCAGAATCTGGGAAGGTCGGCTAGCCTGCGCGCGGGCAAGACCTCAAAATATGAGCCTCAACATGAACCTCCCCGCTACCTTCCTTGACCAGTTTGACGAACCGTTTGGGTTTATGGACTTCGCATCGGTGGGTGCCATGTCTATTCCGGCCCGGAGAGCCGCCCAGTCGGTCGTTGATCTGATGGCGGGTGACGGCGGTCGGCTGATCTCCGATCTGACCCTCCGGATGGAAGCCGCGCGCCGGTCGGTAGCGCAGTTCATGCGGGTTGGCCCCGAACAGGTAGTGATGGTTCCCAACACGTCTGCGGGTCTGTTTGCAGTCGCCTTCGGCTTAGAGCAGGGTCGGGTCGCCGTCCCGGAGACGGAGTTTCCCGCCAACCTATATCCGTGGATTCGCGCTGCCCAGGTCGGACGGATTGGCTTGGACCTTTTCCCGGTTCCCGATGACCGGCTCACCGCCGACCAGGTAGCGGCGGCATGCGGGAGGCTGACCACAGCAGTGTCGCTCAGCTTCGTGGATTACCGATCCGGTTTCCGGGCCGACTTGGGGGCGATTAAGGCCGAGATAGGCGATGCCCTCTTAATCGTCGACGCGGTTCAAGGTCTGGGTGCCCTACGGCTGGGGATGGAACATGCTGATGTGGTGGTAGCAGGCGGACACAAGTGGCTGCGGGCCGGTACCGGTGCCGGGGTGATGGTCTTGTCCGAAGCTGCCCTTGATCGCCTTCACCCCACCCTGACCGGATGGCTTGGGGTAGCGGATCCCTTTGATAGCTCGACCTCTCATCCGCATGATCCGGTGCCGGGAGCGACTCGTTTCGCAGCCGGTACGCCCGGATTCGGCGCGGTGGCGGCTCTGGGCGCGGCCTTTGAGATTTTGGAAGGCGTGTCGGGTATCGACGTTGAGGACCAGGTGATCAATCGGGCTCAGGCGGTTGAGGAAGCCGCCCGCCGGTCGGGGGCCGAGGTGTTGGCCCCCTGGCGCACCCGTGGCGAAAGGAGCGGAATCGTGACCTTCCGTCCGGCCCGGGAGTCCTCGGGCGTCGTTCACCGGCGTCTCCAGAGCGGTGGGCTTACCGTGACCGAGCGCAACGGCTGGTTGCGGGTAGCGCCCCATGCCACCACCCACCCCGAAGCACCTCCTGCTATGGGTGCGGTGCTGGCGAGATAGGCGTGGCCGCCTGACCTGCCACGGTGCCCTGGATGGTGGTACCGACCCGACGGTGTAGAATCTCTAGTTCGCTCTGTAGCAGAAGAAGCTATTCCGTATACTCGGAGGACATATGGGGGGGCGGAGCAGGAATACGCCCATGAACGGTTTGTACAGACCCGAATTCGAACGCGATTCCTGCGGGATCTGCTTCGTGGCCGACCTGCGGGGGCGGCGCACGCACAGTCTGGTCTTGTCGGCGGTCGATGCCCTCAGCAACCTCGATCATCGTGGCGCTCGGGGGGCCGATCCCAAAACCGGAGACGGTGCGGGGATCCTGATTCAGGTGCCGGACCGTTTCCTGCGAGCCGTTACCCCCTTCGAGCTCCCGCGTCCGGGGGGATACATAACCGGCGTAGGTCTCTTCCCCGACCACGGAGATCACCTAGACGCCGGGATAAGAAAAGTGGAGGAGATAGTTGAGGAGGTGGGCCTAACCGTCTTGGGTTGGCGAATCCCTCCGGTTGATTCCTCGGTATTGGGCGAGGCAGCGCGTATGGCCATGCCCGCCATGCGCCAGGTCTTTATCGACGGGCATGGTCGGAACGGGTTGAACCTAGAGCGGTACGCATACGCGATCCGTAAGCGAATCGAACATGAGATCCGCTTTGATATCGGCGAAGGCCCCGCCGATGGCATAGGCGGGGTGGCGGCGTCTCATCAGGCCGTGTATTTCCCGAGCCTGTCGTCCCGTACCATGGTGTACAAGGGGACGGTGGCACCCACCCGGTTGGCAGACCTCTATTGCGATCTCCATGATGATCGGGTAGACAGCGCTCTGGCGTTGGTGCATTCGCGATTCTCCACTAACACCTTCCCCACCTGGTCGTTGGCCCACCCATACCGGATGATCGCGCACAACGGTGAGATCAACACTATCGCGGGCAATCGCAACTTCATGCGAGCCCGCGAAAGCCTCCTCCAATCCGACCTGTTCCCGGAGGAAACGCAGCGGATCTTCCCGATCTGTACCCCGGGCCTCTCTGACTCGGCGAGCTTGGATGAGGCACTGGAGTTCCTGGTTCTGGGCGGATACTCCCTTCCAGAGGCAATGCTCATGTTGATCCCGGAACCCTGGGAGAACCACGAGAGCATGGACCCTGGTCTGCGCGATTTCTACCGCTTCCACGCCTCGGTGCTGGAACCGTGGGATGGACCGGCGGCGGTCATGTTCACTGACGGGCGGCTGGTGGGTGCCTTGCTGGACCGCAACGGACTCCGCCCGGCGCGTTATTGGGTCACGGCTGATGATCTGGTGGTGATGGCTTCCGAGGTCGGGGTGATCGATGTACCCCCGGCCCAGGTAGTTGAGAAGGGCCGATTACGCCCCGGTCGTATGTTCCTGGTGGATACCACCCGCGGTCGCATCGTGCGGGACGGTGAGACCAAGGCCGATCTGGCGGGCGCACGACCATACGGGCGGTGGCTTGATGAGGGGTTGGTCCGACTCGAAGACCTGCCGGAAGGGGTCCCCGCTCCCAAGTCGTGCCTTTCTCTGCCGCAGCGGTTAAGGGCTTTCGGATACACCCACGAAGACTTGAAGGTCTTGATCTCACCTATGGCGTCGACTGGCACCGAGCCACTGGGATCGATGGGGACAGACACGCCCCTGGCCACGCTTTCGGACCGTTCCCGACCGCTATTCGACTACTTCAAGCAGTCTTTTGCCCAGGTCACCAACCCGCCGCTTGACGCGATCCGCGAAGAGATGGTGACGTCGCTTCGTATCACACTGGGACCGGAATCCAACCTGCTTTCGCTGTCTGCTGAGTCGTGCCGGATGATCGAGCTGGACAGCCCGGTGCTCGACGATGGGGACGTTGGCAGGCTCATGGAGATGGAGAAGGCCCCCGGCGTGGGTGGTCCGGCCCGAAGGGTCGACTGTCATTTCCTCCCCGAGGATGGTGGCGAAGGATTGCGCCAAGCCTTGGCCCGGGTGTGTCGTGAAGTCGATCGGCATATCGAGTCGGGCGCTTGGGCAATCGTTCTCTCCGATCGGGACATCGGAGACGACCGTGCACCCATACCCTCATTGCTGGCAACGGCGGCCGTACATCACCACCTCGTCCAGACCAGGCAACGAACTCGGGTAAGCCTGATCGCGGAGACGGGTGATGCCCGGGAAGTCCATCACCTCTGCCTGCTCCTCGGCTACGGTGCCGACGCGATCAACCCGTACATGGCACTGGCCGCCATCGACTACATGGTCGACCAATCCAGCTACGGGCTGGAGGCCGTGGGACGGGATGAGGCCCGGGGGTACTACCTCAAGGCGGCCCGCAAGGGCGTGCTCAAGGTCATGTCCAAGATTGGCATCTCCACGGTGGCGTCCTATATCGGTGCCCAGATCTTCGAAGCAGTCGGGATCGGCGACGAGGTCATTGACGCCTACTTCACCGGCACGGTTAGCCGGATCGGGGGTATAGGTCTCGACCTGATCGCCGAGGAGGTAGCGATCAGGCATCACGGTGCCTTGACCCACATGGTGCCCGCGGTGGCTCATCATGAGCTCGATTCCGGAGGCGAATACCAATGGCGTAGGGACGGTGAGCTCCACCTCTTCAACCCAGAGACGGTGTACAAGCTCCAGCACGCCACTCGCCAGGGTCGCTATGACATTTTCCGCGAGTACAGCCGACTGGTAGATGATCAGGCACAGGGTTTGGGGACCCTCAGAGGACTCTTCCGGTTCCGCACCGAAGGGACCACCCCGATTCCTATTGAAGAGGTCGAGCCCGCGGCGGAGATCGTGAAACGCTTCAGCACTGGGGCCATGTCATACGGCTCCATCTCCAAGGAGGCCCACGAGACGTTGGCGATCGCCATGAACCGCATTGGGGCGAAGTCGAATTCCGGGGAGGGTGGCGAAGATCCCGCTCGGAACGTCCCCGACGCCAACGGGGACCTGCGCCGCAGCGCGGTGAAGCAAGTGGCTTCGGCGAGGTTCGGCGTAACCGCGGAGTACCTTTACAACGCCGACGACCTTCAGATCAAGATGGCTCAAGGAGCCAAGCCAGGAGAGGGCGGACAACTCCCGGGTTACAAGGTATATCCCTGGATCGCCGAGACGAGGATGTCTACCCCTGGGGTGGGTCTTATTTCCCCCCCTCCTCACCATGACATCTATTCCATCGAGGATATCAAGCAGCTCATCCACGACCTGAAGAATGCCAATCCGGAGGCGCGGGTACACGTCAAGCTGGTGGCCCAGATGGGGGTGGGCACCGTGGCGGCCGGCGTGGTCAAGGCCAAGGCCGATGTGGTCCTGATATCTGGCCACGACGGCGGCACCGGGGCTTCCCCTCTCACCTCCATCAAGCATGCTGGGGGGCCTTGGGAGATCGGCCTCGCCGAGGCGCAGCAGACCTTGATCATGAACGACCTCCGCGAACGGGTGGTGTTGCAGACGGACGGCCAGCTGAAGACGGGGAGGGACGTCATGATCGCCGCCCTCCTCGGTGCCGACGAGTACGGTTTCTCAACCGCGCCTCTGGTTGTGTCGGGATGCATCATGATGCGGGTCTGCCATCTGGATACCTGTCCGGTCGGCGTGGCAACCCAGAACCCGGAGTTGCGGCAGCGTTTTGCCGGTCGGGCGCGGCATGTGATCAACTTCATGATGTTTGTCGCCGAACAGGTGCGAGAACACCTTGCTCGGCTCGGGTTGCGAAGCATGGATGAAGCCATCGGGCGGGCCGATCTCCTTGATGTACGGGAAGCGGTGGGCCATTGGAAAGCCGCCGGACTCGATCTCGCCCCCCTCCTCCATGTACCCAACCCTTCGCCTGACACTGTGCGCCGACATCGGACTGCGCAGGACCACGGCCTCGACGGTGCCCTTGACCAGACCCTCATTCAGTTGGCCGAATCGGCCCTCATCGAGGGCACCCCGATCACGCTTGACATGAGGGTTCGCAACGTGAACCGTTCGGTGGGCACCCTCCTGGGATACAACGTGACCAAGCGTTACGGCGCGGCTGGCCTGCCGGACGACACGATCACCGTCAACTTCACCGGGTCGGCGGGCATGAGCTTCGGCGCGTTTCTTCCGAGAGGGATCACCCTCCGCCTCACCGGGGACGCCAACGACTATCTGGGCAAGGGATTGTCAGGTGGGAGGATGGTGGTTATGGCCCCGACCGAATCCAGGATTGTTCCCGAGGACAGCATCATCGCTGGAAACGTCATCCTCTACGGTGCCACCTCCGGCGAAGCTTTCTTGCAAGGCGTGGTGGGGGAGCGTTTCGGCGTCCGCAATTCGGGGGCTACCGCCGTGGTTGAGGGGGTCGGCGACCATGGATGCGAGTACATGACGGGGGGAAGGGTGGTCGTACTAGGACGTACCGGCCGGAACTTCGCGGCCGGGATGTCGGGTGGAATCGCCTATGTGTACGACGTCGACGGCACGTTTCCGGCGCGGGTGAACACGGAGATGGTGTCGCTCGAACCTCTCGACGAGTCGGATCGCGCCTTGGTGCGGCAACTACTGCGCGCTCACCTCGACGAGACCGGCTCAGCTTTGGCGGCTCGGTTGATTGAAGGTGGGGAGCGGGAACTCAACCGGTTCATGAAGGTAATGCCTGACGACTATCGAAGGGTGCTCAAGGCGGCTGAAGAGGCTGAACGCTCCGGCGAGAAGGTCCTAGACGCGATCATGGCGGCCGCCCATGGGTGACGTCCGCGGCTTTATCAGGCACCGCCGGCGGTTGCCGAGGCGTCGGCCGGTGGAGTTACGAGTGCTCGACTGGAACGAGGTGTACGAGGACTTCCCTCCACCAAAGGTTAGGGAGCAGGCATCTCGCTGCATGGATTGTGGGATCCCTTTCTGTAACGGTGGCTGCCCTCTGGGGAACCTGATCCCTGACTGGAACGACCTCGTGTACCGCGACAACTGGCATCAGGCCTTGGATCGCCTCCACGCCACTAACAACTTCCCGGAGTTCACCGGCCGAGTGTGTCCGGCACCGTGCGAAGCGGCGTGCGTTCTCGCCATCGACGGGAATCCGGTGACCATCGAGCAGATCGAACTAGAGATCGTGGAGCGCGGTTGGTCGGAAGGTTGGATACACCCGGTTCCGCCAACTCAAATGACCGGACACACCGTGGCGGTGGTGGGCTCTGGCCCGGCTGGCTTGGCAGCAGCCCAGCAGTTGGCCCGGGCTGGCCATGCCGTAACCGTGTTTGAGCGTGACGACCGGGTGGGAGGTCTCCTCCGCTACGGCATACCGGACTTCAAGCTCGACAAGCTTTTTCTTGATCGCCGGATTGCCCAGATGAAGGAGGAAGGGGTCACCTTCCGGGTGAACGCCGAGGCCGGAATCGACCCCACCTGCGGGCAACTCCGCCGCAACTTCGATGCGATCGTGTTGACGGTTGGGGCCACCCACCCTCGTGACCTGAAGATCCCGGGACGCGACCTGCGGGGTATTCACCAGGCGATGGAGTACCTCACGCCTGCCAATAAGGTACAGGCTGGCGACCTACCCGAGTCTCCGATAACGGCCTCCGGTAAGCGGGTAGTGATCATCGGTGGCGGCGATACCGGTGCCGACTGTCTGGGGACCGCCCATCGCCAAGGGGCCAAGTCCGTCCATCAGCTCGAAATCATGCCCCGCCCTCCAGACGAGCGATCCGAAGTCACCCCGTGGCCGACCTGGCCGCTCATGTACCGGGTCTCGGCCGCCCACGAGGAGGGGGGCCAGCGAGATTTTGCCATCAATACAGAGGGATTCGTCGGTGACGGTGAGGGCCGGGTCGTCGGGCTAAGTACCCACCGGGTGCGACTCGGCAGTCATGAGGGGAGGCCGAGCTTCGAGAGGATCGACGGCACCGACCTTGAGATCCCGGCCGACCTGGTCCTCTTGGCGCTCGGGTTCTCGGGACCCGAACCCTCCCGCTTGGTTGGCGGTCTGGCTCTGGAAACCACCGACCGGGGCACACTGGGCCGGGGTCCGGATTGGATGGCCAGCCAGGAGGGCGTTTTTGTCGCCGGTGATGCCGGGCGCGGCCAGTCCCTAATCGTATGGGCGATCGCGGAAGGCAGGAGTTGCGCCGCCTCCGTCGACCGATACCTGACGGGGGAGACCTTGCTTCCCGAGCCGGTGAGCCCCACCGACTCTCCCTGGCGCTGAGCGGTGGCGGGTGGTTGGTATCGGGGCCTTGTTATCATCGGTGAGGAAACCGAACTGCCAATAGTTCTGTTGACGAGAGCCGCGGAGGCTAGTGATGACGACCACGGTTGATATGGATCTGAGTGCCTACAAGCTGGGTTGGAGCGACCCGGAGGACGGGTACGTCTTCAAGCCCGACAAAGGGCTATCCGAAGACATTATTCGAGAGATGTCGAAGATCAAGGACGAGCCTGACTGGATGCTCAGGTTTCGGTTGAAGTCCTACCAGCGGTTCCTCCAACGACCGATGCCCACCTGGGGCGGCGGGGGACGCCTTGACGACATTGACTTTGACGACATCTACTACTACGTCAAACCGGCCGAGCACCAGTCCAAAGACTGGGACATGGTGCCTGAGTCCATCAAAGACACCTACGAGAAGCTGGGTATTCCCGAAGCTGAGCGGAAGTTCCTAGCCGGAGTCACCGCCCAGTACGAGTCGGAGGTGGTGTATCACCGCAATCGAGAGGACCTCGAAGGTTTGGGTGTTCTCTTCATGGATATGGACTCGGCCGTCCGGGAGCATCCCGACCTGGTCAGGGAATACTTCGGCACGGTCATACCCCCGAACGACAACAAGTTCTCCGCCCTCAACTCGGCGGTTTGGTCGGGGGGTTCCTTCATCTATGTTCCGCCCGGCGTCCACGTCGAACAGCCCCTCCAGGCCTACTTCCGGATCAACTCGGAGAACATGGGCCAGTTCGAGCGGACTCTGATCATCGTTGACGAGGGGGCTTTCTGCCACTATGTGGAGGGTTGCTCCGCCCCGGTTTATAGCTCGGATTCCCTCCATTCTGCGGTCGTCGAGATCGTGGTGAAGCGAGGGGGGAGATGCCGCTACACCACCATCCAGAATTGGTCGAACAATGTCTACAACCTGGTGACCAAGCGAGCGGCTGCGTACGCTGACGCCACCATGGAATGGGTGGACGGGAACTTGGGATCCAAGCTGACCATGAAGTATCCCGCGGTTTGGCTCATGGAGCCCGGCGCTCATGGAGAAGTGCTCTCGATAGCCTTTGCTGGCGAGGGCCAGCATCAGGATACGGGTGCCAAGATGGTCCATGTCGCCCCCAATACCACCTCGACCATATTGTCCAAGTCGATCTCAAGGGGAGGGGGCCGAGCCGGGTATCGAGGTCTGGTACGAGTCGAACCCGGTGCTGAGAACGCCAAGTCGTTCGTGCGCTGTGACGCGCTGATCCTCGACGATGCCAGCCGGTCTGATACTTATCCGTACATGGAGATTGAGGAAGCCGACACGGAGATCGGGCATGAGGCCACGGTGTCAAAGGTGGGGGAAGATCAGCTGTTCTATCTGATGAGCCGGGGCCTCACCGAAGATGAAGCCACCTCGATGGTGGTGGCGGGCTTCATTGAGCCCATCGTCAAGGAACTTCCGATGGAATATGCGGTGGAACTCAACCGTCTTATCGAGCTCAACATGGTTGCGGCGGGTGCGGTCGGCTAGGGCAAACCCGCCCGCTACAACTCGATCATGGGCCCTAAGCCGTGCCCGTTGCTGGGGTGGCGAAGCTTGGCCATGGCCCGGCGCTCGATCTGGCGGGCGTTCTCACGTGTGATACCTAACGAGGTGCCGATATCGGTGAGGGTCATCATCGGCGATCCACCCAACCCGTATCGTTGCCACACCACGTTGCGCTCGGTCTCGTTCAGAGTCGAAAGCGCCTTGATGATCTGATCCCGCCGGACAGACGCCGCCGCGTAGACGAACGGGTCGGTAGCCGACTTGTCCTCGACGAAGTCGCCTAACACCGCGTCCCCATCCTCTCCGACCGGACGATCGATCGACGTGGTATTGGAAGGGGTGGCCAACGCCGTTGCCACGCGATCTTCGTCAAGGCCGCTAGCGGCCGCTATTTCTTGCCGGGTCGGCCGACGGCGTAGCTCGTCGGTAAGCGCGTAGACGGTTTCGTTAACCGTACGCACGATGTCCACCATGTGAACGGGGAGGCGGATGGTACGGGCCTGATTGCCTAGGCCTCGGGTGATTGCCTGGCGAATCCACCAGGTGGCGTAGGTTGAGAACTTGAACCCCTTGCGCCAGTCGAACTTCTCAACCGCCCGTATCAAACCGAGGTTGCCCTCCTGTATCATGTCTATTAGATCCATCCCGCGGCCGGAATAGCGCTTCGCTATTGAGATGACCAAGCGGAGGTTTGATTGTATGAATGTCGCCTTGGCTCGTTCGCCCTCCCGCACCTTGCGGCGGAGCCGCATCTGCTCACGAAGACTCAAGTCGGGGTCGTTCTCCAGTCGGACCCGAGCCTCTTCGCCCACCTCCATTAAAAGGGCCAGTTCAACCTCGTCTTGGGCTGTCAGGAGAGGGTGGGCTGACACCGCGTCCAGGTATAGATCTACCGCTTCGGTTGATAAAGGGGCTTCTCGGGCCACCAAAGCCACGCCTGAGCACCACCTTTCTGGTATGGGGAGGTACAAAGTATCACTCTGAAACAGTTTTGGCAATGCGCGCAGTGATGGAGGGGTAGTTTGAGCCGACTCGGGAGCGTTCGAAGCGGGGAGGGAGGCCGGTTGGGCAAGTTGTTGACCGCTCTGGTTCCGATCGCCGGTCTGCTGATTCTCAGTGCCTGCCTGGCCCCCTCAGCGGTGGTCGTCGGTGAGGCACCTATTCCCCCGAGAACGCAGATTCCCGAGGTCACGATCCAGGTTGTAGACGAAGCGGGCCAGCCCATCGCCGGAGCTTCGGCGGAGACGGAGCACGGTGTCACGGTCACCGATGAGTCAGGTGGGTTCGAAATGTATTGGGAGGGCCGCTCGACAACCGCCGCTGTCACCGCCGCGGGCTTCTTCCCTCGGGCCATATCAGTTGACCGCTTCCACGACGATCCGGTTGAGATGTCGCTCCGCCCGGTCGTCCTCCGGGGTGCCATCGTCGCCAATCTGGGCTTTGGGTTGAGGTCGGCCTCGGTCATGCTCGGAGACGTCGAGGCGATCACCGACGATCAAGGCAGATTCGAGATTCACCGGGCCTCACCTGGGGTGATATACGTGGACCGGCCTGGTTGGGTCGGAACCGAGCACCTCTGGGACGGGGAGAGCTTGGTGATCGAGATCCAACTTGAACCCCTGATCGTACGGGGTCTGCATATCGGTGCCCGGGTGTTGTCCGACTCGGAACTTTGGGACGAAATGCTCTCGGTAGCCGAGGAGACGGTGGTCAACGCCTTCGTTGTGGACGTCAAAGATGAGAGCGGCCAAGTCCTGTACTCGAGTCAGGTGGGTCTCGCCCGGGAAGTCGGAGCAGTCCAATCGGTTGCCGATCTCGACGAAGTAGTGGCCGAAATGGACGAGAGAGGTTTGTACAAGATCGCCCGCCTGGTGGCCTTCCAAGACCCGATCATGGCCCGGGCCAAGCCCGACTTGGCGGTACTCGATTCTGCCACCGGCAAGCCCTTCCAGAGGAACAATCAGTTCTTCCTCGACCCAACCGATGCCCAGGCCCGGGAGTATGCCCTGAGCCTCGCCGAGGAGGTATGCCAGGCCGGTTTCAACGAGATCCAATTTGACTATGTTCGTTTTCCCGACGGATATCCGGCATCAGCGGTCTTCGACTTTGGGGACTCAGAGGGGATCCGCACCGGATCTATTACTAGTTTCCTCGGAGAAGCCACCGATCGGCTTCACCCGCTCGGCTGCGTGGTAGGTGCCGACATCTTCGGGTTTATCACCGTTGTCAACGGTGACGGAGGGATTGGCCAGGAGTTCAACATCCTCACTCAAACCGCCGACGTGTTGTCGCCCATGGTGTACCCGAGCCACTACTCCTCAGGATGGTTCGGTTTTGATACCCCGAACAACCATCCGGGTGAGGTAGTGGCGCAATCCCTTGATGCCGGTCTTGAGAGGATTCAAGGCCAGGCCTTGGTGCGCCCCTGGCTGCAAGACTTCTACTACTCCCCCTCACAGGTTCGCGAACAAATCGATGCGGCTGAGGAGCGGAGCCTGGGCTGGATGCTTTGGAACGCCAACAGCGTCTTCCAGTTGGAAGCGCTGGATCGGGTACCTCTTCAGCCATGACCGCGACTCGTGCCTACCGATCCTGACCCGGGGAGGTCTCCGTGCGGCGACGAGGGGGTGTTCCGTTGTTTGCAGGCCGAGTTGATCGAGTGCCGCAAGTGTCCTCGGCTGGTGTCATGGAGGGAGGAGATTGCGGTCAAGAGGAGGGCGGCATACCGGCATGAGGAATACTGGGCCCGGCCGGTACCCATGCTGGGCGATCCTAGGGCGCGCCTCCTCGTTATCGGGCTAGCCCCGGGCGCGCACGGGTCCAACCGCACCGGCCAGATGTTCACCGGCGACCGTTCCGGCGAATGGCTGTTTCGGGCCATGCATCAGGCTGGTTTCGCCAATCGTTCCCACACGAGTTGGCGTGGCGATGGCTTGCGCCTCGTCGACGCGGCGATCACCTCCATCGTCCGCTGCGCTCCTCCCCAGAACCGTCCCACCGTCGCGGAGCGCGATACTTGCGCCGGGTGGCTCGGGCAGGAATTGGATCTCTTCCGTCAGCTCAGGGTGATCGTTGCTCTCGGGACCATGGCCTACGATCAGACTCTGCGCCTCGGCCGGAGCCGCGGCTGGCCAATCCCCGTTCCCAAACCTCGTTTCGCTCATGGGGTGGAGGTCGGAACCCCGGGACCGGGGCCGGCCATCATCGGCTGTTACCACCCATCTCAGCAGAACACCTTCACCGGACGGCTAACCATGGAGATGCTGAACGACGTCTTTGTGAGGGCATATCGAATAGTCAGAGAGCCTCGCGCTGGGTGACCATCGGCGTGACTTTGGTTGTTCCCCCCAAGACAGATAGCATCAGGTACACCGTTATCGTTCAATCGTCCGGAAGAAGGGAACCGTGTCCGGAGCGTTGACTTCCGCTGCCCCCGTAAGGGGAGACGCCGAACCGAGTTGGCTGGCTGCCCTCCGTGAGAAGGGCCAGCACGCCCACAACGTCGCCACCATGCCGTCGCCCAAAGACGAGGCGTGGAAATACGTTGATCTCGACTTCGCGGTCGATGACTTCCGCCCGGCCTCCGAACCCGGCGGGCACCTGACCGAGGACGCATTTCTCGGGTCCCTCAGCGAAACCGAGGGTCTTCTGACCATCGTGGACGGGACGGTGGTTGATGCCCACTCCGATAAGGTCAAGGTCGGTCGAATCGCTGAGGATCTCGACGGCGGCTGGGCGAGACGCTACGGGTCTGCTGTGCCTCCAGGGTTAGACATCTTCGCCGCCGCCAACCACGCCTCCGCCCCACCCGGCGCGGTCATTGACATCCCGGCGGGGACTTCGGTAGGTGCCCCGATGGTGGTGGATATCCAAGCCACTCTTGACGGGACGTCCAGTTTCCCCCATCTGGTAGTGCACGCCGGAGACAATTCCGAGGCTTCAGTGGTACTGGTATACCGCTCGGCACCCGGTGCCGATGTTCTGGTCTGCCCGATCATCGAAGCCTGGACCGGTCGGGGGGCTCGATTGTCGATTACGGCGGCGCAGAATCTGGGCGATGCGGCCCGATTGGTAGCCCATCACCATTTCGTGACTGGCAGGGACTCCACCCTGAGGATCGGCGAGTTGGGTCTTGGCGGACGCTACGCCCGGCAGCGCCTAGGGATCTCGCTGGACGGGATGGGGTCATCGGTGCAGATGGGCGGCATCTATTTCGGAGTCGAACAGCAGGTCATGGACTACCGGATCTTCGTCACGCATCGGGGTCCCCGGACCACGTCCGACATCTTCCTGAAGGGTGCGGTAGCCGATCAGGCGCGGGCGGTTTGGACCGGGTTGGTGCGGATCGAGAACGAAGCCATAGGAACCTCGGCCTTCGAGACCAACCGCAATTTGGTGTTGTCTGACGGTGCCCGAGTGAACTCGGTGCCCAACCTCGAGATCCTCACCGACGACCTGCAGTGCGGTCATGGTTCCTCTTCTGGACCACTCGATGAAGGTCAGCTCTACTACTTGATGAGCCGGGGGCTTCCTCGGAGGACCGCCGAGCGACTGCTAGTGAGAGGCTTCTTCGACGAGGTGCTCTCGGGTTTTGCGGTCGCCGAGTTGTCCGAACCGGCTCGACAGATGGTCTCGGATCGTTTCGCCGCATCCCAGGGGCGTTTGAAGCCATGAGTGGCTGGCAGGAAGTCGGAGCGGTTGAGGCCTTCCCGCCGGGCGCGACCAGGCTATCCCTGGAGGGAAAACGTCTCGCCTTGTTCCGGATCGGTGACGATTTCTACGTCATCGGAGATGTCTGCAGTCACGAGTGGGCCTCTCTCTCCGAGGGCGACTTATGGGATTACGACGTTGAGTGCCCCCTCCACGGTGCCGCGTTCGATGTCAGAACCGGTGAACCGCAATCCCTCCCCGCCACCAAGCCGGTGCCAACCTATTCGGTTCGGGTGAGTGACGGTCGGGTGATGGTGAACCTCGATCCGAACGGCGAGGCGACATGAGTGATTCCGCCCTTCGGATCCAAGGCTTGCGGGCGATGGTGGGGGAGACGAAGATCCTCAAGGGTGTGGATCTCGAGATACCGGTCGGCGAGACCCATGCGATCATGGGCCCGAATGGTTCGGGGAAGTCCACCTTGTGCCACGTTCTCTCCGGGAAACCGGGCTACCAGGTCTCGGGGTCGATCAGCGTGGGCGGGGTAGCCATCGAGTCGATGGGGGTGGATCAGCGGGCGCGCGCTGGCCTCCTCCAGGCTCTGCAGTACCCGGTGGAGATACCGGGATTGGAGTTGGAGGTTTTCCTCAAGGAGGCGTCGTTGGCACTTGGTGTCGGCGAGGAGGAAGCACGAAGGCGTATTGCCACCCAGGCATCACGCTTCGATATGGCCAGGTTCCTGCACCGGGGGGTGAACAGGGACCTATCCGGTGGCGAGAAGAAGCGTTCGGAGATGTATCAGATGGCTGTCCTGGGAGCGAAGGTCATGGTGCTCGACGAGATTGACTCCGGGCTGGACATCGACTCGGTACGGGAGGTGGCGTCCGCGGTGAAGGAGATGCAGGGAGGGGACCTGACCGTGTTGCTCATCACCCACTACAGCCGAATCCTCAACTTTGTCCGTCCCGACCGGGTGCACATCATGATGAACGGAGAAATAGTCCGTTCCGGAGGTGCGGAACTGGCCGACCAACTCGAAGAGAAGGGCTATGAGTCGATCCGCGAGGAGCTCGGGATCACCACGGCACCGCCTACGCAGACCACCACCTCGGTGAGCGATCTGTTCGCCGAAACCCCATTTGATCTATAGCCAGTTGGGGTCTTGGGTCGTTTCGGATGGCGTCGGCCTTCAGTAAGGCCGTTCAATCATGATTTGAGTCCACGACGTGGAACAACCGCCAGTCGATAATGCTGGCTGAGATCCGTGATGCGCTTCTACCCAAGCTGGTGTCTGGCGAAGTTCGAGTTTTCGTCAGTGGCACGCCAGCGCCTCCGGTGCTCGCCGCCTTTTCTGAGTAGGTCACCGGGCACCCCGAGGGTCGGGGGTGAGGACGAAGGCGTAAGTATGTCGCAGGCAACCGGTACGATCCTGGATCATGACCGAGACGGCAAAAGGCGAGACAACGTGTCAAGGGTCCCCTCGCGGAGAGCTTGTCGTCTATGCGCCCCCGGACGGTGCTGTGCGCGTGGATGTCCGGCTGGCCCGGGAGACGGTGTGGCTGACTCAGCGCCAGATGGCCGAAGTGTTCGACTCCACTCCCCAGAACGTGCTTATGCATCTTCAGAACGTGTTCGCCGCCGACGAACTGGATGAGCAGGCAACTACCAAGGATTTCTTACTAGTTCGATCTGAGGGCGGGAGACAGGTAAGGCGCCGCATCAGGCACTACGACCTCGACGCCATCATCTCCGTGGGCTACCGGATCAACTCGCGCCAGGCTGTGCTCTTTCGTCAGTGGGCCACGCGTACCCTGCGCGAACACCTGGTTCGAGGCTACACCCTCAACAAGCGGCGGCTGGCCGAGCGTGGGTTAACCGAGGCGCGCGAGACGCTGGATCTCCTGGCCCGAACGTTGCAGAACCAAGCTCTGGTCGAGGACACCGGGAGCGCCGTCCTGGATCTCATCTCCGGTTATGCCGCCACATGGCATCTGCTCTTAGAGTACGACGAGGACCGGCTCGCGGCACCGCTAGGCGCGAAACCTGCCAATACGGCGTTGGAATATGACCGCGTGGTCGAGACGATCGCCGACTTCAAGCGGGAGCTGATGGTGCGTGGGGAGGCTACCCCACTCTTCGGCACGCTGCGCGGCGACATGCTCGAAGGCATCCTCGGCAACGTCGAGCAGACCATGTTCGGCCAACCCCTCTACCGCTCCAGGGAGGAGAAAGCGGCGAACCTTCTCTACTTCCTGGTGAAGGACCATCCCTTCACCGACGGCAACAAGCGCATAGGCTCGCTGCTATTCCTGGTCTACCTCGGCCAGGAGGGCGTGAAGCATCAGCTCAATCCCCAGGCTCTGACCGCGCTCACGCTGCTGATCGCGGAGAGCGCCCCCCGCAACAAGGACCTGATGGTCCGCCTAGTCGTCAATCTGCTGGCAGAACCGACCGTATGACCAGACTTCGGTCCCTCCAAGAAACACTCTGCTAGAGATGGCGGTCTCGGAGTCGACTGTCGAGGAGGTGGCTCTTAGTCGCGGGCGCTTTTAGCTTGGCTGGTTGCCCGGTCGATTTGGTCAGCGAGCTCGAGGTCTCGTGAGGTGATTCCTCCGGCGGTATGGGTTGTCAACCGGACGGTGACCCGACGGTAGCGAAGATCCAGGTCGGGGTGGTGATTGGCCGACTCGGCCAGTTTTCCGACCCTGTTGAGGAAGGACATGGCGTCGGCGAACGTCGAGAACTCGTAGGTCTTGGTGATGGCTGGCCCCACCGCTTGCCATCCCGACCGATCGCGAAGGAACTCTTGGATCTGGGACTCGGTGGCTAATGTCACCGGACCCACCCTACCCGTTTGGTTGACGAAGGCTGCACCCAAGTTGAGTAGCCTGGGCTGGCTGACGATCCGAGGAGCGGATGGCGCTTCGTCACGACCAAGGCATTGTGTTGCGGGGCTATTCCTTTGGGGAAGCCGACCGGGTCTTGGTGATCATCAGTCCCAACCACGGGTTGACACGGGCGGTAGCCAAGGGGGTGAGGAGGACGAGGAGCCGGTTCGGTGCCAAGCTTGAACCACTCACCCATGTTGACCTGGTCCTCTATCAGGGAAGAAACCTGGCAACCGTCACCCAAGTGTCGGTCATCGAGGCCTTCCCCGGGCTCCGTCAGGATCTTGATGCGGTGATGGCAGCCGGGACGATGGCATCGACGGTGGGAAAGGTGCTGGTGGAGGAGGAGCCGTCCCACGGCCTGTTCTTGCTCCTGCTCAGGGGTCTGCGAGCCCTTGAGGGAGGTGCCGGAGGCTCAGACCTGATGGCCTCCTTCTTACTCAAGCTATCCACACTCATCGGCCACGCCCCTGCTCTGAATAGCTGCGCCGGGTGCGGTCACCAATCTGACCTGACCCGCTTCAGCCTGGTCGGGGGCGGGCTGGTCTGCCCTTCCTGCGACCTGGGCGGATCGTTCCGGTTCCGAGAAGGCCTCACCGATCACATGGCGGAGCTCATGGCGGCCGATCTCGGCCGGTTCCGGGGACCGGACCGCGAGTTGGCCGTGGACGCGATGGGTCTTGCTCGTAGGTTTGTCGAGTACCACATCGACACCGGTCTGAGTCTGGCCATCCGGGTGTAGCTGGTGCCGCCGACCTCCCTTGATCTCACCGGGTTCGACGCGGAGCGTCGGCCGGTGCACGTCGGGCTGATCATGGACGGAAACGGGCGGTGGGCGGCCAGTCGCAATCTCCCCCGGACGGCCGGGCACGCTGCCGGAGAGACGGTCTTATTCGAGTGTGTGGAGGGTGCCTTGGCGGCGGGGGTTACTTGGTTGTCGGCGTATACCTTCTCGACGGAGAACTGGCAGCGGGAGGCAGACGAGGTAGCTTTCCTGATGTGGTTCAACGAGGACATCCTCCTCCGTCGCCTGGATGCCTTGGAGGATCGTGGGGTCAGGGTGCTCTTCATCGGGGATCTGGACGATCGGCGAGTCCCGGAACGGAACCGGGTGTTGATGCGGGATGCCGAGCAAAGGACCGCCCACAATCGAACCCTGAACCTGGTGTTGGCGTTCAATTACGGCGGTCGGGCGGAGTTGGTCCGAGCTTTTCGGAGGCTTGCCGCCGAGGTGGTTGCTGGCCGCCGCCGCCCTGATCAGATTTCCGAGTCCGATCTCGCCTCCCAGCTCTACCTCCCGAGCATGCCGGACCCGGATGTGATCATCCGTACCTCAGGTGAGCAGAGGGTTTCAAATTACCTGCTCTGGGGGAGCGCCTACGCTGAGCTGGTGTTCGTCGATCGCCTCTGGCCGGATTTTGGTGCTCAGGCCCTCATAGACACCATCGTCGAGTTCCAGCGCCGCCGCCGCCGGTTTGGCGGTACCGTTTCCGCAGCTGATCTAGCTCAAAACGGGGACCGATAGTCGGGTATCATCTGACGGTTCGTTGACCCATACCCTTGATTGGATCGCCCTTGGTCTCCCCAGGTTTCGAAACCATCGTGAATCTGGCCAAGAAGCGCGGGTTCGTCTTCCAGGCTTCCGAGGTCTACGGTGGCCTGCGGTCTGCTTACGACTACGGTCCGCTTGGGGTGGCTCTCCTGCGCAACGTCAAAGAAGCCTGGTGGCGGGCGCTGGTCAGGCTAAGGGACGATGTGGTGGGCCTCGACTCGGCGGTCATCCAATCCCCCCGGGTGTGGGAGGCCTCCGGCCATGTAGGTCACTTCAACGATCCGCTGGTCGAATGTAAGAGGTGCAGTGCCCGCCATCGGTTCGATCGCCTAGATGATCCGGACCGCTGCCCGACCTGTGGCACGTCGGGTTCTTTTGCCGCGGCGCGTCAGTTCAACCTGATGTTCTCCACCCACATGGGACCGGTGACCGACGACAAGAACCTCGTATATCTCCGTCCGGAGACCGCCCAGGGCATCTTCGTCAACTTCGAGAACGTCCGCCGTAGCGCGCGGATGAGACTGCCGTTCGGGATCGCCCAGATCGGTAAGTCCTTCCGCAACGAGATAACCCCCGGCCAGTTCGTATTTCGTACCAGAGAGTTCGAGCAGATGGAGATGGAGTTCTTTACCCGCCCCGGGGAGGCTGACGAGTGGTTCGACTACTGGGTGGAGGAGCGTCAGCGCTGGTACTCCCAACTGGGGATGAGACCATCCTCCCTCCGGCTGAGGCGTCACCCCCCGGAAGAGCTGGCTCACTACGCCGCCGGAACATTCGATGTCGAGTACAAGTTTCCTTGGGGTTGGGATGAGCTTGAAGGCATCGCAAACCGCACCGACTTCGACCTGCGGTGTCATTCGGAGGCTTCGGGGAAGGACTTGCGTTACTTTGATCAGGCTTCCGGTGAGCGCTTCTTCCCGTACGTGATCGAACCGGCCGCGGGTGCGGGACGAGTGGCCTTCGCCTTCTTGATTGACGCGTATCACGAGGAGGTGGTGCGCAATTCCACCCGCACCGTCCTCCGTTTGGACGCCCGCCTTGCCCCCATCAAGATCGGGGTCTTGCCGCTCTCCAAAAAGCCGGATCTGGTCGAGACGACCGCCCGGGTCGCCGATCTGCTGAGACCCCATTGGGACATCGAGGTTGACATCACCCAGGCCATCGGTCGGCGCTATCGCCGCCAAGACGAGATTGGTACCCCATACTGTGTGACCATCGACTTCGAGACTTTGGAGGACCAGGCGGTGACGGTCCGGGACCGGGACACGATGGCCCAAGACCGAGTAGGGATCTCGGCTCTCCGGGACCACTTGTCGAGCCGACTCTGAGGCTGGGCTGTCATGTCGAGGATGCGGATTGTTGCCCTCGTAATCGGAGGATTGGCGCTCGTGGCTGCCGCGGCGGTTGGGATTCTCTGGATCCAAGCCGGTAGCGGCGAGCCCAGCGCCGCGGTGGTGGCACCGCCGGTTGCTCCGCCTTCGACCGATACCTCGTACCCCGCGCCAGCGGGATCTGAGACCACCACCTCGCTCGCCGGATCCTCGGAGGGGGAGGGTTCCCCGACACCTATCTTGCATCGGATCAATCCGGCGGTGTCGACGGTGGCCTTCGAGATCGACGAGAAGTTGAGGGGTTCCCCGTTTCGCGTCGTAGGGACGACATCGGAGGTGGCAGGCGAGATGCTGGTCAACTTTGATGCGCCATCTGCCGTGCAGTTGGGGACGGTTGTGATCAACGTGCGCACCCTCACCACCGATTCGAGTATCAGAGATCGGGCTATGAGGGGACCCATCCTCGGATCCAGCCGGGACGAGAATGAGTTCGCCACCTTCGAACCCACCCAGATCGAGGGTTTGCCCGCCCAGGTATCGCCGGGTGACCGCATCGCTCTGCGGATCACCGGCTTGTTTACTCTCAGCGGAGTTACCCATCCGCTCACCTTCAATACGGAAGTTGCCGTCTTGGGGGAGGAGCGCCTGCAGATCACCGGAACTGCCACCCTGCGAAGGAGCGACTTCGGGCTGACCATCCCCGAAGTGCCGGGCGTGACTGACGTCAGCGACGAGGTGCTGCTGGTTCTCAACCTGGTAACCGAGGCTGCCGAATCCTGAACCGACGATACGCGGCTCCACCAGGTGCCGTACACTCGTCGTATGGCTGGTGATCGGGACGATCGTGAACGCATACGGGAAGCAGCCGATCTTGTAGAGCTGTTCGAGGGGGTGACAAAGGTTCAAAAGGTCCGAGGCAGCTACAAGGCCTTATGCCCGTTTCACGCTGAGAAAACCCCTTCTCTGTCGATAGATCCGGTTAGGGGGCTTTACCACTGCTTTGGATGCAAGGCCGGGGGCGATGTCTTCAGCTTCGTCCAGCAAACCCAGGGGCTTTCGTTTCCTGAGGCCGTCGAGACGCTGGCGGACCGCTACGGGGTGGCGATTCGGCGCAACCCGCAGGCCAAACAACACCGTCAGCGCCGGACGCGGCTCGTCCAGGCCGTCACCGACGCCGGAAAATTCTACGAAGAGCGCCTCAAGGTGGCCCCAGACGCCGGGGCGGCGCGTGCTTACGTGCGAAGTCGCGACTACGACATCGACGTGGTGGAGAAGTTTCAGCTTGGGTATGCCCCGAGGCATTCCGACGAGCTCTTCACCCACCTCCGCAACCGCAAATATACCGAGACAGAGATAAAAGATGCGGGTCTGGGACGGCGAGCCCGGACCGGGGGCCTGTTCGATCCGATGCGGGGTAGGTTGATGTTCCCGATCCACAATGTTCGGGGCGAGATGGTGGGGTTCGGCGGACGGCTGTTGTCGGGTGAAGGTCCCAAGTACTTGAACACGCCCGAGACGTCGCTCTACAAGAAGGGCGAACTGCTGTACGGCCTAGACAAGGCTCGGACCGCGATAAGCCGGGCAGACCGGGCCATCGTGGTGGAAGGGTACACCGACGTTATTGCTTTCCATCTCATCGACCTTCCCGAAGCAGTGGCTACCTGTGGGACCGCACTGGGAGATGCCCACTTCGACTCGTTGAGGAGGTTCGCGGGCACCATCCTCCTTGCCTTTGACGCCGACGCCGCCGGTGTGGGGGCTGCCATCCGGGGAGATGAGCTGCGCATCACCTCGGACCTCGACCTAGAGCTGAAGATAACCCGACTTCCCGACGGTCAGGATCCCGCCGACCTAGTGCATGGCGGGCGCGGTGACCTATTGAAGGACGAGGTGAACCGATCCATACCGATAACCCGGTTTAGGGTGGAACGGGCCTTGCTCGGTCACGACCTCCAGGAACGGGAGGCACGAACCAAGGCGATGCGAGAATGCGCCGCGCTGATCGCCCGGCATCCTGACCGGGTTGTCCAGCATCAGTACGCCGTGTATGTGGCGGACCGCACGGAGACCCCCCTCGTCGATGTCCTCTCGGTCGTGAAGAGGTCGACTGGGGGCCGCAAGGCGCGGACCTCGGCGAACTCCCCTCCTCCGTCACGCCCGGCTCCTGCCGTCCGCCTGGAGCGTTCCGAACGGGATCTACTCCGACATCTTCTCGCCGGTACCGCCGAGGTGTCTCGGGTGGCCGTCGATTTCTTCGAGAGTGGAGCGGCTCGCCGCTTGGCGGGTTGGTTGTCGGAGGTGGCTCAGAGGCAGGGAAAGGAGGTCCCGGTTTCCCTCGATGGTCTGAAGGAGGAGGACCTCGCCGTGCTGGCCCGTGAGCTTTCGCTACTGGAGGAACCAATCATTCCATTTGACGATGCTGTCGATCACTTGGCCAAACGAGCCATAGCACGTCGCAAGAGGGCCTTGATGGCTGATATAAAACCCGATGATCGAGATAGATATTTACAAGTGCAACAGGAAGTGCTAGATTTAGAGAGGACATTAACACGCTAACGATAGTTAGGATGGTTTATGGGATCTGCGGCGAGCGAGGTAGTCGAACAGTTGATAGAGCGGGGGCTGCGCCGAGGGTTCCTGACCGTCTCCGAGATACGAACCGAGCTGGTTGACGGGAAATCGTCCGATGAGACCCTGGGACTGGTCATGGCAGCGGCCCAAGCCGCCGGTGTGGAGGTTGTGGATGGGAGCCAGGCAGGGTTCACCGACCCCCCGATCTCCGACGACATCGGGTACCTACCTAATGCGGTGAAGCAGTACCTCAATGAGGTGGCACGAGTCCCCCTCCTGACGGCCCGCCAGGAGGTCGAACTGGGGATGGCCAAGGATGCCGGGTTCAAGGCTGAAGCTCGGTTGGCTGAATCAGGTCGGCGGGTGGACGAGGGAGTCATACGGCTGAAACGCCTGGTACGTAAGGGAAAGGAGGCTCAGGAGCAGCTCATCCGATCGAACCTACGGCTGGTGGTGTCGGTGGCGAGGCGCTACGCTGCCTCGGGCGTACCCTTGCTTGATCTCGTCCAAGACGGCAACTTGGGGCTCATGAGAGCGGTCGAGAAGTTCGATTACCGCATGGGGTACAAGTTCTCCACCTATGCGACCTGGTGGATCCGCCTGACCATCAGCAGGAAACTAGATGAGCACAAGCGGCTCATTCGCCTCCCGGTCAACCGCATGCAGCAGGTGAAGGCGGTGAATCGGGCTCGTCGCTATCTTGCCCATGATCTAGGCCGTGAACCGACTCTCGAAGATCTCAGCGCCGAGATGGGAGTACCGATCGGTCTCCTCAACAAGCTGATGGAGAGTAGCTCCTCAACCCTGTCGCTGGATGCCGAAATGGCCAGCACGGGTTCCCTGACCATCGCTGGAACCCTCGAAGACCGGCGGAGCATCGCCCCGCTCGCGCACGCTACCTTGACGCTTCTCCAAGAGGGCGTCGCTCTGGCCCTCGAGTGCCTCGAAGAACGCGAAAGAAAGGTGGTGATCATGCGGTTCGGGCTTGGTGACGGCATTCCCTGCACTCTTCTGGAGGTGAGCAAGCAGATCGGCGTGACCAAGGAGAGAACCCGCCAGATCGAGATGCGAGCCTTACAGAAGATGCGTTCCAGTCGTAGGGGTAGATCGATCGAGAGCTTTCTTCACGGGGGGTACGAGCCGACTGAGGGCTGACCCGGACCGCTTGGAAGGTTGGGAAAATGTTCGGGTCTGATACTGAGCCACAATGCTCACCCCTCAACCGACAGACGCGGGAGCGGGCGACGCTGTCTATCGGGGACAACCACTAGACCAACTGGCAAATGAAGGTCACCGGCCGCTTTCAGTCAGGAGGTGCCAACGAGTCCTTCACCAGGCGATCCACCACCGCCCGTAGCGCCTCTCTCCCGTCGGCACCCGACGCTAATGCTTCCCGGTAGGCGGCCAACTGAATGTCGGAGGAGGTGCCCCGCCGGGCGATGGTCCGCGCGTTCTCCACCTCAGCTACACAGTCGAGCGCTTCGGCGTCAGGCCGCACGAGCTCGATCATCTCGTCTACTAGTTCCGGGAAAGGAACGAGTTCCCCTTTGCCGAAGTCCATCATGCTCCCGGAGATGCCGTAACGCTGGGCACGCCACACGTTCTCGGCCACCAAGAAATTGCTGTACGTCCTCCACCGCTGGTTTTGTAAGCGGAGTCGCCACAGCATCCTCAGCAAGCACACAAACAGTGCGGCCAGGGTGACGGAGTCCTCCATCTTGGTGGGGAGATCAGTGATCCTCATCTCCAGGGTGGGGTAGCGGGACGACGGGCGCACGTCCCACCAGATCTTCGAGGTGTCCTCAAGAACCCCGGCGTTTACCAGCACCTCGGCATGACGTTGGTATTCCCCCCACGACTCGAAGCGCTCCGGCAGGCCGGTGCGGGGAACAGCGCCGAAGATCACCGGTCGGTAGCTCTTCAGTCCGGTATCGCGACCTTGCCAGAAGGGGGAGGAGGTAGACAGAGCCAGCAGATGGGGGAGGAAGTAGGAGATCTGGCCCATGAGGTCGATTCTCAGGTCGGGATTCTCGATCCCAACATGGACATGAAGGCCCGATATCACCAGCTGACGAGCCGTGCCTTGGAGATCGTCGGACAGCTGTCGGTAGCGGTCGGCCACGGTGATCTGCTGGGTTTCCCAACGGGTGAACGGGTGGGTAGAAGCGGCGATCGGGGCTAAGCCGAAATCGGCGGCAGCCTCCGCAACCGCTAGCCTCAGCAACCCGATCTCGGCCCGCAGATCCTTGATGTTGTCGCAAACCGTGGTCCCGATCTCGATCTGGCAGCTGAACAACTCGGGGCTGACCAACCCATGTCGAAGGTCCTTCACCTTGTCGATCAGCCCGTCGGGCTGGGCGGTCACCAAGTCGCCCGAGTCTTCTTCGACTAGGAGGTACTCCTCTTCAATACCGAGGGTCCATGCTGGCTCTTCGATCATGGCCTCATATTATTCAATTGCCGGTGGCCCGTTGAATCGTGGCGCGTGCTCGGTCTGATCTGACACGGGGGGGGGGCGATAAGGTAGCGCTGGTGCTCTCTATCGCGTTCACGGCTGAGGTCGTCAGAATCGAAGAGCCCATTGACAGGGAAGAACGGTCGCCCGACGGCTCCCAACTCCTCTACGAACGCCGCTCCGGGGCTGGGCTCTGGGTTGCGAACGCTGATTTAACCAACCCGACAAAAGTCGCATCCGACACCAACAGGACTCCGGTTTGGTCGCCCGACGGGTCCCAACTCCTCTACGGGGACGACGACGGGCTCTGGGTTGTGAACGCTGATGGCACCAACCCGACAAAGGTGGTCACATCCGGTGGCTTCCTTGAGTGGTCGCCCGACGGGTCCAAACTCGCCTACGCCATCTGTCCCGAATGGAGTTGCCAAATCTGGGTTGTGAACGCCGACGGTACCAACCCGACACAGATCGCTTCGGATTTCCTCAACGATTACGGTTGGTTGACCGTCTGATTGGATCTGACCAAGGAGCGTTATGAACGTTGGCGGTTGGCTTCGAAGAGGAGGACGGCAGCCGCTACGGCGGCGTTCAGAGAGTCAGCCGATCCGTGCATGGGTATCGAGACCGAGGGAAACTCTGGTGCCAACCAGGGTCTGCTCAGTCCGTACTGCTCGGAGCCGACCACCACCGCCACTGCACCTGACAGGTCGGCCTCCCACAGCGAGGCCGTTGCGGTCGGGCGCGACACCAGCGGCATAATGCCGTTTCGGGAAAGCCATCTCAGCGTGTTGTGGGTGGTGGCAACGGCGAGGGGAACGTTGAAGAGGGATCCGAGGGATGCCCGCACCACGTTGGGATTGAACGGATCGGTCGTCGGGTCGGCCACGATCACCCCGTCGACACCAGCGGCGTCGGCGGTTCGCAGCATGCTGCCGAGGTTGCCCGGCTTCTCGATCCCTTCAACCACCAGGAACAGGGGATCGGTACCCACTTCGAGCCGATCCAGGTGCGAATCAAACTGGCGTGCCAACGCCAATAGCCCCTCGGGGCGGTCTCGGTATGCAACCCGGCGGAAGGGCACCGCGGACAACCTATGCAGCTCAGCGCCCGTGTTGGTCAGTCGTTCCACCAAGCGGGTCTCGTTGTCGCCGAGGAAAAGATCCTCACACACGTAGATCTCGGTGATCGGGACCTTGGCCCCCAACGCTCTAAGAATCTCACGGTAACCCTCGATCAGGAACAGGCCTTCGCGGTCGCGGTGACGACGTCGGCGCAGACGTAACAGTCGTTTGACCTGGGGGTTGGAGGGGGAGGTAATTTCAGGACGGCCCAGGTCGGACACCTCCCTGATCCTTCCATCGATCCCAGTGAATCACCTGTTCGACGGGGCGGCTACCTCTACTCAGCGAGCCGGAACGACGATCCGGGGCTGGGTACCCGACCGTCACCAGACCGATCGGCGTGTAGTGGTCTGGGATACCCAACAAGCTGCCGAGTTCAGGCAGCGCATGGCAGCCGAGGAAGCCCGCGGCTAGGCCCTCGTCCACCGCCGCCAACAATATGTTTTGGAGGGCGGCACCCGCATCGACCCACCAGTACGGGACCGGCCAGGGCAGTTCCTTTCCGTACGATGCCTTGTCGGCCTCCCGGTAGCGACGCCGGTACTCCGACTCCGAGGCACAGACCACGATGTGGGCCGGTGCTCGGCTGATCCAAGGTTCGAAACCGGCTGCGGTATAGCCATCCTCGCCGGCCAGCGAGGCAATCTGGCGTCGATCCGCGGGGTTGGTCACGACCACGAAGGCTTGGCCCTGCGAGTAGCCAGCGCTGGGCGCTCGACGGCCAGCGTCGGCGATGCGGGCCAACGCGTCCGGATCCACCGGATCTTCGGTGTAGTTGCGGACCATGCGCCGCCGGGCCAGTACCTCGCGGAACTCCATTCGGCTTCTACGGTAGTTACGAACCGACGCGGTCAGGCGGCGGCGACGGCCTTTGCCAAGTTGGGTGTCCATATGATCATGACGGTTGGCTGGGTTCGGGCTGCTCGACCGGATCTGAGGGGTTACGCCTCCGAGACGGCAGCAGCAATCCGGTCACCCAATTGGTCGGTCGAAGCCCCCATATCGGGGCCGCCCATAGCCCGCATGGTGGGGACCGTGGCTGCCACCGCTTCTTCTAGTATCTCGGCTGCTTCCGTTTCTCCGATATGGGAAAGGCAGAGGGCCGCGGAGAGAACCGCCGCCACCGGGTTCGCCCAGCCCCGCCCCACGATATCGGGTGCTGATCCGTGAACCGGTTCGAACAGTGAGGGAAACTCCCGCTCGGGGTTGATGTTTCCGCTGGCGGCCAGGCCCATCCCGCCCTGTACGGCTGCGCCGAGGTCGGTGATGATGTCCCCGAAGAGGTTATCGGTGACGATCACGTCAAACCGTTCGGGCTGAGTGACCATGTGCAAACACAGGGCATCGACATGGGCATATTCCACGCCTACTTCTGGGTACTCTTCAGCCACCTCATGGACGGTGCGATACCAGAGCCCACCGGCGTGGGTGAGGACGTTGGTCTTGTGACCCAGGGTCAGACTCTGCCGCCGCTGCATGGCCTGTTCGAACCCGAGGCGGGCGATCCGTTCCACGCCGAAGCGGGTATTGAGGGATTCTTCGACGGCAAGCTCGTTGGGGGTTCCCTTACGCAAGGTTCCTCCCGCCCCGACGTACAGCCCCTCCGTGTTCTCTCGCAGAACGAGCATGTCGCAGCGATCGGGCGTAAGCCCGGCGATAGGTGTGGGCACTCCAGGCAACAACTTGATCGGACGAAGATTAACGTATAACTCGAAGTTGAATCTAAGCCGGAGAAGAAGACCCCTCTCGAGTATGCCCGGGGGGACATCGGGAGTTCCGACCGCGCCGATCAGGACGGCATCGAAGCCCGTCAGTTCCTCCTCGACCGAGTCGGGCAATACCTCCCCGGTTCTGAGATAGCGGGCACCGCCCAAGTCGTAGCTCTCGACATCGAGGATGAAGCCGCAGCGTTCGCCAACCGCCCGCAGCGACTTGAGGGCTTGGCTGGTCACCTCGGGTCCGATACCATCGCCCGCGATAGTGGCCAGCCGATAACGTCGTGATGCCATGATGGTCAGATTCTAACTGTCCGCAGAGAGCCTCGCAGGGCACCTAGGCGACGACGCCAGTCGCCAACATGCGATTGAGGGCCTCGGCGAAGGCCCGTCCTGATCCTTCCACGACGTCGGTGGATATAGAGCGACCGCTCCGGGTGATGCCGTCGATGCTGATGACCACGTTCACTTCGGCCATGGCATCGGCACCGTCGGTTACCGGCACCACGCGGTAGTCCACCAGGTGGGGGTTGAGTCCGAACGCCAGCTTGAGGGCCGCGAAGGTGGCATCCACCATCCCGCCCCCGGTGCCGAAGAACTCCTCGGTCTCCTCGCGGTCATCTCGGGACACCACCACCGTGGCGCGGGGCGTGACGTCAGTGCCACCGGTGACCCGAATCGAGATCAGGCTGATCTCCGCGGTCGTCTGCCTACTTCCATGGCGGACAATGGCGCGGAGCTCTTCCTCGTTGATCTCTATCTTGCGGTCGGCCAATTCCTTGAAGGCATGAAAGGCCTGGTTGAAGGCGACGTCCTCGAGAACGATCTCGAGTTTGGCGAGAGCGTCGGCAAAACCTGCCCTCCCGGAGTGCTTGCCGAGGACGATCTGGCTGGTGGCACCCACGGTCTCCGGATCCATGATCTCATAGGTCTGGCGGTCACGTAATACGCCGTGCTGGTGGATCCCGGACTCGTGAGCGAAGGCGTTGCGTCCCACCACCGCCTTGTTGAACTGGATCGGGTAGCCGGTCAGGCGCGAAACCAGGCGGCTGGTGGGCACGATCTCGGCGGTGTTGGCACCGATATCCACCCCGAAGTGGTCCTGGCGGGTGGTGACGGCCATGATCACCTCCTCGGTCGAGGTGTTTCCGGCCCGCTCTCCGATCCCGTTGATCGCCCCCTCAATCTGGCGTGCTCCGGCATGGATAGCGGTCAGCGAATTGGCTACCGCCAGCCCGAGGTCGTTGTGGCAGTGGGTGGAGATGATCACATCATCGCGACCCTCAAGCACTTCGTCGTACACCCGGGTGAGCAGTTCCACGTAGTCCTCCGGGGTGGCGAACCCCACCGTGTCGGGGATGTTGATGGTGGTAGCCCCCTCGCGAACCGCGGCTCGGCAGGTCGCGATCATGAAATCTGGGTCTGATCGGGTGGCGTCTTGGGGAGAGAACTCCACATCGTCGGTGTAGCTACGGGCCCGGCGAACCGACTCCACGATCGAACGCATCACCTCTTCGGGGGTCTTGCGGAGCATTCGTTCCATGTGGATCTTGGACGTGCTCTGAAAGACGTGGATGCGGTGCCGCTCGGCGTGGCGGACGGCGTCGTAGGCACGGTCGATGTCGTCGGGTGTACAACGGGCCAGCGAAGCAATCACCGGACCCTTGACCTTCCGGGCAATCTGAGAGACCCCGTAGAAGTCTCCGTCGGAGGCGGCGGCGAAGCCAGCCTCGATGACGTCCACCTTCAGCTTGGCGAGTTGGAGGGCGATGGTGAGCTTCTCGTCCGGGGTCAGGGCTATCCCGGGTGCCTGCTCTCCGTCACGGAGGGTGGTGTCGAAGATGATGAGTTGGTCCTGTGGCATGATGTTTCTCTCCGGTTGAGGTTGAAGGTGTCTGGGCTAAGGGGGGGAGGGGTGCCTCCGCGACCTAGGAAAGGCCGCAGAGGCTGGTTAGCGCCAGAAGCCGTCCAACCCGGTGGTAGCGGATGAGGGCTCGCTCAGCCATCGGGGACGTTCAATTGCCAGGGGTCTTGGGTACCAGGAAGGGCATCAGCTCGCGGAGTTCTGCCCCCACCTGTTCCACCTGATGGTTGCGCTCGGCCGTACGTTGCCGTAGCAGCTCGGGGGCACCGTCCCGGGCTTCTGCCATCCAGGCGCGGGCAAAGCGTCCCGAGCGGATGTCGTCCAATACGTCCTGCATAACCGCCCGGGTGTCGTCGGTGACGATCCGGGGACCGATGTTGTAGTCGCCCCATTCGGCGGTGTCGGAGATCGAGTACCGCATCCAGGAAAGTCCGCCCTCATACATGAGGTCCACGATCAGCTTCAGCTCATGGAGGGTCTCGAAGTAGGCAGACTCGGGGGCGTATCCGGCGTCCACCAAGGTCTCGAACGAGGCTTTGACAAGGGCTGACAACCCGCCACAAAGGATGACCTGCTCTCCGAACAAATCGGTTTCCGTCTCCTCACGGAAGGTGGTTTCCAGGACGCCCGCCCGGGTGCCACCGATACCCCAGGCGTAGGCCAACCCCAGCCGCCGGGCATCACCGGTGGCGTCCTGATGGACGGCGAGCAGGCAGGGCACCCCCGAACCTTCGGTGTAGGTACGCCGTACGAGATGCCCGGGCCCTTTAGGGGCGATCATCAGCACGTCGAGGTTCGGGTCCGGATCGATCTCGTCGAAGTGGATGTTGAAGCCGTGGGCAAACATCAACGCCTCGTGCCTGGCCAGGTTGGGGGCGATCTCGGCGTAGTAGAGGTCGGCCATGTGTTGGTCAGGTACCAGCATCATCACCACGTTCGCCCATGCCGCGACCTCGGCGACGTCGGCCACCTTGAGACCTTCGTCCTCGGCCTTAACCCGTCCGGCCGAGGAGGGTCTGAGACCGACCCTGACATCCACGCCCGACTCCCGCAGGTTGAGCGCATGGGCGTGACCTTGGCTGCCATACCCGATTATTCCGACCCGGCGCCCGGTCAGAGCATTCGGCTCGGCATCGTTATCGTAGAAGATTGTTGCCATTGTTACCTTCCGAAGGGTCTTATACGATCAGCGGCGACCACCAGTCTGCCGGTCATCAGCCCACCACCCGAAGCTTGCGGGTCTTCGGCTCACGGCTCAAGGCGATCCGGCCCGATTTGACGAGATCCACCACCCCGAACGGTCGTACCAGCTCCAAGAGATCGTTGAGCTTGGCAGGCGTGCCCACCACCATGAAGGTGATGGAGTCAACCCCCACGTCGACCGGGGTGGCCTTGAAGATGGTAGCCAACTGGAGGACCTCGGTGCGGCGCCGAGGAGTCGCTCGAACCCTGATCAACATGACCTCGCGCTCGATGGTCGATTCGGCTTCAAGCTCGGTGATCTTCACTACGTTCACCAGCTTGTGAAGTTGCTTCTTGACCTGTTCGAGTTCAGGTGCTTCCACCACGATGGTCATTTTTGACAGCCCGGCCTCGGCGGTCGGTCCCACCGCCAAGGAATGGATGTTGAAGCCCCGTCGGGCCAGCAGCGAGGATACCCTGGCTAGTACCCCGGGCTTGTTCTCGACCAGAACGCTCAGAACTTGCTGGTCTTTCATAAGTCCTCCGGTCCGTTGAGGACGATGTCGTTGGAGCCGCCCGCAGGCACCATCGGGAACACCATCTCGTCACGATCCACCACGAACTCGGCCACCACTGGACGGTCGTCCACCGATAGCAGGGTGTCTACAGCCGCGTCCACCTCGTCAAGATGGGCGGCCCGCACCCCCACACAACCCATTGCCTCGGCCAGCCGGGGGTAGTCGGGCAGGTCCTCGCCAAGGTCGGAGGCCGAGAACCGCTCGTTGTAGAACAAACGCTGCCACTGGCGTACCATGCCGTGGGCGGAGTTATTGAGTATCGCCACCTTGATCGGGATGCGTTCGTAGGCGGCGGTCACCAGTTCCTGGCAGGTCATCTGAAAGCATCCGTCCCCGTCCACGGCGATTACCTGACGGTCGGGCATGCCCGCTTTCGCTCCGATGGCCGCGGGTAGGGCGAAGCCCATGGTGCCTAGCCCACCGGAGTTGATCCAGCAGCGGGGGTTCTCAAAACGCCAGTATTGAGATGCCCACATCTGATGTTGGCCCACCCCGGAGACCACGATGGCGTCCGGATCGGCCTGGTCGCGGATCCGGCTGATCACGTGCTGGGGCTTCAGCGGGCCGTCAGCTAGCTGCTCGTAGCGGAGCGGGTAACGCTCCTGCCACTCGCGTAAGGTCGCCCACCATTTCTCCCGTTTGGGAGCGGGACGATCCCCCCACACCTGGCACATGGCTTCCAGGATGAGGCGGGCATCTCCCACGATGGGTACCTCGGGGGCTCGCACCTTCCCGATCTCGGCCGGGTCGACATCAGCATGGATCACCTTGGCGAACGGAGCGAAGGCATCCGGATCGCCGGTCACCCGATCGTCGAACCGAACCCCCACCGCAATCAGAAGGTCGGCCTTCTGCATGGCGGTGGTGGCGGCGTAGAGGCCGTGCATACCCGGCATACCCAGCGTGTTGGCATGATGATCGGAGATCGCCCCTCGGCCCATCAGGGTGGTGACAACCGGGAGGTTGGCCTTGTCGGCTAGGGCGGTGAGAGCATCGCCACCTTCGGCCTTGATCACCCCTCCGCCGACATACAGGACGGGACGCTCGGCTGCTTCGATCATGCGTACCGCTTCGCGGATACGACGGGCATGCGGGGTGGTGGTGGGGCGATAACCGGGCAGGCTCACCGGCTCAGGGTCCTTCCAGACGAGCCGATCATTGAGGACATCCTTGGGGATATCGACCAAGACCGGACCGGGCCGGCCGGTCGAGGCCAGGTGGAAAGCCTCGGCGATCACCTGCGCAATCTCCTCGACATGGGCGACGAAATAGTTGTGTTTAGTGGCAGGTAACGTGATCCCGGTGATGTAGGCCTCTTGGAAGGCGTCATTGCCGACCGCATGGGTGGGTACTTGGCCGGTGATGGCCACCATGGGTACCGAGTCCATCAGAGCGTCGGCCAGCGGAGTGACCAGGTTGGTGGCACCCGGTCCGGATGTGGCCATGGCGACGCCGACCCGTCCAGTCGCCCACGCGTATCCCTCCGCCATGTGTCCAGCACCCTGCTCGTGCCGGGCGAGAACATGGCGGAACCGGGCGTCGACTAGGGGATCGTAGGCGGGGAGGATCGCCCCTCCGGGGATCCCAAACGCTACGTCCACCTCCTGGTATTCGAGCGACTTGATAAGTGCTTCTGCGCCGGTGATCGTCATCTCGATTCCTTACCGCCGTGGTATGTCCTGCCCTTTGCTGCCCCAAAGAAAAACCCTCCCGCCAGGAGGGTTGAAGCGCACGCCGCGAAGCGACGATGCGCTACATAAGTACTAGTACGAGGCCGCGTTCGAACATATATGTCAAAGTATGGATCAACTTGGCCGGTATGTCAACTACCTTGACCACCAAGCGATCCCCGGCAGTTGAACTGAGCGGGCCCACGGCCTCGGAGAGGGCTGGAGACCCAAACTGGTAACTGGTGAGAGCGGACTAGCGACGTTCCGAGACACCCTCAGACCCACTGGCAATGGGAAAGCCACTGGCAACTAAACAGATTTGCCCCGCTGGTATGAGGCACCCAAGGCGTGCGTATGTCACACCTGATGCTTACGATTAGCCGCATGAGAAGAAAGAAGCGCCCGGAGCTCATCCAAGTGATCGATGCGGGCCGGGAGACCCTGCGAGATATGGAAGCCCGGGACGTGCCCTCCGAGCTACGTCGCGTGGTCCAGAGCACCGCCCGCAATCTGCCGGTGCCCCTGCAAGAGCGACTTCTCGGCACTATCAATGAGGACGAATGGTTCCGGGCGCGGGTGGCCGAGGATTTCGACGGCGTCGAGGATGCTGACGATCCATACGAGAGGGCGGCGGCGGCGTTCTTGTTGCGCGGAGACGCCTGGGAGCAACGCCTTGAGGCGGCCCAGAACGAGATCCGGGTGGTCAAGACTTCCGATCGGATCCCCAAGCTGGAGCGGAAGATACGGGACCTTGAGTCGGAAGTCAGGGACTGGAAGGGGAGCGCGCGCCAGTGGCGAAAGGAGGTGGCGGCTGTTCGGAAGGAAGCTGAACGGAAGGTTCGTCAGGCTTGGTCGGAGGCCCATCGGGAAGTTGACGAGACCCTCAAGGAGACCTGCCGAAGCCAGCGAAGAGAAATCCAAGCTCTCCGTAAGGATCTGGACATCAAGGCGGCGCAATACGAAGAAGTATCATCCCGGCTGACTGCAACCCGCCATGATCTGGAGAGGGAACGCCGGGCGGGTCGGGTGGTCGCACCTCATCCCGCCCTGCCCAACGTGTGGGCGAACACTGATCCGATCGATAGGGCCCGCTACCTCGACGAGGTGGTGGAGGCCGTATTCCCCGGTCCCGAATCGGGTCCCGTCCGGGGAGGCGAAACCCGGTTCGAACCGTTGGAGTTGGCACCCGGGCTGTCCCCGAAGACCCCGGAAGCGGTGGAATGGCTGATCGGCTTGGGGAGACCGTTCCGGCTGCTAGTGGACGGCTACAACGTGACCGGCAAGATGTACCCACCCGACGACCAACCTGACCGCTTCAGCCGCCCTGAAATACGGGATCGGCTCCATGGCGACCTCGGCGAGTTGGTGACTAGGTCGAGAGATAACGCCCGGATCACGGTGGTTTGGGATTCGGCCAAGGCGGAAAAGAAGAGCGTGACCCGTCTACCCACCGGCGTAAAGGTTGTCTACACCCGTGAAGGGCTCCAGGCCGACGACGAGATCATCAGCCTTGCCCAACGGCATGGGGGGACGGCGGCGGTGGTCTCCAGCGACCACCGGGTCCGAGATGGTGCCGAGCGAGCTGGATCCCTCAGCTTGTGGAGCGAGGCGTTGACCCAGTGGGCGCTTAACCCGTAGCGAAGGCAACGTGGGGACAAGTGATGTGTCCTGGCCACCAGCCGACATCCTTCGATGGTTATTATCCCTGCACCAACCGGAAGCATCATGGCTACCCAGATCGGGCCCGTTAAAGAAGATCCTTGGCCGACGCTTGAGGACGCCAAACGAGAGGCCGCCATCGTTGCCGGGCACGCCCAAGCGTTCTTCGGCGACGCCCTCAAGAGCGTTTGGATATACGGATCGCGGGCCCGCGGCGATAACCGGCCCGACTCCGACCTTGACGTACTGCTGGTCCGGGACATGCCTGATCCTCCCGACCCCAACCGGACGGATTCTCCCTTCATGATGGAACTCGAGAAGAAAATGGACGGCTATTCGATCCTCTTCACGCTGATCTCGACTCATTCGGCGGAACCGCATAGGCTCGAGACGTGGGACACCATGTTCTTCCGGAGTGTTCGCGAAGACGGTATCCGGATCCTATGACGTACATAGAAGAAGCTTATGGGTGGCTGCGCTACGCCGAGGAATCGCTACGGGCCGCCAGAGACACCTCTGAAATCGGGCATATTGGCCTAGCGGTCAACCGGGCCTACTACGCCGCCTTCTATGCCGCGAAGGGCGTCATCGCCGCCCACCGGCAAAGAGACCCCAAAACCCATTCAGGCGTTAACCAGAGGTTCGGGGAGCTGGCGGTCACCAAGTCCGACTTTCCTCCCGAAATAGCAAGCATCCTGGGCGCACTGGCTGGCCAGCGGGGCCAAGCCGACTACGACCTTGGCTACCGGGAATCGTTGACATCCGAGGACGTGACACGGTCCATAGCCGATGCTGGCATTTTCGTGGCCGCAGTGCATGCATGGTTCGAGCGGCATCACGCCAACCTGTAGGTCTGTTCAGTGGGTGATGGCCTGCTCTTGGTACTGATCTCGATACCCGACGAATCGGGCTAGCTCCGGAAGAAGCGCCCCACGAGGTTGATCCCCAAGGTCAGGAGCAGGCTTGTGATCAGCATCGAGGTGAGGGGGACAAAGACCACCGACCGCTCCCCGACCCGGCGGAAGTCCCCGGGTAAGTTCCCGAACCAGGAGAGCAGACCCAGCCGAGTTGCCACCCCGGCGAGTATCAGGGCCGCCCCGCCCAGGACGAGTAGGTTGCCCATCTGGCGCATCTCAATCCGGCAGGGAAATCACCCGTCCGTGACGCAACCGGTGCTGGCTGGCGAGACCGTGCGAACGTACTTGGCCAACACGCCTCTCTCGGCCTTCGGTGGGGGCGGGGTCCAAGCCGCCCGCCGATCCGCCAACTCGCCCTCGGAGACCTCCAAGGTGATGGTTCGGGCGACCGCGTCTATCGAGATGACGTCCCCTCTCTCCACCAGAGCGATCGGCCCCCCTTCCTGGGCTTCTGGGCAGACATGACCCATGATGAACCCATGGGAGCCCCCCGAGAACCGGCCATCGGTTATCAGAGCCACCTCCTTACCCAACCCGGCACCCATGACCACCGAGGTAGGGGTGAGCATTTCGGGCATGCCTGGTCCCCCCTTGGGTCCCTCGTAGCGAATTACTATCACCGAGCCGGGACCGACCTCGCCTTGCTCGAAGGCGGCCAACATCTCCTCCTCGCTGTCATAGGGGAGGGCGGTTCCGGTGAAGGACAGGCCTTCCTTGCCGGTTATCTTCGCTACCGCCCCCTCCGGAGCTAGGTTTCCGGACAGGATCTGGATGTGTCCCGAGTTCTTGACCGGATCTTCCCAGGGGACAATCACTTCTTGGCCCTCGCTCAGGTCAGGGAGTTCGGCCAGATTCTCGGCCATCGTCCGACCGGTCACCGTGAGACAATCCCCGTCCACCACGCCGTGGGCTAAGAGCATCCGCAGCACGGCCGGGGTCCCTCCCACCTCGTGCAGGTCCTCCATCACGAAGCGGCCGGAAGGCTTCAAGTCCCCGATGTAGGGGATGCGGGCGCTGGTCCGTTGGAAGTCCTCGAGGTCCAGATCCACCTCGGCTGAATGGGCCATCGCTAGCAGGTGGAGCACCGCGTTGGTCGAACCGCCCAGCGCCATCGTTATCACCATGGCGTTCTCGAACGCTGTCCGGGTCATGATGTCCCGAGGGCGGATGTCTTCCTCCATGAGACGACGGATGGCGTGACCCGCCTCTCGACACTCGGTCCTCTTGCGGGCGTCGGTAGCGGGAGTAGACGAGCTGTAGGGGAGGCTCATGCCCATCGCCTCGATCGCCGTAGCCATGGTGTTAGCGGTGTACATTCCCCCGCATGCGCCCGCGCCAGGACAGGCGTTACGGACCACATCGAGGCGGTCCTCCTCGCTGAGCCGCCCGGCGATGGTCTCCCCGTAGGACTGGAAGGCCGAAACGATATCGATGGGTTGTCCAGCCCGGTTGCGGCCGGCGCGGATGGTCCCCCCGTAGATCATCAGAGCCGGGCGGTTCATCCGGGCCATGGCCATCACCGCGCCGGGCATGTTCTTGTCGCATCCCGGTATCGAGATGTTGGCGTCGTACCACTGGGCGCTCATGACCGTCTCGATGGAATCTGCAATAAGGTCGCGCGACTGGAGGGAGAACGACATTCCCTCGGTTCCCATTGACATACCGTCGGAGACACCGATCGTGTTGAATCTCATCCCCACCAAGCCAGCGTCTATGACACCTTCTCGGACCTCGGCGGCGAGGTCGTTCAGGTGCATGTTGCAGCTGTTCCCCTCGTACCACATAGAGGCGATCCCCACCTGTGCCTTCGACATGTCCTCCGCGTCGAGGCCCGCGGCGTAGAGCATCGCCTGCGAGCCTCCCTGGGCGCGCTCCTGAGTAATTCTTCTGCTGATGCGATTGATGACTGGTTCCATGGGCCGCATCATAGAAGGAGGAGTGGGTACTGCCCCTGACGGTTAGCCTTGCCGCCATGTATCGACGACCCAACCTGGAGCGCTCGGCATCGACGAGAGGGCTTGGTAGACCGGTCTGGTTGAGACCCTGATGCTGATCGTCAGCGACGTCCACGCCGCCTTCCCCGAGTTGCGCAAGGTTGCGGCATCAGGCGAACCGCTGCTGGTGCTCGGGGACCTCCTCAACTTCGTGGACTACCGGACCGGTGAAGGGATCGCCTCCAGCCTGTACGGGAAGGACCATGCCGACCGCTTCACTAGGAACCGTAAGGCGGGTAACTGGGCGGCCAACCGGCGGCTGTGGCGAGAGGCCAACCGGGGGAGAGAGGCGGAGATGGCCCGGTCGGTTGAGGCGGCGGTGCGCCACCAATACCGAATGGCGAGGGAGGCGATGGCTGGCGCTGAGGCCGTCTACCTAATCCCCGGCAACGTGGACTGGCCGCAGGAGATGGCCGAGGTGCTGGCCGACACTGTCGATCTCGTGGACGGCGAGGTGGTGGAGATCGAGGGCTACCGGGTGGGGTTTGCCGGGGGAGGCGTCCCGACCCCGGCTGCCGCTAGGGGAGAGATCACCCATCGGGCCATGGCCGAGAAGCTGGCCGGGCTTGGCCCGGTGGATATTCTCTGCACCCACGTGGCCCCCTCTGTGTCACCGCTGCACCGAGATGTGGTAACCGGACGGCCGGAGAGGTCCTCGTTGGCGGTGCTTGAGTTTCTCGAGACCAACCAACCCGACTACCACTACTTCGGGGATATCCACCAGCCTCAGGCCCAGGTATGGCGGGTGGGGAAGACGAAGTGTCGAAACGTGGGCTACTTCCGGGCCACCGCCCGGGCGGTCTACCACGCTCAATCATCACCTCCCCGGTGTAGAGCCTGAGCATGGCCTTCCCTGGACCTTCCCGGCTCGGCCGCGGTGCGGTCGTTAACCGGGGCGATGCTGACCCGCTCGGTGCCGAGGAACGGTTCTTGGTCGATGGTGATCTGCTCTCATCCGACACCCGTATGGCCGAGGTGGTGGACCGGATGCACCGCGCTTGGCAGGACCGTCGTCCGATGCTTGTCGAGTTGGATGTCGAACCCGACGAGCTTCGTCAGCCGACGGTGGAGGAGCGTCC
Source organism: Candidatus Spongiisociaceae bacterium (assembly GCA_965213975.1). Taxonomy (GTDB): domain Bacteria; phylum Actinomycetota; class Acidimicrobiia; order Spongiisociales; family Spongiisociaceae; genus Spongiisocius. Next base: position 758,550 of record OZ243930.1, read on the forward strand.
CCTCTGGACGCTGGGTGCCGATTATTCCCTGTTGAGGGAACGGCTCCACTTTCTGACCTGGGCCAACAACTGGGACTGTCGGGACGGGACCCCCGTCTGGTGGTGGGGCACCAAGGCGACCGCTCTCGGGGCGGTTCCGGGGGGTGAGGCCGACATTGTCACGGCGAGCGGGGCCAGTCGATGGGTTGACGGCGGCCCTCGGGGTCTCTTGGATCAGGACGTCGTATCCGCCGAGTCGGTGGAAGCTGGCCCGCGACGCGCCTCCGGTCACCAGGTATACGAGCCCGACCTACCCCTGGATCCGGCGCAGCGCGCCGCGATGGAGCACGCCGGTGGCCCGGCTCGGATCATCGCCACTGCTGGGTCGGGCAAGACCCGTACCCTCCTAGCTCGTATCCGCTACCTCGTGGACCAGGTGGGGGTAGAACCGAGATTGATCACCGCCGTGGCCTACAACCGCCGGGCCGCTGACGAGATGAGAGAACGACTCGGTCGCGCGGACCTCCACATCCGCACCATTCATTCCCTTGGTTGGGCCATTATTCGCGAGGCCTTGGGCGACCCGATCCTCATGGAGGAGCCGGACGTACGGCGGGAACTGGCCAGGCTGGTACCAACGAGGGGCACCCTGAACAAAGATTTGATTGGTTCCTTTATTGAGGGGTTGTCGGACGCGCGACTCGCGCTGGCCGACCCCGATGAAGTGGGTGCCGAGAGGAGCGACCTGCTCGGGTTCTCCCAGGTATTCAGGCGTTACCGATATCGGGCGGCACAACGTGACCTAGTTGACCACGACGAACAGGTCTACCGGGCTGCCGAGCTGCTGCTTGCCGATCCCGATCTCCGGGCTCGTTGGCAGGGCCGGTGCCGCCACCTCCTAGTAGACGAGTTCCAGGATCTCACCCCGGCGTATCTGTTATTACTGCGAATCCTGGCTTCCCCCCGGCTCAACGTCTTCGGGGTCGGCGACGATGACCAGACCATCTACGGATACGCCGGGGCCGATCCGAAGTTTCTGGTGGACTTCGACGGGTTCTTCCCCGGCGCGGCCGACTACGCACTGGACACCAACTACCGGTCACCGGCCCGGGTGGTACGAGCCGGTGGTCGCCTGGTGGGACACAACCGGGTGAGGGTGGCCAAGAACCTCACCCCCGCGCCCGGCGCGGTCGATACCCCGGCGGGGTTGAGGGTCCGCCAGCTGCCCGACGCGGAGATCACTAGCGAGACGGTACGACAAGTCCAGAGCTGGCTTGATGCGGGGGTAGCACCTAAGGAGATAGCAGTGCTGGCGCGGGTCAACTCCACTCTGCTCCCGGTACTCGTCGGTCTGAGCCACGCCGGGATACCGGTTAGGTCTCGGCTGCATCCTGGGTTGATGGAGCGTTCGGTGATGCGATCGGCTTTAGCTTGGATTCGGATCGCTCTCGATCCCGTCAGCATGCGGCGATCGGATCTCCTCGAAGCAGTGCGGCGGCCGTCCCGTGGCCTGAATCAAGTCTCGAGACGCATCCTCGTCTCCCGTCGATACTCTTCCCCGCAGCTGACCAAGTTGGCGGACGGCCTTACTGAGCGGCAGGCGGAGGCATGGGTCGGTTGGCAGGGCGACTTGGCCGTGGCCGCCCGCCGGGCCGAGACCGGCCAGCCCGGACCGTTGTTGGATTGGATGATCAACACCCTGGGCCTCAGCAGGTCCGCCCACCTGCTGGACCGTAACCGCAGCCGCGCGGGCAAACCCGCCCACCGGGACGATCTGGTAGCCCTTCGCCGGTCTGCATACCTGCTCCACCATCTGCCGACCTTCGAGCAGGAACTCAGAGCGACGATGTCAGCGGGCCGCGGCTCTGTAGGAGGAGTGAGCTTGGCCACCATTCACCGGGTCAAGGGTGCCGAATGGGATCGGGTGATCGTCTTCGGGGCGGACCGTGGCTCTATGCCGCATGATCTGGCTACCGACCGCGAGGAGGAACGGCGAGTTATGTATGTGGCGCTCACCAGAGGGCGGCACCGAGTGACGGTTATGGCCGACGCGGATCGACCGTCACCGTTCCTCGTCGAGATGACAGAAGATTCGCAACCTCCCCGACCCCCTGGCGACGCCGAACCCGAGCCTGAATCCCCCGGCTCTGGCGAGAGTGACGACGCGCTGTTTGGCGACCTCAAGGAGTGGCGTCTGAACCGCTCCAGGAAGCTCGAGTTGCCCGCGTTTATGCTCTTTTCGGACCGAACCCTGCGGGAGATCTCCACACACAAGCCGCGAACTAGCGACGATCTGTTGGCAGTAAACGGAGTGGGTCCGGTTAAGTTGGAGCTTTACGGAGAGGAAGTGTTGGAGATCGTCCGTCGGGCCTGTCCCTAGGAGGGGCACCAGTCGCGCCCTCGTCCGGTATAGGGTGGATCACGGATGGCCTTCCTGTAGAGGAGAGATTGAGGTAGAGGGTGTCTGAATCGGCATTGTCGGCAATCGAGATACTTGCTACTCCGCGCCGCTGCTTCGAGGTGGTGGCGGATGTGGACTCCTATCCCGAGTGGGCGAGTGGGGTGAGGACGGTGTCCGTGCACGGGAGGGATGCGCACGGGAGACCGGAGCGGGTCACGCTGACGGTCGATGCCGTCATCCGGCAGGTGGAGGTGACGGTTCGTTATACCTATGATCCCCCGTACACCATTCGCTGGACGGGCGAGCCGGGACCCGACATCCTGGAGTTGGACGGTTCATACGAGTTCCGAGCTACGGAACAAGGCACCGAGGTGATCTACATGTTGCGGATCTCGCCATCGTTTCAGGTCCCCGGATTCCTGCGCACCTCTGCTGAGAAGCAGCTCATCGGTACCGCGCTACGGGAGCTTCGTCACCGGGTTGAGAACCTCTAGATCCCAGCCCGGTGACAAAGGTGGTCTACCCGGCCGCCTAGGCAGATTCGATAGCGACAGTCTTGGGGAGCACCTCCGGCTGTTTCCCTACCGTGACTTCCAGGATTCCATCCGACAGACGGGCGGACACCGAGTCCCGGTCTGCCGAGTCATCCAGGTTGATGGTCTTGGTGAACTCACCGTCCAGAATCTCCCGATGGCGGAAGGTGCTTCCATCCGCCGGGGTGTAGGAGCGGGTGCCCTTCACCGTGAGAACCTTGTCTTCGATAGCGACCTCTAGGTCGGCTAGGGCGTAGCCCGGTACCGCCATCCGAACTGTGACATCAGCGGAGGACTCCACTACGTCGACGCTGGGTCCGGTCGCCGAGGCTGATACCCGAGACCGGTCTGCCGCCAGGTGGTCCCATCCGCGGGGAAACCCTCCGAGGAGGGCATCAATCTCGGGGGTGAGCTTGAAGGGTCGGGTTCTTACCAGATGCATCATTTTCCCTTTCCTATGGAGGAGGCATTTGATGGTTGTCACTAAATCTAACCCCAATGCACTCAGATTTCTTCCCTACAATTCCTGACATTCATGGCTATTTGGGGATGAGGGGGGAGTCAGGGCGGGGTTCCGGCGGTTCCTCTCGTGTTTTTCTCTGGTTACGAGCAGAGCGGGGTTGACGAGTTCCCAACACAACTGGGGTCCCTACTGGCAACTGGCCAGCGATCCGGGTAGCGAGCGGAAGCCGTAAGCTAGGTACCCAGTTTCGTTGTCTAATGGAGCAGACGGTCGATGAGCGTTCGGGATGGATTGACCATAGGGGTGGATCTTGGGGGGACGAAGATGGCCCTGGCCCAAATCGATGGTCGGGGCAACATCCTCGAGCATGTCACCCTGCCGCGGCCGGCCACGGCCGCGGAGATGGAGACCCTGCCAGTTGAGGCGAGCCGGAAGCTCATCACCCCGGCGGTCAGGGCTATCGGCGTAGGGGTGGCCGGGCTGGTTGACACCGATCGTGGCGTCCTCGTTTGGGGTCCCAACGTAGAAGGGCGCGAGGTCCGCTTCCGGGATATTTTCGAAGAGGAACTGCAGCTTCCGACGGTCGTTGATAACGACACCAACGTGGCTGGCCTTGCCGAGGCCAGGGTCGGTGCCGCCCGCGGATATCGCCATGTCTGCATGATCACCTTGGGGACCGGGATCGGCGGGGCTTGGATCATTGACGGGCGTATCTATCGGGGGCGGGGATTCGCGGGTGAGGTGGGACACATGCCGGTTGATGTCGGCGGCCCTCGCTGCACTTGCGGACAACGCGGTTGTTGGGAGACGTTTGCCTCGGGGCGGCGGCTTGACCAGATGGCGCGCGACCTGGTGGCATCTCGACCAGGTGGGTTGGTGGCCAAGCTCGCCCGGGGTGAGTCACCCCGGGGGTGGCACCTCACTCGGGCCGCTACCGAAGGCGATCCTGACGCTCTCGAGAACCTTCAGGAAATGGCTTGGTGGCTGGGGGTGGGTATAGCTGGGTTGGTGGCGGTCCTCGATCCGGAGATTGTCGTGGTTGGCGGAGGCGTGTCCCATGTGGGTGATCTGTTTCTCGATGCAGCCGCACGGTCGTTCGGTGCGGCTCTGGAGGGTGCTGACCACCGGGACCCCACTCCCATAGTGTGTGCCGGACTTCAGGAGAACGCCGGAGTCATCGGTGCCGGGCTGGTAGCGAGGGAGCGACTTCGGTGAACCACCAAGGCTGGCGACAGGTGCTTTCCGACGAGCGGTTCCGCCTCTTCCTGAGAGAGACAGCTCGGCTGGGTCCCAATCTTGCCAAGTTGTTAGCCCGCCTGGCCACCGATCCAAGAGTCTCCTCGCGGGCCAAGTGGTTTGCGGCCGCGGCCGCGGCATACGTCGTGCTCCCCATCGATCTGATACCCGACTTCGTCCCTTTAGTAGGCAAGGTAGATGATCTTCTGATAGTTTCGCTGGCGCTTCGCCATGTCATCGAGGAGGCGGGGATGTCGGCGGTTCTCGAGCACTGGGATGGTCCGGACCGGGTGATCATGGTCATCGCCGACGTGGTCACCGTGGTGTCGGACACCGTCCCTCGTCCCCTTCGCTTGTTGGTGGGTCGCTATCTGCGGGCCGCCAGCTGATGCCGACTCTCGGGCCGTCATGTGGGTAAGGACCCGACTGTGGCGATGAGATACGCAGTTCTATTCCCGGGCCAAGGAAGTCAGGCGGTGGGGATGGGCGCTGACGTCTTCGCCGCTCATCCCGAGCGGCTGGTGGACGTGGCGGACGGGGTTCTCGGTTGGTCCCTGAGCGATCTGTGCCGGAACGGGCCTATCGAGAAGCTGACCGCAACTCGCTACGCTCAGCCCGCCCTGTTCGCCGTGGCCTACGAGCTGTGGGCTGCGCTGAGGCACCGGGTCAAGACGCTTCCGGTGGCTGCGGCCGGACACTCGTTAGGCGAGTACACCGCGTTGGCCTCCGCCGGTGCCTTCACCTTCGAGGAAGGTCTTCGCCTAGTTGATCAGCGGGCGCAGGCCATGGCCGAAGCAGTTGAAAAGGCTGAATCCGGGATGGTGGCGGTCCTGGGTATCAAGGATCAGGCTGCCGAGCGGATCGCCGCCGATCGCCGGGCTGCTGGGGGTCGTCTTTGGGTGGCCAATCTCAACGCCCCCGGGCAGGTGGTGATGGCCGGGGCCGCCGAGGATGTTGACTGGCTCTTGGCCAACGCCCGCACCCTGGGCCTCAGGCGTGCGGTGAGGCTCGAGGTGGCGGGAGCGTTTCACACCCCGATGATGGACTCGGCGCGGGTCCGTTTCGAGCCCGTACTGAGCCAGGTCGAGATGCGGGCAACTGCCTGGCCCGTCTGGGGAAACGTTACGGCGCGCCCGGTTGAGTCGGTCGACGTCCGCCGGGTGCTGTCACGCCAGATCACCGCACCGGTCAGGTTCGGGCCGACGCTGAGAGGGATGGCCGACGAAGGCATCAACTCTTTTGTCCATATCGGGCCCGGTGCGGTCACCGCCGGGTTGGCGAAGAGGGCGGCAAGGGGATGTGTGGTCTATGTGGTGTCCACGCTGGCAGAGGCGGAGACCGTCGCTGCCGCCATCAACGGTTAGCCCTTGTGTCTCCACCTGAGCGCAGGGGGATGCCCACATCAAGGGTGGCTAGAGTTGCCCCTGCGGGCCTCGGCAGGTCTCCTACCCGTATCGAGTTGACGAATCCCGCTCGGTGGTAGTTCAGCCACGGTTCGTAAGGAAACGGCGAGGAGAGCGGCGGATGCGGTACGCGGAGATAACCGGCTGGGGTAAGGCCCTGCCGCCCACCGTCTTGTCCAACGCCGACTTGGAGAAGCTGGTGGACACCAGCGACGACTGGATAACTACCCGCAGCGGTATCAAGGAGCGTCGCATCTCCCACGTACCGGCCAGTGATCTGGCGGAACTCGCCGCCCGTCGCGCCGTAGCCGCGGCCGGGATCGGGATGGACGACATCGATCTGGTCATCAACGCAACTTGTACGCCGGAGTCCATCATTCCCGCCTCCGCCTCCTACGTTCAGGCCAAGCTGGGGGCCAATCGGGCCGGAGCCATGGACTTGAACGCTAATTGTTCGGGCTTCGTGTACTCCTATGTCACCGCCGATGCCTTGGTCCGGGCCGGGGCGGCGGACACCGTGCTGCTCATCGGCGTGGAGAGGCTCAGCTGGGTTCTTGACTACACCGACCGGGTTACCTGTATTTTGTTCGGGGATGGGGCAGGTGCGGTGGTTATCCAACCCACTGAGGTACCGGCCGGGGTTCTGGCCTCGGAGTTAGGAGTTGACGGTAACCGGGCTGATCTCCTGCGGGTGATCGGTGATGGAACGGTGCAGCCGGGTTCCCTAGGTATCCCACCTCGCATCACCATGGAGGGTGCTGATGTCTTCCGTCTGGCGGTCACCGCCATGTCCGATGCGTCCGAGCGGGTCGTTCGCCAAGCCGGGTGGAAGCTAGATGACATTGACTTGTTAGTGCCACACCAGGCCAACGAGCGGATCATCGGCGCGACCGCCCGACGGCTCAAGCTTTCACCGGCGCAGGTCTTTCTCAACATTCATGCCTACGGCAACACCAGCGCGGCCACCATCCCCATCGCGCTCACCGAGGCTATCGAGGTAGGACGGGTTCCTCCCCGGGCGAATCTGGTATTCGCCGCCTTCGGGGGCGGTCTCACCTGGGCCGCCGCCGCGGTCCGATTCGGCGAGAGGATAAACCCGGTGGGCGAGGTGGACGACGAGTTCGAGCCTCCCGACCAGTCGGTTTGGGATCTGTTGTCCGCCAACTTCGAATCGTTCGGCAGGAGCACGCCATCGTGACCCGGGTGGCGGTGGTGACCGGTGGCTCCAGAGGGATAGGTCGGGCCATCTCCCTCGCGTTGGCAGAGCGAGGTTGTCAGGTGGTCGTCAACTATCGGTCCAGAACCGAGGAGGCCGACGAGACCGTGGAGATGATCAGGGAGTCCGGGGGGTTGGCCTTTCCTCTGGGGGCGGATGTGAGCCGCGCCGAGGAAGTTACCCGCTTGTTCTCTGAGGTTGAGGACCGGCTGGGAAGACCGACAGTGCTGGTCAACAACGCTGGCACCACCGATGACGCCTTGCTGGCTCGTATGGAGGAAGAAACCTGGGATCGCCTGATCCGTATCAACCTTAAGTCCGTGTACCTATGCAGCAAGGCGGCGCTGAGGGGGATGCTCAGAGCCCGCTGGGGACGGGTGGTCTCGATCGCTTCAGTGGCCGGTCTGGTAGGCAATGCCGGACAAACCAACTATGCCGCTTCCAAAGCTGGCGTAGTCGCCTTTAGTAAGTCTCTTTCAAGGGAGGTTGGATCCCGCGGGATCACCGTCAACGTGGTCGCTCCCGGCTTCGTCCTCACCGAGCTCACCTCCCATTTGCCGGAATCCGCCATCGAACGGGTACGCTCTACCACCAGCCTACGTCGACTCGGGAAGCCCGAGGAGATCGCCGCGGCGGTGGCCTTCTTGGCCTCGCGTGAAGCGTCATATGTAACCGGGCAGGTCTTGGTAGTCGACGGCGGACTTGCCCTCTGAGGAAACCCCTCAGGATAAGAGTCACATCAAGGAGAGGGAATATGGATCGGTCGCAGGTTCAGGCCAAGATGCGGGATCTGCTTGTCGACGAGCTTGGGCTCGACGCGGACAAGATCACCGATGAGGCCACATTCGAGGAAGATCTCGAAGTGGATTCGTTGGGAGTGGTGGAGCTGTTGATGGCTCTTGAAGATGAGTTCGGCGTGCGGATACCTGACGAGGAGGCCGAGGACATCACCTCGGTAGGTCAGGCGGTCGACATGGTCATTGCCAAGCTGTCGTAGCGAGACCGGCGATCAATCCCTGACATGTTCAGCGCATCTCGGCGGGTGGTGGTTACCGGAATGGGTGCCATCACCCCCATCGGTCACGCGGTTGAAGAGACCTGGCAAGCTGCTCTAGAGGGCCGGTCCGGTATCGGTCCCATAACCCAGTTCGACTGTTCTGGTGTGCAGACCAAATTTGCCGGTGAGGTCAAGGGCTGGGATCCGGAGTCGGTCATCCCGCGGCGCGAGGCTCGACGCCTCGACCGCTCCGCTCAGATGTTTATTGCCTCGGCCCTTCAGGCTATGAACGAAGCCGGGCTGGACTTTGTGTCCGATGATGCAGACGCTGCCCGAGCTGGGGTGATTGTCGGGTCTGGGCTGGGGGGGATGTTGTCCTTCGACAACCACATTCGGGTGATGCTCGACCGGGGAGCATCTCGCATAAGCCCTCTGGCAGTGACCATGATCATCCCCAACGAGGCCGCCGGGGTGGCTTCGATCCGCTTCAATATGCGGGGGCCGGTCACCTGCGTCGTTACTGCCTGCGCCGCTTCGGCCAACGCGATCGGCGACGCTACCGAGATCATCCGTCGTGGTGCCGCGGACGTGATGCTGGCCGGGGGGGCCGAGTCCACCATCTGTGAGTTTGGCATTGGCTCGTTCAACAGCAGCAAGGCACTGAGCACCCGCAATGACGATCCGGCGGGGGCCTCACGCCCGTTCGATGCCGAACGTGACGGGTTCGTGATGTCAGAAGGCGGGGTGTGCCTGGTCCTTGAGGAGCGGGAGCGGGCTCTGGCGCGGGGGGCATCGATTCACGCCGAGGTGGTGGGCTACGGCATGACCTCAGACGCCCACCATGTCACCCTACCCCAGCCCGGCGGAGACGGGGCGGCCCGAGCGATGACCGCGGCGCTTCAATCCGCGGGTCTGCGACCCGAACAATTGGGTTACATCAACGCCCATGGGACGTCCACTAGGGCGAACGACGCCACTGAGACGCAGGCAATAAAGCTGGCATTTGGGGAGCAGGTCGCCCGTTCGATCCCGATATCGTCAACCAAGTCGATGACCGGCCACCTGATGGGCGGTGCCGGTGCAATCGAGTCGATGTTCTGTATTCAGGCGATCAACCATGGCGTTATCCCGCCCACGATCAACTACGCCACGCCGGATCCCGCTTGTGACCTCGACTACGTGCCTAACGAGCCGAGATCGGCCGAGGTGCAATATGCCATGACCAACTCATTCGGCTTCGGCGGGCACAACGTGGCTCTCATATTTGGCCCGGGAACCTAGGGCGAGATACACCCAGCCGGGCGGTCTACGAACGGCGTCCGGTCAGGAGAAGGATCAGACAGCCCGCGCTGACCGAGACCGCGGTACCCAGAAGCACCATCAGCAACGGCGGAACCCTCCCGAGCCATGCCCCCAACCCCAGCGTTACGAGGGCGAGCACGAAGCTGGTGGTACCACCGAAGACTAGCCCTACCAGGGCCGCGTCTTCGCGAAGCCAGCGCATTCTATCTCGGCGATCGGTCATCATCCTCCGGCGATGAGGCGATACCACCAGATTCCGCTCGCCACTCCCGCAGGGAAAGATCCACCAAGACCACCACGATGCCGACACCTATTGCCGCCACTAGGGAGGTGGCGAAGGTAACGGTTACCACGGTCGGATAACCGCAGGCACCGGCTTGGCAGGATACGCGCGCCACCGTCCAGCCGATAAACCCGCCTATCAGGGCGGCTAGACCCACTGGCAGGGCGAAGGTGAGGCGCAGACGGGCTGACTTCAATCGGTCTCCCGAAGAGGACGCCCCGAACGGTCGTAGCCAGCACTTTCCATGACCCCTGGCGGGGCGAGCTCGGGGAGCACCGTAATGGGATCTACCCGCCGGGGCCCCGGCGGTTCGGTGGCGGTTCGTGCCTCGGCGGACCAGGCCAGGTAGGTCAGCCCCACGATGAGAGCGAGGAGGGGAGGGACCGACCAGAGGTGGTGGAGACCGGTAACCGCGGCGAGGCCGAGCGCGGGGGTCCCCAGCCGCAAGATCCAGAGAACGCCGGGAACGGTGCGGGCATAGGCCCATCCGCCCACCAGGCCGAATCCGGCTAGGGCCCAGCCCGTAGAGGCGATACCTGAGAAACTCGACATTCCTACCACTGTCGGAGTCCAGAGCAGTCCGAGGGCTAGTGTCGTGGCCCGGACGGGCACGCGATCCGGCCTGATCTGGCGGAACCAATCATTCTGTCCGGGCATCCAGGCCAAGGCGATGCCAGCTATCCCGGCGAGGAACGCCACCGCCCAGAGCAGATCGATGGCGGCGAGCAGGGCGATTATCAGCCACTGGAAGGCTACGGCTACCAGATTGTTGCGCACCCACTTTCCCGGCGACAGAAGCAGCGCCACCACGGTGACGGCGAGCACCACGAACGATCCGAGCGCGACGAGAGCAGAGGCATCGGGTTCCCAAGCGGGTGGTATGCCGAACAGGGTCTGGGCGGACCAGCCCAATCCGGCCAGGAGAATCAAACCACCGCACAGCATGATCTTGGCGGGCATCCGCCTATTGTGGCGCGTAGCGCCCAGATATTGAAGCCGGAACCACCCATGAACCTGATCGATCAACCCCAAAGAGAAGAATGGCCGGACGAAGCCGCCTATTGCCCGGCATGCGGAGGCGAGCTGGATCGTAAGATGCGTTATGGCCGGATGCGGGGAGTCTGCCCAGCGTGCGGTCGCGTCGAGTTTCGCGCTCCTCAGCTGGCCGCGGCCGTCGTCGTAACCGATCCCGTAGGCCGGATTCTGTTGGTTCGGCGTGGTCCCGGGTCTACCCAGGCGGGTCGGTGGTCCATCCCGGCCGGGTACGTCGACTATGGCGAGGAGGTGCGGGCCGCCGCTGCCCGGGAGCTCTTCGAGGAGACCGGTTTGGAAGCCGAGATAGGTCCCCCCGTGTTCGTGGCTACCAACTTCCACGATCCGGCGAAGGTAAGCGTGTGCATTTGGTTCGAGGGGCGGGTTACGGGAGGGGTTGCTAGCGCCGGGTCGGACGCTTCGGACCTCGGCTGGTTCTTCCTGGAGGATCTGCCTTCTCTGGCGTTTGACACCGATCGGGAGTTGGTTGCTCAACTACGAGCCGAGGGCTGCCCGTAAGTCCGCCGGATCGGGCGGTGGCGCTGACCGACTGACGGTTAGCCCCTGACTAGACCGATGCAGGGTTATCAGCTCGCAATGTTGCGGCTTGCGGTGGTGGAGTCCGGCCAAGTCCTGTCCGGTCACGTAGAGCAAGGCGGCCTGGATGGGATCCTGATGGGATACCACCACGATCTCTTCGCCCGGATGGCGGTTACCAAGGCGGTTGATGGCACCGGTCATCCTCCGGGCCAGCTGTCCGAGAGATTCCGAGGAAAACGGCAAATTCTGCGGGTCGTCCAAGTATTGGTGTAACTCACCCGGGAAACTCAGGTCGAGATCCTTCCAGGGTGTCCCGGCCCAGCGGCTCAGCAACGCCCACTCCGAGACCTCCGGCAGGACGGTGGGCTCCAGTCCGTGTGGTGCAGCAATGATCCGGCCGGTCTGTCGAGCACGTTCCAGGGGCGAGCTGTATACGGTCCGAATCGGGCTGCCAGCCAGTTGTCGTGCCGCCCAAGCGGCTTGATCGCGGCCGTGCCTGCTGAGGGAGAACCCGCCAAGGTCGGCGTAAACCAAGTCGTCGGGATTGTCGACCTCGCCGTGACGGACTAGACGGGTTACGGTTTCCATTTGCCCCCATGGTATAGGCACCCGTCGGAAATGAGAGCGGTGCAGCAAAATGGGAGGGGAGGGGGGCCATCCACACCTCCAAGACCTCCTAAGAGCTGGCGACGGCGACCCATGGCAAGGGCGACCGGTAACTGAACAGCGCGGGCATGGGGTCTCGAAGATGACCCATACGGCAACTGGCAACTGGCAACTGGCAACCGGCTCACTGAGATGCGATGCGCCGGTTTAGGCCAGCGTCCGATTTCCGGCGCGTATACTGACGACGAGTAGCGGACACTGATTCGGAGCACGATTCGATGCCCCTGAACGAGCGTGAGCAGCAGATCCTTGATGAGATCGAGCGCCAGTTCGAAGCCGAAGACCCAGAGTTCACCAAACGAACGTCTTCGTTGAACCGCATACCACAGTGGTATGTACGCGTAGCTGTCGTGGGAGTTGTCATCGGGGCGGTCATGCTCCTGGCAACCTTCTCGTTCAACACCGTGTTGGCAGTTTTGGGGTTTGTCGTCTTAGTGCTGTCCACCGCCACGCTGATACGGATTCTGCGGCTGACGACCAAGGTTCCCGGCCAGCCATTGCGAGATTTTCTGCCGAGCGGTCGAAGTAGTCAGTGGCCTTTCGGGCGCTGACGACCCATCCGCGGTTAGGCTCTACTCATCTCGTGGCGGAGGTGTCCACCTGAAGGCAGCTGGGGTCGCAGCGTGCCTATAGACGACGCGAACGACAAGATTCAGAAATCCGGCCGTCAAACAGACTTTCCGGGGATCTAGGGGAGAAAAATTGCATAGCTTCAATTCTGCCGAGGCATCAAAACTGACCGGTGCTACCCAGTCGCAACTCAGGTATTGGGACAAGCAGCGACTTGTCCAGCCGTCAATCCAGAGCACAGGGGGTCGTCCCGGCAAGCAACGAAAATATGCATTTCGTGATCTAGTAATCCTCAGAGTAATCGTTACCCTCAAAGACAACGGCATGTCACTCCAGCGAATAGGTCGAGCCTGGAAATATCTGCGCCGAAAGGGGGTTGATCCGGTCGAAGTGCGGTTGGTTACCGACGGTGCCTCAATATACGCCGACGAGGACGGACAGCTGGCAGACCTCTTGGCGGAAGGGCAGATGGCATTCTTCGCCGAACTGGGTAAGTTGACCCGGCGGGTCGAAGAGGACAAGAGTCTCTTCGAGTTGAACCGGGAGCAGTTCCTAGGCCACCTTGACAAGAGCCGAGAATCGGTTCGGCTCGAGAGGGAAGCGGTCGGCACCTGACCTCGCCCGCTTGATGGGTGGGGTTTTTCTTCGAGTGGTGGTTCGTCACCCTCGACTCGCGTTAGAGGCCGCTCGCCTGGTTGTCGCAGTCTCGCCTCCGGGTTGGTTTAGGAAGGCACCCTTCCTTCCCCGTCCGGACCCGGAGTATCGGCGATGGCGGGTCATGACCGCCTATGGCCAGACGGACGCCGCCATGTCGGTAGAAGAGGCCAAAGAGTTTCTTGAATGGCGGAGGAGTCTGCGGCGGCGGTAGTGGGCCGGGATCGGCAGCCTGCCCGGTGGGGCCTGTCTAACTCAGTCGGGTTCGTTGCCCGGTTTCCACTTGATCGAGCACCCGAGAGACGGTTGTTGGGGGTTGGCCACGGGTCGGTCGGCGAGGACCGAATCGAGAGCCGCTCGTAGGTCGTTTCCGGTGACTGGTGTCCCGGATCCGGGACGTGATGAATCGAACTGGCCGCGATAGGCCAGGGTCCGATCCGGGCCGAACAAGAAGAAGTCCGGGGTGCAGGCGGCGGTGTAGCTCTTGGCTACATCTTGGCTCTCGTCGAATAGAACCGGGAACCGATAGCCCCGCTGACGGGCGATTTCGCCGAGACGATCCGGTGCATCATCTGGGTACGTTTCGGCATCGTTGGCGCTGATTCCCACTATTCCCACATCGGCATCCTGATAATCCTCCGAGAAGCGGGCCAGCCCCTCCTGGATATGCACGACATAAGGGCAGTGGTTGCAAAGGAAGATCACCACCAGCGCCTTGCGATCGGCGAAGCTGCCGAGGGTTACTTGATCGCCGCTCACCGTATCGACCAAATCAAAGTGGGGAGCAGTAGTCCCTAGCGGCAACATGGATGAGCTAGCGGCAGGCATTGATCAACCTCTTGGTAGTGGACCCTAGGCAGGCTACCAGGCACCTAGGCATAACGGCCTAGATACAACGGCATGGCCGCGCTGGACCCCGCTAGCGGAGGAAGGAGCCGAAGAACACCCCTTAGCTACCGCCCACCCAGCACTGAACAGGGCGGGCGGGGGATTTCCGGGTCGATCCGAGGCCCCTACTGGCAACTGGCTCAGGCCGACTGGGCTACCAGATAGGGTGCCCAATGGGGTTCCCGAGTCTTGCTCAAAGCCGCGTACAGCCATCCCTGATAGCTCGGTGTGGTCGGGGTCCTGGTTAGTTTGAGTCCCGCCTGGTCGGGTAACCGGCTTCCCTTCCTCATGTTGCAGCGTCGGCAGCAGGCCACCACGTTCTCCCAGGTGTGTGGTCCGCCCTGGGCTCGGGGGACAACATGGTCAAGGCTCTCGGCTGGGCCACGACAGTATTGGCAATGGTGGTTGTCTCGGGCGAATACCGCGGCCCGGGTAAGGGGAACGCGACGGTGGTAGGGGACCTTGACGTAGTTGCGCAGTCGAACCACCGAGGGGACCACGAATTGGCTATCAGCGCTTCTCCACATGTTCTCGGCCGCGGCGATTGTGTCCGCTTTGGCGCGCAACACCAACACCATGGCGCGTCGTGCACTCACGATTGACAGTGGCTCGTAGGTTGCGTTGAGAACCAAGGCTCGTTCAGGCACCAATCCCTCTCCTGCCCCCGGTAACCCTACCAAGGAGGTGTCTGTAAGGAACCTCTTGCGCCAGTGCTCTCTAGCTCATTTGGCTGCGGCAGGAGGCACACCTACCCACGATCTCAAGAAAGTGGCTTTCTGGCAAGAACCCTTCCTCGGTGGTAGCCGCTGTCACCAGTGAATTGATGACTTCCTCGGTTTGTTCGGATAACTCGATATCGTCGACATTCCCGCACGCCTGGCAGACCAAGTGATGATGATGGCCCACGAGCCATTCAGCCAGCTCGTAACGGACATCTCCGCCGGTGCCATGGTGAGGGACTGCGATACCCAATCCGGTGAAGGTGGCCAGTGATCGGTAGACCGTCGACTGCGGCACCTTTCCGTCCATGTCATCGCAGAGCTCCCGCGCCGAGCGGGGACCGTCCGCATTGTGGAGTGCCCGAACCAGGGCGCGCCGTGCCTTGGTGTAGTTGGCTTCGGACTCGCTGAGGCGCAGCATCACCTGTTGCTCAATCTGAGAGACAGATGTAACGCTTCGTGAGATTGTACGGGGCACTGTCGGAGACCTTACGGGAGGGTGCCGGAGGTCGGTTAGAGGACCAATCGGCTCATAATCCTACCGTGTCCGGCGTATTCCGGGCTCATTCTCGACCCTGAAGCGAGGTCTTGGGTGTCATTTTGTGTAGACCATGTTATAGTCAGTGTCAGAAAGTGGTAGAGTTTCGTCTCTAAGCCGGGCAGCGACAAGGACCGCAGCGAGCATATCAATGGCAGACCGGGTTCAGGAGTTTCTCGGCGAACTACCAAGGAAGGTAGATCGCAAGGGTCGGGTGGTGTTGCCTGCAGAGTACCGGGAGCAACTGGAAGGCGACTTCTATGTGACCCGGGGCCGGGACAGGTGCCTGTACGTGTTTCCGAGGGAAGAATGGAACAAGCGCAAAATAGCCTTGGGCGAGATAGACGAATCGAATCCAGCGGGGCGTGCGGTCGTGCGAACCTTCTTTTCCGGAGCCACCCGTCCGGAGTTGGATTCTGCCGGGCGCATCCCACTCTCGGCACCGTTGCGGGAGTACGCCCGCCTCAACGCGGACGTGGTGTTCGTCGGTGCCGGACAGTACGCCGAGATCTGGGCGGCGGAGGCTTGGGCTCAATACCAGCCTCGGGCCATGGCCGCCTACTCAGGAATAGAGGAAGGGGAACAGAGTAAGCCGATCAATTGACGGCAATATTGCAGGCAGAAGCCTGCCCATTGCCAGCCCTCCGAACTCCCGATGGATTGTCCCTACTCCGCCCGCAGTCTATTCGGCAGAGGAAGCATCGGAGGGCTGGCAATGGGTCAGGACGAGGAGATGAACCGCACCCATGCGGACGCATTTCACACGCCCGTGATGCTGGAGGAGGTCGTGGCCTTGTTCACCCCTATCAGCCATGGAGTAATCGTTGACACCACGTTCGGCGGCGGAGGCCATACCGCGGCCCTCCTTGAGCATCTGGATTCGGACATAACCGTCCTCGGCATCGACCGTGACCCGCAGGCGATCCGGACCGAACGTCCCCATCCGCGCCTTCGCTTGATTAACCGCAACTATCAGGAGCTAGATCGGATCATGGCCCAAGAGGGGATAGAGGAGCTAGCCGGAGTCTTGTTCGATCTAGGCGTTTCCAGCCATCAGCTGGACGAGCGACAGCGGGGTTTTTCCTACCGCAACGACGGGCCACTCGATATGCGCATGGGGCCTGATGCCGACCAAACCGCCGACGATCTGGTGAACCGAACCACCCGTAAGGACCTGGCCAGAATTATCCGGGTCTTTGGCGAAGAGAGGTTTGCGGATCGCATCGCCCGAGCCATAGTCGAGAGCCGTCCTATTACTGGAACCTCACGGCTGGCAGACGTGGTGCGCGGTGCCATCCCGGCGGCTACTCGTCGGACCGGGCCCCATCCGGCTCGTCGGACCTTCCAGGCTCTCCGAATCGCGGTGAACGCTGAGTTGGAGGGATTGTCTCGAGGATTGAACCTCGGTCTTCAGGCACTAAGGCCGGGCGGTCGTTGCGTAACCATCGCTTACCACTCTCTCGAGGATCGCATCATCAAGCGACGCATTCGGCGGGGCGAAGGGCGGCACCCGGGCCCGGTACTTCCCGTGCCTCCCACCGTCGATCTCAAGTCGTTGACCAGAAAACCGCTCCGTCCCACTCCCGAAGAGGTGAGCCGCAACCCCCGAGCCCGAAGCGCACGTCTCCGCGCGGTGGAGAAGCTCGCATGAGTGCTCGCCCCCAACCGATCACCGAGTCACCGGCGTCACTGCCAGCGCGGGCACCTTTGCGAGTGGTCAGGGGCCGCTCGGCTTGGTGGAGCCCACTGCCGCTGGTCCTCTATACGACCTTGGCGGTGGGGGCGTTTCTGGCCCTCATCTACTTGAGAACCGCGGTTGACGAGGTGGTCTACGACATAACCATCATCTCGAATCAGATCGATCAGGAACTCGAACGAAGGGAGCGTCTGGCGGACGAAGTCCGCGCCCTGCAGTCGCCTTGGAACGTCGTACCGGTCGCCGAGGAGATGCTAGGTATGGTGCTGCCCGCTGAGGTGACCCCGCTGCGGGCCTCACGTGTGGTATCGGATGACCCGCTCCAGTCGCCACGATCATCCGGTTGAGCCAAACAGATGGGTCCCTCTAGAGCGACGCGATCTAGGCGTCAACCCACCGACTTCCGCCTGCTTTCTATCGGGTTGATACTGGTAGCTTGTTGGGCGTTCGTTGCCTACCAGCTCTATCAGGTTCAGGTGGTCGACGCGGCTGTCTATCGTGAGGCGGCCGATCGTCAACTCTTCCAGGTTGAGGAAACCTCGGCGGTGCGCGGAACTATCTATGACCGTCAGTATCGGGAACTGGCGATCACGTTGCCCTCTCGCAGCATCTACGCCGACCCCGGCCAGATCCAAGACAAGGCTGGCACGGCCCTAGTGCTGAGCGAGTTACTGGACCTTGACTTTGGGACTCTCCTCCGCAAGCTGGATTCTTCGACCCGGTTTGTTTTCATCGCTCGTCAGGTTGACGCCGATGTCGTCACCGCGGTCGAAGCGCAGAACTTGCCAGGCATTCACTCACTCCGCGAGCCAAAACGCAAGTATCCCTATGGGCCGTTAGCTGCTCATGTGGTCGGCTTCGTGAACATTGACTCTGAGGGTATTGAAGGTATCGAAGCCGAGTATGACGACCTGCTTACCGGACTTCCCGGCCAGATCACGGCCGAGAGGGCCGCGATGGGCCAACTGATCCCTCAGGGACGCACCGAGATCGAACCGGCCGTGGCTGGCAGCGACATCGTGCTCTCGATCGATCGGGAAATCCAGTTCATGGCCTACCGCGAGTGCTCTGAGGCTCTGATCCTTTACGAGGCTCGGGCCTGCACGATGGTGGCCATGGATCCGAACACCTTCGAGGTCTTGGCGATGGTGTCGGCACCGGCATTCGATCCGTCCAATCGTACGGAGGAGGACATCAGGTCGGGGCGTCTGATCAACATCGCCACTAGGTCCGTTTACGAACCCGGTTCCACCCAGAAGGCGGTTACCATTGCCGCTGCTCTGGACTCTGGAACAGTCTCGTGGGATACCCAATACTTGGTCGAGGACCGGTACGAAGTTGTGGACGGTGCCTGTGACTCAGGCGGTGACCTCTTCGGCTGTTATCAGGACTTCAGTCCTCATGAGCCTATCGTCATGACCGTGAAGGATTGCATCCGAGTGTCGTCGAACGTCTGTGCCGTTAAGGTCGGAGAAGATCTGGGCCGAGGTCGGTTAAGCGACTACCTGGACGCCTTCGGCTACGGTCAGGTCACGGGCGTTGATTACCCCGGAGAGGCCAGCGGTTCAGTCAACCTGGCCAGGGGTTGCCCTACCTGTCCCGCCTCCGCGGCCATTGGCTACTCATTGTCGGTTTCCACGTTGCAGATGGCATCCGTGTACAGCACCATTGCCAACGGAGGGGTTCGTATGGAGCCCCGACTGCTCTTGGGTTGGGCCAGCGGTGAAGGCCTTCAGCGCGTCGAGCCCTCACCAGGGACGCAGATCATCTCCGAGGACACCGCCCGAACGGTTCGACTCATGTTGAAATCGGTGGTGGAGGACGGCACTGGTGCCAATGCCGCCGTGGCGGGCTACAGCGTGGCCGGGAAGACCGGTACCGCTCGTCGCTTTGACCATAACCTAGGCGTCTACACCGATGACTATGTGGCCAGTTTCGCGGGTATGGCCCCCGCGGACGATCCTCGCTTAGTCATAGCGGTGGTGATCGACTCGCCCCGGGTGGGCTCGGTGGTCGCCCAGCGAACCGGCGGGGCAGTGGCTGCTCCGGTATTTGCGTCGGTGATGGAGGGTTCCCTGCACCAAATGGGTGTCAGCCCCGATGGCTGAGAATCGGGTCACCCTTGCCGAGGTGGCGGCACGGCTTGACGGCGGGCTTCGTGGAGACGGATCTCTACCGCTGAGAGACGTGACCCACGACAGCCGCCGCGCCGGAGAGGGGTTCCTGTTCGTAGCGATGCGGGGGCGCTTCCACGACGGGCACCGGTATGTGAATGATGCGGCAAGCCAGGGCGCAGTGGCTGCGCTGGTGCAGGATTGGGTTCCTTCCGCTCCGATTCCGCAGATCCGGGTTCCCGACACTCGGCGGGTCATCGGACTGGCCGCCTCACTGGTGCATCACGCTCCTTCCCAACGCCTCAACATCATTGGGGTAACCGGGACCAACGGAAAGACAACGGTCACCGCCATGCTGGAGGCGATTGCCGAAGCTGCGGGCCTTTCGTTTGCGAAGATAGGCACGCTAGGAACCACACTGTCGGAGAGCGGCGATGAAAGCATGGCGCTTACCCACACCACCCCGGAAGGAACCGACCTGCAGCGGGTGTTGCGACAGATGGTCGAGCGGAAGGTATCGATGGTGGCTATGGAGGTGTCCTCCCATGGGTTGGCTCTCCACCGAGTGGAGGGAACTGCCTTCTCAGTTGCCGCATTCACCAACTTGTCGCAGGATCATCTCGACTTTCACCGAACGATGGAGGAATACTTCGAAGCTAAGTCTCGCCTGTTTGACGGTAGGGCATCTACCCATGTCATCGACGTCACCGGCCGGTTCGGTCGTCGCTTGGCCGAGCGCCGGACGAGGCCAGTGGTGACGGTAGGTGTGGGTCCGGAACACGATGTATCGATCCTCGCTCCGCGGGCAAGCTTGTCCGAAGGTCGGTTCGGGTGTCGGATCGGTGCCGATAGCGCCGAGCTGCGGGTTCGGCCCGGGGGAACACACAACGTACACAACGCCGCCCTGGCCGCCGCCTCAGCCCACCACTTGGGGATCGGTCTGGAGACGATCCGGCGGGGCCTAAGTTCCCTTCGAGGGGTACGCGGACGGCTGGAACCAGTAGATGAGGGTCAACCCTTCCAGGTACTGATCGATTATGCCCATAGCCCGGAAGCAGTGGATTTTGTGGTTCGAGCCGCCCGGTCTCATAGCCGAGGCCGCGTCATCGCCGTCATCGGAGGTGCTGGAGATCGAGACCCGAGCAAGCGCCCGCTCCTCGGTGCTGCGGCCGCTCTCGCCGATGTCGTCGTCGTCACGTCGGACAATCCGCGGAGCGAGGACCCGGCCGCGCTGGTCGAGGAGGTAGCCGCCGGTGCCCAGGCTGGTGACGCTCGGGTGATCTGCGAGGTCGATAGGGAGACTGCTATTCACATCGCTTTGGACTATGGATCGGTGGGGGATGTGGTTCTTATCCTCGGCAAAGGTCACGAGACCTATCAAGACTTCGGGGATCGGGTCATCGCCTTCGATGATCGGGAGGTGGCCTCGGCTTACCTGGCGGAGCGCTGGCGGTGACCGGCCTGGACAGTCTAGGAGAGACGGAGCCGGGTGACGTATGATCGCCATGCTTACCGCCGCCACCGTTGCCTTCGCGGTCGCCCTGTTCGGTACCGCCTACGCCATTCGTCTGTTCCGGGCCTGGAACATCGGGCAGTTCATCCAGCAGGAACTCCAAGGACACATGCACAAGACCGGTACTCCCACGATGGGAGGGATCGTCATCATCGCCGCCATCCTGGCCGGTTACGGTGCTTCCCACTTCCGCTTCCATCTGACCGATCACGGAATTGCTATTGAGCGGACGGGTTACGATATGGCCGGTCTCCTCGCCATAGGCGCGATTGTGGGCATGGGCTTGGTGGGCTTTATCGATGACTACCAGTCGCTGTCCCGGTTCCGGAACAAGGGCCTCGGTATCTCGGCCAAGCTGGGGGGACAGCTGGCGGTGGCAGCCCTATTCACCTGGGGACTGGTCTCGCTGGGAGGCTCTACAGCCATAGCCTTTGCCCGGCCTACCTCTCTGGATCTTGGTGCCGGATTCTTCGCCGTGTGGGTGCTACTGATGATCACCGGCTTCGCCAACGCGGTGAACTTCACCGACGGACTTGACGGTCTGGCCTCCGGATCGGTGGCCCAAGTCGCCGGTGCCTACATGCTCATCGCCTTCTGGATCTTCCGCTATCCGCATATCTACGAGGTTGAAGGGGGTTTGGGGGTGGCTTCGGTGGCAGCCGCCATCCTGGGAGCCTCGCTGGGATTCCTGTGGTGGAACGCCTGTCCGGCTCGCATCATCATGGGCGATGTCGGATCGCAAGCCCTAGGAGGGGGCATAACGGCGTTGGCCCTGCTGACCAGTACCCACCTCCTGCTGTTGATCATCGGCGGGCTCTTTGTCCTCGAAGCGCTCTCGGTGGTGATCCAGGTGGTCGGGTTCCGCTGGTTCGGCGGAAGGCGGGTCTTCCGCATGGCACCCATTCATCACCACTTCGAGATGAAACAGTGGCCGGAGACCACCATCATCGTGCGCTTCTGGATTCTTGCCGCCATCGGGGTGGCGCTGGGTCTGGGGATCTTCTACGCCGACTTCCTGGCCTGGAGTGGCTCATGAGCGTGCTCGTCCTGGGTGCGGGCATGTCAGGATCGGCGGCTTGTCGTCTGTTGGCCCATCACGGCGTCCCCCATGCGGTCTATGACCGGCGAGAGGATGCGGGGGAGACGTTGGGGGACCGATCGCCTCTCTTGAGCGGACGGTGGGATCCGCGCTACCTCGACGGGATTTCCTTGGTCGTAACTAGCCCCGGTTTCAAACCCCATCTGACCCCGCTGTCGGACGTTCGGCGAGCGGGTATTCCCATCTGGAGCGAGGTGGAACTGGGTGGGCGTTTCATGAGACGACCCATGGTGGCCATAACCGGTACTAACGGGAAGTCCACGGTATGTAGACAAACCGCCGCCATGCTGAAGGCATCTGGAGTCGACGCCGTGGCGGCGGGCAACGTGGGGTTTCCGTTAAGCGATGTGGCTTTGGCCGACCACGCGGTGGTGGTCCTGGAGATTTCCAGCTTCCAGCTTCACTACACCTACACGCTGGCCCCTGAGGTATCCGTCTTTCTGAATCTGGCGGACGATCACCTCGATTGGCATCGATCCATGGCGGCCTACCGGTCGGACAAGGATCGGATCTCGCGCGGGCTCACCGACGAACACCTCCTTGTGTTCGACTCAGATGACCGGGTGGCCACGGCTCATGCGGCACAATCGCCCGGCCAGGCGATCCCGGTCACCGGGGTGGCACCAATTCGAGACGGGTCCTTCGGCCTGACCTCTACCGGCTTGCTGCTTCCCTCCGGGTTCGTCCCCATGGACCAAGTCCCGGATCTTGATCCCTCGTTCCGGGTGAACCTCACGGCGGCGGCGATCTCGTCGGTGGCGTTGGGTGGGGACCCAGAGGCATCAGCTGAGGTGGTAGCGCGGTTTCGGCACCACTTTCATCGCCGGACGGTGGTAGGCGAGTCCGGAGGGGTGACCTGGGTTGATGACTCGAAGGCCACCAACCCGCATGCCGCGATGGCCGCGATTCGCTCCTATCGGTCCGTTGTGTTGATCGCCGGAGGGGTCAGGAAGGGCCTTGACATGACACCACTCCTGCGAGCACCGAACATTCGACACATGGTGGCGATGGGGGAGTGCGGTCCTGATCTGTTGGACAGGGCCGGCGGCCTTTCGGCTGATTATGCCGCCTCGATGGAGGAAGCGGTCCGCTTGGCCGGAACCCGCGCTCAGCCAGGCGATACGGTATTGTTATCACCTGGTACCACTGGATTTGATATGTTCACATGTTACGAGGATAGGGGCAACACCTTCATCCGGCATGTGGCGGAATACGTTGGCGAGGACGAACGCGAGCTGGGAGGGCTGGCTCGGTGACCGACAAGTCGACCACCCGTCTGTCCACTTGGTCTCGGCAACGGGACGCGTTGGCGATGTCTCGATCTAGGTCGGTGGTCCTCCTTCTGGTCCTAGCTGGGGTTCTGGTTGTAATCGGGCTCGGTGCCACCCTGTCGGCTTCCTCTGCGTCCGGGATCATGCAAGAAGCAGATCGTCTGGCGGTCTTCAAGAGGCAAATCCGTTGGGTGGTGGTTGGGATACTGCTGTTGGTGATCACGATTCGGGTTCCGTACGACAGATACCGAAGGGTCGCCCCCTACCTTCTGGCCGGTTCCTTCCTTGGGCTGTTGGCCACCCTCGTCTCGGGCGTCAGGGCGGGCGGGGCGACTAGGTGGCTGGAGTTGGGGGCGATTACCGTACAGGTTTCAGAGTTCTCCAAGCTGGCGGTGATCCTGTATCTGGCGGCGGTACTGGCCCGGCGAGCCGATGTCCTCGGGCAACCGGCTCAATGGTTCGGACCGTTGCTCTTCTCGGTGGGCGGAACGTGCGCGTTGATCATCCTCCAGCCTGACCTGGGCACCACGATCATCGTCGCCGGGGTAGCGGGCACGATGGTGATCGCATCCGGAATACCTCTCCGTTACATCGTCGGGCTGGGTGCAGGTGCCTTGGCTGCCGTCGCCTACGCCACTTTCTCATTGCAATACCGGCGCGAGCGGTTCATGTGTTTCCTGGATCCCTTGTCCGACCCTACTGATACCTGCTTTCAGGTGGTGCAGAGCCTCATTGCGCTGGGCAGCGGCCATTGGTTCGGGGTTGGCCTAGGTGCTTCGCGTTCGCGATGGGCTTACCTTCCCAACCCGCATACTGACTTCATCTTCACCATCGTGGGCGAGGAGACCGGCTTCTTGGGTGCTGCTGCCCTTCTCCTCACCTTGCTAGGTCTCGCCTTGGTGGGTATGTGGGTGGCCTACTGCACCACCGACCTGTATGCGCGGCTGGTGGCGGTGGGCATAACGGGCTGGCTCGGACTGCAGTCGTTGGTAAACGTCGGAGGGGCCGTAGGAGCAATCCCGATCACCGGCTTGGTGCTTCCGTTGGTGTCGGTTGGCGGAAGCGCCATGTTGTCCACCATGGTTGCGATTGGGGTGCTCATCAACATCGCTCGTAACGCTCCGAGAGAGGCCGTGGCGTTGGCCGGGACGGGTAGTTGAGCTTCGCCATCGCGGCCGCTGGCACCGGCGGGCATGTATTCCCTGGTCTGGCGGTGGCTGAGGCCCTAGTGCGGCGGGGCGTACCGCCGGAGCGGGTTCTCTTCGTCGGTGGTTACCGAATGGAATCCGATCTAGTGCCTGAGCAGGGCTTCCCGCTGCTGCAGGTAGAGCTGATGGGTCTATCACGTGGTCGGGCGGCGCTTCGGAACCTGCGGATCCCCGCCGTGGTGGGACGCGCCGCTAAGACGGTGGGTGAGGAGCTTTCTCGCCGGGGGGTGCGGAAGGTTCTCTGCATGGGAAGCTATGTAACCGTTCCGACGGCAATTGCCGCCCGCCGACTCGGGATACCCATCTATCTCCACGAGCAGAACGCCGAGGCCGGGCTAGCCAATCGGTTCACTAACCGGTGGGCTGAACGTTGCTTTCTCACCTACCCGGCCACCGCCCGGATTGCGGGAGAAATCGTGGGCTATCCCCTCCGGGTAGCGCTGGCCTACCTTGACAAGGAGGTGGCCAGGGACGAGGCCTTGGCCAGGTACGGGCTGGTGGACGGCCCGGCCACGGTGGGGGTGATGGGCGGCAGCCTCGGATCACCCGCTATCAACGATGCCACCTCGGACTGGGCCTCGAGGTGGTCGGGACCGCCGCTGCAGATTGTTCACCTGGCGGGTGCCGACCGGGTAACGGGGGTCTCCATCGCTAGGGATGCCCCGGGCGTCACCCGACGGGTCCTGGGTTTCGAGC
The DNA here is from genome assembly GCA_965213975.1 of Candidatus Spongiisociaceae bacterium. Taxonomy (GTDB): domain Bacteria; phylum Actinomycetota; class Acidimicrobiia; order Spongiisociales; family Spongiisociaceae; genus Spongiisocius. Next base: position 783,567 of record OZ243930.1, read on the forward strand.
ACCGGATGGATCTGTTCTACGCCATATCGGATCTCGTCGTGGCCCGATCGGGGGGAGGCCAGATGGAGGCCGCGGTCACGGGAACCCCCATCATCCTGGTCCCCGGCCGCTTTGCTGGAGGTCACCAGAGAGCCAATGCCGAGGCCATGGCCGACGCCGGTGCCGCCATTCTGGTGGATGAGGCCCAGATTGACACCCTGGGCGAGGTATTGACCGGCCTGCTGGAGGATGAAGAGGGACGAGTCTCGCTCAGCCGGGCGGCCCGCCAGCTTGCTCACCCCAAGGCGGCCGACACCATTGCGGCCATGATGTTGGATGGTTCGGATGTCGCTACCGGTTGATCCTGCTCGCGTGCATCTCGTGGGAGCGGGAGGGGCAGGGATGGGTCCGCTCGCCAAGCTGCTTGCTCGGATGGGTCATGTGGTTTCGGGATCCGACCTGGTAGCGAGCTCGAGCCTGGACAGCCTGGGCCGCGACAACGTGGAGACCTGGGTGGGGAGTCGACCATCCCGCATGGAGGAGTGTGCCCTAGTGGTTGCATCCGCCGCGGTACCTCGGTCCGATCCGGAGCTGGGCGCGGCCCGGTCGGCGGGCGTCGTTACCTGGGATCGTGCGCGGCTGTTGGGTGCCATCACGGCTGCTATCCCGACTCTTGGTTTTACGGGTACCCATGGTAAGACCACCTCTACCGCACTGGCCGTATCGGCGACCCACGGTCTCGGTCTCGACCCTTCCTATCTGGTCGGCGGTGACCTAGTCGGGCACGAGGACAATGCCCACCTTGGAACCGATGACTTGTTGCTTCTTGAAGCTGACGAGGCCTACGGCACGTTCGGCCATCTGGCCTTGGCTGGTCTGGTGGTCACGAACGTCGACATTGATCATCTCGACCATTATGGAACCCCCGAACGCCTCGAAGAGGCCTTCGTCCAGGTGGTGGAGCGGGTGGAGGGGCCGGTGGTGGTTGGCCTGGATGATCCCGGGGGGGCCAGGCTGGCCGCCCGTACCGGGAAACCCGGCTATGGCATCCATCCGGAAGCCGTTTGGCGGATAGAGGAGCTCACCCCGGCGGTTGATTTAGTGAGGTTCCGTCTGTCCGGACGTTTCGCTCCAGCCGAGGTGACGATCGGACGGCCCGGCTTACACAACGCACAGAATGCGACCGGTGTTCTTGCCCTACTGGCGGAAATGGGTCATGACATAGCCGGGGCCATTGACGCTCTCGCCCGTTTCAAGGGTGTACACCGCCGCTTAGAGCATCGATCAACCGTACGCGGGGTCGCCGTCATCGACAGCTATGCGCACCTCCCGGCGGAGATAGCGGCGGATATCGATGCTCTGAGACCGATGGATAGGAATAGGTTGTGGGTGGTGTTCCAGCCGCATCTGTACTCGAGAACGCTCGCCTTAGCCGGGGAGTTCGGTGCTGCTCTGGCCAAGGCGGACCGGGTGGTGGTTACCGACATCTACGGGGCACGCGAGTCGGCGATCGCGGGTGTCACCGGTCGCCTTGTAGCCGATGCCGTAGATGGCTCGGGGGTGGACAGCAGTTATGTCCCCGGCCTTGACGAAGCTGAGCGCCTCGTCTCGTCTCAGGCGGAGGAGGGGGATGTGGTACTCATCCTGGGCGCGGGCGATATCTCCACGCTTCCCGGACGCCTGATCCGAAGCCTGTCAGCCCCACTATGACGACCTGGGCAGAACTCATGGCTGAGGGATCAGTACGCAGTCAGGTAAATCTGGCCCCGATGACCACCTACAAGCTGGGCGGCGCGGCGCGATGGTTTCTTGAGGCAACCTCAACCGACACCCTCCGGACAGTGTCTCGGGCCGCCCTTGATCGTGGCCTGGAGATCGCGGTGATCGGGCGCGGTAGCAACCTCCTGGTGGCTGATTCTGGCTTTCGGGGACTGGCCATCCGGCTAGGGGCCGCTTTCAAGGCCGTCGAGATCTGTTCTGCCGAAGGGACGGTGAGCGCGGGTGCGGCGGTAGGCCTCCCGGTACTGGCCCGCCGAGTGGCGGAAGGGGGTTGGTCGGGTCTGGAGTTCTACGTGGGAATACCAGGAACCGTCGGTGGAGCGGTTCGTATGAACGCCGGGTTCTACGGGGTGGAGACCGTCGACGTGATACGTTCAGCTTCGATCCTCGACCTCCGGTCGGGCCGTACCGACCATCGGCGGGTGGACCAACTGGGTCTTGCTTATCGTCGCAGCGGGCTGGGGCCTGACGACGTGGTGTTGGCAGCCGAGTTCGGTCTGAACAAGGGTGACCGGGACCGTATCCTTGCCCTAATGAGGGAGGCGATCCGTTGGCGGCGGGACTATCAGCCCGGCGGGACGCTCAATGCCGGGAGTGTGTTTCGTAATCCTCCCCAGGACAGCGCTGGTCGTATAATCGACTCGTTGGGCTTGAAGGGATTGCGGCGGGGAGGGGCACACATTTCTACCAAGCATGCCAACTTCTTCGTGGTTGACGCCGGTGCCACCGCCCAGGATGTACTTACTCTGGTAACCGATGTTCACAAGTTGGTGAAGCGTGCCACCGGGATCGTCCTGACTCCCGAGATGCGGTTCCTCGGATTTGACCCCGAGGAAGTGGCACCCCTTACCGGAGGCGAGAACTCTTGACCGCCTCGACCTCTGATGAGCAACGCCGATCGGTCAGAGATAGAAGGGCGCGGAGGTCAGCACAGGTCGTGTTTGTGGCGTCCGTAGTGGGCGGACTGGTTTGGGTGGCTTCATTCTTCGGGGTAGAACGGATCGACATAACCGGTGCCAGCCTGGTGCCGGTCGAGCAAATCGTCGCGGAGAGCGGTCTGGTTGTCGGGAGACCCCTCATCACCATCCGCCCCCCGGCCATAGAGGAAAAACTGACTGGACATCCACGGATCGCCGCCGCCTCGGTGAAGCTGGTCTTCCCCGATCGCGTAAAGGTGACCGTACGGGAGCGGGTCGATGCCGCAGTCATTGAGCTTGCCGACAATTGGGCAGTGGTGGCCTACGACGCAGTGGTGGTCGATTACGCCGCCGCTCCTGACGACTCCCTTCCCCTAATGAGGATTCCATTAGTGGACCCGGGCCTGGGACAGGCTATAGGTCAACCTGCCGTCTTAGGAGCGTTAGAGTTCTTGGCTGCGCTTCCTGAGGAATTCACCTTGGATGTGGTGATTTCAGAACGAGACCATCAGCTCTGGGCCTGGGTTGGGAACCGAGCGGCCAAGCTCGGGCCTCCGACGGACCTCGAAAGAAAGGCGCTGTCTCTGGTGGCGCTGCTCTCATCCAATACTGAGGATGGCCTGATTGACGTCACCGCACCGAACCGGCCCGCGATCAGGCCGTGGGTTACGACTGATCCAGACGTCGAAGACCTCAAACTATAACGTTGAGGATAAACGTGAAGTATAACTAGTAATTTAAGGTATGGGTTCAGGTAACCTATAGCGGTCAGGTTCGAGTCGGTCTCCGCGATTGGCAGAGTGGAAGGATGATTGACCATATGACGATTTCCAACGAAACCAGTCTCCGCGGGTACGTCGCGGTTATCCGGGTGGTGGGAGTTGGCGGTGGCGGAATGAACGCCATCAACCGCATGATCCGCACCGGGATAGCCGGGGTGGATTTCATCGCCATCAATACCGATGCGCAGGCGCTCTTGATGTCAGAGGCCGACGTCAAGTTGAATATCGGGGCCGAGATCACCAAGGGACTTGGTGCCGGTGCCGACCCGTCAGTAGGTAAAGCCGCCGCCGAGGACGACCGCGACGATCTGGAAGACGTCCTGGCCGGATCAGATCTGGTGTTTGTGACCGCGGGGGAAGGTGGCGGCACTGGCACCGGAGCGGCACCGGTCGTGGCAGCATGTGCGCGCAAGCTGGGTGCCCTCACGGTAGGCGTGGTGACTCGCCCGTTCGGATTCGAGGGGCATCGGAGATCCAAGGTGGCCGAAGAGGGCATAGCCGATCTGAGGGAACAGGTTGATGCCATGATCGTCATCCCGAACGACAACCTCTTGGCAGAAGCCGATCGTTCGACCACGATGGGCGAGGCGTTCGCCATGGCAGATCAGGTATTGACCGACGGAGTAAACGGTATTACCCAGATCATCACTAATCCGGGATTGATCAACGTCGACTTCGCCGATGTAAAAGCGATTCTCTCCGATTCCGGGACGGCAGTCATGGGCGTCGGCCAGGCTTCCGGCGAGAGCCGGGCCCTGCAGGCGGCTCAGCAGGCGATGGCTAGCCCGCTACTGGAGACCTCCATGGAAGGGGCGAGAGGAGTACTGCTCTCGATCACCGGCCCTCCGGATATGACGTTGACGGAGGTAAGCGAGGCCGCCGCCGCGGTTCAGGAAGGGGCCGACTCAGATGCACAGATCATCTTTGGTGCCTCCCAGGACGACGCGATGGGACAAGAGTTCCGGCTCACCATCATCGCCGCCGGGGTCAGATCACGTCAATCCGGAGCGGGGGCACGGAATACCGCCAGCCGAGCCGGTGCCTCAGGTAGGGCTCAGCAGGCCTACGACGATCCGTTAGAGATTCCAGACTGGCTGCAGGAGTAGCTGAACGACCTAATGCTGGACATGCTTTTGCTGCCGCCGGGGTTTCGTGGCGCGGCCTTTACAACTGCCGCAGCCGGTGATGTCCGCTCAGGAAATCGGGGAGAGGTCGCAGACTTGCTGGGTATCACCGAGGCGTGGTCCATGCCATCCCGCCAGGTTCATGGATCGACGGTGATAGCCGTTAGCTCGGCCGGTCCGGCCGGAGAGGGTGACGCGTTGGCCACGGAGACCACCGGGTTGCCTATAGCCGTCACGACCGCCGACTGCGCGAGCGTGGTGCTGGAGACCGACGCCGCGGTGGCGGTTGCGCATGCCGGATGGAGGGGTGTGGTAGCGGGGGTGGTGAGGGCCGCGGCTCGGGCCGTGGAGAGCCTCGGATCGTCACCCGGACCGGTACGGCGCGCGGCCAGCGGTCCGTCCATAGGCCCTTGTTGCTTCGAGGTAGGTGCCGACGTGGCCGCATTATTCAACCACCGCCATGTCAAGTCCATCGGCGGTAGGACCACGGTAGATCTGTCGGGTGCCGTCAGGGATCAAGTGCCGGATGCCGAGTGGTGGTCGGCACCTGTTTGCACCCGATGCGACGAGGGGTATTTCTCGTTCCGCGCCAACCGGACCACGGCTCGCATGGCCGCCATCGGATGGCTTCCGTGACCGTTGCCGACCGTCTCAGGATGGTGACGGAGCGGGTACGGGATGCAGCCCGTCGCTCGGGTAGGGACCCGGCGTTGATCAAAGTCGTCGCCATCGGGAAGGGACAACCTGCCGCCGCGATCGAAGAGGCGCTTGAGTGCGGACATCGTGTCTTCGGGGAGAACCGGGCCCAGGAACTCGTTACCAAGGTCGACCTCCTCCCCGCCGACGTGGAGTGGCACTTCGTCGGAGCGCTCCAGACCAACAAGGCCCGGTTGGTGCGTCCCCGGGTCTCTCTTCTTCATTCCATGGACCGAGACCGCCTGGCCAGGGTATGGCGGAAGGGGTTGCGGGCGGGACCTTCGACCCTGATGCAGGTCAACATCGGGCGAGAGCCTCAGAAGTCCGGAGTCTCTCCTGAACTCGTGCTGGATACCTTTGAGCGGTGGGAAGCAGATGGACTCTCCCTCGCCGGGTTGATGGCGATACCTCCCCAGGGTTCCGTACCGGAGGATTCTCGGCCCTTCTTTGCGCGAATGCGGAAGCTGAGGGATGAGATCTCTGCCCGAGTAGGGCGTCCTTTGGCGCTTAGTATGGGCATGACGGACGATTTTGAGGTTGCTGTCGAGGAAGGATCAACGATCGTGCGAGTCGGACGGGCTATCTTTGGCCCAAGGAACTGATACGGAAATGAGCACCATGAACAGAATTCTCACCTGGATGGGTCTCGTGGACGAGGGCGAGCCTGATCGGGAAATGGGCTACGGCACCGGCACGCCGGATCGCAGGCCGTCACCGCGAGGGAATTTCCAGATTGTGGATGACCAGGTTGCGGTACAGGAGGGTAGAAACCCGAGGGTGGCTGAACCGGTCCCGCCCTACGTTCGACCAGCGGTAGTGCCGGTGAGCGGGGACTCCGGGGTGATACTCCGCCGCCAGGATCAGACCATCCAGCCAGCCGGTTACACCGAGATTCTGGAAGCGCGGACCTTCGACGATGTTCGCCGGGTGGCGGATACCCTCAGAGAGCAGGTCCCGGTGGTGGTGGTTCTCAAGAACCTTGACCCGCCTGGCGTTCGGCGCTTGGTGGACTTTCTGTGCGGTCTGGTCTACGCGGTGGATGGAACTCTCCAGAAGTCGGCGGCGGGTGTGCTGCTGGTTCGACCGTCCGGGGTCTCGGTAGCACGCCAGGAGTTGCGCCGACTGGCCTCGCTCGGACTGTACGACTTCGACGCCTGAGCCTACGTTGGTTCGACTCGTATGCAATCTGGCCCAGCTATACATGGTGGCTGTTATAGCCCGGTCCATCCTCAGTTGGTTGGAGGTGCCGGGTGAGCATCCGGTGGGCCGTGCGGTGGCGTCGCTGTCGAGGATCGTGGACCCGCCCCTTCGCCCACTGCGCAAGAGATTACCGCCTATCCCTATCGGCGGGGTGAGCCTTGATCTCTCGCCGATTGTCATGGTTGCGGCGATCGTGATCGTTACCGGGTTTATCTGCTAGGTGGTGCAGGTGCGGGTGACGGCGGATGAGGTTCGGGAGATCAAGTTCTCGGTGGCCCTGCGCGGCTACGCGCCTGACGAAGTGGATAGCTTCCTTGACGTGGTAGTCGACACCCTTTCCGAGTACGAGGCTTACCGAAGCAGGTCCCGGAAGAGGCTCGGCGAGTTGGAGTCGACCATCAACCGGATCGTGACCGGGCAATCGGCCGACGATCGCGGCGACGCCGACGAGACAGTGGTGGGCGTTCGCAGCATGGTTGAGGAAGCCGCGCGAGTGTCGGAGCAGATGGTCGAGCAGGCGCTTGAAGTGGGGGAGCACCTCCTCGAAGAACTCCGGAAGCTGCTAGCTGAGGCCGACAAACCTGGTCAGATGCCCCGAGATTGACCCAAGGTCTTGGTGGCCGGGCAACTGGTTGCTTAAGCCACTGGCCCAGCTACTCGCCGTCCTTGGCTTTACCGAGGGCTCGACGGGCTTGATCATCCCTCCAAGAATGAGGTGCCGGAGGGAGCACGAATCCTTCTTCACCGTTGAGGAGGAGGAGCAGGTCGGCGGTGTGTTCAGCTCCGGCGGCATTAGGTTGAACCCAATACCCGTCCGGATCCTGGTGAACCAGGAATGCCTGCTCTGACTCGGCCTCAAAACGGTCCTTGTCGATGAACAGGCGGGGTTTGATCACGGCGGGATCCCCGACCTCAGGGCAGAACACCATGCAGTTGCCACACTCGTTACACAGCTCGGTGAGGACCAGATATTGCTGAAGGCCGGTAGCGTCGAGTTCATCGGGGGTGGGTATACGGAAGAAGGCGTCGTTGGGGCATACCGTCACGCAGAAGTTGCAGGCAACACATCCCCACATCTTCAGCTCGTTATCGACCGACCGGGGCAGTTTGGAATTGCCTGCCAAGGTGTATTTTCGGTTGGTGAGAGGATTGTGGAGGGTGGCAACATAGGCGGCCACCGGCCCTACTCCGCCAGCCAGTCCCGCTTTGTGGTCTTGCCACCCCGCCAGGGATACCGACCCGGCCTGCTTCATGGCATTCCAGAGTCCCTTGACCATCGGAGCAAGGCGGCCGTAACCGCCGGGCTTGAGAAGATCCGAGCAGATGGTGATCGGGGCGAGCCCGAGCGCGGCCGCCTCCGGCAGGTTCTCCTTGGTTATCCCCGCTGAGAAGGAAACCTGTACCGGACCGTCCTGCCCCCCGACTCTCAGCATGCCGGGTAAGGCATCGTGCAGCTCCCCGAGCAGGGTGGTGGATACCACATGCAGCGGCGGCCCCGACAGGTACATGGTTTCGTCTGGCATGAAACCCTTGGTGTTCTCCACGACCAGGGTGTTGGTCAGCTTGATACCGAATCGCCGGCCGTGCTCGACGGCGAACCGGTTCAGCTCACCGATCAGGTCCAGCGCTCTCGGAAACTGCAGGTCGTTGTCGAAGTCCTCCCGGCGTAGCACCGTTTGCCGATAACCGAGGGTGTCGCCAACGATCTGTCCCACCCGCTCAAACCCCAGCAGGGTGGGGTTTAGCTTCACGATCACATCCAATCCGTGTCGGGTGATGAGATGCTTGGTGATCGCTTCGATCTCGTCCGGGGGGCACCCGTGAAAGGTCGAGAGGGTTACGGTGTCGGCGATCCGGGTGGGGAAGTCCATGTCCTGGAAGGGTTCGAAGCCGCCTACGATCTGGGGTCGGAGCCGTTCTATCTCGTCGCTCGCGTCCATCATCGAGTCGATGAACCAAGCTACCTGGTCTGTGGAGATCCCGGCTAGGTCGTAGCCAACCGATAGGTCGAAAATGTATGGCCCGGTGTCCTCACCCAGGTGCGGAGTCACCTCATCCCACCGCCGCAACATCTCAACGATCATCGACGCCTTTACGTACTCCTCAAGGGATTGAGGGATCTTTAGTTCCTGGCTCCATTCGATGTTGTACCCGATGGTCTCCATGTCGATGCAGGGCCGGTTTATCTCCAGTTCATCGAGCACCTGGACCGTCTTGAGCTCGATCAGGCGAGACCCGGCCAGCCAGGACAGCACGATGTTCTGGGCCATCTGGCTGTGCGGGCCGGCGGCGGGGCCCACCGGAGTGGCGGCTCGCCGCCCTAGGAAGTCGATGGAAATGTCGGGTCCCTTGGAGATGTTGAGAAAGCGGGCCGTCGGCAGGTCGAAGATTCGGTTCCTTGTGGTCCACTCGTGCTCAATACGCGCCAGCAGATCGGCCAGCCCGAATGGGGTAAGCGGTACGTGGTCGCCGTTCACCGGTTTCCTTTCGACTCGGGCCAGATGGGTGGCGGGTTTGGTTTCATAGCCGGGCGTGCAGTCGGGCGGCCTGTTCCCTTGCCTTCGCCCGGATCTCGTTCGGATCCACCCTGGTTGGTTGACCGTTCTCGAAGACGGTTTCGCCGCCCACGTCAATGCGGAGCGGTCGGACCCCCGGAGTAAACGCCAGGTGCCATGGATCCATCGGTTCATAGCTCCAGATGACTCGGTCTTCTCGGCACTCGGGCATGAGATCCCAGCCGTTCTCCAGCCAGGACCAGACGGTATCGGGGCCAGCGGTGATGTCGACCGACCGGTGGAGGGCGTACGCCAGGCGAAAGGTCTCGATCATGTTGGCACCGATACCGTCGGTGCCCAACACCACGGGGTTGTCGAAACGAGCCGGGTTGGCGTAGCCCACCGAGTTATTCAGGTTCGAGTGGGGTTGGTGCAGGACGGTACCGCGAAGCCCATGGTGGTCGGGCAGGTAGACGCAGTGGGCTAGGAGCCAGGCATCCGACGTCAACCCGGCCAGCTTGGTTTGGCAGTCTTTGTCCTCGGGCCCCTCGGCGACATGGACATGGACACCTACGTCAAGGTCCTCCGCCAGGCTGGCGGCTTCTTCCAGCGTGGATCGCTCACAGGTGAAGGCGGCGTGGATGCCCACCATGCCCTTTCCCCCTTCGCTGAGGAAGCGGCGATTCTCCTCGAGCCCGCGTCTGGCCCCGTCAATACCGTGGCGGTCGGTGATTCCGTAGCTGGGGCGAACCCGAACTCCCACCGCCTGGCAGGCTTCCCGGATTAAGGAGAGGGACCCCTCGATCGCGTTCGGGGACTCATGGTGGTCGACTATCCCGGTAGTACCCGACTCGAGCGCCTCCAACGCCCCCAGCATCGCCGACCAACGGATCATTTCGGCGTCTAGAGCCAGGTCGAGACGCCACCAGATTTGTTCGAGTATCCCCAGAAAGCTGGTCGGCGTCCGCGGCGGGGCGGGCATACCGCGCGCCAGGGTCGAGTAGAGATGGTGGTGGCCGCACACCATCCCGGGGGTGGAGTTCATGCTTCGGGCCGGTGATGGACCGTCATGGGAAGATGGTTGCGCCACTCCCCGTCGAGGTCATGCATGGCGGCAGCCACTGCTCCGGCGGTGGGAACCAAGCCGATCTCACCGACGCCCTTGATGCCGTACGGTGCCAAGGGCTGGGGGACCTCGACGAGGATCACCTCTATCTTGGGCATGTCCTTGGGCCGGATTATGCCAAGACTACGGAGGGTCATGTTGGTCGGCCTACCTTCATGGTCGGCGGGGAACTCCTCGGTGAGTGCGTAGCCCAGACCCATGTGGACCGATCCCTCGATCTGGCCTTCGCACAGGTTCGGGTTGATGGCCCGCCCGACATCGTGGGCTGCCACCACCTCCTCGATTTGGCCGGAGGCACGATCGATGATCACTAGCTGAGCGGCGTAGCCGAACGCCGAGTGGATTACCGGGTTATCTAGGCCTTCGCTAAGAGAGTTGGTCCAGTCGACCCGATACTCACCGTAGTAGTCGACCTCGGGAAGGCGACCACCCGCATCCGCAGCTTGACAAGCCGATTTCACCGCTCCCGCCCCCATGAGGGTGCCCCGAGATCCGGTGGTTTGTCCGGCACCGAGTTCCCGGCTGGTGTCGACTACGACCCTTATCTTGGCGGGGTCGATGCCCAGTTCTTCGGCGGCGACCTGCTGGGCGACGGTGTGGATTCCCTGGCCCATCTCGGTCCAGCAGTGCCGTACCTCCACTGTTCCGTCCCTCCCGAACCGGACCACCGCACCGGCGATCTCTTTGAACCCGTTGCCGAGCCCGCTGTTCTTCAGGCCCAGCCCGACGCCTACCGCCTTGCCGGCGGCACGAGCGGCGTCGTAGTGGGGCTTGACCGCCTCCAGCGCCTGGAGTGCCCCCCGGCATCCATCATCCATAATCTGGCCTGGCCCCCACACCACGCCGGGTTCCACCACGTTGCGGCGTCGCATTTCCCATCCGGATATCCCCACCGCATGGGCTAGGCGATCAAGTACCCCTTCCATTGCGAATTGAGCCTGGTTGGCCCCGAATCCGCGGAAGGCACCGCATACCGGGTTGTTGGTGCGGGCCGCCACGGCCTCGACGTCGATATTGGGAACGACGTAGGGACCGGACGCGTGGCCAGCAGCCCGTTCCAGCACCTTCATTCCCACCGAGGCGTAGGGGCCAGAGTCGCCCAGCATGCGTGCCTTGAGGGCGGTCAGCTTGCCGTTGTTGTCGCAGCCAGCCCAAAGGTCGATCCGGATCGGGTGACGTTTGGCGTGGATGCGCAGCGACTCCTCCCTGGAAAGGGTGCACTTCACAGGGCGGCCGAGGAGATGGGCTGCCAGCGCGGTTTGGGCCTGGTTGGCCATGTCCTCCTTGCCCCCGAAGGCCCCTCCGTTGGAAACCAGCTCCACGGTGATAAGAGAGGGGTCGAGGTCAAGGACCGCCGCCATCTGGTCACGGTCATCCCAAACACCTTGGCCCCCCGAATAGACCATCAACCGACCGTTCCCGGCGGGAACTGCCAACGTGGATTCCGGTTCCAGGAAGGCATGTTCGACGCGCTGGGTCACGAATCGCTCATGTACCTGGTGAGCAGATGTTTGATAGGCCGACTCGAAGTCGCCGCGGGCGTACTCCGACGTGGAGAGGATGTTGCCGCTCAACCCCCACACGGCATCATCTTCTGCCGCGACCGCCTCGGCCGGATCGGTAAAGGGGGTTAGGACGACGTATTCCACATCGATGGCCTCAGCTGCGGCCCGAGCCGTCATTCGATCCTCGGCCACCACCATGGCCAAGACATCGCCGTAGTAGGAGGTACGTCCACCCTCGGGGATGAACACGGGCCAATCCTTGTGGATGAGGCCCACCCGCAGGCTGCCGGGGACGTCGGACGCAGTGAGCACCGCTGACACGCCCGGCATGGAAAGGGCCCGGTCGGTGTCGATGCGGATGATGTCGGCTCGAGCATGGTCGGTCAGTCGCAAAGCTCCGTGGAGCATGCCCGCAATACGGATGTCATCCACATAGTTGCGGTCGCCGAGCGCCAAGTCGGTGCTCTCATACTTGATGCCGGACTTGCCGACTCCCGAAGCCTGCTCGAGGAGCGGGGTTTCTCCTTTGGCCAGGACGTCGATGGCGTCGAAGATCTTGGTGTATCCGGTGCACCGGCAGAGGTGAGCTCCTAGCCGACCGGCCGTTACCTTGCGGGTGAGGCCAGACCCCTTCTGATCGATCAGCGCCTTGGCCCTAACCAGGATCCCGGGGGTGCAGAACCCGCACTGGAGCGCTCCGGTAGCGGCGAACGCGGAGGCGAGCCGGTTTCGTTCCCCCGGCTCGAAACCCTCGAGGGTCACTACCTCCTTGCCGCGCACCTTCTCAAGGGCAAGGACGCAAGCCACGAAGGCCCGACCGTTGACTAGGACTGTGCAACAGCCACACTGTCCGGAAGGAGAGCAACCGTCCTTTACCGAGGTGATATCGAGTTCTTCTCGAAGGGCGGCGAGCAGGTGAGGGTGATCGGCGCTCACGGCTACGGGCTCACCGTTGAGGGTGAACCCGACGGTGCGCTCTGCTAGCAGGGTCATGAGCAGATGTCCTCCCCGCCGGACTAGCCGGCCTTTTCCACCAAATTTTACATTTTGTCAAATCCTAGCAAGTGTGTCCGGCTCGTAGGAGCTTGCTCGGCGGCAGTTACGGTGCTGCTCCGCCTCGTATTCGCATCCCTCTAGTCTGGTTGGCCGCGGAGAAGGCGGAGGTCGGTGCGAGCCAACGTAGATTTCACAGTCGAACCATTTGCCGAGGGTAAGCCGGGTCCTCATGTTCAGGCGGCCATTAGGGCACTGGCTGTCTTGGACCCCGATGTCGGACCTTTCGGCACCACCGTGGAGGGAGACCTTGACGAGACCATGCAGGTCGTCCGGGACGGTGTGGCGGCGGCGGTGTCGGCGGGTGCCACCCGCGTAGTGGTGAGCATCACGGTCACGCCGTGAGTGCCGAGCATCCGTTGCTGGAGGCGGTGCGGCCCCTAGTAGCGGCGGTTGGAGCCGAGATCATCGAGCCGGGCGGGGCCGACGATGGCTGTGTTCCGCTGGAATGGGAAGGCCGTGTCGTCGGGGCGGTTCGGCTTCACACCCTTCACGATGCGTTGGATCACCTAGTGGGGACGGTCGAGGCTGAGCTCGGTGGAAAGTTGGCCGATCTGGGACGAGTACAAAAGCAGGTGGCGGTGCGCTTGCTGGACGAACGGGGTGCCTTTCGGCTGCGCAAGTCCATCAATGAGGTCGCTGATCTAATGGGGGTAAGCCGCATCACCATCTACAACTATCTGAACACCATCAGGGACGCACAGGCCTGATGACCCCCCGCATCCTCTCCGCCCTCGTGTCGCTGGGCATGGCGCTGGCGGTGCTCTCGTGTGGGGGATCCGATTTACCCGAAGACGCCACCGGCGAGGAGGTATACGTGCGGATGTGCGCCCGCTGCCACGGTGCCGACCTATCCGGCGGTGCCGGTGTGGCGCTGGCAGGTGAAGGGGCCGAGTCGGCCGATAAGCCGGAGACATACCTGGTGCAGTCGATCACCTACGGGATCGGGAGGATGCCGTCCTTTCGCGGCACTCTCACCGATGAACAGATCTCGAGGGTGACACGCTACATAATGGAACAACAGGGTCGCTGAGTGGCGAAGTGGCGTTCACTGCCCAATCGGTCGGATAGCCGCTACCGCATCCGGGTTCTCCAGACTGGTTAGATCACCCGCTTCTTCGCCGAGAGCCCGGGCTCGAACCACCCGCCGCATTATCTTCGCCGAACGGGTGCGAGGGAGATCGGTGACCAACTCAACGACCGCAGGCCGGAACGCCTTGCCCAGATGGTCCATGATCGAGGCAGCAATCTCGGCGACGATATCGCCCTGGCGTCGTGGTTCGGCGGTCGGCACCGCAAAGACCGCGATCGACTCCCCCTTCATCGGATCCGGTATGCCGATGGCGGCGGCCATTACTACGTCGGGGTGAGCTACCACCGCTGATTCGATCTCCGCGGGACCGATCCGCTTACCGGCCACGTTCAGTGTGTCATCGGAGCGTCCGTGAAGGTACCAGAAGCCATCCTCGTCAACAGAAGCCCAGTCGCCATGGACCCAGATGTCAGGCCAACGGTTCCAGTAAGTGGCAAGGTAGCGATCATCGTCGCCCCAGAACCCGCGGGTGATACCGGGCCACGGCTTGGTACATACCAACTCGCCCACCTCGCCTCGGATGGGCAAACCATCCCCTCCGTAGACATCTATCGCCATTCCCAGGGCCGGTCCTCCCAAGGAAGTAGGTTTGATGCCTTGGAGCATGTTGACCGACAGCAGGCAGGCACCGATCTCGGTCCCGCCGGAGATATTGATGATTGGGATGCGCTCTGCCCCCACATCCCGGAAGAGCCACCACCAAGGGTCGGGATTCCAAGGCTCCCCGGTTGAGCCGATCGCCCGCAGCCGCGAGAGGTCGGCGGTGCGGGCCGGTGCCGAACCGTGGGCCTGAAGGGCACGAATAAGGGTGGGGGAGATGCCCAGCACGGTGATCCCGAGGGATTCCACCAGCTGCCAAGTCCTACCCGGTGTCGGATAGTTGGGTACCCCGTCGAAGCATCCGATAGAAGCTCCGTTCCCCAGCCCGGCTACCACCATCCATGGGCCCATGATCCAGCCCATGTCCGTCATCCACATCACCCGATCCTCCGGTCTGATCTCGAAGGAGAACGCCCCTTCGGTGACCAGCTTCACGGCGAGACCCCCGTGGACGTGGACTACTCCCTTGGGCTTCCCGGTTGTGCCGGAGGTGTAGGCGAGGAGCACCGGATCCTCGCTCTCGGTCGGGATCGCGGGCTGGCGAGGGGCGGCCTCCAGAGCTTCGTCCCAGAACCGGTCTCGTTCGTCGTTCCAGGGAAGGTCCGTCGGCAGGTCTGTCCTGCCGAGGTTGGTGACTACCAGCGTCGTCGGGCTGAGTTGGGCCATCGTGAGGGCCCGATCGGCGGTCTCCTTCATGGCGACGGTCTTGCCTCGGCGGTGATAACCGTCTGCGGTCACCATCACTGCCGGTCGACAGGCATCCAAGCGGGAGGCCACCGCCTCGGCACCGAAGCCGGAGAAGATCGGTACGTAGATCGCCCCGATCCGGGCCGCCGCCAGCATGGCCACCACGGCGTCGGCGGTCATAGGCAGGTAGACGGCCACCGTGTCTCCCTTCGATGCCCCGGCCGCACGTAGCGCTCCGGCGGCTCGTTCCACTCGCTCCAGGAGTTCGCCGTAGCTGAGGCGATGTTGGGTGCCCTCTTCGTTCTCTGCCACCAACGCGGTCCGGTCGGGTTCCGTCGCCGCCCAGCGATCCACGCATACCTCGGATAGGTTGATGCGTCCCCCGCTAAACCACTCCGGGTGCTGCATTCCTTTTCTGGTATCCAGGATCGTCCGATACGGTTCGTAAAATGGGATACCCAGGTAGCTGACCGCGGCGGCCCAGAACCACTCAAGGTCATCGATAGAGCGGCGAACCAGATCCGCATAGGATCCGATTGAGTGTTGCCGCATGAACTCCAGGGTGCGGGACCGGGCTAATTCCTCCGGGGAGGCCGTCCACACGATGCCTTGGCTGGTCAACTGCGCTCTCCGTCCGCCATGGGTACTGTCCGGGTAGCTTATTGACAAATGCCCAATGTTGCGGAGCTTCTCGCTGGTAGCCTTCACCCATGAACGATGAACGCATGAGCGAACCGCAGAAGGCCCACCCGCCGACTTGGGTGCCCCGCCTCATCCTTATGGTTGCGGCGGGATTCCTGGCCACTTACCTGGTGTTTTGGTCGGTTATCCAACTCAGAAGCTTCCTGACGTTGCTGCTTCTGGCCTTGTTCGCCTACTTCGCCTTAGAGCCTGCCGTGGCCTTCCTCGCCAAGCGAGGGGTCAGGCGAGGCCTCGCCACCGGTCTCGTCTTTCTGGCAGCTCTCCTAGCGGTAGTCCTGTTTGTCGGGGTAACTTTGCCTCCGTTGGTCAGCGAGGTGGCGGCATTGATGGCCGCTCTTCCCGACTGGCTGGAAAACCTCACCGTTACTCTGCAAGACAGCTTCGGCGTCGATCTCAACCTGTCCAACCTTTCCGAGGGCGCCATAGACATCGAGGACGCCCTCGAGACCTACGCCGACTCCCTGGCCAGCGGACTCTTGGGGGTGGTGGGAGTGGGAGCACGCGTCGTCGGGGTGGTGCTACAGAGCTTCACCCTCGCCATGTTTACCTTCTACCTCTTGGCGGACGGCCCCCGATTCCGTCGGCTGGTTCTCTCGGTAGTGAAGCCGGAGAGGCAGGCCGAGGTGCAGCGAGGTTGGGAGATTGCCATCGCCAAGACCGGCGGCTATGTGTACTCCCGCGGGCTTCTTGCTCTGGTCTCGGCGGTGGCCACCTTTGTGTTTCTTGAGCTGATCGGCATTCCCTACTCGCTGGCGTTGGCGGTATGGGTAGGGGTGGTTTCCCAGTTCGTGCCCACTGTGGGTACCTACCTGGCCGGAGTGGTCCCGATCCTGGTGGGGTTGACGATAAGCCCCCTAACCGCGTTAGTCGTGCTGGCAGGCATCCTGGTCTACCAGCAGTTCGAGAATGTGGTGTTGTCTCCGCGGATTACCGCCCGCACGATGAGTCTCCATCCCGCGGTGGCGTTCGGTTCAGTGATCGTCGGAGGCACACTCTTGGGCCCGGTAGGGGCGTTGGTAGCCCTCCCCGCGGCGGCCATAATCCAAGCGTTGCTGAGCGTATATGTACCTCGATACGAGGTGGAGGAGCCTCACTCCGAGACAGCCGACGAGGCCGATCATGAGGACGACCCGTCGCCCTCATGACGCTTGGTAGTATCGTTTCCTGAGGGCCGGGAGACTTGGCCCACACCACAACTCTGACCCTGGGCGGTTCTATGTCGAAACTCACATCCTGCTGAAGTTATGGTACGGGTAGCCGTCGATATTGGGGGAACCTTCACGGACGCGGTGCTCATCGACGACAACGGCACCACCCGGACCGCCAAGGCCCTGACCACTCCCTCCCGCCTGCATGAGGGGGTCTTGGCCGCGATCGATCGACTGGGTGTCGACTGGAGGCGATTGGACTCCATAACCAACGGGACCACGGCGGGCTTGAATGCGTTTCTGGAACGGCGGGGTGCCGAGGTGGCCTTGGTCACAACCCGAGGCTTCCGCGATGTGTACGAGTTGGGTCGTGCCAACCGGCCGGACATGTACAACGTGCGCTACCGGCCGCCCACCCCCCTCATCCCGCGACGTTCTATCTTTGAGGTGGACGAGCGAATGGCACCCGACGGTTCGGTGGTCCGACCGGTTCCGGGCACCTCGGTTCGAGAGCTGGCCCTACGACTGGCTGGTGATTTTCGGGCGGTGGCTATCTGCCTGCTCCACTCCTACGCCAACCCCACCCATGAGCAGGAAATCGCCGACGTAATCCGCTCCATCGACCCGACGATCTCGATCGTCTGCTCATCCGACATCGCGCCGGAATGGCGGGAGTATGAGAGAACTAGCACCACGGCCATCGCCGCCTACGTGGCCCCAATCGTTGAGGGTTACCTGAGCGAGATCGAACAAAGAACGGAGGAACGGGGGATGCGGGGTGCCTTTCGGGTCATGCAGTCCAACGGGGGAGTGATGTCCGCCGCCTCAGCCCGCCGCAAGCCCATCCAAACCCTCTTCTCAGGTCCAGTCGGCGGCACGATGGCCTGCCTGTCTCTCTCCGCGGACCTAGCCGAGGAGATCTCGGCCGACCGGCTTATCTGTGTGGATATGGGGGGCACGTCGTTCGATATGAGCCTGGTAGTGGACGGCCGAGCCGACGTTGAGCTGGAGTCGGAACTTCAGCGCCATCCCGTCCTAGCCCCCTCGGTCGCCATTCACACCATCGGGGCCGGTGGCGGCAGCGTCGGCCATCTCGCGGGCGGCGGGTTGAGAGTCGGCCCACGATCGGCCGGGGCCTCGCCTGGACCTGCCTGCTATGGAGCGGGTGGGACCGAGCCGACGATTACCGATGCCAATCTCTTCCTGGGAAGGCTGCCCAGCACTACCCGCCTCGCCGGTGGAATGACCATTGACCGTGCTGCTGCGGAGGGCGCCCTTCTCTCGGTGGCTGAGCGGGTGGGTCTTGACGTAGGCGAGCTGGCGAGCGGGATGATCGCGGTGGCCGACTCGACCATGGCCAACGCCATACGAGAGATTACGGTCATGCGAGGAATCGATCCGCGGGACTTCGTCCTGGTGGCGTTCGGTGGTGCCGGGCCGCTCCACGCTGTCTCGTTGGCAGAGGAGTTGGACTTGGGTGCCGTTGTGGTTCCGGTGAATCCCGGTGTCCTCTCCGCCTACGGCATGCTTTCGACGGATACCCGCCATGACGCCGTCCAGAGTTTCTACGTGCGCGTGTCGGATCTGACCGAGGAAGCACTTGAAGCGGCCCTCGCCGAGCTTGAGGAGCGGGCGCGGCTCATGGTGAAGGAAGACGGGTTCGACGACCAGGCAATATCGCTGGAGCCCTCCGCCGATCTCCGCTACTCGGGGCAGGAATACACGGTAACCCTTCCTCTCGATACCACCCGGGGCTTGGCGAGCCTCATAGCCCAGGTTTCCGATCAGTTCGCTGAGGCCCACGAAGTCCGCTACGGGCACAGCAATCCCGGCGAGGCAGTTGAGTTCGTCAACCTCCGCATGGCAGCCTTCGGGGCGATGACCAAACCCCGGCCCGCGCCGCTGCCCACCGGAGCAATGCCGAAGTTCGTGGACCAAGAACGCACGATGTTCACTAATGGATGGCGGGACACCCCGGTCTACCATCGTTCTACGCTTCCCCCCGGTGGCGAGTTGGCCGGACCGTCAATCGTCTTGGAGGATGCATGTACGACCCTGATCCCACCCGGTTGGTCGGCGACAGTATCCCGCCACGGGCATCTCCTGATCACCCGGCGTGATCAGATATGAGCAATGGCTCTCCGTCCGAGGGTGGTGTTATAGGTTTCTCTCTCGTGGCGGGTAGGTGCCAGCCCCGAGGCGAGCAATAAAGCGAGGTGCAATGAGGATTCAAGTCATCAATCCCATGGGAGTGGATGTATACAACCCGATGGTGGAGGAAGCCATCGCTGGCGCGGTGGCCCCGGACACCAAGGTTGAAGTCAGGTCGCTAGTCGGAACTGGCGTACCCGCCACCGCCTTCCTGCCTGCTCATTCTCTGTTCATGAACCAGCTGCTGACCCAAGTGGAGACGGCCGAGCGTGACGGCTTTGATGCGGTGGTCATCGCTTGTGCGGCCGACCCGGGCGTCGAGGATGCCAAGGATCTGGTCAGTATCCCGGTGACCGGACCCATGGAGGCGGCCGTGGCGGCTGGCCGAGCCTTCGGGCGAATGGCGGTGGTCTGTCCGAGGATCGAGAGCGGGGAGGGCGAGAACCTGCCCCAAAATGCCAACTGGGTGCGCCGCTTGGTTCACCGTTACGGCGGTGCCTCCATGTTCGCCGGTGTCATTGCTGCGCCCAGCGGACACCCTCCCGCCGACGAGGTGGCCAGATTGCTCGATGAGGATCCGGCCGGGTTGCGGGCGGCGGTTCGGGCCGAGATGGCCGAATCGGCGCGCACTACCGCTATGGAAGCCGCCCAGCGCGCCTTCGACGAGCTCGATGCCGAAGCGATCTTCTTCTCCTGCACTCTCTGGTCCGGGCTGCTGGGACCCATCGGCGAACGCGTGCCAGCCCGCGTACTTGACCCGATGATCACCCCGATTCTCTATGCAGAGTTTCTGGCTCGGGCCACCGGATGACGGTTCCTTCATTGCCGGTCTGGTTGTACACCGGGCCGGTCTCTGCACAATAAATCCTGACGAAAAGGAGCGAAAATGATCAAATACAGAATGGCCACCTGGCTGCGGCTCATCGCAGTGTTGGCCGTTGCCGCCCTTGTGGTTACCGCATGTGGCTCAGACGATGATGCGGAGAGCCCTACGACAACTGCGGCCGAACAGCAGACCACCACCACGGCGGCGATGGAGGTTGAAGAACCTCCCGCCGAAGAGCCCATGGAGCCCACGGTTCTCACCATCGGCGTGCCGGGAGATATCGAGACCCTCGATCCGTGCTGCGCAAACTTCATTCGCAGTCATGAGGCACTACTCATGGTGTACGACGTTCCGGTTATCCATCCCATCGTCGAGCAAAACGGTGCCTTGGTGGGTGATGCCGACAACCTGAGCCCTCGCTACTTCGAGTCATGGGAAGCGCATGACGACGGCCTTACCTACACCATCAAGGTTCGGGAGGGAATGACCTTCGATGACGGAACCCCGATCAACGCCGAGACTGTGCGTTTCATGATCGATCGTAACCTCAACACGCCTGGGGGCGGGGCCTGGCTCCTCACCAACATCGCCTTTGTCACCAAGCCGCCGACCGTGATCGACGAGTACACCCTGGAGCTGGTATCGGATCAGCCCAGCCCGATGGTCATGCAATCGTTCTACATGTCGAGTTCGGCGGCGGTTGATCCCCAGGTGGTGGAAGCTAATGCCACCGAGGATGATCCGTGGGCGACCGAGTACATGTCTCGCAACGCCGACAACCCCAGTGGCCCGTACCGTCTGTTGAGCCGGACTCCGGACCAAGAAGTGGTGTTTGAGGCACGCGATAACTACTGGGGCGGCAAGCCAGCATACGATCGGATCGTGTGGAAGGTGATCCCCTCACCGGCCGAGCGGGTACAGCTACTCCAGACCGGCGACATTGATCTGGCGGTGGGTCTCGGCACGGAAGAATTCAACGCGCTGGACGGCTCCGCCGGGGTCAAGGTAGTGAGGGCACCCTCCAAGAACATGGCCTACGTGGGGATGAACAACAGCATCGCGCCCTTCGATGACGTCACGGTTCGTCAGGCGGTCTCCTACGGCATCGACTACGACGACATTCTCGAGAACGTCTACAAGGGAGATGCGCGTCGCCTCTACGGAGCTATCCCCAACGGTTCCGCCGTCTCCTTGGGTGATCAGGTCGGCTACACCCGTGACCTTGCCACAGCAGAGGAGATGCTGGATTCGAGCGGTTACGACGGAAGTTCGGTGACCCTGACCATCGATGCGGCCCGGGCCGAGCATCAGCTGATCGCGGTTCGCGTCCAAGCTGCCCTGCGAGAGATCGGCATGGCGGTCGAAATCGAATCCCTCCCGTCGGCAGTATTCGCCGAGCGGAAGGTGGCTAAAGAGCTACAGATGTTCGTCGATGAGCTGTTGGCTTGGATCGACGACCCCAACTACCAGCTTTCGCTGACCTTAGAGTCCGGTGTCTTCGGCAACTACGCGGACTACTCGAATGCCCGAGTTGACGAGATCATTCGGGATGGCTGGGCCGAACAGGACGCTGATGCCCGCCGCGCCATCTTCGAAGAGGCCCAGAGGCTGATTTCCGAGGATGCGCCGTGGGTGTTCCTCGCTCAGCCGGACTTCAAGTTTGCCATGCGCGAGGATGTCGAGGGGTTCGTGCTCTATCCCAACGCCATCCCTCGCTTCGCCGACCTCTCGCCGGCGAGCTGATCTGGAGAGGAGCAAGACCAGGTTGTAAAGGAACCGACGAGGGAAGGACATGCACCTAGCCGCCTACGTGCTTCGCCGGATGGCCTACATGCTGGTGGCGCTATTCGGTGTGTCGCTGGTCGCCTTCGTCGTTACCAGGGTGTTGCCCGGCAACCCCGCGTACATGATCGTGGGGGTCCAGGCCGACGAGTCCACCGTTGCCGCGGTGATCGAACGACTCGGCCTGGATCTCCCGATTCACGAACAGTACGTCAGCTACCTCCGCCAACTCCTGTCGGGGGATCTAGGAGATAGCTGGCGTACCAGAAACCCGGTGCTCACCGATCTGGGTGCCCGTTGGCCAGCCACCATAGAGTTGGGGAGTGTCGCTTTGGTGCTGGCGTTGGCTTGGTCGATACCCTTTGGGATAATCTCCGCCCTGCGCCGCAAATCCTTCTCGGATAGGGCCGCCAACGTGGTCTCCGGCCTCGGCGTTTCCATACCGGAGTTTTGGCTGGGTCTGCTCTTGTTGTTGGTGTTCTTCGCCACCCTTGAATGGGCACCGGCACCCATCGGTCGCACTCTGGGAGATGTACCCACCCACACCACCGGGATATACACGCTCGACGCCATCCTCGCCCGCGAATGGGGTGCACTGCGTTCCGCGGCGGCGCAGCTTATCCTCCCCGCGGCGACGCTTGCCTTGGTAGTCGGGGCCCCTCTGCTCCGGGTCACTAGGGGCTTCATGCGTGAGACGATGGAATCGGCTCATATACGCTCTGCCCGGGCTCTGGGGGTTCCGGAGCGGAGAGTGGTGCTGCGCCACGCGCTACCCAACGTGCTCCTTCCCGTATCCACGATGGTGGCCATCATGTATGGCTACCTGCTCGGCGGGACCGTGTTGGTGGAGGTGGTGTTCGCCTGGCCTGGCATCGGTAAGTATGCGATCGACTCAATCAACGCCTCCGACTTCGCTCCGGTCCTAGCCGCAGTGCTCCTCAGCGCCTTGTCCTACCTGGTTGTCTACCTGGTGATGGATCTCCTCCATTTCGTGATCGACCCGAGGACTAGGACATGACGACGACTCAGCGCGAGGGAAGGCCGGGCCGTCGGTTGAGGACGTCCGCCTCGTTCCGAGCAGCTATCACGAGCCCGGCGGTGATAGTGCTTGGCTTCATCGCGCTGGCTTCGATCTTCGGTCCGTTCTTGATTCGGGATCCCTTGGAAATAGGGGTGGGGGACACCCTTGCTGCACCCACGGGTGAGTTCTGGTTCGGGACGGATCAGTTCGGAAGAGATATCTTTGCCCGAGTTGTGCACGCGGTGCGACTCGACTTGGTGGTCGGCTTGGTAGCCGCGGCCCTAGCCGTGGTGGTAGGAATGCCGCTGGGTGCCCTCGGCGCATACCGGGGAGGCGTCTTCGACGCCTTGCTTCTCCGGATATCCGAGTCCTTCCAAGCCTTCCCCACCCTATTGTTGGCCCTCGGGATCGTGGCGGCGGTGGGTCGCAGCATCCCGATCCTGGTAATGGTCATAGGGATTGTCAACATCCCCGTCTACCTTCGACTCACCAGGAGCGCCGTCAAGCCGCTGGTCGAGTCGGACTTCGTGCTGGCAGCCCGGTGCGCAGGTAAGAGCCAGGCCTCAATTCTCCGCCGTCACATAATTCCCAACGTGGCTGAGGTGGTCTTCGCCCAGTTCTCTGTGAACGTGGCATGGGCCATCCAAATCCTGGCTGCCTTGAGTTTCGTCGGCTTGGGCGTCCAGTTGCCCACGCCGGAGTTGGGGGCAATGGTGCGCGACGGGGCCGATTACACCGTCTACGGTCAGTGGTGGGTCTCGCTGTTCCCTGGGTTGGTAATACTGGGTATCGTCCTTACCCTCAACCAGATCTCCGATCAGATCAGGCACCTTCGATGACGGATGCCCCCGACTCCGCGGGTCAGTATTCCCCACCTGATCTCGTCGATATCAAGAACCTTGTCGTCGGGTTCCGTCTGGATGCAAAGCGGAGAACGCTGCCGCTTCAGGGCGTTAACCTCACGATCCCCCAGAACAGCCGAATGGCCTTGGTAGGGGAGTCGGGATCGGGCAAGAGCCTCACCGCGGCGGCCATGATCGGGATGTTGCCCGCCGCGGCCGAGGTCATCGACGGCGAGATTCGCTTCCGGGGAGAGAACCTCATCGGGGCCTCCCCAAAGAGGCTTCGTGACCTGCGCGGGCGGCAGATCGCCATCATGTTCCAGAACCCCAGGGCGTCGCTCAACCCGGTTCTCACCGTCGGGGGACAGATCGCCGAGCTGATCAGGACCCATTCGGGGATCGGGCGGAGAGAAAGCCGAGAACGAGCCATCGACCTCCTAGACCAGATGGGGGTACCCGACGCCCGTCGCCGGGCCAGCGACTACGTGCATCAGTACTCGGGTGGGATGGCCCAGCGGGCCGCCCTGGCGATGGCGCTCTCCTGCCGCCCGGATCTACTCATCGCCGACGAACCTACCACTGGGCTTGATGCCACCCTGCAGCAACAAGTGCTCGAGTTGGTGGTGGAGCAGGTGGGTAATCGGGGGGCCTCCCTTTTGCTCATAACCCACGACATCGCCGTCGCCCGTCACACCTGCGAGCGAGTGGCCGTGTTATACGCCGGTCGGGTGATGGAAAGCGGACCCACCGCCCAGGTGGCGCGGTCGCCAGCCAACCCGTACACCAGAGCCCTGCTCAGGGCCTTTTCCACCGTTGACGAAGGCCGGATGTACGCCATACCGGGCACGGTTCCCACGCTCTCCGAGATGCTCGATGAATGTCCGTTCGTCGGCCGTTGCGAAGATGCCATCGATGAATGCCGATCGGCGCTACCCGAGCTGAAACCGATGGAGGAGCGGGAGGTGGCGTGCATCAGAGCGTGACCGGCACCACTCTCCTGGAAGTTGACGGCCTGGTAAAGGACTACGTCACCCGGGACGCCAAGCTCCGCAGGCGGATCGTCAGGGCGGTAGACGGGGTCAGCTTCGAGGTCAGGGCTGGCGAGACCTTCGCCATCGTGGGGGAGTCGGGTTCGGGTAAGTCCACCGTTGGTCGGGTGGTCCTCAAGCTGACCCCCGCCACCGAGGGGAAGGTACGGCTCCTCGGGGAAGACATCCTTGGCCTCGGTGAGAGGCAGTTCCGGCCGATGCGAGGGCACATTCAGATGGTCTTTCAGGACCCTCTGGCGGCCTTCGACCCCAGGTCCACCATCCGCTCCAGCCTGCGCGAGTTCGCCGAGTTTGACAGCAGCCGGACCCGCCCGCGGATCAACGAGGATATTGACGAAGCGATAAGCAGCGTCGGTCTACCGGCCGATATCGCCGATCGGCGGCCCGCCGAGGTCAGCGGAGGGCAACTACAACGCCTGAGCGTGGCCCGGTCGCTGCTGGTCTCGCCCCGATTGTTGTTCCTCGATGAACCCACTTCCTCGTTAGATGTATCCATCCGGGGCCAGATTGTCAACCTGTTGACCTCACTCCAGAAGACCGAGGGCCTCTCCTATCTGCTGGTCGCCCATGACCTGCGGGTGGTTTACGCCATGGCTCATCGGGTGGCGGTCATGTACTTGGGCGAGTTTGTGGAAGTGGGAAGTAGACGCCGGATCTTCACCCGGCCCGCCCACCCGTACACTCGAGGGCTCCTCGAAGCAGCCCAACTTGAGGCACCCCGTCGTACCGGAAGTCCCGTTAGGTTGACGGGAGAGATCTCCGCCGACCACGGATCCTCATCCAAATGTCGCCTCATGCCGAGATGTCCATTCGCCGAGGCGAGATGTGGTGAGCCGCAGCCTCTGCGGGAAACTGCCAGAGGTCATATGGTGAGGTGCTGGAAGGCAATCGAAGACCCGTTGAGCATAGGACTACCCGCGCCGACCCACAGGAACAGGAGCGAAGAAGATGACAGTTGATCCGGTTACCACTGAGGTTATTCGCAATGCGTTTATCTCGATAGCGTCACAGATGAACAACAATCTGGCCCGCTCCGCCTACACCCCCATCATCTACGAAATGAAGGACTGCTCGGTGGGGTTGTTCGACGCTCAAGGGAACCTCTTGGGTCAGGCACCTGGGCTGCCCATCTTTCTGGGGAGCTTGGAAGCTGCCATCGACGCCACCCTCGAACATCTCGGCGGGCCGGAGACCTGTCGACCCGGTGACGTTTACGCCGTCAACGACAGCTACATGGTGGGCAGTCACCTCAACGATGTCAACGTGATATCGCCCATCTTTCACGAGGGAAGATTGGTCGGGTTCGGTGCTACCAAGGCACATTGGTTGGACATCGGTGCCAAGGATCCGGGACAGGCCATGGACTCCACCAGCATCTACCAGGAGGGGTATCGGATTGCTCCCGTCCACCTGTACCGGGAAGGAAAACCGGAGACGGGGATGCTCGACTTCCTGACCAGGAACAGCCGGTTGCCCCGTTCGGTATGGGGCGACATGCATGCCCAGATCGCCGCCTGCCGAACCGGCGAGAAGGGTCTGAGCGAGTTGATCGATCGCTTCGGGCTGGAGACCGTCAACGCCGCCGCGGAAGTCATCTTCGACCAGTGCGAACGCCTTGATCGCGAGGCCGTGGCTGAGATCCCTGACGGTCGCTACGAGACGGACGGAGAGATGGACAGCTGGGGTCCCGGGGGCGACCCGGTGTACGTGAGGGTGGTGGTAACGGTGGACGGCGAGGAGATCAGGGTGGACCTGAGCGGCTCGGCACCGATGACGCCGGGTTGCATGAACTGCGGCTTCGCCCAGACGGCGGCAGCTGCCAACCTTGCCTTCAAGATGCTGGTCAACTCCGACGTGCCGGTCACCGCGGGAACCTTCCGCAACCTCACGGTTACCGCGCCGGAAGCCTCCGTCTTCGATGCCCGCGAACCGGCCGCTTGCCAGTACTACTACCCGCACCTCGGGATGATGATCGATCTCTTCATCCGGGCTCTGGCCCCGGCCGTTCCCGACCGCGTCGTAGCTGGCCAAGCCGCTGATCCGATGAACGTACTCTTCAGCGGCCCCAACCCTCGGACCGGCCAGGACTTTGTGGTAGGTGAGGCAACCGCGGTCGGTTGGGGGGCTTATCAGGGCGGAGACGGTACCAATGGTCTCATCAACTACGGCGGCGGCGACCTGAAGAACATCCCGATCGAGGTGTTGGAATCCCGCTACCCGATTCGGGTACACAAGTACGGGGTATGGCCCGACTCGGGAGGTAAGGGTCGCTGGCGAGGGGGTCTGGGCGTGTTGAGGGAATACGAGGTGTTGGCCGACAACATAACCGTATCCACCTGGTTCGAACGCACCCGAACCCCGGCGTGGGGCTTGTTCGGGGGTGAGGACGGGGCGGCCACGGATGTGTCCTTGACCGTGGACGGGCAAAACTTCCCCCTCCTCAAGGCCAACCAGCGTCCCGCGCCCAAGGGGGCCCGCCTCCATGTCGCCACCGGTGGAGGTGGTGGCTTCGGTAACCCTGACGATCGGGACATGGAAGACATCCGCCAGGATTTGGCCGAGGGATACACCACCAAGTGAGGTATGCCCGACCCTGGCGCAGCCCGGCCTTGCGGGTTCGCGGTGCTTCGTGGTTCGACACCGCCACCGGCGACTCCCGGGTGGGGGATCTCTTGGTGGAGGACGGAGTAATCCAGGAGGACGATCGGCGGGCCGCCACTGACCTTGACGGGCAGGGACTGCATGCCATGTTCGGCCTGTGGGACTGTCACGCCCATGCGGGTGGGCTCATGTACGACCTGGATGCTTCCGGGTACTTCGAGGCAGCACCAGATCGCACCATCCGAGCGGGTGAAAACTTTCGTCAAGCAGTAGAGATGGGGGTGACGGGGGTCAGGTGCGTCGACGAGGCCGACGACCTCGACCTGGCGTGGGCCAGAGCCTACGCCGCCGGGAGTTCCCTCGGGCCGCGAGTGATGGGTGCCGGAAGAGGCATCAGAACAACAGCCGGGCACGGCACGGCCTTCCCGCGGGTCTATACCCAGCTGGGGGCCGAGTTGGTGGCGGACGGTCCGGACGAGATGGCCCGGGCCGTGCGGAGGCAGGTGGAGCGCGGTGCCCACTGGATCAAGATCATGCTCACCGGTGGGTTGTACAGCCCTCACGAAGCCGCAGATGAGGGCCAGTTCACCGATACCGAGCTAGCCACCCTGATGGAGGTGGCCGCCGGGCGCAACATACCCGTGGCCGCTCATTGTGGAGGTTCGGAACCAGCGGTTCGGTTTGCGGAGTTGGGGGGACGGTCTATCGAACACGGCTATATGCTCGACGAACGAGCCGCGGCAGCGATGGCTCGAAACGGCACCTGGCTGGTGCCCACGGTCGGTGTCACCCACGATCAGGAGTTCATCGCGGCCGAAGGTTGGCCGAGCCACGCCGCCGACCGATCCCGCAGCCTCATGCCCCTCCACGCCGAAGCGCTGCACGCCTGTCTTGATGCCGGGGTCCGGGTGGCAGTCGGTGCCGACCTCAACCCGATCGGCCCTCGCCTGCATCGTGAGCTGACAATGCTGGAACGGGCCGGGATGGACCGGCAATCGGTCCTCCACGCCGCCTCGGTGGGCGGGCGGCACCTCAACGGTCTGGGCGGGTCCTCATCCCCCGATCCCGGAGCCGCGGCCGATCTGATTCTTCTGGAGGATCACCCAATGCGCAGGCCCGAGACGATGCAGAAGCCGGTCTTGGTGATCACCCATGGTCGAGTTGTCTACTCCCGCCTCTCGTAACGGGTCCCTCGGCCGAAACCAGTCGGTAACTACACTGTCCGCTCTATGAGCACCAACATCCAACTCGATCACCAAGCCCGCCGTCGGGCCCTCGAAGCTGTCCTTCACGAGGAGGGGGTTGACCTGGTCTGGCTCCCGATCGGTGCCGATCTCGAATACCTGACCGGCATCCAGCGTCGGGTTCCGACCTTCGGGGATGTCAACTACGCGCACGGATGGGTGGCGGGATGCTTTATCGCTCCCGGGCGCGACCCGGTGTTCATACTCCCGCGCAATTACGTGGAGTTTGACCTGCCAGAAGGGGTACCTGGGGAGGTAGTAAGCGTCAACGAGACCGACGACGGGAAGGCGATGTTCTCCCGGGTGGCCCGTTCCTTCGCCCGCCCCGAGACCTTGGCGGTGGGTGCCCGAACCTGGGCCACTACCACGATAAACCTCCTGGAGGATCTGGCCAGCCCCCGGTTGGTGAACGGCGGCCAGCTTGTCAATCGCCTGCGGAGAATCAAGAGCCCCGAAGAGCTAGAACTGTTGCGGCAGGCTTGCCGGGTGGCTGATCAGGCCATGGAGGAGACCACCGCCCGGATTACGGTGGGCGTGAGCGAGTTGGATTTGGCCGAAGAGGTCAACTACCACCTTCTGCGGCTGGGCTCTCGCACCTGGTCGTTCGACACTGCGGTCTGGTCGATGGGTCCCGGCGACGACCGGGATGCCAACGTCCGGCTCTCTCGGGCGGAAGTACGGGCGGGTATGGGTTTGTCCTTCGACTTTGGTGCCGTAGTACAGGGCTATTGCTCCGATTTCGGGAGGACTATCCGGATCGGGGCACCGGACGCGGATTACCGCCGGGTGTACGAAGTGGTGATGGCGGCCCAGGCGGCGGGGATGCGGGTGGCCAAGCCCGGTGTGCTCGCCTCAGAGGTCCATAGGGTTACCCGTTCGGTGATAGTGGAAGCTGGTTTTGGCGACTGGTTCCGGCATCGCACCGGCCATTGCATCGGTCTGGACGTCCATGAGGAGCCCTTCATCTCCCCGGAGGATCACACCCCGCTGGAAGCAGGCATGACCTTCACCATCGAACCATCGGTATTCTGGCCGGGCCGGGTGGGGGTAAGGGTTGAGGACATAATCCTGTGTACCGAGGAGGGTGGGGTCAAGTTGAACGAGCATCCCACCACCCTCACCATCCGCGAGTAGCGACGACGAACTTCCGTGTGGGGAGGGCTGATCTACCGTTGCCCGTGAGACGAATCAGCGACAGGCCGGACGAGAGGAGAGATGTGGCACAGTTCGACATCGATGCCATGCTGGAGCGATTCAGAGACCGTGCCAAGGCAGTCCGCCGACGCCCGATTCCTCCGGTCGCCGGTGAGGGCAGGAAAGCCTTCCTGGAGGCAGCCGAGATGGACTTCACCGACTACGCCCTCATCGGAGCGGCGTCTTGGTCGTTGGAGGACGGTGAGTTGATCTTGAGGATTCCGGTGAGTGGGTCGGGTTCATGACCCTCCAGAGGTGGATCAGATGGTTGCGGAGCGACGGTACCGGCATGGCGGACGCCGCGGCCGGTCTCGATCTCGACGAGAGGGTCCCGACCTGTCCCGAATGGGATGTCCGCCAACTCCTGCGGCACACGGGATGGGTTCATCGTTGGGCGAGGAAGATAGTGGGGGAGGCGTTGTCGTCTCCGCCGGATAGGGCGGCGGTGGTTCCCGGGGGCTGGCCGCCTGATGATGAGCTGCTGGGCTGGTTTGGCGAGGGCCATCACCTCCTAGTGTCGGCATTGGAGGAGGCCTCGGACGATCTGGATTGTTGGACGATGATGGAGATACCAGAGGCGCGCTCCTTTTGGGCGCGTCGCCAAGCGCACGAGACCGCCATCCACCGGGCGGACGCCGAATCGGTGGCTGGTGCTATTACCCCATTCTCGGCGGATCAGGCCGTCGACGGAATCGATGAGCTGTTGGTCTTCTTCATCACCCGGCCTGGCATAGGACCTCGATCCGCCCGAACCCGCCACCTCAGGGTGGTGGCAACCGACACGGAGGACCGATGGACGGTCAGATTCGGGCCGGACAGCTCCTGGGGTAGCGTCGGCGATAACGGAAGGGCGGATTGCACGGTTTCCGGAACATCTTCGGACCTCTACCCGTACCTTTGGCATCGAGCCCAGCCCCCGGACATCGAGATCAGCGGGGATCGCGAAGTGATGCGATTCTGGGCGGATGCGTCCTTCTGACCAGCCAGATCAGGGCCGGGGTACCCAACCTATCCCCATCGCCTTCGGTGTCCTGCCCGACCATTACCGGATCGAGGGTGATCCGGAGGGTAGGTTTGCGGTGCGAGCACCATAGCCGGGGAGGAAAGTGCAGCAGTATCTGAGTCTTCTGGAGGAGGTCCGGCAAACCGGTACGGTCAAGGAAGACCGTACCGGTGTCGGTACCTACAGTCTGTTCGGCAGGCAGTTACGTTTCGCCTTGGAGGACGGATTTCCTTTGGTTACTACCAAGAAGATCCACCTGCCCTCGGTGATCCATGAGCTGCTTTGGTTCTTACGCGGGGATTCCAACATCGACTACCTCAGATCGCACGGTGTATCGATTTGGGATGAGTGGGCCCACCCGGATACCGGTGATCTGGGACCGATCTACGGGGTTCAGTGGCGGAGTTGGACCGGCGCGGACGGGCAGACCGTCGATCAGTTGGCCGACGTCGTAGGGCAAATCCGCAGCAACCCTGACTCCCGTCGCCTAGTCGTATCAGCCTGGAACGTGACCGACCTCCCCGCGATGGCCCTACCGCCATGCCATGTGCTGTTTCAGTTCTATGTCAGCGGTGGCCGGCTCAGCCTTCAGCTCTACCAGCGAAGCGCGGACATCTTCTTGGGTGTTCCCTTCAACATCGCCTCCTATGCGCTGCTGGCGTTCATGGTGGCGCAGGTGACCGGTCTTCGTCCCGGAGATTTCATCCA
Organism: Candidatus Spongiisociaceae bacterium; assembly: GCA_965213975.1. Classification (GTDB taxonomy): domain Bacteria; phylum Actinomycetota; class Acidimicrobiia; order Spongiisociales; family Spongiisociaceae; genus Spongiisocius. The sequence continues at coordinate 814,874 of OZ243930.1, forward strand.
CACCTTCGGGGATGTGCATCTATATCGGAACCATGTCAACCAAGCCGACCGGCAGCTACAACGGACTCCTCGGCCTTTGCCGCGGCTGCGGCTAGCGCGGCACCGAGACCTGTTCTCGTATCGGTATGAGGACATAGCGGTTGTTGGGTATGACCCTCATCCTCCGATCAAGGCACCGGTGGCGGTGTGACTCGAGACTACGGCAAGCTCCGCGCGTGCCCGCCTGTCATCTGCAGGGACCCCGGTCGGTGATCGGGTTTCTCAAGGCACTCCGGGGTCTCCTGATCTTGTTGGCCTTGCTGCTAGCGGTTGTCCCTATGGCGATGCTGATCAGCCTGCTGACCGGCGGCTCCGGGTACGGCCTTTGCCCTTACGGGGTGAGCGACTGCGAATCCACTTTTCTCACCGGACCCACCGTCGCCGCTCGGATCTTCGCGGGCCTGGTGATCTTGGCGGCGGGTATCAGGGTCGCGTCGCGTACGATCGACCGGATCGAGCGGCGTCGGCGGAGGTCGGAGTCCTCGACTAGGGACCGGCTGGTCGGCTGGACTGAGAGACTCCGGTAAGGAGGCCGGTGCCGTCCGGTTGCTCTACTGATCCTCGGGGTTCCCGAGATCCTCCATGATCTGGTCGATGGTGTGGCTGATCACGTACAGCCCGCGGGCGGTAACCGATACCCCCGACCCTTCCGCGTTCAATGACCCGCTGATCAGCAACCTACGGCCCCGGCGCTCCTCCACGCGACCTCGCAGGCCCAATCGATCTTCGGTCGACACCGGTTGTTTGTAGCGAAGCTCCAACCGCGCCGTCACGGACAGCACCTGATGGGTGATGATGCCTGCCCACACCAGGATCTCGTCAAGCGCGGTGGCGGCAATTCCTCCGTGCAGGTTTCCTACCGTGCCCGCCAGGTCCGAGCGTCCCACGAAATCGGCCAACACCTCGTCGCCGTCCATCCTGAAGTTGTCGATCTGTAACCCAATAGGATTGGCTCGCCCGCACGCAAAGCAATGGTCTCCAGTGTGTTGCCGCAGAGCGTCGATGATCGGTGAGATCGACTCGACCGGTTCAACCAAAGCGGATCACGCCGCCTTCGACCGATTTCACGTTCACCACCGACCAAACCGGCCAACCCCGTTCCTCGATTCGGCGGCGCGCGCCCACCCACGCCTTCTCTATGGCGAAGATGGTCCCCAGCATCTCGCATCCGAGTTCTTCTACGATTTCTCCCAGCGCCAGGGCCGTTCTGCCCCTCGCCAAGAAGTCGTCAACCACGATCACCCGGGTTCGGGGCTCCAGAACCCGACGGCGGATCTCAATGGTGTACTCGAATCCCTTGGTTGCCGAGTTCACTTCCCGGCTGACAGCTTCTCGGTCACCGGGGAGTACGTATTTCTTGGCGTAGACCATCGGCACGCTCAGAACGGTGGCGGTGGCGAGGGCGGGGGCGATCCCCCCGGCTTCGGCGGTCACGATCACCTCGGGCTCCAGCGGAGCGGCGATGGTGGCTATGCGACGGCCGAACTCCTGCATGATTCGGGTGTCGATGCGGTGGTTGAGGAAGGTATCGACACCTATGATTTCGCCGTTGACCCTTGATTGCTGCTCAACGTGGCGAACAAGATCCATTGGCATATCAGTCTAGTTGCCAGTTGGGACTGGGGCTGTTGCGAAGTTCATGAGCCCCCTCTACTCGTGGATTCCTGGCGAGGTCGGTGGTCAGTGGACGGCAGCTAGTTGCCAAAGCAGCCCTGACCACCCGGAGTGCCACTCAATCTGGGTTGGGCGTCTTCGGAAGGTAGGGACACATGTCGGCCAGGTCGCATTCCCAACACCGGGGGTGTCGGGCATTGCAGACATCTCTTCCGAACTGGATAATCCTCATCGACAGCTGACGCCATTCGTGTTTTGGAACCAGCGCCTTGAGATCCTGTTCAATGCGGGTCGGGTCCTTCTCTCTGGTGAGGCCGAGCCGGTTGGTGATCCGCCGGACATGGGTGTCCACAGCGATTGCTGGTTGTCCGAAGGCCTCAGCGAGGACCACCGATGCCGTCTTTCTTCCCACCCCCTTCAATGTGACCAGCTCGTCGATGTTGGTGGGGACTTCTCCGGCGTAGCGCTCCACGAGGTCCTGGGAGAGGGCAATCACCGAGCGGGTCTTCTGCCGGTAGAAGCCGGTAGAGAACAGGACCTCTTCTACCTCTTCAGGATGAGCGACGGCAAGATCGGCCGCGGTCGGCCACCGATTGAACAGCTTTGGAGTAACCCGGTTCACGTTGGCGTCGGTGGTCTGGGCCGAAATGACGGTGGAAACCAGCAACTCGAACGGGTCCCTATAGCTAAGGGCGGTCCTTATAGTCGGGTAACGATTGGCGAGGCGGTTGACTACCCGGCGAGCGAGTCCACGCTCAGCAGGCGCAGGAATAGATCCGTCTGCCCGCTTCTCTCCTCTGGCCATGGCGTGAGGATAGGCGATGGGGCTGGTTCGGTGGCATCGGCACGACAGCCGCGAGGTCCCGGGCCCAGCGGAAGCAAGTCTTCGCTCCTGCGTGCGGTTATCTAGATGTTCGCCTCGAACGGTTTTCTTTGCGAGGGTTCGTAGGGTGCGACATCCCCACACCGAGGGTCTCGGGGATCAGGAACTGAAGCGCCATTGCTATGACCACGCCGATTCCCAACAATGACACCGTAACTGAGAGGCCCAGTTCATCGACTAGCCGTCCGGCGAGCGCTAGTCCGGCGATGGCACCTAGGACAGAGGTGGCGTGGAGCCATTGGGTGGCGGTGGCCCTGGTTCCGGTGGGGAATAGTTCGGTCCGTTGGGCGGAGGTAACTGACAGAGCCGCCGAGCTCCCGAAGGCCGAGACAGCCGCGGCCGCCGCCAACCACTCCGGGCTGGTTAACCAGTAGAACCCCAGCCCCCCGGCCAATCCGATTAGCAGGGAGAGCCAAATGGTGATCCTTCGACCGACAGTGTCCCCTAACCGACCCCCGAGGAAGAACCCGGTACCGCCGATAGTCCCACCAATCAGCATCAATCGCACCGCCTCGGATGATGTCATGCCCAGACCATGCACCAGACGGTCAAGCGAGAACGTAACCGCTACTGCGGAGAAGGCGGCGAGGAAGATGCTGTAGGAGGCTGCTGGCCAGAAGTAGCGCGCCTCCGGACCGAATAGCGGATCAAGGATCCCACCCTCGGCACCGTGCCGAAAGATCTGACTTTCCTCAACCTTAACCCTCAACCATAGATATAAACCGAGTCCCGGGGCGGCGGCGGCGAACAGCAGTCTCCATCCCTCGTCCATTGCCTGTGCCACAGGCAAGGCAAGCAACGCGGCCCCAGCACCTATCGCGACGGCGCTTGAGTAGAGGCTGAGTGCCCAGGCCCGACCGGACCAACGAACCTGTTCTGCCACCAGAACGGCGGAGAGCATGGCTAGGGCAGCACCGCCCATACGGGCGAGGACCTGGAGGGCGGTATACGCGGTCGGAGAAAACGCCAACGACGTGACGGCGGTGGCCCCCATCAGCAACAGGTATGCGGTCAGGAACGGCCCTCGTCTGCCCCAGCGGTCCGCAAACACGCCGTAGATCACTGCGACTAGTGATCCGATTCGGGCGATGGCAAACAGGTAGCTCGCCTCCGACTGTGAGAGCTCGAATGCGGACCTCACAAACGGCAGGGTATTGGTCGCCTGCGTCTGGGCGTACCCCTGAAATAGGCCGACCAGATACATCAGACGGAGCAGCCGCCAATCTTCCGTTCGGTAACCGGCGGCCGGCCCGAACATGCGGATGAATGCTTTCAACGGAGTGACTTCAGATACGCCACCGACGCAACCAGGCGATGCTCGGGAATCGTGTAGTACTTGCGCAGGGTGGCGTCGGAGTCCGCTGCCAGGCGGTACCCGTGTTTTTCCAGAAAGCGCCGGGCCTTGTAGTTGGCCGCATAGGTGCCGACCACCATCGTTGAGACGGAGACGGCGGATGCCAAGCCAGCCTCTATGTGTCCCATGATGGTGCCGGCCACACCGGTACGCTGACGGTCAGGCAGAACGTAGCCATGTCGGATCAACACCGTGTCGCCGACCTGCTCGCTACCGGCCACCCCCACTAGGGCCGAATCGATGAAGCCTCCCCACCAGGTCATGCGGCTCGCTTCCCGATCCCAGGCCGCTTCGTCCATCTCCGGGCTCTCCATGGTCTCGGGGCCCAGAAACTCGGCATACCACAACGCAGAAGTGTTGATTACCTCAAGGGCGGCGGCGCGATCCGAGGGGCGTAGCCGTCGTACCTCTAGGTCGGTGAACCGAGATCTTGAGATGGGGGACGTATTCACCAACCTCTATCCTCTCTTGTCCGCATAGCGGATGGCATCGTGTTTGGGGCGGAGGCTAGCCGTGGCTCTTCGAAATCCGTTCTCCGGCCACCTACTATCGTGATCGACTAATCCAGAACCGATCCGCAATCCTTCGGAGGGTCCCCAATGACCAAGATTGTCCACATTGTGGGCACCGGCACAATAGGTGAACCACTGATAGGTCTGATTGCCGACCATCAAGAAGCCTTCGGTATTGACGAGGTGACCTTCCATAAGCGGACGCCCCTCCTGCGTGAGCGGGGCAAGGTCAATGACCTGGTCAGGCGGGGTGCTCGCCTCACGGTCGACGACGAGCGCCGGGCGGGCTTTGAGGAGCTGGGCCATTCACCGAGACTCGAGACTAGAGAGGCGATTGAGCGGGCGACCGTGGTAGTGGATTGCACCCCGGCGGGCAACGAGAACAAAGACAAGTTCTATCGCCATGCGTCCGATGTGAGCGGGTTTCTCGCCCAAGGGTCCGAGTTTGGGTTCGGAAAGATGTACGCCCGTGGCATAAACGACGAGGCTTTGGACCGTGATGAGGATCGGTTCTTGCACATTGTGTCATGCAACACCCACAACATCGCGGTCCTCCTCAAGACGATCGGCTTTGACCAAGACGGGACCAACCACATAACCGAAGGGACCTTCCTGTGCATTCGTCGCGCTAACGACATCAGTCAAGCGGGTGGGTTCATACCTTCTCCTCAGGTCGGGACTCACTCGAAGGGCCGGTTCGGAACCCATCATGCTCGCGATGCCCATCATCTCTTCCAGACCATCGGGGAGAATATGAACCTATTTTCTTCCGCGATAAAAGTGAACAGCCAGTATATGCATGCACTTCACTTTGAGATTGTCCTTGATCAGGAGATAACCGTTGACGAGGTGGTACAAAAGCTGGCAGATAATCCAAGAGTCGCCATCACCTACAAGAGGTCGGCCGGTGAGATCTTCTCCTTCGGCCGCGATCATGGCTACTACGGTCGAATATTGAGCCAAACGGTCGTCCCCATCGAAACCCTGGCGCGGCGCGGGTCGAATCGCCTGGTCGGGTTCTGCTTCACCCCCCAAGACGGGAATCCCATGCTGTCCACCGTGGCGGCGATGTTGTGGCATCTTCATCCCGAAGGGATCGGGTCACGGCTTGAGGTCTTGAAGCCCTATGTCTTCCAAGAGGTCTGATCGGGTGATCGGGACCCTAGGAGCCCCGTCGCTCCGATCTCATGGGCCTGGCTAGCGGATGGTGAAGTATGTCCGCTGCTGGTCAGGAGGTGGTGGGCCAAGTCACCCTAGGTTCTGGCGGTATCGGGCCCGGGCTATCGCCCTCACGTTGGCCTTGGTGGCGACCACCATCGCCGCCCCACCGGCCATTTCGCAGACGGTGCCTTCTGGACCTCAGTCGGGCTTGTACCTGGATACCCCTCCCGGTTCTAGCCAGACCATCGCCATCGGGTTGCTTGATGATATGGGCATCCTGGAGGGTACGGAGTGCCATCCGCGTCGCTTTTGCCCTCAGCAATCCCTCGCCCGCTGGGAGATGGCGGTATGGCTGTACCGAGCATTCGGAGAGGATGTGGAACCCGGCACCGAAGGCGATAACTTTGCCGATGTAGAAGGAGACCTATGGTGGTCCGGTTACGTGCACGGTCTGGCGGAGCTGGGGATCACCAAGGGTTGCGCGTCGGATCCCCTTCGCTTCTGTCCCTTTGACTCAGTCTCGCGAGGGGAGGTTGCCACCTTCGTTAGCCGGGCCTTGGAGCTCTCGGCGGCCGAGGATGTCGACCTCGCCGATGTGGATGGGACGGTTCACGCTCCCCACATCCGGTCGGCTTACGCGTCCGGGTTGATCGAAGGTTGCTCCGCCGAGAGCCTGAGGTATTGCCCGTACCGGACGATCACGCGGGGTGAGATGGCTCAGGTACTAGCAAGATCAATGGGCCTGGTTCCCTCCTTGGCCTACGAAACGCTGGTCAAGGAGCACGGTATCGATCACCTAATCGCTCGGTATACGACCTATCACGACTGCTGCGAGCCCCGAGTCTCCAATCTGCATCTCTTCGCCGAGGCCGTGGACGGTGCCGTCGTCGCACCTGGAGAGCAGATGAGCCTCAACCGGACGGTCGGCCGCCGTACCACGGAGAAGGGTTATCGTCCGGCACCCACCTGGGTAGTCGATCGGTTGGTTGACACCGTCGGCGGTGGAATCAGCCAGTATGCGGCAACCATCTACAACGCATCATTCTGGGGCGGTCTGGTGGGAAGCTATTCCCGACCCCACAGCACCTATATCTCGAGGTACCCGGCCGGTATTGAAGGTACGTTGGACTTCCCCTACATCGACATGATCCTGGCTAACGATCTGGATAGTCCAATTATGGTCGTTAACCAATTTGATGACACCTCGCTGACCGTCAGTTTGTATGGCAACAACGATGGACGGATGGTGGTCGGGGAGTGGAAGGACGGCAAGAACACCATTGAGGTTCTGGCGCAGGGGGGTCCCACGGCTCGGGTGGTGATCGGTGCCGTCTCGGAACGATTTGACCACACCGAACCACCCGCAACGGAGTACATCCCCAACTCGGATCTGGCCGTGGGTGAGTTGGTGTTGATTCAGGAAGCCCGGCGGGGGTGGACCGTGCAAGTCAGCCGCACCGTGCAGATGGGAGATGACCCGGTTAGTGAGTCGTGGCGAGTCCGCTACAGCCCAGTTAAGGGCATCGTCGAGGCTCATCCGTGTGTCATTACTGACGAGTGTCCGCCTCCGTCCTCCTTGTGGACCATCCCGGAATGATGGCCCTCCCGTGCTCGTAGACTCTCCACGGTGAAGTCGAAGACGAACCCCCGGGTTCATATCACCACCCTCGGGTGCGCCAAGAACCAGGTGGACTCGGAGAAGGTGGCGGCCATGCTTGATCAGGCTGGCTATCGGATGGCTAACGATGTGTCCGAGGCGGACGTTGCGGTTGTCAACACCTGCGCCTTCATCGAGCCAGCCCGGGCCGAGTCTGTCGAAACCATCCTCGAAGTGGATGCGGCCCGGAATCAAGGGGCGGGCCTGTTGGTGATCGGGTGCATGGCCCAGCGCTTCGGTGGTGAGATCGAAGAGGCTCTACCCGAGGTGGATGCGGTAGTCGGCCTGGACCGGTATGGGGAGTTGGTGAGCGTGCTGGATTCCATGACCGGGTGGTCTCCGGTGCGGTTGGGCCCGCGGCGTTCGCATATGGACATCCTGGATTTGGTCAATCGGCCGACGCCCACCCTCCCGTACGCTTACGTGAAGGTGGCAGAAGGATGCAACAAGACCTGTTCCTTCTGCGCCATCCCGCTGATCCGAGGGAAACAGCGCTCGCGGCGGCCGATCTCCATACGAGACGAGATCCGAGGGCTCTGCGATGCCGGGGTGTCGGAGGTCATTCTGGTTAGCCAGGACCTAGCCGCCTACGGTCGTGACCTACGGGTCGGCACCAGGGAGACCATCGTCGATCTGCTTCGGTTCGTATCGGACGTGGACGGGCTGAAGAGAATACGCCTCCTGTACCTGTATCCCAGCGAGATCCGACCTCGCTTGATCGAGGAGATAGCTTCCAATCGCGTCATCGCCCCGTACTTCGACCTAAGCCTCCAACATGCCTCACGACGACTCCTAAAGATGATGCGTCGACCCGGCAGTACGGAAAGACACCTGGGCTTGATCTCCCGCATCCGCGACGTCGCTCCCGAGGCGGCCCTACGGTCGTCGTTCATAGTGGGATTCCCCGGCGAGACTGAGGACGATGTTGAGGAGCTTGTCGAGTTCTTGCGGGCGGCCCGACTCGACCGGGCCGGTTTCTTCCCCTATTCGCCGGAATCGGGGACCGGGGCCGTGGAGTTGGGTGGCCGGATCGGTGCGGGGGAGGTGATCGAGCGGGTCCGCGAGTTGACCCGAGTCCAGGATGAGATCACGGCCTGCCGTAACGCCGACCAACTGGGACGACGTCATCATGTCCTAGTCGATCAGGTAGAGGACGGCGTACCGGTAGGACGCTCCTACCGTGAGGCACCGGACATTGACGGAATCATCTGTCTGGATGTCGGCGCGCCGGGTGATTGGCTGGAGGTCGAGATCACCGGATCATACGAGACGGACCTGGTGGGCACGGTTATCTCCGCACCGCAGAGCGCATCGGTCGCGGGTGTGTCACGTAGATGATCGTCGAGGTGATCGCGGTCGGGACCGAACTCCTGCTGGGACAGACCGTGAACACCAACGCCGCCTTTCTGGGTGGCAAGCTGGCCGAGGTGGGGCTGGACGCGCACTATCAGGTAGTGGTAGGTGACAACCATGACCGTATGGTGGGGGCGATCGAGGTCGCGTTGTCACGAGCGGATGTGGTCATTATCACGGGTGGTCTCGGTCCCACCCAGGACGACATCACCAGAGAGGCGATCAGCGAGGCGACCGGGCGGCGGATGCTCTTCAGCGAGGCGATCGCCGCTCGGCTTCGGGAGTTCTGGGACCGAATGGGCCGAGAGTTCCCTGAGTCCAACCTCGGCCAAGCTGAGTATCCGGAGGGGGCCGAACTCCTTCACAACCCTCGAGGCACCGCCCCCGGGCTCTTCCTAGAGCACGACGGCGTCCTGCTGTTCGCATTGCCCGGGGTTCCGTCCGAGTTGTACCGGATGGTGGAAGATCACCTACCGGCCCGCCTTCGGCATATCACCGGCGGGGTCTTGGTAAGCCGCGTGATTCGAACTTGGGGCTTGGGCGAGTCGGTGGTGGCCATGTTGCTGGATGATCTCTATCAGAAATCGGCCAATCCGTCGATGGCGTTCCTCGCCTCAGCCGGTGAGGTGAAGGTAAGGCTATCCGCCAAGGCGGCCACCGATGACGAGGCCCACTGCCTGATCGGGCCGGTGGAGGATGAAGTACGGAGGCGTCTGGGATCAGCGGTATTCGCCGCAGATGACCAAACGTTGGAGCAGATCATCATGGATGAGCTGGTCGAACGCGACTGGACCATCGGAACCGCGGAATCGGTCACCTCAGGGATGGTCGCGGCCCGCCTGAGTCACCTTCCCGGAGCTTCCGAGGTGTTTGCCGGGGGCTTGGTCGCCTATGCGACGGAGGCGAAGCATCGCCTCTTGGGCGTACCGCGGGCGACAATTGATCGCTTCGGCCCGGTGAGTATCCAGACAGCCCAGGCGATGGCCGAAGAAGCGGCCAAGATACTGGGTGCCGACGTGACCATAGCGGTGACCGGGGTAGCCGGTCCCGACTACCTGGGTCATCCGGCTGGCACCGTTGTCATAGCGGTCAGGACTCCCAGCGAGACCCGAACCCGACTCCTCCGTCTACCAGGGGATCGGGAGAGGGTTCGGGCATACGCCACCACCAATGCTCTCCAGTTGTTGCGGCTCGGGATACAAGGTCTTTGGTGGGGAGATCAGTAGCAGCCGAACGCTGGTTTCTGGCTCTTTCCCCGTCACCCGAAGCGCGGATGGCGTTGGCCTCTTGGAGGGCATCGCTCCGGCTTCCCGGCAGGCTCACCCCACCCGAGAACTTCCATGTAACTCTGCGCTTCGTTGGGCCGCTTGACACGCTGGGACAAGAACGCATCTTGGCGGCGATTGACGGTAGCGATCTGGGTAAGCCGTTCTCCTACCGGCTCGGACCGCTCGGGGCATTTCCCAGCCCGCGTCGGGCCACGGTTGCCTGGGTGGGACTGGCTGGCGACGGTGGGGCTCTCGGTGCCTTGGCCAGCACGGTGGACGAAGCCGCGGCATCAGCTGGCTTCGGCTACGAGGAGCGTCCCTTTCGGGGCCATCTGACGCTCTCCCGTATCCGCCCGCCCGTCGATCTACGCCCGTTGATGGCAGAGGTATCTCGACCGGCCATAAGACTGCGCGCCGCCGAGGTGGTGTTATATCGAAGTCGCCTGGGCCGAGGGGGAGCGAGGTATCGCCAAATCGAGAGGTTCGGCCTGGGCTGATCAGCCGCCTCCGATCGACTCAGCATGTCGAAATCCGCCTTGCTCTAAGCCTGGACGTCTAAGCTCAGGAGCGAACAAGTGTTCGTAAAGGCAAGGACGTGTCACAGCTGCGATGCTAAATTACGGGGTTGTATTTCGGGAAGGTGACTTTGTGGATTTGTTGATCCAAAGATTGCGAAATCCAACCGGGGACAGAGCGAAGGGGTTTCCTTGTCACACCTGTCTTTCTACCTTTAAGACATGTAACCGGCGGTTGTGTGATACCCGTCTCGTTTTATCGGCTCGATGAAGCAAAGGAGTAACCGATGAATAAGGAACGTGCCCAGGCATTGGAATCGGCCATGGGTCAGATCGAGCGGCAGTTCGGCAAGGGATCAATCATGAAGCTGGGCGCATCCGCCCACCAGAAGATCGCTCACATATCGACTGGGGCTTTGTCGTTGGATTTGGCCCTCGGGATAGGAGGCGTTCCCCGGGGTCGCATCGTCGAGGTGTACGGCCCTGAGTCGAGCGGCAAGACCACTCTCGCCCTGCATGTCGTGGCCGAAGCTCAACGCAACGGCGGTCTGGCTGCCTTTGTCGATGCCGAACATGCCCTTGATCCCATTTATGCCCGGGCCTTAGGTGTGGACATCGACGAGCTTCTCATTTCTCAACCGGACACCGGTGAACAGGCATTGGAGATCGCTGATACTTTGATTCGATCCAGCGCCCTTGATGTTCTGGTCATCGATTCGGTGGCCGCCTTAGTGCCGAGGGCCGAGATCGAGGGCGAGATGGGTGCTTCTCATGTCGGCCTTCAGGCCCGCCTTATGTCGCAAGCCCTTAGAAAGTTGACCGCCAACGTGAACCGGTCGAGGACCACCGCCATCTTCATCAACCAACTCCGTGAGAAGATCGGCGTCATGTTCGGGTCACCGGAGGTAACTCCGGGCGGGCGAGCTTTGAAGTTCTACTCAAGCGTTCGCCTTGACATTCGCCGTATCGAATCGATCAAGGCCGGGAAGGAACAGATCGGCAATCGGGTCAGGGTCAAAGTCGTGAAGAACAAGCTGGCCCCTCCTTTCCGCATGGCCGAATTCGACATCATGTTTGGCAAAGGCATTTCCCGAGAGGGCAGCCTGCTTGATGTTGCGGTCCAACTTGGTATCGCTACCAGGAGTGGTGCCTGGTATACGTTCGAAGGCGATCAACTGGGGCAAGGTCGCGAGAAGGCCAAGAAGTTCCTCCGAGATAACCCCGACCTAGCCATGCTGCTCGAAGCAAAGGTCCTTGAGGGGGCCGGGATCACTGACCCCTCGCCCGAGATGAAGGTTTCCGAGGCGCGGTCGGATTAGTCTTGCCACGGCTGATAGTCTGTCCTCTCTCGTTGAGGGGGGATGAGGCCGGGAGAGTCGTCCGGAGGTGTTGCCCGGCCCAATTTACAGGAGCGGGTAACAGGAACGGGCCCAAGCAACAGGCCCAAAGCAAGTGATCCGGAGCAAGTGATCCGCGCACCCGTTCGGTAGGGCTGCCGGTTCGGGCGATAGACCCGGTGTCGAGTAACCAAGAATTCGGGAGGATGATCGTGGCCGACCGCCGTCGATCGCAGTCCAAGTCCAGGGCGGCTCGCTCGAACAGAGCCGGTAGAAAGAGTGGTCGTTCTGCGCCTCGAGGAAGTGGTGGTCCAGGTAGGGGCGGTTCGGGTAGGGGCGGTTCGGGTAGAGGTGGCTCGGGTAGGGGCGGTTCGGGTAGGGGCGGTTCGGGTAGAGGTGGCTCGGGTAGGGGCGGTTCGGGTAGGGGCGGTTCGGGAAGAGGTGGCTCGGGTAGGGGCGGTTCGGGTAGGGGCGGTTCGGGAAGAGGTGGCCCGGGAAGAGGGGGTTCGGGAAGAGGTGGCCCGTCTCGTTCGGAGCGGGCCCCTCGACGTTCACCGGAACGTAAGGCCCCACACAGCGGTGTGGGCGCGGAGAACCTACCCCGCTGGATGCGGGACGAGATCCGTCGGGTAACCCGCAAAGAACGCCTAGCTGCCACCCTCAACTTGGTTTCTGCAGCCGTCGATTCCTATGGATCTGAGGACTTCCCGGCCGCTCGACGCAAGCTGACGGAGGCGAAGGGCCTAAGTTCTCGCTCCGCGGCCATCCGCGAGTTGTTGGGTCTCAGTGCCTATCGATGTGGCGCATGGGAGGAATCTCTGGCGGAGCTCCGCGCGTATCGGAGGCTGGCCGGAGACACCACCCATATGCCGGTGGAAATGGACAACCTACGGGCCCTAGAGCGATACCGAGAGGTTGAGGTGACGTGGGTTCGATTTGGGGAACTCGGCGGCAATCGCCCGACCCGCGCTGAAGCTCGTGTGGTGTTCGCCTCATACTTGCTCGACCAGGGGAGGCCCGAAGATGCCTGGTCGGTTATTCGTCCCCACAAGCTTGCCGAAAGCGCCCCTCCCTACGAATTGCGGAGGTGGTTCGTGGCGGCTCGATGCGCCTTGGCGCTTGGAGAAGTGGGGACGGCAGACCGCCTCGCTCAGGCCGTTCGCCGCGCCGATCCGAACATGCCGGGCATCGTCGATCTCCTCGGTCGAGTAAACCAGCAACAGGCCAACTGAACGGAGCGGGCTCACTAAATCCCGGAGGCTGCGCGCTGGTGCGGGTGTGGTGTACTGGTGTCGGTGTGGGCTTCATCTTGCGAGGATTCCTCGGGATGGGTAGTTCTCGGCGTGGGTGAATCCGTGGCGACGCGTCGTAGAACTGGGAGGGGGCTGCTACATCTGAATACATCCAGATGTCCCATCAAGATCCGGTCTAGCTCAACCATCCGTCCTATACCATCCGTACAACCATCGGTCCTTCAGCCTGTACACCCGTGTCGCCAACGGACCGGCATTGAACCGCCGTCGGTGGCACCACTGCCGATAACGGCTGGATGGTTTGATTCCCCACTTTCCGCCATCTTGTCTTCTGTCAGACCGGTGAGTTCCATGTACAACGCGTCCGATCCCAGGTCCCCTCCCTGCTCGGCACCCGGCATGTACCAGACGACTTGGCCGACCGCTTCATCGTCGAAGCGCACCCAAATGCGGTACCCGTTTCAACGGTCCGACACCAATTACTTGCGAAATCGCGCTGCAGCCCAAATGTTCGCAGCATGTTGCGCTCAGTCGAACAGACGTGCGATGACGCGTGATGACCGTTCCGATGGGGGCTCGCTGCCCAACATTGACACTGCGGCCTCCTTGACTTCTTCGGGGGTTGTGTATCCGAGGATGTCTACGAGACGCCGCAGGTCGGGAATGTCTACAGTGCTGATCTGACTTTCATGGCCAGCATACGTATCGGCGTCGCGGCGGTCATCCGCAGGCCTGGATGATCGAACACGACCACGCTGTGAACGTCGTCGCCTCTTGGCATGTAGGAGGTTGCTGGCTCGTTCAGCCATGAGGTGGGCAGCCCACGACGGCGGGCGACGTCACACACTGCGCGGGTGACAGCGCTGTGGTTGTCAATGATCAGAGCGTCGATGTCAGTTGTGAACCTGTCACTGTTATAGGCCATTACCATCGCAGCGCTCCCAACGATGTAGATACGGGCAGTTGTTCTCTGCATGTGAAGCGTCTCGGCTAGGTCCCTGAGCGCATCGACCAGTTCGTCGTATCCCATCGCCGCCATCAGACAACTAACAGTTCCCGCTCGGCAATCAGAGTTCCGTGCGCCTCGAACGCGGCTGGGGCGTGCACGATTGCTTCCACCCGGAACTCGTCCCAGGAAGCGGGGAACGGAAACCAGAAACCATCCAAGTAGCGGCATTCGTTGAACACCCAGCCGGGTGCCGGCAGTTGATCGTGGTAGCGGCGGTGCTCTACGTAGGCGGCTAGGAACGCGTCTCAGGGAGGGCTGATCGGCTCAGGTTCTACCTCGACCAGGGCCGCCCGCTGTGACAGTGGGGTGTCTTCCCAGCGGAGACCGAACTCGTGGCAGACTATCCGCATCCGCCATAAATCATCATTCGCCGCTTGAAGCCGCGGCACGTAATCAGCCAAAGCGGTGGGAATCATCGACACGGGCCGGGGTCTGCGGGAAGCCTGTTCACCAGCCACGTTCGCTCCGTCCCTCTCCAGGTAGGTGTTTAGGGGGCAGACCAGGCGAACACTTCGCCGTCAAACGCAGAGTCGTAACCTGACTACCCATAGATTCACCATACCGCGCTTCGGCCAATACGGACACCTTGCCCGCATCGGCGGGCAGGGTGTCCTGGACGATCTCGCAGGGGAGACTGCTTCGGGGAAAGGGATGAGCGCCTGCGGGGTGGCCCTCATTGCTCAATCCCCCTCGCTGGGTGCATTCACCGCCCACCCATCTTTGTCGTCGTAGGCTAGGCGGACGACGTGTTCGGTCTGTCGACGAATCCCCGGTCGATCCGACCTTCACCTCCAGGAGGTCAACCAAGTCGACCTGCACACCCCCTTGCCCGCACGCCTGACAAACCCAAACGAACGGTCATGACACCATCGAGGACTCCCCGGCATCGGCGACTTGGAGTTCACCGATTCCAGCGATGCCTCACCCCATTTACAAGGATGTCGCCCTCCCTCTACCCACCTCTCCGCGCCCGGGCCAACTTCCGCAACCACCCAAATCACCAACTGGCTGCTGGCCAGTGGCAACCATTCCTCGCCTGATGCCACGCAATCCTGAAGCGCCACATAACTACACCATCCCAAATTTGTCACACCCTTTTTCTACCTTATCTAGTACTGACACTTCCCAGGTAAGAGAAAGGAAGCCCAATGGCAGACAAGCAGACATCCCAGGTCCCTGAGCATGACCAGAATCAGGTGGTGTTGGTCGGTACTTTGGCAACGGCACCGGAGCATCGGATCTTCGGGTCAGGTGCTTCGCTCGCCCGACTCTTGGTCACAGTCCGACTTTCCCAACCGAGGACCCGCACCGACGTGATCCCGATCACGGTGTGGGAGCCCGAGGAACAAGTTCTCGGTGGTGAACGTGGTACGAGGGTCGAGGTGAGCGGCCAGGTTCATCGTCGGTTCTGGACCGATGCCGAAGGTCGGCACAGCCGGATTGAGGTAGTCGCTGAGCAGGTCAGGATGGGACGGGCCTGATACAACCGACCCGAGGGAAGGGGCGCGATCGTGACACCAGAGCAGCAGAACTTCCGGGCTGGACCAAGCCTCCTGACTCGCCATAATGGGGAGGTGGTTGTTGGTATTAGAGTCCGATGGATCGTCTTCTCTGCTCTGGTGGTGGTCGTCACGATAGGTTGCGTGGTGCTCGGTTTCTGGCAGCTGCGCCGACTCGATGAGCGTCAGACCAACAATGCGGTCCTCTCCGGTCGACTCAGCCGGGCACCGATACCGATCGATAGCTTCATCGCGATCCTCGAGCCACAGCAGGGCTTCACGGTCGATCCAGCCGACTATGAGTACACCCGGGTCTCGATTAGGGGCACTCTGGTCGATGGGGAGGGCATATGGGTTCGCTCACAGGTCCACGACGGCCAAGCCGGAGTTCACGTTGTCTATCCCATGGACCTTGGTGATGAGACCGCGGTGCTGATCAATCTCGGATGGATTCCCTTAGACATTGACGGTGACCCATTAGATGTGCCTCTGCCGAGCTACGACCAAGGCGACGTGATCGGTCTGGTTCGTGCCAACCAAAGACGGCCTCTCTTCGGTAGGGAGGAAGGATCTGGGCCCCTCAGCATGGTGGCACGCATTGACATCGGTCGGCTCCAGCAACAGGTCGAGCTATCGCTCTTGCCGTTCTGGATCCAGCTGGAAACCCCCGACGATCCGGCCGCGTTGCCGATCGCCGTGCCCCCGCCTGACACGTCCGAGGGACCCCACCTCTCGTACGCCATCCAATGGTTTTCGTTTGCCGGGGTCGCCCTGGTCGGCTACGTAGCTCTGATGCGTCGAGAACTCAGGCCGAGGTCCCGGAAGAGGGCGCGGGAATCGGGAGAGCCAGGTCGTCGATGACTTGAACTGACTCCATCCGCGCAAATACCTCTGGGTTCACGAGGATCTTGGTCGACCGTCCTCCACCGCCGACCAGAACCTCGTCCAATGACATGACCCGACTGTCCACGAAGATCGGCAGGTGGTCGGGTAGGGCAAACGGCGTAACGCCGCCTACCTCCATCCCGGTCAGTTCCGAGGTCATCTCAGCCGAGGCGAAAGATACCTTGCGCACCCCCAACAAACCCCTGACCCGGCGGTTTACGTCCAATCGCGTGGTTGCCTTCACCAGACAAACCGCGTTGTGGCCAGGTGGCCGTCGCGAGGCCACCAGGATGGCGTTGCCGGAGTTGTCCGGCGCAAAACCATAGTGGGCACAGAAGTCGGCCGTGTGCGTAAAGGCGGGATCGATCGGGATGACCTTGAACGTGGCACCCAGGTCGTCAAGGTAGTGCTGAACTTGTTGGTCGATGCTGCTCATGGTCGTCCTGTCTGCCCGCGGGCGGCGTGGCCAACTCACCCTATTCGGGCTTCAATCTGCGATACTGTGCTGATGGGAATTGACCCTAGGTTATTGGAGATTTTGGTGTGTCCGCGGAGCCGAGCTCCGCTGAAGGAGGTCGAGGATGGCTTGGTCTCCACCGACCCGGATACGAGGATGCGCTATCGGGTGGAGGAAGGGATCCCGATAATGCTCGTCGGAGAGGGACAGGAGTTGTCGTTAAAGGACTGGAAGAGGGCTATGGGCCATGACTGACACCCACAACCCGACGGTGTTTGGGATGATTCTGCGAGGGGAGTTGTCGGCCGATATCGTCTACGAGGACGAGGAGGCTCTCGCGTTTCGTGACATCTCGCCGCAGGCGGATGTACATGTGTTGGTCATACCCCGTCGCCACATCAAGAGCCTGGCCCATACCGAACCGGCCGATAGCGCCCTTCTTGGTCACCTTCTCGACGTCTGTCGCTTGGTGGCTCATCAGGAGGGCGTTGCTGAGTCCGGGTTCCGGGTGGTAGCAAACACCGGTGCTGATGGAGGCCAGTCGGTCGATCATCTCCACTTCCATGTGCTGGGCGGTCGGGCCTTGGGCTGGCCCCCCGGCTAGAGGTCGATGCGCGTGTCACCCCTCAGATCGGCCGCGGCGCTTGTCGCCTTGGCGATCCTCATCGGCTGTTCCTCCCCGGATGAGGAGAGGGTGGTGCGGATGGGTTTCTATGCGTACTTCGAACCCGTCAGCTCATCCGAAGACCGTGATCCGGAGGCCCCAGGGTTCACAACCCACCGCGGTTATGAGGCCGATCTTCTCACCGCGATCGAGGCGATGTCGGGTATCGGTCTGCGCTTTGACCGCACGCCAATACCGGACTGGCCGGGTATCTGGCTGAAGCCAGCATCTGATCAGTTCGACATGGTGGGGGGTGGGATAACCATTCTGGAAACCAGAACCCGCAACGCGATGGGCGAGCCTGTGGTCGTCTTCACTGATGGGCACATCGACTTCGGCCATTCACTGCTGGTACGTGCTGAAGACGCCGCGCGGTTGACCGATTACGACGCCTTGTCCGGTACCGACCTCGTCGGTGCGCATAGCGGCACCACCGGCGAGTTCAGACTGCTTCAGGTCATCGGGGTGATAGACGAGGAGGGTGGCCTCCGGGCCGGGGTGGAGATAGAGACACCGGACCGCACCATCACGGTGGAGGACGGACGGCGACTTGGTCATCAATGCCGGGTCGGTCTCAGCGGAGCTGGAAGATCGGATTCATCTGACCCCAGCTGACCCCAGCCGACCGCAGGTGGTGTACGAGAGCAGTTTTGCCGAGACTGTGCCGGGCGAGGCAGTGCTGGTGACCGCCCTAGTTGAAGGCCGCATAGACGCGCTGATGGGAGAGATATCCGACAACCAGAGTCTCGTGTCTTCCGGCGAAGGTGTACTGGCCATCACGGTCATGGACGACCTGACAGAGAGGGGCGGGTTCGCAGTCGATATCGACGATCCGGAGTTGCTCGACGCCGTGAACCGAGCGGTGGAATGGCTGACCGATGATGGCCGTATCGGTCTGTCCGACTGGCTCGCCGACCCGAATCTGTTCATGCAGAGGGCCGAGCTATGGAACGAGACCGTCGCTTGACCACAGGATGGTTCGACGGCATCACTCCTTGAGGTTTCGTTGTTGAGATCACTTCTCAGCATCATGCTCCCCTGTGTGTTAGTGGCGTGTGGACTGGGATCTGAACCTGCGGAGAGCGTGACGGCACCTGTCTGTGCATCCGGTCAGATCGACGGTGAGGTGGTTGTGGCTACCTTCAACGACCGGATTCATCCCGAGGTCATCGATGAGTTCGAGCGTCGTTACGGCGAAGATGTAGAAGAGGTTCAATACTGGACCGAACCCGAACTGCTTGAACGCATCATCGCCGGGGCCGATCAGGTCGACGTAGTGCTCTTGCCCGAGAGGCTGGCCGGGGTGCTCTGGCGAGGCAATCGCATCTTCCCGTTGGACCCCATTGCGTTGCCGGGTCGGATCAACCTCGATGAGCAGGTAACGCACCCGCCAGCACCGTCGGGTGAAATCTATTCGATACCGATCTTCTGGGGGACCGTCGGGATCGGGTTCAACACCAACGTAGTTCCCGATGACCACCCTCCGAGTTGGGGGCTGATTTTCGATTCTTCTCAGGCATGGCTGTACGCGGGTCGGGTAACTGCCCTTGTCGAGATCCGCCATGTCATGGCCGCCGCCTTGCTCCACCTAGGTCATTCGCCCAACTCGGCCGATCCCGAGGAAGTAGCGGCGGCGGCGAGGCTGATTCGCGATGCCAGGGCGCACATCGACGAGTTCGACTCCGACCGTTACGCGCAGAGGCTTGCGGACGGAGACCTTGATGTCGCCCAGGGCAGATCGGACGCCTTCCGGAAGGCCCTCCCGGCGCGGTCGACCGACCTCCGTTACGTCATACCCCAGGAAGGATCCATGATCTGGGTGGAGTCATTGGTGATACCGGTCTCGTCACCCCATCCGTGCAGCGCTCACACATTCATTGACTTTCTGCTCGAACCGCGCAACGCGGCACGGATGGCGGCACATGCCCACAAAGCAACCTCCAACACCGCGGCGGCCTCCTATCTTTCCATCGAGGAACTGTTGGATCCGCTCACCTACCCCACTCCGGTCACCCGCGAGCGGCTGACGATTCTTCACTTCACCGAAGAGCTTGACCGGCTCCATATCGAGGAGTTTGCGTTGGCAGTGGACTAAACCAGTTCGGGGCTGGCGGTGAGATTGGGATGTAGTCTGGGTGGGTGCCGCCTCCGGTCCCCAAGCTCAGATCGGCATTGAAGAAGCATGCCCCCAACCTGGCGGTGGAGAGACGCCTCTGGGAGGCAGGTGCCGAGGTTGTAGTAGGGATGGATGAAGTGGGCCGGGGAGCATGGGCGGGTCCGTTGACGGTGGGGGCTGCGGTGGTCCCGAGGGACCGCCGGATCTACAAGGTGCGGGACTCGAAACTCCTGTCCGAAGCGGAGAGAGAAGCCTTATTCCCGCGCATAGCCGGTTGGTGCCTGCGGTGGTCGATCGGTCACGCGGATCCGGCAGAGTGCGATCGGCTCGGAATGTCTGACGCCCAACGTCTGGCGGCCCGCCGGGCCCTGGACGGCTTGGGTTTGGTACCGGACCGCATCCTGGTCGACGGACGGTGGGACTTCGTCGGTGGAGGAAAGACCGTGCGGCTGGTTCGAGGCGATGCCACCTCCCTCACGGTTGCGGCCGCCTCGATACTCGCCAAGGTGACGCGTGACCGGATCATGCGGTCGCTGTCGCCAGGCTATCCGAGCTATGGGTTCGACAACAACAAAGGCTATCCGTGTCCGGTTCACAAGGCGGCGCTGATGGCCTGGGGTCCGTCCACCATCCATCGAAGGAGCTGGGTCTTTATGGACCACCTACCCTGGACTGGGATCTCAAGGTTGGCCAGGCACGGTGCCCAGGCTCGCCTCTTCCCCCGCCCTCAGGCAGCTCGGCAGGAGCATTGATCTGAAAGCGTTAGAGCATCAGACCTGACTATCGTGCAGCTCCACCGCTCCCGCGGTGGCCGCGTGGCGGAGAGCAGAATCAACGGGCAGCAGTCGGGTCAGGTAGTAGATGGCAGCCGACTCCTGCTCCGGAAGACCCGCAGTTGAAGCTGCCAGAGCGGACTCTGCCATCATCGCTCCCGCAACCACCCCCCCGAACATGTGACAGTAGGGACTGGCACCCGCCAGAACGTCTTCTTCGCGATCACGGTTGGCCACCATCCAATCGGTGGCTTGCTCAAGCCCGGTCAGCGCCTCTTCCAGCTGCCGACCAGCCTCGTGCCACCCCGCCTGGTGCAACCGGTTCGCTCGTGGGTA
This sequence comes from Candidatus Spongiisociaceae bacterium, assembly GCA_965213975.1. Classification (GTDB taxonomy): domain Bacteria; phylum Actinomycetota; class Acidimicrobiia; order Spongiisociales; family Spongiisociaceae; genus Spongiisocius. The sequence goes on from OZ243930.1 coordinate 835,559, forward strand.
AAGCGAGCGAAGATACGAGCGAACGAAGTTGCCCGCGTCCATATGGATCTTCCTTCGGACCAAGTCGATTGCCTGAATTCCGTTGGTGCCCTCGTATATGGGAGTAATCCGAGCATCTCTCCAGTGTTGCGCGGCACCGGTCTCCTCCATGAAACCAGCCCCGCCATGGACCTGGATGCCCAAGGAGGTCATCTGCAATCCGGTGTCGGTGCACCATGACTTCACGATTGGCGTAAGGAGGGCCAGAGCGGACGCGTGCCAACGCCGCCTTTCCGGGCTGGGGTCGTGACCGGACATATCCTGATGACGAGCGGTCCGATAGATCAGGGCTCGCATGGCTGCGATCGAGGCTCGCATGGTCAGCAGCATTCGCTGTACGTCTGGATGCTCGATGATCGGGGATGTCCCCGTCGTCCGGGCGGGTGCGCGTCCCTGCTGGCGCTCCTGGGCGTACGCCACCGCCTGCTGGTAAGCCCTCTCGGCTACGGCCATCCCCTGGATGCCCACCGATACGCGGGCCGTATTCATCATGGTGAACATGTTGGTGATGCCCTCGCCGGGCTTGCCGAGCAGGTAGCCGACGGCACCGCCCCGATCCTCGCCGTAGGCCATAACGCAGGTCGGTGCCGCCTTGATACCAAGCTTGTGTTCCAAGGACACGACCTTGACGTCGTTGGGTTTCCCCGGCGTGCCGTCGGGATCGGGCAAGAACTTGGGGACGATGAACATGCTTAGCCCCTTGGTCCCAGGACAAGCACCGCCGACGCGGGCTAGCACAAGGTGCACCACGTTAGAGGCCATATCGTGGTCGCCGTAGGTAACGAAGATCTTGGTACCTCGGATCCGGTACGAGCCGTCGCCAGCCGGTTCGGCTCGGGTCATGATCGCTCCGACGTCCGAACCGGCTTGGGGTTCGGTAAGTTCCATGGTGGCCGACCATTCACCAACCACCAGCTTGGGAAGGTAGAGCTGGCGCTGCTCGTGCGTACCGTGAGCAACGATCGCCGACACTCCCGCGCCGGTGAGCAGCGGAGCGTTGCTGAAGGACAGGGAAGCGGCAGCAAGCATCTCCTCCATTGCCACGCCCAGGATGCGGGGCATTCCGGCACCTCCCCACTCAGGAGGAGCGCAGACTGATCCCCAGCCAGCTTCGACATATTTCCGGTAGGCGTCGGCGAAACCCTCTGGCATCCTCACCTGCCCACCCGCCAGGCGGGATCCGGTGATGTCCCCTGACCGGTTTAGCGGTGCTATCAGCGTGCCTACGAAGCGCCCGAACTCGTCAAGCATCGCGTCAACGGTGTCGCGGTCGGCATTGTCGACGGCCGTCCTCAGCACGGGGTCCAACTCGGCGATATGCTCCAACGCAAACCGGATGTCTTTGAGGGGTGCAGAGTATCCAGACATTATCGGGAGTCTAGAGATGCGCCGGGACGTCCCGTCAGGCCGCTGATTGGCTCCGAATCCCCGGTCAAGAGCTACTCAGAGTCGATCTAGAGCCTCGGATAGGTCCTCGATCAAGTCCTCTACGTCCTCGAGTCCGACCGAGAGGCGGACCAACCCGTCGGTGATGCCTACCCGCTGGCGTTCGGCTGGCTCCACATCGGCGTGAGTCATGGTTGCCGGGTGGGTGATAAGCGACTCGACTGAGCCCAGATTCTCAGCCAGGGTCCATACCCTCAGGGATTTCATCAGTTTCTTCCCAGCCGTTACGCCCCCGATCACCTCAAACCAGGCCATCGCACCGAACCCGGAGGCTTGATGGCTCGCCAGTTGGTGTTGGGGGAAGGAGAGGAGCCCGGGGTAGGCGACATGAGAAACCTTGGGGTGACTCTCGAGGAACTCGGCTATCGCCATGGCGTTGGAGGATTGTCGCTCCATGCGTTCGCTGAGGGTCTTTGTCCCCTGCAGGGTCAGCCAAGCCACCATCGGCGACATGATCAGCCCGGCCGCGTTCTGGACGAACGCTACCGCCTCAGCTAACTCAGGATCGCGGCTGACGACGGCCCCACCGACCGTGGCGTTATGGCCGTCCAGGTATTTGGTTGTCGAGTGGACGACCAAATCCGCTCCCAGTGCCAACGGGCGCTGGAAGTATGGGGTGAGGAAGGTGTTATCGACTGCGTGAGGGATCCCGTGAGCGGTGGCGATCTCGGACACCTTGGCGATATCGGTGTACTTGAGGGTCGGGTTAGCCGGAGTCTCGGTGAAGATCAGCCGAGTTCGTCGATTGATGGCCTTGCCTACCGCGTCAGGATCGGACGTGTCCACAAACGCGAAGTCGACCCCAAATCGGGTAAAGACCTTGGTAGCAAGACGGTAGGTGCCGCCGTAGGCGACATCACTGATGACCGCGTGATCGCCAGCGGAGAGGAGAGCCATGAAGACCGCATTGGTAGCAGCCATACCGGTGGAGAAAGCCGATGTCGCCCCGCCACCCTCCAAGGCAGTCAACCGGTCTTGTAACGCGTTCACGGTGGGGTTTGCCGAGCGAGAGTAGGAATACCCGGTCGCCATATAGTCGTCCACCGAGGGTTGCACGTACGTGGTCGTCTGGTGGATGGGGGTGAGGATGGCCCCGGTCGTAGGATCAGGGCGTACCCCGGCATGAATCTGGTCGGTTCGGAAACCCATCAGCGTAACCTCGTGTACCCGCTCAAGTTGCCGCGGGGACCCGGCATGAAACTCCAGTTCCTTTCAGCCCGCAGTAACCGTTGGGAATCTTGGCCAGGTATTGTTGGTGATAGTCCTCGGCGTAGTAAAAGGTGGGTGCCTCGCGAATCTCGGTGGTGATGCTCCCGAAGCCCCTAGCGGACAGATCGCCTGCATACGATGCTTTGGTAGCTTCCGCTAAGAGACGTTGTTCGTCCGAGGTCCAGTAGATGGCCGATCGGTACTGGGTCCCGCGATCATTACCCTGCCGCATGCCCTGGGTCGGGTTGTGCTCCTCCCAGAACCGCATCAGCAGATCAGCGTACGAGACCCGGTTGGGGTCGAAGGCGACCAGAACCGTCTCGGCGTGCCCGGTAGCGCCGCTGCACACCTCTCGGTAGGTCGGGTTTCGGGTAGCGCCGCCTTGGTAGCCCACCGCGGTGGTGTAGACGCCCTCAATCGGCCAGTAGATCCGCTCGACACCCCAGAAGCAACCCATACCGAAGTAAGCGACCTCCATGCCGACCGGAAACGGCGGAACGATCGTGCGTCCATGGACGAAATGGGGACGAGGATCGAGGATCGGTTCGTCCCTCCCTGCCAGTGACTGATCGGCGCTCGGTACCTGTTGTTTCTTTCCGAACATGGGCACACCTCTCGCCGCGTTGCATGAGCCTAACCGCTAGTCCGCCCTAGCTTGCCGGTGGGTTAGCCTTCGGACCCAGGTACCCGTCAAGACAAGAGGGCATGGAGACAAATGCGAGTTGGAGTCAGCATCTTCCTTACCGGCTACTCGATCCAGCCGGTGCAGCTAGGTCAGGAACTTGAAGCCCGGGGTTACGAGTCCCTGTGGCTAGCGGAGCACAGTCATATCCCCACGGCCCGGACGACTCCCTGGGGTGGGCGTATGGATGCGCCACCACTACCCGAGGAGTATTGGCATACTCACCATTCGTTCGTAGCCCTCAGCGCTGTCGCCGCCACTACGGAGAACCTGAAGATAGGAACAGGTGTGGCGCTGGTAGCCCAACGTGACCCGATATGGCTCGCTAAGGAAGTAGCGTCGCTCGATGTCATCTCCGGCGGGAGGTTCCTGTTCGGGATCGGATTCGGATGGAATCGCGAAGAGATGGAGAACCACGGGACTGATCCCCGCACCCGACATCAACTGGTTGAAGAGCGCATCGCGCTGATGAAGGCGCTTTGGACCGAAGAGAGATCGTCCTACAAGGGGCAGATGGTCGAGCTTGCCGAGAGTTGGGCTTGGCCCAAACCACACCAGAAGCCGCACCCTCCGATCATCATGGGAAGCGGTGCCGGACCCAAAGCCCTGTCCGCCATTGCCCGGTACTGCGACGGGTGGATACCTGTTAGGCCGGATGGTCTGGCTCAGGGTATCGAGCGGCTCCACCTCGAACTCGAGAAGGAAGGTCGAGATCCGGCAGAGGTGGAAATCGGGATTTACGGGACCACCGCGGATCCGGACCAATGGAAGCGATGGGAGAGACTAGGCGTTTCGAGGGTCATCATCTTCCTGCCACCCGCCCCCGCTGACGTAGTGGTTCCCCTGCTCGACGAATATCGTCCTCTTATCGATTGACCGCACCACTTCCCTCCCGGAAGCGACGCCCACCTCATCCCCTGGACTTCCTAGAGAAGCTACGATGTGGGTTCTCACCGGTTCGAGGAGCAGGCGTGAGCTATCAGGGTTATGTCAGGGTTATAGGCGAAGGCGGGAACATCTTGGATGTCGTCGAGGCCTCGATCGACGCCACGGACAGGCCGGGCCATCGGTGGGGTGGAACCCTGGTCGTCTGGAGCGGTGGGGCGTTGGACGGCAAGACCATGAAGGTGGACCTAGAAGTACCCGGATCTTTTCGGGCCCCAGCCCTGATCGTTCCCGGTCCGGTCATGGGTCGGCAACGTCAGATGTCGGTCCTCGGAGACGGTGCCCCGCCCTTCGGTGACTGAACCTTAGACTTCTACGGGAGGGTCCAGGTATCAGTCTCTCCACCCGCCGCGGCCATCAGATTGCGGGTGCTGGATCTGACCGCACCGAGCAAGGCGAGGATCAGGGCAGCCTCCACTACTAGGAGTGAGGCCAGTGGAAGGTCGGTGAGGAGGGAGGGGACGCTCACCGCCGCGGTGTAGAGAATCACCAGCGTTGACCAAGTCATAATCGTAGCTACCACGAAGAACACCGGTTTGGGGGCACCTTCCGGGCTTCCCATCCCTCGATAGATCAGCGGGGTCAACACGGCCAGTATCCCGAAGCCGGCCAGCATCGCTCGAGGGCCGAGGCCGATAAGGGTGAACGTGGCGGCGAGGACAAGGGCAGTGCTGGTCGCCCAGCTGGCCGAGAACGACCACCGAATGGGTCCCACTGCACCCAACCATTGCTCCCTGGAATCGCGGACCGCAGCGTATGCGATCAGCAAAGCCACCAAACCGATCCCGATCGTCATGGATTCCGGGTGCATTTGAGTCCTCCCTGGGTGGTGCAACGCCACCCGTGTGGTTGTCCATGCCAAGATATCAGAGTAGGCCAGGTAGGAGGCGAACTTGGGTGATATGCCCGAATTCCGGGAAGAGACCCGAAAGGTGCCGGTGGATGGTGCAGTACTCGCCGGAACCCTTGCCCGTCCGTTGTCAGGTGGCCCCTGGCCGGTGGCGCTGCTGCTCGGCGGCACCTTCGGGGATCTGCGGGACGGTGACGTCGACCCCAGGTTGTTCCCCAATGTTCCCCCGCGCGGGATGTACGCCATCCTCGCCAATGAGCTGGCCAAGGCTGGGATCGCGTCTTTCCGATTCGATCGCAGGGGGGCGGGGGAGAGCACCGGGGAGTTCGCCGCCGGTCGGGCCCAGGAGGTGGACGATGCGGGGAAAGTCTGGCGTTGGGTCGGGTCGCTGGAGGCGAACAACGGTTATACCGCCCTCCTCGGTCACAGCGCCGGGGCCTATGTCTTATGCCGGGTGGCACGTGAGGTCGGGCAACCCGACGCTGCAGTGCTACAGGGTGCGCTCTACCGGTCGATTCCGGCTCTGCTCGAGTACAACCTTCGGCCGGTCATCGAGTACATGGGACGCTCCTCCCAGCATTCCGAGTGGGTGGCACGCCATGCCCCCAAGGCCTATCGAGACGCGCATCTTCTTGATACGACCCTGAGAAGCATGAGCCGAGGGGAGGCCATCGCCCGAGCCAATGTGGATGGTCAGAACGTTGAGCGGGACCTCTCCGGGATCATGTACGACCTAGATCGGCCCCCGGAGGATCAGTTCCGTTATCTGCAGGCACCCACGCTGGTGCTGCATGCCAGCGACGACCTGAACGTCCCGGTATCCGATGCCTTCCACACCTTCCGGGCGATGCGAGAGTCGGGCAACAACGACGTTGAGGTCAGGATCATCCCTGGTGCGAATCATTCCTTCCAGATCGACTCCGATGATCCGGATCGGAGGCTCAAGGAGAAGGTGACCCTCCTCAACTTCGGGCGGCCCTTCCACCCACAGTACCCGTCAGTCGTTGTCGATTTTCTCAGCCGCCAGATAGGGAAACCCCGAACATAGTTAGAAGCGCGTGGATCGCTAGTCGGTGGTTTGTCGGCGAGTTCCTATGCCAAATTGGGGCTGTTGGGGTATGAGGTTGACCCGCTTTGGTGGTCGCTTACAGGCTCGGGGTCATGGTCCCGGGGAGGAGTGTTCATATGCCGAGCAAGTTGGGTTCGCCAAGCCGACATCGATGACGGGCAGCGTGAAGGGAAAAGAGCTCCCAGTGCGAGGAGCTAGGCGGTTTGGGTCGGGAGATTCGGATCCTTCGCGAGGGAAAAGAGATCCTGATACGAGCAGTGGCCTGGTTCGTCGAGCAGAGTCCGGAATTGAGGTCGACCCGCTTCGGCGGTGAGTGGACGGTTGCTGGTAGGTCTCGGCCGTGACCGATCGTAGGGGTCCTTGTTGGTTCGGTGCTCACCGGAGAGCGCCTTGGATACCACCGCCGCGTAGGGAACTTCCGCATCTGTCGGTTAGGGGTGTATCACGGTTCGGTGTCAGGGTCAGGCCTGAGCTAGACCACCCAATTGGTGGCTACAAAGTCAACGGTGCCCGCTCCAACCATCTCGATGGTTCAGTCGAATCTGTCGCGCCACCCGACTCAACGACGTCGGATTATGGGGACGTGATCCGATCAAGCAGAAATCCCTAACAAGGGTCTTGCCCATGTCGCAGGGTTTGTATACGTTACTCATTGCGAAGCACCGATTCCGGCTTGTTAAGGCAGTTGTGACCGATCGGGAACAGCCGGACCTTTGGGAACATCGAATCTTGTAGAGCTAAGGCCCCAGCGTCTCCCGGCTTCAGTCCGGGCATGGCCAATCACGCTCCGAACCTGGTGGTGTGAGGCGGGGGTGGGGCCCAGCGCAGCTGGGCGAACCGCGGCCTTGGGGGCTAGAGCTCCCAACTGGTGGATTTCTCAGCCTTATCCGCGTCCGCTCTTGTCAGTGGGTCACCCGATCGAGTCATTGAGATCGTCTGAACGGGTGGTGCTGAACGGCTCGGTGAGCGAGATGAGCAGCACGTTGACGAGAATCACCTGGGCACCAAGAGCGGCGCATCCGGCCAGCACCAGCCCTAGCGTGGCGGGGAAGGGGACCAAGGTCGGGATAATCGCCCCAACCACCCAGGCCAATTGGAACATGGTCTCGGAGGTGGTGAACATTCGACCGCGACGCGCCGGTGGAGCGGTCTCGTGAAGCAGCGCATCGTGTCCGAACTTGGCCATTCCCCAGGCAAGTCCGGCGAACAACGCCAACGCAGCTGCCGACCACGTGGCGAACACATGGGCGGCTATGAAGGAAGCCGCCGCCTCCAGGGCCAGAGCGGCTATCACCATCGGGGCTTCACGCAGCCTCCGGGCGAGGAACTGGGCGACCAACGAGGAAATCCCGAAACCAACCGCGGCGGCTAGGAGCAGAGTCCCGAAGCCGATGATTCCGGCCTCGTCGTCCCGAAACACGAACGCCAGGAGCAGCAGTAGGTAGCCGTTGAGTAATCTCACAATGGCTGTTCCCAGGCGGGCGTATCGGATCACCTTCCGGTTCACGACTACCCGCCCACGGGGCGTAACCGACATCGATTCGACTGATTCCGAACTGAGGTCCACCTTCAACCCGATCGCCGCCACGGTGGACCATGCGTACATCACGACCGCGGGCACCAAGGCCCCGATGCTTCCGACAACGTTGACTAATCCCAACCCGAGCGGGAGGATGACCCCTCCGGCCAGGATTCCCAACCGGGCGAGACGAGCGTTGGCTTCTACCAGATCGGATGTGTCAGGGAGGGCGGTAGGGAGTATCGAGCTTCGGCTGATACCGAAGGTCCGGGACAACACCAGAAGGGCGAAGACCAGTGTCATCGTGACGATGCCGTCGTCGGCTCGCACCAAGGCAACAGTCAGCACCACCCTGCCCAAGGAGGCGAGCGACAGGCCAGCTCGGTGGCTGCGGGCCGTCCGGTCGGCCAGCATGCCTAGGAGGGGACCAACTAGAGCGAACGGTGCCAGTGTGAGCAACAAGAAAAGCACTACGTTGGCGCGGGCGTCAGCGGCTGGGACCGAGAAGAAAAGGGTGTCGGCGAGGGCGAGAGCTACCAGAGCATCACCGGCTACGTTGGTGGCGTGAGCGACGGCCAACTTACGGTAGGCCCATCCATGCCGCGAGAACTGTGCCTCGATCTTGCGCCCTACCGCCCTAGTAGCCCGCGAGATTCTTGAGGGTGGGCGACCTGGATCAGGCGGCGGCACCATGGCGTTAACGTAGCAGCCGAGGCCGACCGGAAACGACCGGACCCGGCGAGTGGAGATTACGCGGAGTCGAGGGTGAGAACATGAACCAATCCATGATGCACAAGGTAAGAGAGGGTAAGGGATTCATCGCAGCTCTGGACCAGAGCGGGGGGAGCTCCCCCAAGGCTTTGGAGCGGTACGGGGTAGGGGAGGAGGCGTACTCGAACCCCGATGAGATGTTCGCCCTCATCCATGAAATGCGTACCAGGATCATCACCAATCCTGGTTTTGGAGGTGACCGGGTACTGGCTGCCATCCTGTTTGCTGACACGATGCATCGTTCAGTGGGCGATATCCCCAGCGCCGAGTTTCTATGGAGCCGGAAGGGTGTCGTCCCCTTCCTGAAGGTAGATGAGGGACTGGACGCCCTCACGGACGGGGTTCGGTTGATGAGGCCAATGACGGGGCTCGACGGCTTGTTGGCGGAGGCCCTTGCATCCGGGATATTCGGCACCAAGATGCGCTCGGTCATTGAGGGGGCCAACCGGGATGGAATCGAGGCCAACGTCGAGCAGCAGTTCATGATCGGGGAGCAAATCCTTGCGCGGGGTCTCGTCCCCATCCTCGAACCCGAGGTCGATATCAACATCCCGGACAAGCCCGAAGCCGAGGAGATGCTGCTTGAGGCCATCCTCGCCCGACTAGGCCGACTCGGGGACCAAGCAGTGATGTTCAAGCTCACCCTTCCGAGCCGTGATGGTTTCTACGGACCTTTGGTCGGGCACTCCCAACGTGCTGAGGGTGGCGGCTCTCTCGGGTGGTTTCGAACACGAGGAAGCCTGTGTACGCCTCGCCCGTCAACCCGGCATGGTGGCAAGCTTCAGTCGGGCTCTGTTGGAAGGTCTGCGGGTTGACCATTCCGAGGAGGAGTTCGGCCAAGTGCTGGACGATTTGGTCACCAACGTCTACTCCGCCTCTATAACCTGACCCCCGTGAGGCCTCTCGAGGGTGTGCAGGTGGTCGAGATGGCCGGTTGGATCGCGGCACCCGCCGCGGGAGCGGTCTTAGCCGACCTCGGGGCCGATGTCATCAAGGTGGAGCCCCCGGACGGAGATCCGGTGAGAGGGTTTCTCCGACCGGCGAGGGTAACCGGACCGGCAGGTGAGGTCGATTACCCCTTCACCGTTAGTAACAGGGGAAAGCGGTCCGTGACGCTGGCGGTCAACACCTCGGCGGGCCGTGAGGCACTGTTGGCACTGGTGGCCCACGCTGACGTGTTCCTGACCAACATGCTCTCCCACCGCCTCGACAAGTACCGGCTGACCCCCGATGACCTGCTGGGAGTGAACCCGCGGTTGGTGGTGGCCCGAGTGAGCGGTTTCGGTAGTCACGGCCCGGATGCCCACCGACCCGGCTACGACGTTACCGCCTTCTTCGCTCGAGGGGGGATGCTCAACTCGATGACGCCCCCCGACGGAGACGCCCCCAAACCACCTACTGGTCCGGGAGATCATGCCACGGCGATGGCCATGGTGGCGGGGATAATGATCGGATTGCGGGTTGCCGAGGCCACCGGGAGAGGGCAGGTGGTGGATACGAGCCTGTTCTCGATGGGTATCTGGACGATGGCAACCATGCTGGCCGCCACCCTGATCGACGGAAGAGAAACCGAGCAGAGATCTCGGCATTCGGAGATAACGGCCCTCAACAATCGCTACCGGACTGCGGATGACCGCTGGATCTTCCTGACCATGCCGGGAGGAAGACAATGGCCCACCCTGTGTCAGGTTCTGGGCCTTGAGGCCCTGCTTGACGATGAGCGGTTCTCGACCCAGCGGGCCCGTTATGAGAACATGGCCGAGGTGGTGGAACAATTGGATGCGGCTTTCGCGCAACGTACTCTGGCCGAGTGGGAGACACTCTTGGATCGGGCCGGGTTGATATGGGGAGCGGTGTCCACCCTTGGCGAGGTCGTCAAAGATCGGCAGGCTGAGGTCATGGAGATGTTCCCCGAAGTAGTGCACCCCGTGGCAGGAGAGTTCCGGACGGTGGCCACGCCGATCACGGTACACGGGGTCGATACTCGCCCTACCGGTCCGGCACCGGAAGTGGGGGAGCACACCCGAGAGGTGATGATGGAGGCGGGATGGAACCCGGAGCGAATAGCCGATGCCCACCGGCGCGGCGCCTTCGGCTCTTCGGAGTCCCTTGGGGGCAGGCACCTAGACAGATGAATCCCCTATCCTGGCATCGGTAGCGAGGAGAGAAACTTGAGTTCGAAATCACGACTTAACCGACTCGTCCTGGCAGACCGGCACGATAGTTTGGGGGCGCGGTTCTCCCCCTTTGCGGGTTGGGAAATGCCCCTTCAATATGGTGGCGTCATCGCCGAGCATCGGGCAGTGCGGGAGACAGTGGGGGTGTTTGACGTGTCCCACATGGGTCGGGTGGTGTTGCGAGGTCCTGATTCCGCCTCTCGACTACGTTCGGCGACTACTTACGACGTACGACGTCTAGCCACGGGTGAAGCACACTATTCCCTTTATTGCAATGACGAAGGGGGCATAGATGATGACGTGTTCATTTACCGGTTGGCTGAGGAGTCCTGGCTGATAGTCCATAACGCAGCCAATGCGGAGTCTGATTTTGAGCTGCTTCGTGAGGTGGTCGGCCATGGCGTCAGCGATATCACTCGAGATACCGTGATGTTGGCCGTCCAGGGACCGGAGGCCATGGCGCTCCTCGCTGCGGTGGTGGATCCGGAGGTGTCCCGAGTCGGTCGGCGTTCGTGCGTTGAGCTCGACTGGCATGGATCCAGGCTGATCTTTGCCCGCACCGGTTACACCGGAGAGGACGGGGGAGAGGTGATCGTGCAGGCTGCCCTAGCCGAACGGCTTTGGGATGGTCTCATGGAGGCTGGCGCATCACCGGCCGGTTTAGGTGCCCGTGACACGTTACGTCTGGAGGCGGCGCTCCCCCTCTACGGCAATGACCTTGACGTTGGCACCAGCCCGTTCGAAGCCGGGCTGGGTTTCGCAGTCTCTCTAGACGACGACCAACCCTTCCGGGGTCGCGAGGCCCTTAGCAAGGCCCGCCAAGAACCCTTGGCCCGTCGGCTCTCCCACCTAGTCGCCCGCGAGCGGGGCGTTCCTCGGGCCGGATTTGCGGTCAGGGTACCGGGGGCGACCGAGGTGATATCCCACTTGACCAGCGGCACCTTCAGCCCCAGTCTCCGCATCGGCATCGGTATGGCGTACCTGCCCGTGGCGCTGGCTCAGCAGGGGACTATTCTGGAAGTCGATGTGCGCGGACGCGCCTTGCCGGTAGAGGTGGTACGGCGCCCGTTTTATCGACCGTAGGAGGGTCTGTGAGGTCTGATTACCAGGTACCGGACGATCTCCTCTACACCGAGGAGCATGAGTGGGTAAGGCGCGACCCGGACCGGGTTGGTGAGGCCGAGATAGGCATCACCGATTTTGCTCAGGACAGTCTGGGCGATGTGGTGTTCGTTGATTTGCCCGCGGAGGGGCAGGCGATCAGCGGGGGAGAGCCTTGTGGTGAGATCGAGTCGACCAAGACCGCATCTGAACTCTATGCGCCGGTGGACGGTGTGGTGACCGCCGTCAACTCCGAGCTCGAGGATCTTCCCGAGCTGGTCAACGACGCCCCCTACGGCGAGGGGTGGATGCTGCGGGTGCGGATCGATGATCCGACCCAGCTCGACGGCCTCCTCAGCGCGGCTGCCTACCACTCGCTGGTTGAGGAGGGTTGATGGTCTCGCCGCCTTCGGCGTCACCTCACCCCTATGTTCCCGCAACCGGGGCGGATCGGGACCGGATGCTGCAACGTATCGGCGTTCCGGCTCTTGAGGACTTGTTCGCTGACTTGCCCCCACACGTCAGGGACCCCGCCATCGACCTTCCCGAGTCACTTGCCGAGGCGGACTTAGTGGCGTTGCTGCGAGAGATGGCCGCGGAGAATGCCTCACCGGACCGTCCTACCTTCCTCGGTGCCGGTGCCTACCCGAGGTCAGTTCCGACGATTGCTGCCAACCTGGTCGGGAGATCTGAGTTCGCCACCTCATACACCCCCTATCAGCCGGAAATATCGCAAGGAACCCTCCAGGCCGCCTTCGAATACCAATCCGTCGTATGCGAGCTGACCGGGATGGATGTGTCAAATGCCGGTCTCTACGATGTAGCCACCTCCACTGCCGAGGCAGCCATGATGTCGGCCCGAGTCACCAAACGTTCGGCGGTGGCGCTCCTCGAACCGATTCACCCCGGAACAGTCGATGTGGTGCGAACCTACGGCCAAGGTGCTGGAGTCAGGGTCGACACGGTCTCATCGCCGGAAGAGCTAGGGCCAGAGCATGCCTGTCTGGTGGCGCAACAGCCCGACTTCCTGGGCACAATCGTCGACTTGGAGTTGCTCGCCAAGGCAGCACACGCATCAAAGAGCCTACTGGTGGCCGTCGCCGATCCCTTCACACTCGGGCTGTTACGGGCACCGGGCGAGGCGGGTGCCGACGTGGTAACCGGCGAAGGCCGGGACCTGGCCGGACCGATCAACTACGGAGGCCCTTCTTTGGGGTTGTTCGCCGCTCGCAAGCGGTATATGCGGCAGGTTCCCGGTCGCATAGTGGGACGTACCAAGGAGCTGACGCCCCCGGTCGGGAAGCCTGATCCTCGCACGGGTTATGTTCTCACCCTTCAGGCAAGGGAGCAGTTCATTAGGCGGGAACGAGCCACCTCCAACGTGTCCACCGCCCAAGCCTTGGTAGCGGTAGCCTTTACTATCACCGTCCAGGCCCTGGGGCCGCGAGGGTTACGGGAATCCGCCGAGCTCTGCTATCAGAAGGCGCACGCAGCCGCTGATCGGATAGCCGGTATTCCCGGCTACGAAGTCCCCGATCGGGGCCCATGGTTCCAGGAGTTCCTGGTCAGGGCACCGGTCTCACCACAACTACTTCTGTCTGGCCTTGCCGAACGCGGCATCAGGGGAGGTCTCGACGTGTCTGACCGGCCGGAGCCGGAGGCTCAGAACGCCACCCTATTTTCAGTTACCGAGGCTACGCCAGCCGCCCATTTGGATCGACTAGTCGAAGCACTCGGAGAGATCGGGGGTGCCAGTTGAGCGTCTCGTCGGTAGGCCACGAAGACTTTGGGGCCGAGCTCAGCTTCGACCGCAGCGAGCCTGGCAGGCGAGCGGTGGACGTGCCCTCATGGGATGGTCCGCAAACCCCCCTTCCGGATGATTCTCTCCTCCGCACCTCTGTCAAGTTGCCCGAGATGAGCCAGGGGGGACTAGTTCGTTACTACACCGAGCTTTCCGCCCGCAACTACGGAATTGACTCCGGTACCTACCCGCTGGGGTCCTGCACCATGAAATACAACCCGAAGGTTAACGATCTTGTGGCGAACATTTCGGGTTTTGCTAGGGCCCATCCGCAGGCACCAGTCGAGGACATCCAGGGCACCTTGCGGGTGATGCTTGAGCTCCGAGCCGGTCTCGGGGAGTTGACCGGCCTTCCCCATGTCAGTTTGGTGCCCGCCGCCGGTGCCCACGGCGAATTGGCGGGTGTTCTCATGATCGCTCGGGCTCTGGAAGATCGTGGGGAGTTGGCGACTCGCCGCCGGATCCTGGTCCCGGATTCTGCCCACGGCACCAATCCGGCCACCGCAACCATGGCTTGCTTCCAGGTCACCCAGATCCCCACCGGGCCGGGTGGTTCTATGGACCGGGCCGTTCTCGAACGTGAGTTGGACGAGACGGTCGCCGGGGCGATGGTGACGGCACCCAACACCTTAGGTCTCTGGGAGCAGGGTATTGAGGAGGTGGCAGATCTCATTCACGACGCCGGGGCTTACCTCTATGGGGACGGGGCCAACTTCAACGCCATCATGGGTCGGGTTCGTTTTGGGGACCTCGGCTTTGACGTTGTGCACCTCAACCTTCATAAGAGCTTTAGTACCCCCCACGGCGGGGGAGGTCCGGGAGCAGGACCGGTGTGCGCCAACCGCGAGCTCGCACCCTATCTCCCCACACCGGTGGTGGAAGAAGACGACGACGGTACGGTTCGGCTGGTCAAACCCGAGCGAAGCATCGGACGCCTGCAGCAATTCAACGGGAACGCGGCGGTCCTGATCCGGGCCTATGCGTATATGAGAGCCCTGGGACTACCGGGGTTGAGGGCAGCCTCAGGTCAGGCGGTCTTGAACGCCAACTATCTTCGTGCCTTGCTCCACGGGCACTATGAGCTTCCGTACGATCGCCCGGTCCTCCACGAAGTGGTGTTCTCCGGTTCCCGTCAGAGAAGAGACCTCGGGGTCCCGACCTACGACATCGCCAAGCGGCTGATCGACTACGGCTTTCATCCCCCGACGGTGTACTTTCCGTTGATAGTGCCCGAGGCTCTGATGATCGAACCCACCGAATCCGAACCTCCCGAAGCACTTGAAGCTTTGGCGGAGGCATTGATCGCCGTTGCTGAGGAAGCAAAGTCAGATCCCGAAATGCTTCATGAGGCCCCGCGATCAGCTCCGATCGGTCGGCTGGACGAGGCCTCGGCCGCTCGTCGCCCGGTCATTCGCTGGCAGGCCTAGCGTAAGATCCCATCCGAGCGGGCGAGAAGAGGCCCTCTTCGACAGCTGTCTTGGGACAGAATCGGTTTATGACGTCGCAGCCAAGTTAGCGACATCGCCAGGAGGATAACGAGTGGCACCTCAACGACTGACCAAGGGTCAGGCCAAGCGGCGCGATCAATTGGCCCGCCAGTTCTTCGGCACCTGCACCGACAATGACTTTATGGTCGCGGAGAAGGGCCGGAATGGGATTGTTCGAATCGAAGAAACGGTGGTCACCAAGGCGGAATACGGCGGCGCTTTCCGCAAGCCCACTCTCACAGTGATCCGGAGCCAATACATCTACGGGGCTACCTATGACAAATCGGCCGGAGCTGAGGAAGTCGTTCTCCACACCGCATTCGGGGACATAACGTGGAAAATCTACGCCGCGAACGACTTCATCTTGCGGCTATTCGGGGGAGTCACCGGCGAGGAAAGGTTAGATTCGCTATCCCAGGTGCTTCGGCGCACGGTCTAGGCATCACCCGATGAGGCTGCGCGATCTCGCCGATCTTGCGTGTTCCGGTGCTGGGCTAGGCCGTTGGGTGACAAGCTGGCCAACTCAAGGGTCCCCCCCCCCCCCCATGTTTGGAGGTGTGGTTATGAAGGCAACAGCAGCGACCGTTTCCCGTCTGGCAGCCGTGGCACTTGCGTCCGCGGCGATGGCGGTGCTGCTGGCAGTCCCTGCCGCCGCTGACCACAAGAGACCCGCCTATGACGGCTACCGCGGCCAGCCCGTTGTCGCTGTCGCGTTCGACTGGAAGAACAGCGGACTGGACGAAGACCAGCAAGGCTACATCTATTACGTGTTCGCGTATTATCGGTGGCTCTCATCCAAACACGTCTGGATGGAAGAAACCGAGTGGAAGAACCGCGCCCAGGCCGACCTGACGATGGAATGGCGTCCCGACCATCCGACGTGCGCTAACTTGATCGAGCAGGCGGCGTTCTACGACTCCCGGAACGTAAGGATTGTCTTCTGCGGCAAGGGCCAAGGCGAAGTGCCTCATACGCTGATACACGAGTTGGGGCACTACTTCGGGTGGAAACACTCCGGCCGCTGCGTCGACCCCAACCACCGCGACCCCAACCAAAGGGACGAGGGACGAATATGCGAATACAACAACTCTGCCGACTTCATGTCCGGCAACGGCGGCCACTCCCCCGTAATTGGCGGCGCATTCTGGTTCTATTTCCCGATAGGGGAACTTGACCGTGCGGCGCGGGAGCACATGCGGGACACCTACCCCGGTGGCGGAAAGGCGATGTTCGCGTTCCAGTCGATGCGGACCACGTGCTCCAACCTTGACATGTGGCACTGGCCGCAGACAGAAGACCACTGCACCGACGAATACGTCCGCTCCCTTACCGACGGCCCGATACACCCCCTCACCCGCAAGCTGGGCGGAGTACCCGGACCCATCCGTTTATCAGGAGAATATGCCGTAACTTCAGGCGTCTATAGAGGAGGAACCGGGGGCATCCTGGTAGGGCAGATAGCTGGCGTCACACTCAAAGCCGCTATCTACGGCGACAGAGCGACAGACATTCTCTACCCCGACGACACCACCGACGACAGCGCCTACGAGCCATGGCGTGCCGCCCATAAACTCAAGGCAGGGCACCCACTCGATCTCGACTCGCTCGCCTCCGAGCATATGGCGGGAATCCTCCCCACCTACGAACTATTCCCCGGGACCTGGCAGTACCGCCTAGTCAGCCGCCCGGACCCGACAGAGCACACCGCGACCGGGCAGCTCGGCACCCGCGCCGACGGTACACCCATCACCGGGGCGGACCTCACCGCCAAAGCGTTGCTATGGGAAGCCGACCTAGCCGACGCTGACCTCCGCGGCGCGACCCTCGGACTCTCGTTCGTCGCCGAGTCGGACCTGTCGGGAGCTGACCTCCGCGGCGCTGACCTACGCGGCGCGACCCTCACCAACGCTGGCCTCCGCGACGCTGACCTCCGCGGCGCTGACCTCCGCTTCGCGCACCTTCTCGGCGCGGACCTGCGCGGCGCTGACCTTCGGGGGGCGGACCTGCGCCACGCGAACCTGTGGTACGGCGGCCCCACCCCCACCTGGAACCCCTACACTGGCGAACCCCGCCCCGAGCCTCCACACCGCCCCGCCGACCTCCGCGGCGCGCAACTCACCGGGACGCTTCTTACAGGGGCCTGGCTCCCCAACTCTGCCCTACCCCAACTCAACCCCCTCCGCGACTACGACCTCACGGGCGTCCAGTTCGAGGACGGGGCCGACCTCTCCCAACACGACCTGGTAGGAGCCCGCCTAGCCGACGCCATCCTCTACACAGCGGACCTAGGAGACAGCCCGAACCTCCGCGACGCGGACCTGCGCGGCGCTGGCCTCCCCCGCTACTTGCAGAACGCGGACCTCCGCGGCGCTGACATGCGCGGCGTGAACCTGTTCAATAAGGACCTCAGCGGCGCTGACATGCGGAACGCGAACCTCCAAGGCGCGGACCTTAAACGCACGCGGCTTGAGGGCGCGGACATGCGGAACGCGAACCTCCGCAACGCCGACCTGTCCGGACAGTACCTACGGGAAACGAACCTTGAAGGCGCGGACCTGACCGGAGCGAACCTTGAAGGCGCGAGCCTCCGCCCAGACCAAATACCCGCCAACACATAGGAGCCACCCAGATGACACCTATCCCACGGGTATCGACTAGTGCCGCTGACTATGTGTTCACCCCTGCGGGCGACTGCTACTTCATAGCACGCCGCGACCGTGACTGTCAGCACATATTGCCCACATACCATCCCGCAGGGCGCATAACCCCAACACCTGACACACCCCAGGTAGATGCCGAACCTGACCACTTGGCAGAGACCATCAGCGACAGCGTAGGCTCTCTAGCTGACTATATCTTCAAGCAGATGGGAGCCACCTGATGGACGCTGAAGCCTTAGAAGGCAGCGACACCGTTTCTCGTTCCCGCTTCATACGCGCCAGAGCGTGGCTACATCAACAACGCGTCCAGTTCTACTTCCAGTGGGGTGCAGAACCGTGGTAGCGGGTGGGCCGAACTTCCTGAACCGTACTCTGTGGATCGACGACAACCTGCGGGTGCTGCGCGGTATCAACAGCGGCTGCGTCGATCTTATCTGTCTTGACCCGCCCTTCAACTCCAAGCGGCTCTACCACGCCCCGCTCGGCTCCGACGCCACCGGAGCCCGGTTTGAGGACATCTGGACGATGGACAGCGTGAAAGCCGAATGGGCCGAGTTACAGGAGGCCGCAGACCCCGCCATGCACCACACCGTTGTCGGAACGGGACTCTCAGCGGGCGACGGATCTATCGACAACCAGTGACCATGAGCCTGCGGAAAGCGCAGCTTTACATAACGTGACTTATAGGACAACCGTTACGCTTGCGATGTGCGCGTCTCGCCTCTCGGTTAACCCCACTCCTGGTTGGCCCGCCTAGGTACGAGACCGCGAAGACAGAGTCCACGGTTCTGCTCGTCCGCTCGTTGCCTGGTCTGACAGAGCGACCGTTGACGAGCATGGGGCACACCTTCTCTCAGAACTGCTTCTTCGATTGGCCTGCTGCCGATCCAGTTCACCGGGGCCCCGACCGTTTCGGTGTCTCCCGGTTCCGCCGAGGCGGACCGTTGATCCGACCTTCCCGTCGATCTCCATCTCGGCCTGGGTAACCGGGACTTCCTCACCGGTAACCGGCATATGCCGATATCACCCGCACCATTCTTCGACCCGCCGGGTTCATCAGCGCAGGTCTCCTCAAGGCTCAGACTATCCGCACAGGGTTCCATGGTCAACGTTCGGCTACAACATCTCTTGGGGTCCTTTCTCGCTTGGGTTCGAGAACGTGGGTGGGAGCCTCTCGACATCACGTTCCAACAATTCGATAATGCCCCCCTCGTCATCTTCGGGCCCGCCGGCACTGGCCTGCCGACATCTTGTCTCGGCGATAAGCTGATCGAATCTCAGACTCTCTTGGCGGATGCGCCGGATGGCGTCATCGTCGAGGCTGTGGGCCAGGTGTACAAGATCGGCCGCCGTCGAACGAGGAATGTCAAGCAGCCAGGCTGTCCAGTCGACCGGTGATCTATACCCATCCCGCCCGGTGCCCCATCGGCGCATAATCGACTTCAACAGCGCAAGTTGGCATCCCCGGAGTCGGTTGACAAGCCGCTCTGTCTCCATAAGGTCCTGCTCGGCGACCAGAATCGGGTCGGCGACATCGAATCGCATCGGTTGTTCTGTGGTTGTGTCTGATATTTGTTTGTACATAAGTGTCAACGTAATAAGGAGGTGTGACACGTTTGCAATCTCTGATGTAAGAGTGTGTTCTGCATTATCAATGGGAGGATCGTGGCGTCGGGCGTAGTTTCCTCAGCCGGTCCTCGGATCGCTCCCACTTGGATCCCCGGCTTGCGCGGCTTCGGGAACTACTATCGCGGGAGTTCTCGGTCGTTCAGGAGGCCCAGTGCGCGGTTTCGCGGCAGGAGTGCGGTGTGGCATCCTCCGGCATCCGGTCCTCTATGGGGTGTCGGCGGCCTATGTGCTGGGTTGGACCGTGTATGGGCTGGTCACCGGATCCGACTTAGCTCTCCCCTACCTCCTCTGGATGCTCTTCGCGGGTGTATTGGTCATGTACGTAGACGGTCGGGTCGGGTTCTCTACACCGGTATTGGTGATCCTGAGCATTTCGGGATTCGGCCATCTGGCTGGCGGCAACCTCGTTGTGGACTCAGTGGCCCTTTACGAGCACAATCAAGGTCTGATCGGATACGACCACGTCGTCCACTTCCTAGGAATGGGCGGTGCCGGGCTGGCGGTACGAGAAGCCACCCGGGGGTTCCTTGATGCCCGCGACGGGGCGGCGGCATTCGTGGTTGTGCTCCTCGGTGCCAACGCGGTGGGGGCGATCATCGAGATTGGTGAGTATCTGGCCACACTGTTGGTGTCGGTGGCGCGGGTGGGCGATTACGCCAACAACATGCAGGACCTGATCGCCACCCTCCTCGGTTCCACAGCCGCAGCATGGTGGGCAGCCCGAGGCTGGCCACTAAAGAGCACCCGCCCGCATTCAACAACCCAGGGATGACTTGAAGAGTCCGCGCTAACTGGACCTCGAACGCGACCTTGGCGGTTACCGTGTGCCCTATTGCGGCTTCGGAACATCCATCACTCTTACCAAGATCCTGGTACTCCCCCCATTGGGTAACCGGTCGGCGAGAGCTTGCTCAAGTTCCCTTGGTTGCTGCGGCTTGTGGCCCCTCGGAGAAGGCCTAACTTGATCCTCGCCGAACCACAGCACCAGATAGACCCCATTTCCACCTGTCTTCGGATCGCAGCAGTATCGCTTGTGTAGCTGGTCGGTGGCCGCCGTCCAGAGATCGTCGCTGAAGGATTTCTTGACCTCGATCGGCACCGTGAAGCCTTGATGAGAAATAACCCCGATGTCTGTTCGGTGTCCCGCTGCGTGTTGCATTTCTCGTATCACCTCCACGCCGGTCGGTAGGCGGTGCCTTAGGTCCGCGAGGAGGACATCGCGGCAGGACTGCTCCGGTTTCGGCTTGGTGAGCCGACCATATTGGTCTTCGTTCCAGAAGGACCGCCACAGGTCGGAATCGTCATCTCGGATCGCAGCAGCGCGGTCCTCCGATTTGGTCGCGCAAGAGGGTGATGAAATCAGATGGGTTGGCCGGTTCGGTGTTCAGGAGGGTACGAACAATGTCTGCCGTAGCGAATCTAAGATTTCGATTGCCGGCCGGTCGGCTCTGGCCCCATCCCCCATCAGGCGGAGCCGGGCAGCCTCCAACTCCTCGTCGGTGAACGCCCCATTCTCTTCCTTGTCACTCCGCCAGTGGCAGACCGAGGCCCTCCAGCGCCTCCTTATGCTTCTGAGGATTGTTGTAGAAGTTGTCAGGGTTGCTGAGGCTTGCTCTGGAAAGGCGTAACCCCGGCCGTTTGCCGAGGCAGGGACGGTTCCGGGGTTTTCAAGATCTAATGTACGCGTGCTGTGGGACAGATGTCAAGTGTCAATCACCAGGTGGTCGCCGACCGACTCACGCGGGAACGGCTCAACTCGTACCTCCAAGCGACTCGGGGTAGCGTTGCGGATGCCATCAACCTGTACGATTGGAACATCCGGGCAGGCGCAGCACTTCACGAGGATCTCAGCCGTCTCGAGGTTCTTGTCCGCAACGCTATGGACAAAGCGCTAGTCGGATACGGCTCCGCTCAAGGGTGGCAGAATCCCTGGTACCAGCAAGGGCATCTCTTTCGGGGTCGACAGTCGGACCAGACTAGGGCAGCGATATCCGATGCCCGCCGACACGCAACCAGGCGACGTCAGACAGAGGTGCATGGCAAGGTGATCGCGGAACTTGGATTCGGGTTCTGGCGATATCTTTGCGAACCGACATACCACACCTCATTGTGGGTGCCCGCCCTCACCGCGGCGTTCGCACTACACCCATCGGCACCTAACACACGGCGGGTTCGGGCTGATGTAGCTGATCGTATGCAGCGTCTCCACTTTCTCCGGAACCGGATCGCGCATCACGAGCCGATCCACCGGCGTGACTTGGCCCGCGATCACTGCCAGTTGCTGGCAGTGATCGGATGGATTTGCGCCGACAGCCGTTCTTGGGTCGCCGCGCGAAGCCGGACACCTACCGTGCTCGCTTCCCGGCCCTGACCGTCACCTGCATTCGCCGAGCCAGATGTTCTTGCCTACGGCGGCGAGGGCGGTCTTTTGGGTGTGGTAGTTGGGCGTTAGGCGGTCGACTATGGACCAGAACTCGGGGGTGTGGTTTGCCTCGCGGAGGTGGGCTAGTTCGTGTACTAGAACGTAGTCGATGAGGGTTGGGGGGAGTTGGAGGGTGGCCCAGTGGATGTTGATGCGTTGGGGGCCGGGATGAGGGCGGGCTGAACCCCAGCGGAAACCCAGGTCGCGGACCTCGACGGTGACGGATTCCTCACCTAGTCGGGCGGCCCAGGGACGGATCCTCTTTCGTAGCCAATTGGTGCCGACCTCGGTGTACCAGCGGCGCATGGCCTCTGAGCCCTGATCGATCTGGGCGGCCGGCAGGTAGAAGCGGCCTCGGTCGAGGCGGACTCCTGTGCCTTCGGACTTGAGGGTGAGCCGGTAGCTACGGCCTAGGTAGGCGAACCCCTCCCCTTCCACGAATCGCTTCACGATCGGAGGGCCGGATAGGGCGTCCTTTTCGACGAGCTTGCGGTAGACCCATTGGCGTTTGGCGTTGACGAACCGGGTGGCTCGTTCGACCGTCACGGCTGGTGGGGCCTTGAGTACTAGGGAGGCGTCGCGTTCAACGACTATCTCGATGGTCTTGCGTTCGCGGGGTGGGGCGACCTTGAAGAGCAGATCGTCTACGACCAGTTCGGGGAGGTCGTGGAGTGGGGCGGCCGCAGTGATAGTCACGTCAGCCGGTGCTGGTTGGCTTTGGCGAGATCGACGAAATCGACCGCCAACTTGTCGATGCTCTCGTACGCGAACAGGTCGCTGTCGTCGAGTGTCCGCTTAATGGCCTTCCGAAGCTCGTCCTGCTTGTTGGCGTTATCCCAGAAGCCCACGGCGACGATGATCCGGCGAATCCTGGACACGAGTTGTGTCGTGAGCGTTATGAGTAGGTCGCTGGCGTCCGATGCGGAGGTGGCAACCTTCTCGACCATCTGGTTGTGGAAGGGCAGCTCGGTGGCCGGGTCGAGACCGGTCTCGTCTTCGTCGGTCCGTCCAGCGTTGATCTCTTCGATCACCTCTCCGAACTCGAGGGCGATCTGCTCCCACCGGTCTTCGAGCCGGTCGAGGATTTCATCCACCCTTTCCGAGAGCCTCCTGTAGTAGACGGGGTCTTCGTCAATATGACCTCGGATGTGGTGACGCAGGGCGTGTTCCATCTCCGAGGCCTTAGCCCGGTTCGAGCCCATCTCGTCGACGTGCTTGTGGAAGGCGGGGTCGGTAATCCGGTGTGACTTGATCTTCTGGCTGAGATCGAGAACCGTGATGTGCTCGTCGATCAGGCGCCGGACCTTCTCCTGGTACTTGTAGGGATCGAAGTCACCGTCGGGTGTGTCGCGGTAGCGGCGCCTGGTTCGGATCTGGATCTCGCCGAACAGGTTCACATCGTCTACGAAGGGCAGCACATCGGGCCTGGGCAGGACGGTGTCGAAGGTGATGAGGAAGGTCCGCAGCGCCACGTCGAACACGGCCCTGAGGCGTTCGTCAGCCAGTAGCTGGACGCAATCTTCGATCGCCTCGTCGGTCGGTGCCGGGTCGATCCCGCGCTGTACGAAGATCTGCCGGACGCGTTGGCGCTGCGGTTCGAGCTTCTCGATCTCGGTGGCGAGCGAGCGGAGCGCTCCATCAACATCAGGATCGACGATCTCGCCTTCGGTGTTCATGTACGCAGCCAACGCCTGGGTAAGTTGCGCGGACACGCCGTAGTAATCGACCACCAAACCGT
Organism: Candidatus Spongiisociaceae bacterium; assembly: GCA_965213975.1. Taxonomy (GTDB): domain Bacteria; phylum Actinomycetota; class Acidimicrobiia; order Spongiisociales; family Spongiisociaceae; genus Spongiisocius. Next base: position 859,104 of record OZ243930.1, read on the forward strand.
GAAACTTCTTCGGCGCGGTCCGGTTGACGCGTGCGACAGCCTGGAGCAACTCGGCCTCCTGGATCAGCCTGTCCAGGTAGAGGACCTGGGCCTGTGGCGCGTCGAACCCAGTCAAGAGCATCGACTTCACGATCAACAACGCGAGCGGATCCTGTTGATCGCCAGCAGGCCCCAACGGAAGCTTGAACCGGTCAATGCGCCCCTCTTGCTGCGACTTGCCGGTCCAAGGCAAATAGTGCGGCGGGTCATTGTGGTCAGCGGAGACGACCGGCGCGAACTCGAGGGCACGGATCAGGTCGATCTGACCTGACGCGGAGCGCATGAACGCCTTGTCGGGATCGAGCAGCCCACCGGACCCGTTGCTCAGACGTGACCGGTACTGGTCAAGTTCGGCAACCAGCTGATCGCGCGCAGTGTTCAAGGCCTGGTAGTACCGCAGGCACGCTTCCCGGCTGGTGGCAATGATCATGCCCTTGAAACCGCCCGGCATCACCGTCCCGATGTAGTGGCGGAGAATGTCGTTGGCCTTCGCGGCGATCAACTCTGGTGCTTCGAGCACCTTCGCGGTGGTGGCGTACTTCCGCTGAAGGGTCTCTCGTTGATCGCGGGTGAGGTCGAAGAACCACCGGTAGAACAAGTCGTCCATCTTCGAAGCGCCCTTGACGGCCGCGTCGGTGGTTCGACCCTCGTAGAGAATCGGCACCGTCGACCCATCGGCCTCCGACTGGGTGAGCGTGTACCGGTCAAGGTACCCGCCGAATATCTCTAGCGTCTTCTTCCGCTTGCCCATGATGATCGGGGTACCGGTGAACCCGATCCGTGCCGCATTGGGTAGGGCGTTCATCAGGTTGGCGTGCAGCACCGACGCGTGAGAGCGATGCGCCTCGTCGACCATCACCAGGATCGACTCCGACTCATTGAGGACCGGGAACGGCTCTCCTTCCCCAAGACCTTCACCACTGCGGCCCTTCTTATCGCCCACCTTCTGGATCATCACCATCACCACAGCTGGCCCCGGCCGCCGCAATAGCGTCCGGGCCTCGGAACGGTTGCGAGCAACCTTGATGGTCTCGCCCACCAGCGCCGCTGTATCGCGAAGTTGGCGTTGGAGAGCGGTACGGTCCGTGACCAAGACCACCTTGAACCGGCGGAGTTCGGGATGGCTACGCATCGCCCTGATCAGGAAGGCCATCGTCAAGCTCTTGCCCGATCCCTGGGTATGCCAGATGATCCCGCCACGGCGGTCGATCTCCCCGGTGGCTGTCTTGGTCTCGCCGGTCAGCAAGCGCTGGATCGCCTTGTGAACGCCCCTGTACTGCTGGTACCGGCCGACGATCTTCGCAGTCCGACCGGCCCCAACCTCCATGAACAGAGTGAAATGCCGGACGATGTCAAGCAAGCGATGCGGAGACAGCATCCCAGCCGTCAAGAGTTCTTGCTGAGTAACCACCTCAGCGACCTTGCCCAAGGACTCGGCCACCTCCCCGCGTGTAGACGGGTACGGATCCTTCCAGGCCATGTAGTGCTCGGGGAGGGCTGTGAACGTGGCTGCCTCTGCTCGTTGGCCTGTTGTCGCGACTGTGAACTGGTTGGTCCAGAACAACTGCTCCGCACCTTCTGGGACGTGGGCACCTCGCTGGTTGGCGTAGCGGCGGAGTTGATCGATTGCGTTCGTCATGCCGCTCTCAGAGCCGGGAGGCTTGGCCTCGATAACGACCAACGGGATCCCGTTGACAAACAGGGTCACGTCGGGACGGATGTTTGGAGCCTTCCCCGGTGTAGCAACAGGGAACTGCGAAACGGCCAAGAAATCGTTTGCCGACCAGTTTTCCCACTCGATGTAATTGATCGTCCGGTCTCGACCCCCATCCCATCCGTCAATCCCGGAAACCGTCACACCTCGGAGCAACAGCCTGGTCGCCAGCCGGTTGGCTTCGAGCAACTTGGCCCCCGCTGGCATAGACCCCAGTTCCGCAACCGCCGCCTTGATCCGAGCCCCATCAAGCCACGGCGTGCCGTCCGGGCCAGGGTTGATCGCCACGAGCGCTGAACGGAGCCGCTGTTCAAGAAGCACATCACGATCCGACAACCGGGCGACATCGTGGGTCGGCTGGCGCTCAGACCAGACCAGCGTCTCCCAACCGAGCAAGGCCAGATGTTCCAACAAAGGTCTCTCGACCATGATCCACTCCGGACCGGAAGTCACGCCGTGACCGTCCGGACATGGCCCGAGAGCAAGTCAGCAGCGAGACCAGAACGAAGCCGCTGAAGCTTGTCCCGTTGCTGCTCGTTAGCCCGAATCGACTCGTCGACCGTGTCCAGTATCTCTGCGATCCTCCGCTGCTCCTCCAATGAGATGCGGGGAAGCCTGAAGGATCCGACGTCTCTCTCGGTGATCGCCGGGTAGTTGGAACCCACTTCTCTGCGCGCTGCCTGACGGCTTGCCTGATCGGAGAGCATGTAGTGGCCGAGGAAGCCACCATCTGCCATACCCGCCTTGGGACGCGTGACGCAGAATCCCGTAGAGGCTACGAAACCCTCACCCGTGACCCTGGCATGCGGGCGAAGTTGAGGTCTGACGGTACCGAACAGAACGTCGCCGTCTCTGACGACTCTACGCGCTCGACTTGGTGCCTCGGCAAACCGGAACTGCCTCACCAATGTCATATCTATTGATCCCCAGTTGACCGATGAGAGGTCGATGTACTTGAACGAGTGGTCAGCCGGAGTCTTCGCACCCAGCGATTCAGGGTTCAGATCGGCCAGTTCTCGGAGAGTTACGTACTTGCGAGACTCACTCATATCCCAACTCCTTGAGGTGCTGGCTGAGATGGACGCAGGCTGCGCCTCGTTCTTCTGGTACTGGTCGGTGGCTGCACCCTCGGGTTTCCCGGAGAGAAGACTCGCCGCGAGGCCAGCGCGAATTTTCGTGCGCTTGGCGATGACGCGTTCTGTGGCTTGGATGGTTTCGTCGATCGTGTCGAGGATCTCTGCGATCCGCTGCTGCTCCTCCAACGGTGGCACCGGTACCCCGCGCTCATATGCGTCGTACCTGTTCAGGCCCGGTACCCCGGTAGAGGAATCCAGCGACTCCAGCCCCGCTAGGGCCAGCGCTTCGCGCATCCAGCGAAGGTCCAGGTCCTCCTTCGGTTTCACCCAGTAGGTCGTGTCAATGGGCCAGAAATCGTCCTTGCTCCAGTGCAGAGCGCCGACGGAGCCCTTTCGCCCGATGATGATTCCCGGTCCAGAAACCAGTGCAGTGTCGTGACTGCCCACCACTCCGTTGGAGCCGTAGACATTGAATCCGCTTCCCGTCCTGGATTCCGCCCTCAAAGCTGAGCCGTACTCAAACGAGACAAGACCTCCGAGTTGCTCCTCCCTCCATTCAGCCATATCCCAACTCCTTGAGATACTGGTCGAGACGGACAGCGGCGGTGTCTCGTTGGGTTTCGAGTTGGCAGAGGGTGGTGCCGTATTTCTCGACGAGGTTGTCATGCCACGCCAGGGCGGTGCGTTCGATGGTCGCGAAGTGATCCGCAACAAGCTTTTCGATTCGGCTGTGGAGCACTCCGATGGCTTTGGCGGGAGCGTCGGCCTGAGGCATGGCGTCGAAGGCCTGACGGGCTGTGTCGAGCAGCGAAGCGTCGATGGCTCTGAGATTCTTCTTGGCCTTGGTCCGCGCCGACTTCAGCTTCCCGATCTCTGCCGCGCTAAGCGCGTCGGCGGCCTTGACATCGGTGTCTAGGCGGGCGTGTTCGTCCGCGAGGACGGTTCGTTCGGCTAGTTGAGGTCCGGCCAGGAGCTTGATGACGGTCTGGTCTGCCAGGTTGGGGGCCTTCTTGTCATCTTGGCTCGCCTCGGCGGTGGTGAGCCAGGCCTCAATGACTGCCTTCCAGCCGCGGCTGGCGGCGGTTTGAAGCTCGTAGAAGCTCTGTTCCCACCAAGCGGCGGCCAGCCCCGCCGACTCATAGCGATCGACACCGAAGGCCTCCATGAGATCGGTGAACTCCGCCACCAAGCGTTCGCGTTGCCCGGCGCGCATCTTCTGCTCCGGCAGGGAGTGGAGCATGGGGCCAGCATGCTCCTTCCACCATTCGGGCCACGGGCTGGATTCGCTATGCCGGGCGACACAACGCTTAATCCATTGAGGTGCCCCCCCCCCCCCCGTGGCGCGTGTGTCTCCAGTCGGCGTATCCATCGCCCCGGTCGGCAAACAAGTCGGACGGATCGACACCGGCCCGGCCCAGCAGTTCCCTAGCCGCCTCGACCTCCGCCATGGGTGCGCCACCGTGGAGGTGGGCGCGGACGTCGTGGGGTTCGGGCGGTGGGGCGTTGTCGGCGTAGCGGCGGATGTTGCAGTTGAAGTCGTTGTCGGCCAACTCGTTGAGGGTGACGACTTTGGCGAAGCCGTCGACGTCGGCGAATTTTCGGTAGGTGGCGGTGATCTTCTCTTCATCGCGAGGGCGCAGGTGGTTCCGAGCGCGGCCCTCGCCGAAGTCGCGGTCAGCGTTTATGAACAGCACCTTTCCTTCGCGCTCTCGGGATTTGGAGCCCTTGGCTCGAAGAATCAGGATGGCTGCGGAGATGCCGGTGTTGTAGAACAGGTTCGGGCCGAGCCCGATCACGGTGTCGAGAAGGTCGTCCTCAATAATGGCTCGGCGTATATTTCCTTCGGCACCACCCCGGAACAGCACGCCGTGTGGCATGACCGTGGCAACTATGCCGTCTTTTTTGAGGACGGCCAGCATGTGCTGGAGGAACATGAGGTCGGCCTTCTTGCCGCCTGGGGGTGTGTAGCCGTAACGGAACCGTTCGGGGTGGGTAAGCGAGGCCTTGTCGTAGGGCTGGCTGAAGGGCGGGTTGGTGATCACCCGGTCGAACCCCCTCAACTCACCGCCACTGGTGTGTCCGGGGTTGGTGAGCGTGTCATCGTTGAGGAGGTCGGCGTCCCGGATGCCGTGCAACAGCATGTTCATCTTCGAGATCGACCAGGTGGTGCCATTGTTCTCCTGCCCGGCAAGGAAGAGGTTGGTGGGATCGCCACCGTTGTCGGCGACATGGTTGCGCGCATAGATCAACATGCCGCCCGACCCCGAACACGGGTCGTAGATGGCCATGCCTTCTGTGGGGTCAAGCAGGCGAACCATCAGCTTCACGACCGGGCGGGGCGTGTAAAACTCTCCCCCCTTCTTGCCAGCCGAGTCGGCGAAGTCACGGATCAGGTACTCGTAGGCGGCACCGAGCAGGTCGGGGAACTCGAAGTCCTCGTTGCGGAGCCGGTACTTCGAGAAGTGCAGGATGAGATCGCGCCACTTCTTGTCCGTGACGGTTGTCCTACCAACCGTGCGATTGAAGTCGATGTGCTGCAACACACCCTCAAGGGACGGATTGCTCTCCTCCAACGCAGCGAGAGCCCTATTAAGACCACTCCCCACCTGGTAGTGGAGTTCGTCACGGATATACCACCATCGGGCCTCGGACGGCACGAAGAAGGCGTCCTTGTAGAAGTCCGGATCGTTGGCGCGCTGCTCCGCTTGCTCGATAGAACGACCGCGGGCAAGCTGGTCCTCTATGACCTGATCGTGCTCCTGCTCGAAGACATCACTCGCCCGCCTGAGGAACAACGCCCCAAAGATGTATTCCTTGAATTCCGACGCGTCCATCTTGCCCCGCAAGATGTCGGCAGCAGCGAAGAGATGGCGTTCTAGCTGGGGAAGCGTTAGCACGAAAGCAACAATACAGCCCTCGGGCGACACGTCTGTCAGCCCTGCACGGAGGGTACGACAAGGAGCAGGTGCCTCCGGAAGGGTGGAGGCTGTTCGGATGGGTCTTCATGGCCTCCCACTCAAACCGTTAGCTAGGTTTAGGGAGTGTTAGGTGTCACAGAGTTGGTACTGTTGGGTCATCGGCAACGAACGCGAATCGTTCCCTTCGGGGACTCCGACCCGGCATCTGGGCAACACTCCCCCGCCACCTGCCGGCGGGCCGAAGCGGGTGAGACGCTGAGATGGTGGCCGGGGTTGGTCGGAATGGGAGGGCACCCAGCGAACGGGGTTAGCCTTGTTTGCGGGAATGGCCATGAGGACGGTTGTGTGAGGTGAGAGAAAGGGTCCGATGACTGACTCCCGGGGCGGCTTGGCCAGGTTTGCTACCGAGGATTGGGTCTCGGTCTGGCAGGGGTGGGTGCTGATATTTCTGGTGCTGGTGGGGGTTAGACCGGACATTCCGGACTTCTCGTGGGCCGCCGGGCTGATAGTGGATGCCTTCTCGTGGGGCGACGTGGGGGCTGCTTTGCTGACCGGAGTCCTGCTGATGGTGGTATCAGCCGTGGGGATCCGCCTGATGGGAGGCCCCACCCGCCAATACCTGAGCAGCTTCCCGGCGATATTCGTCCTTGCCTGGGCGGCCCGGCTCGTGGCTGGCAACAGCGTTCTGAAGGAATGGGGGATCAACTACGTGATCGTGGCACTCGTCGTCGGTTTGGCCATCTCCAACCTGGGAGTCGTACCGCCCCGGATGCGGGAAGCGATCCGCACCGAGTACTACATCAAGACGGGACTGGTGATCCTCGGAACCAGCGTTGTCTTTGGCGAGATACTCCAAGCTGGCGTGCTTGGTATGGCCCAGGCCCTGCTCGTGGTCCTAGTGGTGTGGTACATCTGCTACCGCATTGCGAGGCACCTGCGGGTGGACGACGAGTTCGCGACCATGTTGGCTTCGGCGGTCTCGATCTGCGGGGTATCCGCGGCCATCGCCACGTGCGGTGCTATCGCCGGAGACCGCAAGAAGCTCTCCTACATCACCTCCCTGGTGCTGATCGTGGCAGTGCCGATGACGGTTCTCATGCCTTGGGTCGTGGAGTTGCTCGGCATCCCCGCCATCGTGGGAGGTGCCTGGCTGGGCGGCACCATCGACACGTCGGGGGCGGTTGTGGCAGCTGGCGAGATCCTGGGGGACTCGGCTCTGAACGCGGCGGTGATCGTCAAATTCTCCCAGAACGCACTGCTAGGGATCGCAGCCTTCGCCATCTCGCTCTGGTGGACGCTCCGGGGCAGTGAGGAGGGCGACACGAAACCGACGGCCAGGGTGATCTGGGATAGGTTCCCCAAGTTCGTGCTGGGGTTTGCGGCCGCGTCGCTGTTGTTCTCGTTCGTCCTCGATGCCGATCTGGTGGACTCGACCGGTGCGCTGATGAGTGAGATGCGCACCTGGTGGTTCGCTCTCGCCTTCACGTGCATCGGTCTCGAGACCCGGTTCCGCGACCTAGTGTCGATGGACCAGGGTCGCCCGGCTGCCGCTTTCCTGCTCGGACAGGGCGTGAATATTTTCTGGACGTTGCTGGTAGCCACCGTTCTGTTCGGGGGAGTCATCTTCGCTGTTCCCAATCTCTGATTGGGTTTACCATAAGACCTGGTCTGTCGCCGCCGCCAGGCAGCCAATGCGGACCGCGCTGTTGCGGGGGTTCGGCCAGCAGTAACGGTGCTCGCCGAAGATCGCCCCTCCGGTCACCTAAGCAACCAGCCGCCGTCCACGACCAGGGTCTGCCCGGTTATCCAGCGAGCCTTTTCGGAAGCGAGGAACAGGATGGCGTCCGCCACATCTTCGACGGTGCCATGACCGAGCGGCATCGCCACCTCAGGCTGTTCTGGTGGCGTACCGTAGAGGTTGGTCGGGACCGGCCCGGGTGCCACGCCATTGACCCGCACACCATGGGGAGCCAGCTCCCGCGCTGCCGACCTGGTCATCTGGATGACCGCTCCCTTGCTGGTGTCGTAGGCGACCTCGGGTATCGGCGATGGGTAGATACCCACCACCGAAGCCACATTGACTATCGCTCCCCCACCCCGATTCGCCATCTGCCGGGCCGCTTCCCGCAGGCAGAGGAAACTGCCGCGGGTGTTGATGTTTAGGACTCGGTCCCAGTCCTCGTCGGTGTGATCGAGCAAGGGCATGGTGACACCGATACCAGCCGCGTTGACCAGTACCTCGCATCCCCCCATCCGCTCTACTAGGGAGAAAGCGGAGACGACGTTGGTGCCAGAAGCGATGTCGGTGACGAGCGTGGCGAATCGGTTGGGGTCTTCCATCTCAGAACTCAGATCGGCCAATGCGTCCCGGTTCACGTCGATGGCCACCACTGAAGCTCCCTGACGGTGAAACGCCGTCGCGGTTGCTCGCCCGATCCCGCTGGCCGCCCCCGTCACCACTACGACCCCGGATGCGCTGGTCACGATTGGTCCAGGCCGTGCGGACCGTTCATCTTGGCTCATGGTTCCAACAGCTCCGACATCTCGACCGGGCGGTGCTCCTCTATCGAACGTTGGGCGGCCACACCCATCGCGACCGCGAGGTACCCGTCGTAGGCGTTGACTTGGGGTGGGGCTCCGCTATGGATGGCCTCAAGAAACTCCACGTGTTCCAGATATGACGAGCCGTGGTGTCCGCCGGTGTGGGCGATCCTCTCGTCGTCGGCGGTCTCGATCGTTGGTGAGAACCACTTATCGTCTCGGAGACCGGTGAGCACCAAGCCGGAGGGTAGGCGGGCCTCCACCTTGCCACGATCCCCCACCGCCACCAGTTCCTCCTGGTTCTCGCCCCCTTCCGCGAACATGCATAGGTCAAGCATGGCCCGCTGTCCGTCCCGGTAGTCCACGATCACATAGGCGTTGTCGAGGATGTCAGGTCGCTCTCCCCCGTAACTCTCGCCCAGATGATTGACCGCCTGGCTGCCCGAGGCGTAGACCCGCACCGGGGGGTTACCGATGATGTGGTTCATGAGGTCGAAGTGGTGGCAGCACTTCTCCACCAGGGTTCCTCCGGAGTTGACGTTGAACCGGTTCCAATCGTTCACCTTAGGCAGAAATGGGAAACGGTGCTCCCGGACGGCGAGCATCTTCAGGTCGCCTACCGTGCCTTGCCGGACTTCGGTGATCAGCCGGGCGATGGCAGGCATGTAGCGATACTCCATCCCCACCCAGAGAAGCTGTTCCCGCCCTCGTTGAACCTCCACCACCCGGCGGCAGTCCTCGATTCGCGTGCAGAGGGGCTTTTCGACCAGCAGATGCAGGTCGGTCTCCATCAGGTCTGACAGCAGATCGCTGTGGGTCATGTTCGGCGTCGCCACCACCACGGCGTCGCATAGTCCGGCATCGATGAGGGAACGGTGGTCGTCGAAGATCGCCAATTCCTGGTCGGATAGAGCCTCGCGGGCTGCCTGCCGGGAGGGAGGGAACGGATCCGCCACCGCCGTGACTTCTACGCCAGGCAGGGCCAGGAGGTTTCGGATGTGCTCGATACCCATCATTCCAGTACCCACGATGCCGTACCGGACGGTCGGGCTCACCGGCTTGCTCCGTCACCACGGCGGTCGGGCTTCCGCTCCAGCACCCGATGGCTGTTCGGGTACACCATTACCTTCGGGACTCTTTTTGTCGCATCGGCTTCCTCAAGCTCTCCATCGCCCATCGGAACCTATACTTCCCCACCCCATAGAGGATAGAGAGGCGGACCATGACGAACGTGAGACATCGGCCAACTTTGGCGATCCTTACCGGGCTTGCGCTTCTGGCCGGGATACTGGTGTCAACACCCACGGCCGGGATAGCGCAGGATACCGGTAACGAGGGCTTCACCCTCACCATCCTGCACAACAACGACGGCGAATCGAAGCTTTTGCCTGATGACAGCTCCGATCCCGGCGTAGCTCGGTTCGTCACCCTTATGAAGCAGCTGAAGGCCGGATCCTCCAGTACGGGCGTGCTGACGCTGACCTCAGGGGACAATTTCCTGGCTTCTCAGGAAATGGGGGTATCGCTAGCCCGCGAGGGTCCTCTCTTTGACTCGATCGCCTTGAGCGGCGTCTACGACGCCATGGCCCTCGGTAACCATGACTTCGACTTGGGCCCCGAGGTGGCCGCCCGGTTCATAACTGGCTTCACCCCGCCTGTGCCCTTCCTGTCCGCCAACGTCGATTTCTCCGGGGAGCCAGCGCTGCAGGCCCTCGTGGACCAGGGGCTGATCGCTGCTAGCACGGTGATCGAGACCGGCGGAGAGCGGATCGGCGTGATCGGGGCAGTCACCCCGTTGTTGCCCAACATCTCCACTCCCCGGAACGCGGTGGTGTCCCCGGTCCTACCGGCGGTGATGGCCGAGGTGGAAAGCCTGACCAGCCAGGGAGTTAACAAGATCGTCTTGGTCAGCCATCTCCAAGACGTTGCCGAGGAGATCGAGTTGATCGCCGACCTGACAGGTGTTGACGTGGTCATCGCCGGGGGTGGTGACGACCTGCTGAAGAACGAGGGAGACACCTGCTTGCCCGATGAGGACGCGGTGGCACCCTACCCGATCATGGTTGAGGACTCCTCCGGGACCATGGTGCCGGTCATTACGGCACCGGGCGGCTACCGCTGCATCGGAGAGTTGAACGTCAGCTTTGACGCCGAGGGGAACATCACCGCCGCCACCGGGCGCTCGGTAGGGGTCGGCTTCGACGTGGAACCCGATCCGGATGTCCAGGCCAACGTGGTCGTCCCCTTGGCAGCCGCGGTGAGCGCCACCGATGCTCAGGTCATCGGCACCAGCGAGGTGGCATTGGATGGGCGGAGGCCAGAGATCCGCATCATGGCAACCAACGAGGGCAATCTGATGGCCGACGCGCTACGCGCCACCGCTACCAACCTGGCCGAGTCATTCGGCATACCGGTGGCGGACGTGGCGATCCAGAACGGGGGCGGAATCCGCAACAGCTCCCTGATCCCGGCGGGAGAGATCACCGTGGGGACCACCTGGGACATCGCTCCGTTCAGGAACTTTGTCGTAGTTGGAGAGGTACCCCGCGAGGTGTTCCATGCCCTGCTGGAACAGGGCTTGGATCGCCTGCCCGGTGCCGGAGGCCAGTTCGCCCAGGTGTCAGGATTCACCCTCACCCACGATCCGTCCGCTCCCGCCCGGGAGATTGCCCGTGACGGTGACTGCTCGTTGGCCGGTAACCCTGGGGAACGAGTCAGGGAGGTCGTCCTAGACGATGGCACGGTTATCGTCACCGACGGGCAGGTGGTGGCTGGCGATCCGGTCGTTCTGGCCACGATCGACTTCCTGGCCAACGGAGGAGACTGCTACCCGCTGGCTGACATCAGCTTCACCAAGCTGGGTGTTAGTTACCAGCAGGCCTTGGCCAACTATGTCTCTGACGACCTAGGCGGAACGATTACCGCCGCCGACTACCCGGTTGGAGGCGGGGGCCGGATCGTTGCGGTCGAGCCAGCACCCGACACTCGCAGCGTGACGGTGGTGGCCGGGGATACCCTTCGGGGGATCTCCATGACCCACCTGGGAGACGAGAACCGGTGGATGGAGATCTTTGCGCTCAACGAGGGCATGGTCCAGGCCGACGGGCGGTCGCTGACCAACCCAGACCTCATCCATATCGGCTGGGTCTTGGAAGTACCCGCCTAGTCAGACCTTCCTCTCCTCACCCTCCCGAGGGGCGCACCGGCGTCCTTGGTGGATGGGTGAGGAGAGGAGTCAGACGGCGTTGCGGGCGATGACATCCCGGTACCAACGGGCCGAGGCCTTGAGAGTGCGCCGCTGGGTGGCGTGGTCCACGTGGACAAGACCGAAACGGCGCGAGTAGCCGAAGCCCCACTCGAAATTGTCCATCAAGGTCCAGGCAAAGTAGCCCCGCAGCGGCACTCCATCATCTATCGCTCGGCCAGCTTCGACGAGGTGCTGCTCCAGGTAGACGCGACGATCTTCGTCCTCGACCCGGTGTCCAGCCCCGACCTTGTCGGGGTAAGCGGCCCCGTTCTCGGTGATGTAGACCGCTTTCGCTCCGTACCCTCGCAGCAGGCGCAGCATCTTGCCCAGACCTGCGGGGGTCACCGGCCAACCCATCTCAGTCGACCCAGCCGGAGGGTCGCGAAGCGGTGCAGGCCGGTCGCAGTCTCGGAGACTGGGATCCCCCACCACCTCGGTGCGGTAATAGTTAAGGCCGATCGCGTCCGGCGGCTGGCCGATGATCTCAAGATCACCGGGGGCAACCACCGATCCAGACCAGCTTGTCGCAGCCAGTAGGTCGTCCGGGTACCGGCCGAGGAAGAGCGGGTCCAGAAACCATCGGTTCATCAACCCTTCCTCCAGAGCGGCCGCGTCCCGATCCAATGGATGATCCGAGCGAGGGACACGGGGCTCGAGGTTCAGGGCGATGCCTACCTCGTGGTCGGTATGCCCGGCTCGGAACGCCTGTAGTGCCAGGCCATGCCCGAGCAACTGGTGATGTACCACGTCAAGCTCCGTTCCGGAGTTGACCAGGCCGGGGGCGTGCTCTCCAGTGTGGTGGCCTAGGTATGCCACTACCCAGGGTTCGTTCAGGGTGAGCCAGTGGGTGACCCGATCCCCGAGCCGGGATTCCACGGCGGCCGCGTAGTCGGCAAATGCGTGCGCCGTCTTCCGTACTCTCCAGCCGCCCTCGTCCTCAAGGCATTGCGGGAGGTCCCAATGAAACAGGGTAAGGAACGGCTCTATGCCCCCTTCCAGCAGCCCGTCCACCAGCCGGTCGTAGAAGTCCAGGCCAGCTTGATTCACCGGCCCCCAACCCTCCGGTAGGACCCGGGGCCATGCCACCGAGAAGCGATAGGCTGACAGGCCGAGGTCCTTCATGATCCGGATGTCGTCATGCCATCGGCGGTAGTGATCGCAGGCCACATCACCCGTGTCGCCGTTGATGATCTGCCCGGGAACCCGACAGAAGCGGTCCCAGATGCTCTCTGACCTTCCGTCCTCCGCTACCGCCCCCTCAATCTGGTAGGCGGACGTTGCTACACCCCACAGAAAACGTTCGGGGAATTGCCGGGTCACCAGTCCCGCACCTCTCGGTACACCCCGCCCGGAACCAGAAGACCGTAGACCGGATGGGTCCCGCCCTTGCGGGCACCTACGAGGGAGGTATTTCCCCTCGAGACGCGGAAGGATTCGTCACCAGTGTTGAGATGGAGACCTGAGAGAGCCAACTCAACGTTCCCTTCGGGTGTCAGAGGCTGATTCGATGGTCCAATTGGGATCACGCTCGATCATGATAGGACGGGACCCACGACCGAAGGCATGTAGAACAGGGTCGCCGCTTTCGAACGGTTTGCGCAATGAGTGTCCTCTTACCGCCCGCACGGAACGTCGGCCTCTTTTGCCTACTGCCGGGGCTCGCTTTGGCTGACCATCAACTTATACATGAAGGTCAGGGTGAGTCTGGGTGGGGCACAACACCACCTCAATCGCTCCGAGTGTCTAGCCAGCCTGATTCCACGGGCCCGGGATTTTGGTTCGGGATAGTGTCGGATGGCCCGGCCGTGGGTTGAGGTCGGGATGGAGGAGAACTAGTACGATTGCCGGATGCCTTCAACTAACGAGAACAGCAGCATTCGCTACGAGCCGGAGGAGAACCCACCCTGGCCATTGGCAGTAGGAGCGGGGTTCCAGGCGGCCATGGTGATCGTGGCCCCGGTCGTCCTCACCGTAGTCCTCGTCCTCCGATCCGCCGGACAGCCCGACCGCTATGTGAACTGGGCGGTGTTCGCCGCGCTTCTCATCAGCGGTCTGACCACCGTACTTCAGGCTCGTCGAGTTGGGCGGTTCGGGTCGGGCTATGTGCTGATCATGGGCACATCCGGGTCGTTCATCGCGGTGTGTTTCGCTGCGCTCTCGGAGGCAGGTCCGGCGACTATGGCCAGCCTTATCGTGGTCTCGTCGCTTTTCCAGTTCGTCATGGCGGCCCGATTGTCCTGGTTGCGGAGGATCTTCACGCCGGTTGTTACTGGCACTGTGATCATGCTCATCGCCGCCACCGTCATGCCGGTGATATTTGAGACCCTTGGGGACACCCCGCCGGATGTCGACTCGGCGGCCGCTCCTCTGTCCGCGGGATTGGCGCTGCTAGTGATGGTGGCATTGATCCTCCGCGCTCCGGCCCGATGGAGGCTGTGGTCGCCGATCATCGGGGTGATAGTGGGGTGCTTGGTCGCCGCCTTCGCCGGTCTCTACGATTTTGCGCCGGTCAGAGAAGCCGCATGGATAGGGTTTCCGGTCGGTCCCTGGCCCGGCTTGGACGTGACCCCCGGTGCGGAGTTCTGGGCACTGTTGCCCGCCTTCGTGATCGCCACCCTGGTGGGGGCGGTCGAGACCTTAGGGGACGGGGTTGCCATCCAGCGAGTCTCCCGCCGCCGACCCAAGGCGACCGACTTTAGGTCGGTGCAAGGGGCGATCAACGCCGACGGAGTGGGGAACTTGTTGTCCGGGCTGGCTGGAACCCTGCCCAATACCACTTATTCATCCAGTATCTCCCTAGCCGAAGTGACCGGCATGGCATCCAGGCGGGTGGGAGCAACCCTCGGCGTCGTGTTCGTGGCGATTGCGTTCCTTCCCAAGGTGGTTGCCCTGCTAACTGCTATCCCGTCCGCGGTGGCCGCCGCCTACCTGACCGTGCTGGTCGGCTTGCTGTTTGTCCAGGGTGCCAAGATCGTGATACGGGACGGGGTGGACCACCGTAAAGCCACCGTGGTCGGGCTGTCGTTCTGGGCGGGTGTGGCGTTCCAGAACAAGTGGGTCTTCCCCGATCTGCTCGGGGACGGCTTCTTGGGGATATTGCTGGGCAACGGGATGACATCAGGCGCGTTGTTCGCGGTGGCGATGGTGCTGTTCATGGAGCTAACCGAAGCACGGCGTAGTCTCTTGGAAACCGACCTGGCACCTGACGCCGTACCCGAGTTGATGGCTCACCTGCGGGCGTACGCTTCCAAGCAGGGCTGGGATCAGCTGTCTGCAGACCGTTTGGTCCTAGTGGGGGAGGAGACCCTCGCGGGGCTCATATCGGAGGATGCGGAGGCACCGGACACCGGACGTCATTTGCGGGTGTCGGTGCGCCCCGTCGGTCCCGACGCCGAGGTCGAGTTCGTCTCCGCATCGCAGCGGGCCAACCTGGAAGATCAGCTTTCCTACCTAGGTGACGCCCCGGAAATCTCCGACGAGCGAGAGGTTTCCTTCCGGTTGCTCCGCCATTTCGCCTCCCGGGTCAAGCACCAAAAGTACTACGGTGTGGACGTGGTGACGGTAACCGTCAGCGGCCCATCGAAGGCCTGACCGGATCACCGCGATCTCAACCGATAACCCGCCGCACAGCTAACCTCAGGGTTGCCTGAGCGACTTGGAGGACCTGATGCGCAGCCATGAGATTGACTACCGGATCGTCGGCGAAGACTTGCAGTTCGTGGAAGTTGCCCTCGATCCACAGGAGTCTGTCGTGGCGGAGTCAGGGGCGATGATGTACATCGAGGACGGCATATCCTTCGAGGTGAAGATGGGCGACGGTTCGGAACCTTCCCAGGGGGCCTGGGGAAAACTCAAGTCAGCTGGAAAGCGGGCGCTAGCAGGCGAGTCGGTCTTCTTGGGTCACTACACCAATCAAGGTGGCGGACGTAAGAGCGTGGCCTTCGCGGCCCCTTACCCGGGCAAGATTATCCCGTTCGACCTCGCCCGGCTTGGTGGCCGGATCCGGGCCCAGAAGGAGGCATTTCTTTGCGCGGCTCGCGGAACCAAGCTTGATATTTCGTTCAATCGGCGGTTGGGTACGGGTTTCTTCGGTGGCGAGGGCTTCATCCTGCAGGACATAAGCGGTGACGGCTTGGCCTTCCTCCATGCTGGGGGGACCATCGTGGAGAAGACCCTCACCGCGGAGAGCCTGCGAGTGGACACCGGATGTGTGGTGGCTTTCGAGCCTCAGATCGAGTTTGGGATCGAACGAGCCGGGCGAGCGTCGACGATGATATTCGGCGGAGAAGGACTGTTCCTGGCCACCCTCTCGGGAACAGGCCGGGTATGGCTTCAGTCTCTCCCCTTCTCCCGGACAGTTGATGCGATCATCAGCCGCATTCCGTCAGTAGGTGACAGCGGCTAGATCTGTTGCCAGTTGGGGCTGGGTTGTTTCGGAGGCCCGTGAGCCCCCACTGCCAGTGGTCGGTCAGTCCTTCTCTAGGGCGAGAGAAGCGGAGTTCAGGCAGTAACGCATGCCGGTTGGACGGGGTCCGTCGGGGAAGACGTGGCCTAGGTGGGTTTCGCAGTTTCCGCACACCACCTCGGTTCGGGACATTCCGTAGCTGTAGTCAGACCGCTCTTCAACCGGAGCACCCTCGGCTGTTTCGAAGAAGCTGGGCCAGCCGGTTCCTGAGTCATACTTGGCTTCGCTGCTGAACAGCGGGACGCCGCAACCGACACACAAGTAGGTTCCGGGTTCCTTGGTATTCCAGTACTCCCCGCTGAAGGCCCGCTCCGTACCGCCCTCCCGGGCCACATGGTATTGCATCGGGGTCAGCTTTGACCGCCACTCCTCCTCAGACTGCGGAACATCGGTGGGCAGAGTCGTCATGGTCATCGATCCTTCCCGAGACAGCCGGAGTCGCCGTCATGGAGCCGCAATGCGGTCCAGGTGTCGTAGACTCAAAGGCGCGGCTAGGCGTATTCTGTTTGGCTTGATCCTAACCCCAAGAGTTGGAGTTTGAACCCATGGACCGACCGGACCAAGACGAACTCAACCACGCAACTCCGAGGGCCGGACGCGTGCATCGCGACTATTTCGTGGCCGGTCTGGTTGCCTCCGGGTTCGCGGTTGCCTTCTCCGAGATGGTGGCGGCCTTTCTCATTGAGGCACCCTCCTTGGTGGCCACCATAGGGCAGCGGTTCATCGACGTGACCCCGGCAGCGTTGAAGGATTGGGCAGTTGAGGTATTCGGTACCGCCGACAAGGCGGTACTCGTTGGCGGGATCGTGGTGGTAGCTGTGATCATCGGGGGGCTGCTCGGCGTGATGGCGGAGCGGCGGATGGGATGGTCCGTAGCCGGATTTGCCGCCTTCGGGGTGGTCGGGTTCGTTGCCGGGATCACCGATCCGTTGTCTACCCGCGCCGCCACCTTGCTGGTGGCCATCGCCGCCGCGGGCAGCGGTATCGGTGTCCTCAGCTACCTGCGGGGGCTGCTGGTGGCAGAAGCTGCGGAGGGACCACCCGAAGCCGACATGTCGGCCGCCGAGGGTCCCGGTTCGTCGTCCGATTCCCGAAGGAAGTTCGTGACCGCCTCCGGGGCGGCGATCGTCTTGGCGGTCGGCCAGGGAATAATCGGCAGGTTCGCTTCTCAGCAAACGCAATCAGCAGTAACCGCCCGGGAACAGATCACGCTGCCCACCGTGAGCGCCGCCCCCCCAGTGCCGTCGACCAGCGCACCAACTACCACCTCGGCTGTCTCGATCACCGACGATGGCTCCACGACCACGGTTGCGTCTGCTGAGACTTCCGCCGCTACCACCGAGGTTACGTCTACCACCGCGCCGACGGTTCGGGCGGTCGCCGATCCGACGCCAGCCCAGATCGCCGAGGTGGACGGCATCACCCAATTGGTGACCCCCAATGATGATTTCTACCGGATCGACACCGCCTTGACTATTCCACAGGTTGACGTCGACACCTGGACGGTGAACTTCACCGGCTTGGTCGATTCTCCGTTCAGCCTCACCTATGACGAGATCCTGGAAATGCCACTGGTGGAGCGCTTCATCACCATCTGCTGCGTGTCCAATTCGGTGGGCGGGGAGCTGATAGGTAACGCCAAATGGCTGGGTGTGCCGCTTCGGGATCTTGTGGAGCGGGCCGGGGTCCGTCCCGAGGGGACCCAGTTGATCGGGCGTTCGGTGGACCGGTTTACGGTGGGGTTTCCCACCAGCGCCGTGTTCGACGGTCGAGAGGCTCTGTTGGCAGTAGGGATGAACGGGGAGCCCCTCCCCATCCGTCACGGGTTCCCCGCCCGGCTGGTTGTCTCCGGCCTGTACGGGTATGTCTCCGCCACCAAGTGGCTGTCCGAGGTGGAGTTTGCCCGCTGGGAGGACTTTGATGCCTACTGGATACCCAGAGGCTGGTCTAAGGAAGCACCCATCAAGACCCAGTCCAGGATCGACACCCCACGGCCCGGCCAGATCGACGCGGGGCCCCGAGCTATCGCTGGCGTAGCCTGGGCACAGAACCGAGGGGTAGACGGGGTGGAGGTACAGGTAGATGAGGGACCCTGGATGGAAGCCGTTATGCCCGATGAACTCTCGATAGATACCTGGCGTCAGTGGCATCTGGATTACGACTTCTCCCCGGGGAACCACACCATTGCGGTGCGAGCGATGGACCGCACCGGCGCTACGCAGACCGACCAGATCGCCTCACCCCGCCCGGACGGTGCTACGGGCTATCACACCGTATCGGTGAGGGCCGGGTGAGCAGGCGGATCGCTGCTGGCTACCTAACCGGAGGCTAGTGAGCTCAGGTGCTCGTCGGGTATGTTGAAGTTTCCGTATACATCCTGAACGTCCACCAGATCATCCAACGTGTCAACCAGGCGGAGTACCTTCGCTGCGCCTGAAGCATTCAGATCCACGGTCGATGAGGGCAGCTGGGTTATCTCGGCCGACTGCACAGAGACCTCGGCGGCGGTGAGGGCGTCCCGCACCGCCGGAAAATCTGACGGGGCCGTGATGACCTCGAACTGCTGGTCGCTGGGACGAACATCCTCGGCACCCGACTCGAGTGCGGCCAAGAGTATTTCATCCTCGTCGCCCTCCACCAGCAGGTAGCCCTTTTGGGAAAAAAGGTAGGCCACCGACCCGGGTTCTCCCAGGTTGCCGCCGTTGCGGGTGAAAGCCGACCGTATCTCGGAGGCGGCTCGGTTGCGGTTGTCGGTAAGGGCGTGGACGAGGATCGCCACCCCTCCAGGGGCGTAACCCTCGTAGACGACGGTGACCAGCTTATCCCCCACCAACTCACCGGAGCCGCGCTTGATGGCGCGTTCGATGTTGCCCTTGGGGACCGAAGCCGAGCGGGCCTTGTCGATAGCAGTGGCCAGGGTGGCGTTGGCGGCCGGGTCGCTCCCACCCTGGCGGGCGGCTGCCTCAATCGCCTTGCAAAGCTTGGCGAACAGGTTGCCCCGCGCCGCATCTTGCCGGCCTTTCCGGTGTTTGATGTTCGCCCACTTGGAATGGCCAGCCATCAACGATCCCGATCTATGAGGGTTATGAGCATCTCGTGGATACGTCTGTCCTCCGTCAGTTCCGGATGGAAGGCGCAGGCCAGTACATGGCCGTCCCTCACCAGAACCGGACGGCTGGCGTAGCGGGCCAGGATCTCAATCTCCGGCCCGACCTTCTCCACCGCCGGGGCCCGGATAAAGACCGCCCGCAGAGGCGCTTCCCAGCCTGCTACCTCAAGGTCGCTCTCGAAGGATTGGTTTTGGCGCCCGAAGGCGTTGCGCTGCACCACCATGTCCAGGATACCGAGAAGGGGTTGGTTACCCTCGGTGATCCTTGAGGCTAGGAGGATCATCCCCGCGCAGGTTCCGAGGGTGGGAAGCCCGGCCCGGATCCGTTGCTGCAGCGGCTCGATCAAGTCGTAGATCCCGGCGAGCCGACCGATGGTTGTCGACTCCCCGCCGGGGATGATCAGCGCGTCAAGATCGATCAGATCCTCGGGGAGGCGAACCTCGACTGGCATCCCCCCTGAAGCGGCGATCATCCGCGAATGCTCGCGGAAATCGCCCTGGAGGGACAGCACCCCCACCCGGGGGACGGTAATTCTCCCCTCAGGCACGGGGATGGTGCGGGTTGTCCTCCGACACCGGTTACCAGCCTCGCTCCTGCATGCGCTGGTTGTCAGGGATCTCGTCTATTTCGATCCCCACCATCGCCTCTCCCAGGTTGCGGGACACTTTCGCCAAGATTTGCGGGTCGCGATAGAAGGTGGTCGCCTCCACTATGGCGCGCGCTCTCGTGGACGGATTCCCGCTCTTGAAAATCCCGGAACCGACGAAGATGCCGTCGCAACCCAGCTGCATCATTAGGGCGGCATCGGCCGGGGTAGCGATCCCACCGGCGGCGAAGTTAACCACCGGTAGACGCCCGATGTCTCTGACCTCGCGCAGCAACTCGAGCGGGGCAGACAGGTCCCGGGCCAGCGACATCATTTGATCGTCACCGGCAGATACCGCCGTTGCAATCTCCTGGTTCATACGGCGCATGTGGGTGACCGCTTCTACCACGTTGCCGGTGCCCGGTTCGCCCTTGGTACGAATCATGGCGGCACCTTCGGCGATACGTCGCAGGGCTTCGCCCAGGTTGCGGGCCCCACAAACGAACGGGGTGGTGAAGGCCGACTTGTCGATGTGATGGCTGTTGTCCGCCGGGGTCAGGACCTCGGACTCGTCGATGTAGTCCACCCCGAGACCGGCGAGGATTTGTGCCTCTACGAAGTGCCCGATCCTCGCTTTGGCCATCACCGGGATCGAAACGGCCACCATGATTTCCTCAACCTTGGAGGGATCGGCCATCCTCGCTACCCCGCCGTGGGCGCGGATGTCGGCGGGGACGCGCTCGAGAGCCATGACCGCGACGGCACCTGCCTCCTCGGCGATGACGGCCTGTTCGGCGTTGACCACATCCATGATCACGCCACCCTTGAGCATCTCGGCTAGACCGCGCTTGACCAGCACTGTTCCGGTCGTGTCAGCCATACCGCCTTGTCCTTTCAGAGGTGCCTAGTTACCCGAACCGATACTACCCGAACGTGGTCGGCCCGCAACCTTCCGTGCGCTGCGGAACCGGCACCCCGTCAGCGGGGCCACGTTACAGCAGAGCCCGATATAACTCGATGTAGCGGGGCATAACCGCTTTCCAATCAAACTCCCGAGCGCGTTCCGAGGAGGCGCGGGCCAGACGATCGCGGAGAGAGGGGTCGCCGAGCACCGCGAGGAGCTGCTCGGCCAGGCTGTCCGGATCTCCGTTGCGGAACAAAAGCCCGGTGCCGTCCAGCACCGCCCGGAACGCCGGAAGGTCACTAGCCACGACGGCGCAACCTGCCGCCATACCCTCCACCACGGTTATCCCGAAGCTTTCTCCGCCCCGATTGGGGGCGCAGAACACCCCGCCAGCGGCCAGGATCGCTTGTTTTTTGTCTTCGGTCACACGACCGCGGTACTCGACGCCTTCGATTGACGGAGTATCTCCCCCACCCACCACCATCAGTCGGGCCCGGGGCGACGCCTGCCGGACCTTTGGCCACGCCTCCAATAAGAGATCCCGACCCTTGCGGGGGTCCGGCCGGCCGACGAACACCACCCGCAAGGGGTCGCGGGGGACATCTCTGCGGAACGAGTCGATGTGCACACCGTTGGGGATGGTGGTTATCGGCAAACCGAGCGGGGTCACAGCCGTCGCGGCGATTTTGCTCACCGCGGTCGCGGTCGCGCCCCGTAGCCATCCACCGATCTGCTTGCCGCCGACCGCGTAGATTTCCCTGACCAGTCGAGAGGGGTCGGCGTGAAAGGTCAACAACGTCGGGCGGCGTGCGTTCACGGCACTCCAGCCCACTAGGGGGACCATGGGTTCGTGGATGTGGACCACATCGGCATCGGCGACCGCCTCCCGCACCCTTCGCCAGCCTGCCGGGGAGAGCGCGATCGGAGCATTGGAGCGGTTGATCTGAAGCGTATGAGATCGGCCGATGTCGACTCGGCCGGGTTCGGCACCCGCTTCCGGGCCTACTGCCACCGCGTCCCAGCCCTCGTCTCTAAGCCGGGTGACGATCCCCAGCACCTGTTGCTGGACACCACCGGGGACGCTCAGAGAGTAGGGGCATACTACGGCCAGCTTCATCGATGGTCTGAGCGATAGCGGTCAAGGAACCGATAGTCGGATGGCCAGTTGGGCTGCACCAGGTGCCACTGGGTGGGTGCCGCTCTGATCAGTTCCTCGAACCGATCGGCCATGGACTGCGTGGCGGCGGCGACTCGCTCCGCGGCCGGGATTCCGATCACGTCAATGGCTGGCAGCACCACCACCCGGTGCCCGGGACCCGACTCGAAGTACGAAGCCACGGGCAAGATGACCGCATCATGACGCACGGCCAGGGTGGCCGGGCCTGCGGGGAGCAAGGTCTTCTCGCCGAAGAAGTCCACCTCAACGCCCCGTGTGCCGATGTTGCGGTCGGACACTAGGGCGATGACGTTCCCCCTCTTCATCGCTTTCAGCACTTCTCTCATGGTTGAGAGTCCCTCGGCCAGCACCACCTCGATGTTGAACTCGGCCCGCACCTTGGTGAACCAGCTTGCCAGCCGGCGATTGGCCAACGACTCGGCCACCGCAGTTATCCGAACCCCGGTCTGTTCGGCGAGTACTCCAGCCAGCTCCCAGTTACCCAGATGCGGGAGAGCCACCACGATAGGGCGCCCCATCTGCTGGGCGGCTTGGAGATGCTCGACCCCAACCAGCTTCACCCGCGAGCGCACCGCTTCAGCCTTGCGGGGACGAAACCAGAAGATCTCCGCCCAGTAGCGTCCATAGGCGGCGAACATTTCCCGGGCCGCGGGTACGACCGCGGCGGGGTCCTCATCCCCCAGGACCCGGTTCATGTGCCGGATGGCCATCTCACGTCGCTGGCGAGACCACAGCCAGGCAAGGCGACCCGCCAGGCTTCCCAATCGACGGACGACCGGCTCCGGGAGCAAGACGAGGATCGCCGCCCCGAAGCGATATGCCAGGTAGGTGGTCAGGTCACCCACTCGGGTCTAGCTGACGCCAAGTCTTGACGAATCTCTGGAAGACAGTGAACCAGGTAAGCACAGCCATCAACCAGAGCATGACCGCAACCTGATCGATGAGGAAACCGGCGGTGAACAGAATGATGCGCTCGGCTCTCCCCATCAACCCCCCTCTTCCTTCGACTCCGCCGATATCGGCCTTGGCCCGAAGGTAGGAGATGAGGAGGGAGGCACCAAGACTGAGCATGCAGAGCACCACCAGCGCCGGATCTCCCTCAGCGGGGGAAAGACGTGAGGCGAGCCAGAAGGAGCAGGCCGCGAACATCGAGGTCTCCCCGATGCGGTCGAATACGGAGTCGAGCAACGCCCCCCGGTCGGAGGCGGTGCCAGATGCGCGGGCCACCGATCCGTCGAGCCCGTCGAGGGCGGAGCCAGCGAGGATGATCAAGGCACCGTAGACCACGCCACCGGTCGCCAACCAGACCGATCCGACCAAGGTGACAGCCAGTCCGGTAGCTGTCAGATGGGCCGGTCGCACTCCGATACCGGCTAGAGCCCGCCCGATTGGTGCCACCACGCGGTCTACGTAATGCCTAGCCCATAACTCGATCATCGACTTCTCATCCTGATGTTGAAGCTACCACAGTCGGGAGAGGTCGTATGATTGCCTACACTCCAACGGACACAGACGAAGCGGAGAAGGATGCGACCGGAGAAGATCAGAAATGTAGGCCTGTTCGGTCATGGAGGATCCGGCAAGACGTCCCTAGCCGAGGCTCTCCTCTTCAACGCGCAGGTCATTAACCGGTTTGGATCGGTGGAGTCTGGTAACACCGTTATGGACCACGAACCGGAAGAGATTCACCGGGCCAGCTCGCTCAGCCTGTCGGTGGCCTCCTTCGACCACGGAGATGTCAGGGTAACCCTCGTCGATACCCCTGGGTATGCAGATTTTGTAGGAGAGGCCCTTTCCGCCCTCCGAGCGGTCGATCTGGCGGTCTTTGTGGTCTCCGCGGTAGACGGTGTCGAGGTGCAGACCGAGCTCCTGTGGGAGGCAGCCCGGCAGGAGGGTGTGGCCCGGGCGGTCTTCATCAACAAACTTGATCGAGATCGGGCGTCTTACTCACGTACGCTCAGCGAACTGATCGAGGCCTTCGGGAAGCGGATCGCCCCCATCCAGATACCGATCGGCGAGGAACGAGACCTTGCCGGCGTGGTGCGCCTTGTTTCCGGGCGGGCGTACAGCTACCAACCGGGCGGGACGGCGGGTGAGCTGATGGACGTCCCCGCCGACCTGTCCGGAGTGGTAGAGGAACACCGCTCCACCCTGGTGGAGTCGGTGGTCGAGACCGATGACGACCTCCTCGAGGCCTACTTTGAGGGTGAGGAGCCTTCCCCGGAGCAGATGGTGGAGGTCATCCACAAAGGGATGGTCCAAGGCGAGATTTTCCCGGTCTTGGTCGGTTCCGCCGGAGCTCTCGTCGGAATCGACACTCTGTCCGAATTCATCGTGGACTTCGGCCCTAACCCCATGGAACGAGCCCTCCCCGCAGTGGCGGAGGGAGAACTCTCGCCGGATCCCGACGGTCCGGTGGTGGCGTACACCTTCAAGACCTCAGGTGACCAGTACGTCGGTCGGGTTAATACGTTCCGCGTCTTCTCCGGGTCCTTCACTCCCGAGACCATGCTCGAGACGTCAGGCGGTGACCGGGTGAAGATGGGTAGCCTTTTCTCCCTCCAAGGGAAGGAACACACTCCCCTGCCCAGAGCCACGGTCGGCACCATCGGATCGGTAGCCAAGGTGGACGCCCTCGGCGTGGGGGATACACTGCGCGGATCTGGGGTGGATATCCGCATCGTTCGGGTCGTGACCCCCCGTCCTGTCCACGAGGTGACCGTGTCACCCCGCTCGACGCATGATGAGGACAAACTATCGACCGCGCTGGCTCGGGTTGGGGAGGAGGACCCCACCATCATGGTCGAACGGCGGGCCGAGACCAGCGAGACGGTGATATCCGGGTTGGGCGAAGCCCATGTGGCGGTAACCCTCGCCAAGGTCGCACGGCGGTTCGGTGTTGAGGTTGATACCGGTATTCCCCGCATTCCGTACCGAGAAACGATCCTCGGGCGCGCCAACGTGGAGGGCAAGCACAAGAAGCAGTCGGGCGGCCGTGGTCAGTTCGGGGTGGCGTACGTCAAGTTTGAGCCCAACACCCGTGGGGCCGGGTACGAGTTTGTGGATCAGATCAAAGGGGGATCTATTCCGAGGAGTCTCATACCGGCGGTGGATCGCGGCATCCAGGAGGCCCTCGCCCGAGGCATCCTGGCTGGCTATCCGGTCATAGATGTCCGGGCTTCCGTGTATGACGGGAAGTTCCATTCGGTAGACTCGGATGAACTGAGCTTTCGGATGGCCGGTATCATGGCGGTCCGGGCCGCGGCCTCCGATCTGAGAGCTACCATCCTCGAACCGATCGGCCTCTTGACGGTGCGGGTACCCGAGGATTACATGGGTGACATCATCGGGGATATCAACTCCAAGCGAGGGAGAGTACTCGGAATGGACGGCAACGGGCGGGCTCGGGTCATCCAGGCAGAGGTTCCCATTGCGGAAGTTCAGCGCTACTCCGTGGACCTCCGCTCGTTGACTGGAGGTCGAGGTTCGTTCGATATCGAATTTGCTCGCTACGAGCCTGCGCCACCTCAGGAGGTCCAGCGGGTGGTGGCCGTGACCAAGGCCGGTAGAGATTAACTACCGCGAGTGTTCCCCATGAACGAGTTGACCCTTCGCTTGGATGGGGAGGATGTGCTTCAGCTCCCGATCCTGTCCGGGACCGAGGGAGAGAGAGCTGTTGACACCAGGGAGTTACGCCGTCGGCTCGGGCTCGTAACCTTCGATCCCGGCTACGCCAACACCGCCGAGACCGCTAGCGCGGTGAGCTATGTCAACGGCGAGGAGGGTGTGCTCAGCTACCGAGGGTACCCCATTGATCAGCTGGTCCAAGGGGTCAGCTTCCTTGAGGTTGTCTATCTGCTCTCCGAGGGGGAGCGGCCTACCCCCACGGAGATGGGTGACTTTCGGGCTCGTATTGAGGAGTATGCCCACCTCCCGGCGGGCTTTGAGAAGATCCTGGAAGGGCTGCCTACCGGTACCCATCCCATGCAGCGGCTCGCGGTCGCCATCGCCCTACTTGGTTCCTACTTCCCAAGCGGCGAAGCTTCCGCTACGACCACCCGGGAGGCCGGAGAGCGCTTGGTAGCGATTATGCCCTCGCTGGTTGCCTGGTTGCTTCGCAGCAGGACCGACCAGGTGTATCTCCCTCCCGATCTTGGATTGGGCTATGCGGGGAGCTTTCTCAACATGGTGTTCAACCCGGGAAGCGCCGACTATCAGGTCAACGAGGTACACGCCAAGGCGGTCGAGTCCTTGTTGATTCTGCATGCTGATCACAGCCAGAACCTTTCCACCTCGGCCGTCAGGCTGGTCGGCTCCGGTCGCGCTGATCCATTCTCGGCGGTTTGTGCCGGGGTTCTAGCCCTGTCCGGTCCTCTCCACGGGGGTGCAAATCAGCGGGTCATCGAGATGTTGGAGGAGATTCTCGCCGCCGGTGGCAACATTGAACACTTTCTGGCTCGCGCCAAGGACCGCAACGACCCCTATCGCCTTATGGGCTTCGGTCATCGCGTGTACCGCAACATCGACCCGCGGGCGACGTTGATCAAGCGCCAGGCCCGGGATCTGATCGGAGAGAAGAGCAATCCTCTGCTCAAGTTGGCGATGCGCCTCGAGACGGCCGCCCTGGCTGACGACTATTTCATTGAACGAAAGATCTACCCGAACGTTGACTATTACTCGGGGATCATCTACAAGGCTCTGGGGTTTCCGGCTGACATGTTCACGGTGCTCTTTGCGCTCGGGCGGTTACCCGGATGGTTGGCTCAACTCACCGAGATGCTGGAAAATCCGAAGGCCCCCATCAAGCGCCCGCGGCAGGTCTACACCGGCTACGCCCGACGCGACTATCGGCGTCCGACCGAGGGTTAATGGACGGGATCCAGATACCGGAGGAGGTAGCTCGACAGGCCGGGGTACCCGACGATCTGGACTCAGCTCAACTGGGTCCGTACCGATTCCCCTCACCCACCCGGAGAAAGGTCGGTGCTCGGATCTTGCAGACGGCGGCCCTACTGTCGGTATTAGGTGCCCTGGCCAATCTCGGCAACGGTCTGTGGTGGATGGCCGTCGCCTTTCTAGCGCTCGCCTACCTGCATGAGTTGGCCGCCTGGCCGCTGACGGTGCACCAGACCGAGGCCCTCGACCGGGCGGCTGCCGCGGTGACCTTTCCGGTAGGACACGCCTCAGCCGCGCTCGGTTTCGTCGGCTTCCGGTCACGCCCGGTGTGGAACGTCATCGTCTACTCCCACGAGAGCCCTCCGGCACGCCGCTCCTTGGTCAGGATCGACGCGGTCACCGGGAACCTCATGGATGAGGTCTACACCGAGTCCCTTCCCGTTCCGTCCGGCGGTTGAAGCCCCCTACCGGGGCGGCCGGGCTGCTTCAGCCAGCTCGGCGATGGCTTCGGCGAGGGGCACACCGCGCCGTTCTCCCTTAGCACCGCGCTGGCGCAGCCCGACGGTGTTGGAGGCGATGTCCTGGTCACCTACCACCAGGATGGCTGGCATCTTGGCAGTGATCGCCGAGCGAATCTTCTCCCCTAGCTTGCCGGGTCCGGCTGCTACCTCGACCCGCATTTCATGAGCTTGGGCCAATTCTGCTACCTGGTGGGCATATTCGGTGTGTCGGTCGGCCACCGGCAGGATCGTGACCTGCACGGGTGCCAACCACATTGGCATCGCTCCGGCGTAGTGCTCGATGAGCACCCCTAGGAACCTTTCTACGGAACCGAACTTGGCGGCGTGGATCATTACCGGCCGTTCCCGGGTGTCGGCAGGACTTACGAACTCGAGATCAAAGCGTTCCGGTAAGGAAAAATCCACCTGGATGGTGGACATCTGCCATCGCCGACCGATGGCGTCCCGAACGTGAACATCAATCTTGGGTCCGTAGAAGGCCCCCTCCCCCGCCGCCACGCTATGGGGGATCCCGGCCGTCTCCAGTGCCTCGGCCAATGCCTGCTCGGCCGACGCCCAAAGGTCGGGATCTCCAACCCATTTGTCCAGTGGGCGGGTGGCCAGCTCGGCTTCGAAGTCATCAAAGCCAAAGTCCCTAAGGAGGGTCATGACGAAGTCGAGATGGAGGTGCAGCTCCGACGGTATCTGTGAGGGGGTGCAGAAGGTGTGGGAATCATCCTGGGTGAAGCCCCGGGCGCGCAACAGGCCATGCACCACTCCGGACCGCTCGTAGCGATACACGGACCCCAACTCGGAGAGCCTCAACGGCAGATCCCGGTACGACCGGGCGCTTGAGCGGTAGACCATCACATGAAACGGGCAGTTCATCGGCTTGACGCGGTACTCGACGCCTTGGTCAAGCTCGATACCCGGGTACATGTTCTCCTCGTAATAGTCCAGATGCCCGGACGTACCCCAGAGGTCTGCCTTGGCGAGGTGAGGAGAAAAGACGAACTGGAACCCGAACGCCTCGTGCAGTCGGCGGCTGTAGTCCTCGGCCAGACGGCGGATCATGCCGCCCTTCGGATGCCAGACGGCCAGGCCCGGCCCGAGTCCGTCAGGGAACGAGAAGAGATCCAGTTCCTTCCCCAGCCGGCGATGGTCGCGCCGAGCGGCTTCCTCGATCCTATGCAGGTAACGGCGGAGTGTCTTGGGGGACTCCCACGCGGTGCCGTAGATGCGCTGGAGCTGCGGGCGGGTCTCATCACCCCGCCAATACGCGCCCGCGGTTCTGGTCAACTTGAAGGCCCTTAAACGTCCGGTCGAAGGTAGGTGAGGTCCACGACACAGGTCCACGAAAGCCTCGTTGCGATAGACCGAGATCACTTCGCCGGATTCGACCTCCGAGTCATCGACCGAGCGGATTATCTCCAGCTTGTACGGATGGGCGCGGAATAGCTCCAGCCCGGCTTCCCGCGACAACTCCTCCCTCACGAAAGGTTGATCTGCCGAGATAATGCGACGCATCTCTTCTTCAATTCGGGCGAGGTCTTCGGGGGTGAAGGCTCGACCGATGTCGAAGTCGTAGTAGAAGCCGTCGGTGATGGCGGGCCCTATGGCGAAGGTCGCCCCCTCGAAGAGGTTGAGGACCGACTGAGCCATGATATGGGCCGCAGAATGGCGGATCACGCTGCGACCTTCCTCGGTGTCGCCCGTTACCACCGAGAAACGACCGCCCGCATGAAGCGGCTGGTGCGTGTCCGTGAGGGCACCGTCTACCGAGACCGCTACCGCGGCCGAAGCTAGGCGGGCACCGATGGATTCCGCAATGTCGAACCCGGTGATACCGCGTGGATACCGGCGTTCGGTGCCGTCAGGGAGGATGATCTGGATACTCATAAGGGACCTTATTGGTTGCCAGCCGGGCTGGGGTTGTCTCGGGGATCCTCCGCCCGTTCTCTCAGTGCCGGTGGCCAGCGGCCAACTGCGGCTGGGGTTGTCTGGGGGATCCTCCGCCCGCTCTGTTGGTCGGTTGATCTTTGCCGAAGAGACCTTATCCCATGTCCAGACGATAGCCGCGGTCGGTGTGCTCGACTGCGAAGCTCAGTTGTCGATAGAGACGGGTTGCGGCCCGATTCGCGGCATCAACATAGAGGATCACCCTGGTAACCCGCCGTTGCCGATACAGGTACGCCAGACCGTCGAGGGCCAAGATCCGACCTAAGCCTTGGCTATGAAACGAAGGTTCTACCGCCAGGATGTATACCTCACCCACACCTCCCCCGTCGGGTCCCGGTTCGGTGTGTACCTTGGTCCAATGGAATCCCACCAACCGGTCATCGATCCAACCGGTGCGAACGCCTCGTATGTCGAACCAGGGGGCGGATAGGCGTGCTTCCAGGTCCTCCATGGTCCAACCGCCCTGCTCGGGATGGTCAACGAAAGCTCGATTGTTGACCTGGATAAGGGCGGCTAGGTCATCCATTGCGTTCAAGCCGCGTACCACCAACCCGGCCGGGATGACGGCATGTCCGGTTACGGGTAGAGCAGTGCCCATTCTCAGAAGGTCGCGCACCGGTCGGAAGCCGACGCCGGGCGCACGGGCACCGGCAGGTCGCCATAACACCAACCGGGTGACACCGATATCAGCAAGGATCTTCACCACCAGGCGAAGGAACCGATCGGGTTCGCTCGAGGTATCGGCTACCCCCAAGGTCCACACCCGCCCGTCGGGGTTGGGAAGAGCGTAGGCGTAGGCAACAGCCACGCCCCGGCGGGTGCCGACAAGGCCTCTCCCCTTCGTGGGGCGAGTCGCCATGGCCTGCAGAAGCACTTCGCCGAAGGGTGGGGCACCGTCCCTGATGCTGACCTGGTCGATCAAATCGGCAAGGCGGTCTTCGAGTTCCGAGGGCAAAGCCGGCTGTACGTCCATCATTCGCAAGAGGGTAGAAGTATTCTCCGTGGGAAAGGCGAATTCGAAGAAGGTGAGGTGCTCAGGTTGGGTGGCGACTGGTACCCGGATGACACCCGTCCCGTTGTTGTGGGCAACTCTGGCACGGGTGACCGCGGCGATGTCCCCGGCGGGGAGAGGGCCACCCCGCGCTTCTGCCCACAGTGTGGTCACCCCTGGCCGCCCGGAGGTCCAACCTGTTCGGGGTGCGGGCATGTACCAGACTTAGGCACGGCCCGGCGCACCAACCCCCGGGCCGTTCGTGCTCGTCCGAGTTCTTCGTCGCTCATGCGGTACCTTCCGGTCGCCCTGATTGGCATAGCCGTGGTGGTCGGCATCCGAACTCTCACGGGGAGCGGTTCGTCGGATACGGTGCCTACTTCCGTCACCGCTACCACCGCTAGTGCACAACAAGACGACCACCTGGCCGCGTATTCCCTAGAAGTGGGCTTGCTGGCGGCCAATATTGAGGAGGCATTGGCTCAAGCGGCCTCGATTAACGTTGACTGGGACAACAGCTACACCGACTACCAGACCACTGTGAACCGACTGGACGCCCTGGCGGCCGATGTAACGGCCTTGGCTAATCAATTTCGGGATGAGCCGCCCGAGGGTGCCGCGGTCCGCATCCACCGTGCTATCCAAGACTCACTGGGCAAGTTATGGGAGGCGGCGCTGGTGATGAAGCAAGGTTTGGAATCAACCGACTCGGGTGAGCTGAGGCGCTCCGGACTCCTAGCCTTCGAGACCGCCGGTTTCGAGATCAGCCTTCTCGCCGACCGGATGGTGGAGAGTCTGGACGGGTCGGTCTCGGTTGTCGACCCCCCGGCGTCGTCCGGCTAGCGCCAGGATTGGGCGATCCGGCCCGGCGCGCCCACCGAGGCAGCAGAGAGTGACGATCTCCGGACCACACCTGCAACACCACTCCGAGGATCAACACTCCGCCTCCCAGTAAGGTGGACGGCGCAGCTGTTTCTCCCAACAGCCACCACACCCAGATGGGGGCTAGGACGATCTCGGTCATCGAGATCACGACCGCCTCCGCAGCCCTGATATGGCGTGCCCCCAGGGTGAAGAGGGCGAGCCCGCCTGCGAGAAGGACCCCACCCAGCCAGAAAGCCACTACCAGGTCTGCGGCGGTGGGTTGGGTGCCGAGCGAGGGCAATACCGTGACCACCGCGGTGACGATGCCTGAGACCGCAATAACGGGGACCACATCGGCGTGCCGTCGTCGCTTTTGCAGCACGGTATAGACCGCGAATCCCAGAGCTGCCAGGAGGGCGAGGACGGTGCCGAGGGGGGTGGCGTCGGCACCGGTCGTGTTGTTCATTATGGCTACGCCGACCAGCACGAGAACCATCGCTAGCCAGGTCTCCTTGCGGATGGGCTCTCCCAACACCGGCCATCCGATCAGCCCGGCGAGAACGGGCGCAATGCTGAAGACGAGAACCGCCTCCGCCACGGTGGTGATGCTCAGCGCATAGACGAAGGCTATCGATGCCGTCGAGATGGCGACACCGGCGAGAACTCCACCCCAACCTATATTGGCGAAGGATCGCATCAGACCCCGATCCCGTCTGACGAGTAACCAGCCGACTATCACCACTGTCTGAGCCAATGCCCGGTAGAAGAGAATCTGCCAGGGGGTGGCGCTCTCCATCATCCGCACGCCCAGCCCTACCGTACTCCACAGCACCCCGGAGAGGGCAACCAAGGTGATTCCCCGAGCCCGACCGACAAAGAAGGTACGCCCAGCAGGTGTCGGAACCCGAAGGGTCGTCCGCCGGGCCGACCGCGTCGCCTCCCCTCCCGAGCGATTGGTGTCGTTGTCCGAGATCAAGGGCGGCAACCGGCCGTCTCCAACTCAGGGTCCCCCAACCTGCGCCCGCTCACTGATCCAAGCCACGATGTCATCGATCACTTGCGTCCCCTCCAGCTCTTGAATGGAGGCATGGCGGAGCCCGGGATACAGCTGACGGTCCACGTAGGGGTGCCTTCCCAGAGCCTCGGTGAAATGCTGGGGCACCAGCGTGTCATCCTCCCCATGGGTGACCAGGGAAGGGAGAACCAGGGATCCCAAGCGTTTGTCGACGCGGGTCATGGCTTGTAGAAGATGGGATCCAAGCCTTAACGTGGAACGGCGCGCTATCAGAGGGTCGGAGTCGTAATCCTGGGCGGCTTCCTCACGCAGGAATATCTGCGAAGAGTCAAACGGGTTCGCCAAGGTCAACGAGGGAAGATATCCGGCTAGCAATGACGCGGCACGCCTCTTCCAGGTCGGAACCACCGCATCCAACGCGGGCGCGTTCAACACCAATAGATCCGGTTGGCGATGGCGCGACAACGCGTAGTCGAGAGCGATGAGGCCGCCCATCGAGTGACCGAACAGGACGACCGGGGAACCTCGATCGAAGAGAAGGGCCAAATTATCCAGTATCTGGTGACGGTAGATTTCCCAACCGGTCAGGTCGGCTCGATTACCTCCTGACCCCCCGAATCCGAGCAGGTCGAAGGACCGAGTCTCGATACCGGCGCGGGCAAGTCGAGTCCCGACCGTGGCCCACCTCCCAGAGTGCTCGGCGAGACCATGGATAATCAGGATCAGAGCCCAGGGTTCCTGACAGCTCCACAACCGGCGCAGTTCGGGCGTTCCAGTGCTGGTCAAACCGATTTCCATCGTGGTCGCGGAGGGGTTGGTCATCGGATAGGCCTTCTCCGGCGCAGGTATGGGAATCGGGTCGTGGGTGCCTCATTCTAGGTTGAGGCCCGTGGCTGCGTCTCAGCGGACCGGGGGGCTAAGTTCCTACGGCATCGATCCTGGACGCGGGCTCAGCTAAAGGGAGTTGTGCTTGGATCGACCGGTCGGGAACTCAAGTAGCTCCCCTTCTAGGTCCCGCCGTATCTGACCTACGGCAATGGCGAAGACACCCTGCCCACGGCTCAGCGCGTCCATCAAGTAATCACGGGCGTCGTCCCGATCGAAGCTGGTCAAGATTCGATTGCCGTCGCTGAGGAGATGCACCGAGGCCAGTGGTTGGTCAACGTGCAGGTTGTCGCGGAGCCAGTCCACCGCCTGCCGTACCTTGGTGAGATGGAGGCCGGTGTCGATGAGGCGCTTGATGACCCGAAGCTGCACTAGGTCAAGGAAGGAGTACAGGCGTTGGGATCCCGATCCAGAGGCGGCTCGGAGGGACGGCGTGAGCAGGCCGGTGCGATCCCAATAGTCGAGCTGCCGATAGGTGATTCCCACCATCTTGCAGACTGTGGGTGCCCCATATCCATGGGGCGTCTTGGCAGAGCTTGGGTGGGACTTCTCCACGTCATACCTCCGTTCAGGTTCCTGCATGATCGGAGGCCGACAAGGTACCGAGCGACTATCCGATTACAAGCTCACAGCCGAGTAATTTCCGGCATGCAAGTTTCACGTTAGACAGTCCACGGCTCCGCTTCAACGATTTGGCCGGTGGTGGCCCGACTGTGCCTGGCCCCGGAAGCCTGAGGGGGCGCGGATGCCCTAAGAAACCCTGTCGGCTATCGCCGAGACTCGCTGGGATCGATCTGAACCCGCGCCCCCTCTGGGCAGGTCCAAGTTCTGAGCAGGTTCAGGTCCTGAAATCCTCGGGGGAAAGGTCCTCTAGGAACTCCCGGAAAGCCTCGACCTCTGCCTCCTGGTTATCGTCCTTGATCTCGATGCCAGCCTCTTCGAGCACTTCGGGGGTAGCGAATAGAGGTGCTCCGGTGCGGGCAGCTAGGGCGATAGCATCGGAAGGTCGCGAGCTGATGTGTATCTCCTTGCCCTCCCGGGCAAAGACCAGATCGGCGTAGTAGACGCTGTCGCGTAGCTCGGTAACCGTGACCCGTGAGACTTCACCTCCCAGTGCTTCGGTAGCGATCCGCAGAAGGTCATGGGTAAAGGGACGAGGTGTGGCGACTCCCTCGAGCGCGTACGCGATGGCAGTTGCTTCCAGAGCACCGATCCATATGGCCAGATAGCGCTTACCGTGCGCTTCTCGAAGAAGAACAATGGGCTGATTGGTCGGGTACTCGATTCGTACACCCACCAGATCCATCGGAACCGTTCCGTTCATGAAACGAGCCTATCAGGATGGCCGAAGGTTGTCGGCAGGTGGCGGCCCGGATGCCAGGATCTGCCGTCCGTTACTAGCCGGTCCAAAAGCGGGTGATCCAAGAGACCGCATCGCCGATTCCCGGAAGCTCGGGACGGCGGGCCACCGTGAGCGGCGGTGGCGGGGCCTCACCATCGGACAGAACGGCCGGAGGAGGGGTGGTTGGTTGGGGTTCTTGATCTCCGACCAACTCCTCTCCGGGTTCTTCAGGGGTGTCTTCGCCCTGCGGGGAACCGGCCTGCAGACTTTGTCCAAGCGGTTGCTCTTCCCCGTCATCTTCCGGCCGCTTGGAGAAGATGTCCGAATCCGAGCCAGGCCGGGTGACAACGTCTCCGGCGAGCGGACGGCGATCTCGGGAGGTCGAAGGCACCAGGGTAAGTGGCGTGAAGTGCTCGAAGGCATAGTCGAGTAACAAGGCAGCATCGGCGAAATGGTCCGTAGACCCGAGCACTACCGCGTAGACGCGGCGTCCTTCCCGCTCGGCAACCGCCGAGAAGGTCTGCAGGGCCCCGCCGGTATAGCCCGTCTTGATCCCGAGAGCTCCAGGATACGTCCCGAGCAGAGAATTGCGGTTGACAGCTACCCGGTTCTCCCCGTTCGGGTGGGGCGGTAGACCGAAGGTCAGGGTGCCGACCAGGCGAGCAAAGACCGGATTGTCCATGGCAGCCCTGGATATGTGGAGCAGGTCTCGAGCTGTGCTGTAGTGCTCGGGATGGTCGAGACCATGGGGATTTACGAAGTGCGAGTTGGCTAGGCCCAATTCGGCCACCTTGGTGTTCATAAGGTCTGAGAATCTGGTAACTGATCCGCCCACATGTTCGGCCAACGCCACCGCGGCATCGTTGGCGCTCCAGAGCATCAAGGCAGCCAAGAGATCCTCGACCTGCCAAGGTGGTTCCCCTCCCACCAACCCGATCTCAGACTCCCCCACCGCGTCGGCGGTGGCGCTGATAATGACCTTCTCGTCTAGGTCAGCGTTCTCGATAACCACCAAGGCGGTGAGAATTTTCGTGGTTGACGCGACGGATCGTTGCCGATCGGCACCCGCTTCCGCCAAGACCTCCCCGAATGTGTCGTCGTAGAGGATCCAGGTCTGGGCGGACACGTCGGGGGGTTCGGGTGCCGTGAGTCCCAAATCGGACAGAGCGGGCACCGACCCGAACAGCCAGGGGAGCAGTGCCAGCGCCGCCAGACGTCGTGTTAGAGAAACGGTATGGATCTCGGCCATCCGGGACAGCCAAACCTAATGGTAACGAGCCTTGGCTTCGGTTTGGATGAACAGCTGGTAGAGGGTTTGCATGGCTGCTGAACAGCGGTCAACCACCTCCTGGGCCCGGCGACGGCCCACCGGGTTGCTGGCGAGATGCGACGCCATCGTGAGACTGTCGAGAAGTCCCATGTGGCGCATCGCCGCTTGGTGGATCTGTCGGATATGGCGAGCCTCAAGTCCCTCCCGGAGAAGCAGTCCACAGTGACGCGCCACCGCCACATCGCTGGCCTTGTACCGAGCCTGACCACCGGAGTGGACCGGAGTGAGGATTCGATGCTCAACGAGACGCCGAACTTGAGTGCTGGTGATTCCGGCGTGCCGAGCTAGTTCTTTTCCGTCGAGGGTTGCATCCTCGTTCCCTTGTTCCACGTCAGGTTTCTCGTCATCCGGCCCCTGCGGGTACGACATTTCGCCCCGGTCGATTCTTGCCAGCTCTCCCTTGATCACCTTGAGGGGCAGAAATTGTTCTCTTTGGCGATGAAGAATGAACCTGATGCGTTGGATATCACCGGGTCCGAACACCCGATAACCGGACGGGGTTCGGCTGGGCGTGATCATCCCCATCGACTCCAAGAACCGGATCTTGGAAGTGGTGACATCAGGGAACTCTTCGGCGAGCAGGCCTTGTACCTGTCCGATCGTCGCGGTTGCGGCGTCACTCATCGGGTTCTGCGAACCAACAGCCGAAAGACTCCGATCATAAGCTCATCACCGGAGGCGATCCCGGCGTGTTCGACCAACCGGCCGTTCAGATAGGTTCCGTTGGTTGATCCAAGATCAGTGAGAGTCGGACCGCTCTCGTCGATAAAGACCTGGCAATGGCTCCTGGAGACGGTGATGTGGTCAAGGGCGACGTCGTTGTAGGCATGCCGCCCGATCTTCGTAGTCCCCGTGGCGAGGTACCAAGATCTACCCGCTTGCTGACCGGTTCGGACGATCAGCTGATAGGAGGGCCCATCCTTACGTTCTGGGTCGATCTCTTCCGTGTGGAGGGGACGACCGGCCTCATCAAAGGCCTCCAGAATCTCGGTGGTGTCTCCCGACACATCTTCGGCAGGCATAACGGGGGCTGTTATCGGCTGAGGGTCACGGCCTTGTTCCATACCGGTGTCCATACGGGTGAGTGTAGTTGTGAGGTATGACCAATCGGGGTCAGTAACCGGCACCGTCTCCGGTCGGTGACTAAGGACGGTAGCGCGTATGAGATGGTCCGATCCCCGCCAACGACTCTGATCGGCTAACGCGGTGCTCGGGCGGCACCATGAAGGTCCCCTAGGTAGCGCCAGGTAACGATGAAGTAGAGGATGAGGCCGATTACCCCGAGGATGGTTGCCGTTATTTCCCACAAGAAGGGGTAAAAGTCAACGCCCGTCATGTAGAAGAATGGTACCGAGAAGAAGATCAGTGCGGTTGCTACCTTGCCCATGCGACGCACCGGTAGCTGTACCTGATGTCGCACCAGGTAGTAGATGGTCAACGGACCGATGGTCGCTTCTCTGGCGATGAGGGTCACCCCCAGCCAGGGTGGTACCAGCTGTGCGATCATGCCGCCGACCACGCTGGCCAAAACGACCAGTCGGTCTGCCACTGGATCCAACATTTTGCCCAGCCGGGAGACCTGGTCGAGGCGACGGGCCAACATCCCGTCGAAGAGATCGCTCACCGAGATGACCCCAAGGAGCACGGCGGCCCAGAAGGGCCGATCCAGTTCGATGAGCACCCAGAGAAACACCGGTAGGGAGAGAATACGGAGTAGCGAAATCAGGTTGGGAAGGGTCCACGGTCCGGCGTCCTCCTGCCGAGTGTGGCTCATTTCTTGATCTCCTTGGCGTTGATGTTGAACCATACAGTGGCCGGTAGCGAGTGGCCAGTGGCTAGTTGGGGCTGGGTTCGTTTCGGGAGTTCATGAGGCCGGCTCTCTCGCGCTTCTAAGTGCCGCCAAGACTTATTGTCCATCAGGTGTATCCGATTGCCGTGGCGTGGTAATATGGGGACGTGACGGGCTGTGGCGCAGCTTGGTAGCGCGCTTGACTGGGGGTCAAGAGGTCGTGGGTTCAAATCCCGCCAGCCCGACCACTTCTAGAAGATCCATCGATATAGGGCGATCAGGCCTTCCACCAATCGCCAGGTCAGGTAGATAGCCGCCATGACCAGGGTTAGCTTGAAGCTGATCGGGATTCGCTCTGGACTCTCCCCCGGCTGAGACTGGTCTGGGCGACTCACCCCTTCCTCTCCGGTCGCTTGCCACGCCTTACCACGACACGGATGGGTGTTCCGGTGAAGTCGTGAGCCTGACGCAGCCGGCCCTCCACGAATCGGACGTAGGTGGGATCAAGGCGTCCTCCCTTGACGAACAGGGCGATGGTGGGGGGAGCAGATCTTGACTGGGCGGCGTAGAGAACTTTAGGCCGCCTACCCTTCCGAACCGGTGGCGGGTGTTCGGCGACCATGGCGGCCACCAGACGATTGAGGCGAGGCGTCGGTATGTGGCGAGACCGGTTGTCGAGCACCATTTCCACCGCTGGGGCCAGCCGCTGGAGGCGCGCTCCGTTCAGAGCCGAGATGCGAAGGACCGGTGCCCATCCCGCGAATCCGAGGCGGCCCGCCACCGACGACTCGGTGTGTTCCTTCTCCTCGGCGGACACCGCGTCCCACTTGTTCAGCAGGATGATCAACCCGGTGCCCGAGTGGGCGGCCAACTCCGCGATCCGCTGATCTTGTTGGGTTACGCCGTCGATGGCGTCCACCACCAGAAACGAAACCTCGGCCTGCTTCAGCGCTTCTTGGGCCCGCAAGACCGCGAAGAAGTCGGCGTCCTCGGTGATCTTGGGTCGACGCCTGATGCCCGCGGTGTCGACGATCCGGTATTGAGATCCTCCGAGAGTGACTACCACGTCGATCGGGTCGCGCGTGGTTCCGGGGATTGGAGACACCAGCACCCGCTGCTCCCCTACCAACTGGTTGAGCAACGTCGACTTCCCGACATTGGGTCGCCCGACAATGGCCAACGCCGAGAGATGCTCGCCCGTTTCGTGGTCGGACGGGGAAGGGGCTCGAGAGACGATGGTGTCGAGGAGGTCGGCGACACCACGACCATGGATGGCCGACACGGGGAAGGGGATTCCCAAACCAAGCCTTCTGAACAAGGCGGCCTCACGGGCCGTGGTGTCGTTGTCGGCCTTGTTGGCTGCAACCAGGACTCGGTCCCCAACCGGCCGGAGTAGGGCTGCTACCTCGGCGTCCTCGGAGGTGATCCGGCAGTGAGTGTCTACCACCAGCACGATCACGTCTGCGCTGGCGATGGCTACCTCCGCTTGGCTGCTGACATCTTGGACTAGGCCGGTACTGCTGCTCTTCGCCCATCCGCCGGTGTCTATCACGGAGAAGCGGGACCCGTTCCACTCCGCAACAAAGTCCCGGCGGTCCCTGGTCACTCCAGGTGTCTCCTGTACTACCGCGGCACGTCCACCGACGATCCGGTTTACGAGCGTGGACTTACCAACGTTCGGCCTGCCCACCACCGCCACGATCGGCCTAGGTGGTTGCATGGCCGCCCAACCCTCGCTGCTGGCAAAGTCGCAGTATCTTGTCGACTACCTCGGCGATGTTCAACTCGGTGGTATCGATCATTACCGCACCGTCCGCCACCATGAGCGGTGCAGCAGATCGGGTCACGTCTCGTTCATCGCGCCCGCGGAGTTCCTCGGCTTCGGTGTCGATATCCCTTCCGGACTCTCGAGCCCGCCGTAAGGCCCGCACTGAGGGGGCGGCATCCAGGTAGATGCTGAGACCGGCGTGAGGAAACACCACCGTTCCGATGTCACGACCTTCGACCACACATCTGCCCCGCCGATCTGCCACCCACTGGCGCTGTCGGCTCACCAACAGCCTTCTCACCGCGGGATGCGTGGCCAGACGGGATGCCGCGGACCCGATCGACTCACCCCGGATTGCGGAAGTCATGTCTACCTCCTCCACCAGCATGGTTGTACCCCGATAGTCCAGGGTCGCGCTGGCCAGCGAGGAGATAACCGCAGCCTCATCCTCGAAATCAACTCCGTGGAGGACGATCAACAGTGCCGCCGCCCGGTAGAAGGCACCAGTGTCCAGATGGGCGTAACCGAGACGACCGGCCAGCGCTCGGCTAACCGAACTCTTCCCTACCCCACCCGGCCCGTCTATAGCGACCACCCGCCCACCGATGTCGGTCCTGACGCTCATAGTTCTTCCAGCATCCGAAAAAACGTGGGCCACGTCTTGGTCACGCACCCCGGATCCTCGATGGTAATGCCGGGCTGTACCAGACCGGCGATCGCAAAGGACATCGCCATCCGATGATCGTCGTAGGTTCGGATGCGGGCTGGCCGGAGCGGGCCGGGTTGAATCCTGATCCAATCGCCACCGGTCTCGGTCTCGACCCCAAGCCGACGGAGCTCGGACTCGAGGGCGGCGAGCCGGTCGGTTTCCTTGAGCCTTAGGTTGGCGATGTCGGTGAACCGGGACTCCGAGCTGGCGAACGCTGCTACCACGGCCAAGCCTAGGGCCGCATCGGGACAGTGATTCAGGTTGGCTGCCACGCCCTTCAAACCAGGCGGACCGGTTACGGCGACGCCGGACGACGACTTGCTTACCCGACACCCCATTCGTCTCAAAATGTCCAAGGCACCCATGTCGGCTTGAGTGCTGGTGGGGTCGAGGCCGACCACGGTGACGGTGGCACCGGAAACGGCGGCGGCCGCCCACGGGTAGACCGCGGCGGATGCGTCAGCTTCCACCGGGAAGACTCTGGGCTCGTAACCGGTAGGTTCCACGGTGACCACATCCGGCTCAGCCCACCCGGCCACCGCGCCGAACGCCGCCATGACCTCAAGCGTCGTGGTCAAATAGGGCTTCGAGACCAGGTCCGGGTCAAGCTCGAGGGTGACGGATGACTTTGCCTTTGGGGCGGAGAGCATGACGGCTGAGGCGAACTGACTAGATACCGTTCCGTCGACGACGATACGGCCCCCGCGAAGCCCCCCACCCCCGACTCGGACCGGCGGGTAGCTATCGCCTCCAGCGGCACTTATCCGAGCCCCTAGGCCGCGGAGGGCGGCCACAAGAGGCCCGATGGGTCGTTCCCGCATGCGCGGCACGCCGTCCACGACGCTCTCGCCGTCGGCAAGGGTGGCCGCGGCGGTGATGAAACGAGCGGTGGTTCCCGATGCCCGGGCGTCCAAGCGAGATCCTCCGCGGAGGGTGCCGGAGGAGGACACCACCATCTTGTCGCGAGAGTTTCGGACTCGGACCCCGAGAGCGGACAAACAACCCAGCATGGCTTCGGTGTCGTCGCTACGTAGTGGATCGATGAGTTGGGATTCACCCGCGGCGAGAGCTGCGGTGATCAACGCCCGGTTGGTGATGCTCTTCGATCCGGGTGGGCGGACGGTGCAGTCTCGTACCTGGCGTGGGGTTACCCGATAGACGTTCATGCGTTCCGTTCCACCTTGGTGGGCAAGTTATCCCGGTCGGCTAGCTCATGGATCATGCGGATCTCTTTCACATGAAGCACCCGCCACTCACCCAGGCCGAGGGTGGGATCACTGAGACGGCCTATGGCGACCCGATGCAGGGCCTCGACATGGTATCCGAGGGTGGCGCATAGGCGACGGACCTCCCGATTGCGGCCTTCCGCCATAACCATCTCGAGGTCGGCGCGTCCCCGGTGGACGCCAACAATACGGACCGAGGTAGCCCGGGCCAGGCCGTCGTCCAGCCTGATGCCCTTGACGAGTCGTTCCAGATCAACCGGCTTGGGCCGACCCCGGACCAGTACCCGGTAGGTCTTGGTGATCCCGTATCGCGGGTGGCTTACCAGGTTGGCGAAGGTCCCGTCGTTGGTGAGGATAATCAGGCCGCTCGAGTCCGCATCTAGTCGTCCCACGGAAAACAGCCTCGCCGAGGTCGGCACTAGGTCGATCACCTTGCTTCGGGCATGGGGATCGGACGTGGTAGACACCACCCCAACTGGCTTGTTCAACAGGTAGTACTCAAGGGCGGGATTGGTCGGAAGCGGGAGACCGTCTACCAGCACCTCGGCCTCGCCCGCGTGGATGCGCTGACCAGCCCGGGCCGGTAATCCGTCAACCAGCACCCGACCGGCGACCACCATCGCGTCCGCTTGGCGGCGTGAGGCGAACCCGCTCCTGGCTATCACCTTCTGTAGGCGTTCGGGCTGGCCATCAGGTGGCACGGCTCTACCCCGACGGTCGATCAAGGGTCTCGGCGGTGTCAAGGTCCGGCATGTGATCGACCAGTGCAGGCAGGTCGTGTAGAGAGTTGATCCCAAGCACCTCCAGGAGGAGGCCGGTCGTTGCGTACATGGCCGGGTTTCCGGGCGTCGGCAACCGACCCACTTCATCCACCAATCCATGTCGTAGCAGGGTACGAAGCGCCGAACTGGAGTCAACGCCCCGAACCTCGGCGATCTGGCTGCGGGTGACCGGCTGCTTGTAGGCCACCACGGCGAGCACCTCTAGAGCAGCCCCGGACAGACGCCGAGGTTCGTCGGTGGAGTTGAAGCGTTCTAGGTAGGGGAGCATCTCCGGCTTGGTAAACAACCGCCACCCATCCGCTACCCGGCGTAGGGTTATCCCTCGGCCTTCTGACTCCAACTCATCGGACCACTCCGCCAGACGAGCATCCACGGAGTCAACCGACACTTCCAGGACGTGGGCCAACTCGGTGGCCCGAAGGGGTCGTTCGGCGACGAATAGCAAGGCTTCTAGGGCGGCTGATAACGTCATGCGGGGCTCGTATTCCGAACCAAAATGTCCTCGGACCGGTCCTGTGAGGCGACTACCAACCCCCACCGCACCAGCTCAAGCACGGCTAGAAAGTAGGCGGCCACCTCATCCCGACCTGAACAGTGGGCCACGAGGCGCTCAAAGGTGGACTCCAACTCGGCTGCCAGCCTCCTCCGGACTTGATCTATGGCATCTTCGATCGACGGAAGGTCGAGATCGAGGTGCTCCAAGGTCAACTCGGGTGCCGGAAGCGACGTTTCGAGAGCGATCGAGACCATAGCAGAGGCCAACGATTCAGCGGTTATGCCGGCGGGAACGCGGGGTGGTCGCTCGCCAAGATCAAGGTCGATCCCCACTGCTCGCCTGCCGAATCCGGATTCCGCGACCATCATGCCATGAAGGACCGCGCCTACGTCGCGGTAGGTCAGGAAACTCAGGAGACGGGCCAAGAGCCGATCGCGTTGATCCAACATCTCCATCTCTGCCTCGAGGTCCACGGCCTCCGGTTCCGGCATGAGAAACCGGGCCTTGAGGCAGATCAGGATGGCTGACATCAGCACGAAGCCGGAGGTGGTATCCAAGTCGGTGGCTTCCCTCGCCAGGAGATCCGAGAACTCTTCGACCAGTTCGCCGAGGTCGAGTTCCATCACGTCCACATGACGACGGTTGACCAACTGGACAAGGATGTCTAGCGGCCCGGAGTAGACCGGCGTTACGACATCGTAGGTCACGCCTGATCCCGCTTGGTGATCCGGCGTTGCGACAGAGCCCGGAGAAGACGGCTCCGGTCCGCCACGATGAGGATTTCCCAATCCTCGGGAGAGATGATGGGGGGACG
Organism: Candidatus Spongiisociaceae bacterium; assembly: GCA_965213975.1. Classification (GTDB taxonomy): domain Bacteria; phylum Actinomycetota; class Acidimicrobiia; order Spongiisociales; family Spongiisociaceae; genus Spongiisocius. The sequence continues at coordinate 902,247 of OZ243930.1, forward strand.
GTCTCCATGGTGGTGTTGAGCGAATGCCACCACGAGGGCCTCAGCACCGGCTCGTTCCAAGTCGATGGAGGCTGCCCTTCCGTGATCGAGGTAGGAGCGGATCTGGTTGGAGACTGACAAACCGAAGTTGCGCCCGATGACGGCTACCGCTCGGCCCAGCGGACCCGGTGAGGTCTGACGTTTGCCGATGTCATGCAGGAGGGCGGCTCGAACCAGATCACGGCGATCCGGTCGCATACCGCCCACCAGCCGGGCAGCAACGAGAGCATGACGCTGATCCGGCATTGACTGGGCCCAGAACATGGACCGTTCGGAAGGGTTGTCAAGCAGGCGTGACACCTCATCCTGGTCGTGCGGTCGCAGGCGTCTGGCGGCGAGAAACTCGAAGAAGCGGCCGATCGGATCGAACACCTCGACACTCCGGAGCCGGTTGAGGAGGAGGCGCATCGTCAGATCAGGGCTCGGGGATGGGCTTCGACGTAGACCTCCCGGAGATGCCTCAACGACATGCGGGTATATACCTGGGTGGTGTTGAGACTGGCATGACCGAGGAACTCTTGTACCGATCGCAGGTCGGCACCTCCTTGCACCATGTGGGTGGCGGCAGAGTGCCTCAGCACATGAGGGGACAGGCGGGTGGGGGGTATGCCGATAGAGGCACCGTGTTTGCGAACGATCCCGAAGGCACCTTGCCGCGTCAGCCTGCCCCCCCTAGCGTTGACAAACACCGCATCATGGTGGTGCCGCTCGCCGCGGAGCGTGAGCCGGTCAGGCAGGTAGGCCTGGAGCGCAGACACCCCGGGTCCCCCTAACAGGACAATTCGTTGCCGGCTTCCCTTACCCGAAACGAGGGCGCTGCGCGTTTCCAGATCCAGGTCATGAAGATCAAGGTTCACCAACTCGCCTACTCGGAGCGCGGCACCATACAGGGTCTCCAACAGAGCCCGGTCTCGCCTACCGAGGGGGGTGTCGGGGCGGGGGGCCTCCATGAGGCGGATGGCTTCCCCGATGTCCAACGCCTTAGGGAGGCCCAAGGGGGCGCGGGGGGTCTCGATGAGCTGGGTGGGATCGGTTTGTAGCCGTCCCTCAGCTACCAGGAACCGATAGAAGGACCTGATGGCGGCCAGCTTTCGAGCGATCGTGGATCGGCGCATCCCGTCGCGGTGAAGGCGATCCACATAGTGTTCCACCAGCTCGCCGGTGGCCGGTTGGGTCCCTAGGAACTCCTGAAAGAAGCTGATGTCGCGGCGGTAGGCGGCGATCGTGTTCGGGGAGAGGCCTCGTTCAGTGGCAAGTACCCCCAAGAAGTCATCGAGGTGGGACATCGAACCATTTTGCGGGTCGGTACACATGGTCCTAGGGGCGCTTCATCGTCGAGCCCACCACTCTTGGATCCTGGAGTCGCTCTTCTGCCGTGGTCGGCTGAAGCAATTACCCGACAGGGTGAGCTTTGGCGTGGTTGACCTGGCGACTGTCGCTCTGGTATGCCTCTTCTTCACCATGTTTCCTATGCTGCGCGGCCGCCCTTATGAAGCCAATGAACAGAGGGTGCGGGTCTAGGGGACGAGACTTGAGTTCCGGGTGGGCTTGGGTAGCGATGAAGTAAGGGTGGCTGGGTAACTCGACAAACTCAACGAGCTGTTCATCCGGTGAGATGCCGGACAACAACATCCCGGCGTCTTCTAGGTGTCGCCGATAACCGTTGTTCACCTCGTAACGGTGCCGATGTCGCTCGTAGATGAGTTCCTCTCCGTAGAGTTCGTAGGCCAGCGAACCCTTGCGCAGTCGAGCCGGGTACACGCCGAGGCGCATCGTCCCTCCCTTGTCGGAGATCCCTTGCTGACGTTCCATCAGATCGATCACCGGGTGGGGCGTCAGCGGGTTGAACTCTGAGCTGTCAGCTTCCTGGAGGTCCAAGACGTTTCGAGCAAACTCAATGACCGCGGTCTGGAGGCCGAGACATAGGCCAAGGAAGGGGATGTGGTTGACGCGAGCGTGTCCAGCAGCTCTGATTTTGCCCTCAACCCCCCTCAAGCCGAAGCCGCCCGGTATCAGAATGCCGTCGAGGTCCTCCAACAGGGACAGTCCGAACAGCCCATCAAGCTCCTCGGCGGGAATCCAACGTAGTTTCGTCCTCACCCCGTTGGCTAGACCGCCATGACGCAAAGCTTCTACCACCGACAGGTAGGCATCCGCCAACCCCGTGTATTTACCTACTAGCCCGATCGTTACGGTCTCCTTAGCGGCGTCGGCCCGGTCGACCATGGTCTGCCAGTCGCCCAAGTCAGGTTTGGGGGTAGTGAGCTCCATAAGACTGATCACGATCTCATCAAGCTCGTTGCTGTGGAGGACGAGAGGCATTCGGTAGATATCGGAGACATCCGGCGCGGAGATAACCGAACGGGGGCTTACATCACAGAAGAGCGAGATCTTGCCGCGCACTTCCTCGGTGATCTCCTTCTCGGAGCGCACCACGATGATGTCCGGGCGTATCCCCCGAGACCGCAGTTCAGCGACAGAGTGTTGGGTGGGCTTGGTCTTGAGCTCTTCGGTGGGTCCGATCAAGGGGACGAGGGTTACATGAATGTGGACGACGTTCCTATGGCCCACGTCATTTCGAAACTGGCGTACCGCTTCGAGGAAGGGCAGGATTTCAATATCCCCGACCGTGCCTCCGATCTCAGCTATGACCACGTCCACATCATCCCGGTCGCCTAGGCGGTGTATGCGGCTCTTGATCTCGTTGGTGATGTGGGGTATCACCTGCACGGTGTCGCCTAGGTAGTCACCTCTACGTTCCTTGTTCAGTACGGAGAGGTACACGGAACCGGTGGTGACGTTACAGTCGCGGTTCAAACTTTGGTCGGTAAAGCGTTCATAGTGGCCGAGGTCCAGGTCCGTCTCTCCCCCATCGTTGGTGACATAAACCTCTCCGTGTTGAAAGGGGTTCATGGTGCCCGGGTCAACGTTGATGTAGGGATCCAGCTTCTGGTTGACGACGCGAAGACCACGTGCCTTAAGGAGCCGGCCTAGCGCGGAGGCGGTGATCCCCTTACCAAGGCTGGAGACCACCCCACCGGTTACGAATACGAACTTTGTCATTTCCCCAACGCTACCACGACCGGGTTTCGGATCGAGACCGCAATTGCGGGCGGTAGACCGAACGGCCGCCCAGGGCGGGTATCAACGACATGGTTGGGCGGGCCGGAAGGTGCTTCATCCGATTAGGAACCGACGCGGTCGGCGATCGCCATGGCCCGGAGTTCGCGGGCATGGTCTCGACCGGGTGACGATTCGGTCATGCCGGAGAGCATTCGTGATAGCTCGATGAGCCTCGAATCGTCACTGAGTTCCCTGACCGTCGCCACCGGTCCCTTCCGCTCGACCACGAGATGGGTGTCAGCGTAGGCGGCAACCTGGGGGAGATGGCTGATGCAAATCGCCTGTCGGTCCTTTGACACGCGGGCCAGTTTCGATCCCATGGCGAGGGCGGTGGAGCCACCAACCCCAGCGTCAACCTCGTCAAATGCGATGATCGGTACTGCCCCGATACCTGAGGCAAGGCGTAGGGAAAGAACCAGCCGACTCAACTCACCACCCGAAGCGATTTTCCCGACCGGACCGGGTGGCAAGCGGGAGTCTGAAGCAAACTGCAGGTTGATCTGGTCGGCACCGAAAACTCCCGGTGTAGCTTCCTTAACCTCGATTCGCACCACCGGATCGCCAAAACCGAGCTGGCGGAGATGCTCGGTGGTTTCCAGCGCGATCTGCTCGGCAGCGACCCGCCGTAACCGCCGCAGCATCCCGCCTACCTTGCCGAGCCGCTCGGCGGCAGCGTTCTGTTCGTCGGCTATGTGTCTAGATCGATCTAGTAGGGCTCGAAGCTCTCCAAGTCGCGCCCGGGCACCAGATCTATATTCATGAATCTCAGCGATGCTTGACCCGTACTTGCGTTTCAGGTCGCCGAGGATACTGCGGCGCTCGTTGATCCGGGCTAGTTCCTCAGGGTCGGCCTCGACGCTCTCCCACGCTTCTCTGGTCATACTCAGAGCTTCGGCAAAGGTTGCCTCCAAATCGTCAAGAAGGTTGGCTAGGCCTTCCTGGGAATGATCGAGCTGCCGAGCCTGCCGGACCGCGTCCACTGCCGGTCCGACTAGGTCACGGGCGCGGTCTAGATCAAGGCGGGCCTCGGCCAGCATGTTCGACACTTCCTCGGCGTGCCCGAGCCGAAGCGCCTCTTGGTTAAGGGTCTCCTCTTCTCCGAGTTGAAAGTCCGCCTCGTCGATCTCGCTGACTTGATACAGGAGCAGATCAATTTCCCTCTCGACCGTTCGCCGGTCCGCGCCCAGGACGGTCTTGGTGTTCACCACCTCCGCATGGGCTTCCCAGGCGTGGCGATACTCACGCAGGCAGGCGTTGGACTCCAGCCGACGGTCGATGAGTCGCCGGACCACTTTGGGTCGGGTCAACGAGACCGGGTCATGTTGCCCTACTACCTCCACCACCCCGGCAAACCTCTCTACTAGGGACTTGGCCGGTGCCAACCGCCCATCCAGGTATGCGCGGCTCCCGCTCGGATGGATGGTTCGGGATGCCACCACCTCTTCGCCGTCAAGGAAGAATCTGCCTTCCACTTCGGTGTGATCGTCGCCGGGACCGATAAGGGAGGAGCGGGCGGGCGATCCGATCAGCAGGCGAAGCGCGCCGAGCATCAAGGTCTTGCCAGCACCGGTCTCTCCGCTGACTACCACCATCCCGGGTCGGAGTTGGAGATCGGCTTCGGCGATTATGCCAAGGTTGGACACCCGGAGTTCATCAAGCACGGTCAGGCCAGAGAGAACTTCTGCTTCACCGAAGCGGGAAATGAACGGTCTGAGAAGCGGGCAAACTCAACGTGGGACGCCCCAGTAACTTCAATCTGGTCGCCCGGTCCGAGCCTTTCGATCTCGCGGCCATCTACCCCCACCCCGACCGGGCGGTCCTCGAGAACTTCGACCCGGATCATCCTCTGCGGGGGAAACACCATCGATCGGGAGAAGAGCAGGTGGGGGGCGACGGGGGTCAATACCAACATGTCCAGCTCGGGATCAAGAAGCGGCCCGCCCGCGGAGAGGTTATAGGCGGTGGAACCGGTGGCTGTAGATATGACCAACCCGTCGGCCGGGTATGAGATGAAGTCTTCATCGTCGATGAAGACTCCTAGGCGGACGATGCGCTGGTTCCGGAGCTTGACGATCACCACGTCGTTCAGGGCGAGTATGGCGGGGCCGTTGTTGATAGAGGCCGACAGCGTCATCCGCTTGGAGACCTGCCAGCGGCGGGTCTTGGCTTTCTTCAGGAAGGCGGTGGGTTCTCCCGGTGCCGAGTCGGTGAGATATCCCAGATGCCCGGTATTGATTCCGTGAATGGGTGCCCCGCTGCCGGTACTCAGCCGAACCGCCTTAAGGACGGTGCCGTCGCCCCCGACAGCAACCACCAGATCGAGACCCTCATCGGGATCAAAGCCGGTCTGCTGCACCCCGATCAGCCCAGCCGCGTCCCGGTCTGACACCACCGTTACCCCTAGCCGGTCGGCCACCTCCACCAGGTCCTTCGTCCAAGACAAGGTGTGAGGTTGGCCGACGTTAGGTACCACAGCTATCTTCATCCGAGTTCCCCCACCGCCCGGCCCTCGTCGATACCGGCCGCACCCCAACGAAACCATCCCAGCACTTCACGGTTACCTCGTGTACCTCTGATCGGAGACTCGGTGAGGCCCATTAGCCCTAGCCCACGCCGATTCAGGCCTTCCAACACCCGGTTGACGGTCGTGCGCCATACGTCGGAGTCCGTTAGCACCCCGCGGCGGTTTACTGCTCCGGGACCGGACTCGAACTGCGGCTTAATGAGCAAGATGTAGTCGCTGTTGTCCGAACCCAGGTTCACCAGCTTGCGGGCAATGGTTAGCAGAGAGATAAACGACACGTCGACGGTAACGATATCGAACGGGGCCCCGAGATCTTGGGGATCGGCATGGCGAATGTTGGTTTTCTCCACCACTCGCACCCGCTCGTCATGTCGAATCCGTTCATGAATCTGCCCGTATCCCACATCGACCGCTGCCACGCTGCGCGCCCCGTTTTGGAGGAGGCAGTCGGTGAAACCCCCGGTGGAGGCACCCACGTCGATAGCGTCACGGTCGGGTATTTTGATGTCGAACCGGTCCAAAGCCGCCTCCAATTTCAGGCCGCCTCGACCAACGAAACGGGGTGGAGGGTCACTCCAACGCACGGGGGTGCCCGGGGCAACCAGGGTGGAAGGCTTGGGAGAGAGGATGCCCCCGACTTGTATCTTGCCTTGGCGGATAGCGTCGACCGCCCCGTTTCTCGACTCAACCAGTCGTCGGCGTACCAACTCGACGTCGAGTCGGCGCATCATGCCGGGTCGGCGGGAGTGGGCGGCGACTGGGCCTCGCCTTCAGGATCGGGATCGATCTGAGGTGAGTCGCTATCGCTCATTCGGGCTTCCAGCATTTCTACCAACGCGGTGGCCAGCGCCGGAGCGTCAGCCGGGTCAGCCTCCTCTAGGGCACGGATGCGGCTTCGGATGTCATGGTCCGGGCCGGACGCGCGCGTATCCGCCTCCCCATCACCGGATCGATCTGTCTCCCCGACACCTATCATGGTCCCAATTATGGTGGATTCTGTCGAGATTGCTAGTGGGGTGTGCCCTCCGGATACTGCTCGGGTACGTGGCGGTGTCTTGGAGGAGGCGACGGCTTGATCCCGATTAGAGACCTCAACCCGGGGTTGCGGCGCCCGTTGATGACGTTGCTGCTGTTGGTCGGAGTATCTCTGGTGTACTTTTTCGTGCAGCCAGCCAGTCCTGGGGATGAGTTGGCCTTCCTGTATCGATGGGCCGCGGTGTCATGCGAGATAAGCGGCAATGAGGCGATCTCCGTTCAAGAGGTGCGCGCTTTCGAATGTCTTCCAGGGGCCGGCATCCCGATATACCCGGAGAAATCAATACCGCTGAGCGTCATCGTTTCGATCTTCCTTCACGGCGGTTTGGCGCATCTCCTGGGCAACATGTGGAGCCTTTGGCTGTTCGGGAACAACGTCGAGGATGCCTACGGTCGGATCGGTTTTCTGTTCCTGTACCTCACCTCGGGCGTGGTGGCTACCTTCGGGTTTGTGGTCGCACGCCCGGAGTCGACGGTGCCGTTGCTCGGGGCTTCTGGAGCTATCGCCGGGGTTATGGGTGCCTATTTCGTCTTGTTTCCCGCTGCCCGGGTGCTCAGCTTCATACCTCCGCTGTTCTTCTTGCCGCTGAGGGTCTCGGCCGCGTTCTTCCTCGTGATTTGGCTGGTCGGCCAGTTTCTATTGGTTGGCAGCCAGGCTGGTATCGCCTGGGAGGCTCACGTGGCGGGGTTCATCTACGGTGCGGTGGTCACCTGGGTATTGCGCCGTGGTCTAGTCGGACGTCTGGCCGATCTTCGTGAGGCCCAAGCTATGGAGTTGGGCTAGAGACGGGCACGGACAGCCTGGGAACTCCACCAGGTGGGGTTCGCGACGTCGATACAAGCTCTCGGGACGATCCTGGCCCCAACTGTCCACTGGTCGCTGATACCTATAGACCTAACCTCTCGAGGAGATCGTACATGGTGGGCGTCAAGGGTCGGGAGCGTACCTTCTCGATCGGTACGAACTCAGCTCGGCTAGCGTCATCTCCGGCGTGGAGACTTCCGCCTACCACTTTGCCGGTGTAGTCCACGATGACCACATGATGTTCCGGTGGGTCGGATGGGTCTATCGCCTCGCCCGTCCAGATCACGTCGCCGAGCACTACATCGAGTCCGGTCTCTTCTTTGACCTCTCGGATCGCCGCATCGGTCAGAGACTCCCCGAAACCAACCTTTCCGCCAGGGACCGCCCACGATCCGACCATTAACCCCCGCCCTCTCTCGACCATCAACAGTCGGCCCTGGTCGATCACCACCACGCCTACCCCCACCACCGGCCGCCGCGGCGAGGTCACGGCCGTAGCATTGCCCGAATGCGCCGTCCCCCACCACCTCGATCATTGTGATGCATCACGATCGAACGAGCCGAGAACCCTCCCGCTTCAAAGAAGTTCTTGGCGAGCCGATGGCCCGGCAGGACATGGGCATCAAAGAGGTGATGCCCTCGACTCCGGAAATCTTCGACCCAGGCATTCAGCATGGCTGTTCCTACGCCTACCCCTCGAGCCTGCTCTTCGACGAAGACCATTCGCACCGCGGCGATCCGATCGACGGTCTTTCCAGGGGGAAGGCTACGGGATTCTCCCAGGATGAAGCCGAGGGGGTAGTCGTCTACGGTGCCGAGATATACCCCACCGCGAGGATCCTCAAGACAGTCCAGGAAGGAGTCGGCCACGGGTTCGGCCAATCCGTCGGCCCGGGGCCACATTGGGTGGATGGAGGTCATCTCGGCGGAGAGGCGGCCGTACAGATCCATCAGGGAATCAAGGTCGGAAGGCAGGGCAGGTCGAGCCGCTATTGAGATATCCATGATGCATTACAGGCTAGTGGCCTGCCAGTTGCCTGTTGACAGTGGGGCTTGGGTCGTTTCCAAGGGCCGTTTAGCTCGTTCTGTTTGGTGGTCCGTGGCGATTGGGCTTGGGCCGTTCAGCGGGCCTTCGGAACCGGGTTCAGGAACAGTCGCGGCATATTCCGTGAGCTGCGTCGGCCAACTGGACCTTTTTAAGGAGTAGAAAGCACGATCGGCAGACGAACTCGTCGGTGCGCATGTCCTCAGAGGCACCGCCCAGGTTCATCTCAGAGCGGCGGATTTCGCGGATTTCCTGGGTCTCGTCGACCAGCATGGTTGCCGACTCGATTTTGTCGATGACCTCTAGTTCCTCGGCTTCGAGATCATCAATGGCCACGCCTGCGCCTCGGTTTTGGTTCGCCCCGTCGGACTCATCTGCGTCCGGGGAAAGCCCGCCATCGGCACCGTCCTGTTCGTCAGATACCTTGGTGACTTCCTCATCCGCCAAGTCGGGTGAATCATCGAGTTCGGTAGTCAAGGCCTGCACTCCCTAGAGTTAACGCGGCGAGATTATAGGCATCGCAGTCGGATCCTGCGCACATTTGTCCACGGGGAAGCGGTAATCCGGTCACACCATCACCTCCAACCGTCCCGACTGGGTCCTGAACAATACCGGTGCGTCCCCAAGCGGTTCTCCGTCCGTCTCTACCGGCCAGGGCGTCCGGACGTCGATCCTCGCCTCTGAAGCCGATAGCCGCCTCACCGCAGGATCCCGCAGATGCTCACCTCTTCGTATCTTCCGCATCAGAGAAGGCACGTCTCGGTAGCGGCAACGGATGACCAAGATATCGAAGCGTCCGTCCATCATCGAGGCGCGGGGCGCGATGTTGAACCCTCCTCCGAAGAACTGAGCGTTGGCCACCACCACACCTAGCGCCTCAGTCTCTAACTTTCGCCGGTCGGTTTCCAGCCTTACTTGGGTCGGTCGCCATCGCGGGAGGGAAAGCGCCGCAGCCATGACGTATCGCCTCGTACCGAATTGGGTCGGTATGCGAAGAGCGGCCTTCGCTGCGGCAGCAGTGGCGCCCGTACTTGCCACGTTAAGAAACCACCTTCTCCCCCAACTCCCGATCGCCAAGCCCACATCGACTGGGTACCTAGACCCTGAGACCAACTTCTCGGCCGCCGCCTTCATGTCTTTCCCGATGCCGAAGGTGCGGAGGAGGTCACACCCGAGGCCAGCCGGGAGGATTCCTAGAAGTGGCGGTGCCTTCCACCTGATCGCCATCGCCTCGTTGACGACTGCGTTGACGGTGCCGTCTCCGCCTACCGCCACCAGCCGGTGGTGGCCCGCCTCGGCGGTGGCGGAGAGGGCGTCTCGCAGCGTGGCCCGATCCGGGGTGACGATGATCTCCGCGGGAACGGAAAGTTGAGCCAGCAGGTCCCGGACCTCGCTGGCTGCCTTCGTGCCGTGAGCAGCATGCGGGTTGACCATGACCAGCCAGGGATTCATTGCATCCGCCCGGTGGATATGACTCCGTGGTTGATGGCTCGGCGAGCCACGCGGACCTTCCCGGCTAACGCCTCTTCTCCCAATACTGAGCCCACCTCGGCCACTTGCTGAAGTAAGTCCAGAAGCATTCGCGTGATTCTCACGAAGTCCCCGGGAGCGATCCCGTGTTCCTCCATGAGGTCCTCCAAGTCAGGGCGGAGAGCCCAGTTGTAGGCGAGGAGGGCGAAGCCGGAATGGGGAGATCGGGTTTCAGGCAGATGGTGCTTCCGCTCCTCGGCCGACAGATTCTCTCTGTGCTCGACCATCCGCTTCCATGCCACCTCTAGGGCAGCGGTAGGCCACTCCGCGGCTTCGAATTCTTCGCGGCGGGGCTCATACACGAGGGTCGACAGCAGTGCTACCAACTCGGTGGGCTCGAGCCCGGTTAGGACGCCCGAGGAAACAGTCTCGATGATCAGTAGATCGAGGTCGCTGTACACCGTTCGCAGAGCCTGGCCACGGGTGGTCAGCTTCCAGTCCACGATGTAACGAAGCTGCTCGAGCAGGCGGGTGGCGCGGTCGAAGCGTCTAAGCAGTTGGCTTCGCTGGCGGTTGCCTTTTGCCGATCCGCCTCGCCTCCTTCGTTTATGCCGGTCCTGAAACTCGGCAAACGAAGCTATTAGTAGACGCTCCGCCTCCGGACGCGTGTGGTTGGCCACCAGGTTTACAACCATGTTGTAAGTGGGTCGAAAGCTCGACCGCAGGGGTTGACTACCCAGGCGGGCGATCGATGCGATCCGGTCGAACGGCACGAAGGGCGTGTGAAGGACCACCCCGTGGCCAACAGTATCGATTCCCCGCCGTCCCGCCCTCCCGGTCAGCTGGGTGAACTCGCCCGGCTCGAGGAGCTCGTGGCTCTCACCGGTGAACTTTGATAGACGGTCGATCACCACTGTTCGGGCGGGCATGTTGATGCCTAGGGCCAGGGTCTCGGTTGCCATCACCACCTTGATCAGGCCGTCGCTGAAGAGCTGTTCAACGACCTCCTTGAAGGCGGGGGCCAAGCCAGCGTGATGAGAGCCGATTCCGAGTTGCAGTCGATGCAACCATCGGTCGTAACGGAGGGCGCGAAGATCGGCCGACTCCAGGTGGTCCAATGCCTTCTCGGCACGCTGGCGGATCTCGTCTCTCTCCCCCGGCTCGGTTAGGTGCACCCCGGCTGAGACGAGCCGATCGGCAGCCGACTCACAACCGGCCCGGGAGAAGACGAAGTAGATCGCGGGCAGCAGGTCGAGAAAGGCGAGGTGTTCCACCACCGAGGTCTGACGAGGTGACGCGAACCGGCGGCGGCGACCTCCCCCCCGGTTGAGCAGCCGGGGTATGGTCCGGTTGGCCCTCATCCCTTGCGGGGTGTCGACGTAGAGGGGTAGGAGGTGGGTCTCTCGCTCGAAGCGATCCCAGACCGCCCACCAGCGCTCAAGCCGGACCGGGCGCTCGGTTTCGACAACCAACTCGGTAGGTCCCCGTCTGGTTCGGATCCATCGGGTGAACTCGTCAGCATTGGCTACGGTGGCGGAAAGGCAGATCATCTTGATATGCGGGGGAGCATGGATGATCACCTCCTCCCAAACCGCGCCACGAAAGCGATCTTGCAGGTAGTGCACTTCGTCGAGGATCACACTGTCGACCGCCGACAGATCCGATCCGCTGTAGATCATGTTGCGCAACACTTCGGTGGTCATGATCACGATCGGAGCATCGGGATTAACGGTATTGTCACCGGTGAGCAAGCCGACCTGCTTGGCACCGTAGGCGGTACCGAAGTCTCTGAACTTTTGGTTTGACAAGGCCTTCAGAGGGGTGGTGTAGAACACTCGGCGGCGATCTCTGAGGCTGAGGTGCACGGCGGCCTCGGCCACGAGGGTCTTCCCTGCTCCGGTAGGAGCTGTCACTACGACCGAGCGACCCATCTCCACATGTTCCGCGGCGAGGACCTGGAAGGGATCGGGTTGGAAGGTCAGTGACGCAAAGAAGTCGTGCACCCTCATTTCTTCAGGGCTAACCGGATCACCCAAATAGTGACCTCGTAGAAGAGGTAGAGAGGCGTTGAGAGGAGTAGCAGGGTTATCGGGTCACCGGTGGGGCTCACCACCGCGCCCACAACCACGATTATCAGCACTGCCCAGCGCCGTCCCGCGGCCAAACGCGCCGAACTGACCGCCCCGGTAGCGGCCGCTCCGAATAAGAACACCGGGAACTGAAACGACAAGCCAAACAGCAGCAGGAAGCGAATCACGAAGCGGGTGTAGAGCTCGACCGTCCAGAGGTTCTCCACATCTTCGAAGATCGAGACCAGGAACCCGACTGCCCGCGGGAGGCTCCAGTAGGCGAAGGACACGCCGAGGCAAAAGAGAAAAACTAGAGAGAAGACCACCGGTATGGCCCACTTGCGCTCCCGATCGGTGAGGCCTGGGTTGATGAACTCCCACGCCTGGTAGGCGATAACCGGACTTGCCAGCACAGATCCGCCGAACAACGACATCCGCATCGCTATCGAGAACTGATCTGTAGGCCCGGTGACCACTAGGTCACGTCCGGATACCTCGCTGTAGGAGCTCTGCAGAAGGTCGAGCATCCAGTCCCGAAAGAAGAAGGCAATGACGGACCCAACCAGCAGCGCTATGAAGACCTTGACGAGCCTGGATCGGAGTTCGACCAGATGGCCCATCAGGGGCTGGCCGGAGGGATCGACCTCTTCTGTCACTTGTCCTCAACCGGGCTTTGGGTCTCGTCCTTCCCGCCACCATCCGACCCGGTACCGGAGTGAGGGACGCCTTCGGCAGTCCAATCGTCCGGCTCTGCAGGAGGGGCGGATGCGAGCGGGGGAACCACGTTCTCGGGCATCGGGTCGTCGAGGCCCTCCCACGCCTCCGAAGGCGAAACGCCGACGGTTGGTTCCGAGCCGACCCATCGTGCCGCCGGTGACGCGTCGGCGGGTTGGTCGGGGCGGACCGGCGGGGCCTTTCCCCTCAAGCTACTTTGGATGTCGCGGTCGGCGCTGCGAGCAGCGTCGGCGGTCTCCGCCAGGGTCTGACGGATGTCGGATACCGGTTTGTCGAGGTCAGTCCGAAGCTCCTCGACCGGTGCCCGCAGGGGTGCCACTTCTCTCTCGATCCCTTCGCGTAGATCCCGGGCGGCGGCTCGAAGCTCGCGCACATAGCGCCCGATGGTGCGCGACATTTCGGGCAGACGGGCCGGTCCGAAGACAACTAGAGCTACCACGGCGATCGTGATTAGTTCCATGCCGCTTAAGGATTCGAACACGATCCCATGCTACAACCAGAACGAGTCCCGGAGCGGTCGCGCGACAGTTACCGGTAACGGGCCAGGATGTCGGTTGCCAGACGCCGTCGCTCCTCGCGGACCTGATCGCCTTCGACAAGGCGGGCACCGCTTCCTAGACGGAGTAGCAGGCGCGCTCCCCATCGTGAGTCGGACACCGCCATTCGGACCACCAGTTCCTCTCCGTCGTCGCTAATCACCTCCAGTGGGTAGTAATCGGCGAGCCAACGTGCCTGTCGTGACAACGCGATAGTCATGTACGTTGCGTCGGCCGATGGTGTGTAACCGACCCCGGCGGGATCGGGAGGCCGCTCCGGTACCGTAAACCTCTCAGCGGTCGGCTGGCAGAATTGAATGCGATCCAGCCGAAAGGTGCGTGGCGATCCGACCAGGCGACAGTGCGCCTGCAAATACCATTGGCCCATTGAGGCGCTGACCAAGTGTGGTTCCACATCACGGATGGTGGTCTCGTTGGAACTCAGGGCGACGTACGTGAGCGAGACGACGGTCCCGGTCCGCGCCGCTTCTTGGAGGACTCCGAAGTGCTTCGGTTCCGGGGGTAATTCCGCGGCCAGCATCGGCACCAAACCGTCAGGGGTTGATCCTTGAGGAAATGATGCGGCGATGAGCTTGCCCAGAGCTCGGTCAAGAGCCTCGCTTCCGTACGAGGTTCCCGCTACGGCCCTTCCGGCGATCAACAAACCGAGAACCTCGTTGGGGGCGAGGCGAAGTGGACGGGACAGGTAATCGGCCTCATCGAGGATGACCACTCCGCCTTCCATGAAGGCCACCATCAGATCCTCCGGGCCGTATCCCGGCAATCCACAGCAGAACAACAGGTTGAGATCCTTAACCAACTCCTGGTGGTCGGAATAGCCAAACCGTTCGATCACGTCCTCGGCTGACGGGTAGGGGTGGGAGGCGCTCCAGGCGATCAAGGCGAAGATCCGAGCCAAGCGGTTCAACGTACGCTCGGATGTCATAAGGCGTCCTCCAACCGCCTGATCAGGGCCTGGCGCGCCTCGGGAGGGTCAAGAATCACAGCCTTATTGTCGAGCATGAGCACCATGTTGAGCAGGTTCTCCATGCGCGCGTAAGGGATTTCCATGATCACCTCGCCATTCACGACCCGGTCGTTGCCCTCCTCCTGTCGAGTCTGGTACCTGACCCACGAAGCCAGAGACGGGTGGCAGGCGACGGTGGCGGTACGTTGGTGCGGCTCCTCCCAGGGCAACGACGAGAGGATGTCGCGGGCATCGAAGTCAGGAGGTCGGGTAAAGGCTCCGGGCTCGCCAGCGATCCTCACCTGACCAGCACGGTCCAGGCGAAACGTCCGTACTCCGGCGACCCCAGGTTCCTTGCCCGCGAAGTACCAACGTCCGGCCTTGTAGCGGATGCCGTAGGGGTGCAAGGTGCGTTCTTGCCCGCGGTAGGAGAAGGATATGGGGCGCGCTTCGCTTACGGCTTGGTAGAGGACGTTTCCCGAAGCGCGATCGAATCTCAGATCGGCACCCACGGGGAGTCCGCTACCTGCTACGTGTCCACCACCGAGCTTGACCAAACCTCGGGCCGCGTCAGGCCAAGCACCCGACGATACGACGTGAACAGCCATAGCCAGCGCGGCCCGTTCCTCATGGGTTAGGTCCGGTTCCACGACCCGGTAGCTCTTATCGGAGATCACGTACCCTTGGGTGATCTCCCAGGCATCCGAGCCCGTATCTTTGAGCTCAAGCTCCATGCCTATGGCTCGCAGGTCCTTCTTATCCCGCTCGAACATGCGACGAAAGGTGCTGTACTTGAGATCGCGGTAATTCGGAATGGTGTTGCGGATTTCCTCAACCTCTACCGGCTTCGAGGAGGCGGCCAGAAAGGCGGCCAAGTTGATGATTCGCTCGATGTTCGCGCTCATACCCACCCGTAATCTATCAGTTGCCAGTTGCCGGCTGGGGCCTTCGATCGGCTCATCAGGCGTCGTGAACCCTCCGACCTGTGGTACGTGGCCTTCCGTTGCCAGTTGGGGTTGGGTTATTCGGATGTCTGCTTGGCTTGCTCTTACAGTCCGGCGATTAAGCGCTCGACGCGTTCGTCGGTGGCCTTGAAGGGGTCCTTGCAGAGCACCGTCCGCTGGGCTTGGTCATTGAGTTTGAGGTGAACCCAATCCACCGTGTAGTCCCGTTTCTTCGCCTTGGCGGCGGTGATGAACCTACTACGGAGGCGAGCACGGGTGGTCTGGGGAGCGTGGGTCTTGGCTAGGCCGATGGCGGTGTCTGTGACCATTCTCTCGACCACGCCCCGCTTGGCCAGCAAGTAGTAGAGGCCGCGATCGGACTTGACGTCGTGGTAGCTGAGGTCGAGCAGCTGCACCCGAGCATCGGAGAGCGCTAGCCCGTGCCTAGCCCGATAACGGTCGATAAGGTGATACTTGGTCACCCAATCCACCTGCCGTTCCAGGGAAAGCGGGTCCTTTTCTAAGCCGGTCAACAGCTTCTCCCACAGATCCACAGCCCGCTGTATTGAGGGCGAGAAACCGGGCGATCGGGCATATCGGATTACTCGTTCAAAATACTCCCACTGCATGTCAAGTGCCGAGAGGGAACGCCCGTTGGCGAGCCGAACCGTCTGCCTGCAGGTGGGATCCTGGCTGATGGCTCGGATCGCCCGAATCGGATTCGCCAGGCTCAGATCTCGAAAAATGGACCCGGCTTCGATCATCTCGATCAGCGCAACGGTGGTGCCCACCTTGACGAAGATGGCGACATCGTTCATGTTGGAGTCTCCGGCTATGACGTGCAGTCGTCGATACCTCTCTGCATCGGCATGCGGTTCGTCACGGGTGTTGATGATGGGACGTGACCTAGTGGTCGCCGACGACACCCCATCCCAGATGTGGTTGGCTCGTTGGGAGATCACATACTGGGGTCCCTGGGCGGTCTGCAGAAGCTTCCCGGCTCCCGAGAAGACCTGGCGGCTGACCATGAACGGGATCAGGATGTCCAACATCTTGGGAAAGTCCGTCTTTCGCATCACGAGATAGTTCTCGTGGCACCCATAGGAGTTTCCAGCCGAATCGGTGTTGTTCTTGTAGAGAAAGATCGATCCCCGGATACCGTCTTTTTGCAGCTTGTGTTCGGCGGTTTGTTGGAGATCCTCCATCACCCGCTCCCCCGCCTTCTCATGGGTCACCAACTCGAGCAGGTCGTCGCATTCGGGGGTGGCGTACTCGGGGTGGCTTCCGACGTCGAGATAGAGCCGGGCACCGTTCTCAAGGAACACGTTGGATGATCTTCCCCAGGTGACAACGCCCCGGAAGAGGATCCGGGCGATCTCGTCCGGACTGAGGCGGCGCTGGCCCCGCAGGGTGCAGGTGATCCCGAACTCGTTTTCGATGCCGAAGATGTGCCGCCTCATGACCCTCAGCGTAGACGTAGGTAAGCGGGGTACTTACGTTGCCGGTTCGGGCTCCTCGACGGCCGACATCTCTGCTCTACTGAGCCGACGAAAGCGACGTGACGGGCCTTCTCGCATCAGGATCGCCCCTTCCCAGCCGTCTATTGATCGGTTCTCGACCAGCCGGAAGGCTTTAGCGGTCTCGGCAAGGGCCTCGGCTAGGGATGGCGTGGGCTCGTAGCAGTCCCCGAGTCTTTCGGATAAATCTTCTGACTTGCCCCCGATGGCGGTATAACCGAGCTGGTCGTAGAGGGTGCCGTCGTACGTCACCTTGAAGAGCCGGTCGTCCTCGACGGACGATCCGACCTCGGCCACCAGTACTTCGATCTCGAACGGCTTGGGTCCCTGCACGAAGATGTTGCCCAGCGTCTGGGAGAACGCCGAGGCCAGGCTCTTCGCCGTGACGTCACGTCGCCCGTACTGGTAGCCCTTCACGTCGGCGTAGCGGATGCCCGCCACACGTAGCCATTCGAACTCGTTGTACTTCCCCACCCCGGCGAAAGCGATACGATCGTAAATCTCGGAAATTTTGGTCAGCGTCCGGCTGGGATTCTCGGCGAGGAGGAGCACCCCTTCTTCGACCTGGAGGGCGACGATCGACCTACCACGGGCGATCCCCTTGCGGGCATACTCAGCCCGGTCCTTGACCAGCTGGTCCGGCGCGACATAGAAGGGCAGCGTCATATTCTGTTCTCCAGAGCTCGCTCCGCCACGTCCTTCAGGACCCCAGAAGAGATCTCGGTAACCCCCGAGGAAGTGACGGCCAGGACGTTGGGGTAGATACCGAGACGCAGGTCAGGGCCCGCGGTTGCCACATCTTGGCGGGCTGCGGCCACGAGCGCGCCGACGGCCTGATCGATCGCCTGTTCGCGGTCAGAATCGGGCTGGTAGACGGTCCTCAGGTAGGAACGAGCCTCGCGACTACCGGAACCTGCCGCACCGAACTCGGTTTCTTCGTAGCGGCCGCCGATCGCATCATACGTAAAGACCGCCCCGGTACCCGTCTCCGGATCAATGCCGCAGAAGAGCGGGACTACAACGAAGCCCTGCAGGGCCATCGGTAGGTGGGATCGCACCATTCGGGCCAGGTAGTTGGCCTTTCCGTCGAGGCTCAACCGGACCCCTTCTAGCTTCTCGTAATGCTCCAGTTCGGTTCGGAAAAGGCGGATCAGCTCCATTCCGAGACCTGCCGAACCCGAGATTGCCACGGCCGAGAAGGCATCGGCTGGGAAGACCTTGCGAATGCGGCGATGGGCGACTTCGTACCCCGCGGTTGCCTGCCGGTCACCCACCATCACTACCCCATCCTGGTAGCGCAGGGCCAACACGGTGGTTCCTTCGGATGCCCCCAGCGAGGCAGCCGGGGATTCCCCTACCGGGGCCCAGACTGGGGCTAAGTCAAGGGACTTGAGAAGCTCTGTGAACCCAGCACCCGGCGGTGCCGACCACATCGAAGCGAGGTTATCGGTCACTCGCCACCCTTCTGGACGTAGTTCTTGACGAACTCTTCGGCATTTTCTTCCAGCACAGAGTCGATCTCGTCGAGTAGGTCATCGATGTGCTGCCCTCTTCCCGCCGTCGCGGTTTGTGGTGTCGGAGCGACCGGCTCGGCCGTCCGGTCCGGTCGGCGTCGGATCCTCTCTTGTTCTCGTGCCATCGACTCTGGTCCTCCTTCTCGGTCCAGTAACGCTACAAGGAAATGGGGCTCAGGTTGACCTGCTCCGGCTACGCGCCCAAGGCGTCCAGCAGGCTGGCAGCGTCCGGGGCACCATCCAACAGCTCCCCGACCAAGCCGTGGGTGCCGCGGAGCGGCTCCATCATAGGCACCCGCTTCAGAGCTTCCTCTCCGATGTCGAACACCAGCGAATCCCAGTTGGCCGCTACCAGTGAGCTCGCATACTGCTTCACGCATCGACCCCGGAAGTAGGCTCGGGTGCCGGTCGGCGGATCCACGGTTGCGGCCGCCAGGTCGCCGTCGGTGAAGAGACGCCGCAGCAGCCCCCTTTTGGCCAGCCGGTGGGCGATCCCCCTCGTGGCATCGGTGTCATGATACTGCAGTGCGGCCAAGGCCAACTTGGGGTGGTTCCAGGGGAGATCTTCGCGCTGGCGGATCGCGGCGAGGGTCCGCAGCTTGGCGGTCCAATCGAGGCGGTCAGAGGTGAATCCAGGATCACGATCTAAATCCTCGAGAATGCTCTGCCACTCGGTAATGACCAGGGCCCATTCTTCACCGTCGGCACAAGAGGATGAGTAGTCGGACAACCACTCCAGGTATCGGAACTGGATCTCGATTGGGGTGGCGGTCGAACCGTCGGCTAGCAGGACCGGGCGCTGCAAAGTCAGGTCGCGGCTTAATTGCCAGTTGGCCGCGACCGGATCGGCCAAGGCCAGGTCATGCGGTAGAGCCCCGTCTTCGATGGCGTTGAGTAGCAATGCTGTTGTCCCCAGCTTGACGAAGGTCTGCACCTCAGACATGTTGGCATCACCGATGATGACATGGAATCGCCGATATTGTCGGGGATCTCCGTGTGGCTCATCACGGGTGTTGATGATGGGACGCTTCAGCGTGGTTTCCAGCCCTACCTCTTCCTCGAAAAAGTCGGCGCGTTGGCTGATCTGATAGTCAGCCCTCGGGCGACCGTTCTCCGCGCCGACTTTTCCGGAACCGGTGAAGATCTGCCGGGTTACCAGCCAGGTTGTGGCGTATCGAACCAGGTCGGAGAAGGGCAGTTTGCGGTCGACGAGGTAATTCTCGTGATGGCCATAGGAGTTGCCCTTGCCATCGCTGTTGTTCTTATGGATGTAGAGGCGCTCCCGAGGGGCGAGGAGGTTGTGCGCTTGCAGGACAGCATTCGCTACCACCCTTTCGCCAACCTTGTCGTATAGGGCCGCTTGCCAGGGAGTTGCGCACTCGGGGCTGGAGTATTCCGGGTGGGCGTGATCGACATAGAAGCGGGCACCGTTCGAGAGCACGACGTTCACCAACCCGGAATCCGGCCCCGGGGTGGTTCGTTCGGGAACGCCCTGTCGAGCGTCGCGTCCCGGGCTCTCCTCATCGAACGACCACCGAACCCTTACCCGACCGCCGTCGTAGGAGTTGACCACGATCGACGAGGCGAGCGTCGGGTTGAAGTCAGGCTGGTTGCGGACGGTGATGCCGAACTCGGTCTCGGTGCCGATCACACAGGGTGAGGCCATGTCTACCGGTGCACGCTACAGATACTGACCTGAGCCGACAGCCTCGATGGTCCGAGATTCCTCTTCGCCGTTGATGAGGGTCCGGACATAGACGATACGCTCCCCCTTCTTGCCCGAAATCTTGGCCCAATCATCAGGATTGGTGGTATTGGGGAGGTCCTCGTGCTCCCGGAACTCTTGTTTGATCCCATCGAGGAGATCATCGAGGCGAATGCCGCCGGGTTCTCCGATAATTCTCCGCTTGATGGCCGACTTCTTGGCCCTCCGCACGATGTTCTCGATCATGGCACCCGATGCGAAGTCACGGAAATAGAGCACCTCCCGGTCACCGTTCTGGTATGTGACCTCAAGGAAGCGGTTCTGGTCGTTGGTGGCGTACATGACTTCCACAACCCGGTCCACCAGCTCCTCGACGAGGAGTCCGGCGTCGCCTTCGGTAGCACCCAAGGCTTCAGAGTCGAAAGGTAGGCCCGGATCAAGGTAGATCTTGAAAATCTGGCCAGCCGCCTCAGCGTCGGGGCGAGAGATCTTGATCTTGACGTCTAACCGTCCCGGCCGGAGGATGGCCGGATCGATTAGATCCTCACGGTTGGAGGCCCCAATGACGATGACGTTCTTGATAAGCTCCACACCGTCCAGCTCAGAGAGGAGCTGGGGCACGATCGTGGACTCCACATCCGAGGAGATGCCGGTTCCTCTGGTCCTGAAGAGAGAGTCCATTTCGTCAAAGAAGACGATGACCGGAACCCCCTCGTCCGACTTTTCTCGAGCGCGCTGGAAGATAGAGCGGATCTGACGTTCCGTCTCTCCCACATACTTGTTGAGCAGCTCCGGTCCCTTGATGTTCAAGAAATATGATCTGACATCTTCGTCTCCGGCCCGCTCTGCGACCGCCTGGGCCAGGCTGTTCGCTACTGCCTTGGCGATGAGGGTCTTCCCACAGCCGGGAGGACCGTAGAGCAGTATTCCCTTCGGGGCCTCCAGGCCGTATTCCTCGAACAGTTCCCGATGCACGTAGGGGAGTTCCACGGCGTCCCTAATCGCCTCGATCTGGTGCTGCAACCCCCCGACCTGTTGGTAGGTCACGTCGGGGACCTCCTCGAGTACCAAATCCTCCACTTCCGGTCGGGCCAGCTTCTCATAGGCCAGCCCGTTGCGGGGATCGATACGAACATGGTCTCCGACCCGCATGGCCACCCCGACGAGGGGGCCAGCTATCTCTACGATCCGCTCCTCATCGGCGTGTGCCCTCACCAGCAGACGGTCGTCAGGCAGAACCTCCTTCACCACGACGACCTGACCCTGCCGGTCGAAGTCCCTGACCTCCACGATGTTCATCGAGTCGTTGACGAGCACCTGCTGGCCCCGCTGCAGCTTCTTTATCTCGATGGACGGCTGGGCGTTGACCCGGACCTGGCGGCCGCCGGTGACCACATCCACCGTGCTGTCGCTGTTCACCCGTAACACCGTGGCAAACGGATTGGGGGCGGTGGTGAGCTTCTCTATCTCGGCGCGTAGCATGGCCAACTGCTCACGGGCCTCTTCCAGGACCACCGAGAGTTTCTCGTTCCGTTGGCCAGCCTGGGTGAGTTGGGCACGGGTCTCGGTCAGGCGGGTTTCCAGGGTGCGGACCCGGCGGGGTGCATCGACCAACCGACGCCGGAGGAGGGATATCTCCTCTTCAAGAGCGTGCACCGTCCCCTGCAGTGCGTTAATCCGATGCTCGTACTCCCAGGGCATCTGTCGATCGGTCATTAACCTGCCTTGGGCCGGAAGTGTCGGGTAAGTATACGAGCGGCCATCTCCTAATCCGCAGACATGTCTCGTTCAGGGGTGATGCAACGGGCGGTGGTCACGAACCCGGTATGACCCACCATGCCATGATCTGGCCTAACCGATCGTCCCGAAACATGCCAGGTGCGTAAGAGAACCTCGAATGTTTCGATCTCGGCAAAGCGACCAGATGTCCTGAGGGCTCGATGGATCTGGTCGATCTGCGGGACGGAGGGTACGTAGGCGGCGATTAATCCTCCGGGGCGGAGAGTCTCTTGGGCGGCTGGCATGATCTCCCAGGGTTCGGGAACATCCAGGATCAGGCGGTCATGGACGATGTCGGCGGCTACCTCTCGAACATCAGCAACCCGTAAGTCCACCCAATCGGGGACAGATCCATAGAAGCGTTGGACGATGGTGCGAGCGTGCGCGGCATGATCGGGGCGGATTTCGCAGGAGATGAGGCGTCCCGATCCTTCCAGGGCACGTGCCAGGGCCAGGGTGGCGGACCCGGATCCGGAGCCAGCCTCGATCACGGTAAGCCCGGGACGAACATCGGCGTACATCAGGAGCGGGCCGAGGTCCTTTGGGTAGATGACCTGCGCTCCGCGCCGCATCTTCAAGATGTAATCGGCCAACCTAGGCCGGAGCGCCAATAGCTGAGCGCCGTTCGAGGAGGCGAGATAAATACCCTCGGGTTGGCCGATGATGTCACGATGCGCCAGTCGGCCACGGTGATATTGGAACATCCCGTCGTCACGGAGCTGGAGGAGGTAATGCCTGCCCTTGTCGTCAACCAACAGGGCCGGTTCGCCTGCTCGAAAGGGAATGCCCTCCGCTACCACCGTTCAGGTGGTTCCGAGCGAGATCAGCCCCGCCAACATCGTCAGGACCATCCCGGCAACGGTGATCCAAACCACCGCCTTTACCCAGACAGGCGTTCTCCGCATTCGCTTATGCTAGTCCAGGGTTCAGTTGCATTCTGTTGCCAGTTGGGCATGGGTCGTTTCCGATGTTGTGCACTCCTCTGTTATACCGATCTCTCCGCGCGCACTCTAAGATTCGCGGATGCTTGATCGGTTCTTCTCGCTCAGACAGGGCTTCCGCTATCTCGGCCGCGGGCTGGGACGAGGTAACCCATCATTGGCCGCGTTGGGGCTTGCTGTGGTGGTGATGCGACTGTGGCGGCGGATATCCCGCAATAGCCAGCCCTTGATCGTGCGGCTAGAGGCAGGCGAGTCGATCGGTGTAAGAGTCCACGGTCCCGGCGATAAGCCAGCCCGGGCTGAGCAAGAGAGTTGAGTTCAGGCGTTGGTCTACAAGCGGTGGATCTCGACGCGGACGCCCTTGCGCTTGGCGCGCCATCGTCCCATCAAGTAGGCACCAACGGCTCCTGCCACCAATCGGGTGGTGGCCCGAGTGGCCGATGATCGGGCTAGCGACCCCGTCTCTCCGAGCGCTTCTTCGATCTCTTGCGCTTTGCGCTCGATGTCGTCGCGGGTGATCAACTCGACTCCGTGGTTCTGCTGATTGACAGGAGCATCAGGGTAGCCGCCAACCCGAGAAGGAGAGCGGTGCCTAGGTACCCGACCGCACTCCACACGGTGGTCTGAGGCAGGAGGGCGAGGACCACACGTAGTCCAGCTATGGCCAAAAACAACCCTCCCAAGGCGAAGCAAATGCCCCCGGCCAACATTAGGCCAGCCTGTTGTCCCAGGCGTCGTAGCGGCTGCAATGTTTCCTGGGCTAGGTAGTCCAAGGACAACTGAACCAGCTCGGTAACCGCTTTGGGTATTTCAGTGAAGTTCATCTGGATCAACCCGATCCCGGATGCAGTGCCTCACCAGCCTAGCGATGATCCCCTTGCTATCTGATCGGATTGGACCGATCGGACCGGCCGGTCAACGGTGCCTTGGGCCGTTTAAGGAAACAACGGCCGGTAGGTCTCGAGGAAACGTTGATACATCTCGACTCCCGACCGCTGGCGTTCTATCTCGGCGTCGGTGAGGTCTCGCACCGGTTTCGCCGGAGTTCCCATGGCCAGCGTCCAAGGTGGCACCGTTCTGCCTTCGGTCAATACCGAACCGGCAGCCAGCCATGCCCCCTCGCCTAGTTCCGACCCGGTAAGCGCCATCGCCCCGATACCGACAAGGGCGTGGGCACCCACCCTCACGCTGTGGAGGACAGCGGCGTGTCCCACCGTGGTGTTCTCGCCAACGATGCACGGGAATCCAGGATCGCAGTGGATAATAGTGTTGTCCTGGATGTTGGAGCGCTCCCCTATTCGCACCTGATCGAGTTCGGCTCTTATCACCACCCCGAACATGATCACCACCCGGGCCTCGACCATTACCTCTCCGTATATCTTGGCGTCGGGGGCAACGAAGCTCTCAGGATCGATCCGCGGTTCGGCCAGCACTACCGGATCTTCAGGGCGTTTGGGGAGTTGGTCAATTCCTAGGCTCATGGGCACAGGTTACCTATTTGCCGCCGGACGAACCCGTCCCGACCGGGCATGGCGTGGCCAGCCGAAGTATCGGAGAGAGGAGGAGGTGTCGGAGAGAGGACTCGAACCTCCACGCCCTTGCGGGCACTAGGCCCTCAACCTAGCGCGTCTACCAGTTCCGCCACTCCGACCGGGTGGGGTCAGGATTATACCAACGCCTCGGTTCTGCTACCGCCCCACGTTGGCATCGGAGAGCTGATCGAGGATCACGCTCCGTTCGGCACCGATGGTGGTGCTGTCACCATGCCCGGTGTGCACGACCGTCTCGTCGGGCAGGGTCAGTAGGAGGTCGCGGATGCTGCGGAGGATGGTCGGCTTGTCGCTGAAGCTACGTCCGGTAGCACCCGGACCCCCCTTAAACAGGGTGTCGCCCGAGAACACCAGGTCGGTACCTTTGTCTAGGAAGCAGCATGACCCGGGTGAGTGTCCGGGCGTATGGATCACCCCAAGCTCATGTCCGGCTACCTCCAGGAGCGCGCCGTGACGTAGTTCACGATCGGGTTGACTGTCGGCGTAGACGAGATCCCAGAGCATGCGATCATCCGGGTGGAGCCAGATCGGAGCATCAACCAGGTCTCGTAACGCCACCGCCGCGTCAATGTGGTCGTTATGACCGTGGGTGAGAACGATGGCGGTCACTCGGCGGCTGGCTACCGCGTCGATGATCGGCCGGTGGTCGTGCCCGGCGTCGATGACTAACACGTCCTGGTCGTCGCCGATCAGCCAGATGTTGTTGGTGACTGCCCACTCTCCACCATCCAGGCGGAAGTTGCCCTCGGTATTGATCAGTTCAAGAGGCATGAGAAAGGTGGCCGGACTAGAAGACGACCACGGAACGGAGGACTTCGCCGCGTTCCATCTTGTGGAAGGCCTCCTCGACATCGCCGATCCCAATTGTCTCGGAGACGAAACGGTCCAGGTCGAGCCTTCCCTGCAGGTACAGGTCGATGAGCATGGGGAAGTCCTTTGAGGGGAGGCAGTCGCCGTACCAACTGGACTTCAGCGATCCTCCGCGGCCAAAGACCTCAATAAACGGCAGCTCCAGGGTGGCGTCCGGTGACGGTACGCCGACTAGGACGACCGTTCCGGCCAGATCCCGCGCCTTGAAGGCCTGTTGGTAGACATGGGGAAGACCGATGGCTTCCACCGCCACGTCGACACCGTTGCCTCCGGTGATCTCCTTGATGGCATGGACGGGGTCCTCACGTTCGGAGTTGACGGTGTGGGTCGCCCCGAAGTCCTTGGCCCATGCCAGCTTTCGGTCGTCGATATCCACCCCTATGATCGTCGTCGCACCGGCGAGCTTGGCACCGGCAATGGCACCATCACCCACGCCGCCGCATCCGAAGACGGCCACGCTATCCCCGGCTCCCACACCGCCGGTGTTGATCGATGCACCTATACCGGCCATCACCCCACAGCCGAGCAGTCCGGCGGCGACGGGGGAAGCGTCCGAGTTCACCTTGGTGCACTGGCCAGTGGCGACCAGGGTGGCTTCGGCGAAGGCACCGATCCCGAGCGCCGGGGACAGCTCGGTTCCGTCCGCCAGGGTCATCTTCTGTCGGGCGTTATGGGTGTTGAAGCAAATGTTGGGTCGGCCCCGCAGGCACGAACGACACTGACCGCACACCGCTCGCCAGTTGAGTATTACGAAGTCGCCGGGGGCTACCTCGCTCACGCCGGGACCGACCTCATCGACTAGCCCCGCTGCTTCGTGGCCGAGGAAGAAGGGGTAATCGTCGCTGATCCCGCCCTCGCGATAGTGCAGGTCGGTGTGGCAGACTCCGCAAGCCTGAATCCGGACCACCGCCTCCCCCGGACCCGGGGACGGAATATGGACTTCTTCAAGGGTGACCGGCTCGCCCTTTCTCAAGGACACAACCCCCTGGACGGTACGAGACATTCAGCCCTCCTCTGGTTGTCCTACGAGCACGACGGGTTCAGGTACGGGCTCGCCTCCTGGGAGGGTACTCCGAGTTGAGCCGGGGCGGGTGCCCGGCTGCTTCAGCTACCGAGAAGGACGGTGAGGGTCACCGTGGTGGCAGCGAAGAGCACGGCGGCGACAACCGTCAGCCGATTCAGGTTGCGCTCGGCCAGGGTCGCTCCTCCCATACCGCCAGCCTGCATACCACCCCCGAAGAGGTCTCCGAGGCCACCCTTGCCAGAGTGCAGCAAGATCAGGAAGACCAGCGCCACGGCGACAATCAGGTGAAGAACGGTGATGATGGCGATGGTGATGGTCACCGTTTAACCCCTTCGGCTTGGTTCCGACCTCAAAGAATAGCTGAGCAAGGCTACTCGTACAATCTTCTGACGCCGTTCCGTTCGATGCCGTCACCCCGCCTGGGCGGCTACGGCAGCTGCGGCGGCCTCGGCCGCCGACTGATCTCCTAAATAGCGGTCGCTCAGGTAACCGAATCCGGAATCAAGGGAAACCACCAGCGGAATCCCGGTGGGTATGTTGAGTTGAGTGATCTCATCATCGGTGATCGCTTTGAGGACCTTGAGGATCGCGCGGATGCTGTTGCCGTGGGCCACCACCAATACCCGTCTGCCCTCGGCGAGTTGGGGAACGATCACCGACGTCCAATACGGAATCGCTCGGACAACCACGTCGGCTAGGCATTCGCCAGCGGGAATATCGCCGGTAGCGAGGGTCTCGTAGCGCCGATCAAAGCGAGGGTGGCGGGGATCGTCATCGGGGAGGGCGGGAGGTGGCATGTCGAAGCTTCTTCTCCAGATGAACACCTGCTCGGATCCATGGCGGGCAGCCGTCTCCTTCTTGTTCAGACCTTGGAGGGCCCCGTAGTGTCGCTCGTTGAGCCGCCAACTCCGTTGGACGGGTATCCAGTGCAGATCCATCTCGTCTAGGGCGAGGTTGGCGGTGTTGATAGCCCTCCTAAGGAGGGAGGTGTGCACGGTGTCGAAGGTAAGTCCCTCGTCCGCCATCAGCCGACCGGCTGAGCGAGCTTCCCCTCTCCCTCGGTCGGTAAGTGGAACATCGGTCCATCCGGAGAAACGATTCTCCAGGTTCCAAATGCTCTCGCCGTGTCGAACGAAGATCACTTCAGTTGTTTGGGTCATGACATGCCACCGTTACCTCAGCTGCCTACTACTTCCAGTATGTGACGCATGCGGCCAGAGTCCGCGGATCCAACGAGGCCCCGCCGATCAGCGCTCCGTCGATGTCAGTTTGGGCCATGAAGGCGGCTACGTTCCCCGGATTAATAGATCCCCCGTAGATGATACGCACTCTTGTCGCTTCTTCGCCATGCTTGAGGGCGAGCCGCTCTCTGATGTGGGAGGTCATCTCCTGAGCGATCGATGGATCCGCATGACGCCCGGTCCCGATCGCCCAGACCGGCTCGTAGGCGATCACCGTCTGGGCTAGCCGTTCGGTGGAAACACCGGACAAGGAGGCGGACAGCTGACGGCTGACCGTCTCTTGGGCCAGCCCTCTTTCGCGTTCCTCGAGGGTCTCGCCGACCGCCACTATGGGCATCATGCCCGCGTCCAGAGTCGCCCGCGCCTTGCGACTAACCATTCGGTCGTCCTCACCGAAGTGGATTCTGCGTTCGGAGTGCCCCACTATCACATATGACACCGACAACTTGGCCAGCATGGAAGCCGATACCTCGCCGGTGAAGGCACCCTCGGCGGCCCAGTGCACGTTCTGTGCTACTAGGCGGATGGGCAGGTCGTCCATCTGGATCACCGTCTGGACCGACCGGAGGGAGGTGAAGGCTGGTGCCACACCCACCTCTACCCGGGCGTAATCGCCCGCATCCAGCTGGTAACCGAGGGCCTGCACCCATTGCATAGCTGCGAAGTAGGTCCCGTGCATCTTCCAGTTGGCCACCATCAGCGGCAACCGAGCTAGCGAACCCATTGACCCAGCGCCTCGACCACCGGAAGTGGTCCGCCTTCCAGCAAGGTGAGGCCCGCACCGCCCCCGGTGGATAGGTGATCAAGACGATCATCCAACCCCAACATCCGTAAGGCGGCTACGGAATCACCGCCCCCGGCCACCCGAAAGGCCGGAGAGTTGGCCATCGCGGTGGCCACAACCTCTGTTCCACTGCGGAACTGCTCCCATTCAAATATCCCCATCGGGCCGTTCCAGAACACCGCACCGGCCCCCATTACCATGTCGGCAAACTGTTGGGCAGTATGTGGCCCGATATCCAAGCCCCAAGATTCGGCGTCGATGGACTTGACATCCGTGACCTTGCCTGGTGCGGTCTCCTCAAACGCCGGGGCGGTAACCACATCGGATGGCAGAACCAGCCGGTCAGCTCTCTCCGAAGTCAGGATCTGGCGGAGGCTCGACAAGCTGGCCGCATCAAGAAGAGACCGGCCGACCTCGTAGCCCTCGACGGCCAGCAAGCTGAAGCTCATGCCGCCTCCTAAGGCCATCGAATCTACATTGGGTAGTAGCGCCTCGATAAGGGGCAGCTTATCGGCGATCTTCGCCCCGCCCAGAATGACCACGAACGGACGCGGTGGGTTGTCGATGAGGACGCGAAAGGCTTCAAGTTCGGCTACCAACAGTGGCCCGGCGGCGCTGGGAAGATGAGCGACGACTCCCACCGTGGAGGCGTGGGACCGATGGGCGGAGCCGAAGGCGTCGAAGACGAAAAAGTCGGCTAGCTCGGCTAGCTCGGTGGAGTAGTCCGGGTCGTTGGTGGCCTCACCGGGATGAAAGCGGGTGTTCTCGAGCATCACCACCTCGGTCGGGCGTATAGCCGAGGTCAGACGGGTGGCGTCTTCTCCCACCGTATCGGAGGCACATGTGATCGGATATCCGACCAGCTCGGACAGCCGGGCCGCCACGGGTGCCAGACGCAGGTCATCGACCACCCGACCGTTGGGTCTACCCAGGTGACTGCACAAGATCACCGATGCCCCGGCGGCCCGCAAAGCCTCGAGCGCCGGTATGGCGGCGATGAGGCGGAAGTCGTCCGCGACGCGGCCGTCCTGAATGGGGACGTTCAAGTCGGAGCGGACCAGGACCTTCTTCCCGGAGAGGGACAGATCATCTATAGACAGGTGGGATATCACAGGCCCCTTCATTATCTAACTGACGTCCCGATGCCGCACCGTGGCCTGAAATCCTTCACCCGACAACCAGGCACCGAGGTCTTCGGCGATGGTCACCGACCGATGTTGTCCGCCCGTACATCCGATCCCGATGCTGACATACGACTTGCCCGCCTCACGGTAGCGAGGAATCAGGAAAGATAGGAGCCCGCGCACTCGGTCCAGGAACTCATGGGCATCGTCGCTCGAGAGCACGAACGATCTGACAGACGCGTCCTTTCCGGAGAGTTCACGGAGGTCAGGGGCCCAGTGGGGATTGGGGAGGAACCGGACGTCGAACACTAGGTCGTTGTCGCGGGGAACACCGTTCTTGAAGCCGAAGGAAGTAACCGCCACCCGGATCGAATTATGGTCCTCCAGCGCAGACAGATGACTGCCGAACCAATCACGCAACTGGTGGACGTTGGTATCGCTGGTGTTCACGTACATGTCTGCCCGCATCCTGAGGTCTTGCATCATCTCCCGCTCCACGGATATCGACCCTGCCAAGGTCGGGCGGCCGAGCGGGTGAGGCCGACGATGCTCTTCATAGCGACGGATGAGTACGGAATCATCGGCGTCGAGGAACACCAAAGTCACTCGAATCCCCGTACGTTCCAGCTCTTCGATGTGTCCTTCTACCTCGCTCAAGGGGAAACCACCCCGGCTGTCAAGCACCACCGCCAGATGCCGCCCGGCCGCACGGAGGTCGTTCATGTCCACCACCTGGCGGAGGAGGGAGGGAGGCAAGTTGTCGATCACATAGAAGCCAAGATCTTCGAGGACCTTGGCACCGGTGGACCTGCCCGCCCCCGAGAGGCCGGTCAGTACCAGTAGGTGAGGGTGGGGATCGAGGTTCTTGTCAGCCATGCAGATGAGCGTACAGATTCTCGGCGACCTGAGTTGGTAGGACTTCACCTAGGTCTTCGATCGAGGCGAGACGAATTTTTTTCACTGATCCGAACCTGCGAACCAAGGCCTTCTTCCGGACCGGCCCGACACCGTCCACTTCGTCCAGTATCGAGTCGATCATGCTCTTGCTCCGCAGTTGGCGGTGATACATGAGGGCAAACCGGTGGGCCTCGTCCCTAACTCGCTGCAGGAGGTGGAGGGCCGGTTGATCTCGCGGGATGACGATCGGATGGGGATGGCCTGGCATGTGCACCTCCTCCATCTTCTTGGCGAGGCCCGCCACCGGAATGTCGAGCGACAGATCGGACAGCGCCTTGACGGCCCGATCGACCTGAAGGGCACCGCCGTCTACCAGCACCAGGGAGGGAGGGTAGGAGAACTTCCCCCGCTCTGCTCGGGGTCGATCGAGTTCGGTCAGGTAAGCGGTGAAGCGCCGACGGATCACCTCCTCCATCGAGGCGAAGTCGTCCTGTCCCGAGACAGTTCGGATGCGAAACCGGCGATAGTCCGAGCGCCGGGGTAACCCGTCTTCCAACACCACCATCGAGGCCACGGTATGGCGACCGGCAATGGTGGAGATATCGTAGGCTTCGATCCGCAGCGGGGCCTCCGGCAGGGCCAGCGCCTTCTGGAGGCTACGCAGGTCGCGCGCCCGAGCATTGTGGTCGGATTGCCTCCTCAGGCGATGGCGGGCGAGAGCCTCGCTGGCGTTGGCTCGGGCAATCTCCATGAGGCGTCGCTTACTACCTCTCCGCGGTGACCGCAGCTCCACCCGGGTCCCTCTCCGACGGGAGAGGAGCTCAGACCATAGCGCTGGATCGGGGGGAAGGGTATCAACCAGGACCAGGCGGGGAGGCCGGGTGGTTTCGTTGTAGAGATCCCGCAGCACCGTGGCGATGATCTCCGCCGGGCTTACTTCCTCAACCCGATCCAGGATGGACGAACGTCGGCCGACTATCCGCCCTTTGCGTACCGCCAGTAGCTGAACGGCCGTCTCTAGGTCATTCCCCTCCGCGGCGATCAGGTCGAAATCCTCCGGACGATCGCTTACCACCTCTTGGCGGGCCACCGCTCGGCTGACGTCACGGATCTGGTCCCTGATCCGGGCGGCATTCTCGTAGTCGGTCCGCTCGGATGCCGCCAGCATTTCGCCTTCCAGACGTTTGAGAACCCGATCGGCCCCGCCACTGAGCACCTCGGCCAACCCTTCGACGTAGCTGAGGTAGGTGTCGGGGTCAACCATCCCCACGCATGGTGCGGAGCAGCGCTTGATCTCGTATTCGATGCAGGGACGTTCCTTGAGTTGGTGCCTCCTGAAGACAGTGTTGGAACAGGTCCGTACCGGCAGGCTCTTTAGTAGGAGATCAAGGGTGTTGCGGATGGCGTAGGCATGGGCGTAGGGACCGAAGTATTGGATGCCTTTCCGCTTGGTTCCCCGGATGACCTGGGCTCGGGGCCATTCGTCCGATCGGGTGAGGGCCAGATATGGGTAGCTCTTATCATCTCGTAGCCGGATGTTGAAGCGGGGTCGGTGCTCCTTTATCAGGGCGTACTCGAGAAAGAGGGCGGCTACCTCGCTGTCCACCAGGATCCACTCCACCCGCTCGGATGCCTCGACCATGGCCCGGGTTCGGGGCGCAAGCTCGCCCGTGAAGTAGGTGACCACCCGCTTGCGTAAGGATTTGGCCTTCCCTACATACATAACCTGGTTGTGGACGTCCCGGAATAGGTAAGCCCCCGGAGCGTCCGGGATTTCGGAAGGTTGTGGTCTCAACAAAGCGTCGGCTCCAACCGCTACACCCAGCCTAAGCGGGTCGAGGTCTTTGCTTGCGCCAGCGGAGGCCCATCAGATGAGGGATGTCCCCGTGTAGAGCCAAGAGATCGTCCCGTCTCGCCACGGCCGGTCCGACCCCCTGCTCCCGAAGCTCCTCCAGCATCCAGCCAGCAGAAGCGGCCGCGGTCAGAAGGTAACCGATCGGACGGTGCCGGAAAGCTACCCGTAGCGACCCGGTCGACTCCACGGTCTCCGCCCGGGCCAGGTAAGTACCGAACCTCCAGAACACCTCGTTGTCGGTCGGGTCCACGACCGGCCCGGCACCGGGAGCGGTGTAGACGGGATGGTTAACGATGGCGGTTAACCGGCCCGACTCCCGAACCACCCTTCCCGCTTCGCTGAAGAGTCGGGCGACGCCGGGGACATGTTCGAGTGACAAGACCGAATAGGCCCCGTCCACCGATGCGGTCCTGAGGAACCCGAGATCGGGCAGCTCTCCGATTACCACCGGACCGCGCTGGGCGGCCCGGCGGGCCAGGGCGTAGTTCAGGTCAACACCGATCGGGTGCGCCCCAACGCCCTCGATCAAGCGGAAGAGCCGACCGTTACCGCAGCCGAGGTCCAGCAAGGTATCCCCTTCTCGGGCCACCAGCATCTGGCGGAATAGCGGGGTTACCTCTTCGTCATAGTTGGGATCCTCCAGCTCGCCGAGCCACCATTCGGCCAACTCGGTCCAGTCGGTGCTGATGCTGGAGTCGGACATCAGGTTTCCGGGACTAGCCGGGGAGGAGCTCGCGGAGGCACTTGCCGGTGTGGGAACCGGCCACCCCGGCCACCTGTTCGGGGGTACCCACCGCCACCAGCTGGCCACCTTGATCGCCGCCCTCCGGCCCGAGATCGATGATCCAGTCCGCGGAGCGGACGACGTCGAGATTGTGTTCGATCACCACCACGGTATTCCCGGTGTCAACCAGCCTATGCAGGACTTCAAGGAGTCTGCGGGTGTCCTCGAAATGAAGTCCGGTGGTGGGTTCGTCGAGGATGTAGAAGGTGGAGCCGGTGGCTCTCTTCCCCAGCTCAGAAGCCAACTTGACCCGCTGGGCCTCACCTCCGGACAGCGTAGGGGCTGGCTGCCCCAGCCTGATGTATCCCAAGCCGACGTCGCAGAGGGTTTCCACGATGCGGACGATGGGCGCCTGGGCATTGAAGAACTCGAGTGCGGTCTCGGCGGGCATGTTCAGCACATCGGATATCGAAGAGCCCTTCCACAAGATGTCCAGGGTGTCGCGGTTGTAACGCTTGCCCCCGCAGGCTTCGCACATGACGTACACGTCGGGAAGGAAATGCATCTCGATCTTGATGGTTCCGTCACCGCGACATGCCTCGCAGCGTCCTCCTTTGACGTTGAACGAGAATCGACCGGGCAGGTAGCCTCGGGTCCTCGCCTCGGGTGTCGAGGAGAACAGCTTGCGTATCCGGTCGAATACCTTGGTGTAGGTTGCCGGGTTAGATCTGGGTGTCCGACCGATGGGTGACTGATCGATGTTGATCACCTTGTCGAGATGATCGGCTCCCTCGATCCGGCGATGGTGGCCCGGCACGGTGCGGGATCGGTACAGGCGCTGGTGGAGCCCGGCGGAGAGGATATCCTGCACCAACGATGACTTCCCACTCCCGGATACCCCGGTTACCGCGATGAGCCTGCCTAGGGGGAAGTCCACGTCCAGGTTGTTCAGGTTGTTCTCGGATGCGCCCACCACCCTGATCTTCTTCCCGTTCCCGTCCCGACGGTTCGCGGGGGTGGGTATTCGCATCCGGCCGGTCAGGTAGGCACCGGTGATCGATTCCGGCGCGGTGATCAGGTCTTGGACGGTGCCGTCGGCCACCACTCGTCCTCCCCGCTCGCCCGCCCCCGGTCCGAGGTCGACAACGTGGTCGGCGGTGCGGATGGTTTCCTCGTCGTGTTCGACCACGATCAAGGTGTTGCCGAGGTCACGGAGGCGCATCAGGGTCTCCAGCAGGCGGCGGTTATCTCGTTGATGGAGCCCGATCGAAGGTTCGTCAAGAACATATAAGACCCCCACCAGTCCGGAGCCGATTTGGGTAGCCAGGCGGATGCGCTGTGCTTCGCCCCCTGACAGGGTGGCGGCACCTCGGTAAAGGGTCAGATATTCCAAACCGACATCGAGAAGGAAGGTCAGGCGCTCGCCGATTTCCTTGAGAACCGGCGCGGCGATGGCCCGTTGCCGGTCATCCAACTCGAGTTGGTGGAGTATGGCCAGAGTGTCGCGAATCGAACGGCTGCAAAGGTCAAAGATGTTGTGTCCACCAACGGTTACCGCCACGGATACCGGGTTGAGGCGCGCCCCCCTGCACGTCGGACAGGGGACCAGACGCATGTACTCCTCGTATATGGACCGGGCATGGTCCGATTCGGTCTGTTCGTGGCGGCGACGCAACACCGGTATGACGCCCTCGTACTTGGCCTGGTAGCGCCGCCTCCGCCCGAAACGGTTGGTGAACGAGACCTTCACCTCCAGATCCCCGGTGCCGTAAAGAAGAGCCTGCTGATGATCGGCCCCCAACTCGCGGAACGGAGCGTGGACATCGAACTGAAGGGTGCGGGCCAGCCCGTTCAGGAGGTGCTGGTAATACCGGTTGCGGTTGCCCGCCCACGGGGCTAACGCCCCTTCCGCTACCGACTGCTCGTCATCAGGAACAACCAGCCTCGGGTCGACCTCGTACTTGGTGCCGATTCCTGAACAGGCCTGGCATGCACCATACGGGCTGTTGAAGGAGAAGGATCTGGGTTCGAGTTGGTCGAATGAAATCCCACACCGATCACAAGCCAGATGCTGGCTGAAGGTGAGGTCTTCTCCCCCGACGATGTCCACAACGGCAACCCCACCGGTGAGTCCGAGTGCCGTCTCGAGAGAGTCGGTGAGCCGCCGCAACCCCCCTCGGCCGGACACCAGCCGATCCACTACCACCTCAATGGTATGGGTGTAGTAGCGGTCGAGCCGAACCGTCTGGCCAAGATCGATTATCTCACCATCGACGCGCGCCCGGCTAAATCCTTGCCGGGACAGATCCCGGAACAGCTCCTCGTATTCGCCTTTCCGACCCTTGACCAACGGTGCCAGTATCTGGAACCTGACACCCTCTTCGAGTTCTGAGATCCGGTCAACGATCTGCTGGGGAGTTTGGCGTTGCACGGGCACCCCACACTGCGGACAGTGAGGGATCCCGATCCTCGCGTAGAGAAGGCGCAGGTAGTCATGGATCTCGGTGACCGTACCCACCGTGGAACGGGGGTTGCGCCCGGCGGTCTTCTGGTCGATTGATATCGCCGGTGATAGCCCTTCGATGAAGTCCACTTCGGGCTTGTCCAGCTGCCCGAGGAACTGCCGGGCGTAGGCCGACAGACTTTCTACGTATCGACGATGACCTTCGGCGTAGATAGTGTCGAAGGCCAAGCTTGACTTCCCGGAGCCGGATAGACCGGTGAAGACGATAAGGCGATTCCTGGGAAGCTCGACAGATACGTTCTGGAGATTATGTGCTCGAGCTCCGTGAACGATGAGCTTGTCTGTCATACAACCTTGGACATTAGGGCACCTGGGAGCAGAATACAGATCCCAACGAAGCGCCCCTACCGACCGTTGAACCAAAGGCCGGAACGGCTAGCTTCCGGCCAACCAATCCGTACCATAACGACGAAGCCCCAGCGCCACATCTGCCTCTCGCTTCGGTACCCCGGCGATCCCGGCCGAGCGAAACCAGGATGCTTGCAAGATCCGATTTGTCCATGGTGTGGCGTGTCGTCGAGCGCGATCGCGTAACTACGAAATGAACCAGCAGCGACTTGTTTCTATACGCCAACTGGCGCGTCGGCTCAGGCCTACGCAACTCGACCAATCCCCCGCAACACAACCCCCACACCAGAACACCCCAAGACCCTCATCTGGCCTGGCAACTGAGCGGTCCGAGGACTTGTCGCCTCCGCCGAAATCCGATGAGCCAATTCAGTGAGCAGCTTGGGTCAGTTCTCTCATCTCGCGGCGGAGTTCGGATACTTCGTCCCTGAGTCGGGCGGCATATTCGAAGCGGAGTTCTTGGGCTGCTTCCCGCATCTCGTCTTCGAGGGATTGGATCAGCCTTCCGATGTCCTCTCCGGCCACCTCTACGGATGCGGCTATATCGAATGTTCTTCGTGT
The DNA here is from genome assembly GCA_965213975.1 of Candidatus Spongiisociaceae bacterium. Taxonomy (GTDB): domain Bacteria; phylum Actinomycetota; class Acidimicrobiia; order Spongiisociales; family Spongiisociaceae; genus Spongiisocius. Next base: position 938,497 of record OZ243930.1, read on the forward strand.
CGGCCGGGAACTTCTGAGATCAGATCGGGATGAGGATACGAGTTCGAGGATGTCCGATACCTTCTTGCGGATAGTCTGCGGATCGATCCCGTGGTCTTCGTTGTAGCGCATTTGGAGGACGCGACGGCGGTTGGTCTCGCTGATGGCATAGCTCATGGAGTCGGTCACCTCGTCGGCATACATGATCACCCGTCCAGATACGTTCCGGGCTGCCCGACCGATTATCTGGATGAGGCTGGTGTCGGAGCGCAAGAAGCCCTCTTTGTCGGCGTCCAGGATGGCGACTAGGGAGACTTCCGGGAGGTCGAGGCCCTCGCGCAGGAGGTTGATTCCCACCAGAACGTCGTATTCGCCGAGGCGAAGCTCGCGCAGAAGCTGAACTCTCTCCAGGGTGTCGATCTCAGAGTGGAGGTACCTGGCGCGGACTCCCATCTCCAGGAGGTAGTCCGTGAGGTCCTCGGACATCTTCTTGGTGAGGGTGGTCACGAGCACCCGGCCGCCCATTACCGTCTCGTCTCTGATCTCGCCGATGAGATCATCGATCTGTCCTCCCGCCGGGCGGACCATGACCTCGGGATCGACTAGGCCGGTGGGTCGAACGATCTGTTCGACGATGCTGTCCGAATGGCGTCGCTCGAAAGGGCCTGGGGTGGCGGACATGAAGATCACCTGGCCGGTCTTGTCCATCCACTCATCGAAGCGGAGTGGTCGGTTATCCAAGGCCGAGGGCAGACGGAAGCCGTGATCGACGAGAATGTCCTTACGACTCCGATCCCCCTCGTACTGGCCGTGGAGTTGGGGCACGGCGACGTGGCTCTCGTCGATGATGGTCAGGAAATCGTCCGGGAAGTAGTCCAACAGCGTGTACGGTGCCTCCCCCGGTGCCCGCCCGTCTATGTGCCTGCTGTAGTTCTCGATGCCGGAACAGAAACCGACCTCCCGGATCATCTCTAGGTCGTAGGCCGTGCGCATGCGGAGCCGCTGGGCTTCGAGTAACTTTCTTTGCCCTTCCAACTCGGCGAGGCGCTCGGCCAACTCCGCCTCGATGGCCTCAACCGCGCGCGTCAGTCGCTCCTCGGAGGCCGCGTAGTGGGTGGCCGGGTATACCCACAGTTCCTTCATCTCTTCGATGACCTCTCCGGTGACCGGGTTAATCCGGAGAATCCGATCGACCTCGTCTCCGAAGTACTCGACGCGAGCGATGGTCTCTTCGTAGGCAGGGAAGATGTCGAGGGTGTCACCTCTGACCCGGAAGCGGCCCCTCACCAGGTTGACCTCATTGCGGTCATACTGGATATCCACCAAGCGGCGCATGGCCTGGCGGAGCGGGAACTCAACCCCAGTGATCAACCGCAGCACCTGCCCGGCGTACTCATCTGGACTACCCAGGCCGTAGATGCAGGACACGCTGGCCACGATTACAACATCATCCCGAAACAGCAGTGACGATGTGGCCGCATGGCGCAGCCGATCGATCTCGTCGTTGGTCGTGGCGTCCTTCTCGATATAGGTGTCGGTTTGGGGCATGTACGCCTCGGGCTGGTAGTAGTCGTAGTACGAGACGAAGTACTCCACGCGGTTATGAGGGAAGAACTGACGAAACTCAGAAGCGAGCTGGGCCGCCAATGCCTTGTTAGGTGCGACTACGAGAGCGGGCCGCTGCGCCTTTTCGATCGTCCAGGCGATGGTGGCTGACTTGCCGGAGCCGGTTATTCCCAACAGGGTCTGAAAGGCGTCGCCCCGCTCGATCCCACGAGCAAGGGCCGCCACCGCTTCAGGTTGATCGCCAGCGGGCTCGAAATCGGATACAACAGTGAAGCCTGACAAGGTGACGTCATTCTAGGAAGCCCCCGCATGAGCCTGGGTCCGGCCCCGGCCGCCTCGGCTTCCTGTATTAGCGTCCCTGGGCGGTGGCTGCGTCCAGGTCGGCCAAGGTCCGGTCGAGCCGATCGGCTAGGTCGCCCACGGTCCCGGTGTTGTCCAACACCACATGGGCCATAGACAGCCAATCGTCGCGGTCGGGTTGGGCAGCCAGACGCCCTGCGATGTCCTCATCTGACATCCCCCGATGCCGCAGCCGATGCCATCTGAGTTCGGGGGTCGTGTCCACCACTACCCACACCCACCCGTCATCCACGAGCCGTTTGTTGACCGATAATTCGACCGCCGCAGCACGCTCCCGGCGTTGGTCGGTCCACTGGGTGATGTAGGTGCGGATCAGGGGGTGGACTAGCGCCTCTAACTCGGCTAGCTGGGTTGGCTCGTCGAACACGATTCTTGCTAACCGGGACCGATCGATCAGTCCGTCCGGGGCGGCCTCTGGCCAGCGCTCCCTTACCGCGACCGAAGCGGCGTTGTCTTCGTCGAGTATTTGATGTCCGACCCGGTCAGCGTCAAGGACGGCGAAGCCTCGCTCGGCGAGTAGGTTCCCCAGGGTCGACTTACCGGATCCGATTCCGCCCGCGACCACCAACCTCAGCGGAGCAGCCACCGACCTTGGGATCCACGAATATCAATGAGGAGGATCTCCACGGGATGGTCCTCTAGCGGCGACCTATCCCTCGCTCCTTGAGCTCCTGCAAGATGGCTTCGAGGGAGGCGTCCACATCGAAGGTTCTCTCCTCTTGCTTCGGGGTGTCGGCCCGCTCGAACTCAGACACGGTAGGCCGCTTACGCTTGGTATGGCGGGGTCCGGACTGGCGGGATCTGTAGTCGGGCAATGCCTGCTTGATTGAGAAGCTGACCCGACGTCGGTTCTGATCCATCTCGGTGAGTTTCACTCGGACCTGCTGGCCGATTGATAGTTCTAACTCCGGTGATTCGACCCGATGTAGGGCGATCTCGGATACGTGTACCAGACCCTCCACCCCGTCTTCGACGGCGACGAATGCTCCAAAGGGCACGGTCTTGATCACGGTGCCGTTCATCACGGCACCCACTTCGTGCTTCTGGCTGAACAGGAGCCACGGGTCGGAGGTGGTCTGCTTGATGGATAACGAAATGCGCTCACGCTTCAGGTCGATCTCGAGAACCCTGACCTGAACCTTCTCGCCCACCTTGACCGCCTCAGACGGATGGTTGACATGCTTCCAACTCAACTCCGAAACGTGCACGAGACCGTCCATGCCCCCGAGGTCGACGAAAGCGCCGAAGTTGACCACCGACGATACGATGCCCGACCGAGTCTCCCCTATCTCGAGGTTGTTGAGAAAGGCACTTCGCTGCTCCGCCTGAGCTTCTTCGAGGTAGGCCCGCCGGGAGAGCACCACGTTGTTGCGGTTGCGATCGAGTTCGATGACCTTCGCCTCGATGTCCTGGCTCACGAATGGGTCAAGGTCCCGCACCCGCCGTAAGGCAACCAAGGAGGCGGGTAGGAAGCCGCGCAACCCGATATCCACTATCAAGCCACCCTTGACCACCTCGATAACCATGCCTCGGACGGTTCCGTTGTTTTCCTTGATCGCTTCGATCTGTCCCCAGACACGTTCATACAAGGCTCGCTTCTTGGACAGGATGAGGCGACCGTCCTCGTCCTCCTTGTCGAGCACTAGGACCTCGATGTTCTCCCCGATCGAGACGATCTCGTCCGGTGCCACGTTCTTTCGGATTGACAGTTCCCTTAGCGGGACCACGCCCTCCGACTTGTAACCGATGTCCACCAAGACCTCGTCTTGCTCCATGTTGACGACGGTGCCTTCGAGGATGTCGCCTTCCTTGAATTCCAACACGGTCTCGGCGATTGCGGACTCGAAGTCTTCGGGACCTAGATCATCTGGGAGCGAACTGACGCTCCGGGCGGTGATGGCCGGTGGGCCCATGATTGCGTCATTAGCGGAGGCGGCACCCATACCGGCGGCTACCACCACGGGCGAAACAGGATCGGCCACGGACCCGTGGTCGGTGCCGTCGTCGGCGACTTCAACCGCATGAACGGCCACCGTCGACTCGTGAGCCTCTGGCGTCCGGGGCTGGCTCGGTTCATCTTGACCGGCGGGTTGCGGTTGTTCCGTGGTATCGATCGGTTTTTCCATTCTTTTCCTGCTTATTGGGATAATAGACTTGGGCCGGGTGTTGAACCCGAGAGCGACCGTCAGATTTTGCTACTGGCGGTCGGCTGTCGGATACCCCCTGCCAAGAGGCCAACACGACTTCGGTGACAGCCAGCCCGATTGCGGGAAGCCTAACACCTTCCCCCCAGCCCATGTGGGTTCAGCCAGTTGCCAGTCTTGGAGAGCGGGTCGTTCCCCAAGTTCTTATCGGCCCGCTCTGGTTAGTGCGGCTAGGTTGCGGGAGGTTTCGGGTTTCGCTTGCCGTCGGTGTAGGCGTAGCTGGTCGTCAGGTTGATGCTAAAGAGGGCTAATCTCCCTTGGTATCGGCAAGATTGGTTCCCACGCCCACGTCTACGGTGAGGGGAACCCGAAGCTCCACTACCCCCTCCATGACGTGGCGGACTTGGGCGATCGCATCCTCCTGTGACCGATCGGCCACCTCGAATACCAGTTCATCATGGATTTGCAGCAGCATCCGAGTCTGTTGGGGGGGTAGTAGTTGATCAAGTTCGATCATGGCCATCTTGATTATGTCGGCTGCCGATCCCTGGACGGGCGCGTTGAGGGCCATGCGCTCCCCCATCTGGCGGGTACGCCAGTTGTCCGAGGTCAGCTCGGGTAGATAGCGACGACGCCCGAAGATGGTCGTCGTGTAGCCGTCACGGCGAGCCCGCTCCACAACCTCGCCGAGGTAGGCGTTTACCAGGGGAAACTGCCTGAAGTAGGTGTCCATGTGGTCGCGGGCCTCTTCCCGGCTGATCTTGAGGCGCTCGGCTAGCCCGTAGGACTCCATGCCGTAGAGCAGTCCGAAGTTGATTGCTTTGGCGCGTCGTCTCTCGTGGGTGGTGACTTCACCTTCCGGGATACCGAAAACCCTCGCCGCGGTTGCGGTATGGATGTCGGCACCGGCGTCGAAGGCTTCGAGGAGACCCGGGTCTTCGGATAGGTGAGCCAGTACCCGCAGCTCTATCTGCGAGTAGTCCGCCACCAGGAACCTGAACCCGGGGCCAGCGACGAAGGCCCTTCTCACGGTTCTTCCCAACTCGGACCTCACCGGAATGTTCTGCAGGTTGGGACGGTCGGAGGAGAGCCGTCCGGTGGATGCTCCGGTCTGGTTGAATCGAGCGTGCAGCCTCCCATCCGACCCGATCAACGACAGGTAGGACTTGACGTAGGTGCTGCGGATCTTCTCGACCTCTCTGAACTGCAGGATCCCATCCACGATCGGGTGGGAGTCCTTCAGCTTCTCAAGAACGGACGCGTCGGTGCTAGGTCGACCGCGTGGGGTCTTCTTGACGGTCGGTAACCCCAAGTCCTCGAAAAGGACCTTGCCGAGTTGGGGACTGGAGTTGATGTTGAACGGGGCCCCGGCATGACCATGTATGGCCTGGCGTAGTTCCGCCAATTCCCGCCCTAACCGGTCGTTCAAGCCAGCCAGGTAGTCGGTATCGACGGCGATACCGAGCCGCTCCATACGGGCCAGAATCGGGACCAGCGGCATCTCCATTTCTCGGAGGAGGGAAAGCTGCCCTCGGTCGACCAGCGAGGCTTCCATCACCTCTTGCAGGTCACGGATCGCGGCCGCCCGAACACCCGCAGATACCAAGTCAGGACCGGCCCCGAAGTCAAACGCACCTTGATGGGCATCGAGATCGCCCGCCTCGGCCTTCTCCAGATTGATGCGAAGCCAGCGAGCAGCCATGTGGGCCAAGGACTCTGATCGACTCTCCGGCTTGAGCAGGTATCCGGCCAGTTCAGGATCGAATACCACGCCCGCCAAGGTCGCACCGAACCCGGCCAGGTAGTGATCCAGAATCTTGGAGCGGTGCGCGACGAGAGGGGTGGTGGGATCTGCCAGGACGGGATGCAGTGCATGGAAGAGGTCCGGCGGGACGAAGTAACAGCGGACCGGTTCGGATGAGCTCGAGAGTGGTAGCAGGACTAGGCCGACTAGGTCGCCCGCCTCATAGACCGGTTCGACGACCAATCCCATTTCAATCGGTATCTCCGAGACCTCGTAAACACCGCTACATATCTCTACCTCTACCTCCGGGCGGGCTGCCTCGGGAAGGGAGGGATCACCGAGCTGCTCACGGAGGCGCTCCCACAGCGTCTCAAACTGCAAACGCCCGAACAGCTCACGTAGGCGGGCTCGGTCGGGGTCTCGTGAGAGATATAGGTCGGCGGTGATATCGAGATCGAGGTTGTCAACCAACGACATCAGGGAACGGTTGAGCAGCACCTGATCTTGATGTTCGGCCAGGTTCTTGCGGAGTCGAGGAGGGTAGGCGTCCACGTTGTCGAAAATCGCTTCAAGGTTGCCGTGTTCCTGAAGGAGTCGCGCGGCGGTCTTCTCCCCTACACCCGGAACCCCGGGTAGGTTGTCTGAGTTGTCCCCTCGCAGGGCGGCGTAGTCAAGATATCGAATCGGTTCGATTCCGTACTTTTCCTTCACCTGGGCCTCGTCGACCAAGAGCGTGTCTGAGATACCACGGAGGGTGTACATCACCCTGACCCGAGGCGAGACCAGCTGAAAGCTGTCGCGGTCGCCGGTCACCACCAGGACTTCCCACCCGGCCTCTCCCGCATCCTTGGCCATAGTGGCGATCACATCGTCCGCTTCGAACCCGGGGGCTCTCAGCTGAGGTATCTGCCAGGCCTCCAGAACCTCCTCGATTAGGGGGAGTTGGTTTCTGAACAGATCAGGGGTCGATGCTCGTTGAGCCTTGTAGTCGGGGTAGCGTTCGGTGCGGAAGGTAGACCTACCGGTATCCCAGGCCACCACCACACCGTCAGGCCGTCGGTCGGCGAGCAGTTTGATGAGCATCGATGTGAAGCCGAACACCGCATTGGTGACCTCACCCGAGTCGGTAGACAGTTCCTTAGGAAGCGCATAAAAGGCGCGGTAGGCGAGGCTATGGCCGTCGAGCAAGGCCAGGGTAGGCATTGGATGATCGTAGTAGGGCACCTACTCCCGCTTTCCATCCATCAGACGAGCGAAGGACAGTCGCTGTATTCCGACAGCAGCGATTAATGGTAGAGGATAACAAAATCATACCGGCGTTATCCGCCTATGTGTAAGATCGTGAATCACGCGGAGATCGATCGGTTTCAGCCCGAATGTTGAGACAGGGATCAAGATAGGGAGGGACGTCATGAAGGTCGCCGATGCGATCAAGCAGATGTCGGCGCTGCCGTTACAACGCATCGTGGATAGCTTCACCAAGGATTTCCCTAGACCGGACGTAGACCAAGCTAGGGACATCATTCTGCGCAATGTTGAAGAGCTAACCGACCCGGAACGAATCAAGGCTGTTCTGCAGTTTGACGGGCCCTTCTCGGAGCAGATCCGACAGAGGTGCATGCTGGAAGCCTTCGTGAACCGTCCTGACTGGTCAGCATCCGAGCAGGACATCGTGGAGGATCTCCACGCCCTAGAACAGAGTGTGATTGACGCCGCGAACGCTGAGGACAGCTTGCGTTACGAGGATGCGCACCATATTGAGATTCTGAGAAAGGTGCTCGTGGCGGCTCTCGAGGACAGCCATATCACGGTTGGCGAGTTGAACCTGTTGAACGCCCTCCGCGAGAGTCTCGGGCTGTCCGAAGGCGTCTTACGGATCGTGCTCGCTCAGCTCCAACACTTCCCCCAACCGGGGAACATCCTGCATACACCGAGCGATTGCCGAGACGTGCTCAACAAGCTTCAGCGGGGTGGCATTGTCTTCCATTGCAACAAGGGTGACGGCTCGCCCTACGTGATTCCCGACGACATCCGCGCCTCAGTGATGGATGCGCTCGGTGTGGAGCTTGGACCGCATGCGTGGGATTTGCTCCTCGACACCCTCACAGTGACCCAGATGAAGCGGGTATTAGGCAAGCAGAACCTTCCTGTCTCGGGCACAAAGCTTGAACTCAAGGGCCGATTGATGTCTTCCGGCTTGAGACCTAGCCGAGTCCTGGGAGTCTTGTCCGCCCAAGAGCTGCACCAGATCTGCGCGTCGCTACCGGGGGTTCCGGTGAGCGGTTCCAAGGCGGAGCGGATTGAACGGCTGATCGGCTACTTCGCCAATCTGATCACCAAGGAGGTGTCCGACGAGGCCTCCTCGGACGAGCGGTACTACAAGTACCTTCCTGAGCTAGCCCGACGCGACCGCGAGAACCTGCTCGCAAACCAGATCATCAACAAGGACATCGATATCGAACGTGGGTTCGAGGCAGCAACCCGGTTTCTTTTCGAGTCAAGGCTTGGTTTGGAGCTGATGGAGATGAAGGGCACCGAACACCCCGATGGATGCATGCGATTTGGCGGGCGGAGGAAGAGAAGAGGGGATGTCTTGATGTGGGACAACAAGAGTTCGGAGTCCGACTACTCGTTCCCACCTAGCCACCTCCGGCAGTTCAAGCGCTATATCCGCGACTCAACGGACCCCGTTGCCTGTTTCCTGATCATTGTGGCGACTCCTGACGACTCCGCCATGGATAGGATTTGGCAGCTGGCAGCCCAGTGTGACAACACTCAGATCACAGTGGTTGCCGCCGAGGACCTCGGTTGGGTCGCGGAAGACTGGTGGTCACGCAATTCCGGTAGCCGCTTCAACCTGGAAGTCTTCAACATGACCGGAATCCTTAGCCGCCCACTCCTCGAACAGCGAATGAGGCTGTTTCTCTAAGCTCCGCGGGTGAGTCCGCAGCCTGTGAGCGGCTTTGGGGATCTTGTGGACGTCCGCGAGATATCAGGGTCGGGTACCGGGAGTGGGACTCGAACCCACACGCCCTTGCGGGCACCGGATTTTGAGTCCGGCGCGTCTTCCAATTCCGCCATCCCGGCCTGGTTGGGACATTGTAAATCGTTCTAGGGTCGTTTGATCCCAAAACGTCCCGCCGATCTGGTTAGGCGGGACGAGTACGCTAGGGCAGCGTGTCGGCTTCACTTCCTCCTATCAACCCCCTCAACATCCGCAACGTGGCCATCATTGCGCACATCGACCACGGCAAGTCCACGCTGGCAGATCGTTTTCTCGAGGTTTGTGGGGCGGTCAGCGAGCGAGAGATGCGAGCACAGTACCTGGACACGATGGATTTGGAGCGCGAGCGCGGGATCACCATCAAGCTTCAGAGCGTCCGTCTGGAGTACGGACCGTGGCACATCAACCTCATCGACACCCCCGGCCATGTGGACTTCGGCTACGAGGTCTCAAGGTCCCTGGCCGCCTGCGAAGGGGCCATACTTCTGGTTGATGCCGCCCAGGGTATTGAGGCGCAGACGTTGGCTAACTGCACCGTCGCCCTCGAACACGATCTGGCCATTATCCCGGTGGTCAACAAAGTGGACCTACCCGCTGCTGACCCTGATGGTGTCGCCGAGCAGATCGAACGGGTTCTGGGCATTCCCGCCGAGGATGTCCTGGCGGTCTCAGCGAAGACCGGTACTGGCGTCAACCGCTTGTTGGACGCCGTAACCGAGCGGATACCTCCTCCACCCTCTGACCCGGAGGCACCGCCCGCCGCTCTGGTATTCGACTCCCATTTCGACAGCTACCGCGGGGTGATTAGCTCGATCCGGGTCGTCACCGGCACCCTACACGCCCGCTCGCGGGTCCGGTTCATGCATAGCGGCGCCGTTCATAACGTGGCCGAGTTAGGGGTGAGGACGCCGACCCCGGTGCCGGTTGATTCGATTGGCCCGGGCGAGGTGGGCTATCTCATCGCTGGGGTGAAGAACACTTCGGAGGTCCGGCCTGGCGAGACCGTGACCGACGCCGAACGGCCAACCCTCACCCCCCTTTCGGGCTATCGAGAACCCAGACCGGTGGTGTTCTGCGGCCTTTACCCCATCGACGGGGACGACTACCCCGATCTTCGGGATGCCCTCGACCGGCTTAGCCTCAACGACTCCAGCATCACCTTCGCTCCAGAGACCTCGACGGCCTTAGGGTTTGGTTATCGGTGTGGGTTCTTGGGTCTTCTTCATATGGAGATCACCATCCAACGCCTGGAGAGGGAGTTCTCTCTGGCGCTCCTGGCTGGCAAGCCCTCTGTGGAATATCAGGTCGTGAAGACCTCAGGAGAGGAGATTCTGGTGGATAGCCCGGCCAGGTTGCCTGACCCCGGGGAGATAGCCGAGATCGCCGAACCGATATTGTCCGCCACCATCATCAGCCCGAGTCGTTACATCGGCCGCCTCATGGAGCTCTGCCAAAGTCGCCGAGGCCAGGTGAAGGACATGGAATACCTATCCGCGGACCGGGTCGAGCTGCGCTATCTGATCCCGTTGGCCGAGGTGGTAACCGACTTCTACGATCAGCTCAAGAGCCGAACCCAAGGCTATGCCAGCTTCGATTACGAGCCAGCCGGTTACCGGGTTGCGGACCTAGTGAAGGTTGACATCCTCCTCCAGAGCGAGACGGTTGACGCTTTCAGCGCCATTGTCCATCGAGACGACGCGTACACCTACGGTCGACAGATGACCGCCAAGCTGGTCGAGTTGATACCCCGCCAACAGTTTGATGTACCGATCCAGGCCGCCATCGGTCACCGCATCATCGCCCGTGAGACCGTCAAGGCGTTCCGCAAGGATGTGACCGCCAAGCTGTACGGGGGCGATGTCACCCGCAAGCGGAAGCTTCTCGAGAAACAGAAGGCAGGCAAACGGCGGATGAAAGCGGTGGGAAGGGTAGACATACCCTCTGACGTCTTCGTCTCGGTGATGCGCATTTGACCAAATCAGGACATGGCATGAGGAGATGGGTTACCGACGGAAGTTGGTTCACCTCAACAGTCGTTTGGCTAGGTTTTCCCAGACTTGAGGGCCGCCACCATCTGCTCGGACAGGGTGCCGATCTCTGCGATCGGGTCGGCTGCTTCGAGGGCCAGACGAACTAAGGCTGATCCCACTATCACCCCGTCGGCGTGGGGTGATAGCAACCGGGCATGGGCGGGTGTGCTGATTCCCACCCCCATGACCACCGGGACGTCGGTGGTCTCCCTAATCCGAACCGCCAAGTTCCGCGGGTGGTCTGACTGGCGTTCTCGTTCACCGGTGACTCCCAGCTCGGCGATTCCATAGATGAACACCGGACGGCGCTGGGCGACCTGTCTCAAGCGTTCGTCCCTCGTGGTGGGGGCTACGAAGAGCACTAGGCCGATTCCGGAGTTATGGCATGCTTCCTCTACGGGAAACGACTCTTCTAGGGGCAGGTCGGCGATGATCAGCCCGGCAGCACCGGCATCGGCAGCCCGGCGGGCAAACTCCTCCGGTCCGAGCCGGAAGACCGGGTTGGCGTAGGACATGATCAGACACGGCTTGGCGGTGGCATCGACTATCCGTCCTACCATCTCGAAGCCTCGACTCAGGGTCATTCCGTTGGCCATAGCCTGGGAGGAGGCCAGCTGAATGGTGGGGCCGTCCATCATCGGGTCGCTGTAGGGGATCCCAACCTCGAATGCGTCGGCACCAGCGTCGGACATCGCCTCGAAGCACTCTACGGTCAGGTCAGGGTGAGGGAGGCCGGCGGTCATAAAGGGTAGGAAGGCGGTGCTGCCGTCCACCTGCACTCGTGAGAACAGCTGATTCAGCTGACGCCTACTCACTGGGAACCCGATCGTGCCGCGATCAACTCCATGTCCTTGTCCCCCCGCCCCGAAAGGTTGATCAACACCGTGCGCCCCCGCAGAGCGGCGGCCTCCTTGGCCACCCAGGCCACCGCGTGGGCTGATTCGAGGGCGGGTATGATCCCCTCGGTCCGAGAGAGCAAGTCAACCCCTTTCAGTGCCTCCGTATCGGTTATGGAGACATACCGAGCCAGACCGGTGTCGGCGAAGTAGGCGTGCTCTGGCCCCACCCCCGGGTAATCCAGACCGGCCGAGATTGAGTGAGCTTCGAGGATTTGCCCCTCCGCATCCTGGAGCATGTAGGTGCGAGCCCCATGGATTATCCCCGGCGAGCCAGCGCTGATTGAGGCCCCGTGGCGGCCGGTGCCGATGCCGTCGCCAGCCGCCTCCACACCTACCAGGTCGACCCCTGACCTCCCGGCGAAGGGGTAGAAAATCCCGATAGCATTGGAGCCTCCACCCACACACGCCACCACCACCTCGGGCACCATATCGCCGAGCTGGGCGATGCACTCTTCGCCGATAACCCGTTGGAACTCGCGGACCATCCAGGGGAAGGGGTGAGGTCCCACTGCGGAGCCGATGATGTAGTGGGTGTCCTCCACGGTACGCACCCAGTCTCGCATAGCCTCGTTGACGGCATCTTTCAGGGTGGCGGCCCCGGCGGTAACCGGAACCACCTCGGCACCGAGCATGCCCATCCTTTGAACGTTGAGTGCCTGCCGCTCGATGTCCTTCTCCCCCATGTAGACCACGCAGTCGAGACCCACGTAGGCGGCGGCGGTGGCGGTGGCGACCCCGTGCTGACCGGCCCCGGTCTCGGCGATGAGGCGGCCCCGTCCGGTGCGGACCGCCAGGAGAGCCTGACCGATGGCGTTGTTGATCTTGTGCGCTCCGGTGTGGGCCAAATCCTCGCGTTTCAGCAAGACCTGTACTCCGATCTGTTCCGACAATTGACGGGCCGGGTGGGTCGGGGTGGGCCGGCCTGTGTACTTCTGGAGTAGCTCATGGAATCGAGCCTTGAAACCCTCGTCCTGCCAGGCCTGCGCGAAATCCCCGGCCAGGTTGTGGAGGGCGGGCATCAGTGTTTCGGGAGCGAACATGCCGCCGTACGTCCCGAAACGGCCCCGCTTGTCGGGTCGGTCCAGGCGGGGTCCCTTGGCGATGGCCGGCGTGGAGCCCACTCCCCTACCCCTTGGCATTCTTTACGAACCCGATTATTCGAGCCGGGTCCTTTAACCCGGGGACCGACTCCAAACCTGAGGAGGCGTCCACTCCCCACGGACGGTGGCGGGCTACTGCTTGGGCCACATTGTCCGGGTTCAACCCACCGGCGAGGACGTAGCGGGTCGAGGTGGGCAACCAGTCCGGCGGAACTAGGCGGCCCGTGCCGCCTAGTTGGCCCGGGGAGTAAGAGTCGATTACCGGCAGATATTCCGGCGGTAGGTCGTCGTGGCCCAGCGGACCACGGGCATGAACCGGCCAGAGAACAAAGACCCCCGCTTCTTTGGCCACTCGGGCGGCTTGGCTGGCGTGTCGACCGTATGGCTGGATGCCCCATGCCCCGACCTTGGCAACGGCCGTCATCAGCTCGGCGGGCTTCAGGTCTCGAGTAAGGATCACCGACGGCACCTCCGATCGCGCCCCCAACCGGGCGGCTTTATCGATTGTGAGGCGGCGTGGTGAACCTTCGACCAAGACCAAACCCACGGCGTCGGCACCCGCTTGGGCCGCCGCTTCGAGGTCCGACTCTCTGCCGAGCCCGCAAACCTTTACCCAAGTCATCAACAGCCTCGCAACTCACGGACAGCATCGGCGGGAGAAGCCGAGCGGGAAAGGTACTCCCCCACCAGGACAGCCTCATACCCAGCCGCCCGAACTCGGGCGGCGTCGGCGGGTCCACTGATCCCGCTCTCGGCGATCGTGACGACGGAGTCGGGCAACAGCGGGGCGATCCGCTCGCAGGTGGCGAGATCTACCTCGAAGGTGCGCAGGCTGCGGTTGTTCACCCCGATGATCTGGGCCCCGGCATCTACCGCGATCCGTGCCTCCTCCTCGTCATGAACTTCCACCAGTGCCGACAAACCAGCCTCATCGGCGTGCGCTATCAACTGGGTGAGCCTCCGGTCGCCGAGTACGTCGACGATGAGCAACACTGCGTCAGCACCGCCCGCCCGAGTTTCCCACACCTGAGCGGGATGGAGGGTGAAGTCCTTGCGCAATACCGGCAGGTGGGCCGCCGCCCGTGCCGCCCCAAGATCGGCGAAGCTGCCTCGGAAATGGTCGGGTTCGGTCAGCACCGACAACGCCGCCGCCCCACCCGCCAAGTACTCCTCGGCTCGGGCCCCGGGACTCATACCGGGGTTTATCAATCCCTTGGAGGGCGAGGCTTTCTTGAATTCGGCCACTACTGAGAGACCAGGGGCCCGGAGAGCGGACTCAAAATCGCGAACCGGAGGGAGGCTCTCTGCCGAACGGCGATAAGCCCCCTCGCGAGCGATGATGTCCGGCAAACGGCCGCGTACGGAGTCAAGGACGCGTTCCAGCATTCGGCGACCAGGCTACACCGGCGAAGCTGATTTGCTGTTATGAGAGTCTGATGCGGTCATGGGAAGATCGACTACCTCAGCCTCAAGCTGCCCGACCTCCCACACCACGTCCGCCCTCGTGCCGGGAACCGCATCGCGATGCAGGATGGCGAGCGCTACCGGTGATCCCAGCGCCGGGCTCCGGCCAACTGTGGATATCACCCCGAGCTGCTTGCCGTCTTTCTCGACGGTCGATCCCACCGGCGGTACCGGTGCCGATAAGAGGCGAAGCCCTCGTAGCTGGCGGTTGACGTTGCCACGGCTATCGATACGGGTTACTAGTTCCTGACCGAGGAAGCACCCTTTGGTGAACGACACCGCCTCTTCAACCAGGCCAGTTTGGTTAGGGATGGTTCTTTGGTCGATGTCGAACCCCATCCTGGGTTCCCCCGACTCCACCCGAAAGGTGTCGAAGACCTCCGGGGCGAGCCTGATCGCTCCCCTTGTTTCCAACTCAGATCTACCAAGGCCGACTACCAGACGTCGACGGATGGGCGCCGGGCGCAACTCCGCTACCAAAAGGCCGTCGGCCTCCGACCATCCCTTCGGCCCGGCGAGGCCCAGATATTCTTCCCCCCAAAGATCCATGGCGGGCCGCTCATCGCCGCGCAGTTCCACGTCCACCCGAACCATCCACCGCGACAGCATGGCCACCGTCTCCTCGATTCCGTTGGCGTCGCCGACAATCCCGACCCGATCCGCCGCCCGGAGCAGCCAGAGCACAGAATGGACACGTCCCCGAGGATCAAGCAGGAAGGAGCGGGCTACTTGACCGGGGATCAGAGACTCGACGTCCTGGCTGAGAACACCTTGTAGGTACGAGACAGAGTCAGGGCCGACCGCCCAGACCAGTCGGAGGACATCTCCCTGATAGGCACCTCGGTGCCGCGCTGACCAGTAGCCATGGGCGGCTTCGGGTGAGAAGGGTTGGAGGCTCAAGTTAGGTTGGCCCCGGCCACCGCCGCTAGGGCGGCCGCCGCCTTGTCTTCCGTCTCGCGGAACTCAGCGGAAGGATCAGAATCGGCGACCAGTCCTGCTCCGGCTTGGACCCACGCCGCCCCGTCTGAGATGACCACCGTTCGCAGACAGATAGCGGTGTCCAGGTTCCCGCTGAAGTCCATGTAGCCAGCAGCCCCGGCGTACGGGCCGCGGGCCACCGGTTCAAGCTCGTCGATTATCTCCATCGCTCGCACCTTTGGTGCCCCGGTGACCGTGCCATGCGGGAATACTGCCCGCAAGACGTCGACCGGTCCGTACCCAGGGCGTAGCGTGCCCGATACGCCCGAGACCAGATGCATAACGTGGGAATAACGCTCTACCACCATCAGGTCGTCCACGGTAACCGATCCGAACTCACAGACCCGACCGACATCGTTGCGGGCTAGGTCGATGAGCATCACATGCTCGGCCCGTTCCTTGGGATCGGACAGCAGCTCTTGCTCGAGCTTCTCGTCCTCAGCCTCACTGTCTCCTCGGCGCCGGGTACCGGCGATGGGCCGTGAGTACACCACCCCGTCTCGTACTCGGACCATCAATTCAGGCGAGGACCCCACCACCGTGACTTCGGGGTGATGCAGGTAAAAGAGAAAAGGAGAAGGGTTAATGAGGCGGAGGGCCCGGTAGACGCCGAAGGGGTCTCCCGAAAACGGCGTCCGGATACGCTGGCTGAGCACGACCTGGTAGGCATCTCCCACCCGGATGTAGTCCTTCACCTTCTCGACCGCCCGCTCGTAGTCCCGACGCTCGACGCTCGACGAGAGAGGAAGGTCCCCTCGTACGGTCCGGCTGGGCAAGGACGCGGGTCGATGTTGCCACGCAGTTCCCAATCGAGCGGCGGCGGCCCGCAACCGATCAGCAGCTTGCTCGTATGCGGCCTCCAAGTCGTCCTCCAACTCACAGAAGACGTTCCTCATCAGGTGGAGGGTCTGGCCGGGATGATCCAGAGCTGCCATGCTCCCAACGAACTGCCACATCATCTCCGGCAGGTGGCGATCGTCGACAGGTTGATCGGGTAGCCGTTCGATATAGCGGACCGTGTCGTAGCCGAGATACCCCACCGCCCCCGAGTGAAGGGGCGGCCATCCTTCCAACGGGGCCATCTCGTAGCGTCTCAGGAGGTGCTCGATAACGGTGAGCGGATCACCATCCGGGAGATCAACGCGAGGATCGTCGATGCTGCTTACCCCTCCGTGGCTGGTGAGGGTAAAGACCGGATCCCAGCCCAGGAAAGACCACCGTGCCCACCTTTCTCCTCCCTCCAGCGACTCGAGCAAGAAACCGGGCGCGTCCCCGACCAGCTTCCCGAAGACACTGACCGGGGTCTCATGGTCGGCGAGCAGCGACAACCGAATCGGGACCACTGAATGATCACGAGCCAACTGCCGGAAGTCGGCAAGGTCGGGACTTATCCTCATAGGGGCCACGTTAGCCCCGATTCTTCAGACGGGCGTTTGAAGGCATCAGGAGGTAAAGCCGCCGCTCCTGACCAGGGCTTATGACCAATACCTCGGTGCCGCACCCTCCGAGGGTGGTGTCGCCCATCAAGCAAGACCCAGATGATCTGCAAGAGATGGAGTTGCCATGGTGTCATGCTGGTTAGTGGGTGGGAACATGAAGAGTTGGACGAGTGATAATTCCGACGGCATCAGTCAAACGGTGCGCCGGAGCCGCTACCCCAGTACGACCACCGGGGTGCCGATCGGTGCCCACTCGTAGAGGTACTCTGCCTTGTCTGCCCGTTGCCGCACACATCCTGCGGAGAGGGCCTGCCCGAGCTGGTCCTCGGACTGCAGCGGAGTGGTTCCGCTCACCGGGATGGAGTGGAAACCGATGCGATACCCTAGGCGACCCCACGCGAAGCGCACCATATGGTCCATGGTTATGCAGCATTGGACGGAATAGGCCAGGGGCGACTTGGAGTACACCTCATACCGACCGGCGGGAGGTTCGCCATGTTTTCCGCTGACTGGGTAAACGTCGGTGATGCTGCCGTCCGATTCCACCAGCCAGGTCAGCATCGCATCACCACGGCGGTCAAAGACGAGGTGACGTTGTCCGTCCAGGCCGACGTCTGGTGCGTTCAGTCCGGCGGACCACAGGACCTGGGTGTCATGCTGCCGGATGGAGGCGGCCTCCAACTCGGTGAGGCGCAGGACGGCCTCCGGATAGCCGCTGGTACCGGAAGACCAGACCGACCCGCCATCGCGGTAGAAGGGATGATGCATTACGAGGTTCCCGTCGTGGTGCATTATCAGGCGGTCACCGCCAGACCATGCGGTGCCCGAGGACCACACCTCATCATCCCCACTGCGAAGCACTAGGTCTCCGTCCGATTGGAAGGAGAGCTGGTAGGTTCCCTTCGGCGAAGTCAGCGACTGCCCGCGCCACAGGATCTGTCCCGGTCCCAAGCTGTCTCTAGTTGAGTTCACCATAAGGAACTCGTTACCAACGTTCAGAGCAGAGGCCATCGGGTACGGGACCGCCAAGAATACGATGAGGGCGAGAAGCGACCCAATACGAAACGGCATGCAGGTGATTCTACCGGGTTGTGGCCCACTGGCCGTGGTTTCGGGCCCCAGCCCCGACCCCATAACGGAGATCAGAACGAAGTCCTACCCGCTGGACTGGTTGCGTCTTACCGCCTCCGCCGTGACGGAGTGCGCCATCTCGCCCAGCCACTCCCGGAAGCCATCCTTGTCGACCGTCATCCGCGCCTTGTTCTCTTCGATAGAGAGGCGGATCTCCCGGAGGAAACGGTCGGCTTCCTCACCAGTGAGATCCTCGGCGCCTCCGATGAGACGGCTCGCCCCCTCCACCATCCGGAAGGCACCGTAGATTGGCTTCTCTTCGAGATGAAGGCGAGCACAGGTGATCAGGTAGAGAACGAACTCGAAGAGCGGATCCGATGCTGGGGGAGATGACTCGGTCATGTTGAGACCGTCCAGGGTCTGCCGAAGCGATCATCGTGGACCGCGGGGCTGAAGCCCCGCAGCGGCCGGGTCGGGTTGGACACGGGAATACCGGCAGCCATCAGAACATCGGGTCGAATGTGGTCGGGGAGACCGAGGATGGCAGCCAAGACCTCTTCGCTCCAACTGGTTACCTTGCAAATGCCGATCCCGAGTGCCGGAGCAGCCAAGGCTACGAAGGCTGCTGCCGCCCCAGAGTCCAGTCGGCTCACCACCTCAAGTCCCCTTGCGCCCGACTCTCGCTCAGATCGGGTGAGGTCGGTACAAACGGCTATCGCCATCGGAGCGTTGTTGACGAACCCGGGGCAGGCCTGGCGGATGGTGCGCATCAATCCCGGATCGGTGACGACGATCAGGTGCCGGATGCCGGGCCGAGCTACCTGCGCCCGCCCGGCTGCATAGACAAGGCGCTCGATGATATCCGCTGAAGGCAATTCAGGTAGGAAGTCCCGATGCATCCGTCGCCGACGCATCGCTTCGAACACGGGCAGCGAATGTCTCATGATGGGTTACCAGGTGCCGTTTGCGGCTGGGATGGTATCGGCAACCTTGAGGCCGTTCTGTTCATGCGTCCTCGCCAACTAACAGCGGTAAGTGCCCCGTAGCCTTGACTCCCCCTAGAGGCACCATTGGCCAAAGGAACTTGGCCACGGGATCCTCGGGTAGTAGCGGGGGTAGGATTCGAACCTACGACCTTCGGGTTATGAGCCCGATGAGCTGACCAGACTGCTCCACCCCGCGTCGGTTGGGGAGCAAGTTACTATAGCGGATGATGACGGCTACCGCAGCAACTGATGCCGACCAGTCCTTCTTGGCTGTCTGATTCTGGCTGTCTGATGCACCGCCCCGATACCGAGGTTTCATGAACACTGGCCCTACCGCTCCTCCCGCTTGCGAGATCCTCCTCGACGGGGGATGCGTCCTCACCCTCGACGACGACCGACGGGTAATCGATGATGGGGCGGTAGCAATACGCGGCGGGAAGATCGTGGCGGTAGGCACTTCCGCAGAGCTACGTCAACTCCGGGCCAGCGCGGGCCGGGTCATTGACTGCCAGGGTCGAGTCATCCTGCCGGGTTTGACCGACGGACATACCCACCTCTTCCAGTCCTTGGGCAGAGGGCTGGGCGACGGCATGACGTTGGTGCCCTGGCTACAGCAGTTCATGCTCCCCTACTCAAAATCGATCACCCGGGAGATGAGCGTGGCGGCGGTCACCCTGGGGGCCCTCCAGGCGGCGGTCTCGGGCACGACCATGGTGGTGGACAATCACTATGCCCCCACCGATGTGGAGACCGTGTCCGCGGTGGCCGACGCGGTCGAGCAGGTCGGCATAAGAGGTGCCATTGCCCGGGGCATATTCGGGGAGATGAACCCGGGTGCGGAGCTGATGGGGGTAGATCCGACCTACTTCGTACGGTCCAACCGCGAAGAGTTGGAGATCACCGCCGAGTGTATGGCCCGGCGTCCCGAGGAATCGCTGGTGGAGATTTGGCCATGCCCTAAGAACATCGTGTACGTGTGCCCGGAAGTAATGGAGGGTGCTGCCGAGCTGGCCGAGACGCATGATGTTCGCTGGCACATGCACTGCTCCGAGGTAGCTGCCGAGGTGGGATTCTTCACGGAGGTTCATGGTCTGAGACCGGTCTCATGGCTAGCCGAGCACGGCCTCCTCACCCACCGGACCACGCTGGCCCACTCGATCTGGCTCTCCCCCGATGAAGTCGAGGCAATGGGTGACGCCAGTGCCACCGCGGTACACAACCCGATATCGAACCAGTATCTGGCCTCCGGGGTGATCAAGCTGAACTCCCTCCTGCGCGGAGGCGCTAACGTCGCTCTAGGTACCGATGGGGTAGCGGTGGCTGGCCAGGACATCCTCGAGGCGATGAAGGCCGGAGTCCTGATGCATAGGGTCGCTGGCCTCGATTCCACCGCCACCACCGTCGAACAGTTCCTCGAAATCGGGACGAGAGGCGGTGCCGCCATGACCGGCCTCGACGCCGGATCCCTGGTGCCGGGCAAGTGGGCCGATCTCGTGGTGATGAACGTCGACCACATCAGGCATACTCCCTGGAGTCGACCGGTCGCTTCCGTGGTGCATTCGGGAAGGGCGTCCGACGTCGAGATAGTGGTGGTGGGCGGTGAGATCATCGTCGAGGGCGGTCGTTCAACCCGCGTCGATGAAGAGGAGGTACGGGCTAAGGCGGCCGAGGCGTGTGTCCGGCTTTTCGGAGAAGCCCACCTGACCGGCCTGGCCAGGGACTGGATTGGGTCACCGACCCGATGAGCGTGACCGAGAGAACGGGTGTGAAATGATTACCTCCAATGAACCGGTTGTGATAGTCGGTGCGGCGCGTACTGCCATAGGGACGTTCGGGGGGAGTCTCAGCTCTATACCCGCCTACCGCCTGGGAGCCATCACAATCCGAGAGGCCTTGGACCGGGCCGGGCTTCCACCCGGCGAGGTCGACGAGGTGGTCATGGGCCAGCTGGGATCGGTAGGCCGTGACGCCTACAACGCCCGGAGATGCGCTCTCGAAGCGGGTCTTCCTACCTCAAGTACGGCCATGAATGTCAACCGGCTTTGCTCCTCTGGTCTGCAGGCCATCATCACCGGTGCCCAGCAGATCATGACCGGAGCGGCCCGAGTTGTGGTGGCCGGTGGCAACGAGAGCATGAGCCGCCAACCCTTCCTCGACTTCCGCGCCCGTCAAGGTTGGAAGTTGGGTGACCGGAGCCTGGTGGACGGAACCTTATCGTTGGTGACCGACCCGTTTGGCGGCTACCCAATGGGGTTTACGGCGGAGAAAGTGGCAGAGAGATTTCAGGTAGCGCGTAAAGCTCAGGACGCCTTCGCCGCCGAGAGTCAACAGAGGGCATCGGCCGCCATCTCCGCAGGCCACTTCCGTGAGGAAATTGTCGAGGTGGGTACACCCGGCGGGGTGTCGTTCCACGTTGACGAACACCCTCGACCGGGCGTTACGCCGAACAAACTTGCCCGGCTGAGGCCCGCCTTCGCGGATGGGGGAACCGTGACGGCCGGTAACTCGTCGGGTATCAATGACGGTGCCGCCGCGGTGGTGCTGATGGGTGAGTCGGAGGCCCGTAATCGGGGATGCCAGCCCCGTCTGCGCCTTCGGTCCTGGGCGGTCACCGGAATCGATCCGGAGATCATGGGCTACGCGCCAGCCACGGCCATACCAGCGGCACTCCAACGGGCTGGCCTTACCCTCACCGACGTCGATCTGGTCGAATTAAACGAGGCTTTCGCAGCCCAGGCGGTGGCGGTAATACGAGATGTGGGTCTCGATCCCGAGACCACCAACGTGTCCGGGGGCGCTATCGCCTTGGGCCACCCGGTGGGTGCTACCGGGGCGGTCCTGACCGTCAAGTTGTTGCATTCCTTGGAGCGCCTTGACCGCCGGATCGGGGTGGTAAGCATGTGCATAGGGGGTGGACAGGGGTTCGCTGCGGTATTTGACCGACCTTAACGTAAGCCAGTTAGCCAGTGGCTAGTTGGGACTCTGGTTTCTTGGCGACTTGCTCCTCATTCGTGGAGAGTCCCCTTAGATGGCGGCTAGGCCTTCGAGTCCGAGGCTGATCATCCAGCTACTGATTAGGGACGATAGGTCGGTTACACGTCCGGTTATGAACATCACCCCGAAGGCCATCATCAGCAGGCCGGAAAGCACGTTGATGGTGCGGAGGTGTCGCCGGAAGAACCCGATACCGGCGTAGAGGCGGGTCACCCCTACCCCGGCGATGATGAACGGGATCCCCATTCCCATGGCGAAGACGAACAACAGGAGCATTCCCCGCCATAAGGTGTCCTGCGTAGCGGCTTGGACGAGAATCGCGGCTAGGACCGGCCCGATACATGGGGTCCATCCGAAGCCGAACGCCATGCCCATCACCAGCGGTGCCCACGGACCTAGGGAGGTCGGCCGGGCGTGGAGGCGCCGCTCCCGATACAGAAAGGCCAGGCGTGGCGAGGTGCTGATGGCCATGATCACGATCATCAGGCCGAAGAGCAGGATTATCCATCCCGCCACCGTGTTGATGATCGCCCGGTTGCGGGCCAACAAACCGGCAACGGAGGTAGCTCCCGCGCCTAGGGCCATGAACACGATCGACAGGCCGACCACGAACATCGTGGTAACGCCGAGCATGCGGGCGGTTGAGGCCTCCCCATCCCTAAGCTCCGCGGCCGAATATCCGGACATCAGGCCCAGGTAACCGGGGAGAAGGGGGAGGACGCACGGCGACACAAAGGACAGCATCCCGAAGACAAAGGCGCTCAGATAGCCGGCGGACTCCATCAGAAGAGGCGCTCCTCAACCTGGCAGGTTGAGCCGACACCCGAGCAAGGTCCCCTACCGATCAGAATCACCGGGGCTAGTCGCCACGGCATGAAAGCCAGCATCGACGTGAACGACTTCGCCGGTCACCTTGTCGGCGAAGTCGGACATGAGGACGCAAACCATGTTGGCCACCGGAGTCGGGTCGGCGGTGTCCCACTCGAGCGGTGCCCGCCTGGACCAGACGCCCTGGAATCGGTCAAAACCGGCGATCCCTTTGGCGGCCACTGTCGACAGCGGACCGGCAGACACCGCGTTGACCCGCACATCGTCGGGGCCGAGGTCGCGCGCCAGGTAGCGGGTGACCGAGGCGAGAGCCGCCTTGCATACCCCCATCCAGTCGTACGAAGGCCAGGCCTGGGTGCTGTTGTCGAAGTCGAGGGTCACCAGGGAGCCGCCTCCCGTCTTGCGCATCAGGGGGAGAAGTCCGACCGCCAAGGTCTTGAACGAGAAGGCGGACGTGGTGAAGGCCAAGGACGCGCTCTCGACCGGGGCAGAAAGGAAGTTGCCTCCCAGAGCGTCGGCTGGCGCGAAAGCGATCGCATGGAGCGCGCCGTCCAACCCGCCCCACTTCTGGTCCAATTCGCTGACCAGATTGTCCATGTGATCCGGGTCGTTGATATCCAACTCGAAGACCTCCGGCCGCTTCGGGAGACGACGGGCCGCCCGCTCGGTTAGGCGCATCCCTCGACCGAACCCGGTGAGCACGACCGAAGCTCCCTGCTCCTGGGCTACCTTGGCGGTGGACCAGGCAATCGAGCCATGAGTCAGAACCCCAGTTATCAGGAGCCGCTTCCCGCCTAGCAACACGCCGCTACTGCCGGTCGGGGAGGTCGGGCACAGGCGACCTCAATCCTCGTCGCTGACGGCTGAGGCGGCCTTCTCGGCGATCTCGGCGACTACGTCGGCGTTGGCCAGCGTGGTGACATCGCCCAGCATTCGGTTCTCGGAGATATCCCTCAGCAACCTGCGCATGATCTTGCCCGATCGGGTCTTGGGAACGTCGGGGGTGAAGACGATGCTCTTGGGCTTGGCGATGGGTCCGATCGAGTTGGCAACATGGTCCCTGAGATCCTTCAACAACGTGTTGTCTCCCTCGACCCCACCTCGAAGGCTCACGAACGCGGCGATTGCCTGGCCGGTGAGAGGATCCGAGCGGCCTACCACGGCCGCCTCGGCTACCGCGGGGTGCGAGACCAACGCCGACTCCACCTCCATGGTGGAGATATTGTGTCCGGAGACCAGCATCACATCATCTACTCGACCGAGCAGCCACAGGTAGCCGTCTTGATCGATCTTGGCACCGTCTCCGGGGAAGTAGGTGTCGTCGAATCGTGACCAATAGGTGTCGATATACCGCTGATCGTCGCCCCATATCGATCTCAGCATCGATGGCCAACTGTTGTGTAGCACCAGATAACCGCCCCCGCCACGGCCTACCGGGTTCCCCGCTTCGTCTACCACGTCCGCCAGAATTCCCGGCAGCGGTCTGGTAGCCGAGCCGGGCTTGGTAGGAACGATCCCGGGAAGCGGTGAGATCATGATCGATCCCGTCTCGGTCTGCCACCAGGTATCCACGATAGGTGCTTTCCCCCCTCCGATGTTCTCGTGGTACCACATCCAAGCTTCGGGATTGATCGGTTCACCCACCGTTCCGAGCACTCGCAGGGTGGAGAGGTCGTGGCGCTGGGGGTATTCTTCCCCCCACTTCATAAAGGTCCTGATCGCGGTCGGAGCAGTGTAGAGCTGGGTAACCCCGTATCGGGCGATGATCGACCAGAGCCGGTCCTTGTCTGGATGGTCGGGAGTCCCCTCATACATGACCGATGTGGTCCCGTTGGCGAGCGGGCCGTAGACGATGTAGGTGTGCCCCGTCACCCACCCGATGTCGGCCGCACACCACCACACGTCCTGATCTGGCTTAATGTCGAAGACGAGGCTGTGGGTGGTAGTGGCCCCGACCAGGTAACCCCCGGTGGTGTGCATGATGCCCTTGGGCTTGCCGGTGGTGCCAGAGGTGTACAGGATGTAGAGGAGGTCTTCGGCGTTCATGGCCTCGGGTTGGCACTCGGAACTCTGTCGGTCGACTAGGTCATGCCACCAGATGTCCCGGCTTTCCCTCATCGACACCTCGTTGGCGGTGCGGCGAAGCACCACACAACGTTCGATCAGGTCCGTCCGCTCCATAGCCCGATCGGCCGCGCCCTTCAGGTCGATGACCTTGCCTCGTCGCCAGGCACCGTCGCAGGTCACTAGGACCCGCGCCCCGGCGTCCTCGACCCGGTCGAAGATTGCATCGGCGGAGAACCCCCCGAATATCACGCTGTGGGCCGCTCCGATGCGGGCACAGGCCAGCATGGCGACGGCCAACTCGGGAACCATTCCCATATACATAGCCACCCGGTCACCCTTGCGGACCCCGATCTCCTTAAGGCCGTTGGCAAAACGGCACACGTCATCGAGAAGCTGGCGATAGGTTATGGCCCGCTTATCGCCCGGCTCCCCTTCCCAGTGGTAGGCCACTTGGTCCCCCTTACCAGCCTCTACGTGGCGATCAAGGCAGTTGAAGGACACGTTGAGTTCCCCGTCGGTGAACCATTTGTAGAAGGGAGGATCAGCGTCGTCGACGATTATCGAAGGTTCGGTGAACCAAGTTACGCGGGTGCGGGCCTGCTCTTCCCAGTAGCCGAGCGGGTCGGCTTGGGCCTGTTCATGGATACCCGGTTGGGCGTTAGCGCGGCGGGTGAACTCTGGCGAGGGGGTGAAGATCCGGTCTTCGTGGAGCAGGTTCTCTATCGTGCGTTCTGCCACATCGCCTCGCTTATGATCGTCGTCGGTTTGAGGATAATCAGCCGGGTGACAGCCTCGTACCAGCCTACCAAGACCTAGATACCCATGCCCGGCTCGGCGGCAACCCGAGTTCCGCCAGCCGCGTTCAACGAGTCGCGGGCATGGTAGGAGGAGCGAACCAGAGGACCCGACTCTATGTGGGCCAGCCCCAGACGGCGGCCGTACTCGGCGTATTCGGAAAACTCGTCGGGATGGACATAGCGATGAACCGGTCGGTGTCGCGCCGTGGGTCGCAGGTACTGGCCGACGGTCACCACGTCTACGCCGACCGCCCGAAGATCGGCCAACGCGCCAAGGACTTCCTCACGGGTCTCCCCCATGCCCACTATGAGACCCGACTTCACCACCCCGCCAAACGAGTGCTGTTTGGCGCGGGCGAGTAAGGCCAGCGAGCGACCGTAGCTGGCCGCGGTCCGGACATCCCGCTGGAGCCTGAGAACGGTTTCCGTGTTGTGGTTGAGGACGGCTGGTTCTTCGGCGAGTACCTGTTCGAGATCCGCGGTAACCCCTTTGAAGTCGGGTATCAGAACCTCCACGTCACAGTCCGGCATCCTCTGCTTGATTTCCCATATGGTCCGGGCAAAGACCCCGGCGCCACCGTCGGGAAGGTCATCACGATTCACGGAGGTGATGACCGCATGACGCAAATCCATGGCCGAAACGGCGGCGGCAACCCGGGCGGGTTCCTCCAGATCAAGGCCCTGGGGACGCCCGGTGGTCACATCGCAGAATCCGCAGGCGCGGGTACAGACCCCGCCCAGGATCATGATGGTGGCGGCACCTTCCTGCCAGCACTCGTAGATGTTCGGGCAACCGGCCTCTTCGCACACCGTGTGGAGGTCTAGGTCCCGCATCAGTCGGCCCATCCGGCGGTACTCCTCTCCCAGCCGGGCCGTGACCCGCATCCACGAGGGTCGGGTCGGTTCCCCCACCAAACGCCTTCCGATGGTGACTGGTGTCGCCTTCCTTCCGCGAGGGGCGAACGTGCCCTCGACAAGCAGGCGATCCACCTCGAATCTATCGGGTCGTCCCTGCCCTCTTGTGAACGCCCCCAGCTGCAGATCGTTGTCCCGATACCCGAAAACCCGGACAAAATTGGGGACGATTTGTTCCACGGTTTCCTCGATGGATACATCCCGGTCGAGAAGGTGCGACATGGAAGTGACCGGGCGGTCCCTGATCCCGCAGGGGTTCATGTGATCGAAGTAGGACATGTCGGGGCTCACGTTGAGCGAGAACCCGTGCATAGATACGCCGCGAGCGACCCGAACCCCGATGGCGGCTACCTTCCCCTGATCCGTCCACACCCCCGTGTAGCCAGGATCCCGTCGGGCGGTGATCCCGAAGTCGGCCAAGGTCCGGATCAGGACCTCTTCGATGGCGCGCACATACGGGACCACCTTGCGTAGATCCGCCAGCGCCAGAATGGGGTAACCGACCAACTGGCCGGGTCCGTGATAGGTGATATCCCCGCCTCGGTCGATGTCGAACCGGCGGGCACCCAACTCGGCGAGACGTTCTTCGGATACGAGAAGGTGTCGCCCGTCCCCGTTCCGACCCACCGTGTACACGTGGGGATGCTCAAGCAGCAGGAGGTGATCTGCACTCGACCGACCGGTGTACCGCCCCTCCCAGAAGGCCCTCTGGAGGTCCCACGCCTCCTCGTAACCGAGCCTGCCCAACCAGCGGGTGCGAAGTCGGGTCCGGCTGGCAACCAGCCTGTGGTTGCGGTCTAAGACCACGGCATCAGAAGTACGGGTCAGGGCAGCTCCTGTTCCCAATCCCATCCTTCGATGTTCTCCTTGATCCGCCGCAGGAACAGGGCGGCGGTGGAACCGTCGAAAGCCCGATGGTCCCACGACAGCCCCAAGACCCCGATCGGGCGGATGGCGATGGCATCAGAGCCATCTGGGGTCGATACGACGGCGGGACGCTTGGCAATTCCGTCGGTGGACAAGATCGCGACGTTGGGTACGTTGATAATCGGGACCGACATGTAGGAGCCGAACGGCCCGGGATTGGTGATGGTGAACGTGCTTCCTGACACCTCACCAGCTCGGACCTGTCCGCTCCTGGCCCGATCGGCAAGGTCGCGGATTTTTCGAGCTATCGCCGACAGCGAGTAGTCGTCGGCCTGACGGATAGTGGCCACCATCAGCCCGTCCTGGTTCAGGTCGACTGCGATACCGAGGTTGATTTCCTGATGGAAGGTAGCCGTGCGAGCTTCAAGGTCGAAGGAGCTGTTGACCACCGGGTAGGCGCGCAAGGCGTCCATGACCGCACGCGAGATAAAGGGCAGATAGGTGAGGGAGAAACCCTCCTGGTCCTTGAACCTCGGGCCATGCTTCCGCCGGACCCGTTCAACGCCTTCGTAGTCAACTTCCATCGAAGTCCACACGTGGGCGGCGGTCTGTCGTGATGCCATCATGTTGCGGGCAATTCCCAGCCGCAGGCGGCTGAGGCGGGCCGGTTCGTCCGACGGTGTCGCAACCTGGTCATCGGATGGCTGGGAAACCGACTTATCGGTCGATCGTGCGGTAGCGGGTGGTTGCTTCGACGCCTCAATGTAGGCAAGAACGTCCTTGCGGGTTACCCGACCGTCCCGGCCGGTGCCTTCTATCAGGTCGGTATCGATGGAGTGCTCGCGGGCCAGACGACGTACCACCGGTGAGAGGAACCGGCGGGCGGATGCCCTTTCAGCCTGCGGGCTAGTCGGTTCGGGCGCTGGACCTAAGTCGGGCGGCGGTTGGGGAGGTGCCGGGGTGCTGGCCGCTTCCGTGCCACCATCTGATGGGTCCTCCTCGCCGTCCGAGGCTATCTCAACCATCGGAGTGCCAACCTCAATGGTTTCGCCTTCGGGGACGAGGATTCGGCTGATGACTCCGGCAACCGGGGACGGGACTTCGGTATCTACCTTATCGGTGGAGATCTCCACGATCGGCTCGTCCTCCCCGATCTTGTCCCCAACCTGCTTCATCCATCGCAGGACGGTTCCCTCCGTGACCGTCTCCCCCAGCTGAGGCATCGACACTGTTGTTGACATGCTATGTATACCTCCCTGCGGGAATCGGACCCGACTTGGTTCTAGTGCAGTGAACGCCCTGTTGAAGCCAGCAAGGTCTCACCCACCGCCTCGCTCAGCGTGGGATGAGCGTGGACGAACGCCGCGGCTTCCTCTGGCAGGGCTTCCCATCCCACTGCGTACATCAACTCGTGGATAATGTCGCCCGCTGAAGCCCCGACGACAGTCGCACCGACGATAGGGCCCTCCACCTCATTGAGCACCCTGACGAACCCGTGAGTCTTGCCGATGATGCGGGCCCGCCCGATTCCCATGAACGAATGATCTGTCTCGGCGACCTCAATACCTGACCCGGCGGCGGTAATGGAGGTCACGCCCACCATGGCCACTTCAGGATGGGTATACACGACGCTAGGGAGGGCTCGGTAGTCCACCGGTCGGGTCTCCCCCGTGGCAATGTGGGTGACCGCGGCGATCGCTTCGGCGAAGGCACCATGAGCCAAGCCGGGGGTGTCGGCCACGATGTCGCCCACCGCATAAACGTTCTTGACCGAGGTTTGCATCGTCTCCAGATCAGTGACCACGAACCCTCGGTCGGTGGCCACACCCGCCTCGGCTAGGAGCAAGTCGCCCGTGACCGGTGCCCGACCCACCGATACCAAGACCTTATCTACTTCGATCGCGACGTCCCCACCTCCGGACAGAACGAGGCTCCCGGCTTGGCGCTCCAGCACTGCGGAGGTGTTGAGGAAGAAGCGCACTCCCCGGCGCGTCAGCTGCTTCTGAAGTTCTCGGGCCGCGTCGGGCTCAAAGCCGGGGATGATCTGGTCGAGCATTTCGAAGACCACCACTTCGCTTCCCAGATCAGTCAGCATGCTGGCGAACTCGCATCCGACGATCCCGCCACCGATGATGCCCACCCGCCCGGGCGGTTCCGACCAGTCGAGCGCATGATCGGAGCTGACGACCGTAGATCCGTCGAAGGGTAAGGCGGATAACTCAACCGGTACTGACCCGGTAGCAAGGATGATGTTGCGTCCGGCGATGACCTGGGACTCGCCGGCTCCCGTTACCACGACTTCGCCCGGCCTCCCCAGTCGTCCCACCCCCGCGAACACGTCAACCTTGCGCATCCTCAGCAGCCCGGTAAGCCCGCGCACCAAACCGTTGACGATACGATTCTTGCGGGATAGGGCCTTGGACCAATCGAAGTCGGGCGGTCCGGCAATGACGCCGAACTGCCCGGCTGAACGGACCGTGGTGTAGACCTCGGCAGCTTGAAGCCAGGTCTTGGCGGGGATGCAGCCCCGCAACAGGCAGGTTCCTCCCAGCGTCTCCTTCTCCACCAATGCCACGGAGAGCCCGAAGTTGTGGGCGTACAGGGCGGCACCATATCCACCCGGCCCGCCTCCGATAACAATTACGTCATACATAGTCTTGGCTCTCCACGAAGCTGCGGTTCGCCGAGTCTAGTGAGACGGCGGACATGTCTTCCCTACCCGAGTTCGACCTTGGTGCCCGGCCCATCTGATCAGATAAAGGCCAACAAGAACCACACCCCTGCCCCGAGGAGGATTATCAGAGCGGTAATCAGCGAAGCGATGATCAGGTATCTAGTGGGCACCGGGAATAAGGGTAATGACTGATCGGATAGGTGGGGCCGAACCCGCTTATCGGCTCAGGCCTGTGGCGTCATCCGGTGGGCGGAATCCTCGATTGCGAGCCTCCGCCAGGGTATCGGGGCCAAAAGTCTGGATAAGGTTGCGGCCTGACAGGTGGTCGGAGTCGATCCGATGCCGGATCAGGCCCACTTGGTCAGCCTGGTCGCAGTCGTACACCAACATGGTGTCGCGTGCCCCCACGAAACGGTGGTTCTCGAATCGGGTTAGGCGGTCCGGCATGATCCTCTCACTTGACCCGGACCGGGTTGTCACACATCGGGCAGGGTGCGGTTTCGACGTCGCCGACGATGAAGCTGAATCCGCACTCTTGATCCGGGCATCGGACGCGACGCGACGGAATCTCTGGGGCTGCGGGCGGTGGAGGCGGTGCCATCCCCGGACCCCCAGCACCCCCGGCCCCGAATCCAGGATCTTGGCCAGCTGGCCCTCGTACCTCGTTGGTCACCCCGCACATCGGACACGGGTATCTTCCCGGAGCCCTGACCTCGAAGCCAGCGCCACATCTGCCGCATCGTGCCCTCATACGGATTCCCCTTCCTTGACCTGTTCGCCTAAGGCTCCTATGCCTGCCAGGTAATCGGCCTCACCGGCTAGGACGGCGGCTATGTCGGAACTCGAGTAATCGTATCCTCTCCGCGCCAGTTGGGTGCGAACGTACTCGATGGATCCAGGGTCTCCGCCAGCAATCACCCGTAGGCCGGTTCGCTGCCGGGCCGGAACCGCCAACCCCTGAAGGTAGTGGGTGGACCATTCGATGACACGCCGGATCCCTGAACGCCCGATCCTATGAAGGACCTGTTCATCGAGGTTATCGACGATATGGTCGCAAGCATCGTTGATGACGTAGACCGGACGGCGACTCGAGGCATCCGCCCTTCCTTCTATGAGGGCGGTGATCGCCAGGGCACCCAGAATGGTCAAGAGAACCAGCAGGGACAACGCCAAGACGAAACCAGATGACATACCGCAAGCTTAGGTGCCCTGCAGGAAGTGACCACCCGCCGACCAGACAGGCGGAGCCTCCCGACGCCCCCGAGTCCCAAACGAGCAACGAGCGATGAGCCAGAGCGGGATGAGGACTTCGGGATCATCGTGTCCAACTGGCAAGAGGCAACTGACAGGTCCCTGATCTCAAGTATCATGGTCCGCAGGTGGGGTACCGACCCGAGAGTTGGTCCATATCTTTGGCGGCCCTCGCACCTCGCACCTATCCGACATCTTCCCGTTGAGCGGGTGGCTGGAGGTTACGAACCCGGCGGCCGGACAGTTACCCTACCCGCCATCAACCTAGCTACTGAGGAGTCCTACCCTTGACCGCTATCGCTCCCTTGCTGAGCATCGACGGCTTACGTGTTTCTATTGACGGCCACCAGATTCTGCGCGGGGTGGATCTCACTACCCGGCCCGGCGAGATCCACGCCATCATGGGACCGAACGGTTCCGGCAAGTCGACTCTCGCCAAGGTTCTGATGGGGCATCCCGGCTACGAGGTCACGAGTGGTTCAGTCCGCTTCAAAGGTAGGGATATCACCGAGGAGGACGCGCCCACCCGAGCCAACCTCGGCATGTTTCTTGCCTTCCAATATCCCGAGGAGATCCCCGGAGTTTCAGTGGTCAACTTCCTGCGAACGGCGTTGACTAACCGGACCGGAACGAACTACACGGTGATGGAGCTTCGGCTACGGGTGGCGGATGCGATGGCATCGTTGGGTATGGAGGCGACCTTCGCCGACCGATACGTAAACCAGGGGTTCTCCGGTGGCGAGCGGAAGCGCAACGAGGTCCTGCAGATGGCGGTGCTGGAGCCGGATCTCGCCATCATGGATGAGACGGATTCCGGGCTTGACATTGACGCGCTGCGCGTCGTTGCCGAGGGAGTTGTCAAGCTGGCCGACGGAAGTCGAGGCTTCCTTATCATCACCCACTATCAACGTTTGCTTGATTACATTACTCCCCACTTCGTTCACGTACTGGTGGATGGCCGGATCGTCAAGTCGGGTGGTGCCGACCTAGCCCACCGCTTGGAGGAGCAAGGCTACGAGGCATTTCGCCAGGCACCGTCGAAGTGATCTCCTCGGAACAGGTCCGCGCCGACTTTCCGATCCTCTCTCGCCGAATTAACGATCGCAGGATGGCGTTCCTTGACTCCGCCGCCAGCTCTCAGAAGCCTGCGGCGGTCATCGACGCGATGGTCAGTCTCTATACGAACAGCTACGCCAACGTCCATAGGGGTGCGTACACCCTTTCCCAGGAAGCAACCGAAGCGTACGAGGAGGCTCGCCGTAAGGTGGCCCGCTTCTTGAACGCGTCGACTGAAGAGATAGTTTTCACCCGCAGTGCAACCGGGGCGATGAACCTGCTCGCCTACGGATGGGGGCTCAACAACCTCAAGTCGGGGGACCGCATCCTTACCACCATCATGGAGCACCACGCCAACATCGTCCCCTGGCAGATCATCGGGCGGCACACCGGTGCGGGGTTGCGCTACGCGCAGTTGGGTGACGACTATCGGTTGGACCTCGATCACGCCTTGGGCTGCTTTGACGAGAGAGTACGGCTGTTGGCCATCACCGGAATGTCCAACGTGTTGGGGACCATGCCACCTGTACGGGAGTTGGCCGCCGTGGCCCACGAGCACGATGCTCTGGTGGTGGTCGACGGGGCCCAGTTAGTTCCGCATGCCCCGGTGGATGTCCAGACGATGGGTGCCGACTTTCTGGTCTTTTCCGGACACAAGATGCTGGGACCGACCGGTATCGGCGTCTTGTGGGGCCGACGGGAACTCTTGGAGGAGATGCCACCCGCCGAAGGCGGCGGCGAGATGATCAGGGACGTGCAGTTGCATGAATCAACTTGGGCCGAGGTACCGCATAAGTTCGAGGCTGGCACTCCGGCGTTTGTCGAGGCGGTGGGCTTGGGGGCGGCGGTGGATTACTTGAGCCGTCTCGGTATGACGAATGTACTCGAACATGACCGTCAGCTGACTGCGTACGCCTTGGAGCGCCTGTCCGAGGTTCCCGGCTTGGCGATTCAAGGGCCTGCCGATACCGAGGATCGGGGTGGGGCGGTTAGTTTCGCCTTGGCTGGAGTTCATCCGCACGATGTGGCCACCATTCTTGATCAGGAAGGGGTCTCCGTGCGGGCAGGCCACCATTGCGCCAAGCCTCTGATGCGGGCGCTCGGGATGCCAGCTACGGCGCGGGCTTCCTTCTACATATACAACACCACCGAAGATGTTGACGCTCTCATTGAGGCTCTGGGGGTCGTCCGGCGCATTTTCGGGGTGCCATGATCTACGGATTCCCGACCCGCGTTACCTCCTCCGTCTACGACGATCGCGATCGGGCCTCTATCGTTACGGCTCATGGGGCTTGAAGAGCTATACCGCGAGGTCATTCTCGACCATTACCGAAACCCCAGGAATCGCCGTCGCCTGCCCAAGTTGAACGCCACCGCGGACGGCGACAACCCTCTGTGCGGCGACGAAGTCACTGTGGATCTCCTTATCGACGGTCGACATGTGGTTGAGATCGGGATCACCGGTCAGGGATGTTCGATTTCACAGGCATCAGGTTCGATGATGGGTGATGCGGTAAAGGGACACGATACGGGGGCGATACGTACGTTGACCGCCCAGTTCAAAGGGATGATGGGCGTTACAGGGGCTGAAGAGCCGAAGCTTGACCCGGAACGACCAGGCGCAGTCTTGGGGGACCTGGAAGCCTTACAAGGGGTAAGGAAATTTCCGGTCCGGATCAAGTGCGCCAACCTGCCATGGACCACCCTTGAGCAGGCGATAGAGACCTTCGAGGAAGCTAAATCCCAGGCGGACGGTTAGTAACGGCGCAGATAGTCGGGGTATTCACCAGTTCGGGTCTTCGCTCGAGTGCGATAACGAGCAGCAACCTGCAACCCCACCGGAAGCCCCACCACCGGTTAGTCCAACCCGCCCTAGCCACCATCCTGATCCTCACCATCAAACTCATCGACTACAGAACCCGGCCGCACCCCACAACCAGCACCCTGCACGGCCCCCAAGGCCGCGCTTGCCCCAGCTCCGCTGGGCCCCACCCCCGCCTCACACCGCCAGGTTGGAGCATGGTCGGCCATGCCCGGGCTGAAGCCGGGAGAGGCTGGGGCCTTAGCTCCACAAGATTCGATGTTCCCGAAGGTCCGGCTGTTTCCGATCGGTCAACACTGCCTCGACAAGCCGGAATCGGTGCTTAGCAATAGACACCGTATAACAACTCTGAGATACAGACAACCCTCTTGTGACGGATTTCTGCCTGATCGGATCATGAACCCACAATCTGGCTTCGTGCCACGGGGGGTGCCGTTCCCGATCCGACCGAGCCATCAAGAATGTTGGCGCGGGCTTGGACCTCACCGAGCCGGGTGTGGACGGCAACCTGCACCCCCGGTTGGGCACTGAACCAGAAGAACCAGAAGAGGGTCCCACAACCGGGCCAACTTCTGCCGATTAGGAGCCATCCACTGGCAACTGAGCGGTGCGGGATGAGGATCTCTGAGACGACCCAGTCCGGTCCCCCACCGGCCACGGGTCACTGACAACTGGAAGTACCGGTTTGAGTTAGAGAACCCCTCCCGCCGTCATGCGTTGGATATCAAGCGCCTTATCCAACGCCTCTGTATCCATCAAGCCCTTCTCGAGTACAACCTCACGAATCGTGCGACCGGAGGCGTACGCTTCCTTGGCAACTTCCGCTCCCTTGTCATAGCCGATGGTGGGATTGAGTGCCGTGACGACGATGAGGTTGGCATCGGCTAGAGCCTGGCAGCGTTCGACATCGGCCTCAATGCCGTCGACACATTTCTCAGCCAGAGTCGAAGCTGCGTTGGCCAGCAAGTCGATCGAGTCCAACAGGTTTTCGGCCATCATCGGCATCATCACGTTGAGCTCAAGGTTGCCGTTCGCCCCTCCCCAGGTGACGGCCGCGTCATTGCCGATCACCTGGGCACAGACCTGCATCGCCATCTCTGGTATTACCGGATTGACCTTGCCTGGCATGATCGACGAACCGGGTTGGAGAACCGGAAGCCTTATCTCCGCCAGGCCGGTACGGGGACCAGACGACATCCATCGCAGGTCATTGGCGATCTTGAAGATGGAGACCGCCAGCGTCTTCAGCACCCCGCTGGCCATGACCACTGCATCCTTGGATCCTTGCGCTTCGAAGTGGTTGTCCGCTTCACGAAAGGGATACCCGCTGCGTTCTGCGATCCGGGCGATCACCGCGGCGGCGAACCCTCGGGGCGCGTTGATGCCGGTACCGACCGCGGTCCCTCCCAAGGCCAACTCGTAGAGACCGTCTAGGGCACCGTCGATGCGGTCCAGTCCCTTGCGGATCTGGACGCTATAGGACGAGAATTCTTGGCCGAGCGTCACCGGCGTGGCATCCATCAGGTGCGTACGTCCGGACTTGACGACCTCGGCGAAGACACCGGCGCGTTCTTCCAGCGATTCGGCCAATCGATGCAATGCCGGCAGGAGATCCTGCTGCAAAGCCGCTACGGAGGCGATGTGCATGGCGGTAGGGATCACATCGTTGGATGACTGCGCGAAGTTGACGTGATCGTTGGGGTGAACCGTCCACTCCCCCGCCACTCTTTCAAGCAGTCGGCTTGATATGTTGGCGATGACTTCGTTGGCGTTGGTGTTGGTGGAGGTGCCCGATCCGGTCTGATAGACATCAAGGACGAACTGATCGTCCCAACGACCACCCATCACCTCCCCGGCCGCCGTCTGGATCGCCTCGGAGACCTCGGGAGGCAGATGCTCCGCTTCGGCAGCGCATGCCGCGGCGCTGGCTTTGATCAGGCCAAGCGCCCAGATAAACCAGCGTCGAAACCGGCGCTGCGAGATCGGGAAATTCTCTACCGCTCGCTGGGTGGATGCGCCGTACAGCGCGCCGTCCGGAATCTGCACCTCCCCCATCGAGTCCGTCTCGATCCGAAAACCCATCTGTCCCCTCCGCTGGCGACGATCCGTTGTGCCTCAGTTTATGCGGCTCGTTTCGGTGGCCCGTGGCCAGCGGCCAGTTGGGACTCGGTCGCCTCGTCAAACCTCGCACAAGCGGGGCGGGTCGCTGCAGAGCCGGGGTGGGGAGCGGGCTTACGCTAGGCCGAGGCGTTCGATTCGATCGGGGTAATCCTGCCAGTTCTTCTCTACCTTGACTCGCAGATCGAGGAAAATCTTCCGCCCCATGGTTTTCTCCAGTTCGAGGCGCGCGGCCGTGCCAGCGTCTCGTAAGTTCCGTCCCCCCGCACCGACGACGATGCCCTTTTGAGAATCCCTCTCCACATACACGGTCGCTCCGATGCGATAGAGGTCGCCTCTAGCCTCGATGGAGTCGGTCTTTACCGCCACCGAATGGGGTAGCTCCTCTCGGAGGTTACGAAGTAGTTTCTCGCGGACGACTTCCGCGACCATACGTTCGTCGGAATGGTCGTGGAGTGCCTCGGCCGGGAACATGGCCGGACCTTCTGGGATCCGCGTCAGCAACTCCCCCACCACTCGTTCCACCCCGTCACCCTTCAGTGCGGAGATCGGGACGTAGGCACCGAAACCCCATAGCGCCGCCTCGGCGAGGCGTTCGGCGATCCGGCTCTTCCGGGCCGCATCGGTCTTGTTCACCACGAGCACTACCTGCTCCGGATCAATGGAGGTCAGGATGTGTTGGGCCACTAGGCGGTCACCGGGGCCTTCCGGTGCTGTTGCTTCTACCACGAAGAGGACACAGTCCGCCTCTTCGAGCACTCGGTACGACCGGGCGTTGAGCCGTTCACCCAACCTGGTACGGGGACGGTGCAACCCGGGCGTGTCCACCAACACCAGCTGGGCTTCGGGATCGTCGAGGGTAAGCACCCCTCTGACGCACCAGCGGGTGGTCTGCGGCCGCCGGGAGGTGATAGTCACCTTCTGGCCTACCAGAGCGTTGATGAGGGTCGACTTCCCCACATTAGGCCGCCCTACCACCGCCACATAACCGGATAACATTGGCTATTGACGGTCCGGGAGGGGCGCGCGCTCCACTATCACCCGTTCGACACGTCTGCCCTGGACTCGATCGGTTACCAGATCCACGTTGTCGATCGTGAACCGTTCGCCCTCCCGTGGTACCCGACCAGCGAGACCGAGAACTAGACCCCCTACGGTGTCCCACTCATCGTCGGGTAACTCGGTACCGAGGGCACGATTCAGGTCATCAACTGCCAGCCGGGCGGCCACCAGGTAACGACCGTCGCCGAGTTGCTCGACCATAGGTGACTCGGTGTCATACTCATCGACAATCTCGCCGACCAGCTCCTCTAACAAGTCTTCAATGGTCACTAGGCCCGCCGTACCGCCGAACTCGTCAACGGCGATCGCTAGATGAATCTGTTTAGCCTGCATCTCCCGGAGAAGCTCGCGGATCAGTTTCGACTCGGGAACAAAATACGGTTGGCGGCAGATCTCCCGGACCGAGACCGGGTTACCCGAGTTCGGCGTTTCCCTGAGAAGGTCCTTCGCGTAGACCATTCCGACGATGTCGTCGCTGCCCCGGCCGGTGACCGGAATCCGTGAGAACCCGCATTGCAGGATCAGATCCAAAGCTTCCGTCGTGGTCCTCTCTGAGGTCAAGGTAACCATGTCGGTCCGGGGGATCATCACCTCCCTGACGATGGCGTCGGAGAACTCTAGGACTGAGGAAATCATACGAATCTCATCACGATCGGAAGAGTCGTGACCCTGGTCGGACTCGGCCGGGAAGCCATTGCCCGACTCCTCGTCGTTGACCGCATCTACCGCCCGGTCACCGACCGATACCGCCATGCTGAGCAGCCGCGCCCAGCGATACGCGATCCGTCGGGGATGTGACCGGCCGAGCGATCTGGGCATCAGGTCACCGAGAAGCACGACCACCCCACCGGATCCGATCAATAGCAGCCCCAACTCGATCCCGGAAGCCGACCCAGCTGCTAACCATGCGGCGACCAGTACCGCACTCACCAGAAGCGAACTGTGTACTAGGGAGATAGCGGGCTGGATGCGCGATCGGTCCTCCAAGAGCTGGGCCACCGTGGCGGCACCCTTCGTCCCGTCGGCGGCATCATGTAGGGCGTCTGCTCGGGCCGTGGACACCAGGGAGGCCCCGGCGGCGCGCAGCGTAGCGGCAGCCACGAGGACGACCACCCCCACTAAACCGACTAACCAGCTCATCGGCGCTCAATCCCTACTTGGGCCAGCAAAGCCCCTTCCCGGGCCTCCATCACGGCGGCCTCACCATCGGTGGAATGGTCATATCCGATCAGATGGAGTATCCCGTGAACCACCATGAGAGCCATCTCTGCTTCGTATGCTACGCCGACAGTATCCGCCTGCCGACGAACATAATCCGGTGCGATTATTACATCCCCCAACCCGTACGGGACCTCGTCGCCCCTTCCCTCAGGGTTAGCCGGGTAACCGGTATCAGGAGCGACCAGGGGCAGGGCGATCACATCAGTCGGCCCGTCCTTGCCCAGAAAACGATGGTTGTGCTGCGCCATCTCCTCATCTTCGACAAGGCGGATGCCCAACTCGGTGTTCAGCGGAACCTTCTCCCCTTTCAGCACCAGGTGGGCGATCGAGGACACCCATACGTGATCAAGAGAGGATTGCCGGGCATCCTCTATACAGATCTCCACGGCCTCAGGCTCCGCCGAAGAATCGGGCGTCAGACATGCCTTCAATCCCCGTCGCGGTCAGGGAAGTTCGGGTAGGGGATGCGCTGGTGATAATGACCTACCAACGCCTCGACCATGGCCCTCTTCGCCGACGTGAGGTCCCCAAGGGTGAGGTCGGAGGCTGACAGTTGCCCGTCCGTTACCTTCTCGGATACCACCCGCTCAACCAGATGGCTGATTCGATCTGGGGTAGGCTCCTCGGACTGGAAGACCGCCCGGCAGGCACCTTCCACCGAGTCGGCGATCATCACGATGGCCATTTCCTTCCGCTGCGGCTTCCGCCCGGCGTGCCGGTAGTCCTCCCGGTCCACAGAATCTGCCCCGTATTTTTCCTTGGCCTTGTTATAGAAGAAGTGCATGATGCCATCCCCGTGATGGGTAGCCACAGCCTCAGCCACGTCACCAGGGATGCGAAACTTACGGGCCAACTCCAGGCCGTCCACAACGTGGCGGCGGATCACCTCCGCCGACTGCTCAGGTCTCATCTGATCGTGGGGATTCTGTATACCGAATTGGTTCTCAATGAAGAACTGCGGATGCTCGGTCTTGCCTAGGTCGTGGTAGTAGGCACCGGCTCGCGCCAGCAGCGGATTGGCCCCTACGGCTCGGGCGGCCCGGTCGGCGAGTGTCCCGACCATCAGCGAATGGTTGAACGATCCGATTGCCTTTTCCTCCAGCAGTCGTAGAGCCGGATGGTTCCGGTCGGTCAGGTCGAGAAGCCGCAGCGAGGTGGTTATGTCAAAGACGATCTCCAAGACCGATAGCAGGGAGCTTCCTACTAGCCAGGAGACGGCACCTCCAGCA
The DNA here is from genome assembly GCA_965213975.1 of Candidatus Spongiisociaceae bacterium. Classification (GTDB taxonomy): domain Bacteria; phylum Actinomycetota; class Acidimicrobiia; order Spongiisociales; family Spongiisociaceae; genus Spongiisocius. Next base: position 978,162 of record OZ243930.1, read on the forward strand.
AGCGCGAAGGCCGTGGCCCGCAGAATGCCAGCATCGTGGGGAAGGAACCAGGTTATGAGCGCAGCAATACCTCCACCCAAGGCCACAATGTAGAGGGCTGCCCTCCTGAGATCGCGGCGAGCCGAGATAGCCGATACGAAGGAGATAGGAACCAAAGCGGACAACCCGGCGTGAAGCGTATATGCCGGATCAACGGTGGCCACGGCAGTCATTGATCCCACCGCCAAGGCGATCAAGACGGCAATCCGGGAGTCGAAGAGGATGGCGGTCATCAACCCGAACGCGGCCGCGGGTATCAGAAACCCGACAGCCGGATCACTGACGGCGAAGACGGCGACGGCCCTCGCCGATAGGGCGGCTAAGGCAACTAGGAGTCCAAAGAGGGCCATCCTCCGCAACGAACCCCAGACCCCGGGTTCGAAACGGTAGAGATAGAGGGCGAGCAGACCCACGATGACGACGACTAGGGCACCCAAAGCTACATAGCGAGGCGCCGCGAGGCTTAGGAGTCCCCCCCGAGAGAGCGCCTCTCGTATCTCTTCGGTGACGGTCTCGCCTTCCGCCACGATCACATCCCCGGGCTCGTAGCGAATCAGGACGGCCTCGACGGCCTCGGCGCTCTGCTCCCGGAGCAAGTCCGTAGCCACTACGTCGACGGCCTTGTTCGCCGCCAGAAACTCGGTGGCGATTTCGGGGACCACCCGAGACACCTGTTGCCAGACCACCGTGTCAGAACCGGGAAGAGGCACAAACCGCGGGGTGGACCGATACTGGATCTGAATATCGCGCAGTTCCTCGCTGAGGATGCCCCCGTTTGTGTTCAGCGCTTCGGTAGCCAGAAGCAGTGCCTCGCGTTCGATAGCAAGAAGCCATTCTTCCTCCCCCAGGATGCGCCTCAACACATCCTCGGTGGCGATGTCGACCAGCAGCGAGACCGACGGATCCAAGAGGAGCGAACCGTTGGCTCGCAGCGAGGCTATCTGGTTGTCCTTCGGGTTGACTTCCACCCGGAGAGGCAATTCGACAAGCCGATACTCCCGAGCATCCTCCAAGAAGACCTCCTGATACATGAGATTCTCGGGCCCGGTTAGGCGGTCGGGGATCGTATTGGTGTCGTAGAAGACCACCGCCGGCCCCGGTTCCATGCGTCCCAAGGTAAAGCGTCCGTCGGAGAACGTGACTGCCTCAAACCGAGCCCCTCGAATATCGAAAGCCACCACTCGCACGTCGGCCAGACCATGGTCGGTGCCTTGACCAAAGAAGCCGTTGGCATCGACGTCGATGTAGACGCGACCAGTAGCGCCCGCAGTAGCGGCTGGCGGGGGCACGGTGGTCGACGTCGATGCCACCGGAGGACTAGCACCCACGTTCGGTTCTACCGCCTCCGGGGACGGTGTTTCAGCCGTTTCCGACACAGTGGTGGGGACCACCGAGGTTGCCGTCGTCGGCGTCGTCGGGGCGGGGATGGTGGTGCTGGTCGTGAACTCCGGAAGGTCACGAGCATTGGGGTCCACGGTAGCGCTGCGAAGAACCTCAAAGAAGTTCTGGATGCCGCCGAGAACCAGGGCATCGATCTCTTGGTCATGGGCGTAGACCGGCTCCACCGAGTCACGGGCTGCCTGGCGAGCGGCCCCGGTGGCCGCCAGGTCTTCCAACTCGATGGATGTGTCCGCAACGAAGTCCTCGGTGGCGGCGCTCCCTATCTCAACCTGAACCGTGGCAAATTGCTGCCCGATGAGAATCGCCGCCCAAGACAGCGCCGCGGTGCCTGCCACAATCAGGAACGTCAAAACGGTTCTAGTACGAGAACTCATTGCGGTCTCAGTCGACCCCGTAGGCTTCGACGATCTCGGCCACCAGCCGGTGTCTGACCACATCTGACGCGCCTAGATGGATCACCTTCACCCCTCCGACCTTCCCCAACAGTTTCTGGGCATGAACCAAGCCGGACCGGCGATCTCGGGGAAGGTCTACCTGCGTGGCGTCGCCGGTGATGATCATTTTGGAGTTGAACCCCAGCCGGGTCAAGAACATCTTCATCTGGGCACGTGAGGTGTTCTGAGCTTCGTCAAGAACTACCAGGGAGTCGTTGAGGGTTCGTCCCCGCATGTAGGCCAGCGGAGCGATCTCTATCGTGCCCTTCTGTTGGTTCTCCATCACCTCGTCGGGTCCGAGCATCTCGTACAACGCGTCATACAACGGTCGAAGGTAAGGATTGAACTTAGCCTCGAGGTCACCGGGGAGGAACCCGAGGCGCTCGCCCGCTTCCACGGCCGGCCTAGTCAGGATCAGGCGCTTCACCTCGCCCATGAGGAGCATCTCGGCGGCTGCAGCCATGGCCAGGTAGGTCTTCCCGGTGCCGGCCGGGCCGATACCGAAGACCAGAGTCGCTTCCCGGATCGCTTCGAGATAACGAAGCTGACCCACTGTCTTCGGACGAATGACTCGGCCTCGGGCCACGCAGATCGATTCCCCGAGGACCTGATTGGGATGGGGCACCGAATCGTTCACCATCTCTATCACCCTATTAACCCCCTCGGATTCCAAGCTCATCCCCCGTTGTACCAAGAGGAGCATCTCCTTGATCACTCTTCGAGCCCGCTGCGCCGAAGCCTCGTCTCCATGGAATCTGATCTCGTCACCTCGAGCGACGATTACCGCCGCTGGGTAGGCCGACTCGACCACGCGCAGGTGGGAATCCTGTTCCCCGAGAAGGTCCAGCATCACACCCCGATCGGGAACGCGTAGGGCATGTGAAGATGACCCGGTTTGCGACATCAACGAGGTCGTGGCATAAGGTGCGACGTCAAAGGTGACTTCAGGTTACCAGGCTCCGGCTTCTATAGACGCTACTAGGCCCGGCCATGCCCCTGCGTACCCCTACCGAAGCTTCCCCGAGGCACATCAAAGTACCTCTTCGCCGCTCATCTCGGCAAAGCGCCGCAGCAACTTCTTCTCTGACCTACCCAGCCGGGTAGGAACCACCACCACCACCCGTAGGTACAAATCACCAGGACGCGCGGTCCCGTGGCTCCTGATCCCCTTACCTCCCAGCCGGATCATGTCCCCTGGCTGTGTTCCTGCCGGTACTCTGAGCCTCTCGGTCTCTCCGCCCAGCAATTCGACCTCAGTCTTGGTGCCGAGCGCTGCCGAGACCATCCCGATTCGGACTTCTCTGAGCAGGTCGGAACCCCGCCGCTCGAAGTCGGGGTGAGGTGCCACCGCGATATCCACGTAGAGGTCGCCGGGAGCAACTCCTCGTCTTCCGGCCTCTCCCTTGCCGGTGAGGCGGATCCGTATCCCGTCATCAACCCCGGGAGGGACCGGTACGCTTACTGTCTTCCTCCCATTCCGTACCCCCTCACCATCACACTCGGAACAGGGGTTCACCATCTCCGAGCCGTCCCCCTGACAGGCCTCGCAGGTGGACACCGTCATTAGGGCACCAAAGACACTCCGGCGAGCCGTCTGTACCGAGCCTCGACCGCGACAGTAACGGCATGTGCGAGATGAGGACCCATCCGTTGACCCGGACCCTTCGCAACCCTCGCAGACCCGGGCACCGGGGAAGGTAACCGTCTTTTCCGCTCCGAAGGCAGCCTCCTCCAACTCAAGCGTCAACGCCACCCTGACATCGTGACCTCTGGCCGCGGGAGAATGCCGCGCTCCCCCACCGAACAGACCTCCATCGCCGAACACGGACCTAATCAGGTCGTCGAACGACGCGGCACCTTGGAAGAACGACCCCGCGTCGAGGCTTTCGCCTCGGTCGTAACGAGCTCTCTTCTCAGGGTCGGACAGCACTTCGTACGCCTCGGCTACCTGGCGAAATCGGGCCTCGGCAGCCGGGTCGTCGGGGTTAGCGTCGGGATGGGTCTCTCGGGCCAACCGCCGGAAGGCCTTCTTGATGTCGGTTGGGGACGCGTCCCGCCCGATCCCAAGAACTTGATAATGATCGGTCACGTTGGTGCTCTCAACCGCCGTGCTCTTGCGGGTCTCCGAGGCTCTCCTCCAGACCGCCCCCGATCTCCTCGAGCACGCTCACCGTCCGCCCGTAGTCCATCCTCATCGGACCCAATACGCCGATCCGGCTGCCCGCCCCCGACGAGGCCTCTCCGTAGGTGGTGGTAACGAGGGAGATGTCTTCTGCTGAGCGAATACCGAGTTCGTTCCCGATCCTCACCTCGGTCCCGGTCGGTAGGTGAGCCAGCATCTCGAGCAAGGCAGCTTCCCGCTCAAGCAGTCTGAGGATCTCGTGCGCCTTAGACAGCTCACCCCAGGCGGCGAGATAGGACGCCGGGCCTAGATATATCTCCTGCTGGGATGACGAAAAGGTCGCCATCGCTTCATCGGCCTTGGCCAACAGAGTCCGCGCTCCCGGCGTAAGCCCTCCGGCAGGTGCCTCCGGATCAACCGCTTCGGTGAAAGTGTGGCCGCACAGACCCTTGCGGAGCTGGCGTTGTGCCTCCTGGATGTCTAGGTCATCCACGCTCTCAGCGAGGTGCAAGATCGACTGCGAGACCCGACCGGTGACCATGATCACCACCATCAGCACCGCATCGGAAGTGGCGGGGAGAAGGTGGACAGCTCTGACCACCTCCTTCACTGGACTAGGTCCGGTGACCACCGATGGGTAACTCGTGACCTCGCTCAAGAGACCGGATGTGGCTTTCAGAAGACGGCCCAGTTCGGTTTGTACTGAAGCAAAGAACTCCGCCACCCGTACCGACGCTCGTGGTGTTTCCCGGGGACGCATCAGGCCGTCTACGTAGTAACGGTAGGCCTGCGCGGTCGGCACCCGACCCGACGAAGTGTAAGGCTGAACTACGTACCCGGCCGTCTCGAGCGCTACCAGTTCGGTTCGGATCGTCGCGCTGGAGACACCCAGGTTCCCTAAGGACCCGATGGTGCCTGAGCCCACGGGCTGACCAGTTCGAATGTGTTCCTCCACCAAGATGCGAAGTATTCGAGCCTTGCGGTCGTCCAACATGCGCAGATAGCATACCCACCTATTCCCGACCAGGGGTGGTAGGCCTCGTTCTGAGTCTCTGTTAGGGTGATAGCTCGAAATGCCCGCTTGGGGCGTGAATTCTTGGTGCTGGGCGTTCCGCCGCTGAGCATCTTGACTAGTCAGGGTAGAGAATGGCACATACCAAGTCGCAACAGAAGCGCATCCGCCAAGACAGAGTCCGGGCCGCCCGAAATCGGGCTATCCGTTCCGAGATCAGGACTAGGACCCGGCGGATAAGGGAAGCCGTCGAGGCGGGCGAGTCGGCTACAGCCGAGGAGGGCTTGCGGGCGGTCCAAAAACGTCTGGACCAGGCCGTTGCCAAAGGCGTCATCAAGAAGAACACGGCCAGCCGCCGCAAATCGAAGCTGTACACCCTGGTCAGGAGTCAGTAGACCTCCTTTCGGGGCCAGTTGGGGCTCGGTTGCCCCGGAAGTCCTCCACCCACTCAGTTTCGGTGGCCAGCACCAGTTGGGGCTGGGGTTGTTCCTAGAGTCGTGAGGCTTCTCTGCCGGTGGCTAGGGGACGGTAGCTGGTAGGCCGAAGTTGGCCTGGTCGTAGGGGTTCTTCGGGGCCGGTGCCCACCAAAGGGTGCATCCACATCTGTCTATTGAGGGTGTGTTGCTGCTCTGTTCCGCACCCGGGGCCGGAGCCCTGGGTGGTGGACTTCCCTAGTTATCCGATTGCGCTCTTAGTCTCTCGACCGTCCGGTCGGATATGGCGCTCTTCCCTGCTGAGCAAGGTCGGGTTGTGAAAGCATGCTCCGATCAAGCAGAAATCCCTAACAAGGTGGTTGTCCTTGTCACACCCGTGTTATATAGTATCCGTCGCTAAGCACCGAGTCCGGCTTATTAGGCAGTTGTGACCGATCGGAAACAGCCAGACCTTCGGGAATATCAATCTTGTAGAGCTAAGGCCCCAGCGTCTCCCGGCTTCAGCCCGGGCATGGCCAATCACGCTCCGAACCTGGCGGTGTGAGGCGGGGGTGGGGCCCAGCGAAGCTGGGCGATCCGCGCCTTGAGGCCGCACGCCCCACCTGATTGGCGGAGGGGGCAGTAACGAGTCGACGGCATCTCGAGCGAACCGGTCCGCGGCAATGTCGGGGTCGGTCACCCCTATGGATTCATGGTCTCTCGGGGCTGTGCCTGCTGATGTACCACTACGGCATGATCGAGAAGAAACTACCCCTATGGATTCCCTCTATGGATTCATGGTCCCGCGGTGCGGTGCCGCCGCGCGGGTCTTGGGCACAGGAGAGTCCCAAGGGCTCGCCCTAGCCAACCCGTACGGTGCCGTTCGGTGAACTGACCTCAGGACTTGCTCCAGTAACAGAGGGCTACTGTGAGGCGTTCCATAGTGAGGATGTGCGTCTCGGCTGGCATGGTCTTGATGGTGGCGTCGGCCCGTCGTACCGCATCAACGGCCTTGGTCAGGTTGACCGCCGACATGGCGTGGCGGTTGCCCCACACCTTGCGGGTGGGATAGGCCCCCGCGGCCATCCCCGCCCACTCGGCAAAGGTTTCCAGGTCGGGTGCTGAAGCGGCCAAAGCCCGTCTGCGCAACTCGTTCTCGAACGCTGCCACCACCACTAGGGGATGTCCATGGGTCAGGTAGTCATGCAGAAGTCCTAGGGCATCCTCGACTGCCCCGTTCCACACCTTGTCGGTGAGTTTCCAGGTGGGCTGCTCCGGACGATTCCTGAAACGGTCAAGGATCATCTGGCAAGTCACGGGCTGGTCGACCTTGCCCAGCTGGTCGAGGGCGTGCTCGAGGGCGGCGATATCCGCACCGAAACGACGCTGTAGCGCCTCGACCGCGCCCCCCTCGAGTCGGATTCTGCGACTACGTGCTGCGGAACGCAACCAAGCCACCGCATCGCGGTCATTCACCTTGCGTATCGAGATAACGTCGCCGAACTCCTTGAGATAGCGTGCCATGTTTCTGGGCACCGAGCCGAACGACACCAGCACGACCTGGACCGAGTCATCGGGGCGGCCCTTGAGAAGATCGATGAATACCGCCGCCTCGTCTGCCACCAGGAGTTGAGCGTCCATCACCATCACCCCGGATCGGCCCCCGAACAGAGACCCGGACTGAAGAGCCGGAACCAGAGGCTCGAGCTCGACGCGCAACCGTCCTGGTGATCCCGCGGATTCGCCGCGCCCCGGCACATCAATCCTGACCACATCCGAAGATTCAAGTCCTGCCCCCGCGAACACCCGCTTGGCCTCAGCGAGGAGGTTTCGCCGGTCACCGGGCCCGGGAGCACCGCTGCCCTTGAGGTGGATGACCGACTTCAGAGCTGCCAACCGCCACCGACCTGCACGAACGAGCCGGTGATATGCGGCGGCGCAACATCGAGGAGAAACTCCACCGCCGAGAAAATGTCGTCGAAATGGCCCAGTCGGCCAGCCGGTATCTCGTGCGGGGCCGGGGCCGGATCCGAATTGTCGAGCGGGCCGGGGAGGACGGCGTTGACCGCCACACCGTGTGATGCCTCTTCCCGCGCCATCGTCCTGGTGATCAACAACACCCCCATCTTGCCTACGAAATAAGGCAGGGTTCGGGGCCGGGCCCGGATCTGCTCGGCACCGGCGTCGGCGATGTTGATGATCCGACCTCTCGACGACCGCAGAAACGGGAGGGTCGCCCTGGACACATAGAAGGTGGCCGTGGCGGTCGACGCGATCTGCGACTCCCAGTCCTCAAAGGTGAGGTCGTGGTAGTCCTTGACTATGAACGTCCCGGCGTTGTTGATGACCGCATCGAGACCACCCCACCTCTCTTCGATGTCTCTTACCAACCGCCCCACATCTTCGGGCACTGAAACATCGGCTTGGATCGTCAAAGCGCGGCCATCTCGCTCGCGGATGGTGCGAGCCAAGTCAAGGGCGTCGGTGACGGCCGAGCGGGTGTTGATGATGACCGCGTGACCTCGTTCGGCTAGGCGCAGCGCTAGGCCAGCGCCCAGGCTGGTGCGGTCGGGTGGTGACCATGCGCCCACACCTGTGATAAGTACCCGCCGGGGTGGAAAACGCATCGCCTTCATCGTAGTGGCCAGGGGACCTTGGCTTGCGGTGACAGGTCGCCCGCTGGGGCTGGGCTCACCTCGCTAGGTCGACGACCACGTCCCCTTCCAGGTCGGTTCTCCGCACTGTCATGCCCGCTTCTCGGAGGGCCGCTAGCAATCCTTCATCCGGATGCCCGAAGGGGTTAGGACCCACACTCACCACCGCCACACCTGCCCCGGTGTTCGCCAACCATTCGGTGTACGAGGTAGCCGCGCCTTGGTGGGGCACCTTCAAGACATCAGCTCTCGGAGGGTCCATCTCAGCTTGGGCAATTTTCTCAATGTCGCCAGTAAGCAGGACCGACCTGAGGCCCAGAGTCGCTCGGATGACGATCGACTGGTCGTTCAGAGAGAGATATCGACGGCGGGGACCGAGCACTTCGAGCCGCACAGATCCGACCTCGTGAACCCCCAAATTCGGGACGGACACTCGGGTGACCTGGCCTGCTCCGGATACCAGATCAGAGAAGGCTTCGGCCTGCCCCGGAAAAGGGGCATACCACACCTCGCCGATCGGCATTGTTCCCACGACTTCTGCCAACCCGCCGTAGTGATCGTGATGGGCGTGGGAAATGACCAGCAAGTCCAGCGAGTTAACCCCATGGCGGGCCAGTCCTTCCCGAAGCCGCAGCCCATCAGCCCCGCCATCCACCAGGACTCTCTCACCCTTCCCGCCCAACAACAGGATGGCGTCACCTTGACCCACGTCCAGGGCGACCAGCGCCGGACCACCAGCCTTGAAGAACGGAATCTGTGGGCTGAGAGCGAGGGTCATGGCGCAAACCAGGAGGCTCGTGATGAGGAGAGCGACCGGACGCCACCGAGGAAGCAGGGCGAGAAGACCTGCACCCGCCAGAACCGACGCCTCCTTCCAACCGAGTTGGGGCAGGCCAGACGCCAAGTCGGCAATTGCCAGCACCACCTGAGCGAAGGCCCCACCCAAAGCGATCAACGGCACTAACCCGAAGATTGCTCCGATCGCTCCCAGAGCCGTGGCGATCACCACTACTGGTGCCGCGATCACGTTGGCCAGCGGGGACCAGAGCGGGATCTGCCCTACTGCCATCAGGAGAATCGGTGCGACCGCCAACTGAGCGCCGCAAGCGGCACCGAGGGCGGTACCAAGGGATCGGGGACGAAGGTTGGGAAACCATCGGCACCCGACCATCACCCCGATCGTGGCGGCCACCGACAGTTGAAAACCGAGGCTGAAAGCCAACTCCGGCGCGACGATCAATAGCCCTCCGACCCCGGCTCCGATCACCTTCCACATGTCGGGACGTAGCCCCACCGCCCGGCCAACCAAAACGATCCCGGCCATCACCGATGCTCTCAAGACCGACGCATCCGGGCCGATCAAGAGGACGAAGAAGGCCAAACCGGCCAGACCTATGACACAGCGACGGACCGAGCTCCATCCGAGGGGTCCGGCCAGGAGAAAAAGCCCACCCAGGAAGACGGCCACGTTGCTTCCAGAGACCGCAACATAATGCGAAAGACCCGAGCGGCGCATCGACTCCTTCTCCCATTCGCTCAACCCGGTGGTGTCACCCAGGATGAATCCCCCGAGAAGGGCTCTTCCTCCACCCGATGAAGGTTCGATCCGGTCGATAAGGATGGCTCGGGCCTGCTGCGCCAATCCGGGGATGCCGCTGGCCAAGTGGTGCGCCGGACGAACCGACGAAGGCTTACCCTCCCAAACCGTGGGGGGCCGGCCTCCGGGAAGCCGTTCGAGGGAGGACGATGCGGTCATCTGGGTGTCAACCCACCAACGACTACCTCTAACCCACTCGGAAACTTCGCCCCTAAGACGTCCGTAGGGTCCCTTCCACCAACGGGTCTTGTTTTCCTCGCGCACGCCTACCACCGTGACGGTGACTATTCCGTCGCCGGGCGGTCCTACGGCGTCGGAGGCCGCCTCCACCAGCAGCGTGACCCGCTCAGATGGGAGCTCAACTTGAGTGGCCTCGTGATACCGGGCCGCCAGAAAGTATCCCCCAAAACCGCCGATAGCCACCAGCCCGACCAGCAGGGCGATTCCCCAGCGACCTGAGATGACGAGCAGCACCGCGGCGGTGAGGCACAGCAGGCCCAACCACCAGAGCCGGAATCCCAACGAGGTACCCAGCCAGAGGGCAGCAGCCCCGGCCAGGAACATTCGAGCTTCGTCATCGGGCACCGGGCTACGGGCCAAGCGTGGCGGCGTCCCGGAGGCCAGCCAGTTTGGCTTCGCCGATCCCCGCAACATCAAGGAGATCCTCCATGGTGTTGAAACTGCCGTTGGTTGACCTATACGAGACAATCCTCTCGGCTAGGACCAAACCGACGCCGGGTAGTCGGGTCAAGGCCTCAACGTCAGCCCGGTTGATATCAACCAGGCCTGAAGAGGCGTCACTCGTCGACAACCCGGAGGGCTGGTTCAACTCCTCGTCGCGCCATGGAACCACCAGATGCATGCCGTCGGTGACCCGATTCGCCAGGTTCACCGCTTCCAGCCTGGCCCCGGGGAGCACCCCTCCCACCCCAGCGATGGCGTCGGCAACTCGGCTACCCGCGGGGAGGCTGGTGAGCCCAGGAGAGAACACTGCCCCCGAGACGTGCACGGTCACCATCTCAACCGTGTTTGCGACCGGAGAAGCATTAGTGGCCGCCACGGGTTCGGGATCGTTGAGGATCAGCGGTGGGGCGGGAGGTTTCCTCCATAGACCGATCAGGGCTGCGGCGACCAGCCCTACGCACACTATGACCAGCACCACCCGGGCCGGACGGCCGGACGGCGGGATGCCGGACCAGAAGTCCGGACGGGGGTCGGTCATTTCATCAATCCCTCTCGCCTGCGTCGGTACTTGTAGCAAGCCGTGCATGGTCAGGGAAGAGTCTTCCGGCATGGGCGTCGGTCAACAAGAATTGAGCTTGGCCGCTTAGTGGACACTCGAAGACTGGGGATCATGGTCCCGGTGGAGTTGCCCCGTTCTTGTGAACAGTTGTCGGCTTAGGGAGGGTCTAAGGCCGGGGTGGGCCAGCCCGCCGGATGGCAACTAAAGACCCCCCTTGATCACCATCACCCACCTGCATAACCCCCTCCCCCTAGGCGCGGCTGGCCAGCTTCGCTGGGCCCCACCCCCGCCTCACACCACCAGGTTCGGAGCGTGATTGGCCATGCCCGGGCTGAAGCCGGGAGACGCTTGGGCCTTAGCTCTACAAGAATTGATGTTCCCGAAAGTCCGGCTGTTTCCGATCGGTCGCAGCGCCTTAAAGACTGCCTCAACAAGGCCGGAATCGGTGCTTAGCAAAGAATACTGTATAACATCGGTGTGACACGGGCAACCCCCTTGTCGGCTGGCGAGGCGGATAAGCGGCTACCCGCCTTTGAGCCTGGCCTGTTCCGAGCCCGCTTCGCCGTGCGGATCATTCTCCAATAGCTCTACGGCATCTACCGAGCCGACGACCCCCACGGAGTCAACCAAGCACTCGAACGGTTCGCCGACCTATACGCCTGCGATCAGATGACAGCGATCACAGATCCACGAATACCACGACATCGTGAACACGATCATCGCCCGGACCAATCGAACCAATACAACACCCTCCTCCAAGTCCCTTGACAAGTACCTACTACCCACCGGTCGAGCACTGCCCCGCATGCGTTGATGTTCTGCAACACCTAGACCATTCCGAGGTCAGAGGCCCTCTCCGCACCTATCCCTAATTCGATCGGTGGATCCAGGCTAAGCGGTGGAGAGACCCTTGCGGAGGGATGTCATGAGGTCTAGACGACCAGGTTGAGCAGGTTCGGGCGGCGGTCGATCACCCGGCGAACGGCTCGGTCGCCCACATGCGCGGCGACATTGTGATGCTTGAGGGCGAGCTGGAGAGCTTCGTCGTAGGAAATGTCTACCGGAACATCAAGGCGGGCTCGCACCTTTCCTCTTACCTGGACCACCATCGTGACTTGCTCTTCGGCAGCAACCGCCTCGTCGGCCTGCGGCCAGGGTTGAAGATGGACGCTGTCTTGGTGGCCGATCTGATGCCAGACCTCTTCGGTGACATGGGGGGCGATGGGTGCCAGCAGCAACACCAGCGTGGACCGGGCTTCATCCCACGTTGCCTCCGACACGTCACGCCGTGACCTCGCTGCAAGGAGCCGATTACGCAGCTTCATCAGCTCCGCAATCGCGGTGTTCCACGAGAAGGAGTGCAAGTCCTGGCCCACCTTGGTGATTGCTTGATGTACTCGCCTCCGCAGGTCGGCATCAGCCACCCGGTTGACCGCTTCAGGAACGTACTCGGTGCGGCCAAGTCGCCACACATCGGTGATGAACCTTTGCGCTCCCTTCATCCCCCGGCTGTCCCAGGGGCCGCCCTTTTCCCATTCGAAGGCAAACATCAGGTAGGTGCGAACGGTGTCGGCACCGTAGCGGTCGACGAGGTCGTCGGGGTTGACCACGTTGCCCCTGGACTTCGACATACGCTGCACGTCAAGACGGTGCCGGAGTTGGGAAATGAAGTTGTCGCCTGCGATGGCGGGGATGGTGATGACAGCGTCCTCTTCGACCTCTACCTCTATCGGCACGGTGTCGCCTTCGGGCTGCACCATTAAGGTCCGCTCGGTGCGGCCGACCAGCTCACCCCGGACCAGCTGTTGACCGTCCGAGACGGCTGCCTCCTCGCCTACGGCTATCACCCGAACTCGATCAGCCTTCGGTTTCCCGTCAACGATCCGACCAGAGACCAACACCTCGTCCCCGCGGCGTTCCTCGCCGAGGACCTGTCCCTGGTTCCGGAGCATCGTCATCGGCTCATCGAAGAGACCTTCCGGGTCCCGACCGTGCCGACGCATCACCGCCGCCGCCTCGTCGAAGCACCCTATGTCCCGAAGGGCCTTGGTAAAGAATCGCGTGTAGAGCAAGTGCATCACCGCGTGTTCGGCACCGCCGGTGTAGGTGTCCACGGGTAACCAGTAGGCCGCCTCCTCCGGATCAAAGGGGGCCTCTTCATAGTCTGGGCTGAGGTAGCGCAGCTGATACCACGAGGAGCACATGAAGGTGTCCATCGTGTCGGTCTCACGGCGGGCGGTCCGACCGTCCGAGTCCACGGCGTTGAGGAAGCCGCGATGCTGCATTAGGGGACTCTGTCCGGTGGGCATGAACTCCACATCCTCCGGTAGCTCCACCGGCAGATCCTGGTCGGCTACCAGCTCAACTTCACCGTCCTGGCGATAGAGAATCGGTATCGGCGAACCCCAGTAGCGTTGCCGGCTGATCAACCAATCACGGAGACGATATTGGATGGTGCCTTCGCCGCAGCCGTTTGATTCGAGCCATGCGATCATCGACCGTTTCGCATCGGCGATGTAGAGGCCATCGAGAAAATCAGAGTTGATCGACGGACCGTCACCCTCAAATGCGGTGCCGTCAAAGTCGGCGGGGGGTTGTACGGTCCGGATTGTCGGAAGGCGATACTTCTCGGCAAAGGCCCAGTCCCTGCTGTCCTCACCCGGCACCGCCATGATGGCCCCAGTCCCGTAACTCATCAAGACGTAGTCCGCAATCCAAACCGGAATCTGTTCTCCCGTCACCGGGTTGCAGGCATATCCTCCGGTGAACACACCGTCTTTGTCCTGGGACAGGTCGGTTCGCGCCAACTCGGACCGCCGGGAGACCATCTCTCGATACTGCGCTACTTCGGTCTCCTGTTCGGTTGAAACTAGAAGATCAACAAGCGGGTGCTCGGGTGCCAACACCATGAAGGTGGCACCATGAAGGGTGTCGGGGCGGGTGGTAAAGACCTCGATGTCTTCGCCGCCGTCGACAGGGAACCTGACCCTGGCACCTACCGACCGCCCGATCCAGTTGGTCTGCATCGCCTTGATCGGCTCGGGCCAGTCGAGTCGGTCGAAGTTAAGGAGTTCCTCGGCGTAGTCGGTGATGCGGTAGAACCACTGCTCCATCATCTTCTGCACAACCGGCTGGCCAGCCCGCTCATCCCGTCCGTCGATCACCTGCTCGTTGGCCAGCACAGTCTGCAAGGTGGGTGACCAATTGACGAGGGCCTTCCCTCGGTACGCCAATCCCGCCTCGTAGAGCCGGGAGAAGAACCACTCGGACCATCGATAGTACGCAGGGGTGCACGACACCGCTTCTCGTTGCCAGTCGATCATGGTCCCCATCGACCTGAGCTGACCCCGCATTCGCTCAATATTCGAGTAGGTCCACTCCCACGGATGGATGTTGGCCTGAACCGCGGCATTCTCGGCAGGCAGGCCGAACGCGTCGAAACCCATGGGGAAGAGAACGTTGTAGCCGTTCATCCGCATGTAACGAGCTCGAGCGTCCGACGGGGTCATGGCGTACCAATGCCCGATGTGGAGATCACCGCTCGGGTAGGGCAGCATGGTTAGGGCGTAGTGTTTGGGTCGCTCCCAATCCACTTCGGACCGGTAAAGACCGGTCTCATCCCAGACTCCTTGCCAACGGGCCTCGACCAACCGATGGTCGTATTCTGCGTCCAAGTTTCTCACCGCAACGATTCTATTACCCGCGAGGCAGCGGCGAATCGCTATCGCTCACTAGTCGTTGTCGGTGAAGGTGTCGGCGGCGCAGAGGAAGTAGGTGGGAATGGTGACGTGTCGCCGCTGGCTAGGCCCGACAGCGGCAGTTCCCAGGCGTTCCATGTATTGGCGGAGATCACCTGGGAAGTCCTGGCCTGAACGTCTCGGACTCTGGTCAGCGTGCGCTGGTTGAGATCCAAAGAGAAACGGGACCTAGCACCCGACCGCGCCAGTAGTCTACTGTCATGCTTGCGGCCCTAGCACCCCACTGACCGCCGCGTCTCATACCCCGGTTGCGCCAACAAGGTGATTCCGGCGATCTATTCCGAGTGGTGGGCCAATTTGGCGGTCGATGTTGGTGTGATTCTTCTGGCCCTGTTGCTGGATCGGTTCTTGCCTGAGCCTCCGGCGCGTGTTCACCCGGTGGTCTGGATGGGACGAATGATCAGTGGACTCGAGCAGCTGGCACCGCGGCGTCCTGCTGGAGCTTTGGCCTACGGCGCAGTGGGTGCGACCTTCACGATCGGAGCATGGGGCGCGCTGACCTGGTTTGTGATCCTTGGGCTGAGCGAACTCGGGACGATTGCATACCTGTTCGGCGGCGCGATCGTGCTTCGCACGAGCTTCACGGTCCGGGGACTCATTACCGCCAGTGAGTCGACTCGCCAGGCACTCGAACATGAGGACCTCGAAGAGGCTCGAGCAACGCTGGTGAGCTTGGTAAGTCGCGACCGTGCCAAACTCAGCGCTCCGCTTGTCGCCGCGTCCGCGATTGAGTCGGTCGCGGAGAACACGACCGACAGCTACATCGCGCCATGGCTGGCATTCGCCGTGCTCGGCGTGCCGTTCGCGGTCGCCTACCGGGCGACCAATACGCTGGACAGCATGTGGGGCAAACGCGGCCGATACGAGTACCTGGGCAAGTGCGCTGCTCGATTGGACGATTTGGTCAATCTCCTTCCTGCCAGGCTGAGTGCGCTCCTGATGCTTCTCAGCGGAATGCTGCTCGGACTGCCAGCTCATCAAGGCTGGCGCGTCATGCTGCGCGACCAACGGATCACCGAGAGCCCCAACGCGGGTTGGACGATGTCGGCGATGGCCGGCTTGCTCGGTCGGCGATTAGAAAAGAAGGACCATTACGACCTCGGTGCCGAGTTTCCCCTTCCTGAGGCTGCAGACATCGGTCGGTGCAATCAACTTGCCGCAGGAACCGCGCTGCTTGGCGTGATCGTGGCGCTCGGACTGCTCACCATTCGGCATTTGGTCACCGCATGAGCACGGTTCACGGAGGTATCAGTACCACAGATCTCCGCATGGTCGGCCTCACCGCTGAAGAAGTGCTTGATTTCAGCTCGAACATCAATCCGCTGGGAACATCCGAGCGTGTGCAACAAGCTGCAGTTGCGGCCAACCTGGCCGCCTACCCCGATCGCGACTCTCTCTTGCTGCGAGAAGCGCTCGCCGGGCGACTGCAGGTAGATGTCGGACAACTGCTGATCGGCAACGGTTCGACCGAGTTGATTCATCTTTTGGCTCGAGCCAGACTGCGGCCTGGTGGTCGGTGTCTGATTTTCGTGCCAACCTTCGGGGAGTACGAAGCCGCCGCTACTCTTGCTGGTGCACAGATCCATCGCTTGCGCGCCGCCGAATCTCAGTCGTTCCGCTGGTCGTTGGAAGCAGCGCTGGACACCATCAAAGAAGTTCTGCCCGAGCTGGTGTTCCTCTGCAATCCCAACAACCCGACAGGTGTCTACCTCAAGCATGACAATGTGACCCGGATTCTCGACGCCATCGGGCAGAACGGTCTGTTGCTGCTGGACGAAGCGTATGCGCCGCTAGCGGACCGGCGATGCGATCCCGGCTCCCCGCCACTCTCCAAGCTCCCGAGCGACAACCTGGCCATCCTACGCTCAATGACCAAGGATCACGCAGCTGCCGGCGTTCGTCTGGGCTACCTGCTGGCGACGCCTGCGCTGATCGAAGCAGTGCGCAGCCTGCAGCACGCCTGGAGCGTCAACGCTGTCGCGCAGTCCGCCGGACTGGCGGCGCTGGATGACGAGGAACACATTGTGGAGGCCCGCGATGTGATCGCGGCGTCGAAGGAGTTCATCTACGAACAACTCGGTTCAATGGGTATCGCGTTCACGCCTTCATCGGCGAACTTCCTACTCGTCAACGTGGGTGACGCTGTCCAAGTGCGGATGGAGCTGCTCCGCCGAGGCATCGCGGTGCGTGACTGTACATCGTTCGGCTTACCCCAGCACATCCGCATTGCGGTTCGCCAACGCGAGGAATGTGAGCACCTGATTCGTGAGCTTCAGGATGTGATTCACCGATGAGCGGGCTTGCCAAGGTTGTCATGGTCCAAGGGACATCGTCATAGCATGGTCCTATGCTGGGAAGTCGATCTTGGCGACGGCGCTCTGCCACATCATTGGGACAAGGGCGAGCGTCATCTCATCATGGCGGACCGAGGCGGTGATGATACGTTCCGGCTTGGCAGGAATGCTGACGATGCCGTTCAGACCCGCGACCTCGCGAGGCCAACCGGTATTGCTCGGGTCAACGACGCCACGCACGTCCTCGAGCGCACTTCCCTATTCTCCCGGGATAGGCACCTGGACGAATAACGCGCGGCGTGGCTTAACACACGTCTGTGGGTACCGGCTCGCCAACCAACGTCGCCGCTCCCCCACCAATCAGTCGCCGCCTATGGACAGCGACCAGCCCAGGTAGCCGCCGCCGTGCATGAGATGAAACTGCATTGAGATGTTGCTTGTCCTGGGCGAACAGCAAACCGATCACTGTTCCGCTGTGTGCAACGTTCACTCCGACGGCTCCACACGCCTCGGCGATCGAAAGAACTTCCGGCAGTTGAGGCTTGGGCAGTATGGCCTGATAGGCCATCGCGCTCAGCATCGCTCCGCGACCGACGAGCTTGGAATCGGCCGTTGCGGTACCGGCTTCAATCAGGGCAAGTGCCCGACGGAATGACTCCCTTTGCGACCGCAACGTCGCGTGTCGGTCGGTTGCATTGAAGGATTCTGTATCGAGCGTTGGCTCGAACTCCAGGACCAGTACGTTCAGCGGAGGTGGTTGCCCAAGGCTCCGCCTGACGCTGCCGCCGAGATGATCGAATAGAGCGATCCCCGGAAACATGATTCCATCGCTCGGCTCGACAGCCAATGCGAGTTCCGCCAGAGTGTTCTCATCGATTGATCTTCCCAACGCTGATGCGGTGGCGACCATCGATGCGACGATGTCGGCCGTACTGCTGGCCATCCCTTTCTTGCGCGGGATTGGACTGTCGATGGTTAGCGTCGCGTCAAGGTCGGCGCGATCCAGGTGCTCGAGCATGAGAGCGACTGCGTGGACCGACTTTGAGCATTCTGCCGGGCCGTCAATCTGTCCCAAGCCGGCTCGCAGCACCACCGATGCGGTGGAGTAGAGGTCAATCGGACAGGTAACCATCACGAGCGAGTCCTCGAGCATGCCCTGGGCCAACTCACCGCAGGTCGCAGGAGCCCGAGCGACACCTCGCATTGCCATCGTCACGAGAGTGAGCCTAACCGCCGTTCACCTAGGCTCGGATACTCAAATGTCGGAGGCCACTACAGCGGCAGAAGTGCGGGGCGAAACTCCAGTAGGTCGCCTACAACACCATATCCCACGCAAACGTTCGCAGAGCAGTCCCGTTCGGCCTGCGCACATTCATCCAGCGCATCGAGATTAGTCCCGGCCGTGCCGTGATTCGCTACACCGTCCCCCATGCCGGAAGACAGCCCGGTCGGGCGTTCAGAGTCGGGGGAGGTGGACTTCGGCGGCAGAGTTCGCCAATCGGTATGTGTTGGTGGAGCTGACGGGATTTGAACCCGTGACCTCTTGCATGCCATGCAAGCGCTCTGCCAGCTGAGCTACAGCCCCGAATCTGCGACCCGCTCCGACATGGGTGATGGGACCGCAGGCAGATGGTAACAGAAGAAGTTGCGCCCTAGCTACCGACCTCGGGAGGTGACCATGGAAGCCGGGGAGCGTCACCCCATAAGCGTTCCAAAGCATAGAAGGGCCGCTCTTCGGTACCGAAGACATGAACCACCACGTCGCCGTAGTCGGCCAAGACCCACTCGCAGGTGTCCCGGCCTTCGATGCGGATCGGGCTTCTGCCCCGACTCTTGATCCGATCCTCTACCTCTTCGAGGATCGATCGGGCCTGTCGCTTGGAAGTAGCGGTGGCGATGACGAAGACCTCGACGATTCCGAGCAACTCGGCTACGTCAAGGAGGAGAATGTCGCTGCCCTGCTTCGCGTCTATGGCATCGGCCGCAATCCTGGCCAGATCCGTAGCTGTTAGTTCAATGGTTGCTGCCCGACCGTTAGCTATCGGTAGACCTCTCCGCTCGTGTATTTGTCCGGCTTCACCCTAATGGCCCGCCGAGACTTGTTGAGGGATCGTGACTCATCGGTAAAGCCCGTGGTGCTCAATATACGAGTGGACGGGCTCAGGCACTAGAAACCTCAGGCTCTGGCCCGACTCGGCCCGTTTGCGCAAACCGGTGCTGGACACGTCCAGGTAAGGGACGTCCAGCCAGATGAGATCAGCACCGGCTGCTGATTCGACATGGTGGGGTTCGTATCCGGGGCGAGGTGCCACCGCCACCGAGACCGTGGCGAGGAGATCATCGCTGCGGTGCCAACTGCCAATTCCGGCGGCGGCATCTGCGCCCAGAATCAGGGTGATATCGGCATCAGGGATGGTGGACACTGTGTCCACGGTGTAGGTGGGCCCAGTCCGGATCAGCTCGCGATCGTCGGCCTTCAGGTACGGAACACGCCGAACAGCCGCCTCAGTCATGGCCCACCGGTGCCGAGACGGACTAACCGACGTCGGCGGCTTCTGCCATGGGTTCCCGGCGGGGACCATCCAGACCTCATCAAGACCGAGTTGTCGATAAGAGTTCTCGGCGAGCAGCAGGTGAGCGATGTGGGGCGGATCGAAAGTTCCGCCGAGCAGTCCGACTCGCATATGCACAGGCTACTCGGCACCCTGCGATCACACTTGGATGCGGCATGGTCAGCGCACCGAGACCAGCCGCAGCCCGTCGGACGGGCGAGCTTGCAGGCAGCCGACCAAGGGTGCCGGATCGACGTATTCTCCGTTCCTTCTCACCGAGAAATGCACCACTCCGTGACCGGTTTCCGTCCCGGCCACACCAATCCCCTCCCCCCGGCTGACTCTCTGTCCGATCTTGACCATCACGCTGTCGAGGTACGAATAGCTCGTGGAAAGACCACCTCCGTGGTTGAGCGTCACCGTCAAGTTCTCAACCACCGGGCCGGAATGGGTGACGATGCCGGAGGCTGAAGCGCGAACCGGGCCGTCGACGACGGCTACGAAGTCAACACCCCAATGGCCGCTCCAGTTGGGTCCCGGCGCAAACGGGGCGGTGATGATCCCCTGCACCGGCGGACTGAGCCCGACGCACGATGTTCCCATCCCCTTTGGGCTAACAGCTCCGGCGACTACCGGTAACGCCAACGAGATCAAGATTGCAGATACTATGCGTAGTTTGAACACACCGACCCTCTCCCCTCCCGGCGCCCGGTCTGCTCCCCGTACGACGCGCTCCCGTGCCAGAACCTGCACCGGAAGCTCTACTTGGGCAATGTAGAAAGAATTCGGTGATGATTCCAGAGGTATGGAGAAGATTCGGCGTCGATAGCTACAATCGGGGCGGACTGATGTCAATGGAGCGGCCGTAGATGCAAATCGTGGTGGTGGGGGCTGGTGCCGTCGGGGGATACATAGCGGAACGGCTATCCCTCGAGGGCCAGGACGTGGTGATTGTCGAAATCGACCCCCGACGCTCCGCCGAGGTTGGTGAGCGCATCGACGCTCTGGTGATAACCGGTAATGGTGCCAGCGCTGCCACCCTTGAGGAGGCTGGGGTCCGTCAGGCTGATCTCCTGCTGGCCGTCACCGCCAGCGACGGGGCCAACATCGTCACCTGCCATACCGCCAAACGCCTCGGGGTCAAACGAACCGTAGCCCGGGTACAGGATCCTGACCTTCGGGATGGCCTCGATGGTATTGACGTAGACGTGGTCTTCGATCCGGTAGAGACAGCCGCCCAGGAGATCACCGCGCTGGTGGTGGAGTCGGGCCTCTCTGAGTTGATCGAGTTCGGCGAAGGTCGGCTTGCCCTCGTGGGCGGAACCGTCACTGCAGACTCCTCTCTAGTTGGCCTCGCCTTGAAGGACACTCCGCGTAGCAGGCGCTTCAGTTGGCTGGCCGTGGCCGTAGTCCGCAACGGACACACCCTGGTAGCACACGGAGACACCTCCATCCATGAGGGCGATCATCTCCTCGTCATGGTCAAAGCCAAGAACGTGGACCAAGCCAAGGCGTTAATAGGGATCCGCTACCACGAGGTACGCCGCACGCTGATTATCGGGACCACCCGGGTGGCTCGGCTCACGACCGCCTTGCTTGTAGAAGCAGGCAAGGAGGTGGTGGTGATCGACCCAGACCCAGCAAGATGCAGCATGGTGGCGGAGGAATCCCCGGCTGCTCTGGTCATAGCCGCCGATCCCGCCGACCCTGATGTCTTGGGCGAGTTGGGGATTGGTCAGAACGACTCGGTCGTGGCTCTCACCGGTCTGGACTCAATGAACCTCATCTCCTGTCTGGTCGCCAAGGCCATGGGTGCCGCCACCACCATCGGGAGGGTGACACGCATGGGATACGTCGATCTACTAGCAGGAATAGGCGTCGACACCACCGTCTCGACCCGATTGACCGCAGCAGCCTCGATCCTTCGTTTTGTGAGGCGAGGTGCGGTCCGCTCGGTTACAACCTTCTCGGATACCGACGCCGAAGTGATCGAGCTAGAAGCGGTAGCTGGCTCGCGCGCTCTCGGACGGTCACTCCTGGAACTGCCGCTGCCAACGGGGATGGTGGTAGGCGGGCTCCTACGGGGTGATGTTGCGCTCGTTCCCTCGGGAGCAACCCGAATCGAAGAAGGTGACGTCCTTATCGTCTTTACGATCCCGAGCGCTCGGTCGGCGGTCGAATCGATGTTCTCTTCGTGAACCGAACTCAAGAACAGCCCGGAGGGATGTCAACTTGAGACCCCAATCGCGCCGGTTACGGTTCGTGTCGCCTGGCGGGATGACCCGCCGACTTACCTACATAATCGGATCGGTGGTGGCAGCTTCGGGCTTGGCGATGATCCCGGCAGCAATCGTATCCCTCGTCTACAACGAGACCGCGGTGGCAGGTTGGATCGGGTTGTCAGCAGCCATATGCGGAGCGGTCGGCTTGGTCGGACGGCGACTGGTCGGCGCTCCCGGTCGTCTGACTACCAAGGAGGGTTTCGCCTCGGTGGGCTTGGCTTGGTTCGCCATGTCTCTGTTCGGGGTGCTGCCCTACTTGTTATCCGGTTCAATCACAGGCTTGACCGATGCCTTCTTCGAGACGGTATCCGGTTTCACCACCACGGGTGCCTCGCTGGTTCCAGACCCCTCGTCGCTGCCCCACGGAATCCTGATGTGGCGTTCGACTACTCAATGGCTAGGTGGCATGGGGGTGATCGTATTGTCGCTGGCGATCCTCCCCCTGTTGGGTACCGGAGGGGTTCAGCTGGCCAAGGCCGAGTCCCCCGGACCGGAACCGGACCGCCTGACTCCCCGATTCCGAGACACGGCTAAGCGGCTCTGGTACGTGTATGCGCTGGTGACGCTGGCGGAGCTTCTGCTGCTATGGGCGGGAGACATGACCTTCTTCCAGGCGCTGAACCACTCGCTGACGACCATGTCCACCGGAGGGTTCGGCACCGAGGCGACTTCGTTGACAGACTTCAGCGCGTATAGCCAATGGATAGTGATCGTCTTCATGTTCGTTGCCGGGTCCTCGTTCACGCTGCATTGTCGTGGGTTCAAGAACCCGGGAAGGTACGCTGCTAACCCCGAGTTCCGCCTCTTTGCAGCCGTGGTTCTGGCTGCTGCGCTCATAATGGGAGTGAGCCTGTGGGGTTCGGAACCGTTGTCCCAAACCATTCGTGACTCTCTCTTCACGGCTCTGGCTTTGGTCACCACTACCGGATTCGTTACGGCGGACTTCGGTGCCTGGATTCCAGCGCTTCAGCTCTTCGTGGTCGGGATGATGTTTGTGGGAGGTATGGCGGGCTCGACGGCTGGCGGAATCAAGATATACCGCATGGGGGTCTTAGTGAAGGCCGCCTCCGCTGACCTACGGCGGTTAATTCATCCCCGCGGCATCTTCATAGTCAGGTTCGGCTCGAAGCGTGTCCCTGATCCGGTAGTCGAGAGTGTCCAGTCGTTCTTCCTCTTCTTCATGTTCCTCTTCATGACGGGGACCGCGCTGTTGGGGTTCATGGGCGCGGTGTTCGGTCCTGAACTGGGACTTATTGAGGCAGCTTCTGTCACCGCCAGTGCGCTGGGCAACATCGGCCCAGCTCTAGGGGAGATGGGTCCGACCGGGAACTACGCTTCGCTTCCCGGACCAGGGAAATGGTTGCTGTCGATCTTGATGATCGCCGGCCGGCTTGAGTTGTTCCCGATATTGCTGTTATTCACCCGGTCTCTCTGGCGCAGCCGATGATTGGCCAGTTGCCGGTTATCCGTTGCCAGTTGGGATCCGGATTGTTCCCCCACGTCTTGTGCCCCCTCTTTGTGTTGGGCAGGGGCTTTCCGGTGGCTGGCGGATAGCAGCCGGGAGGCGGATCATTTATTAATACCACTCGTTGTATAGGACTACCATTCGATCTCGGTGAATTATCTCTTCGCCAGAGTTGAGTTCGTCGGTGCGCCTTCCCATCCATTGGCGGACTCGCCCCGAGCTCACGCTCGCCAAACCCTTCGCTACCAATGCTCCGGCCTGGTCCCTGACCTCAACGAGCGCACCGGGCGGGAACTCGCCGTCAACTCCCGTCACCCCGACTGGCAGCAGGGAACTTCCCCGACGGGCTAGGGCCCGCGCCGCCCCCTCATCGATCTTGAGCACCCCGCCTGGCTGTTCCCCGAACGCCAACCAGAGCTTCCACGCCGACAGCTTGGTACGTCCAGGTTCGACGTAGGTTCCCACTGTCTCGCCCTCGACGATCATGTTGATCAAGTCCGGTTGAGTTGACTTGACAATCAGCGTGGGGATCCCGGACCACGCCGCCATCCGGGCGGCGGCTACCTTGGTGCGCACTCCTCCCGATCCCACCGGACCAGGGGCACCCGCCGCCAACTCGTCCAGGATCGGGTTCCGGTGGGCTACGAGGGGGATCGGGTCACCCTCCCCGGTACGGGGATCGGCGGTGTACAACCCGTCGGTGTCAGTAAGGAGCACGACCATGCCTGCGCCGACTAGGTGCGAGACTATGGCGGCCAATCGATCGTTGTCGCCCATATTCCACCCGTGGATGGCTACCGTGTCGTTCTCGTTGACGATGGGGACTATTCCCTCCTTCAGCATCCGGGTGAGAGTGCTCCGGGCGTGCAGGTACTGGGCTCGCATCTGGAGCACGTCGATCGTCAAGAGCACCTGACCTATGGAGCGATCGACAGCACCGAACAAACGGCTGTAATGGGACATTAATAAGGTCTGACCTACCGACGCCGCAACCTGTAGTCCGGTCGTATCCGACGGCCGACCGTCCAGGGTCAGGGCACCGGCCGCCACTGCCCCGGAGGACACCAGGACGGTTGGGCGACCGCATCGCCAGAAGGCCTCCACCTGTTCGACGACCCTCCCTATTGCGGTATCGTTGACCTCCCCGTCCGACCGCACCAGGCTCGATGAGCCGATCTTGAGAACCAAAGGCAGCCCGGCGGGTGCGGGTGATCGGCGAGAGCGGGGCTGCGCGTCACCCATCTTTGAGGCTCGCATACTCGAACATCAAGTCACCGATCCGAACCTCGTCACCATCCTGCACACCGTGCCTCTGTAACGCCTCGTCCACTCCCAGACGGGCGAGCCGTTCCGAGGCGCGATGAGCGGCTTCGGGAAGGGTTAGGTCGTTAAAGGCCACTGCCCGCTCCGCCGCGCGCCCTTCGACCACCCAGCCGTCTTGGTCACGGCTGATCTTGAAGGCCGGTGCCGCGGGCCGATGGAAGAGATGGCCCTCCTGGCTAGGAGCCATGCGCTCAACGGAGGCGAGGGTGTCGGCTATCCGGTGCACCAGTGACTTGAGTCCAAATCCGCTGACCGAGCTTATCTCTATAGGGTCGGGAACCACCGTGAGTAGTTCCTCCGCAAGCGCGCCCGCGACTCCGAGATCCTGTTTGGTGATCGCCACCACCCGCGGTCGAGCCGCCAACTCGGCGTCATGTGAACGTAGTTCATGATCGAGAGCGAGGTACTGGTCATGGAGGGATAGGTCCTGCAAGGGGGAAGGATCCAGGAGCAGGACGAGAACCCGTGCCCTCTCGCAGTGCCGCAGGAACTGATGACCGAGACCCTTACCTTCCGATGCACCTTGGATCAGCCCGGGCACATCCACGAGGACCAAGGTTCGGTCGTCTTCGATCACTACTCCCAGGTTGGGGGTGAGGGTTGTGAAGGGATAATCGGCGATCTTGGGGCGAGCTGCCGACAGACTGGAGATAAGCGTTGACTTGCCCGCGTTGGGAAACCCCACCAAGGCCGCATCGGCTACCAGCTTCATCTCGAGGGTCACCGATGCCTCGGTACCGTATTCTCCCTGTTCGCAAAAGGTTGGGGCCCTCTCCAGCGAAGTTACGAGGGCGGCGTTGCCCCGGCCACCTCTACCCCCCTTCAGGACGGTAACTTCCTCTCCGGCACCTACGAGATCGGCAATGGTTAGGCCTTCGGCATCCCGAACCAGGGTTCCCGGCGGAACTCCCAGGGTCAGGTCATTGCCCCGACGCCCATGACGCAGTCGTGACCCACCGTGGGTTCCGTGCCCGGCTGTTCTATGTGGTCGGCGATAGAAGTCCACGAGAGTTGAGACGCCGGGGTCGACCGCGATTATTACGTCGCCACCGGCACCCCCAGAACCGCCCGCGGGTTTTCCGCTGAGACTGCGGCCTACCTGACGGAAGGAGACGGACCCGGCACCACCGTTACCTGATCGGAGATGCACTCGAACCGTGTCAACGAACATCGGCCAGCACCCTGATCAGCCAAGAACAGGCTTGCGCACGGGGACGGGATCACCGCTCGTCAGTCACAACGCTGACTCGGCGGCGGCCTCCCTGGTGGTGGTAGCGTACGGCACCTTCGGCGACCGCAAAAAGGGTATCGTCGCCCCCCCTCCGGACGTTGGTACCAGGATGGATGCGAGTCCCCCGTTGCCGTACCAGGATCGCGCCCGCCTTGATCCGCTGACCATCGAAGACTTTAGGTCCGAGCCGCTTGGCGTGAGAATCGCGCCCGTTCTTAGTTGAGCCGCCGCCCTTGGTCTTTGACATCAGGACCTCCTCTGATCGACCGTTCCCACACGGGTTATCTCGAGCCTGGTGTGGCGCTGGCGGTGACCCTGCCGGCGTCTGTAGCCCGACTTGTTCTTGTACTTGAAGACTTCAATCTTGTCAGCCTTCACCTCGCCGACGACTCTCGCGTCAACTCGGATTCCGGCAAGTGCTACCGGGTCAGCCACAACGGTGCCGTCCTCGTCGACGGCCATAAGTGGGGTGAAAGATATCTCGTCATCAACCCCATGGAGAAGCTCCACGTCAATCACGCAGCCCTCCCACACCTTGGCCTGCTTGCCTCCGGATCGGATGATCGCATACATGTCTTTACTCACATTCGTCAATGCAGGTCGTTCGCTGTGCGCTCTCACCCGGCCCCGACCTTCTTGGCAACCCGGTTTATCGGCTCACCCAAGGTCGCGGCACCCTCATGCAGCACAAGACCACGCCCTTCACAGGTTGGACACAGGTCGGAAAACGATTCTACCAGCCCGCTAGAAACATTCTTGCGGGTCACCTCCACGAGGCCGAGGCTTGAGACCGAATGCACCTGGGTAGTGGTCTTGTCGCGAGCCAGGGCTGCCCTCATGCGGGCAAGAACAGCCTCACGATTCTTGCGAATTTCCATGTCGATGAAGTCGATCACGATGATGCCGCCGATATCCCGCAGGCGAAGCTGGCGTCCGATCTCCTCGGCTGCTTCCAGGTTGTTATGGAGGACGGTTGCCTCTAGGTTGGCATCTCCCACATACTTGCCGGTGTTGACATCGATCACGGTGAGCGCTTCGGTGGTATCAATCACCAGGTAACCGCCGGACGGCAGCCAGACCTTGCGATCCATCGCCCTTAGGAGCTGGTCATCCACATGGAAGCGAGCGAAGAGACTCAGCTCACGGTCCTCGGACAGCTGGACCTTATCCACTAGATCAGGTGCGACTTCGTCCAGATACTCCATCAAGGACTCATGGGACTCCCGGTCATTGATTATGAGACGCCGGAAATCGCCGGTGAAATGCTCACGTATCACCCGGATGAGGAGGCTGGTCTCCTGGTGAATGAGCCTCGGTGCCTTGCCCTGGTCGGATTCTTCGTTGATCTTCTCCCAAGTCGCTTTGAGCCGGGCAATATCTGCCACCATCTCGCGCCTTGACGAGTCAGCTGCGGCAGTACGTACGATGATGCCAAAGCCCGATGGTCTCTCGACCTGCAGAATCTTTCGTAGACGGGCCCTCTCCTCGTCGGGCAACCGGCGAGAAATCCCCAACATGGTGTTACCTGGAGTAAGCACTAGGTGGCGTCCAGGGAGAGAGATACGGCTGGTTAGTCGAGGACCTTTCGTCCCCATGGCATCCTTCTGTACCTGGACCAACAGGCGATCACCGGTCTTGAGCAGCCGCTCGATCCGTGGTCCTTGACCATGGGTTCGCCGCGACGAGTTCAGATCCCCGGCATAGATAACGCCGTTGGCGCCGGTACCGATGTCCACAAAGGCCGCTTCCAGGCCGGGCAGCACGCTTCTAACAACCCCCAAGTAGACGTTCCCCACCAATGACTCCTGGTCAGATCGGTGAACGTAGTGTTCTACGAGCAAGGGTCCCTCAAGCACGACCACCTGAGTCTGGTGGGGAAGCACCCTCACCAGCATCTGCTTACGCCCGGCTAGGGGAAGAACCTCCGGCGGGGAAGGCTTGACGGGTTTCTGAGGGGAGCGACCGGACGCTCCTGGTTGTCGGGGGGTCGATTTCTTCTTCTTGCGGGCTCCAGAACGGGTTTGACGTTGCTTGGCGGAAAGGTCTCGAACCCGTCGGATCTTTACGGTCTTGCCACTGACCTTCTTGGTAGTTCGCTCCTCAGTCGGCTGGTCTCCGACCCCGCGGCGCACTACCTGGGGGGGTTTGCGGCGAAAAAATAACACTACGTTGATCTCCTTGATAATTAACGGTGCGCAGGCAAGCGGGACGAAGCGCCCAAATCACTCCGAGCAGGCCGTGAAGTCGGCCCGACACATCTATCGTCGATCGCTCCGCGCCGGTAGAGTCGGACGGTCGGCTACATCGCCGATGAAGGGCACCGACATCACGGTACCTGGTCATATTCTCAGACCTAGATTTGTCCATTTCCGGACATCGCTTCGCTCGAAGGTGCACGGTCCTCGCCATTCGGCTGGTTGCGTCAGGCCTCCGGGCAGGAATCATTGCTGGGGTTCTGCCATCGGAGGCGAGGGGTCGGGACAGACATCGCCGATGCGCATGGTCCGAATACACCCGACCTGCTGCCGAGTGTAACACCTAGTCTTAGTGTCCCGGTAGGTTAGTGACGCTTGACTGGCAGTAGCCAGTGGTCAGAGTTGGAGCCTTGCGTCCTCTCGGAAGTCGCGAGCCCGACTGTCCGGGGTTGTCGGTAGAAGCGGTTGTGGATACCCGTTACGGGTTTCGAGATCGCAGGACCGAGTTGACCATCCCCAGTCCGGCTGCCATGGCGATCATTGCCGAACCCCCGGCGCTCATGAACGGGAGGGGCAAACCCGTAACCGGGACTACTCCGATGGTCATCCCGATGTTCACGAAGACATGAAACGCCAGCATTGATGCTACCCCCACCGCGATCAGGCTCCCGAAGAGGTTCGGAGAGGCTACGGCCGCCAAGAGAACCTTCCATACCAGCAGCGAGTAGACGACCAATACCGCCGCGGCACCGATGAACCCAAACTGCTCACCGACCGCTGTGAAGATGAAGTCGGTGGTCTGGGAAGGAATGAAGTTGAGGCTGGTCTGGGTACCTTGCCCGAGACCCCTCCCAAAGAGTTGGCCGGAACCTATCGCGATCCTGCTTTGGTGGAGGTTCCAGTTGACCCCCTGAAGATCGGAGGACTGGTCAAAGAACCCGGCCAACCGAGAGGCCTGATAGCTCCTGAGTACGTCAAGCTGGAGGACAACGAGAATCCCCACCAGCCCGGCCGATGTCAGCATGATCATCTGGCGGAGCGTGCTTCGTGCCACAAAGAGCATCCCCACCAAGACACAACCCAGTACCAGCATGGTCCCCAAATCCGGCTGTAGAAAGATCAAGAAGCCAGGAACTGCCGCAATAACCAGGGTGCCGGCCAGCCTACGCCAGGATAGACCCTCTTCCTCCATCGACGACAGATAGCCAGCCATCACCACGATCAGCGCGATTTTGGCGAACTCTGACGGTTGAAACTGCCATCCCCCGATCGGGATCCACCGGCTGGCACCATTCTGCGGTGCCGCGAACAACGCCATGATGAGCAACAGCAGCGTGGATATGTACATCGGGGCTGTATAGCGGCGATAGTGTCGATAATCGATGCGCGAGGTCACAATGTAGGCGACGAAGGCCACTACCGCGAAGATGGCCTGCCTTCGCACCGCGGATGTCGGGTCACCGGTTTCCTGATCCAGCCGAACGGAGGTTGACGTGTAGATCATCAAAGAACCGAGGCACATCAGGGCAACCATCAACAAGACCACGCTGACATCGGGTCGAGGTCTAGGCCGATCTTCCAGGATCCCGCCTAACCCGCCTCTACTGTATTCACTCGTCAACACTGCTCACCGCTCTGTGTCATCGCCTGGTACCAACGGATCTACCTCTTCTCCCAGCAGGTGTTGGAAGATCGCCCGGGCTGTTGGCGCTGCTACTGCTCCCCCGGAGCCCCCCTCATCCACCATTACTACCACCACCCAGCGGGGAGCATCCATCGGGGCAATCCCCACGAACCACGCCGTCGAGTCGTGGAAGACCCCCTCCCGATCGGTGAAGGACTGCGCGGTTCCGGTCTTGCCTCCCACCAGTCCGGCGAGCGCTCCGAGATCCTCGAAGGCACGTCGCGCGGTTCCGGAGGTGACGACCGACGTGAGAGTACGTTTGAGGGCCTCGACCGTCGACTCCCGGACCGGAACCGAACGCAGAACCCGGGGATGAAACGTCCGAACCGGAAGCCCGTCCGGGCCCTCAACTGCCGAGACCACCCTCGGCTGGTATACCGTTCCCCCATTCAGCAAGGAAGCATATGCAACCGCCATTTGCAGTGGGGTGGCCACGATCGGGCCCTGACCAACTACCAGGTTCATCAGGTCGCCACCCAGCCATCCTTCCTGTCTGACCCTCCATGGCTGGGTTTCCTGCCACTCCTCGAATAGCTCGCGGCTGCCGAGTATGCCGTCGTTCTCAAAGGGGAGATCAATCTGCGACCGCCGCCCGATTCCCAGAGCACTTGCCCAATCCTGCACGATCCCCTCACGGTCGGTTCGTCCATACCGATCCCATATCGCTAGGGCGACCTCCCAGAAGTAGATGTTGCACGATCGTCTGAGGGCATCGTGAATGTTCTGTCGACCGTCGTCCTCCGGGTAGGTCCAGTTACGCCATAACAGCTGGGAATCGTCGACGAAGTCTGCCGCAAGCTGCGACGAACACTGGATGGTCTGTTGGGGCGACGACACCCCCTCAGGGAAGATTCCCTCCTCCAGTGCGGTCACATAGGTGATCGTCTTGAAGGTTGATGCGGGTGGCTTTACCCCCTGAATGGCTAGGTTGTTGAACGCCTGGATGTCCGATAACTGGTCAAATGTCGATCGGTCTATGCCCCCGACGAATTCCTGCGGCTCAAAGGTTGGATGCGACGCCATGGCCACCACTGCTCCGGTGTTTACCTCCATCACCACCGCGGTAGCCCGTTCGGTAGGTACGGCGTCCCTAGGTTGGGGGTCCTCGTCGTCTGGCTCCTTCAATGTGTTGGATAGGTCAATCGCCTCGACCAGAATCCGTTCTACCTCGCGCTGCGTTCCGGCATCTAAGTTAAGCCGCACCGTGTTGCCGGTAACCGGCGGCACGGTTCCTACCAACTCCAGGATCTGGCCTTCAGGATTGATCCGATAGCCCAACTTGCCCGGTATTCCTCGCAAGTATTCCTCGTACTCCCGCTCGACGCCCAACTTCCCGATCGGCGTGCTGGTATTACGAAGAGACAATCGCTCCAGATCGCCCGCCGAGGGCAATCCCATATGCCCGAGCACATGAGCCATCAACGAACCTTCCGGGTAGTCACGGCTGGGGAGGAACAGAACCTCCACTCCCGGAAGGTTGTCCCGCTGCTCCAGGATGATGTAGGCGGTATCCTCGTCGATGGCGAGGCTGTCGAGGACCGCCACCTGCCCTGACGGTGCTCGTTCTACGTACTGGCGCACCTCAACCGGGGAGAGGTCAAGGATTGCCGCTAGTCGCTGTATCACATCATCCTCGATGGCGTTGGGAAGCACCGATCTATCCACCCTTACCACCACCTGGGGCGCAGACGTAGCCAATACCTCGCCGTTGCGATCCACAATGTCGCCCCGGGCTGCTACCACGGGTGTCACCCGGAGAATGTTCTGCTCCGCTTCGTTAGCCCAGACGGGACCTTCCGCCAACTGAAGAAACCACAGCCGGAACAGGAGTACCACGACTGCACCGGTGAATCCCAGAGCCAACATGCCCACCCTCCACGGGTTCGGTAACCCGTCATTACGGGCCCCAGAATCACGGTTGGTCATAGACCATCCCTTACCCGGTATTTCTGCCCGTCGGCGCGAACGAATAGCAACTCCGACATGGGGAGCACGATCAGGGCGAGCGCCATGTTGTAGATGGGGACCAACACCAATGTCTCGATAATGTCGCGACTCACCAGAGTTCCTTCGCCGAACAAGGTCCCCACCAAGGCGTTGACCCCAAGGGCCACGAAGGTCGTGGTGCCGACCACAAGGACTCCCGAAGGCAGCCCATAACTGAACCGGTGTCGACTGTGTATCGCCACGTAGCAGGCCACGGTACTCGATAGGGCACTCAACCCGAGGGGGGCTGATCCTAGGATGTCGACCAAGAGACCGCCGGAGAAAGCCATCAGAAGCGCCGCTTCCGGTGCGGTCCACAGCGTCGCCACTACCACCATCAGCAACACCAAGTCAGGAGACTGACCGAAGGCCCGAACCGAGTGGAAGGCGGTGGTCTGCACCACTGCGGAAGCGACAACCAGCATGAAGACGGTCAGTAGACGAACGCTGCTCACGAAGCCGCCCCATCCGCCGCGTCGAAGGACTCTTCTGCCGTCGGTCCCTCCCCCGATTCTTCCTCATCCGCTCCGGTCAAGTCGCTGGACCAAGGCAGAACCGCCACGTAACGAAGCTGCTCAAAGTCGCCCAACGGTACAACTTCGACTGAGATGACCCCATATGAGGGAACCGCAGCCTCCTTCACTGTTCCCACGTCAAGATCCGGCGGGTAGGCGGTCGAATCCCCGTACGGACCGTAAGTGACCAGGAGCTCGCCCCCGGCCAGCGACTCATCGGCGTCTAGCACTGAAAGCTCTAGTACGCCCCCGCCTTGGCCCGTAACTACCCCCCGCTGCCCGTCAGGTAACCGAACGGTAACGGCCGAGGCGCGTCGAGAGGTTATGGGAACCACGCGAGCGCCGGTGGGACCGGACTCGGAAACTCGCCCGACTAAGGCACCATGCTCGTCCACTACCGGCTGGCCGATATTCACCCCGTCTGTGGTTCCCTTGCTGATGATCAGGGTGGGGTCGAGGGAACCACCTCGCCCCGTGATCTCCACGGCTATGGCAAGGTCGGTGATGTCTTCCGATTCCCTGAGCGCGAGCAGCGTCTTGAGGTCGCCGATCTCCGCCTCCAAGTGGGACACCTGGGCGGCGTCCCGCTCCAAATCGGAAATCCGACTCCTGAGCCGCTCGTTCTCGGCTCGCAGGCCGGCCAAGTTCGCCAATCCCCCGGCAAACTCCACAACCGGGTCTACTACGGAACCTACCGCGGCGCTGAATGGACCCATCGCCACCTGGACGGTGTTGCGGATTGATGCCGTGAGTCCGGTGTCGGACGTTCGGATGTCGAGCGTCATCAGCACCAGCGACACCACGATGAGTCCTACCGCCGTGTACGCAGAGCGGTCCAGAGAGGCCGGGGATGGGGAGGATGAGCCAGGCAGAAGTCGCCTCGCCGACCCGGAGACCCGACGGTTCCTTGTGGGGGGAATTAGCCTGGTCCTCATCGTTCCCCGTCTCGCCGAGTCACTACCGGCCACATGCTCCCTGAGTCCGTTCGGGCAACCGGATCATCGTCCCTTTCGCCGACACACAGGAGCACCCCAATCCGGTGGTCGGCCCTACCGTCGCTGTCGTACGTGCACAACTCTCTGAGGGAAGCCCTCGATGCCGGATGGCGGCCTAGGCTAGCGCCAGGGTCGACCTGAGGAGGCCAGCACCCCGTGGAGCACGTCAAACTGCTCCAAGCAGCGCCCCGAGCCGACAACCACCGATTGGAGAGGTCGGTCGGCGACTTCGACACGAAGCCCCGTCTCGAATGCCAGACGGTGGTGCAGAGCCTTCAGGAGGGCACCGCCACCGGTCACGATTATCCCCACGCTCATGAGGTCGGCTGCCAACTCAGGAGGGGTTTTGTCAAGCGTGTAACGCACCGCATCGATAATCGTAGACAGCGGCTCGGCAAGGGCATTACGAATTTCGGCGGCGGTGAGCAAGACCGTCCGCGGCAGCCCGGCCTCAAGGTCTCGACCTCGCACCTCGGCACTGGGTTCACCATGAAACGGGTATGCCGAGCCGATAGCCATCTTGATCTGCTCAGCCGTTCGAACGCCCAGCAGCAGACTGTGCTCCTTGCGCACCCAGTCGATGATGCGCTCGTCCATGGCATCCCCGCCGACGCGAACGCTCTTGGAGACCACGATGCCGCCCATGGCAATAACTGCCACCTCGGTAGTTCCCCCTCCGATATCCACCACCATCGACCCGGTGGGCTCATTTACCGGGAGTCCGCAGCCAATGGCGGCCGCCATCGGCTCGTCGATCGTGAAAGCTCCTCGTGCACCGGCCTGGAAGGTCGCCTCCTCCACCGCCCTGCGCTCGACCGGGGTGATTCCGGAAGGGACACAGATCACAATCCGGGGCTTGGCCCACCGCCGACGGTGTACCTTCTTGATGAAGTGCCGCAACATCCGCTCGGTGATGTCGAAATCGGCGATAACGCCCTCTCGGAGGGGCCTGACCGCCGTAACGTGGCTCGGGGTGCGCCCGATCATCCGCTTGGCTTCCATACCGACCGCCAGAGCTTCGTTGGTGTTGGTGTTTATGGCCACTACCGACGGCTCGTTAATTACGACACCACGATTTCGAACGTAGACCAAGGTGTTGGCGGTGCCGAGATCAACCGCCATGTCCTGGCCTGCAACAAGAAATGAATCGTCAGGCATCTATCCGGTGTCCCGTTGTGAGCCCGACCTTCCTGTCAAGCCCTTGTCCCGAGTTTACCCTAGCCGATCAGCGAGGGTGCCCATCGAGGAGGACTAATCGAACCAGATCGCCAACTCGCGCGCCGCGCTCTCGGGACTATCCGAACCGTGTACCAGGTTCTCCTGAACTGCTAGACCAAAGTCCCCCCTGATGGTGCCAGGGAGCGCTTCGACCGGATTGGTCGCCCCGATCAGCGCCCTCGAAACCGATACCGCCGATTCCCCTTCCCAGTGCATGGCCACGACCGGACCGGAAGTAATGAAATCGACGAGACTGTCATAGAACGGCTTATCGACATGCTCGGCATAGTGGGTACCAGCAATCCGGGTATCGGGGGTGAGTATTCGGATCCGCCCAAGCACCAGGCCCTTTGCCTCGAAGCGGGAGATGACCTCGCCGACTAGGCGTCGACGGACCCCGTCCGGTTTGATCATGATAAGGGTCTTCTCGTATGCCATATCGGCTCTATGTTAGGGCACTGGTCGGTGGCCAGTGGCCAGTTGGGACTCGGGTCGCGTCCCAAGTCCTCAGACCCTCTGTCGGTGGCCGGCGGATTTCAGTGGTCTGGCACTCACTCCCGATTGCCAGGTGATTTCCGGAGAGGTTGTTGACTTGCGGACTTTTCGCGTCCTAGGGCTAGGCGGGCTTCTCCGACTATATAGAAGGACCCAGTAACCAGCACCGCTCCGTCCGGGCCGCTCCATTCTTGGGCCGATTCAACCGCGTCGCGCACCGGATAGCTAGACCTGACCGGAATACCGTTGAATGACCTGGTAAGAGCCTTGGCCACCTGGTCCGGGTGGGCTGCCCGATCATGATCCGCCGCGGTTGCCACCGCCCGGTCCACCAGCCCCTGTAGCGGTGCCAGGATGCCATCGATGTCCTTGTCGGCGAACGCCCCGAAGACCAGCGTCCATCCGGTGGAAGGAAGCTCTTGACGGAGAGTTATCGCCAGCGCGTCGGCCGACTGGGGGTTGTGGGCCCCGTCGAGGAGCACCAGTGGCTCCTTGCCTGCGATCTCGGCTCTTCCGGCCACACTGACGGTGCCAAGACCGTCCCGGACCGCGTCTATGGGGAGGGCACGGCCGAGGAGCTCCTCGACGGCGGTAACCGCAACCGCGGCATTGGCTGCCTGATGCCGCCCATGCATCGGAAGGTATAGGTCTTCGTAACGGTCGTATATCCCTTCGATGTCGAACGACCACCCGCCCACCGACATGCGCAAGTCTTCCAGTCGAAAGTCTCGCCCGATCGCCCGACGCACGGTAGATCGCTCGGCCACCACCTTCTCAGCCATGATCGCCACGTCCGCACTCACCTCGCCGGTGACTAAGACGCCTCCCGGCTTCAAAATGGCCAGCTTCTCGCTAGCAATCTGTGTCTCGGTGTCACCCAGATAATCCATGTGATCCATGGCCACGCCCGTAAGGACCGCCACCTGGCTCTGCAGAATGTTGGTTGCGTCAAGCCGTCCCCCCATCCCGACCTCTACCACGGCCACGTCGGCGCATGCGTTGTCGAAATGGGCAAGAGCGGCCGCAGTGATCAACTCGAAGTAGGTTGCCCGCTCACCGATTGTCTCCTCCAAGAGATCATCGAACGGTGCCACATCCGCCATTGCCCGGGCCAGTTGCTCGGGGGTAGCAGACACCCCGCCGATCCGTAACCGTTCCTCGACCGTCTCGAGGTGTGGCGAGGTGAACGCCCCTGACCTGATGCCCATCGAGTCCAACAGCGATGCGGCGATGGTCGTAACGGTGGTCTTGCCGTTGGTGCCGGTTATGTGTATCGAAGGTCGGTTGAGGTGGGGAGATCCCATCATCTCGGCCAAGAGTCGAATCCGCTCCAAGCCCGGCTTCCAGCCCAGCTCTATGTGCGCATCCAGCCA
Organism: Candidatus Spongiisociaceae bacterium; assembly: GCA_965213975.1. Taxonomy (GTDB): domain Bacteria; phylum Actinomycetota; class Acidimicrobiia; order Spongiisociales; family Spongiisociaceae; genus Spongiisocius. The sequence goes on from OZ243930.1 coordinate 1,014,443, forward strand.
GGACAGCGCTTCCCGATATTTCACATCGGCCCTGGGTCGTCCAACCCGCTACCCGACTTCTCGCCGGGCGGATGGCTGGGCTTGGCAACCCTGTGACATAAGGTGTTGCTGGTCATTACACCGCCCGGACATCTCTCGATACCCTGCTACGAACTTCCCGAGGTTCCGTCGAGCGCGCGCAACTGGGCTTGAAGGGTCGAGAGAAGTCGGCGGGTATCGCTGGTACGTTCCTGCTCTCGCTCGACTATCTCCCGCGGCGCTCGACTGACGAACGATTCGTTGGCCAGTTTCGCCTCGGCCCGGCCCAGGTCAGCCGAGAGTTTGTCGATCTTACGCTCGAGCCGAGCCCGCTCTGCCCCAATGTCGATGAACCCCTCAACGGCGACGAAGGCTTCGACGGTACCGGCCGACACCCTAAGGTGACCGGAACTTGAGGGTGGGGAACCGACCACGGCGTCCAACCCGGCCAGGGAAGCCAACTGGGGACCCCACCACTCGGCCCATGCACTGGTGGGATCGTGGACGACGGCCTTCATCTGTTGCCTCATGCCTAACCCATGTAACGAGCGGAGGCTCCTCACACCCCCCACCAGCTCCTGGAGGATGTCGATGCCGGGGGGAGACTCCCAGCGGGGAGGGTGGGGCCAATCCGCGGTGATGAGAAGTTCCTCGCCGACCAGATGGCAATAAAGCTCTTCAGTGACGAAGGGGATCGCCGGGTGGAAGTACTTCAACAGGTCACGCAGCACCACACCCAGCGTCTGCCGAGCGGAGTCGGCCTCGCTTCCCCCGGCGGCCAACACCGGTTTGCACATCTCCAGGTACCAGTCACAAACGTCCGACCAGGCGAACGAATAGAGCAGGGAAAACGCGTCGGATAGCCGGTGCCGATCGGCCAACTCGTCAAACTTCTGCCCGACCTGGTACAGACGGGACAGGATCCACCGTTCGGCGGGACTCGGGTCCTGGGGGTAGCCGCCGGTTCCGGGCACCGACCGTTCGGGAAGATGAATGAGAGCGAACTTGACCGCATTCCACAGCTTGTTGCCGAACCTACGAGCCGCGTCTACCCATTGCACATCAAACGGCACATCGTGGCCAGGGGACGCGGACTGCAAGAGGCTGAGGCGCAGAGCGTCGGCCCCGTACTCGTCAATCATCTGGACCGGATCGACCACGTTGTTCAGAGACTTTGACATCTTGCGACCGTCCGAGGCGCGTACCAGACCGTGCACCACTATCTCTCGGAAGGGAGTCTCGCCCACGAACGCCATCCCCATCTTCAGCATCCGCGCCACCCAGAAGAAGATGATGTCGTACCCGGTCACTAGCACGTCGGTGGGGTAGAAGCGCTTCATATCAGCGGTGGACTCTGGCCAACCGAGGGTACTGAAAGGCCAGAGCGCCGAGCTGAACCAAGTGTCGAGGACATCCTCCTCGGGACGCAAGTTCGTGGAGCCGCACTTATCGCATTCTCCTGGAGGGGTTCGGGCGACGATCACATGGCCGCCGTGTCCGCAATCCGGGTTGTGGCAGTACCAGGCCGGGATTCGATGACCCCACCAGAGTTGTCGGCTTATGCACCAGTCTTCGAGGTTCTCCATCCAATGGAAATAGTTGCGTTCCCAACGCTTCGGGCGGAAGGCCGCACCACCGTTACGCACCACCTCGGAGGCTGGTCCGACCAGCGCATCCACCTTGACAAACCACTGATCCGACAGCAGCGGCTCGATCGGGGCACCACTGCGAGAACAGTGCCCGACGGTGTGCCGATGGGGAGCAACTCGCTCTAGACACCCCAACGACCGGAGACTCTCCACCACCCGTTGGCGAGCTTCGACTCGGTCCAAGCCGGAGAACTCCCCTGCCGCGGCGGTCATGCGACCGTCTTCGCCAATTACCCGGATTGGTTCAAGACCGGCCCGCAGCCCGATCTCGAAATCCAGAGGGTCATGGGCAGGCGTGACCTTCACCGCCCCAGTTCCGAAGTCGGGATCCACCGCCTCGTCAGCTACCACTGGGATGATCCGATCCATTAGGGGTAACCGGACGTGCCGACCTACCAAATGCCGATATCGATCATCATCCGGATGCACCGCGACGCCGGTGTCTCCGAGCATGGTCTCCGGCCGGGTAGTAGCTACGACGACACCTCCTCCGTCGCCATCGACCGACGGGTAGCGGATATAGGCCAGGTGCCCGTCAACGTCGCGGTACTCCACCTCGATGTCGGAGATTGCGGTCGACAGGCCGGGTGACCAGTTGATAATCCGGTTGCCCCGGTAGATGAGGCCCTGCTCGTAGAGGCGGACGAACACTTCCCTCACGGCGTGGGACAGCCCCTCGTCCAGGGTGAACCGCTCCCTTGACCAGTCACAGGAATCCCCGAGCGAGCGCATCTGGCGAGTGATGGCACCGCCCGACTGTTCCTTCCATTCCCAAACCCGCCGGACAAACTCCTCGCGGCCCAGATCGTGACGGCTCAGGCCTTCCGCGGCCAACTCCCGCTCCACCACCATCTGGGTAGCTATTCCGGCGTGGTCCGTGCCCGGCAGCCACAGGGCGGCAAATCCCTGCATGCGTTTGCGGCGGATAATCGCATCTTGTATGGAGTGATCCAACGCGTGGCCGATGTGCAGGACCCCGGTTACGTTCGGCGGAGGCAGGACGATGCAGAACGGTTCACCGTGGGGACGCGCTTCTGGACGGAAGGCCCCGGCCGCCTCCCAGACTGGGTACCAGCGGTCCTCGACTTCCTTCGGTTCGTAGCTTCCCGTCAGGGGCTGGGTTGCACTAGTAGTCATCACTGCGTAGCAAAACTGACAGTGGGCCGTTACGCACGGCTCGTACTACGCGCTCCTCTCCCTACGTTCAGCCAATTCGCTGATGGCCACCAGGGTCGGGGAGGCCTTCGCCTGAACCGTTTCCCGGTCTATCACCACCCGAGCTATGTCAGCCCGAGACGGTACCTCATACATCACATCAAGGAGGATGTCCTCAAGAATGGCTCTCAAGCCTCTGGCACCGGTACCTCGGACCACGGCTTGGTCGGCAATAGCTTCGAGGGCTTCCTCCTCGAAGACCAACTCGACATTGTCGTAGGCGAGAATCTGCGCGTACTGCTTGACCAACGCGTTGCGCGGTTCCTTCAAGATCCGGATTAGAGAGTTTCGGTCAAGGTTTCCTACGGTCGACACCATGGGCAGGCGGCCCACGAACTCCGGGATGAGACCGTACTTGACCAAATCCTGAGGCAAGACCTCAGCCAACGTCTCTTCCTTGGTCCGCTCTACCCGGCTGTGTATCTCAGCCCCGAAGCCGACGACCTTGTTGCCGACGCGGCGACCGATCACTTCCTCAAGTCCGGCGAAAGCCCCACCGGCTATGAACAGGATGTTTGTGGTATCAAGCTGGATGAATTCCTGATGTGGATGCTTTCGGCCTCCCTGGGGAGGGACTGAAGCCTCCGTACCCTCCAGGATCTTCAGCAGCGCCTGTTGGACGCCCTCGCCGGAGACATCTCTGGTTATGGACGGGTTTTCGGCCTTTCGAGCGATTTTGTCAACCTCGTCGATATAGATGATGCCTTGCTCGGCCTGCTTGACGTCATAGTCGGCTGCCTGAAGCAGCTTCAAGAGGATGTTCTCCACATCCTCTCCAACGTATCCGGCCTCGGTGAGAGCGGTGGCATCGGCGATAGCGAAGGGGACCTTGAGCATCCGAGCCAAGGTCTGGGCTAGGAGGGTCTTGCCGCATCCGGTGGGACCGATCAGCAGAATGTTGGCTTTGGAGACCTCCACGTCATCCGGTCGGGGAGAGCCCTTCCGCACCCGCTTGTAGTGGTTATAGACCGCAACTGCCAAGGTCCTCTTGGCGCGCTCCTGCCCGATTACATAGTCGTCCAGGAACTCATGCACCTCTACCGGCTTGGGGAGGTCTGCTTCTGCCTCCGGCTGTTCCGTGGTGAAGTTGTCATCGAGAATCTCCGCACAGAGCAACACACACTCATCGCAGATGTAAACCGCCGGACCGGCGATGAGTTTTCTTACCTGCTTCTGCGAGTGCCCGCAGAAACTGCACTTGAGGAGGTCGCTGCCCTCGCCATATGTAGATGACATTGACTACAGGTCCTCCACTGCAGTCAGCTCTCGACTGCTCAAGACTCCGTCGACTATCCCGTATTCCATCGCCTCGCTGGCCAACATCCAAAAGTCTCGATCAGTGTCCTGTGCTACCTTCTCGTACTCCTGGCCGGTATGACGGGCCAGGATCCCATTCAGTTGCTCACGCATCTGGACGATCAGGCGGGCCTGAATCTCAATGTCGGTCGCCTGACCGCTGGCACCTCCCTGAGGTTGATGCAGCATGACTCGAGCATGAGGCAACGTGAAGCGCTTCCCCGGTGCGCCACCCGCCAGAATCACTGCCGCCGCCGATGCGGCCATCCCCATGCAGACAGTGCTCACGTCGGGCTTTATGTACTGGATGGTGTCGTAGATAGCGAAGAGGCTGGTTATCGCCCCTCCCGGGGAGTTGATATAGAGGTTGATATCACGATCCGGATCCTCAGACTCAAGATGGAGGAGCTGGGCCATAACCAGGTTTGCCACCGCATCATCGATAGGGGTTCCTAAGAAAATGATCCGATCCTTAAGAAGCCGGGAGTAGATGTCGAAGGCGCGCTCACCTCGACTGGTCGACTCAACAACCGTGGGTACCAGGTAGTTCACAGGAGCGGTACCGGTCAGGCGCTCAGGTCGGGATGACAATTCATGGGTCACTCTGGCCTCACTCCACTTCTGCTTTCACAACCTCCGGTTCCCCGGAGTCCAACGAGAGATCAATCACGGCACCCTGATCGTCGACTGCTACCGCATCCGTCATCAGAGCCTCGATCGACTTCCACCGCAGGATATCAGCACGAAGGCGGCTTCTTAGCTCACCATCTTCGAGGGCGTCGTCCAGTGTCAGCCGGGAGCCATCGGCGTCGGGATTAACGGCGGTGCGTGCGGCATGCCACGCCCGGATCTCGTTGTCATCGACCGTGAGGCCCTCGTTGACCATTACCGCCTCCAGCAAGGCCTGTACCCGGAACTCCTTCTGCGCTTGATCCTTAAGGGAGCGGTAGAGGGCATCAACTCCACGCTCTCCTTCCTCTCCCTCCCAGAGAGCCGCCAACCTATCTTCATCTTCGCTGGCGCGGTCCAGCACATTCTTCAAGGCGGGCGTCGCCATCGCCTCCAAGAAGGCCTCGGGTATGTCAAGGTCCACTTCGGCGCTCAATTCGGCAATCAATGCCGACTCGAATCTATGCGCCATTTCATTGTTACGGAGACGCTCTAACTCGTCACGAACCCGTTCGCGCAAGGCCGCAGCGCTCGCATAGGGCGTGTTCTCCTCAACCCACTCATCGTCGAGATCGGGAAGCTGCCTTTCGTAAACGTCGCCGATCTCCACCTTGAGGTCTATCTCGTGTCCTTCCGACAGATCTTCGACCGCGGCCCGGAGCGGGGCGGTGAACTCAACCGTCTCGCCAGCTTCGTGTCCCACCAGCTGCTCAGTTAACCCCTCCACGACGGACTCGCTTCCGAGGTCAAAATAGGCCCCGGTGGCGGCGAGAGATTCCAACGGGGCACCGCTGGCGGACGCCGTGACGTCTAGGGCTAGGACATCACCAACTCGGGCGGGCCGGTCTTGCGGATGAAGCTCAGCGAATTGTTCAAGGAACTGCTCGACGCGCTCCGAGACATCGTCCTCGGTGATGGGATCGAGTACCTCGCAACGGATCTGTCGGCCCTTGTATTCGGGTAACCGGGAGACCGTAGGCCGAAGGACGACCATTACGTCCACCTCAACGCCGTCCTGGCCTTCCCGAATGTCTTGCACCGTAGGGGGAATCGCCGGTCTCAAGCCAGATTCTTGCCACACCTCACCCAGCATGCTGCCGAGCATGTTCTCGATGGCTTGGGTCCGGATGCGGGACCGACCGATGATCCTCTCCACCATGCGTCGGGGGGCTCTTCCTCGGCGGAATCCGTCTACCTGGACGTCACGGCCGAGTTGTCGTGCCGCCCGGGATTCGGCCTGCGCCAACGGGCCCTCAGCAAGACGAAACGTGACGCGACGCTCGAACTCGGATACTTCGGCAACGATGAAGGACACTGCTCTCCTGACGACTTGAGTTGCACAACGTGGCCGAAGACCAACAGCGGGGTGACCGAGGGGATTCGAACCCCCGACCTCCTGGACCACAACCAGGCGCTCTAACCAAGCTGAGCTACGGCCACCATGTTTTCGGACGAAACGCCCGTACCGCCCGTCCGGTTGCGCGCTTCAGCTTAACCGGAAGGCGCGCCCCCGGAAGGATTCGAACCTCCGACCAAGAGCTTAGAAGGCTCCTGCTCTGTCCTCTGAGCTACGGGGGCTGACCATGACCTTCCCGTCGGGCTGCGGAAGCTCGCAAACCCCGGAGCGGGTGAAGGGAATCGAACCCTCACCGCCAGCTTGGAAGGCTGGAGCTCTACCATTGAGCTACACCCGCCGGACGGGCTGAAATCTTAGTTGACCGACCGGGATCCTCGGTACGAGACATCCTCGCCCGAGATTACCGTGATCTGAGTACCGGTACGGGTAGTCTCACCTGCGCCCAGTCGAGAACATGTTGGGTCGGGCTGGTCGGATTTGAACCGACGGCCTCCTGCTCCCAAAGCAGGCGCGCTGCCAAGCTGCGCCACAGCCCGTTCCGAGAAACTACCGGAGCTTCCCTTGAAGGACCATTGTAGCCCTTGCCAGGCCACAAATCGAAGGCGTAAGCGCAACCTGTTCCCAAATGGTCGCCTCAAACGCCTTCCACAACTCTGCTTGGCCTTTGTCGGATGCCTGACCCTCTTGATGATGGCGTGCACTTCAGGACCAACAATGTCCGAGACCTCCGAGCCCGCTGGCGTGGTCACCACCGAACCAGGCGGGCCAGTTACGCCGTCCTCAGCGGTGACGTCGTCTTCGGCTGGCTTCACATCAAGGCCGACAACGACTCTGGGCGCAGACACAACCACCTCAACTTCCCCTCCCCCGCCCACACCGGCTCGTGACTGCGCCCCACATCTTCCGGCGGCGTTTCCTGAGGGAACGTTTGGTCCGCCCTACAACGGTGTAGGAATCTCTCGCGAGGTCTATTCGTGTGCCGATGAGGTGGCTTTGGTACTCCGGTCCGACCCCGCGGCTATCGCGGCGGCGGCCACGGGGGACGTGGACGGCCCCCTCCTGCTGGTCGGCCCTTGGCTAGATGCTCAGATCATCGACGAGGTGCGGCGATTGGCACCGGTTCGCATCGTGGCTGCCGGAGTCAATCCAGGAGCGGTTGCTGACGCCCTGCCCGGGATCGAAGTCCGCTCGGTCCCGGTGGATCCGGCCGCTGATTCCGGACTTCAACCTCCGGTCTCGGCAAGTCGGGTGTGGTTGGTCGACCACACCGAGACGATTATGCCGTTGGTGGCGCTAGCTCGGCAGGTGGAGGCCGCGGTCGTGGCCGTGGATGGTGACCTCAGAGGAGCTTCTGCGGAATCGCGGGCCGTTATTGCCTCGGCATCGGAGGTGGAGATGCTCTCGGACTTCGACGATGACTTGCTCTGGCAACTCGAAGTGGTGCGAAGGGGTGACGAAATCCCGGGCGGTGGTCTGCTCATGTTTGATAGACGAGCCCCGAGACGCCTAGTTGCCGCCTACGGTCACCCGGTGACGTCAGCATTGGGGGTGCTCGGAGAACAAGGACCCGAGGCAACCATCTCTCGCATCCGCAGCATGGCTCAGGGTTACGACGGCGACGGCCACCAGGTTCTGCCCACCTTCGAGATCATCGCCACGGTTGCGTCCGCGGGCCCTGGTCGGGACGGAAACTACTCATCGGAAACCAGCCGGGATGTGATCAGGCCGTGGATCGAGTTGGCTGCCGAGCACGGGGTATATGCCGTCCTTGATCTTCAGCCCGGCAGGACCGATTTTCTTACCCAGGCCAAGCAGTACGAGGAGTTCCTCCGCCTCCCCCATGTCGGGTTGGCCCTTGATCCGGAGTGGAGGCTCAAACCCGACCAGGTGCACCTCCGCCAGATCGGAACCGTAGATGCGTCCGAGATCAACCAGGTTGTTGGATGGCTGGCTGACATAGTTCGGGAGGAGGCCCTACCGCAGAAGCTGATGATCGTCCACCAATTTCGGGATTCGATGATCACGAACCGCCAGAAGATAGCCACTCCCCCCGAGTTAGCCGTTTTGATCCAAATGGACGGCCAAGGCAGACTCGACACCAAGTACAGCACCTGGGGTGCCCTGACCCGTCCGAGTGACGCCAACCAGTTCTACTGGGGCTGGAAGAATTTCTACGACGAAGACTACCCCCTAGCCACGCCACAACAGGTCTTGGACCTATCCCCCAACGCGGCATTCGTGTCGTTCCAGTAGCCGGTGGCCAGCGCGCGCCTTGTCAGTTCGGGGGCTGTGGCCGCCCACGCTGAGACCAGAATCTTCAAGACACACCAAACCAACAAGAAATCGCGCCGCCTCAAGTGCCGGGCGACCGGCTCAACTTCGGCCAAACAGCGCCCGTCCCAATCACCATTGACATGAGAGAGAGAGTTCGCAACTACGGCGGGCTAGCGGTTCCTAAGACAACCCAAGCAAACCAACCCATGCTGCAACTGGCCCCGGACGCCGCCGTAACCACACCCACTGACCAATCCGCGCGCCTCTTAGTGCGGGTGGAGGGATTCGAACCCCCACGGGCATTGCCCACCAGGACCTAAACCTGGCGCGTCTACCGTTCCGCCACACCCGCATTTCGCCGTCGTCAACACGTGCAATCTCTGGGTGAGCCACGTTGTGGTGCCGACCGCGATAACGCTCGCAAGCCTGTGTTCGGCGATGCTAGCGCGAAGACCCTCCGGAGCAGGGGCGGACTAGGGGATTCAGGTGGCTTGACCGGGTCAATTCGTCTTATTCCAAGCCGCATGGGTGTGCTCGTTCCCCCGAGGCATTGGCTTGCATTAACGACCTTCCGGATACTATCGTTCTCATGACCAAACGTGCTTAGGAAGCACAAGGACAATGAGAACCATTACCAAACGGGAGGAGTGGCATTGAAGGCTCACGACATGCATGAGTGCGACACCCACGAACACCACGCCGACGAAGCTGGCCACGTCCACGACGTCCATGAGTGCGACACCCACGAACACCACGCCGACGACCACACTCACGACGCCCATGAGTGCGACACCCACGAACACCACGCCGACGAAGCTGGCCACGTCCACGACGTCCATGAGTGCGATACCCACGAACACCACGGGCATTGATCAGAACCCCGTTACTTGACGGGAGGAATCCAACCAGCGAGAGCCGCAGCTATCCGGTCGGATTCCTTACTTGAACAAAGACAAAGGCTCTTCTTCCTAAATGAAGGAGAGCCTTTTCTTCATTCTTGACCCCCGGGCAAAGGCTGCGAGATGGTCCAGATGGTGATTTTCCGTGCACCCCTGCGGTGATGTCTCCACTTGCACGGTGGCGTGGCTAATTCCGTAATCCCGGCGAACCATGGTTGTTATGCGGCGGATGAGATCGTCTACCGACTCTTCGTGCTCCGAATCAATGAGAATATGGGCGGTGAACGCATCATGTCCAGACGAGATCGACCAGACGTGGATGTCGTGTACCAGCGTCACGCCGGGGATCTCCTCAATGGAGTGACACAGCCGATACACATCCAGTCTCTCGGGGACGTGTTCCATCAACACGTGAAAGACCTTGGCGGTAAGCCTCCATGAGCTAGCCAAGATCAGGACACCGATGAGGACGCTTAGGATCGGGTCGGCGATTGTCCAACCCAGGGTGATGATCAAGACGCCCGAGATAACCACTCCGACCGATCCCATGAGATCGGCCATGACATGACGAAACGCCCCCTCCACGTTCATGCTGTGTTCCGCCGAGCCATGCAGTATCCATGCCGCGATGATGTTCACCAAGAGGCCGAGGGTACCGATCACCAAGAGCAGTCCACCTTCAACCTCAGGAACGTCTGTGATGCGTTCGTATGCCTCAAAGAAGATCCACCCGGCGATCACCCACAAGCTGATGGCGTTCAGCAACGCCGCCAAGACCTCTGCTCTCCGATAGCCGTAGGTTCGTTCCGGCGATTCCGGTCGCCTCGCCATACGCTGCGCAACCAAGGCGAGAGCTATGGCAGCCGCGTCGGTGACCATGTGGCCCGCGTCGGAAAGTAGAGCGAGGCTACCGGACATGATCCCACCTACCACCTCGGCCATCATGAACCCACCGATGAGCACCAAAGAAATGGTTAGGCTTCTGCGACTCGCGTCTGAATAGTCGTGATCGTGATCATCGTGGTTGTGTGATTCGTGATCGTGCGACTCGTGATCGTGGGCAACCGACGTGCCCGCCTCCGTATGATCGGCACAGGGGGGGGGGGGTTCGTGTTGGTGGTCCCGATTGCTGTTATCCATTTGGCCCGCTCTCGTTCCGTCGCGCAACACCGTTTGATGTACAGCATCTGGTGGCTCAACCGTGGGTCGCCCGGGACTCGAACCCGGAACCTGCGGATTAAGAGTCCGTTGCTCTGCCAAATTGAGCTAGCGACCCAGCCGCATTGTAATGCTCTGATGAGGTTCGCTGGTGCACTCTTGCGGAAAGGGCCGCGGCTAGGTCTCGCATGGCCTTGCCTCGGTGTCCGACGCGATGCTTCTCCTCCAGGGACATCTCGGCGAGAGTGCGTTCCCCGATCTCGAAGACCGGGTCATAACCGAACCCTCCCCGACCCCGCGGGACGGTTGTTATCTGACCTCGTGTGTGACCCTCTGCTACCACCTCGGCCCCATCTGCCCATGCCACCACGACCACGGTGCGAAAGGTGGCTGACCGACCCTCCACTCCCCTCATCCGGTCAAGGAGAGCAGCAACGTTCTCTGCGGGCCCGGCTTGGGGCCCGGCAAAGCGGGCCGTATACACCCCGGGCGCACCGCCGAGAGCTTCCACCTCAAGGCCGGTGTCATCCGCGATGGCACATAGCCCCGTGTGAGCCGATACACCGTGTGCTTTGAGGCGGGAGTTCCCCACCAAGGTGTCGGCGTCCTCGACGATATCAGGCCAATCACACCCTTGCACGACCTCGCCGAGGATGCCGTACTCCAACAGCAGGGACTGTATCTCGGCGATCTTGTTCGGGTTCTTCGAAGCCACTACCGCCCGGTCGATAAGCGGTCCGGTCATGAGGCGACCACGTCGTCTTGGATTTTGCCGATCTCTCTGATTCCTGTCTCCGCGAGGTCGAGCAACTCGTTCAATTCCATCCGGCTGAAAGCCTTCCCCTCGGCGTTGCCCTGGACTTCTACCAGTAATCCGTCGCCTGCCATTACCACGTTCAGATCGACCGACGCTCCCCGGTCGTCATCAAAATCCAGGTCGAGCAAAGGGACTCCGTGCACCAAGCCAACGGATACGGCGCTGACTCGATCTGTCAAGGGCCTGCCAGCCACCATGCCTTGTTCAGCCGCCCAGGTCAAAGCATCGTGCAGGGCGATCCATCCGGCATTTACCGACGCAGTACGGGTCCCGCCATCGGCTTGAATGACATCGCAGTCCACGGTGATCAACACGTCAGACATCGCTTCGAGGTCGGTCACCGCCCGGAGTGAACGTCCGATCAACCTAGAAATCTCCTTGGGACGGCCCGACAGATGAGCTGACCGACGAATCCGCGAGTTGCTTGATCCCGGCAACATGGCGTACTCAGCGGTCACCCATCCCCGCCCGCTGTTCCGCATCCACCGAGGGACCGAATCGCTCACCGTGGCCGTCGCCAGAACAATGGTCTTGCCCATCTCGATCAGCACTGAACCCGGCGTCATCGTGGTGAACCCCCGTGACACGCTAATGGGCCGCAGTTGGTCCGCTCGTCGCGACCTAAGTAGTTCTGCCCGGTTAGGCATCGGGGTCTCCCCTCCTAGTCGTACGCAGTTCTCCTATGCAATTCGAACGCCCGCCCGAGCTACTCGAAGGAGTTTATCCTCGGGGATGAACCGGAATTCGGGCCCCCGGTACCGCGATACCCACCTCGCCAGCGTAGGTGGATTCCGCCTCGCATACCGCTCTCGCCGGGTCAACGTGGGGCGGCACGTGGGTCAGCATGAGCTTGCGCACTTGGGCCTGTGCCGCCATCTCCCCCGCCTCGTATGCAGTCATGTGGTGAGGATATGTACCGGATGATCGCCTGCCGACCATGGATGCCTCGGCAAGCAGCAGGTCGGAGTCGGCGACATGGTCGGTCACCTCTGGACTGGGACCCGTGTCAGCCGTGTAGCTCAGGACTGCCCCGCCCGCCGACACTCGCAGGCTCAGAGTAGGTGGACCGTGGTTCGCTCGCACCACCGAAAGGAGCAACCCGCCCACCATGGAGGAGTCCCCTCCCGCCAGAGTGACCATCTCGAACACCGCCGAGAACATCGGTGTTCGATCTACAAAGTCGAGCAAGACCTCGGCCAGACCTTCCGGACAGAACACCGGGATCCGGTCGGCCGATGCCGGACCGTAGGCGAGGGCGTGATAGAGGGCGAAGATGTCTGCGCAATGGTCCGGATGACGATGTGATAGGAACACTCCGTGCAGTCGCCTCGGCTCGATCAACTCGGCCAGAGCCAGATAGGTCCCGGGCCCGGCGTCCACCCACAAGTTGGTTTCGGCATGAGATACCAGATAACCGGAGGCCGGGCGGCCAGCCACCGGGTAGGTTCCTCCCGATCCGAGAATCGTCAGTTGCACCCGGCCAGGCTAACCGCGAAATCTTCAAGCACTCATGGCCACCACCATTCCGTCTCCGTCTATAGACACCGCACCTCTCGCCAGCAGCCTGCCCAGCTCCGCCATGCCCGCTACTGGATCATCGTTCAGGGACGCCACATACTCGGCGACCGACTGGCCTAAGTCGGGTTGGCTGGCGGTCGGGAGGAGCTCGCCCTGGCCCGGCCGAGGTCCCAGCGCCAGTTCCAAACATTCGAGAAGGTCCTGGGAATCCAATACCGGGAAGGCACCATCTCGGATGAGCAAGTTGCAACCTACGGAAGCGGCCCGACCTACGTCCCCGGGCGTGGCATAGATATCACGGCCCTGTTCCAACGCGATTCGTGCGGTTACGAGAGCCCCACCCTTCACTCCAGCCTCGACCACGATTACCGCCTTCGAGAGGCCAGAAATGATCCGGTTGCGGGGTGGGAACCGCCAGGGCAGAGGGCGAGCACCGGGCGGATACTCGCTCAAGATCGCCCCGCCCGCCTCCAGCAATGATTCTCCCAGTTCACGGTGGAGCCGTGGGTACCAGACGTCCACACCCGACCCCAGGACCGCCACACCGCGGGTCGATCCCTGTAACGACCCACGATGGGCCGCACCATCGATGCCTTTGGCCAGACCACTCACCACCGACCATCCCGCATTGGATACCGCGGCTCCATATCGCTCCGCCAAGCGGCGGCCGTAAGTCGTGCAGGCCCGGGTACCGACGATCGCTATGGCCTCGTCGGGTACGAGACCTCCCCTGTGAAATAGGAAGAGAGGGGCATCAGGAAGTTCCCTGAGTCGGTCGGGATAGGAAGCGTCGCTAGCGCTGATGAAACGGATGTCCTTCGCTTCCAGAAAGGCCAGCCGCTGCTCGGCCGGCACCGTGGCGGCTTCCCGGGCGGCAGGAGGAAGCCTTATCGTGCCCTTTGTCACCCCCGACAGCACCTGAACGGGGTCTCCGCGATCGGCGATCAGTTTTCGGAGGCGGTCAGGGTGCATCCCGATGTGCGCCAAGCGGACCAGAGCATCGAGCTTGGGCTTCATATAAGTCCCCTCAAGGCGAGAGCTTCTGCCGCATGGGGTTCATCCACCGGTTCCGAGCCAGCAAGATCGGCGATAGTGCGTGAGAGACGGCGCACCCGGTCGAACCCACGCCCGGTCAAGCCTCCGTGCCGGAGCGCCCCCTCCACTAGGCGGCGGGCACCGACAGTGACGTTCTGGGCATCAAGCTGGGTTCGGGTCAGGTCGCGATTCCGAACGCCGCGGCGTTCCTGCGCCTCCCGCGCCGACGCCACCCGCTTCGCCACCTCACGGCCTGGCTCCTCGGGCGGTCCGATCATTGCGTCCGGGTCTACCCGGTTCACCTTCACTCGAATGTCGAACCTGTCCATCAGTGGCCCGGATAGACGACGTCGATACCGTTGAACCATGCTTTCTGAACAATTGCAACCTTGTCTGTCGTCACCGTGGTAACCGCAGGGACATGGGTTGGTGGCTGCCACCAGCTGCACCATCGCCGGAAATGTAACCGAGACACCCTTGCGCGAAATCGTGATCCGTCCCTCCTCCAAGGGCTGACGAAGGCCATCCAGCAAGCTAGGTGGGAACTCACCGAGCTCGTCGAGGAAAAGCACTCCGCGGTGGGCCAGGCTTAACTCCCCGGGAACCGGGATGGGAGAGCCGCCGCCCAGCACGGCTGCCATGGTGGCCGTGTGATGGGGAGAACGGATCGGAGGTTGGAACAGGAAGGGGCGGGAACGTCCGGCCGACGACCACACCTGGGCCACCTGTAACGCGTCCGACTCGCCTAGCGTCGGCAACACCGTGGGCAGACACCGGACGAGCATGGTCTTGCCAGCCCCGGGTGGACCCGACACCAACATATGGTGTGCGCCCGCCGCTGCCACCTCGAGAGCCCGCTTGGCTAAGGGTTGGCCTCTGACCTCTGACAGGTCAACCCGATCGGTGTCCACCGGCTCCGGTGGAGGTGAGGGCTGACCGAAGCTGCCTCCTAGCGCGGCTTCGATCGCTTCGGTCAGCGACCTGACCATTCGCACTTCCGCGGAGGAGACGATGCTGGCCTCCTCCGCCGGTCCTGGCGGCAAGACACATGGAATCTTCAGGTCAGATGCGACAATCGCCGCACCCAACCCGCCACGTGCCGGGCGGATGGTTCCGTCGAGAGCAAGTTCCCCTAGGGCGACCACTTCGCACACCTGTTTGGGGATCTCTCCTGCTGCGGCCAGAAGGGCCATAGCAATGGGTAGGTCGTATGCGCTCCCCGACTTGGGAAGATCTGCTGGGGCGAGGTTTACGGTCACCGACTTGGGTGGGAACCGGTACCCGGCCACCGACATTGCCGACATGACTCGATCCTTCGCTTCGCGAACTGCCGTATCTGGCAGCCCCACCACGTTCAACCTGCCTTTCTCTCCTCCTCCTACATGTGCTTCCACCCTGACGGCTCGTCCCTCGACGCCAACCAGAGCAACTGAGTTAGTAGATGCGAACATATTTAAAAGTATGACATTATGGTGTGACAAATGGTAGAAGTTTGTGTCAGCATGAGATATCGGGCACTTAGACAGGGCGGACCGCCTGCCCGGACCGGATATCATCAACGTCATGGGCTTCAACCCTTTTCGAAAGCAGAAGCGCGGTGCCGCCGACTTGGCCATGGTGATCGGCGCGGTGGCGGCCACGGCGGCTTTGGTGGCGTGGGCTTTCTTCGGCCCCTGACCGTTCGGCCTATCCAGCCGGATCGAGCTAGGAAGACTTATGACTGCGGAGGATGCGGTCGAGAGATCCCGGAACGCACCTTTCATCTGGTGGTGATACCTGATGAGCATCCCGACCTGCGCAAACACTGGCATCGGGGATGCTGGAACAAGGAGCGGCGGCGGATCGAGGGGCGGCGTGTCCGGTTAGGCGACCCTTGGGAACCACTCAATGTCGACGCCGTGCCGCCCGACTACCACGGTGACAAGATCGATCCGCCTTAGCCTCAGACGCCGAGCGGCGCGGACCACCGTTTGCGCCTTTTCTTCGGTGAAATGCCATCGGGGATGATCATCATCCCCGCCCGTGCCGCACTTAACCTCAACGACGAAACGCCCTCCCCCGTCGAGGGCAATCAGATCCAACTCGGCCCTACCCACCCTGACGTTGCGATCCACTATCCGGATGCCCTGCCGCTCCAGAAAGTCACCCGCCACCTGCTCGCCGAACGCACCCAACCTACGCCTCGCCCGGAAGGCGTTCGCCTTGGATAACGGAGTCGTTGTCATACCCTATATAGGGTAGTAACGGGCAACGCCAGATACTATATGCTTCGGAACGAGGCAACTTGTGGACTGGGAGGCAATCCTTGCCCGAGCCTTCGGCAAGGATCGCAGAGGAGGACGTCGGTGTCGTGTATGGGACGGCTGACTACCCGGCTTTGGGAGAGGAGGGGCGGAAGGCTAGGCACGGTGTATGGGGATCTCATTTCTTGGGGCGTAATTAGGGGGCTGGTGACAGAAATATTGAAAATTTGTCAATATGGATCGTTTAGATGCGAATTATGTCACAGTGGCTGGTTACATATATGTTCATGGTTGAAGAACACAAGCACTCACTGCTCGGAAACGCAAGGGACGGTACGGTCCCGCCGATCCAGGGTCGGAAAGCGGGTCTGGCGGCGATGCGGTTAGGCGGGTCCGTGCGGCGTTCGGTGAGTTGCGTAAGGCTCGTGTGGGGTCTTTGTGCCGTGATGAGGCGGTCGGTGGTGGGTTCGCTGTTGTGTGACGTTGCCGGGGGCGCGGCGGCCTGGGATATGCCCAAGGTTAGGAACGGTTGGCCTCAGGTCAGATCAACCATGGACCACGCCAACGCGTTAGCGGCCGCGGCGGAGAAGGTAGGCCCCCAGGCGGTCGAAGCCGACGACGGTTTGGTGAAGCGGCTGGTGAGATGCTGCCAGGTGGTTTCGGTCGGTTGGTGCGGAACTGGTCGAACCGGAAATTTGATCGAACAAGGCGTCGATCCCCTAGAGCGTCAGCGGCTGGCGAGAGAAGTGAAACTGTGGGGAGAAAAAGGGGCCGGGCTCGGAGTGCTGGGGGCGAAACTGCCCTGCCCCCAGTTCGAACAGGTCCGCCAAGCCATAGACCGCCACTACCTCCACCACCGACACCAAGACCCGAACCGGGTCCGCGACCCCAAAACACGGACAGCCGATGCCGTCTTGACCGGGGGAACCGGATGTCCTGTTACCCGCCTGGGAGTGGTTCTATCCAGGGTAGGGGACGACCCCGGCGGGCGTCCCCCCATGCGTCTAGGAGCTCCTGGTGGTGAAGCCAGCCCCACTCAATGACACGGTCCAACGCGGTTACGTCGAACCGCCCCCTACCGACGGCCCCGCTGAGCACTTCTATAGTCTCGATGCTGACATTTATCGTTTTGCCTGCATGGACGGCCTGGAAATGGGGCAGCCAGTGCGGTTCCCTGTAGAATATGCGTATCTTGATGCCGTAGAATTCGGAGATGCGTGGCATCAGTCCAGGAATCTGACCTGCGGGAAAACTTCGTCCAACTGTTTGCCCGTGACCCGCATGTACAGGACCATCGGACTGATATCGTAAAGGTCGCTCTTCCACGCCACCCCCCCGTCCGCGACGTGGACGGTCTCGAAGTAGTCCCTGTCCGACCATAGCTTCGCAACCTCCGGCGTCGCGTCGGCGATGTCGGACAGATCGACAGTCCCGCGGGGGCCGCTCCGGAACTCCACCCAGACGCTCAAGCCAGGGCGGGGTTCGACACGGGTCACATCCTGCGTGTCGCCGGGGGGTATCCGCATGTCGAACACGTACCGCCGTCCGTCGTCGTGGGTGTACACTTCCAGGTCGCTGAGCCGTTCGGTGGATGTTGTGGCTAGGCGCGGTCTCTTCGCACCATCCGCATCCGGTATCGGTGATGCGGTCATTGTGTTCCTCCAGTCTGGTCGGTGCGCTCGGCTTGTTATGAGGCTTATATGCGTGGGTGCCCGGAGGCACTCGCGTACTGTTCTGTAGCGTCTGCCTGCGTTCCACCCTGGGGGTGGTCGGTCTCCTGGCAGAAGTTTGTTGTGCGCGCTACGTCGGGGGTGGTCCCGGCCTTGAAACCGGGAATCCCAGGAGTCTCACCTTTACGGCACCGGTCGTAGAACCCTTTGCGAGACCGGTCGAAACGGCAGATCACACCACGCCCCAAGTTCACGGACACAGCCGCCCACCGCTCGTCTTCGCCCCTCACCTGGGCGAACATCCGCATCAGGTCATAGCGAGACAGGTACCGCTCAGAAGAGAACCTCTCCAACTCAGGATTGTGGTGCCGCTTCCACCACTCGTAGCCGCCCTTCCACGACTCCAACAACGCGTTATACATCTCCGCAGACATCCCGAACAGCTGACCCAAACGACGATGCTGAGACCTAGAACACTTCGCCGTCAAACGCAACGTCAACACCCGACTACCCATACCCCACATCCTAGCTAACGGATCAAGCGCTCAGGTACATAATTCCCCTAACTTTCGGGCCTTCGGATGGGTGGCGGGACGGTCATCGCCTCAGGACCACCTTCCCCAGCACTCGACGATCGGCGATCACCGACAGGGCCTCCACCGCGTCCTCTAGTGGGAAATGGGCACTGACTATCGGCGAAATCGTCCCATCGGCGGTCCAGCCGAGAAGTTGGGTGAAGTTGGCCCGGTTCGCCTCCGGACTTCGTTCCCCGAACGGTCCGAAGAAGACCCCCACAATGGAACATCCCTTCAAGAGAGGCAGGTTCATCGGTGCTTTGGGGATCACACCGGACGTGAAACCCGCTACCAGAATGCGGCCTTCCCATGCAATGCACCTGAGGCAATCCAGGAAGATGTCGCCTCCCACCGGGTCGTAGATGACGTCGGCACCATCACCACCGGTCAAGCTGTTGGTGCGCTCCTTGAGCGACTCCGTGCGATAATTTATCACTTCGTCTGCCCCTAGAGACCTGGCGAACTCGGCCTTCGCTTCGCTTCCGACGGCGGCGATCACCCGCGCGCCGATCGCTTTGGCGATCTGAATGCCAGCTGAGCCGACACCGCCCGTCGCGCCGGTGATCAGGACTGTCTCGTCCGGCTTGAGCCGGGCCCTGTCTAACAAGGCGTGGAAACCGGTACCGTAGGTGACCGACAGGCAAGCGCCCTGATCCATGGACACTTGGTCAGGCAGGCGGAACACCTGGCTGGCCGGGACCAGGAACTTCTCCGCCATAGCACCGACCAGCAGGTTGTATCCGAAGGCTCGATCACCAACCGCGACATGTTCCACACCGGGACCTACCGCCGCCACCCGACCGGCCGCCTCGGCACCGGCGACAAACGGCAACCGGGGACGATCCTGGTAGAGGCCCGCGATCATAAGAATGTCCGGAAAATTGAGGCCTACAGCTTCGACTTCCAGGACCGCCTGTCCTGGAGCGGGCCGGGGCTCATCCACCTCCTCGAAGCTGAGCTCGCGGAAGTCGCCGAAATTGTGTACTACCTGCGCCTTCATATCATTGCCCTCCCGCCGTTGGAGGTCTGTCCATCAGCTGAGAAGCATCGGGCGACCCGCCAATGCCCTGATCCGGGGGCGGTAGGCCTCGGCGTCGTAGAACGCCTCCACGTCAACCCGGCGGGCACCCTGGGCCAGTACCTCTAGGCCCGTCGTGGTATAGACGCCCGAGCGGATCGCGGCCATGCGGCCGCTCGCCCCGTCAAGCAGCATCTCCGCGGCCATCGTGCCGAAATTGGCACCCACCATAAGATCCACCACATCGGGGGGTCCGCTTCGCATCAGGTAGGCCACCCTCTGATTCATGATCCCTACACCGGTGGCTTCCTTGATCCCGAACCCCACCTCCTCGCCGATACCCCCCAGCTTGCGATGGCCGTAGGCGTCGGCTGGCCCGCCTTCAATCCTTCCTCCGCCGACCATCGTGGCCCCCTCCGATACCACCACGACCGCGTACCGGCTCGGATTTGCCGCCCGATCGGACATCACCAAGTCGGCTAGGCGCTGGATGTCAAAAGGCACCTCGGCTATCAGGGTACGGTCCGCACCGGCTAGGTAGCCCGTCATCAGGCTGGTTTCTCCCGAGTAGCGGCCGAAGAGCTCCACCACCGCGACCCTCTCGTGGCTGCCCACCGCACTGCGGAGACTATGGATGAAACCGACCGAGCGGGTGATCGCCGTGGAAAACCCAATGCAGTAGTCCGTTCCAGGGACGTCGTTGTCCATGGTTTTGGGGATCGCCGCCACCGCGACCCCCTCCTGGTGCATCCGGAGCGCATAGGAAAGGGTATCGTCGCCTCCGATGGCGACCAGGGCATCCAATCCGAGCCCTTCTATCACCCGCAAGGCATGTGGTGTCAGATCGTAGGGCGGGCTTCCATCTGAGACCGTAACGAAGCTCGGGACGGCATCCGAGCGCACCCGACCGGGATTGGTGCGACTGGAGTGAAGGATGGTGCCCCCGCTCCGATCGATAGTTCGGACAGCCTGGGAATCGAGTGGCAACGTGTGTGCCGCTACGGTATCCAGGTCATCAGGATCGATAGCGAGCAAAGCCCCCCACCCGCGGCGCAGGCCCAAGACCGAATGTCCCGACTCCACCATACGGTTAGTGAACGACTTGATGGCCGGATTGAGGCCGGGTACGTCACCCCCGCCGGTCAAAATCCCGATATGCATGCCACCTCCCCGACGTGTCTATTCGTTGGTAGGGCGAACTCTAGGCCGCTAGCTGTACTGTCCAACTCGCCCCGGACACCTGCACCATGCCGGTACGCTTTGGCGAGAATGAAGCTACTCAACCTTGACCATGTAGCGGTCGCCGTACACAATCTGGATGAAGCCTTGGAGACCTACCGGGACCGCTACGGCCTCGAGCCTCTGTATCGGGAGGTGGTAGCCGACCAGGGGGTGGAGGAAGCCATGCTCCCGGTGGGCGGATCATTCGTGCAACTTATCCAACCATTGACGCCTGACACCCCCGTGGGCCGATTCCTCGAAAGGCGCGGCGAAGGCCTCCACCACCTCGCTTACATGGTTCTCGACATCGAGGCGGCCCTAGCTCACCTCAAGAACCGGGGAGCACGGTTAGTGGATGAAGTCCCGAGGGCAGGCGGACGGGGAACTCGGATAGCATTCGTACACCCGTTCGGAAGTAACCAAACCCTGGTTGAACTGGTCGAATATCCGACATGACCCCAACACCCGACTCTTCAACGCCAGCCAGCAAGAGAATCGCCATCAAGGGTACCGCCTCAGCCCACGAGGTGGCCGCGATCACGGCTGTCATCCAGCATGTGCTGAAGGAAGACCGGCGCGGGAACGAGACCGGTTCGAGACGGTTCTCCGCCTGGAAGACGGAGGGTGGACGACAGCCCTTCATGCCCGCCACCAGAGACCCGCGAGCAGACCTCCCGCTACCTGCGCAAGCGCGCCAGCGCCCGCGCCTCGGGCGAGCCAGCAATCAGAGTGGTAGCCAAGTAGACGATACCGACCACCAGGCAACCGGCCAGTGACGCCACCACCGCGGTCCCTAGGTCGGTAACCTGGCCAGCGGTTATCCACCAGGCAACCAGCCAGCCAGCTGAGCCCGCCACTGCGGTCCCCAGAACCAGCCTGACAGTAGACGCCCCCAGCCCTTCCAGCCCTTCGTTGCCGTATGAGCGTCGCCACATGATCCACATAGTCAACGCATGGCCGGAGATCACGAAGGAACTGGCAAGGGCGACACCCGTCACCCCGAAGAGGCGATATCCCAGGAAGTAGCCAGGGATGGCGGGCAACGTCCAGGCAGTTCCGGCGATTACCGGCACCCACATCCGGCTCAGGGCATAGAAGCTCCGGGCGAGGATCTGGTGAAGTCCCCAAGCCGGGATGCTCAAGCTGTAACCCACCAGTGCCGCCGCCGTGAGCACCGTCCCGTTCTCGCTGAAGGCACCATGCTGGAAGGCGACCCGCACCACCGGTTGGCTGACCGCCAAGAGCACCGCCACCGCCGCACCCGACACGAAAAGGACGGATCGAATGGTGCGGCCCAGTAGCAGGTGCATGTCCCGAGTCCGGTCTTCGGCCACCAAACGGGCCAGATAGGGGAAGGAGGCCACTCCGGCCGCTTGCGCGATCACCCCTACCGGCACCATGTTTACCCGTCGGGCCAGGTTCAAGCCGAAGACGGAGCCGTCCGAGGCCGCCGATACCACCACTTTGCCGAGCGACTCGTCAATAACGACGATGGATTGGCCCACCATCAAAGGAAGGGCAAGAATCAAGTATTCCCGGAAGACCGGGTTTCGGAAATCGGGTAGCCGCGGTCGGACGCGGAAACCGATCCGAGTCGCTCCCCACCATTGCAGGGCCAGGTTTCCTAACGCCGCGCCCACCACGGCCCCAACAATGAAGCCCGAAGCCGTCGGAAAGCCCGCCGAACCGCCCAGTAGTCCACCCACGATGATTCCCAGGTTGTAGATGATCGGGGCGAGGGTGGGTATGACAAACCGCCCGTGGGCATACTGGACGGCGGTGAACAGCCCGCCCAGCACGAAACAGATCTGGGCCGGAAGAACCAGCCGGGTCAACCGGACAACCTCGCCAAGCTGGGCACCATCCATGCGATCCCCTGATCCGAACAACCAACCAACGATCGTCTCCGCGCTGAGGAATGCAGCGCCGGTGAGCCCGATGATCAGCACTGCCACCGGTGCCAACACCGCGTTGAAAGCGTCTTTGGCACCCTCAGAGTCCGCTTTGGCCTGGAACCGGCTGAGGATGGGGACGAAAGTGATCGCCAGAAAACCGCCCGCCAGCAGATAGTTGAGGAAATCAGGAATAATGAACGCCGCCTCATAAGCGTCAGCAGCGGGACTGTCGCCCAATCGGTTGGCGAGGATGATGTTGCGAGCGAATCCCAGAACCCGTGATAGGAGAATTCCTAACGCCACCACGGAGGCGGCTCTAGCAACTCCTCCGAGGCGGAACGGCACGATTCTCAGGCGAGCCGGGTGGCTCGCAGGTCCTCAAGGACCCGGTCGGGCACCACTAGGTCACCAGACCCGACACCGACGCTCAGCCCCGGCTTGTAGGCACCGTGATAGTCCGACCCACCGGACGGGAGAAGTCCCAGCGAACGAACGGCGGCCTCAAGCCGCCTCTGCTTCTCCTGGGCATAACCGGAGTAGAAACACTCCACCCCGACGAGCCCAGCATCCGCTAGATCCTCGAATGCGGTGGTGTACTCAGCGGCAGTGTCCAAACCCAACGTATGCGGATGGGCAAGCACCGGTACACCACCGGATCGGAGGGCCAAGTCGATCGCCTGGTCGGGGGGCAGCAAGGGACGGGCCACATAGGCCGCGCCTCTCCGGCCGAGAAACTTCGCGAACGCGGAATTGAGGTCCTCCACATACCCTTTGGCCACCAGCAAGGCGGCGAAGTGCGGTCGTCCCACGCTGCCACCCTGCGCCTGGGCGACCACCTCCGGGTAGTCGATCTCGACTCCCAGACCGCGGAGGCGTTCGCAAGTGGCGCGGTTGCGGCGATCCCTGGCGGCGCGTAGCTCGGGTAGGCGATCCTGGAGCGGGCCGGACAAGGGCTCGAGAAACAGGACGATCAGATGTAGGCCACCCTTCTCCCATTCGCATGCCAACTCCACGCCAGCGATTAACTCGACCCCTTGCCTGCTTGCTTCCGAACGCGCCTCGTCGATTCCCTCCAGGGTGTCATGATCGGTCAGCGCGATTGCTCGAAGTCCGGCACGGGCGGCACCGCGCACCACGGCTGCGGGCGGATCGCTGCCATCGGATGCAGTCGAGTGGGTGTGAAGATCGACGGCCATTCGAAAGGAGGCTAATGGCTATCGGCCAGTGGCTGTCAGTAGGCGGTAGCTCGTAGGCCGTCGGGTCGATACGAGACCTCACGAACCCGCCCTAAGCAGTGGCCAGCG
Organism: Candidatus Spongiisociaceae bacterium; assembly: GCA_965213975.1. GTDB lineage: Bacteria > Actinomycetota > Acidimicrobiia > Spongiisociales > Spongiisociaceae > Spongiisocius. The sequence continues at coordinate 1,038,274 of OZ243930.1, forward strand.
ACCATTGCCTGGCGACCAGGAAAAACTGGAAGAAGCCGCACAATTTCGTGGGTGTTGGAGGTTCGTGGGTGTTGGAGGTTTGCATCGTTCCAGCAGCTCGCGAGGCCGCTCTGCTCAGCGAACCCCACCAACTGGCGATCGCACACCCTCTGCGACGCGGCTGGCCCGCTTCGCTGGGCCCCACCCCCGCCTCACACCACCGTTTCGGAGCGTGGTCGGCCATGCCCGGGCTGAAGCCGGGAGACGCTGGGGCCTTAGCTCTACAAGAATTGATGTTCCCAAAGGTCCGGCTGTTTCCGATCGGTCGCAACTGCTTCAACAAGCCGGACTCGGTGCTTAGCAACGGATACTGTATGTCACGCCTGTGACATGGACAACACCCTTGTTGCAGATTTCTGCTTGATCGGATCACGTCGCCCCAACTCGGCATCGTGTAGGAGGGATGGTGCGTCACATCCGACCGAACCATCAAGAAAGTAGGAGCGGGCGCAGGATCGCTTGGGAGATTTGTTGGTTGGGGCTTTAGTTCCGGTCTGATACTGGGCAGCAACACAGGTCCCGACCGACAGATCAAGAGGATGACCGACGTTGCGGTACCCGAAGCGCCGACAGCCGGCAACGTGTTGTTGGCTCGGACTTTTCGGGCATCTCAGTTGACACCAGTGCGCAATAGGCACCCTGCGGTGGGAAAGAACCCAAGAACACACCGCGGGCGGGGGCTGATTCCGGAGTAGAGGCCACCGTCTATTCGCCAGCGGTACTTGAGAATTCACGACTGGGGCGGGTGTTGGCGATCAGCGAGACTCCCGGGAGCGGATCATCGAGATTCCTTACCCCGGCGATTTGTTCTGTCTCTTCTCGGCCTGCCGCACCTGCTTGTGCGGCGGGTCAGGCGAGCCAGCCGGCCCTTTTCGCGATCGAGTGGGTCCCGGCCGGTCGGGGACGTTGTTCGTATCTGGTGTTTAGCGCGGTACGGAGGGGATGCTCTCAATTCTTGGGTAAATGGGTGCGTGGTATTTCTGTGACTCGTCTCTTTCAGCTCATTGAGGGGGTGAGTCTCTGGTTCTTGCCGGTGGCGGGTTTGGGTGTTGGGGTGTAGTGGTGGTGGCTGGTGAAAGAAATATTGACAATATATGGGTGTCAAATCGTGTAGAGGCGGAATATGTCACACCCCCTTACTACCTTGACGTTTACGGCACACGAACAAATGCCCTCACTACTCGAAGACTGCAACCGGCAGACTAACCCCAATGGCCGCACCCCGAAACGCGAAGCCGACAGCAAAGCGACCGAACGGGCCCGCACGGCTTTGGGTGAGCTACGACAGACCCGTGTTGGTTCGTTGTGCCGGGATGAGGCGGTCGGTTTGGCCGCAGTGTTGGGCGAGGTGAGGTCGGTGGTGGGTTCGCTGTTATGCGACGTCGCCCTCCAAGTCGACAAGGCAGACTCGGGATCCGGGGCCGACTCGGGTGAAGTGTTACGACAAGACGCCCGCCTACCCTCCCGGGAAGCCAAAAAGATGGCGAAGGTAGCGCGCCAGCTCGGGGACATGCCCAAAGTCAAAGAACGGTTCGCTTCGGGCCAGATAACCATAGACCACGCCAAAGCGTTAGCAGCCGCCGCGGAAAAGGTCGGACCGGACGCGGTCGAAGCCGACGACAGTTTGATCAGCGCGGCTGGGGAGATGCTCCCTGACCACTTCGGCCGGTTCGCCCGGGACTGGTCGAACCGCAAACTGATCGAAGACGGCGTCGACCCCCTAGAGCGTCAGCGGCGGGCTAGAGAAGCGAAACAGTGGGTAGAAAAAGAGACCGGACTCGGAGTGCTCTTAGCGAAGTTGCCCCGCCCCCAGTTCGAACAAGTCCGCCAAGCCATCGACCGCCACTACCTACACCACCGACAACGCGACGGTGCAGGCGGCCAAGACCCGAATCGGGTTCGCAGCCCGAACCAGCGCAGAGCAGACGTCGTCTTCGAACTCCTGACCAACCGCAACGCCCAAACGGGAGAACCTCTCACGGGAACCGTTGGCGTGAAAGCTAAGGCCGCCACCCAACTCATCGTCGTAGCACCCCTCGGCACGATCGATGGGACCGACCCTGACGCCACCTGCGAGATCGTCGGGATCGGACCCGTACCCCGACAAATCCTCACCACCCTCAGCCCCGACACCCAACTAGCCGGAATGGTCTTCGACCGAACAGGCCGACCCCTCTGGCTAGGACGCCGACAGCGTCTAGGGAACGCCGCCCAACGCCTCGCCATAGCCATACGCGACGGCGGATGCTTCGCCTGCCACGCCCCCATGCACCAATGCGAACTACACCACATCCAACAATGGCACCGCGACCACGGCCGAACCGACATCGACAACCTCGTAGCCGTCTGCCGACAGCACCACAAACGGCTCGAAACCAACAACCTCACAATCACACGAACCCCCACCGGCTACCAAACCCAACCACACACCGGACCCGACCCCCCATAACCACACCCAACCGAACCCAACCGACCGCCCCCGGGGCCAACACCAAGCGGGCGCTCCCCTACCCAACGCGAAGCCCGCAGACAACGGACCACGCTGGCGGGACAGCAGCCGCGGCGGCACCAAACCCGAGGCAACACCCCAACCGGTCGACTCCCAAACTCCGGCCGCGCCCCGCCAACCGGGCGGACCTCGTCGACTCCGGCGGGTCGATCCCACGCATCCGGTCCCAACGGCAGGTTGTTGGGTTTGTGTGTGCCGTTTCGGTGGAGCACCGAAACGTGTCACAGGGGTTTGTTACATATAGGTTTATGGTCCAAGAACACATGGTTTCGCTGCTCAGTGATCGCCATCACCGCCAGGGACAGCCCGGTCCTGGTTGCCCGACGACGTCGGGGCGGGGGTCTGGCGGTGATACGACAACGCGGGCGGGTGCAGCTTGGGGTGAGTCGCGTAAGGCTCGTGTGGGTTCTTTGTGCCGTGATGAGGCGGTTGGGTTGGCAGCGATGTTGATTGAGGTGCGGCCGGTGGTGGGGTCGCTGTTGTGTGATGCCGCCTACGAGGTTGAGGCAGGAACTTCGCTTAGGGCCAACACACGTCCACTCTCATGGCATTTCATGGGTCGCATTGGGTTTGGACTGCGAGGGTGCGAAGGGTGCGGTCCCCAGCAGTCGTTGCCTAACTGGTTGTCGATGGCGCGGGCATCTTCAACGGTCATTGCAGACAGGCCGGTGGTCTGGCCGAGGGCGGCGAGGACTCGGTTCCAGCGTCGCGTGGCGAGGTCGCTGTTGGTGGTCTGGTCGCGCCATTGGGTGGCTTCGGCGATGGTGACGGCGTCGTCGGGCAGCGTGCATTGTTGCGGCGTGGGGTCGTCGGTGGCGGTGGTCTCGGGCTGGGGTTCGGGATCTTATAGGGGGTCCTGCTACGGCGGGGTGTCGTCGTCGGTGACAGTCACGGTCGCAGAGCCTGCTGAGGGGGACGCCGTGTAACCCGCCCCGCTGCTGATCGTCGCCGTGACCGAGCCGTCGGGCTCATCGGTGCTGTCGTCGGCGGTTACGACCGTGAGCGTGTAGGAGCCGCTGGTGGGGATGGTGACGGTACGCGTGCCGGTGGTGACGAAGTCGCCGGTTTGTGAAATCTCGACGGTCACCTCGAGGTCGGCTGCGGGCGCGGGCGTGGCTGTCACGGTGAACGTGGCGACCCCGCCCTCGGTTACCTCGGCGCCGGCGGTGATCCTGATCTCGGGCTCGTCGTTGTCGGCGACGGCGATTGTGGCAGCACCGGCGGTGGCCGAGACGGTGTAGCCGGTGCCGGTATCGATGGCGGCGGTGATTGTGCCATCGGGTTCGTCGGTGCTGTCGTCAGTGGTTGCGAGCGTGAGCGTGTAGGAGCCGCCGGTCGGGATGGTAACGGTACGCGTGCCGGTGGTGGTGGCGTGGTCGCCGGTCTGGGAGATCTCCACGGTCACCTCGAGGTCGGCTGCGGGCGCGGGGGTTGCTGTCACGGTGAACGTGGCGTCTGAGCCTTCGGTTACGTCGGTGCCGGCGGTGATGCTGATCTCGGGCGCGTCGTTGTCGGTGACGGCTACGGTCGCGTCTCTATCAGCGGACGACACCGTGTAGCCGGTGCCGGTGTTGATAGTGGCCGTGATTGTGCCGTCGGGTTCGTCGGTGTTGTCGTCAGTGGTTGCGACGGTGAGCGTGTAGGTGCCGCTGGTGGGGATGGTGACGGTACGCGTGCCGGTGGTGGTGGCGTGGTCGCCGCTTTGTGAGATCTCGACGGTGATGTTGAGGTCGGCTGCGGGCGCGGGGGTTGCGGTGAGGGTGAACGTGGCGTCGCCGCCTTCGGTTACGTCGGCGCCGGCGGTGATGCTGATCTCGGGCGCGTCGGCGGGGTCGGGGTCGGTGTCGGTTTGTTCGGTGTCGGTGTCGGTGTCTTCGGGGTCGGTTTCTTCGGGTTCTGGGTTGGTTTCTTTGGGTTCTGGTTCTGGTTGGGTGTTTGTGGGTTGGGTTTGTTGGGGGGTTGGGGTCTCGGTGATGGTGCCTGTGGCGGTGTTTTGGGTGGGGTGGGCTTCGGCGGGGCCGATGACTCGGTGGATGCGGGCGGTGAAGGTTTCGGTGGGTTCGGGGGTGCCATCGCCGAAGATGTACACCTCGTGTACGACGCTGGTCCGCCCGGCGGGTATGTGTGCTGTGGTGGCGAGGCTGATGTAGTCCTCGCCGGATTTGGCGGTGCCGTCGCGCAGGCTGATCGACACGGTGACAGCTTCGGCGGCGGGCTTGTCGAGGGTGATGTCGAAGCGGATGTACCGATCGTTTTCTGTGGCGGCGGCGTCGCCGATGGACACCTGCGGCAGGGCGACGTCGTCGCTGGTGACGGCGACCGTCGCGGTTGGGGCGGTGGCGTGGCGGTCGTAGTCGTAGTTGTCATCGATTGCGACGGTGATTTCGCCGTCGGGTTCGTGGCGAGCGTCGTCTGTGGTTCTCACCGCGATGGTGGCGGTGCCTGAGGTTCCGATGGTGATGGTGCGCGTCCCGGTCTTGGCTCCCCAGTCGCCGTCCTGTGACACGGTGAAACTCACCACGAGCGGCAGCACCGGGGCGGGATCGACAGTGATGGTGTAGCCGGCGGCGGCGCCCTCGGCGACCGACGCCGCGTCGGCGGTGACCGACACGACAGGCGCGGCGCCGTTCGGGTCGTCGTCTCGCACCGTGACTGTCGCGGCCCCGTAGTCGCCGTCGGGCTGGTAGCCGTCACCGTCGACCACCGTCGCGGTGATCAGCCCGTCGCTCTCACGGATGCTGTCACCAACGGTTGCCACCTCGAAGGTCGCGACCCCGGTGGCGGGCACGTCCACCGTGACAGTGCGGGGCTGATCGGCGACCCAGAACCCGTCGGCGCCTGCCAGCTTCACGGTCACCGACATAGCGTCCCCGTCCGCGGGCGAGGGGCTGACCTGCACCGCGAACCTCGCTGCGCCGCCCTCTGTGACCGTGTCGCTGTCCGCGGCGATTGAAGCTTGCGGCTCGGGCGGGTCCAACAGGTCGTGGTTGCGGATTACATAGGTCAGCATGTCGTAGCCGCCGCGGAACAGGTGCGTGTTATGCGGGTGGTGCAGGGTGACCTCGATCGTCTCGCCGGAGTCCTCGTGCGCGTCGTCATACACCCGCAGATAGAAGTGGGCCCGGTCGCCGCCCGCCGGCAAGCCCGTCCCGTCCGCCTCCGATGGCGTCATCGACGAACAGTTATCACCATCCAGCGGCAGCGGCCGGTTGAACCGGTTCCGCACCTGATAGTCCACGTGGACCGCCGCAGTGCCACCAAAGCACAAACTGAACCCCCACGCATTAGGGATCTGCTCGAAATCAGCCGGGTACTGCCCCTCCCCGGTCCACGTACGGGCCCGGATCACCGCGAAATGCGCCCAACCCTTCGACTCGGACACATCGATCGGCTTGGTCGCGTCGCCCTTGTACACCGTCAACGAAGCGAAATCGGACCACGACGCCGGATAGAGCGTGTCCAGCACCGCCACCGGCAGCTTCCCCGTCACCCCGTCATAGCCGCCGCCCGACGCGACCAGCGACAGATCCTCCTCAAAGCCTTCCACATCGTCGTCCTCATGCGCGTTCACCACCACCGTCTGGTACTCATCCCACTTCGACCGCACAAAGAAGAAACTCAGCTTCTGCGACCGCGGATTACCGCCCTTGCGCTGGCTCAACGACATCTTCTCCTTAACAATCTCCGGCACCGACACGTCCACCTGCACAATCCCCGTCGGCTCCGACGCCAGCTTCATCTTGAACGACCACTGGCGGCCCTCAGGGATGTTCAGTCTGGCGACCGACAGCACCAACCCGGTCGTGTCGTCATCGGCAATCGTCACCGTCGCCACACCCACAGTGCCCACGTCGTAATCCGCGCCATCGCTCAACGTCAACACCACCGTCTCCGACGCGTCCCCCACCGAATCATCTGTGATCGACACCACCACCACAGCCGACGTCTCACCCGCCCGGATCGTCACCGACTTCCCCAGAGCCGTGTAATCATCGCCCGCTGTCGCCGTGCCCGACACCGTGAAACTCACCGCCAGATCCGTGGCGGGCGCCCGATCAACGTTCACCGTCACCGACACCGACCGGGACCCCTCACGCTCGCCGCCCACATAAAAATCCGAATCGAACGACACCACCGGTGCCGGATATTCGTCGTCGGTGATCGCCACCGTCGCCCGCGCCACCGTCACACCCGACAGCGTGCCCGAAATCGTCGCCTCCCCATCAGCAGTATCCAAGCTGTCATCGGTGGGCGTCAACGTGAACGTGTGCGTCCCCGACGACGCCTCCGCCGGAATGTTGATGTCGAAGCCCATCACCTGACCGAACTGCACCTTGCCCGAATCGTTGTGGCCCGACACCGATACCCCCACCGTCTTCGCGTCGGCGAACCTCGTGGAGCCGTCCACTGTCGCGGTCACCGTCACCGTCGTCGGGTTGGCACCCTCGGCGACCGTCGACGGGCTGGCGCTCAGCGTGACCCCCGACGGTGGTGCGTCGTCGTCGGTGATCGTCACCGTCGCCTCCGTCCGGCTGCCCAACGTGTAATCGGTGCCCGACCCCGAAGTTAGGGTCAGCACGATCGCCTCGGCGTCGTCGTCGACCACGTCGTCGGTCACAGCGATGGTGATGGTGCCCGTGCCGTCGGTGCCGACCGACACCGGGCTGGTGATCGTCGTGTAATCCGAGCCGTTCGTGGCCGTCCCCCCAATGGTGTAAGCCACACTCAGGTTCGCTGCCGGCGCCGGCGACGCCTCCACCACCACACTCACACTCCGGCCGCCCGACGCCTCGGTCACCGCATAAGTCGCCGACCCGAACTGCACCACCGGCACCACCGGCGCGGCCACCTTGAACTCCGGGGACATGCCGTAGAAGCGGTTGCTGTTCGTGTTGGCCTCCTGGCCCTTGTTCAGCGGGCCGCCCGAGGGGGCCTGCGTACCCGGACCCCACACCGACTGGCTCGAATGACCCAACGGGTTGGCGACCAACGAGCAGTCGTTGTTCATCCCGGTCCACACCTTGGACCCGTCGGCGGCGTTGCCGTCCTCGTGGCGCAGATGGTTCGTGCCGCTCGACCAGCGGTTGGCCCAACTGCTGTCACAGAAATCGAAATAATTGTCCGCGACCTTCGACCCGCCCAACCAATAGACCGGCGTCCCCGCACTAGCAGCGCTCGTCGACCCGTCCGCCCACGCACTGCTCTGCCACATCCCCACATGCGCCCGACCCGCCGCGTTCGCCGCCGGCGCGCCCGAACCCCGCGTGCTGGCGAATACCTTGAAAAAACCGATGTACGGCAGGACGTCCTGATGGCCGCCGCGGGCGCCGACCATGCGCACGAACTCCTCGTAGTCGCCTATGTCCGAAGACGACGCCGCACCCGCCTCCGACGTCATGTACATCAACCGGAACTCGTCGCCCGCGGACACGCCCGACGGTAACAGCGCCCAATCGGCCGGCACCTCGATGTCGCCCGACTCGTCGTCCACCAACACGACGCCGACCGGGCCGCCCGACACATCGCCCAGCGTCACGCCCGACGCGCTCGGCGCCCGCCCACCGGTGCCGAAATCAACCACCACATAGGGCTGGGTGCGGTCGTCGTTGTCCACCGGCGTCAACCGCAAAGTCGCCGTCTCCGCGCCCGACCCGAACACCACCGCCGGGTCCTGCGCCGTCTGCGTCCCCCCGGTGGTCGTGAGCGACACGCCCGTGTTCGTCCCGGACAGCGCGAACGTGTAATCCGTCGTCACCGCCGCACCCGCCACGCTCAACGGCACCGTGACCGTCTCGCCGCTGTGGAGTTCCTGACCCAACGAGATCGTGACCGTCCGATAGCCGGTGGTGTCGCCGGCGCCCTCCACCGCGTTGCCCTCGCCGTCGCCGTCAGAACCAGACATCGTCACAGTGACGGGGTCGTTGTCGGTGATCGTCACCGTCGTCGACGCGGGCGACCCCAACGACACCCTGCGCTGGCCCCCAACCACCGTCAACGCCACCGTGAAAGTCTCCGAAGACTCCGCGTCGGAGTCGTTGTTGATCTCGATTTCCAAATCAACCGAACTAACACCAGCGGGGATCGCCACCGGCGTGATCGGGTCGTTGTCGTAGTCGACGCCCTCGTCGGTGGGGTTGGAACCGCCGGTCGCGGTGCCGTCCGCCGGTGTGAGCGTCGCCTGCACCGGGATCAACGAATTGCCGACCAACTCCACCGTCAACACGACAGTCCCGTCGGCCTCGCCGACGCTGTAAGTCGCGTCCTTGATCCGCACCGACACCGTGTCCTGATCGGTGATCGACACCGTCGTCGTCGCCTGGCTGCCCACCACCGTGTAACCGGTACCCGACGACAAAGTCAACGTGAACGTCTCGTCGTTCTCCAGGTCCGTGTCGTCGGTGATGGCCACGCTGACCGTCTCTGTGGTCCTGCCCGAACGGAACGTGAACGTCGCGTCCGGCGCCGTGTAATCGGTCCCGCCGCCGGTCGCCGAAACCGCCGCCGACGCCAGATTCACCGTCAGATCGGCCGTCGGCGCACTGTCCGCGTTCACCGTCACGGTGACCGTGCCGGCGTTCTCGGCGACGCTGTAGGTCGTTTGGGCGAACGACAGTTTCGGAACCGCCGCCGCGGCGGCCACCTTGAACACCGGCGACATCACCAGCATCGGCCGCGTAGAGGTCTGGCTATCGGCGGGGCCGCTCAGAGTGTCGCCCGACGCGACGTTCGCCGCAGTCGGCAGACTCGAGCCAAGCCGGTTAGCCACGCCCGACGACGCGGTGCCGTCGTTGCTGCTGCCGGTCCAGAACCACGCAGTATCCGTGCGCGCCACGCCGGACTCGACGGTGTCCACGCTCGACTGATCCGCGCCGCCGTCCCACGAATTGTCGTAGAAATCGAAGTAATTGTCGGCGACCTTGTTCGCTGGCGGCGCCGCCAGCCAATACACCGCCACACCCGAATCCGCGTCACTCGTCGACCCATCGGCATGCGCGCCCGAAGCCCACATCCCCGTATTCACCCGCGCCGCTCCCGACGCGGTGCTCCCCACCACCGTGACCAGCCCGCCGTAAGGCAACAGGGCGACGTGGCCGCCCGCCGCAACGACGCCCTGCGCCCACTCGTTGTACACATCAATATCGGTAGATGCCGCAGTCCGGGTCTGCGACGTGATGAACATCAACCTGAACTCGTCCTCCGCGGACAGATCCGACGGCAACAAAGCCCAATTCGACGGCACTTCGATATCACCCGACTCGTCATCCACCAGCACCACACCCACCGGGGCGCCCGACAAGTCGCCCAACGTCACACCCGAGGCGCTCGGCACCCGCGAGCCGGACCCGTAATCGATGACCACATACGGCTGCGTGCGGTCACTGTTGTCGACCGGCGTCAAACGCAGAGTCGCCGACGACGCGCCCGCAGAGAACACCACCGCCGGGTTCTGCGCCGTGTGCGTCCCCCCAGTCGTCGTCAACGACACACCAACCTGGCTGGTGGGCTGCAAACCGAACGTGTAGTCAGTGGTCACCGTCGCGCCCACCACCGTCAGCGGCACCGTCACCGTCTCCGAACCGGTCAACGCCCGACCCAGCGTGACCGTGACGGTCTGGTAACCGGTGGTGTCACTGGCACCCTCCACCGCGTTGCCGCCAGAAGCGGCCATCGTCACCGGCACCGGATCCCCGTCGATGGCCACGCTGAAGGAATTGTTCGTGCCGTGGGGATTGGCGCCGCCGCCCACGTTCGTCGCCCGGCCGCTGTTGTCGAACCCGTTGGCCGTCGAATCGTCGGAGCCCAAAGCGACCGTGACGGTCTCGGGGCCTTCCACGGCACTGTCTGACGGCGAGGTCAACAGCAGCGTGGCGGTCTGCACGGTGTCGGTGGCGTGGCCGGTAAACGTCACCGTCGGTGCTAACGACCCGCCAGCCGCGACCGCCACGCCCTCGTTGAGCGTCGCGCCCGACTTCTCCGCCACGTTCACATCAGCAGCCGAGACATCCGTGCCCGACAGCACCAGCGGCACCTCGACGATCTCGCCTTCGACCAACTGCCGGCCCAACGTGACGGTCAACTCGGCGTTGGTCTTCGTCCCCGAGCCGCCCTCGGCGATGCTGCCGCCGTCAATTCGGGCCAACGACACCACCGTCGGGTCGTCGTCGGTGACATCCACAGTCGCCGTGCCGGCGGTGGACGACACCGAATAGCCCGTGCCCGTGTTCAGAGTCACCGCCACCGAGCCGTCGGCCTCGTCGGTGGTGTCGCCCGTAGTGGCCACATTGAACGTGTCCCGGCCGCTAGTGGGGATCGTGAAGGTCTGCGAACCGGTCTGCGACGCACCGAAACTGCCGGTCCGGACCACTGACAGGCTTACCGTCAAGGGCGCCGTCGGCGCCGGGGTCGCGGTCACGGTGAACGCGGCGGCGGATCCCTCGGCGACCGACGCCGACCCCGGGGCGATGCTGACCAACGGATCGTCGTCGTCTTCGATGGTGACGGTCAGGTCAGCGTTGTGAGCCGATGTGTAACCACCGCCGGTGGGTGAGTGCGTCAACGTGATCGAGTCGTTGATGGCGTCGAGGTCCTGTGCGGCGGCGACCTCGATGGTCTGGCCGATGTGCCAGTTCGACGTGGTGAACGTGAGCGCCGACGTCTGCGTGCCGGCCGTGCCCGGATCGGTGTCGACCGTGACGTCGGTGCTGGGCGGCACGGTGACCGAGACCGTTACATTGCCGATCGGTGCCTCGGTGGGATGCATGGTGTAGGAGGCGGTGCCGCCTTCGGCGACCGTCACCGACGCAGGGGTGAACACCAGCCCCTTCGGATGGTCGTCGTCCGCGATCGTCACCGTCGCCGAGGACCGCCCCACGACACTCACCCGGTCCTGGGTGGTCGACAGGGTCACCGTGAACGTCTCATCAACCTCCGCGGTGTTGTCATCGGTGATATCGACGCTAACCGAAACCGGGCTCCCCGCCTCAGCCTGAGTCTGAGCGACCATGACCGCGTCGCTGTCGAAGTCGGCATTCGTCCCGCCCGAGGCGCCCGTCGCCGTTCCCGCCGAGGGTGTGAGCGTCACCGTCAGCGGCGCCTCAACGGTGGCCGGCGTGACCTCCACCGTGACCGACACCATGCCGTCGTCCTCCAGCACCGTGTACGTGGCCTCCGACAGCTCGATCGTCGCCGTGTCCTGGTCGGTGATGGTCACCGTCGTCGACGCCTGCGTGCCGACGTTGTAACCGGTGCCGTCGGTCAGCGTCAACGTGAACGTCTCGTTCGCTTCGAGGATGCTGTCGTCGGTGATGGCCACGCTGACTGTCTCTGTGGTCCTACCCGAACGGAACGTGAACGACGCGTCCGGCGCCGTGTAATCGGTCCCGCTGCCGGTCGCCGAAACCGCCGCCGTCTCCAAGCTCACCGTCAGATCGGTCGTCGGCGCTTTGTCCGCGTTCACCGTCACGTCGATCGTGCCGCCGTCCTCGGCGACGCTGTAGGTCGCCGAGGCGAAGGTCAGCACCGGCTCAACCGCCGTCGCGTCCACCGTCACCGATACCGACGCGATCGACGTGTTGGCCGGGTAGTCCGTCGTGGGGGTGGTCACAGCGTGGCTGATCGTGGCCGAGCCGGTGCTCTTGCCGGTCACCGTCACGGTCTGCGCCGAGTTCCAGTTCGAGTTGGTGAAAGACACCGGGCCCGACACGGTCGCCTTGGCCGGGTCACCCGATGTCGGCGTGACCGCTACCGTGCCGCCGGGCCGGCTCTTCAACACGATGGTGTAAGTACCGGTGTCGTCGTTCTCGGCGACCGTAACGGCGGCCTTCGACACCACGACGCCGTGGCCCGCGTCGACGGTGGTCGCGGTCACGTGGCCGATATCGATCTGGTGATACGGGTTGTTGGTATCGGACACCGCCGCTGCGTGGGAGACGGTGACGGTCTCAGCCGCGGTGTCGCCGTCGTTGACAGCACGCAGCGTCACCGTCTGCGCCGTGCTCCAGTTGCCGGTGTTGCCGTGGGTGAACGTCAGCGTGGACTGGTCGCCCGCCGTGGAGCTGTCGGTGTCCACCGCCACCGCCGACGCATCGTTTGAGGTGACGGTGACGGTCACGTTCGCGCCCGGGTCTGTGTCGAGCACCACCGTGTAGGTCTTCACCGCGTCGCTGGCACTGCCGAGCTCGGTGAGGGTGAGAGCAGACACCGAGAGCGTCACGCCGGGCGCCGCGGACACGACGATGTTGAACGTGTCGCTGACCGTTCCGCCGGTGCCGTCAGCCGCGGTCACCTTCACCGACAGCGTGCCGACATCAGCGGAGTTCGGCGTGCCCGAGAACTCGCCGGTGCCGGCGTCGAACGACAGCCAGGACGGAAGGGCACTGCCGTCGGACTTGGTGGCGGTGTAGGTCAGGCTGTGGCCGTCCGCGTCGCTGAACGTGCCCGCCGTGACCGTGTAGGAGAACGCCGTGCCCTCGGTCGCGGCCTGGTCGGGGATCGCAGTCGCAACCACAGGCGCTCTGTTGGCGTCGTCGTCGTTGACTGTGACTTTCGCGGTGTCGTCGGTGGCCGACACCCGGTAGCCGGTGCCGGTCTTGACTACCGCGGTGATGTCACCATGAGCTTCATCGATGATGTCCGCCGTCGTCGGGACCGACAGGCGGCCGGTGGTCGCCCCCGCAGAGATGGTGACGGTGTGGTTCCCCTCGTCGCCGGCAGCGACGAAATCGGACCTCGCCGCGTCGGCGACGGTGACGGTGACGGTCAGGTCGGCGGTGGGCGCAGTGCCTGCGGTGACGGTGAACTGCGCCGCGGTGCCCTCAGTCACCGGCGAGGTGCCCGCCGAAATGGAGATTTCTGGCAGGGCTGCGTAGACGGGATCGGTGATCGTGACCTTCGCGGTGACGCCCTGTTCGGCCGGGATGATGCCGACGGGCAGGGACCCGAACTCCAGGACCAGGAACTCTTCTGGCTCTGTGATGCCGTCGGCCTCAGCGGTGAGCCTGACAGAACCCGTGTTGGTGCCGCTGCTGATCGTGACCACACCGCTGTCGGACAGCATGAAGTCGGCCGCCGACGCGGTCGGCAAGCCCGAAGTGCGCATCCGCACCGGAATGTCCACCTCGGTGCCGGTGTTGGCGTCGAGGGTGACCGTAACCATCAGCGAGCCGCCTTCTGCGACTTGTCCGCCGCTGTCGACGGCGAGGGACGCTTCGAGCTCGTTGCCGGGCTCGAACAAGTTCACCGCGGCCAGCGACGGGCTCCCCACCGACAGGCCGCCTCCCACGTTGGTTTCGCGGGCCACCGCGTTGAGCGCGTTCCCGGTGGAGGGGATCCGCACCGTTATCCGCTCATTGAGACGGTCCGCGTCGCCGTTCTCGGCGGTGAACGTGATCGTCGCAGTCTGCGCGCCGGCGCCGTCGAACCGCACCAGCAACGCGGCCTTGTACACATCAGAGCGCGACAGCGGATCAGCCCCGATGGTCACCCCAGTGCCCGTCGCTGACCACGACAACGCCCGCACCCGCTCTAACAACCGCGCCGGACCCGACAGGATCGACTTGGACAGGCTCTGCACCGTGACGGGCACCTCAGCCACCTCACCAGCCACCAAAGCCCGATCCAGCACAACAGTCACCTTCGCCGTCTCGCCCGAGCCCTCCAACAAACGACCCCCGCCCGAGAGGGTCACCTCGGTCGCCTCGTCGTCGACGATGCCCACCTCCACGCTGTCCGCGGAGGCCACCGAGCCGTAACCCGTTGCCGAGTGGACGATGCTGCCCGTGCTGTGGGGACCGGCACCGAGGTTGTCGATGTCGTCGTCTGGGGAGTTGTCGTCGCTGGACGCTACGGCGGTGACGGTCACCGTCTGGGGCACCCACCAGTTCGACGATGTGAACGTCAGCGTCGCCGTCGCGGCGGCCGCAGCGTCGTCCACGCTGACCTCTACGCCCCCGTAAGCGGTCGCTTCGACGGTCACCGTGCCCGACGGGTCAGTCGCCAGCCGCACCGTGTAGGTGTCCGACACGCCCTGCGCAGCTTCGTTGTTCTCACTCACCCGGGTGTCGTCGCCGGTCTCGGCTATCACCACGCCCGGAGCAACGGCGCCGTCCACCACCGTCAACTCGAAACTGTTGTCGTCGCCGTCTGCGATCACGCCGCCTGCGAGGTTCGTGCCGTCGGCCACCGCGCTGGCGAGGCCCAGCGACACGGTCATCGAATCCGATTCGGCCGCCGCGGTCTCGTCTGTGTTGTCGTCAACAGCGGTCAACGTCAACTCCGCGGTCTGAGCCCCGGCGCCGGCGAGAGTGACCACCGCGTACAACGCCCCGGCGGTGCCCGACACCGACCCGACCGTCACGCCCGTGTTCGTGGCGCCCTGCTTGGGCACCAGCGTCACATCGGCTGCGGTCAGGCCGGCGCCGCCGTCGAGCAGCACCCGCACCGCGGCGGCCTCCCCCGCCGCCAGCGCACGCCCCAACGACACGGTCACACCGGCTGCGCCGCCCTCGGCGATCGGGCCGCTGCCGTCCCGCGCCAAACCCACCACAGTGGGGTCATCATCAGCCACCGTGACCGTCGCCGCCGCGACCGAACCGACACCGTAGCCGCTACCCGCGTCGAGGGTCACCACAACCGTCTCGGGCGGCTCATCGGCAGCATCGTCGATCACCGCTACCGGAATCGTGGCGGTGGTCGCGCCCGCCGGCACCGAAACGCTGCCCGACAGCGCCGTGAAATCATCACCCGACGTGGCAGTGCCCGCCACCGTGTAACCCACAGTCACCGACCCCGACGGCGCCGGGGACACGCTCAACCCCAACGACACCGCCCGCTTCCCCGACGCCTCGCCCGCGTCATGCGCGGCCTTTGTGAACTGCACTTGCGGGTCGTCGTCGGCCACCTCGGCGTCCACCGTCTCCAACAGGCCCTCATACTTCGAGTCGCTGCTCGACGACGACACCGTCACCGTCACATCACGGACCCCGCCGGTGTTGTCGTCGTCTACGGCGTGCACCTTCACCGCCTGGGACACCAACCCCCTAGGAGGCGTGAACGTCAACTGCACCGACGCCGCCTTCGCGCCGCCGGCGGTGCTGACCAGCAGCGCCGACGAGTCGCCGCTGGTCACCGTCACCGTCACATCGCTGGTCGGCCGCGACGCCAACGCCACCAGCAACGTGTCGGTCCCCGACGGCTCCGACACCCGCAACCCACCGCCCACAACAGACGTCTTCAGCCCAGCGGTGTCGTCATCAGCAATCACCACATCGAACGAGTTCGCGCCCGCCCCGGGCGCCGCGCCGCCGGCCACATGCGTGCCCAGACTCTCCGCCGACAAATCACCCAACCCGACCGTCAACGTCTCGGCGTCCTCGTCGACCGCGTCGTTCGACGCCCACAACGACACCGCCGCCACCTGCGCCCCCGCTCCGTGGAAGCGCACCACCGGCGAAAGCGACGACACCTCCAACAACTCCACACCCACATTCGCCTCACCGGTCGTGAGCGCCAACAACACATCGGAGGAGGTGACATCGCTGCCTGACAGCACCAGCGGCACGTCCACCCTCTCGCTTGCGGTCAACACCCGCTCCAACGTCACCGTGAACGTCGCCTCACGCGCCGTAGCGGCCGCCGCCGGGTCCTCGGTGATCGAGCCGCTGTCGGTGCGCGCCAGCACCACCTCCACCGGATCGGCCTCAGGACCAGGACCAGGACCAGGACCAGGACCAGGGTCGGTGCTGGCGCCGGTGAACACCACACCATCACCCACCAAATCCGCCTTCAGTGCCGTGTCGGCCAGCGACGCGCCCGTCACCGCGACCGCGCCCGGCGCGACACTCAACACGTTCGCCAGCACCGCAGCCGACGTCGCTGACACCCTCACCGTTGCGGTGGACGCGGCGGGGCCGGTGAACACCACCGACGAGCCGCTCAACGACACACCGGTGCCCGACTCCGCCAGAGTGAAATCGGTGCCCAACGTGCCGCCCGAGAACGCCAACGGCACCGTCACCGTCTCGTCCGCCAACACCAACGCGTCCAACGACACCTCGACCACCGCGGTGTCGCTGGTGTGATCCGCGCCCGACCCCAACGCAGACGTCACCTCCACCGCGGCGTTCAACAGACTGAGCGTGCCCACCGGGTCCACCGCTTCCCACTCGACAGATTCGCTGTTGCCGCTGCCGTCGGTGTAACCCACCGTCACACGCAGGTACTTGCTTGCATCGGCGGGTGCCACCGAATACGAAGCGGTGTCCGCACCCGCGCCGGTCGCGGCGGTCCACCCGGTGCTGCCGTCCGCGGACACCTCCCACACATACGACGCCGCGGCCGGGTCGCCGTCAGGGTCGCCGGACAGCGAAGCCGTCAGCGTCGAGCGGCCCGCCACCGGCACGCCCACAACCACGACCGTGCCGTAGCCCTCGTTCACGTCGGTGACCGTCACCGACACCGCCTGGCGCACTGCCGTCGCCGTGCCATCCGCGCCTATAGAGGTGGCGACCACCACCAACGCGACCCGCGGGGTGGCCTCACGATCCATACCCGGCACCGGCGTCGTCCCGCCGAAGCGATGGGGAATCGGTCCGTAAGAGATCTGGCCGGTCGCCGAATCGATCTTGAAGCCCGCCGGCGGCGGCGCCTGCGATGGGCCCTCCAGCGAGTACGTGACCGTGTCGCCGTCGGCGTCGGTCGCCGTCACCGGCGAACCCACATTCACCGGGCCCTTGTCGTTCTCCTCCAAGCTCAGATCGCCCGGCACCGCAGCGAATACGGCGTCCGCCAACGCCGACGCCTTCGACACCCCATCGGCCACGCTCACACCCGCAGACGCCCCCGTGTGGCCCGCCGCGGTGAACACCACCAGCACCGACTCGGCGTCGGTGTCCAAATCGTCGACCGCGGTCACCGTCACCGACTGCGGCTCGTCCCAATCAGACGTGCTGAACGTCAACGACGCAGGCGACACCCGCACCGCCAACCCATCCCACGACAACACCGACACCGACACACCACCGCTCGGCTGCTCGCTCAACCGCACCTGCACCTCCGCAGAAGTAGCATCCCCGCCGCCCTCGGTCACGCTCACCGTGCCCGGCCACGCCAGCACCGCCGCCGCGGTCGCGTCGTCATCGACCAACTGCACCGACGCCGAACCCGACACAACACCGCCCACCGGCCCGACCACCACATCACCATCGAACTGGTCCACCGCCCCAGCCACCAAAACGAACACCGCAACCTCATGCACACCGTCGTCATCATCGCCGGCGGTCACCGTCAGCTCCGCCGCATCCACCCGCACGCCCTGCTGACCCGAACCGGTGAACACCACCACCGGCGACAGCGTGCTGCCGCCCTCTACCGACACGCCCGCACTGCCTCCATCGACGACGGTCACATCGCCGGCCTCGACACCCGCACCGGTCACCTTCAACGGCACCTTCAACGACTCGTCCGCGCCCAACGCACGGCCCAGCTGTACGTTCACCGTCGCCGTCGACGACGAATCGCCCTCCGCCGCGAACCCGCCGCCGGAGATGCGCACCGCCGTCGGCGGCGGCTCATCGTCATCAGCCAACTCGATCAACAACGACGCCGGCGACACCACCAGATTCGCAGGCACCACCGACGCCGACACAGACACCTCCTCGTTCGGCTGGTCAGTCTCGTTGGCTGTGGGCGTCAACGTGAACCTCGCAGACGCCGACCCGGCGCCCGCCGTGATCGTCACATCGAAATCGTCCACAGCAGCGAACCCCACCACCCCCTCAACACCCGAACCATCCACAGACACCGACACCACCACATCGGACTCGAACCGCGACTCGTTCGACAACTCCGCCCGCACCCTCACCCTCGTCGCCCCGTCGCCCTCGGACACCTCGTCGGTGTCGACGCTCAACAACACCTCGGGCGCGGTGTCGTCATCGGTGATCTGCACCGTCCGCGACGTGTGCTCACCCAACGTGTAACCCGGAGACGGCAACAACGTCACCACCACCGTCTCAGCACCCTCCACCCACACGTCATCGATCAACGACACCACGATCTCGCCGCGCGACACCGCGCCCGGCTGCGAGCTGCTCAGCACGTAACCCTCCACCACCAACAACGCCGAAGGCGACACCACCGCATCCGCGCCCGCCTTATTCGCCTCCGTGCCCACCCTCGCAGTGCCCGACACCGAATAGGCCACCTTCAAGCTCTCACTGGACCTCAACGGCTCCGACAACACCACACCCAAACGCGCCACCACACCATCGGTCTCCACCACCGACACATCACCCGACGACACGAACGACACCTCCGGCACGTCCGCAGAAACAACCCTCACCGACACCGAAGGCACCATCAACGAAGTCGGGTAGTCGGTGGTGGAAGTGGTCACAGCGTGGGTGATCGTCGTGGCGCCGACGGCGACGCCAGTGACGGTGACCTGCTGGGACGCGCCCCAATCCGACGAGGTGAACGTCAACGCGCCCGACACGGAAGCCTTGGCCGTGTCGCCCGAGGTGGGCGTCACCACCACCGTGCCGCCCGGATCGGAAGCCAGCTGCACGCTGTAAGTGACCGTGTCGTCCTCACGCACCGACACCGAGCCGGACGTCACCACCACCGCGGGAGCAATGGTGTGGTCGGTGACGTTGACGGTTACCGGGTCGATGGCGATCTGGTGGTAGGGGTTATCGGTGTTCGACACCGCGGCGGTGTGGGCGAGTGGCACGGTCTCGCTGGTGGTGTCGCTGTCGGCTATGGCGTTGACGGTGACGGTCTGCGCGGTCGACCAGATCTTCGACCCCGAGGTGGTGAAGGTGAGCTCGGCGGTGGCGCCGGCGGTGCCGCCCGGCGCTGTGACGGTTACGGCGTCGCGGTGCGCTTGGGGGACGGTGACGGTGACGGTCACGTCCTGCACGGGGTCGGAGGTCAGTTTGAGGGTGTAGGTGCCGGCGGCGCCGCCTTCGGTGACCGCCACGCTGGCCGCTGACGCCACCACTTTGTCGCCGTCGGGGTCGTTGTCGACGATGTACACGTCGGCGACGTCGTAGAGGTAGCCAGCGGGCAGGTTCTCGGGTCTGGCCTCGATCCGCAACCGTTCGGTGGATTCGATGACGTCGTCGGCGGTGATGTCGAACGTCAACCTCATCGTGTCGGCGCCGGCTTCGATGACGGCTTCGGCACCGAAGCCGTGTGCGGGGGTGTAATCGGTGCCCGAGGTGGCACGCGCCGGCGAACCGAACAGGTCCTTGGGGCCTGCGAGCTGGGCGGGGTTATCGATGTAACGGAACCGCACCCGCACATCGCGGTGCACAGCATGCGACAGACCCAAATCGAGGCTGACCGTGCCGGCCCCTTCGGGCACCCTCACCCGGTCCGACCCTGTGAACGTCAGCAGGTATTCGTCGTCAACGACTGTGGTGTCGAAGCTGTGGGCGGTGGCTGAGCGGACGACAGCGTCGACAGTCGTAGCGGTCCGCGCCGCGAGCGCCGTGTCGGTCGCGACGGCGATGCTGACGGTCTCTTCGCGGGGCGTTTCCAAGTTCGTTTCCAAGTTGTCGTCGAACGCTTCGAGCATCAGCGTCGCGGTCTTAGCGCCCGCACCGTCGAACACCACCACCGGCGTCAGCGTGTCCACATCGGTGATGCTCACCCCGGTGTTCAACGAGTCGCCGTCCACCAGGACCAAGTCCTCGAAATCGTCGGCGGTGACACCAGTGCCCGAGACCACCAGCGGCACGTCGATCCGTTCGCCCGAGCCCAGAACACGGCTGAGCCTGACCTCGAAAGCGATCGCGCCGTGCGCCGGGTCGACCCATACACCGTTCTCGTCCTCATAAGCGTCGCCGGACGTGCCCTCGTTGACGGTCGCCCCGCTGGTACGCACCGCGGACACCTCCACCGCGGTGTCGTCGTCCACGATCGTGCCGGTCGCCGTCAGCGACACGCCGCCGCCGGCGAGGGTGGCTTTGGCCGGGTTCGAGAAGCTCAACACGACCGTCTCGTCGGGCTCTGCTGTGGTGTCACCGTTGACGGTCACCGTCACCGACTCGGCGGTGTCATTCGGCGCGAACGTCACCGTGCCCGCCGTGACCGCCGTGTAGCCGTCTGGGGCACCCGAGGTGGCGGTGCCGGTGCCCGCATCGGCGTAGTCCACAGTCACGGTGTTGCCGCTGGGACTGTCCAACGTCACCGTGAACACCAGATCCGTCGTGCCGCTGTCGCCCTCCACCACAGTCGGGGCATCAACCGACAGCACCGGCGGGGGATCGTCGTCGGTGACCGTCACAACCACCTCAGCGGCAGCACCGTCGAAGCTGGTGCCCGCCGCCGACGCCACAAGCCTGACGGTCCCGGTCCGTTCGTCGCCGGAGTTGTCGACGTTGTTGTTGCTCGCTCTCACCGTCACCGTCTGCGCGACACTCCAATCGCCGGCGGTGAACGTCAACTTCTTCGGGCTCACCGTCACGACAGGGATCTCGCCCGTGACCGCGACCTTCACGTCCCCGCTCTGGGGCGCCTCGCTCAACGCCACGGTGAACGTGACCTGGTTATCGCGCACCAACGGCGTGCCCGGATCGTCGACCTCGTGGATTGTCGCCGTCGTCGTAGACAGCCTCAGCATGCCGTCGTCGTTGGTGATCACACCGTTGGCTTTCTGGCCGGCCGCGTCGATCACCGCATGCACCGGATCGGACAGCTCCACCACGACCAACTCATCAGGCTCGACGTCGACATCTCCCTTCACCTTCACCGTCACCGTCTTGGACGTCTCACCCGCCGCGAAGCTCAGCGTCCCCGCTACGAGAGCCTCATAATCCACAGAATCGGTGGCGCCACGCACGCCGGCCGCGACCTGTGCGGGGGTGAGCTTCACAGCCCCGCGGCTGTAATCGACCGTCACCGTCCGGGCGGCCGCGGGCGTCAACGTCACCGTGAACACCAAATCAGAGGTACCGCTGTCACCCTCTGCGGTGCTGCTGCCGGTGATCGACAGCACCGGCGGCGCCGAAGTGTCGTCGTTGCGGATATCGCCGATGCTCGCTCCCGCGTCCGGGTCCAGCACCGCCACCGTCGGATCCGCCAGATACAGCACCAGATTCTCATCAGGCTCAACCACGACGTCGCCGAACACCCTCACCGTGATCGTCTTGGTGGTCTCAGCCGGCGCGAACGTCAACGTCCCCGGCGTCACGGCCTCGTGATCGACGCCCGGCACAGTGGTGCTGAGCGCATCCCAGCGCAGGTAGTCCACCGTCACCGTGCGCAGACTCGCCGGCGTCAACGTCACCGTGAACACCAGATCCGTCGTGCCGCTGTCACCCTCCACAACACCCGGGCTGGCAATCGACAGCACCGGCGGCAAGTCCACCACGTCCACCGACACCGACGTCGCCGAGGTGACCGACGCATAGTTGCCTGTGCCCGACACCGTGTGCGTCACCTCCACCGTGCGCTTCTGGCCCGGGTTCTCCACCGTGTCGGCAACGCCGGTCACGGTGAACGTCTGCGGCGTCTTCCAGTTCGACATCGTGAAGTCCAAACTGGCCGGGCTCACCGACAGCGCCGCAGAGTCGCCGCTTGTGGGCGTGACCGTGACCGTCACGCCCAAGTCGGGCGCCGCGTTCAGACGCACCTCATAGGTCGCCCGGTCGTCCCGGCCGGCCGTGGCCGCATCGTCGGCCTCCAACACCCGCAACGACACCGGCCTGACCGTCACGCCCGCGGTGTCGTCGTCGGCCACCTCCACCACAGCCGAACCTCCGTCACCCTGCGCCACGAAATAGTCGCCCGCACTCGACGGCGCCTCAACCGTCACCGTCACCGTGCCGGTGCCGCTGCTGTCCTTGGTGGGAACCGTCAACTCGAACGACGCCTCGTTCGCCGGGATCGTCACCTGCCGGGCACCCTCCTCGGCGGCAGCCACATAATCTGTCGAACCCGACTCGGCCACGGTCACATTCACAACCAACGCGCTGGACGTCACCGTGTTGCGTGTCACCTCGAACACTGCGCCGGTGCCCTCGAACACCTCCACCGAAGCCGCCGTGACGCTGACCGTCGGGTCGTCGTCGAGGATCCGGACCGTGGCGGAGTCCCGCACGGTCCCCGCCGGCAGATGCTGGGGCTTCGCAAGAACCTGCAAGGTCTCCGTCGACTCCACGACAGCGTCGTCGATAATCGGGAACGCCAAGGTGGCACGGCGCTCACCGGCAGGGACCGTAACCGGATCGGTGAAGTCGTTGCCGAGCTCGTAATCCGCGGACTCCGTGGCGGTCTGATCCACGAACGCCAACGCCACCCGCTCGTCACGGTCCAGCGCACGCGACAACTCCACTGTCACCGTTGCGGTGCCGTCGCCCTCGTTCACCGTGTACACGCTCTGGGTGAACTTCGCCTCGTACTCGTCGTCGAGGACCGTCACCGTGAAATCGCCAGCGCTCGAATCCACCACCAGCGTCTCGGACACGTTCGTGTCGGTGTCCGCGTTCAGCGTCGCCGCGCTGGCCACCGCCACTGTCACGACCTCGCGGCGGGGCGTCTCCAGCACTTCGTCGATGGGTTCGAGCTCCAACCATGCCACCTGCGCGCCCTCGCCCTCGAAGGTCACCGTCGGTGTCAACGACCCGGCAGCCTGCACGCTCACGCCTGTGTTCAAACCCTCCCCCGCCGTCGGCGCCAAGGCGGCGAAGTCGGACGAAGCGGCGAAGTTCGACGCCGTGACCCCCGTGCCCGAGACGACCAACCCGACATCGACGCGTTCGCCCGCCGCCAGGGCACGACCCAGCGTCACCACAAAAGCGATCTTCTCGCCGGGCGTGCTGCCGGTGCCCTCATTCACCGTCGCCGCGCTCGAACGCTCCACCGACACAGACATGTCCGTGCTGCCTGTGTCGTCGTCGCTCACCGCCGCGGTGGCCGCCGCAGGATCACCTACACGGTAACCCGCACCCGGCTTGAGCGTCGCAGTAACCACCCCCGCCGGCTCGGCGTTGACATCATTGGTAATCGGCACGCTGTAAGTGCTGGTGCGCTGCGCCGCCGCGAAGGTCAGCGTCCTGTCGCCCTCCTCGGACAGCGCAACAAACTGCCCGGACTCAGAAATATTCAAGGTCACATCCACACCCACCGGATCCCGGTCCGCGGTCACCCTGAAGGTCGCCGAAACCTCGGGGCCCTCAACCACCGGACCGTCGGAGGTAACAGTGAAGGTCGGGGCGTCGTCGTCGATGATCTCGACGGCGTGGACGTTGAAGTGACCGACGCCGTAGTCCTCGCCGCCGCGCAGTGCTAGGACCACCGTCTCGTCAACCTCGTTGGTTTCGTCGTCGATGATGGTTATCGGGATCTCTACGGTCCCGCTTCCGGCGCTGACCTCCACCTCGCCCAACGCCCGGTAGTCGGAAGCGCTGACGGCGGTTCCGCTGATGGCGTAGCTCACCATGGTGTCCTTGGTGGGAGCGGGGTCGAGTTTCACCATGACGTTGTGGGTGCCGGTGTTCTCCGCCGCCGTCGATTCCTCGTCCTCGAAGAAGACCTTGTTCTTGGATATCTCGAACACCGCGGAGATGCCCAGCATGGCCCACTTGTCCCGGCTCTTGTTTCTCACCGTATAGGACAGCGGTTCTCGGAACTTGGCCAAAGTGTCGAAGAATCTGCCGACATAGACTCTGTTGCTACCGGCATTGCCCAACACATTTTCGCAGCCTTCGCCGGCAAAAGTGCCGGCGTTGAGCCAGTGGCTCGGGATGAAGGTGGCGCGCCTCCATGGGGTGCCCGGCCTGAAGTCATGTGCGCAGGTGCCGGTGTAGTGAAGGGCGTCACTGCCTCTGAACGTATACGCCCCGCCGTCTGCGTGCCGCGCGTGCTCTATGAGTTGCGCGTCCCAGTCTCCGTCCCAGAAGTCTTCGTGGTCGTCGGCGAGCTTGTCTCCGCCCAGCCAGTAGATAGGTGTGTCCCAGGTGGTGATGGGGTCGTCGGGAGTGGTGACGCCGGGCGGGCCGAGGCTGTGGCTGGTGGCGGTGATCGCATGGGCGTCCACGGTCGCGGTGCTGCCGATCACCTCGAAACTGTTCCGGTAGGGCTTGATCGCCTCGTGGCCCTCGGTGGCAAGGTCGTTGCGGATGAAGGTGCGGTAGGTGTTGATGTCCGCCGAGGTGGCGAACGTCTTGTCATTGGTGACGAACAGCAGCCGGAACCGATCGCCTGCTTCGAGGCCATCGGGGGCCAAGGTCCACTCCGGACTCACCAGGGTGGTGTCCACGATGCGGATGGTGAGGCGATCGTTGACGCCCACGACGAAACCCTCCGGAGGCGTGATGGCGACGGTGAACGTCTCGTAGTCCTCGATCTCGGCGTCGAAGGGGATTTCGATCTTGAATGTCTTGGCTGTCTCGTTGGCCGGCACGGTGACCGTGAACGGCCCGGCCTCGAAGTCCGCTCCGGAGGTGGCGGTGCCGGCAGTGGTGGTGACGGTGAAGGTTGCCTCCTCGTCAGGGGCAACGACCAGTTCCAGGGTCAGTGAGAGGTCGACCTTCTCGCATGAGTCGTCGCCGGGCTGGCATGAACCGCTGGCTTGGCGTGAGCGTTCGCTGGTCTCGAACACATTGATGTAGGGGGTGTCGAAGGGAACGCTGAACTGCACGATGTTGTCGCTGTCGCCCGACAGCTTGAACACCCCCGATAGGCCCAGGAAGGCGTTGTCGTCGCCCTTGGGGACGGCGACAGCGCTGATGGCGTCCTTGGTATCGCCGACCGCGCCGGCTCTGACGGTCGGCCCGCGCGTACCCAGGTACCGGGTGCCGGCTCGAACCCCGGCGGTGAGATGCGTCGTGCCGGTTCTCGTGCCGGTCACCGCGGCTTTGGTGTTGGTGGACTGCACGCCGTTGGCGTTGCGATGATGGCTCGCTTCGTTGGCGGCCCATGTGCCGTTCCAGAAGTCGTTGTGGTCGTCGGCCACCTTGAGCCCGCCGAGCCAGTAGATGGGCGTGCTCCACGGTGTGTGGCTGGGCTGGTTGGTGTTCTCCATGATGCCGGTGGCGGTGTGCCAGGCAGCGCCGACGGTCTCGGTGCTGCCCACCGCGCGGAAGGTCGGCGCGTAGTCACCGATGGCGGCGTGGCCGGTGGATGCGCCGCGGATGCGGGCGCGCACGAAGCTGTCGTAGTCGGCAATGTCGGCCGAAGTGGCGTCCCGCTCGCTGTCGGTCTTGAAGAGCAGCCGGAACTGATCGCCTTCCTCCAAGCCCGGAGGTGCCAACGCCCAGGATCCGGGCACCTCGGTGACGTTGGTGATCTGCACAGTGGCGGTGCTGATGTTGCCCGCGGTGAATCCCGCCGGCAGAGTGCCGATGCTGATGGTGAAGGTCTCGTAGTCCTCGATCACATTGTCGGGCTCGATTTCGATCTCGAATGTCCCGGCTGTTTCGTTGGCCGGCACGGTGACCGTGAACGGCCCGGCTTCGAAGTCCGCTCCGGCGGTGGCCGTGCCGGCAGTGGTGGTGACGGTGAAGGTCTGCGGGCTCGTCGGCGCGGCGTCCAGGAGCAGGGTCACCTCCAGGTTCGACTTCTCCAGGTCCGTCTCCTCCAGAACGTTGTATTCGACGCGGTCGAACTCGACGGCGTTGTCGCCGGGGTCCGACAGCTCGAACACCCCCGAGAGGCCCAAGTACGGATTGCGGTCCGCCGCTGGGCGGAGGTCGTGGTTGATGGGGTTGCTCGTTTTGCCGACTCCGCCATGGCGAACCGCAGACTGGGTGACTTGGAATCCGTCGCCAAACCGGTACACGACCTCGCCATGAGGCGCTTGGACGCCTGCGGTGGCGTGAGTTGTTCCGGTCAGTGTGCCGGTGTTGGCGCCTGCGGTTCTCTTCGACTCCTCGCCCTTGGCATTGCGATGATTAGCCGCCTCGTTGGCGGCCCATGTGCCGTCCCAGAAGTCGTTGTGGTCGTCGGCCAGCTTGTCGCCGCCGAGCCAGTAGATGGGCGTGCTCCACGGTGTGTGGCTGGGCTGGTTGGTGTTCTCCATGATGCCGGTGGCGGTGTGCCAGGCGGCGGCGACGGTGCGGGTGCTGGCCACCACCCGGAAGGTCGGCGCGTACTCGCGGATGGCGGCGTGGCCGGTGGAGGCGCCGCTGATGTCGGCACGGACGAAGGTGTCGAAGTCCCCGATGTTGTCGCTATTCGCTTTTCGCGTATTGTCGGTCTTGAACAGCAGCCGGAACTGATCGCCGGCGCTCAAACCCTTGGGCGTGAAGTGCCAGTTGCCCGACACCACGGTCACGTTGGTGATCTGAACGTCAGCCGAAGAGAGTTGGCCCACGGCCACGCCCGACGGAGGATCGGAGATGGTGAGCGAGAAGGTCTCGTAGCCCTCGATCAGCTTGTCGGCGGGGATGGCGATGTCGAAGCGGTGCTTGGTGACGTTGGCCGGCACGGTGACGGTGAACGGGCCGGCGGTGAAGTCGGCGCCCGGGGTGGCGCTGCCGGCGGTGGCGGTCACCGTGAACGTGGAGGGCTTCGATACGGGTGAGCTCATCACCAGCCTCGGCGAGAGGTTGGTGTTCTCCAGAACGTTGTAGCGGCCGCGCTCGAAGCCAACGGTGGGGATCGTGCGGAACACCGGCGAGTAGCCGTACAGCGGGCGCTGTTGGGTTTTGGCCGCAGGCGCTGCGTGCCACAGGTTGCCGCCGCTGTCAGCGCCGCCCCTCGAAGGGGTGCTGCTGCCCAGCGGATGGTTCCACGCCTCGCACGCGTTGCCCGAACCGGTCCACGGCTCATAGGGCCGGAAGTCGCTTATGCTGCCCGCCGGGACGTTGCGGGCGCCGTTCTGGCTGCGCGGGTCGTTGCGGTCGAACCCGTCGCGGACCCCGGTGCCCGTACCCGCCCAGAACTGGTCGCACAGGTCCCGGTAGTTGTTGGCCAGCCTGGCGCCACCCAGCCAGTACGTCGGCACCCCCGCGGCGTCGGAATCGGTGCCCGAGCCGTCCGCCCAGGTGGGGTTGTGGCCGTTGTGCTCGATGGTCATCGCGTTGTGCACCCGGGCCGTGGTGCCTGTGGTGCCCGAACCGCTGCGCGTCGAGGCGAACACCTTGAAGAAGCCCGCATAGGGCTTGATGGCGCCATGGCCGCTCTTGGCGATGACGGAGCGGACGAACTCGTCGTACACGTCGATGTCGGTCGAGGTGGCGTCGGTCGCCGCGGTGGTGCGGAACAGCAGGCGGAAGTCATCGCCCGCCAACAGCCCCGACGGCGCTAGGGCCCAGCCCGTCGACACCGTGATGTCGCCCGTCTCGTCGTCGATCAGCACAACACCGAAAGGCCCACCCGTCGCAGCGGTCACAGTCGTGGCAGACACGGCGGACGGCGCCCTGTTGCCGGTGCCGTACTCGATGAGGACGTACGGCTGGGTGCGTCTGGTGTTGTCGACGGGCGTGAGGCGCAGCGTGGCCGATAAGGCACCCGCCGTGAATACCACCGCCGGGTTCTGCGCGGAGTGCGAACCCGACGTGGCCAGGGACACCCCCGTTTGTGTGGCCGGCGCCAGGCCGAACGTGAAGTCGCGGCTCACCGTGGCGCCCCGCACCCGCAAAGGCACCGTCACCGACTCGTCACCCGTCAGGGCCCGGTCCAAGGTGATCGTGATCGTGCGGTAGCCCGTCGTATCCGACGCTGCCTCCACCGCGTTGCCGTCGGCGTCGCCGCCGGTCGCCGTCATCGAGACCGACACCGGTTGCCCTTCGTTGTCGGTGATGGTCAATACGTGGGCACCGATCGGAGTATTCACCGTCGAGTAGCCGTCGCCGGAGAGCAACTCCAAGGTCACATCCTCGCTGAACTCCTCGACATCGTCGTCGATGATCGCTATCGGGATGTTCACGCTGGTGGCGCCGGCGCTGACGTCCACAGTTCCGCTCAGCTCGGTGTAGTCCTCGCCCGGCTCGGCTCTCCCCGTCGAGCTTCCAATTGTGTACTTGACCGTGATGTCCTCGTGCGGCGACGGGCGGAGGTTCAACACCACGTTCACCGTGCCCGCGTCCTCGGCCGCGCTGGAGGTCGCCGAAGCGAACGACGCCACCGGCGCATCGTCGTCGGTGACGGTGACCGAAGCGGGGGTGACGGTGACGCCACTGAGGGTGCCCGAGACGGTGACGGTCTCGTCGGCTTCGTCGGTGCCGTCATCGGTGGGGGTCAGCGCGAACGCGGCCGACGCCGAGGCGTCACCGGCGGGGATCACGATGTTGAACGTCGACGGGGCGGCGGTGACGTCCACCGCGTTCGCCGCACCGGAGGACGCCACGGTCACCGCCACGGTCTGCGCGGCGCCGAACCGGATGTTGCCCTTCACCGTGGCTGTGACGTCAACCGTGGTGGTCCCGTCGCCCTCGGCCACCGACGTCGGCGCCGCGCTCAGCGTGACGTCGGTGGGCGCGGCGTCGTCGTCGGTGACGGTAACGGCGACGTCGTCGATGGGCATTGCGGTCGTGTACTTGCCGCCGTCGCCGACGGTGACGGCGTGGGTGATGCTCACAGCGCGCTTGTCGCCGGGGTTGTCTACTTCGTCGCCGACGCCAGCCACGGTCACCGTCTGGAGGTCGTTCCAGTCCGACGTCGTGAACATCAGCGTCTGCGAACCGCCCGCGGTGCCGCCCGACTTGTTCACCGTCGCCGCGTCCGCCGCACCCGAGGTGACCGTGACGGTGACATCGGCCAGGGGCTCGGTGTCGAGCACCACCGTGTAGCTGTCGGTCTCCGAGCCGTCCTCGGGGACGCTGGTGCCCGCGGGCGTGGGTGACTCGGTGATGGTGACGCCGGCGGTGTCGTCGTCGGTGACGATCACGTCGACGTCGGCGATCTTCGCAGAGGTGGTGTAATCGCCGCCGTCGCCGACGGTGATGGCGTGGGTGAGCGTCACGGTGCGCTTGTCGCCGGGGTTGTCTACGTGGTCGTTGACGCCGCGCACGCGGATCGGCTGGGCGGTCGGAATTAAGCCCAAAGTGACGAACACCAGGTCCACCTGAGAGGCCCAAAATCTGTCGCTGGCCCGGTTGGTGATCTCTACGCCCGCGGGGGCGGTGACCTGCACCGTGACGTTCGACGCGGGCGCAGTGTCTAACTTCAGCGTGTAGCTGTCGGTCTCCGAGCCGTCCTCGGGCACCTGCGTCGATCCGCCGGTCTCGGTCACGGTCACGCCCGCGCCGTCGTCGGTGATGGTGATCCTCACGGAGTCGGGCGTGCCGGGGATGATGCCCGCGGGGAGGATCCCGAACTCCAGGATGAGGAACTCGTCGTCCTCGGAGAATCCGTCGTTCGCGGTGGCGGTGAGCGTGATCGTGCCCTCATCGGAGCCGCTGCTGATAGCGACCATCCCGTTGTTGGACAGCGTGAAATCGACCGGCGAGGCGGTGGGCAGCCCCAGGGTGCGCATCCGCACCGGAATGTTCAAATTCGCGGGCGCGTTGCCGTCGAGGGTGACCTTCACCGTCAACGAGTCGCCCTCGGCGACCGTGGCGACGGTGCCGCTGTTCACGCTGAGCGACGCCCCGCGTTCCTGGTTCGGTTCGGTCAGCGTGATTCTCTGGAAAACCGGGCTCACCGCTTTCAGACCGCCTTCCAGGTTGGTGACCACCACGTCGGTGCCATCCGGGTTCTTCCTGTGACGCGGGGTGTTCAGCGCTTTGCCGGTGGGCACCCGAACATTCACGGTCTCCGACGTTCGGTCTCGGTCGCCGTTGACAGCGGTGAACGTGATCGTGGCGGTCTGGGCGCCCGCTCCCTCGAACCGCACCAGCAGAGCGGCCTTGTTCGGCGCGGTCCGGCCCGCAGCGGGATCGGCCATGAGGGTGACCCCGGTGCCCGAGGCTTTCCAGCTCAGAGCCCGCATCCGCTCGAGCAGCCGCGCCGGGCCCGACAGGATCGCAGGATCGTCGTCCTCCGAACTCCTCGGGCTCGTCAGCGTCAGCGGGACCTCCGCCACCTCGCCGGCGACCAGCGGCCGGACCAAGCTGACCTCCATGGTCACCGAATCGCCGGAACCCTCTTTCGCCCAACAGCCGCCTGAGCAGGTGAGGCTCACATCGGTGGGTTCGTCGTCGACGATGTGCACCGTCACCGGCGACGGCGCGGTCGCGCCGGGGTAATTCCGCAAGAGTTTGAAGGGGATGCTGCTCGTCCTGAAGTTCGGGTTGTCGATTTCGTCATCCAGGGCGACAGCAAAAAGATCTTCCGGATCCGAGGTGGTTACCTTCACCTCCTGGGGTATCCACCAGTTCGACGAGGTGAAGGAGAGCTTCGGCTCCCGACCGCCGGACCCGCCTTTCGTGGTCACTACGAGTTTGGTATCGGAGGCATCGACGGTGATCTCCGCGGTGCCCGTGGGGGCGTTGGTCAGCCGCACCGTGTAGGTGTCCGAAGCGCCCACAGCGACAGTGGGGTTCTCGTTCACCCAGATGTCGGTCTTGGAGACCACCACGCCCGCAGCGCCGTCGTCGTCGATCACCTCCACCTTGAAGGTGTTGTCGTCGGTGGCGGGGTCGCCGTCGGTGTCGGCTGCGGCCACGCCGCCGTCGAGGTTGGTGCCGTCGTCCAGGGCGTTCGTCAGGTCCAGCGACACGGTCATCGAGTCCGAGTCGGCTTCTGCGGTCTCGTCGCGGGCGGGGACCTCGTCCACCAAGGTCAGCGTCAGCTCGGCGGTCCGGGCCCCGGAACCCTCAATCGTGACCACCGCGTACAGCGCCCCGGCGGTGCCCGACACCGACCCGACCGTCACGCCCGTGTTCGTGGCGCCCTGCTTGGGCTCCAGTGTCACGTCGGTTGCTTCCAGACCGGTGTTGCCGTCGTCGCTGGTGAGCAGCACCCGCACCGCGGCGGTCTCGATCGAACTCAGCGGCCAGGGCAGGCTCACCGTCAGATCGACGGTGTCGCCCTCGAGGATCGGGCCGCCGGCGCCGAGGGGCGCCAGCGCCACCGGTGTGGGGTCGTCGTCGATGATGGTGACGGCGGCCCGCGACGTGGCAGGGGAAACCAGTTCGTAGCCGTCGCCGGCGGATAGCAGGATCCCGATCACATCGGGCCGCTCGTCGTAGTCGTCGTCGAGCACCTCGACGGAGATCTGTGCCGAAGCGGCGCCCGCCGGGACCGAGACCTCGCCCGACAGCTCGGTGAAGTCGACGCCCGGAATCGCATTGACGGAAACCGTGCGGTACGCCACGGTGATGGCGCTCGCAGGCACCGGCGACAGGCTGAGGACCAGCGTGGCGGTCCGTTTGCCCGCTTCCTCGGACAATTCCACTTCTCGCGACGTCTCCGTGAACTCCACCTGCGGCAGCGTCACCTGCGGTTCCTCGGGGTCGTCGTCAAGCACCCTGGCCTCCACCGACCCGGCGAGGCCCTCATAGTCGGGGTCGCTGCTCGACGAGGACAACGACAACGACACCACCCGCCGCTCGTCGGGATTGGGATCGTCGTCGTCCACCGCGTGCACCTTCACCGCCTGGGAAGTGAACGCCCGCTGCGGCGTGAACGTCAGCGACACCGACGACCTCGGCGTGCCGCCCCCGACGCTCACCAGCAGCGCGGCCGGCGTGCCGCTGGTAACCGTGACCGTCACGTCGGAGGAAGGCAGCGACTCCAGGGCCACCAGCAGCACGTCGGTGCCGTTGGGCTCGGGCACGCTCAAGTACTCGCCCACGTGAGCCGTCGCCATTCCCGGATCGTCGTCGTCGATGATGCTCACCTCGAAGGAGTTGTCGGCCGTGGCGGGGTTGCCGTCATCTGACGCCGCCACCCCGGCAGCCACGTTCGTGCCCCCCTCCGGCGCCGCTGGGTCGCCCATCGCCACGCCCAGGTCTCTGTCGGGTTTATGGACGCGGTCGTTGGTTGCCCACACCGTGAACGCGGCGGTCCGCGCGGCAGTCCCGGTCAGGCGGACAACCGGCGCCAGGGTGTCGGACTCCAACAGCGAGACGCCGGTGTTGGCCTCGTCCGCCGTGAGCGCCAGTGACACGTCGTCCACGGTGATCTGCGTGCCCGAGAGCACCAGCGGCACTTCGACGGTCTCGACGCGGCCCTGCGGCCCCTCACCCAGCGGCCGGCTCAACGTCACGGTGAAGGTGGCCGAGCGCTCGGCGTCCACCGCCGCCTGCTTCCGGCCGGGGCCCACCGGCGGGGGGTTCTCGAAGATGTCGCCGCTGTCGGTGCGCGCCAGCGTCACCGTCACCGTTTCGTCGTCGATGATCCACACCGTCGAGGGATCGGTCGTACGCCGGGTGTAACCCGTGCCCGGGTCCAGCGTCACGATGATCGTCTCGGACGGTTCGGTGATGCTGTCATCGAGCACCGACACCGGGATCAGTGCCGAACCCGAACCTGCCGGCACCTGCACGAAGCCCGACAGCGCCGTGAAGTCGGCGTCGCCGGTGGCGCTGCCCGCCACCCGGTAGACAACCGTCACTGCGGTGGCCGGCGGCGGCGACAGCCTCAACCGCAACGCCGTGTTGCGACGCTGCGGCGCCTCGGTGGCGCTCACCTCGGTCTCGGTGAACCACGCCAACGGCCCCGACGGCAGGGCGCCGTCGAGGATCAGCACATCGAAGGTGTTGTCCACCGTGGAGGGGTCACCGTCATCGGAGGCGGCGACGTTCTCGGGCACATCCTGCTGAGTCAGCCGGTGCAGCGCCACCTCGAGCACCTCACCGTCGCTCTCGGCCACCGAATCGTGCTGCGCGGTGATCGTCAGGTCCGCGGTCTGCGCGCCCGCGCCCGCGAGGCTCACCCTGAGCAGATCTTGTGAGGGTCTACCAACAAAGACCTGCGAGCCCGCGCCCCCGAAGCGCACCCCCGGCAGCAACCGGCCGGAGTCGTGCAGCGTCACGCCCACATTCTCCTCGTCCTCGGTGAGCGACACCTTGGCGTCGGTGGAGGTCACCTCTGCGCCCGAGCCGGCCAGCACCACATCGACCACCTCGCCCGCCCGCAGCGCCCGGCTGAGCGACACCGTGAACCTGGCGCTGCGGTCCGAGGACCCCAACGAGGGGTCCTCGCTGATCGGGCCGCTGTCGGTGCGCGCCAGCGTCACCCGTACCGGGGGACCGTGGAACACCACACCGTCGCCCACCAGCGCCGAGCGGATCTGGGTTCTGGCCAGCGAATCGCCCGTCACCGTCACCGTGCCCGGCGCCACGGTCAGCTTCTCAGCCACCAGCGCGGCCGCGGACGCAGCGGTCACCTCCACCGTGGCGACAGACGCGGCGGGGCCGGTGAACGCCAGCGACGCACCCGACAGCTTCACACCCGTCGGGCTACCGGACAGCTCCAAGGAAAAGTCGGTGCCGAGGGTGCCGCCGGTGAAGGTCAGCGGCACGGTGACGGTCTCACCGTTCAGCACTTCGGCGTCGAGCGACACCGAGATCACCGCGGTGTCGCTGGTGTGATCGGCGTCGAAGCCCAGCGCAGAGGTCACCTCCACGGCCGCGTTCAGCAGGCCGAGCGTGCCCACCGGGCCGATCGCTGCCGAGTCAACAGACTCGCTGTTGCCGCCGCCGTCGGTGTAACCCACCGTCACACGCAGATACCGGCCCACATCGCCGGGCGCCACCGAATACTCAGCTGTGCCGGCACCGTCGCCGGTCGCCGCGACCCAAGGCCCACCCGCATTCGCGGACGTCTCCCACACATACGACGCCGCCGCAGTCGGGTCGCCGTCGGGGTCGCCTACCACCGAACCCGTCAACACCGAGCGGCCCGCCACCGCCGGCCTACCCGTGATGACAACCGTGCCGTCGCCCTCGTCGACGTTGGTGACGGTGACGGCGACCGGTTGGCGCACCGGCGTGGGCGTGCCGTCGGCGCCGAGCGAGGTGGCCACCACCACTATGGCGATCT
This sequence comes from Candidatus Spongiisociaceae bacterium, assembly GCA_965213975.1. Classification (GTDB taxonomy): domain Bacteria; phylum Actinomycetota; class Acidimicrobiia; order Spongiisociales; family Spongiisociaceae; genus Spongiisocius. The sequence goes on from OZ243930.1 coordinate 1,072,700, forward strand.
GCGGGGTGGCCTCGCGGTCCACCCCGGTGCCCACATAGGTGATCTGGCCGGTGGCGGAGTCGATGGTGAACCCCGAGGGTGCCGCGGCCTGCTGCGGCCCTTCCAGCGAGTAGGTGACCGGGTCGCTGTTGGCGTCGGTGGCGGTCACCGGCGACCCCACCGTGATGGGCGTGGTCGAGCCGTCGGCGTTCTCGGCCAGGCTCAGATCACCGGGCACCGTGGCGAATACCGCGCCCACCTGCGAAGAGGCCATGGACACACTGTCGGCCACGTCCGCCGTCACCGTGAGGAACGACCGCCCGGACGGGCCGGTGGCGGTCAACGTCACGAACACGGTCTCGTCGTAGGTGTCGGTGTCGTCGGCCGCGGTCAGCGTCAGCGTCTGTGGGTCGTCCCAGTTAGACGTCGTGAACTCCAGCGTCAACGGCGCCACCCGCACGGCCAGCCCGTCAGCTGATCTCACCGACACCGCCACCGTGCCGGTCGGGGCGTTGGCGAGCCGCACCTGCACCGGCGCCGAGGCATCCCGCTCGTGGCCCTCGATCAGGCTGACCGTCCGCGGCGACGCCAGCACCGCCGCCGCGGTGGCGTCGTCGTCCACCACCTGCACCAACGCCGAACCCGACGCGGGGCCGAATTGACCGCCGAAGACCTCGCCGACCACCACGCCGCCGCCGGGCCCGTTGCCCGCAGCGGTCGCCAACCTGATGGTCGCCAACTCGTGGATGACGTCGGCGTCCTGCCCGGCGGCCACCGTCAGCTCCGCATGCCCCACGCCCGGGGTGGACAAGCCGGTGAACACCACCACCGGCGCCAGGGTGCCGCCGTCGCGCACCGACACCCCCGGGCGCCCATCGGCGGGCTGCGAGACCACGATGTCGCCTGCCTCCACACCAACTCCGGTGACCTCCAGGGGCACCTCGATCACTTCGCCCGCGGCCAACAACCGGCCCAACCTCATCTCCAGCGTGGCGGTCGAGGACGAGTCGCCCTCTACTGCGAACCCACCGTCGGGACTAATGGTCACCGCTATCGGGTCGTCATCGACCAGCTTCAACGTGGCCGGGGTCACCGCCGCGCCCGAGGGCGCGTTCTGCGACGACGACAGCGTCACCATCCCGGGCGGCTCGTCGGCCACGTCGGCTGTGGGCGTGAGCGTGAAGGTGGTGCTGCCGAACGCCCAGCCCGACCGGATGGTCACGTCGAAGTCGCCCACGTCGGCGGCACCGGAGCCGGAAACGGTCACCGGCACCACCAGGTCCGAGGAGAGCCGCGAGCTGTTCGACAGCGTCGCCCGCACCGTCACCTCCGTGGCGCCGGCGCCCTCGGACACTTCCGTCGGGTCGACGCTCAACACCACGCCGGGCGCAGTGTCGTCGTCGGTGAGCTGCACCGTCAGGGTGTTCGGCGTGCCGACCGTGTAGCCGGTGCCCGCCAGCAGCGTCAGCAGCACCGTCTCGGTGTCTTCCACCCACGCGTCCTGGGTCGTGTGCAGCAAGATGTCGCCGCGTTGGGTGTTGGCGCCGATCGGCAACGCGCCGCCGAGCTCGGCGTAGTCGGTTCCGGCGATGGCGGTGCCCGCCACCGAGTAGTTGATCGACAGCGCACCGGTAGCTGCCGCCGACAGCGCCACGCCGAGACTCGCCGCGGCATTCTGGCCCTCGGACGCCGTCACCGGGGTGGAACTCTCGAACGAGGCCGTCGGCCAGGCGGTGGTGTCGGCGATGGTAACGGCGAGGGTTTGCGGGTCGATGGAGTAGGAGCCGTTGGTGTCGGTGTGGGTGAGCGTGACGGGGTCGTCGGTGGCGTCGCCGTCGACTGCGGCGGTGACGGTGACGGTCTGCGGGATATACCAGTTGTGGGTCGTGAACGTGACGCGGTCCTGATCGCCGGCCCGGTCGGGATGGGTGTCCACGCTGAGGTCGGTTCCGGACCCGCCGGTGATCGCGATCGTGACGGCCCGCGCCGGCCCTCCCCTGAACGGCGGAGGCACCGCGGCGAGGCTCAGCTTGTAGGTGGCGGACCGTCCTTCGACCACACTCAGCGGCGACGGGACGATGAGCAGCGCCGCTGCGCTGTCGTCATCGGCGATGGTGACGGTGGCCACCGAGGTGCTTCCCACGGTGGCCCCGGTCGGGGTGGCCGCGCTGAGCGTGACGGTGAACGTCTCGGGCGACTCCGCTGTGGCGTCGTCGGTGAGGGGGACCACCAAATTCGCCGAGGTCTCGCCCGCGGCGATGGTGACGCCGGCGGGCACCGTGCCGTAGTCGGTGCCCGCGGTGGCGGTGCCCGCAGCCGAGGTGACCGTGATCACCACGTCGGTCTCCACGGGGCTGTCGAGCTCGACGGGGATCACCGCGCCCGCCGCATCGCTCTCGAGGAAGATGAACTCGCTAGCGGTGAACTGCGCGGTGGCACTGTCGTCGTCGGTGATGGTGACGGTGATCACCGCCGGCTCGCCCACCTCGCCCCGCAGCCCGCCTTCGGGCTTGCTGAGGGTGACGGTGAACGTCTCGTCGGGCTCCAAAATGTCGTCGTCGTTGATCGTGAACACACCGCTGACCGACGCCGCCTTGGCACCGAATTGCAAGTTGGCGACCGTGTTGTCGTAGTCGACGCCTGCACCGGTGCCACCCGGCCCGCCGGTGGCGGTGCCGTCGGCGGGCGTCAGCACGACCCTCGATATCCCCCCGAAGTTGCCGCGCTCGACGGTGACCCGCACCGACCCCACACCCTCGCTCACCGTCACCGCCGACTGCGTCAGCTTCTGCGCAGGATCGTCGTCGTCTTTGATGAGCACATCGGTAGACGACGGTGAGCCGACCGTATAGCCCTCCCCCGCCGCTAGGCCCACCCGGAACAGCTCGTTGTTCTCCAACTGCGTGTCCGCAGTCAGAGCGACCGTGAACGTCGCCTCGGTCGCCCCGGCCGGGAACACGAACGAAGCAGTCTCGGTGTAATCGGTGCCGCTCACCGCCGACAGGTCGGTGTAGCTGAGCTTGACGGTCAGATCAGAGGCCGGCGCAGCCGACGCCACCACCGTGAGCGACGCCGCCCCCCCATCCTCATCAACAGTCGTGGAGATTTCCTTGAACGACAACTCCGCATACGGCACCATGAACACCGGCGACAACCCGTAGAAACGCGCGAGAACCGTCCACAAGGTGGACAAAGTCGAACCAGCACGAAGTCGGAACGGGTCCGGAGTGAACCCATCAGGGGTATGGGGCACCGTAGAGGCATATCTACTACCGCTGAGAGGGAGGGAGGAAGGTTTGCAGTCGTTCTCCATCCCGGTAACGAGCGCAACTTGGGAGTTGTCTGCTGCCCCGCCTTCATTCCTGACCTGGACATTGCTCCCGATTGATGCGTTGTCCCAGACCCCGTCGCAGAAATCGAAATAGTTGTCGGCGATCCTGCTGCCGTTGAGCCAATAGACCGCCACACCGGCATCGGCAGCGCTGGTCGAGCCGTCCGCCCACAGCACCTCCGGCGGACTGTCGTCGCTGACGCTCGTACCGTCCCACAGCCCGGCGTGGACACGACCGTCAGTGCCATCCTTGTCCGCCGGTTTATACGAATTGCCCAGCACCTCGAACAACCCCGCATAGGGCTTGATGTCGGCATGACCGTGGTCGACAATCGTCTTCCGCACGAACGCGTCGAAATGGCCGAGCCCCAAGTCCGCATCGGGCGGACGCCGATACCGCTGCGACGTCACGAACAGCAGCCGGAACTCGTCGCCGGGGCCGATGCCGGACGGCGTCAGGCCCCAATCGGCGGGCACCACCACCGGGCCCGGGTCGTCGTCTAGCAGCACGAACTGAATCGGGTCACCCACCGAAACCGGCGTCACTTCCTCCCCGCTCACCGCGCGGCCGTCGGTGGCGTAGCCGACGGTCACAAGAGGCTGAGCGAGGTCGTCGTCGTTTACCGGCGTGAGCCGCAGCGTGGCGGTCTGTGCGCCCGCCGCCAGCAGCACCGCCGGGTTCTGCGCCGTGTGCGTCCCGCCGGTGGTGACCAGCGTCACGCCGGTCTGCGTGGCCGGCGCCAGCGCGAAGGTGTAATCGTCGCCGACGGTCGCCCCGGTCACCGACAGCGGCACCGTGATCGTCTCGGCGCCGGTTAGGGCACGGTCCAGCGACAGCGTGACCGTCTTGTAGCCCGTCGAGCCGCCGGCGCCCTCCACTGCGTTGCCGTCCGCGTCGCCGTCGGAACCCGCCAGCGTCACGGCCACCTCCGGCTTCTCCACCGTGAACACCGGCGACAGGGCGAAGAAGGAACGCGAGGCGATGTTCGTCAGACAGGATCCGGCATGCAGTCTCCCAAGGCTTACCCGGCCGACCTGAGGGCAACCCGCCCCCAACTGAAACAGGCTCTGACCTGTCGTAGCACCCACTCCCGCCGCCCAGCTGCCGGTCCACAGGTCTGCGGTGCTGGTGCGGTCGGCACCGGTTTCGAGCGTGTCGGTGAGGCTGTCCCAATCACCGTCGTAGAAGTCGAAGTAGTTGTCGGCCACCTTGTTGGCGGGCGGCGCGGCCAACCAGTAGATCGGGACGCCCGCGTCGGCGGCGGAGGCCGAGCCGTCGCTGTAGCCGCCCGCGCCGGAGTTGGCGGTCGGATCCCATGTGCCCACATTGACCCGGGCGTTTACCGTGGCGGTGCTGGCGACCACCTTCGTCTCGCCGGCGTACCGCAGCAGATCGGCGTGGCCACCGCGGGCGACGAGGTCCTGCGCCCAACGGTTGTAGTCGACAATGGCGGCCGAAGAGGCGTTGCGGCCCTCCGAGGTGACGAACAGCAGCCGGAACCTTCCCTCGGCACCCACCGCGGCCGGCCTCAGCGGCCAGTCGTGCGGCACGATGAAGTCGCCGGTCTCGTCGTCGGCGATCACGAAGCTCAGCGGCACGCCGCTGGGGCTCGCCAACCCTTCGGGCAGCCCGCTGGTGACAAGCTCGCCCGCGTCGATGACGACGACGGGACGGCCGCGCCGGTCGTTGTCCACCGGCGTGAAGCGCAGCGTCGCCGCCGTGGCACCCGCCGTGAACCGCACCCCCGGGTTCTGCGGCGTGTACGTCCCGCCGGTGAAGACCAGCTCCACCCCGGTCTGCTGTTGGGGTTCCGTTCCAAACTCGAAGTCCTCGCCGCCGGTCACGCCGGTCACCGTGAGCGGCACCGTGATCGTCTCGGCGCCGGTGAGGGCACGGCCCAGCGTGATCGTGATCGTCCGGTAGCCCGTGGAGTCGGTCTCGCCCTCAGCCACGTTGCCGTTGGCGCGCCCGTCGGTAGCCGACACCGTGACCGACACGGCGCCGGCCTCGGCGGCGACGCCCACGTCGAAGCTGTTGGCGCTGGAGTGCGGGTCGGCGCCGCCGCCGGTGGATGTGCGCAGTTCGGGCGAATCGAAGCCGGCCTGCCCGTCGGGCTTCAGCGCCACCGTCACCGTTTCGGCCTGCTCGGAGACGCCGTCGATGTCGGCGGTGAGCACCAGGGTGGCCACCTGCACGGTGTCGGTGGCGTGGCCGACGAACATCACCGTCGGGCTGAGGGTGTCGCCGCCGGCGACCGTCACGCCGTGGTTGTCGGCGGTGGATTTGGCGGCAACGGTGAACTCGCCCGCGGTGGCGCCGGTGCCACTGAGCGCCAGGGGCACCTCGATGCGCTCGCCTTCGCCCAGCGCCCGCCCCAGCGTGACGGTGAACTCGGCGTCCGCCGCGGCGCCCGAGCTGCCCTCGGCGATGGTTCCGCTGTCGCTGCGGGCCAGGGACACCACCGTGGGTTCGTCGTCGAGGATGAACGCCGCGGTCCACGGATCGGTGGTCGACACCTCGTAGCTACCGGTGCCGCTGCAACCCTGGGCGTCGGGTGCCAGAACGGTGGCGGTGATCGTGGTGTCGGCCTCGTCGACCGCCGTGTCGGCCCACCCCAGGGGCACGGGCAGCTTCCCGGTGGTGGGGATCGACATGGTCTGGGTGCGCAGCGACAGGCCGCTCACGCGGGCGGCGCCGGTCTGGTTGAACTGCACGCAGACCGCGAGCGGGGCGGTGGGGGCGGGGTCGGCAACCAGGTCGAAGGTGGCCTTCTCGGTGGTCTCCTCGTAAACCCGGCTGCCTTCGCGGTAGGTGAGTTGGGCGACCGGGGTGCCGTCGCTGGGCTGCGTCACCCCCACTGTGGACACCGCGCCGCCGTCGCTTTGGGAAATGGTGACCGTCACCTCCGACGGCGCGCCGGGGCCGTAGCCGCTGGGCAGCGAGGAACCGAGCCACACCACCACCGTCTCGTCGTTCTCGCCCAGATTGTCATCGGTGATCGTCAGCTCGGCGGTGCCCTCGGTCTGCCCGTCGGCCACGCTGACCCCGGCCGGCAGCGTGTAATCGTTCGACTGGGCCGTCGTGGCGGCCGACCGCACCCGCAGCGGGAACTGCAACGCCCCGCCGGAGCTGTTCGCCGACCCCAACGTGGCCTTCAGCGTCACCGCCGCGCCGTCGGCCTCGGCAACGGTCGCGGTCGCGGCCGTGCCCGCGGTTAGCGACACCGGCAGGAGGCTCGACTCCTCCACCACCACATCGACCCCGGCGCCCGGCACGTAACCCGACGACAAGCCGCCGGTACCCACCCCGAGCACCAGCCATTCGACCATGTCGCCGCTGCCGTCGGCCTCGGCGCCGTCCGCGTACACCGTCAACGGCACCGAGCCCGATGTCTGGCCCGCCGCAATCGTGATCACGCCCACCGGCACACCGCCCAACCCGAACTCGTCGGCGGCCGGGGCCCCGTCGGCGGGCAACTGCACCACCGGCACGGTGATGTTGCGGCCCACCGGCGCGGTGGCCACCGTCGCCTTCACCGTCACCACCGAGCCCTCGGTGACTGCGTCGCCGCTGCCCGCGGGCACCACCCGCGTCGATGGCGCCGCGGTGCCCGATATCGACAGGTCCACCGCCACGTCCGGCGAGCCGTTCTGGGTGAGCACCAGATCGGCGGACGGCGCCGTCCGGCTGCCGGGGGCGCCCTCGTGGCCCAGCGTGATGGTGAGCCGGTGGGAGGTCGAGTAGTTGTCGTCGGGCGAGGTGGGGATGCGCAGGATGAACCGCGTCTCGCCGGCGGGGATGGTCAACGGGTCCTCGGCGGTGGCGTGCACCTCGGTGATTACCTGGGCGTTGTTGGAGGGCTGGGAGTAGGTGAACCAGACGTCGACGTCGGAGGCCTGCGGCTCGACGGCGAGGTGGGTTCGCAGGACCCCGTCCACGACGATCTCGCCGCTGCGCTCATCGGCGGTGTAGGTGGCTTTGTTGAAGGTGACGATGTACTCGTTGTCGATGATCTCCACCCGGCTGGACCGCTGCACGCGAGCGGGCGGGTTGGAACTCTGCGACAGCTCGTACACCGCGCTGAGGCCCAGTGGCAGGGTGGCGGTCCGGACTCGGACATCGAAGCCCTCGGTGGGTTCGTAGAGGTTGTCGTCGGTGATGGGGATGGTGACGTCGCCTGTGGTTCGGCCTGCGGGGATGGTCACGCTCCAGGGCCCGGCCGTGTAGTCGTCGCCGGAGGTAGCGGTGCCGTCGCTGCCGACGGTCTCGAGCTCGACGGTGGTGGCGGTGCTGCGGGCCGCCGACAGCACAACCTCCACGGTGGCGTCGTCGCCCTCGTCCAGCGAGTACTCGGCCTCGGCGATCGTGACCAGCGTCGCCTGGGCGAACACCGGCGACAGGGCGTAGAAGGGCAGCTCCTGCGACGACGCAACCGGCGAACCGCGGTTGAGCGGGTTGCTGTCGGTGACGGCGAGCGGCGCGACCCGCACAACGCTCTGGCCCGGACGATCGTTGGCGGTCTCGCACCTGCTTCTCATGCCGGTAAAGGCCTCGGCCCGGGTCTCGGTGCTGCCGTCCTCGCGCGTGATGTGGTTGTTGCCGTCGCCGGGCGCGTAGCGGTTGTCCCAGCCGGCGTCGCAGAAGTCGAAGTAGTTGTCCGCCACCTTGACGCCGTCGAGCCAGTAGATCGGGGTGCCCGCGTCGCCGGCGCTCGTCGAGCCGTCGAGCCAGCCCGAGCCGTCGCGCAGGTCGTTGTGTACGCGGCCGTCGACGCCGGTGCCGCCTCCGCGCGGCTGCGTGTTGACGAACGCCCGGAAGAAGCCCGCGTACGGCCTGATCCCAGCAATGCCCCCAAGCGCGATCGTCTCCTGCACGAACGCGTCGTAGTCCGCAATGTCGGCGGACAGCGCGTCGCGCTGGCGTGAGGTGACCAGCAGGAACCGGAAGTCGTCGCCGTCGCCCAGCGCCTGCGGCCTCAGCGCGGGGTGGGGGAAGTAGACGGGGCCGGTCTCGTCGTCGACGAGGAACAGCTTCACCGGGCCGCCCGTCAAGGTCGGTTCGACCCCGAAGCCGCCGGCGCCCTCGCCGAAGCCGACGATCACCAACGGCTCGGTGCGCTTGTTGTTGTCGACGGGCCGCAGCCGCAGCGTGGCCTCGGTGGCGCCCGGGCCGAACACGACCTGGGGGTTCTGGGCGCTGTGCGGGGACTGGGTCGACAGCGTCACACCGGTGTTGTCGCCGTGCAGGCCGAACGTGAACTCGTTAGCCACCGTGGCGCCCTGCACCGTGAGCGGCACCCAGACCGACTGCCCCGCCGCCAGTTCACGATCCAGGGTCAGGGTGATCGTGCGGTGACCCGTCGGGTTGGCCGCGCCCTCCACGGCGTTGCCGTCGGCGTCGCCGTCGGTCGCCGTCATCGTCACCGCCAGCGTCGGGGTGGTGACCGTGAACACCGGCGACAGCGCGTACAGGCTCGCCGAGCCGCCCCGGGGCGACGTGGCGCCCGGCGCCAGCGGCGCGGTGACGATGTCGGAGTCGCCGCGCCCGACCGCCACCTCGGGCGAATGCCCCAACGGGTTGGCCGAGGCGCCGCAGTCGTTGCCCGCACCCGTCCAGATCTGCGGCACCGTGATAGCCGTGGCGGCCTCGGAGCGCTGAGAGTTCACCGACTGCCCGACCCGGCTATCCCAGGAGCCGTCGCAGAGATCGAAGTAGTTGTCGGCCACAGTGGCACCGCCGGCGCCGGCCCAGACAACGTGGACGCCCTCGGCCGAGGCGCTCGTCGAGCCGTCGGCCCACTTCGTGCCGTCCCACAGCCCGTTGTGGTCCCGCGCCGTGACCCCGGTGTTGGCTCCGGTGGGCTGCGTGCCGGCGAACACCTTGAACATGGTGCTGTACGGCGCAAGTTCGGCGTGGCCGCCCACCGCGATGCGCTCCTGCACGAAAGCGTCGTAGTCGCCGATCTCGGTGGAGGTGGCGTCGCGCTGGCGCGACGTGATCAACAGCACCCGGAACCGGTCCCCCGCCTCGAGGGCACGAGGCGTGAAGTGCCACGTGTACGGCACCTCGACGGGACCCGACTCGTCGTCGGTCAACACGAACTGCACCGGCCCGCCCACCAGCGCCGGGTCGGACCCCGAACTGGTGGCGCCGGTGCCGAAGCTCACGATCGCCAACGGCGCGCTGCGCTTGTCGTTGTCGAGCGGGGCGAACCGCAGCACCGCCTCGGTAGCGCCCGCGCTGAACACCACCGCCGGGTTCTGCGCGCTGTGCGAACCGCTCGTTAGCAGCGCCACACCCGGCTGCGAGCCCGACGCCAGCGTGAACGAATGCTCCACCCCGGCGCGCGAGCCCTGCACCACCAGAGGCACCGTCACCGTCTCGGAACCCGACAGCGTGCGGTCCAGCGACAGCGTGAACACCTTGTAGCCCGTCGTGTCGACCGCGCCCTCCACCGGGTTGCCGGCCGCGTTCCCGCCGGTCGCCGACATCGTCACCGTCGGGAACGTGGTGAACACCGGCGACAGCCCGTACAGGGGGCGCTGTTGGGTCTTGGGCTGGGCGTCGGCGTGCAACGGGGCACCGCTGCTGTCCGCAGCGCCCCGCGACACGTTGGCGGCGCCCATCGGGTTGGCGCCCGCCTCACAGGCGGCGGCGGTTCCCGTCCAGGGCTCATAGGGCCGGTAGTTGCTGATCGAGGTCGCCGGGATGTTGCGGGTGCCGTCGGGGCTACGAGGGTCGTCGGTGTCGAAGCCGCCGGTGACGCCGCCGCCGCCCGACCAGTCCCCGTCGCACAGGTCGGCGTAGTTGTTGGCCAGCTGCGCGCCGCCGAGCCAGTAGATCGGGACACCCACGCCGGCATCGCCCACCTTGGCGTGCGTCGAGCCGTCGGACCACGTGCCGCTTTGGAGGTTGCCGGTGTGGCTGGTGGCCAGCCCGTTGTGCACCCGGGCGGTGGTGCCCACCGCTCTCGAGTCGCTGCGCGTCGAGACGAACGCCTTGAAGAAGCCCACATAGGGCAACACGTCGCTGTGGCCGCCGGTGGCGGCGGCTGTGCGGATGAACTCGTCGTAGTCGGCAATGCCGGCCGAGGTGGCGTCGCGCGTCGTCGTTGTGCGGAACAGCAGCCGGAAATCCTCACCGAACCGTACATCTGCGGGCAGCAGCGCCCAGCCGGCGGGCACCCCGATGGCGCCGGTCTCGTCGTCTATGAGCACCGCGCCCACCGGCCCGCCCGACAACGACCCCAGCCCCACGTTCGAGGCGCTCGGTGCCGCTGTGCCGGCGCCGAAGCCGACCACCACATAGGGCTGGGTGCGGCGGTCGTTGTCCACCGGCCGCAGGCGCAGCGTGGCCTTGATGGCGCCCGAGGTGAAAACCACGGCGGGGTGCTGCGCGCTGTGCGGGGCGCTCGTCCGCAACGTCACGCCGGTCTGCGACGACGGCGAGAGCACCAGCGTGTAGTCGTCGCCGACGGTGGCGCCCTGCACGCTCAGCGGCACGGTCACCGCCTCGGCGCCGGTGAGGGCTCGGCTCAGCGTGAGCGTGATGGTGCGGTAGCCGGTGGCCCCGGCCGCGCCTTCGACGGCGTTGCCGTCGCTGTCGCCGCCGGAGGCCGACATCGTCACGTCCACCGACGAGCCCACCAGCTTGAACACCGGCGAATAGCCGTACAGGGGGCGCTGCTCGGTGTTGGGCCTGTCGTCGACGTGCAGCCGGTCGCCGCCGGATTCGGCGCCGCCGCGGGAGGCCCTGTTGGCGCCCAGAGGGTAGTCGTACGCCTCGCAGGCGTTGCCCGTCCCGGTCCAGGGCTCATAGGGCTGATAGTCGCTTATTGTCCCCGCCGGGATGTTGCGGGTGCCGTCCTCGCTGCGGGGGTCGTCGGCATCGAAACCACTGGTGACGCCGCCTCCGCCGGCCCACTGAAAGTCGCACAGGTCGGCGTAGTTGTTGGCCAGTAACACGCCGCCCAGCCAGTAGGTGGGCACACCCGCGGTGCTGCCCACCGTGGCCAGCGTCGAGCCGTCGGCCCACGGCCCGTTCTCCAGGTGGCCGTTGTGGTCGGTGGCCAGCCCGTTGTGCACCCGCGCCGTGGTGCCCGTCGATCCCGAAGCGCTGCGCGTCGAGGCGAACGCCCTGAAGAAGCCCGCGTAGGCCCCAACGTCGGCGTGGCCGTTGGCCGCTAGGGCCTTGAGGACGAACTCGTCGTAGTCGGCAATGTCGGCCGAAGTGGCGTCGCGCGCCGTTGTCGTGCGGAACAGCAGCCGGAAATCGTCGCCCGAGCCCAGACCGGCCGGTTTGAGGCCCCAGTCGACGGGCACTTCGATGTCGCCGGTCTCGTCGTCGAGTAGCACCGCGCTCACCGGCGCCCCCGAGAAGGTCACGCTGGTCTCGCTGGGCGCCCGCTGTCCCGTGGTGTCGAAATCGACGTTCACATAGGGCTGGGTGCGCCGGTCGTTGTCCACCGCCGCTAGGCGCAGCGTGGCGGTCTGTGCGCCCGCATCGAAGACCAGCGCCGGGTGCTGCGCGCTGTGCGGGGCGCTCGTTAGGAACGTCACGCCGGTCTGGGGCGCCGGCGAGAGCACCAGCGTGTAGTCGTCGCCCACCGTGGCGCCGGTCACCGTCAACGGCACCGTCAACGGCTCATGGTCGCTCAGCGGCCTCGACAGGGCCACCGTGACCGTGCGGTAACCCGTTGAGTCGGCGGCGCCCTCCACCGCGTGGCCGTTGGCGTCGCCCCCCGCGATCGACAGTTCCACGTCCACAGCAGGCCGATCCAGCACCCGGATCACATCGGACATCACGAACAGCGCCAGATTCACCTCAGGCCCAAAAACACCGCTCGTGGACAGATTCTGATTGGAGACCAGAGTGACACTGGTACCGCCCGTTCCCCCCAACGAATAGATCCCTCTTTGCTGTCCGTGCTGGGTGCTGCCTGTCTCTATCCAATGGGTTTCGGTGCGTTCGGCACCGCTTTCGAGCGTGTCGTCGGTGCTGTCCCAGCTTCCGTCGTAGAAGTCGAAATAGTTATCGGCCACCTTGTCGCCGCCGAGCCAGTAAATCGGCACGCCCGAGTCGCCGGCGGACGTCGAACCGTCGGCGTGGGCGCCGCTGCCGGAGTTGGCGTCGGGGTCCCAGGTGCCGATGTTGATCCGAGCATCGGTGGCCTGGGTGCTGGCGACCACGTTCATGAGCCCGCCGTAGGGCCGCACACTCTCGTGACCGTTGCTGCTCACCACCGACCGCGCCCATCGGTTGAAGTCACCAATGTCGGCGGAATGAAGCGTGGTCCCCTGCGAGGTGACGAAGAACAGCCGGAACTCGTCGCCGGCCCCCAGACCGTCGGGCTTCAGCGGCCAGTTGAACGGCACCTCGCTCTCGGACTCGGCCACCTTGAACACGGGCGACATGACGTACAGACTGAGGTTGCTGTTGAACCAGATCAGGTGGGTGCCCGAGATCGACTCATTACTCACCGCTGAGGCAACGGTATGTCTCTGGCTCCCTAGCCATATATCTTTCCATTTGACGCCGTTCCGGTAGCTGCCGGACCAAATGACGCTGCCGACGGTTCGTTCGGTGCCGTCCTCGAACCTGTCGTCGGTGCTGTCCCAGGACCCGTCGAGGAAGTCGTGGTAGTTGTCGGCCATCTTCTCGCCGCCGAGCCAGTAAATCTTGACGCCCGAGTCGCCGGCGGACGTCGAGCCGTCGGCGTTGCCGCCCGAGCCCTCGTTGGCGTTGGGGTCCCAGGTGCCGATGTGGTCGCGGGCGTCGACTAATTCGCTGCTGGCGGTGACCCTCAGCAAGCCGCCGTAGGGCCACAGGCTCTCGGGGCCTCGGCGCGTCGCCACCGACTGCGCCCACTTGCTGTAGACGTCGATGTTGGTCTCGAGTGCGTAGCGGCCCTCCGAGGTGACGAAGAACAGCCGGAACTCCTCGCCGGGCTCGACGCCGTCGGGCTTCAGCGGCCAGTCGTAGGGAACCTCGATGTCGCCGGTGTCGTCGGTGTCGATGATACGGAACTCCGCCGGCAGCGCACCACCGGTCACCGGCACCGAGCTGAACGGGCTCCCCGAAGGCGCCCTGTCGCCCTCGCCCACGCCGATGATCACATAGGCCCCGCTGGGCACACTGTCGTTCACCGGGCGGAATCGCAGCGTCGCGGTCCGCGCTCCCGCCGCGAACCGCACCGCCGGGTTCTGCGCGCTGTGCGGGGCGCTCGTCACCAGCGTCACCGCTGTTCTGTCCCCGTGCAGCCCGAAGGTGTGGTCAGCGACGATCCTCGAACCCTTGACGGTGAGCGGCACCGTCACCGTCTCATTGACCCGCAGCGTCCGGCTCAGCTTCAGCGTCACCTCCTTGTATCGCACGTTGCCGCCGAGACCGGAATCCTCGTACACGTCGCCGGTGAGCACGTTGGCGACGGGATCGTCGACGACGGCGCCGCCGGTGACGGTGGCCGCAACCGAGATGTTGGCGACCCTGAACACCGGCGAGTAGCCGTACAGGGGGCGCAACTCGGTGTTGGGCGATGTGTCCTTATGCAACAGTGCCTGCCCGCCGCCCTTGTCGGCCGAGCCCCTCGACACATTGTTCTCGCCCAGCGGATGGTCGAAAGCCGCGCAGGCGTTGCCGGTTCCCGTCCACGGCTCATACGGCCGGGAGTCGCTGATCGACCCCGTGGGGATGTTGCGGGTGCCGTCCTCGCTGCGCGGGTCGTTGGTGTCCCAGCCCGTGGTGACACCGTCGCCGGTGGACCACTTCAGGTCGCACAGGTCGGCGTAGTTGTTGGCCAGTTTGGCGCCTCCCAGCCAGTAGGTCGGCACGCCCGCCGTGTTGCCCACCGTGGAGTACTGCGAGCCGTCGTCCCACGGCCCGGTGGGGAGTTGACCCCGGTGGATCGTCGTCAAACCGTTGTGCACCCGCGCCGTGGTGCCCGTGGAGTTGTCCGCAGCGGTGTCCAGCGTCGAGGCGAACACCTTGAAGAACCCCACATACGGCAACAGCGCCTCATGGCCGCCGCGGGCCGCCACCGTACGGACGAACCGGTCGTAGTCGGCTATGTCGCCCGAGGTGGCGTCGCGCAGCTCCGACGTGCGGAACAACAGCCGGAAACCAAAGCCGCCGCTGAGCCTCGACGGCACCAGCGGCCAACTCTTCCCCACCGTGATGTCGCCGGTCTCGTCGTCGACGAGCACCACTCCCACGCCGGTGCCGTCGCCGGGCACCGGCGTCACCCCCACCCCGCTGGGTGCCCTTGCGCCGGTGCCGAAGTCCACCGCCACGAACGGCTGGGTGCGCCGGCTGTTGTCCACCGGGGTGAGCCGCAGCGTGGCGGTCTGCGCGCCCGCCGACAGCACCACCGCCGGATGCTGCTCGCTGTGGGGAGCGCCGGTCGCCAGCACCACGCCCGACTGCACCGCCGGTGCCAGTACGAAAGTGAAGTCGTCGGTCACCGTGGCGCCGCGCACGCTCAACGGCACCGTCGCCGACTCGGTGGCCGCCAACGCCCGCTCCAGCGACACCGACACCGTCACGTAGCCCGTCGTGTCGCTAGCGCCCTCCACCGGGTTCCCGTCGCTGTCGCCACCGGTAACCGACAGCGCCACATCCAACTCCAAGGGCTGCACCCGCAGCACCGGCGACATCACGAAGAAGGGGTACGAGGTGGCCTTCGGGTAATTGTTGACTCCCAGGTCCGTGTTGTTCTGGAGACTCTCAAAGCTGGTGTTCGTTCCCAAAGGAGTGTCCGCACCCAACGTATAAGGACTGCCTGGCGCTCCCCAATGCCTGCTGCCCGACCAGATCACGCCGTCGCCGGTCCGCAACTCGCCGCTCTCGAACGTGTCGGCGGTGCTGTCCCAGGAGCGGTCGTAGAAGTCCTCATAGCCGTCCGCTACCCGCTCGCTGTTCAACCAGTAGATCGGGATGCCCGCCTCGCTCGTGGAGGTGGAACCGTCGGCGTGGCCGCCCGAGCCCCCATTGGCGCTCGGATCCCACGTCCCCACATTGATCCGCGCCTCCGTGGTGGCCGTGCTGGCGACCACCTTCAGCAGACCGCTGTAACGCCCGAGGCCCGCATGGCCGCCGGCGCCCGCCACCTCCTGCGCCCAGCGGTTGTAGACCGCAATGTCGGTCGAAGCCGCGTCGCGGCCCTCCGAGGTCACGAACAGCAGGCGGAACCGGTCGCCGGCGAAGACGTCGGAGGGCTTGAGGGGCCAGTCCGCCGGCACGATTATCTCGCTCGCACTCTCGTCGTCGAGGATGAAGAACCCCACCGGCAAGTTGTCCACCCGCGGCGTGCCCGCAAAACTGCTCGACGGCGCCCGAGCCCCGGTGCCGACCTCGATGACCACATAGGGCTGTGAGCGCTCGCTGTTGTTCACGGCGGTAATGCGAATCGTGGCGGTGGTGGCGCCCGCCTCGAACAGCACCGCCGGGTTCTGGGCGCTGTGCGGAGCAGCCCTCAGCAGCGTCACCGCTGTGTTGGTGCCGCTCAGAGCGAACCTGTGATCCTTCGCCACCGTGGAGTTGCGCACCCGCAGCGGCACCGTCACCGTCTGATTGCCCGTCAAGGCCCGATCCAGCGTGAGGGTGATCGTCTTGTACTCGGTGCCGTCGCCGGCGCCCTCCACCACATCACCGTCGCCGTTGCCGCCGGTCGCCGCGGCGGTCACGGTGACCGCATCGACGGTGAAGGTCGGCGACATCACGAAGAAGGGGTACGAGGTGGCCTTCGGGTAATTGTTGACTCCCAGGTCCGTGTTGTTCTGGAGACTCTCAAAGCTGGTGTTCGTTCCCAAAGGAGTGTCCGCACCCAACGTATAAGGACTGCCTGGCGCTCCCCAATGCCTGCTGCCCGACCAGATCACGCCGTCGCCGGTCCGCAACTCGCCGCTCTCGAACGTGTCGGCGGTGCTGTCCCAGGAGCGGTCGTAGAAGTCCTCATAGCCGTCCGCTACCCGCTCGCTGTTCAACCAGTAGATCGGGATGCCCGCCTCGCTCGTGGAGGTGGAACCGTCGGCGTGGCCGCCCGAGCCCCCATTGGCGCTCGGATCCCACGTCCCCACATTGATCCGCGCCTCCGTGGTGGCCGTGCTGGCGACCACCTTCAGCAGACCGCTGTAACGCCCGAGGCCCCCATGGCCGCCGGCGCCCGCCACCTCCTGCGCCCAGCGGTTGTAGACCGCAATGTCGGTCGAAGCCGCGTCGCGGCCCTCCGAGGTCACGAACAGCAGGCGGAACCGGTCGCCGGCATCGAGGGCGGCGGGGCGCAGCGGCCAGTCGTAGGACACGAGCGGATCGCCCGTCTCGTCGTCGATGATGAAGAACCCCACCGGCACACCGACCACCCGCGGCGTGCCTATGAAGCTCGTGGAAGGTGCCCGAGCGCCGGTGCCGACCTCGATGCTGACGTACGGCTGTGAGCGCTCGCCGTTGTCCACGGCGGTGAACCGCAGCGTGGCCGTGGTGGCGCCCGCCGCGAACCGCACCGCCGGGTTCTGGGCGCTGTGCGGAGCGGCGGTCAGCAGCGTCACCGCTGTGTTGGCGCCTTGCAGGCCGAAGGTGAAATCGTCGGCCACCGTGGCGTTGCGCACCGCCAGCGGCACCGTGACCGTCTGGCTGCCGGTCAACGCCCGGTTCAGCGTCAGCGTGAGCGTCTTGTGCTCGGTGCCGTCGCCGGCGCCCTCGACCAAGTCGCCGTCGCTGTTGCCGCCGGTGGCCGCCGCAGTCACGACAACACCCTCAGCCTGGAACAGCGGCGACATCGCCAGCAGGGGCCGCTGCTGGGTGTTGGCCGCCGTGCCCGCGTGCAACAGAGTCTGGCCGCCGCCCTTGTCGGCCGCGCCCCTCGAGACGTTGTTGGCACCCAGGGGATGATCGAACGCCTCACAGGCGTTGCCGGTTCCCGTCCACGGCTCATAGGGCCGGTAGTCGCTGATCGACCCGGTCGGGATGTTGCGGGTGCCGTCCTCGCTGCGCGGGTCGTCGGTGTCCCAGCCCGTGGTCACACCGGCGCCGCCCGACCAGTTGATGTCGCACAGATCGGCATAGTTGTTGGCCAGCAGGGCGCCGCCCAGCCAATAGGTGGGCACACCCTCGGTGCTGCCCACCGTGGCCCGGGTCGAACCGTCAGCCCACGGGCCGCCGGTGATATGGCCCCGGTGGACCGTCGACAACCCGTTGTGTACCCGCGCCGTGGTGCCCGTGGAATCGCCGGCGTCCTTGTCCAGCGTCGAGCCGAACACCTTGAAGAGACCCGCATACGGCACGACCGCTGCGTGGCCCGTCAGCGCCGCGGTCCGGCGGACGAACTCGTCGTAGTCACCAATGTCGGTCGAGGTGGCGTCACGGGTGCTCGAAGTGCGGAACAGCAACCGGAACTCTTCGCCCACCTCCAGGTTCGCCGGGAGGAGCGGCCAGTCCTGGGGCACGATGACCGGGCCGACCTCGTCGTCACCGATGGCGAACCGGAACGGTCCGCCTGAGGGGGCGGCGAGCCCTTCCACGACGTTGGCATGGCTCGGCGCACGCGCCCCGGTGCCGAAGCCGATGCTCACGTACGGCTGCGAGCGCCGGTCGTTGTCCACTGCGGTGAAGCGCAGCGAGGCGGCGGCGGCGCCCGCCTCGATGAGCACCGCCGGGTTCTGCGCGCTGTGCGGAGAGTCGGTCAGCAGCGTCACGCCGGGCTGCGAGGCGGGCACAAGAGTGAAGGTGTAGTCGTCGGAGACCGTGGCGCCCGCCACGGTGAGCGGCACCGTCACGGTCTCGTCGCCGATCAGCGCCCGCCCGAGGAAGACGCTGACTGGCTTGTAGTGGCCCATGTTGCCCTCGCCGGGGATCTCGGTGAGGTCGCGGGCCGGCGAGTTCAGCGTGACGCTCAGCCCCCCGCCGTCGTCGTCGTTCAGCCGGATGGCCGCCGGGGTGACCGGCACCGCGGCGGCGCCCGCGATGGTGCCCGAGACGGTGATCTGCTCATGGATCTCGTCGTCGTTGTCGTCGGTGGGCGTCAGCGTGAAGGTCTCCGTGGCCGAGGTCTGCCCGGCGGGAACAGTTATGGCGAACGTCGAGGGGTTGGCTGTGAAGTCGACGGCGCCCGCGGTGCCCGAGGGCGCCACCGTCACGTTCACCGTCGTATCGGAGGCGTCGGCCGGGCCGTTCAGTGCGGCGGTGACGGTCACGGTCACCGCCCCGCCGTCCTCGGTCACCGTGGGCGTATCGACCGTTAGGGCCGCTAGGGGCGCCGCCTTGTCGATGATGGTCACCGTGGCGGTGCGGATGGCGCCGACCTGGTAGTTCGAGCTGTCGGACAGGCGGATGATGATCGTCTCGCCGTCGTCGTCCAGCGCGTCGTCCCTAACGGTGATGCGGATGGTGCCGGTGCCGCCTCCTCCGACGGTCACGGGGCTGTAGATCCTCCTGTAGTCGCCGCCGGAGAACCTTCCGGTGGCGGTGCCGGCGACGGTGTAGGCCACCTGAAGGTTCGCCGGCGGTGCGGGGGAGGCGTTCACGACGACGTCGATGTTGCGCCTGCCGCCGGCGGCTTCGGTGGCGGTGTAGGTAGCGGCGGCGAAGCTCACCGTCGGGGCGGTGGACGACTCGCGCAGGTTGACTGTGACGCTGTCCCGGGCGCCGTAGCCGGACGCGGTGTGGTTGATGTTGACCGTGTTGTCGGTGCTGTCGGCGTCGGCGAGGCCGGTCACGGTCACCTTGGCGCCGCTCTGCCAGCCGGCAGCGCCGACGGTGACGCCGGCGGGGACAGTGACCCTGTTGGTGTCTGCGGAGCTGACGTTGACGGTGAGAGCGCCGCCGGGGTTGGTGGTGGGGCGCACCCAGTAGCCGGCGGTGTCGCCCTCGGCCACGTTGAGCGAGCGGGGCGCGGCCAGCAGCCGCGCCGGGGCGCCGTTGTCGACGATGATCAGCTCGGTGGACGAGTAGTAGGGCGCAGGCCGCACGCCGCCGCCCACGTTGGTGGCCCGCTCGGGGCGGTCCAGCGACGCCACGTTGGCTTCCAGCGTGACCTTGACGGTCTCGTTGGTGTTGTCGCGGTCGGGGTTGGGGGAGGCGAAGTGGATGGTGGCTTCCTGTGCGCCCCCGCTCATGCGCAGCACGAGCCGGTCGCGGTTGGGTCGCTGCAGCGATGACGACAGGGGGTCGGTGATGAGGCTCACGCCCTCCCCGGTGGCTCGCCAGGTCATGGCGCGGGCCCGCCGGAACGCCGAACCCCGGCCCGACAGGATCGCTCCGCTGCTGCTGTTGAGCAGCAGCGGCACGTCGATCACCTCGCCGGCGGCGAGCGGCCGGCTCAGCGAGACCGTCACGGCGGCGGTCACGGCGGAGTTGTTCTCGGTGAGGAACGGCCCCGCCGGATGGATCTCCACCAGGGTGGGATCGTCGTCGACGATCTCGACGTCGACCGGTGCGGCGGTGACGCTGCCGTAGCCGGAGACGGTGTGGGCAATGGCGGCCGAGCGGTTGGCGTCGTCGGCGGTGGTGTCGCCGCCGGCGGCGGCGGCCACTGCGACGGTCTGCGGTTCGGACCAGTTCTGGGGCGTGAACGTCAACGTTGCCGAAGTGGCGAACTGCCCGTCGCCGCCGGCGACCACCAAAGCGGCGTCGGGCGTGACGGCCACGGTCACGTTCCCGGCCGGTTCGGTCGCCAGGTGCACCGTGTAGGAGTCGGTGGCGTCGGAGGCGTCGGGGTTCTCGCTCACCCGGGTGCTGCCCGCCGACTCGGTTATCATCACCCCCGGGTCGTCGTTGAGCACCGTGAGGTTGAACCGGTTGTCCCTGCCGGCGAGCAGCACGACACCGCCGCCGACGTTGGTGCCGTCGGCGACGGCGCTGCCGAGGCGCAGCGACACCACCGCCGACTCGTCCGCCTCGCTTACGTCGTCGTCCACGGCGCGCACTATCACGGATTGGGAATTTGAGCTCGGCCCGGAGAAGGTCACCACCGAGTACAGCGATCCCGCGGTGCCCGAGATGGGTCCGGCGCTCACATCGTGCGGCGAGTTCACCTCCAGCTCGAGATCGGACGGCGTCAGATCGGCTGAGCCGGTGATCTGCACGCGCACCGCCACCGTCTCGCCCTCGGTCAGCGCGCGGCCCAGGGACAGATCGAATGTCATGTGGCCGCCCTCGGAAATCGAATTCGTGGACTCCGATCCCAGATTGACGGTGGTGGCGTCGTCGTCGGCAATGGTGACCGTGGCAGCGGCGTTGGCGCCGATCTCGTAGGCGTCGTGGGGGTTCAGGGTGACGATGACCGTTTCGGGCGGCTCGTCGGTGTCGTCATCAAGGACCGTCAACGGGATCGACGCGGTGGTGGCACCGGGCGCCATCACGACTTCGCCCGGGGTCGCCGTGAAGTCGCTGCCCGAGGTTGCGGTGCCGGTGACGGTGTAGCCGACGGTGGCGCCGTTGGGTGGCGCCGGGGTGAGGCTCAACTCCATCGTGGCGGTGCGGCCCACGTAGGTCTTGGCGGTCTCGCGCCTTATCGGCTCGTCCTCGGAGGCGTCGTAGGAGGTGGCCGCGAACTGCACCAGCGGCAGCACCGGTTCCTCGTCGTCGGCAACGTTCGCCGTCACCCGCTCGGTGAGGCGGTAGTCGCTGTCGCTGCTCGAGGCGGCGAACGTGAGGGTCACCCGGCGCCATCCGCTGGGGTTCACGCTGTTGTCGTCCACCGCCTTCACCGTCACCGTCTGCGGCACGAACGCGTTCTGGGGGGTGAACGTAAGCTGCGCAGAGGCCGCGAACGCCGTGCCGTCGCTGCTCACCACCATTGCGGTGGCGTCGCTGCTCGACACGGTCACCGTCACCGCCGCACGGGGCTGCGACCGGAGCTGCACCGACAACGTGTCGGTGCCCGACGGCTCGGCAGTGAAAGTCAGCCCGTCGCTGTGGGACACCTCCATCCACGCAGTGTCGTCGTCGATGATCTTCAACTCGAATTTGCTGCTGCCTTCACCGGGCACAGCGCCGCCGGACACGTTGGTGGCGAGCCCCGGCGCGTCGAGTGGGGCGAGCTCCAGCGCGATGCACTCGTCTTCCTCGTCGATCAGATCGTCCACCGACCACACCGTGAACGCCGCCGTGCGCGCCCCCGGGCGATTGAAGCGCAGCACCGGCTTCAGCGTGGCCTCCGTCAGGATCACCACGCCGGTATTCGCCGCGCCGTCGGTGAGCGCCAGCGAGAAGTCCGTGACGGTGAAGCTGGATCTGAAGGTGAAGCTATTACCAACACATGGAAAGATCGACGGCCGCAACTCCAGCGGCACGTCGAGGATCTCGCCCGCCTTCAGAGCCCTGTCCAGCGTCACGGTGAACGTGGCCGAGCGCTCGGCGTCCACCGTCGCCTGGGTCCGGCCGTCGCCTGCGGGCGCAGGATCCTCGGCGATGTTGCCGCTGTCGGTGCGGGTCAGGGTTACCACTATGCCGTCGTCATCGGCAATGGTTACCGTCGAAGACAGCACCGATCCCAGGGTGTACCCCGAACCCTCGTCCAGCGTAACCACGATGGTCTCGGGCGGTTCCCGGCTGCTGTCGTCCAGCACCGACACCGGTATCTGCGCCGACACCGCCCCCGCAGCCAGCACCACGCTGCCCGACAACGTAGTGAAGTCGCTGCCCGCCGTGGCGGTGCCGGTCACCGTGTAGGCCACCGTCACCGCGGCTTGCGGCGGCGTCGCCGACAGCCGCAGGGTCACGCTGCGACTGCCCGACGCCTCCCCCGCAAGATGCGTCGAACCGTCCAGCCACACCACCGGCACCGACGGCACATCACCATCGACGATCAACACCTCGAACCGGTTGTCGACCGTGACCGGATCGCCATCATCGGACGCCACCACATCTTCCGCGACGTTCGTCGCCGAACCGGCCGCGTCGAGGTCGCCCAGAGCGAGCACCAGCACCTCGCCGGTGTCCTCGTCGACAGAGTCATCGGTCGCGGTGATCGTCACCGACGCCACCCCGGCGCCCGCGCCCTCCAGGCGCACCACCGGCTGCAGCGAGGTCGCTTCGCGCAGCGACACGCCCGTGTTCGCTTCGCCCGAAGTGAGCGAAAGCGCGAAGTCCTCATGGGTCACACCCACACCCGAAAGGTCCAATGGCACATCCACCGTCTCGCCCGACACCAGCGCCCGGCCCAACGTCACCGTGAAAGTCGCAGTGCGGTCCGACGACGAAGTGTCCTCGCTGATCGGGCCGCTGTCGGTGCGCGCCAAAGTCACCGACACCGAGTCGGGGTCGGGTGGGTCGGGTGGGTCGGGTGGATCGCCGCCGGTGAACACCACGCCGTTGCCCACCAGCGCCGAGGACGCCACCGTGTCGGTCACCGTCCCGGGGCCCTGCACCGTCCCGGTGAACACCAGCGACTCACCCGACAGGACCACCGCGCCCGGCGCCACGGTCAACGTGTTGGTCAGCGCGGCGGCAGACGCGGCGGTCACTTCGACTGTGGCTTTGAACGCGGCGGGGCCGGTGAACACCACCGATGCACCCGACAGCGTCACACCCGTCGGGCTGCCCGCCAGCGCCAGGGAAAAGTCGGTGCCGAGGGTGCCGCCGGTGAAGGTCAGCGGCACGGTGACGGTCTCGCCGTTCAGCACCACGGCGTCGAGCGACACCGAGACGGCTGCGGTGTCGGCGGTGTGGTCGGCGCCGGGGCCCAGCGCAGTGGTGACCTCCGCCGCCGCGTTCAGCAGGCTGAGCGTGCCCACCGGCCCGATCGGATCCGAATAAGCGAGTTCGACGGCACCGCTTCTCTCCCGGTACGACACCCCCAACCGCAGGTAGCGACCCACATCGGTGGTCTTGATCGGATACTCCGCCTTGCTCCATCCGTCCGACTGCAAGATGGTCCACCCGGATTCCCCGTCATCGGAGACGAACCATGCGAAGGTCAGGAAGATGCCTGGGCCGGGGTCGCCGTCGGGGTCGCCGGTGATCGACACGAACCGCAGCGTCGAGCGGCCCGCCACCGCCCCCAGCGCCACACCGGTCTCCGAGACCGTGTCCGGGGTGACCGTGACCGTGTCCGGGTCGCCCTCGTCCAAGTCTCCGACGGTGACGGTGACCGGTTGGCGCACCGGCGTGGCGGTGCCGTCGGCACCGGTTGAGGTGGCCACCACCACCAGCGCGATCCGCGGTGTGACCTCGTGGTCCAGACTCTGGCCTCTGTAGGTGATCTGGCCGGTCGCCGCGTCGATCCTGAACCCCGCCGGCGCAGCCGTCTGATACGGGCCCTCCAACGAATACGACACCGGGTCGCCGTCGGCGTCCGTCGCCGTCACCGGCGAACCCACCTTCACCGGGCCCGTTCTGTTCTCCGCCAAGCTCAGATCGCCCGGCACCGCAGCGAACACGGCGTCCGCCGACGTCGGCGCCTTCGACACGCCGTCGTGCACGTCCACCTCCACCACGAAGCCCGGATGGCCGGCCGCGGTCAACGACACGAACACGGTCTCGTCGTCGGTGTCCAAATCGTCCGCCGCGGTCAGCGTCACCGGCTGCGGCTCGTCCCAATCAGACGTGCTGAACGTCAGCGAACCGGGCGCCACCCGCACCGCCAACGCATCCAACGACACCGCCGTCACCGACACATCGCCGCTCGGCTCGGCGCTCAGCCGCACCTGCACCGTCTCGGAGCCCGCGAGGGCTTCGCCCTCGACTAGGCGCACCGGCCTTGGCCACGCCAACACCGCCGCCGCGGTGGCGTCGGCGTCGATGACCTGCACCGACGCCGAGACCGGCACGCCGCTGAGGTCCTGCTCCGGACGAAGGCCGCCGTCGGGCCCGTTCCCCGCGGTGGCCGCCAACCTGATGGTCGCCAACTCGTGGATGCTGTCGGTGTCGGTGCCGGCGGCCAGCGTCAGCTCCGCATACCCCACGTTCACGCCCTGTTGGGACGAGCCGGTGAAGACCACCACCGGCGCCAGGGTGCCTGCGTCGCTCACCGACACTCCCGGACGCCCGTCGTCGGGCTGCGAGACCACGATGTCGCCGGCCTCGACACCCGCACCGGTGATCGCCAGGGGCACCTCGATCATTTCGCCCGCGGCCACCACCCGGCCCAACCGCACGGTCAACTTCGCCGTCGACGACGCATCGCCCTCCGCCGCGAACCCGCCGCCGGAGATGCGCACCGCCATCGGCGGCGGCGGCGGCGCATCGTCGTCATCGGACAACACGAACGACGCCGGTTTCACCACCAAACCCGCAGGCACCACCTCAGACGCCGACACAGACACCATCTCGTTCGGCTGGTCAGTCTCGTTGGCTGTGGGCGTCAACGTGAACCTCGCAGACGCCGACCCGGAGCCCGCCGGGATCGTCACATCGAAATCGTCCACAGCAGCGAACCCCACCGCCCCCTCAACACCCGAACCATCCACAGACACCGACACCACCACATCGGACTCGAACCGCGACTCGTTCGACAACTCCGCCCGCACCCTCACCCTCGTCGCCCCGTCGCCCTCGGACACCTCGTCGGTGTCGACGCTCAACAGCACCTCCGGCGCGGTGTCGTCATCGGTGATCTGCACCGTCCGCGACGTGTGCTCACCCAACGTGTAACCCGGAGACGGCAACAACGTCACCACCACCGTCTCAGCACCCTCCACCCACACGTCATCGATCAACGACACCACGATCTCGCCTCGCGACACCGCGCCCGGCTGCGAGCTGCTCAGCACGTAACCCTTCACCACCAACAACGCCGAAGGCGACACCACCGCATCCGCGCCCGCCTTATTCGCCTCCGTGCCCACCCTCGCAGTGCCCGACACCGAATAGGCCACCTTCAAGCTCTCCGACGACCCCAACGGCTCCGACAACACCACACCCAAACGCGCCACCACCCCATCGGTCTCCACCACCGACACACCATCCGAAGACCCGAACGACACCTCCGGCCTTTGGGCGGTGGCGTCGCCGTCGGCGATGGTGACGGTGAGGGTCTGCGGGCTAGCGCTGTAGCCGCCCGCGGTGACGGTGTGGGTGAGCGTGACGGTGGCGTCGGTGCTGTCGCTGTCGTTGTCGGCGGTGACGGTGACGGTGCGCGGGGTGTACCAGTCCCCAGTCGTGAACGTCACCGTGGCCTGCTCGCCGGCCGTGTAGGGGTCGGTGTCGACTCGAAGGTCGGCGCCGGCCTGCCCGCTGACGGTGACCGTGGTGGCCGCCGGCGGCGCCGACGCCAGGCTCACCTCATAAGTGGCCGACAGCCCCTCGGCCACGCGCAGCGCCGACGGGGCGATCACCAGCCCCGCCGGGCCGTCGTCATCGACGATGGTGACCGTGATCACCGCCGGCTCGCCCACCTCGCCCCGCTGCCGGCCTTCTTCGGGCTTGCTGAGGGTGACGGTGAACGTCTCGTCGGGCTCCGGCAAGTTGTCGTCGTTGATCGTGAACACACCGCTGACCGACGCCGCCTTGGCACCGAATTGCAGGTTGGTGACCGTGTTGTCGTAGTCGACGCCTGCGCCGGTGCCGCCCGGCCCGCCGGTGGCGGTGCCGTCGTCGGGCGTCAGCACGACCCTCGACACCCCCCCGACGGTGTCGCGCTCGACGGTCACCCGCACCGACCCCACACCCTCGCGCACCGTCACCGCCGACTGCGTCAGCTTCTGCGTGGGATCGTCATCGTCTGTGATGAGCACATCGCTAGACGATGACGAGCCGACCGTATAGCCCTCCCCCGCCGCTAGGCGCACCTTGAACAGCTCGTTGTCCTCAATCACCACGTCCGCAGTCAGAGCGATCGTGAACGTGGCCTCGGTCGCGCCGGCCGGGAACACGAAGGAAGCAGTTGGCGTGTAATCGGTGCCGCTCACCGCCGACAGGTCGGTGTAGCTGAGCCCGACGGTCAGATCAGACGTCGGCGCAGCGGACGCCACCACCGTGAGCGTCGCCGACCCCCCATCCTCATCGACAATGGTGAAGTTCTCCTTGAACGACAACTCCGCATACGGCGCCGTGAACACCGGCGACAACCCGTAGTAACGACAGGCCGTGGGGGCGGTTGGACCAAGAAGACCCTCATCACAGGGAATGGAATTTCCGGCATCGAACGGATCAGAGACGTGCGACACCGCAAGAGTCTTATTTTTCTCCCACAGATGCTGGGGGGCTGGTTCACAGTTGTTCCGCATACCGGTGAAGATGGCACGATTCCCCGGGATGGCTGTGCCGTCCTCGTAACTCCTGTTGGACGGGGGGCCGTCCCAATCCCCGTCACAGAAGTCGAAATAGTTGTCCGCAACCTTCTCGGCGCCGAGCGCGTAGATCGCAATACCCGCGTCGGCAGCGCTCACCGATCCGTCCGCCCACAGCACCGCCGGCGGATCGTCACCGCTGAGGCTCGTACCGTCCCACAACCCGGCGTGGACACGACCGTCCGTGTCCCCAGTGCTGCCCAACACCCCGAACAGGCCCGCATACGCCCTGATGTCGGCATGACCATGGGCGACGACCGTCCGCCGCACGTGCGCGTCAAAGCCGGCGATGCCCTCAGCCACCGGAATCTCCAGGCCCCTCCTCGTCGCCAACAGCAACCGGAACTCGGCGCCGACATCAAGACCCGACGGCAACAGCCCCCAGTCCGCAGGCACCACCAACGGGCCCGTCTCGTCGTCGGCCAGCACGAAGACGATCGGCTCTCCGAGCACCGCCACGTTGACGAGTTTCCCGCTCGGGGCGCGGCCTTCGGTGCCGTAGGCGACGGTCACATACGGCAGGGAGCGGTAGTCGTTGTTCACAGGGGTGAGCCGCAGCGTGGCTGTCTGCGTGCCCGCCTCCAACAGCACCGCCGGGTTCTGCGCGCTGTGCGTCCCGCCGGCGGTAACCAGCGTCACACCGGCCTGCGTGGCCGGCGCCAGCGCGAAGGTGTAATCGTCGCCCACGGTCGCCCCGGTCACCGACAGCGGCACCGTGACCGTCTCGTCGCCGGTTAGGGCACGGCTCAGCGTCAGCGTGACCGTTTTGTAGCCCGTCGAGTCGCCGGCGCCCTCGAGCGGGTTGCCGTCCGCGTCGCCGCCGGAACCCGCCAGCGTCACCGTCACATCCGGCGCGTACACCGTGAACACCGGCGACATCACAATCATGGGGCGTTTGAAGCTCTTGGCCCCAGTCGTTCCCGAGAAATTGTGCGCGACGAACTCTTGCCCCAGCTCGTTATTGGGGGTACCGACACCTCCGCTGTCGCTGCCGGTCAATACCGATTGACCGCGGGGTGTGTCGCTACCGCTCTCGAACGTGGAGCGGGGGTTGTCAAAGGATCCGTCGAAGAAGTCGAAATAGTTGTCCGCCGCCTTGCGGGCGGGCGTCGCGGCCAACCAGTAGATCGGGACGCCCGCGTCGGCGGCGGAGGTCGAGCCGTCGGCCCACCCCGAGCCGTCCCACATCCCGGTGTTCTCCCGGGCGTCCACCTCGGCGGTGCTGCCAAACACCTTCACGAGGCTGCCGTAGGGCACTAGCTCGGCGTGGCCGCCGCGGGCGACGACACCCTGCGCCCAGCGGTTGTAGACCGCAATGTCGGTCGGGCGGGCGTCGCGAGCCTCCGAGGTGACGAACGCCAGCCGGAAGCTCTCGGCCCGGCGTATCGCGGGCGGCTTCAGCGCCCAGTTCTCGGGCACCTCGAGGGTGCCGGTCTCGTCGTCGGCGATGGCGAAGACGAGCGGCACACCGGTGGGGCTCGTCGCCCCTTCGGGCAACCCGCCGGATATGGGCTCGCCCGCGTCGATGGCCACGGCGGGGCGGCTGCGCCGGTCGTTGTCCACCGGCGTGAAGCGCAGCGTCGCCGCCGTGGCGCCTGCCTCGAACCGCAGCGCCGGGTTCTGCGCCGTGTACGTGCCACCGGTGGTAACCAGCGTCACCCCGGCCTGCGTGGCCGGCACCATGGTGAGGAGGTAGTGCGCGGCCACCGTTACGCCGTCCACGGTGAGCGGCACGGTGATCGTCTCGTCGCCGGTGAGGGCTCGGCCCAGCGTGACCGTGATCGTGCGGTAGCCCGTGGGGTCGGTTGCTCCCTCGACCACGTCGCCGTTGGGGTCTCCCCCCGTTGCCGACAGCGTGACCGACACGCCCGCGCCCTCGGCTTCGGTGGCAACGTTGAAGCGGTTGTTGATGGGGTGCGGGCCGGCGCCGCCGCCTACCGACGTGCGGGCCGCGACGGCCTCCGCGTTGAACGCGCTGGGCGGCGCCACCGCCACCGTCACCGTTTCGTCGTTCTCGGAGACAGCGTCGATGTTGGTGGCCATCACCAGGGTGGCCACCTGCACGGTGTCGGTGGCGTGGCCGACGAACGAGACCGTCGGGCTGAGGGTGTTACCGCCGGCGAGCGTCGCACCGTGGTTGTCGGCGGTGGACTTGGCGGCGACGGTGTACTCGCCCGCGGTGACGCCGGCACCCGAGAGCACGAGAGGAGCCACGAGGCGCTCGCCCGCATCGAGGCGCCGACCGAGCGTGACGGTGAACTCGGCGTCGGCTTCGGCGCCCGAGCCGTCCTCGGCGATGGGTCCGCTGTCGGTGCGGGCCACCGACACCACCGTGGCGTCGTCGTCGCGGATGAGCGCCGAGGTCTGCGGATCGGTGGTCGAGACGGTGTACTCGCCGGCGCTGCCGCAGTTCGGATCGGCTGTTTCAAGCACCGTGACGGTGACCGTGCTGTCGCTCTCGTCGGTATTCGCATCGGTCCACACCACGGGCAGCGACAGCTTCCCGGTGGTGGGGATCGTCACGGTCCGGTAGCCGGTGTACAGGGCGTTCAGGCGCGCCGTCCCCACCGACAACTCCTCGGTGACCTGCACGCAGACCGGCAGCGGCAGCGCGGGCGCCGGGTCGGCAACCACATCGAAGGCGATCTTCTCATCGGACTCGTCGTATGCCCGCAGGCCGTCGAAGACGGCGCCGCTCGGCTGCGTCACCCCCACTGCGATCCCCGCGCCGCCGTCGCTGCGGGCAATGGTGACCACAACGGCCTGCGGCGGGCCGGGGCCGTAGCCGCTCGGCAGCGACGAACCGAGCCACACCACCACCGTCTCGTCGTTCTCGCCCAGATTGTCGTTCTCGATCCCCAGCCGGGCGGTGCCCTCGGCCTGCCCGTCGGCAATGCTGACCCCAGCCGGCAGCCCGTAATCGCTCGACTGGGCCGTCGTGCCGGCCGACCGCAGCCTCACCGGGAACTGCAACGCCCCGCCGGAGCTGTTCGCCGATCCCAACGTGGCCGTCAGGGTCACCGCCGCGTTGTTGACCTCGGCAACGGTTGCGGTAGCGGCCCCTCCCACGGTTAGCGACACCGGCAGGAGGCTCGACTCCTCCACCAACACATCGACCCCGCGGCCCGGCACGTACCCCGCCGACAAGCCGTCGGCGCCCACCCCGAGCAGCAGCCACTCGACCATGTCGCCGCTGCCGTCGGCCTCGGCGCCGTCCGCGTACACCGTCAACGGCACCGAAGCGGACTTCTGGCCCGCCGCAATCGTGATCACGCCCGCCGACACACCGCCCAACCCGAACTCGTCGGCGGACGGGGCCCCGGTGGCGGGCAACTGCACCACCGGCACGGTGATGCTGCGACCCACCGGCGCGGTGGCCACCGTCGCCGTCACCGTCACCACCGAACCCTCGGCGACCGCGTCGCCGCTGCCCGCAGGCACCAGGCTCGACGACGGCGCCGCGGTAGGTGAGATCGACAGGTCCACCGCCACGTCGGACGAGCCGTTGTGACCGATGTGCACGTCGACCGATGCGTTCGCCTCGCCGGCGGGGAGCGACGGCGGCATCGCCTCCAGACGCAGCACATGGCCGGCGAAATTGCCGTCATCGACCAAGACCGGTATGCGCAGCATGAACCGCGTCTCGCCGGCGGGGATGGTCAGAGGATCGGAAGCCGACCCGTGAACCTCGCTGAAGACCGAACCGGTGCTTGTTCCCTCCAACTGGTACCGGAACCACACCTCAAGATCATCGGCCAGGGCATGGTTCAGCGAGCCGGTGACGACCACCTCGCCGCTTCGCTCGTCGACCACGTACGCGGCCTGATCGAAGCTGACGGTGTAGTCGTCCTCGACGATGTTGATGCGGGTGGCCACCGGGACCTTTTGGGGCGGGTCGCTGTCGGTCAGCTCCACGACGGTGTCCCAGCCCGACGGCAGGCTGCTCGTGGTGATCCGCACCGAGAAGTGCTCGCTGGTTTCGAGTTGGTCGTCGTCGGCGGTGGCGATGGTGATGTCGCCTGAGGTTTGGCCGGCGGGGATGGTCACGCTCCAGGGGCCGGCGGTGTAGTCGTCGCCGGCGGTGGCGGTGCCGACGCCGGAAACGGCCTCGAGCCCAATGGTGGTGGCCGCGCTGCGGGCCTGTGACAGCACCACCTCCACGGTGGCGTCGGAGCCCTCGTCCACCGAGTACTCCGCCGCGCCGAGCGTGACCTGCGGCGCCGTGGTGAACACCGGCGACAGGGCGTAGTAGGGATAGAACGCTCGCAGATTATTGGAGACGCTGGTGTTGCGGTCGAGGGGATTCGAGTTGTCACCCTGGGCGAGTGGCCCGTGGGTCACAGCTGATTCGCCCACGGCGTGTTCCGGCCGGCAGTTGTTGTTCATGCCCGTGGGGATACTGAACCGGGTCTCGGTGCTGCCGTCCTCGCGCTTGATGTGGTTGTTGCCGTCGCCGGGCGCGAAGCGGTTGTCCCAGCTGGCGTCGCAGAAGTCGAAGTAGTTGTCCGCCACCTTGGCGCCGACGAGCCAGTAGATGGCGGTGCCCGCGTCGTCGGCGCTCGTCGAGCCGTCGGCCCAAGCCGAACCGTCGCGCAGGTCGTTGTGCACAGTGGCGTCGACGCCTATGACGGCGCTTCCTACTCTGTTCCACGTATTGGCGAACGCCCGGAAGAAGCCCGCGTACGGTCTGATCTCGGGATGGCCGCTCAGCGCGATCGTCTCCCGCACGAACACGTCGTAGTCCGCAATGTTGGAGGACCTCATGTTGCGCTCGCGGGAAGTCACCAGCAGGAGCCGGAAGTCGGCGCTCGACCCCAGCCCCAGCGGGCGCAGCGGCGTGTCCACCAGGACGATGTCGCCGGTCTCGTCGTCGATGAGGATCACGTGCACCGGGTCGCCGGCGGTGGTCGGCTCGACGCCGAAGCCGACCGCGCCCCCGCCCAAGGTGACGATCACATAGGGCTGGGTGCGCCTGTCGTTGTCGGTGGGCTTGAGCCGCAGCGTGGCCTCGGTGGCGCCGGCCGCGAAGATCACGGCGGGGTTCTGGGCGCTGTGCGGCGCGGCGGTGGACAGCGTCACACCGGTGTTGGTGCCGTGCAGGTCGAACGTGAAATCGTCTACCACGGTGGCGCCCCGCACCGTGAGCGGCACCGTGAGGGTCTCCACCCCGGCCAGGGCGCGCCCCAGGGTCAGCTTGATCGTGCGGTACCCCTTCGAGCCGGCGGCGCCCTCCACCGCGTTGCCCTCGGCGTCGCCGTCGGACGCCGTCATCGTCACCGCCACCTTCGGGTCGACCACCCTGAACACCGGCGACATGACAACCATGGGGGCTTCCTGGGTGTTGGGGGCCGAATCAACTTTTGCTTGGAATCCCCTCTGAACGGTCGATTCTCCCAACTCATGACCGGTCCACCCAGTACCGGCGGCGTAGGTGCCGCTCCATGCCTTCAGGTCGGAGGGACAGCCGGCGCCGGTCTCGCACTTGTCGGTGAAGCTGTCCCAAACGCCGTCGTAGAAGTCGAAGTAGTTGTCGGCCAGTTTGTCGCCGCCGAGCCAGTAGACCGGGATGCCCGAGCCGTCCGCGGAGGTCGAGCCGTCGACCCACTTCGAGCCGTCCCACATCCCGACGTTGACGCGGGCGTCGGTTGCGGCGGTGCTGCCCAACACCTTCACAAGACCGCCGTAGGGCGCCAGTTCGCTATGGCCGTTGCGGGCGACCACACCCTGCGCCCAACGGTTGTACACGTCGATGTCGGTCGGGCGGGCGTCGCGATTCTCCGAGGTGTAGAAAAACAGCCGGAACCGGTCACCCGCCACCAAGCCCGCGGGCGTGAACTCCCACGTGGACAGCACCCCCACAGGACCCGACTCGTCGTCCTGCAGCACGAACCGCACCGGCCCGCCCACCAACTCCGGGTCGAACCCCGAGCTGGTGGCGCCGGTGCCGAAACCCACGATCGCCAACGGCAGGCTGCGCCGGTCGTTGTCGAGCGGCGCGAACCGCAACAACGCCCCCGAAGCACCCGCGGTGAACACCACCGCCGGGTTCTGCGCGCTGTGCGAACCGCTCGTTAGCAGCGCCACACCCGGCTGCGAACCCGACGCCAGCGTGAACGAATGATCCACACCGGCCCGCGAGCCCTGCACTGTGAGCGGCACCGTCACCGTCTCGGAACCCGACAGCGTGCGATTCAACGACAACCGAATCGCCTTGTAGCCCGTTGCGTCGGGCGCGCCCTCCACCGGATTGCCGGCCGCGTTGCCGCCGGTCGCCGACAGCGTCACCGTGACCGATGCGTCCACCACGGTGAACTCCGGCGACATGGCGTAGAAGCGCTTCTGGTTGGTGCGGGCGTCGGTGGCCGTCCCCATCGGGGAGGAGGAGTCGCTGCCCTTCGTGCCCGGGCCGTGGGTGGGGGTCGAACTGCCCAGATGACTCGCGATCGGATCGCAGCCGGCGCCGGCGCCGGTCCAGACCTCCGCTCCGTCGCCGGCGCTGCCGTCCTCGTGGCGGATGTGGTTGTCGCTGATCGACGTCCAGCGGTTGTCCCAGGTGCCGTCGCAGAAGTCGAAGTAGTTGTCGGCCACCTTGGCGCCGCCGACCCAGTAGGTGGGGGTGCCCGCATCGCCGGCGCTCGTCGAGCCATCCACCCAATTCGAGCCGTCCCACAACCCGTTGTGCGCCCGAGCTGCCACCCCGGCGTTGCCGCCGGGCGCCCGAGTGCCGCCGAAGACCTTGAACAGGCCGCCGTAGGCGGCAAGGTCGGCGTGTCCGTTGGCACCGATCGTCCGGCGCACGAAGAGGTCGTAGTCGCCTATGTCGGCGGGGACGGCGTCGCGCGACTGCGAAGTCATAGCCAGCAGCCGGAACTTGTCGCCGACGCCAAGGCCTGCGGGCAGCAGCCCCCAGTCGGCGGGCACCCCGACGGCGCCGGTCTCGTCGTCGAGGAACATCACCCCGATCGGCCCGCCCGACACCGACCCCAGAACCACGTTCGAGGCGGTCGGCGACCTTGCGCCGGCGCCGTAGTCGACCAGCGCGTAGGGCTGGGTGCGGTTGTTGTTGTCGACGGGCCGCAGCCGCAGCGTGGCCCGGGTGGCACCCGCCCCCAGGATCACCGCGGGGCGCTGCGCGCTGTGCGGGGCGCTCGTCCGGAACGTCACGCCGGTCTGCAACGACGGCACCATCGTCAGCGTGTAATCGTCGCCGACGGTGGCGCTGCGCACGCTCAGCGGCACGGTCACCACCTCGGCGCCCACCAGGGGCCGGCTCGGCGTGAGCGTGATGGTGCGGTAGCCGGTGGAGTCGGCGGCGCCCTCGACGGCGTTGCCGTCGTCGTCGCCGTCGGAGGCCGACAACGTCATGTCCACCGGCGAGGCCACCACCTTGAACACCGGCGAATAGCCGTACAGGGGCCGCAGTTGGGCTTTGGGCCTTTGGTTGACGTGCAGTGAGGCGGCGCCGGAGTCGGCAGCGCCACGGGAGACGTTGTCGGCGCCCATGGGATAGTTGAACGACTCGCAGGCGTTGCCGGTGCCCGTCCAAGGCTCGTAGGGCCGGTAGTTGTTGATCGTCCCGGCCGGGATGTTGCGGCTGCCGTCCTCGCTGCGGGGGTCGTCGGTGTCGAAACCACCGGTGACGCCGTTGCCGCCCGCCCACTTCAGGTCGCACAGGTCGGCGTAGTTGTTGGCCAGCAACGCGCCGTTCAGCCAATAGGTGGGCACACCGGCGGTGCTGCCGACCGTGGCCCGCGTCGAGCCGTCGGCCCACGGCCCGCCGGTCAGGTGGCCCCTGTGGATCGTCGACAACCCGTTGTGTACCCGGGCGGTGGTGCCGGTGGAGTTGTCGGCGTCGCGGTGCAGCGTCGAGGCGAACGCCTTGAAGAAGCCCACGTAATCCAGGACGTCGGGGTGGCCGTTGGTGGCGGCGGCGGTGCGGACGAACTCGTCGTAGTCGGCAATGTCGGTCGAAGTGGCGTCGCGCGTGGTTGACGTGCGGAACAGCAGCCGGAAATCGTCACCCAGCGACACTCCGCTGGGTGTGAGGCTCCAGTCGGCGGGCACTTCGATGTCGCCGGTCTCGTCGTCGAGCAGCACCGTGCCCACCGGCCCCGAGAGCGTTCCCACCGTGGCGCTGACGGCGCTGGGCGCTCGGCTCCCCGTGCCGAAACCGACGCTCACGTACGGCTGGGTGCGCCTGCCGTTGTCGATCGGCCGCAGCCGCAGCGTGGCCTCGGTGGCGCCCGTCCCGAAGACCAGCGCCGGGTTCTGCGGGCTGTGCGGAGCGCTGGTCAGAAGCAGCACACCGGTCTGCGTGGCCGGCGCCAGCTCGAAGGTGTAGTCCTCGCCCACCGTGGCGCCCGCCACGGTGAGGGGCACCGTCACCGCCTCGCTCTCGCGGGCGAGCGGCGGCCGCGACAGCGCCACCGTGACCGTGCGGTAGCCCGTCGGACCGGCGGCGCCCTCCACCGCGTGACCGTTGGCGTCGCCCCCCGAGATCGACAGCGCCAAATCGATATCAGCCCGCGCCGCCACCTTGAACACGGGCGACATCACCATGAGGGAGCGGTTATCCGATGAGGAGAGGGAAATCCGGTGGGTTAGATTGGTGCTGCCGATCTTGCCGAAGCTCATTTGTGCGATGGCGGGTCTATTATGCCCCAAGGCGTGGGTTTCGTGGCCCACGCCCGCGCGCAGGCCGTTGCTGCCACTGCCCGACCAGACCTCATTTTCGGCGGGTCGTTCGGAGCCGTCATCGTGCCTGTCGTCGACACTGTCCCAGGTGCCGTCGTGGAAGTCGTGGTAGTTGTCGGCCACCTTCTCGCCGCCGACCCAGTGGATCGAGACGCCCGAGTCGCCGGCGCTTCTCGAGCCGTCGGCGTGGCCGCCCGAGGCATAGGTGCCGATGTGGTCCCGAGCGTGGACATGGGGGGTGCTGCCGACGACCTTCAGCAAACCGACGTAGGGCCCCAATCTCTCGGGGACTCGGGGCGCCACCACCGACTGCGCCCACCTGTCGTAGACAGCGATGTCGGTCGGGACGGCGTTGCGTGTCTCGTAGGTGATGAAGAACAGCCGGAACTCGTCGCCGCCCTCGACGCCGTCGGGCCTCAGCGGCCACTCGTAGGGAACCACGATGTCGCCTGTGTCTACGGTGTCGATGACGCGGAACTCCACCGGCAGCGAACCGGTCACCGGCACCGAGCCGAACGGGCTCCCCGACGGCGACCTGTCGCCTTCGCCCACGCTGATGATCGCATAGGCCCCGCTGGGCACACTGTCGTCCACCGGGCGGAACCGCAGCGTGGCGACAGTTGCGCCCGCCGCGAATCGCACCGCCGGGTTCTGGGCGCTGTGCGGGGCGCCGGTCAGCAGCGTCACCCCGGTGTTGGCTCCCTGCAACCCGAAGGTGTGGTTCTCGGTGACCCTCGAACCCCTAACGGTGAGCGGCACCGTCACCGTCTCGCCCGCGGCCAGCACGCGGTCCAGCGTCAGCGTCACATCCTTGTAGTAGAAGCTTGGGAATAAAGTGCTGTCGCCCTCGAAGATGTCGCCGACGAGAGCGTTTTGATCAGCGACGTCTACGGGGGTGCCGCCGGCGACGGTCGACGTGACCGAGACGTCGGCGATCCTGAACACCGGCGAGTAGCCGTACAGGGGCCGCAACTGGGTGTTGGGCGATGTGCCCTGATGCAACAGCGACTGCCCGCCGCCCCTGTCGGCCGAGCCCCTCGACACATTGTTGGCGCCCAGCGGATGGTCGTACGCCGCGCAGGCGTTGCCGGTTCCCGTCCACGGCTCATACGGCCGGAAGTTGCTGATCGCCCCGGTGGGGATGTTGCGCTCGCCGTCCTCGCTGCGCGGACCGTTGGTGTGCCAGCCCGTGGTGACACCGTCGCCGGTGGACCACTTCAGGTCGCACAGGTCGGCGTAGTTGTTCGCCAGCTTGGCGCCGCCCAGCCAGTACGTCGGCACGCCCGCCGTATTGCCCACCGTGGAGTACTGCGAGCCGTCGGCCCACGGCCCGGTGGGGAGTTGACCCCGGTGGATCGTCGTCAACCCGTTGTGCACCCGCGCCGAGGTGCCCGTGGAGTTGTCCGCAGCAGTGTCCAGCGTCGAGCCGAACACCTTGAAGAACCCCGCGTACGGCAACAGCGCCTCATGGCCACCGCGGGCCGCCACCGCACGGACGAACCGGTCGTAGTCGGCTATGTCGGCGGACTTGGCGTCGCGCAGCTCCGACGTGCGGAACAACAGCCGGAAATCATCGCCGCCGCTGAGCCCCGACGGCGCCAACGGCCAGTCCGGACCCACCCGGATGTCGCCGGTCTCGTCGTCGACGAACACCACGCCGGTGCCGTCGCCGGTGGTGATGTCGACGCCGACCGCGCTGGGCGCCCTGGCGCCGGTGCCGAAGTCCACCGCCACGAACGGCTGGGTGCGCCGGTCGTTGTCCACCGGCGTCAACCGCCACGTCGCCGACTGCGCGCCCGCCGACAGCACCACCGCCGGGTTCTGCGCGCTGTGGGGGGCGGCGGTCGCCAGCGCCACGCCCGACTGCTTCGCCGGTTCCAGCGCGAACGTGAAATCGTCGCCCATCGTGGCGCCGCTCACGCTCAGCGGCACCGTCACCGACTCGGCGCCCTTCAACGCCCGGTCCAGCGACACCGACACCGTCACATAGCCCGTCGCGCCGGCGGCGCCCTCCACCGGGTTCCCGTCGCTGTTGCCACCGGTAACCGACAGCACCACATCCAACTCCACGGGCTGCACCTGAAACACCGGCGACATCGCGAAGAACGAGAGCTCGGCATTGTTCCCGAAACAGACGTTGGCCGACAAGGCGCCTTTGCTGGTATTGGAGACCTGAGCACAACCCGCCCCCAGCTGGAACGGATTCGATCTATTGGAAGCACCGGTGCCCCAATTCCAGGTGCCCGTCCACAG
The DNA here is from genome assembly GCA_965213975.1 of Candidatus Spongiisociaceae bacterium. GTDB lineage: Bacteria > Actinomycetota > Acidimicrobiia > Spongiisociales > Spongiisociaceae > Spongiisocius. The sequence goes on from OZ243930.1 coordinate 1,110,180, forward strand.
CGGGGCGTCGCCGCTTCGATCGGTGCCGTCCTCGAAGGTGTCGGCGAGGCTGTCCCAGCTTCCGTCGTAGAAGTCGAAGTAGTTGTCCGCGGCCCGCTCGCTGTTCAGCCAGTAGATCGGGACGCCCCCGCTGCCCGCGGCGGTGGACCCGTCGGCGTGTCCGCCGGCGTTGGAGTTGGCGCTCGGATCCCACGTCCCGACATTGACGCGGGCGTCGGTGGTGGCAGTGCTGGCGACCACCTTCACCAGGCCGCTGTAGCGCCCGAGGCTCGCATGGCCGTCGGCGCCCGCCACCTCCTGCGCCCAGCGGTTGTAGACCGCAATGTCGGTCGCCTGGGCGTTGCGGACCTCCGAGGTCACGAACAGCAGCCGGAACCGGTCGCCGGCGAAGACGTCGGAGGGCTTGAGGGGCCAGTCCGCCGGCACGACGATCTCGCTCGCACTCTCGTCGTCGAGGATGAAGAACCCCACCGGCAAGTTGTCCACCCGCGGCGTGCCCGCAAAACTGCTCGACGGCGCCCGAGCCCCGGTGCCGACGCCGATGACCACATAGGGCTGCGAGCGCTCGCTGTTGTTCACGGCGGTGATGCGAATCGTGGCGGTGGTGGCGCCCGCCTCGAACAGCACCGCCGGGTTCTGGGCGCTGTGCGGGGCAGCCCTCAGCAGCGTCACTCCCGTGTTGGTGCCGCTCAGAGCGAACCTGTGATCCTTCGCCACCGTGGAGTTGCGCACCCGCAGCGGCACCGTCACCGTCTGAGCGCCCGTCAAGGCCCGATCCAGCGTGAGGGTGATCGTCTTGTACTCGGTGCCGTCGCCGGCGCCCTCCACCACGTCGCCGTCGCTGTTGCCGCCGGTCGCAGCGGCGGTCACAGTGACCGCATCGACGGTGAAGGTCGGCGACATCACGAAGAAGGGCCGCAAGGCGAAGTTCGAGGCTAGGAGGCCACCCGAGGCGGTGTTGTGCTGCAGACTCTCAAAACTGGTGCGGGTCATCAGAACAGACGACGCCCCCAACGGAATGGTGCTCGCGGCGCCCCAATGGGTGCTGCCCGACCAGATCTCCGTGTCGCCGGTCCGGTCGGTGCCGTCCTCGAACGTGTCGGCTGTGCTGTCCCAGGAGCGGTCGTAGAAGTCGAAATAGTTGTCCGACACCTTGGAACTGTTCAGCCAGTAGATCGAGATGCCCGCGTCGCTAGCTGACGTCGAACCGTCGGCGTGGCCGCCCGAGCCCCCATTGGCGCTCGGATCCCACGTGCCCACGTTGTCCCGGGCGCCGGTCGCGGCCGTGGTGCCCACCACCTTCACCAGCCCGCCGTAGGGCCCCAGGCTCTCATGTCCGTTGCGGGCCACCACCCCCTGCGCCCAACGGTTGTAGACCTCAATGTCGGTCGAGGCCGCGTCGCGGTGCTCCGAGGTCACGAACAGCAGCCGGAACTGGTCCCCGGCGCCGGCGCCGGCCGGCTTGAGCGGCCAGTCCTGCGGCACGACCACATCGCCGGTTTCGTCGTCGGTGACGACGAAGGTCACAGGCAGGCCTGCCACCTCGAGCGTTTCCGTGAAGTTCGCCGACGGCGCCCGAGCCCCGGTACCCACCTCGATGCTCACAGAGGGCTGTGAGCGTTCGCTGTTGTCGGTCGGCGTGAAGCGCAGCGTGGCGGTGGTGCTGCCGGCCGCGAACCGCACCGCCGGGTTCTGGGCGCTGTGCGGAGCGGTCGTCAGCAGCGTCACCGCTGTGTTGGCGCCGTGCAAGCCGAAGGTGTAATCGGTGGTCACCGTCGCCCCCGCCACGGTGAGCGGCACCGTCACCGTCTCATAGCCGGTCAGAGGGCGGTTCATCAGGGTGAGCGTGAGCGTCTTGTAGCCGGCGGCCGTGGTGGTGTCGCCCTCGGTCACGTCGCCGTTGCCGTCACCGTCGGCCGCCGCTGCGGTGACAGCCACACCCTCGACCCTGAACAGCGGGGAAACACCCATGATCTGGCGGTGGTGTTCGCCGTTGCCAACCGAAGGGCTACCTAGCGGGTTGGCGTCCACGTAGCCGACTCCCCCAAAGTTCGGCGTGGAGGTCCCCAACGGGTTGGCCGCGATGGTGCCGTCGGGGTTGCAGCCGGTCCAGATCGTCCTATTGCGGCCGACGGTCACATTCACCCCCTTCTCGCTTCTGACGTGGGACGTCGACTTGGCCTCCCACCCCACGGACAGGAACTCGTCGTGGGTGTCGGCCACCTTCAGGCCGTTCAGCCAATGGAACGACACCTCGGTGCCGTCGGGCCGAATACCCGTGTGGTCGCGCAGGCTCCTGCCCGCGAAGCACCCCAACAGGAGGCTGAAGCGGGCGTAAGGCTTGTAGCTCTCATGGCCGCCGGCGGCCAGTTGCCGGAGGAAGTCCTGGTAGTAGGCCAGGTTGCCGATCCTGCCCTTGCGGGTGCCGCTGGTTATGAACACCAGACGGAACTCGTCGCCGGAGGCCAGCCCCGAAGGCGTCAACGCCCAGTCGGCCGGCACCTCGATGGCGCCCATATCGTCGTCCACGATGGCGAAGGTCACAGGCAAGCCCTCGACCCGCGGCGCACCCACGAAGCTCGAGGAGGGCGCCCGATCCCCGGTCCCGACGCCGATGGTCACGAACGGCTGCGCACTCCTGTCGTTGTCCACCGGCGTGAAACGCAGCGTGGCGGTGGTGTTGCCGGCCGCGAACCGCACCGCCGGGTTCTGGGCGCTGTGCGGGGCGGCCGTCAGCAACGTCACCGCTGTGTTGGAGTTGCCGTGCAGGCCGAAGGTGAAATCCTCCGTCACCGTTGCGCCCTGCACCGTGAGCGGTACCGTCACCGTCTCGCTGCCGGACAGGACCCGGTCCAGAGTCAGCTTCACCGTCTTGTAGCCGGCCGCCGTCGTCGTGTTGCCCTCCACCACATCGCCACCGGAGTTGCCGTCGGCCACGGTCGCAGTGACGGCGAACTCACTGGCAGTGAACACCGGCGAAAGCGCCACCATGGGGAGTTCGACATCGTTGGCGCGCCACGAACCTGGGGTTAATCCAACCGAAACGCCCGATCGCCCCAGCTCAAAATTGGAGACGCCGAGGCCGTTGACTCTGCTGCCGGTCCATGTAGCAGTCCCTGGGGTCTTGGCGCCGCTCTCCCGACTTTGGCCGAGGGGGCTGCCCCAGAAGCTGTTGTGGAAGTCGAAGTAGTTGTCCGCCACCTTGTCGACGGGCGGCGCGGCCAACCAGTAGATCGGGATGCCCGGGTCGTCGGCGGCGGCGGACCCGTCGGCGTGGCCGCCGGCGTTGGAGTTGGCGGCGGGATCCCACGTGCCGAGGTTGATCCGGGCGTCGACGGTGGCCGTGCTGCCGTACACCTTCACGAGACCGCTGTAGGGCAGCAGATCGGCATGCCCGTTGCGGGCCACCAACCCCTGCGCCCAGCGGTTGTATACCTCTATGTCGGTCGAAGCGGCGTCGCGGACCTCCGAGGTACTGAACATCAGCCGGAACCGCTCACCGCCGCCGACAGCGGCCGGTTGGAGCGGCCAGTCGAGCGGCACCACGATGTCGCCGGTTTCGTCGTCGAGGATGGCGAAGCCCGCCGGCAGGCCTGCCACGTTCGGCGTGCCCGCGAAGCTCGATGAGGGCGCCCGAGCGCCGGTACCGATATCGATGACCACATGCGGCCCGGAGCGCACATCGTTGTCGCCGGCGGTGAAGCGCAGCGTGGCGACAGTTGCGCCCGCCGCGAACCGCACCGCCGGGTTCTGGGCGCTGTGCGGAGCAGCCGTCAGCAACGTCACACCCGTGTTGGTGTTGCCGTGCAGGCCGAAGGTGTAGTCGGTGGTCACCGTGGCGTTGCGAACCTCCAGCGGCACCGTCACCGTCTCGTTACCGGTCAGCGCCCGTTCCAGCGTGAGCGTCAGGGTCTTGTGCTCGGTGCCGTCGCCGGCGCCCTCGACCACATCGCCGTCGCCGTTGCCGCCGCTCGCCTCCGCTGTGACGGCGAACTGCTCGACGGTGAAGGTCGGCGAGAACACCAGCATGGGGGCTTCGACACTGTTGGCGCGGGTACGGTCGGCGGCGAGTGAGTAAGCAACGGTCGGTTGTCCCAGCTCATGATTGTTGTAGCCACTGCCGAAATAGAAGGTGCCGGTCCATGAGCTCACGTCGGGGGCGTTACGGTCGGCGCCGTCCTCGAACGTGTCGGCGTAGCTGTCCCAGGTTTGGTCGAAGAAGTCGAAGTAGTTGTCAGCCAGCTTGTTGGCGGGCGGCGCGGCCAACCAGTAGATCGGGATGCCCGGGTCGTCGGCGGCGGCGGACCCGTCGGCGTGGCCGCCGGCGTTGGAGTTGGCGGCGGGATCCCACGTGCCGAGGTTGATCCGGGCGTCGACGGTGGCCGTGCTGCCGAACACCTTCACGAGACCGCCGTAGGGCAGCAGATCGGCATGCCCGTTGCGGGCCACCACCCCCTGCGCCCAGCGGTTGTAGACCGCAATGTCGGTCGGGACGGCGTTGCGGACCTCCGAGGTGACGAAGAACAGCCGGAACTGCTCCCCGCCGCCCACAGCGGCCGGGCGGAGCGGCCAGTCGAGCGGCACCACCAGGTCGCCCGTCTCGTCGTCGACGACGGCGAAGGTCACAGGCAGGCCTGCCACCTCGAGCGTTTCCGCGAAGTTCAACGAGGGCGCCCGAGCTCCGGTGCCCACCCCGATGCTCACAGAGGGCTGTGAGCGCTCGCTGTTGTCCACCGGCGTGAAGCGCAGCGTGGCCACCGCAGCGCCCGCCGCGAACCGCACCGCCGGGTTCTGGGCGCTGTGCGGAGCAGCCGTCAGCAACGTCACACCCGTGTTGGTGTTGCCGTGCAGGCCGAAGGTGTAGTCGGTGGTCACCGTCGCCCCCGCCACGGTGAGCGGCACCGTCACCGTCTCATCGCCGGTCAGCGCCCGGTCCAGCGTGAGCGTGAGGGTCTTGTACTCGGTGCCGTCGCCGGCGCCCTCGACCACATCGCCGTCGCTGTTGCCGCCGCTCACCGCCGCAGTGACGGTTGTTACACCCATCACCTTGAACACCGGCGACATTCCGAACAGGGGCCGCAACTCGGTGTTGGAGGCGAATCTATTCAAGAGAGGACCCCCGTTTCGCTTAGCAAAGCCACCCCACCCCACATGCTCCGCACCCAGCGCGGCCGAGGCCACTTGGCCGGCCACCAGCGATTCGAGATATTGGCAGTTGGAGCCGGTTCCCGTCCACTGCGAAGAGGGCTGATAGTCGCCGCTGAAGATGTTGGTGGGGACGTTGCGCGTGCCGTCCTCGCTGCGCGGCTTGTCTATGTCCCAGCCCGTGATCACACCTTGACTGCCGTCACTGCGGCCGCGCGACCAGTCGCCGTCGCACAGGTCGGTGTAGTTGTTTGCTATCCGCACGCCGCCCAGCCAGTACGTCGGCACGCCCACGGTGCTGTCACCCCGCGTCGCACGGGTCGAGCCGTCAGTCCACACCACTCTGAGCCAAGAGTTGTCGTGGTCCGTCGTCATGTCGTTGTGTACCCGAGCGGTGGTGCCCGTTGAGGCCATGAAGTTGCGCGTCGAGCCGAACACCTTGAAGAACCCCGCGTAGGGCACGATCTCGGGGTGGCCCATCTGCGCCGCTGTCCGGCGGACGAACTCGTCGTAGTCGCCAATGTCGGTCGAGGTGGCGTCGCGCACTGTCGAGGTGCGGAACAGCAGCCGGAAATCGTCGCCGGTGTCGAGATCCGCCGGCGCCAGCGCCCCCGACGCCGACAGCATGATGTCGCCCGTCTCGTCGTCGACGATCACGAACCCATTAGGGAGACCGACTATATGCGGCGTGCCGGCGAAGCTCGTTGAGGGTGCCCGAGCACCGCTCCCAACCTCGATAGCCACGTAAGGCTGGGTGCGATCGTCGTTGTCGACGGCGGTGAAGCGCAGCGTGGCGACGTTGGCGCCCGCCGCGAACCGCACCGCCGGGTTCTGTGCGCTGTGCGGATCGGCGGTCAGCAGGGTCACCCCCGTGTTGGTGCCATGCAGGCCCACGGTGTAGTCGTCTGTCACCGCCGCGCCCTGCACCGTTAGCGGCACCGTCACCGTCTCATCGCCGGTCAGGGTCCGGCCCAGGTCGAGCGTCAGCGTCGTGTGCTCGGTGCCGTCGCCGGCGCCCTCGACCATGTCGCCGCTCACCGCCGCCGTGAAGGCGACGGTTTCCACCTTGAACAACGTCGACATGACGAAGAAGGCATTCGGATCAGCCTTGGGTCTGTTCTGACTGCTGTGCAAAGTGCCTCTACTTACATAGGTGATCCTGGGATCCGCCCCGCCGAGCACACCGGCTCCGGTGCCGTCCTGGCGGCTGCCGGTGAAAATTGGGGCGTCGCCGGGTCGTTGGACACCGCTCGGGAACGTGTCGGCTGTGCTGTCCCAGTCGCCGTCGTAGAAGTCGAAATAGTTGTCGGCGGCCCGCTCGCCGTTCAGCCAGTAGATCGGGATGCCTGCGCTGCCGGCGCCGGTGGACCCGTCGGCGTGCCCGCCGGCGTTGGAGTTGGCGGCGGGATCCCACGTCCCGACGTTGATCCGGGCGTCGGTCGCAGCCGTGCTGGCGACCACCTTCACCAGACCGCTGTAAGGCCCCAGACCCTCATGGCCCACCCGGCCGGCCACCCTCTGCGCCCACCGGTTGTAGTCGTCGATGTCGGTCGAAGCGGCGTCGCGGACCTCCGAGGTGACGAACAGCAGCCGGAACTCATCACCCGATACGAGGCCCGAGGGAATCAAAGGCCAGTCATACGGCACGATGACGTCGCCCTCATCGTCGTCCACGATGAGGAACTCCGCCGGCAGGCCCGCTGACCGCGGCGCGCCTGCAAAGCTCGTGGAGGGCGCCCGGTCCCCGGTCCCGAAATCGATGACCACATAGGGCTGGACGCGTTCGTCGTTGTCGACGGCGGTGAAGCGCAGCGTGGCGACAGTTGCGCCGGCCGCGAACCGCACCGCCGGGTTCTGTGCGCTGTGCGGGTCGGCGGTCAGCAACGTCACACCCGTGTTGGTGTTGCCGTGCAGGCCGAAGGTGTAGTCGTCGGTCACCGTGGCGTTGGCGACCGTGAGCGGCACCGTCACCGTCTCGTCGCCGGTCAAGGCCCGGTCCAGGGTGAGCGTGAGAGTCTTGTACTCGGTGCCGTCGCCGGCGCCCTCGGCCGCGTCGCCGTCGCTGTTGCCGCCGGTCACCGCCGCAGCCACGGCGACACCGCTCACCTTGAACACCGGCGACATTCCGAACAGGGGCCGCAGTTGGGTGTTGGGGGCGAATCCCTTCAACAAAGGACCCCCGTTTCGCTTGGCAAAGCCACCCCACCCCACGTACTCCGCACCCAGCGCGGCCGAGGTCGGTTGGCCGTCCACCCGCCAGCTGAGCAATTGGCATTGGGAGGTGGTTCCCGTCCACTGCGAAGAGGGCTGATAGTCGCCGCTGAAGATGTTGGGGACGTTGCGCGTGCCGTCCTCGCTGCGCGGCTTGTCTATGTCCCAGCCCGTGATCACACCTTGACTGCCGTCACTGCGGCCGGCCGACCATGAGCCGTCGCACAGGTCGGCGTAGTTGTTTGCTATCCGCACGCCGCCCAGCCAGTACGTCGGCACGCCCGCGGTGCTGTCGCCCCGCGTCTCTCTGGTCGAGCCGTCGGCCCACGACACGCTGATCCAAACGCTGCCGTGGTCGTCATCGGTCGTCATGTCGTTGTGTACCCGAGCGGTAGTGCCCGTTGAGGTCGTGAGGTTGCGCGTCGAGCCGAACACCTTGAAGAACCCCGCGTAGGGCACGATCCCGGGGTGGCCCATCTGCGCCGCTGTCCGGCGGACGAACTCGTCGTAGTCGCCAATGTCGGACGAGGTGGCGTCGCGCACTGTCGAGGTGCGGAACAGCAGCCGGAAATCGTCGCCGGGGTTGAGATCCGCCGGCGCCAGCGCCGCTGACACCGGCAGCGTGATGTCACCCGTCTCGTCGTCGACGATCACGAACCCATTCGGGAGACCGACTATCTGCGGCGTGCCGACGAAGCTCGTTGAGGGTGCCCGAGCACCGCTCCCAACCTCGATAGCCACGTAAGGCTGGGTGCGATCGTCGTTGTCGACGGCGGTGAAGCGCAGCGTGGCGACGTTGGCGCCCGCCGCGAACCGCACCGCCGGGTTCTGTGCGCTGTGCGGATCGGCGGTCAGCAGGGTCACCCCCGTGTTGGTGCCATGCAGGCCCACGGTGTAGTCGTCGGTCACCGCCGCGCCCTGCACCGTTAGCGGCACCGTCACCGTCTCATCGCCGGTCAGGGTCCGGCCCAGGTCGAGCGTCAGCGTCGTGTGCTCGGTGCCGTCGCCGGCGCCCTCGACCATGTCGCCGCTCACCGCCGCCGTGAAGGCGACGGTTTCCACCTTGAACAACGGCGACATCACAAACATGGGGTGTTTCTCGCTGTTGGGGGCAACATCACTAACCTGGCCGAAGCCCTGCTGAACGGTTGATTGTCCCAGCGCATGACTGGGGAAGGCACGGCCGTTCGCGCTGCTGCCACTCACGACACTCACGGAATCGGCACGGTCGGCCCCGCTCTCGAACGTGTCGGCTGTGCTGTCCCAGTCGCCGTCGTAGAAGTCGAAGTAGTTGTCGGCCACCTTGTCGGCGGGCGGCGCGGCCAACCAGTAGATCGGGATGCCTTCGCCGCCGGCGCTGGTGGAACCGTCGGCGTAGCCGCCGGCGTTGGAATTGGCGGCGGGATCCCACGTCCCGACGTTGATCCGGGCATCGACGGCGGCAGTGCTGCCCAACACCTTCACCAGAGTGCTGTAACGCCCCAGAGCTTCGTGACCGCTCTTGCCCACCAGCACCTGCGCCCACCGGTTGTACACGTCGATATCGGTCGGTGCGGCGTCGCGATTCTCCGAGGTGACGAAGAGCAGCCGGAACTCCTCGCCGGCGTCGATGGCCGAGGGCTTCAGCGGCCAGCTGTACGGCACCCCGATCGAGCCGAACTCGTCGTCGACGATGAAGAAACTCTCCGGCAGGCCTGACACCCTCAGCGCGCCGGCGGAGCTCATGGAGGGCGCCCGGTCGCCGGTCCCGACCTCGATGCTCGTAGACGACGGCTGGGCGCGGTCGTCGTTGTCGACGGCAGTGAAGCGCAGCGTGGCGGCGGTGGCGCCGGCCGCGAATACCACCGCCGGGTTCTGCGCGCTGTGCGGGGCGGTGGTCAGCAGGGTCACGCCGGCCTGTGTTGCGGGCTCGAGGCCGAACGTGAAATCGTCGGTCACCGTGCTGCCCACCACGGTGAGCGGCACCGTCACCGTCTCATCGCCCGTCAGCGCCCGGCTCAGCGTGAGCGTGAGGGTCTTGTACTCGGTGCCGTCGCCGGCACCCTCTACCACATCGCCGCTGCTGTTGCCGCCGCTCGCCGTCGCAATGACGGCGGTACCGCTCATCTTGAACACCGGCGACATTCCGAACAGGGGCCGCAACTGGGTGTTGGGAACCTTTTCCTTGGCGAGTGGGTGCCCGTTCGGCTTGGCGAAGCCGCCCCTCACCACCTCTTCGGCACCCAGCGGCCCGACAAATGCTATGCCCTCCCCGCAGAAGCCACCGGTTCCCGTCCACTGCTCGGAGGGCTGATGGTTGCCGCTCTGGATGTTGGGGACGTTGCGCGTGCCGTCCTCGCTGCGCGGGTCGTCGATATCCCAGCCCGTGCTCACACCTAGACTGCCGTCACTGGGGCCGCGCGACCAGTCGCCGTCGCACAGGTCGGTGTAGTTGTTTGCTATCCGCACGCCGCCCAGCCAGTACGTCGGCACGCCCACGGTGCTGTCGCCCTGCGTCGCACGGGTCGAGTCGTCGGCCCACACCACGTTGATCCAAAGGCTGTCGTGGTCGTCCGTCATGTCGTTGTGTACCCGAGCGGTGGTGCCCGCTTTGGGCGTGCCGCCGCGCGTCGAGCCGAACACCTTGAGGAACCCCGCGTAGGGCACGATCTCGGGGTGGCCCGTCTGCGCCGCTGTCCGGCGGACGAACTCGTCGTAGTCGCCGATGTCGGACGAGGTGGCGTCGCGCGCTGTTGTGGTGCGGAACAGCAGCCGGAAATCGTCGCCGGGGTTGACATCGGCCGGCGCCAGCGCCGCTGACACCGGCAGCGTGATGTCACCCGTCTCGTCGTCGACGATCACGATGCCGATGGGGCCGCCGGTGGGCCTGACCAGAGTCGGCCCCGAGGTGCTGGGCGCCCGCGCGCCGGTGCCGTAGTCGATCACCACGTAGGGCTGGGTGCGGTCGTCGTTGTTGGTCGGCGTGAGACGCAGCGTCGCCGCGGTGGCACCGGGGGCGAATACCACCGCCGGGTTCTGGGCGCTGTGTGTGTTGCCTGTCGTGGTCAGCGACACGCCGGTCTGGGTCGCGGGCGTCAAGGCGAAGGTGTAGTCGGTGGTGACGGTGGCGCCGGAGACGGTTAGCGGCACGGTGACGGTCTCGCTTTCGGTGAGTGCCTCGCTCAGCGTGATCGTGATCGTGCGGTAGCCGGTGGCACCGCCCGCACCCTCGACCACGTTGCCGTCGCTGTCGCCGTCGGTGCCGGCCATGGTGATGGTGAGCGCGCTGTCGTCGTCGGTGACGGTCACCGTTGCCTTGGCCGGGCTGCCGACTTGGGCTTCAACTATCAAGTTTGGGTTTAGCTTTATATCGAAGGTTTCGTCGCTCTCGGGGTTGACATCGTCGATGATGGGGACGCTGATCGTCCCGGTCGTGTCGCCGGGGGCGAAGGTGAGGTAGCCGGACTGCGCGGTGTAGTCGCCGGGATGGGCGGCGCCGCTGCTGCCGGTGCCATCCGCGGTGGTCCAGTACACCGAGGCGGGAACCTCGGTGTCGCCGGTCTTGTCGACTGTGAGCGTGACGGGGCCGCCGTCCTCGTCGACGGTGGCAGTGGCGGAGCTGAACGCCAGGGTGGGCAGGTCGGCTGTGTCGGTGATGATGCCGGTGGCGGTGCTCTTGGCGGGGTTCAGGGTCGGGGCGTTGGTGCCGCTGGGGGTGCCGAGGGTGACGGTGAAGTAGTGGTCGCCCTCGTAGGTGCTGTCGTCGGTGGTGGCGACGGTGAAGGTGTTGCTGGTCTGGGTCGCGGCAATGACGACGCTGCCGCCGGTGTTGTTGTAGTCGGCGCCGGTGCCGTCGGCCGAGCCGGTGGCTATGGCGTAGGCCGGGTCGCCTGCGGCGCCGCGCCCGTCGCTGAGCGTGTAGGGCACGGTGATGCCCCCGGCGGGCGCGGCGTCGGGGATCGTGACGGTGAACGTGATGGCGCCGCCCTCGGCCGCTGCGGCGTTCTCGATGGCGGTGCCGCCCGCCACGGTGAAGGTGCCGGACAGGGCGAAGAGGGGCTTGCTAGCACTGGCCACAACACCGCCGCAACCCTGGTTGACCGGGCCGAGCGGCGTCCTGTTCGAGCCGGAATCGTTGAGATACCCAGCATGCATCGACTGGGGGGTGCCGAGCGACGAACGCCACCTATTATTAGCAGAGCTGCAGACTTGGGTCTGTTCCTTGCCCGTGGACAGCGAGCCGGTCCAATAGCCGCCGCTGTTGACGGTCGCCGCGGTGCCGTCGGCGTGTTTGGGGTTGGCTTCGTCGTCCCAGGAGCCGTCGGTGAAGTCCGCCTTGTCGTCGGCAACCTTGGTGCCGCCCACCCAGTAGATCGGATCGTCGGGGTGGGCGCTGTCGGCCGGGTCGAACCTGGCGTTGGCGTCGGCGTGCGTGCCGGCGGCCCCCGAACTTGGGCTCTCGTGGCCGACGGAAACGACCGGTAAGAACGACTCGGCGAACGGGGCCAGGTCCGGCACGCCGCCCTGCTTGAGCCCGTTGCCGGTGATTTCATCGCGAACACGGGTCGTGCTCGCATCGAGTTCCGCCAGTACCCCTCTGATCGCTCCACTGGTGACATAGAGCAGCCGGAACGTGTCGCCCGGGCCCAGCCCGGAGGGCAGCAGCGGCCAGTCCGGCTGCACGACGTTGCCGGCGCCGGCGCTCCCGGTGTCGGCTATGCCGTACCAGGCTCGTGCGCCGTTGCGCCATGGTGCGATGCCGCCGCTGAGGTTCGTCTCGGGGTTCAGGTGCTTGCGGTTACTCCACGCGTGGATCGGCAGCACCGCCAGGTCGTTGGGGAACCGGACGGAGAACTCCTCGTCATACGTCTCGCTGTCGTCGAACCCGTCGCGGGCGTTGAACTCGATTACCGCGCTCTGCGCGCCCGCGCCGCGGAACTCGACCCAGCGGAAACCCGTATGGGGGGGGGTGTAGCGGTGCACCGGCTCGGTGGACACGCCCGTGCCGACAGCGTCCATCTCGAAATCGTTGAGGTGGATCGGCCATGCCAAGTCCGCGCTGTAACGCTTCCCGCGATACGAACTCACCTCATTGCACGCCTCGATCGGCTCCGACGGATAACCGTCGGTGAGGGAGGTCAGGTCGCACGTATCCTTCTCGGGGTCCAGGCTGTGCCCGATCGCCTCCAGATACAGCGGCACCCGCACATACTCGCCGTCTACCAGCGGGCGTCCCAGGCTGATCGTCAGCGACCGATCCACCCTGCTGGCGTCGCCCTCCACCATCACATTCGAGATCTCGGTTCCATCCGAGTCGGTCCGCACCCCCGTGCCGGTCATCGTCACGGTCGTGGCGTCGTTGTCCACGAACGTCAGGTTGTGGGTGGCGGCGGGCAGCGCTGCGTAGGTGGCGTCGCCGGAGAAGGTGTGGGTGACGGTGAACGGCCTATCCACCTCGTCGGTGCTGTCCCCGTTGGCGAACACTCGCATGGTCTGGGGCGTGTCCCAGTTGCTCGGAGTGAACGTCATGGTTCGCTTGTCGCTCGCTATCGACGTGCGAGTGGTGTCGCTGGTGGTGATCGCCAAAGTCACGTTGTTGGTCGGCCGGGCGTTCAGGCGCACGTCGTACTCGTAATTGGACGTACTGCCGCCTGCGGGCCTCTCGAAAAGGCGCCGGTCGCCGGTGTCGATGATTCTGAGGCCCGCGGCCGCCTCCTGGAGCGTCACCCAGTGCACGCGCTCGTTCCACCGGCCGCGGCCGCAGCCCTCGCCCGAACACACCCCGTCGAGGAGGTTCGTGTCGATGTGGAGCCTCTGCGACGGATCCGAATTGCGGTAGGTGTGCACCAGCACCTGCTCGGACACGCTGTTGCCGTCGTTCGTCGCCGCGGTCACCACCACCGTCGCCTCCCCCGCGGAGGGGCCCGTGAACCTCAGCAACCCCTTGGTGCCGTCGGTCGAGTCCGCATAAGTCACGCCCTGCGGGCTGCCGTCGAGCGACAGCGTGAAATGGGTGCCCAGCGTCGCGCCCTGGAACGCCAACGGCACCTCGATCCACTCGCCCTGGCCCAACGCCCGGCTGAGCGACACCCCGAACTTCGCCGTGTCGGTGGTGCTGCCCTCGGTGGCGAGGTTGTCGGTGGTTGCGGCGGCGTGCAAGGTGACCTCGGTCCGCTCGTCGTCGCCGGTGACCGTCACCGGCAGATCGGGTATCGAGACGGCCGAATAGACGGGGTTGTCGCGGTAGTCCGTCGAGTCGCCGCCGTCGCTGTCGGTGGCTTCGCCGGCGTCCGCGGCGGTCACCACCCTGAACGACCACGTGCCCGTCAGATCGGCCGAGTCCACGACGTTGTTCTCCGACACCAGATCGAACTTGCCGGTCAGTTCCGCCGCTGTCGGGGGCCGCGTCGTCACCGAAGACGGAACCGGGGGGTCGGCATTGGGATTACCGGGGTTCACCACGCTGATCATGTGAGAGAACCTCCCGACCACAAACCAGTCGCCGGGATTGCCCTGCAAGCCCCCGGCCCCCGGCGACCCGTTCGGCCTAGCGATCGCCTTCATCCTCGGCGCGTCGTCGGTGCCACCCACCCGCACCTGCGTGTCCACCTTCCCGAGGATGACGATGTCCTCGGTCGGCGCGCTGTCGAGAGTGATCGTGATGTCGTCGCGGCGGTCACGGCTGTCGTTGTTGTGCGACCGCTCCATCACCGTCGTGTGGCCGCCGCTCACCGTCACCGTCAAGCCCGTGCCGGCCACCGTCGTGTCGGTGGCGTCGGTGATCGTCACCGTCCAATCGCCGAGGATGGTGCCGCCGGTGCAGTTCGCAGTCGTGCAGAGCCGCACCCCGAACGTCTCGTCGTCGGTGTCGACGTCGGAGTGGGCATCCACCTCGAAACGGATGCGCCCGGTTATGGAGTCCTTCCACTCCTGCACACCTTTCCCGGGCGAGACGATCCGGAACCCGCCGCCCCTCCGCCTCGGGAACTTGAAGGTGATGTCCGCTTCCTCGGCCGTGTAGCCCGCCAGCGACTCGAAGAACACGAAGTACCGCTGGTGGTCAGCAATGTTCGAGATCTCGAACCGGCGGGTCTGGCCCTCCTCGATCTCGGTGCGATGCAGCAAGGCGCTGCTGTTGGAGAGGGTTTGCGCCTGAACGTCGTCGGGCGCGAACGGCGCCACCACCAGCAGCGATGCCACCAGCAGAGCGGCCAGCGCCGAGCCGCCCGAACCCCCGAACCCCCTACGTAGCATCGCACCCCAGTCGCGCCGGTCGCGCAAGGGGGGGGGGGGGGGGTGACAGAAGGACGCGGAGGGCCACGACGCGTCGCGCCAGCATGCAAATGTCGGACAGCTACACCGATGCTGTCAAGCTGCCCCACGGTTGTCACATCCATAGCGTTCAGAGCAAACTCCGTGGTGATCTCCCGATTGTCGCATAGTTACCGTTCCTAAGCCAGTCCGATTTCATTTCGGAGCCTGCGACTTACCGGCGGCCAGCAGGCGCTGGGGTTGTCTCGGGCATCTGTAAACCCGTTCTGCTTGTGGTCGATGTTCTAGGGGTAGTTGGTAGTCGATAGTTAGTAGCCAAGGGTCTAGATATCTTCATAGGAGTTGTTTATCCTATACGGAGTATATCTAGTTGGGTGTGTCATGAACCGATACCTCGTCGGGTGAGGCACCGCCAACCTACCTAATCGAACGTGAAAGGGGGCCCACCCGTGGCGACTAAAATGGCCACCATCAGAGACTTCATAGACGTCCTCGACTCCGCCGTGCGCAAACAGGTCAGTTCGCGGATACTCCCCCGCGACCTCCTCGCCGTCCCCAAAGACGTCACCACACTCAAAAAAGACGTCGGCGAACTCAAAGAAGACGTCACCACACTCAAAAAAGACGTCGGCGAACTCAAAGAAGACGTCACCACACTCAAAAAAGACGTCACCACACTCAGAGAAGACGTCGGCGAACTGAAGGGTTCCGCTGCGGAGACCAAGGCGTTGAGTTGTGTCGGGCTTCTCGCCAGGAAGATGGGTATGGTCGGCGCAGTCCGGCGGATCGAACGCCTTGATGTCTATGACCTCCCCAACAGCTGGGACACGACCGGCATCCCCCGCGGAGATGTCGATAGCTTCCGGGAGGCGGACGCCATCCTCGAAGCCCAGGAAGAATCCGGGCAAGCCTGCTACATCGCCGTCGAGATCTCCTACACCGTCAACGGGCGAGACACCCGCCGTGCACTACGCAACGCCGGATTTCTCACCCGATTCACCGGCAAACCCGCCCACGCCGCCGTCATGGGCGTAAGGATCGACAACCGGGTACGCGAGCTGATCTACTCCGGCGAGGTCTACTGGTACAAACTCGACTCCATCCAAGCCCACTAAGTTGCTAATAGGACCCGGGGCGGCTTACCCCTCTTCTCTGCCGGTGGCTTGTCGGTTTGCTCGGTGTCGGTTGAGACTGGTTGATTCGGAACCCTGTCCCCCCTTGACCCGTTGTCAGCGGCGTTCAGCGGCCAGTGGATCACCGCAGTGGTGGCAGGATCCTCACGAAGAACTTTCCGCTGATCGTTGATATCGGGACAGGGCCGAAGACCCGGCTATCGCGACTGTAGTTCCGGTTGTCGCCCATCACCCAGACGTAGCCTTCAGGGATGTAAATGGGGCTGAGATCGCCCATTTCCGGGTCTGCGGAGATGTAGGGCTCCGCAATGGCGATCCCGTTGACGTACACCTGATCGTTACGGATCTCGAGGCGATCGCCCGGTATGGCTATGACCCGCTTGATCAGCGCCTCCACCTCGCCGGTAGGCAACCCGATGGAATCGATCAACCCGTCGCGAAGCGCATCCCACCACGACCCCGCAACCGGGTCCGGAGCGGACGGATGCCTGAATACGACCACCTCTCCTCGTTCCGGGTCGGTTAACGAGTAGGCGAGCTTGCTGACCAGAATGCGGTCGCCCACTTCAAGCGTGGGCACCATCGAAGTGGACGGTATAAAGAACGCCTGGACGAGGAAGGCACGAACCACCAAGGTAAAGACGATGGCGACCACCAAGACGGCACCGAACTCCCACAGACACCCAGCCCGTCGGGTTTGACGCGCCCGAGGGGTCGGCTCGCGACCTGATTGAAAGCGGGGGGCCAATCCCTCGTTCACCTCAACACCCTGGTTGGGGGTTCTGACCTAACGACGCTCCATGACGCGGGCAGCCTTCCCGACCCGATCGCGCAGGTAATACAGTTTCGCCCTCCGGACCTTGCCCCTACGTGCCACCTCAATCTTCTGGATAATCGGGGCATGGACAGGAAAGATGCGTTCCACGCCGATTCCCAGGCTTATCTTGCGGACAGTAAAGGTCTCCGACAGGCCCCCGCCTTGACGGGCAATCACTATTCCTTCGAATAGCTGTATGCGTTCCCGGCCCCCTTCTACCACTCTTACATGGACCTTGACCGTGTCGCCGGGACGGAAGTCAGGTATGTCGGGTCTCAGGTGAGCGCGTTCAAGATATTCGAGGTCGTTCATGAAAGACTCCTTGCGCTCGCGTTCCCGGCAGGTGGCGCGACCAGGCTAGATCGAAAGAATGTCAGACCTGGCACCGGGCCGATA
Organism: Candidatus Spongiisociaceae bacterium; assembly: GCA_965213975.1. Classification (GTDB taxonomy): domain Bacteria; phylum Actinomycetota; class Acidimicrobiia; order Spongiisociales; family Spongiisociaceae; genus Spongiisocius. The sequence continues at coordinate 1,127,133 of OZ243930.1, forward strand.
GAGGGAGTAAGTTTATCGCACTTGGACCCACATCACAACAGCACCCGGGTGGTCGCGGCCCTAAAGCACACCTAAGAGGACGCCTCGTCGGGTCTCAGCAGATCGGGTCGTCGCTGGCGGGTGCGGGCGATTCGCTGGTCATGCCGCCATTTCTTGATGCGGCCATGGTCACCGGATAGGAGAACCTCTGGGACAGCACGATCTCGGAAGATGGCTGGCCGGGTGTACTGGGGTGCGGCGAGGAGACTGTCCCGGAACGACTCGTTCTCCAGCGATCCGTGGTTACCGAGCACGCCCGGTATTAGTCGGGCGACACCCTCAATGACTGCTAGGGCAGCCACCTCTCCCCCGGCTAGAACGAAGTCGCCTAAGGACACTTCTTCGTCGATGAACTCCTCCACAAAGCGTTCATCCACCCCCTGGTAACGGCCGCACACCAGGGTCAGCTTCGCCATTTCCGCCCAATTGTCAAGCTTTTTCTGGTTGAGAGGCTGGCCAACGGGCGTTAACAGGACCCGATGGGAATCCTCACGACCTTCTAGCGCCGACGCTAGAGGATCGGCCATCAATATCATGCCGGGGCCACCACCGTACGGGGCATCGTCGACGTGGCGATGGGTTCCTTTGCCCCATCGGCGAAGATCGACCGCCTCCACTGACAGGGCCCCGCTCTCCAAGGCTCGCCTGATAACCCCTACCGCGAGCGGCGACTCGAAAAAGTCGGGAAACAGGGTGACGACGGCTAGCTCGAGCATGACTCTCGGTCGGCTGCCGCCCTCCTAACCCCTTACCAGGCCGACGGGTTGCGCCCGCCCTTCTAACGCCCCATAAAGCGTGTTGCGCTGTTGCGGAGTCCTTCCCGCCCCTCGGATGGCCGCCCGGAACTCCCCTTCGCTTACCTCTTGGCCGTGCGATGCTCCAGCCGCCCGCGAGATCGTCTCGTTCATCAGCGTGCCACCGAAGTCGTTGCATCCGGCGGAGAGCAGCCGGGCCGCGCCCTCCATTCCCAGCTTGACCCATGAAGCCTGAATGTTCGGGATCAGGCCGTCGAGCGCCAGACGGGCAACCGCATGCACGAGTACCACCTCATCCCAGGTAGGCCCCGGCCGGGCGCGGCCCCGGAGGTAGATGGGGGCCGCCATGTGCACAAAAGGCAGGGGAACAAACTCGGTGAAGCCAGAAGTGCGACGCTGGATCGCCTTTATGACACCAAGATGAGCGGCCCACGAAGCCGGATCGTCGATGTGTCCGAACATGATCGTGGAGGTGGAACGGATGCCGAGCTCGTGAGCGGTAATCATTACCTCCGCCCATTGGGAGGTGCGGATCTTGTCCGGACACAGGTACTGGCGGATCCGATCGTCAAGGATCTCCGCGGCGGTCCCGGGGAGGGTTCCGAGGCCAGCATCCTTGAGCATCGCCAGAAAGGACCTGACGGTCATCCCTAACGTCTCTGCTCCCTGCCAGACCTCAAGTGGCGTAAACCCATGGACGTGCATGGTGGGGGCAACCTTTTTGATTGATGAGACCGCGTCCACGTAGAACTCGCCGGTGAAACTCGGATGGATGCCTCCCTGCAGGCACACTTCGGTCGCACCCCGCTCCAGAGCTTCCACGCTCCGGCTGGTTACCTCCTCGATCGACATCAGATACGGATCGCCACGCAGGTTGAGGCTGCGAGGACCCTTGGAGAAGGCGCAGAAACCGCACCGGAAATAACAGACGTTGGTGTAGTTTATGTTCCGGTTGATAACATATGTAACTCTGTCGCCCACTCTCTCGTAACGGATCTGATTTGCTACTGCCGCGATCGCGTCTACGTCCTTTCCGCGGGCCCCCAGAAGGCGGACTGTCTCGTCGTCGGTGGGCGGGTATCCGCTCAGAGAACGGTCGAGGATTGCGGCAATATCGGGAGAAGCCTTCGCTATCCCCGGCCCACTCCCGGAGGTCCAAAGCGCATCCGGCCACTGAGCCGACAGTCGGTGGGGATTGAGCGGAGGCGGTACGGCCGCACCGGGTGCCCATTCATATCGGGGGCGCACGTGGCCGGTGGCATCAACCAAGTCCAGGTACGTCTTGAGGATGGATGCAGTGAGGGACGGGCGTACCTGGTCAACCGCTAGACCGACCGGAAAGGCCGAACGTTCTGCCAGCCGGTCACCAAGCGCGTCCCTTAACTCGCCGATCGCCTCGGTGTCCCAGTCTCGGAGCAGAAGGTCACGAGCTCCTGATTCCACCGCGGCGACGGCCTTTCCCACCGAGTCCACGAAGACCGACGGCACGGCATCGAGAGAGGGCAGGGCACATATATCGGCGGCTTCGCCGACTCGGCTCCTGGCAGTCCGTAGGAAAGGGGCACCAGAACGAGCCAACGCGTCAATAGTCTCCGCTCGGGAGCGCCCATGCTCGACCGTGATCCTCCAGCCCTCAACGCCCCGGCTGCTCAAGTCCAACGCACCTTGAGCGGCGACAACCCACGCCGCAACATCGTGCATCTCGGCATCTGACGAGACCGGCAGCACTCCGGCGGCGAGGCAGGCTTGGACGGTATCGCGATCGGATGCCTGCACCTCGATCGTCGTGGTACCTTCAGACCGGCGGGATCGAACTTGGGCTTCGGTCGACTGCTCTACCGAACGTAGGCGGCAGAAGGTGACCAGGCCAGTAGGGAAAAGTTTCATACGGTTGCCTTTCGAGACCCGAATCTAGCGTACCCTCGATCATCCACTGCCTCGCCCACCTTCTGCATCAGACCCGGAGCGATCCACCGGTCATCGATGAACTCGGGATACACGGGCAGTCTGGGCATGAGCGTGAACCCCTCCCTCTCGGTCCGGGCCCGCAACTCAGATAGATGGGGCCATGGTGCTTCCGGGTTCACCCAGTCAATCGTTAGCGGAGAGACGCCCCCCCAGTCATTGATGCCCGCAGCTAGGTAGATCTCGTAACGCTCGGTGAGGTTCGGGGGGACCTGCAGGTTGACCTCCGGACCGAGGATCAGCCTGGATACAGCCACCACCCTGGCGAACCAAGCCGGGATCGGTTCTGCGGAGCGACGCATTCGGGTATCGGACTTGGCGCGGAAGTTCTGGACGATGACCTCCTGAATGTGACCCCAACGCTCGTTGACCTGACGTAAAGCGAAGAGGCTGTCGACGATCTCGCTAGTGGTCTCGCCAATCCCAACCAGGATCCCGGTGGTGAAGGGTATGCGAGCCCTACCAGCACTGACGATGGTGTTCATCCGCAGCTCAGGGTCCTTGTCGGGACAGTTGTAATGGGGCATTCCCGGTTCCATTAAGCGAGGAGATATGTTCTCCAGCATCATCCCGATCGACACGTTGGACGGACGAAGGTTCCTAATGTCGACCAGGCTCATGTTGCCGGGGTTGGCGTGCGGAAACAACCCGACCTGTTCCACGATCAACTCGCTCATCGCCCTTACATAGTCGATCGTGGTGCTGTGCCCCCGAGAGGCTAGAAACTCCCTCGCCTGCGGCCATCGGTCCTCAGGCCGATCTCCCAGGGTTAGTAGCGCCTCTGTGCACCCTGCGCTGGCCCCGGCATCGCAGATGGCGAGAACATCTTCGGGGGTGAGGTATTGACCTCCGGCCCCCGGAGGCTTGGCAAAAGTGCAGTACGAGCAGACATCCTTACATAGGGTGGTCAGCGGAACAAAGACCTTGGGACTGAAGGTGACGATCCGCCCCCGACCTTCGTCCCGGAGCCTCGCCGCCCGCGCCAGCAGGGTCCCCGAGTCCCGTCGCCCGTCGATGTAGTCGATTGCCTGGTCTCGATCCGGAGTTACATGACCCATACACCGAAGCATCATAGGTCAGTGGCATTCAGTTGCCAGTTGCTAGCAGGAATTGGGGGTCTCCGAAATCCGCCGCCCGCTCTATCGGTGGCCGGTGGCCAGTTGGGGCTGGGGGTGTCTCGCAAGTTCGTCGGTTCGCTCTGTCGGTGACCGCTTAGCTGGGAACGTACCTCTTGACCTTTATGACGAACGTTGTTTCGTATAGATAAGGTATGCCGAGCAGGCCTGTCGTAATCCAACATCTTATCGGGTTGTACGCCGCTAGGCGACTATAATCGGAACCCAGGAGGGAGTGACCGGACAATGTCGAGCAAAATAGACACCATCAGAGACTTCAAAGACATTCTCGACCAGGAACCCGTCGAACTCGCAGAGGTCAGATCGCGGATACTCACCCGCGATCTCCTCGCCGTCCCCGAAGACATCAAGGGCCTCAAGAAAGACGTCACCGAACTCAAAGCCGGGCAAGAGCGACTCGAGGGCGACGTCACCGAGCTGAAGGAAGACGTCACTGAGTTGAAGGGCGACGTCACCGAGCTGAAGGAAGACGTCACTGAGTTGAAGGGCGACGTTGCCGAACTGAAGGAAGACGTCACAGGCCTAAAGAAAGACGTCACCAAGCTCAAGAAAGACGTCGGCCACCTCAAAGACGGCATGGGCGAGCTGAGGGGCAACGCCGCTGAGACTGCAGCGCTGAGGGAGGTCAAGTTCCTCCCGCTGAATATGGGCATGGCCGGCACCGTCCGGCAACTCGACAGAGGCGATGTCTATAAGCTCGCTAACAGCTGGGACTGGGCTGGAATCCCGAAAGGAGACATCCAAAGCTTCAGGAAGGCGGACGTCATCCTCGAAGCCCAAGACGAGACCGGGCAAGCCTGCTACGTCGCCGTCGAGATCTCCTACACCGTCAACGGGCGAGACACCCACCGTGCCCTACGCAACGCCGGATTCCTCACCCGCTTTACCGGCAAACCCGCCCGCGCCGCCGTCATGGGCGTAAGAATCGACGAACGCATCCGCGACCTGATCGAAACCGGCGAGGTCCACTGCGAGGAAATAGGCGTCCAAGCCCACTGAGACCTCTTATCATGGCGTTCAGTTGCCAGTTGCCAGCCAGTAGGGGATCGGGCCGCCTCCGAGATCGCCAACCCGCTCATCCCAGTTGCCAGCAGGGGCTTGAGCAGTCTCGGAACTTCGTCAGCCCGGCCCGTGGCCAGTCGGGAACTCGGTCGCCTCAGTCGCCGTGAGCCCCCTCTGGTCGGGTGGCGGTCTTTGGTCGGCTCTAGGTTGCCTCCTTCACCCCTCCACTTAGGCCGTCGAACTAGAGTCTGATTCTTCAATGACATATCAACTTTCCAACTTGAGGGACGACGTCTTTGGCGGTGTCAGCGCCGCGGTCGTCATGCTTCCCTTGGCCCTTGCTTTCGGCGTAGCCTCGGGGCTTGGGGCGATCGCAGGCCTATACGGGGCCATCGCCGTGGGCTTCCTCGCCACGATTCTCGGAGGGGCGGGAACCCAAATCTCCGGACCTTCTGCGCCCCTCACAGTGGCGATAGCGGTGGTCTTCGTTTCGACCGGCGAGAGCCTCTCACGCACGCTGACCGTGGCGGTACTGGCCGGAATCTTTCAGGTACTGATCGGCACCCTTCGTCTCGGGACCTACGTGAGCTACACCCCGTACCCGGTGGTATCGGGCTTTACGACCGGGGTGGGGGTGATAATCCTGTTCGTCACCACGCTGCCGCTCCTCGGCGCTGACCACGGCCTCGGCGGACCAGTCGCCGTCATGAGGGAATGGCCCGAGGCTCTTGGCAACATCAACGTAGACGCCCTCTTGCTGGGTATCTTCACCATCGGGGTGGGGGCGGCCTGGCCGGAACGGTTGAAGAAGATCGTTCCCACCTCGGTGGTCGCGCTGGTCAGCGGAACCGTCCTCGGCTTGATCTTCTTCCCTGATGCTCCTGTTCTCGGCGTGGTCCCCACCGGGCTTCCGGAGGTGGCGCTCCCCGCGCTTGATCCGGCTTCCCTAATCGGAGCGAGCCTTCCGGCGTTCACCGTGGCGCTCCTCGCGTCGATCAACAGCCTCCTGACGGCTCAGGTGGCGGACTCGTATACCGGACAGGATCACGAACCCAACCGTGAACTCATCGGTGTAGGGATCGGTAACGTAGCGGCAGGCCTGATCGGGGCGCTGCCGGGGGCTGGGGTAACCACCTCCACCATGGCCAACGTCAGGGCTGGCGGGCGCAGTCGGGTTTCGGGCCTGCTTTGCGCGAGCCTGTTGCTTGCTCTGATCCTTGGCTTCGGGCGGTTCGTGGACCAGATTCCCCATGCGGTTCTGGCCGGAATCCTGGCCAAGGTCGGGTACGACATCATCGACTGGCGATTCCTATCTCGACTTAGACTGATCCAACGGGAGCACTTTGTGGTGATGCTGATCACGGTCGGTTTCGCCGTCTTCGTGGACCTAGTGACCGCGGTCGGGATAGGCCTCATCGCCGCCGCTCTGACCAGCGCCCGCCAGTTTGAACGACTTGAGATGGATAGCATCGTCTCGGTACCGCTCCTGGACATGACCTTCTTCGGTTCCTCCGACGGCGACGACGATTCCGACATGTTCTCGGCGCGGGTCGGCCTCGTATCCCTGCGCGGGACCTTCACCGTGGCTTCGGCTCGTCGTCTCATCCAGGTGATCGGGATCGACATACGAGAACATGAGGTAGTGATCCTGGACTTCTCTGACACCGTATATATGGACCAGAACGCGGCTCTGGTAATAGGTCGACTCATTGATTCGGCGTTCGACTCTGACACAGAGTGTGTGGTGATGGCCCTCGACGGCCATGCCCAAGCAAGTCTGGTAGCGATGGACGTTCTCGAGCGGGTACCAGCCGACCATATCGTCGATTCCTTGGACGACGCCCGGGCACTAGCGTCCCGGCTCCTCGCCTGAGATAGTCGGCCCTTGCTCATCGGCTTGACCGAGCCAGCCGAGAGGCAGAAGCTCACGCGTTATGTATACCGGGTCTATTGCTTCGCTAGCGCGTTTAGGGCATCCGAAGCTGATGTGGTTCGATCTACCTCGCGGTGGGATCGATTACCCGGTCCGGCACTGAATCCCACTCGGATCGCCGCAAATACGGAGTCGAGCAGCGCTCTGAGACCCCGAGGGATAGGGAAGTACTCGCCCTCCTCGGTATGGTGAACTTCCTCCCAACCGCCGGGCGGGTCTAGCAGATCTATTACGTCTTGCACCAGCCAATCGGGTGCCGATGCACCAGCCGTAATACCCACGGCGTTCTTCCCTGCCAGCCACTTGGGACGAATATCGGCTGCCGAATCGATCCGATGAGCTTCGACCCCATGCATCAGCGCCGTTCGTACTAGCGCCATAGTATTCGATGAGTTCTCCGAGCCGACCACCAGGATTATGTCGCACTCACTGGTAAGCCCGACCACGGCTTCCTGGCGGTTGGTAGTGGCGTAACACAGGTCGCTCTTTCTCGACGTCTCGAGGGAAGGAAAGCGCTCCGATGCTTCGTCTCTAATATGCGCCCATTCGTGCATCCCCAGCGTTGTCTGGGCAAAGAGGGCTACCTTATCGGGGTTGGTTGGCATGAAATCATCCAGCCCGGTCTCCGGCTCCACCAGGATGACGCGATCCCCCGCCCGCGCCACGGTTCCGATGGCTTCGTCATGGTTCTGATGTCCGACCAGAACAATGTCGTAACCTTGCGCGGCCCGACGACGTACCTCGTGGTGGACCTTCACCACCAACGGGCACACCGCATCCACCACCAACTCGGTGCGGTCACCGGCGTCCCTGATCACCTCCGGGGCGGAACCGTGCGCTGAGAGCATCACGGGTGCGCCCTTCGGCACCTCATCGATCGATTCGACGAACACCACACCGGCCCGCTCGAACGCTTTGACGACTGACCGGTTGTGGACGATCTCGTGATAGCAGTAGACCGGCTTGGGGAAGAGCTTGACTATCCAGACCAGTGCTTTGATAGCCATGTGAACGCCCGCACAATACCCACTCGGTTTAGCTATGTACCCCTTCTTGGGTCGATGAGTGCCTATTGTGGCCTCGTTCGGCATGGTGTCCTTTGCATGTTTCCGCTCACTCGGTCGCTCCAGTTACGGGCATGGGACTTGACCGGCACAAACCGTTACAGCGCCCTAACCGCATCGGGCAGCCAGGCCACCGGCCCTCACCCCACTTCGGACCGCTCCTTCCATTGTGGCAGGCCATCCGGTGTCACACCAAGCCCCCGCCAGGTATACGCCAGCCAGACGCGTCTCTGCCTTCGGGCGCAGCCGATGGGTACCAACCCGTCCCAGAAAGGTGGCTTTGGGCTCCCTAGTGACCATGGTCCGGTTGATCTCGGCCTTGGAGGCATCAGGGATCAGTCGGCTCAGCTCGGCAGCAAAGTGCGCCGTCAAGTCGGGCGTGCTCCACGATAGGTAGCGGTGCGCCGCCGACAGTGAGAGGGTGAGGCATTGGCGACCGTCGGTGAGACCGGCCGCCTCCGTCCTATCGAACACGTACTCGATATCGCTGTCTACCGCCGCCAGGAGGGGCAACTCCGTGACCCGGCGATCGTAGACAAGGTGGACGTTGACGATGGGTGAGAAACCAAGGTCCGAAAGGTCATCCTGGAACGCCACCGAATTGGGTGGAAGCAGCCGCCCGACCACATCATGGGGAACCGCCACCACGACCGACTCGGCAACCAGGCGTCGCGCTCCGGTAACGACCTCGGGACGATCCCCTGGCCCGGAACGAACCACCGACACCGGCGTAGCTAACTCCACCTCGGCACCTCTAGCCTGCAAGGCCAATCGGGCCGCATCGGCATGCAAAGCTGAGAGGGGGACCGAGGACCAACCAATATCCCCTGCGTCGCGATCGCTGAGTAAGCCGGTTACGAAGACTTTGGCGGCCAACATCAGCGAGGCCTCCCGGGAAGGTACATTGACGGTGGGCAATATCACTAGGTCCCAAAATCGGGCCACTGCATCCGCACCGTGCCCCCGCTTCCGCAGCCACCCCCAAAATGACACTTGATCCAGCCGCGGGTCGGTAGGGTCCAGCTTCCGCAGGGCCAACCCGGTGGCGAGAACCTTCAATCTTGCCTTGGGTCGAAGATGAGGGTAGGTCAGCAGGGGGTAAGCAAGGTTGAGAGGAGCAGGTCCGGCGGTGCGACGAATTCGCCCCCGCGGGCCTTCGGGACGTAGTACCGGGATGTCGAGTCGATCCTGAATGGTGACCTTGTCGGCCGATCCGATCCTGGTCAGGAAAGCTCGGTAGGCGCTACAGCAACGCAGGAAGACGTGTTGGCCGTTATCGAACCAGATTCCCTTCGACTGGAAGGACCAGGTGGCACCTCCGAGCCGGGGTCTTTGCTCCAAGAGGGTTACCGAAGCCCCGCGGTCGGCGGCTTCCAGGGCGGCAGCAAGGCCAGCAAGCCCGCCGCCTACCACTATTACATCTCTCCGGCTTTCGCTCACGGAGATAGGCCCGACACGCTGCGCACCGCAACCAGGGCCTTCTCCCACGTCGGGAGGCTTACCCTCCCCATGAGAGGTATCGTCGGATCGGCTTGGATACGACGCAGGAGGCGTCGGTAGATCCCGGCCATCGCGGCCGTGCAGGCCCGGCTGCGCCAGTCAAGGTGCGACAGTAGAGGAAGGCCCCGGCTGAACCAACGTGCGGCCTCGGCAGCGACGGATTCGACGAGCGCCGCCGTATGCTCCGCAGGTGCCCACTCACCGGGGATGACACCGAGACGGCGGCGATCCTCTTCCGGTAGGTAGATACGACCCATCTGATGATCCTCCAAAATGTCACGCAGCATGTTGGTGAGCTGCAAGGCGACTCCGAGGTCATCGGCCAAGCGCGGTGCCTCGGCCTCCCGTCCCGGGTGCCTTGGATCGGGTCTGACGCCGAATACGCCCAACGACAATCGCCCTACCGATCCGGCAACCAGCCGACAGTAGCGAATCGTGTCGTCCATGGTGCGATAGCGGGTAGCGATTGCATCCATCTCGCAACCCTCCACGATCTCGTGCAGGACGCCGAGCGGAATCGGGTATCGTCGGGCCGCATCGGCAAGGGCGACCAGCACCGGATCCGCCTCGTCCCCGACATGACCGTCTTCGAGGGTTTCGATCACCCCGTGAACTCGGTTCAGTTCGGACAACCTTTCTTCAGGGGAGCCGGCACCGTCGCCGATATCGTCTATTCGCCTGGCCATCGCATATAGGGCAGCCATCGCTTGGCGCTTGGGGCCGGGCATCAGCCGGATCCCGTAGGCGAAGTTACGCGCCTCCCGCCAGGTGATCTCTTCGCATATCGAATAGGCACGCCCGATCTCCAAACCGTGGCTACTCCTCTCCTCGGGGGCCGAAGCCGAGAAGGGTCCTGAGAAGCATCCGAAACAGACGATGCTTCTTTGCCCGCCGGACCTCCGCGAGCACCTCGTGATCGGCCTTCTCGATGGCTTCGACCCCGGCCAGTCCGCCAGCCACGAACCCGGAGATAGCCAGTCGGGCGGATCCCCTCAGAGACCTCACCAACGGATGCCCAGCTAGGAGGAGCTGGCGAGCGAAACGGCACTCGAACGCCACCAACTCTCGTAGGCGATTTGAAGCCTCTTGAGCCACTAGATCATCCTCCGAACAGCTGAACCTGTTCATATCCTCAGCCGGGAGGTAAATCCGTCCGGCCCGGGCGTCCTCCCCCACGTCTTGGAGGTGTTCGAGGATCTGCAGACCGCTGCACACCTGATCAGACAGCTGCCGCCGCGCCGGGGTATCCACGCCTAGGACCACGAGGACCAGCCGACCCACCGGATTCGCCGAGAGGCTGCAGTACCGAAGCAACTCTTCTCGGCTTTCGTAGCGGAACTTGCGCTGGTCTTGTCGGTTGGCCGCCACGAGATCGTCGAAGGGTCGCCGGCTCACCTCGAAATGCTCGACCAGTGGGACCAAGCGTTGAAAGATCGGGTGCCGGGGGGCCCCGGCGAACAGGGAGTCCAATTGGTCTTCTACCCAATTCAGCGCCGCCGACCGGTCCCCCTCATACTCATCCCCAAGATCATCGACCAGACGGGCAAAGCCATAGATGGCCATGAGATGGGTACGCAAGCCCTTACGCAGGATCCGTAGGGCGACCGGGAAGTTCTCCGCAGACGATTGAGCCATGATCGCGGCGGGGTCAACGTAGGATTCCGCTGCGGAGGGGACAGACAATAGGCCTCGCCAGATCAGTCGATCTCAAGGAGACGCCTAGTCTACAGCAAGCCGTCGGGCGGGTTGATGCGTAACCATCCCTGGGCCAGATCCACCTCGGGAACCAATTGGGCTACGAAGGGAACCTCCACCGATCCGCCACCCGGTTCGCTGATGAGCAACCGATCTTGGGTACCGGTGATGACGTCCTTGACGATGCCGACCTCGCTTGCGCCCACGCGAACCTCCAGCCCGATTAGTTGATCCGGCCAGAACTCATCCGCGCCCAACTCCCGGCGATCCTCTACCCTGATTATCAAGTCGGATCCCACCAGCTCTAGGGCCTGTGCTCTGGTCACGATCCCGGCGAATTCGGCCAAGATTCCGTCCGGTCTCTCCGCAACGTCCCGGAGAGTCAACTGTGGCACCTTTCGGTTACGAGTGAGAAACCGCGCCGGGGGAACGAAACGATCAGGATTGTCCGACTCGACCTTCACCACCACCCGACCGCGGGCACCGTGTGCCCTGACGATGCGTCCCACCGTCACCACATCTTCCCGGTTTGGATCGGACCTAACGATCAGGGTGCCCAACTACCCGCACCGGGGACACTCTGAAGGGGCGCGGGCTGCTTCGTTGGCGGGGTTCCGTGGCCAGTTGCCCATTGCCCCTGGTACGTGGACAGTGAGTGGGGTCCGAGATCCCAATGCGGCTGTCGTCCACCGACGCCTCGGACGCCACAGCGTCCAACGCCCCCGCATGCGTCGGGGTGTGGATTGTTGTTTAGGTACCAGACCCAAGCTAGAAGCCTGACCAGAGAATTGACCAAGCTATCCGCGCCCGCTTAGTCGACGAATTCGACTCCTACGGTCAGGCCTTCTTCCTCGGCGGCGGCTTGCGCGACCGTTCGGATCGCCCGGGCAACCCTTCCGCCGCGCCCGATCACCCGGCCCATCTCGCCGGGTGCCGTACGTACCTCGGCGACTAGATGATCGTCACCATGGGAGACCATCTCGACACTTACTGCGTCCGCGTCGTCCACGATCGAGGTAACTATGTAGCGAATCACCCGCTCTGCTATATCTCCGCTCATGATTCTCCATCCATTACGTCGATGTCTTCCGCGCTTTGCTCGGCACCCTCTGGCGGCGTTCCGGCCTCAGACTGATCGCCCGTCGTCCCCGATTGCTCGGAAGCCGTCTCGACCGTGCCCACCGGCTCGTCGATAGGGTCGTCGTCCAGCCGATACACGCCAGCTCGTGACACCTTAGGCCGAGCGACCGCCCCCGATATCTCGAACAGCTTCTTCACTCGTTCGGTCGGTTGGGCACCGATTCCCATCCAATAACGAGCTCTCTCGTTGTTGATCTCCACTAGTGACGGGTCCTGGAGGGGGTCATAGCGCCCTATCGACTCTATGAACCGACCGTCTCGCGGGGCTCGTGCATCAGCTATCACTACCCTATAGGAGGGTTGCTTCTTCTTACCCATTCGCCTTAGGCGGATCCGTACCGCCATCTGTCACCTCTTTTTCTTCTTTTTCTTTTGTAACTTCTTCGCGGTCCGGGGCCTCTTGGTCCGGGTTCCGCCACCCCGCGCCCGGCCAACTTTCGCCGGTGGTCGCCTACCTGGGGCCAGAAGACCGCCGGGTAGTCCGCCCCTAGGGGCACCCGGGATTCCACCGGGGAACCCGAGGCCGGGTCCGCCTTCGGAAACGGACCGAAACAGGGTGCGGAACTGCTTGAACTGTCGAAGCAGGCTGCCAACATCGTGGACGGAGGTCCCGGAACCCCGCGCGATTCTGCGCCTCCTGCTGCCGTTGATAGCCTTAGGATTGGCCCGCTCGTGTGGGGTCATCGAGGAGATGATCGCCATCGAACGACCAACCTCCCGATCGACCATCCCGGCATCCGGCACCGTAGCACTTGCGCCGGGGATCATACCAACAATCTCCGTGACACTACCCATCCTCTGCAGATTCGTGATCTGTTCCACAAAGTCGTCCAAGGTGAACTCGTCCGACAGCAGACGCTGGGCGGCGATTTGGGCCTCTTCCTCTCCTACCACCTCCTCGGCACGTTCTATGAGGGTTAGGACGTCACCCATGCCGAGGATGCGGGTCGCCATCCGCTCCGGATGGAACACTTCAAGGTCAGCAATGCCCTCGCCCGTCCCGACCAGCTTGATGGGACATCCGGTTGCTTCCCGAACCGAGATGGCTGCCCCCCCGCGGGCATCGCTGTCCAGCTTGGTCAAGATCACGCCGGTCACCGAGATGTGATCGATAAAGCCCTCCGCGACCGCGACCGACTGCTGGCCGGTCAAGGCGTCAAGCACCAGAAGGACCTCATCAGGCTCCGAGGCTCGGGCGATCCCGGCCAACTCCTTCATGAGGGGGCGCTCGACTTGCAATCTCCCGGCCGTGTCGATGACCACGACGTCTACGCCCTCTTGATGAGCGAACCTCAAGGATCGTTTGACCAAGGAGACCGGGTTGCCTCCCCGACCCTCGAATACGGGAACGGATATACGTTGCCCCAGCAGGCGTAGCTGATCGACCGCCCCGGGCCGGGCAAGGTCGGCGGCTACTAGCAGGACGCTCTTGCCTGACTCTCGATAGTGGTTCGCCAACTTGGCGGCCGATGTGGTCTTGCCCGATCCCTGCAATCCCACTACCAGTGCCACCAGGGGTTTAGGCCCCCCAGAAACCAACGGCACTGCCTCATTTCCGAGCGTCTGGAGCAAAGACTCATGTACGATCTTGACGACCTGGTGGCCAGGTGACATCCCGGCCAACACCTCTGCCCCGATCGCCCGGGCCCTGATGCGCTCCAACAACCGGTCCGTTACGGCCAGGTTCACGTCCGCCTCTAAGAGGGCCACTCGGATCTCGTCGAGGGTTTCCTCGACTTGGGTCTTGCTTAGGCGGCCTCTCCCCCGCACCCGTGCGAAAGCAGCCTCGAAGCGCCCAGTCAAGGATTCGAACACCGGATTACCTCTCCCTCCTAGTTGGTTGCCGATGTGAGATCTGCCGCCTAGGACTGCCGGTTACAACTCCGACCAGAACCCAGGGCGTAGCCTTCGGGCAGATACTAACTGGGGGCCTGGGCCTCGAAAGGGCCGGAAGCCAGCCGCTACCCCCAACCCATCAGGTCACTGCATCTCGGATCGGGGTAATCTCGGGAACAGGATCCGGTTTCTGAGGTCGCCGAAAGGGAGATGAAATCTTGGGTGTATCAGTGGTGGACAACCCGTTAAGCCGACACCTACTCGGCATTCTTCGTGACGACCGCACCGATACGCAACTTTTCCGTGAGACCACCCGGCGACTGGGTTATCTGCTCACCGCGGAAGCCGCCCTACGGCTGAAGGAGACCTCCCGCCAGATAGAAACACCGCTCGGTGAGACCACCGGCACCCGATTGGAGTCGGACTTGGTGGCCGTGGCGGTGTTACGGGCCGGGCTGGGCCTACTCGGTCCGGTTCAGGACCTGATTCCCGGTATCCCCGTGGGCTACCTGGGAGTGGAACGCAACGAAGCAACGGCCCGGCCCCAGGCCTACTACGCCAAGCTTCCCGACCTCCGGGACCGCACGGTGCTGTTGTTGGAACCGATGCTGGCAACCGGAGGCTCGCTGGGGTGGGCGATCAGCGAGGTCAAGCAGCGGGGTGGACAGAATCTGATCGCGTTGTGTGTGGTAGCCGCCCCGCAAGGGCTGGAGCGGGTCCGCTCGGAACACCCCGACGTGCACATCGTCACCGCCACCGTCGACAAAGGCCTAAACAAGAACTTCTTCATCGTCCCCGGATTGGGCGACATGGGGGACCGCCTATTCGATACGACGTGAAGGTCCCGGCTACCCCTGCGGATGGATCAAGCTTCGCCGATCGGGTAGTTCAGGCCGTACGCCAGGTTGAGGCAGGCCAGATCGCTACCTACGGGGAGATAGCCGCCGAGGCGGGACGACCCGGTGCCGCCCGGGCCATCGGTGGGATCCTGTCCCGCTCAGACGGGTTGCCGTGGTGGCGAATCGTCAACCAGGCGGGCCGACTGGCACCCGGTTTGGAGGAGAAACAAGCAGGCCATCTGCGGAATGAAGGATGGGACCTGACCAACAATCGGGTCACCATGCTGACGCCTGAAGATCCGCTCAACACCGAGGAAGCATGAGAGAGCTAATTCGCCACAAGCGCAACGGAGGAGAACTCCATGCCGACGATATTCGGAAGTTCGTAGCCGGGGTTACGGACGGCTCACTACCCCGCTACCAAGCCGCGGCCATGCTCATGGCGATCTACTTCAAGGGCATGTCGGTCGCGGAGCTGGCCGAGATGACGGCGGCCATGATCGACTCGGGAGAACGACTTGACATCTCGGGCGACCAACCGAAGGTGGACAAGCACTCGACGGGTGGCGTCGGCGACAAGGTGAGCATTGCCCTGGCACCTTTGGTGGCCTCCTGCGGCGTCACCGTTCCGATGATGTCCGGGCGCGGGTTGGGCCATACCGGGGGAACTCTTGACAAGCTGGAGTCAATCCGGGGGTTCCGGACAACCTTCCGTCCGAAAGAGTTCTGCCGGATCGCCTCCCGGCACGGGGTGATCATCGCCGGACAATCAGATCGTATCGTCCCGGCCGACCGGATCCTGTATGCACTACGGGACAGCACCGCCACCGTGTCTTCGATTCCGCTGATCAGCTCTTCCATAATGTCAAAGAAGCTGGTGGAAAGTCTCGATGCCCTAGTCCTCGACATCAAGACCGGGGCTGGCGCCTTCATGGAAACCGAGGATGAAGCCCGCATCCTCGCCCGCACCATGGTCGAGATAGGGAACTCGTACGGAGTGCCCACCCGTGCCCTCTTGACCGACATGAACCAGCCGCTGGGGAGAGAGGTGGGCAATGCCAACGAGATCGCCGAGGCGATCTCCGTGTTAGCTGGCCGGGGACCAACCGACTTGACAACCCTGGTCAGATCTCTAGGCGTCGCCATGCTCGAACAGGTCGGCTTAGACGACGCTGAGGGGCGAATAGACCGCAGTATCGGCTCCGGCTCAGGTTTGGAAAAGCTGGAGGAGATGATCCGAGCCCAGGGCGGCGATCCCCGGGTGGTGAGGGAACCCGAGCGGCTGCCGACCGCGGTGAATGCCCGCCGGATTCGGGCAACGCAGGTGGGCTACGTCACCGCGATCGACGCTCGGAAAATCGGGGTGGCGGCGATGATGGTGGGTGCCGGGCGACAAACTATGGAAGATCGCATTGACCATGCGGCAGGAGTCACCCTTTCCGCCAAAGTAGGCGATCCCGTGACCCCCGGAGATGTAGTGGCTACGTTGCGCTTCAACGGAGTGGGTCGCGCCGACCGTGCTTCGTCCATGATTGAGGCGGCGTACTCCTTCGCTGAGACAGCTCCACCCGCGAGACCGCTAATCATCGATGATCTGCGCTGATCAGTAGCTATCGGTTGCCAGTTGCCAGCTGGAGCCGCCTTCGATGCAGAATCTCGTGTGCCCGCTCTGCCCGTGGCGAGTTGGCTCGTTGGGACCGCGTTCGATGCGGAGATCCTTCGCCGGACTCTGTCGGTGGTTGGTGGCGATCTGGTCGCCGAGGCAGGACTGATCAGCCTAAACCGCCCCTGGCAGGTGGGTGGGTCTGGGGTGCTCTTGCTTGTTAGATCGCAGGCTGACTCCGGCAGGTATACACTGGTGGCATGCGGGTCTTGGTGTGCGCCAAACAGATACCGGACCCAGCTTCACCGTCGGCGCTCGATCCGGTTACCAACCGCCTGGTACGGCCGCCGGAGCAGATCCTGGACGACACCGACCGCTACGGCATTGAGGTTGGGCTCCAGCTCTCCGAGGCTACCGACGGATCCCTGACCCTGCTGTCCATGGGACCGACCGGCACCATGCAGGGAATTCGCCAGGCTTTGGCGATGGGGGTAGAGAAGGCGGTAATCGTCGAAGACACCACCCTGGTTGATAGCGACGCGCTGTTGACCGCCAAGGTACTGTCGGCCGCTGCCCAACGTGAGGGGTTCGATGTTGTGGTGGCGGGTGTGGAATCCACCGACGGGTATACCGGTGCCGTCCCTCAGATGATGGCCGAATTGCTGGATGTCCCGGCACTGACCTTTGCCCGCCGGGTAGAAAGCGGAGTTGAGGGGCTGCGTATCGAGCGCCAGACCTCCACCGGGTTCGAGGTCATCGTCTCGCCGACACCAGCGCTGCTGACGGTCACAGCAGGAGCCGTAGAGCCCCGCTACCCCACCTTCCGCGGGATTATGGACGCCAAGAAGAGGCCTATCGATGTCCTAGACATGACTACCTTGGGAGTCAAGGGCGGGACCGGCCAGCGGGTTGTCTCGGTAACTCCAGCTCCTGAACGCTCGAGCGGCGAGACCGTACCGGACGACGGTGAGGGACACCTCCGCATCATCGAGTTCTTCAAAGCGGCGAAGGTTATCTAGGCGTGAGCAAGGTCACAGTCTTCGCGGAAGTAACCGAAGGGGTGGTGGCGGAGCCCGCCCTTGAGATTCTTTCGGAAGCTGCGCTCCACGCCCAAGTTGAGATGGTTTGCCTCGGTATGGTTACGGACCAGACGATCGAGGTTCTCGGTTCCCACGGTGCTACGGCGGTATACAAGCTCCTCGGGGACGTTGACCTACCCGCCGCCCCAGCAGCACGCGCCCTGGCCGATCTGATCACCGCCGACCCGCCGCGGGGGATCTTGTTCGCGCAGACTTACACCTCCCGTGACGTTGCCGGTCGGCTGGCCGCTCGGATCGACCGCCCGCTGATCGCCAACGCGGTGGGGGTAGACCTGGGTGGAGACTTCTCGGTCATCAGCGAGATCTTTGGGGGCAGCCAGCTGGTGCGCACGTCTTTCACTACTCCTCCTCCTCATCTGGTGATCGTGCGACCCAAGTCTTTCGTCGTGCAGGCCCGGCCCGGAGGTGTGGAACGCGTAGTCGATATTCCGCTGCCGGACGGGGGATTGGCCGAATCCCCAAGAGTGGTCGACACCTATGTCGTGCAGGCAGAAGGGCCGCAGTTGAGCAACGCCAAGGTGATCATCTCCGGAGGCCGGGGGTTGGGAAGCGCCGAGGCCTACGCCCTGATTGAGGCCGTTGCTGAGCCGTTGGGTGCGGCAACAGGTGCCACCCGGGCCATCGTGGACGCGGGCTGGGTCCCCTATTCGAAGCAGGTAGGGCAGACCGGCAAGACCGTCCGACCCGAGGTCTACCTGGCTTGTGGGGTGTCCGGTGCCATGCAACACCTGGTGGGGATGAAGGACTCGAAGCGGATTGTCGCCATCAACAAGGACCCAGAAGCCCCCATCTTCTCCGTCGCTGACCTAGGCATAGTCGGCGATGTTCATCAAGTATTGCCCAAGCTGGCCGAGGCCCTCGAAAGCCGACACCACTGATCCGGGGACCGACGGCATGGCTGACGCGACAACGGTTCGTCTCGGTGGCGATGAGGTCAGGGTTACCTCTCCCGGACGGGTGGTCTTCCCCCGCCAGGGTTGGACCAAGCTGGACGTGGTGCAACATTTCGTGGCGGTTTCCGAAGGCTGCCTCCGAGGAGTGTACGGCCGTCCAACCATGATGAAGCGCTACATGAAGGACGTGGACACCGACCCCATCTATCACAAACGGGCACCCAAGAACACACCCTTCGAGACAGCACCGTTACGTTTCCCCTCCCAACGCCCGGGAAGGATGAACGTCCCCCGACGGCCCTCCGACATCATCAGGTTCGTCCAGCTGGGTTGTCTGGACCTTCATCCGTGGCCAGTTCGGGCGGAGAACCTGGATCACCCGGACGAATTACGGTTCGATTTCGACCCCACCGAGGGATTCGAGTTCGCCGACGTCAAGAAGGCGGCCCTCCTCTGCAAGGAACTGCTGGACGAGATCGGCTTGGTCGGGTGGCCTAAGACCAGCGGAAGCCGAGGCATTCACGTCTACGTAAGGATCCGCCCGCGCTGGGACTTCTACCAAACCCGCCGAGCGGTGCTGGCGTTCGGGCGTGAGATGGAAAGGCGGAACCCCGAACTGATAACCACCAGCTGGTGGAAGGAGGAACGGAGGGGGGTCTTCATCGACTACAACCAGAACGCCTGGGACAAGACCGTCTCCTCGGCCTACGGGGTCCGCCCTACCGGCTATGTCTCAGCACCGATAAGTTGGGAAGATCTGCTCGACGTCGAGACGGAGGACTTCCCGATGGACGGATTCGCCGAGCGGTACTCCGCCGTGGGTGACCTGACCGAGGGTATCGACGAGACCCCGGGAGATATCGATCAGCTCCTCGAATGGGTGGACCGGGACGAGAAGGGTGGCCTAGGGGACGCTCCCTGGCCGCCCAATTACCCGAAGATGCCCGGGGAACCCCCTCGGGTGCAACCGTCCCGGATGGTGCCGTCCAACTGGGAGCAGCCTCGCTAAAGGGTGCAGACAGCTTGGGAAGTTATGTCGGCAACGCCGACCTGAACGTAGCCAACGTGATCCGAGACAGAGCAGGGGCGGGCCGCCGCCTGTCCGGGCTGTTAACGGTCCAACCGTTGGGGAGTCACACCACGCTGGTAATCAGCCCACGCGTCCACAACTCCTGCCGATGGTCCGTCACATAGCCCAACACCAGACGCTCCAGCCTCGGCGGGAAGCTTCCTTTCGTTACGGCCACGTCCTGGATGTTGACCGAAATCCTGTCGCCTGCTGCACCGCGTGAATATGCGGCGGCGGATGCTCGTTCTCATACATCTGGATGCTTATATTCCCCTTACGGAGCCGGGCTGGCTCAACCATCGGTCCTGAAGCCTGTACAACCGTTTCGTTAACGGACCGGGATCGGCCCACCGTCGGCGTCGCCATTGTCGGAGACGGCCGGGTGGTTTGATTCCCCGCCGTTCCAGCATCTCGTCGAACGTGAGGCCGGTGAGTTCCATGTACAACGCGTCCGGGCACAGGTCCACTCCCTGCTCGGCACCCAGTATGTACCAGACGACTTCCCCGTACTGGCCGACCCGGACCGTCTCGAACACCCACCGGTCCTTCCACGGCTGATACATGGGTTTCTCCAGCTTGTCGGACAGGTCAATCTCGCCGACCACTTCGTCGTCGAAGCGCACCCATATGCGGTACCCGTCCAACGGACCGACACCGACCACTCTCGCAATCATGCCGCGCAGTCCAAATTGGGTCTTACATACCTTGAGCCGCCCCGGACGGAGCGGACGTGACCGCCGAAACGATCCGAGTCCCGAGCGCGCAACCACCGGGAAGCACCTGGCAGAGGGGCGTAGGGGATTACGAATCGATCCGGTCCCAAACTGGCAGCTGGTAGCTGGGCCTGGATTCAGCAGGCTCGCTAAGTGGCGGACAAGCGGGCGCGGATCCAGTCCAGGTCAGCGTTGTGGATGTCCGCGTCACCCGGGGTCTCGATCAGGGCGGGGGCTCCCGCCTGTCGGACCACCTCCACTAGAAAATCTTCGGGTATTTGGCCCATGCCCAGGTTGGCGTGGCGGTCGCGGCGCGAATTGAAACCGTCGCGCGAGTCGTTGAGGTGGACTAGGTCGATTCTTCCGGTCGCCTCGAGAACCCTCTCCACAACCCCCTCTAGCGGTTCACCACCAGCCCAGAGGTGACAGGTGTCCAAGCAGAATCCGGGATTCAGGTCACCGATTTCCTCCCAAAGCCGGGCTAGGCAGTCGATTCGTCGGGCTTGGGCACCGTTTCCCGAAGCGGTGTTCTCGATGAGGATGGGTATTTCCGTCTCCAGGTGTTCGAGGGCTTTCCGCCACCGGGGAAATCCCTCCTCCACCGGCTCGCCACCGGTGACGTGTCCGCCGTGTACGACCACCCCGGCGGCACCGATCCACTCGGCCGCCTCTACAGTCTGCGCCAAGGTCTTGCGGCTCGGTATCCGGACGCGATTGTTGGGGCTGACCAGGTTGATCGGGTAGGGAGCATGGACATATATCTCGACAGCAGCGCGGCGCAGTTCCGTCTCATCCGGTCTACGAGTTGGCTTCTTCCAGGACTTGGGGTTGCCTAGGAAAACCTGCACCAATTCCACCCGCCTAGCCCGGGCCTCCCCTAACGGATCCTTACCCGAGACGTGAGCACCGATCTTGATCAACCCTCGGTCTCCAGATCGGACTCTTCCTCCTCCAGAGACCGGTCAAGATCACCCGGTAGGGTCGACGGTTCGGGCGAGTCGTCAAGATGCATGTGATCCTCCAGGCGAGGCACGATGTGGTCGGGTGCGATGCTCCAGTCCTGAGCCATGAGGCACAGCGTGTCGGGACCGACCCATCGAGCACCCCACGGATCGACGCCGATCCGGTTGGGGTTAGTCAGGGTCAACAGCAGTCCAGGGGCGTCTCCCAACGGATCGGAGATGCCCACCGAAGCTACCTCCCGGACTTCATTCCAGGGAATAGAACGGGCTCGGCGAAACGGGCCTGCTAACGCCAGCTGGACCCCCTGCGTATCGGCTTTCAGTACCGGACGCCGGATCAACAGCCGAGCCGGTACCCAGACGAAGAGGAGCATCCCGACCACGAAGAACATCAGGGCCCACCCCAGATCGCGGGTCTCTGGGGCCGGACTCTCCCGACCCGGGTAGATGAGCTCAAGAACCGTGACGGTGATAGGCCAGTCGAAGAGTAAACCCCCACCGTGGAGGATCATCGCCGCGCCAACCAAGAGGAGATACCACCGGCGACCCGGCTTTCTCAACACCGTGACACCGGGTGATTCCGCTTCGGTCTCCGTCCCATTCTCGGCGGGCTCGCCGGACCCTTCGGTCACGACAACCGAGCCGGGTGATTCGAAAGATCCACTATCCGTCATCGACCGAAGCGACGGTCGGTAAAAGCAAAGGCGCGTAGGGCACGCAAGAGATCCACGCGTCGGAATGCGGGCCAGCACACGTCCACAAAGGCAAACTCGGCGTAGGCCGCCTGCCAGAGAAGAAAACCCGAGAGCCGTGATTCGCCCGACGTGCGGATGATCAGATCGGCATCAGGCTGGTCGGGCTCATAGAGATGGGCTGCTATCCCGGAAGCATCGATCTTCTCGCCCAGCCGCTCAGCCGGGAGGCCCTGACGAACCAGATCCTCAACCAGGTTTCGGCAGGCATCCACTATCTCCTGCCTTCCACCGTAACCGATGGCGATGGTCACCTTACGCTCTGCCATGGAGTTGGTGCTCGCCTCAACAGACCGTTTGGCGGCGGTAGCCAGACCAGACGGCAACAAGTCGAGGCGCCCGGCAACCTTGAGCCGAAACCCGAGCTGCTCCATGCGCCGAGGCAGCCGCTCAAAGAGTTCAATCAGGGTTTGGTAGTAAGGCTCGATTTCTTCCGGCGGGCGAGAGAGGTTCTCTGTCGATAGCACCCAGGCGGTTATCGCCGGGATGGGGAGATCGGAAACCCACCCCAGGAACTCCTCGAACCTTCTCATCCCGCTGCGGTAGCTCGCCACGTAGGTCTCAAGACCCTCAGCCCGGGCGTAACGGCGGTGCCCGTCCAATATGACACCGATATGACCCGGGAGACGCTCCGGATCCAGCTGGGCAGCCAGGCGACGCTCGTACAGCTTGTATAACGGCGCGGTGGCGACCTGATGAGCGGTTCTGACCGGTCTTACCATGTGGATCTAGGTTAGTGGCCAGGGGCCAGTGGCTAGTCCCCGCTAGGCTGATGCGGCCCGGCTACCAGCGAGCGCGCGTGAGCGACAGGAGGTCGATAACCGTGGCTACCCAGGCCCTTACTCATTGGGACATCCGCAGCCAGGAACCCATCAGCATCCATCAATGGGGACCGGAAATCGATTCCATGCTCGAGGACCCCAATGACAACCGCGTCGTGTTCAACGTCGACGAGACCGACACTCGACCCTACGATGCCATCTTCTTGGGGGGAGGGGCCGCCGGGCGGTTCGGATCCGCCTACATGCGGGCCATGGGAGGCAGGCAGCTGATCATCGACCAGTGGCCCTTCCTGGGCGGCTCCTGTCCTCATAATGCCTGTGTACCCCATCATCTGTTCAGCGAAGCAGCTGCCGAGTTGATGCTCGCCCGCACGTTCAGCGGGCAGTTCTGGTTCCCCGACATGACCGGGAAGATCACCTCCATCAAGGAAATTGTCGACCTGTTCCGCGCCGGGCGGATCGCGCCTCATGCCATCATGAACTTCCAGAGCAAGGAGCAGCTTGATCTCGAGTACGTCCTAAACGCTCCGGGGAGGATCATCGACGCCCACACCGTCGAGGTGGCTGGACGAATTTTCACCGCCAACAACCTCATTCTCGCTACCGGTGCCAACGCTCGACCGCTCGAATGCCCGGGAGCCGACCTGAAGGGCGTCTTCACCTACGAAAGTCTGGTTGAGGACCTCGACTACGAACCGGGCGGTACGGTAGTGGTGATAGGCGGTTCTAAGACCGCGGTCGAGTACGGCTGCTTCTTTCAGGCGACCGGTCGACGCACCATATTCGTGGTGCGATCCGAGATCCTCAAGCTTCTTGAAGACGGCGAAACCAGAGACTACGTCATCACCATGATGAAGGAGCAAGGAACCGAGATCTGGGAGGGTTCGGTCGTGGACAAGATCCACGACGACGGAACCGGACGGGTGACGGGAGTCACCGTCACCACCCCCGATGGAACGCAGTTCGTGGAGACCGACTTCGTATTCCATGGTCTCGGAGAGGTCCCTAACTCGAAGATGGCAGCCGAGGTGCTCGGCGTGAAGTTGAACGAGGACGGCACCGTCCAGGTAAACCCGCAGATGCAAACCTCTGTTCCCCACGTATACGCGATCGGGGATTTGATCGGGCCACCCATGGAGATGTTCAAGGCTCGTAAGTCGGGTATGTACGCCTCCAGGCACATCCTCGGAGAGGACGTCCACTACGAAGTCAAGGAGTTCCCGGACTTCATGCACACTCACTACGAGGTGTCTTGGTTCGGGATCGGCGAGGAGGAGGCCAGGGAACGGTACGGAGACGTCACGATCATCAAGATGCCTCCCGACTCGGAGGACGGATGGGACGTGGCCCTCCCCGCCACCGACCGGATGATGCTCTACGCGTTCGCCAAGCCGCGCATGTCGGGTTTTCAGAAGCTGATCATCGCCTCGGCCAGCCGACGGGTAGTGGGGGCGCATCATGTGGGTGCCGGTGCCAGAGACGCCTTCCAATACCTCTTCCAGCTCTACCAGAAAGGGTTGACGATCGATCAGCTAGCCGTGATGGACGAGCTGTTCCTCAACCCCACCCACTTCATCCAACTCTCTCGACTCAGAGCAGGCCTCAAGGATCTTCAGGACCTCTGAGGTGAACGGCGAAACGGCTCCTGCCTGGTACGAACTGGCGGTTACCAGCGAGGTTCGTCGGGTCCGGACCGCCAAGCCCCGGACGTCGGGCGTCACCATGGTGATAGACACCGGCGTCGGGTTATCTAGGTGTGAGGACCTCCTCGGCATGGGGGACAGATGGATTGACCATTGGAAGCTGAGCTTCGGGACTTCCGCCCTGATTCCCAAACCCCTACTAACCAAGAAACTCGAGCTGATCGGCTCGTATGGGGTTCTTACCTTCCCGGGTGGAACCATGTTTGAAGCCACCATCGTCCGTCGCCATTGTCGGCACTACATGCGGAGCGCCCTCGGGATGGGCTTCACCGCGGTCGAGATCTCCGAAGGATCCATCGACCTGTCCGGCGACCGCCGTCGCGGGGCGATCGAATGCGCGCTTGACCATGGCTTGACGGTGATTTCGGAGGTCGGCAAGAAGGATCCCGGAAATCAACCACCTCCCGAGAAGCTGGCAGACCAGGCCCTCCAGGATCTCGAGTGGGGGGCATCCTGGGTGGTAATCGAGGGGCGCGAGTCGGGGACCGGGGTGGGAATGTATGACGAATCCGGCTGCATCGACATGTCGGCAGTAGAGACGGTCGCCGAACGGGTCGGAGGTGCTGTCGATCGTCTGATATGGGAAGCTCCCCTAACCACCCAGCAGAAGATGCTGATCGGGAGGTTCGGCCTCAATGTCGGGCTGGGCAACATCGATCCCGACCGAATCCTGGCCCTGGAAGCCCTTCGTTTAGGCCTGCGGTTTGAGACTTTGCAGCCCATCGCCACCCGCCTCGCCGCGGCTGGCCAATGGGATCCGGAAAAGCGTGAGATCGGGCCGGGTAAAGGGTAGGGACCAACCGGCAACTTCCCCTAGCGGGCTAGTCCTCCCCCACCGGGGCGATCAAGTCAGTGCCGGGCCAAGCTGGCCAGAACCGCTTGGGTTGCCGTGGTGCCCGACCCGGTGTCGAACGGGACCGCCCACACATCCGTGGCACCGGCCGAGAAGAGGGACTCGAGACGAGATCTCACCGTGGCCTCATCCCCGGTTATGGCCAACTCGGCAGCACCGGCAACCCCCTCCCGGTCAAACAACCTTCGATAGTTCACCAGGTTGCCATACATGGCGAACGTGCGCGCAGCCGCGTCCATAGCCCGCCCACGGTCCCCATCAACCGCAACCGGGATTCCGGCTATGACCCGCGGTGCGGATCGGCCCGACCTTGACGCTCCTTCGGCGGCCGCTGGCACCACCACCTCCTGGAGCGACCTCGGGCCCGCTAGCCAGGTGGTCACCCCATCTGCCGACTGACCCGCCAGACGACACATCGCCGGTCCTAAGGCACCGACGATCACCGGGACGGGTGAGGTCCCCGGTACGTTTATCGCCGCCTCCACCCGGTAGTGGTCGCCCGAGAAGCTGGAACTTCCTCGGTCTAGGAGCTCGGTCAGGACGGTCAGGTACTCACGAAGGTGGTCGAGTTGGCTGCTGTAATCAAGCCCGTGCATTCCTTCGATCACCGGGCGATGGGAGACCCCGACCCCGAGGGTGAAACGCCCGCCGGAGAGGGCCTGAACTGTGGCCGCCGCCTGCGCCATCGCGATCGGGTGTCGGGGATAGGTAGGAACCACCCCGACCCCCAACTCTATGGTGGAGGTACGTACCGCGGCGGCGGCCAACATGCTTATCGAGTCGATACCCCTGCTGAAATGGATACTCCAGGCCGATGAGAAGCCATCCTCTTCGGCGGCCACCGCCTCGGAGACCACATCGTTAGGTGCTCGGAAATCGCCTATCGGCTCTCCACCGATCAGGATCGTAATGCGCATGCTTCTCCCTCCTTAGTTAACCCAACGTAGCTTTGAGTAAGCCGAGGATTCGCGCCTGACTGTCGCTGGCAGCACCGTGATGGTATGAGGGGGAGCTGTCGTCAAGGTAATCATGGCCTACATCGTCGTACAAGATCCACCGCCCGTGGGGGTTGAGCCGCTGGGCCTCGTCTACGCTCTCCGCCGAAACCAGGTCGTCTGCCGCCCCGTACAGCCCTAAGACCGGCATCGGCAACATCTCTAGGGACTGCTCCACGGTGAGCGAGCGGTTCTCGTCACCCCCCAGAGGGGCATACATCACACCGAGTACCCCGACCTCACGCTGTCGGTGGGCGGCGTAGAGGAGGCCGAATCGTCCGCCCACATCAACACCGAGCAGCCCTATTGGACCCGGACGAGCCCATCCGGCCGGATCGGCGAAGGCAAACGCCACCGCGTCATCGATATCCGCCAAGACCCTCCGATCGGAGGTTTGGTGATAGGCGGCGACCAGGTCATCGAACGGTGCCTCTGCCCCTGGGTGACGGCCACGGGTGAGGTCGGGAACTAGCACCGCGTAGCTGTTCCGGGCCAGCCGCCGGGCCAGATCCTTGACAAAGGGGACTATCCCCCCTAGGGGGGCGAGCAGAATCACCAGAGGGTAGGCACCAACCCGGTCGGGGCGAGCCAGGTAACCGTTGGAAAAACCCGAGCCGGTAGGCATGGCAAAGTCGCGATAGAGGATCTCGATCGTTCCCTCGTGGGCCAAGACCGCCAACGTCACCTTCCTATCCGGCTGGGAAGGATGGTAGCCAGCATCTAGCCCTCCTCAGTCCGTTCTCCCCGACCTCCACCGAGGCGGTGGCGGATCTCGTAGACCTCCCCCGACATTAGGGTGACACGTCCTTGCGGAGTCTCAACCACCAACCCCCCCTCCTCCGACACGTCAACCGCCCGACCCGCTCCGGCGGGCTGCCATCTGACCTGCCGTCCGAGGGTCGAACAAGAGAGGCGGTATTCCTGGCGGGGCCAGGTGTGGTGGGGCGCGGCGACCAAGCGCAAGAACTGATGCGCCCACCGGTCAGCGATCAGCACTGCCTGGCTGGGCCCGGGATCGGTCGGGTAGAGAGCCCCGCGGCCCGCCGGAGGATCGGGCCAGTACAGATTGGCACCCCACCCGACCACCACCCGGGGACCACGCGCCTCGGTGAGGATCCCGCCCAGCTTGGATGGTCCCCTCATCACATCATTGGGCCACTTGAGTGATAGGCCTTCGGCGTGGCCTTCCAAACTACGGAGCGCAGCCACCCCCGCTACCAAGGTCAGGCGCGACCAAGTCTCTTCTGGCCAGTCGGGGCACAAACCGAGCGAAGTTGCCAACGCCCGGGGCGCATTCTCCCATCCGGTGCCAGCCCGTCCCCGACCCGAGGCCTGACGTTCGGCGACGACCAATACGGGCTCCCTGTCCAAGTGATGCCACACCTCGTCCTGGGTCGAGCTGGTCTCGCCAAGAACCAACTTCTCGTATGGTGTATCCATTCTCGTCTGCCTATGGTCTAACTCTTGGCCGGACATCCGGAAACTGCGAGGCGGAATGGTTGTGGGTTCGACGAACGCCTAACCTGGAACATTCCCCGCATCCGTCAGGCTCGCAGCCCTCAATCGACAGGATACCGAACGCCTTGAGCACTGAACAGCGCATAGAAAAGCTACGTCACATGCGTGATCGGGTCGGCCATGCAACCCGGCGCGATGTGGATCGCCAGCACGAGAAGGGCAAACTCACCGCCCGAGAGCGTATCGACCTCCTCCTTGACCAGGGAAGCTTCCAAGAGATAGACACGTTTGTCCGGCACCAGTCGAGCGGCTTCGGCATCGAGAACCACCGACCGCTCGGCGACGCCGTGGTAACCGGCTATGGGACCGTAAATGGGCGGACGGTGTTCGTGTTCGCGGAGAACTTCACGGTGTTCGGCGGAAGCCTCGGGAAGACGGTTGCCGATCGCGTCACCAAGGTCATGGATATGGCGATGAGCGTCGGGGCCCCTTTGGTAGGGCTCAAAGATTCCGGTGGTGCTCGAATACAGGAAGGGGTCCAGTCGCTGGACGGTTACGGGCGGATCTTCTACCGCAACGTGAAAGCCTCCGGCGTCATACCCCAGATCTCGGTAATCATGGGACCATGCGCGGGCGGTGCGGTCTACTCGCCCGCCATCACCGACCTGGTCTTCCAGGTACGAAACACCGGACACATGTTCATCACCGGCCCGGACGTCATCGAAGCCGTGACCGGGGAGAAAGTGTCGTTTGAGGAACTCGGGGGAGTAGGTCCCCACGCGGGGACCTCGGGCGTTATCCACTTCGTGTCCGAGTCTGAGACCGATGCGCTGGAGGACGTCCGCTACCTGCTCTCCTTTCTTCCCCAGAACAACCAGACCCCGCCTCCCTACTACCCACCCGAAGATCCGGCTGATCGGATCGACCACGACCTCGACACGCTCATCCCCGACTCCCCCAACCAGCCGTACGACATGGTGGACGTGGTGGAGTCCGTGGTGGATGACGGGGAGTTTCTCGAGGTCCACGCCAGTTGGGCGGCCAACATCGTGGTCGGCTTCAGCCGCCTGCACGGGCATTCCATCGGTGTCGTGGCGAACCAACCCAACCACCTCGCAGGCACCCTCGACATTGATGCCTCCCAAAAGGCCGCCCGCTTCGTCCGTCTGTGTGATGCCTTTAACATCCCGATTCTCACCTTTGTGGATGTTCCTGGGTTCCTGCCCGGGGTCCAACAGGAACACGGGGGCATCATCCGGCATGGGGCCAAACTCCTCTACGCGTACTGTGAAGCCACCGTGCCTCGGGTTACGGTGATCACCCGTAAGGCCTATGGCGGGGCGTATCTGGTGATGAACGCTCGCGGGGTAGGTGCCGACTTGGTGTACGCCTGGCCGTCGGCGGAGATCGCGGTGATGGGGGCCCAAGGTGCGGTGAACATCATCCATCGCCGCCGGTTGGCTACCGCCGAAGACAAGGCAGCCACGCGGGCCACGCTGGTCGACGAATACGAGAAGCGCTTCGCTAACCCGTACGTCGCCGCCGAGTTAGGCCTAGTCGACAACGTCATCGAACCCCGGGAGACCCGGTCTCTGTTGATCAAGGCGTTCGACATGCTGCGCGAAAAGCGGGATACTTCCCCGCCCAAGAAGCACGGCAACATCCCCCTCTAAGGCATCCGCGTACCACATGGCCCGTCCCGACCTGAACAACATTGAGTCCCTTTTGGTCGCCAATCGCGGGGAGATTGCGGTCCGCGTCATCAGAACAGCCGCCGAACTCGGGCTTCGGACTATCGCGGTCTATTCCGAGTTGGACCGGGACTCCCTCCATGTCCAGATGGCGGACGAAGCCTGGAACATCGGAGGTGCCCCGGCATCGGAGTCCTACCTGGATGCCCGCCGCATAGTTGAGGTAGCTCGAGAGTCCGGGGCAGGGGCTGTTCATCCCGGATACGGTTTCCTTGCTGAGAACGCCGACTTCGCTCGTATGGTGGCAGACGCAGGAATCACCTGGGTGGGCCCTCCCGCCCAGGCCATTGAGTTGATGGGTGACAAGATCCTGTCGCGGCGAACGGTGCAACAAGCCGGGGTGTCTCCGGTGCCAGGCACGCTGGACCCGGTCACCAGTCTTTCCCAGGCCAAGCGAATCGCAAATGAGATCGGCTACCCGATCGCGGTCAAGGCGGCTCATGGAGGGGGCGGAAAGGGACTGAGGGTCGCTCGGGACTCCGCCCAGTTGGCCGCCGCCGTAGAAGGGGCAAAGCGTGAGGCGGAGGCCTACTTCGGCAACGCCATGATCTACCTGGAGGCATACCTCGACAGGGCGCACCATATCGAAGCCCAGATCATCGTGGATCAGCATGGACAAGCCCGGTTCTTGGGAGATCGAGACTGTTCGGTCCAACGCCGCCACCAGAAGCTCATCGAGGAAGCCCCCTCCACCCTGCTCACCGACCAACAGCGCCGTTCTCTGGGTGAGGCGGCTCTCGCCATCGCCGCCGAGTGTGGGTATGTGAACGCGGGGACCATAGAGTTCCTAGTCAAACCGGACGGAACGTTCTACTTCCTGGAGATGAACACCCGACTCCAGGTCGAGCACACCGTCACCGAGATGGTTACCGGCCTTGATCTGGTGGCAGAACAGCTGGCCGTGGCGGCGGGCCACAAGCTCTCCTTCGGCGAGTTGGAAACCTTCGGCCATGCGATCGAGATGCGCATCAACGCCGAGGATCCCGGTCAAGACTTCCGGCCGACGCCGGGAACGGTGACCGAGTACCGGGAACCGGGCGGACCCGGAGTCCGGATCGACTCGTGGGTGCTGGCCGGTACGGTGGTCAGCCAGTATTACGACAACCTTCTGGCCAAGCTGGTCGTCTGGGGTTCCGACCGGGATGCGGCGATAGCAAGGGCACTACGAGCACTCGACGAATACCGGGTCGCCGGGGTCGCCACCACGATACCGGCACACCGGGCGGTGCTGTCCCATCCGGTCTTCGTGGCGGGGCAAGCCCACACCCGCTTCGTCGAGGATGAACTCATGCTCGACCCCGCGCCCTTCGACCGGGGAAGCGGTCGGCCCGGCGAAGATCCTGGCCTAAGCCGACAGATCATTATCGAGGTAAGCGGGCGAAAGTTTGAAGTCTCCTATTGGCCCTCCTCACCGACTGCCGAGGAGGGAGAACGTCCCACCCGCCGGGCACCCCGGCGGCGCACCGCTCAAGGACCGACGTCTAGCGAACCGGGGATAGTGACCGCGCCCATGCAAGGCACCATCGTCAAGGTCGCCACCAAGGCGGGTGAACGCGTCGTGGCTGGTCAGCAGATCTGTGTCCTCGAAGCGATGAAGATGGAGAACGAAATCCAAAGCCCGATCGACGGCGACCTAGTCGAGCTGAGAGTCCGGGCCGGGGACACCGTCCGTACCAACGAGGTGGTAGCGATAATCCGCTAAGCCTGGGAGGGCTAGTCCCCGGCGTCGGCGATGGACTCCGACCGGGTTGGGTGGACGTGCAGTGTCTCTCGCAGGGTCTCCACCTTCAGCCTGCCCCGGGTGGCTAGGGCCAGAATGCCGATCAATTCGGAGGCGCGGTGGCCCACAATGGTGCCTCCAAGCACCACTCTGGTGGCCGGATCAGACACTACCTTGACGAAACCCTTGGTGCTGCCGTGAATGAGACTGCGCGGGTTGGTCGTAAACGGTACCTTGGTGATTCGTACTTTACGTCCCTCGGCGGCCGCATCGGCTTCCTCCAACCCTACCGAGGCTATCTCCGGTTCGGTAAAGATAGCCTGGGCCACGTTGGAGTAATCGATGAACTGGCTCGGATGGCCGGTGACATGGCGGGCCAGGTTCCGGCCCTGTTGGTTGGCTACCGAAGACAGGAGCATCTGGCCAGTCACGTCCCCGGCGGCGTATATGTGGGGGACCGAGGTGCGCTGATACTCGTCCACTGTGATAAAGCCATCGACGGTATCGACGCCCACTTCTTCCAGACCGAGTTCTTTGGACATCGGCGAAGCCCCTACGGCTAGGAGTACGTGGCTGCCCTCAACCTGTCGCCCGTCTTTGATATGCACGGTGACCCGGTCGTCGACGCGCTCGATACCGGTGGCCCGCGCCCCTTTGAGGAGCTCTACCCCGCGCTCCAGGAAGTCGACCTCAAGCGCCGCCGCCACTTCGGCATCCCGGTGCGGCAGAACGTGATGTCGGCTGACCAGCAACGTCACCCTTGACCCGAGACTCTCGAAAATATGAACCATTTCCACGCCGGTGACCCCGGACCCGATCACGATCACGTGTTCGGGTGGGGCAAAGAGGTCGTACACATGGCGGGTGGTCAGGATCCGCTCACCATCCACATCCGCCCAGGGAGGGACCCGCGGAACGGATCCTGTGGACACCAGAGCCGCATCGAAACGGATGCGCCGATCGGTACCGACCACTTCGACCTCGTGAGGCCCGAGAAACCGGCCCCGGCCGTGCACTAGATCGATACCTTGGCTGGCCAGAAGATCAACCGAACGGCTTGAGATCGCGGTGGTGACCTGTCTGATCCGTTCGGCGAGGCGGTTTAACTCGACTCCGGCGGGGTGCGTGACGATCCCAAGGTCGGCAGCGTTGCGGATCGCCTTCATCCGGACGGACATGGCTGCCATGGTCTTTGAGGGAATACAGTCATGAAGGTGGGCTGAACCGCCTAACAGCTGATCCTCGATCAGAGTTACCTGGGCACCGTAGGCGGCCGCAGCACCGGCGGCGGCAGTACCGGCGGGACCACCGCCTACCACAAGAAACCGTACCGGTGTCCGATCAGGATCCATCCACCCTCCCAGCTATAGGAAACTGCGGCACCGGGCTAGGCAGGTCGGTGAGAACCGAACACACTACGCAAGCCTTCCGAAACCTCCCCTACCGTTGCGCCCGCCGCCAGTGCCTCTTTCAACGGGTACATGATATTGCGCTCATCCGCCGCAGTAGCTACCAGTGACGACAGCCGACGGTCCACCTCCGCATTATCCCGGGCCAAGCGCCGGGCTCGCAGGCGAGCCTTCTGATCCTCCTCCAGCAAAGGATCCAGCCTGAGCGGGTCTATCGTCACTTCGGAGTCTTCTACGTAGCGGTTGACACCGACCACGGTGTCCTCCTCGTCCTCGATCCGTTGGGCAGCCCGGTACGCCGCCTCCTCAATCTCTCGCTGGGGGTAGCCAGCTTCTATTGCTGCCACCGCGCCCCCGAGATGATCGATCTCGGCGATTAGGCTCTGCGCGGCCTCTTCGAGTCGATCGGTGAGGCTCTCCACATAGTAGGAACCGGCTAATGGATCCACCGTATCCGTGAGTCCCGACTCCTCGGCCAGGATCTGTTGGGTCCGCAGCGCAATGGTCGCGGACCGCTCGGTCGGGAGACCCAAGGCCTCGTCGAAGGCGTTGGTGTGAAGGGACTGGGTGCCACCCATGGTCGCCGCCAGTGCCTGAACCGTGGTGCGGACGATGTTGTTCTCGGGTTGATCTGCGGTCAGGGTCGATCCGGCTGTCTGGGTATGGAAGCGCATACGTTGGGCCGCTGCGCCGGTAACGCCGAACCGGTGCCTCATGATCCTGGCCCAGAGACGGCGGGCGGCCCGAAACTTGGCCGCCTCCTCGAAGAGGTGATTGTGGGAGTTCCAGAAGAAGGACAACCTCGGAGCGAACGTCTCCACGTCGAGTCCGGCGGCGATCGCCGCCTCCACATAGGCAATTCCGTTCGCCAGCGTAAACCCCAGTTCTTGAACCGCGGTAGCACCCGCCTCCCTGATGTGGTAGCCGCTTATCGAGATCATGTTCCACGCAGGTAGCTGGCGACGGCAGTACGAAAACAGGTCGGTGACCAGGCGCATCGAAGCCTTGGGTGGGTAAATGTAAGTACCCCGGGCTATGTACTCCTTAAGAATGTCGTTCTGAACCGTGCCTCGGATTCGGTGGACAGGAACCCCACGCTCCTCGGCCACCAGCTGGTACAGAAGGAGAAGAATCGGGGCGGTGGAGTTGATGGTCATAGATGTGCTCACCTCGCCGAGGGGAAGCCCGTCGAAGAGGGTCCGCATATCATCAAGGCTGTCTATGGCCACGCCCACCCGGCCCACCTCCCCCGAGGCTTGGGGAGCGTCGGAGTCCAAGCCCATCTGGGTGGGCAGATCGAAGGCCGCAGAGAGGCCGGTCTGTCCGGCCTCCAGCAACGCCCGGAACCGCTCGTTGGTCTGTCGGGCAGTTCCGTACCCGGAATATTGGCGGACCGTCCAGGGGCGGGTTCTGTACATGGTGGCGTAAGGACCGCGGGTAAAGGGATAGGCACCAGGTTCCCCGAGGGATCCGTGGGGACCCGGCCCATACACCGCCGCCAACTCCAGCCTGCTTGAGGTGTAGCGGGGTGTGGGTGGCGAAGGATTCGACAAGGGCGGGGGTATCCTGACTAGCCGATGCCTGAGAATCCTACCCGCCGCCCCGTGCCAACCCTTCATAGGGCAACCCGGACACCGTGACCACTCGTACCATCCACGACATCGAGCGGGCCGAACTCAAGCGACGCTGGTCCTTGGCCTTGGTCATGAGCATCGCGGTCGGGTTGATCATGGCCACCTGGATCAGTTTGTTCGGGTTCTTGTCGATCAACGCTGCCCACGCCACCTTCGATCGACTGATCGCCCGGTGGCTACCCCAGATCGAAGTCGATCCCGCCGTCCTCGATTTCCCCGACCTGTCCCGGGTGTCTCGGATCTATACGGAGGACGGGGTGCTTCTGGCCGAACTCCACGCCGGTCGCGTGTCGGAGCCCGCGCGGCTCGTGGACATGCCCCGGTGGATGGTCGACGCCGTGCTTGCGGCGGAAGACGGCGACTACTTCGACCATCAAGGGGTGGACTTCACCGCCATCGCCAGCGCCGTACGCGACCACATCACCGGCGTAGACCAGAGGGGTGGGTCGACGATTACCCAGCAGGTCATCAAGAACAACATCGTCGGCGACGACCAGACAATCCAGCGCAAGATACTCGAGGCGTTGTACGCCATCGAGATGGAGCGCCGCTACGACAAGTCCGAGATCCTGCAGTTCTATATGAACTCCGTCTATTTCGGCTGGTCGGCCTACGGGGTATCGGCCGCCGCAGAGGAATACTTTGGCAAAGAACTCGCCGATCTCACCATCGCCGAGTCGGCAACGCTAGCGGTCACGATCCGCAATCCGACCCTGTACGATCCGAGACGTCAACCGGAGCGTGCTGAGGATCGTCGTAACGACGTAATCGACGCCATGGCCGCCTCCGGCTTCATCTCCTACGACCAGGCCAGAGCCGCCAAGGATGCGCCATTCGTCATCAAGGAACCTCGTCAGGTCGAGAACATAGCTGACCACGTTGTGGCCGAGGTCCGGCGCCAGATTCTCAACGATCCGGAGTTCAACCAACTAGGGCTCACCAACGAAGCCCGCCGGACATCGGTGTTCGGCTGCCCGGCCCACGAGGACGCGTGCGAGGGGGGCGGTGGCCTCAACATCTACGTGACCGTGGACCTCGAAATGCAAGAGGCTGCTAATCGCATCCTTAGAACTTGGCTGCCCGTTCCGGAAAGGGGGATACCGGGAGATGGTGGAGCGCCCACCGGAGCGATAGCCATGGTTGAGAACCACACCGGTGCGGTCTTGGCGATGTCATCCGGCTTGCCTTTTGAGCAGGAGCAATTCGACTTGGCGATTCAAGGCCGCCGAAACCCCGGCTCAGCGTTCAAGCCGTTCGCGCTGGTGGCGTTTCTGGAAGCGGGTGGGAGCCTGCAGTCGTACTGGGACGCCCGCAGCCCGCTGGAGATCGAGTGTGAAGACCCATGCGGACCGGATGGAAGCTACATCTGGACGGTTCGTAACTCCGGGAACACCGATGAGCTGCTCACGGTTGCCGAAGCCACCGAACGTTCCGTAAACACCGTCTTCGCCCAGCTGGCAGTGCAGGTGGGGCCGGAGGCCATGGTCCGCACCGCACAGAAGATGGGAATCACCTCCGACCTGGACAACGTCTACTCTCTCGCGCTCGGTGCCGGGGCAGTAAGCCCCTTGGAGATGGCATCGGCGTACGGCACCCTGGCCACCAACGGCATCCATGCCAGGCCCTACCTCATCTCTCGAATCACCGACTCGGCAGGCGAGGTTGTCTACCGCCGCGACATCCAGACCACCCAAGCGGTCGATCCGGTCCTGGCGGCCGCGGTACGTCAGCCGATGGAGCGGGTGGTGTGCTGCGGAACCGGCCGAAGAGCCGATATCGAAGGGATCCCGCAGGCGGGCAAGACCGGGACTCATCAGGCCTACCGGGACGCCTGGTTCGTCGGGTATGTGCCCAACTTCACAACCGCGGTGTGGGTGGGGTATCCGGACGAGCAGATCTCCATGGAGGACGTGGTCATCAACGGCGAGACCTATGCCCGAGTCTTTGGTGGTTCCGTTCCGGCCCCCATTTGGAAAGAATTCATGGAGGTGGTGCTCGATAAGTACCCGGCCGGAGAGTTTCCGTCCAGCTTGGGAATCGGGTTCTACAACGAACTGCCATTTGCCGAGGTGCCGAATGTGGTCGGTCTCGATGTTCCCCAGGCCGAGGACGTGGTCCTCGGCGCTCACCTCTCCGCTCAGGTAGTCGAAGTCCCCTCCGACCAACCCACCGGTACCGTGCTGGTCACCCAACCGGAGCCATTCCTCACCGTGGATCAGGGTTCCACGGTGTTGCTGCTGGTTTCGAGTGGGGCGAGGGACCTGACCGTGCCCCCCATAATCGGCCTAGACGCGGATGAGGCCAGCCAGGCCATCCGTTCTGCCGCGGAAGAACTAGGCATCCCGGTAGACATCCAGGTCTTGACCCAACCGATTGAGGATCCAGAACTGATCGACCAGATCATCCTGGTATCTCCAGGCGAAGGGCAGGCAATAGACGCTGGGGGCATCGTTACCCTCGTGATAGGTGCAGCAGCTTAATTGTGGCCAGTTAGGACCCCTTCAGTTCGCTCCGGATGGCAGACACTTGGTCTATACGACCTAAGTGGACACGATCCAGGCCGCGTTCCTCCAGCCATGCGCTACCCTGTAGCACATGGAGAAAATCGGTGTACGTGAGTTGCGGCAGCACGCCAGTAGGTGGCTACGGCGGGTAGCTGACGGTGAGTGCTACGAAATCACGGTTCGAGGGGTCCCAGTGGCGCGGCTAGGTCCTCCTGCGCCGGATGGCGGTGTCCTAGAACGACTCGCCTCGGAAGGATTGGCTGACCCGCCTTCGGAAGACCTCTCAGCCGCGCTCGATAGGCTCGGTCTGCCGATCGAAGGGAATCAGGTCAGCGAACGCCTTGCCGAGCTACGGCGGGACGAGCGGTGAGATGTTGGTTTCTCGATACATCGGCCTTCGTGAAGCTACTGATCGTCGAACCCGAGTCGGCCGAGCTACGCCGATGGATACATGGCCGCAACCTTGCCTCATCGGATTTGTTACGGACCGAAGCTCGGCGCTCTGTCGCGGGCGAACCCGCCGACGTACGTAGGCACTGCGAGAACCTACTCGCGGAGATTCCCATGATCCGGCTCGTGCCCGCCGTTCTTGACAGTGCAGGCGAACTTCCGGGCAAAGGGCTCCGCTCGCTCGACGCTATACACCTGGCTTGCGCACTGCGGCTGGGCGACGACCTTTCCGGGATCGTCAGCTA
Source organism: Candidatus Spongiisociaceae bacterium (assembly GCA_965213975.1). Classification (GTDB taxonomy): domain Bacteria; phylum Actinomycetota; class Acidimicrobiia; order Spongiisociales; family Spongiisociaceae; genus Spongiisocius. Next base: position 1,164,633 of record OZ243930.1, read on the forward strand.
CGACGCGCGACAGTTGGCCGCCGCCGAAAGGCTCGGTATCCCGACAAGTTCGCCAGGCGTCGAGTAATAGCGGGTATCGGACAGTGCTTCGGAGATTTGATCTTCAGTAGCCTATGTCGCATGAGCGGATCATGGATATACGACACCACGGTGGTGGGAGTGGAGCCTTTAGGCGAGTTTGCATACGGGTTCGCTTCCGGGACGGAACAGAGGCATTGCAGACCTGAGCGACCTAGCCGGTAAGGGTGTGTTCAAGCAGTGGGACCACCCTGATGTCTGGGGATCAGTGCGAATTGAGGACGATCCGCCCATATTTCCGACACTTTGCTTTACTGTGCCCTGGAAATTGCTAAAAAAAGCCTAGAATGCTAAATACTGGTCTTGACTTCGCAACATATCTTGCCTACCTTCTATAGGTATGCGGTTTGCAGCGCCCGGTACAGTCCGTTACTACGACCATCCTCCCGTTGCCACGGACATCACGCTCCTCCCGGGCGCTGCCTCCCGCATCTCGGCTCAGCAGCGTCACCGAATCGTCCCTCGGTTGTGGCCCGAACGGTTCTGCACTGGTTTCGATCCCAAACATCCCTATGTACTCACCTACTGGATCGCCGCGTTGGGGGCAGGCCCGATCACCGATCTTCTCCGCCTCGTGACCGCGGCCAAGCGCCAAACCGAGATCGCGCATCCGGTCTACCTCTCGGTGCTGTGCCAAGAAGGGTTAGCCCACTTTGTCGAAAATGCGGTGTGGGTGCGTCCGTTGGTTCCGCCGCTTGACGATCGCCAGTTGAACCGGCTGAGTCCCCGTCTGAGGCTTCAGCACCGACAAGACTCTCTCAGTACCCAGCAGGCAAGCGCCCCGGTACCGCTCAGAAAGGGGCCCGAGGCAGGTACCTGATCGGCCGGCCGGTCGTAGCCGGTTAGGAAGGGCTCAAGGCAACTCCGACATCCGGCGCACCTCATGGTCCAGAGCGTCGCCGACAGCCTGGCTGAACGCCGCCACCGGGTCGGGGAATCGAGCGAAGTCGGCAGGACGAACCGACTCGCCGACCGCAACCCGGATACGGGCCCGGCGGATCTTCATGCTGTCTACCGGCATCGCCTCTTGGCTTCCCCACACCGCGACAGGAACCACCGCTACCCCGGATCGGATCGACAACCAGGCGGCACCAGCGTGGACCACCCGCGGCTCCCGAGGTCGCACCCGCCTGCCCTCCGGAAACAGAGCGAGCGAGCGACCCGATCGCAGATGGCGTAGCGCCTTGGACATGGCACCGAAGGCCTTCCTCCCATCCCGGGGAATCGGGATGGGATCAAACAGCCAGAGGATCGCATCAAGGATCCGGGATACGCCCCAGAGCTGATCAAGCGCCACGAACCGAACTGGACGGCGCACAGCCAGACCAACCACTACCGGATCCAGCAACGAAAGGTGGTTGGCGACCACCACGAACGGACGAGCGGGTAAGGGGGCGCTTCGTTCGATTACAACCGGAAACCATATCGAGAGAAGGCGCGCGAATGGCCACGACAGGCACCATAGGATCCAACTGATGCGGCCCCGGATCCGGTTTGCGCCTATGCGGAGGACCTCCCCCGGGCAAGATCTCGGAGCCTGCCAAGGTCCTCCTCGCTGCCGATGGCAATCAACAGATCGCCGCATCGGAGGTTCAGCTTTTGTAGCTTGCTGAGATAGGTGCCATCGCGGTACACAGCCAGGATGGTGGCACCGGTTCTTCCCCTAACGTCCGCCTCGCCGAATGGCCGTTCGGCGATATCCGAGTCGGTGGCTATGCGGCAATGCTCCATGCGTACCTCAAACTCACCGTCGTGCATCACCACATCGAGGTAGTCGACCACTTCAGGATGGCCGACGAGGGCCGCCATGCGCACACCACCGATCTCATGAGGATTGACCACCCGATCGGCCCCGGCCTGGCGCAGCTTGCTGATCGACCTCCGGTTATTGGCTCGGGCCACGATGAACAGATCCTTGTTCATGGACCGCGCCGTCAGGGCAACGTACAGGTTCTCCACGTCGGAGTCGAGAGCGAGGACTAGGGCGGAGGCGCGCTGAACCCCGGCTCGATCCAGGACAGAGTCATCGGTGGCATCCCCGTCGATGACCCGCATCTGGGGACCGCCCTCGGCCCGGTCATCTAAGGCACGATCGACGATGACCACCTCGTATCCCCGGCTGGTGAGATCCCGATAGATTGATTGCCCGACCTGCCCAAAGCCGCAAACGATGACATGGTCACTCATCCGCCTTATCCCTTTCTGAAAATGGCGTCCCCTTACGAGGCTGACAACCCTGGCCTCGAGCATGGTATCCAACAGCACCCCTAGGGTGTACAGGGAGGTGCTGGTGCCGAAGAGGATGAGGAAGACCGTGAAGAGCTGGTACCCGGCATCGACCTCCCCCACCTCTCGAAACCCAACGGTCGAGATGGTGATCACTGTCTGATACAACGCGTCGAGCCAACCGAGACCTAGGACCCGATAACCCAGGACCCCGATTACCAGAATCTGGATGAGAAACCCGAGCCCGATCAGGAAGCGCCGCCACCGAACCGGCAAGAACCGCAGAAACATCGATCTGTCCATACGCATGCTGGCTCATATTAGATCGGGCGCGGATTGCTTGGTTGGTGGGGTTAGTGGTCTGTGGCTATCAGTTGCCAGTGACATTCAGTTGCCGGTTGGGTGGCCATTGGTATCGTTAGCGTGCTGTTAGTTGGTGCTTCTTGTTCCTTCGCGGTTATCAGATCTTTCGGACCAGCATCAGACCGTCGCCCATGACTAGCAAAGAGACATCCCCGATCCGGTCGTCGTCCGCGAACCGGGCGTTGAGGTCACGCAGGATGGCGGTGCTCTCACTCTGGTCCGTCGAGTCCGCAACTCCACCGCTCCACAGGGCGTTGTCGAACATGATCAACCCACCGGAGCGGACTAGGACCAGGCACTTCTCGTAATAGCCGGGGTAGTTCTCCTTGTCGGCATCCACGAACGCCAAGTCAAAACTACCGGCACCGCCCTCATCAATCAGGGCATCCAGAGTTTCCATAGCCGGGCCGATGCGTAGGTCTACCTTCTCCTCGACCCCGGCCTGCTTCCAGAACCGTCGAGCAACATCGGTGTACTCAACACTGATGTCGCACGCCACTAGGTGGCCTTCGGACGGCAACGCCCGCGCCATGCACAGGCTGCTGTAGCCGGTGAAAACGCCTACTTCGAGCACGGCCCTAGCACCCATCAGCCGTACCATCATGGCCATGAACTGACCTTGGTCGGGCGCGATCTGCATACCCGACTCCGGCAACCGGGCGGTTTCGTCACGGAGGGCGCGGCCTAGCTCGTCTTCGCGCAATGTAGTTGCCAGAATGTACTCGTAGATATCCGGATGGATGTATTCGTTTGCGTTGCTCACTCTTCCGCCTTTGGATCGGGTCCTCGCCGCCGTGCCTGCTTCGTTGGTCTCATCCGCCTTCAGCCAGCCTGTTGAACAGCCAGGGGAGCACTAGCCCCGGTCGTTGGTTTCTCCGCAGCTGGAAACCGGCTTCGATCACCAGATCGGCCGAACGGGCCGCTTGGCGGGCTGGCACCCTCAACAAGTCGGCTACGGGCACATCCGGATTACGAGTCGGCCCACCTAACTGGACGGAAACCGAATCGATGTACCACGAGGCCAGCATATCCAGACCGGAGGAGAGCAAGGCCAGGCCCGCCGACCTACGCCGCCGGCGCTTCTCCTCGGCCGTCGATCCCGTTGGCCTCCCCGTTGATGAGCCCATCTCCTCGGCCTGGGCGCGAAAGGAGGCTTCTATGCCCTGGAGAAGTGGGTCTCGGGCGGCCAACATCTCCTCGGTGAGACGAAAGGCCTCTCCCGGATTGTCGGGAAGTCTGGCCGGGATACCCAGCCAGCTACGGCGGAAGTCTCCCACCTCATTGCTGGTCGACAGCATGAGAGCCAGGCCCGGGCAACCCGCCGCGATTCTCGCCACCAGATCGGCCCGTTCAGGGAGGATGCCGGTCCGCTCAAGTGCGGCGGCGATCTCCTCCGACGAGACCCGACCGAACCGCACTGCCCGGCACCGGCTGGCTACGGTAGACGGCAAATCGTCGGCCGACTGCGCCACCAGGACAATTACCGTCCGCGGCGGTGGCTCTTCGAGGGTCTTCAGCAGGGCGTTGGCCGCCGCCTCGGTCATGTTTGAGGCCCCATCGAAGATCAAGACCTTGCGTGCTGCCTCAACCGGTCTTAGCATCGCCGCGGCGACCGCCGACCGGACTTGGTCGACTCCCAACCCGGCCCCTCCCCCGGGGTCCACCACCACATCGGGATGCCCGCGTCGCGTCACCCGCCCCGAGGCATCGCCTACCAGTGCGGCGGCGAACTCCGATGCTACTTTTGACTTCCCCACATTCTCAGGTCCTACAAACAAGTAGGCATGGGCCGGGGTGGCGACCTGTGCCTCCAGGTTTGCCAACACGTCTTGGTGCCCGATCACATCGGCACCCAGCTTCTTCCCATCCATCTACGGCATGACCCCCAACGCCCTAGCGGCGGACTTGACCACCACCCGGGTGGGAGCGGTAGCGTCCAGAACTACAAACCGACCCGGCTCCTCCGCCGCGAGGCGCTCGAAACCATCCGCCACCGAGGAGAGCAGCGATTCTCCCTGCGAGCTGATCCGGTCCCTTCGCTTCTGTCGAGAGAGGCCGACGTCCACGGGGAGCGAGAGAAACAGCACCCGTCCCGGCCATGTCCCTCCGAGACCAGCTTCATTTACCTTTTTGACCTGCTCAATACCTAGCCCCCTGCCGACGCCCTGATAGGCCAAAGACGAATACACGGAACGATCGCTGAGGACCCAGGCCCCACTAGCAAGGGCTGGCCTGACTACCTCGTCTACGAGCTGCGCGCGAGCCGCGGCGAACATGAGTGCTTCGGTCCAGGGCCCCATCGCGGGTCCGCTCAGGAGCAACTGGCGGATCTCCTCCCCTACCAACGTCCCGCCGGGTTCCCGCACTCGCACCACCTGCTGCCCACGAGACTCGAGCAAGCTAGTTAGCTGGTTGGTGGCGCTGGTCTTGCCCGCACCGTCGATGCCTTCGACGGCTATGTAACGGGCGTTGTTGCCTTCCGTGCGGCCATCTGGTGCTCTCAATCCCGGTACTCCGGGTCATCACGCCGTCCCCGCAACATTCCGAAGGTGTGCGAAGTGTCGCGAATCGACCTTCTAACTTCGCGAGGGACATCGGGGTGGATCAGGGTCGACCGGATGGCGTTGGTGAGGAGCAGGCCGGTCAGGACGATGAGCGCGCCCGAGAGGGCGAAGAGGTTGCGAATCCCCTCGTCGAATGGGTGCGGGAACACCCCGTCCAAGGCGTTGGCTACCACTACCGCCAGTGCGAAGGAAGCCAACATCGCCATCCTTACGAGGGTGAACAGCGCCGCGAAGGTCCGTCCTCGCAAGGTGTCGTCAACCTCTCCATGAAGATGGGTGAAACCGGTCACGTATGCGATACCCGTACCTATTCCACCGACGAAGACCCACCCGGCCGCGCTGAACACGCTCTGGCTGAACGCCACAAGGGTGATGGCACCCCCGGATAGGACCAGACTGAAGGCGTAGGCTAGGTCGAAGCGAGTCCGATTCGAGCTGAAGACAGCCACGCCCACCATGCCCATCCCTACGCCTACTCCCAGGGCGGTAACCAGGGCCCCGAAGCCGGTATCTCCCCCTTCCAGAACGGACCGGGCGAATGATTGACCCAAGGGCAGGAGTGCGCTACCTCCGAACAGGGCGGCTGCCATACCGAACACCACCCGACGCACCGTCCTGGTCCGGGTCACGAAGGCAAAACCCTCCATCACGTCCCGGAGGGTCTGCCTCCAGTCCCGCGAGTGCCGAGCCTCACCACTTGACTCCTCCGCCAAGGTCGGCTTCGGTATCGGGATAGTGGATACCAGCGCCCCCGATATGAGAAAGGTGAACGAGTCAAGCACGAAGGCCAGGTCCGGAGCGCGATCGATGGGGCCCAAAGGACCGAGAATCACGAACGCGGCCGCCACGCCTGACCAGGTGGCGGCACCGATCGGTGCCGTACCGTACGCGGCGGCGGCGGAGAAACTGTTGGCCGTAACCAAGTCTTCGGAATCCACCAGCGTCGGGATCGACGCCTCCCGGGCCGGTTGCCGAACCAGGGTCAGCACCTCAAGAATGGCCGAGATGATGGCAATGGTGACCAGATCATCGGCAAAGACCAACCACAACACCACCATCCCCCTCCCGACATCGGAGAGAACCATGGTCCACCTGCGGTCGAAGCGATCCGCCAACACACCAGCCAAGGATCCCAGAAGGAGGCTGGGAATGATGCGACTTACCAGCGGAACCAGGACCGCGGTACTACCGCCGATATGATCCGCTAGGGCCAGGGTGGCGAAGAAGGTCACCCAGTCGCCCCAGGAGGAAGCCGCGCTGGCCCACCACAGCCGGGAGAAGGCACCTCTTCTCAATAGTTCGATTGGATCCTCCGATTAGCGAAGTTTCTCGGCGCGAGTAACCTCAAGCCGTCACCCGTTGGCTTCCGGCATCCACGCGCTGGCACGCTCTCGGCAAGCTATACCCAACCAGGATATTAAAGACCTCATGCCTAAACCCCTTATCGTTGTGGAATCCGGTGCCAAGGCCAAGACCATCGGGTCTTACCTTGGTAAGGGTTACCAGGTCATGTCCTGCCAGGGTCACATTCGCGATCTACCCAACAAGGCCGGGCAGATACCCGCCAAGTACCGCGACCTTTCGTGGGCCAAGGCCTGGGGAGTAAACGTAGACAACTCGTTCGAACCGATCTACATCATCCCCGCTGATAGCCGCAAGGTGGTGGCCAGTCTCAGAGCGGCAATCAAGGATGCCTCGGAACTGTACCTGGCCACCGATGAAGACCGCGAAGGCGAAGCCATCGCCTGGCATCTGACCGAGGTATTGAAGCCACGAATACCGATGCACCGCATGGTCTTCCACGAAATCACGCCCGAGGCCATCCGTACCGCCTTGGCGAGCCCCCGAACCATCGACCTCCATCGGGTGGACGCTCAGGAAGCTCGCCGCACCCTGGATCGTCTGATCGGCTACGGGATCTCCCCTGTTCTGTGGCGCAAGGTGCGGGCGGGGCTATCAGCCGGCCGGGTGCAGAGCGTGGCGGTACGCATCCTGGTCGAAAGGGAGCGGCTGCGCATAGCCTTTCGGCCAGCCAGCTACTGGAGCGTGGACTCCTGGTTCGAGACGGATGGTGGCGAGCGTTTCCGGGCCTCCCTGGTCTCGGTGGACGGGGTTCCTCCGGCGACCGCCCGCGACTTCGACTCGATGGGCCAACTGACCGCAAGAGGGTCGGTCGTGCTGGACGAGCACACATCCGAGCGGGTAGTGGCCGCCACCGAAGGACGACCGTTTCAGGTTAGGTCGGTAGAACCCAAGCCCTACACCCGCAAGCCCCGGGCACCATTCCGTACCTCAACCCTCCAGAGAGAGGCTTCAAGCATGCTGCGGTATCCGCCGGCGCGCACCATGCGGGCTGCCCAATCCCTGTACGAGGCTGGCTTTATCACCTACATGAGGACCGACAGCACCACCTTGTCGGAGTCGGCCCTCAAGGCGGCTCGATCCGAGGTGAAGAAACACTTCGGTCCCCGATACCTGACCGACCGACCCGTCCGCTACACCACCAAGGTGAGCAACGCCCAGGAAGCCCATGAGGCCATCCGGCCAGCCGGAGAGCGGTGGCGCACGCCTGACGAGGTAGCCGCGGCAGTGGCAGATCGGGACCAGCAGCAGGTCTACCAGCTGGTATGGGCCCGTACCCTGGCCTCGCAGATGCGGCCCGCCCGGGGCGAAACCGTAAAGGTCCGGCTGGGTTCCGCAGCCTCGGCAGAGGTCAACGCCGAGTTCGAGGCTGGTGGGCTGACCATCACCTTCCCCGGGTTTCTCGCCGCGTACCCGCAGACCGATCGAGAACGGCACCTGCCCAAGCTCCAGTTAGGCGACCCGCTAGTCGGCCGCGACTGCACCGCTAAGGCCCGCCAGACGACGCCGCCCAATCGCTACAGCGAAGCTTCGCTGATCAAGAAGCTAGAGGATCTGGGAATCGGCCGTCCCTCAACATACGCGTCAACGGTGTCAACCATCATCGAGAGGGACTATGTATTCAAGTCGGGAGGGTCTCTAGTTCCTTCCATAACCGCCTTTTCGACCACCGTGCTGCTGGAAAGGCACTTCGACCATTTGGTGGATTACCGATTTACCTCCCGAATGGAGGGCGACCTTGACCGCATAGCTCGCGGCGAGGAACAGAAGGTTCCGTGGTTGAACCGCTTCTTCCGCGGTAATGGGACGCCGGGGCTGGTGAAGCTCCTCGCCTCCGACCGGGTTAAAGAGATCGACCCCCGCGAGCTTTTCATCAACCTCGGAGAGGACTCGGCGGGACGCGAGGTCCTGGCCCGGGTGGGCAGGTACGGGCCGTATCTCTCCAGGGGAGACGACCGGGCATCCATACCGGACAAACTCCCCCCCGACGAGCTCACGCTGGAACACGCCCTGGAACTACTTGACCAGCCGACCGGCGACAAGATCCTCGGGACCGATCCGGATTCGGGCCTGACAGTACTGGCCCGTAACGGTCGCTACGGCCCCTATGTCCAGTTGGGTGAGCAGGCGAAAGGGAAGAAGACGAAGCCGAAACGCTCCTCGCTTTTCCCGGACATGGACCTTGATTCCCTCAGCCTCGAAGACGCCCTTCGCCTCCTCTCCCTGCCCCGCCAGGTAGGCGAGCATCCTGACACCGGCGCTCCCATCCTGGCCGCACTAGGGCGCTACGGACCGTATCTCAGAATGGGTCGGGAGTACCGCAACCTTGATAGTCATGAGCTGATCTTCACGATCAGCTCTGAGGATGCGGTGAACCTGATGAACCAGCCTCGCCAACCCCGTCGCGGCGGGCGCGCCTCGACACCCCGTAGGAAACTGGGAACCGACCCGGTGTCGGGAGGCGAGGTGGTGGTGGCCTCAGGACGATACGGACCGTACGTGAGCGACGGCGAGGTCTTCGCCTCCATTTCCGCCGTCTCATCCAAGGACCTAGACCTAGAAAAAGCCGCCCAACTCCTCGAGGCTCGACGGGAGAAGCTGAAGAGCCAGGGCAAATGGCCGCCCAAGCGGCGAGGCAAGAAGAAGTAGTGGCCAGTTTGGCCAGTGATCAGCGGCCAGTTCGGGGGCGAAGAGGAACGCCGAGCGCAACTACCGCCACCACTAGAGCCGTGATCGGCCCGACGAAGGGGATCAAGACCAGCACCCCCAACGTCAGGATGCCTCCCACCATCGATCCGTAGAGTCCTATCCGGTGTCGGCTCAACGTCTGAACCAGCCAGATCACCGCCGGGATGAGACCCTGAATCAGGAGCACGCCTAGAAGGAGGAGGGCGGGAACCACGGTGATCACCCCGAGGAGCAGCGCCCACATCACCGTACGGGGACTACCCGCCCACATGGCTAGGAGGGGGATCGAGACCGGCAGCGTCCCTAGGGCCAACGCTCCAGCACCGCGGGCGAGCACTCTGAGCGGACTACGGGTCAAGTGGTTGATGCGAGCCTCCACCTGAGGGCGATAACCGTGCAACACGAGGAGCCCAACCCCGACCGCGGTCAAGAGGGTCACCGCCCAAATCATCAATAGGCCCGCACGGAGCCATATGTTGGCGGCCAAGGGTGTCCGCCGTACCGGGCCCCCAGTCAAGTCGGCGGCCTGATCTACCTCGGCTTCGTTCCGGCTCCGGTACCCGAAATCACCACCGATGTCGGCACCAGCGCCGATACGCACCTGGCTGACCGATATTTCCACGTCCCGGCCCACTCGCCCGGCGACATCCGCCTCCGACATCCGACCCCGCAGGTCCCGACCAACACCGCCCGTCAGAGCCAGGGAGTATGCCCAGGTGAGCATGTCGCCCCCGACGGTCCCATCCAGCACCACCTGGCGAGCCAGAAGAGCTATGTCGCCTCCGACCGCGCCCGTGATGTCTGCATCGACTGTTACGGCCCGCACCGAGCCACCCACCTCACCGTCGATCCTGACTTCGGGGGAGACGACCAGAACATCTCCCGTAACCGCTCCGCTTATCTGGACCACACTCCCCGCCACCACCGACAGGTCGCCTTCGATGGTCCCGTGAACCCGTACAACCGAAGCCGAGATGTAGAGGTCTTCGTGGAAAATCTCGTCCTCGCCAACCAGGTATATGTCGGCGGCGAAGGTCTGCAACGCCAGCGGCCCGGCTGATGCGGCCAGAAGGGTCAGGGCAACGGCTGATGAGATCAGCCGGACGGCGTTTCTAATCACTCGGCGGCGCACCCATCGCTTGGCCCTCCCGGAGTGTCAGCTGCGGGTGGGGGTAGGGACGGTTCCTACACACCTGCTCTCGTCAACACTCCGAGGAGCACACCAGGGACCACGCCTAGGACAAGGGAGACACCTGCGCTCAAAATGAGAACCCACCGCGCGGCTGGGGACACGACCGGGACGGCGTCATCTCCGTCGGCATCACCGAAGTACATGAGGACCACCGGACGTAGGTAGAAGAAGAAGGCTATTACCGAGGCGAGAAGGGCCACTACCACCAGCCACTCGTAACCGCCCTCCCAGGCGGCCGTGAACACCATGAACTTCCCGATGAACCCGGCGGTCAACGGCATGCCCGACATGGCGATCATCAATACGGCCAAGACCGCCGCCAAGAGCGGAGACCTCCTCGATAACCCGCGATAGGACTCGAAGGGGCTGCCGGTGGCGGACGGACCGCTGACCGCGCCTACCGCGGTGAACGCACCGATCAGCATGATCGAATAAGTGGCCAGGTAGAAGATGATCCCGGAGACGGCATCGACACCTGCCACCACCCCGCAGAGGATGAATCCGGCATGGGAGACGCCTGAGTAGGCGAGCATTCGCCGCAGGTCGGATTGCCCAATCGCGGCCAGCGCACCCCAAGCCACCGATAGGGCGGCCACCAGAGCCAACCCATCCCCCCAGGCACCGGAGAAGCGCCCGAAGCCCAGGATGACGATATTGAGCAGGGCAGCGAAGCCACCTACCTTTGCGGCGGCAGCCATGAAGCCGACCGCTCCGGCGGGGGCACCCTGATAGACGTCAGGGGCCCACGAATGAAACGGGGCCGCGGTGACCTTGAAGCCCAGACCGACCACCACCAGTCCCAGACCGATCAGCAGCACCGCGGGTCGGGCGACATGAATTCCGGTCAGGAAGGCACCTAGCTCGTTGAGGTTGGTGACGCCGGTGGCGGTATAGATCAGCGCCGCACCGTAGATGAAGATGGCCGAGGCGAAAGCACCCAGCAGGAAGTACTTCATGGCCGCCTCGTCGCCCGCCTCGGAGTCGCGCACGATGCCCGCCAAGACATACAAGGCGATGGAGCCCACCTCCAACGCCACGAAGGTCAACACTAGGTCGGCCGATGCGGACATCAGCATGAAACCCGCACTGGCTACCAGGATGAGACCGATGCCCTCTGCCGCCCGTCGGCCCAGGCCAGCCAGCAATTCCCAGGCGGCCATCGTCCCCAGGATGGCTACCACCATGAGGATGGCTCGGAAGGCTATCGGGAGGTAACCGAAGGAGATGGCACCTCCGAAGGGCGCGCTCTCGCCGACCGAGTCGATCTCCCGCCACTGGAGCACCACCGCCGCCGCGCCCAACGCATAAGTGACGGCAACCAGGCGACCATGAACCCGCAGGGAGGGTCGGGCGAAGACGTCCACCATCAGGACAACCACCGCGCCGACGGCGAGGATTGTCTCCGGTGCTACCGCTAGGTAAGCGACGCCGCTCATCGATCACCAGCCGTATCTGTTGAGATGGATGCCCCAGGCACCGGTGCTTGGTAGTCAGTGGCGGCTTCGACCCGTTCGAGCACGGCGGCGGTTGAAGGACCGATGACGTCCAACGCCACCTTGGGGTAGATGCCGAGGACAAGGATCAGCACCACTAGGGGCGCGAAGATCATGGTCTCGCCGAGCGAGACGTCCGAAACATTGCGGTTGGCCGGATCGGTGATGCTCCCAGTAAAGACCCGCTCATACGCCCATAGGAGGTAGACGGCCGCCAGGATGACACCGGTAGCGGCGAATACGGTCAACACCGGCATGGTCGGGTAGCTGCCCATCAGGATGAGGAACTCGCCGACGAAACCATTCAATCCGGGTAGGCCTATCGAGGCAAAGGCGATGAAGAGGAAGAGTCCGGCGAACACCGGCATGGAGGTGGCCAGACCACCGAAGTCAGCGATCCGCTTGGTGTGACGCCGGTCGTAGAGGAGGCCTACGGCTAGGAACAAGGCACCGGTGGTCAGGCCGTGGTTGACCATCTGGACGACACTTCCTTCGAGGCTCTGAGAAGTAAGGGCGAAGGTGCCGAGGACGATGAACCCCAGATGGCTCACCGAAGAGTACGCCACCAGCTTCTTAAGGTCGGGCTGCACGATAGCTACCACCGCTCCGTAGATGACCCCTACGACGGCTAGGGCGGCCATGAACGGGGCCAGCCTGACGGCGGCTTCCGGGAACAAGGGGAGGTTGAATCGGACTAGCCCGTAGGTGCCCAGCTTGAGCAACACCCCGGCGAGGAGAACCGAGCCCGCCGTCGGCGCCTCGACATGGGCATCGGGCAGCCAGGTGTGCAACGGAAACAACGGCACCTTGATGGCAAAGGCGATCACAAAGGCACCAAAGAGCCACATCTGGGTGTTATGCCCTAGGTCTAGGTCCAGCATCCCCAGGTAGGAGAAGCTGATCTCACCGGTCTGGTCTTGGTGGATCAGGGCCAAGGCGATGATCCCGGCCAGCATCAGCGCCGATCCGAAGGCGGTGTATAGGAAGAACTTGACCGCGGCGTAGACGCGGTTCTCGCTGCCCCATATGCCGATGATGAAGGCCATCGGGATCAGGATGGCTTCGAAGAACACAAAGAACACGAAGAGGTCGAGTGATACGAAGACCCCTATCAGGCCAGCTTCGAGAAGCAGGTTCATGGCCACGAAGAGACGCATCCGGTGTCGGATGCGTCCGGAGGCAGCGAGGGCCACCGGGACCAAGACCGTGGTCAACCCGACCAGCAGGAGGGAGATACCGTCCACGCCAAGGTGCCAGATCACCCCGAGATCGCCAATCCACTCGGCGCGCTCGACAAACTGGAACCCCGCCTCTCCACGCTCGAACTCCACGAACAGGACCGCCGCTAGAGGCAAAGGAAGCAGGCTGAGGGCGACCCCCAACGGATGGGTCAGTTCGCGGCGGCGCTCGGGTAACAACATCACCACGACGGCACCTACCGCCGGGGTGAGGATCAGCCAGGTCAGGAGGGGGAAATCGCTCACCTAGAGACCTCGCGTCACGATCCAGGCCACGACCACGACGGTACCGACCCCGAGCAGGGCACCATAGGCCCGAACAAACCCCGACTGGAGAGGACGCAGGCGGGCCCCTGCCCGACGAACTACCGCACCCACCCCGTTTACAAGCCCGTCGATAACCGTCCGGTCCATGACCTCGGCGCTCCATCGAGCCAGACGGAGGCCAGGTCCCACGATCATCCGACCGTAGGCCGCGTCCACCCAATAGCCATGCTCGGATGCCATCAGAGGTCGGCGGATCCTACCCAGCATCCGTTGGCGGGTCTCCTCGGAGGCGCGACCGTACAGGAGATAGGCCATCAGGATGCCGACTACACCCGCCCCCACCGAGATCAACGCCAGCGCGGACAGGAGCAAGGGGTCGTCGGGGGCATGGGCGACCTTCAAGCCGTGCAAGACCGGGTCGAGGAAATGCTCGAAGGTGAGCCGGAAGGGAGTATTGATCAAGCCGATGAGCACCGTCAAGACACCGAGCACCACCAACGGCACGGTCATCGTTCGGGGCGACTCGTGGGGCTCCACCCCCTCCTCCCACCTGGGAGCGCCCGAAAAGACCAGCAGGTACTGGCGGGTCATGTAGAAGGCGGTGATCAGGGCGGTGACCAGACCGATACCCCATAGCAGCATGTAATACCCGCCCGCATAGAACAACGTCGCCAGGATCTCATCCTTTGACCAGAACCCGGCCAGCGGCGGAATGCCAGCAATGGCCAGGGTGGCCAACAGCATCACACCGTGGGTAACGGGCAGCCGGGACCGCAAACCGCCCATCCGGTCCATGTCTTGGCGGCCAGCCATAGCGTGGATAACGGAACCGGCCCCGAGGAAGAGCAGGGCCTTGAAGACCGCATGGGTGACGAGGTGAAACAACCCAGCCACGTATCCGGCCACGCCGACCGCCATGAACATGTAGCCCAGCTGGCTGATCGTGGAATAGGCGAGGACCCGCTTGATGTCCCGCTGGGCTACGGCACCGCCCGCGGCGAACAGGGCGGTGAGCGCGCCCACCGTCGCTACTACTGCTCCGGCGATTTCCGACACCTCGAAGAGAGGGGCGGCGCGTGCCACCATATAGACCCCAGCGGTGACCATGGTGGCGGCGTGAATCAGCGCTGATACGGGCGTGGGACCCGCCATGGCGTCCGGGAGCCACACATGGAGAGGGAGCTGAGCCGACTTGCCAGCTGCCCCCACCAGCAGCAAGAGGGCTATCGCGGTAGCGGTACCCGTCCCGATCACGGCCCCCGGATGATCCAGTACCTCCGTATAGGAAAGGGTCCCGAAGTGCAAGAAGATCACCATCAGGGCCACCATGAAGCCGAAGTCGCCGATTCGGTTGACCACAAACGCCTTCTTGCCCGCCGCCGCTGTGCCGGGCCGGGTGTACCAAAAGGAGATCAGGAGGTAGGAGCAGAGGCCAACTAATTCCCATCCCACGAAGAGCAAGGCGAAGTTGTTGGCCAGCACCAGTATCAGCATCGAGGCGATGAACAAGTTCAGGTAGGTGAAGAATCGACTGAAACGGGGATCTCCGTGCATGTAGCCGACCGAATAGAGATGGATAAGCGCGCCGACTCCGGTTACCACCAGCGTCATCGTGGCGGAGAGGGGATCCCACAGGAGCTCCACCCCAGCTCCCAACCCGGGAATCCAGTCGAAGAGATGGACAGTCGATACCGCTGCCTCAGACGCGGCGGATGACACGAAGAAGTCCCGGGCTGACAAAGCTGCATACCCGAAGGCTCCCCCGACGGCGAGGAGGGCCGGGATGGCCGAGCGTGGCTCCCCGAGCCGAGAACCGAAGAAGTGATTGAAGACGGCCCCAAGAAGCGGGAGGGCGATCACCAGCCAGATATAGTCGGTCATGACCTCGTCGCCTTACCGATCCTCCGCCCCAACTGGCGCTCCCGGCTCATCCGGATAGCTCCGACAGCTCGTCTACAGAAGCGGTTCGGCGGGTTCGGAAGACAGACACGATAATCGCCAGACCGACCGCCACCTCGGCCGCCGCCACCACGAGGACGAACAGCACCGCCATCTGACCACCGAGGTCGCCGTGAGCTCGTGAGGCGGCCACGAAGGTGAGGTTGACGGCGTTAAGCATGAGCTCCACCGACATGAACATGACTAGAGCGTTGTTACGGAGCAGGAGACCGACGGTGCCGATCAGGAAGAGAACCGCGGCTAGGGTCAGATACCAATCGGCCGGAACGGTCATCGCGATTGCTCCTCGGTCGGTTCCGGGCCCCGATCGGGCCTATCTTGACGACGCCGGGGCGGGTAGAAGGCGAGGGTGATGGCACCAACGGCCGCCACGATAAGCAGTAGAGAGGTAGCTTCGAACGGAAGGAGCCAGCGCGAGGCTTGACGGCCAGCGGGTCCGTCAACCGAGATGAGGTTTTCCCCTATCTCCTGGACTGTTCCCCGGACTTCCAGTGGTGTCCCTCCTGACGAGATGACCCAATCGAACCGATCCGTCACCACCAACACTCCGGCGAAAACCACCACGGCAACCACGATTAGTAGAGCGGCCGGTCTCTGTATTGCCAGCTTCTCGGATAGTTTCTCGGCCCGGTCCACCCCCACGAACATGATCACGAACAGGAAGAGGGTCATTACCGCGCCGGCGTAAACGATCACTTGCACGGCAGCGACGAAGTGGGCCAGATGAACGACGTAGAACACTGCCAGCGCGAAGAGCGTCGCCATCAGGCCCATCGCGCCGTAGATCGGGTTTCGGGCGAGAACGACCCCGAGAGCACCGGCTATCGCAGCCGCACCCATGAGCGCGAAGATGACCGGCTCGACCATCAGCTGTCTTGGTCTTCCGGGGAGTCCGAGGGGTCCGGAGCAGACTGGCCCTTCTCCGGGGGCCGGACACCGATCCCCGCCGATCCGGACCACCCCACGAGACCTTCGTAGGCAGCCCGACCTTGGGGGGCGGTCGCCCGCATCCATCCGTCAGCCTGGGCCAGCTCTTCGAAGTCGGCGAACTTGTCCGAATCGAACATGTGGTTGGGCGTGCCATCCTCCTCAACCAGTAGCTCAGTCTTGGTGTATATGGCATCGTCCCGATTGGTGGTGGACATCTCGAATAGCTGCGTGTGGGTGATCGCCTCAGTGGGGCAAGCCTCAACACACAGCCCGCAAAATATGCAACGCAGCATGTTGATCTCATAGACGAACCCGTATCTCTCCCCCGGACTTACCGGCTCTTCCGGGTCATTGTCCGCACCCCTGACGTATATGCAGCGGGCCGGACAGGCACCGGCGCACAACTCACACCCGATGCATTTCTCCATCCCGTCCTCATACCGATTGAGGACGTGGCGTCCGTGGAAACGCTGCGGCTTGGGCCGCTTCTCCTTCGGGTAGCGGGTGGTGACCAGCCCGCGCCCGAAGACGGTGGCGATGAACTGGCGGCCGGTTACCGCCAAACCTCGAAGAAGCGCCTCTAACGGTCCCATATCACCCCCAGGGAAGCCCAAACTGGCGAACTGCCAGCGCCCCGGTAATCAGGAACAGCCAGGCCAGGGAAGCGGGGATCAGGCGCTTCCACCCAAGCATCATGAGCTGGTCATAACGGAGGCGGGGCAACGTTCCTCTCAACCAGACGTACAGGAACAGGAAGAACAGCACCTTGACGAGGAACCACACGGTGGGAAGCACCGCGCTCACCAGCAGGGGCAGCGAATCATCCCAGGTTGGCCCGGACCAACCCCCCAGGAAGAAGGTCACTGCCAGGGCCGACATCGTAAAGATGTTGATGTATTCGGCAAGAAAGAACAACGCGAAGCGAAGACCCGAGTACTCGGTGTGGAACCCGCCCACGATTTCTTGCTCGGCCTCCACTAGGTCGAAGGGGGCCCGGTTGGTTTCCGCCACCGCGGCGATGAAGAAGAGGACAAACGACGGAGCTAGGACCAACAAGTTCCACGCGGGCAAACTCAGGGACTGACCCAGGAAGGTCAAGTTACCCGACTGCGCGGCCACTATCTCGGAGAGCTGCAACGAGCCGGTGAACAGCACCACCGGTACCAGCGACAGGCCCATAGCGGCCTCGTATGAGATGGCCTGGGCGGTGGCTCGCACCCCACCGAGCAACGGGTACTTGGAGCCGGATGACCAACCGGCCAGCACCACGGCGTACACCGCGATCGACGACATGGCCAGTACATACAACACGCCGATGTTCAGGTCAGCTCCCTGCAGCGGGATGGTTCGGACCTTGCCGCCCAGGGTCATTTCTATGGGGCGGCCGAACGGCACCACCATGAACATGAGGAACGCCGGGATGGTGGCCAGCATCGGGGCCGCCAGGAAAAGGCCCAACTCGGCCTTGCGGGGCGTTACCTGCTCCTTGAAGAAGAGCTTCACCCCATCGGCCAAGGTTTGGAGGATTCCCCACGGCCCGGCGCGCTCCGGACCGACCCGGTTCTGCATGTCGGCCACAACCTTCCGCTCGAACCAGACCAACAGGATGGTCACCCCCATAAGCAGGGCGAAAATAACCACTACCCGGAGTGCGACCAGACCTACATCGATCCAGTCCATCAGGTGACCTCTACCGATACTGTGACCACACCCGGGTTGGGGAGGGGTGGGCTACCGGGCTGGTTGAAGGGTACGTACACAGACCCCTCCGCCAGGCTCGGATCGATCTTCACCGGCAAGCTAAGGATCCGTTCTCCGAATCCCACCGCGACCGGATCGCCCTCCACCAGCCCCAGCGAGGCGGCATGATCGGGGGTAAGGAATGCCCCGGGACCGGAGGCGAGCGAGGCCAGAGATGCGCTGTGTTGGAGCAACACCCCGCCGTCGTAGAGAGTCCTGGCTAGGTGAAGGGCGTAGCCCCCCTCGAGTTCCCCCCCTTGGTCTTGGGGAGAAGGCACGAAGACGAACGGTTGGTCGTCCGGCTTTAGGGGTGCCACCACCCCTTGCGGAGCTTCCCGTTCGAGATGCTCCCAGGTGATGCCCTGGTAGGCCGGGGCGAGCCGCGATATCTCCTCGGCGATGGCCTGTTCCGACCTGAGGTCGATAGGACGCCCGGCCTGCTCGGAGAGATCGTCGAGAATCGACCAGTCCGGACGGGCTTGGCCGGGACCGGGTACTAGGCGGTTGACCATCTGGACCCTACCTTCGAGGTTGGTGACGGTCCCCTTCTTCTCCCCGAAGCCCATGGCAGGCAATACCACGTCGGCTCGGCGGGAGGAATCGGTAAGGAACAGGTCCAGTGCTACCACGAAGCCTGCCCCGGCCACCATCGCCGCGCCGTCGGCCCCGACCAGATCTCGCACCGGGTCGGCACCGCACAGAAGCAGAAGGTCAATGTCTCCTCGGCCCGCGGCTCGGGCCATCCCGACGGCGTCCAGACCGGGACCGGTCGGCAGCGGTCCCCAAGCTTCCGAGAATCCACTGAGGTCTCCGTCGATGGGGAGACGCCCCGGCATCAGGTCCGGGGCCACGCCCATGTCGAGTGCCCCGAAGGTGTTGCTCCGGTGAACGAGCGGCAACACTGAGGCACCTAGGGAGCGCGCAAACGCACCTACGGACTCGGCTAGGGATGCTTCCTCCGCCAGCCCCGGACGACCTACCAGGGCCACCAGCGGTCCGTTGTCGAGCGCGCGACGGGGAGCATCGAAGGACCCTTCCCCGGCCGCTAGGCGAGCGAGGGTGGTCATGCCTTCTCCAGGTCGATAGCCCAGCTTGTGCGCAGCCCGATCGTCCAACCCGGTACGGCGGGGGTGAACCACCACGAGGGTGGCACCTAGTTCTTGCGCGGCCCGCCTCACCCGTAGATAGAGGATGGGGTGCGTCTCTTTGAGGTCCGGTCCCCAGACCAGGATGGCTCCGGCACTCTCCAAGTCCTCAATCCGACCCCGACCCTCCAGCCCGGTAAGCATTTGGGTCGAGAGGCCGTCCCCAAGCCGGGCATCGAGATGGTTGGAACGGGCGGCGACCCTCATGAACTTCGCGAGGGCGTAGGCGTCTTCGTTGGTGCCCCGCGCCCCTCCGAGGGCCGCGACCGACATTCGATCCGGGTCTTCGGTGGCCGCCCTGAGACGCTCAGCCACTAGATCTATGGCCTCGCCCCATTCAGCCTCCCGGAAGTGCCCCTCTTCCTTGATCAGGGGTCGGCGCAGTCGTTCCGGTGAACCGATGAACTCGAAGGCGAATCTCTCCTTGTCGGACAGCCAGCCTTGGTTCACTTCCCCGTTGTCAAGGCCCATGAGGCGCAAGACCCGGTTCTGGGAGACATGTACGGATATAGCCGATCCCTCAGTATGGATCGTCCCGACGCTCTCCCCGATGGTGAGATCCCAGGGGCGGGCTCGGAAACGGTAAGGGACGGCGGTCAACGCCCCGACCGGGCAGATCTGGACCGTGTTACCCGAGAAGTAGGAGTTGAAGGGCTCATCGGGGAAGGTGAGCACCTGGGTCTTCCCGCCTCGTCCGTGGAACTCGATCAGCGGATCGCCAGAAACCTCATCGGAGAACCTGGTGCAGCGAGCGCACAGTATGCAGCGTTCACGGTCGAGGAGAACTAGGTCGCTGATCGGGATCGGCTTGACAAAATGACGTTTTTCCTCAACAAAACGACTCTCTCCGGGACCGTAGGACATGGTCTGGTCCTGGAGCGGGCACTCACCACCCTTATCGCACACCGGGCAGTCGAGGGGATGGTTAAGGAGGAGGAACTCAAGCACGCCCTCCTGGGCCTTAAGTGCCGCCTCCGAGTCGGTATAGGCCACCATCCCGTCCGACACCGGCTGCATGCACGAGGGGACCAGCAACCTACCCCGAGGGGTGTCGATCTCGACCAGGCACATGCGGCACATCCCTACCGGATTCATCCGCGGATGCCAGCAGAACCTTGGGATGTGGGTACCGTGGTCCTCGGCCGCCTTGATCAGCAACTCACCGGCGGGCACTTCGACCTCAACACCGTTGATGGTGATCCCCACCGTGGTTCGGTCGGTGTCGGTCATCTGTGTCCTCCGATAGCTACCGGGACCATGTTGCCCTCGCGGAGATGGGCGTCTACCTCTTCTCGGAAATAGCGGAGCAGAGATAAGACCGGGGAAACCGCCGATGGGCCTAACGCGCAGATGGTGGTCATCGCCGGAGGCCAACGCAAGCCCGGCGAGATGTTGTCGGAGATATCCAGCAACAGGTCGGCATCCACCGGCCGGCCTTGGTGATCCATGATCCGCCTCAAGATTAGGTCAATCCACACGGTCCCCTCCCGACAGGGGGTGCACTGCCCGCATGACTCATGGGCGAAGAATCGGACAAGGCGCTCGGCGGCTGCCACCATGTCGGTGGTGTCATCCATCACGATCACGGCACCCGAACCGGTCATCGATCCGTGGCCGTCGATGGCTTCTTTGGTGATCTCGGTATCCAGGTGCAGTTCGGGCACGAACCATGGTGAGGAGGCACCTCCGGGCACCCAGGCCTTGAGCTGGTTACCGTTCCGGATTCCACCGGCCAGATCGAAGATCAGGTCCCGCCAGGTCAGGCCCTCCACGATCTCGTAGTTCCCCGGTCGGTTCACATGCCCCGACACCGAGCACATCCGCCTGCCCGGAGACCCGGACGGACCTATGGCGGCGTAGGCGGCACCTCCCTCCAGCATGATCCAGGGAACGTTGGCGAGGGTCTCGACGTTGTTGACAATCGTCGGCAGCATGTACAGGCCCTTGGCGGCTGGGAAGTACGGGGGTTTGAGCCTCGGTTCTCCCCGCCGCCCCTCCAGGCTGTTGAGCAGCGCGGTCTCCTCGCCGCAGATGTAGGCACCGGCACCGAGATGGACGGTGATCTCAAGGTCGTAGCCGGATGCCAGAATGTCGGAACCGAGGTAACCGGCCCGATAAGCCTCGTCAACTGCCCCCTGTACCCGACGAGCTGCCTTAGGGTACTCACCCCGCACATACACGAAGGCATGGTTAACGTCGCTTGCGTATGAGGAGATGATTATCCCCTCTACCAGTTGATGGGGATCACGCTCCATAAGCTGGCGGTCCTTGAAGGTCCCGGGTTCGGATTCGTCAGCGTTTACCACTAGGTAGGAAGGGCGAGCCGGTGCCAAGAAACTCCACTTGACTCCGGCCGGAAAGCCAGCCCCGCCTCGTCCGCGGAGCATCGATGCTTTGACTTCCTCGGTGACCTCCCCCGGGGTCAAGCCGGGATCCCCCAATACCTTCCATAATGCCGAATAGCCGCCCGCCGCCTCGTAAACCGCCCGCCCGTGGCTGTCGGAGGGGTGTTGGTCCATGCGGGCAGTGAGGATCATGGGGGTGTCTCCGTTACCGCACGTGGTCGGGGTATCCCCCGGTGGGTTGACACCGTCCACCTCTACCGAGGTTCCAAGGGGCTGGAAGGCGGGGATAGGTCCGGCGGCACCCGAACGCTCGGCGATTGCCCACGGGAAGGATGTACGTCCACCGAACCGCCTCTGGAGGGCATCCCCGTCGATGTGGTCGGGTTCTGCCGCCCGCAGCCAGCGAACCATCTCGCGAGACATCTCCGGCGTAACACCCTCAACGAATTCGTAATTGACTTGTACAGCCGGGGCACCGCCGCAGGCACCGATGCACTCCACATGTTCGGGCGAGATGCGCCCGGTCGAGTCAGTTCCCCCTGAGGTGACCCCCGCCTCGTCCTCCACCGCATGGAGTACCTCGTCAGCTCCGCCCAACCAGCAAGACAAGGATGTACAGACCGACACCAGGTATTTTCCGACTCGCTCCCGCTTGTACATCGTGTAGAAGCCCGCCACGGCCGAAACCTGAGCGGGGGTAACCCCCGCCAACTCCGCCACCTTGCGCATCCCTTCCTCGGTGAGGCGTTGGGCCCCCTGTTGGAGGTCTTCCTGCATCGCCAGGTACAACAACGGCATGATCGCCGATCTCGGTCGTGGATAGCGGGAGATGATCTGCTGTGCCCTCGCCTCGGTGGCCGCCGACCATGTGTACGACACCTACGCCTACCTGTCCACGTCGCCCATGACCGGGTCCAGCGAGGCGATACACGCCACCGCGTCCGCCACCAACGAATCGGACATCATCACCGGGAGTGCCTGCAAGTTCGAGAAGGAAGGTGCCCGGGTATGCATTCTGAGGGGTTTGCCCCCACCATCCGAGACCAGGTAGCAGCCCAACTCCCCTCTCGGAGACTCGATGGCCACGTAGGTCTCGCCGCGAGGCACCTTGAAACCCTCGGTATAGATCTTGAAATGGTGGATCAATGCTTCCATCGATTCGTTGATGCGACGCCGGGGCGGCGGCGACACCTTGCGGTCGGTCGTCTTGTAGTCGCCCGCGGGCATAGCGTTGGCGACCTGTTCGACGATGCCAAGCGACTGGCGAATCTCGCCGATCCGAACCCGATAGCGATCGTATACATCCCCATATCGCCCGGTTACCACCTCGAAGTCGTACCCATCGATGCCCGAGTACGGCTGGGCCTTCCGAAGATCCCAAGCCACCCCGGTGCTTCGGAGGATCGGTCCAGTGATCCCGTAAGACATGCACTCGTCGGACGTTATGACCCCCACCCCTTGGGTGCGACCCTTCCAGATGCTGTTCTCCTTGAGCAGATCCTCGTAGTCCTTTAGGGCAGCTGGCATCCGGTCCAGGATTCCTGCCACATCCTCTTCCCAGCCGTCCGGAAGGTCGGCAGCTACCCCCCCGGGTCGGATGTAGTTGTGGTTCATGCGGAGACCGGTGACCTTCTCGAAGAAGGCCAGGATCAACTCCCTTTCGCGGAATCCGTAGATCATCATCGACAAGGCACCGATGTCCATCCCGTTGGTAGCGGTGGCGACTAAGTGCGACGATATCCGATTGAGCTCCGTCATCAGGATCCTGATGGCTTGCGCCCGCTCCGGTACCTCCACTGCCAGGAGTTTCTCCACCGCCAACGAGTAGCACAACTCGTTGTGGAGGGGGGCCAGGTAGTCCATCCGAGTGACGTTGGTCCCGCCTTGAAGGAAGGTGAGGGTCTCCGCCGTCTTCTCCATGCCGGTGTGGAGGTAGCCGATGACGGGCTTGACCCGGCGCACTACCTCACCCTCCAACTCGAGGTTGAGGCGGAGGACCCCGTGGGTGGACGGATGCTGCGGGCCCATGTTGACGATCATGCGGTCGTCATCCGCCGGATCCTCCCCTGACCCCCCGGCCCGTTCCATTTGCTGAGCGCCCTCGTCGGTACCGGATACCATCCAGTCGGGTACCTCCGTACCGGAGACCCACAGGTCGGCTGCCGGAGATCGTCCAGCCATCTATGTCACCTGGGGGGAGGCCTTGAACTGCACCGGCACCGCGCCCGTAGCGAAGTCACGACGCAGGGGATGGCCTTCCCAATCGTCCGGCATGAGGATGCGGGTCAGGTCCGGATGTCCGTCGAATTGAACGCCGAACATGTCGTACGCCTCCCGCTCAAGGAAGTCGGCACCGGGGTAGATGGCGGTCAGCGACGGCACTCTGAAGTCGGATTCGGGAACTCCGACCCGGATGCGAAGACGCCGGTTGTGCTCCAGCGACAAGAGGTTCACCACCAACTCGAATCGGGTGTCCCGGATCCGCCAGTAGTCGACAACCGTGATGTCGACACACATCTCGAACCCGATCCGGCGAGCTACGGCGGCAAACTCGGCTAGGTCCCCCGGCAAGACCGTCATCACATCATCATCCGGAGAGGGTTCAATGCAGGCCGAAGGGATCTCGTCGGTGAGAGTGACCAGCAAGTCGTCACCGCGCGTCGGGGAGGTCATCGCGCCAACTCTCCCGACACAAGCTGGTCTTGAAGGGTGAGTATGCCGTGCATCAACGACTGCGGTCCGGGCGGGCACCCCGGCACGTAGACGTCCACCGGAACTACCTGGTCCACCCCCTGTACCAACGCATAGTTGTTGAACATACCCCCGGTCGATGCACAGGCACCCATCGAGATCACCCATTTGGGATCTGCCATCTGGTCGTATACCTGTCGGAGAACGGGTGCCATCTTCTGGGAGACTCGGCCCGCCACCACCATCAGATCGGCTTGGCGGGGAGAAGCGCGGAAGACCTCCATACCGAAGCGGGCCAGATCGTTATGGGCGGCACCGGTCACCATCATCTCGATGGCACAGCATGCCAGGCCGAAAGTAGCGGGCCACATGGACTGCTGCTGCGCCCACCGCATGGCTTTACCCAGGGTGGTAGTCAGGAGCTGAGGTGGGGTGGAAAGATGCGCCATCAGGGGTTCCGATCGCCTACGGTGGCTTCGGCAGGCTGGAACCTGGCCCGCGGCGCTTCGTTCCAATCAAGGGCACCCCGCTTCCACACGTAGCCAAGAGTTTCAACGATAAGAAGCGTAAATATGGCCATTGCCGCTACACCACCCCATCCGAGGTCGCCGAATACCGATGCCCAGGCGAACAAGAAGATTATCTCCACATCAAAGATGACGAAGAGGATCGCAACCAGATAGAACTTTACCGAGAAACGCTGGATCGGTTCTGCCTCGGTAATGATCCCGCACTCGTAGGGTTCCAGCTTCTCGGCGGTGGGCCTCTTGTAGGAGATCAGGTAGGAAACAAGCAAGGACACACCGGCGAACACTACGGCCAGCCCCAACATCATTGCTATGGGGAGATAATCGGAAAGCTCCACGCCACCTCTTCTGGGAAGGCTAATCCTACGAACCGGCGACATCATCGCCAAACCCATCCCCTCGGCACCCGCTGAAATACCCATCCATGTCACACCCCCCTGCCACGATTGTGGAGATGAATTACCGCAGGGACCTGATGGCGCCGCTTCGACCGGGCATAGCTGTTGTCGCCGAAGGCGGCGAGGAGGGAGAGCTATTCGGCAATCGGGACGCTCTGGATGCGGTGACGGAACTCTTCGGCGAGTTTCGGATGGTGCGCAAACTGGACGCAATTGGCACACCTGCCCCCGAGGTGACCGCCTTCCAACCCCCCGATAGCCAGGCCCGGGATAATCTCGGCTTCCTGCCCCGCAACCGATGGCTCAAGGCTGGCGATCACCTTTGGCTATGTCATGATGGATCGGTCCTGTTGTTGGCCCACCATTTCCCGCAGGTGTCGGAGAAACTCGGTGCCTGAACCCGCCATCCCGGAACTGGGTGCGATACATCCGCGCGTAGAGCCCGTCTGCGGCCAAGAGAGTCCCATGATCCCCTTCTTCGACTAGACGGCCCTGGTCGAGCACAAGAATGCGGTCGGCGGCCCTCACCGTGGAGAGCCGATGGGCGATTATCAGGGAGGTTCTACCTACCATCACCCGCTCCAGAGCTTCTTGAATGAGTGACTCCGATTCGGAGTCGAGATGGGCGGTGGCTTCGTCAAGGATCAAGATGCGAGAATCTTCGAGGATCACCCGCGCCAAAGCTATCCGCTGCTTCTCCCCACCCGATAGGCGGTAGCCCCTCTCCCCGACCACCGTCTCATATCCCTCCGGAAGGGAAACCACGAAGTCGTGGATGTTGGCGGCGCGGGCAGCCGCTTCAAGTTCCTCGGCGGTGGCATCGGGCTTGGCGTAGCGGAGATTGGCGGCGATGGTGTCATGGAACAGGAAGGTTTCTTGGGTCACCACCCCGACCGAACCCTCCAACGACGAGGCGGTGGCCTTCCGCACGTCTATTCCGTCGATCCGCACCGATCCGCGAGCGATCTCGTAGAGTCGGGGTATCAAGTAACTGATCGTGGTCTTGCCCGCCCCCGACGGGCCGACCAGGGCTGCCATCTCTCCCGCTTCGACACGGAAAGTGATGTCCTCCAACGCCCAATCGCGGGACTCTGCGTTGGGGGATCTCCGCCATCCTCTGGATGGCCGCTCGGCCGACCGTGTCCCGCCGCGGGCCTCAACCCGACCTGTCCGGGGGCTCGATAACGGAAATACACCTGGTCGAACTCCACCACCCCTCCCACCGCAGGTAGTTCGGCCGCATCCGGGGCCTCGCTGATCTCCCGGCGGAGATCCAGTACCTCAAAGACCCGCTCGAACGACACCAGAGAGGTGGCAAACTCCACCCGGGCATTGGACATCGCCGACAGCGGCCCATATAACTGGGTCAGCAGGGTCGAGAACATGATTACCGTTCCGAGGCTCATCCCACCCTGGATCACTAGGTACCCGCCCACCCAGAAGACCGAGGCCATGCCCACGGAACTAACTAGGGCGAGGGTGGCAAAGAACCATCTCCCGACCACGGCCGACCTGACCCCGAGGTCCCTCACCATCCGGGCTTCTTCTGAGAATCGGGCCAATTCCTGTTCGCGTCTCCCGAACAGCTTGACAAGCAGAGCACCGCTTACGTTGAAGGTCTCGCTCATGATGGAGGCCATGGCCCCGTTGTGACGCATCTGACGTCGGGTAATGGCACGCAGGAGCCGTCCGACTCGTCGGGCTGGGTATATGAACAACGGCATCGCCGCTACCGCCAGCAGCGTCAACCGCCAATCGGCCTGCAGCATGACCGCCAGGACCGCCGTCACCGATACGGTGTTGGCGACAATGGTTACAAAGGTCCCGGTAATCGCGGTCTGGGCCCCGACGACGTCGTTATCCAGGCGAGATATCAACTCACCGGCCTTCGTCTCGGTGAAGAACCTAAGCGACATGTTCTGTAGGTGGGCGTATAACCCGCGACGAAGGTCGTAGATGATGCCTTCCCCGGCCCGCGCCGCCATCCACCGCTGCACCGCCCCCACCACGGCACTGATTAGGGGGACCACCACCATGGCGATACCGAGGAAGGTAAGCCGACCCACATCGCTGTCGGGGATGGCGTTGTCGACCAGATCACGCACGATGAGCGGTGGTACCACCGACAATCCCGAGACCACCAGAATGGTGACCAACACTCCGAGCAGAAGCCCTCGGTACGGCAGGCCGTAACCGAACACCCTCCTCAGCAGTGCCCTGTTGACCTTGGGGGCATGCGGGTCGTGGTCATACCTAACGAACGACCAGAACCCACCTCCTATGTCGTGCAAGGCGAACGACCTTTCTCATCAGTTGCCAGTTGGGAGCTGATCCGTTTCGGTTGTCGATGCGCCCCTCTGGCGGGTGTTTAATGCGCTGGTGCGTCCATGGTGCCGCCTAGCCTTTTGCCAAATGCGTATCCTGATCCTTAACGGACCCAACTTGAACCTGTTGGGAACTCGCTCACCAGAGCTCTACGGCACCGCCGACCTTGAGAGCATATTGGCGAGATGCGCTCAACACGTCAACCGACTGGGCGATCAGTTCGGTGCCTTCCAGTCCAATTCAGAGGGCGATCTGATCGACGCGATCCACGGGGCTAGTGGCGACTATGACGGCATCGTATTCAATCCCGGGGCATATACCCATTACAGCTATGCGCTCCACGATGCGATCGAAGCAGCCGGACTTCCCACGGTGGAGATACACATATCGAATATCCGCCGCCGCGAGGCTTGGCGAAGGGTCTCCGTGACCGCCCCGGCCTGTGCCTACCAAATCTTCGGACGCGGAGTCGATGGGTACCTCCACGCCATCTCGCATCTCCACTACCGAGCGACGAAGCCACCGATCACTCTCGCCTACGGGCCGCATACGGACCAGATCGGCGACCTGCGGCTGCCTGAGAATCCTGGACCCCATCCGGTCGCCGTGTTGATCCACGGGGGCGGATGGGCCGATCAGTACACGCGCGATCTCATGGACGGAGCAGCCGTCGACCTGACGGCGCGGGGCTGGGCAACCTGGAACATCGAGTACCGGCGGATCCCTCCCTATGGAGGCTGGAAGGACGCCATGTCGGACACCACCGCCGCCCTGGACTATGTCCGAACCCTCACCGACCGTTTTGCCCTAGACCTCAATCGGGTGGTGGTAGTAGGGCATTCGGCAGGGGCACAGCTCGGGTTCTTCGCCGCCAAGAACTCCTCAATCCGAGCTCTTCGCCTGGTGTTGCTGGCGGGGATGCTTGATCTTCGCCAGCTACCTGCCGACTTCGACCCCCTCATCGATGCCTTCATGGGCGACGACCGAAGAAGGCACCTAGAGGAAGCAGATCCGATCCGGTCGCTGCCGATCGGCGTAGAAATGGTCGTCGGGCACGGGTTAGCGGACCCTACGGTTCCAATCTCCCAAAGCCAACACTTCGCCGAGGCCGCCATCGCCGCCAGTGATCGGTGTCGCCTAGCCGAGCTGCTCCACACTGATCACATGGACATAGTCTCGCCCTTGTCCAACACATGGGAGCAAACAGCCGGGATCTTGGACGACCAATAGAATGGCTTACGTTTCCGAAACGACCCCTACCCCAACTGGCCACTGCTCAAGCTAGGGCCGCTTGGCCAAACACCCCTTTTACCTCGGCATACAGGGCCGACGAGAGTTCCACCCGCTCGCTGAGCTCGTAGTGTTTCTCCGCCTCGCCGGAGATGAGCCGGACGTAGACCGGGGCCGGTCCAGGATGGTTCGACAAGATCTCGCGGAGATCTCGAAGGGAAGACACGAAAGCTGACCGGTCGGTGAGCGCCCGGTCGGGGTCAAGTCGCAACACCAGCTCTCGATCGAGTTCCAGCTTGGGTCGGTTGATGCGGAAGGCACGAACCCGGACCTCGTCCCCGGAGCGACTGACCGTCCCTTCGACGACCAGGATGGCGTCCTCCTCTAGGAGCGGATCAGCCTCGGCCAGAGCCTTAGAGAAGACCAACACCTCGACGGTGGTTTCCAAGTCCTCGAGATTGAAATACGCCATCATGCCACCCGAACTCGTGTAGCGACGGGTGATACCACTTACGATTCCGCCCACCGCGACGCGGCTGCGATCTGGCGTTCCGGCGAGACTGGCCAGCGTGCTGGTGGTGCGTTCGGACAGGGACCTCTCGAGACCCAGCAGGGGATGTCCTGATACGTAGAGACCGAGCATCTCCTTCTCGTAGGCCAACAGGTCCGTCCTGGCCCACTCAACGTCCGGGACCGGTGCATCCTCGAACTCGGGCAGGGAATCGTCGCCCCCGAAGAGACTGAACTGCCCGGCGTCTTCCATCCGCCTCCGCACCAGAGTTCGTTCGACGACGATCTCCGCTACCTCGGCAAGGCCAGCCCGGGTATGCCCCAAATCATCAAAGGCCCCTGCCTTGACCAGGGACGACACCACCCTCTTGTTCAGCACCATAGGGTCGACCCGGTTGGCGAAGTCTTGGAAACTCTCGAACGGGCCCCCGGAGTTGCGCTCGTCGACAATCCTGTCCACCGCAAGGCCGCCTACGTTACGTACCGCTGACATGCCGAAGACGATCTGGCTCTCCCGCACGGTGAAGTCTGACTCGGACACGTTCACGGAAGGGGCCAGTACGTCAAGGCCCATCAGTCGGCACTCGGCAAGGTACATGCGGGTGCGATCCTTGTCCCGACGCGACGAAGTAAGCAGGGCGGCCATGTATTCCGCCGGGTAGTGAGCCTTCAGGTACGCGGTCTGGTAGGCGAGTAGACCGTAGGCAGCGCTGTGCGACTTGTTGAAGCCATACCCGGCGAATCCCTCGATGGAGTTGAACAGGTCGCGCCCGAACGCTCGATCCCCACCCCCAGCCTCGACCCCGGCCTCGAACTTTGCTCGCTCCGCGGCCATGATGGCCGGGATCTTCTTGCCCATCGCCTTGCGCAGGGCATCCGCATCCGCCATCGAGTAGCCGGCGATGTCCCGCGCGATCTGCATCACCTGCTCCTGATAAATCATCAGGCCGTAGGTCTCCGCCAGAACTTCTTCCGTAGCCGGATGCGGGTATTGCACCTCGCTGCGCCCGTTCTTGCGGTCGGCGTAGGCGTTGTGCCAGTCGTTGGACATCGGACCGGGCCGGTAGAGGGCGACCAGCGCGATGATGTCCTCAAACCGGTCGGGTCGCAGACTACGGATCAAGGATCGCATTGCCGTACCCTCGAGTTGGAACACCCCGATGGTGTCACCGCGACCCAACATGGCGTATGTCTCGCGGTCGTCGAGAGGGATTCGATCGGGATCCACTCGCTCGCCCCGGCTTCGCTCAATCAGATCCAGGGCCCGGTCAATGGTGGAAAGAGCGCGCAGTCCCAGGATATCGATCTTGAGCAGACCCAGTTGTTCGATGGCATGCATCTCATACTGGGTTACAACCTCGGCATCCTCCCCCTTGCGCTGGAGGGGAACCAGATCCGTCAAAGGCTGGGGAGCTATTACCACCGCGGCGGCGTGTATGGAGTCCTGCCGGCGGAGACCTTCCAAGCCACGAGCGGTGTCGATCACCAGCCGAGCGTCTTCATCCTGGTCGTATGCCTCCCGCAGACCAGCCGCCCCCGTATACCAGTCCTTGACCATCTGGTCGTCACCCGACTGGGGAGGATCGAAGCAGATCTTGAGGGAGGCCTCCCGCCCTAGTACTGGATCGGGCATGAGCTTGGCTAGGCGATCGCCGGTGGCGTAGGCGATCCCCTGCACCCGAGCGGAGTCGCGGATGGCTTGCCGACCCTTGATGGTGGCGAAGGTCACGATCTGGGCGACATGATCGGAGCCGTACTTCTCCGCCGCGTAACGGATGATCTCGCTCCGAAACCGCTCGTCGAAGTCCATGTCGATGTCGGGCATCTCCCGTCGCCCGGGATTAAGGAACCGTTCGAATATCAGACCGTAGGCGAGAGGATCGAGATCGGTTATGCCCAGCGCATAGGACACGATCGACCCGGCGGCGGAGCCCCTTCCCGGACCGGTCCTGATCCGTCTGGACTTGGCATAGTTGACCAAGTCCCACACGATGAGGAAATAGTCGGGAAACCCCATCTCCTCGATGATTCGCATCTCATGGTCGATTCGTTCCCCCACCTCGCCCCCTATGGATCCTCCATAACGCTGCCGGGCCCCTTCGTTGACCAGTTCCCTGAGGTAGGTCAAGGCGGTATGGCCATCAGGAACCGGGAAGTGAGGCAGGAGCATCCGATCGAAGTCAAGCTTGACATCCACCCTTTCGGCAATGCGAAGCGTGTTGTCACAAGCCCCCGGATACAAGTCTTCCGGAAACAGCCTCCGCATCTGCGAGGGGGACTTCAGATAGAACT
Source organism: Candidatus Spongiisociaceae bacterium (assembly GCA_965213975.1). GTDB lineage: Bacteria > Actinomycetota > Acidimicrobiia > Spongiisociales > Spongiisociaceae > Spongiisocius. The sequence goes on from OZ243930.1 coordinate 1,196,196, forward strand.
CCGTACCGTCAAATCGGAGAGTTCGCCCGGGGTCGTTAACGGTGGACCCCGTCTGGATGCACAACAGCACATCGTGGATACCGGCCTGTTCGGCTTTGACGTAGTGGGCGTCGTTGGTTGCGAGCAGCGGCGCATCGATCCGGGTCGCGATCTCCACTAGGTCGGGAAGAATCCTCTGCTGGCTCTCCAACCCGAGATCGTGCAGCTCGATAAAGAAGCGATCCCGGCCAAAGATGTCCTGATACATTGCGGCGGCTTCCAACGCCTTGGCCATATCTCGGCGACCGGTCGCCCGGCCGTCCTCCCGCGATGCGTCCGGGGCCAAGAGGGTAGGTACATGACCGGAGAGACATCCGCTGGTCGCCACGATCCCATCGGCGTGTCGGGAGAGAATCTCCAGGTCCATTCGGGGTTTGTAGTAATAGCCCTCCAAGAACGCCCGGCTTACCAGTTTGACGAGGTTGGCGTACCCGGTCTGGTTCTCCGCCAGGAGGGTGATGTGGTGGCGAACGTTGTCTGGTCCGGTGGGACGATCGAAGCGGGATCCCGTGGTCAGGTACCCCTCAACCCCGAATATGGGCTTGATCCCGGCCTCTGTTGCGGCCTTGTAGAAGTCAACCGCGCCATAGAGGACCCCGTGATCGGTGATACCTAGTGCGGTCTGACCCTGCGACTTGACCGCACCCACCGCATCAACGATCCGAGCTGCGCCATCCAGCATGGAGAACTCGCTGTGTACATGGAGGTGAACGAACCCCTTTTTCAATATGACTTCCGGTCCGGCCGCTTCGTGCTTACCTGGTCAGGGGCAACCAGTGAATCGCTACCTTAGCCCGCTGACGGAGGGTCAGCGCATCGCGGTGGAAGCACCTCCCAGAGCCTCGAGGCTAGGACGCAGGTCGGGAGCGAGGGGGGCCGATACTCGAAGGCGGGTGCCGCTGACCGGATGGGCGAAACTCACGCTGTGAGCGTGCAACCACTGACGCTTCGGTGCCAATCCGTGCGGACCAGGCCAGCCATACACCGGATCTCCTACCACCGGATGGGCGATCGCTCCCAGATGAACCCTGATCTGATGAGTTCGTCCGGTTTCGAGGGTTACCTCCAGCAGACTCACCTCCGGATCCTTCCACGAGAGCAGCATCCGATAGTGGGTCACCGCCGCCCTCCCCTCGGCGCTCACCCTCCGTCGACCCCGATGTGATGAGATCGGAGCCTCGACGGTACCCCTCCCTACCGTCGGTACCCCGTACACAAGAGCCAGGTACTTCCTGGCCACCCGGCGCTGAGCTATAGCCTCGGTGAGACCCTGATGGGCGTCGGGGTGGAGGGCGATGATCATCGCCCCGGACGTATCCTTGTCCAAGCGGTGCACGATCCCCCATCGAGGCGACTCCCCTACCCCTTCTATCTGGGGCCACTTGTTGAGAAGAGCTGAGACCAGGGTCTTGTCCAGGTGCCGCGGTGCGGGGTGGGTGAGCATCCCCGGGGGCTTGCTGATCACGGCTAGGTGGCAGTCCTCGTAACGGACATCCAGATCGACCGCCCAAGCCTGCGGCCCCACAACCGGACGGGGATGGAACACGATCTGATCACCTACGGCCAGGCGGGTGCCGGGACGCAGCGAGCGTCCACCTACCGCCTGCGATTGCCCCACCCGTCCGTCCTCGATGAGACGGCGGGCCTCGCTCCGGCTCAGACCGGCCAGTCGGGCCAGCACAAGGTCGACACGAGCCCCATCGAGGGCTTCGGGCACCGTCAGCCGCGTCGGGCTGCCCATAGGAGAAGCACTACACCGACCGTAATGGAAGAGTCCGCCACGTTGAATACCGGCCAGAAGCTGAGATCTATGAAGTCGGTTACCGAACCCGAGAGACCGGGGCCGTGAATCACCCGATCAACCAAGTTCCCCAATGCTCCCCCAAGCACCAAACCCAGCCCCACCAGCTCGATGGCCCCATCCGTGCGCTCCACCATGATGAGTATCAGGACCGCAGCCACCATGGCGGCCACGGCAAGCAGAGTTCCCTGGCCCTGGAATAAGGAGAACGCGGCACCCGGGTTCTGGGTGACCTTGAGCCGGAGCCATCCGGGGATGATGATGAGGCTGTCGTTGGCCAGCGCGGTCCGGGCCCACAGCTTGGTCAGTTGATCGATGATGACGATAGCGCCAGCCAGAATGGCGGCTTGCTGTCGCCTCCTGGTTAGCGCCGGCGCGAAGACGCGCACTGCACGCAAAGGCTGGTGTGCGGAAGAGCACGCAGACGAGCGACCGGTATGGGCTTCCGGCAGACCAGGCAGTCACCGTAGACTCCGTCATCCAAGGCCACCAGAGCTCTCCTAACCTGGTTGAGCAGGTCTCGGCTGTTCCGGTCCACCGAGAGTTCCTTCTCGAACTCGAAGGCCATTGCTCCGCCGTCGGCCGAGTCAGGATCGGGGCTCCGCTCGGCCGCGGTTTCGGCCAAGCGCACCTCGTTTCGTTCCGCCTCGTGACCGGCGATAATCGAGATAAGGTCTTGTTCCTTATCCTCCAATAACTTCCGGAAACGGGCCAGTGTGGAGTCAGCCAAGCTACGTCGCGAAGGCATTCCGCTCTCCTTAAGGGTTAAGAGGACTCGTGAGCCAAGAGAAGCTAGCAGGTCGCTGCCCTTGATGTAAGTTTCTCATGGCTGCCGGGGTGGCCGATGGCTCTGCCAGTTGCCAGCTGAAACTCGGGGTCGTCCCACAAATCGTAAGCCCCCTCTGCCAGTTGCCAGTCGAGGCAGTGGACGTTTTCGAGAGATCGTGAGCCCGCTCTGGCACATCTAGTAGCCTTCTCGCTCGTCTATGCCGGTTCATAACCCCAGTTCCATAGCTACCTCCGACTTCGTCAGAGTACCGCCTGGTCTTAACCTTCCGGCGCTGGATGAACGGGTGCTAGCCCGCTGGGACGCCACCGACGCCTTTCGGGCTTCGGTAGAGATGCGCCCGGCTGAACGGGAATACACCTTCTACGACGGACCACCCTTCGCGTCCGGTAGCCCTCACTACGGCCACATCCTGGCTGGCATCATCAAAGACATCGTCCCTCGCTATTGGACCATGCGGGGCTATCGGGTAGAGCGCCGATTCGGTTGGGATACTCACGGCCTTCCGGTGGAGATGGAGGTGCAAAAGCGCCTGAACATCTCCGGTCCGCGCCAGATCGAGGAGCTTGGGGTGGCGATCTTCAATGAGGCTTGCCGGGAGATGGTGGAGGTGACCACCGCTGATTGGGAGGAAGTCACCCGCCGCATCGGCCGCTGGGTGGATTTCCACAACGACTACAAGACGATGGATCTCGACTTCATGGAAAGCGTCTGGTGGGTCTTCCGATCTCTCTGGGATCGAGATCTGGTCTATCGGGCCTTCAAAGTGCTTCCCTACTCGTGGGCGGCCGGGACCACCTTGTCCAACTTTGAGGTGAGCCTCGGCGGGTACCGCGATCGGGACGACCCGGCGATAACCGTTCGGATCGAGGTACTCGATCCGCCTCGTGGAGACAGTCCGGTTCGGGCTGGTGATTTCCTCACCATTTGGACCACGACCCCATGGACCCTCCCCGGGAATCTGGCGGTGGCGGTGGGCGAGGACATCAAGTACGTGGCCATAGAACACGAGGGGGATCGGTATTGGGCCGCGGCCGGGCGGGTTGAAGAAGTGTTCGGACCATCACCGGAGGTGGTAGCCGCTGCTCCGGGACGGTCCCTCCTGGGGGCAAGGTATCGACCGCCCTTCGACTTCTACGAAGACCGGCGACAGCAAGGCGCTTTTCGGGTTATCGCTAGCCCGGCGGTGACCACGGAGGAGGGTACGGGACTAGTCCATATGGCACCCGCCTACGGCGAAGAAGATCTGTACGCCCTCACCGCGGCCGGGCTGAACGTTCTGGTCGATCCGGTGGACCTTGAGGCTAGGTTCACCGACGCGGCGGCAGGCCTGGCCGGGACCCACGTCTTCGACGCCACCGATGCCATCCTGGATCACCTCCGCCGGTCCGAGTCGCTGATGCGTTACGACCGGTTGGTTCATTCCTACCCGTATTGTTACCGAACCGACCAACCGCTCATCTACAAAGCCATCCCCACCTGGTTCGTCCGGGTGGAGTCCATCCGCCGACGCATGGCGGAACTGAACCGAGAGATCCACTGGGTCCCCGGCCCGGTGGGTGCCAACCGGTTCGGCAACTGGTTGGAGGACGCCCGGGATTGGGCGATCTCCCGCAATCGGTTCTGGGGGAGCTGCATCCCGGTTTGGGAATGCGACGCCTGTGGCGATCTTAAGTGCCTCGGAAGCCGGGAAGCTTTGGCGGAAGAATCGGGCCAGTGGCTTGATGACCTCCACAAGCATGTCGTGGACGAGGTCACCTTCCCTTGCTCTTCCTGCCCCCAAGGACAAGGAACCATGCGCCGGGTTCCGGAGGTGCTCGACTGCTGGTTCGAGTCCGGATCCATGCCCTACGCCCAGTACCACTACCCCTTCGAGAACAAAGAACGGTTCCCGCGCACCTTCCCGGCCGACTTCATCGCCGAGGGTCTGGACCAAACCCGTGGCTGGTTCTACACCCTCCATGTTCTGGCCGCGGCCCTGTTCGACACCGTCGCCTTCCGCAACTGTGTTGTGAACGGCATGATCCTCGCCGAGGACGGACGCAAGATGTCCAAGCGGCTCAAGAATTACCCGGAACCCTCGGCCGTACTCGACGATTACGGCGGTGATGCCGTGCGGGCCTACCTCATCAACTCCCCCGTCCTTCGGGCCGAGCCCCTTCGCTTCTCCGAGGCGGGAGTGAAGGAGGTGGTTCGCACCGTCATCCTGCCGTTGTGGAACGCGTACTCGTTCTTCACTACCTATGCGAATGCGGACGGCATCCGCTTCGCCGACCTTGATGCCTCCCCTCCGGTACAGGAGCGTCCCGAGATCGACCGGTGGATCTTGAGCGTTCTCCAGTCTCTGATTCGACGCACCAACGAGTTGATGGAGGGCTACTACCTGTATGCGGTGGTGGGGCCAGCTCTCGGCTTCGTCAACGACCTCACCAACTGGTATGTGAGACGCTCCCGGAGGCGTTTCTGGCGGGCCCGGTCAGGGGACGACCTGGACAAGGCATCCGCATTTGCCACCCTCTACGAGGTCCTCCTTACCTTCAGTCGTCTGCTGGCACCCGTTCTGCCGTTCATCACCGATGAGATACACCACGGTCTCACCCTCGACCAACTAAGCGTCCATCACACCGACTACCCGGAAGTGGATGAGGCGATGATCGACGAGGATCTGGAACGATCCATGGAAATCGCCCGCACGGTCGTAACCCTGGGTAGGTCGCTGCGTTCCAGCCACTCGATCGGTGTCCGCCAACCTCTGGAGCGCCTGACGGTGATCACCCGCGACCCCCAGGTAACCGAAGCTATCGCCCGGCACTCGTCGGTTATCTCCGACGAAATCAACGTCAAGACCGTAGACACCGGTGACGACGAATTGTCTGTGGTCGATCTGGGTGCCAAAGCCAACTTCAGACGCCTCGGTCCCCGACTCGGTGCTGGCGTGCGGGAGGTGGCGGCCGCCCTAGCCGAGCTCCCCTCCGACCAGGTAGCCGGTCTGATCGAGTCGGGTAAGTCCATCGTGGCTGGCGTGGATATCTCAATCGAGGATGTGGTCGTGGTCCGTTCCCCCCGACCCGGGCTGGCAGTTGCTTCGGAAGGCCCCCTCTCGGTGGCCTTGGACACCCACCTGACCGACGATCTTCGCCGCGAGGGGCTAGCCAGAGAAGTGATCTCCCGCCTGCAGCGGCATCGTCGAGATCTCGGCCTTGAGGTCACCGACCGGATCCGGCTCCATTATCACACCACCGATGATTTCCTCTACGAGGCCATCGATACGAACGCTGATTTCATCGCCGGGGAGCTACTGGCGGTGGCCCTCATCTCCGGACCGGTACCCTTGGACACCCAGTTCGAGATCGGCGACACCGGCCTCAGCGTGGAGATAACCAGCTCTTCGGAAATGGGTGGGGAGTAGGGGGGCTGCTAGGGGGAGTCGGAATCCGCCGTGATGGGCGGTCCTCCATAATCGGCTGTTGGCAAACCCCATCTGGGCAGGAGGACCCCGTCCACAATGCGTTCCTTGATCGACGCTTCCGAAAGGACGATCCATGAAGCTGCACTACTACCCGGAAACGGACAGCCTCTACGTTGAGTTCAAGACGACGCCCGGCACCGAGACTCGCGAGATCACGGATGGCCTGAACGTCGACCTCGATGCCGACGGCGAGGTGGTGGGTTTCGACATCGACCACGCTTCGAAGCGCCTAGGCCTCGCCACACTCGAGACCCGATCACTGCCGCTACATGCCACCAGGGCAGTGTGACCGGGTTCAACACTAGGTTCTGGCCCACAACGGCCAGTCCGACCGTTCCAATGTCAGCGGTCTTCACTTGTCCACTCGGGTAGCAGGCCCGAATCTACCGAGATCTTCGGCATTCTCCTGATTCCGATGCCTGGGGGCGGCCCGGGTTCAGGTCTCATTCACCAGGTAGCGAATCAGCAGGTAGGCCGCGCCCGTCCCGACCAGCTGCATGATGATGAAGCCGGGGGCGGAGGAGGGCGCGATCCCGGCGAAGGTGTCCGAGAACATCCGGGCGATGGTGACCGCCGGGTTAGCGAAGCTGGTCGAGGAGGTGAAGAAGTAGGCACCGCCGATGTACATGCCGACGGCTGGTGCCACGAATCCGGCTCCGACGCCGCCCGGGCGGGCGACCAGGAAGATCACCATCAGCAGTCCCAGCGTGGCGATGACCTCGCCCAGGAGCTGCCCGGCACCGCCACGGGATGTCTGCGACCAGTCCACGGCCTCGAGCTCGAACATGAGGTTGGCAAGGACGGTGCCGAGGATCCCGCCTATCACCTGAGCCCCTACGTAGGCAGCCGCCTCCCCGACCGGGTGCCTGCCCATCATCGTCTCCATCAGAGTCACGCACGGGTTGAAGTGGGCACCCGAGATAGGACCGAAAGACCAGATCAGCATCGCCAAGGCGAAGGCTGTCACCACCGCGGCCTCGAACAACTGGAGTCCTACATCCGAGGGGCTCAGGCGTTGGGCCGCGATTCCCCCGCCTACCACTGCCATCAGCAGGAAGGCGGTACCGGTTCCCTCGGCAAGCAGGCGCCTGCTCAGGGTGGGGATTGCCGTATCCATGGGGCCAATGTAGAGGCACCGGTCAGCATCGACGGCCATTGCGGACCCTTTTGGACATACCTTCTCGGTGATTTCACCGCTCGTTCAAGCACCGCTCGTAAAGTGGTTCCCATGGCGCGACGTACCGGAGCGATTCCCGAGGTCTTGTTCGTGTGCGTCCACAACGCTGGGCGCTCGCAGATGGCGGCGGGCTTCCTCCGCCACCTGGCAGGTGGCCGGGTGGTGGTGAGGAGCGCGGGCTCGATACCGGCCGAGCGGGTGAATCCTGCGGTCGTCGAGGTGATGGCCGAGCGAGGGATCCAGTTGGGAGACGTGGCTCCGAAGGAGCTGTCCGCCGACCAGGTGGCCGCTTCCGATGTGGTCGTCACCATGGGGTGCGGTGATGCCTGCCCGATGATGCCCGGCAAACGCTACCTGGACTGGGAGTTGGCCGACCCCGCCGGTAAGGGGACGGCCGAGATCCGTCCGATCCGGGACGAGATCGAGCGCCTAGTCCGAAACCTACTCGCCGACTTCGACGTTGCCGTACCCTAGGCCTGTCATTCGGCAGGATCACGGTTTTCGGCTCTTTCGGGGGGTGAGTTGCGGGTTCTTGCTGGTGGCGGTTTGGGTTGCGGGGTGTTGTGGTGGTGTTTGGTAGCAGAAATATTGAGAATATGTTGGTGTTGGGTCGTGTAGACACGAAATATGTCACACCCCCTTACTACCTTACTGTTTATGGCACACGAACGAATGCCCACACTACTCGAAGACCGCAACCGGCGGCCCAACCCCACTAGCTGCACCCCGGAACGCGCAGCCAGCAGCAACGCCACTCGGCGGGCCCGCGCCGCGTTGCGCGAGTTGCGCCAGGCCCGTGTTGGTTCTCTGTGCCGTGACGAGGCGGTTGGCTTGGCGGCGGTGTTGGGCGAGGTACGGTCGGTGGCGGATGCGTTGTTATGCGACGTCGCTGTCCAAGTCGAGAAGGCGGATTCGGGGTCGGGGGCCGATTCTGGGGAGGTGTTACGACAAGACGCCCGGCTGGGTTCCCGGGAGTCGAAAAAGATGGCGAAGGTAGCGCGCCAGCTCGGGGACATGCCCAAGGTCAAAGAACGCTTCGCTTCGGGTGAGATCACCATGGGCCACGCTAAAGCGCTTGCGGCCGCGGCGGAAAAGGTAGGAGCCGACGCGGTCGAAGCCGACGACCGCCTGATCGACGCGGCTGGGGAACTGCTCCCTGACCGTTTCGGGAAACTGGCACGGGACTGGTCGAACCAGAAACTCATCGAAGCCGGTGTCGATCCCATAGAACGTCAGCGGCGGGCTAGAGAAGCGAAAATGTGGGTAGAGAAAGACACCGGACTCGGGATACTCTGGGCGAAGCTGCCTCGCCCCCAGTTCGAACAAGTCCGCCAAGCCATCGACCGCCACTACCACCACCACCTACAACAAGACCGCTCCGACGGCCAAGACCCGAACCGGGTTCGCAGCCCCAACCAACGCAGAGCCGACGTCGTCTTCGAACTCCTAACCAACCGCGACGCCGACACGGGCGAACCCCTCGCCGAGACCGTGGGAGTGAAAGCAAAGGCCGCTACCCAGTTGATCGTGGTCGCACCCATAGGCACAGTAGACGGAACCGATCCTGATGGGACCTGTGAGATCGTCGGCGTCGGACCCGTACCCCGACACATCCTCTCTACCCTCAGCCCCGACACACAACTAGCGGGGATGGTCTTCGACCGGGCCGGCCGACCCCTGTGGCTAGGACGCCGCCAACGCCTCGCCAACACCGCCCAGCGCCTAGCCATAGCCATACGCGACGGCGGATGCTTCGTCTGCCACGCGCCCATGCACCAATGCCAACTACACCACATCAAAGAATGGCACCGCGACCGCGGCCGAACCGACATCGACAACCTCGTAGCCGTCTGCCCACGGCACCACAAATGGCTCGAAACCAACAACCTGGAAGTCACACCAACCCCCAACGGAATACAAACCCAACCACGCGCCGGACCCGACCCCCCATAACCACACCCAACCGCACCCGAGTGTCAGCCCCCGGAGCCAACGCCAGGCGGGCGCTCCCCTGCCCAGTGCGAGGCCCTCTGGCAGCGGACGACGCTGGCGGGACAGCAGCCGCGGCGTCACCAAAACCCGAAGCGAGAACCGACCGGTCCCGCTCAAGTGAGGTTGACCCGGTTTGGTGGACACTTACAGACTTGGGACCATGGTCCCGGGAAGGAGTGTTCAGAATGCCGAAAACGAGAGCGCCGTATCCGCTTGTTAGCGCTCACCGCTGCTATGGCCTACTCGTCCTCCCCGGACGACCTCGGCCTAGCGTACCCAGTTACCCAAAGTCGAGTCGTAGAACCCCAACGCGCTGGCGACCCGGCGGATCGGCTTAGACCGACACGCGAACGATCTCCACCGCGTCTCATCTGAACACCATCCCAGAACCTTCTTCTGGTCGTTTCCCTCCCAACAGGACTCCTACCCAGCGCGCAGTCCCATTGTCGGAGACCAAACGCGCTCACTGTGGGATTGTCCGGCCAGCGGGGGGAACTCCAGAGTTGAACCCGTACGGCTTCTTCGGGAGTCCGGCGGATGCCTGATCACATTCGCTCCTCGAGGAGGGCTAGGAGCCTGGTTGTGGTTCTCCAGTTGCGGATAGTCATGTTCTGGTATTGGGGGGTGCGGACGATACGGCTCATCCGGCTCTGGGATAGCCGGTTGCTCAAGCGTGAGAAGTAGAGCACGCCGTTGCCCGCCCATACCTGATCTACGCCGTCGCGCGGGTTTACCGCTTCCAGAGCTTGGTTGGCCGACAGGGGTGCTTTGAGGAAGATCACATCCGAGTGGTAAGTGTCCGGCGAGGCACCGAACCCCTCCGGAGCTCCGGTGACGACCTCCCGATACTGGCGGCGAGAACGCACGACCACCACAACGGAGAGCCCAAACCGGTTCTGGATCATCTCCTCTATGTCGGACTCCAACGACTCGGGTTCCGCATCGGAGTGGAACAGCACGTTGCCCGACTGGATGTACGTGCGGGCATCGGCATACCCGGCTTCCTCGAAGCCAACTCTTAAGTCGGCCATGCGGACAATGTTCCTTCCCCCCACGTTGATTCCCCGCAGCAGCGCAACGTGATCGGTTCTCGCCATGGCCGTACCATAACCGACCTGGCCGGTAGCCAGAGGCCAAGGGGAACGGACGTCGTTCCGGAGATCCCTGGCCCGCTCGGTCGGTTCGTGAACTCGGGATCTACGGTGGCCAGGATGGGTGTTGGGGAGGGCAAGCAGGCCCCCAGAAAGGAGTGACTTAGAATCCGGGCCTGCTTGCCCTTTTCCCAAAATGGCTACATATACTATTACATTCTGACCAACGCCGTTCAAGGGGTACGTCGGACAAGTGGCCCCATTATTTTGTCGAACTTCGGTGTCTGGCCCCTACAATCAGGATCCGGCAGACGTCCCCCGAGGACAGCGCCAAGCCCGCGTAGCTCAGGGGATAGAGCAACCGCCTCCTAAGCGGTAGGCCGCAGGTTCGAATCCTGCCGCGGGCGCGACAGGCCGTGTTGAAGACCGAGGACAGATCACGTTGCGACATCGGTCTCCGTGTCTTTGAGATCCCCGGCCATCGCTTGTGCCTTCGCGTAGCCCCAGGCCAGATGGGCCTCCCATACTTCTTCTCCCAGCTGCTGAGTGGAAGCCGGGGCTAGGTCGAACACGTCTCCCGGGAGGGCCCGCGCCACCATCACGTCTCTCGTCACCGGCTGGTGACCGTCCCCCAGCAAGACTTCGGTAGGGAAGCGCAGCGCTTCCTGGAACAGCTCGAGAGGTCCCCGGTTCTGCTGATCGAAGGGCCTCTCTAGCAGGTCACCCAAGGTCGACTCTAACCATTGATGCCCCGCGTTGATGGCACCATCTAGGTCGTCGGGGGCATCCTCGGCCAACTCCTTGACCTTGGCTAGGACATATGGTCGGTAGACCTCGAGCAGGGCGATGCGTAGTCGGGCGGCGGTACCGGTCATCCGGTAAGGACCTCGACCACCATGAGCCCGAGAGGACCCTCATGAACGGAAATACCCACTCGTGTGAAGCGCCCATCCAGCATGGCGGCCAGATGATCGGGCGACTCGGTCAGGCCCCGATGCACGCCGTCCACCGTGGGGTTCAACGCTAGGTTCTCCCCCGCCACCCGGAAGAGTAGACCGGCGGAGGCCAGCCGATCCTCGACCCGTCCGGTGACATCCGACGAGTGGGAGAAATACCCCGACCGATACATCTCAGCGCCGTGCCCGGCGGCGACATCAGCCAGCGCCGAAGACCACTCGAGGGGTGCCTGTCCGCGATCAACCCGTAGGAGGTTGAGTCGGTCGAACAACTCCGATGCTTGGTCATGTTGCCTGACCGGGGTATCGCCAGCCGCGGTGATGTCCACCCGATCCTCGCCATCCACGATCAGCAGGCTGCCGCCGACCAGTTGAAGGAGGTTCAGGTAGGACTCCAGATCTCGGTCTCCCAGCAATCGGCTAATCGCGGGCGTGACCTCAGGTGCCTGGGCGTTCACCAGTGCCACGAAGCGTGACTGTTGGAGGGCATCTTCTACCGTCGGGACGGGGTAGACGGAGGTAGAGGCGGCCAGGACCGCGATCCCGACCACTAGGAGGAACCCGATAGCAGACAGGGCGGCCCCCGCCAGCCGATCAAAGATGCGAGCAGGGCCGAGGAGAGTGAGGATCCGGCTGATCAGCAGCCGCCCGACCACGACCACGGCGACAAAGACCACCGCGGAGGTGATGATCCTCGACGCCGCCGGGCTGCTGCCCGTCCACGACTCGACCATCGTCTGGCCAATAGGTCCAGCCCGGTAGCCGATCACCGCCCCGGCCACCAACACCACCAGGGAGGCCGCCGACATCAGGACGCCCCGACGGTAGCCGCGCCAGAGCACCAGAGCCAGCCCGGCCACCACCACAGAATCAATCATGGACTATTGGGGCGATGCGGCGGGTTCTTCGCCGGATCCTCCCCCATCCGACGGTTCGACGCTCTCCCCTGCCGGACTTTCGTCTTCGCCGTCCTGCGTGTCCCTCCCAGCCCGGCGCAAGAACTTGGTGCGCAGACGCGGGGACGGGTATTCGGTTACGACCGCCGAAGCGGCCTTCTCCCATGACTCCCCCAACACTCGGGTTCGCCAGAGATGTCCGGCGATGATCTTGACCACCGCTGTTACCGGGACCGCGATGAGGACACCGAGGAGGCCTCCGACCGATCCCCCGGCCAGGAGCGCCAGAATGATGGTGACCGGACTCAGATGGACCGCGGCGCGAAGCACCATCGGGCTGACGATGTGGTTATCGATCTGCTGGATCACCAGGAAGGCCACTATCACCCACAGGGCGCGAAGCGGATCGCCGACGATCAGAGCGGTCGACACCCCGAGGGCCCCACCGACCCACGGGCCGATGAACGGCACTACGTTCAGGGCACCGGCCAACATCCCGACAATCAGCCAGAAGGGGAGGTCGAGTGCCCAAAGCGTGACGCTCGACAGGGTCCCGACGATCAACGCCACCGCCAGCTGCCCATGCACGAAGCCGCTCATGGCCTTGCTGGCCTGATGGGCGACATGCATCACCTCGGCCCGGTCGTTGTAGGGAACCAGCCGCTCCGCCGCCCGACGCAGGTTGTGGGCATCCACCATGATGTAGAAGGCCAGAACCGGTGCCAGCAGCACGATCACCACCCCTTCGAACAGGCCTAGAGCAACCTCACCCACCCATGAGAGCCCTTCCAGGAGCACTTCTCGGTTGGAAGGATCCGAGAACAGGTCGGCGATTTCCTCCGACCAGGACTCGAACCCGGTGACTTCGACCGACACGTTGAAGTAGCTGGCCAGGGCCGCTACCGCGTCGGAGGCACCTTCGACCGCGTCGGGGATCCGTTCGGCCAACTCGGAGGCTTGGGCGCTGAAGATCGGGACCACGATCACCCCGATCAGCACAATGATGCCTCCGAGTCCCAGGTAGATCAGCAGGCTGCCGAGAACCCGTGGTACCCGGTACCCCTCGAGGCGGTCCACTAAGGGCTTGACCAGATAAATGAGGAGGACCGAGAAGATCAGGGGTGCCCAAATGATCCGCACCTGCAGGAGCAGCCAGACCAAGACCGCCAGCACCAGGAAAATGCCCAACACGCTCCAAGCGGCTACGCCCATGCCGCGCAGCCAGTCTTCCCTGGCTCGTCTTTCCCGATCGTGGTGCATAGGTAGTTAATCCCTTCAACTCAAAGGATAAACGTAGCCCGACCTCACGGCCCCGGCATCCGTCATATCTGGATCACCGCCACATCCGAACCGGGCAGCACATCAATAAGATAACGGCCCTCGGCGGGACCCCGGTATTCAGCCCCGGTAGAGGTAGGTGTCCATCCCGGACCGACCGTGGCCTGACCCCGCAGATCGATCGAGACATCGGCCGGTATCTGCACTGCCAACTCCCCGAGCAAAGAGATGGGGACCTCAGCGATCGGACGACCCATGTTGATCTCCCCGTCCGCTTCAACATCCAAGGAGCGAACCGGGACCCCGTCAAGCGATGCCTCCAGTCGAACCGATCTCACCGTGATCGCCCAGCTGTGGTCCGGGCTGAGGGCCAGCCGCCAGCCAGCCGACGCGAACCATCCGGCTTCGGCGGACTCCATCAGCGTCACCCGAATCTCATCCCCCACGGTGACCTCCTCGGCTTCCGGGGGGGCCACGCCCCCGCCCGCCTTCAGCGGAGAAGCCTGGTAGAGCACCTCGCCTCCAGGCTCCAAGATCAGCACTCCTCCGACTTGGGCGTACGCGGCGGGCAATCGAGCCACGTCCCCCCCTCCCGGCCCCAGCAAGGTGGCAGACGAAGAGGGAAGACGGTCCCATCCCCAACCGTGAAGGCCAGCAACCAGGACCACCCAAACCAGCAGCGACAGGGGAAGGGCCGTCATCAGACCGAAGCGGAGCAGGCTGCGGGATCGTCTACGGCCCGACCCGAGCAGAAACACCATCACCAAGACCGCCGCTAAAGCCGGCCACAGTGAGACCAGATCGAGGATGATCGAGCGGCCAAAGCGGTCGCCAACCGTGACCAGTGCGGCGAGGAGAGCCCCTGCCACCAATAACAGCAACCACGCCCCGCGGCTCCTATACGTAGGCCTGCTCGAGACGCGGAGCCGACTATGGCCTCCGCCCCAGCCCCCCAACGATGTCATTCTCGGTAACTCGCCCCGAGGATCACGGTCAACGGGGCACGCGGCGCGTTGCCCGGATAAGGAAGAATGGTGGCATCAGGGACCTGGCTGGCCAGCAATAGAGCCTCTCGGTCGTAACCCGGTAGGTACCAAATCAGCGACCTGGCCAAATCCTCGCTGTGGTTCCCGGGATCCGCGGTTCGATAACCCAGACCACCCAGGCGCTCGGTGACACGTCCTGCCAGGCCGGTCTGGTTGGTCGCGTTGAGAACCGCCACCCCGGTTTGGGCGGGGTCTCTGACCGGGAAGTCGGCTGCTCCGGTGGTCGAGGTGGACGGCGACTGGTCGGCGAGGGTGGTCGAGGTGGCGGTGGTGGAGAGAGGAAGTGTGGTAGTTGAAGCCGCAGGCTCGGAGGTTGTCGGCCGGACCACGGTGGTGGTAGCCGCCTCGCCCTCCACGTCGTCGTTCCATACGGTTCGTGCCGCCACGAGACCGACCACCAGCACTGCCGCGATCAGGGCGATGAGCAGAACGAGCCGGAAGAGGTCACGCCTGAACCGCCGCCGATCGTCAGAAGCGTGACGGCCTCGCACTAAGTCCTCACACCAGCGTCAACCGGGACAACCTGGTAGATCAACATGGTTCAGCAGCACGGAGTTCAGTAGCCCCCGGCTCGCCGATCGCGCCAGACTTCCGTGCGGGCCACCATTCGCCTGAGCCGCAAGATCGTCAGAGGATCGTAGGCAAGAGCTGAAGGCTCGTCGATCAAGTACCGCAGCCGTTCGTAATACTCGGCGGCATCGAACCCGAAGGCGACCTGTAAGTCCCGATGCTTGGGGCCGGGAAGCTTCCACCACCAACGTTCGAAGTCAATAAGGGCCATCTCGAGTGCGGTGAGCATTCTGGACCCAGGCTATCGGTACCTCGCCGCTATCCGGCGGATTTGGCACCGGCCCTGAGCCGGGTACCGGAATCGAACCGATGACAGCTTCTTTACAAGAGAAGTGCTCTACCTACTGAGCTAACCCGGCCGGTCTAGTGGGGAGCAATGCTAATCGGAATCGCCCAGGTAAGCCTGCCGCATCCTCGGATCTTCGGATAGCTCGGCCGCGGTCCCGGATAGGACTACCCGTCCGGTCTGGAGAACGTAACCGTAGTCGGCTATGGAGAGCGCCATGCGGGCGTTCTGCTCTACGACAAAGACGGTGGTGCCCGCCCGGTTCACCTCGCCGATGATCCGGAAGTTCCGATCAACCAGCGCGGGGGCCAGCCCCATGGAGGGTTCGTCCATCAGCAGAACCTTGGGGTTGGACATCAGCGCTCGGCCCATCGCCACCATCTGCTGCTCTCCGCCCGACAAGGTACCTGCCTTCTGGGCGAGACGCCCCTTGAGTACCGGGAATAGCTCGAGTACCCATTCGAACGTCGGGGTGGGGTCGTCCGTACGTAGGTAGGCCCCTATATCGAGGTTCTCCCGAACGGTCATGCGGGCAAACAACCTTCGATTCTCAGGAACCATCGAGACGCCTAGGCGCACGATCTCGGCGGTACGCCTCCCGTTGACCACTTGGCCATCCACCTCGACTTCGCCAGATGACGGGGTAACCATCCCCAGGATGGTCCGTAGGGTGGTGGTCTTGCCCGACGCGTTGCCACCCAGCAGGCAGACGATTTGACCTTCCCGGATGCTCAGGTTGACATCTTTGAGGACATGAACCGGGCCGTAATGGGTGTGCACGGCCCGAAACTGGAGGATCGATCGGTTTCCCATCACGCCTTGACAGAAGGTCGACCGAGGTAGGCCTCGATGACCGCCTGATCCTCGGAAACCTCCTCGAAGCTGCCCGCAGCGATCTTCACCCCGTGATCCAAGACGACCACCCGGTCGCTGACCTTGCGAACCAACCCCATGTCGTGCTCCACCACCACGACGCTCAGACCGCGCACCTCGCGGAGATCGCGGATCAGATCGGCCATCTCGGCAGACTCTCGGGGGTTCATCCCCGCCACCGGCTCGTCCAAGAGCAACAACTCGGGCTGAGTCGCCATCGCTCTAGCGATCTCGAGACGCCTCCGGTTGGCGTAGGAGAGCGAGACGGCTGGCTGATCGAATCGGTAGCCCACCAACCTGGGACCGAAGAAGGCAAGTATGTCCTTGGCGCGGGCCTCAATCTCGGCCTCCTCCCTTCGCATCGCCCTGGTTCGACACAACACCCGAAATACACCTGATCGAGTCCGGCAGTGCTGCGCCACCATCACATTCTCCAAGACGGTCATGTTGGAGAAGAGGCGGACGTTCTGGAAGGTGCGGGCGATCCCCGATCGGGTGATCTCGCTCGGGGTGCACCCAACCAGGTCGCGGCCCTTGAACCGAATCTGGCCCTGATCTGGTCGGAACAAGCCGGTGACCACGTTGAACAGGGAGGTCTTCCCGGCACCGTTGGGGCCTATCACCGATAAGATCTCGCCCTCATCCACCTTAAGGTCCAACCCCGCCAGTGCCTCCACACCCCCGAAGGCCTTACCCACATCCTGGAGGGCCAGGAGGGTCATCAGGCGGGACCCTGCCGTCCGACCGTCGAGGCGACCGGCGCATCCCGGTCTAACCAGGCGTCCTGGGATATCTCCTCGGGGTGGAGTTCCCGCGAACGCCTCACGCTGGGCAGGAGTCCCGCGGGTCTCATGAGCATCATGACGACAAGGAGAGCACCGTAGATGAGGAGTTTGAACTCGGCGAACTCTGCAAGAAGACCGGGAACGTTCGGTCCGCCCAATATCCCAATGAGGACCAAGGCCCCCACCGCTACGCCGACGATGTTGCCCATGCCCCCGACGATAACTACCACGAGGATGATGATGGAGACAAGCAACTCGAAGGAACTCGGGAAAATTGATCCGAGCTTGGCGGCGAAGAGCGCCCCCGCCAGACCGGCCATCACTGCTCCGATGATGAATGCGTTGAGCTTGGCCAACACAATGTTGATCCCCATCGCCTCCGCGACCGTTTCATCTTCACGAAGCGCGTTCCATGCCCTACCAATCCGCGACCTTTGCAGCGACCATGAAACCCAGGCGGCAATCAGCGTGAAGCCGAAAGCAAAGTAGAGGATGCCCTCTGGATTCACCCCGCTGACCTCGGTCACTCCGAGCGGGATACCGGGTATGCCTTGGATTCCTTGAGCTCCCCCGAAGGTGGGTGATAGCCAGTCCGAGAGGACCAGGATCCGGACGATCTCCCCGAAGCCCAGGGTGACGATGGCCAGGTAGTCACCCCGCATACGCAACACCGGCAGCCCGACGAGGATGCCTGCCCCGGCCGAGACCAGAAGAGCGAAGGGCAGGGCGGCCCACCAGGACAATTCCGGGCTGAAACGAGGGGAGATCGGGGAGGTAAGTACCCCCATGGTGTAGGCCCCGACCGCAAAGAACGCCACATAACCCAGGTCGAGCATGCCGGCTACACCCACCACGATGTTGAGGCCCAAACCCATCAACAGGAACAAACCCACGTTGGCAAGTATCTCAGACAGCAGGCTACCCAGCAGCTGGGGAAGCAGTATCACCACCACCAGCGTGGGGGCCGACAGCCAGAGCGAGACGCGTATCCGCTCCTTGTGGTCGGGTGTCGTCAGCCTTGAACGAACCCTCCCCCAGAGCTGTCGGGTGCGTTGCGACCGGACGAAGGCGACGGTGGCGACCCCTAAAGCCGCCCACCACTCTAGAGCGTGGCGGGTGAAGAGCCGCTCCGCTAGGCCGCCCAGCCCGATCTCGCGCATGATTTGGTCGAACACACCCTCGAGAATCGCCACCGTTGCGGTGACCCCCAAGGCATAGACGAGCCTCTTGCGGACGGATGGCTGGAGTAGGTGCGCGCCGCCGCCCAACCCGCCCAAAAGGGTCGGCACCAGGATGGCGAGAGCCAGGCCGGACGGGATCCCCCGACCCGCGGTTAGGAGATCCACCAATCGGGGGGAGAAGGACACGAAGACCTCTCGCGAGTCCACCGTGTCGACGATGAGGACGAATACCGCCAGCAGAAAACCGGCGATCAGGCCAGCACCGAGCCCGGCAAGGACGTGGGCGAATCCCTTAGGGGACGCGACCAACCCCTCAAGTTCCGGGGTTTTGCCGGCCCGGTAACCGGCTAGCGGGACGATCCACAGCAACATCAGATAGCCCAGGCTCAGCACCGGATGGATAACCAGCCTCGAGTCGAGGGACTCAACCATTCCCACCGCGGCGGTGAACGCCATCACCAACCCCGCCCATCCCCCCGATTGGACCATTCGCCCCATATCGGGCGGACGGAGCGACGGAACGGTCAAGGTCGATCCCCGGCCGCGAGTCGCTCTCCGAATAGCCCGGTAGGCCGGAAGATCAAGACGAGGACGAGGGCGGTGAAGGCCACCACATCCTTGAGTTGCGACACCGCGGGAATGCCGAGACCGGAAAGCACCAGCTGAGGACCCACTCCCTCGAAGACCCCGAGCAACAGCCCTCCGGCCATCGCGCCCGGCAGGTTGCCGATACCCCCCAGGACGGCGGCGGTGAACGCCTTTATGCCGGGTAGGAACCCGGTATGGAAGGACACACCGCGGAACAGTAAGGACCACAGGGTTCCTGCCACGCCCGCCACTGCCCCTCCCACCGCGAAGGTGGACACAATCGTGCGGTCCACATCGATGCCCATCAGCGCGGCGATCTCCCTATCTTCCGCAACCGCGCGGATGGACCGGCCGGTGCGCGACTTCTCGACAAAGAGATACAGAGCGCCCATCGTCGCCAGCGCTACCAGTACCACCAACACCTTGGTGCCTTCAATCTCCAAACCGAATAGGTGGATTCGGTTTCGCAGGCCAGGGGGTGCGGGTGGGTAGTTCTTGACCGCCACACCGAACAGTCCCGCGAAGGTGTACTGGATGAAGAAGGAGATCCCGATGGAGGTGATGAGGGGGATGAGGCGAGGGGCACTGCGCAGGGGCCGGTAGGCGATACGCTCCACGATCACCGCCACCAGGGTGGATGTAAAGATAGACACCATCATCACGAGCAGGATCGCCACCACGAAGTTGGTCTCCCATAGCCCGACATCCCACAGGTAGTTGGCAACGAAGAACCCCACCATGGCACCCGACATGAAGACTTCACCATGGGCGAAGTTGATGAATCCCAGGACGCCGTAGACCATCGAGTACCCGAGGGCGATCAAGCCGTACATCGCCCCTTGAGCGACCCCGGCTACCAAGAGATCCCGCCAGGCCTCGCTAGTGGGACCCCGACCAGCCATACCCTCGACCACCGTTCCCGCCACCCCCCACACCAGGACCGCAATGGCTAGGAGACGAACCGCCAGAAGGATCGATTCCACCCAACTCCGGGAACGGAAAACCCCTCCTCGTTTAGAGATCGCCTCGCCGATCATCGACGATCAGACACTCACCTGGACTCGGGTGGCCTCATGCGGTATCGGGACCGTACGCGAACACCACATTGGACTTGCTGGCTTCGATATCGCGAGAGTCGGTGTGGTGCACCACGGTGATCAACTGCGATCCGCAATCACCAAAGTCGTCGCAGGAAATCGAGCCGATGATCCCGTCGAAGGCGGTGCGGTTCAGCTCGTCGCGAACCGCTTGGCGGCCGATGTACAGCGTCCCGTCGACCTCGACAGCTACGTTGTCGATGGCGGCTAGCAGCATGGTGGTGGCATCGTAGGAGTGGGCCCAAAACGCGGCCGACGGGGCTTCTCCGTACGCAGACCCGTACGCGGCGAGGAAATCGCCGGATGACTTACCGGTGATGCTGTTGCGATTGCCGCCGTAGCGCACGTCCGGGCCCGACAGGTGTACGCCCTCCGACTCCGGAAGCTCTAAGAAGTTATCGGTGAGCAAACCGTCGGCGGCTAGCAGGACCACATCCTCCAACCCCGACACGCTACCGACCTGCTGGACGATGAACCCGCCCTCGGGCATGAAGATGGGGAAGAACACCGCCTCTGGACCGCCCACCGCCACTTCGGTGAGCACGGCAGTCATGTCGGTGTCGCCCTTGTTCACCGCGGTGGTGGTGACCACCCCGCCAAGTTCCTCGAACGCATCAGAGAAGGCCCGGGCCAAGCCCTCGGTGTATGGGTCACCGTCGTGGATAGCCGCAGCCGACCGAAGCCCGAGCTCGTCATACACGTACAGCGCCACCGCGCGGCCCTGGAACAGATCGTTATGGGCGGTTCGGTAGTAGCCAACGTGATATGACTCACCGGGTGTCCCGGCAAGGTCTGAGGTAAGGGCGGGGGAGGTGTTGGAGGGGGAGATCATGACCATCCCGGCGTCCGAGATGAGGGGGGCTGCAGCCACGGCCGCGCCCGAACAGGAGGTGCCGATGACCCCGATCACGGCCGGATCCGCCACCACCGTTTGTGCACCCGCCTGCCCACCTTCGGGTGAGCACAGATCATCCAGAGGAGTACCGAGGGAAACCGGCCTCCCTGCCAGCGGGCCGTAATCCTCTATGGCCAGCTCCACAGCCCTCAGGTTGGGCACCCCGAGGAAGGCAACATCCCCTGAAATGGCGTTGAGAGAACGGATCTCGACGGCCTCCCCGGTACTGACCTCGATCATTCCCAGAGGATCTGTGGGGGTTTCCGGCATGGCTTCGGTGGTCGTGGGTGCTTGGGTGGAAGCAGTGGTAGCTTCGGGCTGGCTGGCCTGTTCCCCCGGCTCATCACCAGCATCTTCGCCGCATGCCGATACAACCAACAAGATAGCGACCAATAAGGTCATAACCTTTCGCACGTTGCCGTCCTTTCCCTCAATCCATCATTGGGGCATACTACCCCGAGCTTGTTTGCGGTCAACGGAACGGGACCCTGCCGGGTCAAGCAGCCTCGGATCGGATTCGCTGCACTTCGAAGCAGGCCAGAGCGGCAGCTATCCCGGCGTTCAGGCTGGCCGCCCGAGCGTCTATAGGGATCGAGAGAAGGAGATCCACCCGTTCCCGAACCAGACGGCTCAGCCCTCGTCCTTCTGAACCGACGATGATCGCCACCGGTTGGGCGAGAAGCGAGTGCTCCCAGAGCATCTCCGGGGCTTCGGAAGCGAGGCCGACCGTCCATACGCCCGCCTGCCCGGCCCGATCTACCGCCGCTCCTACTGAGGAGACCGAAGCAACCGGCAGGTACTCGAGTGCCCCGGCGGCGGCCTTGAAGGTGGTGGCGGTGATGGGCGCCGACCTCCGCCTCGGGACGACCAGACCGGTCATCCCTGCCGCCAGCGCCGAACGGGCTATCGCTCCCGTGTTGCGCGGATCCTCCACGCGGTCGAGCACCACCAGAGCCGGTGGTTGGTCCCGATCCGATTTGAGTAGCTGGCTGAACGGGGCGTAAGGGATAGGACGGGCCATGGCCACCATCCCCTGTGGTACGTCTGTCTCAGCAAACGGACGGACATCGTCAACTACCTGAACCCGAACGCCGAGAGATCCGGCCCGCTGGGCGATATGGCGAGAATCCTTCCGGGATCCTTCGATGATAAGCCGCTTAACGCGGCCCGCCTCAAGCGCAGCCTGAACCGCGTGACGGCCCTCGACCCTACTTCCGATACCAGCGGCTACCACGCGCCGAGTCCTCGATCAGGATTCCCAGAGCAGCCAGGTCATCTCGGAGGGTATCGGCCCGTCCCCAATCCCGGTCCCGGCGGGCTAACTGTCGGGCATCTACCAGACCAGACACCATCCTCTCGGCTGTACCGCCCCCCACGCTGTAACGCTCGGCGAGGATATTGAGCTCCTCAGCAATGTCATCCAAGCCTTCCCAACCAAGATCGAGGCCGAGAACTTTGCATATCTCCGCCACCGCGCCAATCAGTTCGCCCGCATCTTGACCGCGGTCCAAGCGGGTGTTGGCCTCCCGGACGGTCGAGAAAACCACGCTGAGCGCTTCGGGGGTGTTGAAGTCATCTTCCATCGCGGCGCGGAAACGGTCCATGACCTCAAGGTCCGGTTCGCTGGGGGGTTCCCGCAGCAAGAGGGCACGTAACCGATCGAGACCCGACCGAGCGTCCCTGACCGCCCCCTCGGAGTACTCGATAGGCGAACGGTAAGAAGCCCTGAGGAAGAGCATCCTCAAAGTGGTGCCGCCGTAACGGTCGATCGCCTCAGCCAGGTCAATGATGTGGCCGGTGGACTTGGAGAGCTTCTCTCCGCCGAGATTCACCATCCCGTTGTGGAGCCAATAACGGGCAAACCGGGTACCGTCAACACCCTCGGACTGGGCAATCTCGTTCTCGTGATGTGGAAATATGAGATCGGCCCCGCCCGCGTGAATGTCGAACGGCTGGGCCAGGTACTTGGCGGCCATGGCGGAACACTCGATGTGCCAACCTGGTCGGCCTTCCCCCCAAGGAGACGGCCAGCGTGGCTCCCCCGGTTTGGCCGCCTTCCAAAGGGCAAAGTCCAGCGGATCATCCTTGTCCACGCCGGGTTCGACCCGCGCTCCGGTGACCAACTCATCGACCCTCCGGCCGGACAGCCGGCCGTAGTCGTCGAATCCTCTCACCCGGTAATAGACATCTCCGCCGCTCGGATAGGCCAGTCCCTTCTCCACCAGTTGGCCGATCAGCGTGATCATCTCGGGGATATGTTCGGTGGCCGCCGGAGCCACATCGGGGTCGAGAACCCCGAGTCGCCGATAGGAATCAACGAACCGGCGAGTTACGTCCGCGACCACCGTCTCGGTGTTAACCCCCAACTCGGCGGCGCGCTTGATGATCTTGTCGTCCACATCCGTGAAGTTCTGAACGAACCTGACCTCGAACCCCGCCCACAACAAAAAGCGTCTGACCACGTCGAAGGCCACCGCCGACCGACCGTGGCCGATGTGGGGCGGCGACTGAACGGTCGGCCCACACACGTACATGCCGACCCGACCCTCCACGAGGGGCAAGAAGGGGGCACGCGTCCTGCCGAGAGTGTTGTAAACCGAGATCACCTTGACTCCTCGATACTGCGCTGTCGCCTCACCCTAGGACGAGAGGAGAACGCAAGCCCATGCTGCCACCCCCTCATCACGACCGGCGAAGCCGAGACCATCGGTGGTGGTCGCTTTCACCGATACCCGATCCTCCGCCAGCCCGAGAGCGATGGCGAGGCGGGTTCGGATCTCTGATCGAAACGGGGCGACCCGTACGGTCTCAGCTACCACGGTCAGGTCGAGGTTAGACGGGTGGAACCCGGCCTCGATCACCTGCTCGACGACGGATGCCAACACCGCCATGCTATCTGCATTCCTCCACTTCGGATCGGAGGACGGGCACAGCATCCCGATGTCACCCAAGGCGGCCGCTCCCAGCAGGGCGTCGATGACCGCGTGGGCCACCACATCCCCGTCGGATGTGGCGAGGAGACCCCGGCGGGTATCAACCACCACCCCGCCGAACTTGACAGGCGGGTCTCCTCCTAACCGATGGGCATCGAACCCATTGCCGATCCGAGGAGGATCCGGAATCATCGGAGGTACTCGTCCGGGCTCAGCCTGATGGTTGCTTCGGCCACTTTGAGATCCTCGGGGTAGGTAATCTTGCCGGCACGGCGTTCGCCGGGCACCACCACCACCCTTCCCCCGACCGCTTCGACCATCGACGCGTCATCGGATGCCGGTGTCTCCGCGGGGAGAAGATGAGCTCGGCGGAGAATTGCCGACCTGAAGACCTGGGGAGTTTGGGCAGCCATTATCTCGGCACGATCCAGGGTCTCGACCACCCTTCCGGTGCCTTGGTCGACCCGCTTGATGCTGTCGGGAATCGGCACCACCGGTATGGCACCGTCCGCTTCCTGCTCGATGACAGCGTGGCACAGCCGCTTCAGCAACGACGGCGACGCCAGCGGTCGGGCAGCATCATGGACGGCCACCAAGGCGTCATCCTCTCCGATCCGGGCTAACCCCCGAGCGACCGACCATCTGCGCTCCGATCCCCCTTCGACGCCGCCCGGAACATCCCCCACCACGATCACTTGACGGGCCCCGCCCTCTACCAAGGCGTCCCGAGCCCACTCCCAGAGAGACTTACCGGCCAACGCAGCCAGGTGCTTGGGAGCGCCGAATCGCTGCCCGCGTCCCCCGGCCACCACCACCCCCCACAAGTTAAGTGGAGCTTCGCTCACGAGCTTCGACCGCTACCAGCCGACTTCCTCCGGCCGTCTCTGATGACTCCACCGTATCGCACCGGAACCCGGATCCCACTGTCAAAGAAGAA
Source organism: Candidatus Spongiisociaceae bacterium (assembly GCA_965213975.1). GTDB lineage: Bacteria > Actinomycetota > Acidimicrobiia > Spongiisociales > Spongiisociaceae > Spongiisocius. Next base: position 1,220,873 of record OZ243930.1, read on the forward strand.
GCCCATCCCGGACCAACTCACTCTTCGGCAGACTCCGGTTTGGGTAGAGCTCGGTCAATGCGCTCAATCGCCTCCTCCGGGGTGATGCGAAGGGCATATGCCAGCTCGCTGGACAGGGCGGTACGCGCCTTGGAAAGCATCCGCTTCAGCGCCGGAGATATCCCCTTGGTGTTCTCCCCATGGGTCAGGTCGCGGACCACTTCGGCGATCTGCAGAATATCGCCTGAAGTCATCTTCTCGTTGAGGACCTTGTACCAGCGGCTCCAATTCTTGCCCGCGTTCTGCGGCTCCTCATTGAACTTATTGAGAACCTTGCCCGCCGCAGTCTTGGTGATAACCGGACGGATCGCTTCATCAATACTGTCGACGGGTATCAGCACCTTCAGGGTGGACTCGGCGGCGATATCCAGTTCAAAGTACTCACGGGAGGTTCCCTTCTCCACTTCGATGTCCATCTTCGTGACGATCTCAGCGGCACCGTGATAGGGGTGGACGACCTTGTCGCCGACTTTGAACGAGGTGGTCTTCCTCTTGCCGGTGGCCGATCGGGCGGCACTCGACTTACGCCTGACCCGCTTCCGCTTGGGCGGGGCGGTGCGCACGGTTCGCTTCCGAGCCGGGGCTCTCCCGCCAACCTTCTTCGTAGTCTTCGCGTCGGACGCAACCGGACCGGTTTGGTCGACGGACACGGATTGATCAACTTGGGTCATCGGGCTCCAGGTTTCGCTTACTTGAACCGGGTCAAGGCATGGTGATGTCGAGTTGGGCTCACCCGGTGATCCGGGGACACGCCGAAAGCGCGGGCTAGTCGCTCCGTGCCGGACAGATCCTGCAGAGGCTGACGTCGAAGAATCTCCACCAACTCCTCAGCGGACCCAACCTGGTCCTGGAAGTAGTCGCGGTTGACTCGCCCACCAAGGTCCTCAACCCCTTCCATTATATCGGAGAGCTGCAGCTCTACCATCTCCCCCTCCTCGCCGAGCCCGACGGCCAGATGTTCTATGCGCAGAGCAATACGACGCAAGACCTCCACCCTCTGCAAGACCACGAGAGCGTCACCGACCACCACTTCCTCGGACTGCTCAAGGGCCACGAGCCGCTTGTTCGCCTCCGCCAAGCGTCCCCTGAACCGCTCCAGCGTCAAGACCTCTTGGTTGATGCGAATCATCACCTCGGTAGGGCTTCGTAACGGTTCTTTCCGGTCACCGTAGAACACGTAGCCCTGCCTACGTTCCTCGCTAATGGCGACCACCGGACAGACCAGCGACCGGGCTAGGCGCTCGGCGGTCCTGAAGCGGGCACCCGTCTCCTCAGTGGGGATAACAGGGTCCGGCAACATATGGACGTTGGCCCACAGGATCTTGGTGATCTCCCCGTCAAGAATGATCGCCCCGTCCATTTTGGCCAACTCGGCCAGCTTGGCGGGCGTGAAGGCGGTGTCGCGGAGCTGAAACCCGCCCGCAGCGATGGACCGCACCGCCGGACCCGATCCGATTATGACCAAGGCACCGTTGCCCTGTTGGACGATTCGCTCCACCGCGGTGCGTACACCGGTTCCGGGAGCGACCCGCGCCAAGACTTCTAGGAACTCGGGGTCCATTCCGGTTCCCCCCATTACGGTCCCCCCGTTTACGAACCGCCGGTACGACGAGGTGGTCATGGCATCCGGCGCGTCAGGGCAGTCAAGCGCTCACTCCGAACCATCATCCCGGAAGAGACGCCACAGCCCCGCAACCACCAGACTGGCCAATGCCAGACCGGCCAACTGCGAACCCACCGTCCACGGCTCGGTCACTCTGATGGCCACGGGCGGCAGACTCCCGGCGGCGAGGACTATCATCCTTCTCTACTCTAGTGGGCTGAGAAAGGGTTCGGTATTGAGGGATGACCGCCGTCGTGAGGGACAGGAACCACACCGGGAAGCGGGCGACCCACTCGGCGATATCGGCTTCGAGGAATTCGATCTCGGAGATCCCGGGCAATGGGAACAGGCCGAGGACCCCGAAGAAGCCGCCCGCCCACCCGATCTGACCTGCCCCTCGTGCTTCTCGCACCAGTCCCCCAACAACCGTCACTGCCAGGAATGCGGTGCCCGCCTAGGCCAGAGTCGTATCGCGGTAGCCCCTATGCCGATCCGATCGGGTACCTCGGGGAGCCGAGCGGTTCGCGTGATCGTGACCGGTGTGGCCTTCATTGTGGTGTTCGCCTTGATCGTCCAGGCGATTCGGGGGGGCGATGACCCTGCTGACGTTGCCGGTTCGGAGAATTCCAGCACGTCTACAGAAGTGACCGAACCCACCGTGGTGCTCGGACCCACCCAGGAAATCCGCCCCATCCTCATCACCTGTTCCAGCGAATACAACGAGAACCTCGCCTGCAGCAACCTGATCGACGATGCCGAGGACTACTGGAACGACGCTGGACAGAAGGGCGAGGACGCGGTGATCACCGCCACCTTCGTGAGTCCGGTTGCCTTGGAACAAGTCCAGATAATCAACGTGACCAGCGCTGAGAAGTTCCGGAGGAACTATCGGGTTCGTGGGGTAGAGATCTTCACCGACGACTTTCCCGGACTCCCATTCGTGGAGGAGATTCCCGACGCCAACGACCGTCCTCACGGGGTAGCGACTACCACCAACCACACCACGGTTGTGGAGATCCGCGTCACCTCGACATGGCCGTCGGAACCTCTGGGTGGAGAAGCGTTCGATGAGTTGGCCATCCAGGAAATCAAGTTCTGGGGAAGAGTGCCAGAGACGGTCAGTCGCTCCAATAACTCAGGCTAGATGGCCGGATACCTAGACCCAACCGATCCCGACTTCATCGCCGATCCGTACCCCGCTCTTGGCGCGCTCCGTGAGCGTGGTGCCGTGCTCTACGACGAGGCCTACGAGATGTGGTTGGTTACCCGCCACACAGAAGTACGCGCGGCACAACTGGACCGCCGACTCGGCAGAGTTAAGGATAGGTATGCCCGACCCGCTGATCTGCGCCCCATCCGGGTCCTTGACCTAGACGATTGGGAACCCTACTACCGAGTGGAACGACACTCGCTGCTTCTTCTGGAACCCCCAGATCACACCAGGATCCGTAAGCTCATCAACAGCGCTTTCACCCCGAGGCGCGTGAGAGAGCTTCGTAAACCCATCACCGTCCTCGCCAGAGATCTTGTGGCACCGCTCCGCGAGCGAGAAACTTTTGACTTGTTGGCCGATTTTGCCGGACCCTATTCGATACAGGTCATCGCCACCCTCCTCGGGGCACCGGTGGATGACACCGACCTGATGCTGGAGTGGTCTCACGCCATCGTAAAGATGTATGAGCTCCATTGCACCAGGGACCAGGCGGTGGCCGCAGTGGAAGCCTCACGGGAGTTCGCCGCATGGACCGAGGCGTTGGTCGCCACCCGCCGTAGTGAACCGCGCGACGATTTGATCTCCGCCCTCTGCGAAGCGGAGACCGCCGAGGGGGGACTGACGGACGACGAGATCATTTCCACGGTGATCCTGCTCCTGAACGCCGGACACGAGGCTACGGTCAACACGATCGGCAACGGCGTGGTGGCAGCTCTGGACCAGGGGACGGCCTGGAGAAGGCTTGCGCAGGGCGAGGTGTCAACGGCGATCGCCATCGAGGAAATGATGCGCTTCGATTCGCCCCTGCAGATCTTCGAACGCCTCGTCCTGGAGGACGGGGTTGAGATTGCCGGAGTTCCAATACCGAAGGGGGACAAAGTTGCGGTCCTCTTCGGTGCCGCCAACCGGGACCCGCGGAGGTTTGACAGCCCGGACGAGTTCAGGATCGAACGGGGCGATACCGGTCACATCACCTTCGGAGCAGGCGTGCACCATTGCATCGGTGCCCCCCTGGCCCGACTCGAGCTGGAGATAGCGCTTGACCATCTGGTGGCGGCCTTACCCCATGCCTCACTGGTAGCCCGACCCGAACGCGAGGAAGGTTTCGCCATCCGCGGTTATCGGACTGTGGATCTGGCCAGTGGCCAGTGACCGGCTGGTAGCTTGGGCGATATCGGAACTTTGCGCCCGCTCTCTTGATATTTCCTGGAGTTATCGGGCACTGGCAGTGGCTCGTGGCCGATCAGCCTTCGCCTTTGCGGTAGGGGAGGCCGTCCGCGGCCGGGGGGCGGAGGCGGGCGGTGGCGAACAGGAGTACCACCAACACCGCGATGTGGGGAGTGATCGCCGGAAGCTGGTTGGGTACGTTGGCCGTGTTGAGGTACCAGAAACCCACCGCTATCGCCACTAGGGCCAGCTGGAGGGTACCCAGATACCCCTTTCGACGGGCCAGACGCCATAGCACCAGTAGACCGATGACGATGACCGCCAACAGCAGCAGCCCGTGGGCGGCGTCCTCGTCCCTCAGTCGAAGGGTTTCGGTGAAGCCGAAGAGGAGAGCCCCCCGGGCGGCACCAAGCGGGTTCCAGTTCCCGAAGATGACGGTAGCCAACCCGATGTAGCCCTTGCCCAGTGTCTGGCCTTGCTTGTAGAGCCCAGAGAGTTGCACCGCCAGGAAACCGCCCCCTAATCCGGCCAAGGCACCGCTGATAACCACCCCGTAGTACTTGTACTTGTAGACGTTCACACCAAGCGAGTCGGCGGCGTGGGGATGCTCGCCGCAGCTGCGTAGCCGTAACCCGAACCGAGTCCGCCACAGCATGAAGATGCTGGCTGGCACCAGCAGGTAGGCCACCAGGGTGAGCCAGGAAATCTGGAAGACGAAGCCACGCAGCACACCCGCCACGTCTGAGATGTAGAACCAGTCAGCTCGCTCGATGCCGCCGAGCAGGTCGGGGCTCTTCCACCCGAACATGGTACCGCCCGCAAGAATCGGGACAGTGAAGCTGCTCACGCCGGAGATAGCCGGTGACTGGGTGAGCGACCCACCCCGGTCCGAAAAGTGGATGTCAGAGAGGAACCGATTCAAACCGGGTGCCATGAGGTTGATCGCTACCCCAGCGATGATGTGGTCGACGTTGAAACCGACCGCCGCGATCGCCATGAGCAACCCCCCGAGCGCACCGGCGATAAGGGCCAGCAACATCCCGAACCACGGGCCAGCGACCACGGTTCCATACGCCCCGAACCAGGTACCGAGGATCATCATCCCCTCCAGCCCGATGTTCACCACCCCTGATCGTTCGGAGAAGATACCGCCCAGTCCGGCGAGAAGGATCGGCACGGACCAGGCCAGCGCGATCGACCAGGTCCCGCTGGACGTCAGGTCGTCGGTGGAAAGGGTGGCGAACTGCTGGGTTACGGCGAGCAGGAATATGGCGGCAAGGCCGTAAATGATCCATCGGGTTCGGGAGCTCACCGGTTGGCCAGGAAGGCTCAGCAATTGACGGTCCGCCCGACTACTCACGGAACACCACCTCCCCGATGTCCCTGACCGGACGTCACCTGGGCAGCGGCGGCGGCGGCCGCTTCGGCACGGGCTCGACGCTGCGCTAGGGCGTAGGCGACGACCGCGAAGAGGATGACCACGCCGGTCATGATGGTGACTATCTCGCGGGGGGCATCACCGCGTACCTCGAGCACGCCCGAGGCCCGCTCCAGCCAGCCAAAGGCGAACGCAGCCACGGCCACCCCGATCGCATGATTGCGGCCCAGGAGGGCCACCGCGATGCCCGCAAACCCCAGCCCCCTGGGGAAGCGCAAGCTGTAGAAGTGCTGGTCGGAGAGGAGATCCGGCATGCCCACCAGGCCCGCGATAGCCCCGCTGAGGAGCATGGCCAGAATGATGGTTCGTTTGGGAGGGACCCCGCTTGCTTCGGCCGCGAACGGGTTGGCACCCGTGGCCCGCATGTCGTAACCCAGCCGGGTGCGGTTGATGAACAGGTAGTAGACCAGCCCCACCACCGCGGCAACCAGGATGAAGCCGGTCAACTCAACCCGTCTGATCTCGCGAGTGACCAACTCGACCACGGGATTGAGGCTGGGGAACCATCCGGTGGTGGCGATGTCGCCCAGCCTGGTATCTAGGGACTCGGACTCGATCTTCCAACGTCCGAGCAGATACGAAACAACCCCGCTGACCGCGATTGCGTTCAACATGATCGTCGAGATGACCTCATGGACGTTGCGGGTTACCTTCATGTAGCCAGCCAGACCGGCCCAGGCACCACCGACGATCATCGCCGTCACCACGATGATGGCCACATGAAGGGGAGGGAACAGGGTCCCGACCCCGGCCCCGACCCACGCGGCCACGAAGGCGGCGAGGATGTATTGACCTTCGACCCCGATCTGGAAGAGGTTCATCCGCATCGCCAAGCCGAAGGCGATGCCGGACAGGTAGAGAGGCACGGCCCGGTTCAACGACTCAATCAGCGTCTCTAGCCGGGTTCCGTACTCCCAGACGTTGCTGAACGCGGCCACAGGATCCGCTCCTGACACCAACAGGATCAGCGAGGCCACTACCAGGGCAAGCAGAACGGCGATCACCGGAGGGCCGACCACTCGGCGGGTTCGTGCCCAGGTCACGCCGCTGCGCCGGTCATATAGGCACCTAGGTCGCGAGGGCTCACCGAGGCCGGGTCAAGTTGGGCGACTATCTCGCCGCGCAACATCACCAGCAGAACATCGCTCAAGCCCAGCAGCTCATGCAGATCCGCGGAGACCAGCAGCACCCCCAGTCCTTCGGCCCGAGCGCGGCGCAGGTCATCCCATACCGCGGCCTGGGATCCGACGTCGATTCCCCTAGTGGGATGGGCCGCAATCAGCGGATTGCAGTCGGTGGCCAACTCCCGTCCCACCACGAGCTTCTGCTGGTTGCCTCCCGATAGGGCATGCACGGGGGTGCGGGCATCCGGGGTACGCACATCGAACCGATCTATCACCCCGTCGGCGAAGGCGTTGCCAGCCCGTTCGTCGATCCAGATTCCGTGGGTAAAGCGATCCGAGGTTTGATGGCCCAGAATGCCGTTTTCCCATACCGGTGCCGATAGCAGCAGTCCCCGGCGATGCCGATCTTCCGGTATGTAGCCCAGCCCGGCTTCCCGCCGTCGGCGAACGGACCAGCGGGTTACGTCGTCCCCGTGCAGGAAGACCGAGCCCCCCACCACCGGGGCCACCCCGAGGATCGCCTCCACCAACTCCAGCTGGCCGTTCCCCTCTACACCCGCCACCCCGACAATCTCGCCGGACCGAACCGAGAACGTGACGTTACGAAGCCGGGTAACCCCATCGGCGTCTTCGGCCGACAGGTCCTTCACCTCGATCAACACCTCGTCCTTGGTGGTTTCCTCGCGGGCCTGGGGGGTCGGTAACTCCGAGCCCACCATCAACTCAGCGAGGTCATGGGCGGTGACATCCTCCGGCTTCACCGTGGCAACCGACCGGCCCTGGCGCAGCACCGTGATCGAGTCGGCGATCTCAAGAACCTCATCAAGTTTGTGGTCGATAAAGATGAGGGTATGCCCTTCCGCCTTCAGCTCGCGCATGTTGCGGAAGAGCTCTTCGACCTCTTGGGGCACGAGCACCGCGGTCGGCTCATCAAGAATGAGAACCTTCGCTCCCCGATAGAGGATCTTGATGATCTCGATCCTCTGGCGCTCCCCTACCTCCAGCGTGTCCACCGGATCATCGAGGTCAAGTTCGAGCCCGTACGCATCCCCTAGATCTCGCAACCGCTCCCGAGCGGTCTTCATATCGATGACCGGGCCCCGCCCTGGCTCGGCACCGAGGATCACGTTCTCCAGTACGGTGAGGTTGTCAGCGAGCATGAAGTGCTGGTGCACCATCCCGATCCCCACCTCGATGGCGTCCTTAGGGGAGGAGAACTTCCGCTCTTCGCCCAATACCTCAATCCGGCCCTCGTCGGGGGGCTGCATGCCGTAGAGGATCTTCATCAAAGTGGACTTGCCAGCACCGTTCTCCCCGCAGATGGCGTGGATTTCGCCCTGTTCGACGCTCAAGTCGATGTCCTCGTTGGCGATCACTCCGGGGAATCGTTTAGTGATACCCCGGAGGCGGACGGCAAGGCTCATGGGTTCCTAGACCTACTCCCCGGACTCACTCACGTCCATAGGTTCCGTGTCCCTTCTGACCCAACCGGCCCTTCTCGGCTTAAGTCTGATAGTTGGTTGGGTCGCGGCTGACGGTGAGTTCACCCGACACGATCCGCTGCTTCCACTCCTCCAACTGCGGAACAATGTCATCCACATAGCCACCAGAAGTCGAATAACCGACCCCATCAACCGACAAATCAAACACCTGAGGACCAGCCGAATACGACCCATCCTGAACCGCAGCAATCGTCGAGTAGACAGCCACATCCACCCGCTTCAACATCGACGTCAAAATATAATCCTGAAAATCCGGAGCAGTCAGATACTGATCCGAATCCACCCCAATCGCCCACACATGAGTGTTATTCGCCTCCGAATAATCCTTCGCCGCCTGGAACAAACCACCACCAGTACTCCCAGCCGCGTGATAAACCACATCCGCGCCCTGCTCAAACATCGCCTGCCCAATCACCCGACCAGCCGCCGGATCAGTAAAACCATCAAAATTGGGAGGCTCCGTCACATACTGCGACAAAATCTCAATACTCGGATCCACCGCATTCACACCAGCCAAAAACCCCGCCTCAAAAGCATGAATCAACGGAATATTCACCCCACCAATAAAACCAACCTTCCCAGCCTCAGACTTCAAAGCCGCCGCAACACCAACCAAAAACGACCCCTGCTCCTCAGCAAACGTCAACCCCGCCACATTCGGCGCATCAACAACCGAATCAACAATCGCGAAATTCGTCTCAGGGAACTCCCCCGCCACCACCGCCATCGGCTCAGCAAACAAGAACCCCACACCAATCACAACATCAGCACCCTCAGACGCCTGCAACGCCAACAACTCCTCACGATTCGTCCCATCCTCATTAGCAGACGCCTCAGAAATCGACACCCCCAACTCATCCGCAGCCCTATCCAAACCAGCAGCAGCAGAATCATTAAACGACTGATCCCCCCGACCACCAATATCATACGCCAACCCAACCGAAATCGGCTCACCCACCGGCATCAACGGCACCGTGGCTAGGTTGGTTGGGTCGCGGCTGACGGTGAGTTCACCCGACACGATCCGCTGCTTCCACTCCTCCAACTGCGGAACAATGTCATCCACATAGCCACCAGAAGTCGAATAACCGACCCCATCAACCGACAAATCAAACACCTGAGGACCAGCCGAATACGACCCATCCTGAACCGCAGCAATCGTCGAGTAGACAGCCACATCCACCCGCTTCAACATCGACGTCAAAATATAATCCTGAAAATCCGGAGCAGTCAGATACTGATCCGAATCCACCCCAATCGCCCACACATGAGTGTTATTCGCCTCCGAATAATCCTTCGCCGCCTGGAACAAACCACCACCAGTACTCCCAGCCGCGTGATAAACCACATCCGCGCCCTGCTCAAACATCGCCTGCCCAATCACCCGACCAGCCGCCGGATCAGTAAAACCATCAAAATTGGGAGGCTCCGTCACATACTGCGACAAAATCTCAATACTCGGATCCACCGCATTCACACCAGCCAAAAACCCCGCCTCAAAAGCATGAATCAACGGAATATTCACCCCACCAATAAAACCAACCTTCCCAGCCTCAGACTTCAAAGCCGCCGCAACACCAACCAAAAACGACCCCTGCTCCTCAGCAAACGTCAACCCCGCCACATTCGGCGCATCAACAACCGAATCAACAATCGCGAAATTCGTCTCAGGGAACTCCCCCGCCACCACCGCCATCGGCTCAGCAAACAAGAACCCCACACCAATCACAACATCAGCACCCTCAGACGCCTGCAACGCCAACAACTCCTCACGATTCGTCCCATCCTCATTAGCAGACGCCTCAGAAATCGACACCCCCAACTCATCCGCAGCCCTATCCAAACCAGCAGCAGCAGAATCATTAAACGACTGATCCCCCCGACCACCAATATCATACGCCAACCCAACCGAAATCGGCTCACCCACCGGCATCGGAGCCGGTGCCTCCGTGGTAGCAGTGGCTCCGCTATCCGCGGTGGTGACGGTTGGCTCGTCATCTCCTCCACAGGCGGCTACCGCCAGCAAGAAGGCGGCCAGTAAGACGAGGATCCTGGGTCGGCGCAGCATGAGTTGATGTTCCTCCTTCAATGATCCCTGCCGGGCAGGGACAGAACGGTGGCAACATTCTACGCGAATCTGTCGGGTCACGGGAAACCCGCCCCTATCGGTAGCGAAATCGATCTGATGGCGGGGGGAAGGGTGGGTTCAGGAGCCGGAATCGACCAAGTCCAACGGGGGGCTGTCGGGCATGTCAACCATCTCGAACTCCAGGCTCTCCCCATCAGGGCTGACGTCGGCGACGATGGTGATGCCAGGGATGTAGTGGCCTAACAGGACCTGTTCGGCCAGTGGGTCCTCAAGGTATCTCTGAATCGCCCTCCTCAGTGGTCGGGCACCCATCTCGCGGTCATACCCCTTCTTGACCAAGAAGGTCTTGGCAGCGTCGCTGAGTACGAGGTCCAAGGACTGGGTGGCCAACTGCTCGCGATCTCGGACCAGCATCAGATCTACGATCTGCTTCACTTCGTTGGGGGTCAGCTGGTGGAAGACCACGACCTCATCGATACGGTTGAGGAACTCGGGCCGGAAATGCTTCTTCAGGTTGACGGTGAGCCGTTCCTTCATCTTGTCGTAGCTCAATTCATCGCTCTCCTGCTGGAAGCCGACCGACTTCTTCCGTAACTCCTGAGAACCGAGGTTGGAGGTCATGATGATCACCGTGTTCTTGAAGTCAACCGCCCGGCCCTGGGCATCGGTCAAGCGGCCGTCCTCAAGGATTTGGAGCAGCGTGTTGAAAACGTCGGTGTGCGCCTTCTCGATCTCGTCGAACAGCACCACCGAGAATGGCTTGCGCCGTACCGCCTCGGTCAGCTGGCCGCCCTCGTCATAGCCGACGTAACCGGGAGGCGACCCTACTAACCGGCTCACGGTGTGTTTCTCCATGTACTCGGACATGTCCAGCTGGACAAGAGCGTCTTCGTTGCCGAACAGGAACTCAGCCAGAGCCTTGGCGGTCTCGGTCTTACCTACGCCTGACGGGCCGAGGAAGATGAAGGAGCCACTAGGTCGCTTGGGATCCTTGAGGCCTGCTCTCGTCCTCCTGATCGCCCGACTCACTGCCGAGATACCGTCGTGCTGGCCGATGATCCGCTTATGGAGTTCCTCTTCCATGTGGACCAACCGGGCAGTCTCCTCCTCGGTGAGCCGATGCACCGGGATGCCCGTCCACTGGGCCAATACTTTCGCGATCTCGTCCTCGTCGATCACGGTGTCATCCACCACGCTCGAGCCCTCTCCCGATTCGGCCTTGTGCCGAGAGCGATCGGACATCAGGGCTCGCTCCTGGTCACGAAGTTGGGCCGCCCGCTCGAACTGCTGGGCCGAGATCGCCTCCAGCTTGTCCTGTCGAACCGCGGTCAACTGGTCGTCGATCTGCCGGACCTGGGGACTGGTTGAACCGCGGAAGATCCGGTTGCGGCTACCAGCCTCGTCAATCAGATCGATGGCCTTGTCGGGCAGGAAGCGATCGGAGATATAGCGATCCGCCAGGGTGGCGGCCGTCTTCAGGGCGCTGTCGGTGAACCGGACCGAGTGGTGGGCCTCATAGCGGTCCCGGAGACCATGGAGGATCTGTACGGTCTCGGGGACGGAGGGCTCTTCGACGTGGACTGGTTGGAACCTACGCTCCAGCGCCGAGTCCTTCTCTAAGTACTTACGGTATTCCTCAAGGGTGGTGGCACCGACCGTCTGGAGCTCCCCCCTCGCCAGCATGGGTTTGAGGATGCTGGCGGCATCAATGGCACCCTCCGCCGCGCCGGCCCCGACCAGAGTGTGGATCTCGTCGATAAACAGAACGATATCACCGCGGTTCTTGATCTCCTTCAAGACCTTCTTGAGCCGTTCCTCGAAGTCCCCCCGATAGCGCGACCCAGCCACCAGAGCACCCAAGTCGAGGGTGTAGATCTGCTTGGAGGAGAGCATCTCGGGCATCTCCCCGGACACGATCCTTTGGGCGAGACCCTCGACTATCGCGGTTTTCCCCACCCCCGGTTCCCCGATCAGGACCGGGTTGTTCTTGGAGCGGCGAGAGAGAATCTGCATCACCCGCTCGATCTCGGGATGACGTCCGATGACCGGGTCGAGAGAGTCCCCTCGGGCCATTTGGGTCAGATTGCGCCCGAACTGGTCAAGCACGGTGGAGCCGGACTGGGAGGAGGATCTCTGTCCGGGGGCGGTCCCGGCCCGGACCGCCTCTTCGCCGGAACCCCCGGAGAGCAACTGGATGATGGTGTGACGCACTCGGGGTAGGTCGGCACCGAGCTTTTCTAGCACCTGCGCAGCCACTCCATCGCCCTCACGAATAAGACCCAACAGGATGTGCTCGGTACCTATGTAGTTGTGCCCCAGCTGGAGCGCCTCGCGCAAACTCAACTCGAGCACCTTTTTGGCGCGTGGGGTAAATGGGATATGGCCCGCCGGGGACTTCTGGCCCTGGCCGATGGTCTCGACAACCTGGCTCCGCACCGAATCAAGCCGGATCCCCAGGTTCTCCAGCCCTTTGGCTGCCACCCCCTCCCCCTCATGGATGAGGCCCAACAGGATGTGCTCGGTACCTATGTAGTTGTGGTTGAGTAGCCGTGCTTCTTCCTGAGCCAGCACCACTACCCGACGCGCCCTATCGGTAAATCGTTCAAACATAGCCGTTCAACCCCCCGCTGAGTGGCTTAGGTCGATGGACATACAAGTCAGGATGCCTCCTTTGACAACCGCATCACCGCGCCGGTTCGCCGCTCCCTTGTGGGGGATCACTATAACGCAGGAACGAGACAATCATGTGAAACGAAGCCGACCATCTCCGGTACCATTGCCCCAAGTAGGCTATTCGAATCGGTTGCCCATGCAGAGCACGATCCTTACCGGCCTGATCGACATTCCCGCCATCTGGGAACGAATCGAGAAGGTTGAAACCCGACTCATGGAAGCGTCGACGACGGAAGACGTCTTCCTCACCGAGATCTCACAGCACCTACTCAAGGCGGGCGGCAAGCGGTATCGCCCGCTGCTTACTCAGCTCGCCGGGGAGTTCGGCCCCGCCCGCGACCAACGCCTAATCGAGGCGGGGGCCTCCGTAGAGTTGATCCACGTGGGTTCGATCTACCACGACGACGTGATCGACCACGCGGACATCCGGCGTGGAGCCCCGTCTGTCAATCGCAAGTGGGGGAACGCCCACGCCATTCTGGCTGGCGACTTCCTGATCGCCCGAGCTTCGGAACTCGCCACTGACTCGTTGGGTATGGAATCGGTGGCTCTTCTAGCCCAGACCTACCGTGAGCTGGTGGAGGGCCAGGGCTTGGAGCTCAGCCTCACCGGTAGCGTCAACCATGGACCGCGGGAGTTCTACCGCGTCATCGGGGGGAAGACCGCCAGCTTGATCCGCACCTCGGCCCGCCTCGGTGCCTTGGCAGCTGACGCCACACCCGCCGCCGTCGAGGCAGTATCCACCGCCACGTGGGAGCTGGGGATGGTGTTTCAGCTCACCGACGATGCCCTTGACCTGACCGCAAGCGACGAGGTCTTAGGCAAGCCAGCCCACAACGATTTGCGTGAAGGTGTCTATACCCTCCCGGTGCTCCACGCCTTGGGAGGACCGGAAGGCGACCGCATCAAGAAACTGCTGGTCCAGCCAGCCAACCTGACAGACGACGAGCTGGAGGAAATCATCAGCAAGGTGGTGGACGGTGGGTATGTCCGCCAGGTGCTCGGGGAGTGTCGAACCCGTCTCGACCGTACCTACGCGGCCCTGTCTGCCCTTCCTGATGGCCCGGCTCGGAGTGTCTTCTACCGAATGGGAGAATTCCTCCTGGACCGAGTACCACCCGCCTGAGAGGAGGCGCGGATTCCGTAACTGGTGGAGTTTGCAAGGAAGTTGCCAGTTGAGGCTAGGGGCGTCTCGACAATTCTCAGCCCGCTCAACTCGGGGGTTGATCGTTATTCGGGCCGGAGGTGGGGGAAGAGGACCACTTCGCGCAGGTTCTTCCGGTTGGTGAGCAGCATGACCAGTCGGTCGACTCCGATCCCTAGCCCTCCGGTTGGTGGCATCCCCAGCTCCAAGGCGCGCAGGAACTCTTCGTCGAGCGGGTGGGCAGTTACGTCTCCGGCCGCTCGGGCGGCGGCCTGTGCCTCGAAACGCTGGCGCTGGTCCACCGGGTCGTTGAGCTCGGTGAAGGCGTCGGCGTGCTCAGCACCCGCTATGTAGAGCTCAAATCGTTCCACCAATCCCTCCTGGTGGCGGTGCTTGCGGGCCAGAGGCGAAATTTCGAGGGGGTGATCGAGCACGAAGGTGGGATCCCAAAGGTGTGGCTCCACCCGGTGGGCGAATACGTCTTCAACCAGCTTCCCGAACCCCCAGTCGGGTGCTGGCTCGAGACCTGCCCCCGCGGCCAGACGGCGTAGTCTGTCGACCGGCATGTTCGGCTCGATCGAAGCATCCAACGCATCAGAGACTAGATCGAGCATGGGTATCCGCCGGTACGGAGGGCTCAGGTCGATCTGACGTCCCTGGTACTCGATGCGGGACGAACCCATAACTTCCTCCGCCACCGCGCCAATCACCTCTTCCACCAGAACCATGATGTCGTGATAATCGGCGAGCGCCTGGTAGGCCTCAAGGGTGGTGAACTCCGGGTTGTGTCGGGTGTCGATGCCTTCGTTGCGGAAGACCCTTCCCAACTCGAACACCCGTTCCATTCCTCCGACTACCAAGCGTTTCAGATGCAACTCGGTTGCGATCCTGAGATACATGGGTAAGCCGAGGGCGTTGTGATAGGTCTTGAACGGGCGGGCCAGCGCTCCTCCCGCCTGGACCTGCAACACCGGAGTCTCCACCTCCAAGAACCCCCGTGCTTCGAACTGTCGCCTTAGCCCGGCAACGACGCCGCTTCTAGTCTCGGCGACGCGTCGCGCCTCCGGGTTGACCAAGAGATCGAGCTCCCTTCTTCGGAACCGCGTTTCGGTGTCTTTGAGACCGTGCCACTTGGCCGGAAGCGGGAGAAGTCCCTTGGCGAGGAGGGCAAAGTCGGTGAGGCGAACGCTCAGCTCGCCCCGCCGGGTGGTCATCACCGAGCCCTCCACCCATATCCAGTCCCCCGTATCAAGCTCCTCGAAGCTGGACCAGGTCTCAGCCAGGGATGTCGAGTCCACAAATAGCTGGATCTGTCCGGAGAAATCCTGTAGCACACCGAAGATCAGCTTGCCCAGATGCCGGGTGTTCATCAAGCGGCCCGCCACCCGCACCACCACATCGGTCTCCTCCCCCGGCCCCAGATCTCCGAATCGGGACTGCAGACCGCGGGCGTCGGCATCGCGCTGGTAGCCGACCGGGTAGGGGTCCACTCCCCCGGCGCGAAGCGCTTCGACCTTGGCGAGACGCGCCGCCGCCATACGATGCTCGGCGCGGGTGTCCGACTCGGAAGTCAGCGGATGATCAGCGGGGGGATCTGGATGCTCCATCGTCCGTGAAGGCTAGCGGTTGCCCTCCCAGATCAAGCGTAGACCGCGCAGCGTCAAGGTCTTGTCGACCCGGTCCACCATCCTGCAGAGGGGTACCACGACCTCGGCGATTCCTCCGGTGGCCACCGTCACCGGCCCAGTACCGCCTGGCGGCATCTCTCCTAGTAACCGACTCAACAGACCGTCCACCATGCTGGCGTACCCGAAGAGGAGGCCGCTTTGGATGGCTTCCACCGTGCTCTTGCCTATTACCGAACGCGGCGGGACCAAAGCGACGCTCCTCAATGCAGCAGTGGCCGACGCCAACGCGTCCATCGAGACTTCGATACCGGGAGCTATGGCACCACCCACATAGTCACCAGAGGCGTCAACCACATCAAAGGTGGTGGCCGTGCCGAAATCGACCACCACCACCGGAGCCCCGTAGCGGTGGCGAGCCGCTACCGAGTTGACCACCCGATCTGCTCCGACCTCGCGCGGGTTGTCAATCCGGATAGCCATGCCGGTCCGAACCCCGGGACCTACCGTAAGAACTTCTGTGTCGAGCAGCTTCTCCAACGAGGAACGTACCAAGGCGGCCACCGCGGGTACGACCGATGACATGGCCGCGCCTCGGAAGTCTTCCGCTCCGTAGCCGGTTGGGGCCAACAGCCCTCTCAGCAGGATCGTGAACTCGTCTTCGGTTCGTTCCCGCCCGCTCGATAGTCGCCATTGAGAGATGATCTCCGAACCCTTGAACAGACCGATCACGGTCTGGGTGTTACCTATGTCAATCGCCAGGAACATAGTTGCTCTCCTGATGCCTGGGAAGGATGCTAGGCCTTGCTGTCGTAGAGCAGGCTCGGTTGCTGCAGCCGGATGCCACGATCGACGTACGAGCGACCTTCCCCGACCACCAGCCTGATGTTGTCGATGAGCCGGACCGAACCGAAGCGGGCCGCGGCCAGAAGATAGGCCTCGCCTGCCACCTCCTCGACGTCCGCCATCGTGGAGGAATCGCACAAGCGTACGTATTCGAGGCTGTATTCGGGAACCGACTCCCTTACCGCATCGGCGAGGAGGCTGGCTCTCCTCGCCCCCCTGTCGAAGCGATCGGCCGCCACCATGAGACCCCTTGATAAGCCGAGGGCACCGGTGCGGCATGCGCCGAGCCTGATGTTACGTGACGATAGGGCCAGCCCGTCCTCCTCACGGATGAGCGGGAGACCCATCACCTCGACAGGGAAGCTCAGGTCACGAACCAGGCGTTTGACCAGAGCCAGCTGTTGAGCGTCCTTGCGACCAAAGTACGACCGGTCAGGTTGAAGGGCCGCCAACAGCTTGGCCACCACGGTGGCCACCCCGGTCATATGGCCGGGCCGAAACTCACCTTCGAGGCGATCTCCGATAGCTGGCACCGAGACGGTGGTCATCGGCGGGACAGCGAACATCTCCTCGGGTGGCGGCACGATCAGCAAGTCCACTCCGTTGGCCTCAGCGAGCGCCATGTCACCTTCGAGGTTGGCGGGGTAACGAACCAGGTCGGCTGCGTCATCGAACTGCAAGGGGTTGACGTAGAGGGTGGCGACGGTGAAGTCGCATTCCGACGCGCTCCGCCGCATCAACGAGAGATGGCCTTCGTGAAAGAACCCCATGGTGGGCACCAGACCGACAACTCCGGTTCGCCCGGCCCGTCCGGCACCCAAGGTCTTTACCACCCTCATGCGTCCGCACCCCGAGAGCCGGTCGCAGGGTCGGACCATTGCGGACTCGACCCACCGAACCCGCCCAGAGCCCGGTCCGCTTCCTCGAGCCGACCGGCTAGAGAGGCAGTGAGCCGAGAAAGTTCCCGAAAGGCATCGGACACCTGGGGGGCATGGTTGTCGACCGCTTCGGCCTGACGCCTGACGGTACCCCAGTCTCCTCGGGAGATCGGTCCGGTCAGAGACCGAAGGAACCCCATCTCAAAGATGTTGTCCACCGCCTGTTCGATCATGGGCCGAGCCACCGCCGGATCCACCCCGGCCCGCTCGAACATGAGCATGGCCACCCCGAGGGTGGCAGAGAGGTAGTTGGCAGCCACCCCGCCCGCGGCGTGGTAAAGGGCCTTGTGCTCGTCAGCCACCCGGAAAGGTACGCAACCCAGGGAGCGAGCAAACATCTCAAGTTCTTCCGCCCAATCGACCGGGGCGGTAATCCCGACATGCGCGCCCGGCAAGGCCCGGGACCCTGCCTCCCAACCGGTCAGGGTCTGTAGCGGATGGAAGGAACCAACCCGTATCCCCCGCTCGGCCAACGGTGCCAACACCTTGACCGAGGTAAGACCGGACAGATGCACTGCGCCACGAACGCCTTCAGCCTGCGGGGCCAAGCGCCTCGACACGGTGGCTAGCGCACCATCCTTGACCGACACCACCATCAGGTCGGCCTCGGGAACGGGGGCACCAATCTTGAGAAGGGGTACCCCTAGATGACAGGCTGGCTCAGCAACGTCGGTCCGGCGACCGAACAGTGCCACCACGTCGTGCCCGACCGAGTGGGCCGCCACCGCCAGCGCCCCTCCAGCCCGGCCCGGTCCCACCACCACGATCCTCACCGAATGGGTCCCACCCATCCGGCTACCTCCACCGGAGTACATCCTTGGTCGTCGACCGCGTCCAAGAGATCGGCGATCCGGGTTCCGTCGGGGTCATAGGCCTGGGGCCACACCTCGTTCAGCGGTTCCAACACGAACCTGCGTCTGCGATAGCGGGGATGGGGAACCTGAACCGTCCCGGTGTCGACTTGGGTCATCCCGTGAAGGATCAGGTCAAGGTCGATGATTCTCGGACCGTTACGTACGCCTGGGGTTCGACCGACCGCCTGTTCGGCCTGGGCCAGGTTCTCCAGGATCTCCTCGGGGCCAAGGCGGGTCTCGACTAACACGAGGGCGTTGTAGAACGACGGCTGGTCGGCCAGATCCTGAGGAGCAGTCTCGTAGACATGGGAAACCGCCACCCTTCGGCCCAGAGGCTGTAGCCTCGCTAACGCCGCCACCAGGTTCGCCCCCCGGTCACCCAGGTTCGCCCCCAAGGAAATGGCGGCCAAGACCGGTGCCGTTCCGCATCGGGTCCGTACCACCCTCACCGCGACATCCTCGAACTCGATGCGGATCGGTGCCTGCGGTTTGTGTACTGTGACTTCAACCTTTTGGACTTCCACCGTCTCGAGCACCAGCCGGGCGACCCGATCGGCCACCCGTTCGATGAGTTGGTGCTGCTCGTCTGCCACTTGCCGGTAGACGGCCTCTGCTAACCGGCCATAATCTGTGGTGGAGTCCAGAGAATCGTCCTGCCCGGGCTGAGACAGGCTCCGCCATAGGGTTACATCCACCACGAAGACTTGGCCTCGCTCCTGCTCCTCAGGAAGCACCCCGTGGTAGCCGGGGATTCTGATCCCTTTGAGGATGATCGCATCGCTCAGGTCATGGCAACTCATCGGTATCGCACCCTCAGAGTTATGAGGCCGCTAGGAACCGCTGCCTCACACCCTGGCAACCGGTATCAGGGCACGGGCCCGCGGACCTAGGGGACGGCCGATGATTTGTTGTACGGCGATAGCGGCTAGGCGCGGATCGCGCACCAGACCCGAGTAGACCAGGTAACCGGCCAGGACACCTCCTACGGTGTCATCCACAAAGTCTCGATGCAGCAGGACCTTGGCACCCGATGGGGCCAGCCCTTCCCTCAGGGCCCTGAAAGCCGCCTGAACGGCTTCCTCGTCATGGTCATCGTCGACTGGGGCTAGGGACGCCGACATCCCCGCTTCCTCATAACTGCGGAGATTCTGGCCAGCCAAGAGCGAGACCACCGCGTTGACCCCTTCTTCCACCAGCCATCCGATCTCCTGCTCGCGTCGTACGCGTCGATGCCGGAACCCGTGGCCCCCTACCCGGGTCGACACGGCTAAGCGGTCTGGGATCACCCAGACAAACCCGCGCGGCTTGCTGATCGTCCTTTTGCTAGCCATCTTTGGCATCCCCATCCATTCGGTTCACGATAGCGCCTGCCAGAGCCAAGGCATCTCGGGTGGACGGAACTTCATGCACCCGCAGCACCGAAGCACCGAGCACCGCGCCGATCCCGGCGGCAACCGCGCTGATCCCGTCGCGGTCCTCAAGGGCCCGTCCGCTGAGGGTCCCGAGGAAGGTCTTGCGGGATACCCCCAACACGATGGGCCGACCAAGCTTGCTCAACTCGGGAAGGCCAGCCAGCAGAGTCACATTGTGGGACACCGTCTTCCCGAAACCGATACCAGGATCGATAGCTATGGCGGCGGGGTCGATACCCGCTTCCTCAGCGACGGCGATCCGTCTGCGGAGGAAGGCCCCTACCTCGGCCACCACGTCCTCGTATTGGGGTGCCAACTGCATGGTCCTGGGGTCGCCCTGCATGTGCATCAACACCACGCCTACACCGCCCGCGGCGCATACTCTCGCCATCTCCGGGTCTCTCAGACCGGTAACGTCGTTCACCACCGAAGCTCCGGCTGCGACTGCTGCTTCGGCGACCCGGGCCTTGGACGTGTCGATGGAGACCCGCACACCGGACGAGACCAAGCCCTCAACCACGGGTACCACCCTCCGTAGCTCTTCTGCTGCGGGAACCTCAGGGGCACCAGGTCGGGTAGATTCTCCCCCGACGTCCACCAGATGAGCACCTTGACGCCAAAGCTGCAACCCGTGCCCAACCGCCTTGACCGGATCGAAATAGCGGGCCCCGTCGGAGAAGGAATCGGGGGTGGCGTTCACCACCCCCATGACAAGACACGGATGGTCGGACAGCAGAGAACGCCCACAGGCAACCCAGTCGGGACGAGTCAAAACGGCCTTCGGTTGAGGAGAGAGAATGCTTCCGCTCTGGTGGCGGCGTCACGCCGGAACTGTCCGCGTACCGCAGAGGTTTGGGTGATGGCCCCCGGTTTCTTGACGCCCCGCATCTCCATACACAGATGGCGACACTCGAGGACTACCAACGCCCCCATCGGTGCCAGGGCATCCAGTAGGGCATCGGCCACCTGAGTGGTAAGCCGCTCCTGCATCTGGGGCCGCCTGGCATACCCATCAACCAAGCGGGCTAGCTTGGAGAGGCCAACAACCCGCCCTTCGGGTAGATAGGCGACGTGCGCAGCACCGTAGAACGGGACGAGATGGTGCTCGCAAACGGAATAGAAGCGAATGTCGCGCACCAAGACCATCTCGTCATGTCCGTCCGCCACAAACACCCGATGCAAATCCTCGCCTGGGTCCCGATGCATCCCGTCGAAGATCTCCGCGTACATGTTGGCGACCCTCTTCGGGGTATCGACAAGGCCCTCCCGATGGGGATCCTCTCCGATGGCGACCAATATGGCGCGCACCGCCTGGCGGATCGCCCCCCGGTTGATACCCTCAGGCACGTCAATCCTGGGCTACAGCCGTCAGGTCGGCGTTGTCGGTGGCTGCTCCATCCGCAACACCGTTCGCGCCAGCACCTTTGGCAACGGGTCCTTGCGGCTCACGAATCCGCGGACTTGATCCGTGCATCGCCTCCCATTTGGGCACGTCGGACAGGACCGCAGCAATCTCGTCGGCGGCAAGGGTCTCTACCTCGATCAGCCGTTCCGCCAAGCGGTGCAAGGCGTCCGTGTGGGTATCGAGGATGCGCCGGGCCTCATCGTGGGCCTGACCCAACAAGGCCCGCACCTCGTCGTCGATAGCCGCCGCCACCTCGTCTGAGTAATCCTGCCGACTGGAGTAGTCCCGACCCAGGAACACTTCCGCGCTGTTCTTCCCGTACTTCATGGGACCCAACTCGTCGCTCATTCCGTACTCCATGACCATCCGCCGAGCCTGTTCGGTCGCCTTCTCGATGTCGTTGGAAGCCCCGGTAGTGGGATCGACGAAAATCAGCTCCTCGGCGGCCCGGCCCCCCATCATCATGGCCAACTGGTCGGTGAGTTCCGATCGGCGCATGTAGTTGCGGTCTTCCATGGGGAGGGACAGGGTGTACCCCCCGGCTCGACCCCTCGGGATGATCGTGACCTTGTGGATGGGATCGGCGTTGGGGAGGGCGAAACCCACCAAAGCGTGCCCGCCCTCGTGATACGCGGTAACACGGCGCTCGTGGTCGCTCATCACCCGACTCTTGCGTTCCGGACCGGCGATAACGCGATCTATCGCCTCCTCAAGTTCCGAAGGCCCCACCTGCTCCTTGTCTCCTCGGGCGGCCAACAACGCCGCCTCGTTGATCAGGTTGGCTAGATCGGCCCCGGTGAACCCGGGAGTCTGACGGGCGATGGCCTTGAGGTCTACATCCTCGGAAATTGGCTTCCCCTTGGAATGCACCTCGAGTATGGCCCCTCGACCGCGCAGATCCGGGCGGTCCACCACCACCTGGCGATCGAATCGGCCGGGCCGCAGCAAGGCCGGGTCGAGGATATCGGGACGGTTCGTGGCGGCGATGACGATCACCCCGCTGGCTACGTCAAATCCGTCGAGCTCGACGAGCAGCTGGTTCAGGGTCTGTTCCCGCTCATCGTGTCCCCCACCGAGACCGGCCCCTCGATGCCTCCCGACCGCGTCTATCTCGTCGATGAAGATTATCGCCGGTGCGGAAGATTTGGCCTTCTCGAACAGATCCCGGACCCGGCTGGCACCGACACCGACGAACATCTCGACAAAGTCTGAGCCGGAGATAGAGAAGAACGGGACTCCCGCTTCACCGGCGACCGCTCGGGCTAGCAGAGTCTTGCCGGTCCCGGGCGGACCGTAAAGGAGGACACCCTTGGGGATCTTTGCGCCCATGGCTCGGAACTTCTGCGGCGATGCCAAGAAGTCTTTGATCTCGCCAAGCTCCTCGATCGCTTCCTCAAGCCCGGCAACATCCTCAAAGGTCACCTTGGGCTGGTCCTTGGTCACCTGTTTGGCCCGAGACTTGCCGAACTGCATGATCCGGTTCCCGCCACCCTGCATCTGCATGATCACAAAGACCATGAACCCCAGGATTAGCAACCAGGGCAGAAAGCCGAGAATCAAGCTCCAAAAGCTGGGCGGCTCGGGATCAATCACCACCCTGACGTCGTTATCGAGCAGCAATTCGGTGAGGGTGCCCTCGAATTCCGCCGGATACTGCACCACGAATGCCTCAGGCACGTCGGGGGCATCGGCACCGCCGACCAAGGTGCCCTCCACGACGTTGGAACGCTCCAGGATGGTGGCCTCGGCCACCGATCCGGCCTCTACCAGCGTTTCGAAGACGGTGAGATCAATCTCATCCGTAGCCACCGGCTGGTTGAAGAACCGTTGACCCATCAACACCAAGGCCATCACCACAAGACCGTATAAGACTATGGTACGGGTAGTTCTATTCAATTACCTCTTCCTCGTTCGGTCTTAACCATGCCGAGACTCATCCGTGGAGAGCCGGGTTTAGCGTACTATCAATCCTAAGGTAGCCCAGAGCCTATACGACTGCTCAGGCCGGTTTCCCCATGCCCCGAAATCGAGACATGCCCGCCCGGACGGTGATTCCAAGATCAACGATGCGGGACGGAATCAGGCGAGCTGCTCGCCCAACACCCCTACATAAGGAACATTGCGGTAGAGCTGGTCGTAGTCAAGGCCGTACCCGACCACGAACTCGGGACCAATGCGGAAACCGACATACTTGGCCTCCACCGATACCCTCTGCATCCCCTGCTTGAGCAGCAGAGTGGCCAACTCAACCGATGCCGGGCCCCTAAGGCCGAGAGTACGCATGAGGAAGTCCAGTGTCAGCCCCGAGTCGACGATGTCTTCGACCAACAGGACGTGACGATCGGCGATCTCCCCTTCCAAGTCCTTGACCATGCGCACCACACCCGATGTCTTGGTGCTGGAACCGTATGATGACACCGCCAGGAAGTCGAACTCCACCGGGACGGTGATGTGGCGGGCCAGATCGGCCATGACCATGAACGCCCCTCGCAGGACGCCGATCACTAATAGTTGCTTGCCGGCATAGTCGCGGGAGATTTCTGCGCCCATCTCCGCCAAGCGATGTGCGATCCTCTCCTCACTGATCAGAACTCTAGGGGTTGCCAATGCTTCTCCCTCGTCGCCTGCACCTCGAGATAGCTCTTAGTGTCACCATCAACCCATCCCGCATATGCTCTCCGAACGCCGGGAACCCATAGCACTTGATCATTGGCAGCCAGAACAGGCCAGCCCGAGCGTTCACGCTTGGGGACACCTGCCTCCGCGAGAGCCTCCGCCACCCGCTTGGTTCCGCGGTCCAGTGAAACCATATCAGTACCGGCCGCTTGCCTGATAACCACACCCGATTCGGGGACCGACCGCATGTCGAATATCTGGTGCCACGACGAGATCGGAAAGACTTGAGGACGGCCCGAGTGACAGGCAGCCTGCCAGTACCAGTCACCCCAACGGGTCAGGCCCGGTTCGGTCAGCCGCAGGGGCGGCCGCGACGGTTGAACCTCAGACCGACCGATCACGACATGGGTACCTTCCCGATGAACCTGGTAACCACCCGAGACCCGACCCTGCCCGCCGTGGCCCATGACCCGCTTGACCTCTTCCACATCCTGTCGAGTCCCGGGATGTCCGTCGCCGAGCAGTCGAAGTGCCCGGCGGATGACCCGGGAGGAGAGACCGGGGGCAACCGCGCGGAGCTCACCAATCGGGATCCTCACCGCGGAGTCGGTTCGTTCTACCGCAACGCTGGCACTCAGTTCGTTCAGCAGGTCAAGATCGGGAGCCACCGACCCCGCCAAGCCTGCCATCCTCCTGATCACCCCCGGGGCTAGTGCCGCCTCCCACTCGACGAGAACACGCCGGATGCGCACCCGTCGGTAGACCGAATCATGATTTGCCGGGTCGTCCTCCACCGGCCAGGCCATCAGCGTCGCCATCTCACGAGTCTCGTCCCCGGTGATGCCCAGCAAAGGTCTGATTAGGTTCCCGCGTCGGCGGCGCATCCCTCCCAACCCATCGAGGCCGCTACCCCAGATCACGTTGCCAATCACGGTCTCGGCCTGGTCGGTCATCGTATGCCCCGTGGCGATCACCTCGCCGGGGCGACATTCCCGTTGCAGGGCTCGATAGCGGAGTCGACGGGCAATTTCCTCAGGCGAGCCATGCCCGGTGGCGTCAACCCTGATCACCTTCAGGTCGAGCCCGAGACATGCGGCCACCGCCGTGGCCGCCGCTTCCATTCGATCCGAACCAGGCCAGCCGTGGTGAACATGAACCGCCCGAACCCGGCCGGAACCCTCAGCTAATGC
Source organism: Candidatus Spongiisociaceae bacterium (assembly GCA_965213975.1). Classification (GTDB taxonomy): domain Bacteria; phylum Actinomycetota; class Acidimicrobiia; order Spongiisociales; family Spongiisociaceae; genus Spongiisocius. Next base: position 1,245,751 of record OZ243930.1, read on the forward strand.
CCACGCCAACACCGCGCTATCGGGACCTCCGCTCAGCGCCGCGATCGCCCGGGCAGAGGAATCGGTGGTGTCAGCCACCTCCCGGAGGATCTTGGCGGACAGACGCCTCAGGCGACGCGAGCCAACCACGCCGCCGGGTTCTCGATCTCCGCCCTAGTGGGAAGAGTTCGGGGCGACTCCCAAACTAGGTTGATCGTCCCCGGACCACCCTCTTCCTCCACCTCCTCCACGAAGCGGCGACCGTCCTCATACTGGCGTAACTTCATCTCGAGGCCCGATAGCCGGAGCAGGGCGGCCATCCTTCCGGTCTGTCGGCGATTCGTGAAGAGGGCGGCCATACGCGGCCAGGTCGCCAACCGCTGTCGGGCAATTTGGTCCATGACCACGTGCCCATGCCCCTCTACCAGCGACATGAGGGCCTGTACCTCATCCAACAAGGCGAGCTCCTCGCGCGTGGCCATCAGTCCCGGGAGCCCGGCCTCACCCAGGGGAGGCCGCCTCTGCTCCAACGCCCGGTAAAGCCGCTTAGCGGCGAGTCGAAAACGAGCTGGGTCCGCCGGGCGGGCGGAACCCGCCAGTTGGCGGGCCAGGTTGAGAAAATGGTCTCGGAGCCAAGGAACAGCAGTGAACTGCAGGCGATGGGTGACCTCGTGGAGCATGACCCAAAATCGAAAGTCGCCGGGATGAAGCTGGAACCTCCGCTCCATCTCCAATATGTTCGGTGCCGGGAGACAGATGTGATCCGGCCCTTCATCGGAGGGCAACAGGAGCTCATACTGGCCCAAGACCCGGCGCGAGATCAGACCTAGTACCGCACCGGTCTCGAACCCCAGCAGACGTTGGGAAACGACCCCTCCAGCCGGTTCATCACCTACCGCCTCCCCGAGCGGGGCCTCCAAGGGCTTAAGCAACTCACTAAAGAAGGCCAGGTTACGCTCAACCCACTCAATTCGGTCGATGACCAGCACCATCGGGTCGTCCGGCGCGGCCAGACCGGTGTGTTCCTCAACCAGTCGCGAGGCGGTGGGGGCCAACTCAGACATCGCGGCCGCCAGATCCCCACGGTGATAGCTGTCGGCTAGGGGGTAGGAACCGGCTAGCTGCCGGGCGATCACCAGCGCGGGGGAAGATCCTTCAAGTTGCATCCGAAGTCAGACGGTCACCGCAGGCCAAGCGCCTGCCTGACCAGTACCTCGCCCGTCACTTGACCACGCGGTAACGCTTCCGGGTCACCCTGATGAAGTACATGATGGTCGCCCCTACCACGGCAACGGTTCCCAACAGCATGGTTGCTGGGACGAGAAACCGATATGACCATTCTGGGTCGGGATCGGGGGGAGGATCGTTCGGGATCGGGACCGCGGCTTCGGGGATGTCCGGAACCGAAATTTCCTCCGGCATTTCATCTTGTGCACCGACATCCGGGGGGAACAAGAAGGCCAGAGTAACCACGCTTACGAGCGCAAGCAGGAGGCCTCCTACCCTCGCCGTCATGCCGGAACCGGACTCAATTCTCACGGCCATGATCCTACCAGGGACTCAACCTCTCATACCCTAGGTGTGGGGCCGGACCCTCCTGAAGGTATCTCGACGGGCGGGTCGTAGCGAAACAACCCCTCCGGCACCGGAGCGCCCGAACGGATCAATGCCAGCTTCCAGGATGGGGAATAGCCGAGGGCAGAGCGCAGCAACCGCACCGATGCCCGACCGGCCAACCGGTCCGCCACTCCCCGACGTAGTCCGATGATGGTGCTGATCCTGGCCGGTAGAGTGGAGACGGCGCCCCGGAACAACATCTCGTAACCGAGTCTCTGCATTCCGGAGAAGGGCGGGTCCGACAAGAACCGGACTACCGCTTCCATGCCCGGCGAAGGGCCTAGTTCGGGATGATGCTCCACCCAGCGGCTCAGATGTTCGGCTTCCCGCGGTAACGGGTCAGCGTCCAGCATCTTGCCGATCCGAGCTTGTTCCGCGACAAAGCTGTCTTCCTCCGCCTCACTGAGAGCGCCTGCACCAAACACCCGGTGCGTGGCAAGGAACGATTCGGTGAGCACATTGTGAGTCCAAGCGGCCAGACTCGGAGATCGGGCCGAGTAGGGCTTTCCGCGATGGGACCTACCCACCACCCCCGCGTGGGCCTCTTGGACTTGGCCGACGGCTTGGCGCGCTTCGACGGTTGACCCGAAAGTGGTGGCGGTGACGTAAGCGGAAGTTCGGGACAGTCTCCCGAAGGGGTCATCTCGATAACGGGAGTGATCCTTGACCCCGGCGACCACTTCGGGATGAACGCTCTGAACCAGCAGGGCACGAATCCCCCCGACGAAGGCGGCGACGTCGCCGATCACCGACCATGACACCGATTCGGGGCCGCAGAGCCCAGGATCGCCGGGGTGGTGAAAGGTGTTACGAAGCGGGTGGTCGACATGCCCGAATGGGGCGACCGCGGATGCCTGTACCCGGGCACGCCACGACGTTCCTATCGAGGCCATGTCACCGGGAGTTAGCGTCGATCCCGGATGAGTCGTTGGAGCCTCTCCACAAGTTCCGGGGGAGCCTGCATGCTGGCCCGATCACGGATCAGGCGACGCAACCGCTCCTCAAAGCGATATACCTGCTCACAACTCATGCACTGGCGTAGATGGATCCGGATCCGGACCCGACGAATGGACCTGATCTCGCCGTCCAGGTATCCGTAGACCTTGGATGCGACCCTGAAGCAAGCGTCTCTTCTGGTTGTCACCGGATCATCCACCTCCGCCGAATCCCCGTTCTTGCGCGGTCTGCCACAATAGCCTTTGCAGCGCCTTTCTTCCGCGATGGAGCCGTGACATCACCGTTCCGGTTGGTATGTCCAGCATCTCGGCAATCTCCTTGTACGAGAACCCCTCCAGATCGGCCAGTAGGACGGGAATTCGATATTTCCGAGGAAGCTTATCGATAGCGTGGCGTACTCCCTCTCCTTCCAGGGCTACGAACACCTCATCCTCTGCCGAACGCTCGGCTCCTCGATCTGCGGTCGACGCCACCTTCTTGTACAGATAGAAGTCCTCCACCTCATCAAACTCGACTTCGCTCACGCGGCGTTGCTGGTAGCGGTAGCGATTGATGAAAGCATTGGTGAGGATCTTGTGCAACCAAGCCCTGAGGTTGGTGCCTTCCTTGAAGGTGCCATAGCCCCGATAGGCGCGCAGGTAAGTCTCCTGCACCAGATCCTCCGCATCGGCGCGATTACGAGTCATTCGCAGCGCGGCCGAGTAGAGGGAATGCGCAAATCCCATCGTGTCGTTCTCGAAGTTGGCCTTGTCTGCCATGGATATAGTCCCGCGCATGGTCGGCACCCCCAACACACGATTCTTGCGAAAAACCGTCGTTGACCAGTGATGGTGCTGTCGATACTTTGAGCCGGAGAGGGGATTCGAACCCCTGGCCTGCTCATTACGAGTGAGCTGCTCTACCCCTGAGCTACCCCGGCGATCCCGTCCGATGGTAGCCGACTGTCAGCGGCCCGGTTGGGACATGGGTTCACTCCGAGCCGCTTGATCCAGGTAGGCGTTAGCCTGAAGGGCATGAGCACCTCCTATCTGGACCTCGTCAACGAGGCGCGCAGTCGAATCCATGAAATCTCGGCGGACCAGCTAGCGACCTTAGAGCCCGATCAGGTAATCCTGGTAGACGTAAGGGAAGACGTCGAATGGCACCACGGGAAGATACCGGGGGCTTATCACATCCCGCGCGGGGTGCTGGAGGGAAGCATCAACCGGGTCTCGCCGCCCACCGACCGGACCGTTGTGCTGTACTGCGCGTCGGGTATGCGATCCGCCTTGGCGGCGGCCACCCTCACCATCATGGGCTACCCGAACACCTTCTCCCTCGCGGGCGGATTCCAGGAGTGGAGGGCCCGGGGTGGTCCGTGGGAGATGCCCGGAGGCCTGCCCAGGGAGCAGGCCGAACGCTACGCCCGCCACCTGCGACTTCCCGAGGTAGGAGTGTCCGGACAACGCAAACTCCTGGCAGCCGCGGTTCTGATCGTCGGCGCGGGCGGACTGGGGTCCCCGGCGGGCCTCTACCTTGCCGCGGCGGGGGTCGGTCGGCTCGGCCTAGTTGACCACGATGTCGTCGAGGTCAGCAACCTCCAACGCCAAGTCATCCACAACACCCGAACCATAGGAACCTCCAAGGTGGAGTCGGCCCGGGACACCATACGGTCCCTCAACCCCGACGTCCAAGTCCGCACCTATGGCGAACGCCTTGAACCCTCCAATGCCATAAGCATTATCAAGGACTACGACCTGATAATCGATGGTTCGGATAACTTCCCGACCAGGTATCTGATCAACGACGCCTCGGTTCGCACCGGCATTCCGGTCGTGCATGGTTCTGTCTTCAGGTTTGAGGGTCAGGTCAGCCTGTTCGATCCCGAAAATGGCCCCTGCTACCGCTGTCTCTTCCCCGAACCACCCGCCCCCGGACAAGCGCCGAACTGTGCAGAGGCCGGAGTGTTAGGGGTACTCCCCGGACTAGTAGGAACCCTCCAGGCGGTCGAAGCAGTCAAGTGGATCCTGGAAATCGGCCAACCCTTGGTGGGGCGGCTCCTCACCGTTGACGTGCTCACCCAGCAGTTCCGATTGCTGCGCTTCAACCAGCGGCCAGAATGCACCCACTGCTCCAACCCTCAAACGTCCAACCCAAGAGCCAACTAGCCCCCCGAACAGAGGGGGGCACACGGCTCCCGAAACCATCCCGGTCCCAACTGACAACTGTTTCGCCACCGGCAATCACCTAGCCCCGAACCCGCTTAACACGGTCCAGCAACTTCTCCCGAGGATCTCTAGATCGAGCCACGGGCTCATGTGCTTCACATAGAACAAGTCGTAGGTGAGCTTCCTGATCGTGCCTTCCTCGCCGGAGGCATACCCATGGTTCACCTGCGCCCAGCCGGTAATACCAGGACGGATCAGGTGTCTCTGGGAATAGAAGGGGATCGTCTGGTTGAAACGCTCCACGAATTTCGCCTGCTCCGGTCGGGGACCTACCAGGCTCAGGTCTCCCTTCAGCACGTTCCACAGCTGCGGGAGCTCATCGAGACGGAACCGGCGCAACACCCGCGCCGCTGGTACCACCCGTTCATCCCCAGGGCTGGTGAAGGAGACATCTCGGTTATCCGGATTGTGCCACATGGACCGGAACTTGTATTGCTGGAAGCAGCGGCCACCTCGGCCGACCCGGAGCTGCCGGAAGATGACCGGCCCTGGCGAGCTTAAGCGGATTATCGCCGCCAACCCGGCAGCCACGATGAGGGTAAAGGGGGCGGTGATCAACACGACCAGCAGGTCGAAGAGGCGTTTCCCGGCTAGGTAGGGTGTCGTCCGAACCACTGGTATGGACATTTCCCAGCCTTCGGCTAGCGCCACCACGGGTAGTCGCCCCGTATAGGCCTCGTAGATCTGGAACATCGGACGTACGTCTAATCCGGCCAGGGTGCAGGAAGAGATGTATTGCGCCATCTGGTCGGAGAGGACCGATCTCAGGTCGATGCCCAGCATGGCCCCGGGCGGAGGAGGATCCAGGCGGAGGTGCTCCATGGGATCGATCACGCTGAGCACGTCCGCATGGGGTGCCTGGCGGAGTTCTTCCACCAGACCGTTGTCTCGGGTGACGAGGACCATAGGTTGGGACCAGGGCCGACGACGTAGCCATGCCCGATGTACCACCGCCCCAACGAGGAAGAACACCAACGCCCAAACGATAAAAGAACGTGAGAAATACACCCTGGTGGCGATTAGCAACACAGAAGTGAAGGTCAACACCATCAGGGTCAGGACTAAGGCACGGCCATATCCGGGTATCGGTGCCTCCCCCACCACCAGCCGCATGGTCAACCATTCGCTGCCCACCAGGCCGAAGGCCATGATCACGACGAGGGTGCGAATCTGCGGTTCGAAGTGCCAGGGGATCCACGTTCCGAAGGCCACCAGGGAACTCCCGACCATAGCTCCGGCCAGGGTCAAACAATCCAAGAGGAAGAGCAGCCGTACCCTGGAAAGCCTCATCCACATCCTTCGAGCCCGATGGTCCCTTACCTAGGCGTCGATCCCCTAACCCTCATCCGCCAGATCTTCGAGAAGCCCCACCAACGTTCGCACGCCGAAGCCGGAGCCGCCCTTCACCATATAGTGCTCGTCCCGCGGCCAGCGGGCGGGACCAGCAATGTCGAGGTGGGCCCATGGACGCTCCGCCACGAACTCCTCCAGGATCAGAGCCGCCGTAATCGCACCGCCCCATCGACCACCGATGTTCTTCATATCAGCCATGGGGGTCTTCAACGCGGATCGATATTCCTGAGCGAGAGGAAGCTGCCACAGTTGTTCGCCAGCCCTATCTCCTACCCTCTTCATCCGATCGATCAAGGATTGGTCATTGCCCATGATGGCGGCGATGGAATCCCCCAAGGCCACCTTGCAAGCGCCGGTGAGGGTGGCGAGGTCAACCATGAGGTCAGGCTCGAACTCGGCCGCATAGGCGAGGGCATCGGCCAGGATGAGCCTGCCCTCAGCGTCGGTGTTGAGCACTTCGATGGTCTTTCCGTTGCGGGTGGTAAGAACGTCGCCGGGTTTGATAGCCAGGGGACCGGGCATGTTGTCGGAAAGCGGTGCCAAGGCCATCACCCGCACCCCGATCTCCAAGCTGGCCACGGCCCCCATGGTCGCCACCACCGCCGCGGCACCCGACATATCGGTCTTCATGGTCGTCATCGCGCCAGCCGGTTTGATGCTCAGACCGCCCGAGTCGAAGGTAATGCCCTTCCCGATCAACGCCACGAACGTCTCGTAATGCTCGGGTTCGTAGTGGATTTCCAGCATGCGGGGCGGCCGATCGGACCCGGCTGCTACCCCCAGCACCCCACCAAAGTCGCCCTTCTCCAGATCCTCAGCATCGTGAACCTTCAACCTCAGGCCTAGCTTCCCGAGTCGGGCCTCCGCCTCGGCGCAGATAGCGGTAGGGGCTTTGTTCAGGGCCGGGGTGTTGATGAGATCACGCGCCCAGCAAACTGCCTGGGTCACCACCCGGGCCCGCCGGAGCTCCCCTTCATCCAAGTCCCCTTGGACGATCAAGCCTTCGGTCTTGGACGGTTTCGGGTCGCTCTTGAACCGATCGTACGAGTACTGGGCGAGGAGGAACCCTTCCACAGCGGCGGCGGCACCTTTTTCCAGATTCCCGGCGAGGGCTGCCGACCGGTCGTTATTGGCCGCCCGGCCTAGCAAGCCACCGGCCCTCCTCAGGGCTTCCTCGGTGGGCTCGGCCCCCACCCCGAGAACCACCACCTTGCTCGGCTTCGCCAGGCCGGTATCGAAGCCAACATACTGGCCGACTTGGCCCTCGAACCCCTTCCGCTCCAGGGCTCGAGAGAAGTTCCCGCCTAGCGACTCCTCGAAGTCCTTGACATCCCCCTGCCGCCCGGCGTCCCCCGTGGCCACTAGGCCGAGAACGTCGGCCGCCGCTGATGCCTCCGCCAGTGATTCAACGATCCGGATTTCCACAACATCTCCTGGTCTTGCTACGCCCTCGTCGGGGCCGACCTGAGGATGCTAACCCAGGAACGAGACGCCAACTCCGACCGCCCGTGTCGTCATCACCGATCCGAGGGCGGTGATCACGGCCAGGTAGCTGAGGCCGGTCGCCGCCATCACGCCCGGATAGGACGGTTGGGCGAGCGCGAACCAGACCGCCACCATCAGGATCACGCCCGCCGCCGCCAGAGATATGGAAGCCAACAACATCGGCGTCCAGGCTATCCCGGCCATATCGGGAACCAGATTGACGATCGCGTCCACCCCCACCCCAACCGCGCCGCTGATGGCCAGGATCCGGAGGGGTCGACGCGGTATGCGCGGATCCACCAGGTACCAATGGCCCAGCAACATCTCGCCGGTGGTGCCCCCTAAGGCCATCGCGCCGGTCGTCGCGGCCAGGAGTCCCCCGTTCCCCGTGGCGGCCGCCAAGAGCAGCAGCGCTGACGATCCGAACGCCATCGTCGCCACCGTGGCCCGTCCGACAAGGGGAACGACCGCCACCGCCACTATCACGCCAACAGCCGCTGATGTCCCCGCGTCAAAGAACCAGGCAGACCCCCCGATCAGGGCAACCGTTCCCGATATCAGCCACAAGTAACCAGACCCGACCAGCCGCAGGTGAGCCACCACAGCGGCGGTGCCTGCAACCCCCGCCGCCCACATCGCTAGCAGCACGCCGGGGTCGAAGGCTGCTTCCGATCCGTTCATGTACTCCGTTCCTTAGGAAGGCACCACAGTAGCCACCCGCTCCGGCTGGTTATGGGACAATTGACCGACCCGGCAAGGAAAGTGCTGCTGCCCGCTCCACCCACCGTTTCGGTCGTGATGGCCGTGCGCAACGAAGAAGCCCATCTCGACGCCACCTTGCGTTCCGTCTTCAGTCAAGACTATGCCGGACGCTTAGAGGTGGTCGTGGCCGACGGCCGTAGCGACGATGCCACCCCGACCATCCTGGCAAGTTGGGCGGAGTCCGGAGCTTCGATCAAGGTGGTAGAGAACCCCGGCATCGGGGTGGCAACAGGACTCAACAAGGCGATCGCCGCCGCAAGCGGCGAGATACTCGTGCGTTGTGATGGACACGCCGAGTTGTCATCCGATTACGTAAAGATCGCCGTACAAGTCCTCCAGGAGACGGGCGCGGCCAACGTAGGCGGAAGCCAGCGGGCGATCGGAGGGTCCTTCTTCGAGCGGGCGGTGGCGGTGGCGATGACCCTGCCCGCCGTGGTGGGCAACGCCAAGTTCAGGCACTCCAAGCTGCCCGGACCGGCCGACACCGTATATCTGGGGGTCTTCGATCGGCAGCCGCTCGAGGAGGTGGGCTTGTTCGACGAGGACCTGCTGCGGAACCAGGACTACGAGCTCAACCATCGACTCATAGAAGCCGGATATACAGTCTGGTTCGACCCTCGCCTTGCCGCTACCTACCGGCCCCGCTCAAGCATACGATCCCTGTGGCGACAGTACTTGGACTACGGCCGATGGAAGAGGGTTATGACCGTCCGCAACCCGGGCTCGTTGAGCCTCCGCCAGCTCGCCCCGCCCCTCTTGATCGTCGGCCTGGGCTACTCGGCCATCGGGGGAGCGATCGCCGCGCCGTTCTGGTGGGTACCGTTGCTCGCCTACGCCTCGGTTGTGGCGTTGGCTACTGCCGTCGGCCTCTACCGCTCCGGCGACGCCGCCGCTTGGCTCCTTCCCGTGATAATGCCCACCATGCAGGTGGCCTGGGGAGTCGGGTTCTTGCTGCTACCCGTCCGGCGGCGTGGGGCCCTTCCAGTAGAAGGCTCGAGCAAGCAAGGTGGCCATAGCACCACGGCTTAAGGTCCTCTCGGGGCAGAAGGACGTGCTAGTGCAGCCGATGGTGATCCCGCGCCCGGCTATCGCGTAGATCGCATCCGAATGTACCCCGCCCGCCGGGACATCGTCGAACCCCCCGACGCTTGAGGGGTCCGCTCCTTGTAGACCCAGCGCCCGCGCTAGGAAGCTGGCCATCTGCGCCCTGGTGAGGTTGTCGTCAGGGCAGAAGCTGTCAGCGGTGCATCCCCGAGTAATCCCGGCCGCCGCCAACGCGTAGACATGATCCGCGTAGGGTTGGTAGGCGGGGACATCCGAGAAGACCGTCCCATCACCGCTTCGGGCCAGATCGAGATCGGCCGCTCGGGCCAAGAGGATCGCCACGTCCAACCGGGTGGCCGCTCGGTTGGGGCAGAAGTCCATGCCGTTTTCGACGCATCCGACGGTGATCCCGGCTCTCCGCAGAGCATCGATACCGGCTTCGTGGGTATGCCCGTCGATATCCTGGAAGGGCAGTAGTTCGTCGAACGGAGGATCCATCCGGTCGGGTGTCTGTTCCGGATCCGCATCCTCGGACTCCATCTCCTCAATTGGTTTCTCCTCTGGTACGGCAACCTGATCGTCGATGGTGTGTATCGCGGCGGAGGGAAGACTGAGGCCGTAGCGAAGCCAACCTCCAGCAACCGTCGTGGTGACCTCTTCACCGTCGTCCAACCCGTCGAATCGCACCCGCGAAACCGTGGTGGTACTGGGTGCCGATATGAGTCGGGCGTCGGTGACCTCATCCCAACTCAGAATGGCGGCCAGGCGGGAGGCCGAGATGGTCCGCCGCCAGTCGGCATGGGGGTTACCGGTGGCAGGGTCGGTGTCCCAGGGATCCTCCACCGGTTCCAGGTAGGGCCACCGGACCACCGACGGGGTTCGCCCGTTCCATTCCGTGAAGAAGCCGTAACGATTGCTGGTGGTTACCCCGCCGGTAGAAGCCGAATAGAACGCCTGGATGATCCCACCCTTGGTAAACCGTTCCCATCCCTCACCGAAGTACGTCAACACCCGCCCTTCAGTCGACTCTACCGCGTCTATCCACGCCGTGTGCTCAGGCCCGTCCTCTCGCCACCAGCCCACATAGACCTGGTCGCGGGTGTTGTCGTACAGGTGACACCAGCAGGTGTCCTTGCGGCTTCCGCTGATCCCCGGATCACCATTCGGATCTGCCGGTCGTTCTTCGCGCTCCTGCGCGAAGAACTTGAAGGCTGCGTACGTTCGTGCCGCCACCGCCTGGGCCTCGTTCACCCCTGAGGCCTTCCATTCGGGAAGCACCTCTGCTACGCCCCGTACGTAATCCTCGAGACCGACGGCGAGGAGAACATGGAAGCCGAGGTCGCTGGGGTCGTCGCGCAGCTTGATCTCCCCGTGGCGGTACTCGCAATCCCCACGAGACACCGAGCAGGGCTTGGCGCGGTTGTCCCCGTGCCGAAGTCGGACCCCGGCGGCATCGGGCCAGCCGATGGACGCCCGACAATCACCCGAAGTACCCTGCAACTCCCCCCCGAGAAAAAACCCGCACTCCCCGGCACTGATCCTGCGGAATTCCCACCGCTCCCCATCTTGGGGGCGCTCAGGCTTCGGGCAGTCACCCTCACCGTCATCAGCCAGGCATAGCTCTACCGGGCCGCCCACCGGGGTGAACTCCAATATGGTCACCTGGGAGGCCAGGTTGATCCACAGCGGGGAATCGAGGCTGGCGAGCAAACCGTTGGGCAGGTCGAGATCCGAGATACTGGCAGGCTGAGAACCCGGGTAGTAGTGGGCGGCAATCTGTTCCCCCGATTTGCTGGGATCGGCCAGGGCCTGGCCATATGCCCCCCATTGGCCCATCCCGACAGCGTGCCCCCATCCCGACCCCTGGAAGGCGAAACTATGTTCTTCCTGAGCCGCTACTTGGAGGGCTAGCACGACGGTCATGCCCAACCCAAACACCAAAACTCTCCTGAACACGATGGTCAGTGTATCTACCCTCCCATGGGATCCTGAAGAGCACTGTCCCCCCGACGAACCGTCCGGACATGCCCCCCGGCCGAGGTGGGACAATACCGGCGACGGAAGAAAGGCCCGAGGTGACCGACTACGGTTCCATTCCTGAAGATCGGAACCCGATCTACGCGGTGGGTCCGGCTCTGGTCAAAGAAAACGATTGGCCGAGTTTCTCCGTCCCCGAACTTGTCGCCTTCGTTCCCCGATATCCGGTGAGCATCGTGGTGCCCTATTACAACGCACCGGCTCGGCTGGCCCGAACTCTGGCCGGATTGGAACGCCAGACCTATCCCCGTGAACTCTTCGAGGTCATCGTGGTGGATGATGGGTCGGATCCGCCCCTGAGGGCACCATCCGTGCCGTTATCCCTGCGAGTGGTCCATCAGCCTGACTTGGGCTACCGCCTAGCCGAGGCGCGCAACCGGGGTGCCCGGGTCGCGGAAGGTGACATCGTGATCTTCCTCGACTGCGACATGATCCCTGAGGAGGAGTGGATCGCCGCCCATGCCCGCTGGCACCATGCCGCTTCTGACGTCATCTCCCAAGGGTTCCGGTATCACGTGGAGCCCGACGACGTAACCCCAAACCAGGTCCGTGACCGGGCTGGCCCCGTCGCCGAACTCTTCAAAGGGAGAGAGGTAACCCGACCGAAGTGGGTTGAGGACGTGATGGACATGACCGCCGACCTAACCCGGGATAGGGATGACATCTTCAAGGTCATCACGGGCGGCAACCTCGGTATCTCCAAGCCTTTCTTCGAAGAGGTGGGTGGATTCGACCCCACCTTCGACCGCTGGGGGGCCGAGGACCGCGAGTTCGGCTACCGGGCGCTGGCAAGGGGCGCGCTGCTGGTACCCGAACGGAGGGCACTGGCTTGGCATCAGGGAGCTGGGGCATCATTATCGACCGGCGAGCGGCAATCCCTCCAGATCCAGAATGCCCGCATCTCCCATCTGGTCCCCCATCCCGCCTACCGGCGTCCGTCGGACGGTCGGGTCTACCAAGTCCCCGGGCACATTGTGACCCTTAGGTACAGGTCAGCATCGGCCGAAGTGGTTCATGCGACAGCCAGCCAGGTCCTATCCGGAGGGGTGCACGATCTCGTTCTCTGGATCGAAGAGGACCCGGACGAAGGCACGGAAGCATGGTTGAAAGCCCAGCTGGAACCTGATCCCCGGGTTCGGTTCGGCCCACCCGGAGGGGCCATCAGAGAGTTCCCGATAACTCCCTACCACATCACCATCGAATGCGGTGCCGAGTACGACAGCGGGCTGGTCCGGCGTCTCCGCGCCAATCTCGGGCAGTCCGCCCACGGGATCGCCGAGTTCCCTGACGGTCCCCCGGTGACGATCTACCGGTCATGGGCATGGCATCGGACCCAACGAACCGGCACCGGTTGGGCCGACGTGGGCACCGAGAGCAGATTCCACCAGCAAAACCGGGTTCCTGAAGAGTTCGAGGAGCTGGTCGCTCGCCTCGATCAAGTGGATCGCAAGTTAACCCGCCATGACCGCCGCCTCCATGACCTGCGGCGGAAGCTTGTCCGGGACAACCGCCGTCTTCACCAGCGTATGGGAAGCCACGACCAGCGGTTTCGTGAGATCAACCGACGGACAGGACGAACCGAGAAGCTGATTCGAGGCTCGTGGCTCTTCCCAGGTCGCCGCATAGGCGCCCTAGCCCGCAAGATCGGCCACGCGGCACGACGGGGCGGACGCATCCGAAGCATCGCCGACGCCAAATCCTTCGCGCGCTGGGCCTATTTCGGGATCCGTAAGCGCTTCACCCCCACCTCCCCTGAGCCGCCCGCCCCTCCCCCACTCCCAGGGCGCAGCCAGGCAACCTACAGCCTAGGGGCAGACATCGCCGCTATCGGCCCGAGGGCAAAGGCAGTGTTTGCCGCTTCCGGCCGGGTAAGAAACCAGCTGCGGGGGGCGGTCGGGCACCCTGACTTCCCCTATCTCGGGGAGCGCCATCTTGATCTGCTGGTGGTGGACACACCGGCCACACTGGACACCCTGAGGTCGGAACTTGATGACACCGTTCCTACGATCACGCTTGACGGCAGCAACCCGATGCTGTCGGTGCCCGCCTTCGATCATCTCCAGGTCAACCCGATCGGGTGGGTACCCGAGCATTCTGGAGAGGTATGGCAGCCCGCCGGATCGGGAAGCGAGGATGGGACTCCTTGGCCTAGGCACCCGGCTGAGCTACGTGCCTACCGCCAAATCGAGTGTGGCTTAGCGGGGGACGAGGATCCGATCATGTTGGCCGGGCACCTAGTCGCAGCAGCGGCCGCTGGCGTACCGGTACGGCTCACCGACCGCTCCCGCGTCCTTGAGCGGTATCTGGGATCCGCACTGTTCGGTCTCATGACCGAGGCCAGCCCGACGGCCACCGACGATGACCGGGAGCTGGCGAGCATCTCCATGCGGAGGGAGGCGCTAAGAAGCCATTCCTTGCGAAGCAGGGCAGATCAGGTCCTGGATGCTGCCGGGTTGACCGCAACTGACCTGCCGGAAGTGTCCATACTCCTCCCTACCCGTCGACCAGCTCATCTGGACCAAGTGGCACGCACTGTGAGGGACCTCGACTACCCGCGCCTCGAGTTGGTATTGGGGCTACACGGACCAGATTTTGGGCACGTGCAAACAGGCCGACTCGCCGAGTTCGTGGGCGTCCCGATCCAAGTCCTGAGAATCGACGAGGCGCATAACCTCGGAGAGGCCCTCAACCTGCTCTCCGACGCGGCCGGGGGGACCCTTCTTTCCAAGATGGATGATGATGACCACTACGCGCCGGAACATATCCTCGACTTGGTCCTCGCCCATGGATACTCGGGTGCCGAGCTGGTGGCGAAGGCGTCCCAGTATGTGTACCTGGAAGCCGAGGACAAGACGGTCCGCTTGGCAGATCGGCGTGGAGAGCGCTACGTATCAACCCGCAGCGTCTCCGGTGGCGTGGTGATGATCTCCCGACACGACCTGGCTGAGGCCGGTGGATGGCGGCGGATGCCCCGCCAGATCGACCTCGCCCTAGCGGAAGACGTTCTTGCCGCCGGAGGCCGGATCTACTGGACTCACGGCCGCGGTTACCTTCGGGTTCGTCACTCTGACGGGCACACCTGGAACATAGGATCCAGCTTCTTTCTCGACCGCGCCGAGGTGGTCAGGGAGGGCTTTGACCACCGACTTGCCGGTATCCCAGCCGACCGGCAGTGACGGCCCGCCCGGGATGAGTGCGTCCGCTTCACTACCTCCGCCAGCCATGGTTGGCGGTAACAATTGGCCCGACCTGCATCCCCCGTCTCTGGGGGACTTTCGCCCCCATCTCGGGGTATCGGTGATCGTTCCCCACTATCAGGCCCCCGAGCCGCTGAGTCTCACCCTCGCCGCTCTGGAGCGCCAGACTTACCCTCACCGCCTCTTCGAGGTGATAGTCGTGGACGACGGCTCACCGGACGCCCTGAAACCGCAGCCGACCGGGCGTAAACGGGTGCGCATCCTCCACCAAGAACGAGACGGCTTCGGCCTAGCCAGGGTCCGCAACCTGGGGGCCCGCTCGGCACGCTTCCCCATCTTGCTGTTCCTAGACTGCGACATGATCCCCGACGAACGGTGGATTGCCGCCCATGCCCGCTGGCACCACGTCGCCAGCGACGTCCTGACCCTCGGGTTCCGATCCCACGTTGATACGGACGGAATCAACGCGGCCCTGATCCGCCAGCACCCCGACGCCATCGAGAGTCTGTGGACAGACCGGCCTCAAGCCCGTCCGGAGTGGATCGACCTGCACATGGTACGAACCCGGGACCTGACGTCGGGCGACGATGACCTCTTCCGGGTGGTGACGGGAGGCAACCTGGGGGTTGGCCAGCGGTTCTTCGAAGAGGTCGGGGGCTTCGACGCTTCCTTCCGGAGATGGGGTCTCGAAGACATCGAATTCGGCTACCGGGCGTATACCCGGGGTGCGATCCTCGTTCCCGAGCGGGCGGGCTTCTGCTGGCACCAGGGCGAGGGTGCCGCTCCTTCCGGTCCCGAGCGGGCCAGCTTGTCGATTCAACGCGCCAAGGTAGCCAACCTGATCCCACACCCGGAGTTCCGTGAGGCCTCCCGAGGTCGAACGTATGACGTCCCGACATTCGTGATCACAGTCAACTCGACAGATCAGCGTGCCGGGGCGGTTCGTATGACCGTGGAGAGCCTCCTCTCGTCGGAGGTGACCGACATGGTGGTATGGGTTATCGACCGCCCCGATGACCAGGACTTTCAGGCCTTGAAGGAACTCCTAGCACCTGACCAGCGCGTCTTTTTCGGACCTGCGGAACAGGCACTCATCAAATTCCCGGTGGTGGCATTCCATCTCCGGATCGATCCGGCCCCGGATTGGGGTGCGAGGATTCTGCGTCGAATCGAGGAGGCGCTGGGAGAAGCCGACGCGGTCATCGGGCAGACAGCCGGAGGATCCGCCTTCCGGGCCGTGCGCTCCCGCCTCGCCCATCAAGCAGCTCGGACGGGACAGCCCCTTGAGCTTCTCGGTGAAGTTCGGGTGATAGGGCCCGAGACCGGCCCCTCGCGGTCGAGGCGAACCGTACGACGACCACCTTCCCGATTTAGCCGTGGGGTGTCTACCCTGGCCCAAGTCCGTCGGCCCGCCGAGTTGGTCAAGGTGGTGCGCTGGCTGGCAACCGCCACGGTCCGTCATGCAATCCACCGGATCCGTGCCGCGTTCCCGCCTGCTGCTCGCAACTCCGATAAACCCCACGGATCGCATCGGCCTAGTCCGGCGATGTACCCGCTGGGCGTGGAGATTGCGGTGGCAGGAGATCGCTCGGCGGCCGTTCTCGCCTCCTCTGGGCGGGTGGTGGCATCCGACGGGGTGGACCGTTGGGCAGATCTTGTGGTCGCCGACGCACCGGGTACCGCCACCGGACCGCGACCGGTGCTCTGCTTGTCGGATGTGCCTCCGACGATGCGAGTTCCGGCCTTTGACCCGCTGGCGGTAAACCCGATTGGCTGGGCGCGGGACACCGATCGCCGGGTGGGGGCGTTGGGAGACGTCCAGCAGCTTCCTAACGGGGTAGCGGCAGACGTAACGGTGGATCAGGAACGTGTGGAGCCCCTCACCCGTGTCCATCACCTTGAGGACGTCGCTGCGTTTCATGCCGACGCTAACGCCCGGGCGGCGACACTAGTCCGCCTGGCCGCTTCTGGAGTTGTGATCCACCTCAGCGACGAAGATCGCGCCCTCCGCGACTACCTCGGGGCAGATCTCTACACCCTGATGAGCGATTCCCGCATCCGCCGATCCGATCTGCACCTCCGGGAGCTCCTGAGCATCCGGATGCGGCGAGCGGCCCTGCGGGAGCACTCGCTTCGGGCCCGCGCCCGCCAGTTGGCTGGACACGTGGGGATTCCCAACTACGCCGGCCTACCCGAGGTATCGATCGTCCTGGCCAGCCGCCGCCCGGAGATGGTGGCCAAATCGATGCGGATGGCGGAGGCCCAGACGTATCCGCGACTGGAACTGGTGGTGGCCGTGCACGGGGATGGACCCCCAAGCGATCGGGACTTGCCCGACATTCGCATCCCTACCCGGATCGTTCGGGCCCCGGCCCATGAAGGGCTCGGACAGGTCCTCAACCGGGCTTGCCTTGCCGCGGGCGGGAAGCTGATCACCAAGATGGACGACGACGATCTATACAGCACCGAGCACGTCTGGGACCTCGTCCTGGCCCACGAGTACTCCGGTGCCAATCTGGTGGCCAAGGCAGCCGAGTTCGTCTACCTGGCAGACTCCGACCAGACCATCCACCGCATGGTCGGAGGCGGGGACGTGGTGACCGCCGACCCCACGATCGCCGGGGGGGCGCTAATTCTCTCCCGTCACGACCTTGACGAGGTGGGTGGGTGGCGTCGTATCCCAGCCTCGGTGGACCAAGCCCTGCGCCGTGATGTCGAGGCGTCGGGAGGCAAGGTTCACCGAACCCACGGCTTCGGCTACCTGCTGGTTCGTCACGGGCAAGGACATACCTGGGAGGTTTCGGATCAGTACTTCCTCGGCCAGGCACAGGACCGTCGCCCGGGTATGGACATGGCGTTTGCCGACGTCGGGTAGTCAGTGGCCGGACGGGGCTGCTCCTCGGCGGTTATCTGCCCGCCCGGACGAGAGCGTATCTGCCTCGTTCAGCGACCAGATCCCATTCATGATCGTCGGGTACCCGATCAAGCCTGACCATCACTAGGTCCCGGCCGGTAACCGGGCCTACCGCGTTGGCCCGCACCGTCTCCGCGGGCAGGTCCCAGTAGTAACTCAGCCAGCGGGGCAACGGATCGACCCCCTCCAGCACCCATGCCACCTCCTGGTCGGGCGGAGCGCCAAAGTCTCGGGACAGGTGGCCAGCATCGGCCGGGGCGTCGAAGTAGGCATCGCGGTACGGATCGAGCCCTCCGAGTAGAAAGGACGCCAACATCGCCAAACCCGCTACCGACCCGACCACTAGGACCTTGGCCCCCAGACCAGGCCCAGCCCGATCACCGTATGAAGCCACCCGATCGAGCGTGGCCGCGAGGCCGAGGAAGATCGGGGCAAGCAGCGGGTAGGTCCAGTAGTCATGGACGTACGCTGCGTTCGGGTTGGCCAAGGTCCACAGGCCCAGCGCGACGATGATCGCCATCGAGACCAGGCGCGTCCGTCGATCCAGAAGTGAAACGACCAGAGCGGGTGGGATCAACCACTGGAACCACGTGGGAAAGAGGGTTCTGTAGAACCATCGATAGGTGTCCGCCAGGTCGCCCCAAACTGGCCACTGCCGGCGGAACTCGGCATGGGCAATCAACGCCGCGGGGTCGCCGACCACAAAGGCCCAAACCAGGGTCACGCCCACCATCACGCCAGCTGATATTGCACACGCGGTTGCCACCCGCCGCAGATGGGGTTTCCGCATGGCCCACCCGGCGATCACCGCGACCACCAGAGCCCCGATCCACGATGAGAAGGCCACCAGACCCGACATTGCTACCAACCCGACGGGTAAGGCCGAACCGTCAACCCCGTCGCTTAGGGCGCGGGTTCGCTCTTGGTAGCGAACCCACAAGATGGCCAGGATCACGATCAACGAGATCCCTAGACCCAGGCGGGCATAGATCCAAAACATCGGGGTAGCAGCCACCAATGCCAGCGAGATGACTGTCGCACCCGGTCGGCAACCCAGCTCGCCGGAGAGCCAGAGTAGACCGGCGAGCGTAATCAGCCCGGCCGCATACCCGATGAGATGAAGCTGCCACTCTCCCTGACCGAACACCTCCCCGACCAGAACCTGCCCGATGTTGATAAGCGGGGGATGGTGTACATAGACCTGCTCCGCAAAGGGTGACATTGAGGCCAGAAACTCGGACCCCACTAGGCCCTTCTCCAGATAGTTCCGAACCACTAAACCAAAGCGGGCATTGATGCGGCCGTCGTGGGCGGCACCCAATGGGTAGAAAAGCAAGGTCCACCAGGAGATGGCCATGGCTGCCACGACTCCGCCACCAACGACCACACTCGACCAGGGCAATCGTCGTGGCTGGCTGGGGAAGGCGAGCCAGCGGATTAGTCGCACTCTCCGCATCCTATTGACCGGTGAGGGCGTTCTTCTAGGTTCCGGCTTGCGACCCGACACTTCAGCAGGCAAACTCAGCCCCTGTGCCACCCTCTTCACCCATTCAAGTGAGCATCATCCTCCCGGTATTCAACGAAGCTGGGCATCTGGCATCCGAGTTAGACCGGATCCGATCGTCGATGGACGCCTCCGGCTATGCGTACGAGGTGCTGGTTGTTGACGATGGATCAACCGATGGGGGTGTCGAAGAGATCGCCCACTTTGGGGAGGTGCGGCTGGTCTCTTTCTCCACCAACAAGGGATCGGGCACCGCCCGAGCGGTCGGAACCACCCTGGCCAAAGGCGAAATCGTGGTCTGGACCGACGCCGATATGTCCTACCCGAACGACCAGATACCCGAGTTGATCTCCGAGTTGCGGGGCTGGGACATGGTGGTCGGCGCACGCCGCACCGAGCGAGGTTCCCACCGTCTGGTCCGTCAACCCGCCAAATGGCTGATCAGGATGCTGGCCTGCTTTCTCTCCGGCACCCGGATCCCCGACTTGAACTCCGGCTTCCGGGCCTTCAGAAGGCCGGTAGGGACGCAGTTCCTGCATCTGCTCCCCTCCGGGTTCAGCTGTGTCACCACCCTGACCATGTGCTTCCTTTCCAACGGCTACGGGGTCCGTTACACCCCGATCGACTACGCGCCCCGCGCCGGGGTGTCCAAGTTCCACTGGTGGAAAGACACCGTGCGCTACATCCGCCAGGTGGTGAGAATGGTGATCCTGTGGGACCCGCTCCGCTTCTTCGCGCCCCTCGCCGTCCTGATCGGGGGGGCCGGGGCGGGAAAGCTGGTCTACGATCTGGCCACCAAGGATTTCCGTGTCGCCAACAACACCGTGGTGCTGTTGATGGCCGCCGCTCTGGTGCTGCTGGTGGCCCTGCTGACCGACCTTCTCGTGCAGCTCAACCGACCGCAGACCGAGGTCCTCCCGGCGTACGCGGAATCCGGGGGGGAGACCAGCGGCGCACCGGACGATCCGGCGGGACCTTGACCGCATCAGACCTTCCTGCTGTTGATCGGGTGCCATGACCGCCAAGATCGCCATAGCCGGGTGGTTCGGTTCGGACAACCTGGGTGACGAGCTGATCCTGCGCTCTCTCACCGCCGGGGTCCGAGCGGTGGGTGCACACCCGGTGGCGATCTCGATCAACCCCCGAGCTACCCAACAGCAGCACGGAATCGAAGCTCTCGAGCACGGATCACCCCGCCATACCCTCTCCCTCATGCGGTCGCTGGCGGACGCTGACGGGCTGGTGGTCGCCGGAGGACTTATTCAGAACGAGACCTCGCCGTGGAATCTTCCGTTCCACGCCAACCGCCTCTGGGCAGGTCGGCGTCTTCCGGTCGGAGCTGTGGGCCTCGGAATCGGTAGGGTGACGGGCAGGGTGAGCGGGCGTGTCGCCCGTAGCATGGTGAAGCGGATGACGCCTTTGGTGGTAAGAGATGCCGCCTCGGCCGAGCGGGTCCTCGGCTGGGGTTGCCGGTCGGTACAAGTAGGTGCCGACCCGGTCATGGGAGAGTCAGTCTCGTCAGGCCCCCCCAACGATCAGATGGGGGTGGTGCTTCGCCTACCGAACCGCCGCGGGATGGGGACGGCGGCCTCCAAGGCGGGTACCCCCTCATCCACCGATGCAACCGCCCTAGCCGCAGGGCTTGACGCGGTGGCGTCGGTATTAGGGCTGCGAATCCGCATGGTGGCGTTCCAGGCGGGCCGGGACAACGCGGTGCACGAAGCGGTGGCAGAACGGCTTCGCGCTCCCACCGAGTTGGTGACACCGAATCTTGACCAGGTACTGGACGAGGTGGGGCAGTGCCGATTGGTGATCACGATGCGTTACCACGGGGCGATCGCGGCCCTCCTGCACGGCCGACCCGCGGTCCTGCTCGACTATTCGCCCAAGATGGCCTCGCTCTCTGCCGAGGGAGGAAGATGGGCACCTCTCCTCACCCGCCTCAACCCAGCACCTGACCGACTGATACGAGCTGCCGAAGCAGCTCTAGGTGTAGCCGATCGGGTGGAGGTAGCCCGAGAGTCGATCCGCCAACGCCTCCGTCACAATCGTCGCGCCCTAGAGGCGATGGTGGCATGAAGGAGGTCGTCGGCAGCTTGGCCAAACTGCTCCCCCGGCTCCGTTTCGTCTACCTGGCCGGGTTGGCGATCTTGGTCGGATGGATAGCGAGGTCAGAATGGGATGAGGTGCGCCAACTCCTCGACGGTGCCCGAGCGTGGTTGATCCTGGCCTCCTTGGCTGCCAGCTTTGTCCTCATCGTGATCGGTGCCTGGTTCTGGACGACGTGCCTGCGCATCCAAGGCCACGGCCATGACTACCCCCATCTCCTCGCCACCACCACGGTGGCGGCCTCTCGCTCGCTGCTCGCCCGGTACCTACCCGGCTCGGTCTGGTTCGCGGTAGGACGGGTGGGACTGCTTCGGGCGGCGGGGTTGCCGATGGGACCCCTAAGCGCCACCGCCATTCTCGAAATGGCCACCAGCCTGACCGTCGTCCTCGCCAGCGGGTTGGCGATCCTCGCCTTGGCAGGGGGTATACCGGGCGGTGCCGCCTGGATGGTCATTGTGGCCTTGGCCTTGATCCTCCTGACCTCCCCGGCAGGAGGCGGCCGGGTCATGGCCTGGTTGGCGGCCCGGAGGGGGATCAGCTTCGAGCTCGACTGGCGGAGCTACCTAAAGCTGCTGGCGATCAACGTAGTGTTCTGGGGTTGGTCCGCTCTGACTTTCCTTCTCTATCTGCGCGCCTTTCCTTATGGCGACGCCTTCCCCGCCATCTTGCTGATCGGCGGCTTTCTCCTTACCTGGGGGATCGGGTTCCTGGCACCTTTCGCGCCACAGGGGATCGGGGTCTTCGAGCTGGCTATGGCCACGGTCCTAGTCGTCGACGAGGTGGCGGGCACGGCGGTGGTGCTGGCTGGCTACCGGTTGGTCCTCTTGGCTCGGGACTTGATTGCTACCCCGGTGGCGGAGATCATCGCCACTCGGCGAGCACTTCGACTACCCGCTCGCTCGGACGCACGTCCGGGAGGAGAGGCGGTCGGCGAAGACGCTCCGGGTCATCCAGAAAACCCTCAATGACCGACGGAGAGTAACCACTGACCACCACGTTTTCCCCCACTCCGTCGGAGCGCTCCGTATGACCCCGCCACAGCAGCGTGGGAACTCCTAAGACGGCGCACTCCTCCTGGACCGATCCGCCGTCGGTTATAACGAACGGTGCCCCCGCCAACCTCCGCACGAATTCCGAACGCCCGATCAGGCCGCTCACCTCCACCCGGGCCTTCTCAAGACGCTCCAGCCGTGATCTGCCCAAGGCCCGCCTGGTCGGATCATGAAGGAACCAACACACCCGACGCTGGGCCGCAACCCGTTCGACGAGGTTCACCATGCCCTCGACCCGACTTCGGCGGTAGAGGTTCTCGACCCGATGCATGGTCACGATCACCGATCCGCCGGTTGTCTCTGCCCCCGCCGGATCCGCCATCGTCTCCACAACGGTGTTAGCGGGCAGAGCCACGATCCTTCCCCTGACCCGCATCGACCGGAGCCGCTCGGCCTCCTCTTCACCTGGAGCGAACAGCAAGTGGGACCAACGGGCCACCATCCGCCGGATCAACTCCTCAGGGAAAGGATGGGTCCAATGTCCTGAGCTCAAGCCCGCTTCCAGATGAGCAACAGCAAGTCCGGCCCGGCGGGCCATCAGGGCACTCAAAAGCGTAGACGGAGTATCACCGTGCACCAGGCATACCCCACCCAGCCCGCCGAAGACCTGATCCATCAACCGTTGCTTGCTAAGGAGGCGTCGACCGAGACCGAACGTCCAACCGATCGCTTGGACCAACGTGGCCACGTCTCCGGTACCGCCCAAGCGCACATCCGGTTCCCGCACCCCCAGCTCCCGGCCAAACGCCCCCGCCAAGGTTCCGTGCTGACCAGAATCGATGAGGCGATACTCGACGCCCGCCCGTTCTAGAGCGGCCAACACCGGCGCAGTCTTGATGTACTGCGCCTTGGTACCGATGAACACATGTATCACGCGGGCCTACCCGTCTGCGCTGATCTCACCGGTGCCTCTACGCGGTCCGACCGTAAGCCGCGAGGACCTCCTCTGCTGATCCCAGCTGACGAACCCGGCCCCTTTCCAACCACAACACACGATCGCACATGTCGGCCATCCCGCCCAAGACATGACTGGCCACCAGCACTGTCCCGCCGCGGCCCAGCAACTCCTTCATAGCCGACCTGCTCTTCGCTCTGAAACCGGCGTCCCCGACCGCCAGGATCTCATCAAGCAGCAGGATGTCGGGTCGCAGGTGGATGGAGATCGAGAAGGCAAGACGCGCGACCATCCCGGAGGAGTAGGTCTTGATAGGCCGATCGATGGCCGTTCCTAGCTCGGCGTAGGCGACGATACCGTCGTGCAGCCGCGTGATCTCCGCCCGACTGAGGCCGTGGGCGAGACCGCTGAGCAGGACGTTCCGGCGTCCCGACAACTCCTGGTTGAAGCCAGCACCCAGCTGGAGCAGGGTAGACGTCTCTCCGTTGACTACCACCGAGCCCCGGTCCGGGCGAAGGGTGCGGGCTATCACCCGGAGGAGGGTGCTCTTACCAGCACCGTTATCTCCCACCAAACCCATGGTTTCGCCCTGCTCCACGTTGAACGAGACATCGTCGAGGGCGACGACCGACACTGATTCACGAAGTCGGCGGCGGGCCAAGGCCCGGCGGAGGGTGGGGCTCCGTTCCAGGTAGGAGCGGTAACGCACCCCGACTCCTCTTACCTCGACAGCCAGGACCGTCACAGGTGACGCACCATGTTGCCCTCGTGACGCACGAAGCTGAGTATCCCGCCTACCCCGACCAGCAGGGTCCACCCGACGGCTAGTAGCACGGCGGTCAGGTCCGGATCTCGGCCCATTAACGCAGTACGGTAGAGGGAAAGGAGCCCGAACATCGGGTTGATAACAGCCACATCCTCTACCCATCCCCCGCGATCACGAAGGAAGGTAAGCGGCCAGATGATTGGGGATACGTAGAGCCATAACCGAGTGAGATGAGGAATCAGATTGTTGATGTCGCGGAAGGGTATCGCCAGCCGAGCCGCCCACCCGGCCAACCCGAGGTTAAAGACGGTATGGAGTACCACTACCAACGGCAAGAGCAGGACGGTTAGCCCCGGAACCACCCCGTCAGCTGGCCAAGCAATCAAGAAATAGACACCCAACGAGAGAAGAAAGCCAGCACCGGTCTCAATGATCGCCGAAATAGGCAGCACCAAGCGAGGGAAGCGTATGTTGATCAAGAGACGCCCGTTGCTCAGGATGCTATTCGCTCCCGACGTTATGGCAGTTGACGTGTAGTTGAAAACAAAGACCCCGGACAGTATCCAGGCAACAAACTGTGGTTCGCCGCGCCTTCCGTCAAGGATCAACCCGAACACCAAGAAGTAAACCGCGGCCATAATCATCGGGTTCAGCACCCACCAGAACAACCCCAGCGTGGTTGAAGCGTTCCGTGCCTTCAGGTTCCCCATGGCGAGAAACCACCCGAACTCACGCCATCGCCACAGATTACGGAGGTAGTTACGCCACCCGGACAACCTGGGGACTTGGTCGGCCGTCACCGTTGACATAACACTCGATTCTCCGCCTGGTCCGGTCGCCGCCGCGCGGGAACGTCTGCTAACCGCCCAGCCAGGCAAGCAGCTGTTCGGCTACTGCTGGGCCAGTGAGACCCAACTCTTCGGCGATCCGACCTGCGGGCGCGGAGGCACCGAAGCGGTCGATCCCGATGTTCAGACCCTCCCGGCCGGTGAAACGTTCCCACCCCAAGGTAGCCCCCGCTTCCAAAGATGCCACCGGAATCCCCTCCCCGAGTACCTCACCTCGGTAGGCATCCGGTTGGGCGAGGAACAGCTCTACACAGGGCATGCTCACCACCCTGACCGTGTGGGACCCGGCTAGGAGCGCGGCTGCTTCCAGAGCGGTGGAGACCTCAGAGCCGGTTGCGATAAGGACCGCGTCCTCTCCGTCGGCCAGAACATAACCGCCTCGAGACACCTGGCCCTGGCACCCCTCTCGATCTAAGACCGGTACCGCTTGGCGGGTTCCTAGGATCACGGCCGGATGGCTGGAGTTAAGGACAAACTCCCACGCCTCCACCATCTCTCCGGCATCCGCCGGACGGAAGACCGCCAGGTTGGGCATAGCCCGCATCGAGGCTAGGTGCTCAACCGGTTGATGGGTGGGTCCGTCCTCACCGAGAAACACCGACTCATGAGTGAACACCCATATCGAGGGGATATCCATTAGCGCGGAGAGGCGGATGGCGGGCCGCATGTAGTCGCTGAAGACGAAGAACGAAGATCCGTAGGGCCGAAGGCCGCCATGAAGCGCTATACCGTTGACGACGGTTCCCATGGCGTGCTCCCGTACGCCAAAGCGAAGATTGCGCCCGCCAGGATCGGATCGGGAGAAGCTACCGCTGTAAGACAGTTCCGTCTTGGTCGATTCCACTAGGTCGGCACCGCCACCGACAAGCCCGGGGACACGCTCCCCGATCTCGTCAAAGATCGCGCCCATCGCCGCTCGGGTTGCGATCCGCGAGCCCGGCTCGAATCCGGGTCCGGAGAGTTTCACCGAGCCGGGCGAGTAATACGTGGCCCATCGTTCGCTCAAGGCCGGGTCGGACTCTCGGGCGGCGTCGATGCGCTGCTGCCAACCGGCCCGCGCCTCCCTCCCCCGGTCCATGCCAGCCCGGAAGTAGTCCACCACCCCTTCAGGGATGTGAAAGTCCGCCTCGGGCCAATCGCAGGCCCGCCGCCAGGCGGCGATCTCGTCCCCGCCGAGAGGAGCACCATGGGCCGCGGAGGTGTTCTCCTTGGTGGGGGCTCCCCTACCGATGGCGGTTCGGGCGATCACCAGTGAAGGACGGTCGCGTACCGCCACCGCCGCGGTGTAGGCCTCATCTATAGCCACCGGATCGTGGCCATCCACATCCAAGGTATGCCAACCGGACGCGGCGAACCTGGCGGCCACATCCTCGCTGAAGGTGAGTGAGGTGGGTCCGTCGATCGAGATCCGGTTGTCGTCGTACACGTAGATGAGTTTGCCGAGACCGAGGTGACCGGCGAGAGAGGCCGCCTCCGCCGAGACACCCTCCATCAGGTCACCGTCCGAGACAAAGGCCCAGGTGCGGTGATCCACCAGATCATCCCCGAAGGCCGCGTTGAGGTGGGCCTCGGCGATGGCCATGCCCACGGCGGTCCCGAATCCCTGTCCGAGCGGACCGGTGGTCATCTCGATCCCCAAGGCGGGGGCATGCTCAGGATGGCCCGCGGTCGGGGATTCCCACTGGCGGAAGCTCTTGAGATCGGCCAGCGAGATCGGGAAGCCACACAGGTGAAGAACCGAGTACAGCAGCATCGAACCGTGACCGTTGGACAAGACAAACCGATCTCGATCCGGCCATTCGGGAAGGTCGGGATCGACTACCAGGTGACTCTTCCATAGCACCGTGGCCAAGTCGGCCATGCCCATCGGCATACCGGGGTGGCCTGAATTAGCCCGTTGTACCGCGTCCATGGACAGGGCACGGATGGTGTCGGCCGCCAACTGGTGAAGGTTCTGGTTGGTCTTGGCTGGAGTAGCCACCCTATCCCTCGGCCGCCATCAGCGACAGTACCGTACCTACCGTATCCGGATCCTGCTCTCCGGCCAACCGCACCAGCACTTCGCCGGATCCGGACACCGCCACGTAGTAGGGGAAGGAGGAGAGACCGTAGACCGAGGCAATGCTGCCGAAGGTGTCATCCACCAGCGTACGCTGGGTCCAGTTCTCCCGTTCCAACCACACGTCGGGTGGATAGTTCGGCCGGATCTCGCTAATGGACGTTGCTACCGACACCAGTTCTACCCCAGCGGGAACACCATTGGTGTTGATCCAGTCCTGCAGGACCGGCACCTCTCTCCGGCAATGTTCACACCAGTGGGCCAGGAAGAGGATCAACTTGGGAGTGCCGTCATGCTCGATAGACATCGGGGTACCGTCGAACCCTGCTGACATGATCTCCGGCGCGATCAGGCCGACCGCCTGGTCCGTGTCTACCGCCGCACTGTACGGGGGAAGGGGAGAACCGGTCACAGTGACGTCGGGTGCAAGGAACGCCGAAGCGACGCTTTCCCGCTCCTCTTCGTTAGCAAGATTGATGGACAGAACCACCACGGCAGCGAGCACGACCAGCACCGCCCCGGCGATCACCACCTTCATGCCGAGCCCGCTCTTGGGTTCCTGCTGCACGGGGCGGAGCGTCACCTTTGGCGGGTCGGTCTCGGCAGCGACCCGGGCCTTGGGCTCGGCCCGCTTACCTCCTGTTCTTGCCATTCCGTCTCCTGTCTCGTTCTATACCGAACCGGATTCCTGGGGGATGCTCATCAACCTCAGTAATAGCAACATCGCTATGAGGCAGAACCCGGTGAAGGACATGAAGGGTATCGACATGAACCCGAACTGCTCAACCCACATGAAGGTACAGGGAACCTCGGCTGAACAGAAGTCCTCGGATCCTCCCCACCACCTCTGCTGCTCTCCGTAATGGTAGAGCGAAACCATCACGCCTCCCGCTGACGATGCGAGCGCTACCAGCAACAGTGCCTTGCCGAAGCGGAAGACCAGCCAGGCGAGGATAGGAACCAGCGGATACATAAGCCCACGCTGGACCCAACAAAGCAGGCATGGAACAAATCCTTCCACCTCGGACATGTAGAGGGAGCCGAGAGAGGCGACCAAAGCGATGACCAAGGCGGCCGGTAGGGCAATATCGCTGAACTCTCTTGTGGCTACCGGACGTAGCGAAGGCACCACCATCATGACAACTAGCGCCAGGGAGGCTGCCAAGGCCAGCAGGCTAAGCAGGGAGAGGAACAGTATCAAGCGCACACCCCCGTAGTGGGATCTGAATCGTCAGGGAGCCGGACGGTCCGGCCAAGGATAGTTACGTCGATGCCGGTCCTCGCCTGGAACCTCTCCTGGCCGCCGCTTAAGGTACCCACGCCGGGAGGGCTCTAGGCGGCACAACCCGATAGATTGTCGATCGCTGGGAGGGTTCCCACCCTGAAGCTCGAAACCTCTCCGTTCTCAATGGTGAAGTAGATGCGATAGTCCGCATCTTCCTCATCATTGGGTACAAATGCCAGCGCTTCGCCCTCGGACACCCCCTCGGGGGCCGGTTGGATGTTGTTGGCATAGACGGTGGTCAAGCTCTCTCGCGAGGTACCGATCCTGACGCCAGAACGGGTTGCTATGGCGCTGGGTGGGTTCAGTTCAATCCGGACGATCTCCCCGTCCACCACCATGAACGACACACCCGGAAGCTGGGTACCAGCCGCAACGAAGAAGCAGTTGTCCGTGGAAGCCCGCCCAAAGTCCTGGGTGAGGGCCAACGTAGATGCTTCAATCGCCTCCTCAACGCTCATTCCGAGACGGACCGAACCAACTGCCCGCAGGGTTGCGGCGAAGTCGCTGGACAGGTCCCCGCCGCTAGCACCCGGCGGAGCGGTTGTCGAAGGGGTGCTAGTCGCCGAGGTGTCCGAAGTCTCGTCGGCAGAGCTGCCACCGGGATCGGAGGCCTCTGGGACGGTGGTCGGCGCTGCTAACGATGTCTCGGGTGCCGCGCCCGTGGTCGAAGTCACCAAGGGGGTAACCTGAACGGTGGTAACGGTCGCTTCCGATTCGACCGGCTGCTCCTCGTCTCCACCACAGGCCACCATCAAGATTGCCAGGGCTCCTATCAGTAATATGGGCCTGCTCACGACCTCTCCTTTGGCTGAACTGAGTCGGACTCCTCGTCCTTGGATGTCTCCCTACCCGCTACGCGTGTAACCCACGCGCCCGCTAAGCCTAGAGCCGAAGACCGGTAAGGCGGGTGACTTGTTCCCTGGCTGGGCGATCAGGGAGGTTTTCTCCAAGACACCATCCAACCCCGGCAGTCTCCCGCGAGCAGGGTATGCAGCATCGCCGCCTCCCTACTGTCCACCGCCAAGCCCCATCGCGCCTTTACGACAATCCATAAGGTTATGTAATGGCATCGAAAGCTCTTGACGGGTGGCAACCATGTGGCGGGGTCATGGGCACCCTTGGCCTGGTTGACCTCCGGGGTCACCGCAATGAGGTTGAGAAGGTCGTTGGCGAAGCCCTCCCGGCGGGGCGCGTCCCAACCGTAGGCCCCCGAATCCCACGCCTCCTGTAAAGGCACTAGATGGTCGACCTCGACGCCGTGGGCAGTTCCGCTCACCCAGCGTCCGTCGTACGGCGAGTGCCAAAGTCCGGAGGTCACTCGGCACGTCCCGCCCTTCCCCGAGTCTCGCCCCAGACGAGAATCGCGTAACAACACCACCGTACGGGTATCGCAACCGCCTGGTTCGCTAACGACCCAGTGAGGGAAGAGGCTTCGCCGGTAGCCGGATCGGTACTCCTCAACCACTGCCAAGCGGCTCATGAGGTCGCTAGCAAGAATGCGGGGCGGGGGCGGCGTACCGGACCCGGGTGGCGTCACCTCCCCATCGTCACCTCCCCCAGCAACCAAGACCCACCCGGCCGCTAGGGCAATCAAGGACAAAACCGCCAGCAGAAGCCAATCCCCTCGCCACCACCGCTGGACTGTGGGCGCTACTGGGATCGAACCAGTGACCTCTGCCGTGTGAAGGCAGCGCTCTCCCGCTGAGCTAAGCGCCCCGGCGGGCTCATTGTACAGATGCGAGGCAACCGGATGGTGGGGACGAGTGTCGTCAATGTGTTTCTCCATGACCCCACCAGTAACATGAGGGTGTGACACGAGGCGGCATCCACGCCGAGACGATCGGTCGTAGCGAGTTCGAGACGGTCGTGGAACTGGCGCTCGCCGAACTACCCGACGATGTCGCATCCAAGATCGACAACCTCGTAGTGGTTGTGGAGGACAAGGATCCGTCAGGAGAAGGACTACTCGGCCTCTACGAAGGGGTCCCTCTGCTTGAGCGTGGTTTCGAGTATCAGGGAGCCTTACCCGACCGGATCACGATCTTTATAGACAGCCACTTCGAGATGGGCCTTGATCGTAACGCCCTGGCTGACGAGATCCGCAGGACGGTTCTGCACGAGATCGGGCACCATCTAGGCATTGACGACCGACGCCTTCATGCCCTCGGATGGGCCTAGGATGGCCTTCCCGAAGGCGGGGACCACGCGCAGCCCCTTAACTCCCCACGCCTAGCAGACCGGATTGAACCAGCCCACGGGCGGACTTCGTGCCAAATGACGCGATTTGGCGATGTGCTTCCCTAACCTCCCCTCAGAACGTCAAGTCGGCAGGGTAATTGTGGGTATGAGACCAGCGGGTAGGCGAGGATGCGGCAACGTGTGGCATCTTCCGTCAGCACGATGGGTGTTGGTACTGGTGGCGACAACCCTGGTGGCGACTGCTTGGGGATGGCACGCCGTCCCGGGTGCCGATGCGCAAGGGAACAGCCTCCCCACCGTTAAGGCGATCGCCATCCAGGAGACCATTGCGGTGGGAGGTCTGGCCCGCTTCACCATCCGCGCTGACCGCAAGGTCACCCAGAACCTCACCGTCAAACTCCATGTGTGGGAAGTGAAGGACGTTCTTGCTACCCAAGATCGCCCGCTAGTCCAATCTGTCGTCATCGCCAGCGGCAAGCAGGAAACCACCTTCTCCATACGGACCAGGTGGCGGGCGGAGCACGAGATCTATCCGGATGCAGAGAATCTCCGGAACGAATGCTGGCATTCGCTACGCACGGCGGAATGCCCCAATGGATGGGACGACCTGGGCAAGCTTTACCTCGGTCCAGAAGGCATGAGCGTCAGCGTCGGATACGTCACGGTTCAGGTGATGGGCGGCTCCGGTTACTCGCCAGGCGGTCAAGATGAGGTGAGAGTACGGGAGAGGACGTACACGCCACCCACTACCACAACCAGCACCACCACCACTACAACCAGCACCACAACCCCCACCACAACCAGCACGACAGCCCCCACCACAACCAGCAGCACCACCACAACCAGCACCACCACCACTACAACCAGCACCACAACCCCCACCACAACCAGCAGCACCACCACAACCAGCAGCACCACCACAACCAGCACCACCACCACTACAACCAGCACCACAACCCCCACCACAACCAGCAGCACCACCACAACCAGCAGCACCACCACAACCAGCACCACCACCACTACAACCAGCACGACAGCCCCCACCACAACCAGCAGCACCACCACAACCAGCACGACAGCCCCCACCACAACCAGCAGCACCACCTCAACTACGACTACCCCGGCCACGACTCAGCCAAGTACTACGACTACCCCGGCCACGACCGTGGCAACGACTCCCACTACTGTCGCCAGTAGCACAACACCCTCGACCACCTTCAGTTCTCCCGGCACCACCCGGGCACCTCAGCGGGCCGCCGCGGCCGACACGACGACCACGACTACCCCTCCGGGGTCGATAGTTTCGGTTGAGGCCACGAAATCCGCCGCGACCGAGGGTGACTACCTGGTGTTTTCCTTCAGCGTGGACCCTGGACCCTCGGCATCCGCATACATCAACGTCAGGGTGGAGGGGTTAGGAGACTTCATCCCGTCGTCCTTGCTGGGCGCACAGAGAGTTCCTGTCCATGCCGGTGCGTCCGGTGCCGACCTAAGCCTCCTCGTCTCCGATGACGCGGTAACGGAGAGCGACGGATGGATCACCGTCACCGTCACCCCGGGGGATTGGTATGAGGTCGGTGCCCCGGCCGCCGCCGTC
Source organism: Candidatus Spongiisociaceae bacterium (assembly GCA_965213975.1). Classification (GTDB taxonomy): domain Bacteria; phylum Actinomycetota; class Acidimicrobiia; order Spongiisociales; family Spongiisociaceae; genus Spongiisocius. Next base: position 1,277,617 of record OZ243930.1, read on the forward strand.
GTGCAGATCCTTGACGACGATTCACCCACCCTTGATCAGACTGATCAGACGCCAGCAACCACCCTCCCCGGGACGACCGTGGCCTCTACCACGAGGACGACAACGCCATCCTCAACAAGTGCCACGCCGACAACATCGCCACGTACCTCGGCTTCCACCCCGATCTTGTCCCTATCTGCCGTGCCCGCAAGAGACGAAGGCGATCTGGTGAGCATCATCATCACCTCCACCCCGACACCGAGCTCCGACCTGAACCTCAACTTGAACGTCCGACAGGTCGGCGACTTCGTATCTGCTGAAGGACTCGGAGACAAGAACCTCGTCTTATACGCCAACCAGAACATCCGGCTTTATGGAATCCCCACCCTTGATGACACCACAAATGAATCCGATGGCACCCTGGTGGTCACGCTCAATCCCGGCAGCGGATACCTACGATCCGCCGAGAACACGGTAACCGTCATCATCTACGACAACGACGATGACACCCCCGACGTACAGGTAGCACCCGATCAAGGGACGGAGACCGACCAAGTACCGTCAACCACGTTGGCCAATAGCGGTGAGAACCAACCAGTTACTTCAACAACGACCACAACCACAGCAGCACCGCTCATGACCACCCTGGTGGCATCACTCGATCCGCGGGGTTCTGGCGAGACATCAGAAGAAACAACATCAGCCCAGAGCCTCAGTTACCTCGGAGTCGTACTGCTGGCGTTCGTCTTGCTGGTGCTGGTAGCGGCACCCTACCTGGGCATCAGATCCAGAAGGCAAATGGAGTCACACAACGAAACTCCACCCGAGTGACGTCCGAGGAAGAACCCCGGGCGACGCTAAGTGGCGCGGGTACGGACCGCCGCCTATCGGTTTTTCGATCCTACGTTCGCCTGGTTCTCTTTATCCCGGCCTGCTTTAACGCACTTGCCGGAACACCCACCTCACGCCAGGTGTGATAGCCGATCCCGTTACGCTCGGAATAGGAAGCAACCACCTCGACAAACTCCGACTCGAGGGCTTCGAAGTCGATAGAAGTATCGATTCCCTTCAACTTATCTTCGGTGTCGAAGCGTTTCTGGACCAACTTGACCTGCCGCAATACGTTCGCCTCGGAGGCAATCTCCTCGTTCAGCTTCTCGATCCTCGCCTCTAATACTTTGGCCCGTTGCGCATGCCCGGGCTTGCCTGCGGCGAGTGCTTTGAGATACCTAGAAACCCGAGCTGATTCTCGCTTTCCTTGGGCGAGGGCGGCCTTGTGTTCGTCGGACATCGGAGGCATTTGGTCGGCCTTTCTGTCATTGCCTTATCGCCCCATGCAAGCAACTGCACAGGAGACTAAACGTGACTCATTGTACATGGGAAGTGACTTGTATATGGGAAGTGACAGATCAAGTTTAGGCGAACGCGTCGCATAGTTCGTCGCAGAAACTCACCCGACATCCACGCCAGTGCCGACCTTGATGTTCGCCTACTTGCACCCATAGCCAGCGCCAAGACCCCCCGAAACCAGCCAAGACCCCGACCGAACCACCTAACCCGAGAACTCAACACCCCGCAACACGCGAGGACTCCATTGGTGGGCGCTACAGGATTTGAACCTGTGACCTCTTCCGCGTCAAGGAAGCGCTCTTCCCCTGAGCTAAGCGCCCGCTGCACAGTCTGAAAGACGATGGGAGGCGACGACCGGAATCGAACCGGTGTTCCAGCTTTTGCAGAGCTGTGCCTAGCCACTCGGCCACGTCGCCATACGAACCGGATCCCACAGCGTTGGGATCACACGAACGTCAGAGCGGAAGACGGGGGTCGAACCCGCGACCTCAACCTTGGCAAGGTTGCGCTCTACCGACTGAGCTACTTCCGCCAGCCAAGATAGGCAGTCTAGTCGTCGACGTTGCCGGAGCGGCAAGTGAGGCTAGAGGCCGGAGGAGCCGAGCCCTTGAGCCCCTCGCTCGGTGTCGTCAAGCGCATCCACTAAGACCACTTCGGGCTGAAGAACCGAGAGGATCACCAGCTGCGCTATCCGATCTCCCCGAGAGACCGAGTAGTGGTCGCGTCCGTGGTTGACCATCACCACCTTTATCTCGCCCCGATAACCAGCATCGATCAGGCCCGGTGCATTGAGGATTCCCACCCCGAAGCGGGCGGCCAACCCGCTGCGCGGGAGCACCAGACCGGCGTGCCCGTCAGGGATCGACACTGCTATGCCAGTTGGTACGGTCGTGTGTTGGCCCGGCGACAGGGACACAGAGCGGCGGGCGTACAGGTCAATCCCGGCGTCGCCTGGGTGGGCGCGTCGAGGCGTGGGTAGTTCCGAATCGAGCTTCAAGACGTTAATGTAGGTCGTCACATCAGACCCATGTGTTGGCAGGGGCCCCTGGGAGCCGGGCGGAGTACGGCAACAGGAGCGCAATTGACTCTATGGTTAGCCTAGATACTCCATCCGCAGCAACATCCCCATTCAAGGGGATTAGGTTGTCGCACCGTACCCGTCACAGGCCGCGGCATCGCGCCCGGATCATGTGGCGACCCTATCGACCTGCCCACATGGATGATTCGCAGGTAAGGATCGCTCGGATCCTGCCGTCGTGGACCTACCTCACACACTGGACTACTACCACCAACAGCCGACCACCAGAGCCTTCCGCTCCAGCGGTCGTCGCCGCGCCCTCGATCCCCCCAGTACCGGAATCGGCACCACCGGAGAACATGCGGTCGCCTAGCCACACCGACTCCCGGCGCAAGATAGACCGCCTGGCAGGCCCACAAGCCCCCCGTCCGACAATGCTCGTCGACGATGAATATGTCTCGGGAGGGTCCCCTCTGGCTTCCCTGCTCGGATTTGGTGTGGATGAGTCCCACTTCAATCATCCCGTCACCAGGTACTCGGCCCAGCCATCTTCGAAAGAGGGCTACTGGAGCAGGCTCCCTAGCTTGAAATCTGTCAGCACCGATGCTGAGGACCGCCGCAGCGTGGGGGATGCGGTACAGGCAATGTGGGACGCTACCGAAACCTGGGAGATGGATGCCGATATCCTCGCCCAGGGTCCGTCCGACGCGGGATACCTCACCAAACGTTCAATCTGGCGAGTAGTTGGGATCGTGGCCCTCGTGGGCCTTGTCGCGGCGGGCGGCTACGGGGCCTACCAATACACCAACGAGGCCCAAGCCAGGAATGCCGCTGAACGACAGGCAGAATACGAACAGTCGGCCAGAGAACTCCTCAGCGCCCTCGGTCCGGTCGCGCAATCGGTCTACTCGGACGGGCTGACTACGGAGGCCGGGATCTCCGAGTTGACCGTACAATTGGGCGCTCTCGACATAGCTGCCCGACGCTCGGCGCTCATTGCCGGTGAATCTCTACCCGGCACGCCGATTCCAGGCCGGGCGTCCGAGGTCGCCATGCTCCTGCCCGCCAGGGAGGCCCTTGCCCACAACTCGGATAGGACACTGGATATCGGACAGGGGATCAGCGACGCTATGGCCTACGTAATCGCCATGCAGAGGGCTTTCGCGCTCCCGGATCTCCCTACCCAAGCCTCCCAAGATCAGGCCGACAGCATCGGGCTCCAACTAAGCACCTCACTCGCCGAGGGAGGTCTGGTGATCACCGAACTGCCGGACACCCCCGGCCTCGAATCCTTCCGGCACCGGGCAGCCGATACCCTTCTCCTCGTGGAGGATCTGCAAGGGGAATACATGACGGCCTTACGCAAAGATGATCAAGCCCGAGCGGCGGCGGCTAGCCGAGAGATCCAGGAAAGCGTGGCCGCCTTACACCGGGAGCTTGAGGTTCCTCTGCAAGAGATGAAGATCTGGGCGGTAACCGGACTCGAAGAGGTCGCCAGCGGTCTGGCAACAATCAGCACCTAGTCCTGGCCGCTCAATACATCACTGTCCTGGTCAGGTGGTGCGGGCGGAAGGTGGCGTGGTAGTGCGACCACAGTCGGAAGTCGACTTGAGGGATGACCACCTGGCGGTCGGGGGGTCTCAGAGCGTTAATGGCATCCGTCAACAGCGCAGTGGCGTACAGGGTATGGGCCCGGATCTCGATCTCCTCGTCGCTGTCGCGCTCGATCATGACGCCCTCGGCGATGCGGGCTGACAACTCCGGGGTGTACTCGAAGATCCCCATCACATCCAAGGCCACTGGGACGATGTAATCGGCGAAGGCGGTCATCATCGGCAGGTCGGCAAGACGCCACTCCCCGGAGTTGTGCAGCGCCATGTGCAAGGTCCATAGCCCTAGTTGGGCGAGCTTATGGATATGAACGTCCGAGCCGTGGTAGGTGCTCGTATCGTCGAACCTGGGGAACTCGACGATGAGGCGTTCCATGAGCCCGTCGCCGCCCGCATACATCGCCGGAGCGCAGTCACGGACGAAGCGGTGGAACCGGCCCTGGTATCGATCCATCAACACCGCCCCGGCGTCGTTGAGGATCTGGCGGCGCTCGTCGAGCATCGGCATCTCGATGTTGCCGCGGAAGATGTCTTCGAGGTCGGATCTCGTCACCGACGCTAGGTATTCGCCGTTGAGCAGCGGGACATCGTTCGAGAGGGCTTGGTGGAGGCAAGCGAACATCCCCAGGCTGTCCGACCAGGTCTGCCCCTTGTACTCGGCTTCAAACATGCGTCCAGTATCGAAGTCGGTGAAGGCAAAGTTGAGGGTTGCCACCAGCATGGTGACATCGATGATGTCGTCAGGGTTCGAGCCCACATCGAACTCTCCAACCGCCCCGCCGCGGGGGAAGGCGAACTCCTCGTAGGCCATCCAACTGGCCGCCCGGTCCACCGCGTCCGGCGAGGTCCTGACGTGCCTTGAGCGTTCGACGACGCCCATCACCGATCCAAGAACCGGACCATCCCAGTATGCCGCTTTCATCATGCTCCTCTGATTGTTGATGTCACTAGGTCGCCTCGCTGCGCCGGTACGGGACACCGATTCCCTGCGGCGGACGGATCTTCTGGTGGGCCAGGGATAGCACCAGCAGCGTGGTCAGGTGCGGAGCGAAGCCGACGAACTCCGACGGAACAACGCCGAAACCGAGAAACCACCAACCTAGACCCACCGAGGCGATCGCATACCCGAAGGATGCGCCACGATTGCGGGCGCGAACTGCCCGGACCGCAAGGAAGGCGAACACAACCGCCCCGACGATCAGCAAGGCCGTCATCGTGGTCTCCTGGCGAGTCCGGAGCGCGTCGGTGAACCCGAACAGGAGTGCTCCGATGGTGAGACGTCCCGGCATCCAGTTCCCGAAGATGACCGTGGCCAGACCGATAAACCCGCGTCCGGCGACCTGCCCTTCGCGGTATATCGAGGAGGCGACCGTTACCAGGAAGGCCCCCCCAAGGCCCGCCAGGGCACCCGACACCGTGAGGGCCGCGTAGCGCATCCGGTTCGGGTTCACCCCGAGAGAGTCGGCGGCTGCCGGGTTCTCGCCGCAGGCCCGGAGTCTCAGCCCGAAGCTGGTCCGGAAGAGCACCCACCACGAGAGGAATACCAGCGCGGCCGCCAGGAGGGTCAGCAGGGATACGGAGGTAGTCAGACCCAGACCAATCTCGGCGATGTCCGAGATCACCAGAATCTCCCATCCCGCAACCGGCTCGAGCACCTCGGCACTACCTGGGAGCGACACGTTGCCGATCTGGCCCACGTGGGGAGACTGGCTAATTCCTCCCCCCGGCTGGCCATCGAAGAAGATCGATGACAGGAACCGGCCCAGTCCGAGGGCGGCCACATTGATGGCGATACCGGAAACGGCCTGATCTACCCCGAACGAGACCGTCATCAGGGCGTGAAAGGCGCCGAATATCGCCCCACCCACGATCGCAGCTAGCACCCCCGCCCAAGGACCCCACTGAAATCCTGCCCACGCGCCCATCCAGGTACCGATGATCATCATGCCCTCGAGGCCGATATTGATCACGCCGCAGCGTTCCGCCCATAACCCACCGAGCCCAGCCAGAGTGATCGGGACCGCGAACCGAAGCGAGGCGCTCACCGCGCCGCGTGATAGGAGGTCGGGCGTGTTGGCGATGTCCGCGACCGCCGACAGCAGTAGGAGAGCCAGGAGCACCCGCACCCACCATCGTTCCCCGACCGAGAGCGAAGGTCTGGGCCCACCGACGGTCTTCACGCCGTTGCTCCGTCCTCGATGCTCACCTGTTCGCTACGGCCGACCAGCTTCTGCTGCCGACGCACGTTGACCCTCCGGACGACCTCATAGGCCACTACCACGCTCAACACGATCGTGGCCTGCATGATGGTCACTATCTCGCGCGACACGCCGAGCAGGTCGAGAATCTGGGAGGACCGTTCCAGCCACGCCCATAGGAGGGCCCCGAACGCAACCCCCAGGGGATGGTTTCGGCCGAGAATGGCGATGGCAAGCCCCGTGAATCCGAAGCCAGCCGGGAAGTCGAGGCCGTACTGGTGAGACGAGCCTAGGAGTTGTGGTATCCCCACGAGACCAGCCATCGCCCCGGACATGACCATCGTCACGAAGATCATTCGCTTGGAGTTGACCCCGCTCACCGCGGCAGCCCGAAGCGAGAGGCCGCTAGCGCGTAACTCGAAGCCGAAGCGGGTCCTGTTGAGAAGGATCCAGAAGGCGACACCCAGCGCCGCCGCCACGATCGTGAAGCCGAACACCTCTTTGCCGGCAACCTCAATGCCGGGGAACCATCCCGAGGTCGGTATCGGTGTGGTCCGGATGTTGTTACTTCCAGCCGCCCGCTCGGCCAGCCTCCCCGGAGCGAGTAGGTAGGCGATGATCCCGGTGGCCACAGCATTGAGCATGATGGTGCTGATGACCTCGGAAACCCCGCGCGTTACCTTTAGGTATCCGGCAATGGCTGCCCATGCGGCCCCGACGACCATGGCGACCACGATGATGAGGGTGACGTGGAGGACCGGAGGAAGCGACACCAACGCGCCCACTACCGCGGCAAAGAACACGGCCAGCCGGTACTGCCCATCGATACCGATGTTGAAGAGCAACATTCGAAACCCGATCGCGCCCGCGATCCCTGCCAGGTAGAAGGTGGTGGCCTTGTTGGCCACGGCCACGAGACTGGCCGGGGTGGTGCCGAAGGCCACGACTTCGGAGAGAACCTTTCCGGCTTCGGCACCCGTGAAGTGAAGGATGCCCGCGGCCAGCAGAGCCGAGAAGCAGATAGCAACCACCGGAGCGATCAACTGAAGCAAGATACGTTCGATCCGGGTCTCGATCATGCCGCATCAGCTCCCGTCATGGCCGCACCTAAATCCTCCGGACCGATGCCCGCGGGATCGAACTCGCCCACCAGCTGGCCGCGCAGGATCACGAGGATCCGATCCGAGATCCCGATTAGCTCCTCCAAGTCCGCGGATATGAGGAGGACGGCTACTCCGGCCCGCCTAACCGCCGACAATCGAGCCCAGATGGCAGCCTGGGCACCCACGTCCACGCCGCGGGTCGGATGGGCCGCGATAAGCACCCTTGGGGCCCCGGCCATCTCCCGACCGACTATCAACTTTTGCTGGTTACCGCCGGACAATGCCGAGGCCAGTACCTCGATGCTGGGCGTGCGCACGTCCGAGTCGGCGACGATCTTCTCAGTGTCGGCGCGGGCCGCCCGGCGATCGATCCACACCCCCCGATTGACCGGTGGATGCATCTGGTGGCCCAGGATTCGGTTCTCCCACAGGGCCGCATCCAGCAACAGACCCTCGCGGTGTCGATCCTGCGGTATGTAGGCGAGACCCAAGCGCCGGCGGACGCTGGTCCTTGCTTCCGTCACGTCCTCTTCTCCAAACCACACCCGTCCAGCTACCGGACGGGTAAGCCCGAGAATGGTCTCGATGAGCTCGGACTGGCCGTTCCCCTCCACACCGGCCATTCCGACGATCTCGCCGGACCGGATGGTGAGGTCGATGTCCGCCAGGCTTGTCTCATGACCCCTTCCCCGAGTGGACACCGACTCAAGCCTGAGCCCGACCTCGGGTCGTACCTCCGAGGTCCTTGGCTCCGGCGTAGGGAGCTCGCTGCCCACCATGAGCTGCGCCAGCTCCCGGGATGTGATCTCCGCCGGTCTGGTATGGGCCACGGTCCGCGCGTTCCGCATCACCGTGATCTCATCGGCCACTGCCAGCACCTCGTCGAGTTTGTGGGAGATAAAAATCACGGTCAGGCCGTCGCCGGTCAGCCTTCGTAGGTTCTTGAGCAGCTCGTCCACCTCTTGAGGGACCAGCACCGAGGTGGGTTCATCGAGGATCAGCACCCGCGCTCCGCGGTAGAGAACCTTGATGATCTCGACCCGTTGACGGTTCCCTACTGACAGATCAGCTACCAGAGCCTCCGGATCGATCGGGATCCGGTAGTGATCTCCCAGTTCCAGGATCCGGGTCCGGGCGGTTCCGAAGTCGATCCGTCCGATCCGCCCGGTCGGCTCGTCGCCGAGGATCACGTTCTCGAGAACGGTCAAGTTATCAGCCAGCTTGAAGTGCTGGTGCACCATCCCGATCCCGGCGGCGATGGCGTCGGCGGGCGACGACATCGGGATGGATGTGCCTTCGACGAGGACCTCTCCCTCGTCGGGCACAACCATCCCGTACAAGATGTTCATCAGGGTCGATTTGCCCGCCCCGTTCTCCCCGATGACCGCGTGGGCGGTACCAGACTCGACCCGAAGGTTCACCTCCCGGTTGGCTACGACGCCCGGGTATCTCTTGGTGATCCCTCGCAGTTCGATGGCCGGGGCGGGCATCGACCGCTAACTAGTCGTGGAGGGGACCGTTATCTCGCCAGAGATGATCCGTTCTGCGTAAGCATCAACCTCGTCGGCGATGTGGTCGATGAGACCACCGGAAGTCGAGTAACCGACGCCTCCCGTCTCAAGATCGAACATGTTCACTCCGGCCTGGACAGACCCGTCAACCACCTGGGTCACGAAAGTATGGGTGGCCACGTTCACGTTCTTCAACATCGAAGTCATGATGACATCACGCACCTCCGGGGCCGCCGTATGGTACTGGTCGGCATCCACCCCGATGGCGAGGTGCCCGTCTTCTGTGGCGGCCTCGAAGAGACCCCCGCCGGATCCACCGGCCGCCGCGTACACGATGTCGGCACCGGCGTCGAACATCCCCTTGGCAGCTTCCTTGCCCTTGGCGGGATCATTGAATCCCGAAAAGTCCGGCGGCTGGCTCAGGTAGGTAGATGTGATCTCGATGTCGGGGTTAGCCGCCTTCGCTCCGGCAATGTAGCCAGCTTCGAACTTCACGATGAGCGGAACGTTCACGCCACCGATAAATCCGACGTGGCCGGTGTCGCTCTCGAGCGCGGCCACCACTCCTACCAGGAAGGAGCCTTGCTCCTCGGCGAACACCAGGCCAGCCACGTTGGGGGCCTCCACCGTGGCGTCGTCGACGATCCCAAACCACACGTCGGGGTATTCGGCGGCAACTTCAGCAACCGGTCCCGCATAGGTGAAACCGACGGCGATGATCGGGTTATGGCCCGAATCCGCCAGCAGCCGTAGCCGATCGGATCGATCCTGATCGGTGTCCTCCGCCTTGGCTGTCACCTCGGTGAGCTCGAGTCCCAGCTCAGTGGCGGCCTGTACGGCACCGTTGTAAGCGAGATCGTTGAATCCCCCATCACCTCGACCGGCTAGGTCGTAGGCGACGGCAACCTTAAGGTCGGGCACCGGGGCCGCTTCGGTGGTCACTGGTGCCGCGGTCGTGGCCGGGGCGGCGGTCGTAGTGGTGGGGTCTTCCGAGTCTCCTCCACATGCTGTGGCCGCTACCAGAGCAAGGATCGCTGACAGGACCAGAAGGGTCGTTCGTGGTTGTCGCATTCTCTGTCCTCCTTTTCTCGATTGTTCCGTGGGTCGGCTTCCATCCCGCTCCGCACCCCCGAAGGGCTCGGACGGGTTGCCGAATTTTCGATAGGCCTTCAAGACTTCGCCGCCTCGGGACGGGTGCCCATGGGTGCCTTTCTCGGAGGCCCGCAAGACGCTCGCTCGGTGAGGCGGACGTCCAGCACCACCCGCCTCGACTTAGTTGAGGAGTCGTCGCTCATCCTGGACAGGAGCATCCGCATCGCCAGGGCACCCTGCTCCTCCATCGGACGGTCGATGACGGTCAACGGCGGATCAAGGATCTCTGAGTACGGATGGTCATCGAACCCGACCACCGACAGATCGTCAGGTATGCGCACACCGATGTCCTTGGTGGCTCGCAATGCGCCGATAGTCATCATGTTGTTGGCCACGAAGACCGCGGTCGGTGGATCCGGCAGGGCCAGCATCCGCAGCATGGACTGGTACCCGCCATGCTCCTTGAAACCGCCCGGCTGAACGAACTCGGCCGGGACCTCAATGGAGTGTGCGGCCAGGGCGTCGCGGTATCCCTCAAGGCGGAACCGGCCGGGGGTGGAGTCCACGGTGCCAGCAATCGTTGCTATCCGCTCGTGCCCCTTTGACAGGAGATGCTCCACAGCGGAACGGGCCCCTCCGTGATTGTCGACCAGGACAGTGTCGAAACGACCCATAAGGGGTGACTCGCGATCGATCAGGACGGTCGGTACTCCGGCATCCGCCAGGCGCTGCGGGCTGGAATTGTTCTCGCTGGCTGGCGCGAGCAGCATCCCATCCACCCTGGTCAGCAAGTCTTCGACCACTTCCGCTTGGCGGTCGTCGCTCTCATCGGTATTGGCCAGGAAGATGGTGTGTCCGCCCTGGGCGGTGATGCTCTCGGCACCACGGACCACCGCGGCGAAGAAGGGGTTGGTGATGTCCGGAACCACTAGGGCGATGGCACCGGTCTTGCCCGACTTGAGAGACTGCGCCGCCGGGCTGGGCCGATAGCGAAGGCGGGAAACCGCACTATTGATGCGCTCCGCTGCCCGGACGCGGTCACCCCGGAGGTGGCGTGACACGGTCGAAACGGAGACACCCGCCTCTTGGGCCACATCGGTGATGGTCGGGGTCTTCAACCCTTCCGGTTCCTCTCTTTTCTCAGGCCTGCCGGATGCACTGCACCACCTTGCCTGAAAACGATTTCAGCTATTGTATAGCAACTAAAGTGAGAGCGTCAACCGGAATCGGATCTTTTCGGTCGGGCAACCAACACAGCGAGGGAGGATTGATGGCCGCCAGTTCCAGCCCGCCAACAGTGGTCGTGGTCGGCTCAACCATGATCGACCTGATCGCCTACGCAGCCCGGATTCCCAACTCCGGAGAGACCCTGGTCGGGGATCGGTTCCAGATGGGATTCGGAGGTAAGGGGGCCAACCAGGCCGTCATGTCTCGACTTCTTGACGCCGACGTGGTGATGGTCAACTGCCTGGGTGACGATGCCTACGGGGATTTGACGGTGGAAAACTTTGCGTCGTTCGGGATAGACACGGCCCACGTGTACCGAGTGCCGGGAGCTAGCGGGGTGGCCCCCATCTGGGTGGAGCCGGACGGAAGTAACCGTATCATCATCATCCCGGGTGCCAACCACGAGCTGACGGCTGATCAGGCGGCTGGGTCGATCCGGGAAACGCCGTCCGCCGCGGTGGTAGTGGGCCAACTCGAGATTCCCCAGGAGGTCACGGCAGCGGCGTTCGGCGCGGCAAGGGAGGCAGGGGCAATCACCATCCTGAACCCGGCACCGGCCGCCCCGCTGTCGGACGACATACTCGAGCTGAGCGACTGGCTGATTCCAAACGAGGTCGAGTTCGAGATGCTGACTGGCGTAGCTCCGGACTCAGACGAGGCCCTCACCGGTTTCGCCAGGGAAACCGGGAGCCGTCTCGTCGTCACGCTCGGCAGCGAGGGGTCCGCCCTGGTATCGCCCGAACACGAGCAAGTCACCCGCATCCGCCCACCCCGCGTGGTGCCGGTTGACACGACCGGCGCAGGCGATGCCTTCGTAGGCGCTTTCGTGGTAGGGCTCGCATCAGGTCTGGACGAACGCGATGCGGTCCGGCTCGGTAATGCCTGCGCAGCCGACAGCGTGACCCGACCGGGCACCCAGTCATCATTCCCTCGCCCGGAGCAGAACAGGCGATTCTTGGCTGAGATCCAGGCTTAAAGAGGTGAGGTGTCCGCGGCACCCTGCAGGGAACAGAAACTCATGACGTGGTCGTGTTCCGTGGGCCGAGTAGGTAGGCGATCAGAACCCCGACCGGACCCAAGAATATGCCAAGGGGCCATCCGCCACGTCGGCCCTTCCTAGCCGTCACCCGACTCGCCCAAAAGCCCAATAGGAACCACACTCCTAGCATCAGCAGAATCTCCAATCGATTTCCTTTCTTTTCTCTCGCGCAACAAGCTTGCTGACTATAAAAGGACCTTTAGGCGAGGGGTGGCAGAGGAGCCGAGCCTTGGTCAAGGCGGGAGCATGATCGGGGTCAGGCGCGAACTCGCTCTGCCCGTGGCCGGGCCTGGTCAATGACCGTGCGTGGCCAGTCGCACCTGACCGGCTACGTGCCCGTAATCCGGTGTTGGCCGGGTATCTCTGCTGTGGGGATGGTGATGGTCGAACCTTCCTGAATCATCCCGGACAGAATGGCGTTAGCTGAACGGATAATCGCTACCGTTCGGCGCACATCCTCTCCGGGAGCGGTGTAAGCAGCCGCAATCGACCAGAGGGTCTCCCCCTCCCCCACCACATGTAATTCTACGGCGGCCGATCCGGGCTCAGCACCGGCCTCCGCACCCACGAGTAGTGCCACCAGGCTGATCACGGTGACCAGCACCGGTACCAGCCGCAGCATTCCTCGCCACCGCTCGGGCACCGCTATCTGTCCTCCAGAAGTCCGCCGCCCACCCGCTGGGGAATAAGAAGCTTGGATCGGTTCCAAACATATGTTCGCTCGCATGGTGGGAAGTGTAGCGAACATATGTTCGGGCCGTCAAGCATCTTGGCGGGGGCCGCCCGCCCCCCTACAAAGTCGGGAAGGTCCGAACAGAAGTTCGGTTTTCGGGCAAGTTCAGGGTATAGTGGTATCCCGACAGCGACTGTCAAGGAGCGTTCCCATGCCGACCAGCGCAGACCTCGCCAAGGGGAAAGGGCTCGGTGAGCCAGCCAAACTAACCCCCCGGCAGAAGCAGGTCCTTGAGTTGATCCAGAGGAGGGTGGCAGAACAGGGCTACCCACCCTCGGTGCGGGAGATCGGGGAGTCTCTGGGACTCCGCTCCCCTGCCAGCGTTCATCGCCATCTGAAGGGTTTGGAGAGAGGCGGCTTCATCAAGCGAGACTCCACCAAGCCACGAACCGTCGTCGTGCTCGCCCCCACAACCCCTCCGGTGACCCAGGAGACCGTCAGCATGCGCCAGGTTCCCCTCTTGGGTCGAATCGCGGCCGGAACACCCACTCTCGCCGAGGAGAACGTGGAGGAGATCATCCCGTTGCCCGAATCACTGGTAGGTGGGGCAGGTGAGCTGTTCATGCTGGAGGTCCGCGGCGAATCGATGATCGACTCTGGCATCCTGGATGGGGATCTGGTAGTGATCAGGAGCCAAGCTCATGCTGAGAACGGGGAGATTGCCGCATTCCTAATCCATGGCGAAGACGCGACCGTGAAACGCTTGGAGAAGCGACCGGACGCCGTCGTGCTCCATTCGGCCAACCCGGCGTATGCGCCGATGGTCTTCCGTTCCGAGGTGAAGGTCCTCGGGAAAGTGGTGGCCGTGCTTCGTGGCAACCTCTGACGGCCCACCCGCCTCAGGACCGAACGACGCCCTCAAAGACCTCGACCGCTGGCCCCTCGATCCAGACCGAGTTGTCATCGAGAGTGACCGCTAGCACGCCTCCCTTGAGCAGGACTTGTCCTGCTGACCCCATCCGACCCTGAGAGGCCGCCACCGCCAGTACCGCAGCCGCGCCGGTGCCACAGGCTTGGGTCTCGCCTATTCCGCGCTCCCATACTCGAACCAGGACGGCGTTGATTCCACGCCGAACCGCCAACTCGACGTTGACGCCTTGGGGAAAGATGGAGTGGGTCTGGAGCTCAGGGCCGACCTCTTCGAGCAACGGACCTCCAAGGTCCGCTTCGTCATCGAGGAAGGCAACCGCATGGGGATTACCAATGTCCGCGGCAGTGAAGTCGATACCGCCAAATTCGAAGGTACTTCCTACTGAGTAGCCACCCAACTCAACTCGAACCGACGAATCGGATCGCACCTCAACCCGGTTGAAACCGACGTCCGTTTCTATCACGAACTCCGCTGAGTCGACCAGGCCACGATCAAATAGGTAACGAGCCGCGCAGCGGAGGCCGTTACCGCACATCTCCGCGGGCGTTCCATCCGCATTCCAGTATCTCATCCGAGCAATGGCAGGCGGCAGATCGGATAAGCCAACCTCTAGCACGCCGTCAGCCCCGATGCCGACGCGACGGTCACACCAGGCCCTCACCTGCTCGGGCCCTCCCGGCACCGGCCCTTCTATCACCACAAAGTCGTTACCGAGACCCTGCATTTTGGCGAACCTCACCATCGTGCCCCCTGGAGTGCGCTTTCTACTGACCGATAACACGTCTCGGGATCGGAGTCCCAAGGCAGCCAGGTTATCCGGGGATCACGCCCGAAGTAGGTCCGCTGCTTTCTCGCCAACATGAGGGTGGCGCGCAAGGTGGCAGCCCGGCCTTCTTCGACCGATCGCTCGCCGCCCACCACCGGCAAGAATTGTCGGTAGCCAACGGCGGCTGAAGCCGTCCGGCTCATGCGCCCGGCCAAACCGGCCACCTCATCAACCAACCCGGCCTCAAGCATCTGATCGATCCGGTCCCCCGCCCGGGACACTAGGCGGTCACCGGGATCCAACGCGAAGGCTACGAACGGTCTCTCCGGTTGGTACTGCCGAACCTGCTGGACCCTCGGATCCTGAGACCGCTCGGTAGGAGTTCCTCCCCCCAAGCGAAACACTTCAAGAGCGCGACTCACCCGACGAGGGTTGTCCAAGTCCACATGCCCACCTGCCCAAGGGTCGGCTTCCAGCAACTCAGCCACCGCTTCCGCATGCGGCATAAGGTCGATGGCTTCCCTGGTCCCCCGGTCGGTCGGAAAGAACTGCATAGGGTCAACCAGGGAACGGAAATAGAGGCCGGACCCCCCGACAAGAATCGTCAATAGACCACGGTCGGTGATGTCAGCCATCGCCGCCCTTCCGTCGGCCTGGTAGCTCGCCACCGCATACTCCTCGGAAGGATCCGCCACATCGATCATGTGGTGAGCAACCTGAGCCTGCTCGTCCCCCGACGGCTTGGCGGTACCTATGTCCATACCTCGGTAGACTTGGGCTGAGTCCACCGATACGATTTCCCCGCCCCACCTACGAGCCAAGAGCATCCCCAGCGCACTCTTACCCGATGCGGTCGGCCCCAACAACGCGATAGTACGCGTCGGTACCCTTTGCTCCTCGCCCACGACTCCACCGCCTTAACGGCGCTATGCGGGGGAGCCAACCAGGTAATGCGCCCCGGCTCGCTCGACCATAACGTCCATCAACGTTCCGGGGGTCAATTCCCCTGGTACATGAACCACCTTGTTGCCCCGACTGCGGGTGGTAGATACGCTCGCATCCCGCTTGGACGGCCCCTCAACCAAGACCTCCATCCTCTGCCCAACATGGCGTTGGTTGCGCTCCTCACCGATACGAACCTGCAATTCGGTCAACCGGGCAAAGCGTTCCTTGATCACCGGCTCCGGCACGAACCGGTCAGTCATGTCGGCAGCCCGAGTGCCCGGCCGGGGCGAGAAGACGAACATGTAGGCCTGATCGAAGCGAGCCTCCGCCACTACTTCGAGGGTCCTCTCGAAGTCTTCATCCGTCTCGCCGGGAAACCCGACGATGATGTCGGTGGAGACGGTGAGATCGTCTATCACTTCTCGGGCCATGCGCAGGCGAGCGAGGAACTTGGAGGCGGTGTAACCCCGGTGCATCGCCGCCAGGATCCGGTTGGAACCTGACTGGAGCGGGAAGTGAAGCTGCTCGCAGACCGCCGCCGTTCCGGCCATCGCCTCGGCTACGTCCCGTCGAAAGTCGTTGGGGTGGGGGCTGGTGAACCGGACCCGCCTAATACCCTCAATCTCTCCGATTCGACCCAGGAGCTGCGCAAATATCGGACGCCGCCGTCCGTTGAGAGCAAGGTCTCGCCCGTAGGTGTCCACGTTCTGTCCCAAGAGGGTCACCTCGACCACACCCTCGCCTACCAGTTGTTGGACTTCTCTCAGGATGTCGCCCGGGCGTCGACTGACCTCCCGGCCACGGACCGAAGGAACGATACAAAAGGTGCACGTGTTGTTGCAGCCGATCTGGATGGTTACCCAGGCTGAGAACGGTGACTCTCTGCGCACCGGCAGATCGGAAGGCATGGATGCCAACGATTCGACGATTTCCGTAACCGGCCCCCACTCCTCGGCCTGATCCATGAGATCCACGACCCGATGCAGGTTATGGGTACCGAGAACCACATCGACCCACGGTGCCCGCTGCCGGACGAGCTCCCGGTCCTTCTGAGCGGCGCATCCCCCCACGATCAGCAGCCGGCCGTCTCGATCCTCCTTGAACCGCTTCAGCCAACCAAGGTTCCCGTATAGTCGATTGTCAGCGTTCTCCCTGATGGTGCAGGTGTTGACGAACACCACATCCGCGTCCTCTATCGAATCGGCTCTGAGCATCCCGTCTGCTTCGAAGAGTCCGGCTACCCGCTCGCTGTCGTGCTCGTTCATCTGACACCCGAAGGTGCGCAAGAAATAGCTCCTCCCCGTTCGGGTAGGGCGACGCCGCTCGGCACGGGCCGCTCGGGGTGACGCTATCTGAACAACCTGGCTCATGACTCTCGACCTTGGCACCTAGCGGGCGTAGTCAGTGACCCGAAGCTCCCGGATCACGGTAACTTCGATACGACCAGGATACCTAAGGTCCTGTTCCAGTCGGCGGGAGATACGCCTCACTAGATCGGCCGCCTCAAGATCGGACACGTCGTCGGGATCCACCACCACGCGAACGGCCCGACCCGCTTGCATAGCAAACACCCGCTCCACGCCCTCGAACGCGCGAATGAGGTCCTCCATCTTGGCGAGACGCCGCACGTGGGCGGCCAACTCCACCCGCCTCGCTCCGGGGCGGGCGGCCGACACGGTGTCGGCAGCCTGCACGATCACGGCCAGCAGAGTGCGCGGCTCAACGTCGTTGTGATGTGCCTCGATCCCGTGCACGACGGCGGGCACCTCCCCAAAACGACGGGCGATCTCGGCACCGATCAGCGCATGCGCCCCTTCCACCTGATGTGACACCGCCTTACCGATGTCGTGAAGGAAGGCTGCTCGCTTGATCAACTCGGGATCGACGCCGAGTTCCGATGCCAGGATGCCCGCGATGTGGCCCGCCTCCACGAGGTGGTTGAGTACGTTCTGCCCGTAGGATGTGCGGTACTTGAGCTGTCCCACCAGGGTGACCAGCTCGGGATGCATTCTGGAGATACCCAGTTCTACCAAGGCCCACTCCCCGGCGTCGCGAACTGATTGCTCCACCTCAGCCTGCGCCTTGACGTACAGGTCCTCGATCGACGCCGGATGGATACGTCCGTCTTGGATCAGATTCTCCAGCGTGATCCGAGCAATCTCCCGCCGCACCGGGTCATAGCTGGATAGCACAACGGTCTCAGGTGTCTCGTCGATCACCAAGTTCACCCCGGTTGTCGCCTCGAAAGCCCTGATATTCCGGCCCTCCCGCCCAATAATCCGACCCTTCATCTCCTCACCAGGCAAGGCAACGGTGGATACCGTCGCTTCGGAGACCACTTCGTTGGCCATACGCTCGATGGCCGTAGCCAGAATGAGTCGTGCTCGCCGGTCGGATTCCTCACGAGCCTGCATTTCAATGTCTCGCACCAACAGCATGGCCTCGCGGTGTGCCTCATCCTCCATCTTGCGGACCAACTCCTCGCGGGCGGCACTGACATCCAACCGCCCGATCCGTTCCAGCTCCGAGCGGGTGTTCTCCATCATGGCGTCGAGGTCGAGCCGGATTTGCGTGGCCTCCGCCTCGCGATGGACCACCATCTCTTCGCGCTGGGCAAGGTTCGATGCCCGCTGCTCCAGGGTCCTCTCCCGCTGAATCAGGCGACCTTCTGCGGTCCCCATCTCCACTTTGCGGTGTTCAAGTTCGGCTTCCGCCCGTTCACGATAGGCCTCCGCCCGCGCCCGGCCTTCCTCCTCGGCTCGGAGCAGAATCCGCTGTGCCTCCCGGCGCGCCCGCTCAACGTCGACATCATGATCTTGCCGAGATGATCGCCGTAAACGATCTGGCAACAGGAGCAAGGAGGTCAAAGACCCGATAGCGATGAGACCGACCCCACCCAACACGAATAGCATGGTCTCCATGGTGCCCTCCCGATCCGATTATCCGGTACCAGCGCCTCCCCGATTCTAGAGACCATCATGGGAGGGATGGGTCAGTGTCGTCCCATGCTTTCAGCGTCGGTATGGGGTTCTGTCCTGGGGAGCTGATTGATCGCAAGACGATGGCGGTGTAAGCAGTCCGCGTCGTCGATGGCAGCGACCCCGCCGAGAATGGGCCGCGTTCCTCCACCGGGACCTGAGATGGGCGGAAACCGCGACGCTGCCCCGAGTCACTTGGAGGTACGAGTCTGTCGGCGACCACCCGGTGATTGACGCTTGACATCTGTCCTACAGCACACGTACGTTGGATCTTGAAACCCCGGAACCGTCCCTGCCTCGGCATACGGCCGGGGTTACGCCTTTCTAGGGTCAGCCACATGGGCGGCGGCGACGACTTGGAGCGGTGCGCGGCTGCCCTAGTGAACCGCGCGTCAACTTTGTCGGTCATCGGGGACCGTTGCCTGTCGTCCTGTGTATCAAAATCTGGCACTGTGCCGTATGTTGATACAGTAAGCGGCATGATTCGGGAGATAGTCCCCCCGAGGGAGCTTGCCGATTGGCTGATCGGGCGCGGGCGGCACTTCGTATCAACAACGGAGATCGCCGGGATTCTTGGCGTTCCAACTGCGTCGGTGCCGGCGAGCCTCGAACGAGCACGCGCCGCGGGCAAGCTGATCAGGGTCACCAAGGGCGGCTGGGTACCGGTGCCCGCTGAGTATCGGATAGCCGGCGCGCCGCCGCTGAGCCACTTCGTTCATCAGCTGATGGAGCACCTTGGGCATCCCTATTACGTAGGCTTCCTTTCTGCCGCCGCGCTACACGGGGCCTCCCACCAGGCACCGATGGTGTTCCAGGTGGTGACACCGGCCCGGCTGCGTGAGCGGAGGATCGGGCGCGGTCGACTCCAGTTCATACACCGGACAGCGGTGCTGCAGCGCCCCCGCATACAGCACAACGTCCCGACGGGGCGAATCTGGGTGTCCACACCCGAGGTGACCGTTTTCGACCTCGTCGGGTCACCGCAGCATGGAGCAGGTCTGTCGAACGTAGCGACCATCATCGGGGAACTTCTCGGCGACGGCCGCCTCGAGGCGGCGAGGCTTGCATCGGTCGGTGCCACCTACCCGGACGCCGTCACACAACGGGTCGGCTACATCGTCGACTTCATGGCCGGCGAACTCGGCACCGGATTCGACACGTCGCCTCTCCGGGAACTCGTCGCCGACAGCCGCTACCGGCCGCTCTCGCCTCGCGGGCAGGGCGGCCATCGCGATCGGCAGTGGCATGTCGTGGCCAACACACCAATCGAGCACGACCTGTGATCACCGAAGCCGACATCGCATTCTGGCAACAGCACGCTCCTTGGCCGACGCTCGAACAGATCGAGCAGGATCTGGTGCTAACACGGCTCATCGTCGAGATCGCCGCCCATCCTATGCTTGGCAAGGAACTCGTCTTTCGAGGCGGTACGTGTCTCCACAAGGTCTGGCTTGATCGGCCGTGGCGCTACAGCGAGGACCTCGACTACGTCCGGCGAACCACCGGTGGGGTCGGTGAGACCTTCGACGCGATTCGCGAGGTTGCCACTGCCGTCGGGTTTGATCGTGTCCAGACCTACGTGCGGCGATACCCGAAGGTGCGGCTCGATGCGAACTTCGCGCGAGGGGGCCGGATGCGGATCAAGATCGAGTTGAACACGTTCGAGCGCTCGCCGGCACGGCCAACGGTTACCAGGAGGCTCAACGTCGATAGCCCCTGGTTCTCGGGCACAGCGGACGTGCCTACGTTTGCGCTGGAAGAGTTGGTTGCCACCAAGATTCGAGCGCTCTTCCAGCGGACGAAAGGGAGAGATCTCTTCGACCTCTGGTTGGCAGTCGCCCTAGCGGGGGCACGCCCGAAGGAAATCGCCGCCTGCTTCGACCCTTATAGGCCTCACGGCTGGACGGTCGCCCGCGCCACGGCCAACCTCGACGCAAAGCTACTGAACAAGGACTTCAACAGCGACGTCGAGCAGTTCGTTACGGAATTGCCCCCCGGCTACACACGCCAAGCGGCACGCAAAGTGGCACGCGCCGTCCTGGACTCCATCGATTTCGCCACGGGTCCCGCATCTCGAACAGAAGCCTGACCACCGACAGCCGCGGACTGCTGCGCGAACGTTTGTCGACTCGACCGCAGCCTCCAGACACCGTGCCGACGCCAGCACTCAGCATTCTGATCTGACTAAGTCGCATAGCGAACCTCATGATGCCTAGCCCCGGCCCGAAGTCCCCTCACCCTCAAGAGCTTGGCATCGAAACTGTGGGGAACGAGTTGAACCACCCTATAGCGGGTGGTTCAACCATAAAACTGTGCCCGGCGGTGTCCTACTCTCCCGGGGGTCTGCACCCCAAGTACCATCGGCGCTGGCGGGCTTAACTTCCGTGTTCGGAATGGGAACGGGTGGGACCCCGCCGCTATAGCCACCGGGCAACATCTCTCTCGTCCCCTAACACGACGGTCAAGGGGACGAGGTGCTCTTTGAGCACTCCACAGCGAGCACGAAACGTGTCTTGAAGCCTATAAATGTCAAGCCCTCGGACTATTAGTACCGGTCCGCTGAACACATTGCTGTGCTTACACTTCCGGCCTATCCACCTGGTGTTCTACCAGGGTCCTTACCCGATATACGGTGGGAGATCTCATCTTGAGGTGGGCTTCGCACTTAGATGCCTTCAGCGCTTATCCTGTCCGTACGTAGCTAACCAGCCGTGCTCTTGGCAGAACAACTGGCACACCATAGGTACGTCCATCCCGGTCCTCTCGTACTAGGGACAGATCCTCTCAAATCTCCTGCGCCTGCGACGGATAGGGACCGAACTGTCTCACGACGTTCTAAACCCAGCTCGCGTGCCGCTTTAACGGGCGAACAGCCCGACCCTTGGGACCTGCTTCAGCCCCAGGATGCGACGAGCCGACATCGAGGTGCCAAACACCCCCGTCGATATGGACTCTTGGGGGGTATAAGCCTGTTATCCCCGGAGTACCTTTTAGCCGTTAAGCCACCGCGCTTCCACGTGCCACGGTAGGATCACTATGTCCGACTTTCGTCCCTGCTCGACTTGTAAGTCTCACAGTCAAGCTCCCTTGTGCCATTGCACTCGCCGTCTGATTGCCGACCAGACTGAGGGAACCATTGAGCGCCTCCGTTACTCTTTAGGAGGCCACCGCCCCAGTGAAACTGCCCGCCAGACACTGTCCTCAATCCGGATTACGGATCTAAGTTAGGTGCCCGTTATACAGAGGGTGGTATTTCAAGGTTGACTCCACGGCACCTGGCGGCACCGATTCCTAGTCTCCCACCTATCCTGCACAGTGTATACCAGACATCAATATCAAGCTGCAGTAAAGGTTCCGGGGTCTTTCCGTCCTGTCGCAGGTAGTGAGCATCTTTACTCACAATGCAATTTCGCCGAGTCTCTGGTTGAGACAGTGCCCAAGTCGTTACGCCATTCGTGCAGGTCGGAACTTACCCGACAAGGAATTTCGCTACCTTAGGACCGTTATAGTTACGGCCGCCGTTTACCGGGGCTTAGATTTAGAGCTTCGCCGAAGCTAACCCCACCTCTTAACCTTCCGGCACCGGGCAGGCGTCACAGCGTATACAGCGTCTTGCGACTTAGCACGCTGCTGTGTTTTTAGTAAACAGTCGCTCGGGCCTGGTCACTGCAGCCCCATCGAGCTCCGGATGTACATCCTTCACTCTACCGGGGCGATCCTTCTCCCGAAGTTACGGAACCATTTTGCCGAGTTCCTTAACCAGAGTTATCTCGCTCGCCTTGGTATTCTCTACCTGTCCACCTGTGTCGGTTTGGGGTACGGGCACCATGCACACTCACTAGAGAGTTTTCTTGGCGGCATGGGAGTTCGGTGGCTTCGCCTTATGGCGGCTCGGCTTCGTGCCTCAGGCTTTATGAGATCCGGATTTGCCTGGACCTCGCCCTACACACTTACCCCGGGGCAACCAACGCCCGGGTCCACCTACCCTTCCGCGTCATCCCTTCGCTAACCTCCCGCAACTGGGTCGGAGTGCCCCGAAGGACGCTCCTTAGCAAGTCACGCTTGGTTGGGACGCGTACATGGTGGTACTGGAATATCAACCAGTTATCCATCGACTACGCCTGTCGGCCTCGCCTTAGGTCCCGACTAACCCTGGGCGGACGAGCCTTCCCCAGGAAACCTTGGACATTCGGCGGTGGAGATTCTCACTCCACTCTCGCTACTCATACCGGCATTCTCGCTTCAGCAGCCTCCACAGCTGGCTTACGCCGCTGCTTCTCTGGCTGCTCAACGCTCCCCTACCGATCCCATCCTCTGGACGTAGACGTCGTAACACGTAAACGTCAAAGTATTGATGGAATCCCGCAGCTTCGGCGGTGTGCTTTAGCCCCGTTACATTTTCCGCGCAGGACCACTCGACCAGTGAGCTATTACGCACTCTTTCAAGGAATGGCTGCTTCCAAGCCAACCTCCTGGCTGTTTTTGCGATCCCACCTCGTTTCCCACTTAGCACACACTTAGGGGCCTTAGCTGGCGATCTGGGCTGTTTCCCTTTCGACCGTGAAGCTCATCCCACACGGTCTGACTGCCGTGCTCTAACACTATGAGATTCGGAGTTTGACTGAGGTTGGTAAGCTGGTAAGCCCCCTAGCCCAATCAGTGCTCTACCCCCATAGCGGAACACACGACGCTAGCCCTAAAGCTATTTCGGGGAGAACCAGCTATCACCGAGTTTGTTTGGCCTTTCACCCCTATCCACAGGTCATCCCCCCAGTTTTCAACCTAGGTGGGTTCGGGCCTCCACGAGGTCTTACCCTCGCTTCACCCTGCCCATGGATAGCTCACTCGGCTTCGGGTCTAGACCATGCGACTGTACGCCCTATTCAGACTCGCTTTCGCTTCGGCTCCGGCCATTGCCTTAACCTTGCCACATAGCACTAACTCGCCGGCTCATTCTTCAAAAGGCAGGCGGTCAGGAGCCTAAGCTCCCTCCCACTGCTTGTAGGTCTACGGTTTCAGGTACTATTTCACTCCCCTCGCCGGGGTGCTTTTCACCTTTCCCTCACGGTACTAGTCCGCTATCGGTCGTCGAGTAGTACTTAGCCTTACGAGGTGGTCCTCGCTGATTCACGCCAGATATCCCCGACGCTACTCGGGATGACCGTCGGAAGCCCAGAGTGATTTCGTGTACAGGGCTCTTACCTTCTGTGGCCGACCTTTCCAGGCCGGTTCTACTATCACCTGGGTTTGTAACTTCCCGCCGACGCCGACGCGCCTGCTGACGGATCCCACTACACCGATATGGCAACGCCGTCGGGCTATCGCACCGTATCGGTTTAGGCTCTTCCCGTTTCGCTCGCCGCTACTCAGGGAGTCGCTGTTGCTTTTCTTTCCTCGGGTTACTTAGATGTTTCAATTCACCCGGTTACCTCAACCGGCCCTATGTGTTCAGACCGGAGTAGCTGGGCATTACCCCAACTAGGTTTCCCCATTCGGACACCCTCGGATCAACGCTCGCTTGGCAGCTACCCGAGGCTTTCGCAGCCTGCTACGTCCTTCATCGGCTCTCGACACCAAGGCATCCACCGTAGACCCTTGGTAGCTTGAACATTAGAAATTCAAGACGATTTCATGCTCGCTATGCAATTCTCAAAGAGCATTCAGATTCCTTCACAACTGAACAGCGTGTCCGACTGCTTCGACCGTACTTGGGAGAGGTTGTCTCCGGGCGAACCCTGAGAACCTCAACTCTCAAGCACGATGTTGACAGCCGAGTAACCGAAAAGATCAACTAAGAGCGAAACCTGACCGGAAGGTCTGGCTTCTCCTGGAACCGTCGTCAGTTCCAGGCTTTGAAGCGATAGGACAAGGCTTTGCTGGTCCTTCGCTTCGCTGTGCTCCTTAGAAAGGAGGTGATCCAGCCGCACGTTCCCGTACGGCTACCTTGTTACGACTTCACCCCAATCATAAACCCCGCCTTCGGCAGCTCCCTCCCTTGCGGGTTAGGCCACTGACTTCGGGCGTTGCCTACTTTCGTGGTGTGACGGGCGGTGTGTACAAAGCCCGAGAACGTATTCACCGCAACTTTGCTGATTTGCGATTACTAGCGACTCCGACTTCATGGAGTCGAGTTGCAGACTCCAATCCGAACTGAGGCCGGCTTTGAGGGATTGGCTTACCTTTGCAGGATCGCTACCCGTTGTACCGACCATTGTAGCATGCGTGCAGCCCTGGGCATAAGGGGCATGATGATTTGACGTCGTCCCCACCTTCCTCCGAGTTATCCCCGGCAGTCTCCTATGAGTCCCCACCTTTACGTGCTGGCAACATAGGACAGGGGTTGCGCTCGTTGCGGGACTTAACCCAACATCTCACGACACGAGCTGACGACAACCATGCACCACCTGTCACGGACGCTTTCGCACACCTTGTTTCCAAGGCTTTTCCCGTGATGTCAAGCCCAGGTAAGGTTCTTCGGGTTGCATCGAATTAAGCCGCATGCTCCGCCGCTTGTGCGGGCTCCCGTCAATTCCTTTGAGTTTTAGCCTTGCGGCCGTACTCCCCAGGCGGGGTACTTAACGCGTTAGCTTCGAGCACGGCATCCGTTGATAAGACGCCACGCCTAGTACCCAACGTTTACGGCGTGGACTACCAGGGTATCTAATCCTGTTTGCTCCCCACGCTTTCGCTCCTTAGCGTCGGTGCCGGCCCAGGGAACCGCCTTCGCTACTGGTGTTCCTCCCGATATCTGCGCATTTCACCGCTACACCGGGAATTCCATTCCCCTCTACCGGACCCTAGCCATGGCAGTATCGACCGGCGTCCCAGGGTTGAGCCCTGGGTTTTCACGGCCGACTTGCCAAGCCGCCTACGAGCCCTTTACGCCCAATAAATCCGGACAACGCTCGCCCCCTACGTATTACCGCGGCTGCTGGCACGTAGTTGGCCGGGGCTTCTTTTCGAGGTACCGTCAATTTCTTCCCTCGTGAAAGGGGTTTACAACCCTAAGGCCTTCATCCCCCACGCGGCGTCGCTGCGTCAGGCTTTCGCCCATTGCGCAAGATTCCCTCCTGCTGCCTCCCGTAGGAGTCTGGACCGTATCTCAGTTCCAGTGTGGCTGATCGTCCTCTCAGACCAGCTACCCGTAATAGCCTTGGTGAGCCGTTACCTCACCAACAAGCTGATGGGCCGCGACCTCATCCCAAAGCGCCGATAACATTTGCTCAACTCCACATGCGTGGTGATGAGATCATCCGGTATTAATCCGAGTTTCCTCGGGCTATCCCAGTCTTCGGGGTAGATTGGTCACGTGTTACGCACCCGTTCGCCGCTCCGTCAAACCCGCCCTTACGGGCAAGGAATGCGTCGCTCGACTTGCATGGATTAGGCGCGCCGCCAGCGTTCGTCCTGAGCCAGGATCAAACTCTCCAACGTCAGTCTTTCGATCCCCCCGACTTTCCCATCAGGAAGGTCGGATAGAGGATCTGAATCCTGTCATTTGTCCCGACAGCCTCGGCATCCGATGGATACCTGAGCCGCCGAGAGGTTTAATCCAAAAGTACGTCCGACGTTCTTCGAACGCCAGACGGTTTGGGAGTACATTCCCATGCGGTCGTGCCAAATGGCTCAACCGTCGGAATGACTTTCATTTCGGCTTTTGACACGCTATTCAGTTGTCAAGGAACCTTGATCCGCAGCTCATGCGGGCTAGCAGACCCCCAAGAATGACGATGAGCCTCCACATCCAACTTGAACGTCGTCTGTGGGAGACCCACCGGGCTGAAGAGCAGCTAGCCGGTTTACTATAGCAGGTCCTCAGGATAGGCCAAACCCCGCCGAGCCCCGAGGCGGCAGCCCAGGGCCGTTATCTGTCAACGACCCTTACGAAACGACGCTTGCCCAGAGACACTACCGAATCCACCAGGTCCGTAGCTGGCCAGACCTCCCTAGTGGTCTTGACCCCGTCAACCCGCACCGCGCCCTGGCTGATCATACGCCTACCTTCGCTGTTGGATGACGCCAAGCCTGCTTCCGCTAGCAACCTGGGCAGGTATACCTCACCCTGCGGCCGGTCCGGCCCCGAAAGAGAGAACGTTGGGATGCTCTTAGGTGCCCCCCGTTCCACGAACTGCCGGTCGAACGCTTTCTCCGCCGCGTCGCCCCTGCCGGGCTGATAACGCTCTACGATCGAGCGGGCAAGTAGGCGCTTTTGTTCGCCCGGGTGAAGGTGGCCAGCTTCAAGCCCCACCAAGATCCGGTCGATCTCCTGGCCGGCCAACCCCGAGGCCAGCCGGAACCATTGGGGCATAGCGGAGTCCGGAATGCTCATCGTCTTGCCGAACATCTCCTGGGGGCGATCGGAGATCCCGACAAAGTTGTCCAGGGACTGTGACATCTTCTTACGTCCGTCGGTACCTACGAGTAGGGGCATGGTGAGGACCATCTGGGGCTGTTGGCCGAAGCGTTCCTGCACCTGACGGCCCATCATCAAGTTGAATAGCTGGTCGGTTCCTCCCATCTCCAAGTCGGCCTCGACGGCCACCGAGTCGTACCCCTGAAGCAGCGGGTACAGGAACTCCGCCATGGATATGGGTCGGCGGGCGGCGAAGCGCTTGGCGAAGTCGTCTCGCTCCAACATCTGGGCCAGCGTGGCAACGGATGCCAAGCCCACCCCCTCGGCCATCCTCATGGCTCCGAGCCATTCGCGGTTGAATCGCACCTCCAGTCGCTCGGAGTCCGGCTCCAGGATCTTGGCGAACTCACCGAGAACCGAATCGGCGAACCCGTCTACCGCTTCCGTACTTAGGGCCTTGCGGGTGGCCGACCGCCCGCTTGGGTCGCCTACTTGAGCGGTGAAGTTACCGACGATTAGCACGGCCTTGTGCCCCAGATTCTGAAACTCGCGCAGCTTCCAAAGGGCTACCGCCCAACCAAGGGTGACGCTTCCGGCGGTGGGATCGAGACCCAGCTTCACCCGCAGGCCGGTGCCGGACTCTTGAGCTGTTCGGATCCGATCGATCAGATCCTGACGATGGGGCAGGAAGGTGTCCACGTCTCGCAGCAGGTACTCGACCTGTTCCTCGGGGGTCATAGAAGCGCGACTCTGCACACGAGGAGATTACCTTGCCTGCGGAGAACCCCGATCTTGACCTGATCTAGCTTGGGTCGGGGCCGATCCCACATCCTCCGGTGTTGCTGGGCCGTGTTCTCCCAAGGCAACCGCAAAGACCAGAGCTTGATGATCGGTGTGGGTAATGGTTATCTCAATCCGGGTCACGGATAGGTGTTCCGCTCTGGCCGCCGCGGTCCCGATGAGCCTCACGGTGGGCTTGCCTCCCCCGGTGATCTCCACGTCTCGCCAGCGAATCCGACGATAACCGGTACCCATCGACTTCATTACCGCTTCCTTGGCGGCGAATCGGGCCGCATAACGACGAGCTGGCCTGGCGAACCGCTCCGCGTACTCCTGCTCGCAATCGGTGAAGCAACGATGCGCGAACCTGGGGTAACGACCCAGCAATCCTTCCACTCGATCGATCTCGGCGATATCCACGCCCAGCCCGATGATCCTCATCGCGGAAGGCCCACCTACTCGACCGTGACGCTCTTGGCCAGATTCCTGGGTTGGTCGATATCCCTACCCAGGTGCCGGGCAACGAAGTAGGCCAGCAGCTGAAGAGGGATAGCCGCCAGGATCGGTGCCAAGTAGTCGTTGGTGCGGGGGATACGCAGGACATGGTCGGCGATCATCCCGACCTCTTCGTCGTCCTCGTAGGCAACCGCTATGACGACACCCCGCCGGGCCTTAACCTCTTGAAGGCCGAGCAGCATCTTGGCGTGTACCGCACTTTGAGTAAGCACTGCGACCACGGGCGTTCCTTCAGATACCAGGGCCAAGGTTCCGTGCTTGAGCTCACCGGCGGGCATCGCCTCGGCATGGAGATACGAGATCTCCTTGAGCTTTAGGGCACCCTCCAGTGCCGTCGGGAAGTCCACCCCCCTACCGATAAAGTAGGAACTCTCCCAGGCAGCCAGGGTTTCGGCTACTTCGATGATCCTGTCCGCCCCGTCCAGCAGAGAAGCCATCTGATCGGGGAGCATTCGGAGGCCAGCCCAGAGGTCTGCTTCCGTATCGGGCGACAAGACTCCTCGCAACCGACCCATCCGCGCCGCCATCAGAAGTTCGGCCAACAGCATCCCGGTGTAAGCCTTGGTTGACGCCACCGACACCTCAGGACCGGCCAAGATGTAATGAACATCGTCGGCCTCCCGGGCCAGGCTGGATCCGACCACGTTGGTGATCGCCAGGAGTCGGGATCCCTCCTGACGCGCCAGGCGGGCCCCTGCCAGCGTGTCCACGGTCTCGCCGGATTGACTGATGGCGAGGGTCAGCGCACCGTCTCGGAACAATGGTCGGGAATACCGCAACTCGTGGGCATAGACCACCTCCGTGGGAATCCCGGCGAGGTGCTCAAAGAAAGTCCTGCCAACCAGCCCGGCGTGATAGGCCGTGCCACAAGCGGTGATCCAGATTCGGTCTATCCCCTCGGCATCGGGTCCGGCCCAAGGGCTCTCGTCCGACCCCACCCACTCGGGTCCCGGGACCATATCCGTCGAGCTAGCCCTAATAGTGCGGGCGACTAGGTCCGGTTGCTCATGGATCTCCTTGAGCATGAAGTGCTCGAATCCGCCCTTTCGCACCGAGTCCACATCCCAATCGGCCGTGAACCTCTGCCGACTGACCGGATCTCCCGAGAAGGTCTCCAGAACAGCGCCTTCCCTGGTCACGGTGGCGATTTCTCCGTCATCCACAAGCAGGAACTCGTTGGTGTACTTGAGCACAGCCGGAATATCGGAGGCCAGGAAGGTTTCCCCCTGGCCCAACCCCACTACCAGAGGGCTGATCCTGCGAGCGGCCACGATCTCATCGGGCACTCGCGAGCTCATCACGACCAAGGCGTATGCGCCATCAGCCTCGTCGATGGCACACCGGACCGCTTCCGCCAGGCTTCCATTGAAGGCCTGAGCTACCAGGTGGACTAGAACTTCGGTGTCGGTGTCCGATCGGAACACCACCCCTTGGCGTTCCAACCTTCGGCGCAGGGCTAGGTGGTTCTCGACGATGCCGTTATGCACCACCACGAAGTCGCCCGAGGTGTCGGAATGGGGATGAGCGTTACGGTCTGACGGCGCACCATGGGTAGCCCATCGGGTATGACCAATCCCGATGTGACCGGAGAGGGCACCCGGTTCAAGACGCTCGACCAAGCCGACCAGCTTCCCCTCGGCCTTGGCCACGGCTATGCCGCTCGGTCCTGCTACTGCCAGACCGGCCGAGTCGTAGCCCCGGTACTCGAGACGGGCCAGTCCATGTAACAACACATCCTGCGCGTCACGAGGCCCTACGTAGCCAACAATCCCGCACATGCTGCCTTTCTAATGGCCAGTGGCCAGTTGGAACCCGGGTCGTCTCCAAAATCCCACGCCCGCACCGTTCGTGGGTCCTCCCGATGTTAGTGGTCGAGGGACAGCACCCAATAGGGCCGAACCAAATCTGACCACTCCTACGCCACCACCGGCAACCGGTACCGGCTTCTTATCCGAGTTTGCCCGCAACCAGATCGGCCAACCTACTGGCCACCTCTTCGGCTTGCTCCTCGGAAGCCGCCTCCACCATTACCCGGACTACCGGCTCCGTACCGGAAGCCCTCACCAGCACGCGACCGTCCGTCCCCAACTCGGATTCCGCTTCGCTGATGGCCACCTCCAGACCGTCGGCATCGGCCAAGTCCATGTCTCGCACCGAGACGTTGACCAGCGCCTGGGGAAAGTGTCGCATGGCTTCCTTGCTCAACTCGCTCAGGGACGACCCGGTGTGTGTTACCACCTCCAGCAAGCGGAGGGCGGTGAGCAGGCCGTCTCCGGTGGCAGACCGATCGGTCATGATGATGTGTCCTGATTGTTCCCCCCCGAGTACTGCCCCCTCCCGCTCCATCGCCGCCGACACGTAGCGATCACCTACCTGAGTCTCGACAACCTCGATCCCTGCCTCGTCCATGGCCCGGCGGAAACCCAGATTCGACATCACTGTCGTTACCACCCGGTCCCCGGCCAACTCTCCCTGTTCCTTAAGATGTTTGGCGAGTATGGCCAGGATCACGTCCCCGTTGACCAGGTTCCCCTCCTCGTCCACGGCGATTAGCCGGTCGGCGTCACCGTCGAAACCCAGCCCAATCCGCCTCTCGGCCCGAGCGATCACAGCCAGGCCGTGAGGATCGGTGGCCCCGCATCCCTCGTTGATGTTCATCCCGTCCGGATCGGCCGCGCACACGAACAGGTCCGCACCCATCGACCTCAAGAGCGTGGGTGCCGCTCGATAGGCGGCACCGTGGGCACAATCCGCCACGAGGCGCAGACCATCCAGAGAAACGTCATTGCGGCGGCGGATGGTGTCTAGATAGAGATCGACAGCATTTTCCAGGGGGTGGCGGGTCCCCACCCTTGCTCCGGTCGGGGCCGACCAGGGTGGGCCGCGGCGCAGTCGGGCTTCGATCAAGTCCTCCCTATCGTCTCCTAACTTGGTGCCAGACGAGTCCAGGAACTTGATGCCGTTGTAGGGAGCAGCGTTGTGCGAGGCAGAAACCATCACCCCGAGCGTGCACTCCATTTCGACGGTGAGCGCCGAGACACCCCCGACCGGGAGGACATCGGCATCGATCGTGTCAATCCCCACCGAATGAAAGCCGGCCTGTAACGCGGCGGCCAACATAGGACCTGATCGTCGGGTGTCGCGTCCCACGACCACCGGTCCCCCGTTGGCGAGTTCCGAGGCGGCTCGGGCCACGTCCACTGCCAACCCGACATCCAGGTCCACGTTGGCTACGCCCCGTATACCGTCGGTTCCGAAGAGACGACGAGACGACGCGGCGAAATCAGCCAAGTGCCGACCGGTCGTCCGCCAAAGCTACCGCTTGGTGTACTGCGGTGCCCGACGAGCCTTGCGCAGGCCGTACTTCTTGCGCTCCACAACCCGAGCGTCACGGGTGAGGAGTCCGGCCCGCTTGAGGTCGTGGCGAAGGGTGGGATCCATAAACACCAAGCTCCGGGCAATACCGAGACGGATGGCATCAGCCTGCCCACTTATCCCCCCGCCTTCGACCTTGGCTACCACGTCGTATCTGCCTTCGGCGTTTACCGTCCGAAACGGCTCCAGCACCCGCATCCTTCTGGCCGGGGTAGGAAAGTACCCCTCTAGCGACCGTCCGTTGAGGTTGAAGGAGCCGGTACCGTGATACAAGCGAACTTGAGCAACCGCTTCCTTGCGGCGACCGGTACCTCGGGCCAGAAGTCTCGCCATTACAACCTCACCTTCCCGATACCGAGATCCAAGACCTCGGGCGATTGTGCCTGATGGGGATGATCCGGTCCGGCGTACACCTTTAGCTTCCTGACCATCCGACGACCGAGCTTGGACTTGGGCAGCATACCTCGGACCGCTCTCTCCACGACCGCCTCGGGACGCCGAGCGATGAGGCTCTCGAAGGATTCCTCCTTGAGGCCTCCGGGGTATCCGGAGTGTCGGTAGTAGATCTTGTTACGGGTCCCAGCGGAGGTGACCGATACCTTGTTGGCGTTGATTACCACCACGAAGTCGCCGCCGTCCACATGAGGTGCGTAGGTCGGCTTGTGTTTGCCAGCCAGTAAGGGGGCAACTCTTGACGCAAGGCGGCCCAACGGTAGTTCCGCGGCATCCACCACGAACCAGCGACGCCGCACTTCCCCCGGTTTGGGTGTGTAGGTGGTCTGTCTCTTGGCCATGTCGCTTCGTGATCCCATTTCTTTCGGTCATGCTGCGAGGCAGCCGCGTCGGGTCGTGGTGACCAAAACCCGAGGTCTAGCACACCGCGCCAGAAACCCATGGGCGAGCCGCGAGGTATCGGAATCGCCAACGGGACACCAGAGTGTAGCGCGACGACCGGCACATCGCTAGTTGTAACTGACTCTCCAGAGGACTAGCCCTTGCGGGGGTGCTGCTCCTCTGGCCTGGTCCCGGTTTCGGGCCTCAAGCACTCGGAGGGTGGAGTCGGGGTCAACGCGACCCCTGCCCGCTTCCACGGCCCAGGCAACCAGCGACCGTACCATCTGGTGACAGAAGGCACGACCGGTTATCTCGAAGCGGGCGATGTTTCCGGGTTGTTCCGACCAGGATGCTTCCAGCACCGTCCTCACCGTGGATGCCCCTTCCCGGCGGCGACAGAAGGAAGCGAAATTATGCTCGCCCAAGATATCCAGTGCTACCTGTTGCATGGCCTCTAGGTCCAGCCGGTCAGCTACATGCCAAGAGTCAAACCTACGCAGCGGATCGGGGTGGGTCTGGTTCAAGATCCGGTATCGGTAGGTACGGCTGGTGGCCGAGAAGCGAGCCGAGAAGCTGTGGGGCACCTCCGCCGCCGCATAGACCACGATCTCCGGTCCCAACATCTTGGTCAGGGATCGCGAGAGGCGGTCGGGGATCAAGGCTCGGTCCACCGAAAACGACACCACCTGCTGTTGGGCATGAACTCCGGCGTCGGTCCTCCCAGCTACCACAGTCTTGACCGGCCCGGCAATCCTCGCCAGCGCCGCCTCCAACTCACCCTGCACGGTTCGAACGTCGGGTTGGCGGGCGTAACCGTGGAATCCGGCACCGTCATAGGAGAGGTCAAGGCGGTAGGTGGGCATCCCTATCGAGCCTCGTGGGCTTCGTCTCTCAGGCAATCAGGCCCCAACCGTCCCCGTACCGACGATTCGGGGGGTGGAATCAGAATAGGATCGCCGTCAGGTACCAACCGAGCATCCCGGCGAGGGCGACCAGGAGGGTGACCGGATGCTCGAGGTCGAACTGGACGCTGGCAACCAAGCGCAGGGCCATGAAGAACCACAGCGCGGCCACCAACAGCGCCAGCAACCCTATCGCTCTGCCAGGGTCCCCCACCACGAGGGGGAAGAAGGCCACGTTGGCGAACCCCACCATCCTGAAGGTGGCTTGCGGGTCCCCCGGACGGCCCAAGAGATACGTCGATACGGCCCATACCGCCCCCGAGACGATCACGGCGCGGAACAGTGCCCCAAGGAGGGCGAAGGCCAATCCGGCCACCGACAAGGTGCGCAGGTTTGACAGTAACCCGGCAACCAAGACCACCAACACCGCATTGCCGGTTGCCTCCCGGTCGTAGAGCAGAGACAGGTAGAAACCTCTATCGAGCCGACCGGCACGAATCAACTGGTTAAGCATCAGGCTCGCAGCCCGTAGCCAGTGGCCAGTGGCGACCAACGGTCATAAGACCTGCATCAGGCCTACTAGTAGCCACGGGCTAGTTGACCACCCGGGCTCTTTGGAGCACCTCGTCTATGGGGGTTACGGCAAGATCTCCCAGCTCCTGGACGTATTCGTAGCCGAATCGGCCCTTGATGCACAGGTGGCCTTCGGTGACCGAGTGGTCCATGGGGGAGGTGACCTTGACGATGCGGTTGTCCTGGACGTGCAGGTCGAGGTTGCAACCCACCCCGCAGTATGAGCAGACGGTGCGGGTCACGCTCTGGCGTTCCTCCTCCCAGAGGTCGGCTTGCCGGAGCTCGTATTCGCTGCGGAACATCAGGGCACCGGTGGGGCAGACCCCGATGCAGTTGCCGCAGAACACGCAGGCAGAGTCGGTTAGTCCGGTATCGAACTCGGTGGAGATACGAGCATCGAAACCACGACCAGCCAGAGCGATGGCGAAGGTATTCTGCGCGTCCTCCCCACACGCCTCCACACACTTGTAACACAGGATGCAGCGGGAATAGTCCCTCACGTAGAGCGAGTTGTCGACCTTGGTGGGCTGATGCACCGTCTCGGCGTGGGTCGGGGACGGAGGCGGATGGTGCCCGGCCATACGCTGGTCTCGATCCCCCACCGGAGGTTCGGGCGGACCGTAGCGAGAGGGATCGCATCCGTAGCGCTCCATCCAGGACTTGGTTTCATCATCAACCAAGTCCAACTCGACCGAGGAGGCCAGAAACTCGTAGACCATCCGACGAGAATGGCGAACTCGTTCGCTGTCCGTAAGAACCCTCATCCCCTCTTCGGCCGGTCGGCTACAGGATGGGACAAGAGCCCGACTCCCCTCAACCTCGACCACGCACACGCGACAGACGTTCACCGGCGTCAGGGTCTCGAGGTAGCAGAGGGTGGGCTGATCTTTACCAAGCATCCGGCAGGCGTCGAGGATCGTGCTCCCCGCCGGTACTTTCACCGCCGCTTCGTCGATCGAAAGGGCGAGGTTAGACATCGGCTTGCTCCAGAAGCCCGAGGTCGTACAAAGACCGAATCGCCGATGAAGCGGTGTGTCCCAAACCGCATATCGACGCGTCCGCCATGACCCGGTGAATGTCGTCAAACAATTGCACGTCGAACCCTACCCCGCCTCGGTGCCGCGACAGCAACTCCTCTTGGCGCACGGTTCCTACCCGACACGGCACGCATT
The DNA here is from genome assembly GCA_965213975.1 of Candidatus Spongiisociaceae bacterium. Classification (GTDB taxonomy): domain Bacteria; phylum Actinomycetota; class Acidimicrobiia; order Spongiisociales; family Spongiisociaceae; genus Spongiisocius. Next base: position 1,312,542 of record OZ243930.1, read on the forward strand.
GGCCGCATGACTCATCACGAAAGAAGCGGGCGATCCGGGTAGCCAGATCGGGGAAGTCGGCCCGATCGTCGAACACCATGACCACCCCCGAACCGAGGCTGGCACCACGCTCTTGCGCTCCCTCGAAGGTTAGGGGCATGTCCAGGTGTTCCTCACCCACGAACAGCCCGGCCGCACCACCCAACAGAATGGCTCCTAAGACCCCCGATCCCGTAACCCCACCGGAGAGCTCGATTAGATCCCCCAAGGTGATACCGAACTCCACCTCGTAGGTGCCGGGTCGACCGACCGCCCCCGAAAGGCAGAAGAGTTTGGGCCCCGTCGACCCTGATGTCCCGATCCGCGCATAGGAATCACCTCCTCGCCGGAGGATCTCAGGAACGTTGATTAGGGTCTCGACGTTGTTTATGACCGTCGGGCATCCGAAGAGGCCCGCCTGGGTGGGGAAAGGCGGCTTGTTTCTCGGTTCCCCACGCAGCCCCTCTATGGAGTTCATCAAAGCGGTTTCCTCACCGCAGATGTAGGCACCCCCACCGCGTCGGATCTCGATATCGAAAGAGGCACCGGTACCGAGCACACGTTGGCCCAGCAGGCCCGCCGATCGGGCAGCTTCGGTGGCGCTCTCGAGGAGAGCCTGGGCATCCGGGTACTCAGCCCGAACGTACAGGAACCCGGTCTCGGCACCTATCGCTAAACCGGCGATGGTCATCGACTCGACCAAGGCAAAGGGGTCGCCTTCCATCAGCACCCGATCCTTGAAGGTACCCGGCTCCGATTCATCCGCGTTGCAGATCAGATAGCGGGGTGCCCGACGGGACCCGGCCACCGCCTCCCACTTGACACCCATCGGAAACGCGGCCCCGCCACGCCCCCGGATGCCGGACTTCTTGACCTCGGCGATAACCCGCTCCGGGCCTATCTCAGCAGCCCGCTCGAGAGCCTGGTAACCACCCGAAGCCCGATAGTCGTCCAGGGATGAGGGATCGACGGTGCCGACTCGCTTCAATAGGCACAGCGACGGGTCTCCCGCCTGCGGGATAAGCAGATCAGGCCGGGCCGGAGGTGCCCCGTCAAGAACATCTAACACCCGGCGGGGCGTAGCTCGCACCTCGACTCCGTCGGACTCCCCGGCGCGCTGGAAAAAGACCGCTGGTGCGGTATCACACTGCCCCAGACAGGGACTGGAATGAACATCGTTCCGTTCGTCGAAGGCGGCGAGCATGTCCATTGCGCCCCTAGTCCGGCAGGCCACATCGTCGCATACGTGAGCCACCCGGGCGGGTCGCTTCTCCAGGGAGATCAGGGCGTAGAAGCTCGCCACCCCATACGCCTCGGCGGGAGGCACTGAGAGCCGCTCGCATACGTAGTTGAGGGCACCGGAGCTCACCTGACCGACGGCGTCATTGACGGCATGGAGCGTGGGGAGCAACAGGTGGCGCACTGCCTTGGCCCGACGGGGGCCACCCCTAGCAACGTGCCGGTCGCCCGGCTGCTCGTCTCCGCCTTCCCAAACGGTGGTGGCCGGACCCAGCAATGCGTCTACCGCCGCCTTCTCGGCAGGGTCCGGCCCGACTGGCATCAGCTTCAGATCGATTTCTGGATCCTTACCGCTAGCTCACCGGCTCGATCCGGACCGCGGTGGCCTTGAACTCGGCGGTTCCCGACTTGGGATCCCAGGCATCGACGGTAAGCCGGTTGACGTCGGCATTATCCGGATCATGGACCGACATGAAGGTCAGCCCAGGCCGGAGCATAGGATCAAGCCTGACGGGGACTTCGATCTCGCCCCGCCGCGATACGACCCGGACGGTCTGACCCTCATCCACCCCGATCATGTCGCCGTCATGTGGCGAGACCTGGATGGCCGCAGTCTCCCTCAGTGGTGAGCGGTAGCTACGCGACTGAACACCGGTGTTGTAGGAATCCAGCCGCCGGCCGGTGGTAAGCCGCAGGGGGAACTCAGGGGTCAGCCGATCCACCGGCGGGGCCCACGGGGTGGGAATAAGCGGCACGGGCGGTCGAGGAAGCGGGTCTTCCCAGAGGTCACCGTGGAGAGACAGGGTCCCCGGATGCTCCTCGTCCGGGCACGGCCACTGCAGACCTCCGGCCGCGTCCAGGCGACGGTAGGACATCCCCCCATGGAGGGGCGAGAGACTTCGCAGCTCATCCCAAAGCTCCTCGGCCGTGGGGTAACCCCAGCCGTAACCCATCCGGGCGGCGAGAGCGGAGAGGATATCGAGATCATCCCATGCATCACCGGGCGGTTCGATCGCCTTGCGCACCCTCTGCACCCGGCGCTCGGATGATGTGACCGTCCCGTCGGACTCAGCCCATCCGGCGGCCGCGGGCAGGACAACGTCTGCCAACTGCGCGGTCCTGGTCATGAACATGTCCTGAACCAGCATGAAGTCCAGATCGGACAGCACTTCTCGAACATGGTCCGAACGAGCTTCCGACTGCGCCGGGTTCTCACCCAAGACGTATAGGGCGCGGATCTCCTTCTCTTCCATGGCTTCAAGCATCAGAGAAATGTGCTTCCCACCCTCAGCTGGCACTTCACAGCCCCATTGAGCCTCGAACTTGCCCCGTGCTACCGGGTCGGTGACTTCCTGGAACCCGGGGAGCTTGTTAGGGAGCGCTCCCATATCTCCCCCACCCTGGACGTTGTTCTGTCCACGAATGGGAACCAGGCCGGACCCGTAACGGCCCACATGGCCGGTGAGCAGGGCCAGGTTGATGAGGGCCAGCACGTTGTCGGTAGCGTTGTGATGCTCCGTGATGCCCAGGGTCCAGCAAATCTGGGCCGTCCCCGCCTTGGCGTAATCATGCGCCATATTCCGGATCGTCTCAGCGGGTATACCGGTTATCTCCGCGCCCTTGGCCAAGGTCCATTCATCTACCGCTTCGGCGTAGGCATCGAAGCCGGTGGTGGAATGATCCAGGAAGGCCCGATTCTCGAGACCGGCGGCGATGATCTCGCGCCCGACCGCGTTAGCCAAAGCGATGTCGGACCCCACGTCGATCCCGAGCCAGACGTCCGCCCACATCGCCGAGGCGGTACGGCGCGGGTCGATGGTGTACATCTTCGCCCCGTTCCGGATCCCCTTAAGCAGGTGATGAAAGAAGATCGGATGCGCCTCTCGGGCGTTGGAGCCCCAAAGGAGAATCAGATCTGTCGTCTCGATCTCCTCGTAGGAACAGGTACCGCCCCCGAGCCCAAAAACCGTCGCCAGACCGGCGACCGAAGGGGCGTGTCAGGTGCGGTTACACGAATCGATGTTGTTGGACCCCATGGCCACGCGAGAGAACTTCTGAGCCAGATAGTTGGTCTCGTTGGTCGCCTTGGAACATGAGAACATGCCGTAAGACCGGCCACGGTATCGACCGAGGCCTTCTGCGGCCTTATCCAGGGCATCGTCCCAAGTGGTGGGGACCAACTCGCCGGATCGGCGCACATACGGAGTCGTCAGGCGGGTGAGCCTTGTTCGCGGAATTGTTATCACCTCCTCCCTGTCATAATTCTCGGCCTGCAGAGCCCAGGAATGGACCTAGCAGCCGGCGGTGGCCCCGAGTCTGCCCATCAGAAGAGGCCGACGATCTGGCCATCATCATCGATATCCACGTTCATATAGGCCGGTCGGGCACCCAACCCGGGCATGGTTCTCACCTCGCCGAGGAGCACCACCAGGAACCCGGCACCCACCGAGGCCCGCACCTCACGCACGGGTACGGTGAAGCCCCGAGGGCGACCCTTCAGCGTCGCGTCATGCGACAGCGAGAGGGGGGTCTTGGCCATACAGATCGGGAGGTGACCCATACCGGCGGCCTCGAACTCAGAGATCTGACGCCGGGCGGCCGGGGAGTACTCGACCCCGGATGCACCGTAGATTCGCTGGCAGACCGCCTCGATCTTCTCCCGGACCGGGAGTTCGGATGGGTACAACAGGTTGAATTGGCTCGGGCGTCGGCAGGCATCAACCACCGCCTCGGCCAATTCCACCGCTCCCCGTCCTCCGTCCGCCCAGTGGCTAGATCCGGCCGCCGCCAGGGCCCCGGCCTCTAGCGCCGCCGCCTTCACCAGATCGCGCTCCGCCGCGGTATCGGTGGGGAAGGTGTTGACAGCAACCACCACCTCAACCCCGAATTGGCGAGCGTTCTCGATGTGGGCCACCAGGTTCACCAACCCGGCCTCCAACAGGGGGAGATTCTCCTCTAGATAGACATCGGGCGGGGGCCGCCCGGCGACCACTTTGGGTCCACCACCTTGGGTCTTGAGAGCCCGGATGGTGGCCACCAAGACCACCGCATCGGGGGACAGACCCGAAGCTCGGCACTTGATGTTCAAGAACTTCTCCATGCCCATGTCGGCACCGAAGCCCGACTCGGTCACCACGTACTCGCCGAGTTGAAGAGCTACTCGATCAGCCAGGATGGAGGAATTGCCATGGGCGATGTTGGCGAACGGGCCCGCATGGACAAGGGCAGCCTGGCCTTCGAGGGTCTGCATGAGCGTGGGATGGAGGGTGTCCTTCATGAGCACGGTCACCGCGCCAGCTACCCCCAGGTCGTCCATGGAGATCGGCGCACCGGCGGTGTCGGCACCCACCACGATCCGACCGCACCGCTCCCGCAGATCCCGCAACGCCGACGCGTAGTCATTTCCGTCAACAAGGGCGAGTATGGCCATCAATTCGGAGGCGACCGTGATGTCGTAGCCTGCCTCTCGGGGTCTACCATCGATCCGGCCTCCCAAACCCACGATGACGTTGCGCAGAGCCCGATCGTTGACGTCCACAACCCGCCTCCACTGGGTCCTGAAGATGTCGATGTCGAGCCGGTTAAGACCCATCTCTTCCAACCGGGCATCACTCATCCTCGACTCGTGGTACCAGCGGGCGTCAAGGGCAGCCGCTGCCAGGTTGTGGGCAACTCCGATGGCGTGCATGTCACCGGTTAGGTGGAGGTTGAACTCCTCCATGGGCACCACCTGGCTATAGCCACCCCCAGCGGCACCGCCCTTGATGCCGAATGTGGGTCCCATCGAGGGTTGCCGAATGGTGGCGATGGCTCGCTTCCCGAGTCTTCCCAGACCTTGCACCAGGCCGATTGTGGTGGTGGTCTTGCCCTCGCCAAAGGGGGTCGGAGTTACCGCGGTCACGTCTATGTACTTGCCGCGTGATCCGGAGTTGGTCCGCTTAAGTATGTCGAGGTGTACCTTGGCCTTGGTAGACCCGTAGGGGATCAACTCATCCGGCTGGATCCCGATCGATTCCGCCACCCGGCGAACAGGCAGGACTTCGGCGGCCTGAGCGATCTCCAGGTCGGAAGGGAAACGGTCAGAGACGGTCATTAACTCTCCGTTCAGGCCCAGCCTTGTTCACGTCAGACGCGAGGCTAACCGGGTGCCGAGCATAGGGCAACCCCTATTTGCGTGCTACCATGCGGCATTGTTCCACATCATGGAACAATTCTGATCCGATTTGAGAGCTCGGGCGGGTACCTCCGCTACGCTCAAGCGGCAAGAACATCTGCTTCGCGGGGAGAATCATTACCTCTGGGGCAACCACCACCACGACAGGAGCCGGACAACGACCGGGGCGCTTGAGACGGGAGTTTCGCCGAGCGGGATGAGCAACGAACTGATCCGCCTGGAACAGGTCTACAAGATCTTCGGGCCCCAACCGCAAGGTCGTGCGTTTGACCTCGCCCGGGCCGAGGTAGGCAAGGACGAGATTCAGCGACAGACCGGGCACGTTATCGGGGTGCGGGATGCCACCTTCTCCGTATCGCAAGGAGAGATTTTCGTCGTCATGGGCTTGTCAGGTTCGGGCAAGTCGACTGTCCTTCGCACGGTCAACAAGCTGCATGAGACCACCTCCGGACAGGTCTGGGTGGACGGTACCGATGTTCAGACTCTGGCTGGCCGAGACCTGCAAGCCTTCCGTCGCGAGAAGATGGGGATGGTTTTCCAGCACTTTGCACTATTTCCCCATCGCAACGTCATCGACAACGTGGGCTACGGGCTGAAGGTGCAAGGAGTGGATAAGACGGAGCGAGACCAGGCGGCCATGAAGTCCTTGGCACTGGTAGGCCTAGAAGCCTATGCCGACAGCGTTCCCCGAGAACTTTCGGGCGGGATGCAGCAGCGGGTCGGCCTCGCCCGAGCTCTCGCCTCCGATCCTGACATCCTGCTAATGGATGAGGCGTTCTCCGCCCTTGATCCGTTGATCCGTCGGCAGATGCAAGATGAGTTGATGGACATCCAGCGGGAGATCCGCAAGACGATCCTGTTCATCACCCATGACCTCAACGAAGCCCTACGTATCGGGGATCGCGTTTGCATCATGCGGGACGGCGCAATCGTTCAGATCGGCACCCCCGAAGAGATCCTGACCGAGCCCGCGACAGCCTACGTGGCCGAGTTTGTGCGGGACGTCGACCAAGGTCGGGTCATCACCTGCGCCGATGTGATGGTCGCGCCGGTCCCGATTCGTGCTGACATATCACTTGAGGAAGCCCTGAGCCAGATCGGTGACCGAGCCGGGGCCTTTGTGTGCGACGATGCGGGCCGGCCCGAAGCCATCCTTACCGTGGGAGATTGCTTGCGGGTCGGTGCCTTGGGTTCCCCCGTGATGACCAGTGCCCTGCGTTCCGACTTCGATACGACCTCGCCCTCAAACACCCTGAACGAAGTCTATGCGGCGGCAGGTCGGGGTCTTCCGATAGGGGTTGTGAACAGACGGGGCGTGCTGATCGGCGACCTCGACCCCTGCTTGATCATGGAGGAGATGGGTCGGGTTGAGGGCCTGATCGACGGGTTCGAGCGGGAAACCTACCTATGACCGGAGCGATAGGGCGGGTTCTCGCCCAAAGCGGAGGTTCGGAGGAGGCCGTTCCCTTCTGGGACAACGCGGTTCTAGACCATTGGGAGATCCCGTTTGGGGCCTGGATGGACGAGATAGTCAATTGGATCGTCCTCAATGCGTCTGCCCCCCTTGACGTGATCAAATGGCCCTTCTCCTTCCTGTTTCGGAACTTCGTCGACGGACCGGAATACCATCCCTGGTGGGAGATCACCGATATGTCCTGGGTCTTGGTGTGCAGCATCGTCCTAGTCGTGGGGATCATCACCCGCAACCTCAAGGTGGGCGCTGGCCTGGCCGTCATGCTCGCCCTCTGCGGCCTGCTCGGAAACGAGTTCTGGGTCGAGACCACCACCACCATCGGCCTAGTCGTAGTAGCCGTGATCCTCTGCGCCTTGATCGGCATCCCGTTGGGCGTGTTGTGCGGCCGCTTCGATGCGGTATGGGGTGTGGTGCGTCCCGTCCTTGACGCTATGCAGGTCGTCCATGCCTTCGTCTACATAATCCCCTTTATCTTCTTCTTCGGGCTCGGCCCTGAACCAGCCACCATGACAACCATGGTCTTTGCCATTCCCCCGTTGATCCGCCTTACCAACCTGGGCATCAGGCAAGTCCCTGCAGACGTGGTCGAAGCCAGTCGGGCCTACGGGGCCTCCGAATTCCGCGTCCTGCTGGACACTCAGCTGCCTTTGGCCCGCCCGGCCATCATGACCGGCCTCAACCAGACTCTCCTCCTCTCCATCTCCATGATCGGCATTGCGGCGATCATGGGAGCTTCCGGACTCGGCCTGCTGGTCTTCAGGGCTGTACTAAACATCGACACCCAGTTGTCCACCGCCTCCGGCCTAGCCCTGTTCGTCGTGGCGGTGGTTCTCGACCGCCTGACCCAGACCGAATCCGGACAGGGCACCCGACTCTTCGGACGGATACGCCGAGCATGGGCTCATCGGCGCAACCCGGAGGCCTTACTGGACGACAGCCCTGGCGAAGAGGCCGTTGTCGACACCACCAAGGAAGGCAATCCGGCACCGGTGACCAAGCGGGAACGGCTCGGAGCTACCATCGCAGCCGTCGCCTCGGTCGCTGGCCTAGCCGCCGTCTTTCTGCCGTGGGGGAATGATTCCGGCCGCATCTCCGGACACGGTAGGGCGTTGGATCTGGACCTCAGCGGGTTGAGTTTCTCCGGATTGGTTGCCGAGGGGGGCAGCTTCCTAGGGATTACCGTGTTGGTGGGCAGCCTGATGCTTCTCGGATCGGCTTTGTGGATTCTGATCAGGCCAGAAAGGGCTTCTACCGCGTACGGTGCCGACGGGGCCATCCTCGCGGCCAGCGCAATCCTCGCGGCCGCTATTGGGTACGTATGGATCCCCTCTCCCGGTGAGGCTGTCTCCTACAGCCACGGCCTAGGGGTTTGGATAGCTCTAGCAAGCGGGGTCGCCGCGACGGTCGGCGCGACGCTTTGGTTGTCCGGTGCCCCATACAGCCCCATGCGCCCACTTCGTTCCACCATCTCCGTGACCCGTGTACTGACCACGGCGGGTCTAGTGGGACTACTCGCGATTGCGGGCCTGTCGTCTTGGTCGATAGACAGGCGGGTGGAGGCCGTGATAACTCCAGAGCTCCAGGCGGAGATCGACCGCTTGGAACAAGAAGCGCGCCAAGATCCCTCCAAGGCCTCGCAAAACGCCATTCAGATCGCGGGCCTGTCGTCGGAGGCGCAACGCAAGAATCCGATCCGCTACGACGGGTTCACCGCAAGCGGGACTCGCCTAGGCTACTTGACCCTCGGGCTCGGGGTGGCCGCGCTGCTACTGACCTTACCGGCGGTGGGACTGTTTGGCCGGGGAGAAAGGCGACGTTGGCGATGGAGCGTCGGCGTAGCGGCTTTGGGGGTTGGAATCTTGGTTCTTGCTGGCGGATGGATAGCTTCCCTGGTCCGGGTCGCCGATCCGAATTTCGCCAGTGGTCCAGGAGCATTCATTTGTCTGATCGCCGGGTTCTTGTTCTCCGCATCCTCGTGGGGGATCCTGCGTGAGTTCCGGAGAACAACCGTCTACGAGAAAACATGACCGAACCATCAAGGGAGGTGCTAGCAACATGACTAGAACCAGGAAAGTATTAGCCCTGCTGGCTGCGTTCGCGTTGCTGGCAGTCGCCTGCGGGAGCGATGAACCGGAGGCACCAGAGGTGACGGAGGCCCCACCGGTGGTAACCGTCGTGGATAACAGCGCCGCCGAGGCTGCTGAGGCCGCGCTAGCGGAGGCTCAAGCCGAGTTGGAGGCTGCTCAGGCCGCGTTGGCGGAGGCCGAAGCCGCAGCCGAGGAGGGTGACCAGGAAGCCCAAATGGCCTTGGAAGAAGCCGCTAAGGCCGCCGAAGAGGCTCAGATGCAGGTGGCCGAAGCTCAGGAAGTCGCCGACGAGGCGAAAGCTGCGGCCGAGGAAGCCCAAATGGCCTTGGACGAGGCTACCGCTTTGCCGGGTGACGGTGTTTCTGTGACTGCTGCTCGGGCGAATTGGTCGACTGGTTACATGCAGGCGGCGATTTATTCGGCGTTGCTTGAGGAGTTGGGCTATTCGGTGTCCGACCCGGCTGATTTGGAGTTGGCTCCGTCGAACGCGTTCGTAGCTATGGCTAACGGCGAGTTCGATTTCTGGGCCAACTCGTGGCTGCCGAACCATAATTCCTTCCTGGCAGGAACTATGCCGGACGGCTCGCTGGTCAGCGACCACGTAACCCGCCTAGGCGCACAGATGGCTAGCGCTGGTGTGCAAGGCCTGATCACCAACAAGACCTTCGCCGACGCTAACGGGTTAACCACCCTCGACGCCATGCTCTCCGACCCGGCCCTGTTCGCCGTATACGAGGCAGCCGACCCGTCACCAGGTGACGGGGTCCTGCAGATCTACGGCTGCCCGGAAGGGTGGGGATGCCACGTGAACATCAACGCCTGGATAGCTAACGCCGGTTGGGACAACATCGAACAGTTCGATATCGGCGGCTACGACGCCATGATCGCCGACGCGGTCGCCAAGGACGCATCCGGGGAGCCCTACATGGTCTACACCTGGGCACCGTCTCACTACGTCAGTGACCTACGCCCCGGCGACAACTCCGTGTGGGTATCCATCCACGACGACGCGTCGATCTCACCCACCCAGCTAGAGGGAGCAACATCCATAGGCGACCGGTGCACCACCGACCCATGCCTGCTCGGATGGGACGCAGCCGACATCGCGGTGACCGCCAACAACGACTTCCTCGCCGCCAACCCGGCCGCGGCCAGACTGTTCGAGCTGGTCACGATCAACCCGATCGATATCGCCCTCCAAAACGTCCGCATGCAAGGCGGAGAAAACAGCGGAGACGACATCAAACGCCACGCCGCCGAATGGATCACCAACAACCGCGCCCAAGTGGATGAATGGCTGGCCGTCGCGCTGGTCCCGGTCGACGACACTCCGGGTGACGGTGTTTCTGTGACTGCTGCTCGGGCGAATTGGTCGACTGGTTACATGCAGGCGGCGATTTATTCGGCGTTGCTTGAGGAGTTGGGCTATTCGGTGTCCGACCCGGCTGATTTGGAGTTGGCTCCGTCGAACGCGTTCGTAGCTATGGCTAACGGCGAGTTCGATTTCTGGGCCAACTCGTGGCTGCCGAACCATAATTCCTTCCTGGCAGGAACTATGCCGGACGGCTCGCTGGTCAGCGACCACGTAACCCGCCTAGGCGCACAGATGGCTAGCGCTGGTGTGCAAGGCCTGATCACCAACAAGACCTTCGCCGACGCTAACGGGTTAACCACCCTCGACGCCATGCTCTCCGACCCGGCCCTGTTCGCCGTATACGAGGCAGCCGACCCGTCACCAGGTGACGGGGTCCTGCAGATCTACGGCTGCCCGGAAGGGTGGGGATGCCACGTGAACATCAACGCCTGGATAGCTAACGCCGGTTGGGACAACATCGAACAGTTCGATATCGGCGGCTACGACGCCATGATCGCCGACGCGGTCGCCAAGGACGCATCCGGGGAGCCCTACATGGTCTACACCTGGGCACCGTCTCACTACGTCAGTGACCTACGCCCCGGCGACAACTCCGTGTGGGTATCCATCCACGACGACGCGTCGATCTCGCCCACCCAGCTAGAGGGAGCAACATCCATAGGCGACCGGTGCACCACCGACCCATGCCTGCTCGGATGGGACGCAGCCGACATCGCGGTGACCGCCAACAACGACTTCCTCGCCGCCAACCCGGCCGCGGCCAGACTGTTCGAGCTGGTCACGATCAACCCGATCGATATCGCCCTCCAAAACGTCCGCATGCAAGGCGGAGAAAACAGCGGAGACGACATCAAACGCCACGCCGCCGAATGGATCACCAACAACCGCGCCCAAGCAGATTCCTGGCTACGAGCTGCTCGCCTAGCCGGGTAACCGAAGGCAAAGTAAACGAACCGTCAGGGGGGGGGGTGCTGTTATAGCCCCCCCCCCCCGTTTATGTGAGTACCGTTACTGTCAAGTTGTGAAGGAGATGTTGTCGTGGAGCGAAATCTGGGTGTCGGTGTTAGGCGTATGATGGTTGTATGGCTCACGCTATCGTTGTTTGCTGGATTGTTGGCGATATCTCCGGGTGCAGTAATGGCTAATGGGGGGGGGCCACGTTTGGTGATGTGGCCGAGGACGCGTATTACCGCGAGCCGGTCGAGGCTCTGGCTGACCTGGGTGTGTTCGAGGGCACGTTGTGTGCCGGGGGCTTCTGTCCAGACGAGCCGGTTGATCGCAAGACGATGGCGGTATGGACAGTCCGTGTTGTCGATGGGGGGGATCCGCCAGCAGGGTGGGAATCAACGTTCGATGATGTAGACCCGGGCAGCTCTTGGGCACCGTTCGCGGAGCGCCTGGCCGTGTTGGGCATCACGTCGGGCTGTGGTGACGGCGCAGGGTATTGCCCTGATGATGTGGTGACACGCGCTCATGTGGCGGTGTTCTTGTCGCGCGCATTCGGTCTGCCCCACGGCGGGGTTCAAGGGTTTGACGATGTTGCACCTGGTGCCTGGTACTCGGCGGGGGTTGGGGCCTTGGCTTGGTCGGGTATCACCTCAGGCTGTGGTGACGGCAGCACGTTCTGTCCCGCCAAGCACACCACAAGAGCGCAGATGGCCGCGTTCCTCTATCGCGGTTTGAGGCGGGCACACGACCCCGATGCAGCTGCGACGACCACAACAACGCAACGTACCGGCTTTAAACAAATCGCCGTCGGTGATTGGCATAGTTGCGCCATTGCAGCCAATGACACCATCACCTGCTGGGGCAACAACGTCTACGGGCAGACCGACGCCCCGGCTGGCAAATTCAAGCAAATCGCCGCTAGCGCACATCACAATTGCGCCATCACAACCGACAACACCATCACCTGCTGGGGATGGAACGAGGATGGGCAGACCAACTCCCCAGCTGGCAAATACAAACAAATCACCACCGGAGACGCGGTTAACTGCGCCATCACAACCGACGACACCATCGCCTGCTGGGGATACGACTCCGACACACCAGCTGGCACGTACAAACAAGTCGCCGCCGGTGGCTCGCATAGTTGCGCTATCGCAACCGACAACACCATCACCTGCTGGGGACGGAATAACTACGGGCAGACCAACCCCCCAACTGGCAAATACAAACAAATCACCACCGGACGCGACCACAATTGTGCCATCACCGCCAACGACACCATCCGCTGCTGGGGAAGACGCGGGGATGCGCAGTGGGCGAACCGCGCTGGCACGGTCACACAAGTCACCGCTGGCGACAACAACAGTTGCGCCATCACAACCAACAACACCATCACCTGCCGGGGAGACAACCTCGACACACCAACTGGCACGTACAAACAAGTCGCCGCTGGCGCATATCACAAGTGCGCCATCGCAACCGACAACACCATCACCTGCTGGGGATTCGGCGAGCATGGACAGACCCTCGCCCCGACTGACGTTAACAACCAACCCGACCGCTACAACCAACCTAACAGCTTCCAACACGTCGCCGCTGGCAGCAGTCACAGTTGCGCGATCGCGACCGACGACACCATCACCTGCTGGGGGAACAACTCCTACGGGCAGACCAACCCCCCAGCTGGCAAATACAAACAAATCACCGCCGGACGCGACCACAACTGCGCGATCGCGACCGACAACACCATCACCTGCTGGGGATGGAACGAGTCCGGGCAGACCAACGCCCCGCCCAGCAAGTACAAACAAATCACCGCTGGCTATCGGCATAGCTGCGCCATCGCAACCAACAACACCATCACCTGCTGGGGGAACAACTCCTCCGGGCGAGCCGACGCCCCGACTGGCAAGTACAAACAAATCACCGCCGGCGCACATCACAATTGCGCCATCGCAACCGACAACACCATCACCTGCTGGGGATGGAACGAGTCCGGGCAGAACAACGTCCCAACTGGAACGTACAAACAAATCACCGCCGGCTCTCGGCATAGCTGCGCCATCGCAACCGACAACACCATCACCTGCTGGGGAGACAACGAGGATGGTGAGAGCACCGCCCCGGCTGGCGAATACAAACAAATCACCGCCGGTGGTTACGTGATCCTCGACGGCTGGCAGGGGATCGGCTCTGCCCAAAGCTGCGCCATCGCAACCGACAACACCATTACCTGCTGGGGATGGAACGGGCACGGGCAGACCGACGCCCCAACTGGCGAATACAAACAAATCACCGCTGGAGGTGACCACAATTGCGCCATCGCCGACGACGACACCATCGCCTGCTGGGGAAGGGACCGGCATGGGCAGACCGACGCCCCGGCTGGGGTGTAGACCCAAGTGATCGCCAGTGATGAGATGCGGTACCAGCGACGCGGCAGCGGAGGTCGAATGCCGACCCGACCTCGATCGATCTTCGGTGGATTCGTTTGCGACTTCGAAGTGGGAGTCGCGCGATACCACAGCGCCAATCCCAGTCGAGTTGTAGTTTCTGATCGAAAACTATAACTATTCGATGCGCGGTGGGGATTTGTTGGTATTTCCTGTTCGCTATGGATCACACCGAGATCGCGGATCGCGCGGGTCGACGGAGAACGGACTCGTCAAAGTAGTTTGTTGGGTTTGACCCCTTCAGGGCTCCATCGCGAATCGCACGGGTCGTAGGTGGGTTGAGAAAACCGGGGGCAACCACATCCCGCACTCGGTTACCGGGCTATCCTCGTAGGGTCGGCGCGCCCGAGTGCTCGCTGTAGGCATTAACCCAAGCGGTTGCGGCAAAGCGTAGGGTCTCGTATGCGCGATGAAGTCCGGGTGGCGATAGTCGGCGGGGGCGCGATGGGCGTGGGCCTGCTCTACTTTCTCGCCCACGAAGGCTGGACAGACACCCTTCTCATCGAGAAGGACGAGCTCACCTCCGGTTCCACCTGGCATGCCGCTGGGCTTATCCCCCACTTCATCGGCGACCTCAACACAGCCAAGATCCACCGGGACACCGCCGACCTTTACCGGAACATCCATCACGAGACCGGCATGCACGCTGGCTGGCACGGATGCGGCGCGGTCCGGCTGGCGCGAACCGACGACGAGGTCGACTGGTTCTACTACGTACACGGGATGCTCGCTTCCATCGGCGTGGAGTCGCATCTGCTGGGACCGATGCAGATCAACGAGGTAGCACCCCTTCTTGACCTGAAACCCGATGTGGCGCTGGGGTTATGGACACCGGATGACGGATGGACCGACCCGTCCGCGGCGACCAACTCGATGGCCGCTGGGGCGCGCAACCTCGGTGCCGAGATCAGCCGGAAGAACCGCGTCTTGGACATGAACCAGCTGGCCGATGGGCGCTGGGAGGTATTGACGGAGAAGGGTCGGGTCGTGGCGGAGCATGTCGTCAACGCGGCCGGATGCCATACGCCCCAGGTAGGTGCCATGGTCGGCCTCGAGACCCCCATCGAGTCTGTGGTCCATCAGTACCTGGTAACCGAAAGGATCGAGGAGGTGGCGGCCCTCGACACTGAGCACCCGGTGGTCCGAGATCCCCGCTCCTCCTGCTACTACCGCCAGGAGCACGACGGTTTGATCATCGGGCCGTATGAACGGGAGGACGCCAAAGAATACGGCGTGGGTGGGATCGACTGGGATCTCACCTTTCACCTGACTCCGGTCGAGCTTGATCGCCTGCTCCCCTGGCTGGATCTGGCCGCCCAGAGGCTGCCTTGCTTCGCCGGGGCGGGCATCAAGCAAGTGGTGTCGGGCCCGATTACCCACACCCCCGATGCCGGCTTCCTGATGGGTCCCGCACCCGGCTTGCGCAACTATTGGTACTGCGCCGGGGCCTCCATAGGGATCACCCAGGGTCCCGGTGCTGGTAAGTACCTCGCCCAGTGGATGGTGCACGGTCAGACCGAGATCAACGTCGCCAACATGGACCCCCGCCGCTTCGGACCCTATGCGCCCGGCCGCTACACCCATGAACGGTCGATTGACGAGTTCCACGAGATGTACCAGGTGCGGATGCCCAACGAATACCGTGATGCGGGCCGTCCGATGAAGAAGACCCCGCTGTATGACACCTTGGACACCAAGGGGGCCCGATGGCAGGAAGTCTGGGGATGGGAGAGAGCCATGTACTTCTCCCCCCAACCAGAGGTCTATTCCTTCCGACGTTCCTCCGCGCACGACGAGGTGGGAACCGAGGTCAGAGCAATTCGAGATCGGGTGGGGGTCGCCGACCTCACCGCCTTCGCCAAGTTTATGGTCACGGGTCCCGACGCCGCGGCCCTTCTGGACCGGCTGTCGGCCAACCGCCTCCCGGCCCGAGACGGAGGGATCCGGCTGGTGCACATGCTGACCACGCGGGGAGGAATCGAGTCGGAGATGACCATAACCCGGCTCGGGGAGCAGCGCTTCTACCTCAACTCGGCTATCACCGCCCAATGGCATGACTTTGACTGGCTCTCCAGCCACATCCGACCCGACGAGAAGGTGACGGTGGAGGATGTCACCGACCGCACCGGCATCTTGGCGGTGACTGGACCTCTCTCCCGGGACTTACTGGCACCCCTAACCGACGCCGACCTCACCAACCGGGCCTTCCCCTGGCTCACCAGCCAACAGATCGAGGTGGCCGGGGCACCCTGCGTCGCTCTGCGGGTGTCCTATGTGGGCGAGTTGGGCTGGGAGATCCACATGTCGCTGGAGCACATGGTCAAGGTCTATCAGGCGATACACCAAGCGGGCGCGAGTCTCGGGATCATCGACTTCGGGAGCCGGGCGATGAACGTCATGCGTTTGGAGAAGGCTTACAAGGCCCACGGGGCGGAGTTGACCACCGAGATCACCCCGGTCGAGGCGCGCCTTGACCGTTTCATCGCCTACGACAAGGAGTTCCAGGGCCGAGCGGCGACCATCGCCCGCCGCGACCAGACCGAACCGTTAACCATGGTACTGGTCTACGCCGAACTCGATGCAGGGGACGCCGACTGCCTCGGCAACGAGCCCACCTACGACGGTGACCGCATCATGGGTATCACCACCAGCGGTGCGTGGGCCCATTCGGTGGGACGGAGCATTCTCTTTGCGTACGTCGACCCCGACTTTGAAGCACCCGGGTCCCAGTTCGAGGTGGGGATCATGAAC
The DNA here is from genome assembly GCA_965213975.1 of Candidatus Spongiisociaceae bacterium. Lineage (GTDB taxonomy): Bacteria > Actinomycetota > Acidimicrobiia > Spongiisociales > Spongiisociaceae > Spongiisocius. Next base: position 1,329,061 of record OZ243930.1, read on the forward strand.
CGTCGGCGCACCGCCACCGTGCTTGCGGAACCCGTCTGGGACCCCTCCAGCGCCCGTCTGCGAGGGTGAGATGGCCGCAAGACGACGGGCTGGAGGACGCGCCGCCCGGATAGCCGCACGTAGGGCCGGGCTAGCACCGGAAGAACGAGCGGTCCGCCCGGGACAACAGGGCGGTGCCTACAGGCCCCTCACCCCGTCCGACTTGGAGCGTGTCGTCGACGAGGCCCTCTACCTGATCGAGGATATCGGGATGGCGGATCCCATCCCGGAGTTCATCACCGCCGTGACCGCCGCAGGTGGTCACCTCGACGACAACAACCGCCTGCACTACCCGAGATCGCTGGTCTCCCGAATAATCGAGGAGGTGGCGGCCAAGGAATGGACCTGGTTCGGCATCGACGAGGACAAAAGCATCGAGCTTTCCGGGGAGAAGGTCCACTTCGGTACGGCCGGTGCGGCGGTATCGGTCCTCGACTACCACAACCGCACCTTCCGGCCCAGCACCACCGTCGACCTGTACGACGCCTCTCGGCTGGCAAACACCCTCGAACACATCCACTTCTTCCTGCGCACCCTGGTCACCAGAGACCTAGAAGACTCACGCGAGGTGGACATCAACACCGCTTACGCCACCATGATGGGTACCGATAAGCCCCAAGGCACCTCTTTTTTCCGTCCCGAGCATGTGTATGAGGTGGTGGAGATGTACGACTACGTACTGGGTGGCGAGGGCGAGTTCCGCAAACGTCCCTTCGTGTGCGCCAACAACACCTTCGTGGTGCCGCCCCTGCGGTTCGCATACGAATCAACCGAGGCGATGGTGGCCCAGATCGAAACGGGAATGCCGATCAACCTGCTCTCCGCCGGGCAGGCGGGGGCTACCTCTCCGGCGGCGCTGGCCGGTTCGTTGGTGCAAGCCGTGGCCGAATGCCTGGCCGGGTTGACCAGCGTCAACCTGATCTCCCCGGGGCATCCCTGCGTGGTCGGTACCTGGCCATTCGTGTCCGACCTGCGAACCGGTGCCATGAGCGGCGGGTCGGCTGAGGAGGCGATCCTCAACGCGGCGGCCGCCCAGGTGGTCAACTGGTTGGGTCTTCCCTCGGGGGTAGCGGCGGGCATGGCCGACTCCAAGCTTCCCGACAATCAAGCTGGGTACGAGAAGGGGATCACGACTGTCCTAGCAGGCCAGTCGGGAGCCAACCTCGTATACGAATCGGCAGGCATGCTGGCTTCTCTCCTCGCCTACTCCCATGAAGCCTTGGCGATTGACAACGACATGCTCGGGGCGGTGAATCGGACCGTTCGCGGGATCGACGTCAACGAAGCCACCTTGTCATCCGCGGTGATCCGAGAAACCGTGGAGGGGGCCGGACACTTCTTGGGGAGTGCCCAGACCCTGGCCCTGATGCAAAAGGAGTATGTATATCCGGTGATCGGCGACCGGAACAGCCCTGATGATTGGCGGGATGCGGGGGCGACCAGCATGGCTGAGCGCGCTCACGAGCACGTGAAGGGCGTTATGCGGACGCACTTTCCCGCGCATATAACCCGGCAACAGGACGAGAAGATCCGGGAGAAACTCCCCATCGCCCTGGCAGCAGAAGAAGTGGTCGGCCACGGAACCCGCTGGTAACCCAGCCCCCCTGCACTGATCGTGAACCTACCCGTCTCAGCGGAGTCCGGCGAGGCTCGTCTTCCCCGTCGTCTCTACCTGATCCTCGGGATTCTGGCCGGGTTGGGGCCGTTCTCGATTGACATGTACCTCCCGGCCCTCCCCGAGATCGGTGCGGCCCTAGACGCCTCGGACGGTGCCATGCAGATGACCGTGACCGCATTCCTGGTCGGCCTCGTCTTCGGCCCGGTGGTTCTGGGTCCGGTGTCCGACGCGGTGGGAAGGCGACCGCCGATCCTGTGGTCCATGGTGTTGTACTGCGTAGTGAGCCTGATCATCGCGGCCGTGGAGTCGGTGGAGATGATGATCGTCCTCCGGGTCGTGCAGGCCGCTTCGGGCGGGACCTCGATGTCGCTGGTGAGGAGCATGATCCGCGATCTTCTCTCCGGCAATGACATGGCTAGGGCGATGTCCGTTCTCATGGTGGTGGTGTTGGGAGCGCCGATAATGGCCCCGTTCTTCGGGGGACTGTTGCTGCTCGTCTGGGGCTGGAGGTCGATCTTCGTCGCCCTAGCGGTGATCGGTGGCCTCATGCTTCTCGCCGCGACCAGATGGCTTCCCGAGACCCTGGCACCGGAGATGAGACGACCTCTGGACCTAGCCTCGAGTTGGGCTGGCTACCGGCGGATCGCCCGGTCCCGAACGGCTGTAGCGTATGCGGTGACCGGCGGTGCGGCAGCCGGGGTGCTCTTCTCCTACCTGGCTGCCACCCCGTTCGTGTACATCGACTACTTCGGGTTCGATGAGCAGTGGTTCGGTGCCCTGTTCGGGATTTCGATCATCGGGGCCTGGCTGGCCCAGCTGTTCAACATCCGTTACGTCAACAGTTTCGGGTACGCCAAGGTGGTGACCATAGGAAGCGTGGCCCTGGTTGCCATATCCCTGATTCTTTGGTGGGTGACCCGCACCGACCTCGGCGGGCTCCCCGGAGTAGTAGCAGCCAGCGTTGCGGCGGCTACCGTCACCCACCTCATCCACCCCGGTGCCTTAAGCGGGGTCCTCGACGGGTTCCCCGACCTGGCAGGGAGCGCCTCCGGGTTCGCCTCGCTGGTCCGCTTCACCATGGGTGCCTCCGGAACCGCCCTAGTGGGCCTGCTCAACGACGGCACCCCGAAGTCCTACGGCGTGTCCGCCGTCATCTTTGCCGTGATCGGGGTCTTCTCCCACCTCGTGGCCCGCCGATGTGAGGCCTCAGCCCTCCCGTAGGCGAACATTCCGGCTAGTCCCGCCAATCGCCAGCAGATGACGCTTCGCCGATGGGATAGACCAGGAGATGGCTGACACGAATCAACAAACCGTAACCCGTGCTCCAGTCTCGGCAATATGGTGGGTTGGGTCTTGCCTGGCCCTGGAGAGGCGATCAACCAACAGCTCGGCCTGGTGGCGTAGCTGCTGCATCATTCCATCGAGGGATGGGCGGCTCTTGCTCTCTACGGTTCCCGCGTTCTGTGCTCGTTTTGCCGCACCGCTTCAGCGAACGTGCCGGCTAGGGCAGGTCTTGTAGGGTGTTGGCTACCCATCGTTGTAGCTGCTGGTAGCTGTCCGTGTCGATCTCGAAGCTGTCACGGTCGATACTGTCGAACCGTTTCAGAGCATCTTTGAGCTGCCAAAGGGTGAATCCGGTGTCTTTGTCGGATGCCCAGTCGATAACGTCGCTGATGTGATGCCGCTGGGTGATAGCGCACACGTCGATGTAGTCGCGTGGCGCGACGCGGCCTACCAACGCCAGCATCTTGTCGGCTGCTAACTCTCGGATGTTCAGGACCGGTCCGGTCGGGTCCGCGACCGTCGGGTGGTGGCGGGCATCGATCGCGATATCCACCCATGTTGTGTCAGCACCGTCAGTGACTCGCATACGGACGAACCCCTCTCCCCATCGTTCCGCTGTCGGGTTCAGCCCTTCGCTGGTCAGAACTCGTTGGGCTGCTTCAGCGAAGGGATGGCTGACCCAGGGTACGTTCCGAACACGTCTAGATCGCTGCTTCGGCGCTGGACTATGCCGGTCAGGATCAGCGCTGAGCCTCCCGCTAACGCGAACCCGTCTGCTTCGGGAATCGCTGCGAGTAGCCGCCAGGTCTGTTCCTGTAGTGCGGTCAGCATCCAGCGGGGTCGTCGATCAGTCCCCTGTCGTGCAGCCACGCTGACCATGCTTCGCGGACATAGGGGGACAGCCACAGATCATCCCACAATTCGACTAGCAAGTCGATGTCGATGTAGTAGCGGACGTCGTCGTCTAACCCCTCGGTCATCACCGTCTGGTACATGCTTATCAGCTGGCGCTGGTTGCCCATGTCGAATGTGCGGGGCGCTGACCAGGCCACATGGCCGGGTAGGGTCACAACCCCGGACGCTTTCGGCAGCGTCCGGTCTTCCATGTCGTCGGGGATGGACACAGGCGGGCGGTTCAACAAGCGGGTCCGCGACACGGTCACCGAACGGGCGGGCGAAGTCATGGGGTGATGATACCCGAGCGGTTCCGGCGTGCCGCTAGGCCAACGTCTGGAGCCCACCGGTGGTTACCCAAAAGTGATGCGTAGGGGTCTCGTCTTGCTAGGGGGTCTCGTCCTTATCTTCGGGCGAGGAGGTTTCGTCTACCACTCTCTTGCTCCTCCCCCACCGGCGACCGGGACTGATCCACCAGTAGAGAGCGGCGAGGATCAATAGCACCGGCATGAACGGGATTATGACCCCGACTACCGCCAGAGCATAGCCTAGTACCGACATCAAGGCATCATAACCACTGCCGAGGGAGTCGGAGAAGGAAGGCGGTCCTTCCGGCTCGTCCTGTACGACGACTTGGACCCACGCCGCGTCGGAGACGGGTACGCGTCCGTTTTCTGCGGCGTCCTCGGGGCTGGCCTCAGCGCGTACCTGGACATCGAGACCTCGGGTGGCGACGCGGCCCGCCAATCGACCGTCTTCCACTTCGGTCCGGATGACGGCAGTCGTTAGGTCGCCGGGTTCCAACCGATCCAGGCGCCCTTCAAGCGCATGGAACCGCGTCCGGTCCTCTTCCCCGCCTCGGGTCCTAAGGCGTAGCTCCTCGGAGGACAACTCGATGTCAACCAACGCTATCTCGCCGGTATTCTCCACTTCGATGCAGAAGAAGACCTCGCCGTCGGCTGGCACCGCTAGGTAGTTGTCGCCGAGGCACGGGTCTTCGTCCGAGTCGGCCGCCCACACCGTTACGTCGATCACACTGGGCAGGAGCGGCTCGGTCAGCAGAGTAATGTTCATGTCTATGGTCGCCAGCGCTACCGCGTCGGAGAGGGTGCGAACCTGTCCTCGCAGCGTCTCCAGGTCGGTCTCCCGGTGCAAGAGCTCTCTCTCGATCAGCGCCACGTCCTCAAGATCCGCAGCCTCTTCCAACAGGGTACGGAGGCGAATGACGCTGGCTTCGGCGGTGGAGATTCGACTGCGGAAGTCGACCAAGCGTTCGGTGACATCATCGGCGTTGAGCCGACGGTCCAACAGCTCCCCCACCCCCGCCAGCCTGTCCAAGGCCGCGATGAAATCGGCGGGGAGAACTTTGAACGTAAGCCTGGAGGAGGCCTCCGGAAGGCTCAAGACGCGCTGCCCGAAGACGATGCCACCCATACCCTGAACAATGTTGGTGGCCTCCCTGGTGGCAGCTTCCACATCCGGTGCGGCCACCGAGATCGAGCCCCGGTAGATGATGTCACGCCCCAGATCCGCCGGGGTCACGATAGGCGCACCATCCCCCCCAACCGGCTCGACTGGGCCATCTTCGATAGCTTCATCCGCGGTGGTCTCAGCTGCCGCGGCCTCGGAGTCCATAGCCTCGAAGGACACGGTGGTCGTCGGCGAGGCTTCTTCCGTCGCGGCGTACACCACCGAGGTGGGAGAAATCATCCCGTCCGAGGATTCCGAGTCATCTCCGACTTCGCCGCAAGCAACCGCCAGCAGGAGAACCGTCGCCATGATCAGGCGAACACCGAGCGGTACCATGGCTTCCCCCTTCGCTATACATGGGGTGGAGGACCTATGCCGCGAGTCTAGCCGGGTGCGGCTACGAGGCATGGGGGTGGCCGTCCCCTCCGGCAACAGGAGGACTGTGGCGTGACAATCGGACGTAAACCGAGCCTCTACCTAGTAGTCGGCCTGATGACGGTGGGCGCGGCCTGCGGGAGCGCCACCCCATCACCCGACCCATCGACAACGGAACCTGACCGCCTCAATCTGAGCACCACCTCTACCCTCGCCACCACCACGACCGCTCCGGCCCCCGACTCAACGACCTCTCCCTCCGCAACGCCACCTCCCCCGTCCCAGCCGACCACCATGCCACCCGCTCCTGAGCCAGAAGCAACGATCGTCGTCTCCGAAGACGTCCCCAACCGAGACATGATCGACATCCACACGGGTGCCACAGTGAACCTGCGGAGCGTCGTCAAGGGGGACAAGCCTCTGCTCTTCTGGTTCTGGTCACCCTTGTGAGAGACCTGCCGGACGGAGGGTCCGTCCTTCGAGCAGTTCGCTCGTGACAACGCCGAGCGTATGTCGGTGGTTGGGGTGGGAGGCCTAGGCACCCTCGACGACACAAGAGAATACCTCGAACACACCGGCATCCAATTCATCACCCTGCTGTGGATCGACAGCTGGGACATCTGGGACCATTACGGGATGGAAACCACCTCCGATTTCATCCTCCTCGACCCCCAGGGAAGGCGGTTGGTGTCGACCGCTCAGCCCTTCAGCGAGGACCACATTGACCGGCTCCTGACCGAACATGGCTTCTAGAGTTGTTGGTCATGGGTATAATCAACCTTGCCTATGCTAACTCATAGACCGACCATAGCCTTTAACCTATTGTTAGTGGCCGTTATTGCGGTTGGACTAAGCGCGCTTGCACCCCTGTCCGGAGCCGCCGCCGACTCGTACTCTGATATCGAAGGACACACCCACGAAGCGGCGATCACCGCCCTAGACGAACGCGGCGTGTTCGACGGCACCGAATGCGAGGACGGTCTCTTTTGCCCGAACCAGCCGCTGAGTCGGGCCGAGATGGCGGTCTGGCTGATCAGAGTGCTGAGGGATGACGAACCCGCATCGATAGCCCAATCCCGGTTCGCCGACGTGTCCCCCGGTGAATGGTGGGCACCGTTCGCCGAAGACCTAGCCCAGCGTGGCATCACCGCGGGCTGCAAGACCGGCCCGCTGCGCTACTGTCCCGACGATTCGGTGAAGCGAGGCCAGATGGCAACCTTTCTGGTCCGAGCCTTCGACCTTCCCAACGCCCCATCGGCAGGATTCGCCGACACCGCTGGCAATTCCCATGCCTCCCGGATCGATGCTCTCGCCGCGGCGGGTATCACCGCGGGCTGCAAGACTGACCCGCTCCGCTTCTGCCCCACCAAGTCGGTCAACCGAGGTCAGATGGCAACTTTTCTTCATCGCGCCTCGCAGCTGGCACGATCGATCAGCGAGGACGTGCCGAACGTCGAGTTGACCGACGTAGTCAGCGGGGAAAGGGTGGACTTCCGGTCGTTCTTCGACGGCGATAGGGCGGTGATGCTCTGGTTCTGGGCCGACTGGTGACCGACTTGTCGGGCCGAAGCGCCCCTAGTCGAGCAGTTTGCTCGCGACAACGCCGACCGGGTGACGGTCATCGGGATTAATCCCGCCCACTTGCGCGGCACCCTGCCGAGGGCGAGAGGATTCGTCAGCCAATTCAGCCTCACCTTCCCCAACTTGTTGGACGACTCCAACGCCGTGTTCCAACACTACGACAGTCCGTACAACTCCCACTATTGGCTGTTGTACCGCAACGGCACCCGGATCGGGGATGCGCCGAGAAGTTTCTCCGTGGCGGACGCCACCCGGCAGTTGCGCAGTCTGGGCTTATGGCAGACAAACCCCTAGGCCTCCCGCCCGAACTCTCCCCTCCGACACCCGCCCCTCTTCTCCAATGAGAGCCGTCGGAGCCATCGACCAGGGTACGACCAGCACCCGATTCATGGTGTTCGATCACCGCGGCCGGGTACTCGCCTCCGCCCAACGTGAGTTTCGCCAGATCCTCCCGCGCCCCGGATGGGTGGAACACGATCCGCTTGAGATCATGGAAAGCATCGAGTCGGTCGTGGTCGAGGCACTGGCGGCCGCGAGCCTTGGCCTCGACGATCTGGTGGCTGTGGGGATCACCAACCAGCGCGAGACCGCCTTGGTCTGGGATCGCACCACCGGCCGCCCGCTCCACAACGCCGTCGTCTGGCAAGACACGCGAACCCGCCAGCTCTGCTCGACGCTTGCCGAGGGACACGGGATGGACCGCTTTCGTCAGCAGACCGGTCTCCCTCTGGCCACCTACTTCACCGGGCCGAAACTTGTCTGGCTGACTCAGAACGTAGACCGAGTTGCCCGAGCGGTAGAGGATGGAGTGGGCCTAGCGGGGACCGTCGACTCGTGGTTGGTATGGAACCTGACCGGGGGGGTCGACGGTGGACGCCACGTAACCGATGTGACCAACGCCTCGCGGACCATGCTCTTGGACCTTGTAGGCCTCGATTGGTCCGATGACCTCCTAGAGACCCTCGACGTTCCCCGCTCAATACTCCCCGAGGTCGTCCCCTCCATCCACCGGATCGGCGTCGGCAGAGGTTTGCTAGAGGGGGTTCCCATCTCCGCCGTCTTGGGGGATCAACACGCCGCTCTCTTCGGCCAGGCCTGCTACCGGCCCGGGGAAGCCAAGAACACTTACGGTACGGGGTGCTTCATGCTGATGAACACCGGGGAGGCACCCGCGCCTTCGAAGAGCGGGTTGCTAACCACCGTGGGCTACCAGATCGCCGGATGCCAACCGGTCTACGCCCTTGAGGGGTCCGTGGCGGTGGCCGGATCGCTCGTCCAATGGCTGCGGGATGGCCTAGGCATCATCTCGTCTGCCGACGAAGTAGAGGCCCTGGCCGCCTCGGTTGATGACAACGGTGATGTGTACTTCGTCCCTGCCTTCTCCGGCCTGTTCGCGCCGCACTGGCGCTCGGATGCCCGGGGCGTTATCGCGGGCCTCACCCGGTACGCCGATCGGCGGCACCTGGCCCGGGCTGCGCTGGAGGCTACGGCATACCAGACGCGCGAGATCATCGACGCCATGCGGGAAGACTCGGGGGTGGATCTCCCGGAGCTGAAGGTGGACGGCGGTATGGTGGTCAACGAGTTGCTCATGCAGTTCCAGGCCGACATCCTCGACGTCCCGGTGGTCCGACCCGCCATCAACGAGACCACCGCCCTCGGTGCTGCCTACGCGGCCGGGCTAGCCGAAGGTTTCTGGGACGACCTCGACGAGATACGCAACAACTGGGAGGTGACACGTCGATGGCAACCTTCCATGCCTCTGCAGACCCGCGACTCCCTGTACCGCCGATGGAAAATGGCGGTGGACCGATCACTCGGCTGGGCTGAGTAGCCGGACCGGTTCACAGACCATACGAGACCAACTCGGCCTCATAGTCGCTCACCGCGACCTCGACCTGACCAGGCGTCCATCCCAACTCCGAGCCCAGCACTTCGGCGATCGCTGGTGCCCATGACCGTCCGTGGTCATAGTCCGACCAGGCCAGGCTGGTGCGCCGCAGGGCGAAATCCCCCACTGTCATGACCGACTCACACCGGGCCGTGTAAACCACCTCGGCGAGCGTGATCGCCGCCGGTTCGGCCACCTGACGCAGGGCGGAATCCGTCTCCAGAAGCCTGATCATCCGGGTTGCCTCGGTCCCATAACGCTCCAAGAGGCGATCCCGGTACCCGGCGGGTAACCCCAGGCGAGCCAGGCGGCCGCCTAGGGCGGTGGACAGCGTTTCGGTGACTCCGGCACCTACCAAGGGTTCTCGGTCGGTGGGCGAAACGACATCCGCCCCGAGGTGGGCCGCGGCTCGATCTACCACCTCTTCGGCGATGACCCGGGCGCTGCTGAGCTTTCCTCCCACCACCACGAAGGTACCCGGTTTGCGCTCAACCAGCCGATGCGTCCTCGAGGCGGCGGCATGTCCCTGGCGGCTGGGTAGCAACGCTCTCACCCCGGCGAAGGCGGCCAGCGGTTCGGCTTCGGCGCAGTCCAGGTGGCGGCCGATGTGGGATCGGAGGTACTTGAGGTCCTCGGGAGCGGGACGGGCCCGTCCGGGATCTCCGTCATACGGGGTGTCCGTGGTTCCCACAAGCACCAAGCCGCGCCATCCCACCGCGAACAAGAGCCGACCGTCATCCGTTTGGGGCATCACTAGCGCACGCTCACCGACGGGAAGGTCTTCCATCCGGTACACGAGGTGCACCCCCTTCGACAATCGGCGGGCTGGCGACTCCTCTGACCCGGAAGACAACGGGTCCGGATACGCCCAAGTGGCACACACCACGCTGCGGGCCCTGACTTCGTTGTCCTGTCCGGCATCGGCAAGGGTTGCTCGATACTCGGGGCCGTCAGCGGCAATCCCGGTGACCCGAGCCCGTGACAACGCCACAGCCCCTTGTGCGACCGCGGTCTTGAGCAGGCTGACGGTCAGCCGGGCATCGTCGGTCTGGCCGTCCTGGTAAACGAACCCGCCCCGAGGCGCATCGGTCATCAGGGTAGGGAACATGCTGCGCAGATCCTCCCCGCTCACCCGGCGGTGTCGCTCGTGGCCCCGCCGCCGACCCAGCCGGTCGTAGATACCCAAGCCGACTCTCAGAGCCGAAGTGGCCAGCGGCCCGGCGGTTACCCAGGAGGGAAGGTCAACCAGACCGCCGCCGGGGAAGACCGGGATCACGAACTCGACATCGGAGTACAGGTAGTCGGCGGTGCGGCGAAACACGGCCTGCTCACCTAGTCCTTGCCGGATCAACCCCAGCCGCAGCCGGGGGAGGTAGCGGATCCCGCCATGGACCAGCTTGGTGGAATGACGGGAGGCACCGCTGGCGAAGTCGTGCTGCTCGGCAAGGACAACCGTCAGGCCCCTTCCGGCCGCATCCCGAGCCACCGAAGCGCCGATGACTCCGCCCCCCACCACCAGCAGATCAAACGTTCGGTCCTCCAGGAGAGCCCGGCGACCGTCGTTCCCCGACCAGAAGACACCGCCGCCCAGAGCTTCTCCCCGAACGTCTTGCCGCATATCGGGCGCAGGTTACCTACCCGTCGGAGCTTTCCTACCGAGAGCATGTGCGGATAACCGGGGAGATAAACCAGTTGGGGGCTCTAGCTCCGGTCGGCTATCGAGCAGCAATACACCCAAACCGCCAGGGTGCGGGAGTTTTCGACGCGGTGGTACCCATGGCATCGACGTTACGCCCAAGTCACTCCAGCTATCACCCTGATCCTCACGATCAAGCTCATCGCCCAGGAGCAAGCCCCGCCGCCCCAGCAACCAGCCCAAGCAGCTTGACAACAAGACAGGGACACCCCCCTATGGCGCGGTTCCCCCAGCTTCGCTGGGCCCCACCCCCGCCTCACACCACCAGGTTCGGAGCGTGATCGGCCATGCCCGGACTGAAGCCGGGAGACGCTGGGGCCTTAGCTCTACAAGATTGATGTTCCCAAAGGTCCGGCTGTTTCCGATCGGTCGCAACTGCCTCAACAAGCCGGAATCGGTGCTTAGCAACGGATACCGTATACAAAGCCTGCGACAAGGGCAACCCCCTTGACATCACCTACCTACAGTTTTGGCTCTAGCAAACCGCGCCGCACCGACTGGGATTGTCCGAGGTCGGGAACCCACCCCGCCGAGGTTCCAGTCAGGAATCTGTTTCGGGGTCTGCTGCCTGCTACCGGGCTGGTGCTCCGGATGCCGGAGTCGGCCCCGCTCCCCCTGGGTCTGGGGGGCGAACTCGGCGGGCGAGGCCGTCTAGGACGCCGTTTACGAAGCTCCCGCTCGAGGCGGTGGAGTACCGTTTGGCCAGCTCTACAGCCTCGTTGATGATCACTCCGGTCGGGGTTGGCTCATACATAAGCTCGTAAAGACCGATCCGGAGAATGGTCCGATCCACCACCGGCATGCGATGTAGGGGCCACCTCTCCGAGGTAGCCGATATCAGACAGTCGAGTTGGTCTTGGTGGGTCAGCACACCGTCGACGAAGCGCTGGGCCCTTCCGACCAGTCCTTCGGCTGCGCCCCCTCCGATGCGGTCAGCCTGGTACAGGGCTGTCAGCGCCGCGTCGCGAGGGTGGCGACGGGCCTTGGATGGCGAGTCGGCCACTTCACAGACTCGTTAGGACCGGGAGATGTAGGTACCGGAGCGGGTATCGACCTTGATCGTGTCGCCGGTCTCGATGAATAACGGGGCCTGTACCACCAATCCGGTCTCCATGGTCACCGGCTTGGTAGCCCCCGAGACCCGATCGCCGCGCACTGCTGGCTCCGCCATGGCCACCGTCAGCTCCACCGAAGCGGGCAGCTCCACGCCGATAGGGTTTCCCTGATAGAGCGGCAACATGACCGTGGCACCTTCGACCACGTAGTCCCGTGCGCTACCCATGTCTTCTTCCTGCACCGCGAACTGCGCGAACGTCTCCATGTTCATGAAGTGGTAGCCCATGTCATCCTGGTATAGGAACTGGTGGTCCTGCCGGTCGATGACCGCCTGGGGAACGTTCTCGTCGGCGCGAAAGGTCCGATCCACCACCGCCCCGGTGGTCAAGTTCTTGAGCTTCATTCGCACGAAGGCCCGGCCCTTGCCCGGCTTGACATGCTGCTGCTCAACAATCAGGAACAATCCGTCCGGCAGGTCGAGGGCCATTCCGGACTTGACATCGTTGGTGGAGACCATGCCCCGATTGTACCGGGCTGCCAGTTGGCCCTGGCCACCGGAACCTCGCGTCAGCTGATGCCTACTGCCGCCAAGCCGTGACGGAGGAGGGGATCGTCTACGAACTCGACCACCGGATCGGCTAGATCGCGCAGAAGAACCATGCGTAATCCCTCGGAGGTGCGTTTCTTGTCCCGTCGAACCAGGCGGAGGACGGCCTCGGGGTCCGCCCCCGGCATGCTGGTAGGTAGACCCAGCCTCTCTAAGGGAGCAACCACCTCGGTCGGATCAAAGCCATGAACCTCGGCGGAGATGGCGGCAGCGGCCACCATCCCTACGGAGACGGCGTGTCCGTGAGATAGAGCGCTGACCACCTCAATGCCGTGGCCGAGAGTATGGCCGAAGTTGAGGATCGCTCGGCGGCCCTGCTCGCGGAAGTCTTCGGCCACCACCTCGGTCTTCACCGCCACGGCCCGGTGCGTCACCTCGGCCATGGGGAAAGCCAACCCGCAGTCGGTCATGATCCGGACCAGATCACGGTCGGCGATGAAGCCAGCCTTGACGGCTTCCGCGGCACCTTCCCGCAGCAGGTCTTCGGGCAGGCCCCGCATGGTGGGCAGGCTGATCACCACTCGCGACGGGTGCCAGAACGACCCGACCAGGTTCTTGCCCATCACGTTGATGCCGGTCTTACCTCCGATAGAGGCATCAACCGCCCCGAGGAAGGTGGTGGGTACGTACACCGATTCGATACCTCGGAGCCAGGTGGCGGCGAGGAAACCGCTCAGATCGGTCACCGCCCCTCCCCCTACCCCGACCACCGTGTCATGGCGACCCAGGTTCCGTTCCGCCAGCCGGTGGTATAGCCGTTCCAGAGCGTTTAGGGACTTGGCCTCATCCCGGTCGGGGACCACGATCATGAAAGCGTCCGCCTCCTCGTTTACCAGGCTCAATACCTCTTCAGCGACGTGACGAGAACCGGCTTGACAGATGATCACCGCCTGCTCCCGAGCGGACGACGGAGGTAGCAGGCGTTGCGGGAGGCCCGGTCCGATCAAGACCTCCGAGGATCCACCAAGGGGGAACCGGCCACATCCGGAGACTTCGCCAGCGACCGTGTCCACCGGAGCGCTGGCGTCCACCCGATAATGGGCGGCGCTACGGTAGAGAGGGCCGCGGAGAGGCATTAGCTCGGTCAGGCTCGCATCCTGACCCTCCCCTTCAAGGAGAGGACGATCCGAGCCCGCGGTGCGGTCGGCCAGCAACTTGGGCGGAGCGTCCAGCCACACCACCACCCCGGAGTCTCGCATGGCGGCGACGTTGGCTGGATCGAGCACCGAACCGCCACCCGTGGCGATTACCTTCTCTGAAGCTGATCCGTCCGTCGCTAGTTCCCGGATCGCATCCGACTCCAGGCGACGAAACGCCGGTTCTCCGTCCTCGGCAAAGATCGCCCGCAGAGACTTACCGGCCCGGTCTCCGACCAAGCGGTCAACATCGACGAAAGCCCGGCCGCTGCCAGCCGCTACCCGAGGTCCGATGGTGCTCTTGCCAGCACCCATCATGCCGACCAGCCATATGTTGCCCAAGGCGCGCCCTATGCGCGCATCAGAAGGTGAGAATCCGGTGGCGGTAGGAGGCCACGTTCACGACCAGATCTTCCACCGTGTCCCCCCCGAACTTTCGCTGCAGCTCCTGGGCGGCCACGATGGCCGTCATCTGCTCGGCGACCACCCCGGCGGCCGGAACCGCGCACACATCGGATCGCTCCCTGAAGGCCACGGTCGGCTCCTTGGTTACCACGTTGACAGTGGGGAGGGGACGCATGACCGTCGATAAGGGTTTCATGGCTACCCGCACCCGGAGAGGCTGGCCAGTGGTCATACCGCCTTCGGTGCCGCCAGCCCGGTCGGTGTTGCGGACGAACTGCCCGTCCTCGTAGTAAATCTCGTCGTGGGCGACCGAGCCTCGACGGCGGCACGACCTCAAACCGTCGCCGATCTCCACCGCCTTCATGGCCTGGATGGACATGAGAGCCTCGGCCAACCGGGCACTGATGCGCCGGTCCCACTGGTCGTACGACCCGAGACCCGGGGGGAGGCCGTAAACGAGGACCTCAACCACCCCACCGAGAGTGTCCCGGTCCGCCTTGGCGCGCTCGATCTCGGCGATCATCGCCTCCTCGCCTTCCTTATCGAAGGCACGCACCGGGGAAGCGTCGATGTCGGCCAGATCATCGATCGTGGGTAACTCAGACGATTGACTCTCCGCCTCCCCTATCGCCACCACATGGCTCACCACGGTGGCATCGATGCTCAAGAGGAGTTGTTTGGCGAGGTAGCCGACCACGGTTCGGGCCGCGGTCTCCCGAGCCGAGGCCCGCTCCAGAATGTTACGAGCGTCCTTGGTGTCGTATTTCAGCATGCCCACCAAGTCGGCATGGCCGGGCCGAGGTGTGGTCATGGGCCGCTTGGGCGAACCCGGATCCGGTGACATTTCCTCCTGCCAGCGGGGCCATTCGGTGTTGCGGATGATGACCGCTACCGGAGATCCGAGAGTACGTCCGTGGCGGACTCCTCCCATGATCTCAAGTTCGTCCTTCTCGATCTTCATCCGGGCACCGCGGCCGTAGCCGAGCCGCCGCCTTGCCAACTCGGTCCCGATACCCAGGCGGGAAACTTCCATACCTGCGGGGAGGCCGTCCACGACGGTAACCAGACCGGGACCATGGGATTCACCTGCGGTGAGGAAGCGAAGCATGTCGGCAATGCTACCCCACGGGATGAACAGATCCGTCCATGATCGGACGACACCGCCGACGGACGTCACGGGCCGCCGACTGTCCCATGGGTAGGCTTGCCTGCAGCCGGTGCAGCAGGAGAGGGAATGTCGCTACGGGAGACCTTGCAACGAATTCGACGGGCCGCCACACCGCCCAACGAAGAGGCGGCCAAGTTTCAGATCATCACCCCGATCCTGCGCGACCTCGGTTGGGACCCGTTCGGCAGTGTCGAAGTGCGGTACGAGCATCGGGTGGAGCTGGCCCGAGGCGGAGGCTATGTGGATATTGCCCTGATGGGCGAACGACACACGGTTGCCCATGTTGAAGCCAAAGCCCCCGGGAAAGACCTGAGCCGTCATGTGCAACAGGTCCTCGGATACGCCTTCCAGGAGGGTGTCCAAGTCTGTGCCCTGACCGACGGCCTCGAATGGCGACTCTACCTACCACGAGAGGCGGGCCCGCCTGACCAACGCCTCTTTGCGACGCTTCGGCTGCAACACGATCCCCTCGAGGAGCTCGTCGAAGACCTACACATGTTCCTGGGCAAGGACAATCTGTGGAGCGGCCGCGCCGAGCGGCGGGCCCGAGAGGTGTTGGTGGCGGTCCGGGACGACGAGCGGGTGCGTACCGAACTGCCCAAGATCTGGAGGAGGATGGTAGATGGGGCCGACAAGCGACTTGTCGACTTGGTGATAGGTGAGGCATACGAGGAATTGGGTCTACGCCCCCGTCCCGAACAGGTCATGGCCGTCCTTCGAGGACTAGCGGTGCCGCCGACCCGCGCGGCCTCTCGCTCTGGCCAGAACGCAGACGACACACCCGTCAAGAATGAAGAACCTCCGCGCCCGAGCTCTCCCCCACCACCGAGCTCACCCCCATCCCCTCCGCCACCTCGCCGCAGAGTTGCCGGCAAAAAGCCCGCCGCCTACGTCCTATGGGGAAACCGACACGAGGTGCGGACCTGGAAGCAGATCCTGATAGGGGTGGCGGAGGGGCTCTATCAGCGCCACAGACCCCAATTCGATCGAATCCTGGAGCTAAGGGGTCGAAAGCACCCCTACGCGTCACGCCACAAGGAGGATTTCCGCTTCGCCTCCGCGCCGGTGGCCGACTCCGGTATACACATCGACGCCCATATGTCGGCTGTGCAGATCCGTCGCCGCTCACGGGAACTGCTGGAGCACTTCGGGCACTCCCCCGATGACCTGGAGATCGAGACCCGAGAGAACTGACCCCCCTCTGACAGACCTCCCCTCGGAGGGAACGTCCTATCTGCACCCGGAAATACCAAGCCTGTAATTCATCGCCTCAAATGTCATGAAAGGACCCGGGAGGCCACTAGCCTGGGCACCCGTATGACGAGCTTTCTCGTAAAGGGTCCGACGCGGTTGGAGGGTCACTTTGAACCCTCTGGTAACAAGAACGCCGCCCTACCCATCATCGCCGCCTGCCTCCTCACCGAGGAGCGGATCACCCTTCACAACGTCCCCAGAATCGGTGACGTCCGATCCCTTTTGCAGATCCTCGAAGCCATGGGTGCCGCGGTAGCCGAACCCGCCCGCGGCACGCTGCAAATCCAATGCAACGGGATGACCAGCCCCGACATCCCCGAGAAATTCGCCAGCAACATTCGAGCTTCCATCCTGCTCGCTGGCCCGGCGGTGGCCCGATTTGGGGAAGTCGTCCTGCCTCCACCCGGTGGTGATGTGATCGGGCGGCGCCGTATCGACTCCCACGTTCACGGTCTGGAAGGCCTTGGTGCCTCCTATCGGTTCACCGACGGGCACCATTTTCGGGCCAGCACCCTCAAAGGTTCGATCATCTTCATGGACGAGCCATCCGTCACCGGGACGGAGAATCTGATTATGGCCTCGGTGCTAGCAGAGGGCCATACCACCATCGAGAACGCCGCCTGCGAGCCCCATGTGCAGGATCTGTGCCGGTTTCTCAACTCTATAGGCGCCCGGATATCCGGCATCGGCAGCAACATCCTGCAGATCGACGGGGTGTCACGCCTCACCGGAGGTGAGTACACCATCTGCCCGGACCACATCGAGATAGGCAGCATCATGGCTCTGGCGGCGGTAACCCGATCACCAATCACCATCGGGGGTTACCGCCCCGAGATGAACAAGCCCGTCGATCTGGCCTGGAAGCGCCTCGGCATCCATTACGACGCTCTGGCCGACGGAGTAGCCGCCATGCGCTTCAACGGACCACTCAACATCCACGCTGACCTCGGCGGAGCGGTACCGAAGATCGAGGACGGACCCTGGCCTTCCTTCCCGGCCGACCTGACCAGCATCGCGCTGGTCGCCGCTACCCAAGCCTACGGCTCGATCCTGATCCACGAGAAGATGTTCGAGTCTCGTATGTTCTTCGTCGATCGTCTTATCGACATGGGTGCCAGGATCGTGCTCTGCGACCCCCACCGGGCGGTAGTGATGGGTCCCGCCAAACTGGCACCTAGCACCATGTCCAGTCCGGATATCAGGGCGGGTATGGCCCTGCTCATCGCCGCATTAGTGGCCGAAGGCGAGAGCGTCATCCACAACGCCGAACAGATACAGCGCGGCTACGAGGACATCGATCATCGCCTCGGGGTCATGGGTGCCGACATCACCCGGATCGACTGGGCACCTACCGATGACCACAAGGCTTCCGAACCTTAGGAACCCTTCGGATCCCAGGTGAAGTAGCGGGTGACGATCACCATTCCGAGCACCAGCCACAGAGCCATCACCCCCAAGTGCTCCCATCCGAGCACCGCCCCCTGATGCAAGGGGTTGAAGGCCTCTCCGAACGGTTCCACGAAGTGCTTCAGCGGGAAAATGTCACCCAGGATGATCAGCCAGTCTGGAGCGTCATCCAGGGGTATGAAGATCCCGGAAATAAAGGCCATAGGGAGGAGCACCGCGTTGGCGATAGCCGGGGAGGACTCGGCGTTCTTGACCGAAGAGCACACCGCTAGGCCGAGAACCGAGAATGTGGCCATGCCTACCACGAAGACCAACACGATCACCCCGAACGAGTCCCACGCCATCTGAAGGCCAAAGAACACCCATCCGGCCAGAAACATCGATGCCACCGACAGGATTGCGGCCCAGACACCAGCCCCGATCCGCCCCGCCATGTATATCCAGGGTGCCAACGGCGTTCCCCTTACTCGCTTGAGAACGCCTTCCTCTCTGGCGAAGGACACCCCGATAGCCAGGTTGGTAAAGGCCGAGGTCACCGCCGCGAAGACGGCCATCGCCGGGGCGAAGAACTGGACAAACGGGTAGCCGCGCACCTCGCCGCCTCCGAAGATCACGTTGAAGAGGAGGAGCAGGACGAAAGGGAAGATCAGGGTGAAGAAGGCCGCCGCCGGAGTGCGCCAGAACAGGCGGTTGTTGTGGCGAATCTGCCGCCCCACCAGCATGAGGTTCCTCCTGAGGCTCACGCCGCGTCCCCCACGATCTCGAGATAGATGTCTTCCAGGCTGGGACGCGACACTTCCAGGCCGCTCAATTCGACCCCCCTCTCCAGCGCCCAACCGCATAGGACCGATAGGTCGGCGGTGGCGGCAGTGGAGCGGTAGGTGACGGTGCGACCGGTGAGGGTCGGACCACCCTCCAATTCCGGAAGGGAGTCCGGCTTGTCCACGGCGAAGGTGATGGTGGCGAAGGCTCGGCCCTCCCCTAGGGTGTCGGCCGTTCCCTCGGCAACGATGCGCCCTCCGGACATGACAATTATCCGGTCCGCTAGGTGTCGTGCTTCATCCAAGTAGTGGGTGGTTAACAGGATGGTCTTGCCGAGTCTGGTTAGGCCCTCGATCATTGACCAGGCACGCCGACGTGCGGTCGGATCGAACCCCGTGGTGGGCTCGTCGAGAAACAGTACGTCAGGGTCCCCGGAAAGACCCAGCGCTAGATCAAGACGGCGCTTCTGGCCACCCGACAGCGTCTTTATGCGCGCATCCGCCTTACCTTCCAGGCCCACTAGACCGATTAGCTCGTCGGTGCCGATACGGCGAGTGTAGGCAAGGGAGTAGTTGTCGATCGCTTCCTTGACGGTCAACACCGACTCAATGCCGGTTTCCTGCAGGACGATCCCGATCCGGTCTCGATAGGCTAGGCCGCCTGTGCCCGGGTTGTAGCCGAGAACCTCGGCACTGCCACCGTCCGCCCGCCGGTATCCCTCGAGAATCTCAACGGTGGTGGTCTTGCCAGCCCCGTTGGGGCCGAGGATCGCCAGCACCTCCCCATCTTCGACACTAAAGCTAACCCCACCTAAAGCTTCTACCGACCCGTAGCGCTTGGTGAGGTTTTCGACCGAGATAACAGTAGACATTTCGGCGAAGAACCTTAGCCGGAACGATTCGCTACCTGGCGCGGCCCCTGGATCTAACGACTGGCAAGCAGATATCGGGTTCGGTAGCGCGGTGGCCAGGCCCGGCGTCGATCCGGGGACCTCTGCTTTTTCAGAGCAGCGCTCTACCGACTGAGCTACCTGGCCTCAGTGCTCGATATCGAACCGAGCGGCGGGGACGACGGGATTTGAACCCGCGACCTCCGGCTTGACAGGCCGGCGTGAACTCCAGGCTTCACCACGCCCCCAGGCGGTCACACGAGGAGTATAGCGGGGTATAGCTAGTTGCCTGTCGCCAGTAGGAACTCGGGATAACTTCGGAAATCGTCGGGCTGCTCTGCTCAGTGGCCGTGTTGCCAGTTAGGACTCGGATCCCTCCAGAACTCATAACCCCCTCCGTAAAGGACATTGGCCGCTGTCTGTAACTGAGATAGCGAAAACATATTCTCTCTTGAGAGAGTTCCGTATATGCTAACCATCGACGGCTATAGTCCAATAGGTGGAAGGAGGTGTGATGACCGCCGCGACTGAAGGATATGCGGATGCGACGGCCGCTAAAGCTGTTGCCATCGGCAAAGCGAACGTGGAGAAGGCCATCAACCGACTCATCCGATGGGTGTTCACATTACAGCTCTCTACGTTGGCGTTGGGCATAACCATCGGTGCTGCCTTGTTTGGCGACTAGGTTCTCGAGGCGGCACGGTGGAGGTCAGAGATGACGAAGTCGTACCCGGAGCGACTGTTCGATCACTGAAAAGGGACCCAGCGTGAGCGGGCGACCGTTGGCTAACGGGATCAACTCCTCGTCCACCGTAATCGTCAGTTTCTTGATGCCGCCCCCCTGCTTTGATTACGTTATACGTGACTATAGAAACTGTTATAGACGGTTATAGGTGTACGTGACCTTAGTGTACATATATACTTCGGATCGCCTCAGAAGGTCGCTAACCCATTCCGTTCAGCAGTCCAGGGCTGAGGCCATTACCTCTAACAACACGTCTACATCCTGGTCGTCCACGTCAAGATGGGTCACGATACGACACGAGCGCTCATCCCGTCCGGAGATCATCACGTCGGCTTGGCGAGCGTGGTCCATGAGCCGAGCCGCCGACGGACCGTCGGGCACCATGCGGAATACCACGATGTTAGTTTCTACCGGCAGAACCCTCTCCACCCGAGACATTCCGGCCAGCGCCTTCCCGATCCGGGTCGCCCTGACGTGATCTTCCGCCAGTCGTTCCACATGGTGTTCCAGAGCATGTAGACCCATCGCGGCGATTATTCCCGACTGCCGCATGGCCCCACCCCACTGCTGCTTCCACCGCCAGGACGCTTCGATGAACCGGGTGGTTCCGGCTAGTACCGCCCCGACGCCCGCCCCAAGTCCCTTAGTCAGGTCGATCCACACGCTGTCCATACCTTCGGTCATCCTGGCTGGCGGAATCCCTGTCGCTACCGTCGCGTTCAGGAGCCGCGCCCCATCCATGTGGGTGGCGAGACCGGCTTCGTGGGCGGCCTCGGCGACCTCGTCGATCTCGCCCAGCGGCCAGATCGCTCCCCCGGCCAAATTGGCGGTCTGCTCGATGGACACCAGCCTGGAGGGCGGCATGTAGCGAGTCTTGGGACGGATCGCGTTCCTCACCTGCTCTGCGGTGAAGCGCCCGTGGTCACCGTCGAGGGCGTGGATCATAGCCCCAGAAAGGAGCGCTGGCCCTCCCGACTCGTAACCGATGATATGGCTGGTCCGGTGGGCAATGACCTCATCACCAGGATCGATATGGGTCTTGATGGCGATCTCGTTACACATGGTGCCCGAAGGGAGGAACAGGGCGGCCTCCTTGCCGAGCATCTTCGCCACCCGCTCCTCTAGCAGGGCCGTGGTCGGGTCACTTCCCAGTTGTTCATCGCCCACTTCGGCCGCTAGTACCGTGGCGCGCATCGCCGCGGTGGGTTTGGTCTGGGTATCGGAGTAGAAGTTACGCATCCTTTATGCCTTCACCTTCGGTTGTTGCGGTCGGTACGGATCCGGCTGAGGGCGATCCGGTCGAGAATTGTATACCCCACCCCCATTGTCACTCGCCGGGGCTATGCCTAGGGGAAATGCCTAACCGCGGTGACGCTCGATCACCTGGGATCGTTCCGGACCCACTGACACCCACCTGATAGGTACCCTCACGTGTTCCTGGATGAACTCGATGTAACTCTGCGCCGCGGGTGGCAGGTCACCGAAACTCCGAACCGCCGTGATGTCCTCTCGCCACCCTTCCAGGTCGACGTAGACGGGTTCGCAGGTGTCAAGTACCCGGTGGACCATCGGGAAGTCAGCGTGACGGTCAGTACCCGACCGATAAGCCACAGCGACCCTGATCCGGTCAAACCCGGACAGGACATCGAGTTTGGTGATGAACAGCTCGGTGAGCGAGTTGACCCGGGCGGCGTAGCGAAGCGCTACCAGGTCCAGCCATCCGCATCGGCGACGACGGCCGGTGACCGTTCCGTATTCGCCGCCCACTTCCACCATCCGCTCGCCGCTCTCGTCGAACAACTCGGTAGGGAACGGCCCACCTCCCACTCGAGTCACATAGGCCTTCGAGACGCCGACCACCCGTTCCAAGGCGCGGGGGCCGACACCGCTACCGACGGCGGCTCCGCCCGCGCTGGGGTTGGACGAGGTCACATAGGGGTAGGTCCCATGATCGATGTCGAGGAGAGTCCCTTGGGCCCCCTCGAACAGCACCTTTTCCCCGTCCCTCAGTGCCCTCCAGAGCAGCAACGAGGTGTCGGCGATCATCGGACGTATCCGCTCCGCATACGTCAGGTGCTCCTTGGCGACGCTCTCGGCGTCTACAGACGGTTCCCCATAGATGCGGACTAGGACCTCGTTCTTGGCGGCCACCAGTCGTGACACCTTGTTTTCGAACCGACCCCGATCGAGCAAGTCCTGCACCCGAATCCCGGTTCGGGCGATCTTGTCGGTGTAGGCCGGACCGATCCCTCGCTGAGTGGTTCCGATCCGGTCGCGTCCCGAGCGACGCTCCACGGCGGCGTCGAGCCGCCGGTGATAGGGCATGATCAGGTGGGCATTCCCCGAAATCTGCAGACGGGACACGTCGATGCCCCGATCCTCCAGCATGGTCAACTCTTCGATGAGCACTCGGGGGTCGAGCACCACCCCGGAACCAATAACCGGTACCACCCCCGGATACATGACCCCAGATGGCGTCAGGGAAAGGGCAAAGCGCTCCGATCCCACCACGATGGTGTGACCGGCGTTGTTACCACCCTGATATCGCACGACGTAGTGGGCCCGTCGAGCGAAGAGGTCAACGACCCGACCCTTACCCTCATCACCCCACTGGGCACCAACCACGACGGTGGCAGGCATGCGTTAGCGCCTGTCCGTATCGTCCGCAGAACGGCGAGGAAGAAACACTGTGGCCAGACGCCGGGAATGCATGGGCCGAGTGTATCCCCGTGCCCGCCGGATGTGGAAGTCCCTAGAGGTCAACGATGGGCCCGAAGGGAGGTCACACCTTCCCTGTCCAAGCCAAACGCCCCACTAGCGCCCACCAACAGAGCGGGCAGCAGGTCTCGCAATCAACCCAAGCCCCCACTGGCAACTGGCAACCGGAATGCCATAATGAGGGTTGATGAGCCCCACCGCCACCACCTCAACCCGCCGGGCGCGCGCCTTATCTAGGCGATGACAACAGAACTTATCGACAATCAAGAGCGTCGGCGGCGGGTGGTGGTCCGCCACCACCTGCATGCCGACCACCGGGCCGGTTCGGCGGAGCAAGTCGCCGGGCGCTTGGTTGGACTCCACTCCAGCGATCCGACCACCGTGTTCCTTTCCGCTCGGGCACGGGTGGACGGGATCCGGGTATCCGATATCGAGCGGGAGCTCTATGAAGACTTCACGCTCCTCCGAGTCCTCGGAATGCGCGGGACATTGTTCGCGGTCCCGACCGACCTCGTCCCGGCACTTCATCACGGTTGCGCCACCAAGCTCGCTCGAGCCCAGCGCAAGCGACTCATCGGGTATCTGGAGGACCAAGACCTCACCGATGATGGGGCCGCCTGGCTGCAAAGGGTAGGAGATGCCACGGTCCAGGCGATCTCCGAACGCGGTGAAGCCGTCGCCATGGAACTGCGGGAGATGGTCCCCGACCTCAAACTGACTCTGGAGTTTGGGCAGGGCAAGAAATGGGGTGGCAAGGTCGGGATCTCCACCCGGGTGCTCTTTTCCCTTGCCTGCGAGGGGAGGATCGTGCGCGGGCGACCTCGTGGAACCTGGATCAGTGGCCAATACCGTTGGGCCACAATGTCCGATCGGCTTGGTGAGTCCCTCCCCGACGTAGAACCGGACCGGGCCCGACGGCTGATCCTCCGGCGCTGGCTCAGTTCCTACGGTCCGGGGACGATGACAGACCTACGGTGGTGGACCGGTTGGACGCTTCGAGAGCTACGCGCAGCTCTTGAACTCCTAGACGTGGCCGAGGTTGGAACCGAGGAAGGCCCGGCTCTTGTGCTTGCTGATGACCTAGAGAGCACCGCCCCAGCCGCGCCACAGGTTGTACTTCTCCCCTCACTCGACTCCACCATGATGGGATGGAAGGACCGCAGCTGGTATCTGGGGGAACACGGCGGGCCCCTTTACGATCGAAACGGCAATGCTGGCCCGACCGTTTGGTGGAACGGAAGGGTGGTGGGTGGATGGGCCCAAACGAAGATTGGTCGAATCGCCTATCGGCTCCTCGAGGACATCGGTAGCAACGGATCGTCCGCCGTGGCCGATGAGGCCGCGGCGCTTGAGGAGTGGTTCGGAACAACCAGAGTAACCCCCCGATTCCGAACCCCCCTGGAGAGAGACCTGGCTGGGCTAGACGGCTAGTACCAAGTATCGCCTCGGCAATACCCTGCCGAGGGTGCGAAAAACCGGTTAACCTCACCGTATGCCTCGTATCAGAGCCGCCACCATCGCTGAGCACAAAGTGGTCACCCGGGCCATGATCCTTGCCCAAGCCGAGGAACAATTCGGAACCTGGGGTTATGAGGAAACCTCGTTGGGCGATATCGCCGCCGCCGTCGGCGTCGGACGCACCACGCTTTATGACTATTTCAGGAGCAAGGACGATCTGCTCGCCTCTCTAGTGGAGGAGAGGCTCCCGGAAACGATCGAAAAACTGGTAGCCCGGCTACCCGAGCAGGCCGGGTCGGTGGAGCGTCTGGAGTGGCTGGTGACGCTGACCCTCGAGTTTCTGGTCACGGAACCCACCCTCGGTCGCCTACTCCATCGTGATGTTCCGAAGCTGTCCGAGACTGCTCGTGGCCGAGTAGCGTCCGCTCACGGCTCCCTGGTCCGTGAGTTCGTTGACACCTACCAGGCCGGTGTGGATGAAGGCACGTTGAAGCGTCTACCGCCTGGGCTGGCTGGGCGGTTCCTCAACGACATGATCATGTTCGCCGCGTCAGCCCTCATCGAGGCGGAGGACCCGCTGGAGTCGTTCTCTGAGGTATCGCGGGCGGCGCAGGATCTCCTCTTCAATGGCCTCGCCACCGAGAGGGCGTCAAGCATCGCTGAACCCGGTGCCGGGCCATCGGCGGATGACAGGCTCGTGCGGCGATGAACGTCCTGCGGCTATGAGGAACGACTACCCGAACCAGCCTTTCCTGATACGGGAACTCTCGCAGCTGGAGTTTGTAAGCCGGGTGCTTGCTCAGGCGCAACGGTCGCGCACTCCCCTTCTTGAGCGAGTCCGCTACATCGCCATCGTCAGCGAGTTGATCGACGAGCTGTTCCAGGTGCGAGTGGCAGAGTTGGAGGAACGGACGGACGCCGGATTCGAGGACCTATCCAGGGTAGGGATGCCTGCGCCGGAGCTACTCAACCGAATCCGCCGGATGGTGGTCGAGCTATGTGAGCAGCAAAGCCGGGTGTTCCGCACCGAACTCCTCCCTCAGCTTGAACGGCTCGGCATCCATATCCGATTGTGGTCCGACCTCGACGAGGAGGACCGCACCTATCTGTATCGCGTCTTCCACGAGCGGGTCTACCCCGTGTTGACTCCTCTGGCGGTCGACCCGGCCCATCCCTTCCCCTATATATCCAACCTCTCCATGAACCTGGCGGTGATGGTCCGAGGGCCCGAACCCGGAGAACCACGATTTGCCAGGGTTAAGGTGCCGCCCATCCTTCCGCGGTTCATCGAACTACCGGATGAGGGCGGGTTCCTTCCCCTTGAGCAACTCATCTCGGCCCACATAGACGAGTTGTTCCCCGGCATGGAAGTTTCCAAGTGCCATCCGTTCCGCCTTACCCGCAACACCGACTACGAGTTGGCCGAGTTTGAGACGAAGGACCTGTTGGCGGCGCTCAAGTCGGAGATCGGGCGCCGGAGGCGAGGGCAGGTTATGCGCCTTGAGGTGGAAAGAGACATCGATCCTGATGTTCTTGACCTCCTGATGAGAGAGTTGGAGATCAAGGATCGCCATGTCTACCCGATCGCGGGCCTCCTGGACTTGGGTTCGCTGACGACGCTCGCAGGCCTAGATCTCTCTGAACATCGCTGGAAGCCGTTCCCGCCGGTGGTGGTGCCCCGAATAACCACCAAGACCAGCTTCTTCGACCTGATCAGCGCCAAGGATCTGGTGGTCCATCATCCTTACGAGTCGTTCGCGGCCTCCACCGCCGACTTCATACACGAAGCCGCCCTAGATCCTCATGTGCTCGGGATAAAGCAGACCCTGTATCGCACCTCTTCGGACAGTTCCATCGTCCGTTCGTTGATCACCGCCGCCGAAT
Source organism: Candidatus Spongiisociaceae bacterium (assembly GCA_965213975.1). Lineage (GTDB taxonomy): Bacteria > Actinomycetota > Acidimicrobiia > Spongiisociales > Spongiisociaceae > Spongiisocius. The sequence goes on from OZ243930.1 coordinate 1,355,398, forward strand.
CCGGCAAGCAAGTGGTAGCACTCGTCGAGCTCAAGGCCCGCTTTGACGAGCAACGGAACATCGAACGGGCGCAGACCCTCGAGGAGGCTGGCGTGCATGTTGTCTACGGGCTGGTCGGCCTTAAGACCCACGCCAAGCTCTGCCTGGTGGTACGACAGGAAGGCGGACGCCTGGCCCGGTACGTCCACACCGCCACCGGCAACTACAACGAGAACACCGCCCGCCTGTACGAAGACGTAGGTCTCTTTACCAAGGACCCGGAAATCGGGGCGGACGTGAGCGACCTCTTCAACCATCTGACCGGTTACAGCAAGCAGAAGTCATACCGCAAGCTGGTAGTGGCACCCACCGAATTGCGAGACCATTTCACCGACATCATCCGGCTGGAGTCCCGCCATGAGGACGGACATATCGTCGCCAAGCTCAACGGGCTGGTGGACGAGGGCATGATCAACGCTTTGTACGAGGCCTCGCAGGCCGGGACAAGGATCGATCTGATCGTGAGAGGTGTGTGCTGCCTGCGACCCGGGGTACCCGGTTTGAGCGACAACATCACGGTACGGTCGATCGTGGGGCGATTCCTCGAACATTCCCGCATCCTGCGTCTCGGGCGACCTGAACGGGGATTCAGGTATTACATCGGATCCGCCGACCTGATGCCCCGCAACCTCGATCGGAGGGTGGAAGTCCTGGTACCGGTCGAGGATCTCGAGGCGCAACGTCGGCTGGAGGAGATACTCGACCTCTGCCGAGCCGATGACCACCTTTCGTGGGTCCTCAACCCGGATGGGACCTACGAGCCGCGTGGCCAGAAACGGGGCCTTGACCTGCACGAGGCACTCATGAACCTGGCCCTCGAGAGGTCACGAAACCCCCGCCACCGGTGACCATTTAGATGCCCTCGCTGATGCTCCTGCGCCATGCCAAGTCGGATTGGTCCTCCGACTACGCCTCCGACCGGTCCCGGCCTCTGAACCCGAGAGGGATCAGGTCGGCGAAGGCCATCGGTGAGTTCGTCGCCATCAACCGGCTGGTTCCTGACCTGGTTCTGGTATCCCCGGCAGTGCGCACCCTGACCACCGCTGGCGTGGCCGCCGAGGCCGGGGACTGGAATACGGAACTGCGAACGGTGCCCCCTCTCTACGGCGCATCGGTCGCGGAGGTTCTCGCATCTGTCCGTGACGTCCCCAACCAGGTAGAACGCCTATTGGTGGTAGGCCATGAACCCACCATGTCGGGCACGCTGGAGATGATGACCGGCACCCGCCTCCGCGTGGTGACCGCCACCCTGATCTCCATGTCCTTGGGAAACCAACCTTGGGAGCAGGTGGCCCCCGGCTGCGCCCGTCTGGAACTCTATATCAGGCCCCGATTGCTGGTTCATTGAGGCACTCTTAACCAAGCGTGATAGCAGGTGGTCCGGGTGACGGGACCACCCCCACGCAGCGAAAGCTAGATGTGGCCTGTCTTGCAGGCGATCCGAACCTTGGGCAACTCAGCACCCACATTGTCCAAATGTCCGAGCAGGTAAGAGCACGCTCCATAAGCTCTACGCATGTAGACATGGAACATCCGGCTGCTTCGTTCGGGTGAGGGCAAGCCCCGGGGAGTCCGTCGGGGTGCCGGATCGTGGTACACCTTGCGGACAAGATGCTGTTTTGGTCAGCTGTAGTACTCGCGTAGCAAGTAATCTTGAGCCTAGGCATGCTTTAGGGCCTGCCTTGGGAATGTCCCGACCAGGAATGGGGTGTAAACAATGCGAACCCGCAACACCACAAGGGGAAGCCGCCGTCTTATTGTCGTACTCTTTGCCGTGCTGGCTCTCGTCGTTACCGGCTGCGCGGAGGACGATTCCCGCGGCTCCCAAACAACCATCAAGCTGGCCGTCAACCCCTGGAACGGCTCAGCTGCCAACGTTGCGGTAGCGGCTCAGTTGCTGGAGAGCGAACTGGGTTACACCGTAGAACGGGTGGAGATCGACGAGAACGCCCAGTGGGCCGCGATCAACACCGGAGATCTCGACGCCTCGCTTGAAGTATGGCCCTCGGGCCATGCCCAGAACGTCGCAGACTTCATCGATAGTCCGGACGGGAACGTGGACAACGCAGGTCTGATCGGTCCCATCGGTGAGATAGGCTGGTTCATGCCGACATACATGGTGGACCAACATCCGGCACTAGCGACCTGGGAGGGCTTCGCCGATCCGGAGCTGGCCGGGCTGTTCGCCACCGCCGAGACCGGTGACAAGGGTCAGTTCCTCAGCGGTGATCCCAGCTGGACGATCTACGACGAGCAGATCATCGCCAACCTGGACCTGCCGCTGGAGATCGTCTACGTAGGCTCCGAGGCCGGAATCCTGGCCGCTCTGGACGCCGCTTACAGCCGCCAGGAACCGGCGCTCTTCTACTTCTGGACACCACACTCGGCGTTCAACACGTACGACCTCACCCGGGTAGCCCTCCCCGCTTACAGCGATGAGTGCTACGCCACGGGTGATGGTGGCGGGATCGATTGCGACTACCCGGAGGACGTGCTGTTCAAGATCGTCAACCGCGATCTGGCTACCGACGCCCCCGACGCCGATGCCTTCCTGCGGGCCATGAGCTACTCGACCGCCGACCAAATCCAGATGCTGTCGGCCATCGAGAACGACGGCCTGACGGTGGACGATGCGGCGGCCCAGTGGATCGAGGCCAACTCCGACGTCTGGAGTGCCTGGCTGCCCTCTTAGAAGGCGGCGAGAGCCGGTGCCGGTGGCTATGGATACCTGCCGGTGCTGGCCCGCCTTCCCCGGGGAATAGTCCTTGTACGACTTCATCATCGTGGGAGGTGGCTCAGCCGGATGCGCGCTGGCCAACCGGCTGAGCGCCGACCCAGGAAACCGAGTCTTGGTGCTGGAAGCCGGTCGTCGGGACTACAAGTGGGATGTGTTCATCCACATGCCTGCGGCCCTTGCCTTCCCCATCGGTAACCGCTTCTACGACTGGCGATACCAGAGCGACCCCGAGCCCCACATGGGGGGTCGAAGGATCTATCACGCCCGAGGAAAGGTGCTCGGCGGATCGAGTTCCATCAACGGCATGATTTTCCAGCGCGGGAACCCCGCCGACTACGACAAGTGGGCCGCCGAACCGGGCATGGAAAACTGGGAATACCGCCACTGCCTGCCGTACTTCAAGCGGATGGAAACCTGCCTGGCTGGCGCGGATCAGTGGCGGGGCGAGGACGGTCCACTGATGCTGGAAAGGGGGCCAGCCGACAGCCCCCTCTTCGCAGCGTTCTTCGAGGCGGTGCAGGAGGCCGGGTATGGACTGACGGAGGATGTCAACGGGTACCAACAAGAGGGGTTCGCGCCGTTCGACCGTAACATCCACCGGGGGCGACGGATCTCGGCTTCGGTGGCCTACCTGCACCCGGTAAGGCACCGCAAGAACCTCGACGTGAAGACCAGCGCACTCATCCGGCGAGTGCTGTTAAAGGGCAGCCGGGCGGTGGGGGTGGAGTACCGCTGGCGGGGCCGCGACCGTACCGTCCGGGGCGGCCACGTCCTGTTGTGTGCCGGGGCGTTCGGATCCGCCCAGCTGCTCCAGATCTCCGGGGTGGGACCCGCCGACCTCCTGGCATCCCTGGACATCCCGATAGTGGCCGACCTCCCGGGGGTCGGCGAGAACCTACAGGATCACCTGGAGGTGTACGTCCAGTACGCCTCCCGCCAGCCGGTATCCATGCAGCCAGCCCTGCGCTGGTGGTGCCGACCCTGGATCGGCATGCAATGGCTGGCCCGGAGGGGACCGGGTGCCACTAACCATTTCGAGGGCGGCGGTTTCGTTCGTTCCAATCCAGACGTGTCCTACCCCAACCTCATGTTCCACTTCTTGCCGCTGGCCATCCGCTACGACGGCTCGTCGCCGAGCCATGGCCACGGCTACCAGGTTCATGTCGGCCCCATGTACTCGGACGCTCGGGGCTACCTCCGCATCAAGTCCCGCGACGCCAGGGTGAAGCCAGCCCTCCGATTTAACTACCTCTCCACCGACCAGGACCGCCGGGAGTGGGTGGAGGCCATCCGGATCACTCGCCACATCATGAACCAGCCCGCGTTCGCCCCCTACAACGCCGGTGAGTTGTCGCCCGGCCCCGAGGTCTCGACCGGCGAGGAGATCCTGGACTGGGTCGGCCGGGATGCCGAAACCGCTCTGCATCCCTCCGGAACGGCTCGCATGGGTACCGACGACCGGTCGGTCGTGGAGCCCGGATCAATGCGGGTCCACGGCACTACCGGGCTGAGCGTGGTGGATGCCTCAGTGATGCCCACGGTCACCAACGGCAACATCTACGCTCCGGTGATGATGATCGCGGAGAAGGCGGCCGACCTCATCCTGGGCAACCAGCCTTTGGCACCTCTGGATGTCCCGGTCTATCCGGCCGGAGGGTCCGGGAAGGCTCGTTAATCGACGGCGGAAGTTGGGATCAAGGACTATGGACACAGCCAGAGACGCGAGTAACGAGGCCTCCCGTGTCAGGGTCAAAGGCGTTTGGAAGGTCTTCGGCAAGCGGGCCAGGGAGGCGCGCGAGATGGCGGAGGCCGGGGCCAGCCGTGAGGAGATAAGGAGGGCCGTCGGCAGCGTGGTGGCGGTCCGCGACGTCAGCTTCCAGGTTTCCCCAGGGGAGACGTTCGTGGTCATGGGCCTCTCGGGATCGGGAAAGTCCACCCTCGTCCGGTGCGTCTCCCACCTGATCGAGCCCACCGAGGGAACTGTGGAGGTGTGCGGTATAGAGCTCACCCAGGCCGATAACGCCACGCTACGCGATCTCCGTCGACGGAAGATGGCGATGGTGTTCCAGCATTTCGGGTTGTTCCCCCATCGCACGGTGGTGGACAACGTGGCCTACGGGCTGGAGGTGCAGGGGATAGACCGCCGCGAGCGGCAGGATCGCGCCCTAGAACTCCTAGAGACCGTCGGCCTTGAGGGCTGGGGTGATCATCATCCACAGCAACTCAGCGGCGGCATGCAGCAACGGGTGGGACTGGCCCGGGCCCTAGCAGTCGATCCCGAGGTGTTGTTCTTCGACGAACCGTTCTCCGCCCTCGACCCGCTCATCCGCCGGGACATGCAGGACGAGCTGGTCGAGATCCAGCAGAGGCTTCGCCGGACGCTGGTGTTCATCACCCATGACTTCGTCGAGGCGCTGAAACTGGCCGACCGGATCGCCATCATGAACGAAGGGGCGTTCGTGCAGGTCGGTACGCCGGTGGAGATACTTACCAACCCGACGGACAACTACGTGCGGGCGTTCACCCAAGACGCCCCAGTGATGAAGGTCCTGGCGGCCTGTTCGGTGATGCGGCCGCTTGAGGGAACGGAAGTCGACCCCGAATGGACCAAGGTCTCCACCACCACGCCACTGGAGGAGGTACTCCCCCACCTGCTGGGATCCACCAAGCCCGTGCTGGTATGCGACGAGCAGGATGAGCCCGCGGGGCTACTCCGCGGGGAAGAGGTCGCCAGCGTGATCGCCCACAGCGGGAGGTGACGGCGGCGGACGGGATCCGCCCCGGAACCGGCGGATTCCGTAGCGCGTTGAGAAGCGGGCCAGCACGCCTCGCCCTAGTGCTCGGCGCGGCCATCCTGCTGATCGCGACCTTCCGGATCCTCACCGACACCGGCGTCTTCCCGGAATCGTGGAATATCGGCCTAGCCGACCCGATCGACCGGACACGGCGCTGGCTGATCAACAACCAGACCTCCCACTGGCTGTATGCGGTCGTCCTGAACCCGGCCACGGGCACCGTCGACTGGGCCATCCGCCGACTGGAGTCCCTGCTCATGTGGTTCCCCTGGTTTGCCTACCCACTGTTCACCGGTCTGGGGCTGTGGTGGACCCGGGGCCGGCTCGCCGGTGCCCTAGGCCTTGCTGGCGTGACCTTGATTGGGGTAGTGGGCCTCTGGGAGGAGGCGTTCGCCACCCTGTCCCTGATGGGCGTGTCGGTCCTCATCTCCATGGCCATCGGCATCCCGCTGGGAATAGCGGCGTGGCGCAGCGATGCGGTCGCCCGTATCACCCGACCCACCCTGGACACCATGCAGACCATGCCCGGGTTCGTCTACCTCATCCCCTTCGTTCTGCTGTTCGGGTTCGGGCGGGTCCCGGCCATGATCTCCACCGTGATATTCGCCCTAGCCCCGGTGGTGAGGCTCACCGAAGTAGGGCTGCGCACCGTTCCGCAGTCCACGGTGGAGGCGTCGGAGATGTTCGGTGCCACCGAGCGGCAGACCCTGCGGTGGGTGCGGCTCCCCCAGGCGCGACCGGCCATCCTGACGGGCATGAACCAGACCACCATGCTGGCCATGAGCATGGTGGTGATCGCCGCCTTCATCGGTGCTGGCGGCCTCGGCCAGGTGGTGCTGCAGGCCATGCAGAGCATCAACGTGGGCAAGGCCGCGGAGGCGGGCATCGCCATCGTGATCATGGCGATCATCCTGAACCGCTTCTCCACCGGCATCGCCACCGCCGATGCGGGCGACGACGCCCAATCCATCAAGTGGCTGGCCGTGGTGACGGCGGTCGGCGCGGTGGTTGGGGGATTTCTCGGCCACAACGACTTCCCCGAAGCGCTCGGCTGGCGGTTCGCCCCGTACGTCAACGACATCACCGACTGGGCCCGGGACAACCTGTACAACATCGGCGGGTCGGGCATCGGGACAGGTTCTTTCAGCGACTTCGTCACCATCGAGTTCGTGATACCGCTGCGCGAGCTGCTCTCCTCCGGCATCCCGTGGCCAGCCATGATCGGGATCGGGGTGGTTCTCGGGCTCTGGGCTCGAGGACTCCGGCTGGCCATCAGTATCGGCGCGGCGCTGATCGCCATCGGCCTCCTGGGCATGTGGGAGTTGTCCATGGACACCCTCGCCCAGACCCTCCTAGGCGTGGCGGCCACCCTGGCCATAGGCGTGCCGGTGGGGATCCTCTCTTCGCATAACGACCTTCTCCGCGCCGCCCTCAGGCCAGTCCTGGATTTCTTCCAGACGATTCCGAGCTTCGTGCTCCTGGTGCCAGTGATCACCCTCTTCCACGTAGGCCGCATCCCCGGCATCATCGCCTCGGTCATCTACGCCCTACCGGCTGCGGTCCACTACACCGACCTCGGGTTGCGCCGGGTGCCCGCCGAGACCCGCGAAGCGGCGGAGAGCTTCGGGGCGACCCGGGTCCAGCGCCTCCGCCAGGTGGAGATGCCGCTGGCCGCACCCGAGTTGATGGTGGCGGTGAACCAGGTGATCATGCTCATCCTGGCCATGGTCGTTATCGCTGGCCTGGTCGGCGGGGGTGGGCTCGGCCTAGAGGCCGTTCGGGGACTGCGGCGCAGCGATGCGGTGGGCCGCGGCTTCGAGGCCGGAATCGCCATCGTGCTGCTCGCCGGTATCCTCGACCGCCTCACCCGCGCCGTGGCCGACCGCCTCCGCCCCCCGCCCGCGACCGGATAGCGCACGGGTCCTGCAGACGGTTACAAAGTAGCTGAGCCGATAATGCCTCGCCTCCATACCCTGGACCCCGCGACCCGCACCCTGATCCGACACCGGCCTAATCCAAGAAAGGTGAAGGCGCGGGCACACGGACCACCACCCGAAGATAGGGACCGCTGAGGAGACTTACGCCCTGGGTGGAGTTCAGCCCTCCACCGAGAGCAGGGCGGTGAAGTCGGCGATCAAGTCGGCGGCATCATCCCCTGCGATCTCCACGGAGATGGTGGTCCCCTTGGTTGCGCCGAGTTTGAGCACGCCGAGCATGCTCTTGGCGTTGACGGTCTTGCCGTTGGCGGTCACCGTGATCTCCGAAGGAGACGCCTTGGCGCGCTTGACGAACTCGGCAGCCGGACGCGCATGCAGGCCCGCTGGGTTGGTGATGGTGATATCAATCCTCATACCCGTAGCGTACCCACGTCGGTGCGGTGAGGTAGCCTAGATACCAGCATTGAAGGTCAGGATTGCCCAAGAAGCCACCAACTCCTCTCCGTATAGCCGATGTTCTCGCCCAGGGCTGGTCTGCCTTGGCCAAGAACGCCCCCCACCTTCTCCTTCGATCAGCCGTCCTCGCGGCAGTACCCGCGCTGGTGCTCCTGGCGCGCCAGGCAACCGACAGTTACTGGCTGAACCTGCTGGTGTGGCTCTTGGGCGTCACGCTGGCTGGATATGCTGCCTGGCCACTATCGCGCCACGCTCTGGCCGCCACCTCGCCCCACCAGCCTGCCCCGCCCTCGGCCGACGACTGGTGGGCGCGGGACGGCTTCGTCAGGGCCTCAATGGTCTTCTACATCACGGTGGCCGTCGGCGTCGTATTCCTGGTCGTACCAGGGGTGATGGTGATCATGATCTATTGCCTGTATCCGTTCTTCATCGTCGATAGGAAGGCCCGCGGAATACGTGCCCTCGCTTATAGCTCGGAGATGAGCCGGGGTAACCGGATCAGGCTCTTGGGGCTACAGCTAGTGCTGCTGACTGCCTTCGCCCCGGGGGTAGCAAGCCTGTACCTCTGGAATACTGGCCCCGGGAGCGTCATCGCTTTCTGGGTCCTGATTACACCGGCGCTAGCTGCCGCATTCACGATCATCGCCGCTGGCTACCGTGCCCTGACCGGACAGATAGGCCCATAGGGTCTCAGTAGCTTGCTAGCTGTACTGTCGCCGCCAGAGGGTATGAACTTCTCCGTGGGGTCTTAGAACCGAGAAGCCCAAAGACGTACCACCCCCGACTCCCCTTTTACCTGCCAATAGTCCCTAATACCGGGTCCTCATACCGACTGACAAGAGGCGACAAATGTCATAGCCGTTTTACTAATTGACTCTTATATTAAAACTCATCATATCTGACTATTCTATCTTCAATATCGACCGCTTCCTGCACCTTATCGGCGCAAAGAAGCCACTTTGACGTAACTCCAATAGTGGACTTGGCAGGGAACCCGACGTGCGTTAACGCGCACCGCACCAGCACTACATCAATCGGGTGGTTTTGCCACCACTCACAAGGTCGTCAAGGTTAAAGTTAGCCAAGATCTGTTCATAGCTAGGAGGAGGTCCCATGCTCACATCTATCCAGAAGTTCGGCGGCTACATGGCCGGGATGGTCATTCCCAACATCGGTGCCATTCTGGCCTGGGGTTTGATCACCGCCTTCTTCATTCCCACCGGATGGATCCCTAATGAGGGCTTGGCCGAGTTGGTAGGCCCGATCATCGTCTACCTGATTCCCGTGCTTATCGGTTTCACGGGGGGCAAGATGGTCTACGGCCACCGCGGGGGTGTCTTAGGTGCCATCGCCACGATGGGGATCATCATCGGTGCCGACTTCGAGCTAGCGAGCGGTGCTGTTGGCGATCCACCTCAGTTCCTCGGAGCCATGTTGGTTGGGCCCCTAGCGGCATGGATCATCATGAAGATCGACGAGTCCCTCGAGGACCAGGTACCGGTCGGTTTCGAGATGCTCTACAACAACTTCTCGGCTGGCATCCTCGGCTTTGTGCTCGCCATCGTCGGTAAGGTAGTCATTGGCCCGATCATGGCCGCATTCGCATCTTTCTTCGGCAACCTGGTTGAGTGGGTAACCGACGCCGGGCTCCTTCCGTTGGCTGATATCCCGATTGAGGTGGGGAAGGTGTTGTTCTTAAACAACGCTATCAACCATGGGGTTCTCGGTCCACTAGGAGTGGCCGACACCGCCGAGACGGGCCGCTCGATCTACTTCCTGCTCGAGACCAACCCGGGACCCGGCTTGGGTCTGCTGGCGGCTTACTGGTTCGCCGGACAGGGTCTGGCCAAGCTATCGGCCCCCGGTGCCATCGTCATTCACTTCTTCGGCGGGATTCATGAGGTCTACTTCCCCTACATACTCATGCATCCGATCATGATCCTGTCCGTATGGGCCGGCGGTATCCTCGCTGACATCGTCTTCGTGATCTTCGATGCCGGACTAACCGCAACGCCTTCGCCTGGTTCGATCTTCGCTTACCTAGCGGTGATACCTCGAGGACAGCACTTCGGTGTTCTGCTCGGTGTGCTGGTAGCGGCGGTAGCGGCGTTCCTGGTGGGTGCCTTGCTGCTCCGTATATACCCGGTCAAGGAGAGGGAGGGCACCGAAGAGATGATCGGTACGATGCCCGCCATCCCGACCTAAGAACCCGACCGATTTACCAGCTTAGGGAGAGCCCCCAACCCGGGGGCTCTCCCCTTCTGAAAAGGACCAACAACATGAGTGCAGTCAAGAAGGCAGCGGAAATCGACTGGATCGTTCTGGCTTGCGAGGCCGGAATGGGCTCCAGCCTGATGGTCACCAACTTCCTCAAGAAGAAGATCAAGAAGGCCAAGCTCAATATCAAAGTCAGCCACGCCCCGGTGCACGAGATACCGACGGGTGCCGACGTGGTGGTCACCCACGCCGGTTTAGCGGCTCGTGCCAAGAAGGCCGCGCCCGACGCGGCGGTGGTGCCGTTCCGAACCTTCCTTAACGATCCGGCACTGGTCAAACTGGTCAAGGACTTGGCCGCGGGCACCGACATAGAAGGAGTTTGAAGGGGTGGTGACAGATGAGTGATTTGTCGGTAGCCGTAGTTGAGGCGATAACGCTGGGTGAGCGGGGTCGCACCCAAGAAGACGCCATCACCCAAGTATCTGGGATGCTGTTAGACCTCGGAGCGGTAGAAGCCGGATATGGTGAGTCAATGCTGGCCCGCGAAGCGGTGATCTCGACCTACCTTGGTAACGGGATCGCCCTCCCCCACTGCACCTACGAAGACCGGAATCTCATCCGGCGAACCGCCCTAGTCCTGGCGCAATATCCGGCGGGGATAACGTGGGGGGAGGAGGATGACCGGGCCTTTCTCGTGTTCGGGCTAGCTGCCGTGGGCGAGGAGCACTTGGCCATAATGTCACACCTGGCCGACGTGTTGGACGATGAGGACCTTTGTGCGCGGCTGGCAACAACCACTGACTCCGCTTATGTCAGGGAGATCCTCGCCGCGCCTGTTTCATGACCGCTCGACGGGTCGCGGTCTTCGGTGCGGGAAACATCGGTCGCGGTCTGGTGGGCTGGTTGTTCGGAAAGGCGGGGTGGAACATCGTCTTCGTGGACATCTCGCCGAGCCTGGTGCGTCGCCTCAACGAAGCTGGCTCGTACCAGGTGATCGAGGTGGACGGTATCGGTCGCACAACCACCAACGTGACCGGTGTCACCGCGGTTGACGCCACCAACGTCAAGGACGCGGTCACGGCGGTCGCCTCCTGTGATCTTGTCTGCACCTCGGTCGGTGCGGGTGTACTGGGCCACATCGCTCCAACCGTCGCGTCAGCCCTGAGGCGGCCGGGGAACTGTGTCCGCAACGTGCTGGCTTGCGAGAACGCCGATCCCAACACCGCCATGCTGCGCCGCCACATCGAATCGTTGGGCGTGCGGCTCTCACCTTCCGTGGGGTTTCCGGAAACTCTGGTCGACCGGATGGTTCCCGGTGCCGTAGAGGGAGACCTAGCCTTGGAGGTCGAGCGCCGCTTTGAGTTCAAGGTAGCCCTAGAAGGCTGGTCTGGGACTCATCCCGGACCGGAGGGATTCGAGTTGGTGGACGGCTTGGCAACCTATCGGATCAAGAAGCTGTGGCTGGTCAACGGACTTCACGCCGCGGCAGCCTTCTTGGGTCTACGAGCTGGCCACGAGACGATAGCTGAGGCGGTCGCCGATCCTCATATCCTCTCGTGTCTCGGCGAGATCAACGCCACCATGTCCACGGTGCTGGCCACCGAGTACCCGGTGTGGGACCAAGAGGAGTTGATGGAGTATGGGCGCTCCAACCTGGATCGTTTTGCCGGTACCTTCTTGGTGGACCCGGTTCGTCGCGTAGCGCGAAACCCGTTGCGGAAACTGGCACCTGACGAGCGATTGGTCGGCCCGGCCCGTGCCGCGGCCCGTCTAGGCCTCCCTGTCGGTGCGCTTGTCGATGCCATCCGGTGTGGAGTGTCGTTGACAGACGATCGGGTGGAAGGCATCGGCGAGTTGCGCGAGGCGGTCGAGGCTGCGGGTGTCCATTCCGTCCTCGGCTTAGAAGAAGACGAACCACTCGCTCGAATCTTCTATGGACGGGCGACCGGCTAAAGAGGGCACCAAATCATCTGTATTACTGGGAGTCGACGACGACCGGCGGGGGCCATGGTCTACCATCCCTGGAAGGGGAAAAGGCAAGGAAGCTCGTTGTCGCCCCTGGTAGAGCCACAACTCGCCTAAAGGACTGAAATGGCACGTATGGATCATGATCATCTGACCGAGACTATTGCCGCCCGGCTTTCCGCGGAGCCCGACCCTTCGGGGCGCGCCGACCTGGTGTGCGCCAAGGGTTCTCTGGGTATCGCAGCCGATCGCAAGGCGATCAAGAAGACCGTCAAGCGACTCCGGCCGATCGACGGTTACCGCTATCTGGTGATCAACCGAGCGGACCTATTCGCGGCCAACCCGGCCACCATAGGCACCAAGATCGGGATCCTCGACGCCGGGGGAGCAATGTTGAAGGCAGCCGACCTTCCTCGACGCCGCTAACCGACTCGGCTCAGAATCTCGTAACCGCGTGACCGAGGGTTCGGGCCCCGACCTGAGAGCCCACCCGGCGGTGCCATGCCCATCGTGTCGACGAGGGCACTTGGCCGCCTACCCCCTACGACACCACCAATCCCCTGTTTCTCGACCCAGTCCGGGCGACGGGTTCTCGTTCCCCTGGTAGAGCCCCCAGACTGGCCAAATCTCATGTTCACGATGGCTCACCGAGCGGATCTGGTAGTGGCTCTCGAATCGGCCCGGGCTGGTGCCGCGGTGATACGGGAATACCTCGAGAAGGGGGCCCCGACGCGTTTCAAGGGAGACGCCGATCCGGTGACCGAAGCCGATGAACGCGCTGAGAGATCCATCCGGCTACTGCTCTCCCGCGACCGGGCCGACGACGCCGTGGTTGCCGAGGAGGAGGGCGGCACGGTTCCCGACGCGGGCCGGGTCTGGTTGGTGGATCCGTTGGACGGGACCACCAACTTCATCCACGGGTTCCCATGGATCAGCGTGTCCGTTGCGCTCTGGATCGACAACATCCCCACGGTGGGCGTGGTAATCAACGCCACCAACGGAGACGAGTACGTGGCTGTACGCGGCGAAGGTGCCCTCTTGAACGGCTCCCCCATCAAGGTAAGCACCACACCTGAGCTATCCGAGGCTCTAGTGGTAACGGGATTCCCGTATAACCGAGGTGACCGGACCGAGATCTGCCAGACCAGATTCGTCAAGGTACTCGCCGAGGCGCAGGGCGTCCGGCGGCTCGGATCGGCTGCTCTCGACCTGTGCATGGTGGCCTGCGGGCGGATGGACGCCTATTGGGAGGAGGACCTATCGCCCTGGGATATGGGTGCCGGGGTTCTGATGGTGTTAGAAGCGGGCGGAGCGGTGACTGACCTCTCGGGGTACCCGGTCGGGCCCACGGAGCCCTTCGTGATCGCCGGTAACCCGCCCGTACACCAGAGCCTCTTGGCAATTCTGAAAGAAACCCGCTCCCTGCGTTTGAACGCTCCGGCTACCGTAGAGGAGTACCGAAGGAGGGATGCATGATCACCGCTGACCGCGACAGGGTGCCTTCACGCTCGCCTGCGCCGACCTCCCAGTCGGGTTAAGGATGCCGACGTGTTAGAGAGAAGCGGGATCGGAGCCTCACCGGGCGTTGCGATCGGCCCGGCCTACGTGCACGTTTCCGGCCTGCCCGCAATCCAGACCCGCCAGGTAACGGATCCGAGCCCGGAACTGGAGAAACTAGGCCAAAGCGAAGAGCGGGTACGCGATCGCCTTGTCAGCCTGCAAGAACTCCACGGAAGCGGATCGGAGGAGGCGGAGGTCATCGGTGCCCATCTGCTGCTACTCGACGATCCGGAGTTCACCGGAGAGGCCCGAAGGCGCATCGAATCGGAGAGCCTCGCCGCCGAGGTTGCCGTCCACCAGGTCACCGAGGAATCCGCAGCCATGCTCGAATCCCTCGAAGACGAGTATCTGGCTGCTCGGGCCTCCGACATACGCGACGTCGGCAACCAACTCCTCCGAGGCATTCTGGGGATGCCTCCCGATACCTGGGACGATCTTGTAACTCCCTCCATCCTCGTCGCCTCCGACTTTTTCCCGTCCGAGACGGCCGCCCTTCCCCCAGGCAAGGCGCTCGGGCTCTGCACCTCGGAAGGCAGCCCGACCTCGCACATCGCCGTCTTCGCCCGGGGTATGGGTCTTCCCGCAGTGGTCGCCACCGACCTTCCCGACCTCCAGACCGGCACCATGATGGCAATCGACGGGACCAGCGGCGAGGCATTTATCGACCCCACCTCGGCCATCCTCGACACGCTCCGACAACGACAGGCAGCGGAACGGGAAGCCGAAGAACGAGCAACCCTGCGGACCCATGAAGAGGCCGTGACCCAAGACGGGGTGCGCATAGAGGTTGCGGCCAACATCGGATCCGATGTCGACACCAGCCGCGCCGTCGGAGTGGGTGCCGAGGGAGTTGGTCTCTTCCGGACCGAGTTCCTCTTCTTAGACCGCACCCGACCGATCTCGGAAGAGGAGCAATACGAAGCCTACCGAACCGTTATGACCGCCTTCCGAGACCACACGGTCGTGGTACGAACCCTGGACGTGGGCGGCGATAAGCAGGTACCCGGCATAGAAATCGGGGAGGAACTTAATCCCTTCCTCGGCTTGCGCGGGATCAGGCTCACGCTCGCCCGGCCCGAGCTGATGCACAGCCAGCTGAGGGCACTGCTGAGGGCGGGAACGACGGGCCGCCTAGCCATCATGGCACCCATGGTGGCGGGCATCGAAGATCTGAGAGGTTTTCGGTCGGCCCTCCGGCGAGCCGAAGAGTCTTTGGTCGCCGACGGCCTAGATCACGCCACCGACTATCAGGTGGGGATCATGATCGAGGTTCCATCCGCTGCCCTCGTAGCCGACCGACTCGCCCCCCATGTTGACTTCTTCTCCATAGGAACGAACGATCTGACCCAGTACACGCTGGCAGTTGACCGGACAAATGGGGAGGTAGCCGACCGGGCTGACGCGCTCGACCCGTCTGTTCTGCGCCTAATCGCCATGACCGCCGAGGCTGCCAAGGCCGCCGGGTGTTGGGTGGGGGTCTGCGGGGCGATGGCCGGAGATCCGCTAGCCGTTCCGACGCTGATAGGGCTGGGGGTGCGCGAGCTGTCGGTGGCCATCCCCGCGGTCCCGGCCATCAAGGAGCGGATCCGTGCCCTCGACCTCGAGTACTGTCGGGCACTGGCAGATCAATGCCTAGAAGCCACCGACGGGGCTAAGGTGAGGAAGCTCCTAGAGCGAACCTGAGGCACCCCCCCCCCCGGAGCCTCTCTGGCATCGAGCGGGCCCAACGTTGCGTAGCATTTCAGGCCTTGGCGGGCCTCCGTGTCGCTCCCAGTGATTTCGCGGCGAAACTCGGCTTGTCGGCGCGCAATTAGGCAACTTCGCCCCGGTGTGCCAACATTGCCCGCCATGAGACTGAATCCACTCCGCAATAAATGGGCAGCGGGCCAACCCGCTCTGGGGAGCTGGGTGTCGATCCCCAGCCAGATGGTCGCCGAGGCGGTTGCCGCCTGCGACCTTGATTATGTGGTGATCGACTGCCAGCACGGCCTGATCGGCTTCGACGACACCGTGCGCATGTTGGCACCGCTGAACGTGGGTGGGGTCACTCCGATCGTCCGGGTACCCGAGCTCTCGGTGGCCAACATCTCTCGCGTGCTTGACGCCGGTGCGATGGGTGTAATCATCCCGATGGTGAACTCCGCCGAAGAGGCCGCAGCAGCGGTTTCCTACACCCGCTTCCCTCCGGTGGGGGTACGGAGCATCGGGGCCGCCCGGGCGCTGATCGTCGAAGGCGCGGACTACTACCAACGAGCCAACGACGACGTGGCCTGCATCCCCATGATCGAGACCCTGGAAGCCATTGAGGCTCTTGATGACATCCTCGCCGTACCCGGAATCGATGTCGCTTATGTGGGACCGTCGGACTTAGCCGTCGCCATGGGTTATCAACCCGGGACCGCCGAGCAGGACTTTCTCGACATGCTCGATCATATCGTCGAGTCCTGCCGACGTCACGGTGTTCGTCCGGGGATCCAGGCCTCGCCCGGTGTGGCCGCTGATCGTCTAGCCCGGGGGTTCCAGATGGTGACGATGATGGTTGACCTCCCCACGTTCCGCGCCGCCCTCTCGCAGGCCATAGAGGACGCATCCCTCACGGATGAGGAGCGTACCCGCCCCGCCCTCTACTGAATCTTCGGTGTTCTAGACCGGACACCGATGAGGTCGGTCCTCCCCGCCGCCACCGTGGAGCGCCTGCCGCGCTACCTGCGCTGCATTCAGCAGTTGCCCTCGTCCCAAGAGACGATCTCTTCGGTCGAGTTGGCCGTGCACAGCAACCTCACTCCTGCAGGTGTCCGCAAGGACCTTTCCTACATCGGTTCTCTAGGAACCCGGGGCGTGGGCTATCAGGTCAGAGAGCTGGAACATCGTATTCGAACCACCCTCGGTCTTGTCGAAGATCGCCCGGTGGCCATTATCGGCATGGGCAACCTGGGGTCGGCGTTGGCCAACTACGACGGCTTCGGGACCATGGGGTTCCGAATTGTCAGCCTCTACGACACAGCACCGTCGAAGGTGGGTACGAACCTAGGCAAGATCGAGGTTCGTCACCTGAGAGATATGCCTTCCGATGTGGAAAGGCTGGGGATCTCTATGGGGATCATCGCCACCCCTGCCTCCGCTGCCTCACAGGTAGCCGAGATGCTGGTTGAGGCCGGGGTGGAATCGATCCTGAACTTCGCCCCCACCGCCCTTAAAGTGCCCAGTCGGATCCACCTTCGCCAGGTGGATCTGGCGACCGAACTACAGATTCTCTCCCACTACATGACCTGAGGATTCCAGCGGTCAGAGAGATCACGCGGGCATCGGGTCCGGCGGACCTATTCCCGCTCCTGATCCCGTTCGTAGCGTTGTAGCGCTACCAGAAACATCACAAACAGTATCGCCGATCCCGCCGCGAAGGCCCCAGGTATTATTCGAATCTCGAACGCGTTAAGCCCCTCGAAGTCGACTGGACGAGGGCCACGTGGGGCGTAGAGGACGAAGAGGATCGAATTGATGGTCGTCCACCCGAAGATGCCTGCACCCGACACCAGAATCGCCAGGCGTTTGCCCAGATTGGTGTATTGCAGCAGGTAGACGCTGCCAAAGAAGACCAAGACTGCGGCCAAGGTCAGGACGATCCCGGTAAACAGCAAGTTTTGCGACAGCAACTCGCGGAAGAGCTCCCGCATCAGCCTCTCCCCTCCCCGGCTTTAGAGCCGTCCAACGTCGAGCCTCTCAGGTACCCGACGATAAGGTCCAAGTCTTCAGCGGAAAGTACCTTGCCGAACCCAGGCATACGACCTGAACCGACCCCGTTAACCCCGTAACCCTCACCGGAGGTCGAACCGGCGAGGATGAACTCGTACATGTCCTCGGCGGTAAGAAATTGGGTGAGCGCCCGACCATCCCGCAGCGACGGCCCTAACGCACCCGAACCCTGCTCTTGTTGGAAGGAAGGTCCTGCCGAGTAACCCGCGGTATGGCAACGGGCGCAGTAGGCGTTGTACAAACTTATCGCCCGATCGGCAGCTTCCGCATCGCCGGAGAATGACGCCTCCGCCACCGCGTTGACATCCACCGACCAACGGGCGCTCCGGGCCGCCTCCTCCAGGAACTCGAGGCCGAATTGAGCCTGGGCACCTAGGACATCCCGATTCTGGGAGGTGATGACTAGCGAGTTTGCGCTCGATTCAAGGTCCCCGACCGATCCCGCCGCGGCCGATCTATCACCGATACCGATCAGCGTTTCCGCATTACGGGGGTCGAGAACCACGGCCGTAGCCAGATAACCCTCGGTCTGAGCCTGAGCGAATACCGCGGTCAGGCCCTGCTCAGCCACGTCCGACAGGCCGTCCCCGTCTGTGTCGATACCCTCCTCCGCAGTATCGAGAAGATCACGGGCCCGACCAGCGATCTCCCCTAAAGCAACCGAGGTGGTGTCGGAGGTGCGTATCGTCTCGATCAACTCTCCCTGGGCGGCTATCTGACCGGCCACCGCGTCGGCGGCACCGTCCAGCCTGCTCCGGGCACCCGCTATAGATCCTCCTACCCGCGTCAGAGCTTCGGCCTGGGGGATCTGATGGGACTCAATGTAGTTGAGTATGTCATCAACCTGCTGGCTGTTGAGCGGCCCGCCCCCTTCAAGTCCCCAGGCCGGCATGGGGGTATTGGCCCGCCCGTAGACGATCCAGAACTCCGCCTCATCCCGGTCGTATCGATAGAAAATATCGTCCAACGCCGGGGCAGCCCAGCCATCAACGTTGACCTGAGAACGTTCCTCAAGGAAGGAGGCCACCCCGCCCGCCAGGTTGGCACCGTGGCAGTCACCACAGCCAAACTCGAGCCACACCTCGTGGCCGCGTTCGAGAGATCCCTCATAGAACTCTTCTACGAACCCCTCTTGGCGGTCAAGTTCTCCTAGGTAGTAGATGGGCATGGCGAGTGTGAGGAAACCGGCGGTTACCACCGCCCCGACCAGCGTACGATCAAGGCGCTTGGTCTCAAGTTCATCGTCCGTCTGGGCAGCCGACAGGTTGAGCGGAACCGGGTCATGTCTATCACGCCGCGAACCAGAACCAACCAAGTATGCAAACCACCCGATCGCCCCCAACGCGACAATGGTCACCACCAGGGTAGACACCGCCTAGGCCTCCTCGGTAGTGGTGTCTAGGGCAATGCAGGAGGGACCCTGCGGATACTGCACCGTCTTGGCGATCGCCCGAGCCGACTGGATGATGGTTCCGGTCTTGACGATGAGCCGTCCGCCCTGATCCTCGACCGCGAAGCGATCCAGGTTTCGGGGTGCTGGACCGGCTTCATACTCGCCCACATAGTTGTACTTGGAACCATGACATGGGCATTCAAAACCCTGAGAAGCGTCACACCACGGAACCCGGCATCCCAGATGAACGCAGCGCTGGAACAAGGCGGTCAGCCCTCCGGCCACCACCCCAAGCCCTTCAAACTGGGAGCGAGAGATATCGGACGCCGCGAAGGGGACGATATAGGCGCGCGCTTCGGGTACGAACTTAGGCAGGATGGATCCGTCGTTGAGCAGCACCTCGGCTTGGAGGTCGGCTACGGCACCAACGTCAATATCAGATCCGAACCCACCCGAGAGGCGCGGCCAGAGGAAGGCCAGGTAGGAAATACCGTTGAGTCCGAGGAAAGCCCCAAACGTGATGCCAAGCGCACGAGTGAAGAACTGGCGTCGGTTCACGCCCGCCTCCTGTGGGGAGAGCTCCTCCACTCGTTCCACCTCCACCACTCGCATCTCGGCAGGATCTAGATCAGCGGCGTCCTCAGGAGAGCCCTGCTCATCTCCAATGGGTTGCTCCTCTTCGACGCCCGTCGGCGAAACATCGGATGTCTCGGTGACGGAACGCGCCACTACCGGAGAGCTCAGGGCCGAACGGTCCGCTCGGCGGGTCTCTCTCGAAAGCCGTGACTTCCGCGACGACCTAGGTCGGCTGGGCGTCTCGCTTCTCCGGTAGGCGATCACGAACGCGCCGAGGACACCCATAAGGATGATGGATGAAAGGGCGACAACCAGCAGCTGGATAGTGGTCATTCGAAGTGCACCCAATCCTTGAGGTCATCAAACCAGATGCCGTCCGCCCACGGATACGTGAAGTTGAAGCCCGGCCCCCGGAACAGCGTGCCCAGGAGGGTAAGCGTGGCCGATCCGGCGAGGAACAGGGTGAAGAGCATTATGGCGAACTTACGGTCGGACGGCTTGGTGGAGGGATTGCGATCCACGTAGGGAATGGCCATGAAACCGAGAAGACCGGTAATAGTCGGGATGATCACCCCGGCGACCTGGGGATCGTAGTAGGAGAGCAACTCCTGGAGCCCCAGGAAGTACCAGGGAGCCTTGGACGGGTTGGGGGTGGCGTTGAAGTTGGCCAACTCCAAGAGGGGAGCTTGAAGAATGACGGAGAGCACGATCAACACCGCGGTAACCACCATAAGGGCGGTGAACTCGGCGATCATCAGATGGGGCCAAGTGTTGACCTTGTCGGTGGGCGTCGCTTTGACCTGCTGGATGGCCCGGGCCTTCACCACGGTAAGGAGCCGCTGGGGTCTCACTCCCTCCGGAACTTCCTCCGGCGGAGCCGTCGGACGCAGCGTCACCTGGGTAGCACCACCCCCGTTGGAAGCCACCGGCGGCACCGTGGACGTGTCGACTGGTGGGGAAACTCCAACACCGGGCGTCGGGTCTGGTGCTGGCGCGGCAGCTGGCGGCGGGGAAGGGGCCGCTGGCGGCGGCTGAGGAGGGGTGGGGGTCGGAGAAGACTCCGACGGGGACGGCGATGACACGGGCGGCGGCTGAGGCGCGGCCTGGGGAACGTCGGCCAGTGCTTCAGGAACGGTCGGCGGGGCTTCCCCCTTCATCTCGGCAAGCACCTGCTCCACAGGTAGACCCAAGGCCCGGGCCTTGGCTTCAGCGGATCGACGCAGCAGGTGTTCGGGTATCTCAACCATCGACGCCTACCCGCCGCTCACAAGCCAGTTCATCGGCCTACAGCGGCCCAGAAATGCCGCCATCCTTACGCACCCTCCAGAAGTGGACGGCCATGAAGATGACGATCACGAACGGTAGGAAAAGAACGTGGAGCACGTAGAAACGCAGCAGGGTATTGCCAGTGACCTCAATCCCACCCAGCAACGCAAACTTGACCTGGTTACCGAAGACCGGAGTGAATCCAGCCATGTTCGTTCCCACGGTGACCGCCCAGAGCGCAAGCTGATCCCAGGGTAAGAGGTAACCGGTGAAGGAAAGGAGCAAGGTCAAGAGCAGCAGGACCACTCCTATCACCCAGTTGAACTCCCGCGGGGGCTTGTAGGCACCGTGATAGAAGACCCGAGACATATGAAGGAACACTGTCAGGACCATGAGGTGGGCACCCCAACGATGCAGATTACGCACCAACGACCCAAACGCCACTGATGTGGAAAGGGCCTCGACATCAATGTAAGCGGCGGGAGCTGTCGGGCGGTAATAGAACATAAGGAAAATGCCTGTGATAGTCAGCAATATGAACAGGAAGAAACTCAAGCCACCCAAGCACAGCGTGTAGGAGAGCCGCACCGCGTGCCGCTTGACTTTGACAGGATGAAGGTGATAGAGAACGTTGTTCATTATCACGTACGAACGGTTACGAGGGCTGTCACTGTAGCCACGCTTGAAAGGAGATCCCGGGCGGAACATCGACTCCCAGAAGGGACTCCTCCGGAAGGCGTCAGCTGCCTCGCCGACTCGCTCCTTGATCTTCAAACCGTTTCGTGTAGCCATCCTTATGCCCTTCGCCCTACCATCGCATACCGTACGTATAGCCGTTCTTGAAGTCCCGGGCACCGGTGTCATGGTCCCAAGGTGCCCGCTCAACCAGACCGGCGTTCATGGCGGTATCGGTCACCGAACCCTCAAATTTCCCGATCGAAATCACATTGGTCGGGCAACGGTCAATACAAAGCTGGCAGCGGGTGCACTCATACTCGTCCACCACGAAGAAGCCCAGGTTGTCGGGGCTGTCGGACGGGTGATCCACCTCGTAGGCCTCGTCGATCGCCTCAAGCGACAAATAATGGATGCACTTCCAAGGGCAAATATCGACACAGCCCTCACAGAGGATGCACTCCGACTGGTTGATGTGGAGGAACTGCTTCGGCCGCACCTGGGACGATACGTAGTCGGACTCCACCATCACGAGCTGATAGTCATCCCGGAAGGGAGGCGTCTCGAACCAGACCTCTGACTTGGCCATGTCTACTCGGCTCCCTTGACGAGCGGTCGACCGTAGGGCGAGACGGTCTGACTTGAGTCCTGCTGCGGCATCGGCCCGCTAAACCTCTGGATCCAGAGGGCGAAGACAATGATAAACGTCAGCGCGCCCATGTTGTAGTTGATGGATATGAAGTCCTTGATCGCTCCCCAACTCACGCCAACGTCGTTGCCCAGCACTAGGGGTGCCCAGACCGTGAAAGCGTCGTTCTGCTCAGTCCAATTGAGCGGCCCTTGAGCTAGATTGAGCCATTCCGAAGCCACGTTACCCAACAACAGCACCAACTCCGTCATGGCCAAGAACGCGGCCAGCGCCGCCAACGACCAAGACATCTTGCGCCCGAGGAGGAGAGCAACGGCGATGCCGAGCAACATCAGCTGGCTGCCAGCGAGAGCAATAAGATGCCCAACGGTGAACCAAGGTAGGCACCAATCGCTCCCCGAGATCATGCAATCCCGAGGAACCCACCAGAAGTAGTCAACCTCCACTTCTACGGCCACCGGAGTCTGAGGAAGGTCGGGGTTAACCGATGGGGCGGACGCCACCGTTCTCGCCGACCGGTTGTAGGTGATGGTGTCCCCCGCCTGGAGACCGACGGCTTCGCCGGTGGGGATAGTGACTGTCTCGGTGGAGGGAAAGTTGGCATAGTGGTTGAACCAGATTCCGAGCACCAGCGTCAGCATGCCCGCTGTGAACACTCCCCACCCGGTCAACGCCCGCTGTTTGGCGCTCATCTGGCGGAGCATCCGCTGCACCATCTCGGTAGTTCGCCTCCATGTCGTCTTGATCATGCGGTCAATCGAACCGCTACCCCTGGCTAGTCCGACTTAGCCGAAGGTCACGCTCTGGTGTCGGGTCCGCCGGCCCGCCCTATTGTGGCAGAAACGCAGGCACCCTCTAAACCTTAGGCTACCTTCCGATTTTCCCCACGCAGCCATCTAGGCCCGAATGCCGGACCAACTCCGGATGACGACGGCACCGGCCTCTCCGGTGTTTATTCTATGGGGACCAGACAGAGGCAAGCGAAAGAGGATGCCGGTTTGACACAGAACGGTGCTACCACGGCTGGTACCTCGTCGGGACCGGGTTGGGCTGCCCACCGGGAGCCAGCCGCGACCGGCCTGATGGCGGTCGCCTGCTTCTTCCTTGTCGGCGGTGCCGGGTTGATGTCGGTCGCTTTGATCAAGCTGGCGGTTCCGGTGCTCTTCGACGAACAAGCCTTTCTTTCCTACGGGCGGCTCCGAGCCGCCGCCATGCTCACCTTGGTCTACGGCTTCGGCGCGGTGCTTACCAAGGCCGTTGCTTACTACCTCACGCCCCGCCTCGTCGGCACCACCATGCCGGGTCAGAAGATCGCACTGATGGGCGGCCTCGCCTACGCCGGGCTGGTCGCGGTCGGCGCGGCGACTGTCCTGCTGCGGGGGCCATCCGGACCGGAGATGTCCGAGATTCCTCCCCTGATCGCCTGGCCGATGGCGTTGCTTCTGCTCATCCCGGCTGGCGTGGTCACGATGATGATCCGCAACCGCACGGAGGAAGCTACGTTCGTATCTCTCCTCTACATCATGGGAGGAGTCTGGTGGTTTCCTGCTCTTCATATCATTGGCACCCTTCCCGGCCTAGAAGGAATAGGACCGTTCTTGCAGACCAGCCTGGTTACGGGCGGACTGCTCTGGGTAGCAATGCCCGCCGCCGCCTTGGGCGGGGCCTACTACACACTGGTCAAGGAGAGCGACCGCCCACTGTACTCGGGACAGCTGGCCAAGGCCGGGTTCTGGACGCTGGCGGGTACCGGTCTGGTCGCCACGCCGATCCGGTTCTTAGGTGGCCCTGCTCCGGATTGGACCGAGACGGTAGCGGTGACGGCTTCTCTGGGGCTTATCGTCTCGGGCTTGGCTCTGATGGCCAACTTCGTGCAGACTCTGGCCGGACACTGGGAGGCTGCCCGAGAGAGTCTGGAAGTGCGTTATTTGATGGCCGGGGCAAGTGCCTACACGGTGGTCATGGTGATCATCGGCGTAACCGGATTCCGGTCGGTGTCGGCCATGGTTGGTTTGACCACCTGGCACGAAGGGCTTGCGATCGCCTTGACCCTGGTAGCCGTGCCGATTCTGGGTTTGGCATTCTTGCTTCACGCCTTTCCCCGTATCACCGGTAGAGGACTGGTCGGCGAGGTGTGGGCCGAGAGAGGTCGGCGCCTCGTGTTGTGGGGAGGGGGCATGTGCGGCGGCATCATGGCGTTAGCTGGCCTGATCTCTGGGATGACCTGGAACTGGGCGAGTGCTTCCGGGGCGCGCACCAACTTCGGAAGCGGATTCGCGGTCGGGGCCTCAGATCTGCATGTGCTCTACACCCTGGCCGCGTTGGCCGCGCTTGTTGCGCTCGGGGGAATCGGGTTGGCGGCCTGGTCTGTCCTCGCCTCCTATATTTCCGGCACCTCACACCCGGTTGAGGTCCTGATGCCGGTTGTGACGAGCGTCCCGGAGGAAGTTGGCGAGGATGAGTGACCTCCTAGCCGCCGCGGCCTCGTCACTCGGGATCCCCGAACACCTGCTAGAGAGGGCGGCTGTGGCGCGGGCTGCTGCCGACGGAACCACCTACGAGGCCGTCCTTGCCGCGTGGAGCGGAGACACTCCCCTTCCTCCTCCGCCAGCTCAGACCGCCCCAGAACCCCCACCGACCACACCAGCGTCCGTAGCAGTGGACGCACCGGAAGTACCCGAACCCGATGTCAAGGCCGCCGCTGCGGTGGCCGTCGCTTCACCGCCTCGAATGGCTAGCCGGGAGAGAGCTGACGCCCGACCCCGGCTGGAGGGCCTGCGCTTCCACCCCATCCTCACCTGGATAATGATGGCGCTGCTGTTCGTCGCCGCATCGATAATCACCCTGGTTGGCCCCATCAACTCCGGCGGGGACTCTCGTCATGTGGTTACAGATCCGGCTCTGTCCACCGTGGCCCGACAGGGTCGATCGGTGTACATGAATCAAGGATGCGGTTACTGTCACACTCAGCTGGTCAGGCCGGTGTTGGCGGATGTGGGCCTCGGGCCTGTGACCGAGAGTTGGGCGGACTCTCTCGACACTGCGACCTTCGGCGTCCAACGAATCGGCCCCGACTTGGCCCACATCGGGAGCCGAAACTCCTACCTGGAGGAGGATGAGGCTGTCACCGCCGGCGATTTGGCGGCCTTTCTGTCCGAACCGCGAGCCATAGTGGAGGGGTCCACCCATCCCGCTTTCGCGTACCTATCCGATGACGATCTTACCGCTCTGGCTACCTATCTGACGGAGATGAAGTAGCTCGTGCGACCCTCACCGTCCCCCACCCACCTGACCGAGGTCCGACGATGAGTGACCTCGCCGCCGCCTCCGCCCGGCTCGGAATCCCCGAACATATTCTGGAGCGTTCAGCCGCCGCCCGGGCGGAGGCGGAAGGAATCAGCTCCGACGAGCTACTCCGTGCCTGGGCGGGCGGCTCGGCAGCTCCTAGCGGCACCGGGGCGGTAAGCCCGACCGCCACCCCCGTTGAGCAGACCGAGGTCACCGTCACGGATCCGTCTTCGGTATCTGAAGCAGTCCCGGAGGTTGAGCCCGCGCCGGTGGTCATTACCGGCGCACCAGCAGAACCCGTACGGCACCCGCCAGCACCGGAGGCGGTGACGGTGGGGGAAGCCCACCGCTACGAGGCAGTGATCACCAGTCCGACCGCTGGCTTGGCAGAGCGCACAGCTACTGCCCTTCCTAAGTGGCTGGCGATCCTGTTCTTCGCGGTTCCGCTGATCGGCCTCACCTACCTGATTAGTTTCGCCGCGGGCCCTGAGTGCGGTACCGGAGGCCAACTCGGGGTGGATCGGCTTACCGGCCTGGTAGAAAATTGCGACGGATCCGAGTTTGAGGTCGGTGGGGCCGCGGGTGGGGTCGACGTTCGCGCCCTGATCAGTGAGGGGGGCGCACTATACGCGGCTCCTTCAAGCTGTGCGTCATGCCATGGTGGAAGCGGTGAGGGCGGCTCGGGCCCGGCACTGGCGGGTGCCATCCTGAGTACCTTCTCAATGTGCTCCGACCATGTGGATTGGGTCTCGTCGGGCACCAACGGTTTTCTTGAGGCTGGCCTCACTACCTACGGGGATGCAGGGACGACGGTGGGCTCAGGCGGGGTCATGCCCTCCTTTGAGGACACGTTCTCCCCTGAGGAGATTGCCAAAGTGGTCTTCTATGAGAGAGTGGTACTTGGCGGGCAGGATGTTGACGAGGCGGTCTTCGACTGCGGTTTCGCCGAGGACGAGGCCAGCGATGACGGGGACCTCGCCACGTCCGAGGAGGAGTCCGCATAACCCTCTCGCCGGGCAGCAACGAGCGTCCATTAGGTCGGTATGTCGGTACCATGGTTGGACCGGACCGCCCTTCAGGATGTTCGCCTAACCGAGTTCACCAACCACGATGAGGTCCGGAACCGCCATTGTTCTGCTCATCCTGCTGGTAGTGATCGGTCTGGCAGGAATCGTCTTCGCCATCCGACTACCCGGGTAGGACCGAGCCGCTGTTCAGTTGCCGATGGCGTTCCAGTCGCCAGTCGGGTTGATTCGGAAGCTCGGCAGCCTGCTCTGTTTGTTGGTGAGGTGGGGCAAATCTAGGGCGGTTCTACCGAAATATCTTGGATCAGTACCCCGCTTACGAAATTGAGCTAAACAGGGTACTGGAACTTGTCATAGGGTCTTGTTACATCTACAAGTATGGCAAGTGAAGACATCTCCACATCGACCAGAGAACGGGGCGAGCGGACTCTCCCCGACGAGGGGGGCGAGGCGGGAATTGCGGCTCTGAACCAGCTCAGCGCAGCTCTAGATCGGCTCAATCAGGTTCGTATCGGGCCTATGTCCTCGGACCAAGCCACCAGCGCTGCCGGAATGTTAGGCTCGATCAGGTCGATGGTCAGCTCACTCCTGTGCGACGTTGCCCATCAGATCGAAGCCGATTCCGAGTCAGAGGTGGATCCGGGGGAGGTGCTCCGACGAGAGGCCCGGCTCCCGTATTGGGAATCAAAGAAGATCACCAAGGTGGCACGTCGACTGCAAACGATGCCCGCGATCAAGGAACGGTTTGCCGACGGTTCCCTCACTCCCGGTGAGGTTGACGCTCTGGTCAACGCCGCGGACAAAGTAGGTCCCGAAGTCGTGAACTCCGACCAGTCTCTGCTCGAAGCCGCCGACCGGATGCTGCCGGATTCGTTCAACCGACACGTTCGGAGGTGGTCAAACCAGAAACTCATTGAGGCGGGCCTCGACCCATTTGAACGTCAACTCCGGACCCGAGAGGCCAAGATGTGGGTGGAGAAGGACACCGACCTCGGTGTTATCCTGGCCAAACTCCCCCGACCCCAGTTCGAACAGGTGCGACAGGCTATCGACAAGCGCTTCCTGCACCACATTCGACATGGCAACGGTAACGGCCTCTCACCTGGCGAGGAGCGTACACCCCAGCAGGTCCTTGCCGATGTGGTGTACGAGTTGCTGACCAACCGCGACGCCTCAACCGGACAGCCCTTGGCACCCGACTCCGGCATCAAGGCGAAAGCGTCGGTCCAACTGATCCTCACCGCCCCGTTCGGCACCATAGACGGCACCGACCCTCGCGGACAGGTAGAGATGATCGGGGTGGGACCCGTGCCCCGCTCCATCCTCCGTACCCTCAGCCCCGATACCGCACTAGCTGGAATGGTCTTCGACCGTAGCGGCCGGCCCCTCTGGCTGGGCCGCAATCGGCGCCTCGCCAACGCCGCCCAACGGCTGGCGGTTGCCATCCGCGACGGAGGTTGCTACGAGTGCGGTGCCCCCATGCACAGATGCGATCTCCACCACATAGCCGAATGGCATCGCGACGGAGGCCGAACCGACGTAGACAACCTAGTCGCCATATGCCGCCCCCACCACAAGTTTCTCGAAGCCAACAACCTCCGCATACAGCGCACTCCGAACGGTTACCAAACCCACCCTCGTCAGGACCGAGCTCCGCCGTGACCAAAGACGGACGCACCCCGACTGGTGAATCTCAGTAACTGCCAAAGCGTGTCCTACGGGATACGGCTATAGAACTAGTTGGGTTCCGGCCGGTCAATCACCAGACTGGTTGGTAGTAATCACAACCGACGAGTTCACGACCAGGGTAAAGTGGTCGTCGGCACGGCCACCTCGCACCGCCAGCGCCATCAACCCGGCCGAGTCAACGTGAAGCAGCGGATGCCCCTCCCCGACGTCCGCATAAGCACTCACCCACGGAACCCGATGCTTCATCATCCCGATCCTCACCGCCACCGTCATGTCCGGCCTTAGTCCGGATTCATGCAGGTCCTCGGGGGTGATGTTCGTCTGAACGTTGCCGAAGGTGTCGATCCACCATGCCCTACCTTCCACCCGACCAGCGGAGACCTCCGACAAGGGAAGTAGCAGCGGCTGGAGGGTTGCGGTGTCCAGTTCCTCTCCGAGATCGGTCAATTGGGCTTCTCCCGCGGCCAACAGGCCCGCTGCCGGAGCAAACCGGTCGCGCCCCTCGAAGGTGCCACCCGGGGACGGCAACATCACGTCCGGGTTGTCGATAACGACCGCGGAGGTCGCCCCTCCGAGCAAGGCGGTAGCGGGGGAAAGTATCCCGTTGTCGGGGCCCACCAGGTAGCCCCAAGCCGTCTCGAGGGCCAAAGCCCTTCGATCGGTTCCGACCCCGGGATCGACCACGGCCAAGACCACGCCGGGCGGTAGGTAGTGGATCGCCCTGAGCAGGGTTAAGGCACCGGCCCGGACGTCGCCGAAGGGAACATTGTGGCTCAGATCAATGACCCGGCACCCGGGGGCGAGGGTCTCGACCACACCGTGGACTACACCGACGAACTCGTCCTCTCGCCCGAAGTCGGACAGGAAGGTGATAGGGCGGGGTCGGGAAGCATCCACAGGGGTTGATCCTAGGCAGGTCGAAAGCGGCGCAGGACCCCCCTCCGGTTAATCACCAGGGTGCTGTTGGTGGGCTGGGCGAGGCTACCGGCTCGGTGTAGGAGGGCGAGCGGGCTCGGAACAAGTCACGCTCGCGACCGGTGGCCGCCTTTGTACCCGCCCATCAACACGCACTTGGCTCTTGCTCTGGGAGGAAGGAGCGACAAGACCCTATGGGCCCCGGACTCATTTCGTTCACAACTCAATCAGGCAGTACCTAAAGACGATAGTCACAAAGCTCTCTGAATATCTTCATTGAGGGGGTCTCCCACTCCAGGTGTCCTTCCTCGCCCCAACAAGCACCGTGTCTGTCTCTCCCCCGCTCGACCAAGAACCGGTCCACCATGCCAACAGACACTACTTGCTGCCCTCCCGGAGCTACGCCAACCCACCCACAAGGAAATAGATGCGATGATGGCATTGCTCGCCGCCTTGCCATCCGCTCTAGCGTGGTTGTTGGGTGGTGTCTACCATGGCTGGGTGCCCGACTCCCCAAACCCGGGCCTAGGGTTGGAGACCGATATCAGCCAGCCGCATCCTCCTGAGTCTTCGGACGCGCACAGTGCGGTGGGGGTTGCGGCGCTCTCGGCGGTTCTGGCCGGGGGGATGGCTCTATCCATGGTTCCCGGTCCGATCATCGGGATTCTCTCTCGGTTCTTCATCGATGACCTCGGCCTCACCCGTACTGACGTCGGGGCGGTGGCGACCTTCCACGCCTTCGCCATCATGGTCACCAGCGTGCCGTTCGGTTCGCTTTCCGACCGTATCAACGGGTGCCGGACTCAGGCGTTGATGCTGCTGTTCGTCTTCCTCGGCCTCGGGACCATGGCCCTTTCCTGGGATCTTTGGTCGTTGCTTATCTTCAGCGGTATCGCCGGGTTTCCGGCCGCGGGCGCCAACTCGGCGACCAACAACATCATCGTCGAGAACGTCCCCGCCGGGTCCCGCGGCTGGATAACCGGCATCAAACAGTCGGGTGTACAGGTCGGAGTTCTCGCCGCCGGGTTGACCATGCCGGTCACCGCGGAACGGCTCGGCTGGCGCTGGGCGCTCGTCCTAGCCGCTCTCGCGGCGCTGGTGGGTATCGCCTTCACCTTCGCCGTCGTCCCGTCCGGATCGGGAGGAACCCGGTGTCAAGCCAGCACTGGGCAGGAATCAACCAGCCGTCTGCCGACGTCGGTAAGGTGGTTGGCAGCATACGGGGTGACCATGGGTATAGGGGTCGGTGCCTATGCCGCCTTCGCCCCCCTTTATGCTCAGGAAAGCCTCGGGATGGCGGTGATCACCGCCGGTCTGGTGATAGCTGTCTCCGGCGGGTCCGGTGCCCTGTCGAGGATCGTGTGGGGGCGGATCGCCGAACGAGCCCGGCACCCGTCCCTCCCTCTGGTGATCATCGGGGTGATCTCGCTGACCGCCTCCCTGGCTACCTGGCTGTCCCCTTATACCACTCCTGGTTTGATCTGGGTGGGTGCGGTGTTGGTGGGGATGAGTACCGGCTCGTGGATGTCGGTGGGGATGATGGGCGCGATAATGCTGTCCGGTCCCAGCCGAACCGGGAGAGGCACGGGAGCCATCGTGCTCGGATTCGGCCTGGGCCTTACCATCGGACCTCTGGCCTTCGGATGGGGGGTGGACACTATGGGAAGCTACGACCTGCCTTGGATGGCTCTCGGCCTCAACTTCATTGCCGCCATCGTCATGATGTTGGTGTGGCGGACACGGACAAGATCGTCTGCAGATCAGCCGGATGGGGCCGTAGCATAAGGACTATCACCCGAAGGAGGATCCCGTGATCACATTCCATGTACCCCAGATGGGGGTAGTGGAGGAGGTGGTGGTCATCGAGTGGCTGGTCGAGTCCGGGGACACAGTAACCCAGGGCGAGGATGTGGTGATCGTCGAGACCGAGAAGGCCGAGGTCGCTCTTCCTTCACCGGCCTCGGGCGTGATCAGGATTGCGGCAGAGCCGTCCGACGACGAGATACCGGTGGGCGCGGTGCTCGCCCACATCCGGCCTTGACCCTCCCCAACTTCAGGCTCGACGGCAGGACCGCAATAGTAACCGGCTCAGCGAGCGGATTGGGTCACGCCATAGCCATCGCCCTATCCGCCGCCGGGGCCAAGGTGGTGGGGGTTGACATAGCGAAAAACGCCAACCGAGAGATAGCCCGGACCCTCGGGGCGAGGATCGCCACGTTCGATGTGTCCGACCGAGAGGTGGTGGAGCGCGAGGTGGCCACCATCTGGGAGGGTAGCGGTCCGGTGGAGATCCTGGTCAACGCGGCTGGGATCGGCGGAAGGGGCACAGCTGCCGATTATCCGCCCGAACTCCTCGATCGGATTCTGGACGTGAACGTCAAGGGCAGCCTATACATGTGTCAGGAGGTTGGCCGACGTATGGTCTTGGCCGAACGAGGGTCGATTATCAACATCGCCTCGATAGGAGGCCTGGTCGCCTTCCCGGGAAGCCTCGGCTACCAGACCAGCAAGGGAGGGGTGGTGCAGATGACTAGGGCCCTGGCTGTGGAGTGGGCCCCAGCCGGGGTTCGGGTCAACGCGATCGCGCCGGGCCATATCGGGACCGAATTGGTAAGAAAGCAGTGGGAGACGGAACCCGAGCTCAGAGACTTCTTCCTGGAGCGGACCCCCATGGGAAGGTTGGGTCGCCCCTCGGATGTAGCTGGCCCGGTGGTGTTCCTCGCCGGGGACGCCGCGGGCATGATCACCGGACAGATCCTCGCCGTCGACGGTGGTTACACCGCCCAATGACCCTTGCGACGGCATTGACTCCGGCTTCCGCCTGCCACATCCACCGGACGATGGTACGGATCCGAGTATTTGAGACCCAGGTCGAGGAACTGTTCAAGACAGGCCGACTACCCGGTTTCGTCCACACCTACCTCGGTCAGGAAGCTATCGCCGCCGGGGTGTGTCACGCGCTACACGCGGACGACTACATCACGTCCACCCATCGAGGCCACGGGCACGCCATCGCCAAGGGAATGCGGATGGAACCGATTATGGCCGAGCTATACGGGAAGGAGACCGGTGCCTGTTCAGGGAGGGGTGGCTCCATGCATGTGGCTGACTTCTCCGTCGGCATGCTCGGGGCCAACGGGATAGTGGCAGGAGGGCTCGGCATCGCGGCCGGTGCCGCTCTATCAGCCCGGTATCGGGGGACCGACCAGGTGGCGGTGGGATTCTTCGGGGACGGCGGCATCAATAAGGGCACGTTCCATGAGGCTATGAACTTTGCCGCCACCCATCGGCTGGCAGTTATCTTCGTATGCGAAAACAATCAGTACGCCCAGTTCACCGCCCGCTCGCGAACGACTTCGGTGGATGACCTAGCGGTCCGGGCCGTCGGCTACGGGATCCCGGGACTGACGCTGGACGGCAACGACCCCGGGGAGGTCTACTGCCAGACCCGCGCCGCGGTGTGGCGAGCCCGCCAGGGTGACGGACCCACCCTCCTGAACATGGAAACCTATCGTTACGGCGGCCATTATGTGGGCGACGCCGAGGTGTACCGGCGGAAGGACGAGGTGGCCGAGCGGAAGCTCGCTGATCCCATCCGCCGGTGGGAACAATGCCTCGTCGACGACGGACTGGCGGATGCTGACGAGCTCGCATCGGTTTGGGCGATCGCCGAGGAGGAGGTGGCGGAAGCGGTCCGCTACGCCGAGGAAAGCCCTCTACCCGACGCCGCCAGCGCACTGAGAGATGTCTACACCCCGGTTTCCGATGGGTCTTGATTCACCGGTCAAGCGGATGAGCTTCGGCCAGGCGACGGTCGACGCGATGTGCTTCGCCATGGAGGAAGACCGGCGGGTGATTGTGCTGGGCGAGGACATAAGTTGGGGTGGGAACTTCGGCCAGTTCCGGGGTCTGGCATCACAATTCGGCGGGGACCGAGTGATCGATATGCCCATCTCCGAGGCGATCATCATGGCGGTCGGGGTAGGTGCCGCCGTGACCGGACTACGACCGGTAGTGTCGATGAGCTTCGTGGAGTTCACGCTCGGAGCCATGGACGAGATCGTCAATCAGGCGGCGAAATTCCGTTACATGTTCGGAGGGCAGGTGTCGGTTCCGTTGGTGTTGAGAGCCTCCGACGGGGTGCTCCGATCTTCGGCAGGTCAGCATTCCTCCAGTCTGGAAGGGCTGTTCACGCACATGCCCGGCCTGAAGGTGGTGGCACCATCCAATCCGACAGACGCCAAAGGTCTACTCCGAGCCGCCATATCCAGTGACGATCCGGTCGTTTTCCTGGAGAACAAGAAGATCACGGCCAAACGGGGACCCGTCCCGGTAGGTGACTACCTGACTCCCCTCGGTTCGGCCGCCGTCCGCCGCACCGGAAGTGATCTGACCATCGTCTCCTATTCGGTGATGGCGCAGCATGCCGAAGCCGCCTACAAGACCCTCGACGACGAGGGTATCTCCGCCGAACTGGTGGACCTGCGATCTCTGGTCCCGATCGACATGGGGACGGTGCTTGACTCGGTACGCAAGACCGGGCGACTGGTGGTGGCGCATGAGGCCTGGAAGTTCGGCGGATTCGGATCGGAGGTGGTGGCGGCCGTGACCGAATCCGCCTTCGACCACCTGTCGGCTCCGCCCGTGAGGGTAGGTGCCTGTTCTACCCCGATCCCCTTCAGTCCGCCGCTGGAGAAGGCCGTGGTACCCGGCCCCGAAGATATCGTCTCGGCAGCCCGCCAGGTCATGAACTACTAATCAAGCCCCACCTAGTCGACAGGCTCCGAGGGGTCAGGTTGACCGTGATGTTCGCGCCCTGTCGAACTCCGGTCGGAGGACATAGTCCATGTGGCTAGGCGGGGTCCGTGTTGGCGATGGAAGGCAACCGCGATCTCTGACGAAGACGAACCGGGACCCGCGTGCGGCTGGCCCGCGCGTCGGAAGGTGTAGGTACCAGGTAGCTGGCGATAGGTTTCATGCCCGTCCGGATCCCCATCGGAGAGGTAGGCAGACGAGGCGGCTTCAGTTACGTCGAGCTGACCTTCAAGGACGAAGACCTCCTCCGCAGTGGGGTGGGAGTGCCACGGTCCGTCCTCGTTGACCCAACTACGCGCACCGGCCAGCCAAACCTGGCCCTGGGGTCCGTCAGCCAGCGGCATCACCAGACGACCGGGGAGTTCCTCAACGGGAATCCAAGAGCGCTCGGCCGGGCTGGCGGTGGTCGGTTGGGTCAGCATCCCACCCGCGGAGCTGTCGTAGCGAACCGGTGCCGATGTCATTAGCAAAGCCAAAGTGGGACGGAGAGCCCTGATACCGGCCAGCATCCGACCCGCCTCGACCGCGGCATACCCGTACTTGCCAACCGTTCGTCCCGCCACCGACAGATTGCCACTGACAACGAAGAGCTCGACATCGGCGGTGAACGCACCCGCAACGCCGGTGCCCCATCCGGCGCTTAGCCTGACCAGCCTGGTTGCCGGTCCCGACATGTCCTTCGAGAGAATTCGGGATTGGATCCGACCCTCGCAGCCCGAGATTGTCATCGGTCGAGAACGGACCTCCCCTTCATGAACCACCAACAGGGAACTTTGACGGCGGTCGATCACCGCCGGGTCTCTGACCCTTGAACTCACGCCATCAACCCCCTGCGAGATCCGGCCCGTACTAGTGGGTGCGGGATGGACCGCTAGGCTAGCTAACCGGACCGCAGGCTAGGTTATGAACCTCAACTCGGGAGCAGTCCGTTGGCCGACCCACATCATCACGACTCCGACCATACCCACGGAGGCCGCGGGCATCCCACCCACGATGAGGCGCACGACCATGGGGACGGTGCGCACAGCCACGCCCACGGGAACAAGTGGCCATCCAAGCTAGGGCACGCACTGGGATCTCTGTTCGGAACCCACTCCCACGATCACACCCAGTCCGTCGACCAGGCCATGAGCGACGACCGTCGAGGGATGCGGGCCCTGGTCATCTCCTTCAGCGTCCTCATGGTGACCGCCGTGATCCAGGCAGGTTTGGTTCTGGTCACCGGTTCGGTGGCACTGTGGGCGGATACGGTCCACAACTTCTCGGACGCCATCACCGCAGTTCCCCTCTTTATTGCCTTCAAGCTGGGGCGACGCGCCGCAAACCGACGTTATACATACGGGTATGGTCGTGCTGAAGACCTCGCTGGCCTATTCATCATCCTGATGATCCTGCTGTCCGCAGTGTTGGTTATCTGGGAGTCGGTGGACCGCCTGCTTAACCCTCGCCCATTAAGCCACCTTGGGGTGTTGTTCGGTGCCGGGGTGATCGGCTTCCTGGGCAACGAGGCAGTGGCCATCTATCGGGTCAGAGTGGGCAAGCAGATCGGTTCCGCCGCGCTGGTCGCAGACGGTCATCACGCCCGGGTCGACGGGCTCACTTCCTTGGCGGTGGCAGTGGCGGCAGTGTTCGCCTGGCTTGGCGCGGAAACGGCCGACCCGATAGTAGGCATCGTGGTGGGCTTGATCATCGTCCGGGTGCTGTGGACCGCGGCCCGGGACATCCTGGCCCGGGTGATGGACGCGGTCGATCCGGCTCTGGTGGATGACATCATCCGCGACGCGCTCACCGTACCTGGTGTGGTGACGGTTACCTCCTGCCAGGTGAGATGGCTAGGCCATCGTCTACATACCGATCTATCCATAGGGGTGGATGAGAGGCTAACCGTGCGGGAGGGCCACAAGGTCGGGTCAAGGGTTAGAGAGCACCTGACGTCCGAGATCCGCTTTCTCAGTTCGGTGCTGGTCCATGCCGACCCGGCCCCTGCGAAGCATCCGTAAGCCGAACGCAACCAGCTCTAGCCCAGCACGCAAACCTGGCCTTGGCGACCACCTCAACCAGCACCCCACCCAGCTCCAACAAGTGCACCAAGATGCCTAACCCCAGCTTCGCTGGGTACCCCACCCGCGCCACTGCCACCGAAGGGGCGCGTCGGCCATGCCCGGAATGAGGCCGGGAGAGCATGTGGGCCGTCGCCTCACAGTTTTGATGTTCCCAGGTGCCGGCTGCTTCCGATTGGGTCCACATTCCTCGACCAAGCCGGAGACGGCGCTTAGGCATCTAATACTGCATACACACTGCATAACGCCGGTGGGACGCAGAAGACCCTCGTATCTGCCGCCACGCAGCGATTGCGCTGCGACTCCCTTTAGCTGACAAGAAAGAGGGTAGGTTCCGACAGGTTCTGGGCGAGCTTGTTGACGAAGAGCTGCGCTGATCCCCCGTCGATCACCCGATGATCGAAAGCGAGGGAAAGGGGCATCATCGGTGCTGGCACGACTATCCCGTCCCGAACCACCGGGGTGTCGGAGGCCCGGCCGAAGGCCAGCAGGGAGGTGGTTCCCGATGGGATAATGGGGGTACCCCGCGACCCGCCGAGAGCACCGATGTTCGACAGAGTGAAGGTGGCCCCAGTCAAGTCCGAGGGGGCCAACCGCCTAGTCTTGCCCCGGTCGGCTAGGTCTAAGACAGTGGCCGATAGATCCATGAGTCCCAGTTTCTCGGCTCCTCGCACGACCGGGACGATCAGCCCATCCTCGGTGTCCACCGCTACTCCCACGTTGACCTCGCGGTGAAGGATCAATTCGTCTCTGTCGAGGGTGGCGTTAAAGAAAGGGAACTCCTCCAACAGAGGAACGAGCGCCATTACCACCAGCGCCTCCACCGGGATAGTGCGGCCGTAGCGGGCCGACACCGCCCGGCGAGCTTCAAGCAGCCGCGTCGCGTCGGCATCGTGAAACAGGGTGGCGTGGGGGATCTCCCGCCAGGACTTGCTCATATTCTCCGCGATGGTGCGGCGAAGCATCGACAAGCTGACTACTTGTCGGCCGGACTTCGACTGCGGTCGCCGCGGTGCCAGCGATGTCGCGGCCATCACGTCATCCCGGGTGATCATGCCTCCGGGACCGGTTCCATGAATCATCGCCAGATCTACCCCATGTTCCCTGGCCAACCTCCTCACCGCCGGTAGGGCTTTAGCGCGACCTCGATGGACCGGTCCGGGCGGACGGGTTCCGCCGGAGACCGAAGCGACCCGTGGTTCGTCGGGGTGGGGAGTAGATCCTCCATTCTCCGGCCACGGCTCGCTCTCGGCACCGATCACGGCCAGAGTGGAACCCACCGCCAGCGTTTCGCCCTCCGCAGCCCCATGAACCAGAACGGTTCCGTCGGTTGGTGCCGGGATGGCGACGACCGCTTTGTCCGTCTCCACCTCCACCAGAATCTGGTCGGACTCGACCGCATCGCCAACCTGAACATGCCAGCGGACAACGTCAGCTTCGGTTAGGCCGTCACCGATGTCAGGGAGCGAGAACACATATGCCATGGCAGGGTCATGGTAGACACCCATACGGCCCCGGCTTGACTACTGAGCAGCCGTTCCCCACCGGCGCTAGGTCAGCACAGGCTCTCCGCCTGCCGTTAGCCAAGATCCAGCTCGTCAGCCGTCACCAACACCTCCCGCGCCTTGGAACCCTCCGACGGCCCCACGATGCCCTTGGATTCGAGAATGTCCATGATCCGACCTGCCCTGGCGAACCCCACTCTGAGCTTGCGCTGCAACATCGAAGTGGAACCAAGTTGTGATCGCACCACCAACTCGGTAGCCCGGCGAACCAGATCGGCGTCTTCTCCGTCCGCTTCGTCAGTCATCTGCTGCCCGCGGGCCGCACGAACCTCGTCGGCGATTTGGCGATATTCAGCCTTCTTCTGATCTCGCACCCAGTCGACCACCCCGGCAACCTCGGGCTCGCTAACCCAGGCCCCCTGGACACGCCGGGGCCGGGGTTCGCGGGCGGTAACCACCAACATGTCCCCCATACCGACCAACTTATCAGCACCTACCGAATCGATGATCACCCGGGAGTCGGCTTGGGAGGCCACCGCGAAGGCGAACCGGCTGGGGATGTTGGCCTTGATCACCCCCGTGATCACGTTGACCGAGGGCCGTTGGGTGGCGATAACCAGATGAATCCCCACCGCGCGGGCCATCTGCGCGATTCTGACGATGGCGGCCTCCACATCTCGACCTGCCACCATCATCAGGTCGTTGAGTTCGTCGATGACCAAGACCATGTAGGGGAAGCGGTCGAACTTGTCTGCGTCAAGCGCCCCGGCCTCATGAGCTTCCAGGTAGCCGGATATGTCCCGAACCCCGCCGTCGGCCAGCAACTCGTAGCGGCGATCCATCTCTGACACTGCCCACTGCAAAGCCTCCAGCGCCTGCTTCGGCTTGGTTATGACACTGGTGAGGAGGTGCGGTACGCCGTTGTATTGGCCAAGCTCGACCCGCTTCGGATCCACCATGACCAGGCGCACATCCTCGGGTTGGGTCCGCATGAGAATGGAGGTGATTATGGAGTTGATACAGGACGACTTCCCGGCCCCGGTTGCGCCCGCGATGAGCAGATGAGGCAGTTCGGCCAAGTTCATCAGCACCGGGCTACCCGAGATGTCTTCCCCGAGCCCAACCACCAGCGGGTGGTCTGCCCTGGCCGCTTCCGGGGAGGAAAGAACCTGCCCCAGGGTCACTAATCGACGCTTTCGGTTGGGCACCTCCACGCCGATAGCCGAGCGACCCGGGATGGGTGCCAAGATCCTGATATCCGGCGTAGCCAGGGCGTAGGCAATATCACCCGAGAGGCCGGTAACCCGTGCCACCTTCACTCCAGGAGCCAACTCGATCTCGTAGCGGGTTACAGTCGGTCCTGCCACAACGCCGGTTAGTCGGGCATTCACGTCGTGATCGTGCAACGCCGCCTCAAGTTGGCGGGCGGTTTCCTCAAGTGTCTTGCCGTGTCTGGTCTCGGTCCGGGTGGCGTCAAGCAAGCTCAACGGGGGCAGCCGATAACCGTCACCGTCGGGCAAGGCATCCGCCGAGGAAGGCTTACCGCGCTTGGCTGACTGGTCGGTGCTGGTCTCCGAAAACACAGCCGTATCAGCCTTGGGTGGACTACCGGCAGGCGCTGGTGGACGCTTGGGGAGAAGATCGGGAGATGCGACCAGACTCCCCCGGTTGCGGGCTGGCGGGCGAGCCTTGGCGGGAGGGACTGTAGTCGCCGAGCGTCGTCGGGATGACAGGCGAGCGATGCCGTGGAGGGTCCGGCTGATCCCAACCCAGATGACCTTCAACACATAGACGATTAGCTCGGCGGATGACACCAACACTTCACGAATCGAGGTACGCCGGGCGATCATCACCCCACCGGATGAGATCATGACCAGAACCAATCCCGCACCCCAGAAACCCGCCACTCGTTCCAGTGGATAGGCGATCACAGCACCCAGCCAACCTCCCGAGTCGCTTACCACGTCACCGCCCGCCGCTACCGGAGGATTCCCGACCAGGAGATGGAACAAGGCCACCAAACCGATCGCCGAGATCAGATATCCGACCAAGACCCGTCGAAAGTCGTCCTCGCACTTGCCGAGCAGGAGCATGCCCCCAAGGGTCACGAGAGCAACCGGAACCAGGTAGACCATTAGGCCGACGACCGAGCGGGCACCCGAAAGCATTGTGGCACCAAAGGGTCCTGCCGCCTCAACGAAGGCCAAGGCCAACCCCGCACCCACCAGTGCCAACACGA
The DNA here is from genome assembly GCA_965213975.1 of Candidatus Spongiisociaceae bacterium. Taxonomy (GTDB): domain Bacteria; phylum Actinomycetota; class Acidimicrobiia; order Spongiisociales; family Spongiisociaceae; genus Spongiisocius. The sequence continues at coordinate 1,394,952 of OZ243930.1, forward strand.
GGCCAACAATGTGGTCTGCCTGCCGCCTGATCCCGGCCTGCAAGCGATCATATGCCCGAACCGTTATAGGAGGACGCGCATCGTCCTTCGCCCGCTGGGAGACTTGGCCTGAGCTAGGCGAAGCTTGTCTGGCTTCCGGTTTCGGCTGCTTCCTGCGGGCCGAACCCTGGCGAGCCTCATTTGTCTTGGACACCCGTTTCCGCCCCGTTCCACGACGGGTGGATGCCGTCTTGGTCATATAGCCCAGCAGGTTAGCCCAAGCCGACCCTCACTTCTGACCGTCCAGCGTAAGCGGACGATCAGGATGGAGGGCAAATCTCAGTTGCAACCAACTGCCAGTTGGGGTGAGGCTGTCTCAGAAGTCGTGCCCGCCACGCTCGTCGCCGGAGGCCAGTGGGGGGAACTCCACAGGGCTGTCTCACAAATCATGTGCCTACTCTGCTCGGGTAAGTGACCACTGAACGGAGGCAGGAGATTACATGAGACTGCAACGTGCCCTCTGGATTGCGGCTCTCGTTGTATGGACCGTTATGCCCGCTCCCCCGCTCGGAGCATCACACCACGAATAACCCGCCATTGTGTGATACCGGGACAGTTAACCAATTCACCGATGTCGCGCCCGACAGCTATGGCGCGGTACCAGAGCCGGACAGGGAAACGGCATCGAAAGGAGGCTGCATACCACTCGGCGAAGCTTCCGCCGCGCCAAGCTGTCCTCCTTAGTTCTCGCTGGGTTCGTCTGCGACTCCCGTTACACCCTCCGAGGAGCATTCTGCTCGAAGTGGGTGGCAGCGTTGGCGATTGACTCGCCGCTGGCCCTGGTCGATAGTTATGCATCGATGACTAGCCTGCGACGGCCTTGCGCTCAAGTAGCAGACTCGACCACTTCGAACGACAGCAACTCCGACGCGATACCTACCGGCTGGCTTTCTGAACCCGCATCCGATGCCTTATGGCCTGTACGAAACTCCCGACTGCTGATCCACCTCTGGAAGTCCTCCTCCGACCTCCACCTGGTGTATACGAAGTAGCGGGTCTCGCCATCCACCGGCCTCAACAACTCGAACCCTTCGAAGCCCTCCACCCCGTCCACCGCACGAGCCCGCGCCGCGAACCGCTCCTCCAGATCCGTACCCCTTCCGACCGGCACGGTGATCACGTTGATCTTGACGACACTCACAGCCAAACCTCCCGCTGTTAACGGTCTGAGTAGGGAACTAAGGCAACGATAGACTTGCCGTAGGCATCAGGTTACATGAGCAAACAAATTTGCTATTCCTGGATCCACCAAGACGCAACGGATTACGCTTGTGTACGTGTTCTGAGCCTATGCGGCTCTGGCATCACAGTTCCGCCCACAACCACTACGTAACTGTAGGGCCGTCATAATTACGCCTGATGAACTGTGCCATCAGTGTACCGCGAACGAGTACATTCCGAAGCGGTGCTTGTAGATGAGTCCACGATTCGTCAGCGTCGTCAGCATCTGGCTGATGTGACTTCGCGAGAAGCCCCTCTCGAGAACGGCTTTCGCCCTCTCCACGATTTCCGAGATCGTGAACTCTCCCTCCGGATTGTCGAGGTTGGCGATCACCCATGGAAGCTGTTGCTGGCGGTCGGTGGTCCTCGCCCATCGCCCGGAGAAGAAGTCTGAGTCGAGCTTCCGTTGAATTGACTCGACGGGTAGATTGTGGGCTGCCCCTGAGCATGCCGGTCCGCCTCCAAGACGGAGTTGTGGTGATCAGGCCCTCAAGCCTCATACCGATTGGTTGCAGGCCCGCGGCTCTCTTCCTCGTAGAGGTCCAGGAAATAGTCTTTCGCTAGGCGCACCGCCTCTTAATATCCATCGACTCTCTGCACTCCCCTCACCGTGTCACAGCCTCCACGCACATGCCGTGGCATAGGACCCGGCAGACGCTCCGATGCCAGCTGCCGGCGGAATTAGGATTGTCAGACTGGCGGACTTCAGACTAGCGAATTAGCGGATTTAGGATTAGTAGACTGGCGTAATTGTGATTACGGCGCTATGGTCAAATCGTATGCGGCACTACCCCCGGCACATGGATGTCCGACTTTCCGAGACCCTAGACAGCGCCAGGGTCGTGGTGTTACACGGGGCTAGACAGAGCGGTAAGACCACGTTGGCGCAGGCGCTTGCTTCCGACCGAGGTGGCACCTACGTGACGCTGGATGATGATCAAGTGCTTGACACGGCCCTTGCTGATCCTCACACCTTCGTGCGCGCCTACCCCTATCCTCTGGTCATAGACGAGATCCAGCTAGGCGGCGAGCGACTCGTGCGTGCGCTGAAGATCGCCGTGGACAACGAGCCGATCCGAGGGCGTTACGTTGTTACCGGCTCGACCAACTTTCTCACCGTCCCCACCATCAGCGAGTCGTTGGCCGGACGAGCCGCGATCCTGCAACTCTCTCCCCTATCGCAGGCGGAACTTGCTGGCATCGCCCTTGACGTCAGGGCAGGCGAAGTGCCGGGCGTGATCGGGAGCTGGTTCGAAAGCCGGTTCAGGACCGCGACACGCTCCGATACCTCTCGGGATGGCTACCTCGACAAGGTCTGCACCGGCGGCTACCCGGAGGTCATTGACCTCGCCCCACATTCTCGGATCCGCTGGTTCGAGGACTACACCGACACCGTCCTCAGTCGCGACATCGTGGCACTGGGCGACATTCGCCGGTCATCTCTTCTGTCGAGGCTTCTCCGACTCGCCGCAGCCAGCACCGCTAGGGAAATCAATATCGCCAAATGGGCGCAACGACTCGGAGCTGACCGGGCCACTGTGGAGTCCTACCTGGGTTGGCTACGGACCGTCTTCCTCGTTCAGTACATACCCTCATGGACCCGCAACCGTGCCGCCCGGGTGATCCGGCGTCCCAAACTCCACCTCACCGATAGCGGCCTAGCCGCCGCTCTCATCGGAATCGACGCCCACGCCCTTCGACCCCCCACCGCTACCGGCACCGGCCCACTCCTCGAGACATTCGTGACAACCGAGATCGCTCGCCAACTCGGGGCCGGTATCCGTCGAGTGATGCTTTACCACTACCGCGACAGGGCGGGACGCGAGGTAGATCTGGTGCTCGAGAGGTCGGACAGCGCCGTAGTCGCCATCGAAGTGAAAGCTACGGCCTCTCCCCGGGGGGCCGACCTTCGCCACATCGCCGCTCTGCGCGACCGCCTAGACACGACGGAGCCGGGGGCCTTCCGGGCCGGGATCCTGCTTCACATGGGCACCAACTCGCTGAGCTTCGGGGATCGCCTCCACTCCGCGCCAATAGAGGCACTGTGGCGCAACTACCGGCCGCAACAAGTCTGACCACCCTGATGTCACCACCAACAACTGAGTAGATCCAGCCGTCCGACTCCGGCCACTTGACACCGAAACCAACCGGATCGACACCCTCACCGCCAAGGAACGCCGCCCGATCAGCCTCTGGTTCTGGCTCACCATGCTGTGTCAAGAGGTTAGAAACTTCGGGCAGACCCCTGACCCGTCGCGCGTCGTGCCGGTGCTCTAGCCAACTGCGCTAACGGGCCTGGACAAACCAGGCTAAGCAGGACAGGCGGCTCGGGCGTGGCCGTCGGAGAAGGGTGGAAGAGATTGCCGCAGAAGGCCCTCGATGAGGACATGCGCTCTCGAATCTCGCCGAGGCCGCCGGTCAACTCCGAGTGGTTCTTCTCGAGATGAGGTCTCGATTTCTATCGATGGGCTCTCGATTCTTGTCGATTAGCCCATACATCTCAAGCGATCGTCTCGACGCGTTAGTCGCAGTTGACGAGAACGTACTCGCCCTTGCGGTCGTCGGTCTTGTCGGCTCTGCCGTCGTAGTAGTCGACGTACTCCGGCACGCCGTCGTGCTGACCGGAGTTGATGCTGGCCCAGACCCTGATGTCTGTGGTGCCGCCATCGCAGCCGCGTTCGATGATCTTGGAGCCGTACCGGTCCAAGTCATTGGTGGCTTCGGCGTCAAAAGTGACCGCCCAGTTGCTCCAACTGCTTGAAGGGACGCCTAACGGATGCATATCGGAAACCACCAGATCGGTATCCAGTTGGAGGGTAATATCGGTCCATACCTTCTTGGCGAGATGCACCCGCAGCTTGCCGTTCTCATTTTGCGGATGCAGGCTAAAGACGACGGCATCGTCTTCGGTGACCTTGAGGATCGGGTTCGGCTTGGTCGATGTCGAGTCTTTCACCCGGAACTGGTAGTACCGTTCGGGATGGTAGACGAGGTTGTCGTCGTGGGACACAAACGTCAATCGAAGTTCTTGCGTGTTATTGGGCCCGTCCTTCCACGCGTCGCCTCCGAAACAGTTGTATCCGCCAGGCTCGTAGCACTCAACAAACCTGCCGTTGTCTGTGTAGAGGTGCCATTCGGACTCTTGCCTGATTGCCAGCGCGCGGTGGCCGACCTCTTGATCCAGAGCTTGCCAGGCCGACCAATGAGAACCGGAGTCATTGGTCGCCGTGCGCACCTCAAGCGCGACCCGCGGAGTGCTGCCCTTAGCGCCGTCGACGACTTTCAGTTCGAACAGGTCGCCTTCCGCGATCGTGGTGACATTACCAAGAGAAGTGTTGGCAGTGTTCTGACCGCCCACAGCCACCAACCAGTAGTCTCCGACGCTTCTCATGTTGCTCGAGTTCCAGCCGTTCGGATTCTCGGCGGAAACAGCGCCGGTGTCGGCCATTGCGATCGTATTGACTTCGGTGGTGTGCGCATCGGGGAGGTCCCAGCCAGCCCCGTCGGTCTCGTGCCAGACCAGCTTGACCGTGCCGTCGCTCCCGTTGGAGCCGTCTGACTTCCAGTTCCACGAGACGTCGCAGGTGGCGGTGCGTTGAGCGTACGTGCTGTTGCTGGTGCTCTTGTCCTGTAGCTCGCTATACGCCGCCAGGTTGAAGACGCAGACGCTTGGTTGCCAATAGACGGCGTGCCCGTGCTCCAGGTTCATGCGCGCCTTCGAGAAGTGTCCGCCCTTGCGGATGTCTGCCATTCTCGGGGCGAGGTAGCCGGTCAGATGCTCGCCTGACAGGGTGATGGTCTGAGTGCCGCTGGTGCCCTCGTAGATGATGAAGGTCGATGCGACGCCGTCCCCATCGTGGTCCGGGTCTGTGCCTGCATCAAGAGCTTCGGCGGTGACGGTGGCGATGCTGTCGCGGAAGTTGATAAAGACGAGGTCGTGCGTGCCGACCACGGAACTACCTGAGGCACCCATGTCGTGGTAGACCAGCTTGGCACCGTTGAAGATCGTGCCGGGGTTCCCGTCGTCAGCCAGGGTGTAGCTGATCCGGGCTTCACGGTAATTCTTGTTGTTGTTCGTCAGCGAGCTGTTGGAGCAATTGGCGTCATTCCAGCCTTGGCCAGCGCTGCTATTCGGGCTGGTGGTGTTGCCGACGGTGGTCGCACTTACCCCGGTGGGTATGGTCTGGCCGCCGGTCTGCGGCTCGATGGTTATATAGCCACGCATCCGGCAAGTGTTGCCAACCTGTGGCCGGTTGACCCAGACGCGCACCCCTATCGTGCCCGATGTGCCTTCCTCCAGCCTGACATCGGCGATGAAGTCATCGTCCGGCCCATTCGGGCTGCCCGGGTGAGGGAGCACGGTGCCGTTGTAGGCGAGCGCCGACTGCGCGGCGACGCAGAAGGTGCCATCCGACGACAGGCGCGAGCCCGGGTTGCAGGCGGCTTCCACGCGGGATGAGGTGCTGATGCTGCTCGTACCGTCGCTGGCGGTGACGGTCAGGGTGGCCGTGCCGCTGCTGGTCTGGGTGATCAAGATGAGCTCGTCCCACTGGCTAATCGTGGCGATCGGGTTGTCGAGTATCACCGTAAAGGTCAGGTCGGCATCGGTCTCGTGGCCGAAGTAATCGGTCAGCGTGAGCTGCGTCGGCTCGACGCTGGTGGACATGTTGATGGACGTGGGCAACGGGTTGTCCAGCGTCGGCATCGGCGCTGGAGGCGGTCCGTTATGGAAGATGTCATCCAGAGCCGGGGCGATCTCGTCCCAGATGTCAGTCCGGCTCCGCGCCGCCAAGCCGCGCGCCCTAGGCACGGTCATCGGCGTCAGCGACTTGTCCGCCACATCGCGTCCGAGCGCCAGCAGCACCGAGTCGTACAGATCGGTGTGGAACGAGAACTGGCCATACAAGGGGTGGTTGCGCTCCGCTTCTACTTTGGCGATCAGATCCTGGTACGGTGCCCAGAACTCTGTGTAGGTCACAGACGTCCCCGAGCCGGGCGCGTCGTCGTCGGACACCACCACCGTCGCCGAACCCTGCGTCGCCGAGACGGTGTAACGCGGGTTCTCACGTGTGTCCGCGTTCAGGACCAGCGTGACCGACCCGTCGGGCTCGTCGCGGTCGTCGTTCAAGGTCGCCACGGTGATCGTGATGCTGCCCGACGGCCCGATCGAGTCCACGATCTGTCCGTCACCGGACGTAAACCGGCCGTCCTGGGTCACGACGCCCACGAAAGTGACGGCAATGCTGCCCGACGGCGCGGGGTCGGCCGTCACCGTGAACGTCACGTCGCCGCCCTCGCTCACCGCCGAACCCCCCACAACACTCAACGCAGGCTTCGCAACGGCAGTCGCTGGCTTCTCTGTCTCAGCAGTCTGACTGTCCGGCGTGGCATCCGGCTCGGGCGGGGTCACGGGCGTTGTCGTCGGCGGTGGCGGCGTAGTCGTCGTCGTTGTCGACGCAACCGGCGTAGTAGTAGTGGTCGTAGTCGTCGTCGAAGTCGACGCAACCGGCATAGTCGTAGTGGTCGTAGTCGTAGTGGTCGTAGTCGTAGTCGAAGTCGACGCAACCGGCGTAGTAGTCGACGCAACCGGCATAGTCGTCGTCGGCGCAGACGGCACCGTAGTTGCAGTCGTAGTCAACGGCACCGACGCTGACGGCGGTGACGTGGTCGAAGTCGTCGTGGTCGTCGAGGGTGTCTTGGCGCACTCATCCAATGCCACCATTGTGCGAGCGGTGCGATCCCAGCGTGTGTTCCCAAGCCAGTCGGCGACGCTCTGTGCCTGCGCAGCAGTCATCGCCGAGACACCCGTCCCCGTGTCTACGCCAAAGGCCTCAAGCACCCGATTCCAGCGCTTGACCCCCGCAGCGGCCCTGTCCGGATCCAAAGCGTCGCGCCACGCGGTGATCTCACTCACCGTGACCACGTCGTCCGGCCATACGCAACTCGTAGATGTGTCCTGAGCCTCCTGATCGAGACCAGGGGTCACAGGCGTTGTCGTCGTCGCCGGCAGCGTCGTAGTAGTAGTCGAAGTCGACGGCACCGACGTAGTCGTCGTGGTCGAAGTCGTCGTGGTCGTCGAGGGTGTCTTGGCGCACTCATCCAATGCCACCATTGTGCGAACGGTGCGATCCCATCGGGCATTCGAGAGCCACCAGGAAACGACCTTCGCTAGCGAGGTGGGCATCGGCTTGAGGCCGGTACCGGTGTCAACACCAAAGGCCTCAAGCACGCGATTCCAGCGCTTGATCCCCGCGGCGGCTTTGGCCGGATTGAGGGTGTCGCGCCAGCCCGTCACCTCGGCCACAGTGACGGCGTCGGCTGGCAACTCGACACAAGTCTCGTCGTAACCCTGAGCGCTGACTGAGTTAGTTGAGGCTACGTCAAACGTCAGCGTCGCCGCAATGACCGCCAGACCGAGCAGCGCAACACGCACCTTCACTAGCGACATCGGATAACGATCCCAAGCCCCGCATTTGCGGGGGGGGGGGGGGGGAAGTGTTCTTGAGGGTCACCGAAGCTTCCACTTGTCGGGTTCAACACGGTACTAGCGCCAAGGGTCCCATCCAAGGATTTCCCTGACCCTCGCCCGCTGTGTTACGCCCAGTCGTTGTCCTTAATGTTTATAGTTGCTAGATCGTTGACTATGGTTACCCCCTGGGGCTGAGTGAACTCCACCTGGAACACTTCATCCGCTTCGGGATACGAATCCTTATTCAAATGCACCTCGACCGACTGAGTGGTATCCCCAGGAGCAAACACCAACCACACCGACATAGACCAATACCTGTCGTGCTGGCGATGCTCTCTTCGTGAATTCACATGCCACTCGTGGCAGCCTGTTAGTCGTCGTCCTCGATCGTGCCTGATGCATAGACGAAGTAGCCAGGTATGGTGATACCGCTTGTGGAGTAGACGTAGACGGTGAGTGTCTCGTCAGCCTCGGCCACACTGTCGTCGATGACCGGTACAACAATCTCAAGTTCTGTATCCCCTGGCGCAAGTATGAACGCTTCGTACGCGAGGTTGAAGTCCTGCCCCAGTACCGCGCTCCTACCAAACCCGCCGTAGCGGAACGTGATCGACTGCGCGCTCGCTCTCGAGAGCGTAACGACGAACGGCAGCCCTTGAGTACCCTCGCTAGCAGAAGCATCGCTCACGGTCACTGTTATAGGCCCTGATGGTGGAGACGGATCGTCATCGTCCGATACCGCGACAGTCGCGGCACCGTTGTTCGTTGACACGGTGTAACCCGTCCCCGCAGCCAAAGTCGCGGTGACCGAACCATTGGCCTCGTCGGCGCTGTCATTGGTTGTGCTGACCGCGAATGTGAGGCTTCCAGAAGTCGGGATGGTTACAGTCCGAGAACCGGTCGAGGCACCGAAACTCCCCCTCTGCGAAACCGTCACATTGACCGTCAACGCCGACGCCGGACTCGCAGTCACGGTGAATGTGGCGTCGCCGCCCTCGGTAATCCCCGGGCCCGCAGCAATACTGACCACCGGTGTGATCGCAGGCGGATCATCGTCATCCGACACCGACACCGTCGCCGCGTTGTTCGTCCCAGACACCGTATAGGCCGTACCCGACGACAGGGTCGCGGTGACCGAACCGTCAGGCTCATCGGCGCTGTCATTAGTCGTACTAACCCTAAAGGTCGCGCTGCCTCCAGTCGGGATCGTCACAGTATCCGCACCGGTCGAGACACCGAAACTACCGCTCTGCGAAACCGAAAGATTCACCGACAACGCCGACGCCGGAGCGGGACTCGCAGTCACCGTAAACAACGCATCGCCACCCTCGGTGATGCCTGAGCCTGAGGTAATGCTGATGACCGGCGTGATCGCGGGTGGATCATCGTCATCCGACACCGACACCGTCGCCGCGTTGTTCGTCCCAGACACCGTATAGCCCGTACCCGACGACAGGGTCGCGGTGACCGAACCGTCAGGCTCATCGGCGCTGTCATTAGTCGTACTAACCCTAAAGGTCGCGCTGCCTCCAGTCGGGATCGTCACAGTATCCGCACCGGTCGAGACACCGAAACTACCGCTCTGCGAAACCGAAAGATTCACCGACAACGCCGACGCCGGAGCGGGACTCGCAGTCACCGTAAACAACGCATCGCCACCCTCGACGACACCCGAACCCGCTGCGATGCTGATAACCGGAACTGGCGGCGGAGTATCGCACTGGGACTGCTCCATCGCTGCCAACGTCCGCGCGATTCGATCCCAACGCGTGTTACCAAGCCAATCAGCAACCCGCTGCGCCAAATCAGCTGGCATCGGCGTCTCACCCGTCTCCACACCAAACGTGGCGAGCACCCGATTGAACCGCTTGATCCCCGCGGCGGCTTTGGCCGGATTGAGGGTGTCGCGCCAGCCCGTGACCTCCGCCGCGGTGACCGCGTCTGCCGGGAGCGCCAGCGCACATGCGTCATCGTCAGCAATAGCGACCGTTGCAGAACCAGCACCGCTCAACACCGTGTAGCCCGTACCCGTGCTGATAGTCGCCGTGACCGAACCATCGGGTTCGTCATCACTGTCGTTTGTAGTTGCAACCGTGAGGGTTTGGCTGCCTGACATTGGGATGGTCACGGTGCGGGCACCCGTCGTAGCGAAGTCGCCGCTTTGCGACACCGAGATAGTCACGTCAAGGTCCGCCGCAGGCGTCGGAGATGCGGTCACCGTGAACGATGCGGCCGTGCCCTCGGTCACGCCTGAGCCAGCGGCGATGCTGATCTCAGGCACGTCGTCGTCCGATACAGTCACGGTCGCCGCGCCAGCGCTACTCGAGATGCTGTATCCCGTACCTGTGCTGAGGGTCGCCGAGACAGAGCCGTCAGCTTCATCCGTACTGTCGTCTGTCGTTGAGACCGTTAGCGTTGCGCTCCCTGTGGTCGTGATCGTGACAGTGCGCGAGCCGGTCGTGACGTAGTTGCCGTTCTGCGACACCTCGACCGTCACCTCCAAATCCGCCGACGGTGGAGGCGTCGCGGTGATGGTGAAGCTTGCATCCGTACCTTCAATGACCGCGGAACCTGGAGTCACACTGATCACCGGATCCGGCGGCGGAGGAGGGTCACACTCGGACTGCTCCATCGCTGCCAACGTCCGCGCAATACGATCCCAACGCGTGTTACCAAGCCAATCAGCAACCCGCTGCGCCAAATCAGCTGGCATCGGCGTCTCACCCGTCTCCACACCAAACGTGGCGAGCACCCGATTGAACCGCTTGATCCCCGCGGCGGCTTTGGCCGGATTGAGGGTGTCGCGCCAGCCCGTGACCTCCGCCGCGGTGACCGCGTCTGCCGGGAGCGCCAGCGCACATGCGTCATCGTCAGCAATAGCGACCGTTGCAGAACCAGCACCGCTCAACACCGTGTAACCCTGGCTGGTACCCAACGTGACCGTTACCGAGCCATCGGCCTCGCTCGTGTCATCGTCCGCCGTCGTGATCGTGAAGGTCGCGCTGGTAGCACCGCCACTGATGTTGACACTGCCTGTGGTCACGCTGACGCCGAAGTCGCCGGTCTGGCTCACCGTGTAGCCAACACCCAACTGCCCGCTCGGCGCAGGAGTAGCGGTGACCGTGAACGAGGCGTCAGCGCCCTCGGTAATGGCCGAGCCAGCAGCGATACTGACCTCCGGCACGCTCGGCACATCATCATCCGACACCGCCACAGTCGCCGAACCAGCACTCGAGGAAACCGTATAACCCGTACCAGTACCAACCGTCGCCGTCACCGAACCGTCAGGCTCATCATCCGAATCATCGGTCGTGGTGACCGTGAGCGTTTGGCTCCCCGAAGTCGGGATCGTGACCGTACGCGAACCCGCCGAGACATAATCGCCGCTCTGCGACACCTCGACCGTCACGTCTAGGTCTGCCGACGGCTTCGGCGTCGCGGTGACCGTAAACACCGCATCACCACCCTCAGTGACGTCCGCGCTGGCAGCGATACTGACCTCCGGCACGCTCGGCACGTCATCATCCGACACCGCCACAGTCGCGGAACCAGCACTCGACGAAACCGTATAACCCGTACCAGTACCAACCGCCGCCGTAACCGAACCGTCAGGCTCATCATCCGAGTCATCCGACGTCGTGACCGTGAGCGTTTGGCTCCCCGAAGTCGGGACCGTCACCGTATACGAACCCGCCGACGCGTAATCGCCACTCTGCGACACTTCGACCGTCACATCCAAATCCGCCGACGGCTTCGGCGACGCGGTGACAGTAAACGTGGCATCACCACCCTCGGTAATGGCCGAGCCAGCGGCAATGCTGACCTCCGGCACGCTCGGCACATCATCATCCGACACCACCACAGTCGCGGAACCAGCACTCGACGAAACCGTATAACCCGTACCAGTACCAACCGTCGCCGTAACCGAACCGTCAGGCTCGTCGCTCAAGTCATCGGTCGTGGTGACCGTGAGGGTTTGGCTCCCCGAAGTCGGGACCGTCACCGTATACGAACCGGTCGAGGCGTAGTCGCCACTCTGCGACACTTCGACCGTCACGTCTAGGTCTGCCGACGGTGCCGGCGTCGCCGTGACGGTGAACGTCGCATCACCACCCTCGCCGATAGCCGCACCCGCCGTAACACTGACCTCCGGCTGAGCTACTGGAGGGTCGTCATCATCGGACACCACCACCGCGGCCGAACGGTCGGTCCAGGACACGATGTAGCCGCTTCCCTGGTTGGCTTTGACCGTGACCGCACCGTCAGCCTCATCAACGTCGTCGTTCGAGGTCGCCACCGTGAAGGAGACGCTGCCACCAGTTGGAATCGTGACCGTCCGCGCACCGGCAGTTACTCCGAAGTCACCCGTCTGAGCCACCTTGACTGTCACATCCAGCGGTGCCTCTGGCACTGGAGCGGCGGTCACCGTGAAGGTCGCATCACCACCCTCCGTCACGTCGCCGCTCTTGCCGATGCTGACCGTGGGACCTGGCGACGGAAGATGCTGTTGTTGGGCAAGCCGGAGCACGCTGCCTCGCACGTCGCTAACAAGATTGGAGAATTCGGCCTTGAGTAGGGCGCTCTCCTCCTCGGGTAGCAGATCCTCACGCTGATCCTGGCTGAGTTGATCCCAATGCTGTTGCGCTAGAGAGATCAGCTCAGGGGTGGTGACGGTGAAGCGCAAACGAACCGTCGTCGTACCACCAAGCGCGGCGGTAGCCGTCAGATCGATTTCGTAGACACCATCCTTGTTGGCATCAGCCGGGCGGTCATACTCTTGCTCCTGCAGAAGGATCATCCGGGCAAAGGAGTAGTCAGTGAAGTGACCTCGATCAGGTCCGCCGATCTTGTAGGTCACCCTGCCGTTATGACTGCGGCTATGGAGATGAAGAATCTCAAGGCTTCCCGAGTCAGCTGTGCGGTTGAAGTGGAAGAGCAAGGTAGGAGGCTCTAGTTCGTCGTCCTCGATCGTCACCTTGGCGGTGCCGGAGCCCTTGATGGTGTAGTCGGTTCCGGTACCAATCTGGACGGTGACGACGCTGGGGCTTGTGCGCTCTGAGTCGTTGGTGGTCGCGATCGAAATGGAGGCGCTGGCGCTGTTGGCCACAAAGGTGACTTCAGTGGGCAGCGTGCCCACGAGCCGACTGCCCGGGTCGCTGGCTGCGATGCTCACCGTGAGTGGCTGCTCAAGGACGCTGCCCGAGCGGGTGAATGCGAAATCAACTGATGATCCCTCGGTCACTGGGTTTGCCTTCGCACGAACCCCGATCACGGTTAGGTCGTCGTCGGTGACGGTGGCGGAGGCCGATCCGGGAGTCCCGACAATGTATCCGCTGTTGGTGCCGATGCTGGCGCTCACCACGCTGTCGTGTTCGTCCTCTTGGTCGTCGTCGGTCGGCACGGTGATCGTCTTAGTGGTCTGATTGCCGGGGATAGTTACCGAGGTGGTCGGGGTGCCCTTGAGCATTTTCGAAGTTTCGCTCCAGGTGAGATCAACCGTGAGCGGCTTTGAGAGGATTCCACCGCTGCGAGTAACGGTCAGATCCAGATCCTCGCCCTCGACGACTTGGGTCGGCCCTAGGGCGAGGGTCACCGTCGGATTCGCCAGCTGGAGAGGCTCGGGGAAGATCCAGGGACGCGCTTGCTTGATGGCGAGTTTGTTGGCCGCCGTAATCTTGAACTCGATCTCGATGGCGTAGTCATCTCCCGCCTTGACCTCATAGAGAGTCGCAAAGCGGTCGTGGATCGTCTTGAGATTGTTGCGCAGCTGCACCATCTGAGCAGCGCTCATAAGAAGCTTGTCGGAAGTCGCCAGGTTGGAGCGGGACAACACTGTGGCGGTGCCGCCGCTGTTCAACAACAGCTGTTCGGGCTGAGAATAGGCTTGCGGATTGGTCACCAGGTCTTCGCCTACTTGCGAATTGATGTAATAGTGGTTGCTCCGAGCTGTGATTGGGTCATAGCTGACAGCCACCCCGTTGACAAGTTCATCGGAGTAATTAGGGTGGACCAAGACACCCATAGCGACAGTCTTATGATCGACCCGGTGGAAGTCACGTTCCAAGAAAGCACGATAGTTCCAGAGGCTCGCCCAGACCCCTTTGATCGACTTATCGATCCCGTCATCAGTTGTTTCGTCGGGGTCCTGGGTCTTGGAGTCATACAAGCCAGCTCCGTTGAAGGCAGGCAGGTCTTCGTTGTTGGTGCTCGACCGGTAACGAAGCGACGTACCGTCCGGATAGGTAGCATGCATTTGCTCCAATGCCGTGATAATCCACGCCGGTGTCGTCGCCTTCTTTATCTTCTTCCGTAGTGCCTTCAGTTGGTCTTTCTGCTCCTCATAGTCGGACTGAAAGTCCGGATCGGCCAGCATCTCATCCACTTTCGTATAGAGATCATTGGCCTTCATGAATTCGTCATAGAAATAGAAGGGGATGGCGAAACCTGTCGGCACCGTGCCGGTGGGTAGGGCCAACTTGCTCAACTCGGCCATGTTGGCCGCCTTCACGCCGAACGCGTCCCAATCGTCGAAGCTCACATTTGCCAGAGAACTGATCGCCGTCACCGACAGATCCCTCTGCAGCGTCTGCGTGGTGGCGGGCCGCAAGTCCTTGTGGTGTTGGTCTACCTCCGCTTTGGTCGCTTCTCTAATCGTGTAGCCCTCGGATGTAACTACGAAGTACACCGGTTTACCGATCAGAGAGGTGATCGTCTTGTCGGTCAAGGCATCACGAATGAACGCATTCGGTAAACCGTTCTGTATGGCGCGTAGATTGACATGCGACAGCGGCGTCTGGGGAACTGTGGTGATGGTTCCAGCTACTCGGGGCAGATCGTTGGGCAACGTCTTGAAGATAGCAACGTCCTGAGCACCGGGAGTCTCCCCGTCCTCCATCAGCCGCAACCGGCCGTAACCTTCCGCTTCGTTTAGCGGGATGAAGTCCACATCCGGGAGGACATCCTCATCTAGCAACACCCTGACTCGCGAAGCATCGAACAGAGACTTTTCTTGCTGGTAAATGGAGCGTTGTGATTCGGAGAGCGGATAGTAAAACAGGTTGTCATCAACAACCGGCATAGCGGCCGCCAGGATTTCATTATACAAGGAGGCGCGCTGGAAATTCATGACATTCCATAACCCCACACTGAAACGATATACCCCTAGTGTTCCATCAGGAGCAATAACGTTCGGATAGTACACAATATCACCCTGCATGGAGTCCTCGATATCATGTTTTTCCTCGAGTTTTAGTTTCTTCGAGAACTCGACGTGCGCTTTCTTATCATTGGTATTGATGAAGTAGACAATAGGAGTCGCTGAGTAAGGGTTCAGGATAAAGAACTTTATGTATTCCAAGTCGCTGAGGTATGCCAGACCAGGTGTTACTTCACCCTTGTGAGACAAAGTCTGAAATGTCTGGTGAGAATTGATGACAATCGCGCCATCAGCGATGGGTACGGTTACCGCGGGATTAACTGGGTTATAGGTGGTCAAATCGGCAAGCTCGGTGAGGTCGTCCACACAGTCCCCATCAAGATCACCTGGCGAAGCCACCTGATACTTGTCCACCCGGTAATCGGCCGCGGGTAGCGGACGAAGATTATCGGAGAGGGTAGTGGTACCGCTTTCTCCGAGCGTCACCGACACGGGAATCAGTTGGGTGGACTGGTAGTACCTTCGAACAACGTAAAGAACAAAATAGTCGGCGGTAGTGGACGTCACCTCAATGGGGACGCTGCTCACCTGCACCGAGGTTGGAACAGGCGCTACCCAGCCTGGTTCGCAAGGGCCGGGGGGAGTTGGATCGTCCTGCGCGGCGACTGGCAACGAAGTCAGCGCGGCGATGGCCAATGCCGCCACCGCACCCACCAAGAAGCAGAACCGGAGCTTACGTCCTCGGGAGATTATCGACATGGGAAGTTGGGATACCCCTTGAGGGCTGGCTACCCGACAGCGCATTAGGACGGACGGATAGATGGCGCGTGAAGAATAGTCGGGTAAGTGGGAAAAAGCAAGGGGTAAGCATTACGAGCTCACGATTCCGAGACGATCCTCAGCCCCAACGGCCCCCTGGCTGCTTGGCCACTGACTCCGGAATTAGGTCTCTCTTGCCGCCCCAGCCACCTTGCTGATATCCGTCTTGCCGGTAGCGCGCTGTGGCATCCAACTAACTACCTTCTTGAATCCCTCATTGAGCAAGAAAAAGGTGGTAAGGGAATAGAAAGCCACGATAAACGCCACTATCAACAGCCGGGCGGTGTTGGTTTCCTGCACCGCCGCGTCAGCCAGGTACCCCAGCCCAGCAGAGAAGCCCAGGAACTCGGCAACGATCGCCAGCGACCAACTCCCTCCCATGGCGAGCATCAGGGCGGTGCGCAACTCGGGAATTGACCCCGGTACCACCACTCTGTAGTAGGTGTGCCACCGGGAGGCACCAAGGGTACGGGCGCTCTCGACGTACCGGTCGGGCACGTTGGCTACCGCGTTCATGGTGGCCACTACCAGGATCGTCCACACCCCGAAGGCGATGTAGAGGGTGATGCCCAAGAAGCTGGAACCCACCACCAGCTGCAACCAGGGTGCCGCCACTAGGAGGGGGACCATCCGTAGGAAGTTCATGGGTGCCCAGGCGGTCTTGCGTACTGCGGGCCAGTAGGGAAGGGCGAGGCCGGTCACGAGACCGAGCGTCAGACCAATCACCATCCCGCACACCAGCCGCAAGAGGGTCACCCCGGAGTGAACCGCGATGGCGAGGAACGCCCCCGTCCAGGTCGCTTCCCCACGGAAGATGGGGATGGGGGCCAGTCCCTGAAGGTCGAAGCTCACGAGCCCGAGGTCAACCCCGCGGACAGTCCAGAACCGGGACATCCCGATGAGGGTGTCACCGAACACGTAGTCCCATCCGGGGACCAGGGGATGCTCAAGAGTTCCCGGCGGCGCGACATAGGACGCCACCTGCCACGCCACCAACAGCGACACCCAAGAGACGAAGAAGAGGGGGCTGCGGCGCATGCCCGCCCACAGCATCCGCGGCACCGCCGCTATTCCCCGTCCCGCCCAGACCAGACCGTCCTTGACCTGTGTCGTGCGAAACACAACCGGCCAGGCCCAGAACAACACCGACCCGGAAACCACATAAGGCCAGGTGACGTGGATCACACCCTCTCCATGTGTCCAGGTAACGAAGGGAAGGCTCTCGGGCAGCTGGGTAAGCAACCACGGGATCAGGACCGCCCAGATCGGCCATCCAATCCAGAAGAGGCTTCGGAGGAGGACGGGTTGAGGCAAGCCTTCGACCCTTTCGTCGTTCATACCCAAATTGGCCAAGCCGTTCCCCCTTGACTACAAACGAAGCTGGCGGCCGCTCTCGGACCACCTAGTGAAGGAGCGTATGACCACTACCAGGATCCCGTCGACGACCGCAGCGAGCACGCCGAAGAAGAGAATCAGGGAGACCACCGCGGTCGGCCCCCCCGAGTGACCCATCCCGTAGCTCCACATGCGGATCAAGAACCCGCCTCCCATCTGCGGTCCCAGCACCTCCACCAGAGTCCCCAAACCCCAAGCTCCGCCCAATGCGATCCGAAAGCCTCCCGCGATCTCCGGGACCGTTCCGCGCAGGTACACCCACCGGAAGATGGTGCGGCGGTCACCTCCCAGGGTGAAGGCTGATTCGATGATCGCCACCGGAATGTTCTCGGCCGCCCGGCGGGTGAAGAAATACATGAGAAGGGTGGTGTAGAAGGCGACCACCCCGATGGTGGTCAACAGGGGGTAATCGATCCCGAACCAGATCACGAAGAACGGTGCCACGATAAAGATAGGAGTAGTCCCGAAAAAACCCGTTATCGGTGTGACCACGTCGGCGATCCACGGCACGAGCAGACTGCTCAGCCCAACCGACGTACCGATGAACGTCCCCAGCGCAACTGCAATGAGGATGTTGCGGATGGTGTGCGCCAGATGGGGGATGTACCCGAAACAGCGATCGGGGAGGTCGGACAGCCTACCCCTCGTGAACTCCAACTCCGCTGATAGGTCGGGACAGGCGTGAATGAACCGATCCTTCATTGGCTGACTGAAGAACAGATTGTCCCCGAAGTGGGTGATGGCCTCGATCGGTGTCGGGATGAGGGAGAAGGGTGCGGCCATCAACTGCCAGAACAGCAGGAACAGCACCATCCCCGAGACCAGATAGATGAGGTAGGAGACTTGGCGCTGTCGCCTATTCCGACGCGCAGCCGCTCTTACCTCAAGACTGTCGGAGTTTGTCGTGGTCACTGTACCTCTTCGCCGTCCTCGTGGTCTTGGATTCGCCCACAGAACGAAGCGCGTTCGGCACCCTTCTGTTCGCCTGCTAGACACACGCTACCGGAAGCCCGGTTGCGGCGGTCGAGATGTGGCAAGATCGGGGGAACATGACGGGTTCTGAGAGCATCGCCGGGGATTCGCCCGAGGGCGCGGAGGATTTCACCTCACTGGCGGGCCAACTGCTGGTCGCCATGCCGGGGATGGTCGATCCCAACTTCAAGCGGACGGTGGTATTGGTGATCGAACACACCCCGGAGGGGGCATTCGGGTTAGTGCTGAACCGGCCTACCAAGGCCGATCTGCTGGAACACCTGCCGGGGTGGTGGTCGGTGGCAGCAGGTCCGCGGGTGGTGTTCTTGGGCGGTCCCGTCGGTGAAGGTACCGGCCTTGGCGTGGCCAGGGGCACCGGTGCTCGGCCCCTGGAAAGCTGGCCGGCAGTGGGGGAGATTCAGATAGTCGACCTGGATTCCGAGCCTCATGTCAACTCCGAGCTGGAGGCCCGGATCTTCTCTGGCTACAGCGGCTGGGGCCCCGGTCAGCTCGAATCGGAACTGGAGGCGAACGGATGGTTTGTGGTCGATAGCCACCCCGATGACGTCTTCGCCTCCCATCCGGAGAACCTATGGCAAGAGGTGCTGAGGCGTGCGGGAGGCCGGCATGCCTTCTTCTCCACCTACCCGGAGAATCCGCGGCTCAATTAGTTGCCAGCTGGGGGCTTCGAACCACCCGGGAGGAGTTAGCCCGCCCTGCCAGTGGCTCGTTGAGGCCTTGGCTAGAGAAAACTGCTACGCTGTGGCCTAGAGCGCTGCTACGTTATTGTCCTGAGAACTGCTACGTTATGGTCGTATGTGATGGCTGTTAGGTATATCCCCCGCCTCGCGGATGCACAGATCGCGCGAGTTCGTAGCACCCATCCGGTCGTGTTGGTGACGGGTGCTAGGGGGGTAGGCAAGACCACTACGGCGCTTCGGTCGGTGAGCTCTAGCGCGTTCCTCGACGACTCTGCCATTCGCACCGTCTTCCAGGACAATCCCGAAGCCGCCCTGACTCAGTTTCGGGAGCCGCTTCTGGTGGACGAGTGGCAGCTGGCCCCTGAGGTAGTGCTAGCGATCAAACGCTCTGTCGACCGGGACCGTAGGCCCGGGCGATTTGTCCTCACCGGCTCGCCCGATCCGCGCAGCCGATCCCAGTTCCAGGCCCTGACCGGGCGGGCGGCGGTCGTGCGGCTCAACCCGATGACCGTTAGAGAGCTCAGCGGGCGGGTCGCGGTTCCGAGTCGTGCCCCCACCGTCGCCGGGTTGCTATCGGGAACACCGCCCGAAACCCCTCCGGAGCACACTCCCGACATCTTCGGGTACCTGGACATGGCCGCGGTTGGCGGCTTCCCGGAGGGCGCGCCGGGAGGGTCTGCGGACCGTTCGCAGCAGTGGAGCCAGGACTACCTCAGCGTCCTTCTACGGCGAGACCTGCCCCTGTTCGGAACACGGCGCTCGGCCTCCGTGTTTCGGAGGTACCTCACCGCCGCCGCCCATCACACCGCCCGCTCCCCCGAAGACGGAAGCCTGAGAAACGCGGCCCGTGTCAATCCCGGGACCCACCGGGACTACCGGCACATCCTTCTCGACATGGAGATAACCGCCGAAGTGCCCGCCTTCATCGCCGCGGACCTTCCCAACCTCGCCAAGTCCCCCAAGATGCTGTTCGCCGACTCCGGGCTGCTGATCGCGGCCATGAACGTGCCCCTGGCCCGCCTGAAGCTGAACGGCGACTTGTACGGCCGGGTGGTCGAGACGTTCGCGCTCAACCAGATCCGCGCCGAACTGGAGGCGCTGGGCAGGCGTGATGCCCTGAGCCACCTCCGCACCCACCAGGGCGCACATGAAATCGACGCCGTGGTCGAGACAGAGGACGGCGGGATCGTGGCCATAGAAGTCAAGTCGTCCAACCGACATCGGCCTGGGGACATCCGCCACCTCGAATGGCTATCCGAGAAGGTCGGCGACCGGTTCAAGTTTGGGCTGGTGCTGACCACCGGCACCCACATCAGCAATATCCGAAGCCGCAAGAGTGACCGGATCTGGGCCGCACCGATCAGCGTCCTCTGGCACTAGCCAGTTGACCGTACCCAGGGCTGGGAGTCATGGGTTGCCGGACGCCATCTTCGGTCGATTCGAACCAGCGGACAGTTCCCCCCGGCTGTTCTTGTCACACCCTCCCCTCAAGATGCCTACATCCGTCGAGCATGCCATGCGCAGTACCGAAACGACCGTGATCCGCAGAACCGGACCCACCGGCGGGTGGGGATGGCGCACTTCGCGCGTGTTGACGATCGTTGAAATTCACTCAAAGGGGTCTACTCCAGGTAGTGAATCACTGGGATGATCACCGGCTTCCGACGTGATTCGCTGCGGATCACGCGACGAGCGGCGTGGCGAACCGCGCTGTCGATGTCCCGGAAGAATGAGGCCGGATTGGCGATAGCTGAATCCCAGATGGCCTCGGAGACCTCATCCATCAACACCAACGGATCGTCCGTGAGGCCATAGCTGACCGCTTCGGGTAGATCGACCAACACCCTATCGATGGAATCGACCAGTAGCGCAACCACCACGACACCGTTGTCGCTCAGACGGGAACGCTCCCGCAAGACCCCCTTGCGGATGTCACCCACCCCAGAACCGTCGACGAACACATAGTTGGCTTCCACCGCCGCCCGATCCACCCAGGTGGAGTCCTTGTCCAGCACCACGGCGTCGCCGTCCTCCAGAACCATCACCTCCGGTATCCCCAGGCTCAGGGCCAGGTCGGCGTGCGCCTTGAGATGGCGATACTCGCCGTGAATCGGGACGAAGGCGGCGGGTCGGACCAGGTTGAGGAAGGTCTTCAGTTCCTCGGAGGCGGCATGGCCCGACACGTGCACCCGGGCGTTGCCCCCGTGGTACACCTTGGCACCGCGCCTCGTCATATCTGAGACCACCTTGGAGACCGCTCTCTCGTTGCCCGGTACCGGGGTAGCCGAGATCAGAACCGTGTCGGTGTCATTCAGAGTGACAAACCGGTGCCGTCCCATCGCCATCAAGGAGAGAGCAGAGAAGGGCTCCCCCTGGGATCCCGTGGTGATGATCATGACCTCATCAGGAGGGAGATCCCTCACGTCGTTGATCGTCACAAGCCGGTCCTCGGGCAGCCGAAGAACCCCCAGATCCAATCCGATAGCCACATTCCTCTCCATGGACCGCCCGATGAAGCTGACATATCGCCCGGCGGCCAGACCGGCGTCGGCGAGTTGCTGGACCCGATGCAGATGACTCGAAAAACAGGTGCTGATAATCCGGGCTGGTGCGGACGAGACGATGGAAAGGATGTGGGGTTCCAGAGACTTCTCAGAGGGAATGAACCCTTCCCGCTCGGCGTTGGTCGAGTCAGACAACAGCAGCCGAACCCCCCGGTTACCCATCCTCCCGAAGGTGGGTAGATCGGTGCGGCGACCGTCAATAGGAGTGGGATCCAGCTTGAAGTCCCCGGTGTGCAGGATGAGCCCCTCCGCCGTGTCGAACACCACCCCACTCCCTTGGGGCACGGAATGGGAGACGGGGATCAACCTGAACCTGAAGGGTCCCTCGCTCATCCATTGGCCATCCGTGACGGCCCGGAAGTCCTTTTCCACCCCTAACTCCTCCACCCGACCGGCGGCGATTGCTAGGGAAAGCTCGGAGCCGAACACCGGGATGTCAAGCTCAGAAAGCAGGTATCCGAGCCCTCCCACGTGATCCTCGTGCCCGTGGGTGAGGATGACGCATCGCACGTCCTCGGCCCGATCCAGCAGCCATCCCCAGTCCGGGAGCACTAGGTCTACCCCGCGCATCTCCTCTTCGGGAAACATGAGGCCGCAGTCGACCAGCGCGATCTCCCCGTCGATCTCGATGGCAGCGCAGTTGCGACCTACTTCTCCGAGCCCACCTAGGAACGTAACCCGAACGCTCACAAGCGCTGAGCCCGTCCGACCGCGGCGACCACCAGATCCCTCGTCTCGGCGGAGGCGGGCACCAGGGGAAGGCGATGGCCACCAACCGGGTTCCAAAGGGCGTTGAGACCGGCCTTGACCGGCATCGGGTTGGGCTCTACGAAACAAGCGTCGAAGAGTGGCATAAGACCATCGTGAATCCGCCAAGCCTCGGCCTTATCACCCCCGGCGTAGGCGTCGAGCATCCGCTTGATCTGGCGACCGGCCAGGTGTCCGGCCACCGACACCACGCCCTCCGCTCCTAGTTCCATCATGGGCAAGGTGGCGACGTCGTCGCCCGAAAGCACCATGAAGTCCTCGGGGAGCACCTCCAAGGCAGCTTGGGTGAAGGCGAGATCCCCAACCGCATCCTTGGTGGCGACGATGTTGGGATGCTGGGCAAGCTCACACAGGGTCTCCACTTCGATTAACCGGGCGGTGCGCCCCGGGATGTTGTAGATCATCAGGGGAAGGTCGGTAGCATCGGCGATGGACAAGAAATGGCCCAGAAGACCGGCCTGGGTGGGCTTCGAGTAGTAGGGGGTGACCGCCATCAGACCGTCTACGCCTAGGTCGGCTGCCTTCTTCGACATCTCAACCGAGTGACGGGTGTCGTAGGTCCCGGTACCGGCGATCACCGCTGCCCGTCCGTTCACCGCGTCCACCACCGTGGCGTAGAGGGCCAGTTTCTCGGTGTCGGTCAGGGTGGGCGACTCCCCGGTGGTACCAGACACGAGCACCCCGTCATGGCCGTTCCTGATCAGGTGGATCGCCAGGTCGGCCATGCCCTGGTAATCGACAGGTCCATCATCGGTAAACGGGGTGATCATGGCGGTGATAAGGCCAGCCGGTATCGCCATGCTCTCCTCCTCTACTGTTGACGACCAAGGGCTTCACGATCCAACGGATCAGCTAGCACCAAGCTTAGAAGGCACAGGGAGGAGCCGGTCACAACCGAGACAGGCTCACGACTCCCGAAAACGACGCCAGCCCCAGCCAACCACTCGCCTCGGGCCCGGACCCCTACCCGAACAGGGCGGCGCTCAGGGCTTGGTGCTCGATAGTGTGCCATCGCTTGCTGACCGGCGCGTCCGGGAGGAACAAATTGGTCCCGTGGATCGCACCTGGCATGAGATGGAACTCGGTTGGTACTCCGGCTCTGCTCAACCTCATCGCGTAATCGACATCCTCGTCCAAGAAGAGGTCCAGATCGCCCACGATCATGAAGGCAGGCGGCAGACCCGATAAGTCATCGGCACGGGCAGGTGCAGCATACGGGGAGACGTCATCGGAACCGGCTGGTTTGCCGAGAAGCGCGGTCCACCCCGCGATGTTGGCGTCACGATTCCACACCTTGGGATGCCGGACGTAATGGCTGGAAGCGGTGACGTTGCGGTCGTCCAGCATCGGGAAGATGAGGTGTTGGTAGATAACGCTAACGCCCCGGTCCCTGGCCAGAAGAGCGAGCGCGGCCGCTAGACCTCCGCCTGCGGAGGCCCCGCCGACGGCGATCCGAGCCGGATCGACACCCAGGCTCTCGGCGTTGGCCACGAACCACCGGAGCGCGGCGAAGCAGTCCTCGACCGGGGCCGGATGGGGATGCTCCGGGGCTAGGCGATACTCCACCGACGCCACCGCGCAGCCGATCGTCGCCACCTTCGCCTTGCAGTTGATGTCGTCCATGTCAACGTTCCCTAGGACCATTCCCCCACCATGGATCCAGAGCAGGCCCGGGAGAGCATCCTCAGCACCTGAGGGCTTGTACACCCGAACCATCACCTCGGGATCACCTTCGGGACCGGGCGCAAGATGATCTTCGACATCTACATCTGGGATATCCGGTGCGTCGGCAGACATCGCTTCCATAAGCCCGGTAAGCATCGCTCGGGTGGCCGGGATATCGGAGAGATCGAGCAACCCATCGGGCAACATCTCGAGGACGGCCTGGTGTGCCTCATCCAGCCGATCGTCGAAATCCATGCCGAAGTCCATGCCCGCTCCTTCGCGTTGTCGCGCCCTGACGATACCTAGGCTACCGGAACGCTCTCTGACGGTCTTCAGGATCAGCCGGGTGCCGCGCCGGCCTTCGACGGATGATCGGCGGCGTGTCGCGCCTTCATCGGAGCCTCCCAACCAGCAGGTGCTCCCCGCAGCCGTCTCCGTCCCCCGGAAGCGATAGTACCTCGGTATCGAAGCCCGCCTCATCCAGCAGGTCTAGCCATGTAGCTAGCGGGAAGAGGCCGGTCACGTGGACATCCGTCTCGACACGCTCTTTCTCACCCTCGGATATGTAGATGGTGATCCGAGACTCGATCGTCGTGTCGGTGGGATCCGGATCGGTCAGGAACTCTTCGACACGCACGCTAACCGCATCCGGATCGGACGGAAGCGGGATGTCCCAGTTGAACAGCCTCCCCGGTATGAACGAGTCCGCGATCAGGTCAGGCATCACCAGCAGGAGCCCGCGGTGTCGCAGATGGGTCCGTGCGGTGCCGAAGGTGGCCCTAAGGTCGTCCTCGGTGAGCATGTACGACACGGCGTCGTGGATCAGTACCGCATCGAAACTCTCCCCGAGACGCACTGTGCGCATGTCGCCGATGTGGTGCCGGACCTCGGGGTTCAGACGCCGGGAGTGGTTCAGCATCTGAGGGGAAAGATCAACCCCTACGGCCTCGAACTCGGAGGTGAGATGGGACAGGTTATGGCCGCCGCCTACCCCTAGCTCGAGGAGACGGTGGCGTCCCGGTCCCAGACGGAACCTGAGGGCATCGCGCCAGTAGGCGGCCTCTTCGGCATAGTCCTCCGGCGGACTCACGAGAGGCCACAGATGAGCCAGGTCGGAATAGAGACGCATGACGGAAACCCCACCGTAGCCTGCGGCACCACCCAAAGCGAAAATTGCTGAGCCGGTAGGTTTCTTGCGGTTTCTTCTGGCTCGCCATGGCATCCGGCCGCCGACCACTAGGACAAAGCGAGCCGAGGAACCTCAAACAACCCCCGCCCCAAAACAGGCCACCGGCCACTACGCCGGTATGTTTAGCATGAGGGGATGGGAGAGAGGAGCCCGACCAGGGTGGCCGAACAGCTGTCCTCCCCCCGTGGAGTCATGATGATCGTCGGGGCTTCGCATTCTGGAAAAACCACCCTGGCCCGAACCCTGGTGGAGAATGCCCTGCGACGGGGCCAGACCGCGGCCTATATCGACTGCGATCTCGCCACCGGCACCGTCGGGCCACCGGCCTGCATCGGTATGAAGTGGCTCCGAAGCCATACCGACCTCGCTGATCTCTCCGGAGCGGACGACCTGAGATTCGTCGGGGGTGTCCGACCTGACCGGCTTATCCTCCAGCAGGCGTCGGGCGTGGCTTCCTTGGTTGCCTCGGCGCGGGCCCGTGCTGATCTGGTTGTCATAGACACGAGCGGTCTGGTGGCGGGAATCGACGGGCAATGGCTGAAGTACCACAAGGCCAATCTGGTACGACCCGACATCATCTGGGCGCTGCAGAGAGGTATCGAGTTGGCACCCCTGGTCAGTCTCTTCAATCGATTCCTCACCGCCGAGGTGATCACAGTGCCAGCAGGCCGGACCGATATCCCGATGAGTCCGGAGGAACACCGATCGGCCTGCGCCGCTCATCTGGCTGCAGCGTTTCCGGCACCCCTACAACGCTGGCGCGTGTTGCCCACCGTATTCGCACCAAGCCTTCCGGCCGGTTTCGACCTCGAGCGACTTGACCGGCTGCTGGTGGGCGTTCACGATCCCACCGGTGTTTGCGTCTCCCTCGGATTACTCGAGTACGACGGGGTGTTAAGGGTGATCACCTCCGGGAATCCTGACATGGGTGGCCTGTCGATGGGTTCCGTACGCATCAACCCCAAGACTTTTCACGCCCAGCGAGTCCACCTTGACGAGTTGCTGTTCGGCATAACCTGACAGCCACAAGATGGCCCGGACAATTGCCAGCGGCAGCGTGAGATGCAAGGGTTAGAAGCCCGAGAGACCTTTACCGAATTTCCACCGCACTTCCCCTGACGGATTCACTCGGTACCGATCCCTCGGGCCCTCTGATAAGAGACCATATAACGAACCACAACGAAGATCAAGATACCTGTTATTTTTTTCAAAATCACGTTACAATAGTTCGT
The DNA here is from genome assembly GCA_965213975.1 of Candidatus Spongiisociaceae bacterium. Classification (GTDB taxonomy): domain Bacteria; phylum Actinomycetota; class Acidimicrobiia; order Spongiisociales; family Spongiisociaceae; genus Spongiisocius. Next base: position 1,421,142 of record OZ243930.1, read on the forward strand.
TAGAAGGTCAAGCGGTCAACTCCCAGCACTTGTCCACACAATCCCCAAGGGTTGCGCACAGGCGATGTGAAGAAGTAGTTCGACACAATATTTCTCCGTCTGAGGTCAGCGCCGGAACGCGGTCCGTAGTACCGGACGAAAGGTCAGATCCACTAACTCGTAGATCTCCGCGAACACGTACTGCAGTGCCTCCTCGGTGAGGTCGACGATACCCATCCGTCCCCGGATGTAGATCTCTCCCCCGAGGTCCAAACAAAAATGGCTCCGCCAGGTGCGGGTGTTGCGAGTTAGGAGCAGCCGGTAGGTCTCCTCGACCCCAGCGGGGGGAGGGGGTAGGAAATAGGCCTCAAACCCCACGGTCCGATCCCCAGGAGTAACCCACACTGTCGTAAAGTCGCGGGTTTGCTGCGCCATCCGTACCGCCCACCGACCCTCCACGAGCTCCGCGGCGACAACGTCGGAGTCCGGGTCGGTCACCCAAGCCTCGAAGATCTCACTGAGCAGGCGAGTCACCTCAGACCGGCCCATCGGCGACCCCTTGGTACAGCTCGAGCAGTCGGTCGGTGGCTGCTTCCCACCCGAAGCGCCTCCCCGAGGCGAGGGCGGACTCCGTGAACCGGTCCCGCTCCGACCCAGCGGCGAGAATGTCGAGAAGAGCCTGCCCGTACGAGGAAGGGTCCCACCCCTCCACCAGGGAACCCGACCGACCATCGACCACTATGTGGCGTAAACCACCCACGTTGGAAGCGACCACAGGTAGGCCGACCGCTTGGGCTTCGGCCGCTACCAGCCCGAAGGATTCACTCCGAGAGGGCACGATCAGAACGTCGGCGGCCTGATAGCAATGCGGCATCATTGCGTGCGGCTGAACGCCGACCCAGCGAACCGAATTAACCAAGCCCAGCTGTTCCACCATCCGGCGAATCCGCTGCCGTTCCTCCTCCCCCGATGGGCCGCTGGGGCCACCCACTATGGCCAGGCGAGCGTTCCCAAGCTGCTTCTGTACCGCACCGAACGCCTCGACAGCCACGTCCAAGCCCTTCAAGGGTTGGATCCGACCGACGAACAGGACAGTGGGCACATCATCCCATCCCAACACTCGCCTCGCCGCCCGGCGATCCCCCGGCCTAAACGTGGACAGGTCGATGCCGGGTGGGTTGACGCACACCCGACCGGGATCAGCCCCGTACCGGTCGATCAGCTCCAACGCCTCGTCGTCGGTGGACGCAATGACGCAATCCGATCCGGCGATTACCTCACTCTCGGCGGCGATACGCAACAGAGGTTCGCTCGGCTGGTCGGGCCGACGGGTGGCATCCTTGACCCGTCCCAGGGTGTGAAACGAATTGACTAGGGGAAGGCCGGTGTCCTGCTTGACCGCCAACCCGCTCCAACCGGAAAGCCAATAGTGGCTGTGGATGAGGTCGAAACTGTCGTGTGCTAAGCCTTCCCGGTTTAGCGAGGCGGTGACGCCAGCGGCAAACCCCTGAGCATGCCCTCCCAGCTCAGCCAGAGCTAGCTCTTGGAGCGGGCCTGCCTTGACATGGCGGACCTCGTAACCGGTAGGTGCCACCGTACGCGGTTCCTGTTCTGGACGGACACGACGGGTGAAAACCACCACACCGATCCCCCGCCGGTTGAGGGAGGTGGCCAGGTCATCGACATAGACGTTCATCCCCCCGGCATTGCCCTCGCCCGGTCGTTCCAGCGGCGAGGTGTGCATCGATAAGAAAGCGACCTTACGGATCAAGCCTGCCCTCAACCAGGAAGAGAGGACGCGGTCGAGCACCGAGACGGAACTTGTAGGTCTCCGATCCTTTCAGGAAATCGAACACCTTCCCCCCCATGTCGATCGTCGTGGCGATCAACTCCCCCAACAGCACCATGCCCGGAGAGACCCTCCGGAAGTCCGGGTGGAAGGCCGAGTTGTACAGGAAGTATCCGTCCTGATCGGCGTAGGACATCATCGCCGCCAGCAGTGGCGAATCTCCTCCGTAGAGAGCATCCAGACGCCACCCCTCACCAGCCAGAAGGTCGGTGAACAGCCCCTCCATCTGCGCGGTCATGAACGAGCCTTTGCGCCCGGAGGATCCCCGGTGGAGGTGGAAGAACTCCTCCAGGATCGGTCCCGGGGAGCGAACCGTCTCCACCCGTAGCGACCCTATCTCGCTAACAAACCGACGCCGCTTGCGGCGGACCTCATGGCGCTGCTTCTTCCCGATCAACATCAAGTACTCGTTAAAGGTATCTGGCAGGTCGACTACCGCGGCGAAACCGTGATCGACCCGCCGATAAGGGATCTTCGACCGGTCCAGGGCCTCGCTGAAGACGTCCGCGCCGGCAGCCGGGAGCGAATCGAAACGGAAAGAACGGGGTCGATCCGCAGAACTCAGGAAGTCGACCAACAGGTCTACCGCCTCTCCCGAAGGCGACCGATAATCCACCAGATCCTCATCACCGATCAAGCCGATATGGTCACCCTCAATCATGATCGGCACCTCCCCCCTTTCGTCCGACAGGATCCGGGTTACCTGACCGTCGGTCGACGTATGCCGCCAGACTGTGGACAGGAAGTGTCGGGTAGGGAACGGTCCCAGCCGGTCCGCGACCGGATGGTGTCCCCGGATGCCGATGGGGAAGTCCGAGGGTAGAGGTTGATCAGCACTGGCACCTGCCGTCATCGTCCATCACCTCCTGCGGAAGCTCATCGACAGGCGCGGACGAGGGTGGGGAAGGGGTTGACCGGACTCGACGTCCGTCCGTTCGGATGAATCTGGAGGTGCAAGTGGGGTGGGGTGGTTCGCGCATTCCCCGTATTGCCGTTGAAGCCGATCACTTGACCTCTGGTTACTCGCTGACCTGTCGAAAGCCCGGAGGCATACCCGTCAAAATGGGCATAGTAGTAGTCGACCCCGTACCCGGACGATAGCCATGCGGCGATCCCACCCCGTCCTCCCTGCACGAGCGATACAACCCCGTCGGCCACCGCGTAGACCGGGAGCCCGCGGGGAGCGAAGACATCGGTGCCACGATGGGTACGGCCGCCCGACCTTGGGAACCCCCAGTCGTTGATAAAGGAGGTGGCGGCGGAATCCATGGGGCAAATGAAGCCTGGCGTCACCGCGGCACCCACACCAGCCGCGGCCCCCGCCCTGCGCGCCGCGGCCAAGGCAACTCGTCGGGCCTCGGCGGCGGCCGCGGCGGCCAATTCCGCCTGGCGTTCCCTATAGAGGCGATTGCACTCACCCTCCATCTGCCGAGACGCAGACAGAGCGTCCTCAGTAGCCAGGGCCAGTACGGTTGCCTGTCGGTCGGCCTCGATCTCGAGAAGCAGGAGCTCGGTCTGTTCCTCCACCCGGGTTTGCTCAAGCTCCTCAGTCTCCCTGAGGATGACCCGCCAGCGGTCAACCGCCGCCACCCGCTCCATGGTGATGGCGTTGGTGAACTCCCTCCCGGTGACCAGTCGCTCCAGAGAGCGGGTTCTGAGGACGAGCCCGCTTATCTCGGTCTCGGCCGCCATATAGGACTCCACCGCCCACTCCACCACCTCCGTCTGAAGTTCGTCCAACTCCGCCCGTCGCTCGGCGATCTGTTCCTCCAGCCGGGCCGCCCGACCCGCCACGACTTGGCGCTGAGAGTAGAGCTCGGCAACGGCGGCCTGGGCCGAATCTCGCGTGGCCACCGCACTCTGAAGGGCCTCCAAGGATTCACCATGGTCGGCGCAGGCCTCTTCCACTTCGGCCTGCGTCACCGCTCTTGAGGGATGGGGCATCAACAACGATGCAGTCGCGAGGAACGAGAGCAGAGACACAAGCCAGCGATTGGGTCTCGACATGCCCCGAGGCTAATACCGCTCGGGTCGAACCCCGCTCTATCAAAGAACCCGGATCGGGTTCAGGACGGCCGAGTGCTCTTACGCCGTGGACCGAACGGTTCGTCTACTGGGCCACCCGCAAGCGAGTGACCACCCTTGGCGGGGACTCAGCTGATCAACAAGACTGAGGCCCAGCTGGGTTAGGTAGGTCCGGACGATCACCCCAACATCCACAGCACTGGCATGAAGACCGCCACCGCCAGTACGGGGCCGTCTAGGGCAGGGAACACCCCTTGGGCCGAATGGGTCAATCGTGTCCCGCCGGTACGGAAGGCCGACCCTATGCCCACCCCGGCCATGGCGGACAAGGCCAGCAGAAGGCCGACAAAGAACCACGTGATAACCGAGAAGCCGGACATGTAGGCGACAAGCATCGACACCAGAACCATCGAGAGGGGGCCGACGATCTCCGGATCGAGAAGGGCCGATCGGCTCGTCTCGGCCCACCGCCATGCCACCGAGCCTAGCCCTACCAAGATCAACATCCCGGCGGTGTGTTGGACTCCGCTCTCCAGCGTGGAACGGGCGAGGAAAATCGAGCCCACCGAGATAGACGAGATGACAGCGCACAGCATCGATGCTCCCATCGATGTCAGATCGCGTGCCGAGGGGCGAACCACGGCCCAGAGCATGACCAAGATGACGGACAGGACCACCGCCACTCCCAAACCCGCCGAGCCCAGCCTGGTCACGGCAGCCACCGTGACGACGACGGACGCTAGAGCAGGCTGGTAGTGGAAGAAGAAGTCCCCGTCTGATGAACTCTCCACGAGGTTGACTATCCACAAGGCCACCACGCCAACCCAGGCCGCCGTAAGGACCGCGGTGCTGATCGAGTTGGCCGCTATCAGACCCAGCATCAGAGCGGCGGTCAGAAGACTGTCAACCCCGGCGGACTGCGCCGTCATCGTGAATCCTCCTGACACTGGCGGGATCACCGCGATCTCGTCGTGCTCCGCCACCGGATCCTCGTTCTCCGCCTCATCCCCGTTTCTCCAGATCCGCGCCGTAGCGAGCTGTCCGGCAAAGTCCGGGCCGAAACGGGTAGACAGAGCGTCGGCTATCGCACCGATCGTCGCGCCGTCAACGTCAACTTCGGAGCTACCTGCCAACTCCCGAAGGTTCGCGAACAGCCTTACCCGTGCCATCTCCTGGCAGGCTAGTCGGCCGTCCGCAACTCGCGGTTACCATCCATCGTGGAGGGGTTGGCCCTCCGAGTAGCCCGCCGAGCTTTGCACGCCCACCACCGCCCTCTCGTAAAACTCGCTGATAGTGGACGCCCCGGAATACGTCAGCGACGATCTGAGGCCGAAGGTGATCTTGTCGATCATGTCCTCAACGCTCGGTGTGTCGGCGGTTATGTAGATACGACCCTCTGAGATTCCCTCCTCGAACATGACCTTGAGTGCCCGGTCGTAGCCACTGCCACCGGCGGTGCGGCGGGTTACCGCGAGTCGGGACGCCATGCCGTAATTCTCCTTGTAAATGTTTCCTTGCATGTCGCGCATCGCCGGGGCGGCCGACTCGTAGGTTCCGGCAAACCAGGTACCCACCATGACCGCGGAAGCGCCAGCAGCCAGCGCAAGAGCCACGTCCCGGGGGTATCGAACTCCCCCGTCCGCCCAGACATTACGACCCCGTGATCGGGCCTCGGCCGCGCACTCGACCACCGCCGAGAACTGAGGACGCCCGACCCCGGTCATCATTCGGGTGGTGCACATCGCCCCTGGGCCGACCCCAACTTTGACGATATCCGCACCCGCATCGATCAGATCGCTCACCGCTTGGGTGGTAACCACGTTTCCGGCTACCAACGGCCGGTCGTCCACGGAGGACCTGACCTCTCGCAAGGCCTCGAGCATGCGTCCCTGATGACCGTGGGCGGTGTCAACAACTACGAGATCCACGCCTGCCTCGATCAGCGACCGGGCTCGCCCTCCGGCACCTGGACTGATCCCCACTGCGGCGGCCACCAGCAGCCGCCCTTCGCCGTCGGTAGCTGGCCGATAAAGGGTCGAGCGAACCGCTCCGCGGCGGGTGATGATGCCGACGAGGACGCCGGAGTCGTCAACCACCGGAGCGAGGTGGACCCTACGTTCGGCAAGCTGTTCGAACATCAATCGCGCATCGAGGGAGTCCTTTACCGTGATGGGATCCTGCGTCATCACTTCAGAGAGTTGCGTGAAGGGATCCGCCCCCTCCTGATCCCCTTCAGTAAAGATTCCTATCGGGCGTCGGTCATTGTCCACGACGATCACCGCACCGTGGGCTCGCTTGTTGATCAGCGCCAGAGCGTTGTTGATGTTGTCGTTGCCGGTGAGAGTGATCGCCGTGTCAAGTACTGGGTGGGCACCCTTTACAGACGCCGTCATGTCAGCGATGGCATCGAGGTCGACGTCTTGGGGGAAGACGGCTAGCCCTCCGCGACGAGCCACGGTCTCCGCCATACGCCTGCCGGAGACTGCGTTCATATTGGCTACAACCACCGGGATGGTGGCACCCGTGTTGTCGGGTGGAGAGATGTCCACATCCATACGGGAGGACACCTCGGAGTATGAAGGTACGAGAAAAACTTCTGAGTAGGTGAGATCGCGGTCACCCGCTGACCCATGTATGAACCTCATGACCTGCCCTCGCTCAAAGTTTGTGGGGTACGGCCCCGGTTGTCGGTATCCGGCCTAGGTGAGATCTTCTCCGCCGAGGCCCGAATCCTCTGCGCCCAGGCCTGAGTCCGACGGGCGCGCTGGCGCGGGCCCTTGCCTCTTGAGGAACCAGACCGAGACGACGAGAACAATAACAAGCACCAGGCTGGCCACCACCGCCAACCATCCCAGCATCCCGGCAAGTCCCGCCGACGGTAGCTGAGACTCGGCATCCAGAGATCGGCCCCCGTCGGCTAACGATAGGGACCATATCAAGATACCGCCCGCGTCAGCGTCGGCGTTATGGCTCACCACCTCGCCAGGAAGCTTAAGGCTAAACCTGAGGTCGAATACCGAGTCGAGCATGGCGAGATCCATGGGTATGGGACTTCCCTCCAACCCCTCCCCGAGCACATCCGACATGCTCGGCGGCAAGGTCAGGTGGAAGCGGAAGGTATCCCCCTCCCTGGTCAGAAGGCTGTCAGCCAAGAATGCCAACACCTCGAACTCGGCTGGTGAATCCTCTCCGGCAAATTCCCCCAAGACCGCCCGGAGTCCGGCGAACGACTCGAAGGGCACCGTGGCGCGGAAGCCCTCGAATCCGTCTTCGTCAATCATCTCCGCGCGCCATCCGGATGGGATCATCTCCTCATCCAGAATCGGCCCGCCGCCCAACTCGGAACCCATCAAGGAAGACATCTCCTCATCTACGGAAAGCTCAATGGATAACGAACCGGTCTCGTCCTCTTCTATCACTAGGTCGGCGTGGGCTCGGATCTCGCAGGCGGTGAGAGTTAAGGCGGCGAGGAGGGCAAGGCAAGCCATCCGCCGGGTTCCTGATGCTGTCTTCATGACGCCTCCGGCGGTTGTCTAAGCCTGATGACGATTCCAGTGGAACACCAACACTAGCGAGGAGGCGGTCGCTAACTGAAGGGTGCCTAGCTACCGGTTGGTTCGCTAAAGCCCAGGACTGTCCCATCTGGGGCACTGACCTCGAATCCGGAGGGCCGTGCCCGGGGGATGTGTCCTAGGGCTATGAGCCGCTCCCGAAACGCCGCCAAGTCTTCAACCTCGACCGCCAACTCCTGAGCATCCCGATCCGACTCGGTCAACTCGATGACGACCTCAGCACCCGTCTCGACCAGTAACGGCCCCAAGCCCTCGCCGCTGGGGCCCGGGCTGGCGGTGGCGGTAGCACCTCGACCGAAGATGCTGCGATAGAAAGCGAGACTCTGACCCGAATCTCCGCCTGAGATCACCAATCGTACCCGGCGGACACCTCCCCCAGCCGCACCGGATCCACGCAGAATTGTCTTGGCCTGGGCTATGGTGAACCTGCCTTCGGTCACCTCACGGCCCACCACCACACCTCCGAGTCGGCGACCGCTCACCTCAATCGCGGCGAGTACTCGAAGGTCGTCCTTGTCACGCACCCCACCGGCGGCCAAGACCGGCTCCTCAATGTAACCCAAGGCGGTCCGGAGGATGCCGAGGTTTGGTGCCTCGGCCAGAACGTCGCGGCGAGCATCAGCGATGAGGAACCCGCTCACCCCGCAAGAGGCCATCTCCAGCATCACCTCTTCCATAAACCGACCGGAGTCGAACGTCCAACCCTCCGAGACCAATTCCTCGTTGGGCAGGACGTCGAGGGAAACCATGATTCGCTCCGGGAACTCTCGACACAGATCCCAGACCATCGTCGGTGTCTCGATAGCCGCGGTCCCCATAGTGACCCTCCACGCCCCCTGCTCGACTAGGCGAGCAGCTTCAATCTCGGATCGAACCCCGCCAGCGACGACGATGGGCGTGTCTAACTCCTCCAGCATCCGATCTATCAACGGTCGGTTCCGGTAGGAACGATGAGCAGCAGCATCAAGGTCAACCACCAGGAGACGATCCGCTCCCATCTCCGCCCAACCGCGGGCGCGGTTGATGGGGTCGGCGTCAAGAGCCACCACCTGATCCAGGCTGCCGCGACCCAACCGGACCGCTCGGCCGTCAAGCACGTTGATTCGAGCGTAGAGGTCCATGCACATCATTGTATATTTCTCATCGGGAGCCTGCCTCCGAGGGAGCCTGCCTCGATAAACACCAACCCGAAAACTTGACTAGTCTGGATTCTCACTTCCCCGGGGATTCGGGCCTCCTTCCCCACGTTCGGCGAGATCAATCCCACCTCTCCGAATACCGCCTTCCCCAGCCGCGCTCGGCAACACGTCCCGAGGGGTCAAACCCAGCCGCCGCGGACACGGCGGACACAGCCAAGAAGATAGATTTCCTTGCCAAATGACACACGCGTGATTTATAGTATTAGGTTCCCAAAGGCGTGGTGCGGTATCGGGCGTACGGTGGCCAACTGGGGCGGAGGGCGGACGCAAGGTCTGGGAATTGAAGCGGGCCGCCGTGAGATACATGGGACTACCAGGCTCCCTCGCAGGAGGTTGAGCGGGACGTTATACGATGACAGGGTTGGATACCAGCATTTACCGATAGTATCGGCCGCCACGGCCGCCCTGATCGAGATCACGAAAGGGAGTAGACGATGACAGGACCGAGAGAAGGTCTTCGAATTCGGCGTAGGTTCACCATCGAAGGACACGACCCCTACGACGGAATAGCGTGGGTCCGGCGGGAGTCGCGCATCGTCAACCCGGATGGATCAGTGGTGTTCGAGATGAAGGACGCCGAGGTGCCGGCCGCCTGGTCGCAAGTAGCCACCGACATCATCGTGTCAAAGTACTTCCGGAAGGCAGGGGTGCCCCAGGTCAGCCCATCTGGCGAGAAAATTCTCGACTCAGACGGCAAACCGGTGTTAGGACCCGAACATTCAGCCAAGGACGTATTCAATCGGTTAGCCGAGACATGGCGACACTGGGGCGAGAGTCACGGATACTTCGACAGCCAAGCCGATGCCGCAGCATTTGAGGACGAGGTCAAGTACATGCTCGCCCGGCAGATGGCTGCGCCCAACAGCCCTCAGTGGTTTAACACGGGACTAGCCCACAAGTACGGGATCACCGGCAGCCCGCAGGGATTCTGGTACGTAGATGAGACTGACGGCGAGGTACGGCCCTCCCCCGACGCCTACTCCCGCCCGGCCCCGCACGCCTGCTTCATCCAGTCGGTCGCCGACGATTTGGTAAACGAAGGCGGCATCATGGACCTTTGGACCCGTGAAGCCCGCCTCTTCAAGATGGGCTCCGGAACCGGCTCCAACTTCTCCACCCTCCGGGCCGAAGGGGAGCCCTTGGCTGGCGGGGGCAAGAGCTCGGGATTGATGTCCTTCTTGAAGATCGGAGACCGCGCCGCCGGTGCTATCAAATCGGGAGGCACCACCCGCCGAGCCGCCAAGATGGTCATCCTTGATGTGGACCATCCGGATATCGAAGAGTTCATCGCCTGGAAGAAGGCCGAGGAACGTAAAGCCCGGGTGTTGATCGAGTATGGCGGGCTACCCGCCGATTTCAACGGTGACGCCTATATGACCGTGTCCGGTCAAAACTCCAACAACTCGGTGCGAGTTGACCGTCGGTTCATCGAAGCTGTGAACGAGGATGGTGACTGGCATCTGATCAACCGGGTGGAGCGCGACATCAACAAGACGGTTCGGGCCAGGGACCTCTGGGAACAGATCGCCGACGCGGCGTGGGCCTGCGCCGATCCGGGTATCCAGTACCACACCACCATCAACGAGTGGCACACCTGCCCGGAAGACGGTGAGATCCGGGCGTCCAATCCCTGCTCGGAATACATGTTCTTGGACGACACGGCCTGCAACCTGGCCAGCATCAACCTGGGGGCCTTCCTCGATGACGCAACCGGCCGGTTCGATACCGACGGCTACCTACACGCCATCCGGTTGTGGACGATCGTCCTGGAGATCTCGGTAACGATGGCCCACTTCCCGTCCAAAGCCATCGCCCAAGGCTCCTACGACTTCCGTACCCTCGGCCTCGGTTACGCCAACCTCGGTAGCCTGCTGATGCGGTCCGGCATCCCCTACGACTCGGATAAAGGACGCGCTATTGCTGGCGCGCTGACCGCCATCCTCACCGGAGAGGCCTACGCCACCTCCGCCGACATGGCGAAGGTACGCGGCCCCTTCCCTGGGTTCGAGAAGAATCGCCGACACATGCTGCGCGTGATACGCAACCACCGTCGGGCGGCCTACAACGATACGGACTTCGAAGGGGTAAGCAGCTCGATCACCCCCATTGACCCGGCATTCTGCCCTGCCGACCTCCTTGATGCGGCCCGGCAAGCCTGGGACCAAGCCCTGGAACTAGGTAACCGGCATGGTTACCGCAACGCCCAGACCAGCGTTCTGGCTCCTACCGGGACCATCGGGTTGGTGATGGATTGCGACACCACCGGGATTGAACCCGACTTTGCCTTGGTCAAGTTCAAGAAGCTGGCCGGAGGAGGCTACTTCAAGATCGCCAACCAGTCGATCGCTCCCTCGCTGCGTTGCCTCGGCTACGACCAGCACCAGATCCTTGACATCCTCGCCTATGTGGTCGGGACCTCATCGCTCGATAACGCGCCCCATATCAATCCCCGAAGTCTGGCGGAACGGGGCTTCACCGCCGGGGACATCGCCAAGGTGTCGCTAGCCCTTCCCGGCGCATTCGAGTTGGAAAATGCCTTCAACGTCTTCACGCTGGGTACCGACACTTACGAGCGGCTCGGCTTCGCCAAGGAGGATTACGAGGCTGTCGAGTTCAGGTTGCTCCCGGCACTCGGCTTTAGCAAGAAGCAGATTCGGGTGGCCAACGACTTCGTCTGCGGTCGACAGACCATTGAGGGGGCACCGCACCTGCGCACCGAGCACTTGGCGGTGTTTGATTGCGCTAACCGGAACGGCAAGTACGGGGAGCGGTTCATCCACCACACCGGCCACATCAAGATGATGGCCGCCGCCCAGCCCTTCATTTCGGGGGCCATCTCCAAGACGATCAATATGCCCAATGAGGTCACCGTCGAAGATGTGGCGGATGCCTACATGATGTCCTTGGGGCTAGGGATAAAGGCGGTAGCACTTTATCGGGACGGCTCGAAGGCATCGCAGCCTCTGTCCGCCTCCTCGGATGATGGAGTTTCGGACGAGGAAAGCGAAGAGATCGCTGACGCGCTCCAAGTCGAATCTGCCTTGGCATGGGGGGTCTGGCCGACCGGCACCTCCCCCACCGAGGCCTACGCCCAGCAGCCCCGTCCCCGGTTCCTGCTTCCGGGCCGACGTGCGGGATGGACCCAGGAAGCTCGGGTGGGCGGTCACAAGGTATACCTCCGAACCGGGGAGTACCAGGATGGAACCCTCGGCGAGATATTCATCGATCTTGCCAAGGAAGGTGCCACCTTGAGGGGCGTCCTGGCCAGCTTTGCTATAGCGGTGAGCAAGGGCCTGCAGTATGGGGTCCCGCTAGAAGAATTCGTCGACACCTTCGTTTATCAGACCTTCGAGCCCCGGGGTGTTGTCGAGAAGCATCCGAACATCAAGATGGCTAACTCCATAGTCGACTATGTGTTCCGCGCTCTGGGAGTGGAGTATCTGCATCGCGACGAACTCGCCCAGGTTCCGCCTGATCGATCGAGCCGTGACCTACCCGAGCCACCCAAGGGCATAGCCACCGAAGCTGGGCAACAATTGGAGCTTTCGGAGGCAGCAAAGGAAGGGGACATCGAAGCACAAGCCACCGCAGCTCGATTCGTCGACGCCCCTGACCCCGTGTTGGTTCCTTCCCTGCAGCCTGCGTTGATCTCTGCGACCAACGGTGCCACCTCACCGGCTCAGGCGAGTGCGGGCAGCAGTATGCTGAGCGAGTTGATGGGCGATGCTCCGGTTTGCTCCACATGCGGCCACATGACCGTTCGGAACGGGGCCTGTTACGTATGCCTGACTTGTGGAGACACCACCGGCTGTAGCTGACCGGGCTGTGACTCGAAGGCGCTGAGCAAGCCTACGAGGCACTATCGGTCGACCGGAGCCGAACTATCCGATCAGCCCTTGGTGCCATTAGCGGGGTGATCTCCCCGACCGTGGCGGCGGCGCGGATCGTGGAGGTGGTGCAATCTTATGGACTACGTGAGGTAGCACCGCCCGCTCCATTGACAGAGATCACAGAAGATGACGTCGGTGTGATCTGCTGGATGGCTGTCCTCCCGGCTTTGACTGGGTAAGTGGGGCGGAAGGCCTAGTCCCATAGTCTGTATTCGTTTCTTGGGGTGTATCGGTGGTGGTTGGTCGCGGGGAAAATTGAAAATATATCACTGTTGGGTCGTGTAGAGGCGGAATATGTCATACCCTCTTGTTATCTTGATGGTTATGGCTCAAGAACAAATGCCCTCACTACTCAGAAAGCGCCAACGACGGCCCAATCCCGCCAACCCCACCCCAGAACGCGAAGCCAGCGGGAACGCGGTTGGGCGGGTCCGCGCGGCTTTGGGTGAGTTGCGTCAGGTTCGTGTTGGTTCGTTGTGCCGGGATGAGGCGGTTGGTTTCGCGGCGGTGTTGGGTGAGGTGCGGTCGGTGGTGGGTTCTCTGTTGTGCGATGTCGCCCTCCAGGTTGAGAAGGAGGACTCGGGGTCGGGGGCCGATTCGGGTGAGGTGTTAAGACAAGACGCCCGACTACCTTCCCGGGAATCGAAGAGGATGGCGAAGGTAGCGCGCCAGCTCGGGGACATGCCCAAAGTCAGAGAGCGGTTCGCGGCAGGTGAGATCACCATGGACCACGCTAAAGCCCTCGCAGCCGCGGCGGAGAAGGTTGGGGCTGAGGCGGTCGAAGCCGACGACAGTTTGATTGGTGCTGCTGGGGAGATGCTCCCTGACCACTTCGGGAGAATGGCGCGTGATTGGTCGAACCGCAAACTGATCGAAGACGGTGTCGACCCTCTGGAGCGTCAGCGGCGGGCTAGGGAAGCGAAACTGTGGCTAGAGAAGGAGACCGGACTCGGAGTGCTCTTAGCGAAGTTGCCTCGCCCCCAGTTCGAACAGGTCCGCCAAGCCATCGACCGCCACTACCTACACCACCTACACCGTGACGGTGCCGATGGTCGAGACCCGAACCGGGTCCGCGACCCGAACCAGCGCAGAGCCGACGTCGTCTTCGAGTTGTTGACTAACCGCGACGCCGACACGGGAGAACCTCTCGCGGGAACGGTTGGTGTGAAGGCTAAGGCCGCCACCCAGTTGATCGTGGTCGCGCCCATAGGCACGATAGACGGGACCGACCCTGACGCCACCTGTCAGATCGTCGGGGTCGGACCCGTACCCCGCCGCATCCTCACCACCCTCAGCCCCGACACCCAACTAGCCGCCATGCTCTACGACCGGGCCGGCCGGCCCCTATGGCTAGGACGCCGCCAACGACTCGCCAACACCGCCCAACGCCTAGCCATAGCCATACGCGACGGCGGATGCTTCGCCTGCGACGCCCCCATGCACCAATGCGAACTACACCACATCCAACAATGGCACCAAGACCACGGCCGAACCGATATCGACAACCTCGTAGCCGTCTGCCGACGGCACCACAAATGGCTCGAAACCAACAACCTAGAAATCACACGAACCCCCACCGGCTACCAAACCCAACCACACACCGGACCCGGGCCTGACCCCCCATGACCACACCCAACAGCACCCAAGCCTCGCCTCCAGAGCAAGTGCTCGCCGGGCCGCGCCCTTGTACGGCACCCGGCTGTGAAACCACGGAAGAACGCCGGGAACCCCGGACAGGGTACGATTCGACGATCATGTCGACTGCCACCGGTTACCTTCCCCGGCTTGACACCCGCGAGAGCTATATCGACCACCTCGAAGGCTTCGCCACGCCCGAGGGGAAAGAGGACGAGAAGAACGGGCGCAAGCGAACCCGGATCAAGACCTACATGCTTGAGACCGCAGGCGGTGACCATGTGGTTCCAGAGATGGACAGTCTCTTTGCGGACACCATTCATCTCCACCGGATGGACGACACCCTGTATCGCGTTGAGGACGCGGCGCATGATCGCAGAGTTGTGGGACTTGTCGAGGCGCTCAACGAGCGGCACCCGGTCCTTTACACCACGCTCCCAGTCACCGAGAGCGACAAGTGGGTTAGGCAGACTATCGACCCCAACCCTTGGCTGGATCGTCTCTGGCTCTCGTCGCCCATCCTGTTCGAGCTTTGGAGTTATGTGCAACGCAACACCCCGACCGATCGGTATGTCCGTCTGGGATTCGAACACGACGCTTGGTATGAGGCCCCGTCGATTCACGACCGCGGCGACGAGAGCTTGGCAGAGGGGCGGGAACCGTCCGACCAGGACGAAGAAACTCCTCTCAGCCGCATCGAACGCCGCCGATCCAGAGTCACCCTGACGGAACAGTTGGCGCTACTCAACACGAAGCTAAAGCCGCTTATGCAGCTATACGATCCCCTGTATTCCCTGGTTCAACTACAGATCCCCGGCAAAGACCGTGGCGGGCACCGTCTCTACCATGACGGGCGCGCCACCAACTGGACCGACTCGTTCCTTGAACATAGGCAAGTCGTCAGCATGGTCGCGAATCTGTACCGCCGACTGACCGATCGGGCCGAGACCCGACTGTGGGTTGACACGACCCGAGTCGGCCACGACGGATTCTCGTTGACAGGCGCACCCGTCACTATCCGCTTCAGTTCACAACTCAGCGAGGCGACGTTCCAAAGGTTCGTCGATCTAGCGTTGCGACGCCGGACAAGTCGATTTCGTATCGGCGGGTATATCACCGAGCGTGGACCCACCAAGGTCCATCTGGCTGCCATAGACCGCCATCTTTGGCAGCCGTTTCTCCTAGAGGCCACCAGCCGTCACTTGCAGTTAGTTCTGCCGCGAGGTACTTGTGGCAACACAATCCATCGCCTGGTGACCAACATCCAGCGGTATCTGGATCCGAGGGTGGATGTCTGGCTCGGTAGCGAGTCGTATCGCGACACCGTAGCGCAATCCATGGCAGCACCTTGACCAGTGAGTCCGCCCTTGTCTCGGATCAGGTCTTCCAACTCAACACGCTCCTCTGGGCTCTAGAAGAACTCCCCGAACCGAGCCGGGCTCGGCCGGTGCTCCGGAACGCGGGCTACTTGCTCTTCGCTATAGGACGCAAAGTGATGATGCCTTCCGACGATGCTTCTTTGTCTGCTATTAGGAAACTGACCGGATCCCCTGATCCCTCCGCCTCCCGTCCAGACCTCTGGCTGAAGCACTCGGAGGACCCGGTTCAGCCCCTCGTCGAGTTGAAGAGTCGGGGATTCTCGCCCGCCTCCTCGAACAGTAGGCAGGCAGTCAAGCTGCTGGTAGCCGCCTTCGACCTCGGCCCCTCACTCGGAGAAACGGACGAGCATCGTGGTCATGTCGTGTACGGAACCGCCGCAACCGATGCGGACGACATGGCTAAGACGCTCAAGCAACTTGCTGACCAGGTAACGGTCGAAGGTGTGCCAGCAGCACCCGCCGGAGTGATCGGGCTCTCAATAGACGATGAAGGAGTGGCCCTGTCCAGCCCCACACCAGAAGACCTACCGGCACCCGCGGCGGAGGTGCTTGGTTCTCCGGCGATCGTGCTTCAGCGGGATGACGACAACGATCTGAGGCCGCTCTACTTCGTACCGTGGATCCCCGATATCGCGGACAGTCAAGATGCCGAACTCCGGGCAGACGGATATCGTGAACTGACGGCCCGTGTTTTGACACAAGCCATGGGTCGCGTTGGCCAAGCTCGTGTGCCTACCACCCTCTCTCTCACCGGAACTCAACTAGTCCGCGGCGCAACGTTGGGCGTGTTTGATCGCTGGCGGGAAGAAAATAGAAGGCAATTCAGCACAGCAGCGGCCAAGATCGTAGAAAGGAGGCTCACATCCCATGTCGGGATCAGGCGCGAGAGACAAGAACACCTCGAGATCGGCCTTCCCGATGTAGAGACACAAAATACTGCTATCAGTCGCCTCGAAAGGGCTGACCCTGCCAACCAATCAACAAATCTTGAATCGGTAATCAAGGAACCACCGACCCTCTTCGATGTCTTCCCGCCAGACTGACCCGAACTGCGCTAGGAACGCCTCAAATGCTCGGAACTTGGGACGCAGTGGGGCGTGACTAACTCCTTGAGGCCGGTGCCATCCCCGTCGGGGTCTAATGATCGCCAACACCAGGCGGAATCCCTGGCTTCCGCCCCGGTCTGGTTGCGTACCACACCGACTTGTCCATCCTTGTGTTGATCACAGGAGCCATACCTCCCATATGCCAAGAGAATGGACTCCACTACCACCAGACTCGGATGACTTGATGCGGGCGAACTTCGCGGCCAGAGTTTTGGTCACGAGTGTCGGCCTTGTACTCGTGCTCCTTGTGTGGGCCTACCCGGTGGGGGCGGCCGGTGGGTCACAGACAGACACCGCGCCTGCCTGGGGCTTCAGGACCATGGTCATCAACGGGTTCGTGGTTCCGATTCCTGGTCCGAAGAACGATGAACTCGTACTGCGTCCGATTGCTCGGATCACCGGCGACTTCGCCCCCAAGTCGGTCGTGGCGTCCGGAACCGGGCTGTTCCTGGCTCAGAACATGATGTACCGACACACGATCTCCGTCCTCGACCACACCAAGCAACTTGTCAAGACCATCGACGATTCTGTTGACTTGCGGGAGTTCGGGTACGAGGTCTCCGGGGATCGCTACCGAGGATCGCCTGTGGAGGCGACCTTCACGTCGGATGGGGCGTTCGCCTTTGTGTCGAACTACCGCATGTACGGCCCCGGATACGACCCGGAGGCTGGAAACGACACCTGCGGAAAGGACCAGGGGCAGGACAGTTTCGTATACCGCATCAACGCGGCGACGCTCGAGATCGACCGTGTCTATCAGGTCGGTCCCGTGCCCAAGCACCTAGCGGTGACGCCGGACGATCGCCTGCTGGTGGTGTCGAACTGGTGCGGCTTCGACGTCACCGTGATCGACCTAGTGACGCATGAGACCCTTGCGGAGATCGACGTCGGTCGCCACCCGAGGGGTGTTGCCGTCGCCCGTGACGGACGGACTGCCTACGTGGCCGTGATGGGATCCACCGGGATCGCCGTCCTAGACCTCTCAGCCTTCTCATCCAAGAACGCCGACACCGCGACGGCAGGCCAACCGACACCGACATACATACGCGACGTCGGTATCTCCCCTCGCCACCTCGCGCTGAGCCCGAACGGCAAGACTCTGTACGCCACCCTCAACGGGGAGGACGCGGTGGTGGCGGTCGACCTCGACTCGGGACAGGTCATCCACCGAGTCCGGACCGGCCGAGCGCCCCGCAGTATGGACATCTCCTACGATGGCACATCTCTCTACGTCGTCAACTACAAGTCGCACACCGTGAGCAAGATCCGGACCAGCGACTTCACCGTGCTCCAGGAACTCGAGACAACTCCCCGACCCATCGGGATCACCCACGACCCTCTAAGCAACGAGGTGTGGGTATCAACCTATTCGGGCACCATCCACGTGTATGCCGAGACAACCCCGCTAAGCGGATGACTCCACTGCTGCGGACAACTCCCTCAAGACAGTCCGGACCATGGTGAGGGTTGCCTCATCGACTATTGCTCCTCCGGCATCAACCAAGCGGAACGCTCTCTTGACCGGGTGCGGCCCCCCGATGACCTTCGCCTCGGCGCTAGTGAGGACAGCAATGGTGGTTTCCTGGGACCGCAGCGCCCCGAAGCGCGCAGGGCTTGCGCCCACCACCGATACCGGCTTACCCGCGAACGCGGACTCGCCATGAGGCCGAGAGGCCCAGTCGATCAGGTTCTTCAGCACACCGGTAATGCTGCTGTTGTACTCCGGGGAGGCGATCAACACCGCGTCGGCGGAACGGATCGCGCTGCGCAACTGCAACACCGAACTTGGAGTCAGGTCGCCTTCCAAATCCTGGTTGAACAGGGGCAAGAGGGCAACATCGTCATGAATGACGACTTCAACCGGTGGCTCTGCCTGTTGTCTCGCAGACTCAAGCAACATCCGGTTGTACGAGGCTCTCCTCAGGCTCCCAGGGATGGCCAAGATGCGGATGGGCTGCTCGTCCAAGGTGAACTCCTCATGAAGGGTCATTACAAAGTCGCATCAGCGCGCCCGACACGCCTCAAGGATCAGGGACGACGAGCGGACTCAGCCTAGCGACACCAGGCTAGAACCCAGTCAGTTCACCTTCACGTAGAAGTGCCCGCTGGCAGCCTTCGATGCTCGGGTATCGAAGAGTTGGGGGCTGGACTTGATGAGCAAGGACAGCTGTTTGTATCCGTGGCTACGGGAATCGAACGCGGGATCCAGTTTGCGGATGTTGGTGCCAACAATCCCTAAGGGTGCCCAACCGTCCTCCTCGGTAGCCATCTCGATAGCCTGCGCCACTGTCCGGGTCCACCCTGACTTATCCATTTCTGGTGCCATTGGCTCATGCTCCACCGGCCGGTCAAGATTCTCTGTATGAACAAAGATCTCGCATGCCTTCACGAACGACTTCGGCGTCTGGGACTGGCCGATGCCCATAACGAACAGACCCTGCTCACGGATCCGAGTCGCCAACCTCGTATAGTCGCTATCACTGGACACGATACAAAACCCATCGACCGTTCCCGCGTGTAGTAGATCCATCGCATCAATTATCAGAGCACTATCAGTTGCGTTCTTACCTACCGTGTAACGGAACTGCTGAATGGGTTGAATCGCAGAAGTGTGAAGAGAGTCTTTCCAGCCCTTCATCTGCGGAAGGGTCCAATCACCGTAGATGCGCCTCGTGGTTACGATCCCGTACTTGGCGATCTCGGCGAGGATATCCTCAATCAGGGATGGCTGCGCATTGTCACCGTCAACCAACATGGCTATACGACGTGATTCTTCGAAAGGGGACTCCACATTCCCACTCTAGCCCGGCAATGGGCAGCAGCGGCCTACCAGCATCCAGTTCTCCAGTCCTCACATGTTGGGCCGTTGCTGTAGGCTGTCTTACTTATGGAGCTAGGGATGGTCAGAACAACGAAGACGTGGATCAAGGCGGGAATGGCGTTGGCCTTTGCCGTGCTTGTAGTGCTAGGTATAACCCTGATCAACCGTCCGGCAACGAGCCAAACGACGGACCTTTGTGGCGATACTTCCGAGATTGTATTTACTGATGTAACCGATAGTAACTACGGTGCCGACTATATGCGCTGCCTTAAAGCTATTGGAATATCTCAGGGTCGACCTGACGGTAGTTATCAACCGAGTCGAAAGCTCAACAGGGCTCAGATGGCTTCGTTTCTAGTAAGGCTATGGCGGGATGTGTTGGATCAGGATTGCCCGGCCGGCAGTACTCCCTTCACCGACGTCCCGGCGGGTGGTTCCCACTCGGATAACATCACTTGCCTTTATAACTTGGGGATCACCAAGGGAACTACGGATGACACCTACGGTCCCGATGACCCGCTCAAGGCCAACCAGATCTCTCGATTCATGTTGAGGCTGTACGAGCGAGCAGGAGAAGGCGAAGAATGCGAGACTTCCGACGATGAGCTCGATCAGGCGGTCACCTGCCTTGCCTCTATCAATGTCCTCCCTGATCCGGAGGAAGGAACCGGTGCCGAAGACGTGACGCGCGACCGGATGGCCGTGTACATGGTGGGTCTATGGCACAACACTGCCAAGGAGGAACCGCCGCCACCTCCCCCGGAATACCCGGAACCCGCCAAGACCTCTACCACAACCTCAACAGCGCCGACTTCCACCACATCTATCCCCGAGTCCACCACCGTGGGATCGGCTTCAGAAGCACTCTTGATATTGGCCGAACTCACCGTCACCTCCGAGAACCGCACTGGATACCAACGTTCCCTCTTCCGGCACTGGAGCGACCTGGATCGAGACGGCTGCGACACCCGCCGCGAAGTCCTCATACGTGACGCGGCCAGCCTTGAAGGTGACGAGAAGTGCGGGTCTAATGCGGGGAGTTGGTACTCGGTCTACGACGATACGTGGGTGGAGTCGGCCGGTTCGCTCGACATCGACCATCTCGTGCCCCTCGCCGAGGCTTGGGACTCCGGTGCCCATAGCTGGGACGGGATCTCCGCAATGAGTTCGCCAACGATGAGACGGCTCTTCTCGCCGTGACAGCAAGCTCCAATCGGAGCAAGAGCGACCGTGATCCCGCCGAGTGGATGCCTTCTCATCAGAGTGCCCGATGCCCTTACGCATCAGCCTGGATAGCCGTGAAAGCCAACTGGGAACTGTCGGTAGACCAGCGGGAAGCGACCTTCTTGACCAACCTGCTACAGACCGAGTGTGCGGGAACCGGGCTTAATCTGGGTACGCCGATCCTGGCGTTCCCGACTCTGGGCACTCCGACGCTGGAGACACCCACCCTGGGGGTGACGACCACTATCACGTCCCTTCCGTCGGGACCTGCACCGCCGAACCCAGGCAACACCAAAAACTGCTCCGACTTCAACACCCAAACCGAAGCCCAAGCCTGGCACGACACCTACTACCCCCACTACGGAGACGTCGCCCGACTCGACCACAACAACGACGGCATCGTCTGCACCAGCCTCCCCAAAGGAACCGCCACAACCACCATCCCAGACCCAGCTACACCAACAACCACCGCACCTACAACCGTTGCAGCCGCCCAATCCAACATCCCCCCAAACCCAGGTAACACCAAAAACTGCTCCGACTTCAACACCCAAACCGAAGCCCAAGCCTGGCACGACACCTACTACCCCCACTACGGAGACGTCGCCCGACTCGACGGCAACAACGACGGCATCGTCTGCACCAGCCTCCCCAAAGGAACCGCCACAACTACCACGACTTCAAGAAGAACAACAACAACCATCCCCACCACTACAACCACTACAACCACTACTACCGCCCCCACCACAACCACCACCACGACAACAACCATACCCACCACGACCACCACAACTCGGTCCAACATCCCCCCAAACCCAGGTAACACCAAAAACTGCTCCGACTTCAACACCCAAGCCGAAGCCCAAGCCTGGTACGACCGCTACTACCCCCACTACGGAGACGTCGCCCGGCTCGACGGGAACAACGACGGCATCGTCTGCACCAGCCTTCCCTGATCTCAGGCCCGGCGCGCAGAATCATGCGGTAGGGGCGGAGGTCACCCTTCGATAGCCTTCACCATGGCGGACATAAAATTACGCCCCTCAGCACCGTCAATGAGTCGGTGATCGTACGAGAGACTGAGGGGGAACTGGCAGACTGCGGTGAGGTTCCCGTTCCGCACCACCGGGCGGAGTTCCGCTCGACCTACCGACAGGATGGCGGAGGTTCCGTAGGGGATGATCGGCGTACCCATACCTCCACCCACCGCTCCGATGTTGGAGATGGTGAAGGTCTGCCCGCGCAGGTCTTCCACCCTTAGTCGGCGAGCCTTCGCCCCGGCGGCCATTCGGCGAACCTCCTCTGCCAACTCGTCCAAGGCCAGACCATCGGCGTCCTTCACCACCGCCACCATAAGACCATCCGGGGTATCCACCGCGAACCCGATGTGGAAATTGCGCCGCTCTAGGACATGATCTCCGTTAACCACCGAGTTGAAGGACGGGAACCGAGCTAGCACCGGCAGGAGTCGGGAAATCAGCAGCGCTTCCACCGGCGGTTTGCCCTGTGCGATTCGCTCGTCGAGCAGGTTGTCGGCATCGGCGTACCCGAAGGTCGTGACGTGAGGGATCTCCCGCCAGGAACGGGCTAGGTTGGCCGCAATCTGCTTGCGGAGGCGGGTCATCGGGGTCCGAACAACCGAGCTGGTGGAAGCGGCAGCACGTACGTCCGATTCGGTCACCCTGCCTAGGGGTCCGCTGCCGCTCACCTCGCGCAGGTCGACCCCGAGTTGCTCAGCGAGCCTGCGCACCATCGGCAAGGCAAGGGGCCCGTGATCAGTTTCCGCATCTGCCTCAGGCAAGGATCCGACGACGGGAGGGGCCGAGATGCCCGTAGTCCGGGTCGGAGCTTCCGAGTCCTCCCAACGCTCGCCCGGTGCCCCGATCACCGCCAATAGGCACTCGACCTCCACCGTATCTCCCGCCTCACCCCCCCGGAAAAGGAGGTGCCCAGCGAACGGGGAGGGGATGTCGATTACGGCCTTATCCGTCTCCACCTCTACCAGAGGCTGGTCGAGCCTGACTTCATCCCCCACCTGGACGTACCAGGAGACGATTAGGGCGTCGACCAACCCCTCACCGACGTCCGGCAAGTGGAACGCATGAGCCACCCTAAGCCTCCAGCACCGAGTAGGCCGCGGCGAGAACTCGTTCGACGGAGGGCAGGTAGTGGTGTTCGGCAAGTCGTAGCGGAACCACTACATCCCATCCCGTCACCCGCATCACCGGGGCTCGGAGCGAGTAAAGGGCCTGTTCCTGTATGAGCGCGGCCAACTCGGCCCCGAAACCGGCGGTGCGCGGGGCCTCGTGAACCACCACCGCCCGCCCGGTCTTCCGGACCGAGGCCAGAACGGTATCCAGGTCGAGCGGCACCAACGATCTCAGATCGACCACCTCTGCCGACACGTTTTTGGAGGCCAGCAAGGCGGCCGCCTCCTTCGTCTCGCGCATCATCGCCCCATACGAGATGAGGGAAAGGTCGGATCCGGTCAGTTCCACCGAGGCCGACCCGATCGGTGTCTCGTAGTAGCCGTCCGCCACTTCGCCTCGCACGGCCCGATAGGAACGGATTGGTTCCATGAAGATGACCGGATCAGGATCGTCCACGGCGGCGAGGAGCAGGCCTTTGGCGTTCTCGGGGGTCGACGCGACCACCACCTTGAGTCCCGGAATGTGGGCGTATACGGCCTCCGTCGACTCGCTGTGATGCTCGGACGCGCCGATTCCGGCCCCGTAGGGGAGGCGTATGACCATCGGCGCGGTGAAGCGATGTCGGGAGCGGTTACGGATCCGAGCAACATGGTTGACGACCTGGTCATAGGCAGGGTAGGAGAAGCCCATGAACTGCATCTCCACAATCGGCCGTAATCCGGCTATCGCCATCCCAAAGGCGGCACCGACTATCCCCGCCTCGGACACGGGGGTGTCGATGACACGCTCCTCACCGTACTTGTCGGCAAGCCCGTCGGTGATCCGAAAGACGCCGCCCGTCCTCCCGATGTCTTCCCCGAGGAGCAACACTCGGGGATCCTCAAGGGCGATATCAAGGGCCATGTTCAGCGACTGGGCCAAAGTCATGACGCTCATGCGTTGGCCTGTTGGGCCGAACGTCGCTGACCGCGCAAGCTCGAGGTGGGTTGGGCAAACATGGCGTCAAATATGTCAGATGCCGACAAAGGAGGGGTGGCTTCGGCTTCGGCTACCGCCCGCTCGATGCGCCGGGAAGCTTCCGCCTCGATATCGGCCTGGATCTTTTCATCCCACGCCCCTTGTTGGGTGAGCCAGGTGCGCACCCGCGTCAGCGGATCTCGCTCCACCCAGGCCGAAACCTCCTCCGCCAAGCGATAGCGCCGGTGATCATCGGTGGTGGTGTGGCCGCGAACCCGATAGGTGAGGGCCTCGATCAGGGTGGGACCTTCACCGGATCGGGCCCGCTCTACCGCGTCGGCCACCACCTGCTCCACGGCCACGACATCGTTTCCGTCAACGACCACCCCGGGAAATCCGTAGGCATGGGCCTTCTGGGCGATCGTCTCGGAAGCGGTCTGGCGAGATCGGGGCATGGAGATGGCCCACCCGTTGTTCTGGCATAGGAACACGGTCGGGGTGCGGTAGACGCCAGCAAAGTTGGCGGCTTCGTGGAAGTCTCCCTCAGAAGTAGCGCCGTCCCCGAAGAGGGTTAAGGCCACCTTCGTATTGCCCTTGATCTTCTCCGCCCATGACAGCCCCACGGCGTGGATCATGTGGCCTCCGACGGTGATCGACGGGGGGAGGACGTTGACCCCTTCGGGAGGGCTTCCGCCCCGCTCGTCCCCCATGCGACTCAGCAGCAGCAACTTCCATGGATACCCGAAGAACCGCATCGCCGCGGCGTCCCGGTAGCTGGCGACCAACCAGTCTCCTTCCCGCAAGGGGGCAACCGAACCGACCTGGCAGGCCTCCTGGCCTTCGTAGGACGCATATGTGGCCAACCGCCCCTGGCGTTGCAGGGCGGATGCCTTACGGTCGTAGAGACGAGCCTCGACCATCGCGGCGTAACGGGCAGACATCGTCCCGACATCGGGCTGGGAGGTACTGTTCATGGTTCCGTCCGGTCCGAGCAACCGAACAGGCTGTAGGTCCATTCGCATAGGCTACCGAGAAGAACGCCAACCCAGATATCGGCCCGCGGTCAATCCCCGTAGTCCGGCTTGAATGACTCAGCGACAACTCAGGTCGCTGGACGGTGCCGGATACCTGGTTGGAGACCACCGGGCACAGCTTCGGGCGCACCGGACCGCATGAAATCGGCGGCGTGTGGCCAACTTTCCACTCCTTCCAGAGCGGGCTTAGAGCGTGTCCGGTTAGCTAGGGAAGTCCACTAGTTGGGGCTCTTGCTCGGGTGTGATACCAAGCAGCAATCCCTACGCTCCGCCGGTCGACCGGGGAGTGGCCGACGCTGTGGTACCCGGAGCGTCTCTTGACGATTCGTCAACACGAATCGTGGACTCGGACCTGACCTAGGCAAGCGTGGAGGACCTGACCTAGGCATGCGTGGAAGCGAAATCCATCCACCACCCGACATGAGTCAACCGGCCCCCTGCCACTGCACGCCCCCCCCCCCCGGCGCGGCTGGCCAGCTTCGCTGGGCCCCACCCCCGCCTCACACCACCGTTTCGGAGCGTGATTGGCCATGCCCGGGCTGAAGCCGGGAGACGCTGGGGCCTTAGCTCTACAAGATTGATATCCCGACGGTCCGGCTCTTTCCGATCGGTCGCAGCGCCTTAACAAGGCTGCCTCAATAAGCCGGCATCGGTGCTTAGCAACAGACACCGTATAACAACACCGAGGCAAAGGCAACCCCCTTGTTGGGATTTCTGCTTGATTGATCATCTCGCACAATTTGACCTGGCTGTCCACTGGTGTCGGAGTGTCCTGCCGAGGCCTTCTCTAGACTCGCTTGGTACCACGAAGGGAAGACCCATGAGCGAAACGATGAGCGAAACGATGCCGGTCGGCTTGTCCCCCACCGCAGCCGAGAAGGTGATCGAGTTGAGCGCGGGCGAGCCCAAGCGTGCCTACCTGCACGTATACCCGGCCGGGCAGGGTTGTTGCCGGACCATGTACGGGCTGGCCTTCATGGCCGAAGCTGGCGAAGAGTTTGAAGTGTTCGAGTCGCACGGCGTGAAGCTGGCGGTGATGACCGCGGCGCGAGAAACGGTGGAAGGGGTCGAAATCGACTTTGTGCAGACCCCCGAAGGCGAAGGATTCACCGTCATCAACTCCAAGCCCTCCGGCGGGGGATGCGGCTGCGGCTGACCACAACGAGCCTGCAACCCGGACCAACTTGACCCGTGGCTCAGCGGGCGTCGATCAGGAAGACTCCTCGACGCCCGCCATGAGGAGACCGAGGCGTCCGATGGTGGCCTCTTCCCGGTCCATCACCCCCATGATCCTCCCTTCGAACATGACCGCGATCCGGTCGGCTAGGCCGATCACCTCGTCTAAGTCTTCGGAGATCAGAAGAAGGGCGGTGCCCTGAGAACGCTGCTCCATCAGGACCGAATGGATGTACTCGGCGGCCCCGATGTCCACGCCTCGGGTTGGTTGGGCCGCGATCAGAAGGAAGGGTTCGCTGGAAAGCTCCCGAGCGATTATCAGCTTCTGGATGTTCCCCCCGGAGAGGCTTGATGTGGGGGTGTCGAGGGTAGGGGTCTTCACCGTGAATCGCCGGACCAGATCCGAACATATCTTCTTGATCTGGTTGAAATCCAAGAACCCTCGCCGACTGATCGGGGGTTGATCGTGGTCGGTGAGGATGAGGTTTTCCGAGACGCTGAACTCGGCGACCGCGCCGTCCCGCATTCTCTCCTCCGGGATGTATGAGACCCCTAGACGGCGGATTTCTTTGGGCGATTGGTGGGTGGTGTCGACTCCGTTGATCACCACCTTGCCGGAAGTCGGCGGTCGCAACCCCGTTACGGCCTCAGCCAACTCTCGCTGACCGTTACCCGATACCCCGGCGATACCCAACACCTCCCCGCTTCGCACCTTGAGGTCAACGTCGGTCACCGCCCGGGCACCCCGATCGCCGTCCACGTTAAGGCCCTCGATCGACAGCCGAGCTCCGCCTATTGTCGATTCGAGTCGGGTGGGAGCGAGCTTCACCTGCCGTCCCACCATCATGTGGGCCAAATCCTCCCGGCTCGTCTCATCCGGAATCGTACGCCCGGTAACCCGACCGGTCCTCAGCACGGTGATCCGGTCGGACAATGCCATCACCTCATGGAGCTTATGGGAGATGAAGACCAAACCCCGCCCAGCGCGGGTCATCTGCCGCAAGGTGTCGAACAGATCGTCTACCTCAGAAGGGGTCAGGACCGAGGTGGGCTCATCCAGGATGAGGAGGGAGACGTCCCGATAGATGGCCTTGAGAATCTCCACCCGTTGCCTCTCCCCCACGGCCAACTGCCAGATGTAGGAGTCCGGATCGACGGCGAGGCCGTAGGTATCGGAGAGTTCCCGAATTCGCTCCCGTACCGGGTTGAGGTCCATCAGCACCCGTCTTGTTGGGGGGAGTCCTAGGGCCACGTTCTCTGCGACGGTGAGGGTGGGGACCAGCATGAAGTGCTGGTGGATCATCCCGATTCCCCGCTCGATGGCGTCGGAGGGCGAGCTGATGGTGACCGGGCGGCCTCGCAGACGGATCTCGCCTTCGTCGGCGTTGTAGAGACCGTAGAGGATCTTCATCAGCGTGCTCTTGCCTGCACCGTTCTCGCCCAACAGGGTGTGCACTTCGCCGCTCCGAACGTCGAAGTCAACATGGTCGTTGGCCAGCACCCCGGGGAAGCGCTTGGTGATGCCGTCCAGTTCGAGAAGTACTTCGCCGGTGGCGGATCCAGCCATGACTAGTGTCCCCGCTCGAACGGTCGGGTGAGGGCGGCCGGGGCACCCGTTCCCCTCGAAACCAACACCAGAACCAGGATCGTCAGGATCGCCGGGAACATACCGACGATGCTTGCGGTGGTTCCGACCACGATCCCTAGGGTCTTCCACTGGAGAACCATCGCCTGGATGAGGCCGAACACCATCGCTCCTGCCATAACCCCAATAGGTCGCCATGCCCCGAAGTAGACCAAGGCGATGGCGATGAAACCGTGGCCGTTGGTCAGGTTCTGTTGGAAAATTCCCAGTTCGAGGGCTAGGGCCGCGCCAGCCAGCCCGGCTAGGGCGTTTCCGGTGATGATCGTGATGTAACGGATACGGTTCACGCTCACACCAAGGCTGTCGGCTGCTTCGGGGGTTTCGCCGACCGCCCTCACGTTGAGGCCGAAGGTGGTCCGGTTGATGACGAACCACAAGGCGGGGACCAGCAGGAAAGCCACGTAGACGAGGACGTTCTGGTGAAACAAGACCTCGCCCACCAGCGGTAGGTCTCCGAGGATCGGGAGAGGAAAGGCACCCAGACCGTCGATGGGGGTGGGAGTGCCCACCTGTCTTTGGAAGAGCAGGTCGCTGATACCAAGACCGAAGATGAAAATACCGATCCCGCTGATGCCCTGCTCCGCTTTGAGAGCCAGCGTGACCACGCCGTAGACGACCCCCATGAAACCCCCAACGATAAGACCCACGGCGATACCCAGCAGGACACTGTCGGTGCGGAGGGTTGCGTAATAGGCACCGTAGGCACCGAGGAGCATCACTCCTTCGACCCCGAGGTTCAGAACCCCGCTCTTCTGACCGAGGGTCTCTCCGAGCGCGGCAAGAAGGAACGGCGTAGCCAGGCGGATACCCGACGCCAGGGTGGCCAACAAGACGGAAACGGTAAGGAACTCGCTCACGGCGGGTCATGTCCGGTGGTTGCTGCTTCTGGCTGGTCCGAAGCAGCCTCGGCCCGTGCATCCGCCCGCAGCCGCGAGGCTATCTGAGCAAGCCGCATTCTGGTTTGGAGGCTGGCAACTACAAACACCACCACCAGACCGTTCAGGCCGAGGATAAGGGCGGCTGGCACCTGAACCTCACGTTGCATGGCGTTGGCACCCACCAGCAATGCCCCGAACAGGAAGGAGGCTGGGATGGTCCATAAGGGATGCAGGCCGCCGAACAGGGCAGCAACGATCCCGTTGAAGCCGGCGGCACCGGTAAACGTGGTCGCCCCACCGTCGGTAGCCAGACGGTGACCCTCGCTTCCGAACACCAGGGTCACCCCCGCTAGGCCACACATAGCCCCGCTGTACACGAAAGCCAAGACCACGTTGCGCTTCACCGACATCCCGGCGTAGAGCGAAGCGAACGGGTTATGTCCCGATGCGCGAAGGCGGAGGCCCTGGGTAGTACGGAAAAGGAGCACGTAGCAAACCACCGCCATCAACACCGCCACTATCACACCAAAATGAAGTCGGGTGCCGCCGGGAAGGATAGGAAGATCGGCGTTTCCGCTCAGCCGCTCGGTGTGGGGTATCCGCGAACCGCGCTCAATCTCCCCGGGGTCCATCAACGGACCTCTGAGCAGCAGGTTGAGGATCTGGACGGCGATGATGTTGAGCATGATGGTGCTCAGAATCTCGTTGACCCCGGCGTAGGACTTGAGCGCACCGGCCATGCCACCCCAGATAGCACCGCCCAACGCCCCGCACACGAAGGCAGCGGGCACCAGCACGATACGGGGCACGTCCGGAACGGCCAACACAATAAGCGTGGAGAGGATCGCGCCAGCAATTATCTGGCCCTCGCCTCCGATGTTGATGACCCCAGCGCGAAACGCCACGGTTATCCCTCCGCCGACCAGCAGGAGGGGCATCGCCTTGAGGGCGCTGTTAGCGAGGTTCTTGGTCCCTCCGAATGCGCCGTCAAACAGGGCAGCATATCCGGTCACCGGGTTGGCCCCGAGAACCAACAACATAACCGCGCCGATAAGCCCGGCGGCCAACACGGCACCGATAAGCACTCCCGGCCCTGCCAGGCGCGCCAAAAGGAGTCGACGATTCGAGATCAGCGCAATCTCCGAAGTCCGGGAGTCAGGGTGGACCGCCCGGTGTGCCGGGATCCGACCCACCCTGACTCAAAATACATGCTCAGCAGACGGCCGCGCCGGTCTCAGGCCTCGATTACTCGAAGCCGGTGGAGATGGAACCGTCCCTGATGCCCGCTTCGGTGGCGTCAGCCGCCGCCCTTACATCGGCCGGGAGGTCGAAACCGGGGTTGTAGGCCATGGTCAGGCCGCCGTTGTTGAAGTCGGCGGTGATAACCCGGCCGTCCTTCTCTCCAGCGAGGAGGTCCTCGACGATCTGGCCTAGCTGGTAGTCCCAGTTGTAGATCTGGGAAGCAACCACGATATCTTCACCCAGGGGGGTCTGGTCCGACTGAGACCCGAACCAGATGACGCCGTGCTCGCGGGCGACTCCGGTCGCCCCTACGGTCATCTGAGAGACACCGGTCAGCACATCGGCACCCGCCTCGACATGAGCCTGGGCGGCCTCGGCGGCCAAGGCCACGTCGCTGAACGAGTCGATGTAGTTGACGTTTACCGTGATCGCAGAGTCCACCGACCCGACACCGTTGACGAACCCGTCGATGTAGGCCTTAATGTCCCCTACCTCGATCGGACCTACCACCCCGATTGTGTCCGACGTGGTCAGATGGGCTGCCATCACACCGTTGATGAAGCCGCCCTGGTCAGCCCTGACGCTGTACGAGTAGACGTTGGGGAGACCGAAGGTGTCGGCAGCGGTGCCCCAGGCGAAGTAGGTGTCAGGGTAGTCGGGGGCTATCTCCGAAAGGGAGCCTCCGAACTGCGATCCGTGGGCCAGGACGATGTCGAACCCGTCCTCGGCGTAGCCACGGATAGCTACCGCAGCATCCTCGATCACGAAGGTGCCGTCAGTGACGTCGACTTCGATGTCATAGTTATCGCCCAGCCGGTTCAGCGAGTCAACCATGCTCTGGGTGAAGGCGAGGTCGTTGGAAGCGCTCGGCCCGACCATTGCGATCCGGATCGGCGCATCGGGATCACGACCCTCATCGTCGTCTCCGCAGGCTGCCGCTACCAAGGCCAGCACGACTAGCCCCGCCAACCAGCTCCTCTTCATCGTTTTTCTTGCTGTTGTCATCAAGCCCGACACCTCCTTGCAGGTACGCCGTGCAGCCGGTGTTCGCCTGCCGTTAACTTGGGCCTATAAGAATAGACGGCCGAACCGCGGCCTGTGTCTCCAGTGCGCTCCAGAGATGAAGAACCGGCCCGGCGGAGCGAGTCGACCTGCTGGCCGCTGAGTGGGTGAAGGGGGATCTCAGCGGCGGTTACGGGATCGGGCGGTCTTGGGGCACACCTTCCCCCGCTACCGGTCGGCGAGCAGTCGGGCAGCGCGCTCGACGGACTCCGAAGAGAACCTGATACGGGTGGCACTGAAGTCGGCGCTGCGGGTAGCGTCGAGAGCGAGCCGTGAGGTAGTACCCGCCAAAGACGACGAGGGATCGAGAGGGCTCCCGGGGAGGCCGTCGATCATGAACAGGTCCCGGGCGGGCTGGAAGTGGGTAGCCAGTGCCCACAGCACCTCGGAGTCGTCGGTTATGTCCACGTCCTCATCAACCGCCACCACGGTCTTAAGGTATGGGTCCCATCCGAGCAGGCCCAGCATGATCTGGCGGGCCTGGCCATCCCGGTGGGGGCCCACCTTGACGTAGCAATGGAAGTGGCTACCCGAATTGGGGTAATGCAAGGCGACTACTTCGGGGAACCGGGCCTTGAGCTTGTCGGCCATCTCGGACTCCCTGGGGATCCGGGCCAGGTTCAGGTGCTCGTCAGAGTTACCTCCAACAATGTCCACCAGGATCGGGTCGTGCCGGGAGGCCATCGCCTCCACCCGAAATAGGGTGTTCGTGGAACGGTCTGACGAGTACCCGGTGAACTCCCCGAAGGGGCCCTCCTCCACGCTCACATCCGGTTCGATCAAGCCCTCAAACAGAAAATCGGTGGTGGCGGGGACCCTTATCCCGTAGAGCGGACTGGGGGCTACCTCGAGGGGCCTGCCCAACAGGCCGCCAGCCACTAGTCGCTCGTCTACTCCCATAGGCACCCGGGCGGATGCGGCCAGCATGAAGAGGGGATGTCCCCCCAGCACCATCACGGCTCGGAGGGGCTCCTTGCGCCTCTGAGCCGCCTTCATCAGCCTCCATAGGTCACCTCGGGAGTGCAGGCTGGTAGCGAAAGAGTCGGTGGAATGGACCATCGCCCGGTGGTAGCTCAGGTTGCCGACCCCGTCTGCGTCCTCCGCAATGATGATGCCGCTGGTGATATAGGGGGCCCGGTCGGTGGCGAAATGGGTCAGCATGGGGAACTTCCACAGGTCAATCCGGTCGCCCGTGACCAGCCGGTCCATCACCGGTGCCTCCTCAACCTCCTCCATGGGCAAGAGGTTCGAAGCACGCTCGGAGAAGGCCTGATGAAGTCGGGCCGGTTCGGCACCGAACATTCGGGCGACGCGGTTCCGGCAGGCGAACACGTTGGTTATCACCCGATGGGGTACCCCCTCAATTCTCTCAAGGCACAGCATCTCCCGCCTCCCAGCAGATGCCATCTGCCACACCATGGCCGCCACGTCTTCGGAATCGACCACCGGTTCGGAAACGGCGACGACGTCCTCGGGATACAGCCGTTGATACGACTCCACGAAGGCGTGAAGGTCTTGACTGGGCGGGAGGACGGGGCCGGTCAACGCCTGCTCTGGGGCGCGTAACCCGGCCCGCCACGAGAAGGCCGGAACTGCTTGACCACAGACCTCAAGCCTCTCGGCATCCCCAGCGGTTCCGTACCTTCCCCTAGCTCACCGGACGACCGTAGGTGCCGTCAGCCAACTGGGTCTTAGCCTCTTCCACCGTCGCGGGCGGGGCCGTCGGCTGAACACCGACCAGGCGGGCGATGTTGTTCCCCATGTAGTCCTCGAGCTGGTCCTCTCCAATACCCAGCCCCTGCGGGGGCTCGTGGCAGAGCACCTCAAGATGTGTCAACCACATCCCCGGATCGTTAGGGGGAGAATCGGTACCGAACACCAACCGATCCCGGGGCATCTCCTTGGCGAACTCGACGATCCGAGACTGGAGCAGCCAGCCGGACTCGCCATACACGTTGGGTGAGTCCATGATCATCCAAAAGGCCTCGAAGCAATAGACCCCACCGGTTTGCACGCCGAAGTGTCCGATGATGAAGTTGACGTTGGGGAACTCCCGAATGATCGGGTAGAACTGGGTCGGTATCGAATAGGGACCGTCACCCGTGTGGAGCAGCACCACCACGCCGAGATCGTCGCACACCTTGAGGGCAGGCCGGAGCCAATCAAGCGCTCGGTCGGGCCGGTAGGCGTGCATATTGGCGTGGAGCTTCATCATCTTGAAGCCGTATTCCTTGACGTGGAAGGCGAGTTCGGCAGCGCCGTACTCCGGCCCGAAACGGGGGTTGTAATTGAAATTACCGATGAAGCGATCCGGGTACTTCTGGGTCAACTCGGCGATGTAGGCCATGTAGTCACGTATACCCTCCCGACCGTGTCGGCCGCCTTCCTGCCAGACGGTATTGCCGGGGGGTGGTTGGATGAACCCCATGTCAATCCGGCGAGGCTTGCCGTTGATCCAATACGGACCGTCCATCATCTTGAGCATCCGCTCGCCGTTGAAGGGTTCTCCGGTGTGTCGCCAGGCCAAGTCCACCACGTTGGTGGGATGCAGGTGGGTGTCGATGATCATCGCCGGGATTGCTCCTCTCGTCCTAGCGGTAGCACGCTTCAAGCCTGAACTCTAGGGCGGTACTGGCCAGAACGCGCATCGGTTCGCCTGGCGACCTTAGGGGCCTGGCTTTCGTCGGTTGTCACCTGATCGGGCGGTGACCTCGGTATGGGCCCGAGACAAGAGGCCGGGAAGGTCCCTACCCGGCGCTCCGCGAGCCGCCGGGACCGTGCCTCCCCAAGCTTGACACGAATCGCCTGGCCAATCCACGGTTGATGTCGTCAGGGACCGGCTGGGCCCCGTGGGCCAACTTCGCGTGGGCATTTCTTACTCTCTCCAGGCATCGTGCTTGGAGGCCAAGACCGAGATCCATGGAGTGGATGCTGTTCCCCTTGGCTCGCTCCCCCGCCAGGTTGATCATCCGGCCCCGGGCGATGAGGTCGATGTGTCTACCGTCGGCCAGGTAGTGGCGTTCGATGGTGTTTCCCAACGGGGCAATCCGCAGGGTCTGATCGTCGAGCGCCTTGACGTCTATCTCCCAATCGACATGGCCGGCGTTGGCCAACAGCACGCCGTGGCGAAGACGGCTCAAAGCCTCTGGACCGACCACTCGGGGCGCACCGGTGGCGGTGATGACCAAGTCGGTGGCGGCGATCATGTCCTCAACCGAACCTACCCTGAACCCGTCGATCGCCGCCTCAAGCGCCTTGATCTCATCCAACTCGGCGACCAACACCTGCATGCCATTAGACCGGGCATAGTGGGCGATGCCCCTCCCACACCATCCGTACCCGACCACGAGCAGGGTCTTCGACTGGGGCATGAGGTTGGTGAGACGGCAGAAGGACTCGTAGACCGACTGGCCGACGGCATGCTTGTTTTCGACGATGGCTTTGAGGGGTGAGTCGTTGACGACGATTACCGGAAAGGGGACGCGTCCGGCCAGCTCGGTCTCCAACCTGATGTGTCCCGAGGTAGTTTCCTCGGTGGCACCCAGCACAGGCAGCCCGCGGTCGCATGCCTCCTTGATCAGATCCGCACCGTTGTCCAAGAGCAGGTGTGGTTGGGATTCAACCACCGATCTAACCAAGGAGAGATGATGGTCACGGCTGTCGGCGCTGCTCCCGAGGGCGTTGATGCCCTGCGACCGTAACCACTCGACGATGTGGTCCTGGGTGGTTCCGTAGTTCCCGACCGCAACGACCTCTGCACCACCTCGGCGCAAGACCACCAACAAGACCGCGGTCTTCACCTCAAGGTGGAGGGACACGCCGATCCGGATTCCGTCGAACGGCCGGGTTTCCTCGAACTCGGCACCTATTTCGGCGAGGAGCCTCATATTCGACTCGGTCCACGCCAGAAGCTGGCTGGCCCGGCTATCGGTCACGGCTGCCACCCTTGACAGACCGCCCCGACGGTGGGGTCATGGCGTCGCCAGAGTCGATTCGATGGTTACCGAATGGACCACAACGTCCCGTGAGGGCGCGCCACCGAGCATCCCAGTGTCAACATGGAGGTCCATGATCGACTGGGCCACCCCCAATCCGGCCTCGTCGGTGACACCGAACACCACGTATACCCCCTGGAAATCGAGGAGCGAAGCGTCGGGTCCGGTGGTTATGAAGAACTGTGCTCCGGCGGAGTCGAAACCCGCCGAGCGGGCCATGACCAACTGGCCGGGCACGTAACGGTAGGGACCAACCGGCTGGCCAGTATCCGGGCTGAGGGAGAAGGCGGGCTCGTCGGGGATGTTGTAGCCCGGACCTGGATCGGACGGGCTGTTGGTGTGGGGTGAGCCGCCCTGGATGATATCGATGGAGGGGTCAGTTCTGAACAGGAGAGTGCCGTCGTAATAGCCCCACCGGGCGAGGGTGACGAAGTTGTTGACGGTGAGGGGGGTGGCATCGGCGGTGAGGTCGAATCGCATCTCGCCTTCGCTTGTATCAAAGACGGCGGTGTAGGCCGTCTCTGAATCGATGCACATCGGTTGGGGACCGGCAAAATCGATCCGTCGGCCGTCGCTGCCGTCCAAAGCGGGGCACCCGTCTGGCAAGACCGGATCCGGGACGCGGTCGGCAGTCTCGCCCTCGTCGGCCGATGGTGCAGTCGAGGTAACTTCCATCGGCTCCTCCTCTTCAGCTTCTTCGGGCTCGGGCACCGCGGCGCTCGGGGCTGTGGTACTCGGGGCTGTAGTACTCGGAAAGGTGGTGCTTGGGATCGAGGTGGTAGTCGAAACTGCGGTGGTAGTGGTTGCGCTGGCTTCGGACGTTGAGCCGTCGTCGTCCGAAGCCTGCTGCCTGACTAGGACTACCAGCGCCACCGCGACGAGGACGACGAGGGAAACACCGATGGTAACGGTTCGTAGGCGTCGGCTCTTGCGCGCTCGCGCCGCCTCTTCCTCAGCGGCCCGCTTTAAGCGGTTCTCCTGTTTCCTGCGTTGCGCCTTACCCACGCCTGGTGACCTACCTCATCGGATTGCTGAGCGATTCTAATTGTCGCAACAGACCTATCGGTCCGGAGTGCGCAGAACGGAAGAACTTGAGCAGCCGTCCAGGAAGTCGAGGGCGGCATGAGCGTAGATCCCCGCCGCCTGGTTTATGCCGTGTACGCCCAAGCGCTCATTCGGTGCATGGGCCCGGGGAACCAAGCCCGGTCCGAATGCAGCCACAGTCGGGATCCCGGCGATGCCTTGAAAACTCAGCGCGTCCGTCGCGGCCGGGAAGACACCTGCTTCCACCTTCGATTTGAGCACCATCTTGGCGGCTTTCTGACAGGCGATAACCAACGGATGGTCCAAAGGAATCTCGGTGGCTTCGCTGGTGCCCACTATGTCAAGTCGGGCGTTGAGGCGGGGATTCTGGGCCTGGGCCCGGTCCAGAAAGCGCTGCAAGTCGGCTTCGATGGTCTGCCCGGTCATCCCGGGCACCATACGAATATCGGAAGAGAACCGCGCTAAGCCGGGATAGACGCCGTAGAAGACTCCTCCCTCGACCATCACGCCGATGTTCACGGTGGGCTTCAACTCGCCAAGAGGGTGCGTCCGGTAGGTCAATTCGCCCAACAGCTCGTGATGCATCTTGGCGATCAGCCAGGCCATCTCCACGGTGGCGTTCACCGCGTCGAAGCGATCCGACACGCTGGAGTGCATTTGGGTTCCTTGCACCTCGATATCGAAAAGGGCTGATCCTCGGGAGACCGCTCCGATCGTCTCCCACTCGCGGACCACCCCGCATGGCTCGCCGACGATCGCCCCGTCAGCCTCCAACAGCCCTTCTTCGGCCAACCACTTGGACCCGAGGTTCGAACCCGCCTCCTCGTCGGCGGTGAGGACCAGAATCAACTCGCCCGACCATCCTCGATTCCTGGCCAGGGCGGCACCCGCATAGACGATGGCGGCAACCGCGGCCTTCATATCCCCGGATCCCAGACCGTAGAGTTCGCCCCCGAAGACGGCAGCGTCGTAAGGAGCGACCCGCCATCGCGATATGTCGCCGGGAGGCTTGGTATCGAGATGGCCGGAGAGGATCAGGCTCTTGCCCGGAGATTCGCCGGAGATACGCGCCACCAGATTGGGGCGTGACGGTTCGGCGCAAAGCACCTCGACGTCTCCGATACCGAGGTTCCGCAGTTTGTCGATGACCAGCCCCGCCACAGCCCGCTCATCACCGGGTGGGTTGGGGCTCGGGGTGGATATCAGACGGCGGGCAAAGGCCAACTGCTCACCATAGGTGTCAGCGAGGAAGCGATCTACCTTGGCCCCAAGTACCGGATTGCTCATGACGCTCCCCGGTCAACCGGGTAAAGCGGCCGGGGTGCCCGGCGGAATACCAGGTTCTCCAGTCGTGGGGTGCTCGGGCCGGGAACATCCAACGTGACCGCCTCCGGTGCCGAGTCAGGGAAGTTGGCCCGGTAGTCGCTGCAGGAACGGACTATCAGCACATCGGCCCGGTCGGGATCCAACCCGGCATACGCCCAGGTGGATGGGTCGGCGGTAATGGCAGGGACAGATGTGACGAGCAGATGATGGTTACCGGAGGTTATGACCGCCCACTCCCCCATGGATACCTTCCGGCCGGTGAAGGACCTCCCCGTCAGCGGGTAGGTACCGGCCCCCGACCTAGCGACAGTTCCGGCTAGGTCCACCGAAGCCACCTCCGGGCTCAATGCGCCCCCCACCGGCATGCTGACCAGGTCACCTTCCCGACCTCGGCACTTCCTGGCCACATCTGGATCGAGCACGGAATGAAACACCACGAGGTCGGGGGCGTGGCGTTTCGCTTCAGGTATCAGCCGCGGGTCATCACCCGGCGCTCCGGCGGTAGGGCAGTCGGCGGTGTGGGCCATCAGGAAGGGACGCGACTGGGATCGCCGCGCCGCCTCGAAGGCTTCGAGGGGAGGTAACAGCCGCGGGGTGACCATCCTCTGGCGGCGGTTCCAGACCTCCGTAGCCATTTCCTCCGCTACCTCACGGGCCGCGGCGGGATCCCGGTCGGTCACGACCAGCACCCCTAGACCCAACTCGGGTACGTCGAGCCAGGGTTGCACCGGGAATAGGGACACGTCGTGCACGGTATCTCCGGTGATACGGT
The DNA here is from genome assembly GCA_965213975.1 of Candidatus Spongiisociaceae bacterium. Taxonomy (GTDB): domain Bacteria; phylum Actinomycetota; class Acidimicrobiia; order Spongiisociales; family Spongiisociaceae; genus Spongiisocius. The sequence continues at coordinate 1,459,102 of OZ243930.1, forward strand.
CGGCCAACAACCGCACCTCGGACATCGGCCCGGTGTCGGTTCGCATGCCCTCGGCTGGTACCAACATCGGTCGCTTGGCCAAGGCCATGGTCGGGGAGATATCCCCCTGGACCGTCCCTTGCACAAGCCGAGCGATGCGCCGACCGGTCGAAGCCATGTCCACATGGGGTTCGGTGTGGTAGCCAACCATGACATCGGCCTCCGCGGCCATTGCTTCGGTAACGTTGGCATGGAGATCCAGGCACACGCCTAGTGGTTGGCCACCGACTCGTCCCCTCGCCGCCCTGATCAGCGAGCTGTCGGCGTCATAATCCGACTCGGTCACCAGAGCGCCGTGGAGGGACATCACCAACCCGTCCAGCCGTCCGGCCCGCTGGAGTTCCCGGTCGAGCAGGCTCAGGAGGCGACCGAATGTCTCATCTGTGACCGGACCGGAGGGCAGAGCCCAGATCGCCACGACCGGTACCGCCTCGGCACCGTGATCCTGTAACGCGGTCATCGCTCCGGCGAACTCGGTGTTGGTCCCCCCCAGACTCTCGGCAGCCGACCAACCCACCATGACCGTGTAGTCGTCCCAAGTAGTGGGTTTGGGGCTAAAGGTGTTGGTCTCCTGAACTATGGAGACCACGCCGATTCGCGGTGACACCACCCGATTGCCCGATCAACTCGGAGGCGTTGGTATCACCGGCTGGCGCAAAGCCGCCGAGCGTTTGGCGGCGTCCACCATGGCATGGGCGTTGCGCGCCGCCTCGAGGCCCACCTCGGGTGCCACGCCTCGCCGAACCGACCTGATGAAATGATCGAGCGAGTCGGCCAGGTCACCCCGGGCGCGACCGCGGACTATCGGCCAATGGGTGAGGTCCGGGTGGGAAAACCCTTCGGTGTCGGCGACGGTCAAACCTTGGTTGGATCCTTCCACGCAGAGCCCGCCGCCGGTTCCCACCACCTGCAGGGAGGCGTCGAGGAGGGCCGGTGTTGTGGGGGGCAGCACCCAACTGGTCTCGAGCGATCCGATGACACCGTTGGCGAAGCGCACCAGCACCATGGCGGCGTCATCGTGTCCGTGGGGAGCTGACCGCCGAGAGATGGTCTCGGCGTACACCCTCTCCACCGGAGAATCGGCCAGCCAGGCCATGGCATCGAGATCGTGGATCCCGGTGGATATCAACAGGTCGGTCCAGGTTCCATACGTATCCGCACCCAAATATGATCCGCGCCGGCGGGCGAAGATGGTGTGTATCTCGCCGAGCCGCCCGGACTCGACGGCGACTTTGGCTTCCGAGTAGCGAGGGTCGAAGCGGAGGATGAAGTTGACCATTGTCAGCACCGGCTGATCAGACAGGTCGCCTACCAGACGATCCGCCTCAGCCAGGGTGGGTGCCAGCGGCTTCTCGAGCAGCAGGTGCTTGCCAGCCCGGGCCAGCTCGATAGCTATAGGGGGGCGGTGATGCTCAGAGACCGCCACCGAAGCCGCATCGAAGCTGACTTTCTCCACCATCTCTTCGGTGGATGTGAACCAGGGCACGCCCAGATCCTCCCCGACACCTCGGGCGACGCCAGAGGAGGCGTCCACCACCGCGACCAACTCGGCTAGCGGATGCTCCGCATAGATCCGGGCGTGGAGTGACCCGATCATGCCGGTCCCGACCACGACAGCCCGAAGGGGATTCATGACGTGATCCCGACAGGGCTAAACACGCGGTCATGGCCGGGCATGACCCGATCGGGTTGGAGCGATCTGATCCGGTCGAGGCTGGTGTTGAGGCCAGCCAGCTGGTCCTGTGTATACCAGTGGGAGAAGCTACGCTCCGAGTACTCGCGGCGGGTCATGATCGCGTCACCGGCAACCACCGTCCTCGCCCCGGCCCGGTCTTGGATCAGGACGCTTATGTGGCCCGGGGTGTGGCCCGGCGTAGACAGCGCGACGACACCGGGCATGATCTCGATCTCCCCTCCTCTCGGCACCTCGATGAGGTCTCCCATAACCGCCAACCGTCGCTCGGTCTCCTCCGGTCCGTAAAGCTCCTCGCAGAAGTCCACCTCGCCCTGTCCCATAACCAGGCGCGCCCCGGGGATCATGAAGGCACTCCCCATATGGTCATGGTGACAGTGGGTGCAAACCACATAGTCGATGTCGTCGGCGGTCACCCCGAACCGGGCCAGCCCGATCCCGAGTTGACCATAGAACCCGGTGTGATGGTTACCCGGGTCGATCAGCACGTTGTGATCTCCCTGGACCAGCACGGTGGTTGACACGGGTAGAAAACCCAGGTTGGAGTCGAACAGGCTGGACGTCTTGGGGTCGACGCCCATCATCTTCTCCATCCGGTCCAGCACCGCCTCGGTATCGGAGGCGAAGTGGTACACCACCTCGTCGTCTACCAGGCTGAACCTCAACACCACCGGCTGGATAACTACGTCTATCTGATTGGGCATGGACCTCTTCCTCGTTGCCGGACTCGTCGCTTCATCGTTCCACTCCGGCCGTGACCACCTCGGTGATGTTCTTCTGAAACAAGGCGGTGATGAGAATGACCGGAAGCGCGGTGATCACCGTCGCCGCCGCTAGTTGGCCGATCTCGATGTCCATCGTAGAGCGGAACAGGCCCAGCGTGACGGTGAGAATGGACAGCTTGGAGGTGAATAGCAGGGGGGTGAGGAACTCGACCCAGGCCAGCACGAACCCGAGGAGCAACCCAGCCAGAATGCCCGGCTTGAGGAGAGGCAAGACGATTCGGTAGATCACCTGATGTAGCCGAGCTCCGTCTATGAGGGCCATCTCCTCGACGGCGACCGGGATCGCCCTCACGAACGATCCCATGATCCAGACCATGAACGGAAGGGTGAAGGCAACGTACGGCAGGACCAGACCTATGTAGGTGTCGTAGAGCCCCAGCTGCACGACCGCGATGAAGAGCGGCATGACAAACAGCAGGGTGGGAAGAACGTAAACGGCAGCAAACCCGCCAAGGATCAGCCGTCTGCCCGGGACGCGCATGCGGTTGAGCGCGTAGGCGGCGGGAACAGCAATTATCACCGTCACGACTGCCGAGGTCACTGCTATCAAGAGGCTGTTCAGCATCGACTCGCCCACCGGTATGCCCGAGTCTGGGGAGAAGATCTGGGTGTAGTGCTCGGTGGTTAGGTAGGTGGGGACAAACGCGACGTCGGCAGAGCGGATGTCTCTCTCCTCCTGAACGCTGGTGAGGAGTATCCCGTAGAGCGGGAAAGCCATCACGACCAGCACGGTCACCGACATCGTGTAAACCAGGACCCGTCGGCCAGTCACACCCAACCTCCTCATCCTGCCGCCATCCTCCGGGCCCGCACCAGCATCCATCCCAACCCGGCAATCACCGCCACCGTCAACGCCGAGAGAAGATAGGCGCTAGCCGCGGCGCTTCCGAAGTCGAACTGCTCAAACCCTTGGCGATAGACCAGGAAGTTGAGGGTGGTAGTAGCCCGGCTAGGTCCGCCTCTGGTGAGGACGAATATGGTGTCGAATACCTTCATGGCCCACACAAAGAGGAATATCACGACCGGTACGACCACCGGTGCCATAAGCGGTAACGTCACATGACGGAAGGTCTTCCAAGGACCGGCACCGTCGATGGCAGCAGCCTCCTTGACGCTTCCGGGAACGGTCTGCAGCCCGGCCAAGAGGAAGATGGCCGCGAACGGTATCCACCTCCAGACTTCGGCGATCAGCACCGAGTGGAGAGCGATAACCTCCCCACCCAGCCAGATGATGTTCCCCTCTCCTCCCAACATCCTGATCAACCCGTTCAGGAACCCGAATTCGGCGTGGAACATCTGCACCCAAAGGACACCCGAAGCCACCGGGGGGACCGCCCACGGAAGAAGAACCACCACCCGCAGTAGTCCCCGCCCGAGAAACGTCTGGTTCAGCAGGGCAGCTATGCCGAAGGCCACCACCACCGTCAGAACGCAGAGCATCACCCCGAAGTAGAGGGTGACCCTTACCGCCTCCCAGAATGCCGAGCTGGTCAGCTGGTTCAGGAAGTTCTCCGCGCCGATCAGGCGGACGAGGCGGAACCTCGGCGACAGATCAATATCCGAGAGGCTGTAGGCGACCGTCATGAGGGCCGGGTATAGGTATACACCCGCCACGACCATGACAGCCGGGGCCACCATGGCGATAGCCGCCCGATGGCCCCGGCGTCCTGGAGTATGGAGGGTGCTCTGCTCCCCTCCGGTCATGTCAAGATCCGGACCGCGGACCTACTCTTCGTCCTGCCGTCTCGCCTCGGTGGCGGCTGATGCGGCATCGTCCAGCGCCTGGCGGGGTGACTTGTTGCCCGCCAAGACCTCGTGGATCTCATCAGACAGCATCTGCGTCCAGCGGGGCCGATCCTCCGACCATCCGCCATCTACGGGATAGTCGTAAGCCTTGGCAAGGGCGGGGTAGAAGGGGAAAGCCTCGACGATGTCAGGTTCCTGCAAGACGTCCGAATATATCGAACCCCATCCACCCAGGGCTACCGTCCTCTGGCCTTCTCGCGAGGAGATCAACTCAAGCAGGCGCCACGCCTCGTCCTTGTTCTCTGCGTACACCGGGACGCCGAAGAACTCTGAACCATCAACCGAACCGCTGGTCTCGACCGCCGGGTTGGGAGCAAACCCACTGTGGCCAGCGATCTGCGAGGCATCGGGAATGGCGGCCACTCCGGCCACGAAGGGCCAGGAGATGAACATACCCCTAGTTCCTTCAAAGAACCCGGGGGTGGCGTCGAACACCCAGGTGTAGGTGGTGACGGCCGGGTCAACCACCTGATGGGTGTGGAGCAGGTCGTACAGCTTCTGTAGCGCCTCAACCCCCTCCTCGGAGTTCCAGGCTGGCTGTTGCTCCTCATCCAGGAAGCTTCCACCGTGCATGTTGAGCATGCCTCCCCAGGTCCAGAGAACGTGTGTCCCCGCCCAGGCGTCTGTGTAGCCGTAGTACTGGACACCGTCCCGTTCTCCGGTCATCGCCTTGCCGTATTCCACAAAGGTATCCCAGGAGTTCGGGGTGGAATGCCACTCTGCTGGCGCGTCCGGGTCAAGTCCGGCCTGCTCCATCATGAGCTTGTTCCAATGGAGTAGCTGGCTCCCCATGGTCCAAGGAACAGCGAGGGTGTTGCCTCCTACCTCAACCGCGCCTAGACCTCTGGTAAGCAGATCGCTTTCGGTCCGGACGTTCCTATCCATGAAGATGTCGGCGTTGGTGAGCCAGCCCCGGTTTCCGAGCTCGGCACCCAACTCCGCGGTCACGAATACCGCATCCCAGGGCGAACTCTGAGCTAGGAAGGAGGTGGTCAGCTTGCTCCGCAGGTCCGGGGTGGTGATCTCCTCCACCTCGGGAGCAAAACCGACGGCGGACTGGTGCTGTTCCAGCAGCGCCTTGATCGGATCCATGTGGGTTCCGAGAAGGACCCCTAACGAACCGGTGAAGTCGTCACCCGGCTCGGCACCTTCGTCAATGGGATCGCCTCCACCACAGGCAGCAATCAGACCGGAGAGTCCTCCCATGGCTGCGAAAGCCATCAGAGCGGAACTCCCGCCGAGGAACTGCCGACGAGTGAATTGGTGGGGACGATTGGACCTCGGTACCACGAGTGACCTCCTCCGATCGGATACATGGCGAGCTCGTGCGGCTCTCTCACGAATAAACTAGCCCGGCTCGGGAATGGGTGCGAGAAATTCGGGGCCGACCCCTAACAGTGGCCAGTTGGGGCCGGGCGCCATCTCGGAAAACACGAGCCCGCTTTATTCCAATAGCCAGTGGCATCATGGCATCACCTTGAATGGTGCTACGGTGCCAGCGATGCGCACCACGCTGACTATTGATGACGATCTAGCCGAGGCCCTTAAGGAACAGGCCCGGCGCGCCGACCAGCCCTTCAAGCAGGTCGTCAACGACACCCTGAGACGAGGCCTGTCTGCCGCGCCCAACACAACTGAGCCCGACTACAAAGTCAAGCCACACCAGAGCGGCTTCAGGACCGGTGTAGATCCGATGCGGCTCAACCAGCTAGACGAGCCATACGAGGCCGCGAGATCACCCGGCTCGTACACACAGTGATCGTCCCGGACCTAAACCTGGTGTCTTAGTATCCGGTGACCAGTCGGGGTTGTACCAGAGTCGCGAGTGCCCTCTTCTCGTGGACTACTCGTCCCGTGATCCGTTGCCGTGAAAGAGCGCAATGAGGTCGGTGGGTCGGACCGGGACTCCCGGTAGGTCAAGACCGGTGGCGTCGCGCAGGGCGTTGACGATGGCGGGGGTTGATGAGAGATTGGGAGGCTCCCCCACACCGTTGAGGCCGTATGGGGACTCGGGATGGGGAAACTCGAAGACTTGCACCTTCATGGGAGGCATGTCGGCGATGGTGGGAATCAAATAGTCCGTGAAGGAGGGGTTCGTTACCTTGCCATCCACTACCTGGACTTCCTCAAGGAGGGCAAGGCCTAGACCCTGGGCCGATCCACCTTCGATCTGGCCTTCCACCGCCTGCGGGTTCATGGCCTTCCCCACGTCTTGGGCGGTCGCCAACTCCACCACCCGCACCAGACCGAGCTCGATGTCCACGTCCACAACCGCTCGGTGAGCAGCGTAAGCAAAGGCGATATGGGCATCGCCTTGACCTCTCTCGTCGTCTATCGGCTCGGTGCGCCGGTGGCGAAACACAAACGTCTCATGCAAAGTGTCGGCACCAATAACGTCGGCGATCGCGACCTCGGACCCCGTGTTCCGGTCCCGAACCACACCGTCAACCATCTCCAGACGGTCGGCTGAGACGTCCAGAAGCCGCGCCGCCCGGCCGATCAGCTGTTCTCGGACGCCTCGGCAGGCACCCTGAACCGCTCCTCCTGTCATCCAGGTCTGACGGGAAGCGGCTGATGATCCGGCATCACCGATGTCCGTATCCGCCGGTCGCACGGTCACCGACGGAATACCCAACTCGGTGCGGACGATCTGGGCCTGCACCGCGACTATCCCCTGTCCGCACTCGGACGCCGCGCTGTGAACCTCCGCTACTGGCTGGTCGCCTGCGACCGAAACCGAGACCCGGGCAGTGGAGATGTCATCGACCCCGCCGGAGAAGCCGATCGCCTTCATCCCGAGAGCGAAGCCCACGCCGCGCACCACCCCTTCCCCGCGGGTCGTGTTGCCCACCCCACCGGGGAGGAGGCGGGGATCATCCCCATCGTTTACCGAAGCGGGCGGCAGGGGCAGAGACCGCAGATGTTCCAGCAGCTCGCGGGTGGGGGTAGGACCGTCGACCGCTTGCCCGGTGGGTAGGAGGTCACCCTCCACCAGCGCGTTCTTGATCCGAAGCTCGACCGGATCCATCCCCAGCTCAGCGGCGAGGCGGTCCATGGCCGACTCTATGGCGTAACAGGCCTGAACGGCACCGAAACCGCGCATCGCCCCTCGGGGCGGATTGTTGGTGTAAACCGAGAAGCCGTCGATCTCCACGTGGTCCACCTTGTAGGCACCCGCCGCGAAGTAGGAGGCGTTGGCGATGACTATCGCCGAGGTCGAGGTGTAGGCCCCGCCGTCGAGGAGCAACCGCACCTTCGAATAGACCATGGTCCCGTCCCGACGCGCTCCCAGTTCGACCCGGACCCGGGAGGGGTGCCGGTGGACGTGGCCGACAAACGACTCCTCCCGGTGATAGGACATCTTGACGGGGCGACCCAGCCGCAGCGCCAGCAGGCAGGCGTGGATGTGCACCGAAAGGTCCTCCCGACCTCCGAATGCTCCCCCCACCCCACCGAGGATGAGCCGAACCCGGGTCGGGTCGAGACCCAAGCCAGCGGCGATCTGGCGCTGGTCGTCGTGGATCCATTGGGAGGCGACGTACAGGTCGATACCTCCGCTGCCGTCGGGGACCGCCAGACCCGACTCGGGCCCCAGGAAGGCGGGATCTTGAGCACCGGTCTGGTAGTCGCCCTTGATTACCACCTCGGCTTGGCGGCGCGCCGACGAAACCTCCCCGTGCCGGATCCGGACGTGGCGTACGATGTTCCCATTGGGGGTTACCCGATCTCGGTCGAGAAGGGCTTCCTCCGGGTCGGTAAGAGGAGTCAAGGTCTCGTACTCCACCCGGACGGCCTCCACGGCTCGCCGGGCGGTCTCCGGGTGATCGGCCGCGACCACCGCCACCGGTTGGCCCGCATAGCGAACCTCGTCATCGGCCAGTATGGGTTGGTCAGCCACCTTGATGCCATAGACGTTGCGCCCGGGTATGTCCTCGGCCGTGAGAACAGTGGCAACGCCCGGGATAGCTAATGCTGCGGTTATGTCAATGGAACGGATCCGAGCCCGGGGGTGCGGACTACGGACTGTGGCACCCCACGCCATGCCCTCCAGATAGAGGTCGGAGGAGAAGGCAAACCGCCCTGCCACTTTGAGAGGGGCGTCAGGGCGCATGGATGATGCCCCCACACCTTGGCCAGCCGGAGCGGCGGGCCGTACCCCCGGCAGGACTGTGGTGCGGCTCGTCACGCTCGGCACTCCATGAACCCACGCCGCAACTCATCCTGATCAAGGTTACGTCCGATCAGGACCACACGGCTCCCGGGTCGGTCGTTCCAGGAGCCTCCCGGGTAGATGTCGTAGATGGATCGAACACCTTGTAGGACCATCGGTTGAGTCTCCCCGGTAAATGCCAGAATGCCCTTGATGCGGTGAAGATCCTCGGAGCGAGTCTTCACTAGGCCCTCCACCCAAGCTACCAACTTCGACCTATCTAAGGCCCCGGCTACCTCCAGGCTGGCGGTGCTGATGTCGGTATCGGTCGGGGCGTCGGCTTCCAGAAAACCAGATTCGTTAGCTCGTCGGGCCGGATCGAAGGCACCGATCCCCAAGATCTGGCCGGGCGCAACCCGGGCGAAGGTCGACCTGAGGATCGGAGCGGTGGTGTTCAGGTCACGGATCCGGCCCTCAATGCGTTGGCCGTCGGCCTCGCTGATGAGGTCTGCCTTGTTGAGGATTACCCGGTCAGCACCGAGGATCTGATCCACCGCCCGGTTCGCACCCTGCCAGGATCGGAACTCGTCTAGATGCTGTTCGATGTGCTTCGCATCGACGATGGTGACAATCCCGTCAGGGACCAGTCGATCCGCCAGGTCCTCGACGAACAGGGCCTGGGTCAGCGGAACCGGGTCGGCCACTCCGCTGGCCTCGATCAGGACGTAGTCGGGTGGCTCCGGACTGGATAGCAGATTCTTTAGGGTGACGGTGAGGTCGCTACGGACCGAGAGGGTACAGCAGACACATCCGTTGGCCATTTCGATAACTTCCTCATCGGAGGACACGATGAGATCACCGTCGATACCTATCTCGCCCGCCTCGTTGACGATCACCGCAATGCGGTAGCCATGGTCGGTAGAAAGCAGGTGGTTCACCAGCGTGGTCTTGCCCGCACCCAAGTATCCGGTAAGCACCGTGACCCGCGGGGTAGCCGCGGGCCTGGTCTCTTCGAGACGAAGAAGCGAGGGAGGTGATCTCATCTGACAGCCTGCTCGAGGGCGGCTAGACGGACCGCCGACAGGATCTTCTCGTAGCCGGTACAGCGGCAAAGGTTGCCAGCCAACGCCTCCCTTATCTCCTCATCGGAGGGATCTGGGGTGGCCTCTAGAAGCTGATGCGTGGAGATGATCAGGCCGGGGGTACAAAAGCCACATTGCACCGCCCCCTCGGCGATGAATGCCGATTGGATCGGGTGAAGCTCACCATTCTCGGAGAGTCCCTCCACAGTAACGATTTCTGCACCATTGGCCTGCCCGGCCGCCACGAGGCAGGCACAAACCAGGTCGCCGTCCATGTACACAGTACAGGAACCACATTCGCCCTGTTCGCAGGCATTTTTTGTGCCCCAAAGCCCCATTCGTTCCCGCAGGACGTAGAGGAGGCTTTCGCCGGGCCAAACCTTCTCGGCCGATCGGTCACGCCCGTTAACCCGAAATTGTACGATCATCCGCCTAGTCCTTTCGCCAAGTCCGACCACGCCCAAGTCAGGGTTCGTCGAGCCAAGACCCCCAAGGAATGCCTTCGATAGCTGGCCGAACCCCTGACATCGTCGATGGGTCGCGCGGCGGCGGACACCATGTCGGCAAAGCGGTCCAGTACCGCGGGCGGTATGGGACGGTAATCATCCCAACATCCGGTCTGGTGTGCCCAGTCGGTGAGGTAGGAGGCCGCCTCGGCGGCCGGCAGCGGGGTAGGTCCAGCGGATCCGATCCCGGTCCCGATGCGACGCCGACCGGTGTCTAGGACGATGGCGAACGACACCACGGCAATGACCATGGCGTTGCGGGTTCCGACCTTGGAGAAGCACTGAGGGCCGGTTGCGGAAGGCACCTCTATCGAGTGGATAAGCTCATCCGATGCCAACGCGTGCTGCTTCGGACCTGTGAAGAAATCCTGTATCAGTATGGAACGGGTCCCCCGCAGCGACTCGGCCCTTACCACGGCCCCGGTGGCCAGAAGCGGGGGATGAGCATCACCGGCCGGGGAAGCGGTGGCCAGGTTCCCACCTACGGTGCCGCGATTCCGGATCTGGGGAGATCCCACGGTTCGGGACGCGGAGGCGAGAGCGGGCAGATCACCGGATAGCTCATTGAGGATCCGAGTGTAGGTAACCCCGGCACCCAGGCGGACCTGACCGCGGTCGTGCTCCCAGGACTGGATCTCGGGGAGCCGGGACAGGTCCAGCAGGGCGCGAGGCCGACGGACGGCAAAGTTGATCTCCACCATTACATCGGTCCCGCCGCATATGGGCACGACATCCGGCCGCTCGGCTTTGACAGCCAGAGCCTCACGCCAGGTCTGGGGACGCAGGTATTCCATTCTGATATCTCTGGCTTGTCGGGGACGGCTCTCTAAGCCTTCAGTGTTCGGTGTGCCGCTGGGTACCCAATATATACAGGCCCCCGATCACGGGAACCGCGGCGAGCACGAGGGGGAGGCTCCAGTCCCCCTTGATCTCGCCAGCCGAGATCAGCCCGGCAATCACCATGTCGCCCAAGATGGTGAGGCCAAGGAATCCCAGGGTGACCCCGCTGAGAGTCGATCCCCTACCCGGGCGAGATATCACCGTTATGAGCAGGAGAACTGCGGTTGGCGCATGGAGATACAGCACAATCCGTTCGAGGGTTGAGCCGCCGTCGGCGAAACTCCCGACCAGCCCCACCAACAGCGCTACTAACGCATTGAGTGCCGCCAGCAGGATGACGACTCCGCGTAACACTCTCATCGTTCTCCTCCTAGGTTGAACAGCTCGGGCAATTCGAGGGGCCGGGTAGGCGTCGCCACCATAGTCGGACGGACGCCTCCCTCACCGCGGCGGGCCGTTCAGTACCGCCTCGACCATCGAGGGCGTGACCAACCCGGGAGTCCGACACAGTTCAACCCGTCGCGAAGATACACCAACGTAGGGATTGCCGCGATGCGTTCCAGGTGGGTGCGGAGCGTCCGGCAGGGCTGGCACCAAGACGCCCAGAAGTACACCACGACGCCGCGATCGTCAGGCGGCCGGACGAGCAGAGCTATCGCGGTCGGTAGATGTCTGCTCGATGGTCGATGTAGACCACCTCTACCACACGTTTTTCTCGGTCGATCTCGTAAACGATGCGGTACGCCCCTACGCGCGCCGAGCGAAGCCCCGCTAGGTCACCTCGCAGCGGCGAGCCAACACGGTGCGGGTTGTCCAGTAGAGGCCCGAGGAGGTACTCCACGACCGCAACCGCGATCTTGGCGGGAAGGCGATCAAGAGCTCGCCTGGCAGGTCGGGCAACTACAAGATCCCAAGACGTACCGGTCACCCCCTGTTGCGGCGCAGCAGGTCGCGAAGCGCTTCGATCTCTTCTTTGGTGGCAACATCGCCCTCGGCAATGGCCGCCCGACCCGCTTCGATGGCTTGGGTGGCGGTGGGGTCGGAGAGGATGGTGACGGTCTCTTCAATAGCCTCAAGATCTGCTGTGCTCACGACCACGACTACCGGACGACCGTTTCGTGTCACCGTGACCCGTTCGTGTGTCTTCACAACCTGATCGACGACCTCCGACAGCTTGGCCTTAACTTCTGACAGGGAAAAGACCTTCGACATGACCAGAATCATAGTCCATTCGGCACAGAGCCAGCACGTTCAGTCGTCAGAGGGCCAGCGGTCAGCAGGGCACGGAGCATCAGCCAGCAGAGGGTACCTACGAGGTCCGAAACAACCCCAGCCCCAACTAACCACTGCCCACTGCCCCGTCGATGGCCTCAATGTCGCTCGGGTCGTCCAGCATCTCCCAGCGGAGCAGCGATAAGGGAACGTTGCCGTTGTTCCACAGATGGTCGTGGAACCAGCGGAGTCTGAACTCGTGACCCAGCTTCTTCTTGGCGTCGGCAAGCAGGCGGATGATCTCGAGCTTCCCGACCATGTAGGCCATGGCCAGACCGGGGTTCGACGCATACATTGACGTCTCCTCGAGAGCGGTCTGGGGGTCGATTGGGATCAACTCCTCGAACATCCGCATCCCCTCCTCAAGGGTGATGGCCCCGGTCGCCATGCTCACATCCACCACCGTCCGCAGGCTACGGAGCCGCATGAAGTTCTGGGTCACCAGCCTCGACCAGGGTGCGTCGTCGAACAGGCCAGCCTGAAGCATCAACGCCTCGTTGTAATGAGCCAAGCCCTCGTTGACGACCGAGTCGTAGTAGCGGCGGCGGAGCGGGTTGGGGTTGGCCCAAGACAAGGCCAGCTGCTTGTAGTGGACGCCTTCATGCATGATCCCCAACCGGGGATCCCGTGCGTTGGCCTCGTAGAAGTAGGACAGGGGCCGGTTGGGATCCCACACGTAGGTGTAAGCATCCTCGTCGAGTCGCTGATCGGACGTGAGGTCGTTGGCCACCCCCAGCCAGTTGATGGGCTGCACGTACTCCGGCAACGGCGCGGTGAGGTAACGGCGAAGCGACGCGGGCTGGGTCAATAGGTTCTCATTCTCGTAGAACTCCCGGACCGCTTGCTCGTCTCGGGCCTGCTTCTCGCACTGAGCCTCCGCGGTGGGGAAGCGGGCCGGTACGGGGGTATCGCCGTAGCGGTTACGCTCCACCTCTTCCCAGGCGTAGTTGTAGTTCAGCTCGCGTTCCGCCAACCGGACGAGTTCTTCAGGAGAGATCGGCAACAAGGCCACGTTCTGCAAGTACCAAACAAAGTTGTCGCGTCCCACCGGCTGGGGCTCAGGCATATCGGCCTGATGGTCACGGAGCCACTCCCGAAACGACACCAACTCTTCGGTGGCCGCGGCACCGGCCTTGACGAGCGCGCTTCGCCGGGTTCCATCGAAGAATTCGCTCAGCTCTTCGACCGACTTGGGCAGGGCGGACTCGATATCCCCGAGCAGCCGAATGGCCGACCCGGCCAGGGCCGAGGTACCAGCTCGAGCCAAGTTTTCCACGGCGACTTGGAGCTGGGGTCCCACCATGCGGAGCTTGTGGATGATGCCGTCCTGTCGATCTCCGTCGAACGGGGGCGGTTGAAGCACCGAGTCGAAATAGGTGCCGAGCGCCTGATGTACCTGCATCACCGCATCGCGTTCCCAGGAGCGCAGGATCTTGGCTTCCCACTCCACCCGAGAAATGGCGGAACCGATGAGCCGGTAGTCAACCTGGACAGGAACAGGCTCGCCCGACACATCAAGGGCCTCCCATCGCTGCCGGAAGTAGGCGGCCTTCTCTAAGCGGCGGTGAGCGGCGTCCTTGTCGAACTGCGGGATCCAGTCGGGTACCAACTCCAAGCGGGGCACGTCGTCAGGACTCCGGTAGCCGCTGACCACCCTCCAGTCCCAGAACTCGGCCCCAGATCCTGCACCGCCTGGTTGATGTCACTCATTTGGAATCCTCTCTTAGTCATACCACGGGTTGACGACGTTGATACCGCATCCGTCGAAGCCGCCGGTATCCCGTGTAGCCACCGAGGCACCTACCGAACGATTAGTTTACGAGATCCATCCGGTTGAAGCCTTGACAAGACGAGCGGTCATCTCAACCAAGGGCACCTACTCAAGAGCGGACTCCTGTAAGAACGTCTTCCGCTTCTGGCCCGCCTCCTAGCATTCATCGATCTGTCACCGACCGTATGTAGGGTTACCATATGGACTTGGAAACGCCCTTGAGAGCACAGATGCTGGCCCTATTCAATACGAGGGACACGAGGAGGGCGGCATGAGCAGCGACCGTACTCCGTTCTACAAACGACGGTCTCTCCAGGTGGCGGCGGTGATCGTTGCCATACCGGCACTCGCCCTGGCCTGGTGGCTTGGCTCGCCGCTCTTCATTGATCGAGTCGTGGACGAACCTTTCCCCCTCGCCGCTATGGCGGTCGTTCCGGATGACATGACCGCCGAGGAGGTGGAGGCGATCATGCTCGATGCCGCGTCTACGGATACGCCAGCCGACGAGGAAATGCCCGAGATGCCCGCGACCACAACCACGACCTCCGCCGCCGCCCCGGACACGACCGCGGCTCCAGATGATGAGGTACCGACGACCACGACCGCGGCTCCGGAGGGCGAGGTGACGACGACAAGGGCCGCCGCGGCCGAGCCGACCACGACCGTGCCACCCGCTCCCACCGGCCCGGTGGCCCTGGCTTCCGGGAACCTGATGGACGCGGACTCGTTCCACAAGGGATCCGGCCAGGTCGTCCTGTACCAGCTCGAGGACGGGTCGAGGATCATCCGCCTAGAGGACATCGAGGTGACCAACGGTCCCCAACTCCATGTCCTCCTGACTCCGGTTCATGGCTTGACCGGCCGCGATCACCTTGCGGAGGCTGGCTACGTGGATCTGGGCGCTCTCAAGGGGAATATCGGTTCGCAGAACTACGAGGTCCCTGCCGATTACCTAATCCCCGAGCAGATGACCTTGGTGATCTACTGCGTTCCGTTCCATGTGGTGTTCTCGACCGCTGAGTTGGCCTGACGCGGTCCCGTTGGGACTATGCCAACCGATAGCAATCTGCGACGCTCTTACCCGTCGCTCTCAAGGAACACCACCGGGCCGTGTATACGGGTAGATGGAAGCGGGCGCAGCTTGATCTATGAGGGTCGGGCATACAACCCCGTGTGGTCGCCGGTCTCCGCCGTCTTGCCACATGACGATTACGTGATCAGTACTCTCATCAACAGGTTTCTCTACGAGGGCGATTCGGTAGGGAAGATCGGCGAGTCGCGGTCAGGTTTCTTGATGCGAATCTGGCACCTCTTGCTCGGTCCCGATCCCAACTTCAAGTTCGACTCGGGATATCTCGGCGATTGAAACACCGCCCTCAACGGTCCTGTATGCGAGGTAAGTCCCTTCAGGCGACCAGTCCCAAGAGCGGACTCCGGTCGAGATAGCGCTGATGTTTTCCGGTTGACCGGTATGAACGCTCCTTGCGACTCTGCCGGTTGCATTGGTGTGCTCCGACCAAAGCCACAATTCCCCACCGGGGTCGTCTGGCGAATAGTCCTCCGGCCACCTCCAGTAGGCAATCCCCGAACTGGCTGGTGACCAGCGCGCGTACACGACTTGGTCCGCTACCAGACGATAGGGCTCGCGTGCGTCCGTTTCCCACACCCACAATGGAGCAGGGGCGTACACGCCGTGGTACCGATCGAGCGCAGGACCCGTAACGGAATATGCCAACATTTGTCCATCGGGTGACCAAGCAACGCGGGAAATGTCTCCAGAAACCCACTCCCTCTCACCATCATGCACTGTGTAAACCCACAAATCCCCGTCGTCCGAGCCGTAGCTCAGGTTACTTCCGTCCTCCTCGCCGTCATCTACGATGAACGCCAGCCGATCCCCGGCAGGCGACCATTTCGCCCTGTACACATCGACATCAGATCCCAACCACTCCTGAGTGCCACCCTCGAGCGATGCCAACCACAGGTCGCCAACCCCGAACCTGACACCCGATTCTCTAGTGACGTATATCAGCCAGCGGCCGTCGGGGGACCACTCCCATGTCTCGTCCCATGTGCGGACGCCGGGGTTAATCTGTACCGGCCCAGCATCCGACTCGTCGGCTGAGGTACTTGCGGTCACCGTCCAGAGACCCTGGCCCCTGAGCTCGTACCCCAACCTCCGGCTATCCGGTGACCACTTCCAAGACCCGATCTGGCCAGCAGCAAGTTGTCGAGACGGACCCCCACGAGTACTTGCCCATAAGGTCTGCCAGTCCAGGCCGGAGTCCGTCCTATCGGCTGACGTGTAAGCGATCCGGCTCCCGTCCGGAGACCACTTCCACTCATTTATCCCAGTTGCTGTCTGGACAGCGGTCCCGGCACCTTGGTCGCCCACCGCCATGATCCACAGGTCTTCGCCCTCATCGTTCTCGACCGTGCTAAGAGACAGCTGGGTTCCGTCTGGTGACCACCCGTGGGAACGGACGTCGTCGGCCACCTTGTGCCGCTCACGACCGTCAATCGTCGCAAGCCACAAGGTATAGGGGCCCCATGAGCCATTGCTTCTCAAACCGTAGGCGATATGCTGGCCGCTGGGAGATACAGACTCCCGCTCGTACCACAACGGTTCGACAGCTCTGCCCAGCGAGGCCCGTATTCTCTCCAGCAGAGGAGACGAGACGCAATGACCTGTTGGTGTACGAATCACCATCAGCGACGCGGTAGGCCATCCAGGACTCGTCGGGCACCCAAGTCGGTACGTCGGATGCATCGGGAAGGATGAGTGTGCCGCTGGAGACGTCCCGAATGGCACCTGCCGATGGAGTCGAGCAGGCGAGACCCGTGAGCGAGGCGATGAACAGCTCCGCCCACCAAACCGACGAGAAGCTGACGGTGCATGCCACGGCGGCAGGTTTGACCCGAAGTCCGATCAGCAGCCGTCACGCCAGCAGAGTTCCTCCTCGCACCTCACCCTCGGTGAAACACACCAGGTTGGTGGCGTCGTCTCGATAGTTGTGGCGCGCTGGTCATACTGCCATCTCTAGTCGGCGGTCCCGTGCGCGATCGGCCGCGGTACGCTCGCTCGGGTCTCCCCAGCCGCCTCCCCCTCCGGTCTTGACCAGGAGCCTCGTCCCGGCTTCGACCGGAAGGCCGTTGGCCTTAAGCATCCGGGTGGGGGCCTGCCCGGGCCGATGGACCCACACCTCAGGCGGAGCGCCGTCCCCGCCGCCGAAGAGACCCCACGACGGCTGTTTCGAACGCTCGAACCAGAGGTTGACGGTGCACGGGGCCAGGAGCTCGTACTCCCGGATGATCCCCAAACCACCGCGCCATCGACCATCACCGCCCGACCCGTCGCGCAGGGCGTGCCGGTGCATGATGAACGGATACCGGTTCTCCAGCGACTCGATCGGTTGGTTCCGGTATTCCCCGGCTGCCGAGTGGATCAGGGCCGATTCGCCGTCTCCTCCCTGGTAGGCACCCCAACCGCCGGTCAGCGACTCCCCCGACAGGAAGAGGCCGTAGTCGTTCTCCCCGACGATGCTGACATTCCAAGAGTCGCCCACATGCCCCGCCGCGGTGCGATCGGGTATCACCGGGCTCAGAGCCTTGATCATGAGATCGATTGCCAGCATCAGGTGGGGTCCGTAATGGAGACAGGGGGCGGTCTCGGCCGGGTTGAAGCAGGTGCCCCGAGGGGCTATCACCTCCAGGTTGCGGAAGTTGCCTCCTGACACGGGTGCGTGGGGGTTAACGAGGAACTTGAAGCCCTGTTCGATGGCGGATCGGGTCTGTACCAAGCCGCTGTTGATGCTTCCCACACACTGTCGGTTAGAGCCGGACAGATCCACCGTCATGCTGTCCCCCGCCACGGTCACGGCAACCCTTACATCGACCGGATCCTCGGTCACCCCGTCGTCGTCAAGGAATCCGTCGGCCCGGTAGACACCATCAGGGATCTCTGCCACCGAGGCGCGGTCCTCAGCCTCGGCCTGGTCAAACACCGTCTGTAGGCAGGTTTCGACTTGATCCCATCCGAAACGGTTCACTATCGAGCGGAAACGCTCTACACCGGTCCGGCAGGCGCTGATCTCGGCCATCAGATCACCCACCAACGCCGTCGGGAACCGGGAGTTGAGCGCGATCAGATCCACGATCTGGCGATCCATTTGACCGTCCCGGAAAATGCAGGTCGGCCCAATCCGCAAACCCTCCTGGAAAATATCTGTGCTGTCCCCGACGTATCCGGCCCGCTTGGCACCGATATCGTTCCAATGGGCCTTGGCGGCCGAAAACCCCCGCAGCGACCCGTCAACGACAAAAGGCGCGAAGACCGTAACGTCGTTCAGGTGGCTACCGGCAATACTGGAATCGTTGACTATCCAGACATCCCCCTCCCGGAAGGCCTCGTAACCCTTGATCTCTATGACCGCTCGGAGCGTCCCGCCCAAGCTCCCCAGGAAGAAGGGGAGGCCCGGTGCCTGGCCGAGCAGGCGACCCTCGGCGTTGAAGATCCCCACCGAGCAATCCTTCGCCTCGTAGATGACCGGGCTGTAAGCACTCCGGTAGAGGTTCCTCCGCATCTGTTCGGCCCCGGAGATAAACGCGTTCCGCACCACCTCGACCGTCGCGGGCGACGGGGCGAACGCACCCGACCCTCCGGTCGCAGACCTCATGGTCATCTATCTGGCCCTCGAATCGAACACGGGGCGCGCGGCGGGGTCGACAACGTAGCTAGCACTCGGACTCCGATCTGTGAACACTTGGGCCGAGTCAGGTGGTTAGGTGACCAACTCCAGGTGTCGGTCCCGGGCACGAGCCTCCTCATCGCGCTCGGCGGGGTCACCCCAGCCTCCTCCTCCTCCGGTCTTCACCACCAACCGGGTACCGGCGGCGGCTCTCAGGCCGTTGGCCTTCAGCATCATCACCGGTTCTTCGCCAGGACGATGCACCCAGACCTCGGGTGGCGCGCCGTCCTGACCTCCGAACAGTCCCCAGGCGGGCTGTTGGACGGATCGCTCGAACCAGAGCTGGATCGTGACCGGTGCCAGGATCTCGTACTCTCGAACGATGCCCATACCGCCCCGCCACTTACCGTCGCCGCCCGAACCCTCGCGCAGGCTGTGACGCCGCATGATCAGTGGGTACCGGTGCTCCATGGTCTCGATCGGAAAGTTCTTGAAGTCGCCAGCCGCCGAGTGGATGAGCGCCGACTCACCGTCGCCCCCCTCGTAAGCACCCCAACCGCCGGTCAGTGACTCGCCGGAGAGGAACAGGCCGAACTCGTCTTCTCCCACGATTATCACGTTCCACGAGTCCCCCACATGGCCAGCGGCGGCCCTCTCCGGGACGACCCGACTCAGAGCCTTGATCATCAGATCCAACGCCAGCATCAGATGGGGCCCGTACTTGAGGCAGGCGGCTGTCTCGCTGGGGTTGAAGCAGGTGCCCTCCGGTGCGATCACCTCAAGGTTCCGGAAGTTCCCCCCTGACACCGGGGAGTTCGGGTTGACCAGGAACTTGAAGCCCTGTTCGATGCCGGATCGGGTCTGTACGATGCCGCTGTTGACGCTGCCCACATTCTGGCGGTTGGATCCGGTCAGATCGACGATCATGCTGTCACCCTCCACGGTGACGGTGACCTTCACGTGGACGGGATCCTCAGTCACGCCATCATTGTCCAGGTAGGCGTCCTCAATGTAAACGCCATCGGGGATCTCGGACACCGAGGCACGGTCCTCGGCCTCGGCCTGCTTGAACACCGCAAGGATGGACTGCTCCACCTGATCCCATCCGAAACGGTTCACTATCGAGCGGAAACGCTCCACACCGGTCCGGCAGGCGCTGATCTCGGCCATCAGATCACCCACCAACGCGGTCGGGAACCGGGAGTTGAGCGCGATCAGATCCACAATCTGGTGATCCATCCGGCCGTCCCGGAAAATGCAGGTCGGCCCAATCCGCAGACCCTCCTGGAAAATATCCGTGGTATCGCCAGCGAAGCCCGCCTCTTTGGCACCGATATCGTTCCAATGGGCCTTGGCGGCGGTAAACCCCCGGAGGCTTCCGTCTACGAAGACCGGAGCGAATACCGTAACGTCGTTGAGGTGGCTACCGGCGATGGTCGAATCGTTAACGATCCACACATCCCCCTCCCTGAACACCTCATACCCCTTGATCCCGATCACCGCCCGGAGCGTCCCCCCCAAACTCCCCAGAAAGAAAGGCAAGCCCGGCGCTTGGCCGAGTAGGGCCCCCTCGGCGTCGAAGATCCCCACCGAGCAATCCTTCATCTCGTAGATGACCGGACTGTGGGCACTGCGATAGAGGTTTCTTCGCATCTGTTCGGCCCCGGAGATGAAGGCGTGTCGGACCACCTCAACCGTGGCCGGAGATGGCACGTTGGTGTCGCCGTTGATGGCAGTGCTACCCATGGTCAGCCTGCCCTCTCTACGACTAGGTGGCCCTCAGACGCCACATGCAACATCCAGCCGGGAGGAACCACCGTGGTGGTGGACTGCTCCATGACTATGGCTGGACCCACTAGCCGTCCGGACAGGTTCGCCCGGTCCACGATCGGGACTTTGATGGGCCGCCCGTTGAATATGGCCTGATCGACGGTGTCGTCCACCCCATCGGTCGAACTAACGCCGGAGCCGGAGGGACCGCGCTCGAACTCGCGGATGCCGGTCAGCCGGATAGCAACCATCTCGATGGGTGCCTCAGGGTTGGAGTGGCCATAACGCTCCTCGTAGCGAGCATGAAAGCTTGCCCTTAGCCCCTCATCAGCGACCGTGGTGGGCAGCATGATGGGCAGCGAGTACTCCTGGCCCACATACCGCAATTCGATGTAGGCCTCGAAGCTCATCCCGGCTCGCTGGGCTTCATCTACCTCCATCTCCTGGCACACCTTGTCCTTGAGCCGCTCGACCTGCTCGGTTAGGTCGACGATGGGCTGGTCAAGCCTCCGGTAATGGGTGGTGACCGCATCGTGACGAACGTCACCCTGGAGCATGCCCCACGCTGAGAAGACCCCCGGATTGGCGGGTATCAACACCCGATCCACCTCGAGTTCCTCGGCCAGAAAAGCGGCATGGAGAGGACCGGCCCCGCCGAAGGCGACGATGGCGAAGTCCTTGGGATGTAGGCCCCGTTCCACGGTCAACTCTCGGATCGCCTCGGCCATCACAAAATGGGTGACGTCGAGCGCCTGCTCGGCCAACTCAGCCGCCGTCAGATCGAAGAATCCAGCCACGGAGGCCAGCGCATCCTCGGCGGCTTGGTGATCAAGCGTAAAAGAACCCGCCAGCTTCTGGGCTCGTGGGATACGGCCCAGCACCACATTGGCATCCGAGACGGTGGGACGGACACCGCCCCGCCCATAGCTGGCCGGACCTGGGAAGGAACCCGCCGACTCGGGACCCACCCTCAGACCGCCATGGTGCTCATAGATCAGGCTGCCTCCACCGGCACCGATGCTCACTAACTCCACCGCGGGTGCCAGGATGGGCAGCCCCTGAAGCTCGAACTCGGACTGCATGCTCACCTGGCCGCCGCGTACGATCGAGACATCGAACGAGGTCCCGCCCATATCGATACAGATCAGGTCGGGATGGCCGGTTTGTCTCCCCACCTCCCTGCCGCCGATCACGCCTCCGACCGGACCGGAGTACAGGGTTAGAACCGCTCGATCGGCTGCGGAATCGGCGATCATCGCCCCGCCGTTCGACTGGGTGATATGAAGAGGCACCGAGAGTCCTCTGGCCCGGAGCGCCTCCGAGAGGCGAGACAGGTAATCGTGAACTCGAGGGGTGATGTACACCGAGGTCACGGTGGATGAAGTGCGCTCGTACTCACGCCATTCTGGAGCTATTTCGTGGCTGAGAATGATCGGTATGTCCGGAAGCGTCCGGCGCAGCAGGTCACGGACCTCGATCTCGTGGGCCGGATCGACATAGGAGTGGATCAGGGATACCGCAACCGCCTCGTAATCGGCCTCGGCGATAGCTTTAGCCACCATCTCGACCGAGTTGGGATCCAGAGGAGCGAGCTCCTCCCCCGATGCCATGATCCGCTCGTCCACTTCGAATATCGAGTCCCGCTCCGCTAAGGGAGTGGGTTTGCGGTAGCGCAGATCGTACATGTCAGGCCGGTGGCCCCGCCCGATCAGGTAGGCATCGCGATAGCCGCGGGTCGTGACCAAAGCCACCTTCCCCCCGGAGCGCTCCAGGAAGGTGTTCAGCCCCACCGTGGTTCCGTGGATGAATAGCGAGACATCCGCCAGGTCGGCTCCGGCACCCTCAACTGCGGCTAAGACCCCCTTGACCAGATCCTCTGGTGTGGTCAATACCTTGGTGACCCGAGTCCCGGTGTCCGACTCCATCACAAGATCGGTGAACGTCCCTCCGATGTCCACCGCGATTCTCGTTCCCATCAACTATCGATCCCTTCAGGTGGAAGACGCGACCGCGAAGGCTACCAGCCACTACCAGCCGGGGCCGAGGGCAAGCATGGTTACCTTGAGCGAATGTGTAGCCCCGATGAGGATGTGTCAGCTTGGATCGGGCCAGCGACCCCGACGGCGGAATCCTGCCCTGGATACCTCACCAGTCATCCGGCCCGGCCGCACCAGGCGGCACCATCTCCTCCCGGAACTCAGGTAGATCTCGGTATGGCATAAGACCCCCTCCTGTCGCGGGTCAGCGCACCACCAAGTCAAATCTGCCGACTCCGCAATAGCGGGGTATCAAACTAACCGTCCACAAGAGTGGAGCAACTCCAACACTTCCGTTGGGTTCAGCATCGGACGGTCGGGAGATCTTGGGGTCGCGCAGGTAGCCGTATCGTTATGGCAACGATGTCTGTTCCCTCGACGGTGACTATTGCGGCTTCTTGATAGTTGGTTGTTATGCCTTCGCCGTCGTAATAACCGGCGCAGGTACCGTCTCGAGCGGCATACACATCAAGTCTGTAAGCACCGTCCGGTACCCTGGTCGTGAAGTTACCGTCCGAGTCCGTCCACCCATACCTGCTGTTCTCCCTGGTCCCTTGCCATAGCCAGATCAGTACTCTTCCGATGGTCTCACCCTCCGGTCCCCTTACAGCACCTTGCACGATCGCGGTGGGAACTATCGCGGTGGCCCCATCGTCGACGAACGTCTCGTGGCAAGAGGACGAGACGGATGCATCTCCGAATACCTCGCCCAAGAGAGCAACGAGCTTCGGGTCGTAGACCTCGAGCTCCTCGCGCGTGTTGATGTCGTTGTGTATGGGACCGGGCGGGTCGTTGAGTCCAAACCAGGATTGAACCCCCTCGGCCCAGTACTCCTCAGCGTTGGTGCTGGCGTAGGTGTCTTTCCAGAGTCCGTCGGCTAGGGCCCGTTGGTAGGCGGCGTTCAGCCGCGTATCGAAGTTGGAGTCAGCGTGTCGTTTGAGCCCCACGAGATGCAGGGCATGGGCGAACTCGTGGACGTTGATGTCCTCATAAGGGAAGAGATCGTCCTCATAGCAGAGTAGATTCTCCTCCGCGATAACGACCATCGGATCATCGAAGAAGCCGCCACCTCGTGTTCTCTCATCCCAGAATCTATTGGTCGGGAACTCGGGAAGATCCGAGCTAACCGTTGAACGGGCCATGATCACCACCCTGACGTCCGACTCAGCCATCGTGCTGCTCAGGTCCGGGGCGTCGGCAAGCATCTCGGTGAAGATGTCCTTGGCAGCGTAGAGGGCTTCGTCGGGAACATCAGCCGAGGAAACGATCGGGATCCCACCGGAGTCCAGGTACTTCTCATAGAATCGGTGGAGGCCGAGGTGTGACGGTGGCCCGGCCAGCGGCTCAACCGATTTCCGGGAATCGAGCGCGACGGCCCGGGTGAGAAGTGTGGCCATCTGAGCTCGGGTGGTGTCCCGTCTCGGGCAGTACCGGAGGGGTTCTTTCCTACACCCCGAGGTGACACCGGAAGCAGCCAGAGCGTCAATATTCGCTGTGTGCACACCGTCCCCCACATCGGCGAACCCCGCCGACGCTGCCGGTGCCAGCCCAAACGCCCGAACCAGGAATGAGGCCATCCGAGCACGATTAACCGTCTCGTAAGGACAGAAGCGGACTGGTTCGGTGCCGCAACCATCCGTCACGCCCAACTCCGCCAAACGCTCCGTATAAGGTGCCCACCACTGCGATTCGTGCACATCCGCGAACCGTGACACCCCATCCCCCGCCGGGTCAGTCCCATCCAGGATACGGACCAGCCACACAGCCATAACCCACCGCTCCACCGCATCCCGGGGACAGAACTCCCCCGACCCACAATTGGTCCCCTCCAGCACACCCCGAGCAGCCAACTCTTCAACCGCTGACCGATGCTCCCCCGCCGCATCCAAGTCAGAAAACGTGGGCGTGGTCGCGAACAGCGTGGTCGTCGGCGTGGTGGCCGCCGTTGTTCCCGCGACCTCGATGAGCCACGTGCCATCGGCCTGCTTGGATGCGCTGAAGTCATAGGTCACACCATTGATAGGGACGTTGGAAACACTGACTTTCTCTCCGAAAGTGAGGAAGCCGAAACGCCCCTGACCGGAGTCATCTACCCAGAAATCCTGGGACGTGCCAGGGTAAGTGCAACGCTCCCCCGGACCCACCACTCGACCCGCATAGCAATCCCCACCGGACTGCGCCGCCGCGACAGCGGCTACAGCCAACACCGCGACCACCCCGGACATCACCGCCCATTGCTTGAATCTCACAAGAGTCCGTAGTAGATCTTCCATATTCAGTTATCTCCCAAGAAATTGAGCCGCAGCTAGCGCCAATCTTCATGGTTGGGACTGAACTCCAGACTATGCGAGTGCACTGGGGTGTGCCTACTCGTCAAGGTGTGTGATAACGCGGTCTGTGCCCACCTTCTCGTAGGTGATCCAGCCCAGCCGTGTAGCACCGCCGCTCTGAAACCGCCCGCCGCCTTGCAATATCAACCCATCGCCGTCGGATAGGTGGGCGACCAGGTAACTGAGATCCGATAATGAAGCAGCCTGACCGTCGACGCAAAAGCCGTCCCGCGGCAGGGCGAGCCCTTCCCTGCACCTGAGGATCCGACCCCCCTCGAACATCTCATCCCTCTCGGAAGAACTGGCATCATCAAACTCGGTAGCCGAGACAGGGGCCGGGGGCTGGGTAGTCGGGATCGTTGTCGTAGACGAAGGCATTGTCATGGTCGTAGATGGAGCGGCGGGCATGGTCGTGGGCGTGGTGGCCGTCGTTGTTCCTACAGCCTCAATGAGCCAGGTGCCGTCGGCCTGCTTGGATGCCTCGAAGTCATAGACCACACCGTTGAGATTCGAGTTGCGAAGACTGATCCCGGTTCCAGTAGTTACGAAGATGAAATTCCCCCGACCAGAGTCATCTACCCAGAAGTCCTCGGACGTTCCCGGGTAGGTGCATCGCTCCCCCGGACCCACCACTTGACCCACATAGCAGTCCCCAGCTGCGGGGCTTGTGGTCCTTGTCGTGGACAAAGCCGTTGTCATGGTCGTAGATGGAGCGGCGGTCGTTGTCGTGGGCGAAGCCGTCGCCATGGTGGGCGCAGCAGTTGTCTCGGCTGGTCCATCACCTGAACATGCGGTCATCACCAACACCAGCCCGGTCACTGCAAGTCCCCGCAGGACGCAAAGTCGAAAGCTTGGCAATAGTTGACTCACTGCATCCTCCGTCAAATGCTCTCCAGCAGGAAACCTGCGCAGACGACTTGCCTTTTCTCTGTCGTTGGGCAGGATGAAATTCCTATGGCAGGCTCTCGATGGTCCAAGTTGAGCCGCTCCGAGTGGCTCTGAACCGGTTCAGGTTGATGCTCTGTGCATTCATCACGGTGTTGCCCATAGAAATGCCACCAATGTTGCCATCCAGCACCGCCGCACCATCCTCACGGATGCGTATCTTGAAACCCTCGTAGGTGCATTCGTCACCCGGACTCAATGTCAGCCCGACGGCGCATGCGGTGGTTGATGACCGTGTTGTTACGGTCCGTGCCATAGTGGTGGTGGTCGTGGGGGCCGTTGTTGGTGCTTTTGCCGTAGTAGCGGTGGACGTCTGCCGTCCCTCCCACTCTATTCGCACTTCGCAACGGAGACTGGGCGCATTGTTCGCTATCAATCCGGTCAGTCTGAAAGGCTCCGAGTCCCCTCGGTTCCAAGAAGTCCTGGTGATTAGGGCTGGAAAAAGGCCTTGCCCGTTGGCAGTACCGTCTACTTGCATTCTCAGCCATTGAGCGCTGAATGCCTTCTTAGCGGTGATAGTGCCGCGGACAGTGACGTCGACCAAACTACCGAGGGCCGTCACCACGCCTTCACAGTGTGTTAGCTCAGCTGCAAAGAAGTCGTCCGACTCCGATAGAACTGTCGATGTGGTCGTGGTCGGGGCGGTGGTTGTGGTAGCTGTGGTGGTTCTCTTGGGAAGGCTGGCGCAGACGACGCCGTCGTTGTTGCCGTCGAGCCGGGCGACGTCTCCGTAGTGGGGGTAGTAGCGGTCGAACCAGGCTTGGGCTTCGGCTTGGGTGTTGAAGTCGGAGCAGTTTTTTGTGTTACCCGGGTTTGGGGGGATGTTGGACCGAGTCGTGGTCGTGGTCGTGGGGGCCGTGGTGGTGGCAGCCGATGTGGGCGTATTGGTGGCCTCCTCCGATGTGGCCGACCCCACCATCGTATGAAGGAGTGCCATCATCCGCGCTCGAGTAAAACCGGAATTGGTGAACCGGTCGTCACCACCAGCACCAAGAACCTCATCGTAGAACCGCTCGACGAACACTCGAGCATGCCTCCGCTGCAACGGCTCATCCGGACAGAACATATCCGCCTCGCAACCCAGCGTGATCCCCTGAGCAGCCGCCCACTCAATAGCCTCAACCGGATGACCCTCCACCACATCCACAAACCGCGCCGACACCGCCGTCTCCGTCGTAGGTGCGGCCATGCTGTGAAGGAGTGCCATCATCCGCGCTCGAGTAAAACCGGAATTGGTGAACCGGTCGTCACCACCGGCACCAAGAACCTGATCGTAGAACCGCTCGACGAACACTCGAGCATGCCTCCGCTGCAACGGCTCATCCGGACAGAACTTGTCCGCCTCGCAACCCAGCGTGATCCCCTGAGCAGCCGCCCACTCAATAGCCTCAACCGGGTGACCCTCCATTACATCCACAAACCGCGCCGACACCGCCCTCATCGTGGTCGTGGGGCTTGTGGTCGTGGGGTTCGTAGTCGTGGGCGTGGTGGCCGTCGTTGTTCCCGCAGCCTCAATGAGCCACGTGCCATCGGCCTGCTTGGATGCCGCGAAGTTATAGACCACACCGTTGATAGTCGTGTTCCGAAGACTGATCCCGGTTCCAGCAGTTGAGAAGATGAAGCGCCCCCGACCGGAGTCATCTACCCAGAAGTCCTCGGACGTTCCCGGGTACGTGCACCGCTCCCCCGGACCCACCACTCGACCCGCATAGCAGTCCCCGCCGGACTGCGCCGCCGCGATAGCAGCTACAGCCAACACCGCTACCACGCCGGATATCGCTGTCACCGCCCATTGCGCAAATCTCACTCGAGTCCGTAGTAGACATTCCATAGTTAGTTATCTCCCAAATAATGAGGGTGCCGGGAACGCTGGGTCACCCTAAATTCGATGCACTCTTGCAACAGTACATACCCCCCCCCCCCCCCCCCCCGCGGCTTAAACCCTCTACTCAAACGAGAAAAACAAAAAAACGGCGCAGGGAGAAACAACCCAGCACACGATCCCACAGTTGAACGAGCAGTTCTGTGAACCGACTTATCCGCGGGCCGGAGTCAGCCCACCCCAGTAGCCCTCGCCGAAGAACTCGGCGGGTTCCCTACTTAGACTGGACGCCCGAATGGCTCACGCGCCCGGGCCGCAATGCCCCATCCGTATCCTCTCAAGCTGACCGTATCCTCACCACTTGGCAGTGGGCAGTGCCGACCATCGGAAAGCTCACCCTCAGAGAAGGCTCACGACCTCCAAAACAACCCCAGCCCCAACAGGCCACTGACCGCTAGTCGTCAGTTAACGTAGGCCGAGCACGGTCTGCAGAGCCGTATCGACCCCCCATTGTTCCTCTGGTGTGAGATGACCGGCGAGGTTCCCGATCCGGGTTACGTCGACAACCCCGACTGTTCTACGAGTACCCGTGTCGGTGTCCGATCTAGCTCTATCTCGGGTCGGTACGAAGCAGGTCTGGCGCTCGTTGAAGTCGGCGCTATCAACACTACGGAGCGAGGCAGGAACGGGTCGGCTTGCACGACGACACCGTA
This sequence comes from Candidatus Spongiisociaceae bacterium, assembly GCA_965213975.1. Classification (GTDB taxonomy): domain Bacteria; phylum Actinomycetota; class Acidimicrobiia; order Spongiisociales; family Spongiisociaceae; genus Spongiisocius. The sequence goes on from OZ243930.1 coordinate 1,487,350, forward strand.
CCCGTTTCCCTTGCTGTTCGTGACCGATCCCTTTCGGGAGCTGGAGCCGCAGTGCGAATATGTCACCCCGCCGCACGCAGGCTCTCCATGATGCGAGCTACTGCCAGCATCTCCGCACGGTCGTCCTCATCGGCCTCCAGCCCTGCTGCTTCGGCGGCCAAGGCTTCCCCGTCCCGGTGTCGCGCCGCTGTTTCGACCAGGGACAATCGGATTGCTTGGGAACTGGTCAAGCCCGTTGCTTCGAGTTGGCCTAGAGCGTGTAACGCTTCGTCGTCTAAACGTACGGAGAGCGCCCGAGAAGACATATTCGGTCGGCGTGTCACGTTTTGTCCTACAGAGCGCCTGATCGGAGCGTCTGATAACCAGCCACCGGAAGGCGCGGCGCTACACGACTTTCCAGCATCGCACTGTGCGACCGTCCGTGCCGCTTGGGGCTAGGTCCTGTTCGGTCGCGCAGGCGTCCTCGGCTAGGGGACATCTGGGCATCAGGCGGCACCCGGAGATCGGGTCGGTCTCACCCTTGGGGCCGAGCACGAAACTGTCGGTCTCGAACCGGCTGGCCGCCATCAGGGCTTGCGTGTAGGGGTGGACGGGTGAACCGAAGACCTGGTCCGCGGTACCCTGCTCCACGATCTGACCCAGGTACATGACGATCACGTCGTGCGCGCACACTCGGACCGCCTCGAGGTCGTGGGAGATGAAGACGAACGCAACGTTGAACTCCTCTTGGAGTTCTTGGAGGAGGGACAGAATCTCACCGCGCACACTCAAATCCAGAGACGAGGTCGGCTCGTCCAGCACCACCAATTCGGGGTCAGGTGCCAGCGCTCGGGCGATCGCGGCGCGCTGGAGCTGCCCTCCGCTCAGCGCTCTCGGTTTCCGGTCCCACAATTCCTCACCGAGGCTGACGGCAGTCAAGACATGCCGGAGGCGTTCATCCTGTTGCGACTTGGACATGTCGGGTCTGAGGCGGCGCAACGGCTGCGCCACCGAGCTGCGCACGGTCCGGGTCGGGTCGAAAGAGGCTTGCGGCATCTGGAAAACCATCTGCATCATGCGGCGGTGAGGTCGCATCTTCCTAACGCCCAAGCTACCGAGCAGGTTCTCGTCTAGGAGGACTTCCCCTTCGGTAAGCGGGGTGAGACCGAGAAGGCACCTAGCTACCGTCGACTTACCGGAACCGCTCTCCCCGACTATTCCCAGGGTCCGGCCCCGCTCCACCGCAAACGAAATATCCTGGGCCGCCTTCACCGTCTCAACTAGGCTTATAGAGCGCCGTACCCGATAGGTCTTGGACAGGTTGCGTACCTTGAGGATGGGAGCCTCAGCCATGTTCGGACCCCAAGTGACATAGCAATCGCCCGCGCCTACCTAACTCGTGAACGGGTAAGGGTTCCTCGTCGCACACGGCCATCCGCGAGGAGCATCGGTCTCGGAATGCGCAACGGTCGTACTTCTCGGTCATCCGTGGAACCAGGCCGGGAATCGAACGGGGACGCTCATCGGTGCGCAGATCCACGCACTCGAGAAGAGCCTTAGCATAGGGATGGGACGGCTCGGTGAGAATTCGCTCCCGAGGACCGAACTCCACCACCCGCCCGGCGTACATGATCCCGATATTCCGAGCCACCCTCGCCACCGCCCGCAGGTCATGAGAAATGAAGAGCAGAGCAGCATTACGGGCGCTGACCTGTCGCTCCAACAGATCGAGCACCCTCACCTGGGTGGTCATGTCAAGGCCGGTGGTCGGCTCGTCAGCCAATATGAGGGACGGACCGCATGCCAAAGCCAGCGCGATGTTGACCCGCTGCGCCATACCGCCGCTCAACTGGTGCGGGTAGCGCTTGAGGATGGCATCGGGGCTGCCGAACTCCAGATCCTTCAGAGTATCGAGGGCGAATTCCCGGGGAGTACCGTCGATCATATCCCGGTTGGCCTTGAAGGCGTCCACAATCTGGCGCTCCACGCTTAGCATAGGGTCAAGGGCCGATACCGGATTCTGGTAGATCATGGCCACATCCGCCCCCCGGTAGGCCTGAAGTTCATCGCTGTCCAGGTCGAGCACCGAGCGGTCCTGCCACTCCACGGTTCCCCCGGTGATCGCCCCACCCGGAGGCATCAGTCGCAGAATCGAGCGCAGCGTCATCGACTTCCCCGAACCGCTCTCCCCCACCAAACCCACCGTCTCGCCGGGGAACACCTGGAGGTCTACACCCTGAAGGGGATGGACCGGGCCCGCAAGGGTGTTGATGGTTACCTCCACCCCCGACAGGGTCAATAGTGCGCCCTCGGTCAACAGTGCCCCTTCTCCCGGCTCATCGCACCCCGCTCAGGATTCGGTGGTTCAACTCCATTCACTAATCTTGGCACAACCACACGCGATCCGACCACCGAGACAAGCGATCGGGACTCACCGCGCTAGTCATCATCAAGGATGGTCCCCACACCAACGCTCTTCTCGATCGGGGCACCAGACGCCTCCGACAGCACTAGGTTGAACGTCTCCGTACCCTCCTTCTCGGAATCCCTGATAGTCGGAACACGAGCGACCTTCCGTACCTCAAACGGGTCGAACAATGCCGTCCCCGAAAACCGATGACCATCCACATTGACCTGCGCAGAACCAGCCTCGGCATCATAATTTACTACGACCCGATGAGTCACACGCTTGCTGTACGTGAACGTGGCCGGTGCCGTGGGACACTTGCCGTCGTTACCGAACAAAGGAATATGCGCAGCATCTCGGGTCGTTTCTCCCGACCGAGTAGATACACTGCCCCGTGATTGTAATCAATGTCAGTCAGAGTGAAGGTAGGCGGACTCGCAGGACACCTCCATCGCTTCTGTACCTTCGCGAGCAGCGACGTGCGACCCGAACGAGTGTACCTGCCGTTCGAGTGTACCTACCATTCCCCGACACGTCCGCCACAACATCAGAACCCAACAACGCAACCTCACCTACACACAACACAACCACCAACCCGCAAAGAACCAACCGCCTCACGCCGAGGTCCCGCCCGGACCCACAACAGTCTCAGACCGCGCTGAGAAACCCGTCAACGAGTACACCGACAAGACGATGGCAGCACCAGGAAACACCGAAACCCACCAGTGCCCCTGAACGATCAGCGTCGCCCCGGTCTTGATCATCGCACCCCACTCAGGATTCGGCGGTTCGATGCCGAGGCCGATGAAGCTAAGCCCGGCGATGATCTGGATGGCGTAGGCGCAGGTCAGAGCGAACAGGGCCAGGATCTGGCCGCGGGCGTTGGGGAGAAAATGATTCCACACGATGCCCCAAGCTCCCAGGCCAGCACACTTGGCTGCCTGCACGAACTCCGCCTCGGTCAGAGGCAGCAACACGCTGCGTACCTGGCGCAGGTACAGGGGGAAGTTGACCAAGGCGATAGCAATGACGAGTACCGCCATGCCATTGTCCACGGGACCAAAGATGTCGAGAGGTCCCAGAGCGGCGAAGAGAGCCAGCCCGAGGAGGAGGACGGGGAACGACTGGACCACCTCAACGAACCGTAGGGCAATCGTGTCCACCCACCCCCGCCGGTAGGCGGCCCACGCACCAGCAAGGCAACCCAGGCCACCGCCGAGCGTGACCCCGATGAGAGCCAACGTGAAATCGACCCGGGTAGCCACAATAACCCTGGTGAAGATGTCGAGGCCCAGGGTGTCCGTCCCGAACCAGTGCTCCGCCGAGGGCGGGGACACCGGGTTGAACGGGTCAGGACGGAGCGGGTCGTAGACGGGTATGGGTATCCATTGGCCGATCGTTTCGATCCATGGACCGATCACGGCTAGGAACAGCATGAAGAAGAACAGGGAACGCCGGACTGTGATGCCTACGGTGGGGCCGACAAAGATGCGGGCGAAGATCCCACGTTCTCTCTGGGGGGAAGTGGTAGTCATCGCCGCTCAGTCCCGGAGTCGGGGATCCATGGCGAACTGGATCAGGTCCACTATGAAGTACAGCATCACGTAGATGACCGCGGCAACGATCACTACGCCTAGGACCGCATCGTAGTCGGAGTTGTCCATAGCCCACACCGCGTACGAACCGATCCCCGGCCAGGAGAACACCACCTCAACCAGCACCCCGCCTCCGATCAAGTACCCGAAGGTCATGGCAGAGAGGTTGAGCACCGGCGGCGAAGCGTTGCGCAGGACGTCCCTGATCAGGACCGTTCGCCGACCCAGCCCATAACTGTACGCCGCCTCCACGAACGGGCTGGCCAGGGCCTCGCTCACCGCGGAGCGAGTGACCCGGAAGAGCGGAGGCCCGCTGGTCAAGGAGAGGGTCACGGCGGGAAGGATCAGATGCCAGAGGGACTGCCAGGCCAGACGGAAGTCTCCGGCGATCAAAGCATCGACAGTGTAGAAACCGGTCACCATTTCGGGAGGAGTAGCACCGCTCAGACGGCCTAGAGGTGGGGGGAACAGTGCCGGAAAAGGGCCTAGAGGTTCGGGAATCCGGGGAGGCAAGAAGTAGAGGAGAAAGACGAACAGAAGACCAAGCCAGAAGGCCGGGACGCTGACCCCGAACTGCGCCATGCCTTCCCCGAGCTTGGCCAACTTGCTGTCGGGTCTGAGCCCGGCCCACACACCGAGCGGAATGGCCCACATGAAGCTGACCACCAGGGTGAAAAAGACCATCTCGGCAGTAGCGGGAAGCTTGAGGGCGATGTCTTCGGCGACCGGTATGTAGCTGATGCGGGAGGCCCCCAGGTCGCCCCTAATGAGGGCGGTGAAATAGGTCCAGAACTGCACCACGATGGGATCGTTGAGGCCCATCTCCTCGGCGCGCTGCTCAATTATCTCCTCACTAACCGCCACCCCCAGCGAGGCATACAGAGGAGTGCCGGTTGACCGGGTGATCGTAAAGCCGATAATGACCACCGCGAAGAGCACGACGGCGAGAATCACCACGCGGTTGGCCAGGAACATGGCCCATCGACGCAGCCCGGACAGCCGACCGGGGACTTCCGGTGTCTGACGAGTTGCCTCTGTGGTTTCTATGCGTGGCTCCAGGGAGTTGTAACGATCGGGAGGGCGGACGCCCTAGGCGTCGCCCTCCCGATCCTTGCGTAAGTTGCCGATGGACTAGCCGGAGCGATTCAGGGTCGCCATCCAGAGAAGCCCGTCGGGATGGAGCGTGAACCCACCAATGTCTTCGCGCATCGCCAGCGTGAAGTTGGCATTGGCAAGCCACAGCATCGGTGCCGCGTCGACCAATCGGGTCACTGCCTCCCGGTAGGGTTCGCGCCGTGCCGGATCCGAGACAACCGAAGCTGTCTCGTCAAGGATCTCATCGATCCGCGAATCCGCGAATCCGGTCCAGTTGATCGCCGCATCCTGCGAGTCCCACCACAGGAAGAACTGATAGTAGGGGTCGTCTACGTAGTCGAGGAGACCGCCCCGGAAAGCCATATCGTAGTCCAGGGTGGACAGCGCGGTGAACATCTCAGACCCGGTGACAGGACGAATGCTCATGTCAATCCCGAGGTCGGCAAATTGCGCCTTGAGGTTGGTAGCGACCGCTTCATCTAGCGGGATGTCCTGGCGGATGATCATCTCGAACTCGAATCCGTCGGCGTGACCGGCTGCCGCCAAATGCTCCCGTGCCTTATCGGGGTCGTACTCGTATTGCCATGCGTCACCCAAGCCGTAGAGGTCGAAGAACCGGGAATGCACCGAAATCGGTCCTTGGCTCGGCACCGCTTGTCCATTCAGGACGCCGTTGACGATCGCGTTGTAGTCGGCCGCGTACGACATCGCCTTGCGCACGTCCAAGTTGTCAAACGGAGTGCGCTGGTTGTTCATTAGAACGTTGATACCGTTCCGGTCGGGAACCGAAAGAACCTTCACACCGTCGGAACCCGACGCGCTTTGCAATTGCTGCACGGAGAGATCAAGGGCGATGTCCACGTCACCGTTCTGGAGCAGGGCGAGGCGGTTGGCCGCCTCGGGCACCACTAGCAACACCACCGTATGGAAATATGGCTGAAAACCCGTCCAGGTGGGGTTGGCCCTCAGAACCATGCGCGACCCGCGATCCCAGCTGTCCACCACGTACCGACCGTTGCCAGCGTAGTTTTGCTTGAGCCAGTCGCGGCCCCACGGATCGTCGTCGGTGGAGTTCGCCTTGATGGTCTCGCTGTCCAGGATGCCCATGGTTTGGTCTCTCATCAGCGGGAGCACGATCGTGGAGGGACGAGCACCGTGCACTACGAGTGTCCGGTCATCGACCCGCTCGATCTGTTCGAGCGATGTGACACCGATATTGCCCCAGACCCAGGCCGGTCCGGCCGGTCCGGTAGCGAGCGCCCGCTCGATCGTGTAGACCGCGTCGTCCGCGGTTACCGGGTTACCGCTGGTCGGGAAGGTCAGACCCTGGCGGAGCCGAAGGGTGATGGTCTCGAAGTCATCGCTGAAGTCCCAGGACTCGACCCACTGGCCCTCGAAGGAGGTTGTGTCGGCATACGCGAAGCCACCCGCATCAGGACCGGGACGGTACTGAACCGGCTGCATGTAGACGTTCTTCAACACCAGGTTGGTCAGCTGCGCTGAACCCAAAGCGGGGTCAAGCTGCTCGACGTCATCAGGTATGGCGATACGGAGCGTCCGAACGCTTCCGGCGTCATCGACCATCACCTCTACGGTTTCGGTGACGACCTCCGTCTCGGTAACCACCACTTCCTCGGTGACCGTCTCAGTAACGATGGATGTGACCACCACTTCCTCGGTCACTGTCTCAGTTTCGGTGACGACCTCAGTAACGATGGATGTGACTACCACCGTCTCGGGAGTAGGCTCGTCCGATCCGCAGGCACCAGCAACCATCGCTAGCCCCAGCACGGTCGCCAGAATCGGAGTAAGCCGACCAAATCTCATTTTCATACTCTGCCCTCCTCAAGGCTGGTGAACAACCATTGATCCTATTGATGGAACCTAGCGATGCGCAACTCATTTCACCCGAAAGCACATTAGAACGGAGGAAACGATCCGGTCTGAACAACCTCGAACCTCCGGATCGGTCGGTTCAGAGACGGTGGTCGTCATCCCATTCACACCGGGGAGAAGTCAGGGTGCACTCCACAAGGTGATGATGGGCAGGGCCCACAAGCGTTCGCCCAGGCGGTAAGTTCCGGGGCCGGTATGCAGCACAAGGCTGGACCGTCAGCCTACACCAAGAGCGATGTCGGTTTTCAACAGAGTCGACGCTCCTGTCTTCACAGGCGGGCTTGAACTAACGGGAACTCATACACCAAAGACGGTGCCGAGTGCTACCGCATGTAGCTGGCCCCGTTGATGTCCAGAGTCGCACCCGACAGGTGTCGGCAGTCTCCCCTCGAGAGGAAGACGACCAGGCGAGCGATCTCCACCGGGGGAATCCACTCCCCCATCACCAACTGAGGGGCGGTACCTTCCTCGCCGCCAAATTGCTCGGCAGCGTCGAGCGACATGTCGGTGCGCACCATTCCCGGAGCGATGTTGAAGGCGAGCACACCCTGGCGTGCGTAGTCCCCGGCCACCGACTTGGTGAGGGCGGTGATCGCCCCCTTGGAAGCGCTGTAGGCGGCCGTAGATGCTCGACCGGCCCGGTAGGCCAGCCAACTAGACAGACTGATCACGATGCCCTCACCGTTGGCGACGAAATGGCCTACTGCCGACCTCGTGATCCGGGCTGGCTCGACCACGTTCACCTGCCAGGTGTCCTGCCAGATCCGATCCCATTCGGCCTCGGGACCATCCCAGTCGAGTTCGGTGAGGATGGCGGCATTGTTGACCAGCACGTCCACGCGGCCCTTCCATCCGACCGCCTGATCCCAGAGCGTGTTTGCCGACCGGCGCTCGGCGAAGTCAGCCCGCACCAAGAGCTTGCGGTCGGGTGGCAACTCGGCGGTTGCCTCTTCGGCCCCACGCTTGGTGTGCGCGTAATGGGCCACCACCGAGGCACCGGCCCGCCCCACCTCTCGGGCAATCTCGAAGCCGATGCCCCTCGAGGCACCGGTCACCAGAATCACCTTGCCCTCGAGCGGCTGTCCCATGCGTTACCTCCCAGGGTGGTTCAGGCCAGCATCTCGCCTGGCCGAACAATAAGATTGCGAGTTCACTGTATCCCAAAGGCTACGCTGCCGGTAACCGGACAACCTGAGGAGGTCGGAATGAAGATCACCTTTATCGAACCGATAGGGATCGACATCCATGTGCCTCGTGCCGTCTCGGTGCTTGAGAAGCACGCGTCGAGCGGTGTCTTTGTCGAGGTGGTTCACCTTGACCTGCCGCCGGAACTGGCTGGCCCGATGCTTTCGCCCGTACCGCTGTATATGAACGAACTGATCGCCACGGTCCTGCGGGCCGAGGAGGAGGGTTCCGACGCCGCCATAATCGGATGCTGCTCGGACCCAGCCCTAATGGAAGCCCAGCGGTCGGCGACGATACCGGTGATCGGTCCTCTTCAGGCCGCCGCGGCGCTAGCAGCCGGGCGGGGCCTCAACATCGGGATGCTCTTCCCGGACGAGCACGACTGGCAGACAACTGCCAACTGGGTACGGCGCAACCTCCGGGCCTACGGACTTGCGGATGCGGTCAGCGACATCGCTTTCGTACCGATGCATGTGGAGGGCGAGGACAGCCTGATCGGCAACATGGAGGTCACCGCCGAGATCATCCAGGACCGGTTTCGCCGCCAGCTTCATGAGCAAGGGGTACCAGCTGCTCGGGCCATGCTGGAGCGGGGACCCGTACAAGCGATATTGTTCGGCTGCACCATCTGGGGAGGCATGATCGGAGAGGTGGCTCACCTCATCGACGCGTTGTGTATCGACCCGATGGTGGCGTCGCTCCACATGGCGGAGGCCCAGGTCCGGATCGCCAACCTGACTTGATCCAGCGGCCTCCAGTAGCCAGCGGCCTGCAGTGGCCAGTTGGGACTCAGGATTGCCTCTAGGCCTCTAACCCGCTCTGGCCCGTTGTACCCCGGGGCGTCTCAACAACCTGAGCCCCTTTCTTGGTGGTCACTTGGAGCGGCGGCGGCGCTCTGACTCGAGTCGCATCATCTCGCGGTCACGCCACAGTACGTGGTCGTCCCGATGGGACGATGGGAACCTGGACTCCAAGTCCTCGGCCACCCGCTGCGCAACGTCGGATGCCCACGGGTCTTCCTGGCCTCGCTCTACCCCGATCCGGCCGTACGCTCGGCCCATGAACCCGGCATGGGCGACGATGCCGCCCCGGGTGTTCAACTCGGCGACTGCCAGCGGGCCGATTACCGACCATCGGCGGGCCAACCCCTCGGTGACCACTAGGTCGAGGTCTGCTGGCGCTACCACCCCGTCCCTAACCAGAAGTAACGCCTCGCGGAGCAACGCGCCCTGGAGCCGGTTGAACACCAGGCAATCGATCTCCTGGCGGACGGTGATAGGCAGCATCCCGGCGCGCGCGAACAGCTCGCGGGCCGAATCCACCGTTTCGGGGGCGGTGAACGGTGCCGGTGCTAACTCGACCACCCGGATCAGGTAGGGCGGGTTGCCGGGGTGGGCAAGGAGGCAGCGCGAGCGGCCGGGAAGCACTGAAGCGATGTCGGATACGGTCATGGTGGAGGAGGAACTGGACAGCGTGGTGGTGCTGTCCGCCCTTGCATCCATCCTCTCAAACAGTTCGACCTTCAGGGGAAGGGACTCCGGAGCGCACTCCTGGACATGCACGGCACCGTCTAGCGCGTGGCTCAGCTCCCTGGTGACAGCCAACCGGGCCATGATCTCGTCGGGCCTCTCGTCGAGGAGGCCGAAGGAGTGCAACTCGCTGAGCCGGACCTCCACCTCGTTGAGCAGGACCCGGCGACGGCTCTCCTGCGGTTCGAACACCGTGGTTACGTAACCCGCCCGAGCGAAGACGATCGCCCAGCCGACACCGATCGACCCTCCCCCGACTACGCCTATACGGCCCCGGTCATGGCGAGCCGCGGAGTCCGAACCTCCCACTCGGACAGGTGGCGGGTTAAAGACCGAACGAGTCGGCCAGCGACTCGACTTCCTCGACCAGCGGCATCAGCCTTGCCATCCGTTCGCGGCCTTCCTCTCCTAGTTCCGCGAAGGTGGTCAACGGTGCCCTCACATCACCCATCGGGTGACCAACCGCCGCGGCGAGCGCCTTTGAATAGCACTGGTGTCCGTAGGTCGGGTGGCCCTCGGCGATGGTGTGCTCGATCCGGTCAATCGGGCGCCAGATGGCCCGAGCGTCGTCGATGCGGCCCGCCTCGAGCAGCTCGAATATGCGGCCCGAAGCCCGTGGTAGGTAGTTGCCGAACGGGTTGACGTACCCGATAGCCCCCAACAGGGAGGAGTCAACCACCCACTCCCCAGCGTATACCTTCATGCGCCCCCCGGAGGCCTCAATCACTTCTCTCACGCGGGAGAGATGCATGCTCGATTCCTTGATGTACTGGATGCTCTCCAGGTTGTTGCAGAGCTTCGCCACCAGCGCCGCCGACATGTCCACGTTCGACGTAACCGGGTTGTTGTAGAGCATGACCGGGATGGAGATGGCCGCGTCTATCGCCTCGTAGTACCTGAAAATCTCGTCGTCGGTAGGCGTGTAGTAGTAGGGAGGGATGATCATCACGCCGTCGGCACCAAGATCCTCCGCCTGGCGGCTGTAGCGTACCGCGTTCGGGGTGTGGGCGTTCATCGTGCCGATGATCACCGGTATCCGCCCGTCTATGTGGTTGACGTACGTCTCCACGATCTGGCGGCGCTCCTCGTCGCTCACCGCCAGGAACTCCCCCGTGCTGCCCAGCGCAATGATGCCTGGCACCCCCACGTCTATCTGCCAGTCCAGGAAGTTCTTCAGCGCTCCCAGGTCGATACCCGACCCGTCCTCCGTGAAAGGTGTGACCGATACCGTGTAACTGCCCCGAAACTCTTTGGCCATCATTCCTCCAGTCGCCAACCCTGCCACTCTAGGAGGGTACCGAGAGGGTATCGGAAATTGTCCGGGCTGGCCCGATAGTCGGCTACAAACCCCTAGCGCGAAGTACGCCGAGCCAACCCAGCCCTGTCCTGTGAGCATCTGACCAGCGGCGGCTCAGGTGAATAGGTTGTACCTGCTGAGGGTTCCGGTTCTGCCCCTTGCCCTCTCCTCCGGCTCATGATTTGTGAATACAATGAATACATCCTTAGGGGGGCTCTCGAAGTGCCGACATCGATCCGACTAGCGCCCGACACCGAAGAACGTCTTGACTTCCTGGCTTCGCAGACCGGTCGCACAAAGGCCTACTACCTGCGCGAGATCATCGAACGCGGTCTTGAAGACACCGAGGACTACTACCTCGCTGCCCACGTCCTCGAACGTGTCCGGAAGGGTCAGGAGCGGATCCATTCGGTCGAAGAAGTGAGAAACGAACTTGGCCTGGAAGGTTGAATACACCACTACGGCCATGACTCAACTGAGAAAGCTCGACCGGAGCGCCGCTCGCCGCATCGTCGACTTTATGGATGAGCGCGTTGCTGCCACCGACCCGCTACGTATCGGCCGGGCCTTAACCGGCCCGCTTGGGCGTCTGTGGCATTACCGGGTCGGGCACTGTCGCGTCGTATGCGAGATACAGGATGCCCGTGTCCGTGTACTAGTGGTGAGGGTCTCCAGACGGGACCAGGCTTACCGGGATTGACGGCAATGCGGTCAGCAAACAGCCGAGGGACACCGGGAAGATCAGGTAGCTGTTCCTGCGACCTCTTCGATGGCGACGGGGCGGATCGGGGCTTGGGGGGCAAAGCCGGAGAACTCTCCGGGCGGCTCGCCGGATGCTTCCGCGGCCAGAGCCAGCACCGACGGGCCGCAGTAGCGGCCCTGGCACTTGCCCATGCCAGCCCGAGTCAGGCGCTTGGCCGCGCCAGCTGAGGTGGTACCACCGGCCATTGCTTGGCGTAGCTCCCGGAGGGTGACCGACTCGCACCGGCAAACCAGGGTGGTGTCATGAGCGAGTTGCGTGGTGAGAGGTTCGGCCCGATAGAGGCCGCGGAGGTGATGCTGGAAGCGCCGGTGGCGGAGGAGGGTCTTGCGGGCCCGGGTAACGGCTCGGTTTAGACGGTCAGGCAATCCGACCCCGAGGTCTGCCAGCACCTCGCCACCGGCCACGGTACCGAAGGCGGTCGCCACGTAGGCCCCGTTGATCCCACCGGCGTCGCCCACCACCCACACCGTTTCGAGCGAGGTCCGTCCGGTGGAGGTTCGAGCTGCTACGAGCGTACCGGTGGCCGGGTCGTAGCGATGGTCACATCCCAGAGCGCGGGAAATCTCGTTGGCCGGGATGAAACCGTAACCGAGACAGACCGCGTCGGCGGCGAACCCTCGCTCCGTTCCCGGAATCGGATTGCCGGAAGGGTCGAGGCGTGCCACGACTACCGCCTCCGCTCGCTGATCTCCCCTTATCTCGATCACTGAGGCGCGGTCGATTACTGAGACCCCGGCCCGGGCCAGGGTGGTCCGGTAGGCAAGTCCCTTAGCCACCAGCTCCGGTGCTGAGGTCAACATCCCGGTGCCGTTGCCGAGGTTGCGCCACCACCGGAGGTCCGCCTGCTCGGCCAGCGCCACCACATCGACGCCAGCCATGACCAACTCGGCGGCCACCTGCATGTTGAGCGGGCCATTGCCGGAAAGGACCACCCGCTCTCCTGGGGCGACCTGGCTCGATCTGAGCAGGGTCTGGGCAGCCCCGGTGGTCATCACCCCTGGAAGGGTCCAGCCGGGCAGTGGAACGGGTCTCTCGTGAGCGCCCGTGGCAAGAACCAGTCGCCCGGGACGCAACACCCAATCGCAATCCTCGCTCCGGGCGGCCAGGTGATCGGGTGTGAAGGCCCCCCACAAGGTGACATCGTTGAGAAATCGAACCCCGGCCTGCTGTGCCCGGGCGATCAATTTGCGTCCGGCCCGGTACTGGGAATCGAGACGGGAATCGTCGACGGTCCGCTCCGGCGGGGGTTGCTTATAGAACTGACCTCCCAGCTTGGAGCGCTCGTCGATCACCACCACGTCCACTCCATGCTCGGCGATTACCGAAGCCGCCGAGAGGCCTCCCGGCCCCCCACCGACCACTAAGACCGTTGGCGAGAGGTCACGCCTAGACCGGCTACTCGCAGAGACATCCGGAGGTCCGGGTGCGACCGGCTGCCGACTGACGTCCTGACCGTCCTGAGCCTGGGTCATGCAGGCCAGCATCCCCGGATGACCATCGACCACCACCGCACATTCGTGACAGGCACCCATCCCGCAGAAGACGCCGCGCCGACCGCCGTCCACTGCGTCGCGCAAACCCATATCGCCGACCGCGACCAGCGCCGACGCCAAAGTGTCGCCGACCAGCCCCTGCATGGGACGGCCCTCGAAGGTCAGCGAGACTGATTCTGCCGGAGTTTCAACCCCCGGTACGCCGACGCGCACCCTCGAATTAGCCTTCGAGTCCGTTCTTGCGGAGGTGCGCCCGCCAGGTGGTAGCCCACCGGTCAGGGTCGTCGAGCCCGGTCCCGACCACCCGATGAATGGGGTGGTTGTGGGGGGCGGTCTTAACCAACTCGGGATCGGTACGGGCCTCCTCGCAGATCGCCGCGATCACATCCACCCAGTAGTCCATGTCCTCGATGGACCACATCTCCCCCGCTTCGGGCGTGAAAGGCTCGGGAATGAACCACGGTTCGTGGCTCAACCAGAAGGCGTCCACCCCGTAGTCGACCATTCGGTTCTGCACATCCAGGGTGGTCACACCGGTCTCTTCGGTGAGCTCGCCCAAGCTGTAGCGAGTCATCTCCATGCGGTGCTTGGTGAGGTGGGGTAACCCCTTGGTCACGCCGGGTATGCGGAGGAGACGGGTCTCCATGTAGTTGTTGGCCAGCAGCGACAGGTCGGCGGCTTCCTTCACTCCCGCGGCACCCAACGCCCGGAGCCACGAGTAGGCCTTGATTATGACCGGGATATTGCCCAGGTACTCCCGCACCTGGGTGCTCCCGGCGTGGTCAGGAACCTTGACCTGGTAGTCGCCGTCCTCGCTCTTGACCACCACCGGAGTGGTCAGGTAGGGGGCCAACTCGTCCGAGCATCCGTATGCTCCCACCGCCGGGCCGCCGCCTGCCTTGGGAGCGCCGAAGGTCTTGTGGAGCATCATCATGCAGGCATCGAAGCCCAGCTCCCGGGCCCGGATCCGGCCCATCACGCCGTTGAAGTTGGCAGTGTCGTAGAAGCAGAGCCCGCCTACCGAGTGGACAATGTCCACCCACTCTTTGATGTGGGGGTTGTAGATTCCGATGTCATCGGGGTTGTTGACCATCAGCGCCGCGGTCCGCTCCGAAGCTACTGCCCGGAGCGCCTCCACCGACGCATAGCCGTCCTCCTCTAGGGGAAGGTTGATCACGTCGAAGCCTGCTGCCGCCGCGGTGGCCGGGTTACAGGGATGGGCCTGGACGGTGGTGATGATCTCCCTACGTTGCGCCAGGTTCCCTCTGGCCTTGTGGTAGGCCCTGGTCACCGTAGCGTGGAGGAAGGCAGCATCAGCGCCCCCACCCGGCTGGAAGACGAACTGATCCATCCCGGTGAGCTCGCGGAGCATCCGATCGAGCCCGTAGATGACGGCGAGCGTGCCCTGGAGGGTCTCGACGTCCTGATCGGGGTGGGTCGCCGCCACAAACGGCTGCCGGGCGAGCGCCTCGGTAACCCTCGGGTTGTACTTCATAGTGCAGGTACCGAACAGGCTGATGCCCATCATCCCCAGCACCTCCTGGCTGAGATGCAGATAGTGGCGCAGCGCCTCGGGTTCCGACAGCTCGGGAAGATTCGCCGGTTGGCCACGACGTAGGGTCTCAGGAATAAGGTCGGTGCCACCGCCTACCACTGACTCGAACTCGGGCTCATCCACGGGGAAGAGCTGTCCTCGGCGACCGGGCCGACCCAGCTCCATCACCAACGGTTCGTCCCAGACCGCCGCGTGATATCTCCTAAGTCCGTTGCTCGTCATCTCGTCACCTCCTCCAGCACTTCGGTTAGGCGGTCTATATCGGCTCGGCTGTGTACTTCGGTCACGCAATACAGGGCACTCTGCCCCAGGTCCGGAAAGTCGCTGCTGAGATCGCGGCCCCCGAAAATGCCGTGGGCGCGAAGTCGCCGGTTGATCTCCGCCACCGGCGGGCCCTCAGCATCGAACTGGACCACGAACTCCTTGAAGAAGCCTGCGGGCCAAGGCAAGGTAATGCCCGGGAGGGTGGCGAGTTGGTGGGCCGCGTAGTGGCTCCTCTTAAGGATCGCTCCGCCCAACTCCTCGAAGCCGTTCGGCCCCAGTACCGACATGTAGGCGGCGTTGGCGATAGCCCACAGATAAACCGAGTTCCCGGTCCAGTCCTTTCCTTCCTCCCGCGATCCGTAAGAGCTCTGCTGGAACAGAGCCAAGCCGAAGGCCCGTTCTCCCTCATGTGTGGTGTCGGTGAGGCTGACCTGGAGGGTGGGGTACTCCCTCGCGTAGCGCTCTTCGTCGCGGGTGGCGATGAACCCGCCCACTCCACCGCCTCCGTTCATGTGCACACCGAGGGGCTGGGTGGTGCCCACCGCTATGTCGACGCCGTAGGCCGAAGGCGGGGCGATCACGCCGAGCGAGGTCGGGTCCACACCGGCGATGGTCTCAGCACCCGCAGCTCGGGCCATCCGGGCAATCTCGGCGGCCTGGTCCTCGATCACCCCCAAGTAGCCAGGATTCTCGAAGTAGACCGCCGCCACCCGGTCATCGAGTCGCCTACTGAGGTCGTCTAGGTCGAGGCGTCCGGTAGCGGCGTCGTACCCCACCTGTTCGATCTTGATGTGTCCCTCCTGCTCCGGGGCACCCGCGTAGGTACGGGCCACGTCAAGACGTTGCGGATCCATCAGGACCGGAACCAGCACCCGGCCCCGGCCAGTCATCCGGGAAGCCATCCGCATCGAGTGTCCCACCGCGGCACCCCAGCTGTAGACCGGTAGGCCCACGAAGTCCATCCCCACCAGCTCGCCCATTTGGCTGGCGAATTCGAACCAGGCCTGGTTGCGACCCAGGTCGGAAGACGCGGTGCCCCAAACCGAGGTCAGGAACTCGCTACGGGTCCAGATCTCATCGCAGATGGCCGGAACATGGTGCTGCCACGTACCGCCCCCCAGGAAGCTGAGGTTGTCCTCGCAGTGCCGGTTCTTCCCAAGCACCCCGGTCAGATGTCGCTTCAACTCCACCTCCGAGGTAAGAGGTTCGGGGAGATCGAATTGCCGGGTGGTTATGTGCTCATCGGGTATCTGCTCGAACAGCTCATCAACGGTCGTAACGCCGATGGCGTTGAGCATGTGCTGTTTGGCCTCCTCCGTCGAGTTGGCCATGTAGGGGTGGGCTCTGTTCACTCCATCACACCTTCGGTCTCGCGCTCATCTTGCCGACCATCAACTCTACCGATTGGAGACCACAACGCGCCTATCAAGCCTGACAGACACCGACACAGCCTTGGTGCCCGTCTGGGTGACGGGAGGGTTGTTACAGGACCGACTGGATACCATCACCGATGGATTGCGAGCGTGGATGCCAAATACGTATTACGATAAGTGCATGTGGAGTTCCACCGTTCGGCGTTTAGGCACGGTCACAGCGAGCCCGTCAACCTGCATGCCATCGAGCACGCCCTCGTCGTTGTCGATCTCGACCCGGACGCCGACCCGCCCAAACGTACTCGCCATCGGCCCAGACTTCGCTGGCAATCTCCTTGAGATCATCTGGCTCGAACTCGCCAAGCAGGTCGAACTCGTGATCCACGCCATGGCACTGCGACCAGTGTTCTACGAGATGCTCACGACAGGGCAGGACCCGACACCATGAACACGCACACGACCAAGACCGGACGGACCCTCACCGATGGCGAGCTTGATGCTATCGCCGAGGAGGTCGAATTGACCGAGTACGACGTTGAGGCACTCAAGACTCGCCAGCGTGGCCGCCCTGCAATGGGCTCGGGTCCTGCCGGGGTCGTGTCCGTTCGGATTGATCCTGAGCTGATAGCGGCAACCGAATCCCGAGCCGAGGCCGATCACACCACAACCAGCGAGGTCATTCGAAGAGCTCTGCGCAAGTTCCTAGACGTCGCCTGATACCTCGACGAGAGAGCGACCATGTGGGGGACTTGACCGTGAATCACCTGCCCGCCGAGTCGGATACGTCGAAGCAACCCCTTGCTCAAGAGCGTGCACGAAGTCCTGCCGCCAGTAGAGCGTCCGGTAGTCCCACAACCCCTCGTCGGCGACTGACCCCGAATCGGGAGTTGACGAGCTTGTTGCGGCTCTTGTGCCAGTGAATTAGCTAGGTTGCCCCTCATGAACCAAGCGAACCAGATCCGGCTGGGCCTGATAGTCAACCCCATCGCTGGCATGGGGGGATCGGTAGGGCTCCACGGCACCGACGGAGACACCTACCTCCAGGCAGCCGCCCTCGGAGCAGTCCCGATCGCCCACCGGCGGGCCGGACGGGCGGTCCGATTTCTGGCGGATGCAATACCCGGCTTACCGGTGATCGCCGGGGCGGGTTCTATGGGAGAGGACACCGCCCGCCAGGCCGGGCTCCTCCCAGCAGTGGTACCGATTCAATCGGACCCGACCACCTCGTCCGACACCCGAGCGGTCGCCGCCCGGATGGTGGAGGAGGGTGTCGGCCTGATCGCCTTCGCCGGTGGGGACGGAACCGCCCGCGACATCGTGGACGTGGTCAGCACCGAGGTTCCGGTGGTGGGCATCCCGACCGGAGTCAAGATGCATTCGGCCGTGTTTGGGAACACGCCGGAGGCGGCCGGCGCTATGGCAGCCCGCTACCTGGCTACGCCCGACCAGGTTCCCCTGACCCAACGAGAGGTGTTGGATGCCGGAGACGAACCAGGCCGGGTGGCAGGCTTCTCGGTGGCCTCGGTCCCGTTCGTCCGCGACCATCTCCAGCCCGGCAAGGCCATCACCGCGCCCGGGGATGATGCAAACCTAGACCAACTGTGCAAGAAGCTCGCCGACAGGATGATGCCCGACCAGATCTACGTACTCGGACCCGGTACCACCGTGGCCCGGATCCTCGATCACCTGGATCTGGAGGGAACCCTGGCCGGAGTGGACGTGGTTCGCGACCGCCGAATAATCGCCCCCAACGTCACCGCCACCGCCTTGGTCGACCTACTGGCACCGGGTACTCCGGCGACTATCTATCTGGGAGTGATCGGCGGACAGGGATTCCTGCTCGGTCGGGGCAACCAGCAGATCAGCCCCGAGGCGATCAACCGGGTCGGGGAGGAGAACGTGATAATCCTGGCTGGCGAGGAAAAGTTAAGGTTCCTGGATCCCCCCGTCCTTCGAGTGGACACCGGCGTTGAAACAACCCGGCCAGTCATGCTGGGATATCGAAGAGTCCATACCGCCCCAGGCCGCAGCACCGTGATGAAGGTGGTCACTTAGAGTTGCCAGTTGGGGCTCGAGTTGATTCGAAAATCGCTCGGAGAAAAGTGTTGGGGCTACGGACGCTTGCTCGAGCCCGCTACCTCACTTGCTATGTCGAGAACGGTGACTGCTTCGATGTCTTTGGCAAGCCGGTAACGCTCGTCACCGGGGTAGACGACGAACTTCGCTTCGGGACGAACATCCTCACAAGCGTTGTGAAAGCCTCTACGAGGGCGCGGATCAAGGCTTCGCTTCACCTCAATGGCCCACGGCTTCCGGCCAGGCAGGGTGAGGATAAGATCGATCTCAGCCCCACCCGATGAGCGATAGAAGTTCGCCTCGGCGCGGTTCGGGGCGAGCGACAGAATGGTCTCGACCACAAACCCCTCCCAACTCGCTCCCACGACGGGGTGTCCGACGACATCTTCCTTAGAGGCCAAACCGAGCAGAGCATGCACGACGCCGCTGTCACGTACGTACACCTTCGGTGACTTGACGAGTCGCTTGCCGACGTTGCGACGCCAGGGCATGAGCCGACGCACCAAAAGAAGATCCACCATAAGGTCCAGGTACCGGAAGACCGTCTTACCATTGACCCCAAGCCCACGCGCCAGAGACGCCGCATTGAGTAGACCTCCCTGCGTGTGCGCCAGCATCACCCACAGTCGCCTGAGGGTCTCGGCGGGAACACGCGGGCCGAGTTGAGGAACATCCCGTTCGAGATACGTCCGTATGAAGTTCTCCCGCCAGGTAAGGCTCCGACCATCGTCAGCGGCCAGAAAGCTGTCCGGGAATCCGCCCCGCACCCAAAGCTTGTCGTGGCTGCGTTTCTCGACCTCCGTAACGTCGAACGCACCCAGTTCAAGATAGGCAACGCGTCCGGCCAAGGTTTCGCCGGACTGTCGCAAGAGGTCCATTGAGGCGGAACCCAGCAGCAGGAATTGAGATGACCGCTTGGCCCTCCGCCTCCCGCGGTCGATAATGCCACGTAAGCTCTGGAACAGACCCGGCATACGGTGAACTTCATCGAGGATGACCAGCCGGTCCTGGTGATCCGCCAGGTACAACTCGGGATCGGAGAGCCTGGCACGGTCCCTCGGCGACTCCAGGTCGAGGTAAACCGCATCCACGGTATCGGCAATCTCGATGGCGAGAGTCGTCTTCCCGACCTGTCGCGGCCCGATCAAGACAACAGCCGGGTAATCCGCCAGCAAATCGTGCAGTTGCGCATACAAGCGACGTGGAATCATCCGTGTAATTATGGATCCTCCTGCCAGAATTGCAAGGTTATAGCTTCCAGCGGCCGGTTGGAACTGGAGTTGTGTCAGAGTTCCTAAGCCCTAACCGGTAATTTCCCGAGCTGGCCGTGCACTCCCTTCGCTGCTCGGTGATCGAGGATCAGGGTCAGGCGCGGGTGGGTCTGAAGTATCGAAGCGGGGAGGGTTGCTGTCACCGGACCGAGCAAGGCACCCTCGACGGCAGCGGCCTTGGCTGAACCCGAGGCTATGACCATCAGATGATCAGCCCGCAGGATCGTGCCGAGACCCTGCGTCACCGCGCGGCGGGGCACCTCGTCCGGGCTGTCAAAGAAGCGGGCGTTGTCAGCCCTAGTCGTTGCGGTGAGCGGAACGACTCGGGTACGGGAATCGAAGGCCGAACCGGGCTCGTTGAAGGCGAGATGGCCGTTGCGCCCGATCCCGAGCACCTGAAGCCCGATCCGAGCGCGGCGGACTCGGCGGTCGTAGCGGGCACATTCCTCATCCAGGTCGGGCGTGTGAACCTCGGGAGAGTCCAGGCGGGCGGGTTGGAGGTCGACCTGTCCCGTCAGCTCGGCGCGGACGATGTTGCGGTACAGCTGCGGATGGTCGGGATCAAGCCCCACGTACTCGTCCAGCAGGAAGGCCCGAGTAGCGGCAAACGAAAGAGACTCCTCCCGGTGCCGGCGGACCAACTCCCGGTAGAGGGGCTGCACCGACGCGCCGGTCGCCAGACCCAGCACCGGCAAGGGAGTGGAACCAAGGAAAGACTCGACGATGCTGGCCGCGCGGGCGGCCATCTCGCCAGTGTTCGAGGCGACGACAACCTCCATTTGCCCACAGCCCTTCGCAGCCGGACTACTCAACCGGGCAATGCGCCCGTCGGGTGCGCGTGCGTTCCCTGCGGATGCACGGATGGCGGACCGGTCGGACTGGCCCATTCCAGCCCTCACAGGCTTGGGCCTCCCTGCGCCTCATGGGCCGGGAGACTCAGTGGTCCTCGCGCCCGTGATGAAGGCCACTAGGTCGTCCTGGGTGACCTGGCTGACATCGGCCTCCGCCGTCTTACGACCGCGGCGCAACACAACGGCCGTGTCGCACACCGCAGTAACCCGGTCCATGTTGTGGGTGATCAGCAGCACCGCCACGTTCGAGTCCCGCAGCGCCCGGATCAGGTCCAGGACCCGGCGGGCCTGCTCGACGCCCAGCGCCGCGGCGGGCTCGTCTAGGAGGACAATCCGCTGACCCCAGGCCACGGCCCGCCCGATGGCGATAGCTTGGCGCTGACCACCTGACAGGAGGCCGACCGGCTTACGCAACGACGGGAGGGCAATCCCGAGACGAGCCAGGGTATCGCCACACTCCTCGTGCATACGCCTCTTGTTCAGGATCCCCAACCGGGACCCTAACCACCCACCCCGCGTGTAATCCCGGTTCAGGAAGAGGTTCTCGGCCACGTTCAGCGTGTCAATGAGCGACAGGTCCTGGTGAACGGACTCGACGCCGAGCGAGCGAGCCACATCGGGTGAGGAGATCCGATGCGCGGCCCCGTCAATGCTGATGGTCCCCGAGTCGGGCTGGTATATCCCGGCCAGGCACTTCACGAGCGTCGACTTGCCAGCCCCGTTGTCGCCCAGCAGCGCTGTCACCCGTCCTCTGTGAAGATCTAGAGAGACGCCGTCCAGAGCCTGCACCGCCCGGAACGCCTTCGACAGGTCTCGAATCTCGAGGGCAGGAGGCGTCATCCTCGCCGCTCCGGTACCGGATCGCCCAGGGTGTTCCACACGCCAGCCACCGCCGGGGCAACCGTTCGGGCACCGGTCACTCCCACCACACTAGCCCTGGTCACAAAGGCCTGAACACGGAAACCGCAGACCACCGTATCCCCTTCCTCGACGGTGCGGGTTGCCGGTGGATGCAGTCTTGCGTAGTAGTCGATGCCTGCGGGGTCGGGCATATCGACCGGCACCGGCTCGGTGGACGCATCTTCGGGGCTGGCCGCCACCAGCGCCCGCGTGCCGTAGGCGTCGAATACCGGGTCGACGTAGAAGCCCCCGCCAAAGCACAGAGGAATGCCCTGGTGCAGGTGGGCGACCTCGGATAGGTAGAGGGCAGCGGGTTGTTCGGGGAGTTCGTCCACCGCATGCAGCGGCGTCGAACCGGTAAGGCCGTGTCCGGGCTCCACCTGGGTGGCCCCGATGTCCGCCAGCAGATCGAGAACCGCCGTGGATGTGGTGCCGGGTGCGTTGACCTCGATGCGAGTGCCGTCTCCGAGCACGCTGGCAGCCAACTCCACGCCCCGGGCGAGGGTTTCGACGTTAGGCGTGGGTCCCACCTTCCGGGAGTCCTTGTCGTAGAGAAGGGCGGGGAAAGTAGTAAGACCAGCGAACCGCAACCCATCCAAACCGTTCACGAAGGCGATGGCGTCAGGGAGTTCATCTATGTGGAACCCTCCTTCGTGACCGGGGTAGAAGACGTCGCCGTCGTTCCATACCCGAAGGAGAACCTTCTGAGTGCGGCCGAGCCTCACCACCGCCCGGGACGCTTCCGACGCCTTGGTACGGGAGAAAATGGTCCAGTATTCGGGGGACAAACTGGAGGCTTCCCGAGCCTCCGCCCGCGCCATCTGGACGAGGTGCCCGAGGTTGCCCAATCGGTGTCCGCCAGCCACGATGGGCCGGGCACAGGCCATGTCGACCGCGACGTAACCGTCGACACCGCCTCGAGTCATCGCATCCAGCGCACCTCCGGCACGACCCAGCTGCTTGCTCATCGCGTACACGGTGAGACCCCGGCGATGGGCCTCTGCCGAGAAGTCGCGGGTGTTGGACTCGATCGCGTCGAGATCCAGAACGTAGCTGTTGGCTGGAATGCTCCCTTCCTGGTGGAGCCGAATAGCCGCCTCGACGAAGGGCCGGTTGCGGGTCAGCAGTGCCTTAAGGAACATCTTCATTCAACTTTCTTCAGGTGCTCGCATGCTCAGTGCCACCGCAAGAATGATGATCACACCGCGGGCGATCAGTTGGTCCGCTACCTCCAGACCCATCAAGATCAGGCCGTTGTTGAGCATCGCCATGATGACCGCCCCGGTCACCGCCCCCGCGATCGAGGCGCGACCTCCGAACAGGCTGGTGCCGCCGATGACGACCGCGGCGATCACGGTCAGCAGGTCGTTCTCGCCGAGGTCGTGGCGGCCGATGGACAGCCGCCCCGCTAGCAGCACGCCAGCGAAGGCGGCTGTCGTGGCGCTCACGACCAGCGCGCTGACCCGGATCCGGTCCGTGTTGAGCCCGGCGGCCTTCGCTGACTCCCGGTTCGCTCCCGTGGCGAGGAGATGGCGGCCCCAGCGCAGGTGGTGTAGCGCGAAATGGCCCAGCGCGAACACGATGATCGTCCAGACGACCAGGGACGAGACCGGGCCCAACGAACCAGCACCGAACAGGGCCGAGAAGGTATCGTCCCGAATCGGCATCGACTGGAGGTTGTTCATGTTCCGGGCAATCCCGCTGATGATGCCCAGCGTGCCCAGGGTGACCAGGAAGGACGGTATCCGACCCTTGACCGTGATGAGACCGTTGAACAGACCGACCACCACTCCGGTGGCCACCGCCGCGGCTGCCCCAGCCAGGAATCCGTAATCACCCACCACCACCGCAGCCACCAACGATGAGAGCGCCACGGTGGACCCGACGGACAGGTCAATCTCGGCCGATGCCAGAGCGAAGGCCATACCCACCGCCATCACCGCGATGGGTGCCGCCTGCCTGCCGATGTTAAGCAGGTTGGAGCTGCTGAGAAACCCGTCGTCCCATAGGAACAGGGCGAAGACGGCGAGGATCGAGACGAAGGCGAGGTACACGACGTACTGTCGAAACCCGCCTTCGTCACGTTGGCGTGCCCACAACCGTATCGAGTTGCTTACGGCTCCTAGCCGTTCATGGGCCGCCTTCACTCCCGGCAGTTCTTCGGACACTCGGGCAGTTAAAGCCTATCCGAGGGCTTGCATGACTTCGGTTGGTGGGTCGGTCGCCAAAGACTGGCGATAGGCATCGACGATGTTGTCAGCGGTCACCTTGATGGCCGGAACCACCACAAACGGAGGTGCAGGCTTGCCGACCAGACCATAAGCACCCTCAAGAGCCATCGTCCGGCCCAAGGCATAAGCCTCATCAGCAGCAATGCCTACAACGTTGCCGCCCTCCACCAGATCAAGCGACACGTTTGTGTCCAAGTCAAGAGTCACCACCGCAACATCGGAAGCGCCCGCCGCCCGCAAGGCCGCCAAAACCCCATCGGCCGGGCCAGCTGACCACGGCGCATAAATGCCATTCAGATCAGGATTGCGGGTCAACAAGGACGCCGCTATCTCCTCAGCCGCAGCCGGATCCGCCAAACCCTGCGAATCGACAATCTCAATCCCCGGATAAGCCGCCTCAATCCAAGCCTTGAACGCCTGGTCCCGCTGATTCGTGACGTAATACGCAGCATCATGGAAGATGAAACCCACCTTCCCCTGACCACCCAGCGCGTCGGCCAACAAGTCAGCGGCCGCGATACCCATCGCCGCCAAGTCATCGGTGACCAGCCCCACATAGTCGGTCCCGTGAACGTATCCCTCAGGCACATTGCTCAGAAACACCAACTGCACACCCGCTTCGACAGCCGGACGGAACGCCTCCGCGCCCGACACCGGATCAAGAACCAAACTCATGATGATGTCAGGATCCTGAGCCATCACCGTCTCAACATCGTTGGCCTGCTGCGCGGCGTCGAACTGAGCGTTCGTCTCAGCAATAACCTCAACACCCAACTCGGCAAACGCATCCCGAGCGCCCTGACTCACAGCATCAGTGAACGCACCCGCGGTATGCCACAACAAAGCAGCCGTGTAACCACCCGCCTTCACCTCCTCAACCTCACCATCCGAAAGCACAATCTCACCAGACGGCGTAGCCACCTCACCCCCCGGCCCCCGAGTCACAGGCGCAACCGGCACCGCGGTGGTGGTGGTGGGTGCCTGAGTGGTGGGTGCCTGAGTGGTAGGGGCCTGCGTGGTGATCGTGGGCTCCTCGGCAACGTCGCTGTCGCCGCAGGCCGTAGCCAGCAGGCTGAGCACAGCCAACGTGGCAATGAGAACCCGTCTCGATATCGTTGTTCTCGTTTTCATTATTCCTCCTTCCGCTGCCCTCTCCCGGCTGGCTCCACGCCACACCATGACGCGACGAAGTGCGCAAGGGTGCGGGTAGCGGAGATCAACTCTTGGATCGGGAGCCTTTCGAATGGGGTATGACAGGTCGCAATGTCCCCGGGAGCGAAGTAGACGCCGGGGATACCAGCGGCCCGGAGCAGTGGCTTCTCGGACCAGTAGGGAGCACCCTCGACCCGGGCAATCCTTCCGGTCGTGTGCTCAATAGAGTCCATCAACGAGCGGACACCCGGATGGTCCGGCGGGATCTCGTCAGGCGTTCCGCCCACCCGGTGATCCCGAGGGGCGGAGAAGACCACCTCGGCCGATACACCGTGGCCGTCGGCCACCTTCGCGGCTATATCCCGCAACGCGTCGGCCTGGCAGTCAAGGTCGTCGCCCGGTAGCACTTTTTGGATTAGGGACAAGCTGAAGGAACCCGGAACCGCGATGTTGCCCCCGGACTCAACATGGGTGACCAGGAGGAAGCGTTTGCCGAGGAGGTCGTGGGCCTCCCCGGCGCGCAGGGTCTCGTTCCGGTCCCATAGTTCGCTTAGCAGCGAGTGGCCAGCATGCAGGGCATCCACACCCAACTCGGGGGTTCCGAAGTAGGCCGACTTGCCTGCCAGCGTGATATCAGCGATCAGGAATCCCATCTGGGCGGTGTAGATCGCCCCGGTGGTCGGTTCGGTGTAGATAGCAAAGTCCGGTACCCGGGTTGAGCCGTCGAACAGGTGCGAAACGGCGGCGCGCATACCCACGGAGAGCCCGCTGCCGGGCTGGCCGGACTCCTCGTCGCATACCAGTAGTGCCATCAGCGGACCAGCCACGCGGTATCCCGCCCGGTCAACCGCTCGAGCCACCTCGATGATCGAGCAGACTCCCGGTTTCTGGTCGGTGACGCCTCGAGCCCATATCTCGCCGTCGATGATGTTCCCGGTGAAGGGATCAGCCCGGTCTGTCCCACCCCACTCCCGCACCCAGTCGTCCGCGTGAACCGTGTCGTGATGCCCCGCCAGTACCAGGGACCGTCCTTCAGCCCCACCCGCCTCTGCGTAGACGTTGGGCCGTC
This sequence comes from Candidatus Spongiisociaceae bacterium, assembly GCA_965213975.1. Classification (GTDB taxonomy): domain Bacteria; phylum Actinomycetota; class Acidimicrobiia; order Spongiisociales; family Spongiisociaceae; genus Spongiisocius. Next base: position 1,513,331 of record OZ243930.1, read on the forward strand.
CCGGTTCTATCTCTGCGAGGCGTACCCGGTCCCAAGGTCCCTCGACCATCCGGCTTCCGGCCCATTCGGCGAAGGCCCACTCATGGGGGGTGACGCTGGGAATACGGACGGCGTCCATTACCAGACCTACGAGTTTCTCCTCGTCGACGGCGGCGGCGATCTCGTCGGCCGGGGATATACCATTCGCGGTCATCGGCCCAACCGGCCCCGTACGAAGGTGGTCCTCACCGAGGCCCGAGCGGTTGAGATCGCTCCCATGAAGGCAGCCCGGCTCCCCAGCGCCGAAGCGACCACCTCAGGTGTCACGTCCAAGTGACGGTCCAGTTTGGAGCGCACCGCGTCGACGAATATGGGATTGGACCCGACCCCGCCCCCGAAGACGATCCGGGCCGGATCACTGAACCAGCAGAGCCAAGCCACCGCAGACGCCATCGCCTCGGCGGCGATACCGAGAGCCTCGGACGCGGCTTCGTCGTCGGAAGACGCCGCCAGGAGGATGTCCGAGACCTCGGCATCGCGTTCGAGGCGGGAGGGAAAGCCGTTGTCGATTGCCTGGCGGAACCGTCTGCGTATAGCCGGGGCAGAGGCCACGTCCTCCAACGTGAGTCGCGGTCCCGCCCGGTTTTCGCCTGATCCGGATATATCGATCGACCCAAGTTCTCCGGCTGCTCCGTGTCCCCCCCGATACAGCCTCCCATCCATCACCAACCCGGCCCCTATCCCGGTGCCGACCGAGATGGCGACGAAATCGAGCCCGCCACGGTCGTCCATCGCCTCTGCCTCCGCCACCGCGGCTAGGTTCACGTCATTCTCGATCGTGACCGGCACGCCGAGCCGCTCAGAGAGTTCCGCCTGGATCGGGAGATCGGCGAACCCTGAGAGGTTGGGGGACATCCCCACCCGGTCCAGTCGCGGTCGGTACACGCCGGGCACACCCACACAACCGGACTCGAGAAGATGAGCCTTCCCGAGGTTCGCAAGCAGCCGGGTCGCGGACTCCACGACTGCGTCCACCGCAGCCCTAGCGTGGGAGGCGGTCTCGATGCGATCTTCCGCCAGGACTCGCCCGAGCAAGTCGGCGACACCCACGATGACCTTGCTGGCCCCCATGTCAACTCCCACTACCAACGCGGCATCCGAGACCAACGCGTAGGGCGCGGCCGGGCGCCCGATCCGACCTTGAGGTACTTCGGGGAGGATGAGGCTCACCACGCCAGCATCCTCGAGATCCGACACTAGGGCTGAAACGGTCGGCTTCGACAAGCCGGTCCGGCGGGCCAGCGTGGCGCGTGAGATAGGGAACGGCGCGGCTTCCATGAACTCGTCGAAGACCGCCTGGCCGTTGCGCAGGCGGAGTGCCCAAGAACCGGATCCGTCGATCACGTTTCTAGCCCCGGGTGTCGGAGGATGGGGTGACGCGACGCGAGGAACCGCTTGTCCCGGTAACCCGGTGCACCCCGGTAGATACAGGTGCCGGACGTCATCTCATCCTCGTGATCCAGAGAGCTGTCCAGCCGCACGACTGGCCAACTCCGGCTGCCTTGCGGGGCGTATTCTCGCCGCCTCCTAATTAGTTTGTCAAGCTACTTTACTATTTAATTCGCTGGCTGGACTTCGCGGATATGCCATCTCCGTATCGGCTCGGACCGGGTGCTACACCGTGAACTCGCGGGGACACTGCCTGCAACGACCCTCGCCGCTGCTCGGTGGGGCCAGTAGAGGTAGTGGAACGTCTTGGCAATATCGAGAGCGGTGACGATCCCGACCCGGCACCCCGCGACAAGCGACAAGCATGGCCAACCCGGAGGTCAATGAACCCGCGCCCGTCCGTATTCCGACCCAGTGCCGATCAGTCGCCGGTTCGCGGTTGAATTCCGAGCCCGGACAGGCGATAATGAGAGCGCCGAGGCCAGTAGACCAAGGAAGTAGGCGCGGCTCCTCTCCGGACGGTGAGCAGCCGGGCCTGCGACCCCTAGTTCAAGTCAATGTTCCTGACGCCGGTTACAAGTTGGAGATCCCGGACGATTTTTCTCCATCGGCGATCTCGGCCCCATGTCCAGGCCACCGCGTCGGGCACCCACAACAGCGGCTCTCCGTTCGCCTCGCTGTGAGCGTAGGTAAAGGGCATTGACCCCCCAGAACCGATCGCACGTGAGATGATTGAGCGATCTCGCTGATCTTGATTAGCGCGTGATTCGAGTACGAAACGTGTCGTCCCCTGTTCGAGCAGGTCACCCACCACGGCCGTTAGGATTGCCGCCCGCGCCGCTACTTGATCCCGGTGCCGGGCAACGTAGATCACCGATCCGGTTCCAAGGCCACCCATGTCCCTCAGCAAGCCGCGACGACGCCGGTTGCTCTCCGCCGAGAAGTGGAGTCGCCTCTGACCAGGCAAGGTCAAGGCCCGTAGTCTCTTACGCACATCCTTAACCTTGCTGAATGCCACGGACGTTACGCACATCATGTATGCCTGCCCACGGACGGATTCGTCAGCGTACGCTTGCCAACTCATCGGGCACGACTCCCAGCCTTGCTGACCCTCCCGACCGGACCGAACGGCTGCTTCAACGTGTAGCGGTTCTCGTATGACAGTCCTGTAGGTGACAGGGGGGCGGTGAACGCGTTGCTCCGAACCACAAGGAGGCCATGATTTTGGAGGCCACTGTATCCGCGCAGCAAGGTATCCGCCGAGACACCGTAGTAATCGGGACCACGTTCGACGGGCAAAGAGAAGTCGTCCAAGTTGCTCAACGCAATGACCAGAAAGACAAGCTCAGGCAGGGTTAGTAGTTGATACCATCGCTTTGATGCCATGGGTCCCTTGGCCCACAAATCGTGTGGAACTTTCACGAAGGCACGGTCGGGTCTCGTGTAGAGAGAGCCCGATCCATCCTCGCAGAGCAAGGTGAAACTGGCGAGGCGGCCCTTCCGAGCTCGGATCACCAAGCGTCGATCAACAAGCCGGGACCACGCCTTCGATACCCGACCCCGGGCGGTTGCCGTGTCGGGAAGGGGCAGGTCTAGCGCCCTTGCCCAGACCGCCGAGTGCAACGAAACGTCCCATGGTTCCTGGCTCGCCTTGGTGAGCGCCAGGAAGTACAGAAGTAGGCCCGTACGGTCACCCGCCGAGACAAACTTGGCCAGCGGACCTGGTTGAGTCTCACCGTCGCGCTTCTGTTGGAGAAACACTCGGCGCAGCGGAAAAGCCTCCCGCCGGCTAGTCTCAGCGATCGCGTCTACAGTGTCGTGGGACGTTGCTGGATTTCCTTCTGACTCACGGCTGGTCATACGATCCACCATACCACTCCACACGATGGCAGCCAGCAACCGTGGGTGTAGTAATGCCGTTTCGTTTTCTGTTAGAGCGGTAGCTGTATAAATCCCTAATCAGTACCGGATTAGAACGGGTACGAGTTCTGACTAGAGCCACCCGGCGCGCGCCCGGAGCGACCAAACAACCGGGAACAGGCGCATGGCACTCGGTGTCTTGGCCGCACATCTAAAGATATTGTCGACTGGCGGAATCTGGTACAGACACTTTGCCGGATCCGGTCGACCGAACGGAACCCCGCACCTAGCATCCCTCACGGGTCGCCATGAATATCCCGAGGCCCCATCTTCGGCCCCTCCAGCGTCCAGGGTACCTGTGCGTTTACATTCGGTTCCTTAGCAACGACTCCGTCCCTGGACACACAGCTTTCGAGTCCGAGTCGGGAGGGTGGCTTCCCGATGCGTGTCACAACGCGGGTCTAGGATGTCAAGGCGGTCTGAGTCAGCGGTGAAAGGAGGTGCTCCATGGCGCTCCTCCCCGCGGGTCCGCCTGCTGTCGGCGAGTTAGTACAGGTTCGCTCTCGGCGCTGGATCGTGGAGGAGGTCGCCAGGTCGGACAACCCGGCAGACTCACCGTTGGTGCGGCTGGCGTGTGTGGACGATGACAACCAGGGCCAGTCGCTCGATGTGTTCTGGGAGTACGAACCGGACCGCCTGATCCTCAAGGATGCCGGATGGGACGGCCTCGCCGCCAAGGGCCTCGATCCACCGCACCAGTTCGCGGCGTTCCTGAACACGCTGCGCTGGAACTGCACCACAGCCACCGACCCCACCTTGTTCCAGGCACCCTTCAGGGCCGGAATCACCATTGACGCCTACCAGATGGAGCCACTCCGTAAGGCGCTCCTCCTGCCGCGGGTCAACCTGCTAATCGCCGACGACACCGGCCTAGGCAAGACCATCGAGGCGGGCCTGATTACCCGCGAACTGTTGCTACGCCGCAAGGTGAAGGTCATCGTCGTTGCGGCACCTCCGTCGATGCTTGAGCAGTGGAAGGGAGAGATGGAGGATCGTTTCGGGCTCGTATTCGAGGTGCTGGACCGCCGCTACGTGTCGAAAATGCGGCGGGAGCGTGGGTTCGGCGTGAATCCCTGGCGTACCCACAGCCGGTTCCTGATCTCGCACCGGCTGTTGATCGACCCGTCCTACACCGACCCCATGCGGGAGTGGCTCGGCGACCATCGCACCGGGAGCCTGCTGATCCTCGACGAGGCCCACCACGCTGCCCCATCCTCGGGCGGGCGGTACGGGATCGAGACCAAGTTCACTCGGGCGGTGCGAGATCTCGCCCATAGGTTCGAGCATCGGTTGTTCCTATCCGCCACGCCCCACAACGGCCACTCCAACAGTTTCTCCACCCTGCTGGAGCTCCTCGACCCGTACCGCTTCACCCGCGGTGTCAAGGTGACCCGTCCCAAGACCGACCTTGCGCCCGTGATGGTCAGGCGGCTGAAGGAGGACATCCGTGAACTCCAAGGCGGTTTCCCCAAGCGCAACGTAAAGCGGATCGAGGTCGACGGCCTACCCGAGAACGCGCCCGAACTGCAACTCTCCCGCCTACTCGATGAGTACCGGACGGCGCGCGAGGAGCGTTACGGATCGGAGCCCAACCGCGTCCGCCACGCCGCCGGATTGATGGCAGTGGGCTTGCAGCAGCGGTTGCTGTCTTCAATCGAGGCCTTCGCCCGCACCCTTCGGGTGCATCGGCGGACCGTGCTCCGGCAGCGACTCAATACCCCCCCCCCCATCGGATAACCATCCGAAACCATCTCTGATCGCCGACCAGCCCCACGGCTTTGTGAAGGCGCCGGATGCGGACGACGAAAGCGCGAAGTGGTCCCCGGAGGAAATCGCTGCTGACGAAGTAGACCAGATCAAAGAACTCTCGGAGGCTGCCCTCCCGTCGAGGAGTCCCGAAGCGGCAGCCTGGGATCGCGAGCAGGGCCTCCTGCGCCGCATGCAGGAGATCGCCGATGAGACCAAACATCTGCCGGATGCCAAGACCCGGTGGCTGCTCGATTGGATCCGCCGCAACCAGTGCCCGGGACTTCCCGAGTTCGGTGCACCGCTCACCGGTCCCCCGCCAGCATGGACCGATAGACGGGTGCTGATCTTCACGGAGAACCGGCAAGGCACCAAGCGATACCTGAAATCTACTCTGGAGCAGGCCATCTTCGGGACCGACCGGGCCGATGAGCGGATAGACGTGATCGACGGGGTGACCAACCCGGCTCGCCGCCGTGAGATACAACGCCGATTCAACGCCGACCCGGCCGACGAGCCCCTGCGAATCCTGATCGCCACCGACGCCGCCCGTGAGGGACTCAACCTGCAGGCCCGCTGCCGGGACATGTTCCACTTCGACCTGCCGTGGAATCCGGGCCGTATCGAGCAGCGCAACGGCCGCATCGACCGCAAGCTGCAACCGGCCACGGAAGTGAACTGCCACTACTTCGTGCTGCCGCAGCGGGTCGAGGACCGGGTACTCGAAGTCCTGGTCAGGAAGACCGAGACCATCAAGAAGGAACTGGGCGGCTTACCAAAGGTGATCGAGGACGCGGTGGAGCAACGCTTGACACGTGACGGGATCCGCCATCGCGACGCGGAAACCTTAAGGCGCCGGATCGAGGCCGAGTCTCCCGATGGCGAGAGCACCTTTGCCGCCGCCGAGGAGATCGAAGCGGCCCGTGAACGGCGAGAGGACCTCGAGTACCAGATCGAGCGTTGCCGGGCACTCCTCGAGAAGTCACGGGATTGGGTCAGGTTCTCGGCGGAACCCTTCCGCCAGGCCATCAACTGCTCCCTCCACCTGCTCGGGGCTTCGGAACTCGCCGAGAACGTTGGCGGCAACGGACACCGGGTGTGGACGTTCCCCGCTCTGGAACAACGGGCAGCCACCGACCCGAGCTGGACCTCCACCCTCGATTCCCTGCGCGTGCCCCGCCGGATCGACCAGAAGATCCCCGACTGGCGTCGCGACGCTCCCCTCCGGCCTGTCGTGTTCGAGGACACCGGACGGCTCGACGATCAGACCGTGCACCTGCATCTGGAACAGCGGGTGGCGCAGCGGTTGCTGGCCCGGTTCCGCTCACAGGGGTTCATCTATCACGACCTGTCACGGGCCTGCCTGGCCCAGACGAAGGATTCGATCCCGCGTGTCATCCTGCTCGGGCGCTTGTCGCTGTATGGCCGGGGTGCCGAGCGTCTGCACGAGCAGATCATCCCGGTGGCGGCCCGCTGGAGCGAACCGGAACGGCGCTCCGGACCGCTGCGCGCCTACGCTCGGGAAGCACAGGAACGAACCATGAGGCTCCTCGACGCCTCCCTGGACTCCCGCGCCCGAGAACCGGACGAGATGATCCGCCGGAGACTGCTCGCCTCCGCACCCCAGGACATTGCCGATCTCCGTCCGCAGTTGGAGCCTTGGGCGGAAGAGTTCGCGGCAATAGCCGAGCAACGGCTTGCAGAACGCGGACAGCGGGAGGAACGGTCGCTGCGAGAGACCCTGGAGCGGCACCGCGCCCAAGTGGTCGCCCAACTCGATCACTACGAACGCGACCGGAAGCAGCTTTCCTTCGGATTCAACTCCCAGGAAACGAAGCAACTCAACGCCGACATCCGGCACTGGCGCAGAAGGCTCGCGCAGTTCGACGAGGACCTAGCAGACGAGCCAGCCCGGGTGCGCGAGTTCTACGAGGTACACGTGAAACGGGTCGAACCCGTGGGTCTCGTATACCTATGGCCGGAGACGAACTGATGGCGAAGCGCGACCAGCGGGTAATCGACCATCTGGAGTGGATCGGGTTCGTCCGACCTACCGGGCTGGTGGTGTCGGCACCTGCGCTCGTAAAAGCGGGCGTGATCCTGAACCGCCGGGATATCGCAGGCCAGAAGCTACTCCGAGAGTGGGTTGAGAACGGCGTTCCCGATCCGGCTGGCACCACGACCGAATTGCCAGACTTCCGGCAGTTCGCCGAGAAAGTGCTCGGCTGGAGGTTCTCCCCGAAGGGCTACGCCGGCACCGCTGAGGTCCCGATCCCCGCCGATCTGGAGCTTCCGCTGCCGGAATCCGGCGACGTGTTCCGGCCCGACTTCGCAGTTCGTTCCGAACCGCTCAGGGCTTCGGTGCGGCCTGCCGTTCCGAAGGGTGACGAGCTGGCGGAGGAACCCTCGCCGTGGCAGCTTCTGGTCAGCGTGTGCGAACCCGGCTCGGACTTGGATCGCGCTATTACCGGCGGCGGTCTGGACCTATCACCTCATGGCCGGATGGAGCGCCTACTCAGAACCACTGGCGTTCCCGCGGGGCTCCTCTTCAATGGTGGAACGGTGCGCCTTGTCTCTGCGCCCCGGGGCGAGAGCTCGGGCTGGCTGGACTTTCAAGTTCGCGACATGGTCCAGACGGCAGGCCGACCAATCTGCTCAGCCATGCGCGAGCTTCTCGGCCAGACACGCCTACTGAGCGTACCGCGGGAGAAGCGCCTGGCGGCGCTGCTGGAGAACAGCCGCAAGTTCCAGAACGAGGTGAGCGAGCGCCTAGCCGAACAGGTGCTCCATGCGCTCTACGAGCTGCTGCGGGGCTTCCAGGCAGCTCACGACGCTTCGAACGGCCAGCTTCTCGGTCGATGGCTGGCGGACGACCCGGACGAGATCTATCGGGGACTGCTGACGGTCGTGTTACGCCTCGTCTACCTGCTCTACGCCGAGGAACGCGACATGCTCCCCCAGGACGAGACCTTCCTGGGCGCCTACTCAGTCTCCGGCCTGTACGAGCGGCTACGCGCCGACTCCTCGGTACATCCCGACACCATGGACCAGCGCTACGGCGCATATGCCCAACTCGTCGCTCTGTGGCGGATGGTCCACGACGGCGCACAGGCCCCGCAGATGGCGATGGCGCCAAAGCACGGCGACTTGTTCCACCCTGACCGGTACCCGTTCCTCGAAGGGGCAGCCGGGACGCGACAGACACTCGAACGGATCGAGCCACCGCGGGTAGCTGACGGAACGATCCACCGGGTCCTGGAGAAGCTGATTGTCCTCGATGGCGAGCGGATCTCTTACCGGGCCCTAGACGTGGAGCACATCGGCTCCGTCTACGAGACCATGATGGGCTTCCGCCTTGAGAGAGCAATAGGCCGCAGCATCGCCATCAAGGCTGCCAAGAAGCACGGTGCCCCGACCACTGTGGACATCAAAGCCCTGCTCTCTGCGCCACCCGGAGGCCGTGCCAAGTGGATCAGCGACCGCACCGACCGCAAAATCGCACTCAAGGTGAGCAAGGCGGTTCAGGCGGCCGATTCCATGGACGAGATGCACGCCGCTCTCGAAACCGTGATCGACCGTAACGCCACCCCGGATCTGGTACCGGCCGAAGCGATGGTGCTGCAACCGAGCGAGGAGCGCCGACGCTCGGGCTCCCACTACACCCCGCGCGAGCTCACCGAGCCCATCGTGCGAACCGCACTCGAACCGATTCTGGCCCGCCTGTCCGAAAAGTCCGGCGGTTCCGTCCACCCCGAGCAGATCCTCGACCTCAAGGTATGTGATCCGGCAATGGGTTCGGGTGCCTTCCTGGTGGAGGCCTGCCGCCAACTCGCCGATGTCCTGATCGAAGCCTGGCGTGCCCATGACGTCACCCCCGAGATCCCGCCCGACGAGACCAAGGAGATCTACGCCCGCCGTCTGGTAGCACAGCGCTGCCTCTACGGCGTGGACCGCAACCCCAAAGCCGTGGACCTCGCCAAGCTGTCTCTCTGGCTGATCACCCTGGCCAAAGACCATCCCCTGACTTTCCTCGACCACGCCCTCCGTCACGGTGATTCCCTGGTCGGGCTGTCCATCCCCCAGCTTCGGGCCTTCCACTGGAAAGGGAGCGCCCCCAACTTCGCGGCAGGTTTCGAGGCATTGCGAGGACAGCAACACCTGGACAAGGCCGTTGAACTGCGCCGTCGTATTCGCGAGGCCGACGACGTGTCCGACTGGGAACGGCGCGACTGGTTGAGAGACTCCGAGGAGGAGACCGACGCCGTACGCCTCCTCGCAGACCTCGTCCTCGCCGCCTTCTTTGACGAGTCCAAGCCCAAGCTTCGCGAGGCCCGACGGAAGCGATTCGCGGACCAGGTGCTTCGTGGCGAAGCCGGGCGGTACAAGGGATGGCTCGCCGAACTTCGTAACGATGATCCACCGCTAGCCCCGTTCCACTGGCCGATCGAGTTCCCCGAAGTGTTCGACCCCCCCAACCCCGGCTTCGACGCCATCGTGGGCAACCCCCCGTTCGCTGGCCATAACACCGTCGTCAACGCCAACGTGCGGGGCTATACGCAGTGGTTGAGGCTGACCCATCCTGAGAGCAGGGGCAAGTGCGATGTCGTCGCTCATTTCTTCCGGCGTGCCTATAACCTGATCTGCCGAGGGGGAACACTTGGCATGATCGCGACGAACACCATCGCCCAAGGCGATACTCGCGTCAGCGGACTGCGTTTTATTTGTGAAAACGGCGGATACATCTACAACGCCCGTCGACGGGTCAAGTGGCCAGGCCAAGCCGCAGTCGTTGTGAGTGTGGTTCACATACTGCGAGGGCAATACAACGGTACAAGACATCTCGATGGTGAATGCGTTCAACAAATAACCGCCTTTCTTGTTCATCGTGGAGATCACGATGATCCTTTAGTCCTCAAACCAAACATAGGTAGGAGTTTTCAAGGTAGCACAATACTGGGAATGGGCTTTACTTTCGATGATCGAAGTCGAAGCGGATTAGCCTCATCAATAGCAGAGATGCATCGAATATTGGAAGAATCTCCTCACTATCAAGAAGTTGTTTTCCCTTATATAGGCGGACGCGAATTGAATTCGAGCCCAACACAATCTCATCATCGGTTCGTTATCAACTTTGGTAAGCTAAGTCTAGAACAATGTCAAGAGCTATACCCGAAACTATTGTCCATCGTGAAAGAAAGAGTCAAACCGGAAAGATTGGAGTCAGTACGGAAGAGTAAGTCCAGTCACGCACGGAGAGCGGCTATCTGGTGGCAAATTTATCATCAAGCTAATGATCTGTATTCCGCGATAGAAGATCTGGATCGAATACTCGTAAACTCCCTCGTTAGTAACCATGTTCAGTTCGCATTCTTACCGTCAGATATGATATATGCTAACACATTAAACATATATCCACTGGCAACACGTTCTGCGTTCTGCGTGTTACAGTCAATGCCTCATGAGACTTGGGCACGTTTCTTCGGATCATCGCTCGAGGATCGGCTTCGATACACTCCCTCAGACTGCTTTGAAACGTTTCCGTTTCCTGGGAACTGGGAAACGCGATGTGATCTTGAAAGGGTCGGAGAAGATTATTACGAGTTTCGAGCAGCGCTGATGGTACGCAACGACGAGGGGATGACCAAGACCTACAACCGCTTTCACGATCCCTACGAAACCGACCCCGACATCGCCGAGCTCCGCAGGCTGCATGAGGCCATGGATCGGGCAGTGCTCAACGCCTACGGCTGGACCGACATCCCCACGGACTGCGAGTTCCTCCTCGACTACGAGATCGACGAGGAGACCTGGGGTAGGAAGAAGAAGCCCTACCGCTATCGATGGCCTGACGCCGTCCGCGACGAGGTGCTCGCCCGCCTGCTGGAACTCAACGCCGAACGCGCCGCCGAGGAAGCCCGCACCGGCCTGGACACATCCCACAAGATTGGCCGCGGCCAGCCACGCCGCAGCCCGGCCGAGGGACCCACTCCCTCCAGAACCCTGGAACTTGATTTCTAAGACCTGCCCGACTCTCAGCACGGGCACCGGTGGTGTAGCGTCCCTCACTCGTACGAACGAGCGGCAACCGCCCAGCCCGACCCACCCCGATCAGGTCATGGATTTGTACCTTGGTGTACCAAATCCTCTAGATCGCTACGTGCGTCCGCGAACCTTCAGCTTGAGAAGGTGGGCGACGGTAGCAAAGGCTCGATGGAAAAGGTAATCAACATCATGACTGTCAACACCTACCTTTCCTACTTCATGGTGGCGAATCTGGAAACTGTTTCCAATGCCCGTTAAGACAGATAGTTCCGTATCAATAATATCAACCAAGGCCTCGTTGCTAGTGACTGCTGAAAGCAATAACTGAGTCCCTTTTCTCTTGTCCTCATGTCTAATGGTTTTCATACGTTCAAGCGCGTCCCAAAGAGCGTATAGCGATTCGATCCGAACATGAGGGCGGCCATCAAGATACTTCTCTCGTGCCTGTTCCAACAAAGTATCCAGTTTGTAATCGCCTGTACGGAATACAGTATCCTTGACTATGGTCGTGATTACTGAGGGCCCGATGTGCTGTATCACTCCGTAATAGTTCATGTTATATGTGGATCCATTACGCCGAAATAACATATTGATCTTTTCTCGAAAGTCGTGCTGACCTGGTTCCTTATCGAAGGTCAGGTGTTGATGGCCAAAGAAATCATGATATGAAGCGTGTTCGACATCAGCTACATGCCAGTGACAGAATTCGATGAGATCCAGTATCGTCGAGACCGGAGGTATGTAATTGCTGCATAGCGGCCAGCCCGCGGATTCCATACCGGTCTCGGTCTGGGTCAGTGAAGGAATCTCAGCTAGAATAGCCATACCCATGGTGTGACTATCGGTTCCGATAACTGCTGTTGGAACATCGACACAGTCATTTAATGGAAACGCGTGGCCGAATGCTCCCGAATCGACTCGCGTTTGTATAGCTGCTATAATGCCTCCCCACAAGCGGCTGTCAATATCCTCACGTATGCGAAACCCTGCTCCTTGAGTACGTTCGCTATAGTACTTCACTTGGCCTCCTTTGTTGGGAGGTCGATTGACATCGGTCACGTCACTAACCGGAGCTAGTATCAGGATCACTTTGATAAGTGTCCGCTCGGTAGCTTGTAACCATATCCAGGTGGCACAGTACGCCTGCCCCCTCCCGAGGACGTCTTTTGGATTTCTGCTTGACTAGTTAAGAGCAGCGTGACTTATCATTGGTTGGTTCTCCACCACACGGGACGAGCCATCGCGTAGACCGGTGCATAGGAGAATTACTCACTATGATGCCACATTCTCGATCGTACGAGCTACGCGCTACCCATCACAGTCGCGGCCCGGCCGGCATGTCTAGCGCACCCCGCTTATGACCCAGGATCTCGTCAATCGCCGAGGGCAGTGGCGGTGGGCGTGAGTCGGATTCCCTGGAGGGCTTGCCGTTCCGAACCGGTTCGTGTGCTGCCTACAGTAGGTCCGCATGAATGCTGACTCCCTGCGGCCGTCGCTCACGTTCGCCGACTCGTCGGAGGTCCGTGAGTACCTGGTCGAGGCGCTTAAGCTCGATCTCGTCGGACCCGGCGCGGAACACGAGCTTGCTGATGAACGGTTACCCGGGTGGGTGAGGCCGTCGAACTGGTACTTGACCGGGTTCCTGATTCCGTCGGACACGCCGTTCGAGGACCGTAGCGACTTGGACGAGGATGAATCCCTCGACGAGGTGCCGCAGATAGCCGGGTTAGCGGAGGAGTCCGCCGAGGAACGCCGGGCGGCAAAGAGGGGCTTCTTCCCGTCTTCGATCGGCTTGAGCTTCCTTGTGTCCGAGCAGATCGAGAGCCTCGATGTGACGATTCGTTGGGGCGACTACGAGGCGGGTGAGGTGGCGGGCGCCGACGGCAACCCGGTAGCTGTCTGGCAGAGAAGGGCCGAGGAGCGGACCTTACGCGTTAACCTCTCGGATCCTCCTCACCGGAAGGTCCCGCAGTCCGGTGGCCTCAGGCTGCATGTGGTCTCCAGGCAGATCGATGGCCAGCGTGTCGCAGGTCTTCCCCGTGGCACAAGATCGGTCTCGGTGTTCCTCGTGAACAATCGGCCGCCAGTCCCCGGCAATCCGGGTGGCGTCGGAGTCGCTGACCGGGCGTACGCCTTCCAGGCCGAACTCGAAATCACATGCATCGAGTCCTTCGTTCCCCGGCCTGATCCCCGCGGGATGGGGGCTGTGGAGTGGGACGACCGGGTTGCCGACCTCCACTACGCCGACACACCCGAATATGCCGTCGGTCACGGTGTGTCCGCCGAATGGGAGGTAGTCGATGGTGACTGCCACCAGCTGCGTACGGCATGGATCCCGACCGCGACCGTTACTAAGACCGAGCCTGTGAAGATTCCGGATGTTGAGTTGTCGATGGAGGCCCTCGGTGCCCTAGCCGACGGCGAGGCAGCCTCCGCAGCGCTGAATCCACTCGTGGACCACTACCGGTCCTGGATCGGCGCTCAGCGCGACGGACTCGGAACTCAAGATGGCGACCGTCGGGCGACCGCAGAGGAGCTGCTGCGTCTCGCCAGCATCGCTGCCACTCGTATCGAGAGCGGCATCGAGTTTCTCGCTAGCGATCCTGATGCCCTCGACGCCTTCAGGATGGCCAACCGCGCCGTGGCTCGGGCCCTAAGGCAGCGGCTCGGTCCCGAGGAACCGCCTCCACGGTGGAGGGCATTCCAGCTTGCGTTCATCCTGCTGAACCTCCCCGGCCTGGGCGACCCGCACCATCCCCACCGCAAGATCGTCGACCTGCTCTTCTTCCCGACCGGCGGCGGCAAGACCGAGGCGTACCTGGGTCTTGCCGCCTTCGCCATCGTGTTGAGGCGCTTGCGCCACCCCGGACAGGGTGGCAGGCACGGTGCCGGGGTAGCTGTGATCATGCGCTACACGCTACGCCTGCTCACGCTGGACCAGCTGGCCCGCGCGGCCGGCCTGGTCTGTGCGCTCGAACTTGAACGCGAGGCCGAGCCCAGACGTTACGGAGTCTGGCCGTTCGAGATCGGGCTGTGGGTCGGCAAGGCGGCTACCCCGAATATCATGGGCCGCAAGGGGGATGGGAGATCGGACTCGGCCCGGTCGAAGACCATCAGGTTCAAGGCCGACCCGACAGGGAAGCCATTGCCCCTCCCGCTGGAGAGTTGCCCGTGGTGTGGCACACGTTTCCAGCCAGCGTCGTTCGACCTACGGCCCGACGATGACGCCCCGTCCGAGCTTCGAATCGTCTGCACTGACTTCGAGTGTGACTTCAGCGGTGATCGTCCTCTGCCGATCCTGGGCGTAGACGAGCCTATCTACCGGCACCTGCCAGCCTTTCTGATCGCCACCGTGGACAAGTTCGCCTCGCTTCCGTGGACGGCCCAGACCGGTGCATTGCTCGGAGGGGCGGATCGCTATGACGAAGCCGGGTTCTACGGCGCCGCCAACCCGAGGCGGGGTCGGCCCCTCGGGCGGCCGCTCCCCGGGCCCGACCTAGTAATCCAGGACGAGTTGCACCTGATATCCGGACCGCTCGGCACCATGGCCGGGTTGTACGAAACTGTCATCGAAGCTCTGTGTGTTCGCGCCGCAGGCGGTACCGATTACGGGAGAGATACCTTCACCCCGGACGTACTGCCCAAGATCGTGGCTTCCACCGCCACGGTGCGCCAGGCTCAGGACCAGATCCAAGCCCTGTTCGCACGATCCAACACCCGAATCTTCCCGCCCCCGGGGCCTGACCGGCGCGACTCGTTCTTCGCCGAAATCGTGCCGGATGACCAGGCACCGGGCCGGCTCTATCTCGGCATCGCGTCACCGGGCCGGAACCCGAAGACCTTGATGCGCCGCGTCTGGCTGGCACTGATGGGAGCAGCCGAGCGCGCCTACAGAGATGCCGGCGGGCACAAGAACGTCGACAATCCGGCCGACCCATACATGACCGTGCTGGGCTACTTCAACAGCCTGCGCGAGCTGGGCGGGGCGAGGCGCATCCTCGAAGAGGAGGTACGTAACACCGTCAAGGGCTACGGACGGAGAAGGCGAAGCGGTCAGCCGTACGCCGACGCCCTGTTCCGGAATCGCAAGACCTTCTCGGAGGTGGTGGAACTGACATCGCGGGTCCCGACCGGCAAGGTGGCTGAGGCGCGGCGTCGATTGGGATGCGGGGCGCACGAGCGCGACCGGGTTGACAGCGCCATAGCCACCAACATGATCTCGGTGGGCCTAGACATTCCCCGGCTGGGATTGATGGTGGTGCTCGGCCAGCCCAAGACCCACGCCGAGTACATCCAGGCCACCAGCCGCGTGGGCCGCGACGATCGCAAGCCCGGACTGGTGGTCACGCTGCTCAACATCCACAAGCCCCGCGACCGGTCCCACTACGAACGGTTCCGCCACTACCACGAGACCTTCTACCGCTCCGTCGAGGCATCGAGCGTCACTCCGTTCTCGGCGCGCGCCCTCGACCGGGGCATGGCCGGCGCGCTGGTTGGATACGCCCGCCACGCGCATCCGGTCCTGACACCGCCCGGCGGTGTCAACTCGCTCGGAACCGTGCGAGCCGCGGTTGAGCGTCGCCTACGGGAACTGTTCCAGGAGCGCGTGGACAGCCAACCGTTGGACGATGAGGCGGAGCGGGAAGAGCGCCGCCAGAGCGTGGCTGTCCGGGTGGTCGATCTGCTCGACTCGTGGCTGGCGGTCGTGGACCATTACCAGAGCGTCAACAGCGCTGTGAAATACCAGAAGTACGAGCCGGGCAGGGCACCGGGACGTCTGCTGCGGGAGATGCTCGAGGAGGAGTTCGATTCGCCCCACCAGCGCAAGTTCCGCGCGAACCGCTCACTGCGGGACGTGGAGCCGGACGTGAACCTCTACATCAAGCCGCTCACCGCTTCGCTTCCCGACTCCGAACCATGAGTCCCAAAGCCCACGGGCAGATCCGCCAGAGCCAGGTGATCACCACCTACGGGCCGGGTGCGCTGATCGACCTGCCGGATCATGCCGCCATCGTCGGTGGCCTTGAGACCTGGCCGAGCACGGCCAACCTCACCGAGGTGGTGGACGAGCGGCTCACCGGCTTTCTGCGGATCATCACCGGTGTCCAGGCACCGAAGATGTACGCTCCCCCGCCCGAGCCGTCGGAACCCTGGGCGTCGGGACACGGTATCGGCGCGTGGCGGTTCCCCGAGTGGTTCGTCGTGCAGGAAGCCAACCCGCCAGGCGAGGCCGGAAGGGAGTCCCCCTCGCCTAAACGACAGACCCGCGCCCGCGAACTCGTGCATCGGAGAACGCTCGACGATAAGGGGCGCTACGAGGGTCGGTCGGTGGTTCCTACCCGTTTCGTGCGAGCCTGTCCGAGGGGCCATGTGGACGATCTGGATTGGGTCGGGTTCGTACACGGACGTGGACGACACTGCGGACGCCAACTCTGGCTCGACGAGCATGGAACCACCGGCGACCTAGCCGACCTTGTCGTTCGGTGCGAGTGTCGCAAGTCGCGGCACCTATACGAGGCTACAGACATCGGTACCCGGCCACTGGGTGGCTGCCGGGGCACACGGCCCTGGCTCGGACTGAACACCGCCGAGGACTGCACCCAACCGAGCCGGCTCCTTATCCGGACTGCCTCCAACGCTTACTTTCCACAGGTCGTGGGCATCCTTTCCCTACCTGACCGGGGCAGCGCCGTCGAGCGGACGGTCAACGAACTCTGGGACGACCTCCAGATCGTATCCGAGCCTGCCCACCTGAGATTCATTATGGGAAAACCCAAGGTTGCCGAGGCGCTGAGCCCCTTCGCCGACGCCGAGGTGATGCGGGCGATCGAACAGCGTCGCAGCGGGACCGGATCCGATCGCTCTATCAAGGAAGCCGAGATCGAGGCCATACTCAGCGCGCCTGAGGGGTTCGGCGACGACGTGCCGGTTGACCCCGACTTCCACGCCAGGCGACTACCGGACACTGTTTGGCGGGACCCGGGATCGAGAACCAGCGGCGGAGTCGAGTCGGTGATCCAGCTCCACCGGCTGCGCGAGGTGCTGGCGCTGATCGGTTTCACTCGCCTCGAGGCGGCGGTCCGGGACATCCATGGCGAGTACGAAACCGACGTGGAGCGAGCCGACATCGCCATCGAACCCAACTGGTTCCCCGCCATCGAGAACCGGGGAGAGGGCGTGTTCGCCCATCTACGCCCATCGGCCGTCCATGCCTGGCTGCAGCGCACGTCGGTCAAGAAGCGTATCGACGAGTTGCTGGCAGGCCACAAAGCATGGCGACACAGCCGAGGGAAGGAGTCCGGCGGGTTCCCCGGCGGGCCGTACATCCTGCTACACACTCTGGCCCACCTGCTGATCCAGTCAATGGCAATGCGCTGCGGCTACCCGGCCAGTTCCATCCGTGAGCGGGTCTACGTAGAGTCCGGCAACTACGGCATCCTCCTTTACACGGCGAGTCCCGACGCCGAGGGAACGCTCGGCGGCCTCGTCCAGCAGGCCCGCCACTTCGAGCAACACCTCGGCCACGCACTCGATACGGGACTGCTCTGCTCCAACGACCCGATCTGTGCTCACCACACCGCCCATCAGGGTTTCGAGGAGCGCTGGCTGCATGGTGCCGCCTGCCACGGATGCACCCTGATCGCCGAGACCACCTGCGAGATGCGCAACGACTACCTCGACAGAGCGCTCGTCGTACCGGTCATCGGACGGGAAGACGCCGCCTTCTTCCCCATGCCCTGATGTTCGCTGGCCACCACATCCAGGCACTTCCCCCACATCTATTGCGGAAACTGGCCGATGCCTTCGACGGAGGACTCCTTCCTGATCACCCGACCCCCGAGTCACTCGAATCCGAAGTCGGGATCCGGGGCGGTGCCGAGGGTCTGATCAGCGATATCAACCAACTCGCACGTCTCGGAGTCTCGGGGCGAGCAGTGGCTGCATGGATCCGCGCCGTGGAGCAGGCATCAGCCAAGGTTCCGTCTCCCGACCTGGTGTGGTCGGGACCCGAAGTGCCAGGCCTGCACGCACGCGACACCCGCCGCGTCTACGAGGAACTGTTCGATCATGCCGAGCGGTCCGTCTGGGTAAGCACCTACGCCTACTTCGACGGCCCCCAAGCCTTCGCCCACCTGGCCCAACGCCTGGACAACCTCCCCGGTCTGCGTGTCACGATCCTGCTGAACATCCAGCGCGCTCGGGGTGACACCACCGCCAAAGACCAACTCGTGCGCCGCTTCACCAACCAGTTCTGGGGACAGGACTGGCCGGGCTCATCCAAGCCCGCCGTCTACTACGACCCCCGCTCCCTGGACCCGTCCGGTCCGACCGGCGTACTCCACGCCAAGGCCGTTGTGGTAGACGACGAGGCCGTCTTCATCACATCCGCCAACCTCACGGAAGCAGCCCTTGACCGCAACGTCGAACTAGGCGTGCTGATCCGCCACCGAGTACTCGCCACCAGCGTCGCCAACCACTTCCAAGCCCTCATCGACGCCCAACTACTCAGCGCCCTCCCAACCTCCTGACCCTCAACAGGGGCAGACCGGACCGTGGACGAGATGCTTGTTGGCGGCGTTGACGATCCCATCGGTCGGGCGGCGGTGAGGTCCCCTGAACCACGAGTACGGTGCGACCCATCACGAGGAAGCGTCTCGGAGGGCTGACGCGGCTTGGGTGAGCGCCGCCCGGCATGGCTCGATGACCGGCATGCCGAGGTCACTCTGGAGTCGGGTACGGCGATGGGTCAGGCCAGCGCACCCCAGTACCACGACATCAGCACCGGCATCCGCCAACTTCCGGCCCGTCTCCAACACGTCCTCGTAGGCGTCTTCGCTCTCTAGGTCGAGCACTCCCCGTCCGGTGGCAATGTCGGCGACGATCCTCTCCGACACGCCTATGCGCTCCCAGTAGCGGTAGTGGCGCGGTATGGCGACGTCGAGGGCAGAGATAATCCCAATCCGTCGTCCCTGAGACATGGCGGCCCGCACCGCCGACTCGGCGATTCCGAAGACGGGCTCGTCTAGCACGTTCCTCAACTCGGCGGCCCCCGGATCCGAGAAGCAGGCCACCACATAGGCATCCGCCGGATGGGCCTGAGCCACGGGGATCATGGCGGCCGCGGCGGTGATCACATCCTCATCGGATTGCACGGCCGCAGGTCCCTCATGACAGGTAACCACGTTGACCTCGATACCTAAGTCCTTAGCTAGAGGCTCCACCCCCTCGGCGATCTGCCGGGAGATTGCTTCGGTTGAGTTCGGATTGATGACGTTGATTCGCCCTGGCACGGCAGACTCCCACATGGCAACAGATCTCTTCGCATCCGATTGTAAGGGCTACGAGCAGCCCGCCGAGCGTCAGAACCGCGTCGGCGAGAAGGGTGCTAGATCCAAGTCGGGGGGGCGGTCCAGCGCCAACTGGGCCAGAACCCGACCCATCAGCGGACCCGCGGTGAGGCCCATATGGGGGTAGGTACCGACCACGAGGCCGGGAGGACCGACCGGGCCGATGATCGGGGACAGGTCCGGAGTAGCCAAGCCCCTCCCAGGCCAGGTGCGGATCAGGCGCACACCGGCCAGCGATGGCACAACCCGCAGCGCTACCTTCATGTTGGCAGCCAGATTGTGGGGATTGACCCGGTTGTGGCCGGTGGCGGGATCAAGGTCCGACGCCCAGCCGCCACCGATGAGAAGCGTCCCCGCCTTGGCCTGCTTGAAGGTCAGCTTGCCGCCTGCGAAGTAGACCAAGTGGTGGACCATCGGTGCCAACGGTTCGGTAGCCCCGACCTGGGCCGGATCATCGGAGATGGCCAGACCGCCTCCCCACAGGGAGGAGAAGCGGTTGAGGTCGTTACCCGTGACTAGGACTACCCGGCTGGTCGTCACCCGACCGGATGGCGTGGTGACGGTAAAGGAACCACCATCCCGCTCCAGCCCGATCACCTCCGCACCGGTCTGGATGACCGCTCCCCTGGACAGGGCGGCACGGGCGAAAGCGGGCGCAGCCAACATCGAGTTGACCTTCCCCTCCACGCGGGTGAGCTGGGCACCGGCCATCGCCTCGGACACGTAGGGGGCGATCCGCTGGAGATCCGCGGGCCCGAGCAGGTCGGATTCCACGCCTGCGGACCGCTCGATGGCCACCTTTCGCTCTATGTCCTTCATCTGCTCGGAGGTCTCGGCGATGAGGAGGCCGCCGTTCAGCGAGACCTCTAGGTCGGTGTCCAGCACAACGCTCAGGTCTCTCCACATCTCCAGGGCGTCGGCCAGGAAGCGCAGGGCGGGCAGAAACCCGCGGGCCCATTCCTCGCCGAACTCCAGGAACGAAGCATGTTGGATCTGGCCGTGGAGGCTGCCTGCGTTCCTGCCCGAAGCCTGGGTGTTGAGATCGAACTGCTCCAACAGCATGACCTCGGCCCCGTACCCGGCCAGATGCCAAGCCGTCGAGCAACCCGTCACTCCCCCGCCGATCACGAGGACGTCGCAAGTGCGGCTAGCCATGCTTCTTTATGAGCGGCCCTTGAGGTCCCGGAGCGCAGCCAACTCCTCGCTGGTCGGGGGGTCTGTCACTTCAAGGGAGGGTGCCACCCGGAGCGGCCACTGGGTCCGATCGAGGACGTCCTGAAGCTCAACGCCCGGATGGATCGCCACCAGCATCAGCTCGTGATCGCTCGGATCGGGTCTCAGCACTCCAAGATCGGTAATCACGCTGTTCGGTCCGGCACCGCGGAACCCGAACCGCGCTCTGGCATCCGGTAACGGACCCAGGCCGATCGAGGTAACGAAATCGACCTGCGACACGAAGGCTCGCCTAGTGTGCCGCATGATCACGGTTACCTCTCGGCAGTGGGCGGCTATTTCAGGAGCTCCCCCGGCACCAGGCAGCCGCACCTTGGGAGAGTGATAATCCGAACCGATCACGGTGGTGTTGAGGTTGGCGAAGCGATCGATCTGGGCAGCGGACAAGTAGCCAATATCGATCCGGCCCCCCTGCAACCAGTAATTGAAGACCTCCGGCACCGATACCACAGAATCGGCGGTGACCGACAACTCGCCATCCCCAATCGACAACGGCAGGCGATAGGGTTTGCTCCCCAGCACCCCCGCCTCGTAGATCAGGAAAAGGTTGGGCGCATGAGTGTTACGGGCCAGGTTGGCGACCGTGCTCGGTATCCCGATACCGACAAAGCAGGAAAGCCCGTCACGGAGCTGGCGGGCACCAACAACGGTCATCATCTCCTCGGCGGTCCAAGCCGGTGTCCGGTCAGCCACGGCCTCAGGCACCCATCACCGACTCGTCAACCCAGGCCAGGAAGGCCCCACGATCCCTGCTCAGCGCGGGCCATTTGCGATACCAATCGTTGTCACGGTCGTAGTAATCCTGCACGTAGGACGGCCAAGCACCCTTCGGAGCTTCGCACACCGCGGTGATGGCCATGGAGGGGATGACGAAATCCCCGGGATGGCGGTCCAAGACGTCCACCACCTCCTCAACAGTCACGATCACCTGCCGGGACGCCATAACCACTTCGCGGAACACGCCGGAGATTCCCCACACCTGCACGTTGCCAGCCCGGTCGGCGCGCTGGGCATGAAGGATTCCGGTGTCGGGGTTGAGGGCCCGTACGGCAGCTACTGCCTCCCCGGTAAACGGGCAGTCGACGAAGCGGACATGGGGGGCAATATCTCCTAGGGAGGTCCCCAAGTAGCCCTTCATGACGGTGAAGGGCATCCCCGAGGCACCCGCGACGTAACGATTGGTCAAGCCAGCGTGGCTGTGCTCATCCAACTCGATCGGTCGGGGCCAGCCGTTCTCGACCGCGTCTCTAAACCGATACAGGGACCCGACCCCCGGGTTCCCGCCCCAGGAGAAGAGCATTTTGCTGACACAGCCTGCGCCGATGAGCTGGTCATAGATCAGGTCGGGGGTCAAGCGCGAAACGGTGAGGTCGCGCTTTCGTTGGCGGATGATCTCCTGGCCCGCCGCGAACGGGATCAAATGGGTGAAGCCCTCCAACGCCACCGTGTCACCATCGGACACATACCGTGATATAGCCTCACTAAGACTTAGCTGATCGGGCATAGATAACCGTGAGGTATCAGAATCTCTCTGGGACAAAGGTCTGGTCGGTGATGGGAGGACGCACATAGCCGACCCCGGACTGACGATTCGGTAACTCAATCTCGGCCCACGGAACGTCCTCGTAGGGGATCTGGCTCAGGAGATGGGCGATGCAGTTGAGGCGAGCCCGTTTCTTGTTGTCGGCGTTAACCACGAACCAGGGGGCCTGTTTGATGTCCGTATGGGCGAAGAGAATGTCCTTCGCCTTGGAGAACTCCACCCACCTTGACCTGCCCTCAACGTCAACCGGGGAGAGCTTCCACCGCCGCACCGGGTCGGTGATCCTGGCCTGGAATCTTCGTTCTTGTTCGGAGTCGCTCACCGAGAACCAATACTTGATGACGATGATCCCGGACCGGATCAACATCCGCTCGAACTCAGGACAGGAGCGCAAGAACTCCCGATACTCCTCCTGGGCGCAAAACCCCATGACCGGCTCGACCACCCCTCGGTTGTACCAGCTGCGGTCGAATAAGACCATCTCTCCGGCTGCGGGGAGCTCGGCAACGTAACGCTGAAACCACCATTGGGTCTTCTCTCGGTCGCTAGGTGTTCCCAAAGCCACCACCCGGACGATCCGTGGGTTAAGCCGCTCGGTAATCCGCTTGATCACCCCACCCTTGCCCGCTGCGTCGCGTCCTTCGAATATCACCACCACCTTGAGGCCCTCGTGCTTTATCCATCGCTGGAGCCTCACCAGCTCCTCCTGAAGATTCGCTAACTCGCGCAGGTACGCCTTTCGCTTCAGCTTGGGACGTTCGGCGGCGGGTTGGTCCGATTCGATGACGCTAGAAAGATCCATGCTCATGCCCAGTGAGGATAACGAAATCGCTTGACCCGCGCCCCGCTCGACCTTCCCGCCGGAAGAACCAGAACTCCACCGGCCGATACTGGAAGTCGCCTATTCAGGCGGCCGATTCTGGGCATCCCGGCCGCTCTGGGATAGGGCGGACAGGACCGCCGGAACCGCAGTCTCGAGGACACCTTCGCTGTAACCGCCCTCCTGAATCACCACCGTGGGAAGGTGAGCAGAAGCCAACATACGACCCAGCTTCGGATAGTCGCCGTCCACCAGGGTAAGAACCCTATCCTTGGTGTGGGTGTCGACTCCCAGCGCGACTACTAGTACATCCGCCCCGAAGTCGCCCACAGCCTGGATGGCTCGGTCCATTGCCGACTGGTAGACCGACCAACCTGAACCGCTGGGAAGAGGCAGGTTGAGGTTGGTGCCGTGACCTTCACCCTCCCCGCGTTCTGCCTCGAAACCGGAATAGAAGGGGAAATGCATCTCGGGATCGCCGTGGATCGAGACGGTCAACACGTCGGCGCGCTGCCAGAACACGGCTTGGGTTCCGTTCCCATGATGGGTGTCCACATCGAGGACCGCCACTCGCCGACCTTGAGTGGCCAGCCAGGCGGCAGCCAGGGCGGTGTTGTTTAGGTAGCAGTAGCCCCCGAAAGTGGCTGGGGCGGCGTGATGGCCGGGGGGTCGGCAGATTCCATATGCCACCCGTTCCCCCTCATGGACGCTTCGAGAGGCGGCCACAGCCGAAGCAGCCGCCGACAGCGCCGCCGTCCAGGTGCCTTCCAGGATGGGATCCACATCGTTCGAATAGATCCCCAGTTGGGCATCGATATGGCTCGGCGGGCGTCCTTCCCAGCCCGGGAGCGGGCGAATGTAGGCCACCGCCTCCCCGTCAGGCGGCGCGCCGGTGGCAACTCGCCATCGGGAGTGGGCGGAGCGCAGGAACTCCAAGTAATCGGGCCGGTGGACGAGCCGGAGGGCACGTTCTTCGATGGGTGCCGGGCACCGGATGTCCACCCCGTCGAGGGTGGAAAGGGCCCCGAGGATCCGGTCGGCGCGCCGGGCGGTTTCAGCGGGTGGCAACAGAACCCCGCCAAAACGATGCGGCTCGGACGGATCGTGCAAACGATGGTCAGGATGGCAGTAGACCCTCACCGCGTTGATAGTAGTGTCACCGCACAACCACGAAGTGACGGAATCGTGTCTGACTCAACTCGTAAGTGGATGGGTGCTGCCTTGGTCGCCTATGCGGTCATCTATGCGGCACATACTCTCTTCAACCCCTTCTACAGCGCGCAGGTATCTGCTTCCGATGTCTATCGCGTCATGAACTACTTCACCGCAGTTGGAATACTCATCTCGATTGGCATGGCTCGCAGGCGGGTTCTGGATCTGGCGGATCCTGATCGGGCACCCGCCCAGGCATCGGGGGCCAGGACCAGCCTCTATGCAGGATTGGCCTTGGGCATCCTCTTCTTCACCCTTTGGTTCCGGCTCCTGTCCCTTGACGCCGGAGAGTCGGTGAGCGTGGCGGAAGACGTGGCATGGTTCGCCGTGGCGGTGGCGAACCCGTTGGTGCTCGGATCGACCGGCATCAACATGTGGCGATCTGGGATCACGCCGAGCTAAGCGGGGGCGGCGGATCGCTTAGTTGATGAAGTTCCGGCGGCTTCCAGTGGCTGGGGGCTGTCCACGATCAGTTGCCAGCGACTCCGCGCCTGGGCGCCCTCCTTGCTAGCATCCTTCGGGTATCCATCCGCGTCTAACACCGGGCGACTGGTGGCGCAGCAAGGCTGGTGAGAAGAAACCAGGGAGGACCAGGCGACCGTTGGATCCGGTAATAACCTTCTCCGATACAACCAAGTCCTTTGGTGCCATCGAAGCGGTCGACGCGCTTCGTCTCACGATCCGCAAAGGTGAGTTTGTATCCCTCCTCGGACCTTCTGGATGCGGTAAGTCCACCGTCTTACGCCTCGGAGCGGGCCTGATAACTCCCACTTCGGGGTCCGTAGAACGTTCCTCCGACAACATCGGCTACATCTTTCAGGAACCCACCCTGATGCCGTGGCGTACCGTGTGGAAGAACGTCACCTTCCTCGGTGAGCTGGAGGGGATGTCAAGAGGCGAATGCCGCCGCCGGGCCGAGGAGGTCTTGGCGTTGGTAGGCCTAGAGGAGTTCCGAGATCACTACCCGATGGCCCTCTCCGGCGGCATGAAAATGCGCACCAGCATCGCTCGGTCGATGCTACTCAACCCCGACCTGTTCCTCTTCGACGAGCCGTTTGGTGCCTTGGACCAGATCAGCCGGGCCCGACTCAACGCAGAGCTGTGCAGCCTGTTCTCAGAACGCCGTTTCGCAGGCCTGTTCGTAACCCACTCCGTAGATGAGGCGGTTTTCCTGGCTTCGCGGCTCTTGGTGATGAGTAAGCGGCCGGGCAGGATCGTGGCGGAATTCCAGATACCGTACGGCTTTCCCCGCCGGCCCGAGATCCGGTACGAACCCGAGTTTGCATCGCTGGCAGGCGAGGTAGCCGCCGCTCTAGAGGAGGGTTCGTGAACGCTGGGCGCGGGACCGCCAACTCCGCTGCCGGACGCCTGCGGGAGCTGGTCAAGGTGGCCCTGCCCCCTTCTCTGGTAGCCCTAGGCATTGTCCTCCTGTGGTACGGGATCACCTTCTGGGTACTTGAACCCGACCGGCGGTTCCTGCTGCCTCCGCCCCATGACGTGGTCCGAGAGGGGATCCTTAACCAGGAGGTTCTGTTGGAGATCCTGGGCGGACTGCGCCAAACCACCATCGTCGCCGCGATGGGCCTGTTCATAGCCTTCGCGCTCGGGTTCTCGATGGCGCTCACCATGAGCCAAGCGAAGTGGATCGAACGTTCGCTTTACCCCTGGGCAGTGGTATCCCAGACGGTGCCCATACTGGCCTTAGTCCCGCTCCTCGGCTTCTGGTTCGGGTTCGGGCTGATGTCGCGAGTGACCGTGTGTGTGATCATCGCGCTCTTCCCCATCGTCATCAACTCACTCACCGGGCTCCAAGGTGCTGATCCCAGACTTCACGATCTCCTAACCCTGCACAACGCCAACCGCTGGACAAGGGCGCTACGACTGCAGATTCCCGCGGCCCGACCACTTATCTTCACCGGGCTCCGAA
This sequence comes from Candidatus Spongiisociaceae bacterium, assembly GCA_965213975.1. GTDB lineage: Bacteria > Actinomycetota > Acidimicrobiia > Spongiisociales > Spongiisociaceae > Spongiisocius. The sequence goes on from OZ243930.1 coordinate 1,539,550, forward strand.
CCTCGGCGGGACTCTCGGTGATCGGTGCGATAGTGGGCGATTTCTTCTTCGGACGAGGCCAACCCGGACTCGGCATCCTCCTCGATCGCTACAGCCGTCGGCTACGAAGCGAGGAGCTATTGGCGGCGGTCATCGCTGCTTGCTTGCTCGGGGTGGTGGCATTCTGGTTGTTCGGAGTGTTAGGGCGTCGCCTAGTAGGACACTGGGACCCGTCATGGGCTGACGAGAAGAAGTAGGCCATGGGCCAGGTTCGGCAAGCTAAGAAAGACCAAACAGGAGGTACAACAATGAAAATGTTACGGAGGCCAAGGGGCCTGGTGAAAATCGGGCTGCTAATGATGGTTGTGTCTCTAGTCGCGGCAGCCTGCGGCGGGGAAGAGGAAGCGCCTGTCACCACAGCCGCACCTACCACCACAGCCGCTCCCGCTACCACAGCCGCTCCCGCCACCACAGAGGCCATGATGTCCATGTCCTTGGCGGACTCTTGCCCCAACCCGCTGGTTATCCAGCTGGACTGGGAACCGGAATCGGAGCACGGAGGCATCTACCAGCTGGTCGGAGATGGCTACGAGATCGATGCCGACAACAAGAGCGTGCGCGGTCCGCTGGTCGCGGGCGGCGAAGAAACCGGGATCGACGTAGAGGTACGCATCGGCGGTTTCGCGGTCGGCTTCCAGCCCGTCCAATCGCTGCTCTACCAGGACCAGGACATCTTCATGGGCTTCGTCCGGGCAACGGAAGCCATGGCAAGCTATGCGGATGTACCGATCGTGAGCGTGATGGCTACGTTCGAGAAGAGCGCCTTCGCGGTCTACTGGGACCCGGAGACCTACCCGAACGTCAACGAGATCGCTGACCTCAAGGATGAGGGTGCGACCATCCTGCTCGGACGCCCGGACGTCTTCCAGGATTGGTGGGTCGCCGAGGGGATCATGGACGAGTCCCAGATGGACCTCACCGACCAGCCCAAGCCCGCGGCGTTCATCGGAGCAGGTGGAGAAGTGGCCGAGGCCGGTTTCGCCACCGCTGAGCCCTACATCTACGAGGTGGAAGTGCCCGAGTGGGGCAAGCCGGTTAGGACCCAGCTGATTCACGACACCGGCTTCGAGGAGTACTTCCAGGCGCTCGGAGTCCGGGCCGCCGACGCCACCGACCGGGCCGACTGCCTGCGCGATGTGGTGCCGATCATCCAGCAGGCCCATGTTGATTTCCTCAACAACCCGGATCCGACCAACCAGCTAATCCTGGAACTGGTGGATACCTATGACACCGGATGGATCTATACCCAAGGCGTGGCCGACTTCGCGGTTTCCACGATGATGGAACTCGGGATCATGGGCAACGGGGACAACGACACCCTCGGCGACTTCGACATGGACCGGGTCGTCGGGCTGTTGGAGATCATCGACCAGGTGACCGAAGCCGACGTCAGCGGGCTCGCGCCCGAAGATCTCGTCACCAACGAGTTCATCGACTACTCGATCGGGCTCTAGAAATAATGGCATCGGGTTCCATACGCCTAGCGGTGGCACAACCGCATACGGTGGTGGAACCCGACCCACAAATGAACGTTGCTCGGGCGGCTGTCTTGGCCGCCCGAGCAGCTGACTCCGGTGCCGACCTGATCCTCTTCCCAGAGGGCTATCCCGGCCCGGTACTGCCCAGACCCAGGTGTCACTATGACGCTGGCCCGGCGATGCAGCAGTCGGCCCGCTCCGCGGATATCGCCATCTGCTGGTCCGGGATGGAGCGATGCGATGACGATCGCTACCGACTGGTGGTGTACGTGGTGGACCGGGACGGAAGTCTCGTCCTCCGCTATAAGCGATCCCACCCCGCCACCCTGCCGCCCGACGAGTCGAGGGTTTGGGTAGCACCTGGCGACTCGCTGGGTCTGTGTCACCTGAACGGTGTCCCAATCGGGATCGTGGTGTGTTCCGAGTTGTGGATTCCCGAAACCACCCGTGTCTTGGCTCTTCAAGGCGCAAAACTGATCCTGTCACCAGCTGGTGGCGGATTCACCTCACTGACCGATAACTGGCAGACCATCGTTCGGGCCCGGGCGATCGAGAACCTATGCTACGTAGCGATGACCAATAACATCTGGGAGGACGAGAAGGGTGCGGCCATGATTGCTGGGCCCGAAGATGTGGTGATCGCCTCGGGGACCGAGGATCTCCTGGCTGCGACCCTCGATCTGGAGAGAGTGGATTGGCTGAGGGCGAACGATGATTCCCTAGTCGAGCCAAAGACCTTCTCGTCGATACCCGGCCTGCTCCGGGCGCGCCGACCGGAGCTCTATGACGATCTCCTCAAGCCGGGTCCGGGTCTGTACGACTTCCATACCCCACCTCAGAACCCGTGACCCCATCCGGCGTCCTGATCAGAGGCGGTTACATCCTTACCTCGGCCGAGCCGGAGATGGTCCGGGACGGTGCGGTTCGGATCGTAGGCACAGCAATCGAGGAGGTGGGGCCATGGTCCGACCTCCGCCAACGCTTCCCCGACTGCCCGGTCTTCGGTGGCCGGAACGCCATCATCACCCCCGGGTTCATCAACACCCACGGCCACTTTTCGGAGGGACTGACCACCGGCATCGCCGAGGACTACACCTTGTGGGAGTGGGTCGAGGCGGTGATCGGGCCTGTTGCCCCCCACCACGATGCGGAAATCGCCTACGTGGAAACCCTCATGGCCGGAATCCAGATGCTCCGATCGGGCATAACCCTGGCGAACGACATGTTCGTCTGTGACCCCGCCGAGGACCCCGTCACCCCAGGCGTGGTACGGGCTCTGGACGATCTGGGGTTAAGAGGCGTGGTCTCGTTCGGAGCATCCGACAAGCGGGGGGCAGCGGTGGGGGCCATCATGGAAGAACACGCCGCCTTGCAAGAGGCGGCCGAGGCGAGCCAGCTTTCCCGTTTCCGCACCGGGGTGGCTCTCCTAGGAGCCCAGTCAGCGGAGTTGTTCGAGGCTTCTCTGGCCCTGGCATCCGACTACGGGAGCCATATTCACCTTCATGAGGTTCGTGAGGAAGTGACCGCGGTTCGCTCCGCTACCGGCCGGTCGCCGATCGCCGAGTGCGCCCACCTCGGCCTCTTCGATTCACCGACCCTTGCCGCCCATTGCGTGTGGGTTGACAACGACGACAGCGACATCCTCTCCGACTATGGCGTGGGGGTGGCCCACAACCCAGTGTCGAACATGATCCTCGCATCCGGTGTTTGCCCGGTCCCCGATCTCCGCAGGCGCGGTATCAGCGTCGGGATCGGGGTAGACGGACCGGCCAGCAACGACAGCCAGAACATGCTGGAAGCGATCAAGTTGGCGGTTCTCCTCCAGAGAGCCAAACACCTACAAGCCACCGCCCTGTCCGCCCGGGACGCGCTGGCGATGGCAACCATCGAAGGTGCTCGTACTTTGTGCCTGGACAGTGAGTTGGGTTCCTTGGAGCCCGGCAAGCAAGCCGACCTGGTGGTGTTCGACGGCGATACGCCAACTCTGGCCAACATCCACGACCCATTCCAAGCGGTGGTTTACTGCGCCGGACCGAGAGAAGTTGCGGAGGTTTGGGTGGCGGGTTCTCGCTCCGTCGCCGACGGTGAAGTGGTAAACGTAGATCCCGCGGAGGTAGCCGAGCGTTCTCGACCCCTAGCCCGCAAGCTGGTGAAGGCCGCCGGAATAGGCCACCACTCCCTATTGACCGATTAGTCGCAGGGAAGGCCGCGCCGCCAGTCCCAATCCATACATCGTAGGCTAAACCCTCTGTCATTACCTGACCGTACGTACAGCGCAGGTCGCGACGGTCGTCCAAGTCTCTTGTGTTTCATGTAACATGTTGATCCTGATGACGGCACAAGGACACGAGCCGACGAGCACGAGCCGGGTCCGTGACTACCGCAAGCGTATGCGTGAGCTTGGCATGCGCCCGATCCAGATGTGGGTGGTAGACGTGCGCGCCCCGTCCTTCGTCGCAGACGCGCACCGGCAGTCGGTGGCGGTCGTCGGAAGCGACCACGCAGAAGACGACCAAGCGTTTATAGACGCACTCGGCCTCGACCGCGGATGAGGCGGGGCGAGATATGGACGGCGGCGGGCGGCGGTGGCTGCGCGGGGAAGCTCCGGCCCGTTGTGATTGTCCAGGACGATCGTTTCGACGCCACCAACTCGGTGACGGTGTGCGCTTTCACGACCGATCCGACCGAGGCACCCCTGATCCGACTGCCTGTGACTCCCGATGAGGAGAACGGCCTGCGCGAACTCTGCAGCATGATGGTCGACAAGATCACCACCGTGCCACGAACGAGGGTACATAAGCGCGTCGGTCGGCTCTCCGACCAGGACATGGCAAGGCTGGGGCGCGCCGCTGTCGTCTTCCTCGGGGTAGCGGGCAACTGATCCCGAGACCTGACGGTTGCTACATTCTGTACCCTGCCGAGTCAAGCCTTTTTGGGCGTGGCACCTGACCGTCGAACCAGGCTGACCAATGGACACACGACATATCGCGTTTCTGGAGTTGTTCAACTCACAGGTGCAGTATGTGGTGCCGCGCTGGCAGCGCCGCTATTGCTGGGGCGAAGCCGATATCGAGAGGCTGGTCGAAGACCTCTTAGCGGTGGTACAATCGCAGTCGGGTGCTGAACCAGTTCACTATGGAGGCACCCTTCTCACCTTCCCGGAGTCGCGTGCGGTCCAGCCGGTAACCGTCCACCGTGTCGTCGACGGCCAGCAAAGACTCACCACCGTCAGCATCTTGCTTGCCTGCATTGCAAGAGAACTAGGCCCCGACGGGCGATGCGGGGTCTGGACGGGGCGTACCATCGAGGACCACCGCCTTACGAATACCGGGCAGAACGCCGACCGGTTCCGGAAGCTTCGGCTACAGGACGACGATGAGGACGAGTACCGGTCGGGCCTCGAAGGCAGCCCACGTGGTCCGGGCGCAGTCGCCCAAGCTTGGAGGATCGCTGGAAGACTGGTTCGGCGCCATGACATTGAGTTGCTGCTGAAGGGACTAGAGCGACTCCGAGTGGTGAGTATCGGCCTTGGTGCCAACGACGACCCTCAGCAGATCTTCGAGAGTTTGAATGCCACAGGGCGGCCCCTCACTGAGAGCGAGAAGCTCAAGAACTGGCTGCTAATGGGTTTGGAGGATGCGGAACAGCAAGATCTGTACGATCGCTACTGGAAGCAGATAGAAGTCTTGTTGGAGGCGGAGCATTCGAGCGATCCGATCGATATCTTCCTGCGCGACTTCCTGCGGTGGCAGACCGGCGAACTGCGAACTGTCAAGCGAGCCTACGAGGACCTGCGCAGGTGGGCCTTGCGAACCGGCCAGGGGGAGGATCGACCAGCGCTCCTAAGATACCTGGCCGATCTCGCCAAACACTATGGCGTCCTAGTAGGCACAGGCGAGCACCCGCACCAGGCTGTCGAACAGCAGCTCCGTCATCTGCGGGCTATTGGCTTTGATACCCACCGACCCCTGACCCTACGTCTACTCCATGAAGCCGACACGGCAAACGAGATCGGCTGGACGGAGGACACACTCTCCAGAGTATTCGCAGCGATCGGGACCTGGGTTACTCGTTTCTGGCTATCAGACCGCCCGGTGCCTGGGATGAACAAGGCATTCGCCGACCTTGCTCGCCAGCCCGGCCCGAGCAGTGAAGAAGATCCCTCTGAATTCTGGCTAAGCCGCATACGAAGGCTGCGGAATCAGCGCGTGCAAGTTCCCGACGACGAAGCGGTTCGGGCCGGGATCCGAAGCCGGAAGGCGTATGGCGGGGGCGCAACGCGTGCCACGAAGGCGGTCCTGTGCGCCATGATGGAATCGGAGCAGCGCGGTGACGCACCCGCCCGAAGAGCTCTGACGATCGAACACGTGATGCCTCGCAAGCTGACCGACGAGTGGAGATCGGCATTGGGAGAGGATGCCGAGCGGATCCACAAGTCTTACTGCCACCAACTCGCCAACCTCACCCTGAGCGGGGTGAACGCGGAGATGGGAGCGAAGCCGTTCTCGGATAAGCGCACGATCATGAAGCGCAGTGGCGTGCTATTGACCAGGCGCATCGCCGACGAGGAGGTCTGGGATGAAGACGTACTGGAGCGCCGGACCGAAGAGTTGGCAGACCGGGCGCTAACGCTATGGCCATGGTCAGATCCTGGTGCGCCTCCCCATCCATCACGGGGCAACTCATGGCGGATGCGATGGCGCATAGAGGGAGGAAACTGGCATGAGGAGGCTTATGCCAGCCAGATGGTGTTGAGAGTCGCCGGAGCGTTACTCAGCCTGGATTCCGGCAACGCGCAGCATCTACTGGGCGACGCACTCTCATCGAACCTCCAACTGGCCAGCCGATATCCGCCTGGGAGCGAGGCCGGAACCCTGACCATGCGAGCAGTACCTGGCCACGATTCCTACGTCCTGTACCCCTATCGGGGCGACCACTCCACCAGTGCCGCAGCGTGTAGGGAGATGGGCGAGCGATGCGGCATCCTCGTCGAGGTGGAGTTCCCGGACACGCCGAACCTGAGGAAGGCATTCTGGGGGCTTCTCAAAGCAGAGACGGGAGGCCTGTCTGGCCAAAGTGACGGTTGGCGTAGCTGGTCGGTTTGGACGCGGGAACTGAACGAGCAGGGCGATATGGTCAGTGTCGGCGTGGGACGCGAGTCGATTAGATTGACTCTCAAGGCTTCTCCGTACAAGAACCCGTCCGGCCGAGGCCAGCGAATGCTCCACTACTCCCAGGCTATCCGTGCGTCCATGTACGACCAGAATCTGGATGGGAACGAGGTGTCCGAGAGCGAGAACGGGAAGAGTATCTCGGTCCGCCGGGCATGGGATCGAGACGACCAAGAGGCTTGGCCGGACGCCGCCGTATGGATCAAGGACCAGGCCGATCGCTTGCAAGCCATCGCGGAAGACTTCCACTAGGCCTCGCTTCACATGGCTGGGTCAGGCCATCTGAGGCTTGCCGGTCGGGTCCGAGGTGGAGGATCGTGGCTACCTGGTCCCGAGCTCGGCCGGGTCGAGTCGGTCTTGGTCAGGCTTCCCAGAGCATCTTTAGCGGGCATGGTGAAGAGTCGGGGAGACACCTGTTGGATTCGGTCGCCGTCGTGGAGGAGGATGCCGCACACGAACGAATCGCCTGCGGAGCGTTCAAGGCGCTTCACACCTATGAATCCTCCGTCTGGTACTTCAGTTGTCGCACGCCTGACCGTTCAATTCGGAATAGGATCCCGGCTGATTCGGAATAAATCTCCGTCTGATTCGGAATCTAGCCTCGAGTGGGGCTCGAAAATGAGGAAGCCACCCCCTGGCCCGGACAGTCGGGCCGGGCGGATCATACGATCGCGGTTATGGAGAAGGGAGGAAGACGCGACTGGTCGTAGAATCCTGAGGAAATGAGTCGCACCTTCACCTGGCTACAACTGCCAGCCACAGCTATCGCTGGCGTCTTACTGTCGCTCGGATACCCGCCCTATGAGTGGACCTTCCTTGCCGGTGTCGGGCTGGTGGCCTTCGTGTGGGTCGTCTCCCGCTCCGAGACGCTACGGATGGCGCTCTGGTCCGGCTATGTGTTCGGCTTGGCTTACTTTGCGATCATCCTTTCGTGGCTCATCCAAGTTGAGCTGATCGCCTATTACCCGTTGGTGATGGTTCAGGCCCTGGCCTTCCTGTTCATCGCTGGCGCTGTCTTTCGTTTCCGACACGCCCCATCCTGGATGTTCGTTCTCGGCGTCGCTGGCGCAAGTGCCCTTGCCGAGTTTGTGCGGGTCCGGTGGCCGTTCGGCGGGTTCCCATGGGGATCGATCGGGGTGATGGTAGGTGCCACCCCCCTGCGACCTTCGGCTCAGTGGATCGGTGCTACCGGCTGGGGAGTGGTGCTCGCTGCGGTGGCGGCGTTGGCGGTGATGGCTGTTCGACGCCGTTGCCGCTTCAGGGTGCTGGTTGCGGCGATGGGTGCCGTTCTCATCCTCGGGCTGGCCGGCAATGTCTGGCCAGCTGTCCCGGAAGGGGAAACCCGGGCCGTGGCCATTGTACAGGGGAACTCGCCCTGCCCCGGATCCATTTGCCCGAGGGAACGTTCGCTCATCTATGAGAGCCATCTGGCCCTTACTAGGGCGCTCGATCCCGGCCCCGATCTGGTGGTCTGGCCCGAGAGTTCCACCGGCGGTCCGGCTGACCCACTCCGCGATCCTGCTGTTGCTCAGGCTATCGGGGCGGAAGCGTCCCGCCTGGGATCGCAGATCCTGGTCGGCGGCGATCTTGATGCTGGCCCCGATCACTTCCTCAACGTCAACGTTGTGTTCGGACCGCAAGGTGACATAGTCGGCATGTACCACAAGCGTCACCCGGTCCCCTTCGGCGAGTATGTACCGCTCCGGCCCCTATTCGAGATCATCCCCGCCCTAGATCGGGTACCGAGGGACATGATCCGTGGAGATCGTCCGATGTTGTTCGAGCTCGACGGTATCCAGTACGCCTCGGTGATCAGCTATGAGGGGGCTTACGCCCGTTATGAGAGGGAGGCGATGAAGGCAGGTGCGTCCTTCTTGGTGCTGGCGACCAATGAGGCCTCCTTCGGAAAGTCCCAGGCCAGCGACCATCTGTTGGCGATGAGCCGGATGCGAGCCGCCGAGTTGGGGACCGACCTGGTCCATGCCGCGGTTACCGGGAAGTCGGCATTGGTGTACGCGGACGGTCGCGTCGAGGGGGTCACCGAGTTGTTCGAGGCCACTACCTTGGAAGGAGAGGTAGCCACTAGGGCGGCGGGGCCGACCCTCTACACCAGATGGGGGGACTGGCTCCAAGTGGTGACGATGGTCGCCTTCATCGGGTTATGGCTCTTCTCGAACCGATTGTGGAGGGAGGATCAGGAATGACCGGATTCATCCGTGTAGGGATCGACTTGGGCGGAACCAAGATCGAGGCGGTGGCCCTTGACCGGGAAGGTGAAGTGCTGGTGCGGAAACGCGTTGCTTCTCCCTCAGGGGACTACGAGGGAACACTCCAGGCGGTGGTCAATCTGGTCAGAACGGTCGAAGAGGTCGTAGGAGAGCAGGGCCGGGTAGGTATCGGAACGCCCGGGGCAATCTCGCCCTTCACTGGACTTCTCAGAAACTCCAACTCTGTGGTCCTCAACGGGCAGCCCCTTCATCAGGATCTGGAAGATCGGTTGGAGCGTCAGGTGCGCATCGCCAACGACGCCGACTGTTTCGCCATAGCCGAGGCCGTCAGCGGTGCGGGAAACGATGCGATGGGAGTGTTCGGCGTGATCCTCGGAACCGGGGTGGGAGGGGGTCTAGTGGTCAACCGATCCGTTGTGGTGGGGCCGAACCGAATCACGGGCGAGTGGGGACACAACCCTCAGCCGGGTGCCGACGAGGGACGCGAATGCTATTGCGGAAGAATGGATTGCGTCGAGCTGTACCTGTCCGGTCCGGCAGTGGCAGCCGAGTACCGGCGATCCGGAGGCGAAGCTCTCACCGCTTCGGAGATCATGGGTCGCCTGGACGTTGATCAACTGGCCGACGATATCTTTGGTCGTTACGCGACCCGCCTCGCCCAAGCCCTGGCGGTGGTGATCAACATCGTTGATCCCGATGTGGTGGTTCTGGGAGGCGGACTCTCCAACGTGGACCGCTTGTACGAGGTGGTACCGGACCTCTGGAAGCGCTGGATCTTCTCCGACGGGGTAGCGACCCGCCTAGCCAGGAACCATCATGGAGACTCGGGAGGGGTCATAGGAGCGGCCTGGCTATGGCCTATCTCGTAGACCGTTCCGAGAGATTGGTTCGCATGTGAGCTTCAACACCACACCCGAGAACATGTCGATGCATCTGCGAAACGTGTTCGCCGACAACGAGCTAGACGCCACGGCAACCACCAAGGATTTCTTAGTAGTTCGATCCGAAGGTGAGAGACGGGTCACGCGCCGCATCCGTCACTCCCGCCATGCTCTAGATCTGCTCTCGCGGACCTGATGGTCCGCCTAGTCGTCAATCTGCTCGTCGAGCCGGAGCGTTAGGTGCCCAGGTGCCAAGTGCCCGTTGTTCATCGGGCGATGGTTCGTCCGAGCTGGCTGATCTCTGGCGGGCAGGATGGTTCCTTGGAGGCGGCAGGCGAGGGACCGCCATATAGGAGCACCAGTGCCGGGGCTATCAGTGGTGTAGGTGGCTAGCACGGTTGAGGCGGCGCGATTGCTTGGGTGGGCAAAGCGGTGCAGACTTCTCCTTGGGGGACGCCAGTTGCGAGGGATGATGGAGATCAAGGAGGCCGCTGAATCGGCCCGCCCCGCTTCGCTCTCTCTCCCGAGGTGCCGGTTGACTGGAGTCGTGTTCGACGGGAATCACCGGCCAGACCTGCCGGGGAGTCGGCGACCTACAGGCTTGTCGGCCGTCGCGCTGGACAGATAGTGACACCCGGGAACGCGGCCACCCGGATTCAGTAGTCGGTTCCGGAGGGTGGGTCGGGCAGGTTGATCAGGTGTGTGGCCGCATTGTCGAAATGCTCGAGCATGGCTGCCCGGATCTCCTCGGGTAACGGGAGGTCGGTCCCGTCGGCGAGAGTTGCCACATCGAGAGAAGCCCTCATATGCCCCATCCACACGTCTCGCTCGGCCTGGCCGATGGCGAAGGGCAGGTGGCGCATGCGCAGGCGCGGATGGCCTCGCTTCTCGCTGTAATGCGGCGGCCCACCCCAATACTGGGCGAGGAATCCCGACAACCGCTCCCTTGAACCCCGCAGGTCCCTCGGGTACATGGGCCGCAGCAGCGGGTCTCCCTCCACAGCGTCGTAGAAACGGTCGACGAGATCGTCGAAGAATCCCTGACCGCCCACCGCCCTGTATACGGTCGGAGGAGCCTTCATCGACTCCCGTAGCGATCCGCGCAGGATCACTGTCATGGTCTGGCTGTCGCCCACCACATTGTCCGGCTCGCTCATCTGCCCATGCTAGATGGTCATCCGCGGCAGTCGGCTCCTGGCTGATGACTTCGATAAGCCACTTCGCTTGTCCGATCGCCATGGGCATGATCATCGTCGATGGCCTTGTCCGTCCTTGCCAGACACTCGAGGTAGGACCTGAGTTGGAGCCTTCTATTGGTGAACTTCCGAAGCTGTTCGCGTTTGTTCTTGCTTTCTTTGTGGTCATCGGGTCTGACGTCTCTGATACCAAGCAGCAACGAGAACCCAACCGACTGACAAGGGAATGGCCACCGCTGCTGGCCTCCACCCCCGCCTCACACCACCGTTTCGGAGCGGGGTCGGCCATACCCGGACTGAAGCCGGGAGACGCGGTGGGCCGTCGCCCTACGAGAGTTGATGTCCCCGAAAGCCCGGCTGTTTCCGATTCGGTCGCGGGTTCTTGCCGGTGGCGGTTTTGGCTGTTGGGGTGTAGTGGTGGTGGCTGGTGAAAGAAATATTGAAAATATATTGGTGTTGGGTCGTGTAGAGGCGGAATATGTCATACCCCCTTACTACCTTGATGTTTATGGCACACGAACAAATGCCCTCACTACTCGAAGACTGCAACCGGCAGACTAACCCCAATGGCCGCACCCCGAAACGCGAAGCCGGCAGCAAAGCGACTCAGCGGGCCCGCGCGGCTTTGAGCGAGTTGCGTCGGGTTCGTGTTGGTTCGTTGTGCCGGGATGAGGCGGTTGGTTTGGCGGCGGTGTTGGGCGAGGTGAGGTCGGTGGTGGGTTCTCTGTTATGCGACGTCGCCCTCCAAGTTGAGAAGGAGGACTCGGGGTCCGGGGCCGACTCGGGTGAGGTGTTACGACAAGACGCCCGCCTACCCTCCCGGGAAGCCAAGAAGATGGCGAAGGTAGCACGCCAGCTCGGGGACATGCCCAAAGTTAGGAAGCGGTTCGCGGCAGGTGAGATCACGGTGGACCACGCTAAAGCGTTAGCGGCCGCGGCGGAGAAGGTTGGAGCCGAAGCGGTCGAAGCCGACGACGGTTTGATTGGTGCGGCCGGGGAGATGCTCCCTGACCGCTTCGGGAGAATGACGCGGGACTGGTCGAACCGCAAACTGATCGAAGACGGTGTCGACCCCCTAGAGCGTCAGCGGCGGGCTAGAGAAGCGAAACAGTGGGTAGAAAAAGAAACCGGACTCGGAGTGCTCTCAGCGAAGTTGCCCCGCCCCCAGTTCGAACAAGTCCGCCAAGCCATCGACCGCCACTACCTACACCACCTACACCAAGACGGTGCACCGACGGTCAAGACCCGAACCGGGTTCGCAGACCCGAACCAGCGTACCGCGGACGTCGTCTTCGAACTGTTGACCAACCGCAACGCCCAAACGGGAGAACCTCTCACGGGAACCGTTGGCGTGAAAGCTAAGGCCGCCACCCAACTCATCGTCGTAGCACCCCTCGGCACGATAGACGGGACCGACCCTGACGCCACCTGCGAGATCGTCGGGGTCGGACCGGTACCCCGCCGCATCCTCACCACCCTCAGCCCCGACACCCAAGTAGCCGGAATGGTCTTCGACCGAACAGGCCGACCCCTCTGGTTAGGACGCCGCCAGCGTCTAGGGAACACCGCCCAACGCCTAGCCATAGCCGTACGCGACGGCGGATGCTTCGCCTGCGACGCCCCCATGCACCAATGCGAACTACACCACATCCAACAATGGCACCGCGACCACGGCCGAACCGACATCGACAACCTCGTAGCCGTCTGCCGACAGCACCACAAATGGCTCGAAACCAACAACCTAGAAATCAAACGAACCCCCACCGGCTACCAAACCCAACCACACACCGGACCCGACCCCCCATAACCACACCCAACCGCACCCAACTGTCGACCCCTGAACAAGCACTCGCCAGACAGTCGGACGACGCTGGCGAGACAGCAGCCACGGCAGCCTCAACCAAGCCGACCCAAAGTCGCACACACCTACCTACTTGCGACCAAACAGCCACGGAAAGGAATGCTCCACATGTGATACCGAGAAGAACGCGCAGAGGCTCCCGGAACCGCCCGAGCCCCTGCTGGCACCGGCAGAGCAGACACCAGGCGTTCGAATCGACTCGCATCCCCCTGGCCACCGGCCACTGGCGATGAACGGCCCGGGTATTGCGAAGACTTGAGTTGCTGAGAGAAGCGGGGTCACGGGAAGACCAGGTACTTATTCACCGGAGGTTCGGGAGCGGGCTGTCCGGATGGTATGAGAACATCGAGGGGAGAATCGTTGGGGGTGGGCGGCGATCTGTTCGGTAGCGGAGGGGCTCGGTTGTTCGCCTGAGACGCTGCGGTTGTGGGTCCTGAGGGCTGAGATCGACGAGGTCTGCGTCGGGGGTTGACGTCGGTCGAGTCGGACGAACTGAAGAAGCTGCGGCGGGAGAGGAACGAGTTGCGACGAGCGAAGGGGATCTTGCGGAAAGCGTCAGCATATTTCGCCTAGGCGGAGCTCGACCGCCTACCGCGGAGATATTGGTTTCGTTGACGACAACAGAAGACGATTACGGAGTGGAGCCGATCTGTAGGGAGCTACCGATCGCTCCGTCTGTCTCTTACGAACACAAACGACGCGAACGCGAACCCGAGCGCCGCTCGGGCGGGTCACGCCGCGACGAGGAACCGATACCGGACATCCGGCGCGTGTGGGACTCAAGCTTCAGGGTGTACGGTGCCCGCAAGGTACGGGGGACAGCTACAACGCGAAGGGATTGCGGTAGCGCGCTGCACGGTGGAGTGTCTAATGCGCCGCGAAGGCCTCAAAGGCGCTGTCAGAGGCGAAAAACGTTGCATAACCACCTTCCCGAACAAGGACGCGGCGGCGAGGCCTGCAGATTCTGGTAGACCGCAGGTTCGAGGCTGGCGGCCCTGACCGTCTTTTGGTTTCGGGGCATCACCTATGTTGCTACCCGCTCTGGTTTCGGGCGTGTCGACTCATACCAGCATCGCGCTAGCTGAGTCACGTTCTTCCATGGGCCTTGTTTGTGGATGAGTTCCGTTTTGTAGAGGCCGATCGCAGTCGGCCACGTCGAGTACGCCACCCTCAACTACGTCCACTGGTCCAACCACCAGCGACTCCTCGAACCCATAGGACACATACCACCCGCAAGAGCAGAAGCCCACCACCATCAATAAAATCGCGAGTCCCCCTAGCTGGACTCGACACCCACAGACAAAACACTCTCCGGCAAACCCGGGCGGGCTCAGCTTTCGGCTCCTTCTCCGAACTGTCGGGGAGAAATCCATCCAGCTAGCGCCAATTCTTCATGGTTGGGACTGAACTCCAGACTATGCGAGTGCACTGGGGTGTGCCTACTCGTCAAGGTGTGTGATAACCCGGTCTGTGCCCACCTTCTCGTAGGTGATCCAACCCAGCCGTGTGGCACCGCCGCTCTGAAACCGCCCGCCGCCTTGCAATATCAACCCATCGCCGTCGGATAGGTGGGCGACCAGGTAACTGAGATCCGATAATGAAGCAGCCTGAACGTCAACGCAAAAGCCATCCCGCGGCAGGGCAAGCCCTTCCCTGCACCTGAGGATCCTACCCCCCTCGAACATCTCATCCCTCTCGGAAGAACTGGCATCATCAAACTCAGAAGCCGAGACAGGATCCGGGAGCTGGGTACTCGGGATCGTTGTCGTAGACGAAGGCATTGTCATGGTCGTAGATGGAGCGACGGGCGTGGGTGTGGGTGTGGTGGCACCAGGAGTGTCGTCGACCGGGACCAGCGCGACGGCCAGCCATTCATCCACTTGGGCGCGGTTGTTGGTGATCCATTCGGCGGCGTGGCGTTTGATGTCGTCTCCGCTGTTTTCTCCGCCTTGCATGCGGACGTTTTGGAGGGCGACATCGATCGGGTTGATCGTGACCAGCTCGAACAGTCTGGCCGCGGCCGGGTTGGCGGCGAGGAAGTCGTTGTTGGCAGTCACCGCGATGTCGGCTGCGTCCCATCCGAGCAGGCATGGGTCGGTGGTGCACCGGTCGCCTATGGATGTTGCTCCCTCTAGCTGGGTGGGCGAGATCGACGCGTCGTCGTGGATGGATACCCACACGGAGTTGTCGCCGGGGCGTAGGTCACTGACGTAGTGAGACGGTGCCCAGGTGAAGGCTATGTAGGGCTCCCCGGATGCGTCCTTGGCGACCGCGTCGGCGATCATGGCGTCGTAGCCGCCGATATCGAACTGTTCGATGTTGTCCCAACCGGCGTTAGCTATCCAGGCGTTGATGTTCACGTGGCATCCCCACCCTTCCGGGCAACCATAGATCTGCAGGACCCCGTCACCTGGTGATGGGTCGGCTGCCTCGTATACGGCGAACAGGGCCGGGTCGGAGAGCATGGCGTCGAGGGTGGTTAACCCGTTAGCGTCGGCGAAGGTCTTGTTGGTGATCAGGCCTTGCACAACAGCTCGAGCCATCTGTGCGCCTAGGCGGGTTACGTGGTCGCTGACCAGCGAGCCGTCCGGCATAGTTCCTGCCAGGAAGGAATTATGGTTCGGCAGCCACGAGTTGGCCCAGAAATCGAACTCGCCGTTAGCCATAGCTACGTAGGCGTTCGACGGAGCCAACTCCAAATCAGCCGGGTCGGATACCGAATAGCCCAACTCCTCAAGCAGCGCTGCGTAAATCGCCGCCTGCATGTAACCAGTCGACCAATCCGCCCGAGCAGCAGTCACAGAAACACCGTCACCCGGCAAAGCGGTAGCCTCGTCCAAGGCCATTTGGGCTTCCTGGTCACCCTCCTCGGCTGCGGCTTCGGCCTCCGCCAACGCAGCCTGAGCAGCCTCCAACTCGGCTTGAGCCTCCGCTAGCGCGACCTCAGCAGCCTCGGCGGCGCTGTTATCCACGACGGTTACCACCGGTGGGGCCTCCGTCACCTCTGGTGCCTCCGGTTCATCGCTCCCGCAAGCGACTGCCAGCAACGCGAACGCAGCCAGCAGGGCTAATACTTTCCTGGTTCTAGTCATGTTGCTAGCTGTCCTTCCCACAGAGGTGGTTGACAATTCGGGTGATTGGGGGTTTGCCGTGACCAGTAGTTGTTCGTAGTTGAGAAGCCCTGCCTGGCGTACGGTATCACTTGGAGGTCAACGGCTGGGAGATACCGGTGAGCCACCGAGTTTCTGATCTCGATCCAACGCCTGAGATTCTCTCTAATCCCGCGTAGGTCAGCTCCTCGCAGAGTTCTCTTCAGCAGATCGCGGGTCCCGACCGAGTGTTAAACACCGTCGGTGCAGAGCGGAGTCCCATCGTTGTTCAGTTCTTGCCACTCGATACCATCACGGATCGCAAGGGCAAGTAGGAGACCATTCCAGGCCGCTACGAACAGCAACGAGAACGATCCAGTTCGGAACAACGCAATTGGATCGTTCCAAGTCCGGAGAGCGGCCAAACAGGCCTCCCGGCTTTGGATCAGTTGACGCTCAACTTCGCTCGTTCGGTACCGACCGGATGCCGACCCAGGGAACGTACCTGAGACTCCAGGGCTTTGATCCGACCCGTCTGCTTGGACTGGGTCGCCGCGTTGATCCCCAGATGTCTAAAGATGAACCGATCGAATCTTCTGCCATGGGAGCGGCCGTCGTTCCAGTTACGTCGCTCAAGAGCGCTCTTGGGAGCACCCCGACCGCGATCCCGCTCGTTGTACAGCCTTTCTGGCCAGAGCTGCCGGTTCCTGCATAGCCTTCAGCAAACACGTCGATACCGAAACCCACTGGCAACTGGCGAAGCCACCTTTTCATCCGCTCATCGCGGCCGGGACTCCTCCTCCTCCTCCTTGGCCTGCTCCCACACTCTTTCTAGCTCGTTGGTGTCAGCGGTCTCGAGGTTGCCCAACTCCTCCATCCGGCGGAACCTCCGTTCGAAGCGACGTGCGCTTTCCCGCAGGGCCAGCTCGGGTGAGATGTCCAGGTGACGGGCCAGGTTGGCCACGGCGAAGAGCAGGTCACCGAGCTCGTGTATGGACCTGTCCCGGTCAGGGCCGTCCGGGTGCTCCAAGACCTCCGACAACTCGGCCAGTTCCTCGGCCACGACGTTCACCACCGGGCCGACGTCGGGCCAGTCGAACCCCACCCGTTTGGCCCGCTTCTGCAATTTCACTGCCCGATCGAGGCCCGGCATCCCGGCTGGAACACCGTCCATTAAGGAAGGGCGAGACTTCTCGGCGGCCTTGATGGCCACCCAGTTCGCCACAACCTCGTCCGCATCCTCCACCACCACCTCGCCGAAGACGTGGGGATGCCGCCGTACCAGCTTGCGCATCAACGTATCGGCTACCTGTTCTATATCGAAGGCCCCGACCTCGGTAGCCAAGTTGGAGTGGAAGATCACCTGCAGGAGAAGGTCGCCAAGCTCCTCCTCTAGGTCGTGGTATGCCACAAAGTCAGGATCGCCGTCCGGGAGATTGCCGATCGCTTCCACCAGCTCGAAGGTTTCCTCCACCACATAGGGAACCAGGCTGGCGTGGGTTTGTTGCCGATCCCACGGGCACTCCGTACGCAATCGCCGCATCACCTTGAGAGCACCGACGATACCCCGGGCGGGTGGATCGATGAACAGGGTTGACCGCAGACCGGCGCTGGAGAGAGGGACCTCCCCCAGTGGGAAGACTTTGACCGACCGATCCGTGGTGCCGAGGTCCGTCAACAGGGTTACAGGGGTGTCATCGGGGAGGGTATGACTGATCCTGCCCATGACATCGTCCAAGACCAGACGGTCATCGATCTGGAAGACGACAGTAGGCAGGTGGAGGAGCAGAGGGTCTGGCAGGTCCCTTCCGTCCAGAACCGAGAAACCCCTATCCGTGGGATCGAACTCCAAGGCGGAGAACACCTCATCCAAGAAGGAGGGTGCGTGCCGCATCTCGAATCGGTGGCCCTCTTCCCGGCATCGGTTCCGGAGGAGGACGACGGACCGCTCTCCGTAGATCGGGCTACCCGGCACCCCATAGACGACCGGTCCGTCCTGGGCCGCCGATATGACCCTCTCCACGATGGCGTCATAGACCTGCCCAAAGTCGGGGAGCGTGTCGTAGAGGTCGTCACAGGAGATCACCTGGCGCCGCGCGTCAAGCTGGCGAGCCGCCGGATGTTGCCGGGTGCGGAGAATAATCGTGCAGTCAGGGTCGAACAGGGCTTGCCGAACCCGATCCGGGGTTCCGTGTATGTCGCCCGGCCCAAGCCCGGCGGCAACAATTTTGTGGGTCAGGATGAGGGCGGGAGGATGTTGGGGACGGGATCGGTGGTCCAGGTCCCATATTCCGGATCGATGCTGACATCGGCCTCGGCTAGGACACCGGTCAACCACTCGGTCCAGCGTTGATTGCTCTCTGACGCCATGATGTCCTGCTCAAGCGTTCCTCGCGTCTCCTCAAAGGTTGCGACAGAACGATCGGAGACCAGGATGACGTGCCATCCGTAGGTGGTCTCCACCGGCCCGAAGGGGACACCCACCTCCGCGGAGAGGGTCGCATCCGCGAACTCCGGCACATAGGAGTTCGGTGCCGCGCAGCCCAGATCACCACCATTCGGGCCGCTGGGCCCCGTAGAGAGCTCCATAGCCAATGCGGCAAAGTCCTCCGCCGCGGCGCGGTCCAGGGCGGCTACGGCCTCGGCCTCCGTCTCCACGAGAATGTGTGACGCGCAGACCTCGGACAGATCGGCGCTCATCTCGGCATAGAGGCTTCGCAACGCCTCCTCGGACGGGGCCCCCGCATCGGCGTCCAAGACCGACTTCACCTGATCCGCAGTCACTTCTTGGGCGGCGATTATCCGAAGAGAATCGGCCGTGAGTCCGTAGTACTCGAAGATCTCCTCCTGCGAGAGTCCGGTAAAGGCAACCAGCTCACCGATCTTCTCATCGATCTCCCCCTCGGTCCGGCTAACCCCAAACTGTTCGGCTGCTTCGATGGTCATGACCCTGTCGGCCACGACCAACATGAGGGTGCCAGCGAACTGCTCGGTATCGACCGTGTCCTCATCGCCAGGAATCAGCACCGCTACCTCGTCGAAGGTGATGGGTTCGCCCTCGACGGTGGCGACCTCGCCCACACCTCCGCATCCGACCAGGAAGACCGCCAGCAGCGCGACCAACGTAACCGACAAGCACCGAATCCGAGGTCGTAGGTTCTCGGTGTTATGGATTGACAAGATGGCTCCCTTCATGAAGGCGCAGCTGCTTCATCAACGACTTCGAGGTTCTGGAATCCATGCTAACCCAAGGCGACGAGTTCTTTTCTCCGGACGTCAGCCAGATGGCCGCTTACCAGAGTCGGGAGGCCACATGTTTATCAAGAAGGCCAATAGAGACGGCACCGAACCGACCTTGTCTGATAACGGTAGGTACAGCTCGCCCGAGGACTCCTTAACAAAGCTGCCAGGGGCCAACCGCTGTAGGCGTATCTCCGCGGACTGGCTAAGGCGTACCGGCTTCAGTCGTACCTCCCGTCGAAACTGGACTATCTCCGTTATGCCCACCCGGATCGCCTCCACCCTCAGCCGAGCCATCTCCAGTAGCCGCTCCGCCTCCTCCGGCAGGGGACCGAAACGATCCCGCCATTCGAGAGCCACCTCGTCCACCTCCGGCTGTGATGTCGTCATAGCCAGGCTTCGGTAGGCCTCCAGACGGGCCGGTTGGTCGGGGATATAGCCGGAGGCGAGGTGGGCATTTTCGGGGAGATCGATCCGAATCTCCGCGGGCGGAGCATCGCGCGGTTCAGTGCCCATCCGTTCGGCCACCGCCTCTAGGACGAGCTCCACATACATGTCGAAACCGACCGCGGCAACATGACCCGACTGGATCTCACCGAGGACGGAGCCGGCTCCACGTATCTCGAGATCACGCATCGCTAGCTTGACTCCAGAACCCAGGTCGCTGTGGGCACCCACCGCTTCGAGGCGACGCTGGGCGGTTTCTGTAAGCGACAACTCCGGGTGGAACAGGTAGGCATAGGCCCGGCGGCCCGATCTACCTACCCGCCCGCGCAGCTGATGAAGTTGGGCAAGCCCGAGGAGATCAGCCCTTTCCACAATCAGTGTGTTAACCGAGGGCAGGTCGAGCCCCGATTCGATGATGGTGGTGGCCACCAACACGTCGAATCGGTGGTCCCAGAAGTCGATCATCATCTGTTCGAGAGCACCCTCGTTCATGCTGCCGTGAGCGACACCGAAACGAGCGCCGGGGGCCAACTCCTGAAGCCCGGCGGCTGTCTGGTCGATGGAGCGGATGCGGTTGTGGACGTAAAAGACCTGTCCGTCGCGGAGGAGTTCCCGGCGGATTGCCGCTGACACCACCTGACGGTCGTAAGGTCCGACAAAGGTGAGAATCGGGTGTCGGTCGGCTGGGGGAGTCCGGATGTGGCTTACGTCCCGGATACCCGTTAAGGCCATCTCCAGGGTTCGGGGAATGGGTGTGGCGGTGAGGGTGAGGACATCTATCCCGGTTCTCAGGGCCTTGATCCGGTCCTTCGCCTTCACGCCGAATCGGTGTTCTTCGTCGACCACCAACAAGCCCAAATTGCGGAACGAAACCCGCTTGGACAACAGCGCGTGCGTGCCGATGACCACGTCCACCTCGCCAGTCCTCAACCCGTTGATCACCCGCCGGGTCTGGGCTGGGGTGAGAAATCGGCTCAACATTTCCACCCGGACCGGGTAAGCCTCGAACCGTTCGGAGAAGGTCTGATGATGTTGTTGTACTAGGAGGGTGGTAGGGCACAACATCGCGACTTGGTACCCATCGCTCACCGCCTTGAACGCGGCCCTCAGCGCCACCTCGGTCTTGCCGAAACCCACATCTCCGAAGATGAGACGATCCATCGGACGAGACGACTCCATGTCCGCCTTCACATCGGCGATGGCCGTAATCTGATCGGGGGTCTCCTCGAAGGGAAAAGTGGACTCGATCTCCGCCTGCCACGGAGTGTCGGGGGCAAATCCGTGTCCGGCGGCCGCTGCCCTGGCCCGATGCATCTCCACCACCTGATCAGCCACCACCGATGCCTCCCGGCGGACCCGTCGTCGGGTAGCCGCCCAGTCGCTTCCTCCCATCCTGCTGAGGCGCGGCGACTCCCCTCCCGTGTACTTGTGCACCAGAGCGAACTGGTCGGTAGGAACGTAGAGCCGGTCGTCTCTGGCGTAGGCGATGAGCAGGTAGTCGCGTTCCACCCCGGCGATGCTTCGGCTGATCAGACCGTCGAAGCGGCCGATACCGTGGATGTGGTGAACCACATGGTCGCCGGGGGAAAGATCCTCGTAGCCAGCTGCGGAAGCCGCCGCGGGCGGGGCAGCGCGGCGATGGGAACGCCTACGCCCCAGGATCTCCGTGTCGCCGAGCACGGCCACCCTCATGGAAGGAATCACGACACCGTGCCGGATCCCCGATCCGAGGATGCCGGAGCGACCCGGGCCGAGAGGGCCATCAACGGCGGGAAGCTCAAGACCATGATCCGTAAGGATGCTGCCAACCCGCTGGGCGGTCGGCATACCGCTGAGGGCAAGAACCACATCCAACCCAGCTACGCGAAGCTGCCGAAGCGCATCCGCCACCGAGTCGGGATCACCCGGGCGTGCCTCCCACCCGCCAACCTCGAAGCACAAATCTCGGGGTGACGCGGCGAGGGTAGGGCACTCAAGGACCTCGGCTGGGAGGGAGGAGTCGAAATCCAGAAACAAGGAGGGCACCTCCGCCTGTCCCGAGAACCCATCTCCCCAGGTTCCTGAGAGCGCATCCGCTAGGTCCTCTTCCTCAGCGGCCAGATCAGCAGCCCGGGTTCTGATCCCGACCGGGTCGAAGAGGACCACAGTCGAAGCCTCAGGGAGTTCATCCAAGAAGCTAGCCGGTGGGGCGAACCAAGGCAGCCAAGACTCCATACCGGCAAACCTGATTCCCGCGGTGAACCGATCCCATACCGAGCTGGCCCAGGGATGTTCTTGGGCGAGCTGGGCGGCGCGCTCCTGCACGTCAGGATCCGGCCGAAGTTCACGGGCGGGATAGACCACTACTCTCTCGACCGTCCCGCTCGACCGTTGCGTCCCCGGAGAGAAGATACGCATTTCTTCCACCTGGTCACCCCAGAAGTCCAGTCGCACCGGATGGTCTGCCGAGGCCGGGAACACATCGATGATCCCACCCCTGACGGCGAACTCACCCCTCGACTCAACCCGATCGGTTCTGGAGTATCCGTAGGCATCCAGATCGTGAACCAGAGCATCAAACGACCTCTCCGAGCCGATGTCCAGAACCGCGGGGGCGGTGGAGCATGGGCTCAACCGCTGGACGACCGCTCGGATCGGGGCAATGACCGCCATACCCCGCGGGTGAGCGGTGAGGCGGTGTCGGACCTCTGCCCGGGTGGCCATCGTCGCCAGGTTGGGGGATACGTGCTCAAACGGGAGTGTCTCCCAGGAGGGCAACACCGCCGGTGGGTCCACGAACAGGGCCAGATCTGAGGCGAGGGCTTCCGCTTCACGGTCGGAGGCGACGATCGCCACAACCGGCCCCGGCGCGTAACGGACCAGCCCAGCAAGAACTACGGCACGGGCCGCCACGGGCGTGACCAGCCGACCAGGGAGCCTCGGTAGGTCATCGGGTCGGAGGCGGCTAAGGAAAGCTGATAAGGGTGCAGGCACGAGGAGAGAGAGTACTCATCAGTATCAGTTGAGAGGTGCCAGGTTGGGAATTCGGATCGTCCCCATAAGGACACGCCTGCTCTGCCAGATGCCGGTTGGGGCTTGGTTAGATCCGCACGTTCGCCAACCAGTCTGCGGGTGGCCAGCAGCTTTCGTTGCCGCCAGTTCTTGACGGGTGGGACGGCATGAGTGCCGCCAGTCCATGCGATGCCCCGTCAGATACAAACCTGATCCGAGGAAGAGGAATCGACCTACCCAATAAGCATTCGATTCTCGTTCACTGCGCGCTATATTCAGCTAGTTGCATAAGTACCTGGGAGGGCAATTCAATGAATCTCATCGCGTCTCCACCTAAGTTTCGGACGAAGCTGTGGATTGCGGCACTTTTGACCGCCGCTCTCGTATTGGTCCGACCCTCTATCGCTTCCGCGGCCGAAATGGCTGAGGGCGAAGTCGCCTTCATTCTCAACACCTTCGCCTTCCTGATCTGGGGAGCCCTAGTCATGTGGATGTGTGCCGGGTTCACCATGCTCGAGTCGGGAGCGGTCCGCACCAAGAACTCCTCGATGATCTGCCTCAAGAACATCGGCATCTACTCGATTGCCTCCATCGCCTTCTATGCCATCGGCTACAACCTGATGTATGTGAATGTGGATGCGGGCGGCTTCATCGGTGCCTTCCAGTTTTTCTATTCGGCTTCGCCAGCCGAGATCTCGTTGGTCGGAGGAGACGCCAGCATGGTTGGGGAAGTGGTGTCCAACGGCTACAGCGCCCTCTCCGATTGGTTCTTCCAGATGGTGTTCGTGGCAACCACCGCCTCGATAGTTTCGGGTTCCATCGCCGAGCGAATCAAGCTATGGCCGTTCTTTGGTTTCACCCTCGTGCTGGCCGCTTTCATCTACCCGACAGTGGGGGCTTGGACCTGGGGCGGGGGATGGCTGGCTGATATGGGCTTCAGTGACTTTGCTGGCTCGACCATCGTCCACAGCGTAGGAGGATGGGCCGCACTGGCTGGTGTGCTCGTCCTCGGGCCCCGCCTTGGCAAGTTCCGCAAGGATGGAACCGTAAAGCCCACCCCACCCTCCAACGTGATCGCGGTGACGCTGGGTGTCTTCATTCTCTGGCTGGGCTGGTTCGGGTTCAACGGCGGGTCCCAGCTGGCCTTGGGATCAGCACTCGACGCGGTGGCCATGAGCACTGTTCTTGTCAACACCAACCTCGCCGCCTGCGCCGGGGTCTTGGCCGCCCTCGTTGTCTCCCGACCGCTGCTCGGCCGCATCGACCTGTTCGCCGGGCTTAACGGTGCCATCGCCGGTCTGGTGTCGATCACCGCCGGACCCACCCAGGAACACCACTATTGGGCGATCTTGATCGGGGCAGTCGGCGGTGCCCTTTGTACCTTGGCAATCAGGACACTTGAGAAGCTCAAGATCGACGATGTCGTAGGAGCTATCCCCGCCCATCTCGTGTGCGGAATATGGGGAACCCTCGCTGCCGCCTTCGCTTCGGGTGTCGACCTCGGCACACAGTTCGTAGGGATCGTTGCCGTGGGTGCATTCGTGTTCACGACATCCTGGTTGGCCTGGAAGATCCTCGACGTTTGGATCGGATTGCGCATTCCCCTCCAAGCTGAACAGATCGGCCAAGACGTCGCCGAACTCGGGATGGAGTCATATCCGGAGTTCGTGCTCATGCCCGAGAACTTCGATGACGACGACCTGTAGATTCCGGTGGCCAGTGGCCAGAAGAGACTGAGGATCGACCCGGAAGCCCGCGAGCAGAGCCAGCTCGCGGGCTCGTGGCCAGCGGCCCGCGAGGACTCGGGGTTGAATCGGAAACCGTGAACCCGCGCCCGACCGGTGGCTGCGGTTAACGATCTGCATTCGGCTAATCTCAACCCGCGCACGAAATCTCAACAAGTTCGGTGGTCTTGAGCAAGCACAAGGTAGCGATTGTCGGTTTCGGCCGGGTGGGCCGCAACCTCTTTCGAATGCTGCGGAACCATCCCCATCTGGAGGTCGGAGCTATAGAAGACCCGGCTGATCCGGTCGGGTTGACTTACCTGCTCAAGTACGACTCGATCTACGGGAGATATCCTGACCCGGTCGAGTACGGCGATGGACATCTGTACACCGGTCAGACCCGGGTCCCGTTCCGGGCGGATCGCAACGAACGGGAATGGTCAACGTCCGGGGTATCGATGGTCGTGCTATCGACAGGCCGCCGCCGGTCGCTGGCCGACTGCCGCCAGCACCTGACCGCCGGAGCGGAGCGAGTCATACTGGCCTCTACTCCGTCAAGTCTCGGGGAGATACCTCTCCTGCTCCGCGGCGTGAACGACGACATCTTGGCGTCTGAACCGGATGTGGTGGCTCTCGGTTCTAACACATCCAACGCCTTGGCACCCGTGTTGAAGACCCTGGCAGATCAATTCGGTTGGCGGCGCGGGTTTCTCACCAGTGTGCACGCCATGACCAACTCGCAACGGCTGGCCGACGTACCAACTTCCGGGTTCCGATCCAGCCGAGCCGCGGCGGACAACATCATCCCGTCGCCCACCGACACCGCCCAGATCCTGGCCGCGTCAATGCCGGAGCTGGGAGCCACCTTGAGTTCCATGGCGATGAACGTGCCCGTCGTGGACGGCTCCACGGTCGATCTGGTTGCCGAATTGAAGAGCCCGGTAAGCGTGGACGAGGTCAACGAAGCGATTCGAGAAGCGTGCGCAACCCGCTACGCCGGTATCGTCGAGTACGCCACCGACCCGATCGTGTCCTCCGATGTCACCGGATCCTCCTATTCGGCGGTGTTTGACAGCCTGGCGACCATGGTCTTAGACGAACGGCTGGTGAAGACAGTGACGTGGTACAACAACGGCTGGGCCTACTCGGCGCGCATCGTGGAGGTCTTGGAAAGGATGATCCGCCGGTGACCTTCCGGGTGGCGATCAACGGGTTCGGACGGATCGGTCGCTCCGTGCTGCGCATTCTGGTTGACCGCGCCGGGCCGGACATTGAAGTAGCTGCCGTGAACGACCTAGCGGACGACGATGTTCTCGCCTACCTGTTCCGATACGACTCGGTCATGGGGCCTCTCCCTCACGATGTGAGCCTGGCCTCCGGGACGATGACGGTGGGCGACCACCAAATCCGGATGCTGTCCGAACCCAATCCGGCCGAGTTGCCCTGGGATCGGCTCGGGGTCGATGTGGTCGTGGAATCAACCGGCGTGTTCCGGACTCGCGAGGCACTCACCGGCCACCTTGCTGCGGGGGCGGGGCGGGTGATCCTCACCGTTCCCCCCAAGGACCAGATTGATCTGACGGTGGTGCTCGGCGTCAACGATCATCTGCTCAACCCGGGTGCCCGACTGATCTCCAACGCCTCCTGCACCACCAACTGTCTGGCACCGATCGCCAAGATTCTCAATGACAGCTTTGGGCTCCGGCGAGGCATCATGACCACCGTCCACGCCTACACCAACGACCAGCGACTGGCGGACGTACCCCACGCCGATCTTCGGCGGAGCCGGGCGGCCACCGAGAACATCATCCCTACCACCACCGGGGCTGCTAAGGCGGTGGGTAAGGTGCTCCCGGCGCTGGACGGGAGGCTCGACGGCATGGCCATGCGAGTCCCCGTGGCGGATGGATCAATCGTTGATCTAGTGGCCGAGTTGGCCCGTCCGGTAGTTGCCGAGGAGATCAACCAAGCCGTAAAGTCAGCAGCCGCGGAACAATTCCTCGGCATCGTGGAATATACCGAAGCTCCGGTGGTTTCCTCCGACATCATCGGCAACCCTCACTCTTCCATCTTCGACGCCGGAGGTACGGCGGTGATGGACTCCGACCTCATCAAGGTTCTAGCTTGGTACGACAATGAGTGGGGTTACTCCAACCGGGTCGTCGACCTCATCCAACGTCTCCGACACCTAGGCAACTGACGGGCCAATCGCCCGCTGGCGACGTCGCGGCAGGACACGGTGGATCCTCGCCAACGGAGCCGGGAGAACTGGTTAACCGGCCAACCATCCCCCATCGACCGGAACAAAGGCCCCGGTCATGAAGCTGGAACCCTCCGAGGTGAGGAAGGCCACCACGTCGGCGATCTCCCGAGGATGGGCCGGACGACCCAGTGGGGTTCGACTCATCAGGAAAGCCCTCCGATCACGATCAGCCAAGCTGGTGGCGCTCATGGGGGTGTCGGTTACCCCAGGGCCGACCACGTTCACCCGGATGTCATGCGCGGCGAAGTCAACCGCTAACGCCTTCCCGAGCATCCGCACGCCGCCCTTTGAGGCGATATAGGCGGCGGCACCGGGTAACGCAATCTCCGAGTTGATCGACCCGATGAGGACGATGGCCCCTCCCCCACCCTCGTGCGCCATGGCTTTCGCCGATCGCTGCGCGGTGAGGAAAGTACCGGTCAGATTGACGTCGACGATTCGGCGAAAGTCGCCGACGGCAAAGCCCAGGGAGTCTCCCCCCCATTCGATCCCGGCGCAGGCTACCGCAACATCCAGGCTGCCGAAGCGCTCCAGAGTCGCCTCAACCATGGCGTCACATTGGTCGGGATCGGTGACGTCGGCACCGAACGCCAAGGCATCGGGGAGACCATCTGCCACGGTTCGGGTCCGGTCGACGTCCAAGTCCACACACACCACCTGATCGCCACGGGCGGCGAGGCGCTCTGCTACTCTCTGTCCGATACCGGAACCCGCACCGGTGACCAGGGAAACTGTCACTACTCTTCCTCCCGCAAAATCGAAGCTCGACGATAACTCGGGGTCCACAGCTAACCACCGTGTCCCCGTGTGGGGAGGCTACCCTAGTGGTCGTTCCAAGCCGCTTTACGCGAAGGAGGAGTTGGTCATGGAACGTCCCGTTCTTTACAGTCTCAACACCGACGCCCGGACCCCCACGTGACAGGAGTGCTGTCGGGTCAGAGACTATCTGGCAGCCCACTCCGTCGAGTTCGACGACCGCAACATCCGCCAGAGTTCCGAAGCTCGCCGTGAACTGGAAGACTTGACCGGTTCTCTGATGGTGCCCCACCTCATCTATGGGGACATGTCCGTCACCGGGTTCGATCCCGACGGGCTCAAGGCTGTATCCGAGGCCTATCAGACCGCCTCAGTCGGCTCCGACTGATCCCGATATGGAACAAGGGCCATTGTCCACACCCCCGGGTAACTCGCTGGAGGGCGATCAGGACCGGCGGGTTGCCGACCCCGGAGACGATCTCGAAGCGGGGATCCGTCACCTCATCGAACGGGTTCGGGAAGAACTCGACTACAACGATGCCAAAGGGCAAAGCGCCTTCCGACTAGGTATGCATGACGGCCTCAGGTTCGCTGAGGACGCTCTAGTCAACCTTCTCAAACGGCACGGATACTCTGCAGAGGCTCGTAGTACACCGATGGACACTTAGACCATGAGTTCGGCGGGCGCGGCACGCGATCCGGTGGTTCGCTTGCGGGACATCCACAAGTCCTTCGGTGCCAACTATGTGTTGCGAGGAATCGACCTCACCGTCGGTCAGGGCGAACACGTGGTGATCTTCGGGCCTTCCGGGTCGGGGAAATCGACCCTGTTGCGTTCCACCAACCTGCTGGAGACCCCCGACCGGGGCTCGGTCTGGTTCGACGGCAAGGAGTTCGGGCCTGGCCTCCCCGGCGAAGACATACCCCGCGGCAAACCCCGCCAACTCCGTGAGGAGATCGGCATGGTCTTCCAACAATTCAACTTGTTTCCCCACCTCACCGCGCTTGACAACGTTTCCCTCGCCCTTCGTAGGGTGCTGAGGATGAAACGTGATGAGGCCGAACACAAAGCCGCGACGTACCTTGACAAGGTAGGCCTTATCGACAAGTTAAGCGGCTTCCCCTCCCAGCTATCCGGAGGTCAGCAGCAGCGGGTCGCCATCGCCCGTTCGCTGGCTATGGAGCCCCGGGTCATGCTCTTTGACGAACCCACCTCGGCGCTGGATCCGGAGTTGGTTGGGGAAGTGTTGGGTGTGATGCGGAATCTGGCTGAGTCCGGGATGACGATGGTGGTGGTAACCCACGAGATGGGGTTCGCCAAAGAAGCGGGCGACCTCAACATCTTCATGGACGAAGGCGTAGTGGTCGAGACCGGAGGAAGGGAAATCTACCAGGATCCGCAGCGTCTCCGCACCAAAGCCTTCCTTAGAGCCATCCTGTAATGACGCTGATCCCGATCGCCCAAGCTACCTTCCGGCCAGAGTTCATCTGGGACAACCGCGGTATCTTCATAGAGGGGGCCCAGCTGACCGTGATCATCGCGGTGGTCGCCTTTACGCTCGCCACCCTGCTCGGGCTGGCCGTGGCACTGCTGAGGATGTCCGAGAACCCCATCGTCCGCTTGCTAATGGCGGCCTACATCAACATTTTCCGGGCCATTCCCCTTCTGGTCTTCGTGCTATTTGTCTACTACGGGATAGCCATCCAGTTTGACTTGGCCTTCACCGCGATCCAAGCGGGGATCGTTACCCTCACGCTGCAATATTCGGCCTGGCTGGGTGAGATCTTCCGTAGCGGGATCCAAGCCGTGTCGGACGGGCAGCGACAGGCAGCTCTCTCCGTGGGCATGAGCCGCCCGCAGACTTTCATACGAGTCGTCCTACCGCAGGCGACGAGGATCGTGATACCGCCGATGGGAAACATGTTCATCGGCATGATCAAAGATTCCTCTCTGGTGTACATCATCGGCGTTCCGGAACTGCTTCGGGTCAGCCACCTCCTCGCCAACAGCACCTTCCGCTATTTCGAGGTCTACCTTGCCACTGTCATCGTCTATCTGATCCTCACCACGGCGGTCTATTTCGGCGTTAAGTA
Organism: Candidatus Spongiisociaceae bacterium; assembly: GCA_965213975.1. Lineage (GTDB taxonomy): Bacteria > Actinomycetota > Acidimicrobiia > Spongiisociales > Spongiisociaceae > Spongiisocius. The sequence goes on from OZ243930.1 coordinate 1,569,008, forward strand.
CATCGAGCAACGATACGCCTTGGTGGATCTACTTACTACTACTATCCGGTCACCGATGGCCCGGCGGCGACGCGTCCGCCTGCAGATCCTGCGCGACCGAGTGTCGACGGAGCGTGCTGGCCGTGTCCCCGACTTGGTAGCCGAGCACGAAGGGAACCAAACCGATTGATCTTGAGTCCTTTAGTCGAAGACCGACCAGGGGATTACTCTACAAATAGCCTTCCACCAGAAAGGAGAAAATATGGGAGCACGTATTAAGTGGCTGGCCCTGCTGATGGTCCTCGGACTTGTCGCGGTCGCCTGCGCAGATGAGGAGGCCGACGATGCTGCTGGCGGCGCATCGCTAGCCGTTGTCGAGGGTAACCGCCTTGATCAGATCAAGGACCGGGGGACCTTGGTGGTTGGCATGACGCTCCAATTCGAGCCGCAGATGTATCGGGACGCTAACGGTGAACCAGCTGGATACGATGTGGACCTCATGAGAATGCTCGCCGAGGACCTCGGCGTGGACCTCCAGATCGAGGATCTTGAGTTCCCAGCATTGATCCCTGGTCTTCTTGCGGATCAGTTCGACATGCTGTCGGTCGGCCTCGTGGGCCGCCCGGGCCGGCTCGAACAGATGTGGTTCACTTGCCCCTACGTTCCCTATCGGCAGGTTGTTGTCGTCAACGACGGGGCTGGAATCACCGATCTCGATCAGTTGAACAGCAGCGACATCACGATGACCGCCCTCACCGGCTCGACGGCAGCCAACCTGACCTCGACCCGCTTCCCGAATGCCTCGCTTGTCGAGCTCGATCAGGCTCCGGCCTTCCTCGAGGTGGCGGCAGGTAGAGCGGACGGGATCGTGGTGGAGGAATACTTGGCCATACCGTTCGTCCGTGAGAACCCAGGAACCAGCGTCCTCAACCCCGACGCTCCTTTCTCCCAGGAGTACGGGGCTTGGGCTGTTCCCCGCGGTGAAGTCGTGTGGCTCGAGTACCTGAATGGCTGGCTCGCCTACAACATCTCCCGAGGCACCCTCGACGAGTTGTACGAACAGCACATCGGGCCGACCGAAGGTTTGCCTGCCTGTAACTAACTACACCTAAATGCCCGACCATCCATGTCGGGATCGATGAACCGAGTCCGGCATCCCAGTAGGGGTGCCGGACTCTTTTCTTCTCTTGGCCAACTTGGGTCTTGGTTGCCAGTTGGCGCTCGGGGTTGATTCTGAATCATCCGCCCGCTCTCCCAGTTGGCCAGTTACCGGTATGGACGGGGATGTCCTGAAGGTCCGTCTCTGCGGCGAGCTAATGATCTTCGGCTCGGGAGAGGTCCCTGCGTTTCGCCCCGCTCGCGCCCCCGAGAAACCCTGGAGGACTTCAGTGATCGCCATCAGCACGGCATCGCGCTCAACGAGATTGCCGCTACCGGCGAGGTGAACTGTGCGCTCGCAACCGCCGGATTCAAGGTTGTCGAGGCGATAAACCGAACCGTCAACGAGAACGGCCCGTCCAAGCCCTAGTACCAGCCGCCCGTCTGAGACTGCAGAACGTCAAGGTGCACATCGGGATGGCCGGCCTAGCCGAGGGCTGCGAGCGCTACCGAAGGGGACCAGGTGCGTAATCCGGCTATGTATGGCACCGCCAGCGCATATGTGACTGCTGGCTGGGCCCGGATTTTCACACCGGTCTACTGTTTCGTGGCTCGCAAGCCGGTCGTCTAGTCGAACCAGTGACTGATTCGCTGGAACGGATATACGGGTAGGGATATCCGGCGGCGTATCTCCCCCTCGAACAACCTCTCGAAGGGGACGGCCATACCGGCCTCATAGTCAGCTGCAAATGCTTCGACGAGGGACAGGTATGCATCGGAACGGTTCCTGGCATCATCGACAATCTGGGAGCGGGGGGAGTGGTCAGTGCGGTCCTCCGGTGCCGCGCCATCCGCGGCGAGCAGCGCCAGTTGGCGGCGCAGCGATCCGATGCTGTCGAACACCACGGCTGCTCGGTGAGGATGATGGGTGCGGCCGGTGCTGGCGGTCCATGCCATATCGGCGAGCAGACCGGCTGCCGTATCGTCTTCGTTGACCAGCAGGTGGACGTGCTCATCGAGCCAGGAGAGATACCGTCCGGCCAACTCCCCCAGAGCCAGCTCGGATCTCGCGGACAGTGGTAGGAGCCGTTCCGTCCGGACATCCGTTCCTTCCACTTCAGGCCGGTCGACGCCCACGGTCGAGAAACCCGATACCGGCTGAGGCGAGCCTACGGGCCGGAACTCGCCGTCGGATGCTCCGTACCCTTCGACCACCACATGTGCGTTGGAGCCTGAGATTCCGAAGGCGTTCACCGCGGCCAGCGGCGAACGGCTCGGGGTCGAGGGCCAGGAGATCGGTTCCGATGTGACCCGCACCGGCAGTCCTTCCCAGTCGATGTCGGGGTTCGGATCCCGGAAGTTCAGGTGCTTGGGGATCACGCCTCGCTGCATCGCCAGCAAGACCTTTATCACACCGGCCACGCCGCCCGCCGCCTCCAGATGCCCAATGTTTGTCTTCACGGAACCCACCAATAGCGGTCGGTCATGTTCGTGGCCCGGACCGTATACGGAGGCGATGGCGTTGATCTCCACCGCGTCGCCCAGCTGCGTTCCTGTTCCGTGCGCCTCGAGGTAGTCCACTTCGTCCGGAGTCACGGCTGCCCGCGCTAGCGCCTCCGCCATAGCCCGTTCCTGGGCCGGACCCCTGGGTTGGGTGAGCCCTAGGCCTGCTCCGTTCTGGTTCACGGCGGACCCGCGGACTACCCCCCAGATCCGGTCGCCGTCCCGTTCCGCATCACCGAGCCGCTTCAACACGAGAATTCCGCAGCCTTCACCACGGACGTATCCGTCCGCGGCAGCATCGAAGGCCCAACACCGCCCGCTGCGGGACAGCATCCCCGCATCAACGAGGAACCTGATAACCGAGGGGGAGAGGACGGCGTTCACGCCCCCGGCCAGCGCCATGTCGATCTCGCCTCCCTGCAGGCTCATAGCGGCCTGGTGCAACGCCACCACCGAAGACGTACAGGCTAGGTCCACCGGGATGGCGGGCCCCTCCAGCCCGAGGGCGAAGGCAATTCGGCCGACGGCCACACTTCCGGATGTGCCCACGTAGCTGTCGTCCTTGCCCTTGGCGTTTATTAGGCGGCGGTACTCGCTGCCGCCGATTCCCATGTAGACGCCGGTGCGGCTGCCACGGAGCCGATCTACGTCCATTCCGGCGTCCTCGAGTGCGTGCCAGGTCGTTTCGAGCAGCATTCGCTGCTGTGGGTCCATCGACCGAGCTTCGATCGGGGAAATGCGGAAGAAGCGCCGGTCGAACATGTGGACACCGTCGATGAAGGCACCACGGCGGGTGGCCGGGTCTTCGGCGGAGGGATCCCCCGCCACGCCCTTCCAGGGACCGGGATCCCGTCGTCCGTCCGTCAAGGCGTCCCCGCCCGCTTCCAGTAGCCGCCAGAACTCCGACGGATCGTCCGCGCCCGGGAAGCGCAGTCCGATGCCCACGACGGCGATCGCGTCTTCGGAAGGCGGGATCCTCTGCGCCGGCGTGAACTGTTCCGTGACCTGTTCCGTCCCTCCGAGTTCCAGGGCGAGGTGGCGGGAGAGATCCACGATGTTGGGATAGTCGAAGACCACGGTGTTGGGTGCCGTGTACTCCCCGGCGAAGGAGCGGTTCAGCCGGTTTCTCAATTCGACCGCCATGAGAGAGTCCATTCCCAGGTCGGAGAACTCCACTGACCTGGCCGGCAGGCTTGGAAGCCTCATTACCGCCTGCAGTTCCCCCGCAAGAAACGCCGCCAGCATCTCCTCTCGGTCATCAACCGAGGCGTCCCGAAGGCGGGAGAGAAGATCATCAGGTGTTTCGGCCAGCTCGTCGTCATCGGCGGTGGCCTCGGTAACCAGTTCCTCGAGGAGAGGTGGAAGGTGATCGTGACCCGACGAGACCACGTCCCAGTCCACCGCCGCCACCATCCCGCTGGTCACGTCCTGGCGGATCAGCCGTTCGAGGGCCCTTAGACCCTGAGCGGGCATGATCCACCCCGTCCCGGCCGCTTCCAGCTGCCTTGCGATCCGCTCCCGGTGCTCCTCGGCCTCTCCCAGTCCGGACCACGCGCCCCACGCAATCGACTGCCCGGCAAGGCCAAGAGCCCGCCGGTGACCGGCCAGCTGGTCCAGGAAGGCGTTGGCGGCGGAGTGGTTCGCCTGGCCCGGATTGCCCATCACCCCCGCCACACTGGAGAAGAGGATGAACAGGTCCAGGTCGCGGTCTCTGGTGGCCCGGTGCAGGTGCCAGGCACCCAGCACCTTGGGCCAGAGCACCCGTTCGAACTTGTCCCATGTCTGGTTGGTGAGAGCGCCGTCGGAAAGCACCCCAACGCTATGGATTACGCCGCCCAGGGGCGGCAGCGTCTCATCGATGCGGGCGAGCATCGCGTCGACAGCCGCACCGTCCGTCACGTCCGCCAGTTCCACCTGTACGGTCGCTCCCCGGTTGCGCAGGTCTTCGATCGCAGCCTCGGCCTCGGGGTCGGGGTCCCGCCGTCCGTTCAGCACGATAGCGCTGGCACCCAGGTCAGCCAGCCAGACGGCCAGGGCACATCCGATCCCACCTAGTCCTCCCGTTACCAGGTAGGTTCGATCCTCCCGCAGGCGGCCGGTTTCTAGGGGAGAGGCGGCGAAGACTATCTTGCCCCGGTGGCGCGCGGCCCGCATGAAGTTCATCGCCGGTCCCGCCTCGTTGAGCGACCACCTGCTATGCGGTAGCGGAGTCACATCTCCTGCCTCGAGTTGTGCCATCACCCGCCTCAAGGCGTCGCCCGGCTGTGCCGGGTCGTGCTCCTTGAGCGTGTCCAGCTCGAGGATCCAGTAGGCGACGTCGGACCGGGCTGCGGCCATCTCCTCCTCGCTCAGGATGCCCACCCGGGCCAGTTCGACGAACCGGCCACCGGGCGCCAGGCAGGAGAGGCTGGCCTCGATGAAGCCCTCTCCGGTGAGGCTGTTCAGCACCACGTCGACACCCCGGCCTCCTGTCGCCTCGACGATCTGGCGGCCGAAATCCGTCCGGCGGCTGTCGAATACGTGCTCCACACCCAGCGAGCGCACGAAGGCATGTTTGGAGGTGCTGGCCGTCGTGAACACCTCCGCTCCCAGCGCGTGCGCCAGCTGGATCGCTGCTGTGCCCACCCCTCCCGCACCGGCGTGGATGAGCACTCGCTCGCCCTCCTCGGGCCGTGTCAGATCGAACGAGAGCACTGCCGACGCGTAGGCGGTCGGCATCGTCGCGAGGCCCATCAGCGAGACGCTTTCCGGAGCGAGCGCCACCATCTCCTCCCGGGTAACGGTCTGGGATCCGAACGTGCCGAAGGCCAGCCCGACGACCCGGTCGCCCGCTGACACCGTCGACACTTCTGATCCGGTCTCGAGGACCCGGCCACAGAACTCGCCCCCGAGCAGCCCCTCGTCTATGACCCCGAGGGAACGGAAGAGATCCCAGAAGTTGAGCCCGGTCGCCTCCACCGCCACGCGAACGTCCCGAGGTTCCAGAGGTGGGGGCGGCCAGGGCATGACGCTCATGCCCTCGAGCGAACCGCCTGGATCGGGCTCCAGCAGCCATCCGCCTTCGTCGGGGAGCGTGAGGCGGTCGGTCACGTCCTCAGCTCGGACCAGCCGGGCGACCTGGCGGAGCCCGAGGCGGTATGCGATGTGGGTCTCGCCATCGGGATGCAGCAGTTCCCGGACGAGGTCGGGGAGCGGTGGGTCCGCCGCGGGGTCGAGATCGATCATGCGGGGGTGCAGGTGGGCTGCTTCGCGGGCCACCACCTTGCCGAAGCCCCAAAGCACGGCCCCGTAGAGGTCGCCTTCGCTCTCCTTCTCCAGGACCTGCCCGCCCCGGGTCAGGAACCACGCGCCCCTGGCTGGTGTCACATCCGCGTCAGCCATGCCCTGCACCAGCGCCAGCGCGGTCGCCGCCGCGTCGCGCACGTCCCGCGCGAAATCGGCGGAGGTGGCGTCCGGCCCGCTACCGTCCAGCGCCACCAGATGAGCTACCCCGTTGAGGGGTAAGTCCGGCGGGATGTCTTCGAGGAGTGACCTCCAGGAATCCCGACATTCCCTGTCGATCGATGCGCGGTCGATGCCCGTCGCCATTCCCGTTGACGCTGCGTCCCCCTCGGCTTCCCCGCCCACCACGAGGACGGTCTGGTTACGCTCCGCCAGCTCGCTGGCAAGTGCCTCGGCGGTGCCTGTTCGATCCGCGGCCAGTACCCACACACCGGGGGGCTCGGCTACGTCTACCGGGCCTTGCGCCACGATCACGCCACGGTCTGGCTGTTCGTCGGAATCGGTCACCCCCAGCACCTCAACATCCCCGAAGCCTGCGTCCCCGAGAGCCTGCGCCCAGACAGCTGGACCGGCGAGGGCGTGGTGGGGCCGGTATCTGTCGGCGAATCGCCACCATCCGTCCAGCTGCCCGAAGGTGAGATCGAGCCAGCCCTGGCCCCTCAGGTTCTCGAGGGCCACCAGATGGCCCGACGGAGCGAGAAGCTCCCGGCAGTTGGCGAGCGTCTCCCGCAGGAACCGGGTGGCGTGCAGGACGTTTGAGGCGATGACCAGGTCGTAAGCATGGGGTTCGAAGCCTTGGGACACAGGATCGAGTTCGATGTCCAGGACCAGGTACTCAATGGACCCGCCGTACTGAGCAAAGCGCGTCTCCGCCTCGGCGAAGAAACCGGCCGATATGTCGGTGTAGATGTAGTCGAACCGCCCTGCGGGCAACTCGGGTAGCACCGCCGCCGTGGCCGATCCCGTTCCTGCGCCCACCTCCAGGATTCGCAGCCTCCGTCCCTCCGGCAGGTTCTCGAGGAGCACCGAGATGGCGTCGCCCAGCATCCGGTTGGCGGCCCGCGCAACAGGTGCCTTCATGTATAGGTCGGCCGCGGTCGGCTCGCCACTGCTGAACAGCAACGTCAGAGGGTCGGCCTGGCCCACGAGCACGTCCGCCAGAGCGCCCGCACTCCGGCGGAACAGGCCGATCTCGTTGGTTCCGTGCGGACACAAGGCGTGCATCCGGGTTGCGAGTTCTTCGGGGTCCGCAGCCAGACTGCCGGGGAGCGGATCCCCGGACCCGACCTTCACCGCAAAGTCGCTGCCGGCCGCCTCCACCACGCCGGCCCTGGCAAGCAATTCGAAGATGCGGCGGAACAGGCGCTCGTGCTCGTCGAGAACCCCGAGACGGCACCGGAGATCTTCTACCTCCGTCACTGCGCCCCGCCGGCGCTCCCATCCCATACGCTCCAAGGTGGAGAGGGCATAGGACCAGGACAGCCGCTCGAGGTCGGTGAGCAGGTCGTTCCTGGTGTCGGTGCCCACTCCTTCGGCTGCCAGGTACTCCGAGAAAGGTCCAGACCGGGCACCGACCTCGTTCGGGCTCGGCAGGAAGTCCGCGGCCGGCATGGCCGGCGCGAGGGGCCGGTCCCGCCACACGACTTCGTAATGGAGTTCATTCCCGCTCTCGGTAGCCGAAAGGAGCGCGGCCCGTGTCGCCCGCTTGACGGTATAGCCGGTCACTCCCCCGACCTCGCGCCCGTCCGGCGTGTAGATCGTCAGATCGCCAGCCAGGACCTCCGGTGTCTCACCGTCAGCCCCGCCAGGCGCGATGGGAAGGGTTCCCTCCCTGACACGGGCCTGGCAGAACACCCGGGCGGGGAGCGGCTCGGACAGCCACATACGGTCCCACCCGAACGGCAGGTAAGTGGTCCCGTCCGGCGCGTTACTCACTCCCCGAGCGGCCGCCATCACCTGGAAGCAACCGTCGAGCAGGACCGGGTGCGCCTCCAGGCCCAACGTCTCGGGTAGGGCGATCTCGCCCACCGCCAGCCCATCCTCGGACCAGAGCCTCCTGAGGGTCCGGAAGAGTGGATCCAGGGTTATGTCGGCGGCGGCCCTGGCCCGGTAGAACTCGGACGGGTCCGCTGGCGAGAGGCTGGCGGTGAGGTTTCCGACGTCGATCCGTGGGGCGGCACGGCCGGTGGCGGAGGATGACAGCCTCGCCTCCATATGCAGCGTCCAGCCGTCCTCGTCATCATCCTTGCTGAACACCTCGAAGCGGCGCGAGCCGGCCGTACCGGAACCCTCCAGCACCGTTTGGACCCGGCGGCCCCCTTCTCCGTCGCCCGACTCCGGCAGTATCAGAGCGGTGTGCAGCTGGAAGTCCTCCACGACCACCGATACGTTCCCTTCCGACCCCCCAGGGCTCTCCGAGCCGGCCACGGCCAGCGCCATCGCCGCGTAGAGCGCTCCGGGCACCACCACCAGGTCGAACACCCTGTGGTCAGCCAGCCAGGCCGGATCAGAAGGTGACAGATCTGTCTCGAACAGAACCTCGCCATGAGGGGACTCGTGCCTGGCACCCAGCAGGGGATGTGCGCCGTCGCGCCTACGCCGCTTGGAGGCCTGCACCCAATGGCGGCGACGCTGGAACGGGTAACCGGGGAGGGGAACCCGGCGGCGTTCCTCTCCGGCGTACAACCCTTTGAAGGCTACGGCGAGCCCCGCTTCGTAGGCACCCGCCACCGCGTCTTCGAATCCGCTGCCCTCCACGGGGCCGGACGGCTCCGCCGGCGGTCCGTTCAGGCTCGAGAGGGCGAGCGGTGCCCGGTCCGACGTGTCGGGCCAATTCATGAGCACCATCGGTCCGAGGACCGCCTGTGGTCCGACCTCCACCACCACGTCGACCTCGAGGGCGGCCAGGGTTTGAATGCAGTCGCGAAAGGCCACCGGCTGGCGGGCTTGCTGCCGCCAGTAGCCGGCGTCGAGTGTCTTTCCGGCTTCGACCACCCGGCCGGTCATGCTGCTCACCAGAGAGCATGAAGGGATGGAGGCTTCCAGGGATGTCACGGTGGCCGCCAGGCCGTCCAGCGCGGGTTCCACCATGGCGCTGTGGTAGGCGGGACTGGTCCTCAGTTTCCTGGCCCAAAGACCCTCCGACTCGAAACGCCTGACCAGCGCCTCCACATCTTTCGCAGGACCGCTCACCACCTGCTGGGCACCGTTGTCGGCCGCGACGCTCACGCCAGGAGCCTTCCGATACAGTGTTCTGCTCTTCGACCGCCGCCAGCACGCGAGAGGCCGGGGCGAAAACGGCCGCCATCGCCCCGTCGCCGGGCACGGCCCCCATCAGTTCCCCGCGGGCGGCCGCAAACAGGAGTCCGTCCTCGAGCGTGTAGACGCCAGCCGACGCAGCGGCGGCGATCTCCCCCAGGCTGTGTCCGACGACCACGTCGGGTTCGATCCCGAGGCTCGCCCATAGCGCCGTGAGGGCGTTCTCTAGCGCGTAGATGGCCGGCTGGGTCCAGGCCGGGTCGTCGAGGAGGGTTTCGTGTCCCGTTCGGCCGAACATGACGTCGAGGAGCGAAACGTCTCGCAGTTCGAGCAAGGCTTTGTCGCAGCGGTCGAGGACGGCGCGGAACACAGGTTCGCTCTCGTACAACGACTCGCCCATACCCACCCACTGACTGGCCTGGCCCGTGTAGGCGAAGGCAACCGTGGTGACCGCCGGCGCTGATGTTTCCCCTTCCGTTGTCGTCATTGCGGCCAGACCTTGACGGAGAGAACCAGCGTCGCTGAACGTGATCCCGGCTCGCCGGGAGAAGTGGCTGCGCCCGACACCTGCGGTCCAGGCCATGTCCGCCAGGAAGGAGTCGGTAGTCGAGTCCTCGGGCGCGAGGATCGCGGGGTGCTCATCGAGCCATTCCAGATAGCGTCCCGCCAGGTCCCGCAACGCCTGGGACGTCTCTCCAGACAATGGAAGGATCCGCGTCGTGCGGGGAGCGAACCGCTCCTTAGGCACCTGGTGCCGAATACCGTCCGGGAGGCGAACGCGCACTTGCCGTTCGGGACCGCAGGGCCATAGCCCGTCTGTAGATTCCAAGCGGGCCCGGTCCGGTGTGTGGTAGCCCTCCAGCAGTACATGTGCGTTGGTGCCGGACCAACCGAAACCGCTCACTCCAGCCAGAGGTGGACGGTCGGGAAGGAGCGGCCACAGAGTTGCTTCCGAAGTGACCCGGAGCGGGAGCCTCTCCCAGCCAATCGCAGGGTTGGGAGTCCGGAAGTTCAGGTGCTGAGGAATGACTCCTTTGTTCATCGCGAGAACGGTCTTGATGATCCCGGCGACCCCGGCCGCCGACTCCAGGTGACCGATGTTCGTCTTGACCGAACCGATCAACAACGGGTGGTCCTCTTCCCGGCCCCTTCCGTAGACGGTCCCGGTCGCCTGCGCCTCGATCGGATCCCCAACCGGCGTTCCGGTGCCGTGTGCCTCAACGTAGTCCACTTCCGACGGCCTGATCCCGGCTCGACGCAGGGCGGCCTCGATCACCAGTTCCTGGGCCGCCCCGTTCGGTACGGTCAGTCCTTGGCTCGCCCCGTCCTGGTTTAACGCCGCCCCCCGGATCAGAGCCCAGATCCGATCGCCGTCGGCCTTCGCGTCGCCGAGTCGCTTGAGCAGAAGAATCCCGCAGCCTTCTCCCCGGACGTAGCCGTTGGCGGCGGCGTCGAAGGTCTTGCACCGTCCGTCGGGGGCCAGCATCCCGGCATTGCCGCGGAGTTCCAGCAGGCGCCCGGACAGGATCGTGTGAACGCCCCCCGCCAGGGCAAGATCCGCCTCATCCCGCTGCAGTGCGGTCACCGCTTGGTGCACCGCCACGAGGGAGGAGGAGCAGGCGGTGTCCACCGCAATCGCAGGTCCCTGCAGTCCGAGCACGTAGGCGACCCTGCCGATGGCGGTGTTGAAGGAGGTCCCTGTGACGGTGTAGAGGCTCGGAGCTGGCTCGGCAGTATCGCTCACCTCCAGGATCAGGCCCCGGTACTCGTTGTTGCTGATCCCCGCGTAGACCCCGGTTCGGGTTCCCCTGAGCCGGTCCGGGTCCATGCCTGCGTCCTCGATGGCGCGCCAGCTCGTTTCTAGCATGAGACGCTGCTGGGGATCGAGCAGTTGGGCCTCGACGGGCGAGATACGGAAGAAGGCGGCGTCGAACCGGGTCAGATCGTCGAGGTAAGCCCCGAAACGGCAGGCCTCGCTCTGGACCGTAGAGTCACGGAACAGGTCGCCAACTCGTCCGCGACCGGAACCCGGGACTCCCTCGATCACCGAACTGTCGCCGTTCTCCAGTCGTTGCCAGAAGTCCGAGACACCACCGGCTCCGGGGAACCTGCAAGCCATACCAACGATCGCGATGGGCTGCTCTGACTCGGTCGATGATCCCGTTCCGTACTCCGGGGATGACCTGTCGCCGTTCGGCTGTGTCACGCTCTGCTCACTCCCTCACTACGAGGCAGGCTGACATTCGTTGACTGCTAACTGCCTCAATAGACGTTCCGGGCCGTCTAACCTTTGCCTACACATCGAGAGGTTACCCAGATCCGTGATGCCCCGGCCACCATACCTTCCGTGGTCGCCGATCCGTGGTGGGAGACTTATCGGCGATGCGGGGAAGCCGTCGTCATGCATGTCGAGATCGCCGCGGACGAAACCACGGAGCGCGAGGCGGTGGCATGGCTGGACGAAGCGGAGAGATCGCGTTGGATGGGCTACCCGTATCCTGGGCCGAGGAGGAGATTCGGATTGTGCCGGTCTGCGCTTCGCGCGATCCTCGCAGCGCAACTCGGTTGCAGGGGCGATGAGATCGCATTCGGCGAGGGGGATCGAGGGAAGCCTTTCGTGTTGGTACGCGGTAAGCCTGCCCCGATAAGCTTCAATGTCAGCCACAGCGGCCGGCACGGGTTGATAGCGTTCGCTCCCGCCGGCCGAGTCGGCGTAGACATAGAGGAGCGCTCTGATCGTCCGTATCTGGACACGGTGATCGAGGCTGTGCTGAGCCGGGAGGAGCGGTCGGAGATCGAAGTTCTGTCCAACGATCTCAGGCTGTATTCGTTCTATCGTCTGTGGACGATCAAGGAGGCAATCATCAAGGCCATCGGAGTCGGCCATAGACTTGACGTTGCGTCGATCACGATTCCAGCATCAATGCGCCAGGGTTCGAGGACCTCTATCTACCAATCTCGGTCCTTACCGGGTATTTCCCTGAACCTGGAGGATATGGGGAGTAAAGACTTTGCAGCAGCGCTCGCGTATGAGATACCGAATTGATTCACAGCAGCTCAGCTTGCCGGACACTCTGAATCCTCATGTGGTGGATAACCGGCGAACGGTTCGAATTGTGACAGCATGCTCTAGCGGCGGTGCCAGGCGTACTCCTCCTTCGCACCGGTGGCGACCAGATTGAGTAAGGGGTCAACCGTTTGGGAAGTTCCAGAGCCCAACTCGGTCCTTGATGTTCGTGTGGACGACGACACATGTGTCACTTTACGCCGCCACGGACAGCCCTCGGGTCACCGTTTAGTTCTTAGTCACGGTAATGGGCTTGCCGCAGATCTTTATTTGCCGTTCTGGTCGCTGCTAGCGGATGACTACGACATCATACTGTATGATCTGAGAAATCATGGATGGAACGAAACAGGACCGATAGAGAATCACAACATTCCTACCTTCGTCAAAGACCATGATCTAATCATGAGTACGATCGATGAACACTACGGAAAGAAGCCTAGAATCGGGGTCTTCCATTCTGTTTCAGGCCTGATAAGTCTTCTATCTCCCGTTAGAGGCGGCGACTTTGCGGCGCGGGTATTACTCGATCCACCCTTGTGTCGACCCGGCAGGAGCTACGAGGACTTCGACATCGCTGCTACACGAACCGCGGCGATCGCACGTCGTCGTACGGATCGATTCCGCGGTCACGATGAGTTCGTGGAGCTTATGAGCTACTTTCCGCTATTCCGTCACGTAAGACCCGAAGTACTTGATCTGATGGCAAGAACCATCCTCCGTAGAGAAGGTTCCGAACGAACCTATACACTCCGATGCCCACGCGACTACGAGGCGCAGTTCATAGACTATGCCAGTTCGTATTCGGTGCTAGTCGACTTCACCGAACTGGCCAGCCCCACAAAGGTCATAGGTGCCGATCCACTAGTACCATACTCGTACTTACCTACGCTTGATCTCAGTGACATGCTGAGCATTGATTATGATTTCCTGCCGGACGCTACCCACTTTCTTCCACTGGAGCAGCCGGAAGAATGTGCAGCGATAGTCCGAGACTTTATCGGCTCAGTCATTACCACGTAACCCTCCCTACGGTAGAGAGGATTACAACTGTAGCCTAAGCTGCCTTGCCGTCCAGGAAGCCTACAACTTCATCCAGTGTCTTGAGGGAGGTGCATTCCTCGACAGTGAAGTCAACGCTGAACTCCTGAGACACGAGCTTGGCCAGAGCAACGATATCCAGCGAGGATACGCCGGCTTCGGTAAGGCTGATGTTCAGGTCATCTGGAATGTCCAAGGCTTTACCGTCCACCTCGATGTTGTCGTTGACCAGGCTTACGAGTCGTTCTGCGATGGATGCCATTGATCATCGACCTTTCCGGTTGGCTTGGTAATGAGACGGGTTGACGGTAGCCGTCCGGCATGTCCAAGTCAACCATCCGAGCACCGCTGGGAATGCTCCTGTCGAGCGACCGCCGTGACCGGGTGGGAGCCCGACCGGAGCAGGACATGACTCGGATTGACTAGGTCTCGCGGCCCGAGCCGGTCCGCGGTTGCCGGACCCTCGCCGACCGGTCCGACCTAGAAGTGGTGGACCCCCATTGGGAGGGTGCTGAGCAATCCAGCGGCGGCAGGCCCGAGCAATCGTCATTGTTCAACACCCTCGAGGCTTCGGTACTTCGTGCGGGGGCTTGTACCGGGTGAACAGGGGTGTGGAACATTGGCTTCTGACCAGGCACTACGAGCACCTCCACGGTCCCGCCTAGTCGCGATCATGTAGTTGACGTGGCATGTTGCCGTGGGTATGTCTGGAAGCATGACGAATCAGGGCTAGAGCTTGTCGACGCGAACCGTAACGACATCCATCCCGTAGAACTTCTGGTGGCGGATCGAGGAGGCGTAGTGCCGCAATAGGCGGAACGACATCTCGCGGTCGTCGAAGACCTCGCTCTGCTCGTCGAGATAGTCCAGGTGGTCCTCGATGTTCTCATCCACGAAGACGGCTAGGAACTCCATGTCCACAGAGGAAGCAGCACCGCGTGCCTTGACGGTCAGCCGCGGCGCGGCGTCCGATTCGTGCTGGTTGCCGGGCTGTAGCAGGCACAGGAGGGTCTCTTCACCCGCTGAGCACAACCGCTCCGTTGCCGTAGCGTCCCAACCGTGCCGGGCGGCTAGGTCGCGGAGCATCCGGTAGATACCGGGCAGCGACTCTGTACCGAGCGACCCTCTAATCCTCGCCGGTCGCCGTCCGAGCAACTCGATCGACAACGTCATCAGGACTGCTACGAGTGCTCCAACCGTCATGCCCGTATCGAGCGAGGTGGCCCACGCTCCCGTGGACATCTGCCCGAAGACGCCGTGGTACTCCACTCCCACACCGATCGAGAAGGCGAAGGCCACCACGAGAGTCTTTCGTTGGTCGAGGCCATCCTGCACAACCATCCTCATACCTTCCACGAAGAGCAGCCCCATCAGGAACAGCAGGTAGGCTCCCATGACCGGATTCGGAACCGCTATCAGAACCGCGGTGACCTTCGGTAGAAACGCAAGGGCCACGAGGATGATCCCAACTCCATAACCGACGCTTCGGGCCGCGACCCCTGTGAGGTTGATGATCGCGGCGCTGGATGCCGAGTAGACCGTGGTGGGCGGCGTACCGGCAACTCCCGACAGCAGCACACCTGCTGCGTTGGTGTTAAGGACCCCCTGTATCACCCGATAGTCGGTCGTTCCCGGTCGCTTACTCGACACCTGCTGGATGACGACGCCGTCGCCGACGATCTTGATGCCGAGGACGACGCTCAGGATCACGAAGGCCGGGAGGACCGCCCAGAATTCGGGACCTGGCGCCAGCGCGAGCCCCGGAAGTCGGGCGTCTGGGAGACCGAACCAAGCTGCGTCGATGACGCGCTGCATGTCGTATAGCCCGAACGGAACAGAGACCGCACAACCTGCCGCGATCCCGATGAGCGAGGTCCAGATCCTCCATGTGCCCCGGGCGAGAAGCACCATGGCCGCGGTCACTACCAGCGTTACGGTGGCTGCCAGGGGGCCGACAACCGGCGCGGCCCCTTCGGGCACCTCCTGGAACCGGTCGAACGCCAGTGGGAGAACCGAGACCACGATCAGCATCAGGACTGTTCCCAAGACGACCGGCGTGACAATCCGGCGCAAGGTGGGTAGCCATCCGGCAAGGGCGAACTGGCAGACGGCCGCGACGACGGTGAGGGTTGCGAGCATGGCAGGACCGCCAGCCTCCAGGGCTATCAACGAGATGGCTATGTATGACGGAGTGGCACATGTGATGAGTAGATGCCCGGAGCCCAGCCGACCGACGCGTCCGGACTGCAGGGCGGTGGCCAGACCACCGATCACCAGAGCGGCGAAGACCGCCCACTCAAGATATGAATCCCCCTGTTTGGCCGAGCGGACCGTGACGGCGACGATCACGACGGTGGGCGCCAGCACGAGGACGACCGACTGCAGGGCGACGCTGAACGAAACGAGGGGTGGGCACCTATCGTCCGGTTCGTAGCGGATGTGGTCGTTTACTCGGGCCGTTTGTACACCCCTACTTGCTCGTCCGGCCCAAACTAGTTTATGCGTGGTCGGTCTGCGTTGCGGGCACTGTGCTCTGGACCACCATCGACGCCTCGGGCGGCCACAACAGCTCCAACTGTTCCTCGTAGCCGACCGGGCCTACGAAGGAGACGAAACCCGCCAAGTTGCCCACGACCTGGGATACACACCAATCATCCCCCCAAAAGCAACCGACCCCACCCCTGGGCATACGACCGGACCATCTACAAGCGACGCAACGAAGTAGAACGGGCCTTCCGCCGACTCAAGAGCTACCGACGTATCTACACCCGCTACGACAAACTCGACGTCATGTTCCTAGCCTTCATCAACATCGCCCTCAGCCACGACCTCCTCCGAAGTGTGAACACGCCCTAGTTCCCGGACTCGGATACCTCGGATCCAGGTTCCGGATATACGCCCGGATTCTCCAAACCCAGCAAACCCATGCCCACCACATTCACATGAGCAAGAGCCCCCTCACCCAAAATCCTCTCAGCACCAGAACCCGGATAATGAGCACAAAACGCACTACCAGGATCAGCCACAACCCCATCACCCGCAGCAACCCGCATCAAACGACAATCCAAACTCTCCCACCACGCACCCACACTCGAAAACCCACCATCACCATAAATCAAAGCCGCAGCCTCATTCACCAGATACCTGATAACAGGATCAAGATCGTCATACAAGTGCCTCGCCACCACAGACTCTGACCTGGTGGGATACATCCCGAACAAAGCCCGCGCCCTCTCCTCCGGCGACAAAGTATTCCACCAACCCTCCGCCTGCTCCGCCACCGCCGGATACGGTCCCGGATTCTCCAAACCCAGCAAACCCATGCCCACCACATTCACATGAGCAAGAGCCCCCTCACCCAAAATCCTCTCAGCACCAGAACCCGGATAATGAGCACAAAACGCACTACCAGGATCAGCCACAACCCCATCACCCGCAGCAACCCGCATCAAACGACAATCCAAACTCTCCCACCACGCACCCACACTCGAAAACCCACCATCACCATAAATCAAAGCCGCAGCCTCATTCACCAAATTCCTGATAACAGGATCAAGATCGTCATACAAGTGCCTCGCCACCACAAATTCTGGCCCGGTGGGATACATCCCGAACAAAGCCCGCGCCCTCTCCTCCGGCGACAAAGTGTTCCACCAACCCTTGGCGTGGTCTGCAATGGGAGGCGGTATGAGATATGCGCCCTCTATGGGGTTAATTTCCGGAGCGACGGGACCAGCGTTCTGAGCCATTCCAACGGCGGAAGGGAACGTCACCGACAACACGGTCAACATCACCAACATCCTCTTGCCGAGAGTCCTCCCCGATGACCCTGTTAGTGGATCATGGCCCGCGACCCGTACCATCCCCGTTACCTCCCTGTTCGTCGCATCCGCACCTGAAAGATACACCGGAGTCAAGGCCCACCGTGGGACCTATCAAGAAGAAGTGGGACCGGCCAGATAGATACTTCGGCAGCCTGCCGCACAAAAGTGCACCTGATCGTCACCCTCCCCGACCACGAACATCAACGATGAGGCGTCAACTTCCATTCCGCAGACCGGGTCACGCACGAAGGAAGGGCTTTCCGCGCTGGGCGGGGATGGCGGCCCTTCGGCGGTCTTGGTTTGCACCAGCTGGGCGAGAATCGAGACGGCGATTTCCTCATGAGCGGTGGCACCAAGATCAATACCTGCCGGTGCCTTGATCCTCTCCAGCGACTCCTGGGAGAAGCCCTGTTCCTGCAACCGACCGAGCACTGTGCGAGCTCGCTTGTGTGACGACACCAACCCGATGTAGCAGGCCGGGGTACCCAGCGCCTCCTCCAAGACCGGCTCGTCGTAATGGCCTTGGGTAGCGACCACAATGTAGGTGCCCACCCCAGCACCTCGGACGTGCTCTGGATCTGTCCCTACATGAACCTCCCAGCCGATGGTACGGGCAAGGGTTTCCAGCATGTGCGTCATGGGTGTGCCCCCCACCACCATCAGAGCTGGCCCCGGTAGGAATGGCTCCATGAAGACCTCCATCGCCCCTTCGCTGTCGCAGGCCATCGCCACCTCTTGGGCGTCGTCCCGCTGGTGTCCTCGCCCAAGTACGAGTGTCCGGCTTTGGCCATCCCCGAGCGCGTCCTGGGCGTAACGAACCACAGTCGGGGTTGCGCACGCACCTCCGAGCCATCCTTCAAGCCGTCCACCCGGATGGATGATCGCCTTGCTCCCGACCTTCCCCGAGGCGGGCCCCCTGACCCAGGTCACCGTCGCCAGCACGAAGGGTTCTCGATTGTTGGCCAGATGCGCGGCTCTCTCTAGCAGCGCAACAGCCCGCACCGGAACAGCTACCTACCGCGTCCTTATTCGTTCAGCGCACCCCAAACCCTATGGGGCAGAATGGGCATATCCAGGTTGTTGACACCTCTGGACCGGAGAGCATCGATCACGGCGTTGGCGAACGCGGCCGGAGAACCCACAGTGGCCGACTCGCCTACCCCTTTGGCACCGATCGGATGATGCGGTGAGGGGGTAACCGTAGAACCCAGCCGGAAGCGGGGTGTTTCCCAGGCCGTCGGGACCAGGTAATCCATGAAATTGGTACCGATGCAGTTACCGTCGTCGTCAAACGTGAGCCACTGCATGTTGGCCTTGGCAAACCCCTCGGTGAGACCTCCGGCGATCTGGCCATCGACGATCATGGGGTTGATCCGCACGCCGCAATCGTCAACCGCAACCATGTCCAATACCTTCCAGGTCCCATCTCCCGTGTCGACCTCTACCACGACGATATAGGTCCCGAAGGGGTAGGTCATGTTGGGCGGATCGTAATAGGTAACCCCTTCCAGCCCGGCCTCCATACCCTGGGGATGGTTGGTGTACGCCGCGAACGCCACCTCCTGGATCGTGACACTCTGGTCGGTGCCCCGGACGGTGAATGCCCCCGGCTCCCAGTCCAGATCCTCTTCGGATGCCTCAAGCAGGTGAGCAGCCAGCTTCTGAGCCTTGGATCGAATCTTTCGGGCCACAACCGCGGTGGCGGCACCACCCACCGGGGTGGACCGCGAAGCGTACGTTCCCAAGCCGTAGGGAGTGTTGTCGGTGTCGCCGTACATCACCTTTATGTCGGAGTACGGAATCCCCAGTTCCTCCGCCACGATCTGGGCAAACGTGGTCTCATGCCCCTGTCCCTGGGTCTGGACACCCAGCTTGAGGATCGCCTTCCCGGTGGGATGGATCCGAAGCTCGGCAGAGTCGAACATCTTGAGACCGAGAATGTCGTACTGGCGGGACGGACCGGCACCGACCACTTCGGTAAAGGAGGCCACACCGATCCCGATCAGCTTGCCGGAATCAGCATCAGCATTCTGCGCAGCTTGGCGAGCACGCCAGCCGTCGTAGTCGATCATCTCCTTGGCCTTGTCCAGCGCCCCGTGATAGTCGCCGGAGTCGTATACGAAACCGGTCGGGGATAGATAGGGAAACTGGTCCTCGCGGATGAAGTTAAGCGCCCGAAACTCGGTCGGATCCATGCCCGCCTCGTGGGCGGCGTTGTCAACCAGCCGTTCGATCAGGTACGAAGCTTCGGTGACCCGGAAGGAGCAACGGTACGCCACTCCGCCGGGCGCCTTGTTGGTATATGCCCCTTTGGCCGCCACGTACGCCGAGGGGAAGTCGTAGCTTCCTGTGCAGATGTGGAACAAACCGGCCCGAAACTGGCTAGGTTGGGCATCCGCGTAGAAGGCACCCTGGTCGGAGAGGATCTCGGCCCGCATCGCGGTGATCCGATTGTCTCCGTCAATAGCCAACTCGGCATGCATGTGAAAGTCACGGGCGAATCCTGTGGAGATCAGGTTCTCGGTGCGTGACTCCACCCACTTCACGGGCTTCCCGATAAGAAGCGAGGCCGCGGTGGCCACCACGTAACCGGGGTACACCGGGACTTTGTTTCCGAACCCTCCCCCGATGTCTTGAGTGACGATCCGGATTTTCTCCTCCGGCAGGCCGGCTACCAGAGCGAAGACCGTGCGAATCGCATGGGGGGCCTGGCTGGTCATGTAGATGGTGGCCTGGCCGGTGATGGAGTTGACATCGGCCACCACCCCGCAGGTCTCCAGCGGGGCCGGGTGGGAACGGGGATAGTGGGTGTTGAGGCCTACGACCCGGGCCGCACCAGCGAAGGCGGCGTCGGTGGCGTCCTTGTCGCCGGTCTTCCAGTCGTAGGCAACGTTATCGGTCTGGCCCTCCTTCTCGTCGCGGATCAGGGTGTCGGTGGCCAGCGACTGCTGGGGCGTTGTGATCGCCTCCAACTCCTCATAGTCCACATCGATCAGCGAAAGGGCATCATGGGCGATGTAGGGGTGGGTGGCGATGACAGCCGCCACTTCCTGTCCCTGGAACCTGACCTTGTCGGTGGCCAGTACCGCCTGGGTGTCCCCTGAGAGGGTCGGCATCCACGCTAGGCCGTGGGCGGCCAAGGCTTCGCCGGTGATCACCGCCAAGACCCCGTCCAACTCCATCGCCTCCGATGAGTCAATGGAATTGATACGGGCGTGGGCCACCGGGGAGCGCAGGATGGCCATGTGGAGCATGCCGGGAAGGCTGAGATCGTCCAGGTAGTTTCCTGCGCCCCTGATAAACCGATCATCCTCCTTGCGGCGGACGGAGTGCCCGATCCCTCCTACCTCGGGAGTGGTCCGTAGCTCTGGCGTCGTGGTCATATCAGGTCCTCTCCCCTGCAGCCTGGATGGCAGTTACGATGTTCAGGTAGCCGGTGCAGCGGCAAATGTTTCCGGATATGGCCCACCGGACTTCTTCCTCGGTGGGGCTGGGGTTCTCTTCGAGAAGTGCCGTCCCCACCAACATCATGCCGGGGGTGCAGAACCCGCATTGCAGACCGTGGTGCTCTTTGAAGGAGGCCTGGATGGGGTGAAGGACACCCTCCTTGGCCAGACTCTCTACGGTGTTGACCTCCCGACCATCAGCCTGCACGGCCAGGACCGTACAGGACTTGACCGGTCGACCGTCAAGCAGCACCGTACAGGCACCGCAGGAAGTGGTGTCACAACCGATATGGGTTCCGGTCAGACCCGCGTCTGAGCGGATGAAATCCACCAACAGTCGGCGGGATTCCACGTCCTGAGTTTGCTCAACCCCGTTCAGGGTCACGGTGATCTGCATCAGCCCTCCTCTCGTGCCTGGGCAAGCGCCTTGGCGAAGCCGCGTCTCGTGTACTCCGCAACCACCGCCCTCTTGTAGTTCGCAGGGCCGCGTACGTTGTCATCCGGCTCGCAGACCCGAGCCGCGATGTCGGCTGCTTCGGCAAATAGTTCCTCGCCCGGCATTTCGCCGACCATCATCTGCTCGGCTTCGACCACCTTCAGATTGTGACCGTAGACCGCGGTTAGTCCCAGACCCGCCTCAGCGACCCGACCGGCCGAGTCCAGAACCAGATGCGTGGCCACCCCTACGGTGGCGTAGTCGCCCACCTTCCTTTCGAGCTTGAGGTATGCCCCGCCTGCCGGACCCTGGTAGGCGGGGATCCGAACTCCGGCGACCATCTCGTCGGGCCGAAGCGAGTTGGTGAAGAAGTCAACCACGAAGTCAGTGATGGGAATGATCCGCTCTCCCGACGAAGACCGAGCCACCACCGAAGCTCCCACGGCCAGCATCACCGAGTTCCAGTCACCGTCGGGATCGCAGTGCGCCACCGAGCCACATAGGGTCCCCCGATTCCTAACCAGCGGATCGGCTACCCACGGTGCGGCCGACGCCATCGTGTGGTTGTGGCCGCCGACCAACTCCGACTCGGCCACGTCGGCGTGCCGGGCTAGGGCACCTACCTCCAGATGACCGTTGGTCTTCCTGATGTAGGAGAGATCATCGATGCCGTTGATATCGATCAGGTGGGCGGGGGCCGCCAGCTTGAGCTTCATCATCGGGATCAAGCTCTGCCCACCCGCGAGGACCCTACCCTCGTCCCCCTGTTCCTCGATCGTGCTCAACGCCTCATCCAAACTGTGAGGCACCGAGTATGCGAATGCGGATGGATACACCTAGTCCTCCTCCGGCGACATCAGACCCCCCTAGCCTATCCGCGCTTGGCGACCCAGGATGCCCGAACCCGACCTCCTCTGCCAAGAACAGCGTATTCTTCGGTCGCATGGTGGACTATCGCCTGGCGACTGCGGAGATAACCCGGGATGTGCCGGTACCGAGACGAGTGCTGGCTATCGGAGCTCACCCGGATGACGCTGAGTTCGGGGCCGGAGGAACGTTGGCCAAGTGGGCGGCCTCCGGAGCACAAGTAACCATCTTGGTACTCACCGACGGATCGAAAGGGTCGTGGGACCAGTCGCAAGACCCCGGGGACCTGGCCCGGGTGAGGTTGAGAGAGCAGGCCGAGGCGGCGGAGCAGCTCGGGGCGACCGACACGCTCAATCTAGGCTACGTCGACGGCGAGCTTGAGTACGACATGTCTCTCCGCGCCCGGGTGTGTCTCTGGATACGACGACTCCGGCCCGAAGTGGTGCTAGGCCATGACCCCTGGCGGCGCTACATGATGCATCCCGACCACCGCGCCGCTGGTTGGGCCACCATCGACGGGGTGAACGCCGCCCGAGACCACCTCTTCTTTCCGGAACAACTCGACGAAGACGTGCGTCATCATCGACCGGATGCGTTGCTGCTGTGGGCAGCTGACCGCCCCGATCACTACGAGAACATCGATGGGTTTGTCGAGCCCAAAGTGGCGGCTCTGCTGGCCCACTCCAGCCAGGGCACCACCACGATGGGCCGGGCTGGCAGCTCGGCCGAGGCCACCCAGGCCTTCCGAGCGGAAATCTACGACCGGGCCAAGGCGGTCGGTGCCCACATTGGCTTTCCTGCCGCGGAGCTGTTCGCTCGAATGACTCCCTAATGACCCTCTTCGCCGGGGCGCTCAGGCAGCTGAGATCCGCCGATCCGGTAGCCACCAGCCGGTTGCTGAGGGCGGTTGACGCGGCTCTCGACGCGGTCGATCCCTACCACCTAACCCGCAGGAAGCTCGACATCTCCCCCGACGGCATCCGCGTCGGGGGGGATCTGATCGAAGCGGAAAGAGTCGTGGTACTTGCGTTCGGGAAATCGGCCGGGGGGATGGCTCGCGCCGCCGCGGATGCGATAGGGGAGCGAGTGCGGCTAGGTCTGGTGGTGTCCGACAAGCCGGAACCCGTCCCCAGTTGGGCCGAGTTGGTCGTGGGGGGCCATCCTCTCCCCGATTCGGGCAGCTTGCGGGCGGCCCAGCGGGCCATACAGCTGGTGCAACAGGTGGAACCAGACGAACTCCTCCTAGTCTTGGTATCGGGTGGGGGCTCGGCATTGCTCGAAGCTCCGGTCGCGGGCCTAGATCTTGATGACCTCGCAGAACTCAACGATCAGTTGATCCGCTCTGGAGCGCCCATATCAGTCATCAATGGGGTCAGAAGGACCGTGTCGCGGGTAAAGGGGGGAAAGCTGGCCCTCCTCTGTCATGGGCGCGTGGTCAGCTTGGTCATCTCCGACGTGGGTAGCGACCCGGCGGTAGTGGCCTCGGGGCCGACGATCGTTGCGCCTGGTGCCCCACCCCCCGCTGCGGACCTTCTCGACCGACTCGCGATCAAAGGTCGAGCGGCCGACCGAGTGGGGCGGGTCCTCGCCTCCCCCGAGAGAGAAAGCACGGCCGATGTCGGGAGGAGACGCGACCTGGCCCTGATTCTGGCGGATGGCACCACCGCGGCCGAAGCGGCGGCTAAATCTCTCGCCTCGGAAGGACTCAACCTGTCCCCAGCCGAAGCCGGGCTGGCGGGTGATGCGGCACCGGCAGCCCTCCACGAGTTGGCGAAGACCCCGGAGGGCCAAGTCAGGGTGATAGCAGGTGAGACAACCGTGGTGGCTCGGGGTTCGGGACGGGGGGGTCGCAATCAGCACGCCGCCCTAGCGGCGGGTATCGCCGTCGCCGGATCCGCGCATCGCTTTGTGGCCATCGGAACCGACGGGATCGACGGTCCGACTGACGCCGCCGGTGGTTGTGTCGACGGAGCGTCGGTAGCTGACGGTGAACAGGCCCGCCGCCGTCTTGAGACCTTCGACTCTTACCCCTACCTAAAGTCCGTGGGGGCTTTGATCCGAACCGGACGGACGGGATGCAACGTGGCCGATCTGTGGATCGTCGATAAGTCGGGACACTCTATGGACCACATCAAGTTGTAGAATCCTGAAGATATGGAACATCCGGTTGTGGCAATCTTCGGGGCCACGGGCTATCTGGGCACCGCGTTAAGCCGACGCATGCTGGCGCGGGGCTACCGGATCGGAGCTACTTACCTGCGCCCGTCAGAAGCCGCCGAGTATGAGGACCTGCTCCCCTTCGAAGAGGACCTGCTCGTGCTGCGGCGGATCGACGCCACGGACGCCACCGAGGTCAAGGACTTTCTGTCCCGGATGTTTGAGAGGTTCGGGCGGATCGACGCGGTAGCGGCCCTGGTCGGTGGCTGGGCGGCGGGACGGGACATCAAGCAGACCGACAATGTTCGTCTCGAATGGATGCTCGATGTGAACCTGCGCTCGGCGTTCTATACGATTCGGGCCGCGATCCCCTACTTAGAAGAAGCGGGTGGGGGTCGCATCCTGACAATAGGGAGCCGCGCCGTGGTGGATAACCCACCTGGTCAGGCGGCCTTCAACATAGCGAAGGCCGGAGTGTTGGCGCTCACGAAGACAGCCGCCGCCGAACTGGAAAGCTCGGGGATAACGGTCAACATCCTCCTACCCTCGGTGATCGACACCCCCGCCACCCGCAAGGCGATGCCATATGCTGAGTACCTGAACTGGCCCACCCCTGATGAGATCGCTGCGGTGGCCGAGTTCATCCTCGCGGGCGATTCCGGGGTCATGTCGGGGGCGGTGGTCCCCGTATACGGTCGGGCGTAGGCGATCAAGCCGCTCCAACCCCGTACAGAAGAAGCCTGACCGGCACCCCAACCAGTGAGGGCCGATCAGGCTCTTTCTCTAGCAGCCCCGACCAGATTTGAACTGGCGTCTCCGCCTTGAGAGGGCGGTGTCCTTGGCCCCTAGACGACGGGGCCGCTTCGTGGGCATCCCATGATGCCCACCGCTCGGGAGAGAGGACTCGAACCCCTACCAACAGGGCCAGAACCTGTCGTGCTGCCGATTACACCACTCCCGAATGTCTGCCCACCAACATACTAACCAACCGAGACCTGCAACCTTCGGGCTTGGGTTTGCCCTGTAGCGCTATCTGGAGAATTGCCTCTGGCGATGCCCTCTTCATGCATTCAGATGCCACTCGTGGCAGCCCGTTAGTCGTCGTTCTCGATAGTGTGAACGCTCGTACGCGATGTTGAAGTCTTGCCCCAGCGTTGGTGGCCCCGACGGGATTCGAACCCGCGTTTCCGGCTTGAAAGGCCGGCGTCCTAGGCCGGCTGGACGACGGGGCCAAAAGGGAAACCAAACTCTAGCCGCGAGGCCGGGATTAGGTGTGAGACTAGGTGTCTATCCCGGGTTCTTAGGTGTCTATCCCGGGTTCTCAGGAAGCTAGTCGCATCCTAAGCTCGTCCTCCGTCAGATCGTCCTGTCGTACCCGTAACTCAAGGTAGATGACGACTCCCAGGGCCGAAAAGGCCGGGATGACGAGGAAAACGTTGGCCAGTAGTTGGGCCAGACCCTGATCAAAGACGTTCGCCACCGCCGCCCCGGCGAGGCCCCCGACGATTCCGGTGGCGAGAAGCGTCACCACGCCAGCCCCCAGGATCCGCCAACGAGAACCCGAAGCAAGACGCCATGAACGGCGCAAGCTTGCCATCGCTCCCACATTCTCAAGCATGATCGCCTCCCACGCCAGGCAGAGAGAGACGAAGACGAAGATCCCAGGAACCAAAAGGAACAAGGAGCTTATGGCAACCAGAACCCCCAGCGCGATACCGGAAATGACCAACCCGAACCACTGACGAAGGCTAGACCTGAGGGCTGCCTGCCAGTTGGGTTCCAGCCCGGCGTAGACGCCAGCAGCCAAGAGGATAGAAGCGCCAACCGCCAGCGGATAGCCCACCGCGCTCCCGATCTGCCCGAGAAAGCCGAGGAACGGAGTAGAGCAGGTAGTCCCGCCCGTCAGGGTGGTGGTGCAGCCCCCCAGAACCAAGAACACGTAAGGCACGCCCTGACAAATCAGGGCAACCAGCACCATGGGGACAAACCGGCGGCGATAGAGAGACAGGGTGGCGTCCAAGATCTCGCCGACGCCAAGCGGACGTAACTGAAACTGAGACATGGCGCGAGTTTAGCCCCCACCCTCTGCCCGAACGCGGCAATCGTGCGCCCCCTGACCGCAAACGGACCTGGGAACGAGCACGGATAGCCGGCGTGCGACCGAGCAGCAATACACCCACCCGACAAATGCGGCCATGTTCGACTCCTAGGTGCCCGAGACATTGAAAGGCAACTACCGCGTTCGTGAGCCGACCCTGGCAACTGAACAGGGTGAACTCACGATGTCAGCACTAACCCCGCGGCGCAACTGGCAGCTGGTCAGCAACTGCAAGCCACTGGCCGCCAGATGTCGGGACGGCGTAATTCGTGTAAATTCGCCTTGGCCTCTACGCTGGGCTCACTACACGGGGGTCGGCCAATGACAGAGTTTCCGAGACTGAGTAGCACGCGACGGATGGAACTGTTCGCAGACCGTCCCGGTCCGGTTCGCGTCCTTATCGATACCGACACCGCTAACGAGATCGACGATCAGTTTGCCTTGGCTTGGGCTCTCCTGGCCCCCGAACGCCTTGATGTCGAAGCCATCGTGGCTGCGCCCTACGGCCATCTGCACATGCGGGAGCCGCTCATCGAGGCCGTCCGGGCCCGGACCGACACCTCCGTACCCCTCCCGATAGATGACCGGTTCGACAAGTGGGCGCAACACCTAGTGGAGCAAGGAATCGATCCTTCGACCATGCACCTGACGGGCCCGGCGGAAGGCATGGAAGAGTCCTATCAGGAGATCCTGACCGTCCTCCAGAAACTGGGAATCGGGTCGGAGAACTTCGTGTTCCGAGGGTCGGACCGTTACATGCCAGCCGCCGATGTCCCCGTGGAGAGCGAAGGTGCCCATCGGATAATCGAAGCGGCCCTAGCCGAGGATGATCGAACGCTCTTCATCGTGGCTATCGGGGCGGTGACGAACATCTCTTCGGCGTTGCTGATGGCACCGGAGATCGCCTCGCGGATGGTGGTGACCTGGACGGCCGGATACCCGAGCTGGGTAAACCTCTCCAACCGGTCGTCGCTTAACCTGGTCCAAGATCACCACGCATCCCGCCTGCTGTTCTCTTCGGGCGTACCCCAGGTGTACCTTCCCGGCTTCCACGTGGGTGCCCAGCTACGCATCTCTCTCCCCGAGATGGAGCGATGGTTTGAGGGCAGGGGGGCGATAGGCGACTATCTCATCCACCTATACCGAGAAAACCCGATCTGGATCCAACGAGGCGTCAAGCCCTTCCCCGGTCAGTCCTGGATCATATGGGACCTCATCAATGTTGCCTGGCTCATGAACCGGGAATGGGTCCCGACCGTAACCTCGACTACCCCCCGTCTGAACGAAGAGCTTTTCTGGCAGCCCGATCCAGACGGCCCAATAATGCTGGAAGGAATCAGCATTGACCGGGATGCCATCTTCGCTGATCTCATCGCCCGACTCGAAGACCAGGAGGCGATCCTGGAATCTCGAAAGACCAGCCATACCGGGTCGGTCGATCCCGCCCCTAGTCGCGAGAGCTCGTGAGGGCGGCGGTTCTACTTCCGGGGGGCGGCCTCGTAGTCGAGGACCGGGTTGAGCCATCGCCAGGTTCGGACGAGATCCTGGTGGCACCGGGCTTGGTGGGGATCTGCGGATCCGATCTTCACTACTACAAGGACGGGCGAATCGGCGACTGGCGGATTCGGAGGCCTCACGTGCTGGGGCACGAGTTCGCAGGCGAAGTAGTCGAAGTGGGCCGAGGGGTCGACAACGTGGAGGCCGGGGATCGGATCGCAGTCGAACCCATCATTCCCTGCGGTAAATGTTATGCCTGCGATCGAGGCAGCTACAACCTGTGCCCTCACATTCGCTTTACCGGGTCGCCCCATACCGACGGTGCCTTGCAGGAGCTGGTCAGAGTAAGCGCAGCAAGTGCCCACCGTTTGCCATCAGGCATGCCGATGCGGCTCGGAGCCCTAGTGGAACCGACCTCCATAGCGGTCCACGCGGTGCGACGTAGTCGATTGAGCCAACAGGAGTCGGTGATGATCGTCGGTGCCGGACCGATCGGCCTGCTGACCCTGGCCGTTGCTCGCGCCCAAGGTGCCGGCGCTATCCACTGCATCGACCTCAACCAGCAACGTCTAGAACTTGCCGATCGGCTCGGTGCCACCGGCACCCTCGACGTGGGAGGCTTGAACGCCGATGACATTCTGCAACGGACGGAGCCAGGCGGCTTCGACGTGGCGTTCGAGGTTGTGGGAACATCCGGCACCCTAGAGACAGCCATGCGGATGGTAAAGCCCGGGGGCCGAGTCATCGCCGTGGGGGTCCACATCGAGGAACGTATCCAGTTCAACATGATGCTGGCCCAATCGAGGGAATCGGACATTATCCCTGTCTACCTGGGACGTAACGCCTTCCCAGAGGCAGTTGAGCTGCTCTCATCAGGACAGATCGACGGAGATCGGTTGATCAGCCACCGTTTCCCGCTTGGCCAGGCTGGCGAGGCTATGGAAACCGCTCTCGATGCCAACAGCGGGGCCGTCAAAGTGATGGTTGAAGTCGGAGGGACCAACGCGATGGGCGGTCGTTGATGGCTCGGATGTACTTCGACGACGACGCCGACCTCGGCCAAGTCCTCGGGCGAACCGTATGCATCGTCGGGTACGGCAACCAGGGCCGTTCCCAAGCCCTCAACCTGCGTGACGCCGGGATTGAGGTAATTGTCGGCAGCCGAGTGGACGGCTCCTACGAGACCGCCCGAGCCGACGGTTTCAACGTGGTCCCGGTAGCGAATGCCGCCGCACAGGCCGATATCGTCTTCTTCCTGGTACCGGACGAGGTAATGCCGCAGGTCTACGAAGACGAGATTGCTCCAGGGCTTCGTTCGGGCAACATGTTGGTGTTCGCAAGCGGGTACAACATCGCGTTCGATCTGCTGAGCCCGCCCCGCGACGTGGATGTGGTGATGATCGCCCCGCGCATGATCGGTGCCGGAGTGCGAGAAACGTACTTGAGTGGTGAAGGTTTCCCCAGCCTGGTGGCGGTGCACCACGACGCCACAGGTGAAGCGTGGAGCAGGACGCTGGCATTGTCCAAGGGGATCGGTTCCACCCGGATGGGAGTTATCGAGTCCAGCTTCCTAGAAGAGGCCACCGTGGATCTGTTTGCCGAGCAGGTCGGATACCTCTACTCGGTGCGCCGATACTGCGAGGTTCTCGTTGAGGCCGGATGCAGTCCAGAAGCGGCAATGCTGGAGTTCTACGCCTCCGGCGAGGGCATCGAAACCGCCAAGGCCTACCGTGACATCGGCCTTTGGGATCAGATTACCCTCCATTCCCGGACTAGCCAGTACGGCCAAGAGGTGACATCCCGACTATCGGCCGAGGAGGAGGCGACCGAACGGGCCCGGCTCACAGACATTGTCGATCACATCCAGAATGGCTCCTTTGCGCGGGAGTGGTCCGCCGAACAAGCAGCCGGGTTCCCGGAATTCACCCGCATCAGAAACATCAACTTGGCCCATCCCATGCGGGAAGCCGAACGTCGTCTGTATCGTGTATTGGGACGGTCCAATGACGCCGAGAACTCCACGACGTGATCCGGATGAGATCTGAAAGATGCGCCGGACAACGATTCGGAGAAAGCCGGCTCAGGATCCGAACGATGTCGATACCCGATACATCCCTACATCCCTACAGCGGACCGGGCCGCAAGTTGGACACCCGGAACTCAACAAGGAGGTAAGTCGGTATATGAGATCAATAATCAGTAAAGGTCCGGCAAGACGCCTCGCGGTGTTGCTGTCTGCCCTCGCCTTGGTAGCAGTTGCCTGCGGCGAAGAGGCCCCACCCGAGACCGTGGTAGTCACCTCCATCGTGACCGAAACCGTCGAGGTAGAGGTGCCGGTGACCGAAACCGTGACCGAAACCGTGGTAGTCACCTCCATCGTGACCGAAACCGTCGAGGTAGAGGTAGAAGTGCCAGTGACGCCTGAGCCGATGGGTCCGACCCAAGCTGGCCTGGTTGATCTTGATGACTCCGAGTTGGCCGGGAAGTCCTGGGACGAGATCCTCGCCGAGGCCGAAGGTACTCGGGTGAACTGGTTCATGTGGGGCGGCAGCGCGGTCATCAATGCCTATATCAACGGCTGGGTGAAAGACCATGCCGCCGAGCGCTACGGAATCGACCTCAACCAGGTGCGCATCACCGACACCGTTAACGCGGTGGACACGGTGCTTAGCGAGTCGGAGGCCGGTGAGCATGCCAGCGGATCGGTAGACCTGATCTGGATCAACGGTGAGAACTTCAAGACGATGAAACAGGGCGGGCTGCTGTTCTGCGGTTACTGGGACATCATGCCCAGCATGGCCAATGTGGACCAAGACGCCGGACCGATCGCCTTTGACTTCGGTACCCCGGTTGACGAGTGTGAGGTGCCGTGGAACCAGGCCCAATCGGCCGTGTTCTACAACAGCACCCTCGTACCGGAACCGCCGGCCGACATGGACGCTCTCTTGGCCAACGCCTGCGCGAACCCGGGAACGTTTACCTATCCGGCCCCGCCGGACTTCACCGGTAGCGTCTTCGTGCGTCATGTGTTCTACAACGAGGCTGACAAGATCCTGCCCGGTGGTCACGGCGATATGGTCGGGATTCCGTTTAATCAGGAACTGTACGACCAGGTGGCCCCCGCCACTTGGGCAACCCTGAACGAGATCGAGCCCTGCCTGTGGCGTGGTGGAGAGACCTACCCGGTTGACCAGCCTGCCCTAGAGCAGCTGTACGCCAACCAAGAGGTGAGCCATTTCCTGGCTTATGGCCCGGCATCCGCCGGTTCCAAGGTGGATAGCGGTCTCTTCCCCGACTCGACCCGTACCTACGGTCTGGACAGCGGCCAGATCGGTAACACCAACTTTGTGACCATCCCCTATAACTCGCCCAACAAGGCGGCCGCCCTAGTAGTAGCTGACCTGCTGCTGAGCATTGATGCCCAGCTGGAGAAGGCCTACCCGGACGTGTGGGGACAGATCAACGTGCTCAACGCAGCGGTACAGTCGAACTTCGCCGATGTGCCCCGCCACCCATCGGTGGTCGATCCGGCAGAGATCACCTCGCTGGGCGAACTCCTTGGTGACTGGGTTCCGGCCATCGAGGAAGGTTGGGTTACCAACGTAGCCGAGCAATAGACCAAGCCTTGACCTGGGTGGCGGTGTGCAGACACCGCCACCCAGGTCCCCTACTCGCAGTAACTATCTCAACGCGACATCGCATGGGCCGGATGTATTGATGCAAGACAACACAACCCGAGCGAACCAGGCGCTCCGCCCCTCCCGAACAGCTCTCTCTGAGGAGGGCGCCAAGCGGCTGACAATCACGCTGCTGCTGGCCCCGGCGGTAATCGTCATCCTGCTGCTCTTCATGGGAGGTCTGGTAGCTGGATTCCTTCGTTCTCTCGGATACTTTCCTCTGATCGGGTTGAACGAGTTCAACTTCGACGCCTACACCAGCATCCTCACCGATAACGGTTTCCTCCGCAGCTTCGTGCTTACCTTCCACATCGCCTTCACCTCTACTCTGATCGCTGGCGTCTTGGCCATAGCTTCGGCGATGCTCCTACGCCCCGCGTTTCGCGGCAAGCGCTTCGTCCAGTTCATCTTCTCCCTTAACCTCACCATCCCCCACCTCGTCGGTGCCGTCGGGGTCTTGTACCTGTTCTCCGGAAGCGGCCTGATAGCCCGCCTGGCTACGGGAGTAGGAATGATCGAGTCCCCGGCTGACTTTCCGGCCATGGTCAACGATCCTTGGGCGATCGGGATCATCATCCAGTATGTGTGGAAGGAGATCCCCTTCATAGGGGTAATCGTCCTGGCAATCCTGCTGTCGGTGGGAGAAGATTATGAGTCGGTGGCCCGCTCCCTGGGGGCCAACCGCTGGCAAGCTTTCCGGCATGTGACCCTGCCGCTGATCATGCCCGGGGTGATCTCTGCCTCGGTGATCGTCTTCGCTTTCACATTCGGCGCTTTTGAGATTCCCTGGTTGCTGGGTGCTACCTTCCCCAAGGCCTTGCCGGTACTCGCCTTCGAGAGCTACAAGGATGTGGATCTGGCAGCCCGACCCCAGGCCATGGCCATGGCCATGGTGATCGCCGTCATGAGCACGATCATGATCTTCGCCTACATGAAGATCAGCCGGCGCTACATAAGAAGCTGATGATGCTGGAGACTCGAATCGTATGACCGACACTGCCTTGACCACCCCAAGGCGTCGCCCCTGGAAGGTGACGGGCCGCTGGCTGGCGATCACCGCCCTACTGGCCTTCCTGGTCGCTCCGATCGTCCCCCTGTTCGTGTGGTCAATAAGTTTCCGCTGGTTCTATCCGGCGATCCTGCCCACCGAATACAGCAACCGGGCCTGGCTAGAAGTGATCACCCCGCATAACGACGTACTCGGCGTGGCCTGGAACACTGTTCTGATCGCCGTAGTGGTTACCCTGTTCTCAATTCTTCTCGGGGTTCCCGCCGGACGGGCCCTTGGCCTGTACGAGTTCAGAGGCAAACGCCTGGTGGAATGGCTAATCCTGGCACCGATCATCGTGCCCGGCCTGGCGGTGGTGCTCGGGATCCACGTCCTGTTCATCCGAGCGGGGATCCACAACAGCATCCCGGGGGTGATGCTCGTCCACCTAGTGCCCACCTTGCCCTACATGACCCTGGTCATGTCGGGGGTGTTCGCCAACTATGACACCGACTTCGAGCTGCAGGCCCGTTCCTTGGGAGCGGGGCGTCTGGCGACCCAATGGTACGTCACCCTGCCTGCCATCTTCCCCGGTGTCGTGGTGGGTGCCCTGTTCGCCTTCATCATTTCGTGGAGCCAGTACGTTCTGACCCTTCTGATCGGAGGCGGCCAGGTCCAGACCTTGCCGCTGCTCCTCTTCGGTTTCGTGCGTTCCGATCCGGCAATAGCCGGGGCGCTTAGCGTGGTGTTCATCCTGCCAGCCGTTCTGGTTCTGCTCCTCAGTTCTCGTTTTCTGTCCGGCGATAACGCCGCCGTAGGAGGGATCGGCAACATATGACCCAAGTCACGCTCAACCAGCTCACCAAGAGGTTCGATGAGAAGTCGAACCCCGCGGTTGACCGTCTCAACCTCGGGATTGAGTCGGGGAAGCTAACCGCCCTGCTGGGACCATCCGGATGCGGGAAGACCACCACCATGAAGATGATCGCCGGTCTCCTTCGACCGACCTTGGGAGACATCAGCTTCAACGGTGAGTCGATCCTCGGGATCGCGCCCGAGGATCGGGGCGTGGTCATGGTCTTCCAGAACTACCTGCTCTTCCCGTACATGAGCGTGGAAGAGAACATCGGTTTCGGATTGAAGATGCGCAAGGTCGGACGAAGGGAAATAAAGTCCCGGGTCAAAGACATGCTGGACCTGGTACAACTACCCGGCTTCGAGGACCGCAAACCCAGACAACTGTCCGGCGGCCAGCAACAACGGATCGCCCTAGCCCGGGCGCTGATCGTCCAACCCAACGTGCTCCTGCTCGACGAGCCCTTGAGCAACCTTGATGCCCACCTCCGGGATGAGATGCGCGAGCTCATCCGCCGCATCCAAACCGAAATGGCCATCACCACGGTCTTCGTCACCCATGACCAGGAAGAAGCGGTGGTGCTGGCGGACAAGATCGCGCTGCTCTTCGACGGCCAACTGCAACAATTCGATGTTCCCGACGCCTTCTACGACCGACCGCGGACCGTGGCTATCGCCAAGTTCTTCGGTGGTACCAACTTCGTCTCCGGACATTACGAGGACGGATCAATTACCACACCCATCGGCCGGTTCCGCGCCCCCCACTCGGCCGTGGCAAGCGGCGACGCCGTGCTCAGCATCCGCCCCGAAGCTCTCGAGCTGGGCGGGAACGGCCAGAACACCGTCAGGGGCGTGGTGCGCTCCCACGTGTACGTAGGTCGGTACGCCCGATTTCGTGTCAACATCGGGGAATCCGAGGTTGAGGTGATCACCGACCCCGGGCAGGTAAAGGCCTTTCAAGACGGGGATGAGGTGTCGGTCCGGTTCGATCCCGAGAAGATCTGGGTCATCGGAGCATCCGATGCCAACCAGCGCCCCAACGATTGAACCGGGGAGGGTGCTCCGAGAGGTTTTGGGGAATGAGGGGGAGTCGGGGTGTTCCGGCTCCGAGTCCCAACCGGCCACTATCAGAGCGGGCGGAAAGATTCCCGACACGACCGGAGACCCAACTGGCCACTGAGAAAGTGGGCCTCTATCGTTAGCTCCACTCTCTCTTGACCGGGGATCCTGTCGCTGACCATCGGGCCACTGAGGCCTCTCCCGGCACCCTCCCGGAAGCTGCGGGGAATGGCTTCGAGGATGGCACGCGTTGGGCCCTGATCGCCTCGGCATGGTCCGTCTATGCCCTCTACTACCTCGGAAGGGTCAACTTCTCGGTGGCGGTGCCCCGACTGGATGAGCAGACGGGCTTGGACCCCGGACAGATCGGTGCCCTAGCCGCGGGCTTCTTCTGGGTTTACTCCTTGTCGGCGGTACCGATAGGTCGCCTCGCCGATCGGTATGGTGCCCGGTGGCTCGTCGGTATAGGTCTGGTGGGGAGCGGCCTCATGAACCTGCTCTTCGTCGTTGTCTCCGGCAGCTTCATGGCGTCGCTGGTGGTGTGGTCTATCAACGGTGTCTTCCAGGCAATGGGGTGGACACCTCTGGCCGGGGGGCTGGGTCGTTGGGTGAGCGACGAGCGGGCCGCCCGGGTGATCGCGTCCTTCGGCTCCTGTTTCGTTGCCGGAACCGCGCTCACCTTCGCTATCGGAGGTCTCATCGTCGATCGGGCGGGCGTCGACGCCGTATTCCTCGCCGCCGCAGGTGTGCTTACCCCGCTGGGGATAATCTGGTGGATCGGGGTCAGGGACCCGGTTACGAGGGTAGAAGAGACCCGTCCGGAGCGTGGTTCCATGGGGCGAACTCTCTGGTTGCTCCCTACCGCCGCCGCCATTGGGATTCCGTATGTTGCGCTCATCGTGTGGACCCCGGCATACTTTGTGGAGGTGCACGCCCTCTCGGTGGGCCGGGCCGGGCTGCTATCCGCCGCCCTGCCCGCCGTCTCGATAGCCGCGATCTTGCTCCTGGGACGCTGGTTCCGTGCGTCGCGGGGCTCGTCGGCGGTTCTCAAAGGAGGGATCATGCTGACCATTACCTCCGCGTTGCTCTTCGCGGTCGGGCAGTCCCCCGATCTGCCCGCCGGGTTCGCTGCCATAGCTCTTTCCACCGCCCTGGTAGGGGCATCATCCTCGCTAGTACTGGGTCTCTTCCCTCGAATGACGGCTTCCAAGGGCCTCGCCCTGGGCAGCGGGCTCTTCGCCTTGGCGTTCAACCTCGGCGGCAGCGCCAGTTCCCCTATTGTGGGACGGTTCGTCGGTGGAGAGGACTGGGATCTGGTGTTCGCCTTCCTGGCTGGCTGCGTCCTCGTCGGGGGATTGTGGAGCTTTGGATGGTACGCACACGCCCGCCGGGTGGGGTGGGTGAGGCTATGAACCGGCGGAGGGCGGTCATGGATCTCGGTGCCGACGAATGGCTGGCTGCTCTCGGTATGGACAAGGCAGACATCCCCAGGGCGGTGATCATGGAGGGTTCCTGGTGGCGGGAACAGCGCACCACCTGGCGATTGAGCCTGCTGGACAACGTACGAGAGCTGGCTTTCCCCGACATGTTCCACGGATCGTGGCAGGGGTGCCCTGTGGTCTATTCGTGTGTCTACGGTGCCGCGCGGGCGGTGGAATTGGCCCACCTGTTCGGGGTGCTGGGCACGCCCCGCATGGTCATGATCGGAACCTGCGGTGCCCTTGACCCGACTCTCGCTACCGGGGACGTCGTCGTTCCCTCCAACACGGTGGCGCGTGAGGGTGTGGCTCATCTATACGGATCACCGGATTCGATTGATGCCGACCCTGGCCTGAGCAGGGCAGCCCGGTCGTATCTGGAGGCTCGCGGTATCAGCACTTGGGATGTCTCTCACCTCACCTGGAGTTCAATATTTGCCCAGAGCGGTGCCATGGTCAGCGAATGGCGGGACCGGGGGTACGGATCGGTGGACATGGAGGCGGCCACCCTCTATGCGGTAGCCCGCCACTTCGGTTTCAGGGCCACCGCGTTGCTGTCCGTGTGGGACCAGCTCGACAACGATCGAAGCTTCCTCGACCCCCTATCCCCCGAGGAGATGGCCGCCCTCGATCAGGCCAACACCGCGGTCTTCGACGCGGCATTGGAGATCACTACCGCCCCCTAAAGGGGCCGCGGACTACTTAGCTAGCGGGGTTCTAGTGGGCCGTGGCCACTGGAAGCTTGGTGTCGTCACAGAAGTCGTGAACCTACTCAACTCGCCGATCGACCGCTAGAGGTCGCCGCGGCCAGGACCCAGGACTTCGAGACCTCGGCGTGCTGTGTGGGTGGCCAAGCGTTCGTCGAATGTGGCTATTGCCCGGACCCTGTGCCGAAGGGCGGTGTCGAGCACTATGGCATCGGGCAGCCTGAGTCCGGTTTCTGCCCGCAGAGAAGCCCATCGATTGGGTGCGTCGAGGTCGACATCAATCACCTCGCAGGCGGCACGAAGCCGAGAGGCTGCCTCGTCGAGCACCCCGAGCTTGGCCGGTGCCACCAAGCATTCCGCCAAGGTGACCAGGTGCAGTAGTACCGCCTCCTCATCGATCTCCACGCTGACGGCCACCGCCTGGCGATGGTGGTCATCGCCGGGATTGCGAAGGGCAATGATCCAGCTGGCATCAGCCACGATCACGCTGGCCAATCCTCGTCACGGTCGTAGAGGTCGGAGGAGTCGGGCAAAGAGCCAGCGAGCTGTTCGCGAGCCCGAGCACGCGCCGACGGTGACCGGCCCCCCTGCACCCAGTCGGTCATGACCAAGCGAATAAGCAGGGATCGGCGAACGCCAGGCCACCGGCGCGATGCCTCGTCAAGGATCGCCGCGATCTCATCGGTTTCCGTTACCGGATGGCGAGGGCGGGTTGTCGGCATCGGCTCTAGTGTAACACTAGGTGTAGCACCCTGCCAAGTTAGTGCGACAGAATATGCGCCACGCGGGGTTGAGCCTTGGCACAGCAGCCGGGGTGTGGTGCGGCTGTGGTGGGGCTATGCGGTCCCGAGAGCGGGGGCAGATCGGGCCACCACGTTGGCGGTGAGCGGCGCGCCCTTGTTAGGTATCCGCTCGATAACAGGCGACCTGGTGGTCGGTTGCCAAGGCCTGCAGCGGGGGGTGGGGACTTGATTGGCAGACGTCGGCGACCAACGGGCACCGTTCCATGAAGCGGCAGGTCGGCGGCGGGTTGATCGCCTTCGCCACCCCGCCTTTGATCTCGGCCTCGGGTCGGTGGTGGGTGGGATCAGGGACCGGCACCGAGGCCAGCAGGGCCTTCGTGTAGGGATGGCGAGGGCTGGCCAGCAGATCCTCCGTCCCCGCGGTCTCGACGATCTTGCCCAGGTACATCACGGCGATCCGATCACACATGTAGCGGGCAATCGCCAGATCATGAGTGATGTAGAGGTAGGAGACATCCAGCTCGCGGGCCAGACTCAGCATGAGAGACATGATCGAGAGGCGAATCGAGACGTCGAGCATGGAAGTCGGTTCATCGGCGACCACCAGAGCTGGCTTGAGAACCAGAGCCCGTGCTATGGCTACCCGCTGCCGCTGCCCTCCCGACAGCTCATGCGGGAAACGGAACATGAACGTCGCAGGTGGAACGAGGCCAACCATTTCCAGCATCTCCAGTACCTGCAAGGCCCGGTCTGGCGCGGTGCCGACCCGGTGGACGGTGAGGGGCTCTACCACCGTGTCGAACACGGTTCGCCGCGGATTCAACGACTCGAACGGGTCCTGGAATATCATCTGTACCCGCCGACGGAAACGCTTGGCCTCCCTACCTCCGCGGATGGCGGCCACATCGACCATCTCGCCGTCATCGTTGAGGAGTATGCGCCCCGCGTCGGGTTCGGCCAGCCTCAGCATGAGCCGGGCGGTCGTGCTCTTCCCGCAGCCGGACTCCCCCACTAGGCCCAGGCTCTCGCCCGCCGCGATCTCAAAATCAATCCCGTCCACCGCCTGAACGAAGTCGGTGGGCCGACGGAGGGCATGGCGGCGCAGCGGGTAATGCTTGGTGAGTCCCTCGACCTTGACTAGTCGGCGGCTCATGGGCCGGGCCTCGCCGAGACTGCGGAGGAGATCTCCGTCCAGTTCCAACAGGCCACGCTACGGCCATCCTGACCACCGATGGATTGCAGGGCAGGGTCGTCGGTCCAACAGCGGTCCGTGGCGTAAGGACACCGCGCCCTGAATCGGCAACCGGGGGGCGGATCCGTTAGATCGGGAGGTTCTCCGTCCAGGAAGGCGATCGGCCGTCGTGGACCGACGACCGACGGGGTGGAGCCGAGCAACAGGCGAGTGTACGGATGGTGTGGATCGGCGAAGACCGCTTCCGTCGGGCCCAACTCCACGAGGCGACCAGCGTACATAACCCCGATGGTGTCCGTCGCTTCGGCGATAACCGCGATGTCATGGGATATGTAGATGATGCTCATACCCAGCGCGGACTGTATTCCCCGGAGCTCCCGAAGAATCTGATCCTGAACGATCACATCGAGGGCCGTGGTCGGCTCGTCGGCGATGATGAGCTTCGGATCGCATGAGAGCGCCATAGCGATCACCGCCCGTTGGCGCATGCCTCCCGACAGCTCGTGCGGAAACCGCCCTGCCGCCTCGGGATCAAGCCCGACCAACTCGAAAACCTCGTTCACCCGCGACTTGATGGCCTCCTCATCGCGGGTTGCCCCGAAGTGAGCATCCATCGCCTCTCTGATCTGCTCGTAGATGGTGTACACCGGGTTCCAGGCGTTCATGGCCCCCTGGAACACCATGGCGACCTCTGACCACCGCCGGGAGCGCATCTCCTCTTCGGAAAGCCCGAGCAGGTCCACCCCGCCCAACCGGATACTCCCCTCCGTTATCTCGCCATTGTCGGGGATGAGCCGTAGGAGGGACAAGGCCACCGAAGTCTTGCCACACCCTGACTCCCCTACCAGCCCGATCGACTGTCCTCTGCGCAACTCGAAGCTGAGCCCGTCAACCGCCTGGACTCTTCCTCGCTTGACCCGATAGCTCATGGTCAGGTTCTCGACTTCCAGTAGCGTCGAAGACGGATCGACCGAGGCCACCGGATCGGGGGCCGGGGGACGTAGCGCCCCGAACCTGGCACCTAGGCGGGCGGCAGCGAAACCTCCCCACACCGCTCCGAACCCGTATCCGAGCGCCCGAACCAGCGTTCTCCCGATCTCAAGATCACCTCCGACCGCTCCTATCGCGATCTCGAGGACGAACATCCCCAGGCCAGCCAAGGTGCCGTGCGTCTGTCTTCGATGTCGAGCTAGGAGACCAGCCACAGTGCCTCCGACCAGCCCGGGAGCTATCAGGGCTACCAGAACCACCAAGTATCCGGGCCGGTACTCTCCGTCGGGTGGGATCACTAGGCCTCCCCACCACCGGGTGAGCGCTGCCATCACTGCTACCCCTATGGCGATGACCGTCGGGTTGAGACGGGACGAACCCTCGAATCGTGGGGTTACCCGAGCGTTCATCGGTGCCTCAGCCGCGGGTTGATCACCTCGTCCATGGCCCTGCCGACCAGGAAGAAGGCGGCGGCGAGGAGCGAGACGCTGGCCCCAGCGGGGAATACCAGCCACCAGTAGCGCATACCGGTGAGGAAATAGCCTTGATGTCGGGCCAACTCAATCATGAGACCCCAGCTCATATCGATGTTGAGCAGCCCCAGGAACGACAGGGCCGCTTCGGCCTGTATGGCGGCGGTTACCGTGAACATCATATAGAGCAGGCTTAGGGGCATTATGTTGGGAACCAGGTGGACGAAGATCACCCGAGCCCTGGAACCGCCAGCGATACGGGCCGCTTCGATGAAGGGCTTAACGGTAACCGCCAGCGCCTGGGACTTGAGGATTATCGCCGTCCCCCCGAATCCGCCCAGTACCCCGAACAGCAATGCCAGGTGCCATAACTCGAAGGAGAAGACCGAGCTCATCACAATGAAGATGGCTAGGCCGGGGAGCATCAAGAGCAGATCGGCCAGGCGCATGAGTAGCGAATCGATCCAGCCTCCCAGGTAGGCGGCCACCGCACCCACCCCGGTGGCGATAAACACCGTGACCAGGGCCGCCACCAGCCCCAACAGGAACGCTCCCTGCGCGCCCTTCATCAGCTGGGAGAGGATGTCCCTGCCTAAGGGGTCGGTTCCCAACCAGTGCCGACCGTAAGGAGCAGTAGGTTGCTCCCTGGTCTCCACCACGTCCCCCACCATGGGAGGGAGACCGTCAGGACCGGGGTGGAGGATCGCCTCCCTCGAAGACATCTCAGTTGAGGGATCGGTTACCTCATCGACCACCGTCCTGACTAGGACTGGAGGGTCGGCCTCGTTGCCGACCACGGGATGGTAGGTGCCCGCGTCCCACACGCCCCCGACCGCGAGACCAACCCCAGCCACAAGAACCGCCGCCGTGCTGGCGGTGATCGGGAGGGAGATCTTCCGGGCGCGGAAACCTCCTCTGAGCAGGGGGAAGATGACCCAAGCAGCCACCGGCCAAAACACCAGAAAGAGCCCGGCCGCGTTCAGCCAACTGAGGCCGTCAATGAGAACGGGATGGATCACCGCCATGAACGCGAAGAAGAGAATCACGCAAACGCCGACGATCCCGATCCGGTTGGCGCTGAACAGTCGCCAGTTGGAGACAACCCGGGACCACAGCAGGTTGGCACGGATCACCCGGTGCGATAACCTCCCCACCGAACTCATTGACGATGCCGCCGAATCGCCGGTGGTGATCATGTCCGCGAGACCCTGATCCGAGGATCCAGGAAGACGTAGAGCACATCCGCCACTAGGTGGCCTACCATCGCCATCACCCCCACGAACGAGAAGGCGGCGATGGCCAAGTTGAGGTCCTGGTTAATGACGGAGGTGAACAGAAGCTCACCCATCCCCGGCCACGAGTACACCGTCTCGGTGACTATCCCCCCGTCGATCACGGTAGCGACGGAGATCACCAGGCTGGTGGCGACCGGCAACAGGGCGGTGCGGGCGGCGTGGCGATCGCGAATGGTTGTCTCGGCCAGTCCCTTGGCCCGGGCAGTGAAGATGAAGTCCTCGCTCATCGTCTCCAACATGGAGCTGCGGGTCAGAAGCATCACCCCGGCGAAGCTGATCAGCGTGATGGTCGCCACCGGCAGGATCATGTGGTGGACGATGTCACCGGCGTATAGCCGGCGGGCCGACCCGAACGCGCTTCCGAACCAGAACCACGCGGAGACGAGTCCCAGCAGTAGGTAGCCGCCCGTCACGATCCGCTTGCGTAGGAGAGCGTCCCAGACTCGGCGGGAGGTAATCCACAGCGCAAGAGCAGCCCCGCACCCGACCACCATGAATCCGAGGATCACCATGAAGACATGATTGGAGGAAAATGGTGCCTCTACCCACTCGGCCGGGTCAAGAAACTTGTTGATCGGGACTACATCCGCGTAGAAGGCAAAGAACCAGATGAGCATGAGAGCGAACCAGGGGTAGAACACGGTGTAAAGGAGGACGCTCGCGGCGGTGATGGCGTGCTCACCACGACGGCCCCGGTGCCAGGCTATGAACTTGCCCGCCAGGAACCCGAGCAGGTAGGTGCTGACCAGTACCGTGAAGAAGAGCACCAGGGTGCGGGGGATCCGTTCAAGAATGATCTCGGACACCGGCCTCGGGTATTGGATGAAGGAGAACCCTAAGTCGCCCCGCAGGAGGTTCCACATGTAGTTGGTGTACTGCTCCCAGAGTGGCTTATCGAGGCCGAGGCGCTCAATCGCGTGCTGAGCCGCCTCTGGAGGGACGTTCGGGTCGGAGGCGAAGCGCTGTTTAACGGCATCACCGGGCAGGGCAGCCAGCAGGAAGAAGGTAAGGGTCAGGAAGATCAGGAACAGCAGCATCATCTGCGCGGTGCGCTGTGCTATATAACGTAACATTGTCAGATAATTCTAATGGTGTAGTCCGCTTGGCCACATGAGGGCAACCAAGAGGCTGAGCCCTTCATCGCTAACTCCCTCCTGTAAGCACTTCCCAGAAAACCTGCGCCACCCTTGGTCACGGTTCGTGGCCCGCCGACGGAATTGCGCACATCGTACGCGACTCACCACTACTCGGTGAGGTTCACCGAACCGGTCAGGGCCCCGAAATTCTGCAACCCATCGAGGGCCGAGGTTGACGGGAAATCAAGCGTGGTACGGAAGGCCTCCAGCACGGGGGTGGTGAACAGGACAACGTACGGAACCTCTTCGGCCAACAAGTCATCCATCTGCCGGGCGATCGCCGCTGCCTCATTGAGGTCGGTCTCGGCTTTCAATCGATCCCCCAGCCGGTCAATGTCGGGATTGGAGTAACCGGGGATGTTATACCCTCCGAAGGTCGCTGAATCGGCTCGGGAGTCGAAGAAATCGGCCAAGTGATCGGGGAAGATAGTCAGTCCCCAGCCCAGAATGTACATGTCCCAGTCAACCGGACCGAACACTCGATCAACTATCACCGAGAACCCGGTCGGCTCGGCCTCAACCGGAATGCCCAAGGCGTTGGCCCAGTCGGCAATGAACAGGCCGTAGGTGGCCCGAAGAGGGTCGTAACCTGGTCCGGGGGTGAGCAACTCCAGAGGCTCGACCGGAGTCCCGTCGGGACCTCGCAGGCCTTCACCCTCGGGCATGACATCCCCAGCATCGGGGTCCCATCGGGGTTCGACATCCCAGGTCCAGCCCGCGTCACGAAGGATCCCGACCGCCGAGTTGAGCCTCTCTTCCGCGCTCTGGCCTGCGCACCACGCCTCCGCCTCTGGGTTTGCCCAGAACGAGTTAGCGGACGCGATCATGGAATCCAAGGGGATGGCAACACCCTGAAGCACGTTATCGGCCATGAACTCCTTGTCGATCATGCAGGCTATGGCCTGGCGAAAGGCTGGCTCTGATCCCGGGAATCGTCGCGCGTTGAACGCCAGATACCGAAATCCGTTGGAGGCGTTGGAGATCACATCAAGGTCTCCGGCTTCCAGGACCGTGGATTGGAGTCCTCGCTGAAGCCCCAGCGGGTTCAACAGGAAGTCCACCTCCCCGTCACGAAGCGCCAGTACCGCCGCGTCCTGGGTGTCGTATACGGAGTAGATAGCGTCGGAGGCGAACGGGCCACCCCGCCAGTCGGCAATGACCTCACCTGACGTGTCCCCCACCTCCCAGCTGACATCACCCGTAAAGGAGACCCCACCCTCGGCATAGACAACGGTACGGGCACCTGGGTCAGGCGGGTTGGGGTTGGCGACTGTTCTGCTGAAGGCACCGGGCTCCCGTTGATCGAACACCATGCTGCCCGCCGAGGGCGATCCCACCCCGGAGATGGCGTAGAGCTCGTCCGCACCGCTTACGCTGTCGACATGCGGTCCCCAAAAGGATTCAGAAAAGATGGGGGCTTGAGCAGCGCCGTACTGCCACTGGGCCAAGCCGGGTTGGGAACTCCACGTATAGCGGACGGCGTGGTCGTCCAACGCCGCAACCGACAGCAGTCCTTCGGCCCCCTCGTCCTCTTCAGTGGCAGGATCGTCGTCCCGGGCCATAGGTAACGAGGAGAACCAGTTACCTCCGAGCCCCAAGGTCTTGACCGTGTTGAACGTGAACGCCGCGTCGTGGGCGGTTATGGGGGCACCGTCGCTCCAGACGAGATCATCCCGAAGGTTCACATCAATCACCCAGCCGTCGTCCGATGCCGACCCGCGCGGGGGTTCAACATCGGCAGCCAGTGCCGGGACCAGTGTGTACCCGGGGAAAGACAAGCCGTAAAGG
The DNA here is from genome assembly GCA_965213975.1 of Candidatus Spongiisociaceae bacterium. GTDB lineage: Bacteria > Actinomycetota > Acidimicrobiia > Spongiisociales > Spongiisociaceae > Spongiisocius. Next base: position 1,612,939 of record OZ243930.1, read on the forward strand.
CTGGCTTGGGAACCACCCAGCACGTAAGAGTTCCACACGTCCGCTTCGGTGTCCACCACCGCCCACGGGTTGTCCGTGGTGAGGTCGCTGAAGATGGCCAGCTTGTAGGTGAAGCCAGACACAGCCCCGGAGGGCTCTTCTGCGGAGGTTCCGGAAGGGGCCGCGGTAGTTGCAGATGCGGGTAAGGTCGACGACGAGGCGGGGGCCGGATCGGGAGTGGAAGGCTCGCCTTGATCGCTCTGCCCGCAACCGGAGATGATAAGGGCTAGGACGAGCCAGACCGCCAAACTTGTTGGACCACGAATCCCGAGATACCGAACCATGCTACCTCCTCACGGCGAGCCAAACTTGCCCGCTCAGTGTATACACCGGACCGATCCGCAGTCAGTAACCCCGGTCACAGCCCCGGCCTGAGGAATGGCCCACCCGGTCGAGAACCCGAGCCTGAATCTCAGCGCGTGACCGATGACCCGGTGGGGTCCGTCTTCGACAGCGCCGACGCAAGGAGACCAGACGGGACAGCGACGATCCCCAACCCGATCAGGACCAAGAGCATCGCCAACACCTTGCCCGGTACCGTGACCGGTGCTATCCCCTCGGCACCCATGGTGAGCGATGCCACCGACCAGTAGACGCACTCGAAGAGGTTCCCGTAGGCGGGGTTCAGTTCGTGCTCAAACTCCCATATCCCATACGCAGCGATAAACGCAATGACGGCAGTGACTCCAGAGAAGAGGGCCAACTCGTCCTTGATGTCATCGAACGCCGCCGAGAAGCGTTCAACCGCTGAGCTGTATCGGGCCACCTTGAAGATGCGGGCCGCGCGCAGCAGGCGTAAAGGCTTGGCGGTGGCCAAGATTCCCACGGAGAGAACCCCAGCGAGCACCGCTAAGACGTCCACGATCCCGTAGAAGGATCGGGCATAGCTGAGGGGACGCGGCGCGGCATACAGGCGCAGTCCATATTCCACCGTGAACAACCCCCAGAAGACCCACTCCAGGTAGATCAGCCAGTCGTGTGCCCGGGAATCCTCGGCCACGACGGTCAAGGCCACCAGCGCTATCAACGACAGGATCACGACAACTGCCGACACGATTTCGCTGACACGTCCGGTCCGGGTGTCGAGATCGAACAATCTGGTCTGGACCCGGCCCGACACTCAAGCTCCATCCTTCGCAACGAGGGCCTTGAACTCGGCCGCGTCGATCAACGGAATCTTCAGGTCCCGGGCCCTTGAGGCCTTGCGGGAGCGGGAACGCACGTCACCTGATACCACCAAGTCGCACTTCTTGGTTACCGACCGCACCGGCTGCAAACCGGCCTTCCTCGCCAAGTCTTCAAGCGCCGACCTCGGAATCAGCTCACCGCCTTCCATTACCACCCCGGTAAAGCAGACGGTCATTCCGGCGACCAGGTGGACCGCCCTCGAAGAAGACGAATGGCTCTTCTGCACAGTTCGATCACGGACATCGATCATCAGGGCATCGGCTACCTGGTCGTGGAGGGTCTGCTCCGTTTCGGTCACCACCTCGTCGGCGAGGATTTGGTCGACAAGTTGGGTGTAGTAGCGGCGGTGAAGGTCGGCCCGTCGGGTCGCCGACAAGCGAAGCGCAGCGGCCGTCGAATCGAGCCAGGCCTTCTCCTCGCGGCTTAACTCGCCGTCGTCCAGGCAACGGTCAAGGGTATCAAGATAGAGCACCTCTCCCTCGGTCTCCGTCTGAGGCCAAGCCGTACGGAGAGCCAGCATGCTTAAGGCACCCCGCCGGGGAGGTGCACCCGGTCTCCTGACGGTAAGAGAGGTGGATAGATCAGGGGCGTGGCAGCTTGCTGGTGACGGGTCAAGAGCCCTGCCTCGCGCCTGCATCCTCAGCAGTAGTTGCGCTGCCACCCGAGCATCATTCAACGCGGTGTGGTAGGGAGCGGATGCGGATATACCTTCCTCGGACGCCGCCACGGATAGTTTCTGTCTGGTCAGACGATAGGTGCACACTCCGGTGCCCGCATCGAAGGTCATGGTCGGTACCCGACCGATCTCTTGGCGGAGCATTCTCACGTCGAAGCTGATGTTGTGGGCGACCAGCGAGGCTCCGTTCAGCCGGGAAGCTATATCTCCCGCCACCGACTTGAACTCGGGTGCTGCTTCCAGCATGGATGCCGTAATCCCGTGAATGTGGGTGGGGCCGGGATCGCGATCGGGTTGCAGCAGCGTCTCGTATTCCTCAACGATCTCGCCGTCCATGACCGTGACGCAAGCGAATTCCACGATCCGGTCGTAGCGCGTTAAACCGGTGGTCTCGGTGTCGATGACAGCGAACCGGGAAGCTCCGCCGCCAGAACCCGATAGGGACAGGGTCTGCATAATCCTCTACTTCGGTAGCCGAAGACAGTCCGAACAATCGGATAAGGTTAAACAGCAGCGTGTGACATCCCAGAGCACTCAGTTCGGACCCGAGTCAATTCAAGGAATCCTACGCCCGCTCCATCAGTGGCCCGCGCCCGTCGTGAGGGGCTTCCCAGATCCCGGGGGTTGGTCAGGTCTTGTCCAAGGCCCCTATGACCTCATCGAGTTCGGCCGCCCAGTTACGGACCCGGGTGCGCAGGCGCATGTTCTGGTACGCACCCCACAAGGTCATGGCCGGGGGCACGAGGAGTACAGAAATCACCAAGCAATAGAAGATGGTGATCGCCGACGTGATGGCAAATTGGCGCGACCCTTCCAGCGGGGAGAGCACCAGGACGCCGATGCCCAGGCCGGTGGTGAGTGCCGATCCCAGCAACGCCGAGCCGGTAATTGACAGGGTGCGTATCGCAGCCTGTTCCGGGTCTCGCTTGTGGGCGTACTCCTCTCGATAGCGGTGGATCATGTGGATGGTGTAGTCGACCCCGATTCCGATCGACAGGGCGGTGATCAACGACGTGAGCAGCGTGTAGGGAATACCAAGCAGGGCCATCGTCCCCAGGACGGCAACCAGAACCAGGCCGATGGGCCCCACCGCGATGAGCGCAAGGGCCGGTTGGCGCACGGTCATCCAGAAGAAGATCGACAGAACGATGAGGGCGGAGAGGATGACGGTGCTCAACGCCGAGGTCTGCTGTCCCGTAATGGCATCGGCAACCGTAAACGAGATGATGCTGTCCGAGACTGCGGTAATGCTCTCATTGGGTCCGAACCAAAGCGCCTCCAAGTCCGACTGGACGGTCCTCGCCGCGGTCGAACTCCCGCCGTAGCCGGGAAAACGAAGCAGCATTGCGTCAATGCCGTTCGGGTCGTTGACCAAGAATCGTGACATGGCGGGATCGACGGCCGCGACCCGGTCAAGTACCTGCTGCATGAGAACCGGGTCAAGATCGACGCCAGCCGAGGCCTCCTCAAAGAGGGAAGCAATCTGAGGATCGTACTTGTCATCGGGTAATCCGCTGTCATTCACCCAGTCGCGCACGACCAACTCGTACGATCCCTCGATGGGTCCGGAAGCAGCCCGCGGGCGACGGCGCTCGTCCTCGAAGGCAGCGGTCAGATCACTGAAGTTTAGGAGAGTGCGGGCTTCGGTAGCCTCCCCCTTTACCAAGATCGTGAAGCGCTCCTCGGTGCCACCGAAGGCCGACTCCAGCGAATCCATGTCTTCGTGGATGCTCCCACCACGGGGTAGTAACTCGCGGACGGTGAACTCCGACTCAAGGCCGGTCGCAGCCCACCCCAGACCGGCGACTACCAGCAGAACACCGGCGATATAGGGGGTGGGTCGACGGGTGACGCTCCGTCCCAACGTACCGGCTATAACCCCGATTCCCGGAAGCGCGGCAGATATAGGGGGTGGGGGGGACATCCGGCCCTTCGCTTCACGACGACTGTCGATGATCGCCCGTCCGGCCGGGATGAGGGTCAGCATCACGATCAGGCTGAGGCCCACCCCAAGTCCGGCCACCACGCCGAAATCGTCGACGACCTCGATAGGGGAAAAGAGGCCAGTTAAGAAGCTCACGATGGTCGTAACGGCAGCTAGCGCCAACGGCAAACTGACGTTCCTCAGCCCGATTTCAGCCGAGTCGCGCACCGATAACCCGTCAAGTCGTTGCTCCCGGTAGTGAGAAACTATCTGTATCGAATAGTCGACGGTGAGCGCGATCACGATTATCGGTACGAGTACCGTGAGCTGATTGGGCGGGCCGGTGATCCCCAACCCGTCGGGCCCGAGCCAACCCTCGACGCCGACCACCCAGATGATGGACAGCACCAGCCCCCCAAGCGTCAAGGCAAGATCGGCGGCAGACCGCATGAAGACGAACACCAGAGCTGCGATGAGAGCGCACGCCAAAAGAACGAGGGGAGCCATTCCCTCCTCTGTTCCCCTTCTGATCTCATCCTCGATGACCGCTACCGACACCGTGCCTACCACCAGCGGACCCGCGGAGGCCAACGCTAACTCATGAATCCGGCGTTCAGCCTCGAGGATCCGGTCATCGGCAGTATCCACAAGGCGAACGGTGGCTAGCCCTATTGGGTCACCGTTGTGGTCGTGGGAGGTGGCCGCATCCAACGCCTCCCCTATCCCGGGGAGGGTTCGGGTAGCGTCGATCTCCGCTTGGGTCAAGGATCCGAAATCGGTAACCCCCAGAGCGAACCCAACCAGCAGGGAGGGGGCGAACAGGGGATCGTTCGGCACCAGCAGGGGTGCCACCTCGGGATCGGTGACGACTTGGGCGAGGAGACGATCTATTTGGGCCAGACCCTCCGGTGTCATGACATCTCCGCGGAACACGACCGTGGTTACGCTCGCCTCGGCCGCCTCTCCGAACAGCTCCTCCAACTCCACTAAGGCCAGAGCGACCGCGCTTCCTTGGGGAAGATTTGCCCTGCTTGTGGGAGGTTCGCCCCGCAGGGTCGAGCCGGCACCCAAGAACACCGTCACCAACAGGAGAACCCCCAGGGTCCAGTAGGGACGGCCTACTACCAGCTTGCGCACGGTCCCGAGAATTCGACTCATCGGGGGCAATCCTTCTCCCAGCTAGATCCTAGAGCCCGACGATTGCCCCCGAAGGCGCCTCCGCGTTCGCAAGTCTTCAACTCCCGGCGGTGACACTCTCCGCCAACCCGGCGAAGGCCCCCGCGAACTCAAAGGGGAGGATACCGGCCATGACCACGAAGGCGGCAGTTATCCCCAGGGACAAGGCCAGGGCACCACCTATCTTGCCCGCCGAATCAGGTAGGGCCGTACCTTCTGGCACAGGATCCATCCACATCGTCTTGCCGATGCGGGCATAGTAGACAAGGGCAATCACCGCGTTGACCGCGGCGATCACCGCGAGGACGGTGGTCCAAAGTTCGCCCGGTCGGAGGATCGACAGGAACATGGCGAACTTGGCGTACCAGCCAGCCAGCGGGGGAATGCCAGCTAACGAGAAGAAGAAAACGGCGCTCAGGACCGCCATCCGAGGCGCATAGCGCCACATCCCCGCCCAATCGTCGATCATGACACTCCCGGTCCGCCGGGCGGCGGCGATCACCACCCCGAACGCGCCAAGATTCATGAAGGTATAGATGATCAGGTAGACGACGCTCGCCGCGGCCGCCTCCCGGAAGACTGCCGGATCACTGCTTGCAGAAGCGGCCGCGAACGGGACCAAGATGAAACCACCCTGGGCGATAGACGAATACGCCAAGAGGCGCACCGCGTTGTCCTGGCGGAGAGCGGTCAGATTGCCCCATGTCATCGATACGGCCGCTAGCACCCAAAGAGCCGGTCCCCAGATCTCGTTGACCGAGGGGAGGGCTCGATAACAGAGCAGCATCAGGCCCACGAACCCGGCCGCCTTCGACGCTACCGAGAGGAAGGCAGTCACCGGGGTGGGCGCGCCCTCATAGGTGTCCGGGGCCCAGAAGTGGAAGGGGGCGGCGGTTACCTTGAACCCGAATCCGACCAGGGTGAACAAGACGGCCATGCGGAAGGCACCGCTATCGGATAGATCGGAGGCGGCGGCTCTGATTCCCTCGAAGGTGACCGAGCCGGTCAAGCCGTAGAGGAACGACATCCCGTAGAGGAGGACCGCCGTCGAAAGTACCCCGAGAACGAAGAATTTGAGTGAAGCCTCGTTGGACCGCGGATCACCCTTACGCCAACCCGCCAGCAGGAAGAGCGGGCCGGTGACCAACTCTAGGCCGACGAACAGGGTGATGAGATCCCGTGAAGACGCCATGACCAGCGCACCCAGGATGGAGGTGAGCATCAGTAGGTAGTACTCGCCTTGGTAGTAACGGTCGCTCTCTATGTAGGACACCGACATCAGCAGCACCAGGTAGCCGCCCACGATGAACACCGCCTTGAGTACCAGAGCGAACCCGTCAACCACGTAGGCACCACCCAGCATCGTCCTCGTCTCGGGACCGTCACCCAGCGCCAAGGTGAGCAGCGGTACGGCCGCGGCGGCTAGACCGAGAACCCCAGCAAAGGCCGTCCAGTACTTCCGAGACCGGGGCAGCGCCACGTCAAGGGTCAGAACCACCAGGATGGTGGCCGCTACCACCAGCTCTGGGGCCAGAGCGTGGAAGTCGAGGTTCATCTATCAGCCTCCGAAGGCGGTTCGGGCCAGGTGCACCACCGCGTCCGTGGTGGCCCCAAAGATAATCCTCGGGTAGACACCGATCGCCACGATCGCCACTATTAACGGTGCCCAGGCCAGCCATTCGGTGGGTTGAACATCGGAAAACTCGTGATCAGACCACTCGGCTTTGGGTTCGCCGAGATTCACCCTCTGGAGCATCCACAGCATGTAGCCAGCGGTGAGCACGGTCCCGATAGCCCCAACCACCATGTAAGTCTGGAATTGGGTGAGGCTGAGACCGGCCAACGGCCGGTAGGCACCGAGCAGCGACATAAACTCGCCCCAGAACCCGGCCAGGCCGGGAAGGCCCAGCGAGGCCATGGCGGTGAAGGCGAGAATCCCACCCATCCACGGCATGAGCTTTTGGTTCCCCCCCAGCCGGGCGATCTCGCGGGTGTGATAGCGGTGGTGCATCGAACCGGCGACGAAGAACAGGAGGCCGGTGATCAGCCCGTGGGCGACCATCCCGATCAGGGAGGCGTTGAAGCCGACATCGGTCATGGTGGCGATACCGAGCATCACAAAACCCATGTGCCCCACCGACGAGAAGGCGATCAGGCGCTTCACGTCGCTCTGGGCCAGGCAGGCGAGAGACCCGTAGATGATGCCGATCACCGCCAGCAGGCCGATGAACGGTGCCCACTCTCGGGCCATGTCCGGAAGGATGGGGATGCTGATGCGAAGGAAGGCGTAGGAGCCTAGCTTCAGGAGGATGGCCGCCAGCAAGACCGAGCCGACCGTGGGAGCGGCGGTGTGCGCGTCCGGCAGCCAGGTGTGGAAGGGCCACATCGGTACTTTGACCGCAAAGCCGAGGAACATGGCACCGAAGACGAGGAAGGCGAAGGTACCGCTACCGAAGGCGTTGTCCGCCCCAAGCGCGGCCAGAGCCGGAATGTCAAAGGTGTTGTCGGGTAGGAAGTCACCCGAACGGAAATAGAGGGCCAGGAACCCGAGCAACATGAAGGCCGAACCGAACAGAGTGAAGAGGAAGAACTTGATGGAGGCGTAGAGTCGCATCGTCACCGTCTTGCCCAGCACCGGCAGTTGGCGTCGGGTCGGATCCCCCCAGATGCCGATCATGAAGTACATGGGTAACAGCACCAACTCGAAGAAGATGAAGAACAGCACGAGGTCCAAGGCCACGAACGTCCCGTTCATCCCGGTAGCCAGGATCAGTATCAGGGCAAGGAAGCCCCGAACGTTGCGCGGTTCCTCCCAGTGGTTCCAGGAATAGATGATGGCCAAGACCGTGACCACCGCGGAAAGCACCAGCAACGGCAGGCTTATGCCATCGACTCCGATGTGATAGCGGGCACCAATAGCTGGAATCCAGCTCTCAGTGACCTCAAACTGGAACTTCTCGGACCTCCCGTAGTTGAAGTTGGCAGCCACCGTCACCGCCAACACGGCAGTCGCCCCAGACACGGCCAGCGCCAACCATTTCTGGAGGTCTTCCCGGGCCTTGGGGATAGCAAACAGAGCCAGCGCCCCCACTACGGGCAGGAACACGATGAGGCTAAGGCCAGCAGATTCGAAGAGCTCCATCATTTAGTCCTCCAAACTACAAATCCTCGACAGTTTCATACTCCACCATCCCCTAAGTAGCTAACACGAACGCGACGACCAGAGCCAGTGCCCCGACGATGAACCCTCCGGCGTACTGCCAGACCTTCCCGGTCTGGAGTAAGCGCAAGCGGCCCCCAGCCCGACTGGTCCCGCCAGCGGCGGCGTTGAGAACCAGGTCAATACCCCTTTGATCGAGTCGACCGTAGACCAACTCGCCCAGCTTGGCGGTGACAACCCCCGCTCCGTTTACCAACCCGTCGATGACGTAGCCGTTGACCCAGTCAACCCCGCGGGCGATGGGGCCCTTGATCGGACCGACCACGCCTCGCATGTACAGGTCGTCGAGGTAGTACTTGCGGTGGAGCAGCGGGTAGAGGACCGGGACAAACAACCGGTCGCGTTCGGCCTGGGTATCGGCATCGGGAGCGAACAATCGCCATCCCAAGGCGATGCCGACCAACGCGGCGATGAGGCCATAGGCGGCCAGATCCCACTCGATCGCCTTGGGGTGGTAGTCGCCCATGGGAACGACGCGGGCCGACACCCAATCGGTGAAGTTACGAATCGGCCCCCAAGACACCCCCGGGATGTTGAGCAGGCCAGCCACCACGCTCGGTACCGCTAGTACCACCAAGGGGGCGGTCATCACCGAAGGCGACTCGTGAGGGTGACCGTGGCCCTTGTAGGAACCGAAGAAGGTGAGTGCCACCGCGCGGGTCATGTAGAACGCCGTCACCAGAGCACCCCCGATGGCTATCCACATGAACGCGGTGTAGCCCTCATGCCCGAGGGTGGCGAGAATCTCGTCCTTCGACCAGAAACCGGCCAACGGGATCACCCCAGCCAGCGACACCGAGCCCACCATGAAGGTCCAGAATGTGATCGGCATCTCCTTGCGCAAACCGCCCATGTCGCTCATGTTGTTGGAGTGGACGGCGTGGATAACCGATCCGGCGGCGAGGAAGAGGAGCGCCTTGAAGAAAGCGTGGGTGAAGAGATGGAACAGCCCGGCCGTGTATCCCCCGGCTGCGACCGCCGCCATCATGTAGCCGAGCTGGGAAACCGTCGAATAGGCAAGAACCCTCTTGAGATCATCCGCTACCAACGCCAACAACCCGAGCCCGAAGAGGGTGATAACGGCAATCGGCACCATTATCGAGCGGGCGTCCGTGGCCATTTCCTGGTAAAGGGGGAAGGTGCGAGCCATCAGGTAGATGCCAGCCGTAACCATGGTGGCGGCGTGCATCAGGGCCGAGACCGGCGTGGGACCGGCCATGGCGTCGGGTAACCAGACGTGAAGGGGAAACTGGGCTGACTTTCCCATCGCCCCGAAGAACAACAACAAACCGCCCGCAACCGCCACCCCGGCCAGGGATTCGCTGTGAGCCGCGGCCGCTTCGTTGAGGTCAGAGAAACGAAAGCCCCCCAGCGAGACACCCAGCAGCACGGTACCAAGGATCAGCCCGACGTCGGCGACCTTGTTGGTAAGGAAGGCCTTGACCGCCGCGTCACCGTTGGGCTTCTCTTCCCAGTAGTGACCGATCAGAAGGTAGCTGGCCAGACCGACCCCCTCCCATCCGATAATCAGTTGGATCAGGTTTGGGGCACCCACGAGGACCAGCATCGAGCCCGCGAACAAGGAGAGGGAAGCGAAGAACCAGGTGACCCTGACATCGCCCTTCATGTATCCATGCGCGTAGACGAACACCAGGAACCCGACGAAGGCCACCACCCAATACATCATGATCGACAAGCCATCCACCACGAAGCCGAGCTCAAACGACAGATAGCGGCTGGTTCCGAGCATCCCGATCTCGCCGATGACCAGGCTCGTTTCGCGATAGATTCCCTCGCCCATATTCTGTACCAAGAGCACGGAGGCCCACAGGAGGTTGATCCCCATGGCACCGATAGCCAACTCCGCGCCTAGACCCCTCATACGCTTGCCCACCAAGACGATGGCCAAGAAAGCCACAAACGGCAGCACCAGCATCAGCCAGGCGGTCTCGGCGAAGAAACCCCCGGACGAGAGGGCGTAGGCACCGGCTTCGGCGGCTAGTACCGTGGGCGCGGAGGCGAGGGCGGTCACCATCTCATCAGATCCAAGTCGGTGATGTTCCCCGAGGCCCGGTTGCGGAAGACCAGCAGGATGATGGCAAGGCCTATCCCCACCTCAGCGGCGGCGATGGTGATCACGAAGAGAGCAAAGATCTGGCCGTGGGCGACGGTGGTATTCCAAAAGGCTTGAAAGGCCACCAGATTGATGTTCACCGCGGCAAGCATCAGCTCCACCGCCAACAAGACCGTCACGGCGTTCTTCCTCGACAACAGGCCGTACACGCCTATGGAGAACAATATGGCTCCGAGGAGGAGGAACTGCATCAGCACCATCTGGTCTTCTCCTGCCTCACACCCGGTCCTCCTCCTCTTCTTCGGCGGGGGTCAGGTCCTTGCGGGCCAAGGTAATGCCGCCCACCAGCGCGGCGAGGAGCAGGAAGCCCACCGCCTCAAACGGGATCAGATAAACGTTGATAAGCGCCTCGCCCAACCCACCGGTGGAGGTGGCCTGCCCGACCGCGGGTAGGGTCGCTCCCAACCGGTCGGTCTCGTCCAAGACCGCGGCTATCAGCCAGACCGTGACCACCAAGACGCATAGGGCGGCCACAGCCGCGGGCCACTTGGTGTCATGGCTCAGGTTGGATTCACGCCCTATAGGGGCCTTGGTGATCATGATTCCGAACAGGAAAAGCACAACCACCGCGCCGATGTAGACGAGGACTAGGACCCAGGCCACGAACTCGGCAGATGCCAGGATGAAGAGACCCGCGGTGGCGGCGAGGGCCAGCACCAGAAACAGGGCAGCATGGACCACGTTACGACTGGTGACCACCCGCAGCGCCGCCAACAAGAGCGGGATGGCCATGGCGAGAAAGGCCCAGTTGACGGGTTCGGCGATCCACTCGGCGAACGTCATCCCTGACTTCTCCTCGTACTCAACCGTCCGACATCCGCACCGGTCACTACTGCGCTCCGTATCCCTCAGGGACGGATCCCAGCCAGTCTTGGAGGCGGTCCATGTCGTGCATCATCGGACCCATGTCATACTCGGAGTATTCGTATTCCGGGCTCCAGAAGAGGGCATCGAAGGGACAAACCTCAACGCATATGCCGCAATACATGCATAAGGCGTAGTCAATATCAAAACGGTCCAGGGTGGCCCGAGCCCGAGGGCGTCCGCCGGGTCGGGTGGGAGGCTTCATCTCCTTGTGGCCTTCGATGTAGATGCACCAGTCCGGACAGGAGCGGGCACAAAGCATGCACACGGTGCAGGCCTCCTGATCCAAGGCGATCACCCCCCGCGCCCGTGGCACCGGCGTCTCCTTTTCCTTCGGGTAGTTGACGGTGGATCGCAACCCGACCTTCCCGCCCGAGAGGTTGAACGCCCAAGTGCGGATCATGGTGGTGAACGTCACCCTCATGCCGGTAAGCATGCCAATGCGTGGTAGTCGGACCGGCCTCTTGAGTCGGGAAAGTTTCACTTATACCACCACCTTCAGTACAGCGGTCACAATGATGTTGAGGATCGCGATCGGAATCAACCATTTCCAGGCAAGGGTCTGGAGCTGGTCCTCCCGCAGACGAGGCAGAGTCCAGCGAATCCAGATCATCAAGAACAACAGCACCCCTACCTTGGCAAAAACCACCAGCGGGGATAGCAGGGAGTCGGTGGGGATGAACCACATCCCGTAGCCGCCCAGGAAGAGGGTGACGGCAATCACGGACATCGTGAACATGTTGGTGAACTCCGCGAGGAAGAAGAAGAGGAAGCGGAAGCCCGAATACTCGGTTACGTACCCCATCACCAGCTCGGACTCGGCGATGGGCATGTCGAAGGGCAGGCGGGTGAGCTCGGCCAAGGCGGCGATCATGAAGATGGCGAAGCCCACGAACTGGGTCAGGACGAAGGGCCAGCTCTGGGCGACCTGTACCGAGACGATGCCTTGCATCGACATGGTTCCGGCCTGGATTACCACACCCACGGTGGCCAACACCAGAGGCAGCTCGTAAGCGATCAGCTGCCCGGCCGCCCGTAACCCCCCGATCATCGAGTACTTGTTGGCCGAGGACCACCCGGCCATCAGTACGCCGACGGTGCTGATGGATGAGACGGCGAGGGCATAGAAGACCCCCACCTCAAGATCGCGAATGATGCCGTATTGGGAGGAAGGATGTAGCGGGACGATGACCAGCAGGGCCATGGTGCCCATCATTACTAGGGCGGGGGCCCATTTGAAGACCGGGCGGTCGGCCTCCTCGGGGATTATGTCCTCCTTCTGGATGAACTTGATCCCGTCGGCGATCAGCTGGGCCCAGCCGAACCGACCACCCGCGAAGTAGGGGCCGACCCGGCTCTGCATGTGGGCGGACAGCTTCATCTCGGCGTAGCCGATCACCATACCTATTGCCGGAATCACCGCGGCGGCTATCGCCAGCTTCAGGGCAAGCTCCCACCAGAACGTCAAGGCGAGGATCATCGGTCCACGTCTCCAAGTACAAAGTCCAGAGACCCCATTATGGCGATGAAGTCGGGCACCAACGATCCCTCAAGCAACCAGGGCAGGATTGAGAGGTTGGAGAAGGACGCGGAGCGGATCTTAAGCCGATAGGGTCCGAGCCCCCCGGCGGACACCACGTAATACCCCATCTCTCCCTTAGGGTTCTCGGCCCGCACATAGGTCTCGCCCGCCGGGACCTTGATTATCCGGGGCGTCTTGGCCGTCAGAGGGCCGGTAGGCAGGCTCTCGACCGCCTGGTTGACGATTCGGACCGATTGACGAATCTCCTCTAGCCGCACCCACCAACGATCCCAACAATCCCCCTGATGCCCAACCGGAACCTCGAAATCGAATCCCCGGTACGGGAGGTAGTCCTCAACCTTGCGCAGGTCGAACCGGACTCCGGAGGCCCGCAGGTTGGGTCCCGACACCCCGTAGGCGGCACCTACTTCGGCCGGGATCAGCCCCACCCCTTTGGTTCGGGCCAGAAAGACCTCGTTCCCGGCCACCAGGTCCTCGATCTCGTCGCAGGTCGCCAGCACCTTCTTCATGGCATCGATGGTGCCCCTCAGGAAGTCAGAAGGCAGGTCCATTCCGGCCTTCTTGGTGGTGGGGCCAGCGGCATACACCGGCTTGACTCCCCCGATCCGGTTGAAGTTGGGGTGAAAACGGCCTCCGGTCACCGATTCCAACAGGTCAAGGACGCGTTCCCGTTCGCGGAGAGCGAAGAAGAGCGGGGTGGCGGCACCCAGCTCCAGCGGGTAGGACGCCATGAACACCAGATGCGATGAGATGCGAGCCATTTCAGTGAGAATCAGCCGGATCCATTGAGCCCGCGGCGGTGCCTCCACCCCCATCAGGCGCTCGGCTGCCACCACGAAGGGGATCTCGTTGGCGAATCCGGAAACCCAGTCGATCCGGTTGACGATGGTGGTGATCTGCGGGTAGGTACGAACCTCGGCCAGCTTCTCGTATCCGCGGTGCATGTAGCCGATCACCGGACGAACGGACGATGCCCGTTCCCCTTCTACCTTGGCGATCAGGCGCAACACCCCGTGGGTCGAGGGATGCTGCGGGCCGATGTTGAGGGTCATACCCTCGGTCTCCAGTTCCACCGAGACCGCTACTTCGGAAAGATGATGGGCGAAACCGGGATCAATCATGAAGCGGGATTATCGGCCGACGGGCTATCCGTATCGGGCATATCCTCCACATCCACCTTGCCAGGCCACGGCTTAACCTCTCGGCTCAGCAAAGGAAAGCTCTTGCGCAGGGGGAAACCCTCAAAGCCGTCGGGCAGGTAGAGCTTGTCGAGGTCGGGATGGCCCACAAAGTCGATCCCGAACATCTCCGCCGCCTCACGTTCATGCCAGTTGGCACCTGCATACACATCCACCAAGCTGTCCACCGAAGGCGATTCGTGGTCGAGATCGGTAGAGATTATGACCAGCCTGCCGTCATACAGATTGGAGATGGCACACAGCAACTCGTAACGTTCCTCCACCGGCTCATCCAGTTCGTCACCGACGGCGGGCTCGTTAGCCCAGTCAATTGCGGATAGCCACGATAAGAACTCCAGACCGAGATCCGTCGATGCTGTGGCCAGGGCCGGTTTCCAGGCTGATCGGGAGACCCGGATCTTGGCGGTTCCGTGCGAGACGACGGCTTCGCCTCCGACCGCTTCGGCCACCGTCTCGGCGAAGTCCGTGAGCCCAACAACGGCAGTCTCAGACGGGCTGGCGGTCACGCTGCTTCCACTTCTTGCGTACGTCCTCGTCCTTGATCTTCTGCTGGAGGAGGACAATTCCCTCCATCAAGGCCTCGGGACGTGGTGGACATCCCGGCACGTACACATCCACCGGAATGATCTGATCCACTCCCTTGGTCACCGAATAAGAATCCCAGTAGGGGCCTCCACAGTTGGAGCATGAACCCATGGAGATGACATACTTGGGTTCAGGCATCTGCTCATAGAGTCGTTTGATCGCCGGTGCCATCTTGTCGGTCACGGTACCGGCGACCACCATGAGATCAGCCTGGCGAGGAGAGGCGGGCAAGGGAATGATGCCGAACCTCATGAAGTCATAGCGGGGTCCCGATGCGGCCATCATCTCGATCGCGCAACAGGCGAGACCGAACTGGAAAAGCCACAGTGAGTAGCGCCGTGACCAGTTCAGTAGCCATGACACCGGCTTGATACCACCGAATCGGTCCGCTACTACTCCCACGTGAGCACGCCCTTTCGCACCGCGTACAAGAGCCCCTCAAGCAGTGTCATGATGAAGACGACTATGGCGATCACCCCGGCGATACCGAGGTCTTCGGCTACCACGGCCCAGGGAAAGATGAAGACCGCCTCCACATCAAACAGGACGAACAGCAGTCCGAAGATGTAGTAACGCACGAAGGTGTGGTTCCAGCCTCCGCCTACCGCATCGACCCCGCACTCATAGGTTGAAACCTTTTCTTTGGTGGGATTGGAGGGACGCACCAGGTAGGTGATTGCCAAGGTGAGTGCCACCAACACCACACCGAAGGCCGCAAACGCTGCGACCGCGATGTAATCCTGGAAGTATTCGCTCACGATGGCTCCCTCGGTCCTGGTTGCCTATTGCGCCTGTGGATCTGCCATCCCGTCCCCGGGCTAAGGACCGCACCCTCTCCACGGCGACCTACCGGAGTATACGCCCGTAACGGTCTCCATCGAATTCCTGCGGCTAGCGTGATCCCGTGACCGCCTCCCCCCGAATCTGGGCACCCGACCAAGAAGGCACGGGCCTGCCTGAGTTGGTAGCCGAACTTGAATGGCGCATGACCGGAGTCTCATTCGGCCCGAGGCTCCGAGCCAAGATCGCCCACCGAATACCGAGGGCCGAGACCTATGTCTTGTTGCTCATCGACGGCCTCGGGGCCCGCCAGCTCGTGCATCCGGCAGCCTCGTCGCTAGCCGCGGCGAGCAGGGGCACCCTCCATGCACCCTTCCCCACCACCACCATCGTCAGCCTGGCCACCATAGCCTCCGGCCTTCCCCCAGGCAGCCACGGGATAATCGGGCACTTCATGCTGCTTCGGGTGCCTGCCGAGCCGGTGAACGTCTTGCGGTGGGTCAGTAGCTCCGGACGCAACGTGCGTCCAGACCCGGCCAGAATCATCCCTCAACCAAACCTTTGGGAACGACTCAAATCAGCCGGAGTCGAGCCGATCACCGTGCAGCCGCGTGGCTATTCGTCCTCGCCCACCAGCCGGATCCTCTATCGGGGCTGTCGGTTCGAGGGGGCGGACGGCTCGGATGACTTCGTCCAAGCCGTAACCGGGCTGGCCAGTGTGCCGGGACGTTTCGTGTTCGCCTACCTGCCCGACGTTGATGTAGCGGCCCATGTCGAGGGATTCCGAGGATCTTCATACCGGCGGGCTCTGGCGATGGCGTCGAACGTGTGGGACGGCATATCCGCCCACCTGGCAGACGGAGCCCTCATGGTGGGGACCGCCGACCATGGGCTGGTGACCGTGGGTACCGCAGGAAAGTACCGGATTCGCCGCCGGGATCACCCCGATCTGACCTTCTTCGGCGATCCCAGGTCCCTGTACGTTAGAGGTCCCGAGGACTCCATCGCCCGGCTGGCGGCACGCCTACCGGCGACATGGTGCACGCTCGACCAGCTGACAGAATGGTGGGGATCGGGGGACCGTCGACGCGGTACGGCATGGAGCGTCCTCCCCCACGGCGCATTCTTGGCCGATCGGGGACGCGCCCTGCTCCCCGGACACTTCGATCGACGCATGGTCGGCTACCACGGCGGTCTAGACCCCGCGGAAGTAGAGATACCCCTGCTGGTGTCGACCGGTAGTAGCCGGTAACTCAGTTGTCGCAGATCGGCTCAAACGTCATCGAGCGGTCGGACAGCTCACCCAAAGCCATTTCAAGGGCGCTGACCGTTCTCGAACGATCACCACCCCCGTCATGCATCAGGATGATCCCTCCATCGACTGCTCCCATCAGGATCCGCTCGGCCATCGTCTCCGCGGAGAGGTCCAACCAGTCGGCTGCGGTGGAGTTCCACATCACCACGTCGAGACGCTGTTCTGCAGCCACCCGGCGAGCGGCGGCGTTCATGGCACCGTAGGGAGGACGCATGCAGGGGGTGGCGTTGGGGCCGAGGAGGTCCTGGGTCCGTTGCAGGGTCCGATCGATGGCATTATGGGACAGAGTGGTTAGGTTCTCATGGTTCCAGGTGTGGTTCGCCACCGTATGCCCTTCCAGGATGATCCGATCCACCAATTCGGGGAAACGGTAAGCCATCCATCCGACCACGAAGAAGGTAGCCCGGGCACCGTGTCGTCGTAGGACATCGAGGACCTGCGCGGTGTACACGGGATGGGGTCCGTCGTCGAAGGTGAGGTGAACGACTGGACCGGTCGGTAGCGGACCGAGGTTCAGCGGCCGGACTAGCGTCGTTAACTCGAAACTCGCCACCTCACCCGCCTTAGACACCACATCGATCGACCAGACACCGGTCTCCGGAGGAACGAACGTGACCCGCCGCGGCGACCGTCCCGGAAGGTTCGCCACCTCCTCACCGAAGCCAGCATCCAACCACAGGCCCATGTCCCCGCCCAGGGTCATCGTGTACTGATGATCAGCCAGGGTTTGGAGCAGAACCGTCCGGCGTTCGTCCGATGCCACCTCGCCGGAGACCGTAATCAACCGAGTACCGGGAGGGAACCGGATAGGTTCGCCGGGCTTGACCACCACCGGATCGGGCGGTGGCAACACAACCGTCCCGGCCGTCGTGGGGGCTGAGGAGGTAGCGGTGGTGTCGGACGGAGTTATGACCGTGAGGTCGGGTGAGGGGCGAGAGGTCATGGTTGTCGCCGATGTGGTCGGTACCGACGACGCGACCGTGGGAGCAGACGTGGACGTGGACTCGCTCGGATCGGCAGGCACAAAGGTTGAGGAAGTAGGGGACGAGGAGGGAGGGGTCAAGCCCGCTGGCGCGGTGGTCAGTGCCGAAGAAGCTGTAGGTAGTGCCGAGCGGGTGGTGGTGGTACAGCCCGCCGCCAGACTACACACCACCAATCCTGCCACCCACTGTCGAGCCGTGGCAAGCCACGTCATGGAATCAGTAAGACCTTTCCCGTAGTGGCCCTCCCCTCCAACGCACGGTGGGCGTCAGCTACCTCGTCGAGGGCGAACCGGGCCCCGATGCGAACGCGCAATCCCTCGTCCATCCACTCGAATAGCTCGTCGCACCTCGCCCGCAAAGCCGAGGTGGTGGCCACATGATGAAAAAGGGTAGGTCGGGTGAAGAAAAGCGAACCGTTGGCGGTCAAGGCCAAGGGATCGACGGGATCAACCGGACCCGAGGCGTTGCCGAAGGCTGCCATCAGCCCGAAGGGACGTAACAACCGCAAACCGGCGGGGACGGTTGCCTTACCCACACCGTCGTAGACGACATCCAGAGGCCGCGGGCCGCCGATTTCTTCGATCCGCTCGGCGAAGTCTTCCCTGGTATAGACGATTACATGATCTGCGCCAGCCTCCCGGGAGAGTTCTGCCTTGGCGTCAGTGCCGACCGTCGTGTATACCTCCGCGCCTTTGCGCTTGGCAATCTGGGTGAGGAGCAGACCTACCCCGCCAGCACCGGCGTGGATCAGACAGACGGATCCCGGTGTCAGCGGGTAGGTATGGCACGCCAGATAGTGGGCGGTGAGGCCCTGAAGCATGACGGCCGCCGCCTGCTCAAGAGAAACGTGATCCGGGACCGGTATCAGTTGGTCCGCTGGCACCAGCGCGAGCTCGGAATAGGCACCTGGCACGCTCCCCCAGACAACCCGATCGCCGACCGAGACTTCGGTCACCCCCGCGCCGATCTCGGCCACCGTGCCAGCCCCCTCCAAACCGGGAATATAAGGTAATTCAACCGGATAGAGACCACTTCTATGATAAGTATCGATAAAGTTAAGGCCCGCTACCTTGACCTCGACCACAACCTCAGCGGCTCCCGGACTGGGATCATCCAGCTGCTCCGAAACCAAGACCTCGGGACCACCCAAATCTCGCATGACGACCGCCCGCATCGGACCCTCTCCCCTTCGGCTTCCGAACCGCAAAGTCTACCTGTGGTCAGCGGGCGTTCACGACATCTCTGAGCGCGGAGTCGAACCTCTCGGCAACCGACGTCCAGGAGAATCGAGCCTCGGCGTGGGAGCGAGCCGCCGCTCCCATCTCAGATCTTCGCGCCAGTACCAATTGCACCGCCTCGGCAATTTCCCCAGGTGTGGAGGCAATGTAGCCGGTAACTCCCGGCACCACAGTCTCGGGAGCCCCCCCGGACGGGCCCGCGATGACCGGAAGGCCGCTGGCGGCGGCCTCGAGGTAGACAATCCCTAGGCCCTCTATCTCGAGACCGGCCCGCCGGGACCGGGCTGGCATGGCAAAGATGTCGCAGGCTCGATAGAGATCGGGCAACTCAACCCAAGCCGGATCGAACGCCAACTGGACCGGGACCGATGCCGCGGCGGAACGGTGGCGAATCCGGGCCTCTAGGCGCCCCCCACCAGCGAGCAACACCGAGACCGGGGTCCCGGACGCATGGAGCATCTCGGCGGCAGCAAGCACCCGAAGATGGCCCTTGCGGGGAACCAAGCGGGAAATACACCCAACCACGGGAAGGTCTCCGCTTCGTGACTCGGTGGCGGGGTGGAAAGCGTCGAGATCAACCCCGGCACCGAGAACCCGGACTCTGGTCACCCCTAATCGGCTCACCTGACGGGCCGTGTACCGAGACACCGTCAATACCAGACCGGCCCTGCGGAGGGTGCGGGACAACAATCCACGAGCCACCGGAATTGAAGCCGGGAGGCGGACCTCGGCCCCGTGTGCTATCACCACGTACGGGATCCGGAACATCCTGCCCAGACTGGGTCCGAGTTGGGCCAACGGATGGGGTGCGCCGAACACTAGGAGTTGGGGACGGTGGGCCTCGATCCGTCCGCCGATCCATCGGCGGGTCCGAGGAGAAGGCCACATGAATCGACGGTCTGACCGCTCCACCTCGGCTTCCTCGGAAATGTTTGAATCCGTCGGCGCAAGGACCCGCATGTCCAACGACGAGTAACGGACCAGGTTATGAAGATATTGCTGGATGCCACCCGCCCGCGGGGGGTAGTCGTTGGTGATCAGGAGGACACGCATGTTGCGACCCTAACGCCGCCCACCGGCATAGTCGCCCATGTGCTAAGCCCCGGTGGGGGTACCTCTATTGCTCAATCTCCGGATCGTCAATCCCGTCGAGATCATCGCCGAGGGCGTCGGCAATCCGTTCACCGAAACTCCTCTCAAACCTGGCCATATTCTTCTGGAGAGCGCCGATGAGTTGGGTTACCAGCAAAGGAGATACGTTGACTCTCTGGACCAGCACAGCCCGGCGCTTGCCGTCCACCGGAGGTTGCGCGAAGTGAATACGCGTGAAGTCAAGGGTGAACTCGTATTGGGAATGGGACACCACCACCATGTTCGACCATATTCCGCCCTCAAGCCCTTCCGGTACCTGGAGTTCTATTCCGCTCACTTCCGTCACTTCCGCCTCCTCTCAAGTCGGTCGATCCGGTGGCATCCAGCGTAATTTGGCGACGGGTGTCGCATTTCCTCTAGTAGACCACCATTGCGACAGCCGCAAGTCGCCTAGCATTGTACGTTCAAGTGTTGTTGCTACCGGGAGGTATGGGTTGAGGTTCCGCGCGATTGGACTACTGGCCACGATAGGGGCCCTAGCCGTACTGGTCGGGCTAATGGCCGGACCAGCGACCGGGGATAGCGACCGTCCGTTCGAGGACGTGGGCCAAGACGGACCCCATGGTCCAGCCATCGAGGCTCTCTACTGGGCCGAGGTGCTGGCAGGCACCAACTGTGACGAGGGCAAGTTCTGTCCGGACCACCCAATTTCGCGACTCGCTATGGCGACCTGGCTGGTGAGGGTCATGGACGGACATGACCCACTGCCGGGTGCTTCCGGACAGTTCGGTGATGTTGGTTTCCAAAGGCTCGGGGCGTCCCACGCGGAACGCCTTGTATATAAAGGAATACTCGAGACATGCGGACAAGATCCGGAGCAGTTCTGCCCCGGCGAACCGATTACCAGGGCCGAGGCTGCCGCCGCCCTCGTCAAAGCCTTCGATCTACCGGACGGCGACGCTCCGTTCGGCTTCGTGGACACCACCGACACCGAACATGAACAGGCGATAGACACCCTCGCTGGCAGCGGGATCACGACGGGATGTGCACAAAACCCCCGACGCTTCTGCCCTGACCAGCCCATTACCCGAGGTCAGATGGCCGCCCTGTTGTCGCGGGCCCTCTGGCTCACTCCGCGTTCGGGACAAGGCGTTGAGTCCTTGCCGACTGACCCCGAGCTGACGGTCGGCACCCTCGAGAACGGCTTGACCTATTACCTGCGGACGAACGATCAACCCGGCAAGAGCGCAACCATAAGAATGGCGGTGAAGGCTGGATCGGTCAACGAGACCGCACCTGGCCTGGGCACAGCTCACTTTCTTGAGCATATCCTCTTCGAGGGCACCGATGAGTACACAGCCGACGAACTCAATGCCACCCTCCGTTCGATCGGTGCCGAGCTGGGACCCGACCTCAATGCCGGTGTCTGGTACGACGATACGACGTATGACCTGACCGTTGCGGCAGACGACCCTCAAAAGGTCAGCACTGCCTTGCACGTCCTTTCTCAGCTCGCCCACGCGGCAACGATCGATCCGGATGCGGTCATAGCCGAGCGCGGAGTCGTGCTTGATGAGATACGCCTCCGCACCACCACTCCTAACGGAGCTATCTCGGCGGTATTTGACCAGGTGTACACGGATGGCACCCCCTACGAAGGGCACTACCCGGGAGGGATGATCGATGCCGTAGCCAATACCACCGCTCAAGACCTGCGTGCCTTCTACGAGAGGTGGTACGTTCCGTCGAACATGGCGGTGGTCGTGGTAGGCGACCTCCCGGTTGCGGATATGGAGGCCATGGTTAAGGAGCACTTTGGTCCGATCCCACCCAGGGAGAAATCAGAGCACTCGTTGCCTGAGATCATTCCCTCACGAGTGCCCGGCTACCACGTGGCCACCCATCCAGGACGAGGATACAACTTCATCTCCCTCGACTTCTTGCTCCCGCCACGACCGAAAGGAGCGACCGGTGGGTTGCGTACCGAGGTCGCATCAAGCCTGATCGAGATAATGGTGACGAACCGTCTTGAGGACGCCTTCTTCCGGGGAGAGTTGGACCAGGTTGATCGCCCCAAGTTCGAGTCGTTTGCCCACACCGACGGCCTCGCCTACTTCGGCACCAACTGGCAGGGCGAAGACCTGGCCGCGGCCACGTCCGCGTACATGTCGGTTCTCGAAACGATAGGAAAGTTTGGATTCACTGATTCGGAATTCACCCGAGCCGCCGATAGCTACACCACGACTCTTGACCACTGGCTGGAGAGTGCCGGGTCGACCTCCGATCGCCAATACGCCGACGGTTACGCGAGCCGATTCCTCCACGGTGGGATCAACGCTTCGGCAGAGGACCGCCATCGGGTGCTTACCGACCTCACAACAGACATTTCCCCCGAGGAGCTAACCGCCCGTTACCGGTGGACAATGAACCGCACCGCGCCGTTGATCATCGCCGTGGGACCTGATCCTTCGGTCCTGCCTACTACCTCGGAACTCGCTGCGGCGGTGGAATCAGCGACAGCACGGGAGAAACCCCCACCCGAGGAACCGCCCATTGACGCGCTGATGATGGTCCCCGATCCGGTGGAGCCGATATCGAGCGAGCCATTGGGCCTCCTGGGAGCACAGGTGTGGGAGTTCGCCAACGGTGCCAAGGTTGTCTTCGCTCCCTCCGACCGCTCGGAATCCACGGTGTCCTTCCAAGCGCGGTCGTTGGGAGGGTGGTCTCGACTCTGGCCGGGCGCCTGGGCTCTGGCCCCCCGGGCGACGGGAGCCGTCTTGAATAGCGGATTCGGGGGGCTCAGCAAGCTACAGATCAATCGCTTCCTCGGCAACAACACCGCCTCCGTAGGGGCCTATATTCGCGAGGTTTCCGAAGGATTCTCCGCCAGCGCCAATTCCAGAGATCTGGAAACGGCTTTCCAGATCATGCACTTGATAATCAGCGAGCCTCAGGTTGACCAGGTGGCGTTCGCCGAGGCTTACAACGCAGCGGAGATTCGTACCTCCCTGGCGGAATCCAATCCCGACTGGCAGGCTTGGGTCGCCTACTGGGAGGCCCGCGAGGGACTCAACTGGTACCATCCGGTCGCAACCCGAGACCAGTTGGCTTCAATGACGCCCGAGTCTCTACTGGAGATCTTCGAGGACCGTTTCGCACAGATCGACAACCTCCTCGTCACCGTGGTGGGCGACATTGATGCCGAAACGGTGGAGCGACTTGCCTCCCTGTACGTGGGCACTCTGCCCGCCGGAGAGACGGAAGCCTATGTCGATCGCCGTTCGTCGCCACCCCAAGGTCTGATCACTCAGGACGTCGCCATCGGTGCAGAAGAGAGCGCCATCCTCGAGATGTATCACGAGACCGAAACGGAGTACCTCCTGTCGAGCCGGGTGAACTCTGATATTCTCGAGGCCATCCTCAACGATCGGCTCTTCCGACTGGTGCGTGAAGAACTCGGCGCATCGTATGTGGCTGACATCTGGATCGGCGGTGGGTTCGTCCCGCGGCATAGGATCGAGTCGACCATCACCATAAGTTCTGATCCGGCACGGTACGCCGAGACACGCGACCGGGCGTTGGAAGTACTGAACGACCTAGCCGCCAACGGCCCGTCCGAAGCCGAACTTGATCAGGCCAGGGCGGTGGCCAACGCCAACTACACCGACATCACCAACAGCACCTTGCTCGGCTACCTAGGGGAACTTCTCTTCGTGGACGACACGGATGATCTACTCACCTCTGAGCGTATCCTTGCGGCGCTTGAGGATGTGACCATCGAGACGGTCCGAGACCTGGCCGCGGCGCTCTACGACACTGAGGATCGGATCGACATCAACCGCGTCCCCCCGGGACTTGGCTATTAGAGCAGCCGCTATCGGTCGCCGACTGGCCAGTGGCCACTGGTCAGTCGGGACTCGGTTCATAACAATGAGTTGCTAACCGGCTCTGCCAAGGGCCGAGTTGGTCGCGTTACTGGGGGTTGTTAGCCGCCGACGGCGGAGGGCAGCCACGTTACGGTAGCGGGGAAGGCCATGACCAACACCAACGCCAGGCCCTGAAGGCCCATGAACGGGATGGCTCCGCGGTGGATGTCCAAGGTCTTAACCTCGTCCGGTGCGACGCTTTGGAGGTAGAAGAGCGAGAATCCAACCGGGGGCGAGATGAACGCCATGTTCAGGTTGATAGCGATCATCACCGTGAACCAGATCATGAGGGAGGGGAGGGTATCGAAGGGGGTTATTCCCTGCTCGAACAGGATCCGGACGGCGGGCACAAAGATCGGCATCACGATGAAGGTGATCTCGATGAACTCGAGGTTGATGCCGAGCAGGAAGACGGCGATGTTGGCGATAATGATGAAACCCCAGAACCCTCCGGGAAGACCGGTGAGGATTTCTTGCGCCAGACCCTGGCCGCCTAGCTGATCGAATACCAGCTGGAAGAAGGTGGAACAGAACAGGATCATGAGCACAAGACCGGTAATGTGAGCGGTAGAGCGGGTCGCTCCGGTGAGGACAGGCCACTTCAGGTTCCCGTTGAGAGCGGCCAGGAGCATGGCGGCGGTCGCGCCAACGGCACCGGCCTCAGTGGGCGTGGCGATCCCGGCGAAGATGGTTCCAAGCACGGCCAGAATCAGGAGAATGATCGGCACGACGGCAACAAAAAGTTCTCGCACCAAAGCCATGCCATGAAGGGTCCTAGCCTCGGGAGGCAATGCCGGCGCGGCGTTCGGGTCGGTGTAGGCGCGGAACAACACCCACAGGCCGTAGATAGTGGCCAGCATCAGCCCCGGGACCATCGCGCCGAGGAAAAGGTCCCCGACCGGAACCCCCACCACCTGAGCCAGCAGGATCAAGACCAACGAGGGGGGCAGCAGCTGCGCCAGGGTTCCCGAAGCGGTGATGATCCCGGTGGCCAGCCGATGATCGTATCCATAGCGCACCATGGTCGGGAGGGAGAGCAAGCCCATGACGATCACGGTGGCTGCCACTACCCCAGTAGCCGCGGCCAGCATTGAGCCCACCAGCACCACAGTCAATCCCAGGCCGCCTTTGAGACGTCCCAAGGCCACACCGATGGTGGTGAGCATCCGTTCGGCGAGACCGGACTTCTCCAAGACGGCCCCCATGAACACAAAGAACGGGATGGCCAACAGCGTGAAGTTGTCCACTGCCTTGAACCACCGACTGAACAGGATTATGAACCTGTTGAAGTCGAACTCCCCGAGCAGGATTCCGATCGCCCCGAAGAAGATCGCCGTGCCCGCAAAAGAGAAGGCCACCGGGTAGCCCACCAGGAGCAGCACCAAGAAGAGGGCGAACATGACGATGGCGAGCCATTCGACACCCATCTATTCGATCCTCATCGGTGCCTCGGTACGTTCCCCGGTCGGGATCCCGATCTCGCGGCCGATTAGGACCCCCACCAGCCGGATGATGGTAGCCACCGCTTGGATACCCAGAAGCACAAACGAGACCAAAATCAGGGCCTTCAAGGGTGCTCTCGGCAGGCCGCCCGGATCAGGTGAGGATTCCCAAACGCTCCATGAGTTGGTCACCGGTTTCCAGGACACCCATATCGCCAGGCCAACAAAGGGCACCAAGCCCACCAAGTGGCCGATCAGGTCAATGCGAGCCTTGACCTTCTCTGACCGCTCGGCGTACCAAAAGTCGACTCGAACGTTGCCATCATGCCGCAGAAGGTAAGGAAACATCAACAGGAAGACGACACCGTACAGGTACCACTGGGCTTCGATCCAGGTGTTGTTAACCAGCTGGGCTTCGGTATAGCGACCCACATACCTGAGGAAGACGTTGAGGAACCCCACCGGGATCAAGATGGCCACCACCACCCTGGCCAACCATCCGCATGCGCCGGTTATCGCATCGGCGACCGCGACCCAGCCTCGAACGAAACGGTCTAGTGCCCGATCCAACGCGCGGTCTCCTGCGGATCAGCGAACAGGACGAGCACCCAATAGTTCTCCACTCGCACCAAAGCCTAGACCAGGAGAGACCGGGTAACGGGGGACAGTCCCACGATCCGTAGAGAAACGCCGGTGGGTAACCGGCTCGGCTCGCCCAACAGATCAGACACGAGCGTTGGCGGCTACCACCATCACGAATCCGCTGAACAAGGCGAGGAGGATCATCCCCTGCGTCCGCCCAAGGCGGGATCGAACCAGGACCATGACCCCAACCGAGGCGGCGATCGCCATCATCACCACGAATTCCCAGGTGCGGTGCTCACCGATCGTACCTGCGCCGACCAAGCCAGCTACCCCTACTACCAATAGGGAGTTGAACAGGTTCGATCCCAAGAGGTTGCCGATAACCAGTTCGTTCTCGTGCCGTCGCGACGCGGCGACCGCAGTCGCCAACTCGGGAAGGCTGGTGCCCAAGGCGAAAATTGTGGCTCCGACGAAGCCTCCGGTGAGGCCGAAGACGTCGGCTAGCTGACTTCCCCCCTCTACCAGCAACCACGCTCCGAGAACGATGCCGACCAGCGATAGAAATGCCCGGCCTATCTCCCACCAGGCCCCATGGTCAGAGCCGCTCAGCTCATCATGCATGCCCGGATCAATCGGGGTGACCAATTCCCCCGACTCAAGATCCTGCTTGGACCATCTCACCAGCAAGATCGGGACCGCCGCCATCGCCAACACCAGCGCCATCCCCTCCCAGCGCTCCAGCATGCCATCCCATACCACAACCGTGAAGACGATCATGGCGAACATCGTCAGAAGCCCTTCTCGCTTGATCACTCTCGCCTGACCTACCACCGGTGACAGGAGAACGCTCACTCCCAACACCAACGAGAGGTTGGCCGCGTTGGAGCCAGTCACGTTGCCCACCGATTCGGCCAACTCCCCTCGCGCCGCCGCTACGGCGCTAACCACTAGCTCCGGGGCGGACGTCCCAAACCCGATGACCAATGCACCCACCAGGATCGGCGACACCCCCCATAGATGCGCTAGGCGTGCGGCCGCCAAGACGAACGGGTCGGCGGCGATCCACAGGAGGACGACACCCCCGATGATCAGTACCAAACCTAGCCAGAGCACGTCCGTAGACTACAAAGGGTCGCTCCGTGGTGGCGTTGTTGGCCGCCCCAGATCACATACGCGAAGGAAGGTCATGCCCTCTGTATTCATAGCCGATGCTTGCCGGACCCCGATGGGTCGGTTAGGAGGCTGCCTGGCCGGGGTACGGCCCGACGACCTAGCCGCTCACGTCATTGCCGCTCTGTTGAGCCGCAATCCCGGTGCCACTCCCTCAATGATTGAGGATGTGGTGTGGGGAGCGGCCAACCAAGCCGGAGAGGACAACCGTAACGTAGGTCGGATGGGAACCTTGCTGGCTGACCTGGGCGTGGAGGTTCCCGGCCAGACAGTCAATCGGCTCTGTGGGTCAGGACTTCAGGCGGTCGTCACTGCCGGACACGCTCTCGAAGCCGGGTGGGGAGACATCATGATCGCGGGCGGATCTGAGTCGATGAGTCGGGCGCCGTTCGTGGTCACCAAGCCCGAGCGCGCCTACGGGGTAGGTGCCCCCCAGATGGTGGACACCGTCCTCGGCTGGCGCTTGGTCAACTCAGGAATGGAAGCCAAGTATCCACCCATTTCGTTGGGAGAAACCGCCGAGGTGGTCGCTTCGCAATACGGCATCGGTCGTCAAGACCAAGACCGATTTGCTCTGTTCAGCCATCGCCGAGCTATAGAGGCTCGCCAGGCCGGACGGTTCGATAATGAGATCGTTCCCCTGGAAGCACCAGTAGGCCCCAAGCAGCGCTCTACGGCGACGGTGACCGAGGACGAGGGTCCCCGCAAGAATACGTCGCCGGAGGCGCTGGCTCGGCTGGCACCGGTCTTCCGCCGGGGCGGGACGGTTACCGCCGGCAACTCTTCCCCGATGAGCGACGGGGCTGCCGGTATCCTTCTGGCCACTCGTACCGGTATCGAAAGGGCCGATCTGGTACCCATGGCCCGCTTGGTGTCCTCCGCGGCGGCTGCCGTACACCCCGACGTGATGGGGATAGGGCCAGTCCCTGCCTCCCGGAAGGCACTTGACCGCGCCGAGCTTGAGGTAACTGACCTAGACCTCGTCGAGATCAATGAAGCCTTCGCCGCCCAAGCCCTAGCGGTTCGCGACGCCCTAGGTATTGATCCCGAGATCGTGAACGTGAACGGCGGGGCCATCGCTCTCGGCCATCCGCTGGGATGCTCTGGAGCCCGCATCCTCACCACCCTTGTTCATGAGCTTGCCCGCCGGGGAGGTCGTTACGGCTTGGCTACCTTGTGCATCGGGGTGGGCCAGGGCCTCGCGGTGGTGGTCGAACGGGTGGAGCGGTAGCTAGCTGGCGGCGTTACGCTCGTCCCGCCAATCTAACCAATCCCGCACCGCGGACAGATCGAACTCAGGTCCGTTCATAGCCAAAGTGATGAAGGTGGCTCCCGCGTTGAGGAGCCCGTCGGCCTGCTCGATCAGATCCAGGTCGTCGACGGCGACCGACCGCTCCACCTCGCCCGGACTCCGCCCGGCCTCACGGCACCATTCGTCAAGGATGCGGTTCTTCCGAATCAGCGTGTCGGCACCACCGAATCCGTGCCAGATGTCGGCGTAACGCCCGGCCAGCCGCAAAGTGTGCTGCTCGCCCATCCCCCCGATCAGCATCGGGATGTCGCGGGTCGGTGGTGGGTTGAGCTGGCCAAGCCGTTTGGTCACCCGATAAAGACCGGCCTCGAAGTCCCGCAAGCGCGTACCCGGGGTGCCGAAAGGATACTCGTACTCGGTGTAGTCCTTCTCGCACCATCCGGCACCGAGCCCCAGAATGAGCCTGCCTTCGCTGATGTGATCTACGGTGCGGGCCATGTCCGCCAGTAGGTGACCGTTTCGATACGAGTAGCAAGTCACCAGAGCACCGATCTCGACCCGCTCGGTGGCCTCGGCGAAGGAAGCGAGGGTAGTCCAGCACTCGAAGTGCTTACCGTCCGGATCGCCAAATAGGGGAAAGAAATGATCCCAGGTGAACACAACGTCCACGCCCATCTCCTCAGCCCGCACCGCGGTCGCCCGTATGTCCCGATAGTCGGCGTGCTGGGGACGAATCTGGATCCCGATCCTCACCGGATGGTTCATGGAGCTCCTCTCAAAGGACAGGCACCGCCTAGCGGCCAGTGGCCAGTTGGATTCCGGAAGGGCGATCTCCGAACTCGGGGGCTTCGGTGCGGGTCCGCTTGAGTTCCCAGAATCCGGGAACGGTGGTTACCGCCACTAGGCCGTCCCATAGCCTGACCGACTGTTCCCGGGTCGGTACCCGAGTTATCACCGGGCCGAACATACCCACCCGGTTGCCGGAACCATCGTCCATGGCAATTATAGGAGTGCCCACATCGTCGCCGACTAAGTCGAGACCGGCCTGCATGCGGCCGCGAATCTCCTCATCCCAAGCCGGATCATCGAAGGCCCCGGCGTGGGCGCGATCAATGCCTAGCTCGGCGAGAGCGTCGGACACGTTGAACTCGAACAGCCTTTGGTCATGATGGATTAACGTCCCGAAAGCCCAATAGGTGCGGAAAACGCCGTCGTTGCCCAACTCAGAGCGCACCGACTCCATGACCCTGAGCATGCCGTGGGTCCGATACGTGACCTTGTGGCGTTCCGAGCCCGGTTCCGGAACGTTCTTGAACATCAGGCTGATGGGCTCCCACTCGATCGAGACCTCACGCGCTGGCTTGACTTCGTCAACGACCCACCGGGCCGTCACCCAACACCATGGTCAGAGAGGGTCCACCCAAAAGGAGACATCCATCTCGCACGTCCTTGTCTAGCTAGGCCCGTCAGGCGGGTTCGGGTATCAGGCTAGCGTCACGCGAAGCAGCCACAGATGGCGGTGTCGCCATACAGCCCCCTCCCAGCCGCCTGGCTGGTGTCCAGCGGTAGTTAATCGCTCAACCACCTGGATAAGGAGTCGGTATCGCGTTTTCTCATCTCTACCTTCGCCGAGAGACGCTCCAGCTTCTGGCCCACCGCGGTGGCGGCGTGCCGGAGGGGGTTGGTGCTCAGAAACTCTTTGACCGCTCGGGCGACCTCGGGCTGGCTCAAGGCAGGAAACCCATCCGCGATCCGCGACCTGGTCATCGGGGGCACAAGCCGAAGCAGGTCATCCCAACGATCCGCCAGAATCTCCCATGCATACGGGCCGTTGATCCGGTTGGTCAGCAGACGGGCTATCACCCAGGCCGCGTCTTGGCTGCGCACGGTTTGGTCAAGAATCAAGCCGAAGAGGACCTCAATCGACTCCTTGCGGTCAAAGCTGGCCAGCGCCGCTAGGTAGCGACTCTCGTCTTGGGGGTTCCCAGCGCTCTGATGCCTTTCTAGGAAGGTGGCAAACGTTTCCGAGTCGCCATGAGCGGCGCACACGGCGATGGCCGCCCGACCGACGTCCGGATCCACGGACGCCGGTTCCGCACCCAAGAGATCACAGATGCGCCGGGCTTCCTCCACCACCTCCGGCCGGTTAGCCACGGCCCCCATCGTCTCGATCATCCGACCGCGGAGTCGCCTAATCCGGGCGGGCTCACCCTCAGCGGGTGACCAGGCCAGCCGCTCGGCCGTGTCACTGACGACGCTGGATACCCAAGATTCGAAGAAGGGGCGCGCTCGGTCAGTAACCAGATGATGACCAACCGAGGCGACGGCGTTCAACACGGCACCCCAGAGGGCCGGATCCTCGCCCGGTCGGAACGACGGAACTCGGGCCAGGAACTCGGTGGCAGAGCCCAACCCCGCCTCGACGAAGGCCCACGAGTCGTCGATCAGAACGAACCGCTCCACCCGATCTAGATGGGCGCAGCTGTCGACCAGTCGGCTGAGGAGGGGTTCCTCATAGCGAGTGCGATAGAAGCCGTAACCTCCCGCGTTGGCAACCAACCACTCGACATCTTCGCCCAAATGGACCTCTCTCGTCGGCCCGTCCAGGAGCACCTCCATGCTGAACTCCTCGCCCGCCCGTATCCCCCGTAACCGAACGGGGATGGTCCATGAGCCGCCAGAAGCGGAGTCGGGCACCAGCAGGAACCGGCCCTGTTCCAGCTCAACTCCCGTCCCGGTCGGACGGACGGTGACCTGAGGAAAACCGGCCTGGTGGATCCAGGAGTCGGTAACGGCCCCCACTTCCCGGCCAGATAATCGGTCCAAGCTCTCCCACAAGTCGGACGTTTCGGTGTTGCCATAGGCGTGCCGTCGGAGGTAATGCTCGACCCCCTTGCGGAAGGTGTCCTCCCCCACGTACTGCTCCACCATCCATAACACCGCCGACCCTTTGCCGTAGGTGATTCCGTCGAACATCGCCTCGGCTTCCTCTGGAGAGGTCACCTCGAACTCCACCGGCCTAGTCCCGGCCAACTCGTCGATGCCGAAGGCCCACGTACGCTCAGCAGCGGCGAACTCCAACCAGCGCTTCCACTCGGGACGGAAGGCATCGGTCGCCTTCATCTCCATGAAGGTCGCAAAGGCCTCGTTCAACCAGAGGCCATCCCACCACCTCATGGTCACCAAGTCGCCGAACCACATGTGCGCCAACTCGTGGCCTATCACATCCAGGACCCTCATCTTCTCGGCGGACGAGGCGGTTGCTTGGTTGAGTAGCAGGGCCGACTCGCGATACGTAATACATCCCAGGTTCTCCATAGCACCGAAGGCAAAATCGGGGATCGCGACCATGTCAACCTTGTCTCCCGGATAGGGGATCCCGTAATAGTCGGCCAGGTAGCTGAGGCAGAATCGGCTGACGTCAAGAGCGAAATCGGCCAGATGGAGCTTTCCCTTAGGGACGACGATGCGCAGGGGAACTCCGCCTACATCTACCGGATCGGTGGCCTCGAATGGACCGACCACAAATGCCACCAGATAGGTGGACATCACCATGGTGTCGGCGAAGGTCACCTTCGTGCGCCCGTCATCCAGGGATCGGCGTGCCACCTCCAAGGAGTTCGATACCGCCATCAGGTCCGGGGGCACTACCAGGGTGATCCCGAACGAAGCCTTGAAGTCAGGCTCGTCCCAGCAGGGGAAGGCCCGACGAGCTTCGGTGGCCTCAAACTGGGTGGTAGCGATAACCGCCGTCTCCCCCTCCTCATCCGTAAAGGTCGAGCGGTAGAACCCCCGGAGCTGATCGTTAAGAACCCCCTCGAACCGGCACCGGAACTCCCACCGGCCGGTCGCTAATTCCTCGGAGAAGGTCAGGGCGGCTCGCTGCCGGTCCTCGTCATACTCGACCTCTGCCGCGAGGGCCACCGAGTCGCTAACCATCTCGGCATCCAGGATCCGGATGTCAGCGGCGTTAAGGACCACTCGATTGGTCTCCTCCAGCACGTCCACAGTGACCGTCTCCGAACCGCAGAACGTTGCCCCCTCCAAGTCCGGCTCAAGGCGGAGTCGGTAATGGCGGGGCACGACATGGCGGGGGAGTCGATAGGGGTGATCGATCATCTTTGTCTCCAGCGTCGGTGTAGGTACAGAATCGGCTGCGATACCATCCCGTGTCATGCGACATCGAGGCGCGTCAGCCATGTTAAGCCTTTCGCGCCCGACCGCCGGATGACCGCCATGGCACGCAGCGGTCCCTTGGCCTTCGAGCCGCTGCTCGTTCCCAAGCCTTGGGGCGGCCGGAAACTAGAGGAGTACGGCAAGTCGCTCCCCGACCACACCCTGATCGGGGAATCCTGGGAGATAGCCGACTTTGATACGGGGTCTCCCGGCAACGAAGAGACCCGACAGACCCCGGTGAGAGCCGGGTACCACGAGGGAAAGACCCTCCGCCAACTCATCGCCGAGTTGGGTGACCGGCTCATGGGACCGGTGAAACCGGCACCCAACCGGGCATTTCCGCTCCTAGTCAAGCTGCTTGACGCCGGTGAGAACCTCTCCGTACAGGTTCATCCAGATGGTGTATCCGCCGGTTCCCGACCGACCTGGGCACCCAAGACCGAGTCGTGGTACATCCTCGAGGCGGCACCGGGCGCGGTCATCTATCTCGGGCTTCGTGCCGGGGTTGATCTGGAGGACATCGAAGCGACCGCGGGTACCGCCGCGCTTGTAGAGCTTCTCGGCGAGATCCCGGTTCGACGGGGTGAGTTCTATCACGTTCCCGCCGGTACGGTCCATGCCCTCGGGGCCGGGGTAATGGTCGCCGAAGTCCAGACCCCTTCCGACACCACCTTCCGCCTCTACGACTGGGCCGAGGAGTACGGGCGTATGCCTCGCACCCTCCACCAAGACGAGGCGGTCTCCGCGCTGCGGCGGTCTCCGCGCAACCCGATCTCCTTGAAGCCCATGGAGGGTGCCGGAACCCGACTGCTCATAGCCGACCGCCATTACCTGATCCGGGAACATCGCCTCACCGACGCCGACCGGATACCGATCGCGGACCACGACGGGCCCGTGGTGGTCATGGGGGTAGCCGGGGAGGCCCGTATCGTCTATGACAGCGGTTCGTCCCACACCCTGTTACCGGGTACTACTTTGTTGATCTCAGCTAGAGACAGCGCGGCGGTGCGGTTGTCGGCTTACCGGGAAGCCAGTGTGTTGGGGATACATCCCCGATAGTTGAGGGCCAAGCAGCTCACCGTTCCGGACCGGTCCAATCCGTATGGAAGAACCGTCCTCGGGGATGATCGATTCTCTCGTAGGTGTGCGCCCCAAAGTAATCCCTTTGCGCCTGGATAAGGTCGGCCGGAAGACGCCTAGACCGCAAGGAGTCGTAGAAGGCCAGAGCCGACGCATAAGCGGGCAAGGGGACTCCGGCCTGGATCCCGGTGGCCACCACCCGCCTCCAGCCCGGTTCGGCTCGGCGGACCGCCTCGGCGAAGAAGGGATCCAGAAGGAGGTTGGGTAGATCGGGTCGCTTCCCAAATGCTTCGCTGATATCGTCCAAGAACACCGCCCGGATAATGCACCCCTCCCGCCAGAGTCGGGCGATCCTCCCGTAGTCGAGCTTCCACCCGAAGGCGTCGGCCGCTGCCGAAAGCAACATGAACCCTTGCGCGTACGAGACGATCTTCGAGGCGTAGAGCGCGTCTCGAATATCCCGCACAAACTGGTCACCGAGATCGTCGTTCCGCTCCACTGCAGAACCCAGCTGCTCAGCCGCCTCGTGGCGGAGCTCAACCAGCGCTGACACCACCCTTGCGTAGACCGCTTCCGCCACTAGTCCGAGGGGATAGCCGAGGTCAAGGGAGGAGATGACGGTCCACTTGCCGGTCCCCTTCTGCGCGGCAGCATCCAGAATCTTGCGGACCGTCGGCTCGCCGTTCTCGTCCACATGGTCAAGGATGTCGGCGGTGATGCTGATCAGGTAGGAGTCAAGCACTCCGTTTCCCCAGGATCGGAAGACTTGGGCCATCTCCCGCTCCCCCATCCCCAAGACCGCCTTCATCAGATGATATGCCTCGGCTATTACCTGCATATCGCCGTATTCGATCCCGTTATGAACCATCTTGGTGTAATGCCCGGCCCCGCCAGGTCCTATCCAGTCACAACACGGCGTTCCGTCCGCCACCCGTGCTGCTATCGATTTGAGCATCGTCTCAACTAGGGGCCACCCCTCGGGATCTCCTCCGGGCATGATTGAAGGACCCCACCTAGCCCCGAACTCCCCTCCGGAAACTCCCACGCCTAGATACCTGACTCCCTCCTCCCCCAGGCGACTCACCCGTCGGCCGGTGTCGGCCGGATGCGAATTGCCTCCGTCGACAACCACGTCACCCGGATCAAGGAGCGGCACCAGCGCCTCGAGGGTGTGGTCAACCGCAGGTCCGGCCTTAACCATCAAGATGATGCGACGTGGCTTCGAGACCATCCCTACCAGCTGCTCAAGGGTTTCAGCACCGACCACGGTCGTGCCACGGGCCGGACCATCCAAGAACTCGGTGGTTCGCCGAGTGGTCCGGTTGTACACCGCCACGCGGTAACCATGATCCGTGAAGTTGAGTACCAGGTTCTGGCCCATGACGGCCAGCCCGATAAGGCCAAGGTCAGCTGTGCTCATTCGATCCCCAAGACGACAGACCTGAATCTAGCCGCTACTCGGATAGGGTCAGGTTCCGTACCAACCAGAAGGCGACGGCGGTGCCGATGAACGACATGGCGAAGAATCCCGGCCCACCTGGCACTGGCAACTGGGATAGTATTGAGAGGAAGGTCGTAGGGCTGCTGGGCGATCTGGGAGTTGAATACCATAGGGTCCACGGAACCCCTGGTGGGAATTGATATCGGCGGGAGCGGCATCAAGGGTGCCTTGGTAGACCCCTCTAAGGGTTGCCTAATCGGCGACCGACACCGCATACCCACGCCTCGCCCGGCGGAAATCGAGCCGGTGGGCGAGACTCTCGGTCGGTTGGTGGCCCTCTTCGGGGACACTTCAGGTCCGATCGGGTGCACCTTCCCCGGTATTGTCATCTCCGGACGAACCCTCTCGGCAGCCAACCTGGATCCCGCATGGGTCGGTGTTGATGCACGTAGTCGGTTCTCCGAGATCTGCGGCCGCCAGGTGGAAGTTCTCAACGATGCTGACGCGGCCGGTCTGGCCGAAGCGCGTTTCGGGGCAGCTCGGGACATACCGGGAGTGGTGCTGGTGCTTACCTTGGGTACCGGGATCGGATCAGCCCTGCTCCATGACGGCAAACTGGTACCGAACACGGAACTGGGACACCTCGAACTCAACGGCGTCGTCATCGAAAAGGTCGCGTCCAACCGGGCTCGCAAGACGGAGGGACTCAAGATCAAGAAGTGGGCTAGGCGGCTCAACCTCTACCTGGCTCACCTGGATCGGGTTCTCTCACCCGACTTGGTGGTGATCGGGGGAGGTATCTCCAAGCGCTTCGCCCGTTACGGCCCCTTGCTCCGGTCAAGAGCCCAAATCGTGCCCGCCGCGCTCGGCAACACCGCCGGGATCGTCGGGGCCGCCCTGTGGGCGTCGGAACGGCTTAGGTAGCGTACCGGCGATAGCGGCCCACCCAGGCTGGTGGAAGCAGGACGACGAGGAAGGTGCCGTCGGCTCCATGGTCCTCCCGCCTAATTTGGGCGGTGCGGCGGAGCTCGTCCAGCACCTGCCCGTCGGCGTAGGGAACCAGCAACTCCACCTGGACGTGTCCTTGGGTGAGCCGATCTCCCAAGCCGTCGAGGAGAGCATCCAGACCATGTCCTCCCAAAGCAGAGACGCTAATCGCGTCCGGAAACGAGAGTCCGATCTGAGCGAGGCGCGACGGGCGGGCTAAGTCTGCCTTGTTCAGGACCATCAGCTCCGGGATGTCACCTGCGCCGATGGAGTCGAGTACCTGGCGGACTGCCTTGATCCGGGACCGGACACCCTGCTCCGAAGCATCAACGACATGTACCAGTAGGTCGGCTTGGAGGGTCTCCTGAAGGGTGGAGTGAAAGGCCTCAACCAGCTGGTGAGGTAGGCGTTGAACGAATCCTACCGTATCGGTTAGCAGCACCTGCCGCCCGTTGGGAAGCTCCAGCCGCCGAGTCGTGGAATCGAGGGTCGAGAAGAGCTGATCCTGGACGAGTGCATCGGAGTCGGTGAGTGCATTGAGGAGAGTCGACTTGCCGGCGTTGGTGTAGCCGACGAGAGAGAGCAGCGGTGTGGTCGCTGACAGACGGCTCTTACGTTGGTTTTCTCGCACCTTCTGTAAGTCGGTCAAACGCCCCCGAATGTGAGCGATGCGTCTGCTGATCCGGCGTCGGTCGGTCTCCAACCTCGTCTCGCCCGGACCCCGGGTCCCGATCCCGCCGCCCAACCGGCTCAGCTCAACCCCGCGTCCGCGGAGCCGAGGGAGGTGGTATTGCAACAGAGCAAGTTCCACTTGGAGCATGCCTTCACGGCTAGTGGCATGCTGGGCGAAGATGTCAAGAATCACCGCCACCCTATCAACCACGTCGCACTTGAACAGCTGAGCAAGGTTTCGTTGCTGGCCCGGGGTCAGGTCGTTGTCGAACACCACCACATCCACATCCAGGGACTGAGACTCCCGTACCAGGTCCTCCACCTGACCAGAACCGATGAGAGTGGCCGGATCGGCAG
Organism: Candidatus Spongiisociaceae bacterium; assembly: GCA_965213975.1. Taxonomy (GTDB): domain Bacteria; phylum Actinomycetota; class Acidimicrobiia; order Spongiisociales; family Spongiisociaceae; genus Spongiisocius. The sequence goes on from OZ243930.1 coordinate 1,649,983, forward strand.
CCCGGCGGCGGACCTCTACGGAAGCCACCGGCGTCGAGCCAGCCGTGTCGGTGAGTCGGGCCAACTCGTCCAGCGAACTCTCCGCGTTGCCGATGCCGCAACCGGGAAAGTCCACGCTCACCAGGTAGGCCCGCTGCCGCGGGACTTCCAAGTCGATAACGGTGGCGGTGAGGCGACGCCCGGTGCGTCCCGTTCCGGTCAGTGGTCCCCCGTCATGGCCAGCAGATCTGACCTGGGCCGAAGTCAGGCACGATCAAAGGTAGGAATCCTTCCCGGTGGGTGGGTCATCCTGCTCCTCGGCGATGATCTGCGAGTTGCGCACCGCCACCGCCAGCCGATTGTTCTCCGGCCACAGAAACCGCCAGGCACCGGTGGGCACCGCCCAGAACCGGCACCCGGTACGAATATCGACCAAGGCAAGGGCATCGGTCGTGGACTCGGTGCCCGGCGGTACCAGCAATCCGGAACGGGTGGTCGATTGGTCCAGTAGGTGGCCTACCCGCCATCCGGGCATGATCCGATAACCGTTTGAAGGATGACTTTCTTGCTGCATGGCCTCATTCGTGGCGACGACTAAGGATTGGAGGGTAGTCGGACTGGGGGGTTGGGTAGCAATGCTGTCTCATTGGGGCTTATATACCTAAGTTGACACTCAGGGCATACTGTTCTGTAGCGTCTGCCTGCGGACCACCCCCTGGGGGGTGGGTGGTCTCCTGGCAGAAGTTTGTTGTGCGCGCTACACCGGGGTTAGCACCCTCCCGGCCGAGGGCCTTGGGGAAGGCCCTCGCGCATATGTTCCTCGCGGCGTTTACGTCCCTATCCGCGACCAACCCACATGCGCAGCAGTGGTACACGCGTTCGCCTAGTGGCATGGGCTGGCGGTGTCCGCACCGGGAGCAGTCGGTGGTGGTGTTGGCAGGGTTCACTCTCACATAGCGGATACCAGCTTTCGCGGCTTTGTGTTCCAATATGGCGTCGAGAGTCGCCCATCTTTGTTCCGACATTTTCTTGGAGAACCGCTTCGAGCGGAGCAGGCCCGCCACGTTCAACGCTTCGACGGCGATCCCGTCATGATCTGTGACGAGCTGGTGGGCTAGCCGGAAGTCGGCGTTCCGTGCCCTCTCTGTTTCTCTGCGCCACGCTTTGGCGAGCGCCTGGCGTTTCTTCGCCTGCGTGCGCGACTTCTTCTTGGCGCGGTCGGCGGCCCGCTGTCGCCTCTTGAACTCCCCACGGTCAGGGGTTCTTGGGGGGATGGTGCCGCCGTCGGAGAGGACTAGGCGGACTTTGAGGCCCTTGCCGTCAGCGCTCAAGCCCCACCCGAAGATCGCCCATTCTAGGATTGTATATAAGCCCCGTCTCATTCCTCTCAAGCCAGGTGTAGGCTCCGCAGCGGAGGCGAACGAGCGCCTGGTGGGCTCCCTGGTCTTCAAAACCAGTGGGGGTGCGAGAGTGCCCCGGCGGGTTCGATTCCCGTCCGCCTCCGCTTGACCACGAGTGGAGTGGACGCGGATCAGGTACCGTGTACCCCATGACTGAGAACGCTCAAGATCCGGGGCCTGTCTTGGAAGTCGCGGGCCTCGTCGAGGATCCGCAAGCCTATCGTCTGGCCGACCTGGAACGGCTAGAAGATCAAGAACCGGGCAGCTCGACCCGGCTGGCCTACCTTGCTGCCATCCTGCGGAAGGCCCGTCCCCACCCGGCCGCCACCCACATGACCGCCCACAGCGCCGACGGGAGCTACTCTGCATCGATTCCTCTGGACGCGCTCGGCCTTGGGGAGATACACGCCGAAGGTGTTAAGAGTGATCCGCAACTCCGGCTCCGCGTCCCGGAAGGCAAGACCCTTTGCTGGAACGTCAAGGGACTGGGGCTGTTGCGGCTCACCGCTGGCCCTGAACCCGACAGCCTTCCGGAGGTCCTGACCCACTGATGCCAGCGGACGAGAGCCTGGCTTTCGCGCGCCTCTTCGCTCGGCGCCGCGAGGAACTCAACCTGTCGGTGGTCGATATCGCCGACCGATCCCGTCAACCTCTGGAGATAGTGATCGGTTGGGAACAGGGGTCCGCCATCCCGACATCAACCGAATTGGTGGACATCTCAGATGTCCTGAAGCTCCCCTTCTCCCTCCTTGAAGAGGCCTTACGCCGGGTGCACGAACATCGGGCCTCCCAAACAACCCCCGATCCTCACCCCATGGTCAACGACGAAACCCTCTACGACGTCGACCTTATCCAACTCGACGAAGAGCCTGATGCGGATTACCCCACTCCCCAAGGCGAACCACCACGACCGGGGCCTGTGATGGGTGCCTGGTCGAGGTTCACGTCGACCCTATCGACCAGATTCAGACAAGAGCCTCCCCGGTCCGCCCTTCCCGTTACCAACCCTTCCTACTTGGAGAACCCTGAAGAACTGGTTACCTACCGACTACGCCTGATCATGTCCGTAACCGGCATCGCCATACTCGCCTTGATGTTGCGCTGGGCTCTCGGCGGATTGATTGCGGCAATCTCCGACCTCTGGATGGCACTGGCTGGCACCTTGTAGCGACTATATTGGCGCGTACCAGAGAAAGGAGGTGATCCGAATTGTTAGACAGTTCCTGTAGGACCCTGGAGGTGGCCGAGCGCTAGCGGCCGCGGGTCGCTCCGTTAGCCGTCTCACATCGGGAGGCTGACGGACAGGTAGCGACTCCAACTCGGACCACCGCTCCTTTCCGTCCGCATGTCGGTCCTCATGCGGCATCTTTGGGCGAGAGGAACCCAGGATGAAGTGCGGATCGGTAGTAAGAAACGACTTAGCAGGTTCCGGGACCCCCCAGGTTCCCGGAACCTGTTTTTTGTTGGGGATCTAGTTTTGTTGGGATCTAGACCGAGTTGGATTCTGTGCGCAGGGAATCCGAACCTATCGGAGCCCGTGTTCGGATAACCACGTTGGGTTCCAGATCTTCGAAAGGTAGCCCCGTCCGGAATCCGGCAAGAGGACAACCACCAACCGGGCGGCGTCTTCCCTCGCCACCTCCAGCGCCGCATGGACCGCCATCCCCCCCGATCCGCCGATCAGGAGCCCCTCCCGATTAGACACGAGGCGGGCAGCGTCGAAGGACTGCTGATCGCCAACCATGATGTAGCGATCAACGATGTCCTGATCGAGTGTCGCGGGCCAGAAGTCCTCCCCCACCCCCTCAACCCGGTACTGGTGAACCTCTTCCTCTCGGGCGGCCGTGTAGATCGAACCCTCTGGGTCAGCACCCACCAACTCAACCGACGGCTTGCGCTCGCGAAGATAACGTCCCGTTCCCGAGATGGTGCCACCGGTCCCAACCCCCGCCACGAAGACATCAATCTCTCCGTCGGTCTGCTCCCAGAGCTCCGGACCGGTGGTCAGGTAGTGCGCCTGCGGGTTGAAAGGATTGGAGTACTGGTCCGGACTGAACGCCCCGTCGATTTCCTCGGTGAGGCGGCGAGCTACCCCGTAATAGGAGTCCTCGTCATCGGGGAGCAGGTCGGTAGGGGTAACGATCACTTCGGCACCGTAGGCCTCAAGGAGACGGATCTTCTCAGGTGCCACCTTGTCGGGGACGGTACATATGACCCGATAACCACGGACTGCCCCGACCATGGCCAAACCAGCACCGGTATTGCCGGAGGTGGGCTCAACGATGGTCCCTCCCGGACCCAGCTTTCCCTCCTTCTCGGCATGGTCGATCATGTTCACGGCCATCCGTTCCTTGACCGACCCGGCCGGGTTCATGAAATCGACCTTGGCCACCAGGTTGCCCGGGGGATGGATGCGCGCCAGGCGCACCAGCGGCGTCCAGCCGATCGCGTCTAGCGCATTCTCACGGATCATGGGCCTATCGTAACCAAGCTTCACAGCTGCCCAACGAGGGATTCATAGTCAGCCGCCGGGGTTCGGCAAGCTCCCATTTCACATACGTAGCCGAGGGTCTCACCAGGCTGGTGACGGCCCTGGGCGACCGGAACTCCGTCACCCGGATCGGTCGACGGTGCCAGTATCAGATCCGGTCGGAAGGTAGCCGCGATCCGACCGGTCCATCCCCTGGCTTCTGGTCCGGTGACGGCCACCTCCTTTATGCCCATCTCATGGGTGGCCAACACGGCGAGAAGGTGGCCTACCGCAGTCGGGGCGGCCTCGAGGAGGCGATCTCCAGCCTTCACTGTCTGCTCGAAACGGTCGTGGTATCGCTGATCGCCGGTTAGATGACCGAGGATGAGGAAAGCTTCCGCAGCTAGTGATGCGCCGGAAGCGCTGGGGTTATCCTGCTGATCGGTGGGACGGAAGGCCAGATCGGATACGTCGGAAGCTGAAGCGAACAAGCTCCCGTCGGGTCCGAAGAAATAATCCCCAACCAGGTCCATCAACTCGCGGGAAGCGTGGAACCACTCCGGCTCGCCAGTAGCCTGATAAAGCTCTAGGAGACCGACCGCGTAGGCGGCGTGGTCGTCAAGGAAACCGATAATGGGCACCGGACCGTTGCTCCAGGCCCGGGCCAGACGGCCGTCCTGGCGACGCATTCTCTCCAGCACGAATCGGGCATTAGATCGTGCCGCGTCAAGATATTCGTCCGACCGCAGCACCCCGCCAGCCACCGCCAACGCCCGCAAGGCGTAGCCGTTCCAGGCAGCGATGACCTTATGGTCGAGTCCGGGCCTTACCCGGGTACTCCGATAGTCAAACAGACGTGCCCTGGCTCGCCGCACGACTTGATCCACATCGCTCTCCGTCATGCCGAACCGGGCGGCAACGTCTCGGGCCGAGGTCGCCCCATAGAGGATGTTGAGACCTTCGAAATTGCCCTCCTTCGTAACGCCGAAGCGGGAGGCAGCAACCGGACCATCCTCAAGACCCAGCACCTCGAAGAACTCGTCATGGTCGAAGACGTAGAACTTGCCCTCCACTCCCTCCGAATCGGCATCCTCGGCGGCGAAGAAACCTCCGTCTGGATGAGCCAGGTCTCGGAGCATGTACTGCAGGGTGTCCACGGCTACCTCCCGATAGGAGGCGTCACCGGTGATCTGCCAGGCCCGGAGGTAGAGGCGCGACAGATCGGCGTTGTCGTAGAGCATCTTCTCGAAGTGAGGAACCAGCCAGGTGCGGTCGACCGCGTACCGGGCGAATCCACCACCGAGATGATCGCGGATCCCTCCTTCGGCCATCTTGGTAAGCGTGGTAGTCAACATGCCGGTTGCCTCGCTGGCCCAGTCCGCGGTACCGATACGGGCCAGGAACTCAAGCATCGGTGTCTGCGGGAACTTGGGAGCGCCGCCAAACCCCCCGAAACGAGTGTCGAAGCTCTCGAGGAGTGCTCGGTAGGCACCGCCCACCCGGTCGAGGCCGGGCATAGTTGCGGCGGTCGGGAGCACCCCACCGATCATCCCGGCAAGTCGACCGGCCTGTTCCTCGACATCCTTCCTGCGGTTGTTCCAGGCATGGTCGATGGCCTCCAGCACCCGCCGGAAGCTGGGCATGCCATGACGTTCTACATCGGGGAAATAGGTTCCGGCAAAGAACGGCTTACCGTGGGGGGTGAGGAAAACGGTCATGGGCCACCCTCCCCGTCCGGTCATGGCATGGACCGCTTCCATGTATACGCTGTCAACATCGGGACGTTCTTCCCGATCCACCTTGACGGAAACAAAGTAGCGGTTCATGATCCCGGCGACCTCGTGGTCCTCGAAGGACTCCCGCTCCATTACATGACACCAATGGCAGGTGGAGTACCCCACAGATAGCAGAACCGGTCGGTCGGACTCCCGGGCTAGTGCGAAAGCCTCCTCTCCCCAGGTGTGCCAGTCCACCGGGTTGTCACGGTGCTGGTTTAGGTAGGGAGACAGCCCTTCGGGTTTAGATTCTCTCAGTAGAGGCATCGAACGCTTCGTATCTGGCGGGTGAGGGGGTGCTGCGCACCGCGACTATGGCTATACCCAAGCGTAACCTGATGGTGTGTGGAAACGATTCCGCAAATCGGGAACAAACCGCGAGCGCGAGGGGTTCTATCTGCAAGGGAGGAACGCGGCGCGGCGCGACAGGTCGCACAAGCTTGCGGCTGGCGCGCGTAGCATGAAGCAACGCGCAAAGCGCAGGCAATGAACCAACGCGGGCCGGATGGACGTCCCGCCGCAAGGTTCGAATCGGTAGGGTTCACGAGTTGAGCCTGAGTTGATGAGTGTGCTGGCGATCCAAAGGCGGCACATCGCCAGAACAAGCCCGACAGGTGAGGAGGGATCCGAATGGCTGTGGTAAAGACTGGGCCGAAACCGGTCGCGCCCGGCGGTTCGGCAATGAAGCGCAGGCAGACCCAATCCCGCAACAAGCTCACCGACGAGAGAGGGCGACTCACTACCGACTTGGTCAGCCAATACCTGGCCGCCATCGGCGAATACGAGCTCCTCAACGCCGAGAAGGAAGTGGAACTGGCCCAGGCCATTGAGGAAGGGTTGAAGGCCCGTGCTGACCTTGAGGACGGCACCCTGGAACACCGCGCCGAGCTTCTCCGGATTCGTGACCTCCGCCTGCGTAATCGGGAGAAGAAGCTCCCAGAGACCGAGCCAGACCGCCAGAACGAGATCAACAACATCGACCGGTTACGGACCAAGCTTGCCCTAGACCGCAAGCAGCTGCAGAAAGATCGACTGACCCTTGAGCGTAAGAAGAGAAAGGGTCGAGACGCCAAGGACCAGTTCTTAACCGCCAATCTCCGCTTGGTGGTCTCTAATGCGCGTCGGTATGCCAACACCTCAGGTATCGATTTTCTCGATCTGATTCAGGAGGGCAACCTGGGCCTGATCCGAGCGGTGGAAAAATTTGACTGGCGCAGGGGCTTCAAGTTCTCAACCTACGCCACCTGGTGGATTCGGCAGGCTATCACCCGCGCCATCGCCGACAAGTCCCGAACCGTGCGTATTCCCGTTCACCTTCACGACACATTGGCGGCAGTACGAGCCGCTCAAGCCAGCCTTAAGGCCGACCTGGGTCGTGATCCCAAACCGGCGGAGATAGCCGAAGAGGCCGGGGTCACCCTCGACAAGGTTGAGTTGGCATTGAGTGTTTCCGACGCCGCCTCGCTTGAGAAACCGATTGGCGAGGACGGGGCTCAGTTGGGCGACTTCATCGAAGATCAGGACGCTGATGACCCGGTTGAGGTCACCGTTGACTTGGATATTTCCGACTGTCTCAGGCGGTCCATCGACCGCCTTCCCTATCGGGAGGGAAGGATTCTTGCCCTTCGCTACGGGTTCTCAGACGGGATACCCCGAACCCTTGAGGAGATCGGCGAGGAGTTCAACCTAACCCGCGAGCGGATCCGCCAGCTTGAGAAACTTGCCCTCTGCCGACTTCGTCATCCCTCGTTCGGTATCCGAGAACAAGATCTGATCTGATTCTCGAACACCATGACTCTCGAACACCATCGGGAAGCTAGCTACTCGTAGACCTCCCCCTCCGGATAGAAGGCACCCCAGGCGAACCAGAACTCGTTGCGGTGAGGAGCAATCTCTAGTCGGGTTCCCGCCAAGGGCCCGGTCACGCCTTCTCCCAACAGCGTCCAGGTGGAGTTGGTCTCGGCATCGCGGAAGAGCTCTCCCTCCTTGGCGAAGGTCAAGGTACGGTCGGCTACCTGCCGATAGAAGGCAATACCCGTCCCTATCGATCGGCCGTCCCGCACCGTGGGGGTATCGAGGGCATCGGCGGTGTCACCTCCCCAAAACACTGCGATCGGTACCTCACCGATGGTGTCGTTGACCGCACCCAACCGGTTCAGCACAGAAAAGGGGTAGGCGGTGGCGCGGCCGTCAAGGTCCACCCCCACCACCCGCTCAAGCGCCGGATAGCGGGGATCAATCTCGTCGGTGTAGAACGGATACGGGGCCGCTCGGCTCGAGTACCCCGAATAAGGGTTCACCCCGTAGGGGATGCCAAAACCGTTCTCGCGAGCCAGCGAAGTTCCGTCCGGATAGGCAGAGGCGAAGTCGGCAAACGAGACGATAGCGCTCGGGATCCGGGCCAGAACCATCCCGGTGGCGGTGCCGACCAACGCCTCGCCTGTCACCTGCTGCCAGAGCGAGACGGTCTGGTCGTCCCACATGACCAGGTCGGAGTTGCGCAGCAAGCCCGAAACGCCGAAGCGAAGCACCTCACCGCCGACCCGGCGGTCGAAGGCCAGCGCGGTGTTACACAGAGGACAATAGGTAACCGCCAAAGGAACCCCTGAGAAGTGATCGTTGACGATCTCGTGGCGATGAAGGATGCTCAGCGGGTAGAAGCGGGCCGTTCCCGCCCAGGCGACCATCATTCCCGGCTCTCGGGGATCCAACCAACCCGAGGCGTCATCAAGCGACTCGAAGGTGGGATTATCGATGGGCGGGATGGCATCCCGAGGGTCGATCCGGCCGATCCCCAGCTTCAGCTCCGCCAGATCGATCGAGCGAATCGACCAATCCGTCGGCCACGGTTCGGTTGCGGCGGCAACCACCGGATCCAACCCAGCCGATGGATCCTCCGGCGTCTCCCCATCTGCCGACCCGGTGCTGTTGGCCGCCTGAGATGTTGTGGTGACAAGAGGCGGAGAGGAGGTAGTAACCATGGTGGTCGATGGTTCGACAACGGTGGGAGGCGACGAAGCGGGTGCGGACAACGGGGACGGCACCGACGAAGACGGCAAGGCACTAGGGATGCTGCTCTCGGGACTACTGACGGTGCCGCCGCAAGCAACCAGGAGAACACCTAACGCCGCCGCTCGCAAGACGGCTACCGGCGAGTGGACATCCAATCTGAACTCCTATCGGTGATCAACTCCACCAGCATATGCCGGGTCATCTAGGCTGGGGGCCGGTTGCGTTGAGAACGGAGAGAGGAGCCCAAATTGGACAGTGAGTGGCAACAGGATCCTGACCGAACGATCCACCACGGGAACGGGATGGCCGTCGCAGGTTTCTCCCTAGCGGTTGCCGCCGTGTTTCTCGTTTGGTTACCGCTCGTGAATGTTGTTCTCTGCGTCCTGGCTCTCATCTTTGCCCGCCTAGGTTTGAGAAACGCCCGACAAGGTGCCCCGTACCGCGGCTTGGCCTTGGCCGGGCTCATCATCGCGATGGCGATGACGCTTCTCATCCTCGGGCTCGTGGTGATCACGGTGCTCCTGTCGGTCTGAGGGAGAAAGCGGATGTTGCGCCCCGACCTACTTGAGTTCAAACAGTCGCGACACCTGCTCGAGGGTGCTCGCCAGATCATCCCTGGGGGAGTGAACAGCAACGTGAGGATGGGAGAGCAGCCCCACCCCATTTTCCTCGAATCATCCGACGGTCCCTACCTCTACGACGCCGACGGTAACTGCCTGATCGATTATGTGATGGGCCAGGGTCCCATGCTGTTGGGCCACCGCCCCGACTTCGTGGTCAAGGCGGTAGAACACCAGCTCCAGACTGGGATTCTCTACGGCGGCCAGCACGACCTCGAAGTTGCCGTCGCTCGCCTGATCATTGGCATGGTTCCGTCAGCCGAGATGGTCCGGTTCAACATGACGGGCACCGAAGCGGTGCAGTCGGCGCTCCGGATCGCCCGGGCGGCCACCGACCGAGACCTTGTCATCAAGTTCGAGGGTCACTATCACGGATGGGCGGACAGCGTGCTCTTCAACGTGGGTTCGTCGTCGGGGCCTGATCCGGAGTCGCCGGGGATCGCGGGCCAACCCGAATCGGCGGGCATGGCCGCCGAGGCAGGGTCTTCCCTCATCGTCGCCCCTTGGAATGACCCTTCGGCCCTAGCCGAGATCCTCGAGCAGGTCGGACAGGACGTGGCGGCAGTGATCATGGAACCGATCATGGCCAACACCGGAGTGATCGAACCGGCGGCCGGGTACTTGCAGGCGGTGCGCGAGATGTGCGACCGCTACGGCATCGTGCTCATATTCGACGAGGTCATTACCGGCTTCCGGGTCGGCGGTGGGGGTGCCCAGGGTCTTTACGGTGTCACCCCCGATCTGACCACAATGGGCAAGGCGCTCGCTTCGGGCTTCCCCGTGGGATGCGTGGCGGGGCGACGCGACATCATGGAAGTGGTGGCCCAAGGCCGGGTCACCCATGCGGGAACCTTCAACGCCTCACCGATCAGCATGGCCGCCGCTCGAGCCACCCTTGAACACCTGCATCTCGGTGGAGAGGCCCTGTACTCAGAGTTGGCCGCCCGAGGCAGCCAGCTTAAGGAAGGAATACGGTCCGCGTTCTCCGCTCACGACGTCCCCTGCCTGGTTCAGGGTTTGCCAACAGTCTTCAACCTCATGTTCACCGACCGTGATCGGGTGAGGGATCAGCGGGAAGCCCTCACCGCCGACCGAATCGGGCGGGCCCGCTTCCAGACGCATCTGATCTCGGCGGGGGTTCGCATCTCGGGCCTCGGTAACCTATTCCTGTCCACCGCCCACACGGAGGAGATCATGGACCAGACAACTGAGAGGTTCAACCGGGCAATTCGCTCCTTCTTGGCCGACGGGTCATGAAGCCAATGGAAGCACCGAACCGCTCCGACATCCTCAGCCTGGTGGCTTGGGTTCGCGCTCGGCCCGGGGCAGAGGAAGAAGTCCGGCGGGCCTTGGCGGCTTTCGTGACCCCGACCCTTGAGGAACCCGGTTGTATCGACTACCAGCTACACGGCGTCAACGATGATCCGACGCTCTTCTACTTCATCGAGTACTGGGAGTCTGAAGAAGACCTGGAACGGCACATAGCCTCACCTCATATCCGCAACGGCGGTGCCGCCATCCGTCACCTGATCGTCGAGAGCGGAGAGCGGCGGATGACCCGGATCGCCTAGTCGGTCCGGGCAGGGCGCGTCGTAACCGCCACCTGTTCGACTAGGCGGTCGGCGGTTACCGTTCGCTGAGCGGCTAGATCCGACCCCGCTCTCCCGTGCCAGTAGGCAGCCGAGCGGGCTGCCTCTTCCCCGTTAAGTGCTCCGGCGGCCCAGAAGGCCCCTATCATCCCGGCGAGGACGTCGCCCGTACCGATCGTGGCTAGTTCAGGACCCCCGGTGTTTATCGCCCACCGCTTCGATCCCATGACGAAGGTCGGCGAGCCCTTAAGCAGAACCGTTGCGCCCGTGCTCTCGGCGACTTGAATTGCCTGCCGATAGGTGGCCGCGTGCCCGGTCAGCCGTTCGAATTCCCCGGCGTGGGGCGTGATAACCAAGTCGCCCTGCCGAGCGAGGTGGGAGAGGTCGCGCAGTGCGTTCAACGCGTCGGCGTCGGCTACCACCGATCCGGGAAAGGTCTCAAGGAATCCGCGGACGAATCCTTCCAGCGACGGATCCGAGCCGAGACCTGGCCCGATGATCACCACGTCGAAACGCCCGGCCAACTCCCGGACGGTGGGAAGGTCGGCCGAGGTCAGGAACGGCGTCGACCCGATCGCCCGCGTCATGATCTCAGGAGCGCGAACCCGGTCCTCGACGGTCGGAGGGCAAGCGATCATTACAGCTCCGGCACCTGCCCTTAGGGCGGATCGGGCGGTAAGGACGGCTGCCCCATCCAGCCCGCCGGAACCGCCTACTACCAGCACCGAACCCGATGACCACTTGTGTGCCCGGCGGGGACGCCAGGGAAGGGGGGAATCGACTTCCTCGCACAGCAGGAACTCGGGGGGAACGTCGGGCAGCCCGATATCAACCACCGTAACCCGTCCGCATAACCCGGGTCCCGCCCCGAGGAGGTGCCCGGACCGGTAACCATGGAAGGTGACGGTGGCGGTGGCAGTCGGTGTTCCCGGGACCGCCGCGCCGGTCGTGGCATCCAGCCCGGAGGGTACATCCACGGCTAGCCAAGGAACCCGGGAGGCTCCGCCTCCGATCCAGGGAGAGAGATCCGGTAATTGACCCCGAAACCCCCCTCCGAATAGCGCATCTATCACCAGGTCAGCTGGCCGGGGCTGGTGCCATTCCCTAAGCGTCGAAGCCTCCTGGCGGGCCATGTCCAAGGCCCAGGCCGCCGGATTGGTTCGGGGCGGGGAAAGCGGGTAGAGATCAACCGCCGCCCCTCTGCTCGCCAGATGCCGGGCAGCAACATAGCCGTCACCACCGTTGTTACCGGGGCCAGCGAGAACCGCCACCCTTGATCCGTAACCCACTCCCAAGGCGTACGCCCTGAGCGCCACCGCCAATCCCGCTCTTTCAAGCAGCACCTGAGCGTCGGTGTCAGCGAGAAGATCCTGGTGTCGGGACTGTTCCGCGGTCAGGACCGGCCTCATAAGCGGGAGGGGCGACCCCTAGTTCGCCTGGTCGAAGGCGTTGTTGGTCAGATGGACGTTATTGGTCTCAGTCCGGTTGGCCAGTGCAGTGGTGAAGCTGACCCGGCCGAACCTGCCCGACTGCAAAGCTTCCTCAAACTGGACGATAGACACAGGGCGGCCCTCAAGCGTTAGCCGGTCCTGTTGAGCGTAGGTGATAACCTGGGGACCGTCGCCATTCACAACGATCTGGTTGCGCCCAAGATCGTAGGCCAGGATTTCCGCCCCGAGAAGCGACCCATAATCCCCGACCGGCTCCGCCCAGATATGTTTGATCGTATCCTCTAGGGACGCGCCAACCAACCAAGCCGTCACCGTCTCAATGGCGGATCCCCGTCCGTCGCGGAAGTAACGCAGCACGACAAGGCCATCCTCGTCGGTGCCTCGCTCGACGAAATCCTCTCCAAGACCCAAGGGATCGTCCGAAGAGAACCGGATCTTCTCGCCAGGTACGGGGACCCCGTACTGATCGGCGAGCAAGGCCCGCACCACATTGTTCGAACCAGGACCGGACTCGGGAATGGCATGGAAGGAGCGGGATTGGACCAGATGAAGGACCGTAGGGGTGCTAGGGCTCTCCAGCCAGACGATGGGCCGGTCGTCCAGCGGATCGTCATCCATCCGCACCACCGACATCGTGGTCCTATCGATCACATCAAGCCCACCCGCATCAATGTCGATGTCAATCTCAACGAAGTCTTCGGGAATGCTCTCATCAGGGTCAACGCCCACCAGCGAAAGTAGTACTTGCCCTGCTTCGTCGGTCAAGTACGTCTTGACATTGTCCCTGTCGTCCTCGTCGAGAAGGGAACTACTCAGAGTAAAACGGCTCACCTGCACCCGCGAGCCTTGGTTAGCTACCGGCTCCCCATCCTCGTCAACCAACTGGACCAAGAGTTCAACCACCCTCCCCATCGGGACAGCTAAGGCGGTGGGAGGCAGATTGTCGGTGACGGTCACGGCGACCGCCTCCTTGAGGACCGAGATGTATGCCAGGTCAAAGTCGTCGCTGCCAAGCACAAACGGGCTATCCAGAGTCCCGGTCCAAGCCCAGACGGCCATGTGATCCTCTGGGTGGATTATCGCGGACACGTTGCCCATCTCATCGGTCCGCTGATCTCCCTGATCGATCCCACAAGCCGTGCGACCCCCGATTCGCCTCACCCCGAAGACACATTGGCCGCTCCCGTCGAATGAGCTCAAGGCGTGGGAACGGGTGGTGCCGAACATGTCCACCCTCTCCCCCGTAACTGGTCGGAAATCGGGAGTCCGCAGGGAAACGTGAAAGACGGTCGTGTCCCCAGATACAACCCGTTCGGTGGCTGTCTGAATGGTGATACCGGCGGGCCGAATATTGGTATGGGCGAGTGCCCGACTGATGAACAGAGCCATATGAGCCCGCGTGACGATCGACGACGGGGCGAACACGGTGGCCGACCGCCCGGCCAGAATGCCCATTTCGGAAAGCACCTGTATGGCGGTCATGGTCGCTTCGTCTAGGTGACCGATGTCATCGAACGATGTATCGTCCGCTACCACGCTCCCGACCGCGGCGCCGCCCGGTCCAGGTTCCAACTGCGAAAGAAGCCGGTACAGGAAGAGGGCCATTTGGCGACGATCTACCAGAGCGTTGGGGGAATAGGTAGTAGGCGAGGTTCCCCGAGTGATCCGCAGAAAAGTGAGCCAGTTGATTGCGTCCTGGGCCTCCGGACGGAGATCGCTGATGTCTGTGAACCCCTGCTCGACGGGTGTGCCTACATTCAAGCCAGCCAAGGACGCGGTCCGAGCCAGGAACAAGGCCATCTGCCATCTAGCGATAGGTGCGTTCGGGGAGAAACGGTCGGCGCCCGACCCCTGCGTGATGCCGTAGTAGGCGAGGCAATCGATGGCCTTCTCAGCCGAAACCCCTACCGTGTCTATGAAGCCCGCCGATCGGGTGGCGTCGCCCACACATGCCCCTGCTGTCGGCAGGAAGTCGCTGCGTCCATCAACTGCGCCAGCCGAGGACGGAAGGCCGGCCCATACGATCGAGGTGGTGAGGGCCAGCAACAACAAGCGTGACCGCCGAGACCGGGCGCCCTTCAACCGGCCCACTTCCGCGTGCGGGTTAACGGCTTGGGGCGTGAAAATTCGCATTTGGGATCTGGAGAGTCGCATTAGGGTACATCCTAACCTTTGGAGGGCAACCCTGGGCCACTCGGAACTACGCCAACAACTTCACCATTTGTTGAGGCAAGAGGCTTTGACTAGGCAGGATGAGGCCATCCAACTCGCCTGCGGAGCCATGTCGAGAGACTTCATAGACGGCAAGGAGTCGCTTTCGGCGTGGACGGACCTGAAGACCGCCTGCCGGGCCATGGCCGAAGCCGTTGAGGACGCGGGTATCGAGTTCGACGCGGTAGGTGGCCTTACCCTCGGTGCCGACGCTTTGGCAGTAGGGATGGCCGCGGTGACCGACCGGCATTGGTTCATCGTCCGCAAACAGGCCAAGGGGCGCGGTACCCGACGAAGGGTTGAAGGACTCCAAATCGGGCCGGGCCACCGGGTACTCATCGTGGACGATGTGGTAACGACCGGGGGTTCGATCCTTGACGCGGTCGACGTCGCTAGAGGATGCGGGGCAGATGTGGTAGCCGCGGTGACCCTGGCCGACCGGGGGGACCTCGCCCAGCAAGCCTTCTCAGACCGAGGAATCCCCTACTTCCCGATGGCCACGTATGCACACCTAGGAATCGAACCGGTCGTGCCCCCGGTCGGTTATCGCACCTGATCGGAGCCGTCGTGTTCGACGACCTGAACGAAGCGGTCGATGCTCTCTTCCCTACGATCAAGGACGAGTTGGGGGACCTGGTTCGCATCCCCACGGTTAGTGCCAAAGGCTTCGATCCGGGCCAGGTTCGCCGAGGTGCCGATAGATGCGCCACTCGGCTGGAGGAGGCGGGCTTGGTGGGCGTGCGCCTGCTTGAGGTGGAAGGCGCTCATCCTGCGGTTTTCGGCGAAGTTCCTGGCCCGACGCCGGACGTTCCCACCGTGTTGCTGTACGCCCACTACGACGTCCAGCCCGCCGGACCCGTAGAGCTTTGGTCGGTTCCTCCCTTTGATCTGACCGAACGCGGAGGACGCCTGTTCGGGCGCGGGGCGGCTGATGACAAGTGCGGAGTGGTAATCCATACCGGAGCGATCCGGGCGCATTCCGGGCGACCCCCAGTGGGGGTGAAGGTCTTTCTCGAAGGGGAGGAGGAGATCGGCTCGGCACATCTCCACCAGTTTCTGGCTTCCTACCACGAAGACCTAGCTGCGGATGTGATAGTGGTGGCCGATGCCGCTAACTGGTCGGTGGGTGTCCCCGCCCTGACAACGTCGTTGAGGGGTCTGGTGGATTGCACCATAGAGGTGCGCACTCTGGAGTCGGGAGTTCATTCCGGCCTTTGGGGCGGTCTGTTTCCCGATGCCCTGACGGTTCTGATCAGGGCGCTGGGCTCGCTACATGACGACTCGGGGAACGTGGCCGTGAAGGGCCTGGTGAAGGGCCCACGTCCGTCTATCGAGGCCGACGAAGAGGAGTGCCGCCAACAGGCCAAAGCCCTATCCGGCGTGGAGACCATCGGCACGGGATCGATCACCGAACGTCTATGGAACGCCCCCTCTATCTCGGTTCTCGGCCTCGACGCTTCTCCGGTGGAAGGTGCCATCAACCAACTGATACCGTCGGCTCGGGCCAAAGTGTCGTTAAGGCTTGCGCCTGGCGACCATCCGGATACGGCCCTGGACGCACTTACCGATCACTTAACCGCCGCGGTGCCCTGGGGTGCGTCCGTGCGGGTCGAACCGGGAACCTCGGCCCACCCCTTTGCGCTCACTACCTCGGGTCCGGCCTACCAAGCCTTCGGGGCCGGGTTCCACCACGCCTACGGAAGGGAGGCCGTCCACGCCGGGATCGGTGGGGCCATCCCCTTCGTCCAAGCCTTCTCCGAGACCTTCCCCGGTGCCGAATTGATCCTCACCGGTGCCGCCGATCCCACCAGCGCCATCCACGGACCCAACGAAAGCGTCAACGTCGACGATCTGGCCGCGGCCGTCCTGGTTGAAGCCGCGGCGCTCCGGGCCTTGGCTAGCTGAGGACCGGACCGCTCACACACCACCGCTGAAATCCTGCTGACGCCAGGCTTCGAAGACGGTGATCGCCACCGCATTGGACAGATTGAGGCTGCGACGGCGGGGCAACATGGGTAGCCGCAGCACCTCGGTGATCGACCCATGTCCCAAGATGGATTCCGGTAGCCCGCAGCTCTCCTGGCCGAATATCAGCCCGTCTCCCGCCTGATACTCAACTTCAGTGAACCGGGTTCGACCTGCCCCCGAGAGGGCGAACACTCGGCGGGGTTGAGCAGCTGACAGATAATCGTCAAAGTCGGCGTGCGATTGCACGGTGGCGTACTCGTGATAGTCGAGGCCCGCCCGTTTCAACCGGTTGTCGTCCATGCTAAAACCCAGTGGATAGATGAGGTGCAGTGCGGCCCCCGTGTTGGCGCACAGCCGGATGATGTTGCCGGTGTTGGGCGGGATCTCGGGACGGTACAGAACCACCTGAAACACGTCAGAACAGACGCAGGTGGTTGGACGGTTCCCCTTTGAGCTCCTGGTAGTCCACCTCAACGCATTCGATCCCGCGGGCTTTGGCCAATACCCGAGCCTGCGGTGCGATCACGGTGGCAACCAGCATTCCGCGTAGGGGATGGAGGCGAGAGTCGTTGGCGAGGCGATCCAGGTAACGCGTGAGTTGCTCCACCCCGTCGAGTTCACCGCGTCGCTTGATCTCGACGGCCACGCTGCTTCCGTCCCTTGACCTGCACAACAGGTCAACCGGGCCTATGTCGGTGGGGTACTCTCGACCGACCAGCACCAGGCCATCCTCCAATGTCTCCGGACGGGCTGCCAACAACTCTTGCAGGTGGGCCTCCACTCCGTCCTTCTCCAAGCCGGGATCCTGTCCTAGTTCGAAGCGCTCATCGAATTCCACCTCATCCATCCGGATGGTCAGCTGTTCACCCTTCGGATTGGTGACTACCCAGCAGCCTTCCTCCTCCACCAGGGTGTTGGGGGCGTTCATCCAGTTCAGAGGTTTGTAGGCACCGCCGTCAGCATGGACGGCTACGCACCCGTCTGCTTTCACCATGATCAACCGCCTAGCCATAGGGAGATGGGCACTCAACCGACCTTGATAGTCCACCGAACAGCTAGCAATGACCACACGCATAGGCCTCGGAGGTTAGTTGTCGTGGAATTGCCTCACTCTGGTTAGGGATCGAGCCGGGCTAGCCTTCAGCAGAAGAGTACGACATCAGCTATCGACGCCCATGTCCGGAGGCCTCCCGATGAGTAACCCGACCGCCCGTGCGGAACATGTGACCAAGGTGTACGGCTGGGGTGACACTCGGGTCACCGCTCTTGACGACCTCACGGTTTCCTTCTCCGGCGGGGAGTTCACCGCGGTTATGGGACCATCCGGTTCGGGAAAATCCACTCTGCTCCATTGCATGGCTGGACTCGACTCGGTCACCGAGGGTGCCGTCTTCATTGAGGACCACAACCTTTCCGAACTGAACGATCGCCGCCTCACCAGGCTGAGGCGGGAGAAGATCGGGTTCATCTTCCAATCCTTCAATCTGGTCCCTACCTTGACCGCCCGCGAGAACATAACCCTTCCCCTTGATCTGGCCGGAGCCAAAGTGAACCGGGACTGGTTCGACTCGGTGGTGGAAACCCTGGGGATAACCGACCGGCTCAAACACCGTCCGGTCGAGCTGTCCGGCGGCCAGCAGCAACGGGTGGCAGCGGCCCGGGCAATGGTGGCCCGACCAGCCCTAATCTTCGCCGACGAACCCAGCGGCAATCTCGACTCCAAGGCAAGCGCCGATCTTCTCGGGTTCCTCCGCACCGCGGTTAGCGACCATCATCAGACGATTGTGATGGTCACCCATGATCCGGTGGCCGCCGGTTATGCCGACCGGGTCATCTTCCTTGCTGACGGGAAAGTCTTCTCTACCATGACCGACCCGACCGCAGATCGGGTCCTGGATCGGCTTAAGAGCCTGGAGTACTAAGTGATCCGGATCGCCCTGAAGGGAGTTTGGTCCCACAAGGTTCGGCTGATCCTTTCGGCCCTGGCCATCATCCTCGGCGTGGGGTTAATCAGCGGGGTCTACGTCTACACGGACACCATCGGCCGAGCCTTCACCCAAATATTCGACAACGCCTACGCCGACATCGACATCGTGGTGAGCGGAGAGTCAGACCAATTGCAGGCTGGCCCCGGTGGCGCAACCGGAGGGTTCTTGGATGAGGCCGAGGTCACCAGTCTCGAAGATATCGACGAGGTAGCCACCGTCTACCCGAGCCTTGTCGGTCTGGGGGTGGAGGTTCTTGATCAAGAAGGGGAGATGCTGAGGTCGGCATTCGGTCCCCCCACCTTCAGCGCAAACCTCCAGGTGCCGGACTCGGATAACCTCTCGCAGAACGACAGCTGGTTCACTATCACTGAAGGTGATTACCCGGAGGGAGCCGGTCAGATAGCCCTCGACCGAGCCACCGCCGAACTCGGCTCGTATACGGTGGGGGCTTCGATCAAGCTGCTCTCCAACCTGACCGGGCCCCTAGATGCCACCTTGGTAGGCATCGCCAGCTACCAGGATGAGGACACCTTCGGCGGGACCAGCTGGATCTTCTTCGATCTCGCCACCGTCCAGGAAGTCCTGGGGCGTCAAGGACAAGTATCGGGTGCCAGCCTTCAGCTAGTGGGCGGAGCGGTAGCCGAGGATGTGATCCCGGTTATCGAGGATCGCTTGTCGCCGGGGGCCGTTGTCTTGTCCGGCCAGAGCGCTGCCGAAGCTGAGACCGCCAATATCCAGGAGGGCCTGTCCTTCTTCACGGTTTTCCTGTCCGCATTCGGGTGGATCGCCCTGTTCGTCGGTGCCTTTCTGATCTATAACACTTTCCGTATCGTGGTCAGCCAGCGCAGTCGAGAGTTGGCCCTGCTGCGGGCCTTAGGTGCCGACCAGCGGCAGGTGTTGGGGATCGTTCTCCTTGAGGCGGCCCTCATCGGGACTTTGGGCGCGCTGGTAGGGCTTGGATTCGGCCTGCTCATAGCGCTAGGAATCCAGGTAGGTCTCCCCGCCTTGGGGATTGAGCTACCCGGATCGACCCTGACTCTCCTTCCGCGCACGGTGGTGGTCGCGCTAGGGGTGGGGGTGGTGATGACCCTCGTGTCGGCGTTGATCCCGGCGCGGCGAGCCGCCCAGGTGGAGGTTATGGAGGCTCTACGAGATGACTCCGCCGAGT
Organism: Candidatus Spongiisociaceae bacterium; assembly: GCA_965213975.1. Taxonomy (GTDB): domain Bacteria; phylum Actinomycetota; class Acidimicrobiia; order Spongiisociales; family Spongiisociaceae; genus Spongiisocius. The sequence goes on from OZ243930.1 coordinate 1,669,614, forward strand.
CACCCCGAGTCCTCACCCTTCGGCGGGTAATCGTCGGGCTGTCCATCCTGGTGCTGGGGCTGGCAAGCCTCTTCGCGGGCTTGTTCGCCGATATCGACTTCGGACTGTCTCCGATCGTTCTGGTAGGCACGGGCATCGCTATCGTCTTTATCGCGGTGTTTGTGATCAGCCCGTTGTTCGCTCGGCCGGTGGCGCAGGCGCTCGGTCGGGCGCTGGCCACCCTGTCGGGGATTCCGGGCCGGTTGGCACAACGTAACGCCCAGCGAAGCCCCGATCGAACGGCTGCGACCGCGTCCGCGGTGATGATCAGCATCACGTTGGTGGCTTTGGCCGCAACCCTGACGGCCTCCATCCGGGGCGCGATCCAGGATGTGCTCGCCAACGATGTAGCGGCCGATGTCACCGTCCAGTTTGCTAATGCCACCGATCCCACCGCTACGTTCGCTCCGGTGGTCGGCGAGAGGCTTGCCGACCTTGAGGAGGTAGGCGACTTGGCCAGGATCCAGTCGAGCCTGGCCCGACTCCGACTCGACGACCCTTCCGAAGACTCTTGGATCGAGGGGTTCATCATCGGTATGGATCCTGACGTCACCGACTTCGCGGCCCCAGAATCCGTCGAAGGAACGGCCCGGCTCGGTGTCGGCGAGATGATGCTGGACAGCCCTATTGCCGAGTCGCTGGGTGCTCGGCTGGGCGATGTGGTGTTGGTGGATTTCCCGGACACCGGAGAAACGCCCCTAACCCTGGTGGGCATAGTATCCGGTGACGCCTGGGCCGGAACGGTGGGAGTGTCGCGAATCGACTGGAGCGCGGGTTTCGGCGGAGAACGCGACTCCGCTATCTACTTGAAGGCAGCCCCGGGGGTTAGCGCCTCCGAACTCAAGGAGGCGGTTGCGATCGCCATCTCAGACTTCCCGAATCTGGCGGCTTTCACCCGCGAAGAGCTACAGAGCCAAGCGGAGGACCAGCTCAACGGATTGCTCAACTTCATTCTCGGACTGCTGGCCCTAGCCGTCCTCATCGGCATGCTCGGGGTCACGAACACCATGGCTTTGTCCGTGTTCGAGCGGACTCGGGAGATCGGGCTACTACGGGCGGTGGGGTTGGATCGCCGCTCCACCCGATGGATGGTCCGCATCGAAGCGTCGATAGTTTCCTTGTTCGGGGCCCTCCTCGGAATCGTCCTCGGAGTCTTCTTCGGCTGGGCGCTTATCCGATCCCTGTCTGACTTCGGTCTCTCTACCTTCGTAATCCCCTGGTTACCGACTTCCTTCTCTGCCTCGGGAGTATTGGGGAGCCTGCTCTTCTGGATGCTGGCGACCGGACTGCTCGGAATTGTGTTTGCGGTCTACCCGGCGCGGCGAGCCGCCCGGCTCAAGGTGGTAGAAGCTATCGCGCATCTTTAGTCAGTTGCCAGTTGCTTCCAGTTGCCAGTTGAGGCCTTCGATCTCCTCAGACGTCATCAGCCCCCTCCGCCAGTGACTGGGGGCCGGTTGTGGGGTCTTGCGTCTTCTCGGGAGTCCCTTGGCTGGCTTGGCTAGTCGACGGCTGGGGAGGCCGCTACGGGCGATGCCTTGGTTGGCAACCTCAGGATGTAGGTGATCAGACCTAATCCGAAGAGGATGAATCCCGAACGGACCCATGGGTTCTCTAGAGCAAGCCAGGAGGTCAATGCGAAGGACAGGGCTACGGCTAACGCTCCGGTCGCCTTGGCCCGCATGGGGAAGCCTGCGCCAGCCCGCCAGTCTCTGACCAGCGGTCCCACCACTCGGTGATTGAGAATCCAGTGATCGAACCGCTCAGAGGATCTTGAGAACAGGAACGCTGCCAGCAGAATCGGCCCGGTGGTCGGAAGCAACGGTACCCATATTCCGACGATCCCCACCCCAGCGAAGAAGAAGCCCAACCCCAAAAGGGTGCCCCGCAACACTCGATTCTTGACCGGTCTGCCCATTGCCATGTGACCAACCTAGACCGACCGGTTATCAACAGATAGTCGAGAACTCCACCACCCTACGGGCTGCGGTATTCACATGATGGCCAGCCGACGGCTCAGGAAATGGAGTGCTCTAGAATCCGAGCATATGGATCGTGTCAGAAAGAACTGGATCGACTCCGACCGCCTAGTTCCAAGCCGGTTCGTGAGACCTGTCCTCCGACTGACTCGGATCGAAGCCTCCTCCGGAATCGTTCTCTTGGTGGCGGCAATCTTGGCGATGCTCTGGGCAAACCTGGAGCTTTTCGGCGACAGCTACGAGAAGTTCTGGCATACCCAGATCGACGTAACGATCGGCCCACTCCACCTTGCAGAAGACTTCAGGCACTTCGTGAACGATGGCATGATGGCCATCTTCTTCATGGTCGTCGGACTGGAGATCAAACGGGAGCTGGTGCTCGGAGAGCTGCGCGATCCCCGTAAGGTGGCGCTGCCGGTGGTTGGGGCACTGGGGGGAATGCTCGTACCCGCCGCCATCTACCTGGTTTTGAACGGCAGCGACCCCCTCACCATGCAGGGTTGGGGTGTCCCCATGGCCACCGACATCGCCTTCTCGCTCGGCATCCTCGCCTTACTCGGCAGGAGGATTCCGGTCGGTGCCCGCCTCTTCCTGCTGGCCGTGGCCATTGCCGATGACATCGGTGCCATCACGGTCATCGCCGTCTTCTACACCTCCGATCTGCAGCTCTCTTATCTGGCCCTCGGGATAGCCCTGCTCGTCCTGATCTGGCTCGGTGCCCGCAACAACATCCGCTCGATGATGTTCTATGTCCCCCTCGGGTTCGCGGTGTGGTTCCTGTTCCTGGAGTCCGGCGTTCACGCCACCATCGCCGGGGTGCTAGTCGGGTTTCTCACCCCTACGGTTCCGTTGTACGACCCTCACGAATACGACCGGGCGACGCGAAGAATCGTCGACCTCTTCCCGGCGTGGTCGACGGAGCCCGACTTCCAGGCCAAGGTCGAATACGAGGCGCGGCTCCTCTCCGATGTGTCGCGCGAGTCAATCTCCCCTCTCGCCCGGCTCCTCCACTTCCTCCACAATTGGAGCGCGTTCGTGATAGTTCCGGTGTTCGCCTTAGCCAACGCCGGGGTACGAATCAACCCAGACGGGTTAGCGGAAGCTCTGTCCTCCCGCCTAGCCCTGGGAATCGCCGGAGGTCTGGTCATCGGCAAGATGGTCGGAATCTCCGCTTTTTCCTGGTTGGTGGTCAGATTGGGGCTGGGTCAGCTGCCTGACGGGGTGGGATGGCGACACATTGTCGGGGTGGCGGTCCTGGCCGGAGTCGGGTTCACGGTGGCGCTCTTCATAAGCGAGCTGGCATTCCATAGTGGGACGCTGCTCGATACGGCCAAGCTGGGGGTGTTCGCCGGATCATTAGTAGCTGGAATCGCCGGATACCTAATCCTGAGGTTCGAACCACCCCTCCCGCCGGGCACAGACTAAGACCTACTCCAGCCTGGACTGGCATACCATGGTTACCGGAAAGTCAACCGAGGTCGGGTCAGGAGCGGACCAGAGCCGTCCGGGTCTCTAGGTAGGCGGCGAGGTGTCCGACCAGTTCACGGGCATCATCCTCGCTCCCGTGGATGAAACTGGACTTACGACGCCGCAAGAAGTTGAGACCGATGACGTATAGACCCGGCGCTTCGCTGACCACCCCACCATCATGGCGCAGACGCCCCTTGTGGTCGAACACCGGAACGTGGAGCCATGAGTAGTCGGGCCGGTAACCGGTCGCCCACAACACGGTCCGAAAGGAACCATCCTCCAGATTAAGGCTGAGGGGCGGGGGGCCGTCCACGCGGGTGCGCTCAAACCGGTGGGTGGGATCGTAGCGATCGTCCAGTCCACGCTCTGCGACCCATTCGTCGATGGTGTCGAGTAGGCGGTTCATCTTGAGGTCCGCCCTCGTGATCTTGTTGAGCAGGGACCCCGCCAGCTGCGCTTTTCCGTCGCGAATTCCCACCAGCCGGCCCACCATCTTGATGCCGATGTCGGTGAGGGCGTTCAGGTCTAGCGACTTTCGCTCCGGGGTTCCCACCAGCTGCGGTGAGGGAACCTGCCGGGCCCGAACAATGTCATCTACCTCGTCGTGGCGCTCCTCGGAGACCCCGGTGACATCCATCCAGTAGCGGATATCTCGCCCCCGATAGGTGCGAGGGAGCCGGACATGCTCGCCCACCGACACCGTCACTGGACGCCCGGAGAGGTGGATCTCTTCCGCCAACTGGATGCCCGTGGCGGACACACCCACCACCAGCACCCCGCCCTCGTCCAGATCGGACGGTCGGCGGTATTCCAGCGGGGTAATGCTACGAATCGAATCCGGCAAGGCCGCGGCCAGAGGTGGCACCTTCGGCAGGTTGAACCCGCCGCTGGCCATCACCACCGAACGGCATCGCCAGGTACCCCGGTCGGTTTCCACCACGTACCCGTCCCCGTCGCGCTGTACGGAGGTAACGGTGGTGAGGGGTCGGAGGGGTGGATCCACAAAGCGCGCGTAGCGGTCAATGAAATCCACCACCTCCTTGGCGGTCATGAACCCGTCGGGGTCATCGCCATCGTAGGCGAAGCCGGGTAGGGAGGTCTGCCAGTTGGGGGTTAGCAGTCGTAACGAATCCCACCGTTCAGTCCGCCATGTGTTGGCCACCTGACCCCGTTCCAGCACAACATGGTCAATCCCCGCCTCCTTGAGGAGGAAACTGACCGCCAGACCGTTATGTCCGGCACCGATTACGACAGTGTTGGTGAACATCTCGAACCGGAACTCGCTTCCTTGGTACTAGCTAACGCTTACAGAAATGTTGGTTGGGTTGGTCAGGATGTCGAACACCGCGGAGATCTTCTGCGACTGGGCGACCAAAGCTTCAACATCGGCCGGGCTGGTGTCATCAGCATCGATCTCGTAGTTCACCCGCACATCGCTGAAACCGTTCCTCACGTCCGGGTCGGCCCCGAGGATGCCGCCGATATTCATGTCGGCTTCGAGGGTGGCTTTCACCGAATTGAGCTTGATCTCCCGATTCTCCGCTACGGCAGCCACTCCGGCCGTGAGGCAACTCGCCAGGCCTGCCAAGACGATTTCCACCGGGGTGGCGGCGTTGTCGCCGGCGTTGAACTCCTGCGGATGATCAGCCTCAACCTGGTAAGTGCCCTTGTGGTTGCGCTCCTCTCCCAAACCGAAGTACCCGCTGAGGGCAGTCCGGCTGTGGGTCCCATGTACCCACTCGTTGGAGGCACGCCAGGTGTAGTCCCCGGCAGCGGGCGTCTCTCGCACTACGCCTCGCGCAAACAGAAGGTGTGAGGAATCTACCCCGTTAATTTCGCCCTTGCTCATGGTCATATCCTTTCATGTTGGTGTAAATCGTCGATTGCGATCCTGGCCGGAAAGCCTCTGCCGACTCGGTGGGAATGGTGACGCGGGTCGACTGGTGTCAGCTCCCGGGTGGTGAGGTCTACGGGCGGCGGCCAGGTCCGCCCGGGTCGATCACCCGGGAGCCTGGACAACACATGCACCTGCTGAACGGTCTGGGGTTGGGGGGCAGGTAATCCATGCGTGACAGTCTCCTCTCGCTTTCTTACGCGCTCGTCGAGCGCCGCGAGCGGAATCCCGCCTCGGCTAACTCATCGATCAGGCATTGGCACCGCTCAGGTCGGTTGCCGCGGCTTCAAAGGGCCTGTCCCTCCACCGCTCTGGATGAGCGCGTTAGCCCAATTACACCACAGAAGGAGGGGAATGTCAAAGGATCGGGTGGGCCGCCTACTCCTGCCAGAGGGTTGGGCGACTGCGAATACGCCCAAAACCCAGCCGGTCGCAGATCTCGATGAATCGGGCTCGGTGGGCACCTCGCCAGCGCAGATCATCCAGCCCCTCCGGCAACGGAACATCACGGCGCAGCGTCGTCAGGGTTCGATACAGCAACGCGTCCTCGCGTCCGGCTTCCAGGTTTGCCGACAGACGAGCCGCTCCTCTCACCTTCACCCCCCAGACCGCCGGGTGGGACGGGATCGCCTCAATGCGCTCGTAACGAGCCAGCACGACCGAGGCGGATTTGGCCCCCCATCCCGCAATACCCGGAACACCGTCGGCAGTGTCGCCGACCAGAGCCAGATAGTCCGGTATCGACTTGGGTTGCACACCGAACTTCGACTGCACGCCAGCCTCGTCATAACGCTGGCGTTGACGGCGGTTGTAGGTGACCACCCGGTCCCCCACCACACACTGCATCAGGTCCTTGTCCGGGCTGAGAATTATCACTCGGTCCACCTGTTCGCTCCAGCGATGGGCTGCCGTGGCGATCGCGTCGTCCGCCTCGAACTTGCGCATCGCCCAAACCACCACGCCCATGGCGGCGAGCGCCTCCTCCGCCGGACCGAATTGACTCATCAGGTCCTCCGGCACCCCTTCGCCAGTCTTGTACCCGTCGAATAGCTGGTTGCGGAAGGACTCGATCACCGCGTCCGTGGCGGCAGCCATGTGGGTCACCGCCGGATCATTGAGGAGCCGAATAGTGGAATGCAGCAGACCGTAGATCGCCCCTACCTCCGACCCGTCCGGTGCCTGCCGACGCGGGTAACCGAAATAGGCCCGGAAGAGTTCATAGGTTGCGTCCAACAGGTGGAGGTTCATACTGATCGGAAGGCTAGTTGTCTCACAGCCGGGACCACCACCAGACCCGTGGTTGAGGGTGAACGAGCCGCCCCACGTAATATGCCCCGATCACCGGACCAGGATCGCACCGCGACGGAATCGGATTCGGCGACGCCACATGAAGCAACGGAAGGAACCCCTATGACCATCGTTCTGGCCACCTATCTGACCGCTCCCGGCAAGGATGAAGAAGTGGCCGCCCTGCTGCGCGACTACACCACGTTGGTCGTCGAAGAGCCGGGCTGTCTCGCCTTTGACGTGTATAGGAGCGTTGACGACCGCCGCCGGTTCCTTCTCTACGAGAAGTATCTAGACCGGGCCGCGTTCGACGCCCACACGGCCACCGCTCACTTCACGGACGTAGCGGTGGGACAGATTCGACCGCTCCTCGCCGACCGGAGCGTGGAGATTCTCGATACTCCGGAGGCCGATACCTCTGCGTAGCAGCCAATGGCGCTCGGATGCCAGTTGTCAGCGGCTTGATCCCTCCTGAAACCACCTTCTTGTTGACCGGCCTTAGACGATGCGGCGGTCACCTGCCCATCGGGCTAGCTCGTACCGGTTGGACAGCTGGAGCTTCCTGTAGACGGAAGAGACGTGTGACTCCACAGTCTTCACGCTGATGAACAGCCTCTTCGCCACGTGCTTGTACGGATAACCGCGGGCAATCAGGCGCAGAACCTCCTTTTCGCGAGACGTCAGGAGGTCCAGCTCGGGATCCGAGAGGGGTCGGGCCTCGGACGCGAAACTGTCGAGCACAAACCCAGCCAACATGGGAGAGAACACCGCATCCCCCTCATGCACTCGCAGAATGGCCTCGCGTAGTTCCTCGGGCCCGATCGACTTGGTTACGTACCCTCGCGCTCCAGCCCTGATCATTGCCACCACATCCTCGACGGCATCAGACACGGATAAGGCCAAGAACTTCAGGTCGGGATGGACCTCACACAGATTCTCGACCACCGCTAGGCCGCCGCCTCCCGGCATGTGCACGTCCACCAGAACCACATCCGGGGGATCACTACGTAGCAAGTCGATGGCAACGTCAACGTCTCGGGCAACGCCGCTCACCTCGATACCATCTCGTCCTGCCAACTCCGCTTTGACACCAGCCAGAAAAAGCTGATGGTCGTCTACCACGAACACCCTGATCATGATGTTCGCCGGTCCATTTGCAGATGCACCTCGGTACCGGAACCAGGTTGTGAAACTACCGTTGCCTTTCCGCCCCGGCTTGCCATACGCCCGATGATCGAATCCGTTACGCCGCGGCGGTCCGCGGGGATGCTGTCAAGATCAAAGCCGTGCCCGAGATCAGACACCCAGAGATCAGCGGACTCTTCGGTCACCTCACAGTAGAGAGATATCCGTGAGGCACCGGAGTGTCGGGCCGCGTTGGCCATAGCCTCGCCTGCTGATGCCACCATCGCCCCGATCCGGTCATCGACCGGCTGATCACCGACGGTCACCAGGTGAACCGGGATCGCGAAGGTGCTTTCGATCCGGTCAACCTCCTTCTGTAACGCCAGCGATAGTAGTTCGGGGCCATCCGTCGGTTCCGGGCCATACAACCAACGGCGTAGCTCACGTTCCTGCACCCGGGCCAGCGCGATCACCCGCCGCGGGTCGTCTGTGCGCTGGATGAGAGCCAGGGTTTGGAGAACCGAATCATGAAGATGGGCGGCCATGGCGGCCCTCTCCTGCTCCCTGATCAGCTTGCTGCGCTCGGTCCCAAGGTCGGTGACCAGCCTCCACACCCATGGCCCGAACAGCACCAACATCCCCATCCCGGTTGCCACCACCGCCAAGAGAACCGTATCCAGCGCTGGAGCGACCGTGGCGCTCATAATTCCCAGCCCGGGGAGGAGAAGCAGGATGCCCAGTACGGCCCGGGTGCGGAACCGACCACTGTTCGGGTCGAATAGCGCCAGAATGGCGGAACGAGGGTCAATGTCTCGCCGGTCCATGAGGAAGGCGGTTCCGAAGATAACCGCTCCCGCCGACAAGATCAGCCGGTCGCCGCTCCAGACCCCTAGGGCGCGGAGTGCCAGCAGACCACCGGCAAACGCCAGTAGGTACCCGTTTCTTCGATTCTCGTCAACCCCGGGTGAGGGCGAACGATCCTCGATCCGGTCGAGGGTGACCACCCACAGGAGGAGATAGACGATCCCTCCCAGGCCCCAGACCAGGGCCAGCACCAGGAAACCTGCTCGGACATACAGATCGTCGATACGCATGCGGTCGGCAATCCCTCCGGCCACCCCCGCGATAAGGCGCCCGCTTCGTCTCCTGGTGATCATATGGTCATTGTCTCATCAGGCTGCGACCTAGGACAACCAGTGATCAACCGGAAGTTTCCCTGAGTGGCCTAGGGGAAGAAACAGGGCGATCCCCTATAGACAAACCGAGCGGGAGGACCGATACTCAGACCATGAGCAACGAAACCAAACCATTACTTCGGCCCACTGAGGGTCGTTGGCTTCTGGGAGTGGCCGCTGGTCTCGGCCACCGCCTTGGGGTGCCAGCCTGGGCACTGCGAGTCGCATTCGTGCTGCTCTTCTTCGCCGGGGGTTTGGGTGTCCTCCTTTACCTGGCCGGATGGTTGCTGATGCCCCGAGAAGGTGAGGAAGATGCGCTAGCGGCGGGCTGGCTGAATACCGATCAGAACGGCCGCTGGGCCGGAGTGATCCTGGTCGGTGTAGCCGTCCTTTTCCTGATATCGCGTACCAATTTCGTAGGGGGCGATCTCGTTCTCGCCCTAGCGCTGATCTGTGTGGGGGTATTGCTCTATCGCGGGGATCTGGCGCGACCCTCTCGCCAAGACACCGTTACGCCAGCCGACGAGGATCCCGAACCATCCCCCGCCCTCGCCCCCGAGGCTACGGATGACAGCTCTGCATCCACTGACGCTCCTGCTTCATCGGATACTCCTCCCCCGGCTCGAGAGCCCTCCTTTCTCAGTCGGGTAACGCTGGGCTTCGCCGTGTTGGTGGTGGGCGCGGTCGGGCTCGCCGACGCTCTGGTCGGCGACTTCGATCCCACGTTCCGTCACTACACGGCGTTGCCCGCGGCAATCGTCGGGCTGGGCGCGGTGATCGGGGCCTGGTACGGCCGGTCGGGGGGCGTTATCGTGGCGGGCTTTATCCTCGTTCCCTTCCTGCTGCTGGCTCCGGTGGTTGAGTTGGTGAGCCAAAATCTCACTGTGGTCGAAGACTGGTACTCCGACGACACGGTCTACTGGGTCGCCTCACTTGAAGAGATACTCGACGAGTACCAACTGGGGGCCGGAACTTTGCGACTCGATCTCACTCAGGTGGACTTCTCCGGCGAGACAATCCAGACCCAGGTCAATCTGGGCTTCGGTCGAGTCGAAGTGAATCTCCCCGACGGTGTAGCTGCCGAAGTTAGGGGAGCCGTCGGTGTAGGTATCTTGGGTGTAGATAGCCAAGAACGGGTGGGCGTCGGAGTCAACACCACGCTGCGGACGGAGGCACCAGGAGACGATGGCCTGCTGCTGTTGGATGTGGCAGTGGGCGTGGGCGAGATCGTGGTCCGCTAATGATCGGGGACAGGCGCTGGACGTATCGAGTTGTTTTCAAGGAGTCGAGATGAAACGCCATCGCTTCAATATATTTTCCCTGACGGCCGGGCTGATCTTCCTCCTACTGGCCGCCTGGATAGCCTTTCCCAGCCCGGATTTCTGGCCCGGGCTCGTCCGCCTGGCTCTCCCGGTGGCCCTGATCCTGATCGGGTTAGCTCTCATGAGCCCCCTCGTCAAGACATGGCGAAGGAAGAGGAGGACGGACGAGAACGGCGTGTCAGAGCAGTAAGAGGCCTGTCCGACCTGTGCTTCGAGGTCTGAACCCAATCGCGCTTGTAGTTTGCTGTCACAGAAAGCATCATGACTGTCATGGCTGTTCAGATAACATCATGACTGTCATGGCTGTTCAGATAACCATTCGCGGAGTCCCTGAATCGGTCCGGGACGAGTTGGCTGCTCGCGCTGCCTTGAACCGGCAGTCCATGCAGGAGTACCTGCGGTGCGAACTCGAACGTATGGTGGCGAGTCCCACCGTCAACACGCTGCTCGAAGAAGTACGTAGACGCAAAGAGGCGGCGGGAACGATCGTCCCTCGGTCGCTTATCTTGGAGGCGCGCGACGCGGATCGTAGGTAAGGGGTCTTGCCTTCACCCGGCGTTTGATCCCGTTTCTGTAGCGAATTTCAGATCGGTCGGTGGGTGCCCGAAGTGTTCCAGGAACAGGCGTGCCCTTCGGACGCAGTCCTTCCCGCTGAGGTTTGTCTCTATGTAAATGGGGGATTCGCCTACGCGGGCCGCCCTTATCAGCTCAGCAGGCTCAAGAGCCGCAAGCGGCCTGGTCCGGCCCCGCAGCCCGAGGATCCGTTCGAAGTCGTGGCTGTGTCGTAGGTAGAGATCGGCGACGACCTGAACCAAGCACGCCTTCCATGTTCGGAAGGGATAGGTGTTATCCCACAGGTGGAACCAGGCAGGTCGACTTGCAGCCGGGGTACCTACCGAGGGTGAGGAAGCCTGCTCGGCCCAGATTCTGAGATCGGTCTCGGGATGGCCAAAGCAGTCCAGAAAAGCATGAGCTCTCACGAAGCCGCTACGCGCCGTAAAGCGCGCATTCAGGTAGATCCCGGAATCTTCGACCTGTCTTGGGGTACGTAGCAAACCCGGTTCGCGGGTAATCACAGGAACAGTGTTGCGGCCCAACTTTAGGTCGAATATCTTCTCAAAGGCGGCACCATGGCGTTTCTGCAGCAACGCCGCCATCTGCGCGAGCAGATCTGGCCAGTTGCGCACCTCGTACCGGTCTCCCCACAGTTCAAATGCCCGAGCCCGCATCCCGGTGGCATCCTCGCGCCGCTCGATGAGGACTAGGGCGTCCGGCGTTTCCCGGGTACTCCCCGTGGGTCTTGCCGATGACGGTTGTGGCGGCGGCCCGGTCGGTTCAGGGGGAGCAGAAGGGATCGGTAGGCCTCGAAACACGGCCGCCACCTGCGGTCGGGAGGGTCGCAGGTCGGTTTGTTCGTAGACCCGCCTGGCAACCAGATCCAAGAGGTCTTCGTCGGGTTGGTCGAGCATTCGTCGCCAAACCACGGGGATGTCCGCCTTAAGGCGATCGGCATCACGCTTTGCTTTCAGAACCCGCTTGGCCTGTCGCTGGGCCCGCCCGCTGAGCAGGTTTGCTCTTCCGAGGAAGCTCTCAAGATCTTCGGAGAGCTGATCAGCAGGGTCTTGGTGGATATGGAGTCGGGCAAACCGGCGCTGCGGCGGCCTTCCGCCCTCCCTGGGTAAGTAGAGCCACCATTCCACCCCGGTGGTCAACACACAGATGTCCACGCCGTCGTGGAACGCGTAGCCCAGAACCTGGCTGACGTGCTGTCTGAGGTCTGCGCCCGGGCGTTTCGCTTCGATTAGCGCGACCATCCGGTCCGGGCCTACCAGGGCTATGTCCACCCTACCGCTCCCCTTGCCGCCGACCGTTTCCTCGTAACGGACGTGGGATCCACCTGGATCCCAACCCAACTCGGCAAGGAGCGGCGCGATTATCTTGAACTTGGCAGATTCCTCACCGGACGGAACCGGATCGGAACGCAATCTCTCGATCGTTTCTCTCAGCGACACCCATAACCCTTGAACTCGGCAACAAGCCTAATCCCCGTGACGTGGTTCTTCGCTGAACACTTCGCCGGAGATCGTCTAGCAGCGGCGCGCGGACCGGTCAGCTAGATCGCCATGTCGTCAAGGGATATTGGACAACAACATGCCTACCAGACCTTCCTCAAGAAATACCAACCCCACCCCGGCGGATCAGTGCCTGTCAGCTAGTGCCAGCTCCTCGGCTTTCAGTCGGGATGAGGTGTGCGCGGGCTTGGGGATCCGGGACAGGGTCTCCGTTCTTGCGGAGTATCTCGACGTGGTAGCCGACGGCTTCACGAATTAGGGATTCCGTCTCCTCCAAGCTGCCACCGGCAGCGACGCATCCTGGGAGGTCCGGAACGTAGGCACCGTAGCCGTCGCCGGTTCGTTCGATAATCGCGATGTATCTCGTCACAAGGACCCTTCCTCAAGGCCAGCCTGGTTGACGATGCTGGTTCTCATTCCCCGGCGAGAGATCCTTGCTCAAGTGTCCCGCGATCGTAACGGTACCCGGCTTGTCGCTTAGGGCACGGGGCAACACCCGATCTGGGGAGAGGATCCTCTCCGTCACTTTCGTGTCTCTTGGCGGGGTGAGCGGCTGGCGGCTCAGTACATCAAGAAGCCGCCGCTTACGTTGATGGTGGCACCGCTTACGTAGGAGGCGTGGTCGCTGGCCAGGAATACCACCACGCTGGCCAACTCGGACGGGTGTCCTACCCTTGCTAGCGGCGTCTGGCGGGTCATGGCCTCGAATACGGCGGGGTCGAGGTCATCCATGAGCATGGGTGTGTCAACCTGGCCGGGTGCCACGGCGTTCACTCTGATCTGGTGGGAGCCGAAGGTTCGGGCCAAGCCGCGGGCCATGGACACTATCCCGCCCTTCGAGGCGCAGTACACCACCGAGCCACCAAAGCCGCCGGTCCACCATCCCTGGGAAGAGAACAAGGTGATGCTTCCGCCCTCTTTTGCTTCGATCATCGCCTCCGCGGTGGTCCGGGCCAGGAAAAAGCTCGCTTTGAGGTTGGTATCAAGCTGGAAATCCCAGTCCGCCTCGGTGACATGCCCGACCGACTCCTGGCGGGTCAGCACCGCCGCCAGGTGTGCCAAGGCGGCGAGGCTTCCCAGTTCATTGCGGGCTCGAGCGATCAGACCATGGTGGGCATCCAGGTCATTGAGGTTGAACCCCACCGCCACATGGCCGTCACCGTCGAGGCCCGTTACTACCTCGTCGGCGGCCGCCTGATGAAGGTCGACGGCCATCACCCGCGCTCCGGCGGTGGCGAAGGCCTCCGCGGTAGCTCGCCCGATCCCCCCGGCCGCTCCGGTCACGATCACACCCTTGCCCTCGAGTCCGGATGCCACGCTCCAGGCCATACGTTCTCCTTCCTGTTCAGCGCCGGTCAGGCGCGAAACCGATCAACCACCTTCTCGTCCACTTCGATGCCCAGCCCCGGCCCGGTCGGGGGATACACCCAACCTTCCTGATGTTCGAAAGGCGCGGCTACCAGCTCGTGCTGCATCGGGTTCTCCAGCGGTTTGAACTCGAATAGCTGGGCGGCGCTGCTGCTAAAGCTCACCGCCAGGCTGGCCGCGGTGACGATCGCCGACGACCAAGCGTGAGCGTTTACCTGACGCCGACCTTCTTCCACGAGATCGGCCATCCTCTTGAAGCCGGTGATTCCTTCGGCACGTCCGGGATCGCATCCGATCACGTCCACGGTTCCGGTGGCCAGGATGCGCTCGAACCCCGTTGTCGTCCACTCCCTCTCACCGTAGGCGATCAGAGTCTCGGTCTTGGCGCGAAGGTTGGCGTAACCCTCCGGATCCCAAGCACCGAGCGGCTCTTCGATCCAGTCGATCCCGTATTCGTCGAAGGCACGGGTCCGCTGGACCGCGGTCGTAACATCCCACTTGATCGCCCATCCGAGGTCGATCATCAGCCCCTTGTCCGGTCCGATGGCCTCACGCATGCTTCGCACATACTCCACATCCCGATCATGATCAAACCCAAGATGGGCGTTGCCGCGCTTGCCGAACCCCACCTTCATGCCTTGGAGGCCGGTGGATAACCACTCGACGGCCTCCTCGGCCATCTCAGGGATGGACTCATAATGGGCATGGGAGGAGGCAATGGCCGGAAGCCGGTCGTGGACCGGACCACCGAGCAAGTCAAGCACGCTCGCGCCGAGCGCCTTCCCTTTCAGATCCCACAACGCGATATCAAGCGCGGCGATAGCGAAGCTGGCGATACCACCTTCGTAGCCATACCACCAGGCATGGTCCTTCAAGGCTCGGAAGGTGGCGTTGTTGTGGAGGGGACTCTTCCCAACCACCAGCTCGGACATCCCTTCGATAACCGCCTTAGTAGCAAAACTGGCTTCGGGCCACATGGTTACCGACTCCCCCCAGCCGACGGTTCCGTCGGTCGCGGTCAGCTTCACCAAGCACAAATGCCGGATGGCGTTGAAGTCGTTGGGCTCCGGGTAGCTGACCGGGATGGCTTCAACCCGTGCAATCCTCATAGTTCTCCGAAAGTCGCCGTTGCGCCGGCTCGATCCTACCGGACAGGCTGGAATAGCTCCAGGGTGATGCCATCCGGGTCACGGAGATAGCCAGCCCGGACCCCTTTGTTGGGTCCGGCCGTTATATCCACGGGACCGGGGCTTACCGGGGTGGCACCGCTGGTGACGGCACGATTCCACATGCTGTCGATGTCCTCCACCTCGATGCAGATGTGGACGTTGGCCGGGTTGGCCGTAGCAGGAGAGTTGGGGGTCTTGTCGTCGACCAGGTAGTTGAGGATCTCCAGAAGCATTCCTCCGGGTAGATCGATCACGGCGGCGTCGATCCTAACGTCCGGATAGCCGGTAATGCGGCCCAGGTAGGGAGCGTCGAGGATGCGTCGCCAGCGTTCCTCAACACCCAGGAACGACCGCCAGAATCGAAGCGAGCGGTCCACGTCCGCAACGGTGATCCCGATGTGATGCATCCGCCCGAGCCCACTGTTCACCATGTCACATATCCTCCACCGAAGTTGACAGCTTGGCCGGTCATGTAGCCCGGTTTCTCGCTAAGTAGGTACCAAATCAACCCGGCCAACTCCTCGGGTGCGGCGGGCCGTCCCAACGGAACGGAGGCGTTACGGGCGGCGGTCAACTCCTCGGCGGTCACACCCCGCAGCGGCGCCACCTTCTCCAAGACCTGGTCCTGCATGGGCGTGTCGACAATGGCGGGACAGACCGCGTTCACCCTGACCGGAATGTGGGCCAGACCGTATGCGAATGAGCGGGTGATGGACAAGATGGTGGTCTTGGAAGCGGCGTAGATGGCTGCCTCTACGGTGTTCGCCAGCTTGGCTGAGCTCGAGGAGAGATTGACGATGGCGCTCCCGGGCGGCATCGTGGGCCCGATGCCCTGACACAGGAAGAAAATCGCCTCGGCGTTGATGGTGAAAATGTCCCGCCAATCGTTGACGGTGAAGTCGGAGAGAGGCTTGAGGCGGATGATCCCCGCCGCATTGACTAGGTAGTCGATCCCCTTGGCGGCCTTGATAACCCGATCCCGATCCCCGAGGTCGGACAGGTCGGCTACCAGCGGCTCGGCACCGGCCCCCGTGATCTGATCGAGACCCGGCTCGTTGACGTCTACGGCCAGCACCGAGCACCCCTCATCAAGCAGTCTCCGGGCGACGGCCTCCCCGATCCCGCTCGCCGCTCCCGTTACCATCGCCCGCGGCAAGGATGTCATACGCAAATCCTCCGTTATCCCGTTGGAGAGCGTTGCCCTTTGGCGGTGATGTCCATCCCCGAAGGCGACCATCCCCGAATCCGCAGGCTGTTAGCGACCACCGAAACGCTCGATAAGGCCATCGCTGCCGAGGCCAGCATCGGATCAAGAAGCCCGGCAACGGCCAACGGTATGGCGGCCGTGTTGTAGGCGAACGCCCACCACAAGTTCTGGCGGATTCCCGACAAGGTGCGTCGGGCAAGGTCGATAGCCGTTATCGCCTGCTCAGGGTTGCCCGACATGAGACTGACATCAGCGGTCTCAATGGCAAGATCGCTCCCACTGCCTATTCCCAGGCCGACAGATGCGGCCGCCAGCGCGGGCGCGTCGTTGATACCGTCGCCCACAAACGCGGTGCTTTCCCCCGAATCTTGCCACGACCCGATAAGCGCGGCCTTGTCCCCCGGCAGCAACCGAGCATGCGTCTCCGATGCAGGTATCCCGACTCGTTCGGCCACGATCTTGGCCGCCACCGGATCGTCGCCGGTGAGCATGGACACGGCCAATCCTCGGTCAGCCAACGCGCTGATCACGCCATCTGAAGAATCACGTACGGTGTCAGTGACGGTCACCACCCCACGGGCTGTCTTGTCCCATGCGCCAAGGAAGGCGGTCTTTCCTCCTCGACCGGCCTCCTCTAGGGCAACCATCCATTTGGGAGGGATCTCGATTCCCCGACTCTTCATTAGGTCGACCGTGCCGACAGTGACCACGGTCCCCCCCACCGACCCCTCAGCACCTTGGCCGGGGATCACGCTGACTTCCGTCGCCTCCGCGGGTGTAACTCCCCGGAGCCGGGCACCGGCGGCTACCGCCATCCCCAGGGGATGGCCTGTCCCGGCCTCCACGCCAGCAACCCGCGCCAGGAAGTCGGTAGCGTCGGCCTCAACGTCGGCCAGTTCCATTTGGCCGCTGGTAAGGGTGCCGGTCTTGTCGAAGGCCACCCTCTTCAGCTTCTCGATCCGCTCGAACACGTCAGCGGAGCGGAATATCACCCCGAGCTCAGCACCTCTCCCGGCTCCTACGGCGATGGCCGTGGGGGTGGCAAGGCCGAGCGCGCAAGGACAGGCGATAATCAGCACGGCCACAGCATTACGTAGAGCCTCAGTCCAGTCGGAGGCCACCGTCCATCCCACCAGGGTGAGTGCAGACGCAATCACCACCGCGGGCACGAACACCCCGGACACCCGGTCAGCCAACCTCTGGATGGGTGCCTTGGTGGCCTTGGCGTTCTCGACGATCCGCACAACGTCGGCCAGCACGGTGTCATCTCCCACCTCGGTGGCCTGAATCTCCAGCCGGCCGGTCTGGTTCAAAGTGCCACCCACCACCCGATCTCCGGGCTGCCTCGCCCTCGGCAACGGCTCGCCGGTGAGCATCGACTCGTCGACCTCGCCCACGCCCTCAACCACCGTACCGTCTACCGGGATGCGCCCGCCTGGGACCACTTCGATACGGTCTCCCACCACCACCTCTTCGATCGGTACCGTGGTCCAGCCACCGGCCCGTAGGACCCGAGCCTCGCGACCCCACAGCTCTAGGAGGCGGGACACGGCCTCGGAGGCCTTCCCTTTGGCCCGTATCTCCAGGTAACGGCCCAAGAGAACAAACATCACGATGGCGGCACCGGTCTCGAAGAAGAGAGGCTCTCCGGCTACCAGGGCCCATAGCGAGTACGCCCAAGAGGCGAGGGTCCCCAGGCTTACGAGGGTATCCATGCCTACGCCACCGCTACGCAGCCTCTTCCATGCCACCTGGTGGAAACTCCTCCCGGCCCAAAGAACTGTTCCTGTTGAGGCGAGAGCCTGAACCCACCCCGACCACGCGGCGTCCACCCCCGACATGGCCAAGACGATGGTTGGTAATGCCAGGGCTGCGGCGACCACGAAACGTCTCCGCCCGAGGATCAACTCCTGATCTTCGCCCTCTGTCTCGCCGGGCGAGAAGGTAGCTGCAACCGGTGCCATCCCGTACCCGATGTCCCCCACCGCGGTGGTTAGCTGCTCGACGGTGCCCGGCTGGGCGAAGGAGACCTTGGCCCGCCCGGAAGTCACGTCCACCACCGCCTCTACCACCCCGGCCTGTTCTAGAAGGGTCTTCTCGATGCGAGCCGCACACGAGCCGCAGGTCATGCCCGTTACATCAAACATCGCCTCCGTCGGGGGCGCGGGAGCGACAGTACCGGCCATTGGGCTCAACCTCCAGGGTCAACGGAAACGATTCGACGGACGCGAAGGTCCGGCGGACAACACCACAATCTAACACCCGAGGCGCGAAGTCCGATAACACAAACCGGGAACAAACCCGCCCGGACGGACGTTGTATATATCGAGGCCCGATTCGCTGCCTCGAATCCGAGAATGCCGTCAAACACAAGGTTGGGTTGTGACCGATACACTTACCGGACATCGACTACGCGGGGGAATAAGGCCCTCCCGATCCTACGGGCGTGGCCGAGTCTGCCAGTTGGAAGGATGCTCCACCAGGCTATCCATCTACAACCGCAGCGATTACTGCAACGCTCACTCTCCGATCAAGTTTCCCCGGGTGAGGGGCCACATAGTTGTCGAGGCACCCTAAGGCGTCACTGACGGTCCGGTAGGATCCCCAACTTGCGGAGGAAGGCGTCGCTGCGCGGGGGACGGCCGAGAAAGTCAGCGAGCAGATCAGATGCGTCCCTAGTTCCTCCGGGCTCCAGAACCTTTCGTCGGTATTCCATGCCTACCTCCCGAGAGAGAAACCCCTCCTCGGCGAAGCGACTGAACATATCCTGACCGAAGACTTCGGCCCAGAGATATCCGTAGTAGCCGGCGTCGTACCCTCCTAGCAGGTGGCCGAAGGAAGAGAGCATGAAGGTCCCTTCGTGATGGGGAAACAACCCGGTGGCGGATCGGGCCCTGAGGACAGCCTCGGGATCCACCGGGTCCGCGGAGCCATGCAGGTCCATGTCGATCTGGCCGAGCATCATCTGACGGAGGGTGAACAACGCCACGTTGAGATTGCGTGCCTCCGTCAATCGATGGACCAGATCCGACGGAATCGGCGCGCCGGATTCATGGTGACGGGCAAACCGCTCCAGAACCTCGGGTATCCAGCACCAGTTCTCCATGATCTGCGAAGGTGCCTCCACGAAGTCCCATTCTGTCCTTGACCCGCTAAATCGAGCCAACTCCGCCCGGGAAAGTGACATGTGGAGGATATGACCGAACTCGTGGAACAAGGTGACCACCTCCTCTTGGCGGAGCAGAGATGGCACCTCGCCGGTGGGTCGGGGCAGGTTTGCCACTATCGCGCTCACCGGGCGGCTCTTCGCCCCTTCAAGGTCAGTCCCGCTCGGCACCAACGGAAAGGCGGCCGCGTGACCGAACTTGCCTTCCCTCGGATGTAGATCCATGTAGAAGTGGGCTATCAACTCGTTGGTGGAGGAGTCGGTCACCCGGTAGGCGGAAACCTCGTCATGCCAAACCGGAGCATCCACCTTCCGGTAAGAGAGGCCCAAGACCTCCGAGGTGATTTGCAACATCCCTTCGATCACCTGCTCCAGCGGAAAATATCCGGCTACCTCGGTGGGATCGATCCCATCCCGCCTCATCTGGACGGTATGGCAATACGCCCGATCCCAAGGCTGCGCCGGAAGTGAGTGGCCTTCATCCGCAAGGATGCGTTCCATGTCTGCTAGCTCCCGCCGACCGGCTGCAGTCAACTGCGCATGGATAGATTCGTAGAAGTCCGCCACCGCCTCGGGGCGCTCGGCCATCTTGGTGACCATGCTGTGGTGAGCCCAGGACGGCGAACCGAACATGGTCGCGAGTTGAGATCGGATAGCCAAAGCCTGCCGGAGTAGAGGGGTGTTGTCCGCTCGGGCACGGTTCGAGAACTTGAAGGCGAGACGCTCCCGTAGATCACGCCGGGGAGAGTCCTCCATAAAGGGTATGACATCCGGATAGGCCATGGTGATCTTGTACGTGTTGGCCTCCGCGGCTGGCTGCAGGCCGGAGACATAACTTTCCGGTAAACCGTCCAGATCCTCGACGGTGACCTCCAGATGGTCCTCGTACTCGGCTAGGTTTGAAGCGAACCTGACCCCGCAGGTGATCAACTCGGAAGTGAGTTCCTGCACCCTGATTCGGTCCCGCTCGTTGAGTTCGTGACCGGCCAGCCTGAAGTCTCGGACGGTGTGACGCAAGGCTCGGGCGCCTTCGCCGGACCGGGACCGAGCATCCTCGGTGGCGGAATAGTCCCGGATCGCCCGAAACAGATCTCGCCTCGAGACGAGGTCCAGCCTCCACTGTTCAAGTTTCTCCTCACCTGCTCGGGCAGCCTCCCGGGTGGCTTCATCGGGCGATACCTGACCGAGAAAAGGGCCACGCCCGTAAGCTACGGCAGTAAGCCGGTTGATCTCCTCCAGCGGCCCCAGCGTGTTGTCGAAGGTGCGAGGTCCGTCAACCGACATAATCTCCGCGACCAGCGCCTCGCCGCGGGAGATAGCGGATTCCACCGCTGCGGTGACCGACCTAGCGTCGGCGGACGAGTAGTCGTAGAGCATCGACCTGATCTTAGGGTGGCGCGGACCGGTGGATGGTGACGGCTAGTCGTAACTCGCCGGGCGAGGGGGTTATGTGACCTGCGCCGCCCGCCAGCCGCTGACCGAGTTGATCACCGCCACCTCGTCGGCAGCCACCAGATCTCCCACCGTCACTCGAGCTTCCTCCAGCTGGCCCAATTCTAGAAGCTCCTCGCGATAGGTACCGGGCAGGCACCCGGCGTCTATGGGAGGGGTGACCCACAAGCCCCCGATCAGCACCGCCAGATTGGCGATGGTCGTCTCGACGACCTCCCCTCGATCGTTGATCAACACAACGTCATCCGCGTCCGGATGGCGGGCGGCCGCGGCCTCATAGGGTGACCGGATGGTGGTCTTGTGGAAACGCAGTCGATCGAGCCGATCAATCGGGCGATCATCGACGGCAAGGCTTACCACCCCCCCATACTCCCCGAGAGGGTGGGTATCGATCAGAGGTGGACCCGACCGGCTGCAGAGCAGCCGCACTCGGAGGGGCCGGTCCCCGCCGATACCGTCGAGAAGACCGGCGATCTTGTCCTCTTGCAAACGGATCCCCAGGTAACGCGCCGACGAGCGAAGCCGATTGAGGTGGCGTTCCCTCAACCATATTCCCGATCGCGGTACCCAACGCATGGTTTCGAGAAGTGTTAGTGGGGTGTGCCGACGGGTAAGTACCCGTGACTTGAGGATCGCTTCGTCGTATTCCCGGTCGGCAGTGGAGTCATGTACCACCCCTCCCCCGACGCCGTACTCCGCCACACCACTGGCTGTGTCGATCACCACGGTACGTATGGCCACCGAGAACTGAGCGGCGGGGAGGCCGGAGCCTTCCGGTGCCAACAACCCGATGGCACCGCAATAGACCCCCCTAGGCGAATCCTCCAAGGCCTCGATGATCTCCATCGTCCTGACCTTGGGGGCCCCTGTAACCGAGCCGCACGGAAACATGGCGGCGAAGACGTCGTGAAGCCGAACCTCCGGCCGCGTCTCGGCACCCACCGTCGAGGTCATCTGCCATACCGTCTCGAACCTCTCTACCTCGAAGAGTCGCTCCACGCGAACAC
Organism: Candidatus Spongiisociaceae bacterium; assembly: GCA_965213975.1. Taxonomy (GTDB): domain Bacteria; phylum Actinomycetota; class Acidimicrobiia; order Spongiisociales; family Spongiisociaceae; genus Spongiisocius. Next base: position 1,691,343 of record OZ243930.1, read on the forward strand.
TCCCGAAGCGAGCTATGCGACCGAGGTCGTTGCGCAGCAAGTCGACGATCATCACGTTCTCAGCTCGGTCCTTCCCGGAGGCGAGCAATCGTTCCCGAAACCGAAGATCCTCTTGCTCCCAACGGCCCCGAGCCACGGTGCCCTTCATGGGTTTACCGACGATACGGCGACCATCCCAACGAAAGAAGAGCTCCGGCGACGCCGAGACGATCGTGTGCCTGCCGGTTGACAGGAGGGCGTTGCGGCCTGCTCGCTCCGCCTCGACAAGGTCCGCATACAGCGCAACCGGATCGCCATCGACCCGGCTCCGCAGCCGGAAGGTGTAGTTGGTCTGGTAAGTGTCGCCAGCCTGGATAAGGGAACGGATAGCGGCAATATCTCGCCGGTAGCGATCCCGGCTGATCTCGGGCGACCATCTCCCCGACTGGTAGGTCTCACCGCGGCCCGGCGGTAGGGACTCGACCGAACGGAACGCAGCAAACCAGGCGAGAGGCAGGCCCGGGATGGACGGCTTTACTATGAGCCGCGCATCGAAAGCGGGAGCGGCCTCGTAGGCGACGAAGCCTGCTACCCAGCTTCCTTCCCCGGCGGCCGCTTCGGCGGCCGAGATGGTCGGCTGTACCTGGTCCAGACGGTGAGCCACCAAGACCCGATGAGGCTCAAGCAGCCGCAGCGGGTCACCCCAGCCATCGAATCGGGCCGCCACGGGCCCGGTGATCAGGTCCGGCTCGACACCCGGACCCCCCCTTACAACGAGGCCAGGTAGTCCTGGCGCCAGCGCTCGGTGGTCTCGCATTGGTTGAAGGTGTAGATATGCAGCCCGCTCGGTTGGTCATCGGAGCGTGTCACCACGTCCTCAATGAGCCGGTCGGGAGCGAACCCGCCGGGCCGGACGAACCGACCGGCAAGCCCTCGATGCTTGGCGAGGAAACGCAGTGACTGCCCCACGCCGATACGGGTCGAGATGGCGATCAGACGGCGGCGATCAGCTGCGCCGGGAATCCCCAGAATTACCTTCAGCGAGATGCCGTCCGCCCTTGATCGCTCGATGAAGTCGACGATCGCCGAGCCATCGAAGCACATCTGGGTAGTCATATAGGAGGCGAAGGATGCCTTATCTGCCAGGGCGGTGCGGAGACTCTGCTCCGGGATAGTCCCGTGGCCCTCCGGGTAGCACGGCAATCCTATGTCGGTGACGTGGTGCCCCATCTCCTCCATGGCGGACAGGATGGACAATCCGTCCGGGAAGTCCCCCTGTAGCGGCGCATCGCCTCCCACCACGAACAGTCGGTTGATCTCCAGGGCCTCCAGACGCTTGAGCAGGTCAGACAGGTGGGCGTGATCCCGGGTCATACGAGCCGACAGATGAGGGGTTACGTCAAATCCGGCCATGAGCAGGTCAGCAGCCGCGTCGAAGGTGTCCTCAAGGGTTTTGGCAGGAGAGGCGGTAACCGTCAGCAGGGCACCGGGCGGAAGGAACCGAGCCTGGTCGACAACGTTCTTGAAAGGGAGCAACTCGAACTTAGGATCAGCTAGCAAGCGCCTGATCTTCTCCGATGATTCGGGCCCTACAGCATGGTTAGTGGTCACAGTTCAAAACTCCGAAGTCGGCAAGGTAGCTTTTCGCTCCGCGATCCAATCGACCAACTCTTCGGCAACCGCGCCATCGAGCGGCGGGGTCTCGTAGTCCGCCAACAAGCGGTTCCATCTGGCGTAGGCCCGGTCGATTGAGGTAAGGGAACCATCCTGCTGCCACTGCTCAAAACTGTTGCTGTCCGCCAGCTCCGACGTCCAGAACGCCGACTTGAAGTTGGCCATGGTGTGGTCCGCCCCCAGAAAGTGTTGACCCGGACCGTTGGTCAACAGGGCTTCCATCGCTTGGCCGTTCTCGCTCAAGTCCACCCCGCCAACCAGCCGCTCCATCATCGACGCCTGATCGGCGTCTAGAACGAACTTCTCGTATCCCATCGTCAACCCACCCTCGAGCCACCCGGCGGTGTGGAGCACAAAGTTCACCCCGGCCATCACCGCAGGGAGAAACGTCATCGAACTCTCGTAGGCTGCCTGGGCGTCCGGCACCTTGGAGGAAGTCAGGTTACCCCCTGATCGGTACGGAACTCCCAAGCGCGACGCCAACTGGCGGGTGACATACAACACCAGAGCCGCCTCCGGGATCCCAAAGGTTGGCGCACCGGTCTTCAGCGACATCGCGGTGGCGAAGGACCCCATTATCGCTGGGGCACCGGGACGAACCAACTGCGTAAAGGCAAGACCGGCCATCGCCTCGGCCAAGGTCTGGGTGGCGACAGCCGCGACCGTAACCGGGGCCATGGCACCGGCGATGATGAACGGGGTGATAAGAGCACACTGGTTGTTCTCGGCCAGCACCTTCGCTGAGCCGAGCATGGCATCGTCCCACTGCATCGGCGAGTTGGCGTTGCACAATCCGATAAGCACCGTGTTGTCAGCCACAAAGTCTTCGCCGAAGACGATGCTCGCCATCGTCACCGAATCTTGAGCGCGCTCCGGACTGGTTACCGACGACATGAAAGGCTTGTCGTGGTAGACCACATGACTGTGGATCATGTCAAGGTGACGGGTGGTGACCGGGAGATCCACGGGTTCGCAGAGCGTGCCTCCCCCGTGGTGCAGGGCCGGGCTCATGTGGGTCAGGCGGGCAAAATTCTTGAAGTCGTCGATGGTTGCGTACCTACGTCCACCGACTAGGTCGGTCACAAAAGGAGACCCATACGCGGGCGCGAAGACGGTGTGGGGATCACCAATGGTCACGGATCTCTGCGGATTGCGGGCGTGATGAACGAAGGATGGCGGCGCGGCGGTGATGAGCTCTCGACACATGCCCCGCGGGAAACGGACTCGGGTACCTCGTACATCGGCACCACCATCTGCATAGATTCGGAGGGCTTCGGGAAAGTCCATTATCTCGATGCCCACTTCTTCGAGCAGGGTATCGGCGTTGTGTTCGATCAACTCGACAGCTTCCAGTGACAGCACTTCCACCGCACTCATCCGGCGGGTGAGGAAGGGCTGCTGCTCTAAAACCCTTGCGATCCGCCGAGCCCGTCGAGCCTGGCGTCCCGTCCTTTTTCTACGTGTAGCCATGCGCGGACCTCCAAATCCCCATCACGCGTCGACTCACCGACGCCGACGGGACGATGCTCGCCGGGCTCGGCGGCCACCCGGACCACCCGAAGTGATGCCGGTCATGTCAATTGCGTTGGCGAGGTGTTGACATGAGGACGTGGCATGAGGAATCTGCATCGCCTCCACAAAGTGACGTTGAAAGTCGGGCATCACCGCGGTCTCAACCTTCTCAACCGTAACCACCAACTCCTCTATCTCAACTCGGGCCGATCGACTCAACAAGGCGATCAACGCCCCGGTTCCGGCGGCATTGCCCGCAGATGACACCCGCTCGATGGGGCAATCGGGGATCATGCCAAGAACCATGGCGTAGACAGGATCAATGTGGCTGCCGAAAGCCCCGGCTAGCCTAATCTCATCCACCGCATCCACCTCTAAGTGGTCCATCAGTAACCGAGTACCGGCGTAGAGCGCGGCTTTCGCCAGCTGGACGGCTCTGATGTCACTCTGGTTGATGCTAATGCTGCTACTCGAGCCGTCCAAAGGCTGGTAGATCAGGTATTCGAAGGACCGGCCTTGGGGGGTGACCCGCTCGGTTCGGCCCGTATCAAGCACCAGACCGTCGGACGACACCAGGCCACAGAGGACCAGCTCGGCCACCGCTTCGATGATCCCTGATCCGCAAATCCCGATTACGCCGGTGCCGGACAACGCCTCCTCGAAGGCGGGATCGTCGGACCAGGCGTCCGTGCCGATGACCTTGAAGCGAGGTTCAAGAGTCCGGCGGTCGATCCGGACCCGCTCGATAGCACCCGGCGCGGCGCGCTGTCCAGAGCTGATCTCTGCTCCTTCGAACGCCGGTCCGGTAGGGCTGGAGGCGGCCAGCACGCGGCCCGCGCCAGCTAGGACGATCTCGGCGTTGGTGCCCACATCTACCAACAGGGTGGTCCTCTCGGTGCGGTGGGGACCCTCGGAGAGGATGGCACCGGCGGTATCAGCCCCGACATGACCAGCGATGGCCGGTAAGACGTAGAGCCTGGCACCCGAATTGGCTTGGATGCCGACCGAGGACGCTCTGGTACGGACTGCCCGGTCGGTGGCGAGGGCAAACGGGGCCACTCCCAGATGGTAGGGACTGATGCCGAGGACCAAGTGTTGCATGATCGGGTTACCGACCAAGACAACCTCTAGCACCGATTCTCGGTCGTGTCCCGCTTGCTCGACCAGCTCTCCGACCAACCTGTCAAGAGCCGAGCGAACCGCACCCGTTAGGTGCTCCTTACCGTCCTCGTTCATCATCACGTAGGACACCCGGCTCATGAGATCCTCTCCGAAGCGGATTTGTGGGTTCATCATGCCCGAGGAGGCCAAGACCTCGCCTGAGGAGAGGTCACACAAGTGCCCGGCCAGGGTGGTGGATCCTACGTCGATCGCCACCCCTAGCGGCCCGTCATGGAACCCCGGCCAGATTGAGGTCACCATGGATGAATCGTGGATGGCGACAGTAACCTTCCACCGCCCGCGGCGAAGGTGTTCCTGCAAGTTGATCAGCACATGGTCGTCGACCCCCACGTCGTCGACACCCCACTGTTCCTCCAGGGCGACTAGGAGGCGTCGTAGGTCGGAGGCCTGATGGTGCATGTCGGGAGGCATCACCTCCACATAGTGCAGTCGCACCACCGGATCCACCCGGAAATCTACCGCCTCGGCACGCTTGCGCACCAGTTGGCGCCGCACCTGACTCTCGATCGGTACATCGATTACCACGTCGTCGCGGACGGTCGCGCCGCAGGCCAGGCGATTCCCGGCGGCCAGAGGACGGCGACCGCGGTAGCCGGTCTCGACGGTGTCCGGCGGAGACAGTCTGGTCGGCTCCGACCCGATCCCTTCGGTGGCTGAGCTGCCCAGCGTCACCTGGCAGCGCCCGCAGATACCTCTTCCTCCACACACTGAGTCGATGTCGACTCCCAGGCCGCGGGCGGCCTCGAGCACGCTGGTACCCACCGCCACTTGACCTCTTCGCCCTGACGGGGTGAAGACCACCCGCGCGGTTCCGGACGACAATGGGGCTACCGAGGTCGGGAAGCCGGACGCCGACGACGGGACCGACGACGATCCCTTCCATCGCCGCCGGTGGTGGAAGTGCGGTGACGGCTGATCCACACCGAACAGTCCCGATCGTTGCCCATGAGCACATCGGCGGCTTCCACAGTTTGGCGTATCTCCGGTTCCAGGGGGTTGGTTATCGCCGAAGTCAGGCCAGCAGCGATAGCCATCGCCAAGAAAGTTCCATTAATGCGGTGGCGCTCGGGTAGCCCGAAGCTGATGTTCGAGGCCCCACAGATGGTGTTAACCCCCAACCGGGTTCGTAACCGGTGCAGGATGTCGAACACCTGCCGTCCCGCGTAGCGCAGAGCACCCACCGGCATGACCAGAGGATCAACCACGATGTCCTCGCTGGGGATGCCGAAGCGGTCAGCCCGCTCCACGATCTTGGCGGCCACCCGGAAGCGCACTTCCGGATCCTCTGATATGCCAGTCTCATCGTTCGATATGGCGACCACCGCCGCACCGTGCTCCGCGACCAGAGGCAACACCCGCTCCAGCCGTTCTTCCTCTCCGGTCACGGAATTGACCAGCGCCTTGCCTTGGTAGACGGAGAGGCCGGCTTCAAGGGCTTCGACAATCGATGAGTCGATGGCCAGCGGAACATCGACCAGTGATTGGACTACCCGGATGGACTCGGCAAGGATCGCCGGTTCATCGGCCAAGGGTATACCGGCGTTGACATCCAGCATGGCCGCCCCGGCTGCTACCTGAGCGGTCGCGTCCGCCGCCACCCGGCTGAAGTCGCCATCCCGCATCTCCCGAGCCAAGAGCTTGCGGCCGGTGGGGTTGATACGCTCGCCGATCACGACGAAAGGTCGATCTCGTCCCATGACTACCTGTCGAGTCGCGGAGCTGACCAGGGTCTCAGTCATGTCCCGCCGGTGCTGACGGCTCCTCTATCCCTCCGTTCGAAGCGATTCGACGGACCCGCTCCTTGGGATACTCACGTTCGATTCGGGCAGCGGCTGCCTCAGCCACCGCGTCGACGTCCTCGCCCCCCGGTTCGGAGGTACGCCGCCATTCCTCGATGTAGGAGTCATAGGTCTTCTTGCCCGACACCATGGCGGCCCGATCGATGGCCGCCTGGAACCGAGCCGGGAGCTGGATCGCCCGCTTGTTGCGGCCTGACCGGGCCGTCACCTGGGCGGGAATATCTCGCCAGTAAATAACGATCAGCTCGGATCGAACCGGCCGGTTTCCCGCCGAGCCCCGTCTGGGGCTCATCGGGACCCGATCCGCACTGCCATACTCTCGCCCGTCCAAGGCTGGCGGGGCGGCGAGGCCAGCCTCCCAATTCGGTCGGCTAGCTCCCCGAGTCCGCAGGAGAGTCGAGCGTAGGACAGGCCCAGGCGGCGAGCCGCATCCTGGGCGATTTCGTCTAACTCCGGGGTGTCGAACTGGGATAGAAAGACCAGACGTCGGTAATTCCCGAAATAGGCGTCGCGCAGCTGGGGGAATCGGTTGAGCCCGAGCGGCTCCCAAACCAAGCGGTCAAAATGGCGGGCCAGGAAGTCGGTCAGGTAGAAGGTACCTGGTTCAGCCTCGTGGAGCCGGTGGAATACGTCGGAACCGGCAAAGAACTCGTAGCAGTGGGCACCCGGCAACCGCTCCACATTGTCCCACCCCTCAAGCATCCGGTCCAGATCGCCCCCGGTGCCGCAGTCGGCATAACCAACCAGGATTCGGTGATAGCGGGGAGCGACCGTCTCGAGCCTGCTCGCAACCGCCGGAGTTATCTGGTCGGGAGTGTTATGAAGCCGAGATGGTAGGCACTCCAGGTCAAGGTGAGTCCATCCGTTGTGTCGGATCAGGTAGATGATCTCGTGGGCCAAGGCCCCGCAGGCCAGCACCAAGACTCGGTCCGGGGCCGAATCGGCGAACCGGGGGCGAGCGGCGGTGGCTGCCGAAGTCACATCTGCTCGCTGAGGAGGATACGTTTCCTCTCAACCAAACGCTTGGCGGTCTCTGCGGCGACGGCGGCGTCACGACAGTAGGCGTCGGCACCCACCGCCCGTCCGAATTCCTCGTTCAGGGGAGCTCCGCCGACCATCACTATGTGGTCGTCGCGCATGTTCCGCTCTACCAGCGCGTCAACCACCACCTTCATGTAAGGCATGGTGGTGGTGAGTAGCGCGGACATGCCGAGGATGTCCGGTTGATGGGTTTGAATCGCGGCGAGAAACTCTTCCACATCGGTATTGATCCCTAGGTCGATTACCTCAAACCCGGCACCCTCCATCATCATCCCCACTAGGTTCTTCCCGATGTCGTGGATGTCCCCCTTGACCGTGCCAATAACCACTTTGCCTACCGTCTCGGCACCCGTCTCGGCAAGTAGCGGACGTAGCACCGACATACCCGCCTTCATGGCGTTGGCCGCCATCAAAACTTCGGGAACGAACAGGATGCCGTCCCGGAAGTCGATCCCGACGACACGCATACCCTCAACCAAGGCATCGTTGAGTACCTTGGACGCGCTCCAGCCCCGTTCGAGCAGGATCCGGGTCCCGTCGTCTATCTCCTCCGAGAGCCCGTCGTACAGATCGTCGTGCATTTGCAGCACGAGATCAGCATCGGGAAGGGTCCTAAGATCGAGTTCTTCTTCAATCATCCCGCCGCCTATCAAAAAAGCGCCGATGGGCCGAATGTTCCTACTCGGTCCACGATGTGGAACAGGTACTACCTGATGGAACAAAGATACTAATCTGGCCGGACGCAGATTCGCGTCACCTTAGAAAGAATCTTCAGATGAAGCGCTTCGACCAGGGGGCGGAATCGGTGCCAAGAAACGTTCCGGTGTCGGCAGCGCCCCAAGGGAGGCCGCAATGAGTGTTTTCCCATCACATGCCCAGGTCGTAGTAATCGGTGCCGGAATAGTAGGCAACTCCGTGGTCAAACACCTTGCTGACCTGGGATGGCGCGACCTCGTGCAACTGGACAAGGGGCCCCTCCCCAACCCGGGCGGATCCACCGGACATGCCTCCAATTTCATCTTCCCGGTGGACCACAACAAGGAAATGGCCCACCTAACCCTCGACAGCCAGAAGCAGTACAACGAGATGGGCGTGGAGACGGTCTCCGGGGGAATAGAAGTAGCCCGATCGGCCGCCCGCATGCACGAGCTGAATCGCCGCATGACCTCGGCGAAGACCTGGGGGATGGAGAGCTGGATGCTGTCGCCAGCGGAGGTCAAGGATCTGGTCCCCTTCATCAACCACCGGGTCATCGTGGGCGGCTGGTATACGCCAAGCGTCTCCGTGGTGGATTCTCTACGCGCCGGAACCCTGATGCGAGAGCACGCCCAGAAATTGGGTGCCCTGTCGGTTCATCCCCTCACGGAGGTACTCGATATCGAGACAGCCGACGGGCGGGTTCGTGCGGTCGTGACCGATAGAGGTCGGATCGTCTGCGACTACGTGGTGATAGCGTGCGGTGTCTGGTCGCCCAGACTGGCCGCCATGGCCGACGCATCCATCCCTTTGACTCCGGCGGTCCACCAGATGATCGACGTGGGCCCCCTTGAGGCGCTGGCGGCCACGAACAACGAGATCGGGTTCCCGATCGTGAGGGACATGGATACCTTCTGCTACGAACGCCAGACCGGTGGATCCATGGAAGTCGGGTCATACGCCCATCGGCCGATATTCCACCATCCCGACACCATCCCCTCCATCGAAGAGTCTCGCCTCTCCCCCACCGAGTTACCGCTGACGATGGACGACTTCGACCCCCAACTTGAACAGGCCATGGAACTGATGCCGTTCCTCGGTGACGCAGAAATCAAGTACGGCATTAACGGTCTCCTCTCCCTTACCCCCGATGCCATGCCGCTGGTAGGGGAAACCCCTGAGACCTCCCACCTTTGGTCTTGCGCCGCCATCTGGATCAAGGAAGGTCCGGGTACCGGTAGGGCCCTAGCCGAATGGATGACACAGGGATACCCGGAGATCGATCCGCATGCCTCCGACATCGCTCGCTTCTATTCGTACATGAAGACTGAGCGGCACGTCCTAGCCCGATGCGGGGAGCACTTCAACAAGACATACGGCATCGTGCATCCCCGCGAGCAGTGGGCGACGCAGCGCAACAGCCGGGTCAGTTCCCTGCACGGGATCACCACAGGCCTTGGTGCCGTGTATTTCGAGGCGGGAGGATGGGAGAGGCCTCACTGGTACGAGTCAAATGCGCCCCTAGTAGAGGAGTACGCCGGGCGGATACCCGACCGACCCCACGAGTGGGACTCCCGCTGGTGGTCTCCCATACAACATGCCGAGCACCTTGCCATGCGCGACCGGGTTGCCATGATCGATTTGTCGGCCTTCGCCATATTCGACATTACCGGATCCGCCGCTCTCGACTTCATGCAATACATGACGGTCAATCAGGTGGACCGCCCGGCGGGGAGCGGGATCTACACCCCTCTTCTCACCGAGAAAGGCGGCTTCCGAGCCGACCTTACGGTGCTCCGCATGGGCCAACGCCACTTCAGGGTGGTCACTGGTGGCTTCGATGGGGCGCGGGATGCCTACTGGTTCCGCAAATGGGCGAGCGGGTATCCGAGCGTCACGTTTACCGACGTCACTTCCTCCCTGGCCACCATCGGTTTGTGGGGCCCTCACGCGCGCCGCCTGGCGACAAAGGTGGCCGACGTTGACCTGTCCGACGAGGGCTTCCCGTTCGGCACTTGGAAGAGGGCAAGTATCGGATCGGTCCCGGTGATCATGTTTCGGATCTCCTACGTCGGTGAGCTCGGATGGGAGATCTACACCTCCATGGAACATGCCCCGATGCTATGGGAAACCCTGTGGGAGGCCGGGAAGGACCTAGGGGTCACGGCGGTGGGAGCGGGGGTATATGGGACCTCGGCCCGGCTGGAGAAGGGATATCGGCTCATGGGTGCCGAGCTGGAATCCGAATACAACCCGGTTGAGGCAGGGTTGTCCCGCCCTCGAGTCAAGAAGGCAGACTTCATCGGCAAGGAGGCATACCTCAACGCTCGCCAGGAAGTTCCAGCCGCCCGCTGCTGCACCCTCACGATGGAGAGCCATGTCTCATCCTCCGGGGTAGCCCGGTTCCCCATGGGCGGTAACGAGCCAATTCTCACCCCGGCCGGGGAACGGATCGTGGACCGGAAAGGAAGAGTTTCCCGGGTGACTTCCGCCGGTCCCGCCCCTTCCCTCGACTCTTTCCTTCTGCTCGGGTACCTCCCCCCGGAGCAGGCCGAGGAAGGTCGCAGTCTGGCGATCTTGTATCAGAACGAAATGTTCCCGGTAAGGGTCGCCCGGGTGGGTTCTCAACCCCTCTTCGACCCCTCTAATCAACGAATGAGGGACTGACCCATGGTTGCGGTCAGCCCGAGGTGGACCCAATGAGGATCCTGGTTTGCGTGAAGCGGGTACCAGCCCCCGGAGCGAGGATTGTCCTCACCCCCGACGCCCGCGCTATCGACACCTCCCTGCTGGGATTTGCCATCAGTCCCCACGAAGAGTGCGCCGTGGAAGAAGCGGTGCAGATAACCGAACGGCTCGGAGGGTCCGTCACCGTCTTGACGCTCGGTCCCGATGCCGCCGCGGAACAGGTCCGATCCGCCGTGGCCGTGGGTGCCAGTGAAGGAGTCTTGCTCCAGACCGACCTTCCCGACTGGGATCCCGTCTCGACCGCCCGAGCCCTGACGGCCGCCATCTCCGAGATGGAAACCGAGACGCGCCCCTTCGACCTGATCTTCTTCGGAAATGAATCGGCCGATTCGGGGGGCTATCAGGTGGGGATCCGAGTTGCCCGTGCTCTCAAGCGACCCATGGTCACCGGCATCAAGCGGTTAGACACGGAGACCGATGCCATACTGGCGCGGCGGCAGACCCCGTCCGGCTGGGAGGTCTACCGGTTGCCTCTTCCGGCTGCGGTAGGGATCAAGGAGGGTATCAATCTCCCCCGCTACCCCACCCTTCGCGGTAGGTTGGCTGCCCGCCGCGCCGAGATACAAACCATGTCACCGGTTGAGGGAGCGAGCGGCCAATCCATGGTCAAGTTGGTGACCCCGCCCGATGCCGGATCGACGGTCAGGATCGTCGGCGAGGGCGCGGGGGCAGCTCCGGCAGTGGTAGACATCCTCGGCGAGTTGGGCCTGGTATGAGCATTCTGCTCCACCTAGTCGAGTTCACCGACGGTCAGCTGGATGACACCGCCCAGGGAGGGTTGACCTTCTCCCGGCTGTTGGCCGACCAAGCGGAATGGGAACTTGATGTGGCAGTGTTTGGGGATCTGCCCGAACCGACCCGAGCCGATTTGGGCAGGTTCGGCGCTGACCGTGTCTACCGGATCTCCCATCCCCTCTTGACCGACTACGGGCCGGACGCTTGGGCCGAGTCTTTGACGGGTTTGGCCCTCGCCCTGAGCGCCGATGCCATCGTCGCAGCTGGCACCGAGCGAGGAAACGAGGTGATGGCCCACGTCGGTGCCCTCCTGGATCAGCCTATGGTGGCCAACAGCCTGGCAATCGAGGTTGATAAGGAGATCTGGCAAGTCACCCGGATCCGCTGGGGTGGAAGCCTGCATGAGGTAACCCGACTCGCCGCGCCCATAAAGCTGGCCACGGTCGCGCCGCACAACACCACACCAAGCGAGGCCACCGGATCGGCACCGGCTCTGGTCTCCGACTTCACACCTGACCTCAGCCCCGAGGCGGCTGTGACCCTGGTTCGGGAACGGGCTGAGGTTGCGGCAGGTGTGACCCTGGCCAACGCACCCGTCGTGGTCAGCGGCGGACGTGGGGTAGGGAGCGCCGAGGGATTCGGGGTAATCGAGGAGCTAGCCGGTTTGTTGGGCGGGGCGGTGGGGTGCTCGCGGGTGGTTACCAACAACGGGTGGAAGAACCATCGCTTCCAGGTGGGCCAAACCGGGACCGTTGTAGCGCCCGAGCTGTATGTGGCAGCCGGGATCTCCGGGGCCATACAACACTGGGTGGGCATGATGAACGCCCAACATGTACTGGCCGTCAACGTCGACCCCGATGCGCCCATGGTGACCAAGGCGGATTGGGCGGTAATCGGGGATCTCCACGAGGTGCTCCCGGCGATATCGGCGGAGATAAGGGCCCGGCGGTCTGCCGGTTAAGCGGATCCGGGGCGGATCCGACACCAACGTCAATCGGATCGTAAGACCACCGGCCCCGGCCGGAGTACCTTCGGCGGGATGACGGTCAGGTCAACCACCGTCGATGCCAACCCGCCCGTGCGGGATCCCGGCAGATAGGCCGCCACCGCATCTCCGAAGACCGCCTCTGCCCCAGCCGCGTCGAGGGTCGGGGGAGCACCACTGCGATTGGCGCTGGTAACCGCCAACGCACCGGAACGTTCCAGCAGTCGCCGAAGAAGGTCATGATCCGGGATCCGAACGGCGAGGGTACCCCGATCGTCGTCACCCACGCCCGCGGCGAGGGGGACCGAGGCCCGAACCACCGCGGTGAGCGGCCCCGGCCAATGCTCGCTGGCCAGCGCCCGGGCATCTCCGTGCCACGCTACGAGGTCGTCCACCTGCTCGAACGAGGCACCTAGGACCGCCACGGGCATATCACGGCTACGCCGCTTGAGTTCGAACAGTCTCTCTACGGCTTTGCTGTCGGCGGGGTCGACCGCCAAACCGTAAACAGTGTCGGTGGGGACCCCGACCACCAGCCCGGACCGCAGAGCTTCCAATGCTCGATGGAGCGCAAGCGTCATCGCGGCTTCTGAGCGATCAGGAATCGGTACTTCTCTCTCCAATCCCGGTGCGTCCTCGCCCGCCAGCCCCGGCGCTCGAAGATCTCCAGGATCGTCCCGGCCTGCTGATCGCCTACCTCGGCCACCAGCCACCCCCCCGGGACCAGACTCCCAGTTGCTGCTGAGGCCAGGTAGCGATACATGTCGAGTCCGTCCCCGCTGACGAAGGCCAGCCTGGGCTCATGTTGACGAATCCCGGCGGGGAGCGCCTCCCATTCCCGCTCGGACAGGTACGGGGGGTTAGTAACGATCAGGTCCACCCGACCAACGACCTTAGCGGGGAGAGCATCAAGGCGATCACCCTGACGAAAGTCGACCTTGACCTCGGCTAACGCGGCGTTGAGACGGGCTAGGTCCAGTGCCTGGGAAGAGATGTCGGTCCCGATGACCCGAGCTTGAGGATGGTCGTGGGCTAGGGCGATCGCCAAACACCCACTGCCCGTTCCCATGTCCACCACTACCGAAGGTCGGGCAGGCACCAGCTCCGTGGCGAGTTCCCAAAGCTGCTCGGTCTCGGGTCTGGGTATCAACGCCCGGCGATCCACCATGATCTCTAACGGCCCGAACTGCACCGTGCCCTCGAGGTATTGGAGTGGTGTCCCGGCCCGGCGGCGGTCGGACAACCGCCCGAAGAGTTCCGCGGTGGCGGGATCGATAACCTCGCCGACCACAAGGTTGGCTCTCCCTAATCCGGTCACAGTCTGAAGGAGGCGCACCGCCTCATGGGTGGGAAGCCCACACTCTTGGATGAGACGGGTGGACGAAACCGGCGGGGCACCTTCGTCGGCTGTCAAAGCGATCCGCAGCATTAACCGACCTAGATCTCGAAGATCCCCAAGCGCTGGCCCCGGGAGGGTATGTCGATCAGCGTAGAGGCCGGAAACCCGGCCGCCCGCAACTCGGCGGCCAACTGGGCGAGCGCCGCGGCAGCATTGGTGTCCCGAAGCTCCACGTCAACGGCCTCCTCGGAGGCACCGATGACGGATCCTGACCGGCCGATGGAGCTGAGCACTATCTCCTCAACCACCTCGGCGGTGAAGTTCGGATCGGGCGCGAAGCGAACAAACACAATCATGTTCGATGCCTTTCTCGGGTCGCTAGGTCGGCTACCAGGGCGTCGACGAACTCACCGAGGTCGCCGTTCAACACTTGGGGGAGACGGTGGACGGTGAGACCAATCCGGTGGTCGGTAACCCGGTTCTCCCGGAAATTGTATGTCCTGATCTTTTCCGATCGATCGCCAGTACCGATTTGCGACCGGCGACCGGCGGCGCGCTCCTCCGCTCGGGTCCGGGCTTCCTCCTGGTAGAGGCGAGCCCTGAGCACGCGCATGGCCTTCTCCCGATTCTGAAGCTGAGACTTCTGATCCTGACAGGTCACCACCAAGCCGGTGGGAAGGTGCGTGAGCCGAACTGCGGAGTCGGTGGTGTTCACCGATTGTCCCCCCGGTCCCGACGAGCGGAAGGTGTCCACCTTGACATCGCCCGGGGCAACGTCCACGTCGACATCCTCCGCCTCCGGCATCACCGCCACCGTAGCGGTGGAAGTGTGGACACGCCCTTGGGACTCGGTGCTGGGTACCCGTTGAACACGATGGACACCGGCTTCGAACTTGAGCCTGCCGTAGGCACCTGGTCCCGTAACGCCGAAGGTCACCGAGGTCAAACCCTTTCCGTCGGCGGCGCTATCGATCTCCTCCCACTGGAACCCCTCCATCTCCGCAAAGCGCTGATACATACGCATCAAATCGCCCGCCCAAAGGGCTGCTTCAGATCCTCCGGCCGCGGCCCGGATTTCCACTATGGCGTCCTTGGGATCGTCGGGGTCCTTGGGGGTGAGCCGCTCTCGTATCTCATCGGCCAACCGGGTCGCTTCCCGGCGCCCGGCAGAGGCGATCTGCAAGAACTCGCGCGCCAGATCGGGTTCGGACTCCACCTCGGCGAGCTCCAAAGCCTCCCTCTCGTCCTTAACCGCGCCCTTCCAGGACCGGTAGGACAGCACTAGAGGTCGTACTTCGGCAAAGCGGCGGGAAGTGTCGCCGTAGGTTTGGCGGTCGGCGAGTACGGACGGGTCGACCATCAGGGTCTCCAGCCGCTGATACTCTTCCTCCAGCCCGGCCAGCCGATCCAGAAGGGCTTCCTCCATAGGGGATTACCTGGTGTAGGCGCTCTGCGCCTCGGCGATTATCGGGCCCCGCCCGGCCACCTCCTCCAGCTCCTCATCAGATAGAGCCGACAGCAAAGCTGCTACTGCCACGTTGATCATGTCTCGCTCGGGAACGCGGGTCGTGAGCCGTTGCAGCCAGAGGCCGGGGGCGGTCATGACGCGCCCGAGCGGACGTTCCACCTGGGCACCACCCAGCTTCAGCAGCTCATAGGAGATACCGGCGATGACCGGGATGAGTACTACGCGGCTGGCGATCAGCCAGTACCAGGGCAGACCCCCCACCAGGCTGAAAACCACGACGGCCGTGAGCATCACTAGGAGAAGGAAGCTGGTTCCACACCGCGGATGTTCGGGCCGATAGCTGGCAATGTGTTCCTGGTCGAGCGGATCCCCCGCCTCGAAGGCATGAATAGTCATGTGCTCGGCACCGTGATAGGCGTAAACGCGCCCTATCTCGTCCCAGCGTCCGATCAGCCAAACGTATCCGACGAGAAGCCCGATCCGGATAACCGCCTCAGCAAGGTGAAAGAGCAAGGACGAGGCATCCAGCCCACCCCACCGTAGGACCAGAAGCGGCATTACGACGAAGAAGGCCACAAAGAACAGCGCCGCTATCGTCATCGATCCGGCCATCTGCCGCTTGGTCACGGGGGCTTCCTCTTCGCCCACGGCACGCTGCCCCGACCAGGCCAGGGCCCTAAAGCCCAAGCTCAAACTCTCGCCTAGTACCAAGACCCCACGTACCAGGGGTACCTTGGCCCAACGGGACCGTGAGCTGAGCCTGGGGAGTGGATGCCTTATGACCTCAATGTCACCGATCGGGTTTCGCACCGCCACCGACCAAGCGGTCGCACCGCGCATCATCACCCCTTCGATGACGGCCTGACCTCCGACGTTCACGCTCCGGGACTTCGACATGAGCTGACCAGCCGGTCTAGCCGCGCGACCGATCCGCAACCCTCAAGCGAATGGTCCGAGAGTTACCCACTGAAGGCGGCAACATCCCGGTCAAGAAGTCCGGTTGGCAGTGCCGGAACCCGGAACGGTCCGACCATAACGCCTCTGGAAACGCTCCACCCGGCCAGCGGTGTCCACCAGCTTCTGCTTTCCGGTGAAGAAGGGGTGGCTAGCACTGGATATCTCCACCCGAGCCAGCGGGTATGTCTCGCCGTCCTCCCAGACAATGGTCTCCCGAGTACGAATGGTGGAACGGGTCAGGAAGGCGAAATCCGCCGATGGATCCTGAAACACCACAGGTCGATACTCGGGGTGTATATCGCGCTTCATATATCCTCCTGTCTTACCATGGGTGCCAAGATGCGGGTCCTAACTCCTAGTTGCGGGAGCGAGCTACCTCCGTCAGGAACTCAGCGTTGGACTTAGAAGTCCTCAGCTTATCTATCAGCAACTCCAGAGCCGCACCGGACTCCAGCCCTAGAAGCACCCGGCGAAGTTTCCAGACTAGGTTGAGCTCGTCGGGACCGAACAGCAACTCCTCACGGCGAGTACCGGAGGAAGCGATATCGATGGCCGGGTACACCCGACGGTCGGCCAGTCTTCGGTCTAGGCGCAACTCCATGTTGCCGGTGCCTTTGAACTCCTCGAAGATGACCTCATCCATCTTGGATCCGGTCTCCACCAAGGCGGTCCCGATGATCGTCAGGCTACCGCCCTCCTCGATGTTACGAGCTGCTCCGAAGAACCGCTTGGGGGGGTAAAGGGCAGTGGAGTCGACCCCTCCGGAGAGGATTCGACCGGAGGCCGGTGTGGCGAGGTTATGGGCACGTGCCAAACGAGTGATCGAGTCAAGCAGGATCACTACGTCGGTGCCCATCTCCACTAGGCGCTTGGCGCGTTCGATCGCCAACTCGGAGACCTGGGTATGTTCCTCGGCGGGTCGATCAAACGTGGAATAGATCACCTCCCCTTGCACGGAGCGCTGCATGTCGGTGACCTCCTCGGGCCGCTCGTCCACCAGCACGACCATCAGGTAACACTCGGGGTTGTTGATGCTGATCGCCTTGGCTATCTCCTTGAGGACGGTCGTCTTGCCAGCCTTCGGGGGTGAGACCACCAAGCCTCTCTGGCCTTTGCCGATCGGCGCAATCAGATCGATGATGCGAGGAAGGGTGTTCTTTGGCTTACTAGTTGCTTCGAGCCGCAACCGTACGTCGGGAAAAAGTGGGGTGAGACTCGAAAACTTGGGGCGTCCCCGAGCCTCCTGTGGAGACATCCCGTTGGTTTCCTCGATCCGGGCTAAGGCCGGAAATTTGTCCTGGTTACGCTGAGGGCGTACCGGACCACGGACGGTGTCCCCCTTGCGGAGTCCGAACTTGCGGATCTGTCCGGCCGAGATATAAACATCCCGGTCACCGGGGCGAAACCCCGAGCAGCGCAGAAAGCCGTAGCCTTCCGGGAGCACATCGAGGATCCCTTCCCTTACCTCCTGGGGTCCTGCCGGAGGCCGACCGCCCGTTCGCCGACCTCGACCCCCTTTGGCTGGACCACGAGGTGCGGGCTTATCCGACTTGCCGCGGTCGCCGGTCTTCTTCGCCTGACCAATTCTGGCTTCCTTGGCGTGAACAGCAGTGTCCGTCGCGGGCTCGCCATTGCTGCTGGCCACAACCTCCCTCATCGTTGCATCCGGCAGCTCCACCTGCGCTACCAAGTCGTCGGCGGTTTCGAATCCATCCGCCCCCATAATGGCGTCGATGAGCTTCGCCTTCTGTAAACCGTCCACCTTCACCCCGACAGCTGCCGCAATAGCGCGCAAGTCGGTGATCTTCTTAGCCTGAAGCTCTGATCGGGTAGCCATCTGCTTCCTCCGTGATACGCCCGTCTCTTTGGGGGCGCTGATCGACTTTCCAAGTCACCGGACTGGTCGGATGGACAGCATCTGTGCTGAGCAGCGCCGTATTCGGAACCAGCCGACAAGAAGACCATGGCGAACTCTTTGGAGCCGCCGGAACCCACACCGAGAACGAATGGGTATTAGGTCAACCCATGGCGGAATTGGAAGCCCGTCAAGTAGCGGGCAGGGAAGATGATACCACACCCGACATGGCCATGGTCAAAGCGGCCCAGGCACCGCTCAGACGAACCGGCTCTTGTCCAAGAGGAGGTAGCGTAAAGCCTTGGGATCTCTCGGCAATCGAATGACCCGCTCGGGGAGGCCTCTCAAGACTTCCACGGCTGGGGGTGCCTGGGGCGCAACGCCGATCGCTTGTCTCACCGCCTCAGGAAACTTGGCAGGATGGGCGGTGGCCAGGCACACGATCGGGCCCTCCACCTGTGAGTCCCGCGCCGCGGCTATCCCTACCGCCGTGTGCGGATCCACCAGAATGCCGCGGTTCTCGTATACCTCCCGCATGGTGCTGAGCGTCGCCGCGTCATCGCACCACCGCGACACGAACAACCGATCGGCCCCCGTCTCGGAAAACTCGAGGACACCACGCTGTCGCATGGACACCATCGCCTCCACCAGGCGGCTGGGAGAACGTCCAAGTAGATCGAACAACAGCCGCTCAAGGTTGGAGGGAATTTGGATGTCCATCGACGGGCTCAAGGTGGGAACGACCGTACCGAGTTCGAGCCTTCCGTCACTGAAGAAGCCATGAAGAACATTGTTGGCGTTGCTGCCGACCACTAGGCGATCTACATCCAAGCCCATTCGGGTGGCGGCGTAACCCGAGTAGACGTTGCCGAAGTTGCCGCTGGGGACACTGAAGGAGAGAGGAGTCCCTACTTGGGTGGCTGCCCAGAAATAGTAGGCGATCTGGGTTATCAGCCGCCCGAAATTGATCGAGTTGGCCGTGGTCAGCGCCAGATCAGCCCGGAAACCGGGATCAGAGAAGGCACCCTTGACGAGATCCTGGCAATCGTCGAAGGTCCCGTCCACCGCCACGGCGTGAACGTTGGGCGAGGTGATGGTGGTCATCTGCCGTCGCTGCACCTCCGTCGTCCTCCCCTCGGGAAAGAGAACCACCACATCGACCCGCTCCCGATCCCGAAAGGCTTCCATGGCGGCGGATCCGGTATCGCCCGAGGTGGCACCCAAGATCATCGCGCTGCCTCCCTGCCTGTGGAGAACCTCGTCGACCAACCGGCTCAGGACCTGCAGGGCGAAATCTTTGAAGGCGAGAGTCGGCCCCCGGTACAACTCGAGTAGGTAGCGGTCCGCGCCGAGCGGGACGACGGGTGCTACCTCGGGATGATCGAAACGCCCGAAGGCTTCTGACAGTATCGCCTTCAGGGCGTCGGGGCTAAGGATTCCCGATGTGAATAGACCCACCGACTCGGCGGCCACCTCGAGGAATCCATCACCGGAACCATTGACAACGGGGGGCGATGTAGGCCAGACCTCCGGGACGTATAGTCCCCCGTCCGGAGCTAGGCCTGATAGCAACGCGGTGGTTAGGTCCGCCTCCTCACCACCACGAGTGGATACCAGCCGCAGGGACAATCAGGAGCCGCCGTACACCCTGATCACCGAACATACTTCGGCTACCACGCTCAACCGGGCGATCTGGGCCGCGGCCTCGTAGAACCTATCCTCGGGTGACTCATGGGTGACGAGCAGCAGAGTGGCTTCGTCTCCGCGCCCTTCCTGCCAAACCGAGCTGATGGAAACGTCCCGGTCCCCGAAGACCGAAGCGATACGGGCCAATACCCCCGGCCGGTCGGCCACGGTCAGCCTGATCAACCAACGACTCTTGATCTTGGCCGGGTCCCGTAAGCGACCGGTACCGAAACGAATCCGGGATTTCACCCGGGTACCGGCCAATCGCTCTCGAGCGGACGTAATTAAATCGCCCAAGACGGCGGTGGCGGTTGGATCCCCTCCAGCACCGGGACCGGTGAAGAGGAGCTCTCCCACCGACGAGCCCGACACATACACCGCGTTAGTCGCACCTCGGACGGATGCCAAGGGATGATCTATCGGAACCAGCGTGGGGTGTACCCGGGCCGCAATCCCTTCCGGGGTCCAGTCAGCGATAGCCAGAAGCTTCGGTATGTAGCCCAGTTGGCGGGCAAAGGCGAAATCGCCGACGGTCAGGCGCTGTATTCCTTCTCGCGCCACCCGGTCCCCGTCCATCCAGATGCCGAAAGCCAAACTTGACAGGATGGCCGCCTTAGCCGCCGCATCCGAACCGTCCACGTCCGCGGTGGGATCCGCCTCGGCATAGCCGAGGGCTTGGGCGTCCGCTAACACTTCATCGTAGGAGGCACCCTCCTCGCCCATGCGGGTGAGGATGTAGTTGGTGGTCCCGTTGACGATCCCCAACACCGAGCTGATCCTCTCTCCGGCCAGTGACTCCGATAGTGGGCGGATGATGGGTATGCCACCCCCGACAGACGCTTCGAAGAGAAGCGACACTCCGGATGACTCCGCAGCGGCCAATAGCTCGCGACCCCGGCTGGCCATCAACACCTTGTTGGCGGTCACCACCGCCTTTCCTGACTCGAGCGCCCTCAAGACCAGGTCACCGGCCGGTTCAAGCCCGCCCATGACCTCAACCACGATCTGAACTCTCGGGTCATCTACTACTTTTTCGGGCTCGACGCTCAGCAACTCGGTGGGGAATCCGACCCCACGATCCTTGGCAAGATCCCGTACCGCCACGCCCCGCACCACCAGCTGCAACCCGGTCTTGGCGGAGACTGCGTCAGCTTCACCGACTAGGCGGCGGATCAGAGTGCCACCGACCGTCCCGGCACCCAGGAAACCCACTCCGATCTCTGTGCTCATCCTCTGACCGAGTCCTTCCTATCCATCGGCTCTACATGACCACCGGCGCGGCCTCGCTCAACGTGGAGTGAGCGGCCAGGATCTCGTCAAGCGTCTCACGGCGCACCACCTCGTGTACCACACCGTCTCTCACGAACAGGACCGGGGGGCGAGGCAAGGCGTTGTAGCGCGAGGACATGGTAAAGGTATACGCCCCGGCGGTCGGCATGAACACGAGGTCGCCGGGACCAACCTCGGCGGGCAGCATGACCTCTTCCAACAATACATCCGTCTCACACATTCGACCGAATACACGAAAGCCCTGCATCTCCGTCGGCTTCGATCTCCCATCAACCATCACCTCATAACGCGATCCATAGAGAGCTGGCCGCGGATTATCGGTGAGGCCACCGTCCACCGCCAGCAACTCGCCCCCGCCGGGCAAGGGCTTGCGCACCCCCACCGTGTAAAGGAGCACCGCAGCGTTGGCGACCAATGCCCGGCCCGGCTCGACCATGACCTGCACCGGACCGATTCGTTCCTCTACGCGTTCCGCGAGGAGGGTGGAACGCAAAGACGCACCAACTTGCGCCGGGGCCAGACAGAGATCGTCCCGGAGATAGGAGGAGGCCATCCCGCCGCCCACGTCCAGCAGCACGACATCGTCGACAAACGCCTCCCGGTTGGACTCCACAGCGGCCACTAGGCGCAGGAGTATGCGGGAGTAGAGGTCCGCGTCGGTGATGTGGCTACCGGCGTGGAGGTGCAGGCCGCGGAGACGCAAGGCCGGGTTGGCGGCCACCCGCGCCATGGCTTCGGCGGTCATCTCACGGTCAAGACCGAACTTGGAATGGTCCCCGGAGGTAAGAACCTTGCGGTTGGTTACCAGACCCACGGTTTCGTTGAGCCGAATCATGACATCCACCTGCCTGCCGGCTTCTTGGGCCATGCAGGCCAGACGATCCAGCTCGCCGAGGCTATCTATAACGATCACACCTACCGCACCGGACACCGCCATCTGAAGCTCGGCATCCGACTTGAGGTTCCCGTGGAGCAGCAGGCGGGATGCGGGGATACCGCCCCGTCGCGCTATTTCCGCCTCGCCTACCGAGACAACATCTGCCCACCAGCGGCGGGAGGCCAGCATTTCGGCGAGCGCAGTACACAGAAACGCCTTGGTGGCGTAGACCGGGAACCCGATATCAGCGAAGGCATCCTCGAAGGCGTCTAGGCGTCTTTCCAGATGCTCCACGTCGAACACGTAGGCCGGGGTACCGAAGCGCGCCGCAATATCGCGCAGCGCTACTCCGCCAACGCAAGCTTGTCCGTCTTCTTGCTCCCATGTAAAGGGCAGCACATCGCTCAGTGCCATGTTAGGAATCCCTTAGGAAATGGCTCTGAGAATAGTTGAGGGGTTCGGCGGGCCAGCCGATCGTCCGACCGAGCGCCCTCGGCAGGATTCGAACCTGCGCACCCGGCTCCGGAGGCCGATGCTCTATCCCCTGAGCTACGAGGGCATGAGAAAGGGTCCTGGCAACTCTAACATCGCCCGCTTGGTACCGGGCCAGCGTTCGGAGATGACCGCGGCCATACACATCGGCGACGGGGATTGACCGGGTCCTTGGGGGGGCCGGGGCGCGGGTTCTAGGGGAGAACGCGGCACCCCGGCCGTCCGGCAGGCGGGTGTCCTGCCGTTTGGTGGGTCCGATGATTATACCGCCTGACAAGATCATGTAAGTGGTGATCCTATGTGAATCATCCCAGTTGCCAGTTGCCCGTTGAAAACTAAGATGCCTTCCCATGCGACCCATTTGGAGCGGGGCCATTGCCTTTGGATTGGTAACAATCCCGATCCGCCTGTACACGGCCACTACCAGCAAGAGTCCGCGGTTCAGGCAGCTACGGAAGTCGGATCACAGCCCGATCAGATACCGGAAAGTGGCCCAAGCTGACGGCATTGAAGTCCCGAAGGAAGAGATAGTCCGCGGCTTCGAGTTCGATAAGGGGCAATACGTGGTCTTGACCGATGAGGAGATCGCCTCCGCGGCTTATCAAGGCGGGCCGAGAATCGTCGATATTGCCGCCTTTGTGGGATCGCAAGAGATCGACCCGGTCTACTACCGAACCTCCTATTACCTCGAGCCGGGAGAGACGGGAGAGAAGGCCTATGCAATCCTCCGCACCGCCCTAGCGGATACCGGACGGGTCGGGTTGGGTACGGTGGCCCTGCGGTCACGCCAACAGCTGGCGGCTATCCGGGCCCGGGATGATCTTCTGGTTCTCGAAACCATGTATTGGCCCGACGAGGTGCGGTCGGCTGACCTATCCAACCTAGGGCCTGCCGCAGAAATGCGGGAGGGCGAAGTAGCTATGGCCAAGATGTTGATCGAGAACCTCTCCTCCGAGTTTGAACCTTCCGGATGGACCGACTCCACGCGTGAGAAAATCGACGACATGGTGCGCCGAAAGATCGAAGGCAAGGAAGTTGTGGCACCGGAGTCACCCACCGCGACCCGAGTAGTGGACCTCTTGGAGGCCCTCAAGGCATCGGTTGAAGCAACGAGAGGCCAGACCGAACACAGACAGGCGGTGTAGACGGCACCGGTCCCTCGCTCAGTTGGCGAAACCCACCCGCGTCTCCGGAGAGTCCTCCAGCTGAATAAAGGCGATTCTCTCGCGGGGTATAGCTACTTCCCGACCTTTGGAATCACGGAACCACAGCAACGAGATCCGGTCGGCGAAGGCCTGCTCGATCCGGTCAACCAACTCGTCGCGCTCTCCGACCACCTCGATTTCGTGCCCGGTGTCAGCGATTCCGATGCGTGCTCGCAACGCTTCCCCTTCGGTCTTAGCCAGCTGCCCGGCGGCGCTCGGCCATCCACCGCTTGCGGAGCCGACGACGTTCGTCCTCGGCGTACCCTCCCCACACGCCCGCCTCCTGGTTGGTTTGGAGAGCGTACTGCAGGCACGACTCTGCTACGAGACAACTCGAGCATATCCCCTTGGCTTCCAGAATCTGCTCGCTCGCCAACCCGGTGGTTCCGATCGGGAAGAACAGGCTCGGCTCCGAATCTCGACAGGCAGCGATCTCGCGCCAGTTTCGATTGATTGTAATGGTCACCACTGTTTAACTCTCTAGTCGCGGAGTATCGGTTCTCAGTAAACGAGCCATATTCGGGCTGAGAGCTTGTGAATTATTTCACAAGCTGGGCCAAATAAAGAGCCGGCGAACCGACTTGGAAAAAGGTTAGCCATACCTCCTGCCCGGTGGCAAGGAGTTTCTTCGGCGAATTTTTCGCGTGCTCAGGATCAACGGGCCATGACCCTATTGCCATCACTCCTCTTGATTGATACATAAACGTCATGAAACCACACAAGACGCTCCTCAGGCTGGCTGCGTTGGTCGCAGTCCTCGCCGTGAATATCTCCTTGCTCTTGGCGGTGAGGAAATCGTCCTGGCTACCGGCCCCTGACCGGATCCTTGCTTCCGACCCGGAAGAGGCCATCTACGGGATGATCTGGCTGGTGGCTGCATCCGCCACGGGATGGATAGCGGTGTCGTGCGCCGCTTCGACGTT
Organism: Candidatus Spongiisociaceae bacterium; assembly: GCA_965213975.1. Lineage (GTDB taxonomy): Bacteria > Actinomycetota > Acidimicrobiia > Spongiisociales > Spongiisociaceae > Spongiisocius. Next base: position 1,715,786 of record OZ243930.1, read on the forward strand.
TGCCTTCGTGTTCCGAAGCTCCGCCGCTATCCGAGCAACCCGGCTGATCACGCTGAAGCCGATCCACGCACTGGCTGCCAATACGGCGGCCCTTCTCCTAGCCGTCTATGTGGCCTCGACACCTGTCCAAGCGGCGGAGGCACCTCCGACGCCCCACCTAGTAGAGGCTTCAGCGGTCGACGAGCACCGAGCGGTTTCCCCCGCGACTCCCGAAGCATCAAGGACTACCGATGAAGAGCTTGGCGGAACTCCGCCTCCGCCCGTACCCCATCTGGTCGCCCGCCCGGACGGACTGAGCAGCGCTGGTCCAGTTGGCAAGACGAACGGCCTCGCCCATGTGGTCAAGCCTGGCGACCATCTCTGGTCCATCACCGCCCTTCACCTAGGCAGGCAACTCGGACACCGGCCGAGCAACGCCGCCATCGCGCCGTTGTGGCGCGATGTGGTTCGGATGAACCAGGATCGCCTAGCCTCCGGGGATCCGAACCTCATCTTCCCTGGCGAAACCATCCTTCTGCCCGAACTCGGTGGATCCGATCCGCCTAGCCCGGGAGGAAACTCAGCCTGACCTGCCGAGAGGGATTGTCGACGTTCGTGTCCACCACCGCTACCGACTGCCAAGTTCCCAAAGGAAGGGACCCGTTTTCGACCGGCAGAACCAGGGTGGGAGAGATGAATGCGGGGATGATGTGGTCTGCCCCGTGGCCGGGAGCACCGTGACGATGCTCCCATCGGACGGGCCCGTGAATGACGCCCTCCTGCAGGTAGCGGAGTAGATCGCGGTCTGAGGCAGCACCCACTTCGATTATGGCCAACCCGGCCGTTGAGTGAGGCACAAGTACCGAGAGGAGCCCATCCCCCGAGCCAGCCACGAAGTCGACCAGCCGGGAGGTGATGTCGATCACCGCGGGGCGACGGCCGGTATCAAGCCGGAAGGTGTGGCTATGGATGGCCATCAGTTGTTGTCGCCGAGGAAGATCGCCGACACGGAACTGTCCATAAAGATGGCTTGGAGGGCTTCGGCGAGGACGGGCGCTACCGACAGCCTCGTCAGCTTGTCGAAGCGATGAGCTTCGGCGCTGATCGGGAGGGTGTCGGTTACCACCAACTCGTCGATCGGGGCTCGCTTCAACCGCTCGAGAGCCGGGTGGGACAGGACCGGATGGGTGACCGCCACGAAGACCCTTCGGACACCCCGCTTCTTCAGCAGCTGGGCAGCGTTGACTACGGTCCCGCCGGTGTCGATCATGTCATCTACTATCACCGCGTTGCGCCCGCGTACCGCCCCCACCACCGTTAGCGCCTTCGACTCGTTGTGGATGTCCAGCTCCCGCCTCTTGTGGACAAACGCCACGTACGCGCCCAGGTAGCGCGCATATTTCTCGGCTCGTTTCACCCCTCCGGCATCCGGGGACACCACCGTGGTCGGACCGTCTAGGCGCTCTTTCAAGTAGTCGGTGACGATAGGAAGGGCGGTGAGATGATCAAAAGGCTTCGGAAAGAAACCTTGGATCTGGCCGGTGTGCAGGTCGACGGACACGATCCGGTCCGCACCGGCGGCCAGGAAAAGATCGCTCATCAGACGAGCAGAGATCGGTTCGCGAGGCATCACCTTCTTGTCTGCCCGGGCGTAACCGAAGAAGGGCACCACGGCGGTAATTCGATGAGCCGAGGCTCTCTTGAGCGCATCTATGAGGATCAGCTGCTCCATGATGTGGAAGTTGATTTCGGGAGCGTGACTTTGGATCACAAAACAGTCGACCCCTCGTACCGACTCGGACGGTCTCGCGTACACCTCGGTGTTAGCGAAGGTGGACAGCTGCACCTTGCCCAACCTCACGCCCATCTCATCCGCTACCGCCTCGGCCAACTCCGGATTGGCCGAGCCCGTGAACAACATGAAGCGCTTACGGGTGACCAGCTCCATCAGCTCTGGTTTCTCTCGACGGAGTGACGCCGTTCGGCATAGCCGGGAATCTCCTTCTGGCGAGAACGCTCCACCGCCAGGGCACCGGCGGATACGTTACGAGTAATAGCGGAACCTGCGGCCGTGTAGGCATCCTCGCCTACCTCAACCGGGGCCACCAAGACGGTGTTGGAACCGATCTGGGCTCGACGCCCGATCCGGGTCCGGTGCTTCTCAAGTCCGTCGTAGTTGGCGGTGATCGTCCCCGCCCCCACGTTTGCCTCGTCGCCCACCTCTGCATCCCCCACATACGCGAGGTGAGGGATCTTGGAACCGGGGCCCAGGATGGAGTTCTTCACTTCCACGAACGAACCTATCTTGGCCCCGCCAGCTGATTTCGTCCCCGGACGAAGAGAGGCGTAGGGCCCGACCTCGGTATCGGCCCCGACCTCGGCTTGCCGTATCACCGAATACCAAACCTTGGCACCCGCACCGATCCGGCTGTCGCTGATATAGCAGTCCGGACCCAGCCGAGCGCCGGCTGCCACCGAGGTGTCCCCTTCCAAGTGGACTCCGGGGCGGATTTGTACCCCCTCGGCGAGACGAACTCCGACATCAATGTAGACGCGTTCCGCGTCCTGCATCCATACCCCTCGTCGCATCCAGGATCGATTTATCCGCCGACGAGCTCCAGCTGCTACCCAGGCGAGCTGATCCTGGCTGTTGACACCTGCCACCTCTTCGGAGTCGGTTCGGTAGGCACCGATGCTGTGTCCATCCGCCCCAAGAATCGCCACCACATCTGGCAGGTAATACTCCCCCTGAACATTGTCTCGTTCGACCCGGCCCACTGCGTCGCGGATCAACGACCCGTCGAATAGGTAGATCCCACCGTTGATCTCGTCGATCTCCCGCTCGCTGGTGGTGGTGTCAGCGTGCTCTACGATCCGCTTCACCCGGCCCCATCCGTCGCGGATGACCCTTCCGTAGCCAGCCGGATCGTCCATCTTGGCGGTCATGCAGGTGACGGCCGACCCGGACCGGCGATGACGCTTTTCCATCTCCTGGAGCGAGTGTCCGGTAATCAGCGGCGTGTCAGCCGGCACAACCAGCACATGGTCGTCCTCGGCGAGGGTCATCTCATCAAGAGCGTATGCCAAGGCGTGAGCCGTACCCAGTTGGCGTGGCTGGCAGACGGGGACTACACCCTTCGGTAGGGTGGCCACCACCTGGTCAGCGTTAGGCTTGACTACCACCACAGTCTGGACGGGGTCAAGCTCCACGGTGGCGTCTATTACCCACTCGATCATGGCTCGTCCCGCTACTTGATGGAGGACTTTAGGAAGTGCGGATCTCATCCGGACGCCGTCTCCGGCACCGAGCACCACCGCCCTGATGGCCAAGCCGTTTCCTCCTTCGAGCTGAGGGGACAGGATTCGAACCCGTACTAGCGGGACCAAAACCCGCTGTGCTGCCAATTACACCACCCCCCACCGTGCCGTCACGCCCGGACGCAACTACCGAAGAGTCCGGGCCACCGGCGGGCGAATTGTAGTCACCCGACGACGGAGTTCGGCAGGCCCGGCAACCTCAGGCGTCGGCACCATCCTCAATAACCAGTCTGGCACCGCTCGTCACAGGAGAGGCTATAAAGGCGTCCCGAGCCTGGGCGGGGACAATCGCGAGAGCCTCCCTTGCCTCACCCACGTCGTGGAAGAAGGAGAACAGGGTCGATCCGCTGCCGGTCATGAGCACCGGCCTATCCCACCGCCGCTCCAGATCCGCCCTCCAGTCATCAAGGACGGGTACCAACGACACCGCTGCCGGATAGAGATCGTTTACCAGCCGTCCGTATCGACGAATCCCCGGAGGTACGTCACCGTCCGGGACAGAACGGCCGGTCGGCGACCCGATCCTGTCCCATTCGGTGTAGACCCTTGGGGTTTCCATTGGAATCGGAGGCGCAACGATCACCAATATGAATCCCTCTCCCCAGCCCAAGTCTGGCCCCAGACTCTCTCCGTATCCTCCTACCCATCTCAATCCGCCTCGCAGGCAGAAATTAACGTCTGTTCCCACCAGTCGAGCCGTCTGTTCAAGATCATCCGGCCCACTGATTACATCCTTGTACAGGACCAGGGAGGCGGCCGCGTCCGCACTCCCGCCAGCCAAGCCACTCGCGATCGGTATTCGCTTCCAAAGCTCCACCTCGACCGAGGGAGCTTCCCCCGACCCCGACCCCGACCCCGACCCCGACCCCGACCCCGACCCCGACCTTAAGGCAGCGATCGCCTTCCATACCAGGTTGTCCGCCCCGGTGGGGAGATCGGCACCGTGGATCCGGAGTAGATCAGCCTCGCTAGGGGCCATGGTCAAGAGGTCGCAGTGGTCGATGGCGAGGCTAAGGCCTTCCACAGGGTGAAGGCCGGTAGCGTCACGGGCACGTACCCGCAAGGAGAGATTGATCTTGGCCGGTGCCAACGCTCTGCGGATCACTTCTCTCCCCCTTCATCAAGTGATTCGGCGATTCTCAGGTAGTCCGGCGGGGGGATGTCCTCAGCTCTAAGCCCAGGATCAATACCGACGGCTTCGAGAACGGCCTCGACCGGCGAAGGGAGGACACCTTTGAGCGAGGACCGCAGCATCTTGCGTCTCTGGCCGAACGCCGACGACGCGATCCGGGTGGCCAGCCTTCGGGAGGAAGTGGGGATGGCGACCCGCTGGATAGTAAGGGCTGCCGATTCGACCCGCGGCACCGGCAGGAACACCTGCGGAGGGATGCGAAACTCGAGCCTGGATCGACCGTAGAGGGCGACGGCCACGCTGGGTAGCCCGTATTTCTTGGATCCGGGCCCGGCGGTTAGCCGCTCCGCTACCTCCCGTTGTGTCACCACCACACACCTGCTCAGTCCGGCCGCGCTAGCCAGCAGGTCGATCAGCATCGAGGGTCCCACGTTGAAGGGAAGATTGGCCACCAGTACCCAGTTGGTTCCCGGACCCATCTCGCTCAGGTCGGCCCCGGCAGCGTCCTGATATCGAACTTCCACCTCTAAACCCTCCAAACTCTCCTCCAACAGGGGGCGGAAGCGGGGATCGATCTCGTAGGCGACAACCACAAACCCTGATTCCGCCAGGGCTTTGGTGATGGTTCCGGTGCCGGGTCCGATCTCCAAAGCCCGGTGGCTCGGGTCGCCAGCCAGGTCCACCAGCTTGGCCACCAGGTTGCGGTCGGCAAGAAAGTGTTGTCCCATCGACTTGTCGGGTTCGATCCGGTGTTTGCGCAGTAGCCCCCTGATCTCGGAGCGATTCTGGCTCACAGACCGAATAGGTCCGTGGCCGTCTTGGTGGTGATCGCCGCTACCTCGGCGGTGGGCAGACCCCATATCTTGCCCAAGGCCGCACCGGTGAGGCTCACGTAGGCGGGCTCGTTGGGACCAGGTCGATGCGGCTCTGGGGCAAGGAAGGGTGAGTCGGTTTCGACAACGGCCCGTCCAGGGGGCACGACAGCCGCACCTCGGCGAACGGTGTCGCCGGTTCGGTAAGTCAAGGGCCCAGCGAACGAGAACACCACACCGAGGTCCAAGAAGCGCTTGGACCACTTGGGCCCGCCCGTCCAGCAATGCATCACCACCCACGACCCGGCACCGTGGCTGTCGAGCACTTCGTAGATCTGACGGAAGGCATCGCGGCAGTGAACGATAAGCGGCTTCGAGGACGCCACGGCGATCCGATGGTGATCGAGAAAACTTTCGGTCTGGGCATCGGGTGCGGAAAGATTGCGATAGAAGTCCAGCCCAGTTTCACCTATGGCAACCGCCTCCTCCATGAGGGGAAGTAGGCCCGCCCGCTCCGTCTCCCAGCGGGTGGCGTCATGGGGATGAAGTCCGGCCGCATAATGAACCCTCTCCGGGTAGGCGGCGGCGATGTCTCGGGCGGTTCGGCTGGTGGCCAGATCAACTCCGGGCACCACCACGTGACGTACGTCTCGGGCCCGGTTGAGCAGCACACCGGGGTCGCGGGTGTCGACCTGAAGATGGCAGTGCGTATCGACCCATTGATCCATGAGCCGACGTTAGCCAAATCTATGACCACTGACCGGCGGAATTACTGCCGTGCCCGCCTTCGTGCCACAATTGCCCGCGGTGAACGCTGCCAAGATTGACCCGCCGATCCGCTACGAACCGGACGACCCCTGCCCGCCACTGGTCACTCTGAGTGTGGGATTTCAGGGGGTATTGCTGGTTATCTCGAGCATGGTTCTGGTAGTCACCGTCACGGCCCGGGCTGGTGCCCAGAGCGACAGTTACCTCTCGTGGGCCATCTTCGCCACGCTGGCGATCGCCGGAGTCTTCACCGCGGTACAAGCTGGCCGCTTCCCGAGGCTCGGTGCCAGCCACCTCCTGATTATGGGGCCGACCCTCAGCTATGTGGCCGTCTCAGCGCTGGCCCTCAGCCTTGGTGGACCGTCGCTGCTGGCGGGCCTCACCGTGGCATCCGGCCTTGCCTACCTGAGCGTTTCTCTCTGGCTTCCCCTCCTACGGCGGATCTTCACCCCGGTGGTATCAGGAACAGTTCTCATGCTCATCGCCACCATGATCATCCCGGTGGCGCTCAACAGAGTGACCGAGCTTCCTGCTGCCGCGCCGAAGGCGTCTGGTCCGGTGATCGCCGTGGTTACCCTGGCTGTCTTGGTCGCGATGTCGCTAGGGGCCTCGGGCCCCCTGAAGATCTGGTCGCCCGTAATCGCCATCGCCGCTGGCTGCCTGATCGCAGCACCGTTCGGAGCCTTCGACTTCACCCCCATAAGCGAGGCCCCCTGGGTCGGGTTACCCAGTGCTGCCTTCCCCGGCATCGATCTCACTCCCGGCGTGGAGTTCTGGGCTCTGCTACCAGCATTCTTGGTCGTAGCCTTGGTGGGTTGCGTGAGGAACATCGGGGACTTCATCGCCGTCAAGCAGGTCTCGTGGAACCGATCTCGTGCTACGGACTTCCGGCTGGTGCAAGGATGTCTGAACACCAACGCTCTGGGGATCCTGCTGTCCGGCCTTGCTGGGACCCCACCGACCGCCGGCTACTCAACTTCCAGTCCCCTACTGATTAGCCAGACCGGGGTAGCCTCCCGTAGCGTCGGTTACGTAATCGGGCTGATAATGGCGGTATTGGCGCTGTTGCCCAAGCTGACCGCCGCGCTCCTCGTCATCCCCGGCCCGGTGATGGCCGGTTATCTGCTCACCGGCATCGCCGTACTCTTCGTGCACGGGATAACAACCTCGGTATCCGACGGCCTCGACCGGGGCGCGGTTCTCACCATAGGGGTCTCCTTCGCGGTCGGGGTTGGGCTCAGCAACCAGACGATAGGTGCCGACCTGCTCGGGGCAACGTGGGGTCCGCTGATCGACAGCGGCATGCCAGCCGGTGCACTCACTGCGGTCTTGGTCTCTCGGTTCGCCCAGCGCGTTGAGCGCGGGCATCGAGCCCGCATGAGGGTGACGCCGGACGGATCGACCCTCAACGCGGTCGACGTTTTCCTGCGCGACTTCGCTGCCGAAATCGGATGGGACGGCGGGGATGCTGGACGCCTGCGGTCGGCTGGCGAGGAGACGCTGTTGAGTTTGCTTCCTTCCCGCACCTCGGCCGAGCCGCTGAAGCAGCTGATCCTGACGACGAGCCAGATCGGAATGCGGGTCGAGTTAGAGTTCTTGGCGGTCTTCGATGACCAAAACCTTGAAGACCGGTTGTCCTACTTGGATGAAGAGTCCCGGAGTTCGGGCAGGGCGAGGGAGGATGAGATCTCCCTGCGGCTGCTCAGGCACTACGCCTCGTCGGTTCACCATCAGAAGTTTCATGGGATCGACGTTGTCACCGTGCGGGTCGAGGCACAGGGTCAGCAGTCTCGACCTAGTAGTCCGCCCTAAGCGTCGCTTCGTAGAGGGTCCGGCGGCCGATCCCTAACCCGTCGGCTACCAGACGGACAGCTTCGGACATGGGACAGCCAGAGCCGATCCGGTCGGTGACCTCATGCACCGCCGCCTCTAGCGGAGGAATCGATCCCGGACTCCCCTCAATGACGAGGGTGAACTCTCCTTTGGGGGTGCGATGCCGCCACTCCTCGACCGCCCCGCTCAACGTCCCGACCCAGGTTTCCTCGTGAACCTTGGTCAACTCCCGACACACTGCTACCCGGCGCTCTTCGCCCAGCGCCTCGACCAGGGAAGCCAGATCCTTGCCTACCCGAGCGGTCGCGGAGAACAGGATCATCGTGCCGGTCTCAAGCGTCAGGGCCGCCAGCCGCTCAGAACGTTCCCTACCCTTTCGGGGCAAGAAACCCTCGAACACAAAACGGTCGGATCCGAGACCGGAAATGGCGAGGGCCGCCAGAGCGGCGCTCGGTCCCGGCACCACCGTCACCTCGGCCCCCACCTGTCGCGCCACCCGCACGGCGGACAAGCCGGGATCAGACACGGTGGGCGTACCCGCATCCGTAACCAGGGCCACCAGTTGGCCGCTGGCCAGGGCTGCTCCGAGCATGCCGGATCTAGACCCTTCATTACCGGCGTGATACGCGACCGGTCGTTTGGTGATCCCAAGATGATTGAGCAGGATCCGCGCTCGGCGAGTGTCCTCGGCCAGGATGACATCGGCTGATCGGAGAACGTGGGCGAGACGGAGCGACACGTCCTCCAGGTTGCCTATCGGCGTAGCGCAAACCACCAACGTCCCATCGTCGGTCGGGCGACTCATACGACCGCCACTCCAAGCTGAGCCGCCACTTGACGCCCGACCGCATTGTCAGATGCAGCCACCCAGGTAATGGCCCCTACCTCCCAAGCCACCATCGCGTAATCGGCACCATCCCACTCGGTGCTGGTGCCCGCGACCGTTGACTCACCAACATCCATACCTGTCCTGATCAGGTCATGGAGGGCAGCGTTCAACTCGGCCTCCTCGGCAAACGAATCGGCGGCGAGCCGGATGGCAAAGACAACCTCACCGGTTAGCGGCCTCCACAAGACTTGATAACGATCCCCTCCCCAGCCTTGGGCAGCAAGCGCGGCGGTGATCTCGTTACCGTCGTGCCCGAGGAGCCCGCGCAACCTCAACTCCCCCCAGGTACCCTCGTCTACCACCTCGTACCCCGGGATGACCAGACCAAAGGGTGCCACCTCGACCACCGGCTCTCCCGTTCTGTAGCTCTGCGGATGCAATACCTGCTCGGTGGTGAGGGGAGGACGATCCAGGGCTTGGTCAATCGCCGGAAACCCTCCCTGCCGGTAGAAGTCAAAAGCCAACGACTCACCAGCGCGGCGCGAGAAGTGGGACATCTCGACCAGCAACCCCGGTATTCCGCCGGGCGCGCCCTCGGGGTCAACCTCACCCACCGATATCCCGTTACGGGCTTCCTGGGTCAAGGCTTGCAGGTAGAGGGCTTGGACCAGTGCCGCTTCGCCCTCCAGCAGGGCCTGGTGAGCCAGCCTCAGATCAAATTCCGCCGGATCGGCTGGGCTGAGCGGCTCGAAGAGGAGGGGATGATGCTGGTGGGACAGGGCTTTGGTCAGCTCACCCATCAGCAAGACCGCATTGATCTGGTCTATGGGAAACACGCCTTCCGAAATGAAGACAGTCTCTTGGTCCGGGTCGTAGAAGACGCTCGGTAGTGCCGCCGTCTCGCTCATGAAGTATTCAACCAGGTCTGTCTCGGGACCGAGCATACCCAACAGCTCGAAGAAGTCCCTATGGAACCCGGCCTGAGCGGTCACCTCAGCTTGTCGATCGTCGGCGAGGTCGCCGTCTACGAAGGTCGCCAGGTCGGGTCGATGCAGAAACCGACGGCCCCGAAGTTGCTCCACTGTCTGTACCAGCTCCTCCAAAAATGCCACCTGCTCGGAGGGAATTCGCCAAGGCAGCGAGGTGGTGGTAGCCACGGTCGTCGTCGGCAGCGTCGTAGGTACGGTCGTGGACATGGTGGTAGCGGGTGTGGTGGTAGCGGACGTAGCGGTGGAAGCCACCGTGGTAGGCGACGTGGGTTCGACGGTCGATTCGACAGCGGCCGTTTCGACTCCGTCCGGTACCGAGCATGCTCCCAACCCAAGCCATACCCCAAAGCACAGGCCTACCGCACTAAGCCTCGGTGCGGTCCGGTTACCCATACCGGCGAGCAGGATAGTTGGGCGTTGACGCGCTAGACACGAAAGCTGTCCTCGGTGTCGGGAAGCTCCCGACCCGTCTACCCGGTCCCAGGCTCGGATGAACTCGGTTAGCTGTCCGGAACGTCGTACGTCTGGGCAGTCAGAGCACCGTCCACCACCAGATTGATCCCGCTCACGTACTTGGCAGCGTCGGAAGCCAGGTACAGGAAGGCCTCGGCTATATCGATGTCATCAGCAAGGCGGTTCGCCGGAACAACCGGGAACCCGTGCTGGCGCCATTTGTTCATCAGCTCCTCACCCACCAGGTCAACCGACTGCTGGGTGTCCGCCGGACCGGGACTCACGCAATTGGCCCGGATACCGTACTCGGCGCACTCAACCGCGATCGCCTTCGCGAGGGACACCACAGCAGCCTTGGACACACAGTATGGGGTGAAGCCCCTTCCGTGACCGAGGGCGACAATGGATGCGGTGAACAGGATCACTCCACCTCCGGTATCACGCATCGCCCGGGCTGCCTCCCTAGCCAACACGAAGTACGCATCAAGGTTCACCGACATGATGCGCCGCCAATCATCGAGGGATAGGTCGATAAACGATGCGTCGACCCAGGCCGCCGCGTTGGAAACCATGACGTCAAGTCTGGGACTTGCCGCCAGTGCCCGGCCCACAGCCTCAACACAGTTGTCCATGTCTCGCAGATCAAGGCAGATCTTGTGCGCCTCGGCCCCGTGCTCTTCAACGGTGGGCGCGACGGCATCAAGCCGCTCAGGGTTGTAGTCGACCAGATACACCCGGGCCGCCCCCTCCTCGGCGAACCGCAGGGCGGTTCTCCTCCCGAACCCGCTGCCAGCACCGGTGACGAATACGTTCTTGCCCTCGAACCTCTTCACGATCCCTCCTCCCACGTTGAAGCCAGGCCCGGCCCCCGATCTGGCGGGGGCACGATCACATGCTCCTTCACTACCCAGAAGGTACCCGACGTCTTGGCATAGCGGCCTACGTCCTCCCAGGCGGCCGCGGCCTGGGGTGACTCCTGGGCATCATCCCAGGCGGCGTCGTCGTCGTACCACTGCTCCACAAACGCCTCAGTCTCCAGCTCGCCACCGATCTTGCGGACCACTTCGGAGACCACATACCCCCGCAATCCCGGGAGCTGCGCTGAAATAGGTGCGTGAACATCGAACCAGTAGTCGAAGAACTCCTCTTTGGTGAAGTCCTCCCGCTTGTATGCCGTCCCGATGAGCTTGATCATGCCTACCTCCCATTGACCATGCCGAATCTATCAGGCGGACCTTCGACGTGCCCTGAGAACTGCTCGGCCAGCTTGACGAAATGGCGCGGTGGAGCACCGGGCGCTTGATCACGCGATACCGCGCCCATTCCCCAGCTTCGCTGGGCCCCACCCCCGCCTCACACCACCAGGTTCGGAGCGTGATCGGCCATGCCCGGACTGAAGCCGGGAGACGCTGGGGCCTTAGCTCTACAAGATTGATGTTCCCAAAGGTCCGGCTTTTTCCGATCGGTCGCAACTGCCTCAACAAAGCCGGAATCGGTGCTTAGCAACTAGTACCGTATACAAAGCCTGCGACATGGGCAAGACCCTTGTTAGGGATGCTTGATCGGGTCATATCGCCACAACCGACGTCGTGCAGGAGGGGTGGCATGCCAGACCCGATGGGACATCAATAAAGCAAGCGGGCGCGGACAACTCGGAAAATCCACCAGCTGAGGCCCATCCACCACGGACCACGGCAACTGATAGCCACCGAGACTGAGCAGACTCACGACCTCAGGACAACCCAATCCCCAACCGGCAACTGACAACTGGGTAAGAGGGGCACACGAGTTCCGCATCGAACCCGGCGTCGACTGGCAACTACATGGATCGGTACCGCTATTCTGGGGGGTAACAGCGGCCCGGACCCCGAGTCGCTGTACCGATCTTGGGGAATACGTTCGGCATTCCCTTCCCTACTCCAACTTGGTAGAGGTGCGCGCCCTATGAAGCGAAGAGTCGCAGCCCGCTATTCCACCGAGTCCACCCGGGCGATTCTTGGTGCCCGCGGACTCCTCATGGCAGTACTTCTCGTCATGCTCGGTAACGGCCTGATGAACCCTTTGCTCGGGATCCGAGCTGAGATCGAAGGCTTTTCCACCACCTCCACCGGCATCATCCTGTCCTTCTACTTTGTCGGGTTCCTCGCCGGTGCGAGGCTAACCCGCCGTTTGCTGATGACGGTGGGCCACATCAGGGTGTACGCGGGCTTGGCGTCTCTCGCCTCGACATCGACCCTCATCTACATCGTCAGCGTCTCACCAGCAGCGTGGTCGCTGGCCAGGATGATCAACGGGTTTGCCATGAGCGGCATCTACATTGTCGGCGAGAGCTGGCTCAACGATATGGCATCCAACCGCACCAGAGGGCGCCTGATATCCCTGTACATGGTGGCGCTCATGGGTGGTCTGGCAGCTGGTCAGTTGCTGGTCTCGGTGGGCGACCCGGCGGGCATCGGGTTGTTCGTCACCGCCTCCATACTGGTGTCGGTGGCCGTGATCCCCATCACCCTGGTTCCGGCGTCGGCCCCGAGCCTCCAATCGACCCCCATGCTCCCCATCTCCGAGGTCTGGCGGGCCGCCCCCCTAGGGCTGTTCACCGCTTTTACCCAGGGTGTCGGAGTCGCGGCCCTGCTGTCCCTAAGCGCCGTCTTCGCGGCTAGGTCGGGCATGACCGTGGCCAGCATTGCGGTGTTCACTTTCGTGGTTGTGGCAGGAAACGTTGCCCTCCAACCGATTCTGGGCTGGCTCTCCGACGTCGCGGGACGGCGGCGCGTCATCCTCTTCAGCGGATTCACCTGCGCATCCGCCTGCCTGGGGATGGTGTACGTCGATCCCCTCAGCCGGTGGGCCATGGTGTTGGCGTTCCTTGCGGGCGGGACCGCCTTGAGCATGTATCCATTGGCCTTGACCCACATCAATGACCGGGTACCGCCCGGATCCGCGATTGGCGTGAGCAGCCTGCTGTCGTTCGTGGCCGGGGTCGGCTCGATCATGGGACCGATCGCGGCTGCTACCGCTATGGACGCGATGGGGCCCGCTGGCCTCTATTGGATGACCGGAACGTTGTTCCTGGTGGTCTCGCTGTTCAGCATGCTGCGGATCTTCAGCCGCGAGGGGGTACCCAAGGAGCAGCGTCGACCCTTCGCGTCAATACCCACGAGGGCTGGCTCGGTGATGATCCAGATGACCAGACGCCTCCGGAGGTCACCGGCCAAGAGATCGGATTCGCCCTCGAACCCAGAATCGCCCCACGGTTAGCCCGCCGATACGTATGCGCACCCCCGGTCGGAGTGGCCTAGTAGCCGCAGGCGGCGAGGACGGGTTCAACGTCTTGTTCGACCCCGCGTACCCCTAGCTGGCCCCCGCCTTCGAAGTCGTAGGAGTCTTCAATAAAGGCGTAATCCACGTAGTCCCAGACTCTCACGTGTAGCTCCCCACTGGTATCGGCGCGGAGGTCGGCGATGAAGGAGTCCAGATTACGAAGAAACACGGCGGTGTTGTTGGTGCTGATGTTCCCGTACAGAGCGATAGGAGATTCCTGGTCCCCGAATCGGTATTCGATATAGCCAGCGTCACCAATGAGATAAGCACTCGAGATACCGAGGTAGACCTCAAGGTCGGTCTCGTCGGTGCACCTGATCACCATGTACAAGAGTTCCGGCCACCATGCGCTGTCCCCGATGTGGGTCACGGTTTGAGCACTGACGTAGTCGCCCTGCAGGCCCGAACCTTCCGAGGTGCGCCAGTCGCCGACCCCGCTCGATGAAGAAGAGGCGTCCTCAGGGTCGGGATCCGTCCCGGTACCACCCAGGCGCAGTCCGGGAATCGCCCGCTCTAGGGTTAGCGCAGCGATCGCATATCCGATGCCTTCCACCTCGGTGCCCACCCGCTTGGCGACGATCATCCCCATGATGCGACCGCATCCGTCAACGAGGGGTCCGCCGCTGTTCCCCGGGTTGACGGACGCATCGGTAACAATCACCGTTCCGAGGTCTCGGTCCTGCTCGGTTCGCGACATCACCCCCCTCGTGACTGACGACGCCCTGGCAACATCGAGAGGGTATCCGACCGCGTAGAGATCTCCTCCCGCCTTGAGGTTCGCCGAATTACCGAATTCCAGGGCTCGAACGCGGGCCCCGTCCGCCTCCAACAGCGCAACGTCCCCGGCAACGTCGATGCCTCTGACCACAGCTTCGAGTTCCAGGTCGCCTCGGCGTAGCGTGACGTCTCGGTGCCCTTCCACCACGTGCGCGGCAGTGAGCCATTCATCGTTACCGATGTAGAAGGCCGAGCCGATACCCCGGCCGGTGTGTACCTGGAAGACGGCTTCCCGAACCGAATCGGATTGGTCAGCGAATTGGCACGTCTTCGACGACCGAGGAGATGGGGAGGGGTCCCCGTTTATCGCCCGGTGTAGAAAGGCTGCCATCTGCCCCCGGGTGGTTATTCCATCCGGACAGAAAACGGACCCGTCGCGACAGCCGGTCGTCAATCCGGCAGCCGCCAATGCGGCCACGTGATCCGCGTACCACACCTCCAATGACACATCCGAAAAGCCGGGGTCGGGGCCCTCGGGCAGGTCGAACGCCCGGTCTAGGAAGGCCGCCATCTGCGATCTCTTGACCGGTCGATCCGGGCAGTAGTTGACGCCGTTGCCGCATCCGATGGTTACACCCAGCTCGAACATCCGTTCGACGTGCGCCGCATACCAGACATCAAGACCCACGTCCGCGAAGCGAGGCTGGGTCACGGAAGGCGGGTCCCTACCGTCGAGGACCCGCACGATCCACACCGCCATGTGCGAACGAAGCACCGGATCGTCCGGACAGAACTGAGCTTCCGCACACTCCGTACCCTCGAAAACACCGGAACCAGCCAAGTCAGCGATCGGGTCGGTGTAGTACGCGTCGGGGGCGACATCCTCGTAGGGCGCTCCCTGGGCCAGCGCCGGAGTCCCAGCCAGCGACGGAAAGGCTGCTGCCACCAGCAAACATACCAATCCGGCCACCAGACGACCGTTGCGGGTGGATGTTGATGTCAGCTCGTGCTCCCAAGGTCCCCGGGGCAAGACAGTCCGGACTGCCGGGCAGATACCCTTCTGCGCCAGCAACCACACCGCCGCCAGTGCCTTCACCCCACTTGATATTACGCCCGTCCCGAGATCTAGACCGGGCCGGAGACCGTCCCCGCCCGCCTTCCTTTCTCGGCAAGGGGCGGGTACCCTGGGGTGAACGCTTCCTCCTAGGAAGGATTAGGCTACCCAACCCCCCGAAGGTAGCCTGACTCAACTAACTCTCGCGTGGAGCTTCATGCCATACCTGCAAGCGCGCGGCATCGCCAAAACCTACAACGGCACGGCCGCTCTCGAAGCATGCAACCTGTCAATCGATCAGGGCGAGTCCCTGTCGCTACTGGGGCCAAGCGGATGTGGAAAGACCACCTTGCTCCGCGTACTCACCGGCCTTGAGGTACCGGATCGCGGTACGATCTCCATAGGAGAGCGAATCCTCACCGACCGGACCCGATTTGTGCCGCCGGAGCGGAGACGGATCGGGATGGTCTTTCAGGATTGGGCTCTCTTCCCCCACCTCACGGTGGCCAAGAATGTGGCGTTCGGTTTGCGGCGGGAAGACATAAGACAGGGCCGGGTCTCCGAGACCTTGGAGCTAGTCGGATTGTCTCAGGTCGCCAACCGTTACCCTGACGAACTGTCCGGCGGCCAAGCCCAGCGAGTGGCGGTAGCGCGGGCGTTGGCACCCCGCCCCCGGGTACTGCTCTTCGATGAGCCCTTCTCCAATCTCGACACCGGACTCCGGGTCCGACTTCGGGCCGACATAGCGTCCCTGATGCGGGACCTGGGAATGACCTCGATATTTGTCACCCACGATCAAGAGGAATCCTTCGTATTGGGTAATCGGGTGGCCGTCATGCGTGATGGAAGGGTCGTTCAGGTCGGCCCTCCAGCTGAGGTGTATCAATGCCCAGCCTCGGCTTGGGTAGCTACCTTCCTCGGCGAAGCCAACGTAGTCAAGGGGCGCGCGGCCAACGGGCGCGCCGAGACTCTGGTGGGATCAGTACCCGTGCCTCAAACCGTGAGGGGGTCCTGTCGGGTCATCGTACGGCCCGAATACCTGGTCGTCGATCACGGGGACCAAGGGGTGGTCTCCGACGTCAAGTTCTACGGTCACGACACCTCATACGAGCTTGATCTGAACGGGGAGACCCTGCTGGCCCGGGTAATTGCCGCACCGCGTTTCTTTCCCGGAGACCGAGTGTCGGTCAGCTACTCGGGTCCCGGCGCAGCCGCGTTCGGCATCGGCACCTAGGGGCCTGAGGTTCCCGGCTGGGGAATCAACCTGAAGCTCAGCCTGACGATCGGCAACAACACCACGGATCTAGAGGGCACGGTCTAACCCGAAGCAGCCTGGCCGGACTTGCGGTTGATCTGCGCAACCAATGGTCCCGCGACCGGGTGGGGGGAATGTCCGCCGAGATCGCCTTCTTCGGCCTGCTCGGGCTCTTCCCGGCTGTGATCGTGTTCGCCGCGCTGCTGGGACCGCTCGACACTCTCATGGGATCCGGTACCGCCGCGGACATTGAGGCCTGGGTGCTCGATCGGATGGCCCAAACCTTCGGCAGCGACAACCCCATCCTCGCCACCACCGCGGACCTCTTCAGCCGATCAAACGCCGGGATCATTACCGTAGGGGTGTTGCTGACCGCATTCGCCTCGTCGCGCGGCTTTACCGCCGTAGTCGGAACCCTTGAGGTGATCTACGACCACGCGGAACGACGCAACTGGCTCGCCACACGAGTCGTGGGATTGGCGTTGACGTTGTTCACGGTGACAGTGGCTGCCCTCTTGTCGGTACTGGTCGTGATCGGACCCCTATTCGGTACCGCTGACGAACTTGCCGACCGCCTCGGCGCGGGTTCTTTGTTCACCACCGCCTGGGTGTGGCTACGCCTTCCGATCGTGTTCGCGGTAACGGTGATCTGGGCCACATGCATCTACCACCTCGCGCCCCGACGGCGCACCTCCTGGCGCAGTGATCTGCCCGGCGCTTTGGTGTCCACCATTTGGTGGTTGGTGGTGTCATCGGGTTTCCGTCTTTACCTCGATGCCGCCGCCAGCGGCATGAACCCTGTCCTTGGTGTCCTAGGCGGAGCGCTCAGCGTGGTGGTGTGGTTGTTCTTCCTGGCCATGGGCTTGTTAGCAGGTGCCGAAGTCAACGTCTTGCTCAACCGGCACCGCGGCGAGGGATGACTACAGGGGTGCGACACCCCTGACCTTCAGGAAGAGCCAGCGAGCCAACCTGAAGAACGGGTACAGAAACCTGGCCATCAGGGGCGAACCGAAGGTCAGCCGATTGAGCTTGCCGAACCAGTCCTCCCTTGACGAACGGGAGGCGAGGGCGTGGAGAGCATCGGAGCCGGTGAGGTACTTTCCATCCATCTTCAGAACCATTCCCCGGTCGGGATCAAGCCCACAGGAGCGAACAGCATCCGTCAGCCCACCGTTCTCCCGGGCATCGACCACAACCAACTCCCCCTCCACCCCCACCCGTCGCGCATAGGCAGAACAGAGGACGCAGGCACCGTCAAACATGAGCCACGGTCCGTTGGATCGGGAGGCAGCCGGATCCGCCTCAATGGACCGTCTTCCAGCAATGTCCGGGGATCCCGGCATGGTGGGTTAACGGACCCGATGCTGGCGAAGGTCGGCGAGGTCGGCCCACTCCAAGGTGCGGGCGTGGGTGGCCTCAAGCACCACATCCGGTGCCATCCCGGCCTCCTTGGCCTGCACCCATCGGGCGGCACAGAGACACCATCGATCTCCCGGTTTCAGTCCAGGAAATCGATGGGCTGGCATCGGGGTAGAGAGGTCGTTCCCCACCGACCTGGAAAAGTCAAGGAAGTCTTCCGTAACCACCACGCAGACCGTATGTACGCCGTAATCGTTCTCATCGGTGTTGCAACAACCGTCTCGAAGCCATCCCGTCAGGGGGTCAAGAGAACAGAGCTCGAGCTCACTGCCAAGAACGTTGCGTGCCATCACCGACCATTGAAGCAGGTCGTCCGGGGTAGTGTCGTCAACATGGGCCGTTCACCTCAGAAACTGGCCCCGACGTTGCTGATACCCCTCAGGCCCAGCCCCATTAGGAATAACAGCGCCAAACCCCAGTAGAGAGCGGGGTGCCGCTCGAACTGAACCTTATATATGTAGATGAAGGTTAGGGTAATCAAGATCACAAATCCGTAGAACATATGGATGCTACCGGGCTCCCTATCCTGGGCAAAGAGCACCAAGCCGAAGCTCACCTGCAGGACGGTGATTACCACGCAGGCCGCCACCATCATCTTGAAGAACCTATCCGGCAACCGCCGCCGGAAGTGGTAGCCGAGGGCAACGACACCGGCGACCCCGCAGGCGACCACCACCGTCCACCCCAGACGGATATGTGCCCAAGCCAGAATCTCCCCGAGACTCACTGCTTGGGTTGTCCCCCGCTCTCCGCCACCCCCATTGGCGTGCCGGAGGAATCGCCGGAGGTTAGAACTTCGGCGTAATGCGCCCTTATCTCCTTCTTGTCGAATTTCCCCGTGCTGGTCTTGGGTATCTCCTCGACAAAGAAATAGGCGTCTGGCAACCACCAGGGAACCACTAAGGGGCGCAGATGGCTAGACAGGTCATCTCCTCCAACCCTCACCCCGGGGCGTCGGACCACCAGCGCAATGGGACGCTCCTGCCACTCACGATGGGGCACCCCCACCACCGCCGCCTCGGCGACCTCGGGGTGGGCCATGATGAAGTTTTCCAGATCGATGGAAGAGATCCACTCCCCACCGGACTTGATCACGTCCTTGGCTCGATCAGTAATCCGGATATAGCCCTCGGGCGTGATCCGGCACACATCACCGGTTCGCAACCAACCGTCCACCATCGTGTCTGATGAGCGTTCATCCCTTATGTAGCGGGCCGCGATCCAGGGACCTTGAACCAACAACTCGCCGGAAGCCTCTCCGTCACGGGGAAGCTCCCGACCCTCGTCGTCAACAATCTTGGCGCGTAGACCAGGTATTAACCTCCCGGCTGTTTCCAAGGTGTCAAGCTGCTGCTCCCAAGGTTGAACCTCGATCTCCGGACCGGCGAAGGCAAACGTGCAGAGCGGATTAGTCTCGGTCATCCCCCACGACTGGACCATTCTGACCCCGCGTTCCTGCTCATACCAGTCGATCAGGGCGCGAGGGACGGCGGAGCCCCCGCAGATCAGGTAGCGCAGAGACGAGATGTCGCGATCGGTGTGGGTTTGGAGGAATGCCTGCACAGCCATCCACACGGTAGGGACCCCTGCCGAAATGGTTACCCGTTCCTCCTCAATCAGGTCAACCAAGGCCTCAGGTGTTAGGTCCTGGCCCGGATATGTGATCTTGGCCCCAACGGTGGTGGCCATGAACGGATGGCCCCAGCCCGCGGCGTGAAACATCGGCACCACCGGCATAATGTTGTCATGGGCAGACCACGGGAAGGACGCCAGAGCCGAGACCGTGTGCATATAAGTTGATCGCTGCGTGTAGGCCACCCCTTTCGGGGCACCGGTAGTACCGGACGTGTAGCAGTACATGTGCGGGGAGCGCTCATCCAACTCCGGCCACCCGCCCGCAAAGCCGGTGTCGGCGATCAGGTCCTCGTAGGACAAGACACCCGGAAGGTCCGACTGTTCGGGATCCCCGTCGAGCATGATCCAATACTTGACATGTTCCAACTCGGGGGCCAACCGTTCGGCCACGTCGACCATGTCCCCGGAGATGAACATCACCTGGCTCTGACCATGGTCAACTATGTAGCGTAGGTGCGCCTCCGATAGCCGAAGGTTTACCGTGTGACAGACACGGCCGGTGTTGGCCGTGGCCCAGTAGATCTCATGATGTCGGTGGGTATTCCAACCCAGGGTTGCGATCACGTCGCCGGCACCGATGCCAAGGCCTTCCAGGGCCGCTACCAGACGTCGGATGCGACGATCTGCCCCGGCGTATGTGCTTCTGTACACGGAACCGTCCGGCTCGACGGACACGATCTCCCGACCTGGATGGTTCCCGACCGCCTGTTCATACAAGGTGGACAGCAGTAACGGGAAGTCCATCATGTGCGGCGACATCCGATCCTCCCTTCGAGCGACGGTCAGGCGCTTCGCCAATATTCCCATGCCCGGGCGGCCGCCTCGGGACGGGTGCTGTCCTCTACCGGTATCTTGAGATGCGCGGCCTCCTCGTAGAGGTCCTTACGGGCGTCCCAGATCTGCAGATAGCGGGCGGCGACATCGTCATGGCCCGCCAGAAGGGGACGATTACGGTTCTTGCCTTTCTCGCCCTTGCTGATGAGAGCTTCGATAGGCGGTTTCAGCCAGATAACCAGCCCACTGGCCCTCATCCGCAACCGGCTACCACCGTCAAGGATCACCCCACCCCCCGTCGCTACCACCAGCATCCGCCGGTCTGAGGCGAGGCGAGCCACCTCCTCCACCTCCATAGCTCGGAAGGCGGGCTCGCCCTGCTCCTGGAAGATGCGGGTTATCGACATACCCGCCCGTCGTTCAATCTCGTCATCAACATCAACCACGGGACGGCCGCTAAGGGAGGAGATCATACGGCCTACCTTGGTCTTGCCTGACCGCATCATCCCGATCAACCAGAGCTTGGACGTCATGCGGTCTGGCAAGGGAAGGGGGCGATCACGGGTGCCAGCAGGTCAGAGACATCACCGGAATTGTAGAAGACATGGGCCAGAGCAGGGAGCACTCCACATCCCCCTCACTCCGCATCCCCCTGCGGGCCGGACATTAATCTAGGGGATTATGCACCTGAGTTGACACTCTAAGGCGTACTGTTCTGTAGCGTCTGTCTGCCTCCCACCCTCAAAGGGGTGGTGGGTCTTATGTCAGAAGTTTGTTGTGCGCGCTACGCCGGGGTTAGTCCCCTCCCGGCCGAGAGTCTTGGGGAAGGCCCTCGCGCATATGTTCCTCGTAGCGTTGACGTCCCTGTCCAACACCATCCCACAGTCCCCGCAGCGGTACACACGCCTGCTGAGTGGCATGGGCTGGCGGTGTCCGCAGGCGGAGCAGTCGGTGGTGGTGTTGGCAGGGTTCACTCTCACATAGCGGACACCAGCTTTTTCGGCTTTGTGTTCCAATATCTGATCGAGTGCGTCCCACCGCTGTTGAGCGATCTGGCGTGAAAACAGTTTCGAGCGGAGCATTCCCGCCACGTTGAGGTCTTCAACAGCCACCCCGTCATAAGAAACGACGAACTGGTGGGCGAGACGGAAATCGGCGTTCCTCGCCCTCTCTGTTTCTTTGCGCCATGCTTTGGCCAGCGCCGTGTGTTTCTTGGCCCGCGTGCGGGACCTTTCTTGGCGCGGGAGAGGGCCCGCTGCCGTTTCTTGATCTCCCCTAGGTCCGCGTCTCTCGCCGCGATGTGTGTGCCGTCGGAGAGGACCAGACGGCTAGAAAGACCTTTATCTATCCCCACAGGGTTAGATGGCTCCCCCACAGGCTCAGGAACAGCAGCGCAACGGAACACCGCGTGCACCTCAACGCGCAGGGGGGTGCGCACCACCCGCAACTCCACCAACCTGCCCCCACTGTCGAGCGCGGCGCGGAGACGACCACTACGGTCCGCGAACCGCACCCGGGGGACACCCTTAACCCGCAGCCGCCACCACCTGCCCCCCTCTCCAGGTTCGGAAAGCATCAATGCTGTCGCGTCGGGAATTTCGATGCTCCGCCACCGGCGGGCGGCCTTGAACCTGGGATAACCAGGCGTCTCACCCCTGCTGCACCTGTCGTAGAAACCTTGCCGTGCCCGATCGAAACGACAGATCACACCACGCCCCACCCTGGTATCCAACCCCGCCCACCGGTCGTCTTCGCCCCTCACCTGAGTGAACATCTTGAACAAGTCATAGCGAGACAGGATCCGCTCAGAAGGGAACTTCTCCAACTCAGGATTGTGGTGCCACTTCCACCACTCGTAGCTGCCCTTCCGCGACTCCAACAACGCGTTATACAACTCCGCGGACATCCCGAACAGCTGACCCAAACGGCGATGCTGAGACTTAGAACACTTCGCCGTCAAACACAACGTCAACACCCGACTACTCATACCCCACACTATAACCAAAGGACCAGACAAGTCAGGCGTATAATCCCCTTAATCTACCGGGTATGCCTGCCGTCTACCGGACCGAGTTGACTCCCCTTTCCTTTCTGGAGCGATCAGCGCTGGTTTACCCCACCAAGACCGCCATCGTGGATGGCGATCGCCGCATCTCATACCGACAGATGGCCGCACATGCCAACCGACTCGCCAACGCCATCACCGCGGCCGGGGTAAAGCCGGGCGAACGGGTTGCCTACCTGTGCACGAACATCCCCGAGATGCTGATCGCCCATTTCGGTCCCGCTCTTGCGGGTGCCGTCCTGGTAGCCATAAACACCCGTCTCTCAGCCGAGGAGATCCGCTACATCCTCAACCATTCCGGTGCCAAGATCCTGGTGGGCGAGACCCGGTTGCTAGCCGGACTCGCCGAGGTGATCGATGAAGTGAGCACGTTAGTTGAGGTCGTGGCAATCGATCGCGACGGTGCAGAAACGGGATTTGCCACCATACCTTACGGGCAATTCCTGGACCGGGGTCCCGATACGGCGCGTCGGTGGGTGGTGGACGATGAGGAGAGGGTTATCAGCATCAACTACACATCCGGCACCACGGGAAGGCCGAAGGGAGTGATGTACACCCACCGCGGGGCGTACCTGAACGCGTTGGGCGAGATCATCCACTCCCGTCACTCACCGGATTCTGTGTACCTGTGGACCCTGCCCATGTTCCACTGCAACGGGTGGTGCACCACCTGGGGCATCACCGCCATCGGCGGTACCCATGTCAGCCTGCCCGAGGTGGATCCATCCGAAATATGGAGGCTCATCGACTCTGAGCGCGTCACCCACTTCAACGCGGCACCGACCGTACTCATATCGCTGGTCAACGCCGCCGAAGCTCATCCCTTTCCCCGAACGGTCACCATCACCACCGCGGGCGCTCCTCCGAGCCCAACGATCATCAAGTCCGTGGAAGAACTCGGTGCCCGCCTCATCCACATGTACGGCCTAACGGAGACCTACGGGCCCCACACGGTCTGCGAACTGCAGCCCGGAACCCCTGATCTTGACCTAGAGGAACGGGCTCGGTTCCTGTCCCGTCAGGGCGTCTCCTTCATCATCGCCGATCCCATCAGGGTGGTTGACGAGAGCATGCGGGATGCGCCGCAAGACGCCACCAGCCTCGGCGAGGTGGTGATGCGGGGAAATAACGTGATGAAGGGGTACTTCGGCAACGAAGAAGCCACCGAAGAGGCCTTCAGAGGCGACTGTTTCCACTCTGGGGACATCGCCGTGTGGCACCCGGATGGCTATATCGACCTTAGGGACCGATCCAAGGACATCATTATCTCCGGAGGCGAGAACATCTCCACGATCGAGGTTGAGAAAGCCATCGCCTCGCATCCTTCGGTACTTGAATGCGCAGTGATCGCCATACCCCACGACCATTGGGGCGAGCGCCCGAAGGCCTTCGTGGTGCCGAAGTCGGGGAGAACGGTGGCTCCTCGGGAGGTGATCGATCATGTTCGATCGGTGCTGGCCCGCTTCAAAGCTCCCGACGAGGTTGAGATTGTCGAGGGTCTGCCCAAGACCTCAACCGGCAAGATCCAGAAGTTCGTGCTCCGTGATCAGGAGTGGGAAGGGCGCTCCAGCTACATCAATTAGGTGGGTTACATCCATGCCCTGCCCTATCCGACGGTCGGGATCGGACGCCGCTGCACAGGCCGAAACATCGGAGACCACCGACGGGCGGTCCATCCCCACGCCCTGCCATGTCAGCGGGCCAACGTATGATCCCCTACATGGTTGACGACGACCGATCAGGAAGCAGGCAGGTTTCGCTCTTCGATATCCTGTCCGACCAAACCGATCCGGGTCCGCCGGATGAGGTACCTCCACCGGCCAGACCTCTTCCCACGATCTCTCCCAGCCGGGCTGGCGACTTCAAACGGTGCCCCAGGCTGTTCAAGTTTCGGTCTATCGAGAAGCGGCCCGAGGAGATCACCCCTCCTCAAGCCCGGGGCACCACCGCCCATCTCGCCCTGGAACGATTGTTCGACCTTGACCCGACCGAGCGAACCCTGGACAGACTCCTCGACCTCTTCCGTGGAGAATGGAACACGCTCCGCAACACCACCGAATACGCCCATCTTGTCGGAGACCGAAAGGAAGAACGAAGCTGGGGCATCGAGAGCCTGGAGGTTCTCGCCAACTACTTC
The DNA here is from genome assembly GCA_965213975.1 of Candidatus Spongiisociaceae bacterium. Lineage (GTDB taxonomy): Bacteria > Actinomycetota > Acidimicrobiia > Spongiisociales > Spongiisociaceae > Spongiisocius. The sequence continues at coordinate 1,740,276 of OZ243930.1, forward strand.
ACCCTGGAAGATCCGGCTTCGGTCACTCCCATGGCGCGGGAACTGAAACTCAGCGAAGACTTGGGAGACGTCGTGGTCCGGGGAATCCTAGACCGCATGGACGAGCGACCTGACGGACAGCTGGTCATCATCGACTACAAGACCGGCTCGGCACCGCCGGAACGCTTCGCTCTTCCCGCCTTCTTCGCCCTCAAGATATACGCGTTGCTGGTACAGAAGCATCTCGACCGGACCCCTGCCGAGCTCCGCCTCATGTACCTGGGGAACTCCACCGCATACTCGATTGAGGTGGACCGGGTGTCCCTTGAGGGGATCGAACGGCAGCTCCTCGCGCTCGTCGTCGCCATTCGGGCCGCCATCAAACAGGGTGACTTTCCTCCCAAACCGTCGATTTTGTGCAACTGGTGCAGCTTCCAGGAGGACTGCCCGGAAGGTCAAGCCTTCAGGCAACCCGCCCCGGTCCTGCCAATCGAACCAGCCGCGAGCGACGAACCGTCCGGAGAGTCGACAATCGCCACCTAGGGATAGACGCCCCTAACCAGCTTGGCTCGGGCTACCCGGTCGATTCCCAGAATCAACGCCGCGGTGCGCATATCCACCTTGTCGCGAATGCTTACCGCCAAGACCTCTTCGAATGCCCTGATCATGATCTCGCGAAGTCGACTGACGATCTCGTTCTCCGTCCAGAAATAGTTCTGCAGATCTTGTACCCACTCGAAGTAGGAGACCGTGACTCCTCCGGCGTTGCACAAGATGTCGGGCACGATGAATACCCCTTTGTCCAGGAGGATGCGGTCGGCTTTGAGGGTGGTCGGGTTGTTAGCACCTTCCAGGATGAGCTTGGCTCGAACCGACCCGGCGTTGGCCGAATGGATGGCACCGCCGACCGCAGCCGGGATCAGCACCTCGCAGTCGACCGCCATCAGCTCGTCCTGGGTGATCTCGTCACCCCCCGGGAAACCCTTGACCCCTCCCTCACGGTCCACATGACGGGCCAAGCGGCCAACCTCTAAGCCGTTCCCGTTATGAACCGCCCCGGTTACATCCGCTACCGCCACCACCCGGCAGCCCATCTCCCCCGCCGCGATGGCGGCGTAGCGGCCCACGTTTCCGAATCCTTGGATCACCACGCGGGCATCGTCCACCGCAACCCCACATCGCAGCGCTGCTGACGGCAACAGGCTCACGATCCCCCGGCCGGTCGCTTCTCGGCGGGCCACCGATCCGCCCAACTCAGGGGGTTTGCCGGTTACTACCGCCGGGACGGCGTGTCCCTGATGCTGGCTGTAGGTGTCCATGATCCAGGCCATTACCTGATCGTCGGTGCCCATGTCAGGAGCGGGAATATCTTTCTGCGGGCCGATCATGTTGATCAACTCGGCGGTATAACGGCGGGTAACCCGCTGGAGTTCGGTTCGGGAGAGGGTGTGGGGATCGATCCGGACCCCTCCCTTGGCACCCCCGAACGGCAACCCGACCAACGCACACTTCCAAGTCATGAGCATGGCCATCGCCGCCACCTCACCGAGAGTCACATCCGGCGCATAGCGGATCCCGCCCTTGGTGGGTCCCATGGTAAGCATGTGCTGGACGCGATATCCATAGGCGGTACGCACCTTGGAGTACTCGTCGGTCCGGTAGGGGAAGGTCACCACCAATGAGCGCTGGGGGGTCTTGAGGCGTTCGGCCACGTTCTCGTCAAGGCCCATCATCTCCGCCACGTTCTCGAACTGGCGAACTGCCTCCCGATACATGGGCGATCCCCACTCCATCTCGTACGCCATCTGGCGATCGTGGTGCTGATCCGTAGTGGACACGCCTGGCTGCTTCTCCTCCGGGGCCGGGCCCCTCGGCTGATGACTTGCTATGGATTATCCCAGGGTGCCACCACCAACCCGGCACGGGGCTTGGGGGTGAACCAGGTGGACTTGGGAGGCATCAACCGGGCAGCATCGGATACCGCCACCATCTCATCCATACTCGGTGGACACATGACGAAACCGACCCGGTCCTGCCTCTCCCCGACCTCTTGTTCCATGGACTCAAGCGATCCGGTCCCGGCCACGTAGGTGAGCCGCGGATGCTCGTACGAAGATATCCCAAACACCGGGCCGAGAACCCGATCGTGGAGAAGGCTCACATCCAGACGCCCAACCGGATCATCGGAGCTCTCTCCAACAAATTCCAGCAGATACCATCTCCCATCCAGTGCCATGGCCAGCTCCCCCCGGCGGGGGGGTCGGAACCCTCCTTCATCGAACGCCCCGATCGGTCGCATTCTCCAATCCTGGCCCAACTTCGTCCGGATCAGCTCAGCCGTTGGTGCGTCATCCAACGTCACGACCCGGTTGTATTCGACCACCCGAAGGTGTTGGTTGGGGAAGAGCACCGCCAGAATCCAACCGGGCTCACCCTGACCGAGAGCTGCGGCCACCCGGTGGTGGCCGTCGATTATGTAGAGCCTCTTGATGCGCGACGTCATGGTCGCGATGGCCGCAAGATCGGACGGCTCCCAAACCGCCCACAGACGCTGCCTGACCCCATCTACCCCGACGAAGTCCCTGATCGGTGGGGTAGCAGCCGACTTCTCCATCAGGGCGACCTGCCAGTCGTCAGCTGCGAACCCCAAGGCAACCGGGTATGAGGACAGGCGGATCCGCCGAAAGAACGCAGTCAAGTCCTCCACCTGTTCAACCAACACATCCTCGTGACCGAGAACTCCTCCTTCATCGACGGTCTCGATCGGCAGCCCGGCAACCATCCCTAGCTGGCGGTGGTTTCCTTCGCTCAACTCGTACATGAAGATGGCCGGATGGCTTACCCTCTCGAACAGGCCGCGATCCCGCATCCCGGAGAAGTAATCGACCGCTCTCGCCGTCACCTCCTCCCTTTCTGGTCGAGGATCGGGAAAGTCAGCTGGCGTAAGGCCCATGTTGATGAAGGAATCGGGTTGATCGAGCGCGAGGCGATAACGCTCGCCGCCAGAGTCAGAGTCCAGCTGAGGAGCGACGATGTCAGCAGCCCGATCGGCACAGGCGACGAGGGCCTGGATGGGGATTAGGCGAATCACAAGCGATCCATGACCTTCGGTCGACACCCATGGGATAGGGGTCGGTAATGATACCGACCAGCACCGCGGTTGAGCCCCCATCCGAGCATGTCACACCCCCCGGCTACCTTTGACCCTATGAGAGACATAGCTGAAAACCCACCCACCAGTGACATCGCCGCCTTTCGGGCCGCCGAGGAGGCGATGATCGAGGCCGGTCTGGCCTTTGCCGTGGTGTTCGACACCATCGACGATCAGATCTCGGAGCCGACCGTACATCCACCGCTGGCCGCCTGACAACCGTCAATGTCGCCGACAAGATCTGGAGTGTCGGAACAGCGACTCGCCCTCTCGGATTGGACCGGGGCGTTGGCGGAGACCGACGGACCCCAGCTGATAGTGGCCGGGCCGGGCACGGGAAAGACCGAATTCCTAGCCCGGCGAGCCGCGTATCTAAGGACCGTCCGGCGAGTCCCGCCCACCGACATCCTGGCTCTCACCTTCTCCCGTCGAGCTGCGGCCGACTTCGGGCAGCGGCTGGCCCGTATTCGCGGGGAGGGTGCCGGGGGGGTGGTGGCATCCACCTTCCATTCTCTCGCCTATCGGCTACTTGAACGCCACGTCCATGATGTTCCGGGGTGGAACCGCCTGCCTTCCATACTTACCGGCCCCGAACAGGTGGAGTTGGTATCCGAGCTGCTGGAAAGCGATCCGCCGCGTGCCTGGTCCCGGTCGCTTCGCCCCCTCCTCGGTAGTCGCACGCTGGCGCTGGAGGTAACCGACTTCATCCTGCGGTCCCGTGAGATGCTGCTTGATCCCTCGGCCCTGGCATCGCGGGCCGAGGAGAGGCCCGACTGGAGGCGGTTACCCGGGTTCGTGCGGCGCTACGATGCCGAGCTCGCCAAACGTAACCGCATCGACTACGGGACGCTGATGACCGAAGCCGTGCGTATCCTCGAGTCTCAGCCTCAAGACCATGGCGTTCCAGGTCATCGCTACGTCTTGGTGGACGAGTACCAAGACACCACCAAGGCACAGGCGGTCCTGCTGAGACTGTTGGCCGGACCTGACCGCAACCTCACCGCGGCGGCGGATCCGCGCCAGTCGATCTTCGGGTTCCGGGGGGCCTCCTCGTCCAACGTGGATCGCTTCGCCGACGACTACTCAACCGGTGATGTCGCCCGGGTCCGCCGTTGGGTGCTCTCTGTGTCTCTGCGGACGCCCGCCGCAATTCTCTCGGCTGCGGAAAGGCTCGTCGCCGGAACCGACCCCGTCGCCGGAACCGCGAAAGTCGAGCCCGCTTCCCATCCGGGACGGGTCCAGATCCGGGTCTTCGATCAGGAATCTGAGGAAGCCGAGTGGATCGCCCGCCGGGCCGCGCACATGCATGCTGTGGACGGCATCCCCTATCACCGGATGGCAGTGCTGGTGCGTACCAAGCGCCGCCTACTACGCGAGCTGTCACGGGCGCTCGACCGGCGCTCCGTGCCGCACGATCGTCCCGACATGCGTCTGGTGGACCATCCTGCGGTCCGCGCCTTCTTCGACCTAGCCCGAGCGGCTCGCTTCTGCTCTGACCAAGCCGGGTTGGAGGACCATCCCATCCGCCGCGTACTTCTAGGCCACCTGTTCGACATCGGGATCGGGCCGTTTCGGTCTCTGGAACGAACCAGGAGACTGGCCGGACATACCTGGGCGGAGATGCTCCGCACCCATGTTCAGTCTGGTACCGCCGCGGCTGACCTCCTTGACGACAGCTCTTGGACCGACCGCACCGCAATCGATGGGTTCTGGCATGCCTGGACCAGCCTGCCTCAGGTGAGGCGATTGGTCGCCGATCCCGACCGGGGAGAATTTCGAGCCGCTTGGGCGAGCCTGGCCCAGACCCTCAACCGCATGGCCGAGCGGGCCCCCACCGTCACGTTGGCCGATTACATACGCCTCGTCGAATCCGATGACTTTGAGGCTGGACCTCTGCTCAGCTATCGCGACCCCGACGAGGATCGCGTCGCCCTCACCACCCTTCACCAAGCTAAGGGGCTCGAGTTTGATGTCGTCTTCATCGCCGATGTCGTCGAACGAGTCTTGCCCGACCTGACCAGACACCGAACGCTCCTTCAGATCGAACAACTTGACCGCCCCCCCGGAGCGACCCCCGAAGGTCGCCGACCGACCGGTGCTGCGGAGCAGCGACTGGCGGAAGAAACCCGTCTGATGTACACCGGGATGACGAGGGCTCGCCGCTTTCTTGCCGTGACGGCCACCACCGCCGGAGCGGGCCTCGAGACCAACCAGCCAAGCCGCTTCCTTGATGCCCTGCAAGGCCCCGGTGCCGAGTTGGTGAAGACCGATCGAGATGAAGAAGACCCCGTGACCTTGCAGGAAGCCGAGACGTGGCTCCGCCGACTGTTGTTGGATCCTTCCAACCCGACCCCTCGCCGTCTCGCGGCAACGACCCTTCTCGCCGATCACACCTTGGCGGGAATCCGACCACCCTACGAGTACGCGGCCGTCCGTAGGGAGGGTGCCGACCGGGGACTGGTTAGCCACAATCTGCGTCTCACGCCCAGCGGTGCCGAGAACTACGAAGCCTGCCCTCGGCGGTTCGCTCTAAGCAGACTCTTGGGTATACAAGGCGAGGACAACCCCTATCTGCGGTTCGCATCCCTGATTCGCTTGGTATTGGCCAAGACGGAGACCGCGGCTGGCGCAGATGGCCGCCTATCAACCCTCGACGAGGCAATGGCGACACTGGAAGCGGTAATCGCCGACTATGACTTCGGGGCTGACAACCACCGGGAGGCGTGGATCGACAGAGCCGAAGGCTTCTTGCGGTCCATGTACGAGGGTGGGGTTTTCGCCTTCGGCGAGGTGGTGGCGTTGGAGCATCAGGTGCAGATGGAGATGGAGGGAGTCGTCTGGCATGGTCGCGTAGACCGGGTCGAGTCGGGCGAAGACGGACACCTTCGGGCGGTGAGCTATAAGACCAGCAGGCAACCGCCTTCCGTCAAGAATGCCGAGAGTTCCCTGCAGCTCGGCTTCTACCTCTTGGCCGGGGGTGCCGATGCCCGGCTAGCGCATCACGGAACTCTCGGCACGGCCGAGTTCCGGTATCCGTTGGCGGGTTCCGGGAGAGGGAATATCAGGAGATTTCGCCCGGCACTGACCAGCGAGGTAAGGGCCCGCCTTGAGCGGATCGCGCGACTCATCAGCGAAGAGGACTGGACGGAGATCCCCGGAACCGAGTGCACCAGATGTGAGGTGAAGCTGGTGTGTCCGGCTTGGCCCGAAGGCCAAGAAGCGTACCGCCGATGAGTATCTCACCTTCCGAGGAGCAGCAGGCGGTCATTGGATACGGACTGGAACCTCTACGCGTCACCGCCGGGGCGGGTACCGGCAAGACCTTCACCCTGACCCAACGGATGGTGTCCCTCATGCAGCGACATCGCATTGCGCCTGACGAAGTCCTCGGCTTGACCTTTACCAACAAGGCCGCCGCGGAGCTGTCGTCGAGGATCCAGATGAGCCTCAGGGAGATGATGCCCGACCAGCGAACTCCAGAACGGTCGGCTGACGTCCTCACCTACCACGGTTTCTCCGCCCGGATCTTGGCGGACTGCGGCGCACTGGTAGGAATGGACCACGGAACCAGGATCATCACCCCGGTGGCCGCGCAACAGATCCTCCGCCGGTGCGTGCTCGGGACCCGGTTCCGCCATGTGGACGCCACGGCCCTACCAAGCCTGATGAGGGATTTGATCAGACTGGACAGTCAGCTGGCCGACAATCTGCGAATCGCCGAGGACCTAGCCGATCGTGAACCCGATAGCCCGGTTGACGACAAGCGGATCGAGCTGGGGATGGTCCTCGCCAGTTTCCGGGAAGCCAAGCACCATCTAGGGGTTCGGGACTTCGGTGATCTCACCCGGCTGGCCGTACAGCTGGTGAACCACCCGGACCACCAGTGGGCCGTCGATCGAATACGGTCGGGGTACCGGTGCGTCCTGCTGGACGAGTATCAGGACACCAACCCGGCGCAGAGAGAGCTTCTGGCCCGGCTCTTTCGCGGTATGTCGGTGACAGCGGTAGGGGACGTCGACCAAACCATCTACGAGTGGCGAGGGGCCAGCCCCTTGAATTTCGGTTACTTCCCCACCACGTTCACCTCGACCGGTGGTGTGGCGGCCGACACCTTGCACCTTTCCATCAATCGGCGGTCGGGACGGCTGATCGTAAGTCTCGCCAACCGGGTTCGGGCTGAGATCTCGGATAGCGATCCTGACGATGACCTGCTGGCTGGCCCAACCGCTCCTCAAGGGGCGGTCCATGCAGCCTGGTATGGCAACGCCCGGGAGGAGGCAGAGGGGATAGCCAGCGAGCTAAGCCGACTGCACTCCAGTGGCATGTCCTGGTCCGACGCCGCGATCCTGCTGCGCCGGAATGCCGACATCGAGCTAGTCCGGCTGGCCCTAGAGGAACATGAAATCCCCTACCAGGTGGTAGACCTGGGAGGTCTGCTGACCGTCCCCGAGATCGTGGAGCTATGCGCGTGGCTCCGGTTACTGGCCCGACCGGAGGACAGTCCTGCCTTGGTTCGGGTCCTGATGGGATCAAGTTTTCGGCTCGGGATCGGCGATCTGGCACCACTCGCCCGATGGGTCGCCACCCAAAACCGACGAACTGTCGACCAGCCCCGCTACCTGATGGTCGAGACCTTGGACCATCTCGACGACATTGAGTTGAGTGCCACGACTAGGCACTGCCTGAAGCGTTTTCGGAAGTTGTATCGCCGCTTGCTGGCCGCCGCTCAGGGGGCAGACCCGTCCGACCTTGCCCGGACCATCCTGACCGAGACCGACGGCTGGCGTGAGATTGAGGCGTTGCCGGGACCGTCGCGCGTTTCGGCTCGCCTTAACGTGTACCGCTTCCTCGACTTCGCCGATCGGTGGCATCCTATGGAGGGGGTGTCATCCCTTACCGGATTCGTCGATCATCTAGAGATGATGCGCCAAGACCCCTCCGACACCCTGGACGCCGCTCGGGTAGCCGACGAGGACGCGGTGACCCTATCCACCGTTCATCGGGCCAAGGGATTGGAATGGGAGGCGGTGTTCCTCCCCAAGCTATACGAGAGAAACTTCCCATACCTGAGGGGTACCTTGGAAGACCCCAATGAACATGCCTGGTTAGTTCCGGCCCAGCTCCGCTTGGATGCCGAGGTTCGGAACAACCTGGATCCGGGGATTGCGAAGCCCGCCCGCCAAGCTTGGTTGCGCGCTCGGCGAGCGGACCAGGAATGGCGTCTCGCCTACGTGGCCGTCACCAGGGCCCGGGGTCGGCTGTACCTGAGCGGTGCCTGGTGGAACGGATCTCCCGAACCTCTTAGGAACCCGTCCCAGCCGGGTCCGTTGGTAAATCTGGCCCGCAACCTCCCCGGGGTCACAACCCAAACCTGGGTCATTGAAGCACCCCCTCGACCCCGTACCATCGGGTTTGCTCCTCCTCAACTCGGACCGGATCCCGAGCTCGGAGCCAACTGGGAAGCGGCTCTCCATGAGACGGTCAGGGACCCCTCCTGGCCTGAACGACGAGCTCGGGAACTGGGGGTGGCGGACAGTTACGATCAGGAAGTGCGCGACCTACGCCAACAGCTCCTCTCCCTAGCCGAACCTTCCCCCTCTTCCGGTGCCGCCGCGACAACGAGGGTAAGCGTCACCGGCCTAGTGACCTATGCCGATTGCCCCAAACGATTCTTCTGGTCGGAGGTGGACCGTCTCCCCCGCCGCTTCGGTCCCGCGGCCCGCCGTGGCGTGGAGGTTCATAGACGCATCGAGCTCCACAATCGGGGCACCGTCTCTTTCGAAGACCTCGTCCCCGACCTCTACGACCGATCGGTGGACGACGATCCTGACCAACCGAGAACCCGAGGCGAGTCGGCGTGGGAGGCGTTTCGCCGGTCACCCTACGCAGACCGCAAACCGATCCTGGTCGAAGCACCATTCGACCTCCCCGTTACGGAAGCCACCGTGGTTCGGGGTCGGGTTGACGCCATATACGAGGACGAACGGAACGGATGGGAGATCGTTGACTTCAAGTCCGGCCGACCGTCCGCCCGACCCTCGGCTCGGGTCCAGCTGGAGGCCTACGCCCTGGCAGCCTCCGGAGCCGCCTTCGGAAGCCCCGCCCCTGCCGCCCTCACGACGTCGTTCGTCTACCTAGGGGACGGATTGGAGGTCATCGCCGAGCGGGTTGACCGCAGCTGGTTGGAAGATGCCGCAAGGCGGGTCGGCGGGCTGGTAGAAGGCATCGAAGCCGAACGGTTCCCCCCTACGCCTTCCGCGTCGTGCCGTTCCTGCGACTTCCTCAACTTCTGCGATGAGGGACAGTCCTACACGCAATCCACCGACCGCGTACCGAGACGGGACCTCGAAGTGCCCCTCTAGCGGACTAGGGGGGTGCGACGAGTCCGTACCGTCCGATCGGTCATGAGATGAGAGACGGAATGGTCGGGCGAGACTCCTAGGCCGGGGGCCTTGCTCAGTGTGAGGTATCCGCCGACCAGGGGCGGGAACGGCTCGGCTAAACCGGAGCGGAGCGGGTTGGGGTTGGTGTCTAGTTCGAGCAACCCGTCGCCTCCGGCCGCGGCGAGGAGGTGCGCGGAAGCCACTAAGCCGATGCCGCCCCCAAGGTAATGGGGGTAGTACCGGGCACCCGACTTGATGATCCGCCGTGCCACCGGGAAAGTGCCGGAAATACCTCCCCACTTGGTCGCATCCGGTTGGATGATCTTTACCGCGCCGGCGTCGATCATCCGGTCAAAACCTCTCTCCCCGTATTCGTTTTCTCCGGCGGCGAGGGAGATCTCCGATCGGCTGCGCAGGTCGCTCCAGCAATCCCTACGAACGTCGGCTCTCAGCGGCTCCTCCAACCAAGCCGGTAGGTACGGGGCCATCTGCGCCGATCGGCTAACCGCCTCCTCAAGCGACCAGGCCTGGTTGGCGTCTACCGCGACCACCGTCTCCCCGCCCAGTTCTCGCCGGAGGGATCCCAGGTTGGCGAGGTCAACCTCCGCTCCAAATCCGACTTTTAGCTTGAAGGCGCGGTGACCGATATCTCGGGCGTGGGTCGCCTGCTCCAAGGCATGGTCCGGCCCGATTCCGCTGGCGTAGACAGCTATCTGACCGGCGGCCGAACCCCAGAGAAGGCACCGCAGCGGCTGTCCGGCGCGACGGGCCGCCAAGTCCCACACCGCGATGTCGATACCGGCTATGGCATGGGAGAACGCCCCCTGATCACCTGCCTGGAGTGACATAATCCGGGTCCCGCTTGACAGGTTGTCGAAGACCTCCTTGGGATGCCGCCATGTCCTGCCCAACACCTGAGGGGCTAGTATCTCGCTGACGATGGCGGCGCGGTAATGAGCAGCCGGGGCCGGGAAGTTACACCAGACCTCGCCGTATCCCACCACCCCATCGCGGTCGCGTAGCCGGATCAGTACCGCCGGACGAGTTGCCATGACCCCGAATGAGGTCCGAACCGGCCGAGAAACGGGGGCCTGATAAACCTCCACGACGACTTCCATGATGTCTATCGGTTCCGTGTCCGGCAGTCCTGTCGACGTGAGGGAGTCCGTTGAGCAATCCATGGTCAGGATTATGGTATTCGCAGGAGAAGGGGCGACCGATAGCACCGCGACGCCATTAAGTCCCCGCCAACCTAAGGAGATGTATTGCGATGAAGGCCAGCAACTCGGACGAACCGGGCCGTAACGGGTCACACGCCGCCGAGCGCATAACTTCCGAAGAAGGGTTCGAGGGTGTGATCGGTCGGGACTTCCGTAGCTCGACACCCTGGTGGCCGCCCATACAGCACGATGCCCGCGGGAAACCTGACGTGGTGCTGGTTGTCCTCGACGATGTGGGCTTCGCCGGCCTCGGATGTTACGGGGCGGAGGTGGAGACTCCGGTGATGGATGCCCTAGCGACGGAAGGCTTGCGTTTCAACGACTTCAACGTCACCCCCCTGTGCTCCCCCACCCGAGCATGTGTTCTCACCGGGCGTAATCATCACAGCGTCGGGATGGCCTATCTATCCAACGTCGACTCCGGATTTCCCGGACATCGTGGCCGGGTAACCCGCTCTGCGGGCACGCTGGCGGAAGTGCTCAGGGACGCCGGTTACGCCACCTTGGCGATCGGCAAGTGGCATCTGGCACCCCTGGAGGAAACCACCGCGGCCGGACCCTACGACGAGTGGCCCCTCGGTCGGGGATTCGGCCGCTACTACGGCTTCCTAGACGCCCTGACCGACCACTTCTACCCAGATGTGGTCGAAGATAACCATCGGGTGGACCCTCCCGCCAGCCCGGAGGACGGTTATCACCTGACGGAGGACCTGATCGACCACGCCATCTCCTATGTAGGCGACCAGGTATCGGTGAAGCCCGAACAGCCGTTCTTCCTCTACGCTGCGTTCGGGACGGCCCATTGCCCCCACCAGGCACCCCAGGAGTACCTAGACAAGTATCGGGGACGCTACGACGAGGGTTGGGATGTGATCAGGGAGCGCCGTTTTGCCCGGCAGAAGGAACTCGGCATCGTTCCCGAGGATGCGGTGCTGGCCCCGCTCAACCCGGGAGTGGAGAAGTGGGACGACCTCACCGCCAACCAGCAGAAGTTGTTTGCCCGGTTCCAGGAGGCTTACGCGGCCATGCTGGACCATACCGACGCTCAGCTAGGACGGCTGGTCGAGTTTCTCGACTCCATCGGAAGGCTCGATAACACCGTCTTTGTGGTCCTGTCGGACAACGGTGCCAGCCAGGAGGGCGGACCCGACGGAGGTGCCGACATCGTCACATACGAGGAGGACCGCTTCTGCACCGTGGACTTCAACATGGAGCGATACGACACCATCGGCGGCCCGCACTCGCAGACCAATATCCCCTGGGGATGGGCCCAAGCCGCCAACACACCCCTTCGCTGGTATAAGCAGAACACCTACGCGGGAGGGGTGCGGACTCCGCTGATCCTCTCCTGGCCACAGGGAATATCCAACACCGGAGAGGTTCGGACCCAGTTTGCCCACGCCATCGACATTGCCCCGACCGTCTTGGATCTGGTAGGTGTCCAGCCGCAACCCTCCTACCGCGGCGTAGCCCAGATGCCCTACCACGGGGCCAGCCTGCGTGGGGTCTTGGATGCGTCGGATTCTCCCGCCCCGCGAGAACGCCAGTACTTCGAGATGATCGGCCATAGGGCTATGTGGAATCAGGGCTGGAAGGCCCTCACCCGTCACCGACGCAACGAGCCCTTTGACGACGACCCGTGGGAGCTGTACCACATCGAGTCCGACTTCTCTGAGTGCAGAGATGTGGCAGATGCTCACCCCGAGCGACTGGCTGATCTGGTGCGGCAATGGTCCGAGGAGGCAGCCCAATATACGGTGTTCCCTCTCGACGACCGTTATCTGGCGGTGCGGGCCTCAACCTTTCAGACACCCGGCTCCCCGAGGGCGCGGAATGCTTTCTCCTACCTTCCCGGAACCACCCGGATTCCCGGTGCCGCCACCCCGCTCATTTTCAACCGTGATTTTTCCATCACGGCCCGTATAGCACCCGTGCGCTCCTCTGATGAGGGTGTTCTGGTAGCGGTGGGGGACGTGAGCGGGGGCTACGTCCTTTTCGTCGCCGGGGGTCGGCTCGTCTTCGAGTACTGCTACCTCGGTGACCGCCAGATCGTGGACTCCGCCTCTCCTGTCCCTCCCGGGAGCACCCGGCTGGCATTCCGCTTCGACAAAACCGGAGAATACCGGGGCATCGGTCGCCTGGAAGCCAATGGAGAGCTACTGGGCGAACTAGAGATGTCCGGCATGGCAAGAGGCATGCTCTCGTGGGGTTCTCTTAGCGTGGGGGCCGATACCCTGTCGCCTGTCAGCGACTCCTACCGCGGTGAGTTTGCCTTCACCGGTGATCTGGAACGGATCGACTACCACCTCGGCTAGGAAGGGCTGACCGCGGCCCGCGATGCTGACCGGTAGCCTTCCCCTGTCCACGAGGATGGCGGCACCCGAAGCGCGGCCCGCCCACCGTAATCCCAGTGGTTGGACCGGCTAGGCAGCGTGGACACGAGTTCTTGGACAGCCTGGAGAGTGCGGATGATGAGCGAGACCGGCTTCGTGGTCGGTGTTGGCATGACCCCGTTTGTGGGGTTTCGGGCGGATGCGAGCGTGCGGGATATGGTGGTCGAGGCAACCCGCTCGGCGCTCCTTGACGCCGGAGTCTCCGCTTCGCCCATCGACATGGGGATCGCCGCCTACGAGAGCGACCACTTCAACCGTCAGCTAAGCCTCGGGCATGTGCTCCAAGACAGCGTTGGACTAGTCGGCAAGCCCACGCTGAGGGTGGAAGGGGGCGGCGCAACCGGGGCATTGGCCATCCGAACCGCGGCTATGGCCATCCGGGCCGGTGCCGCCCGATCCGTTCTGGTGTTCGGGGGAGAAACCAACGGCAAGTCAGTTGACCGTGCCACCGCTACCGAGATACTGGCCATGTCCGCCGACTTCGAATGGGAGACGCCGGTGTTCGGGACCTTCGCCGCTCCTTACGCCTTGATGATCGTCGAGCACATGCGCCGCTACGGAACAACCGCCGAACAGTTCGCCGAGATCGCGGTCAAGAATCGCCGCCTGGCGTTGGATAACCCCCTAGCACACAAGGGCATGTCGATCACCGTGGAGGATGTGCGCCGCTCGGCACCTCTCTCGGATCCTTACCGCCTCTACGACGCCAGCCTGCTCAGCGACGGGGCGGCGGTAATACTGCTGGCTACTAGGGAGTGGGCGGAGGAGAACTCTTCCACCTTCTCGCAGCGTCCCCCGGTGGCTTTGCTGGGGAGCGGGTGCTCCACCGACCATCCCCGCCTAGCGGACCGCCCGGAGGAGACATTCCCCCACTTTGCGGCGAAGCGCCGGGCAGCCCGTGAGGCATATCGGGGGGCAGGTATCACCGATCCCCCGGGGGCTATCGACGTGGCAGAAGTGTACGACTCCTTCAGCGGTGCCGAGCTCCAGGCCTACGAGGATCTGGGCCTGTGTCCAGTCGGTGAAGGGGGAATAGCCGCCACTGACGGTCGCTTCGACCTTGGCGGGCAGATCCCGGTCAACACCTCGGGCGGTCTACTGGGACGCGGTTCGGCGGTGGGAGCTACCGGCATCGCCCAGGCAGTCGAGATCGTGTACCAGCTACGGGGCGAAGTAGCGGGTCCACGAGCAGTCTCGAACGCCCGAGTTGGGATCACCGACACCCACGCCGGAGTCGGATCGCTGGCGGTGGTCAACGTGTTCGGGAGAGTGGCCAGCTAAGGCGACTACCGTGGTTACCAGGTTCAAACCAACAGGAGTCGGCAGGTGCGCGTAGTTGAAATAGAGCGCTTGGGGGGACCCACCGAAGCGGGCAGCACCCTGCTTCACATTGAGATGGCCCAACGCTATCGCCACACGGTCGGTTGGGTCGAGCCCTTCTATCAGGGCCTCGACAGAGGGGTGCTCAGGGCCACCAAGTGCCTGGAGTGCGAGTCGACCTGGTTTCCGCCCCGGGAGTTCTGCGACACGGACCTGTCTGAAACCATCTGGTACGACCTGGCAGGCACGGGGAGGATCGTCGCCGCCACCTGCGTGTACAGCCCCCCTCCGTTCGGCGGTATTGAGGTTCCATACATACTGGGATCGATCCGGCTCGATGGGGTGAACGGGGGCATCACCCACCGGGTGATCGGCGAGGAGATCCCGGAACGGGGTACCGTGGTGACCGCGACCTTCAGCAACAGCCGAACCACCCATCCGTTGCTGGGAGTGGCGTTTGAAATCGCGAAGGAGAACGCATGACCCGACCAGTCGGAATCGAGATCTTCTACTGGCTTGATAAGTGGTCCGACGACCAGTCATCTGCATTCGTCAAGGCGGCCCAGGCCGGATACGACGGTGTCGAAATATCGCTGGTGGCGGGTCTCGATGTCGGGGTGGCGAAGATGGCCCGGACCGCCGACTCGTTGGGGCTTGACGTGCTGTGCAGCACCGGGCTGAGTCCGACCATGGACATATCCAGCCCCGATCCCAGGGTCCGCTCGGCTGGCGTCGACCACCTAAAGAAATGCTTGGACCAGGCGGCTGGCCTCGGTAGCCCGATCCTCGGGGGGGTCACCTACGGACCCTGGATGGGGTTCCCCGGGGGAGACCTCGATTCGTATCGGCAGCGGTCGGCTGAAATGATGCGTGAGGTGGCCGCGTATGCCGCACCGCTCGGGATCGTCATCTGCCTGGAGGTGCTCAACCGGTTCGAGACCTTCATGTTCAACACGGTCGCTGGCTGCCTCCGGTACATCGACATGGTGGACCATCCGTCGGTCCAGGTAGAACTCGATACCTTTCATATGAACATGGAGGAGGACAGCCTCGCCGAGGCAGTCCGGATGGCCGCCGGCCGCATCGGGCACGTCCAAGTGGCAGCCAACAACCGCCGCGCCCCCCAGTACGGCCACATCGACTGGGTGGCCTTCCGAGAAGCGTTAGGCGACGTGGGCTACGACGGATGGGTGGTGTTCGAGACCTTCCCTAACTCGAAGGTCGAGACGGGCCAAGCTACCTACGCGTGGCGGGACCTGACCGAAGACCCGGACCAAGACGCGTCAGAAGCTGCCCGATTCATCAGAGAGAACATCGCATGAACCCCCGTACCCGCTACTTCCTCAACCGGCCGGAACAGGCCGTGCAAGAAATGCTCGAAGGCTATACCGCCGCCCATTCCGACACTATCCGGCTCTCCGACGGCCTCCTCGTCCGTCCCCGGCCCAAGCCGAGGGGACGGGTGGGCCTAGTGATCGGAAACGGGTCCGGCCATGAGCCAGCCATGATCGGGTGGGTGGGCGAAGGCCTGTTCGATGTGAACGTTCCCGGCCCCATCTTCTCATCACCGGGACCGTCTGCCATCCTCCGCGGCATCCGGGCCGCTGATCGGGGAGGAGGGGTACTGCTCCTGGTCTCAAGCCACGCTGGCGACATCATGAATGCCGAGCTGGCCATCCTGGAAGCCGAGGACGAGGGTGTTGACAACGTGGAGATGGTGGTGCTCTACGACGACATGGCCTCCGCCCCCAAAGAGCAGATGGAGGAACGGCGCGGTGGAGCGGGTCTGTTCTTCGTCTGGAAGACCGTCGGGGCATCAGCCGAGGGCGGGGCAAGCCTTTCGGAATGCGCCCGAATCGCCCGCACTACCCGGGATAGGACGCGGTCTCTATCGGCGGCCCTCGGTGCCGTCGCCCATCCGGTGAGTGGCCAGACCCTTGGCGACCCGTCGGATACAGCCGTTGCGGTAGGCATGGGTGTCCACGGAGAACCCGGCACACGGCTCGGGGAGGACGCTGGAGCGGACGAGATAGCTGAGTTGATGATCGGTCGGCTGGTCGCGGACGCCGAGCTCGGTTCCGGCGATGAGGTGGCGCTATTGCTCAATAACTCCGGAGGGCTGACCATCATGGAGACCTCCGTTCTGTACCGAGGAGCGAAGGCCGCCCTCGAACGACGAGGGATCGAAGCGGTACGTTCCTGGGTGGGTGCCTATGCCACCACACTCAACATGGCCGGATTCGCCTTCGCCCTCTGTCACCTGGATGATGAGCTACTCGGGCTCTACGATGCGCCCGCGCGCGGCGCGGCCTTCACGATGGCACCTTCCGACGCCCGATGATCGACCCTCGCCTCGGTTCTCGCCTGGTTGGTGCCGCGGCTCGCAAAGTGAGTTCATCCCAAGAGGAACTGTCGCGCCTCGACGCCGTCGCGGGCGACGGAGACCATGGTGTCAACATGGCCGCCGCCCTAGACGAGGCCGCCCGTCGTTGCGATGGTTCCGACATTGACACTATCGGTGCGGTGTTCCGCACCGCTGGGAAGGCCTTTCACGACACGGTGGGAGGTGCTGCCGGGGCTCTGTTCGGGGCCTTCTTCAGCGCGCTGGGAGCTCGCTTGCGCCAAGCAGAGTCCCCGGATACTTCGGACTTTGTTGAAGGTCTTCGCGGCGGCTTGGCCAGAGTGGGCCGTATAGGAAGGTCCGCACCGGGCCAAAAGACGATGATCGACGCGCTGGCCCCGGCGGTGGAAAGGGCAGAAAACGCTCTCAATACCGACCACCGACTGGAGTATGTGCTGGCGGCTGCCGCGATGGGGGCCAGGGAGGGCGCGACCGCCACCGCTACCATGCGTCCCGCCGCGGGGAGAGCTCGTTACGCACCCGACGCAGCCATGGGCTCGGAAGACCCGGGTGCCAATACCGTGGCGCTCATATTCGAGGCCTGGGCCGAAGAACTCGACAGTGGAGGACGGGCATGAATAACGAGCGGCTGAGGATCGGGTACGTGGGGGTAGCGTTCGGCAGTTACTACGCCGAAGAGCACGACCAGTACGGGCGAGCGATACGGGGTCTGGGCAGGTTGGCGGAGGAGATGGGCTTCGATCTGGTCGCCGTCGATTCGGGGGTGGAAGACGTCGCCGGGGCCCGGGACGTGGCCGCCTATCTAGAGTCGGAGAGGATCGACTTTCTGATGCTCCAGGCGGCGGCGTGCGCCTCCGGCGAGCTCCTCGAACCGCTGGCCAGAGCAGCACCCCGCCTGGGACTCTGGGCGACACCGGAACCAGTCCTGGACGGTTCGATACAGCTTCACTCTCTGGTGTCGATCAACCACTACGCGTCGATAATCCGCCGTTACCTACGCGACCGCGGTGTCCCCTTCAAGTGGTTCTACGGGCATATCGACGAACCTGACACCGATCGTCGATTCAGGGTGACCGTGCGGGCGTTGCAGGGCATCAAGACGATGGCTAACGCCCGGATCGGATGGATCGGCGGCATCTCGCCTGGCTTCTACAACATGCAATTCGAGGAGGAAAACCTGGCGGCACGCTTCGGCACCACGATCGGGCACCACACCATTTCTGAAGTGGTGGACCTGGCTCGGGCCATGGACGAGAGCAGCACCCTCTCCGTCGTCCAGCACGCCACGGGGATCGCCTCGGAGGTCACCGCTCCCGCCCTCGGGATGGACCGTAACGCTCGCATCTACCTGGCCCTGAAGGAAATGATCGAGTCGGAAGGTTACGACGCTCTGGCCGTGCAGTGCTGGCCAAGCTTCCAGGATGACTTCAATGTGGCACCCTGCATGGCCTATAGCCTCCTCGGTTCGGAGGACGGGTTGGCCGTCTCATGCGAGGGTGACGTCCCGGGAGCGGTCTCCATGCTGCTGATGAACGCCATGTCACCGCTACCCGGGTCAGCGACCCTACTCGACCTGACCACCTTGGACTTCGAAGCGGATGCTGCGCTCCTATGGCACTGCGGCGTCTCGCCCCGGCACTTCGGGGGGAACAATGGGATCCGCTGGGTCGACCACGTCACGTTGGGAAGAAAATCGGACACCCGCTACGGAGTATCCGGTGACCTGCGGTTCGCTCCGCAGAAGACGACCGTCGCGTACGCGGGCGACGAGTTCAGCGAGATGTTCATCGCAACCGCCGAGGTGGTGGACACGGGGAAGGCCGGATTCGACGGAACCCGCGGCTGGTTCAGCCAGTTCAAGCTGAACGGTGAACCTATTGACTTGATCGACTTGGTCAACACATCGGTTGTGAAAGGGCATGAACACCACTTCGCGGTGGCTCAGGGAGACCTGTCATCGGAGCTGGCCGAGGTGGCAGCCTGGCTGGGAATGAAGACCGCCCAAGGGATTCCGATGCGCGACTACCTACAAGTCCACGGCCTAAACACATGAGCGGTATCAGGAGGCCGTCGATGGCAAGAACCCGATCCGAAGGGCTGGCCAGGGTCGCCACCGACAGCGGTCATTTCACAGTTCTGGCTCTCGACCACGTACGGTCGTTCGCCACCACCGTCCGCCCGGCAGACCCGGATTCCATCACCATGGACGACATCCGGTCCTCCAAGCTTGCTCTGGTTCGGGGCTTGGCTGCCCATGCCGGAGCGATACTCATTGATCCGGGCTTTCTTGTCTCTCTCGATGACGTCGAGCGACGCTCTCTCGCCGGAACAGGCGTGATCCTGGGCATAGAAGATGGTGACTACGAGGAGGTGATGACTGCCCCGCGCCTTCTGCCCGGTTGGGATCCTCAACGCGCTAAGCACGCCGGGGCGGACGCGGTGAAGATCTCCGTCTACTTCGATCCCAACGGAGATACATCCCCGGCTCTCCGCTTCGTTGCCGAGGTCGTAGAGGCCTGCGACCAGGCCGATATCCCGCTCTTCTGCGAGCCCCTCGCACTCCACGACCGACCGGAGGACCGTGCGGGCGCGGTACTGGAGGGGGTGAAGTTATTCGGCCCGCTCGGGGCCGACATCCTGAAGCTCCAGTTCCCCATCTCGGGTTCGCCCGCTTCACCCCCCGGCGAGTGGGGTGAAACTTGTCGGGAAATGGATCGACTCAGCCCGGTACCGTGGACAATCTTGTCCGAAGGAGGCGACTACCCCCTCTTCCGTCGCCAGCTGAGAGTGGCTTGCGAGGCCGGCGCTTCGGGTTTCATGGGCGGTAGGGCCATCTGGCGGGAGGCCGCCATCGGGCTGACGGACATGTCAAGCGCCACCAACCGACTCGACGAGCTAAGCGAGATAGCCGTCTCCGTGGGTCGCCCGAGGTCCCGCGTGGACCACACCTCATCAACCTAACGGCCTGCCTTAGCCCAGAAACGAAACAACAAGGGTGCCAGGCGATAGAGATCTGGAGTTAGACCACGCTGCCGATCCCTCAGGCAGATAAGCGCTCGAGGGCAAACGCCAGGCGCTCCAAAACCACCTGGCGAGGTAAGGCGGCCACACTCTCGAAGAGGGGGGGTGAGATGTTGGAACCTGATATCGCCACCCGAATCGGCTGGAACACCTTACGGGCGGAGAGACCCAGTTCTTTCAACAGGCCCCGTAGAGAAGTTTCGACGGCCTCGGTGGTCCAGTCCTCCAATGCCTCCAAAGCCGAGCGGGCTGCTTCTAGGGCGAGAGCGGAGTCGGCCCGCATCACCTTGCGCCACGCTTTCGGATCGTACTCGACGTCCTTGAACAAGAACCGCGCCGCGTCAGCAATGTCAGGCGTTAGCTTGGCCCGCTCCTGAATCAGCGGGGCCATGAGGTGAAGACGGTCCTGTTCGACATCGGTCAAAGGCCTTCCCAAGTCTTCGTCGATCAGGGGCTTAGCCGTCCGGAAAAATTCGCTTCGCCCCATCGACCGGATATAGAGGCCGTTCATCCAGAGCAACTTCTCCGTGTCGAACACCGCCGGGCTCTTCTGAACGTCGACAAGGTCGAACGCTTCCACTGCTTGCTGCCTGGTAAAGATCTCCTCATCCGCGGCGAGCGACCAACCGAGCAGGCTCATGTAGTTGAAGACCGCATCGGGCAGGTAGCCAGCCTCCCTGTAGGCCTTCAACGAGGTATCCCCGTGCCGCTTGGAGAGCTTTCGACCGTCCGGACCGAACAACAGCGGTAGGTGGGCATATCGCGGCCGATGGTGACCCAACGCTTCGGTGATGAGAATGTGTTTCGGCGTAGAGGAGAGCAGATCCTCCCCGCGCGCCACATGGCTTATGAGGTAGTCGATGTCGTCGATGGTTGAAGCAAGATGATAGGTCGGCGATCCGTCCGAACGAAGGATGACGAAGTCGTCGATAACGTCCGGCTCGAACCTCACCCTGCCCCGCACTAGATCCTCAAACTCGACTGCCTCTCCCGGGCTCGAGAAGCGCACCACCGCGGTCTCCCCACGTTCTAGACGATCGGCAGCCTCCTGGAGGTCTCGGTCCGAAGGCCTACGGATGTAATACCCAGGTGGCTTCTTCTCCGATCTCGCCTTGGCTCGCAGACCCTCGAGTTCTTGTGGGGTGCGGAAATCGTGATAGGCCCGCCCGAGTGAAATGAGCCGATCCGCTGCCTCCCGATAGCGATCGAACCGATCCGACTGCCGATACGAACCGTAGGGGCCACCCACCTCCACCCCTTCATCCCAATCGAGCCCCAACCAACGAAACCCGGCGACTATGTCGTCGGTATACCGCTCGTCGGAGCGGGCAACGTCGGTGTCATCGATCCGGATCAGGAAGGCCCCGCCGTGGCGACGGGCGAACAACCAGTTGAATAGGGCCGACCTCACATTGCCTACGTGTAGGTAGCCGGTCGGCGAGGGGGCGATACGAACCCTGACCCCGGTATCGGCGTTCATTCCACCACCACCGTGTTGGATAGGACGCCGACTCCCTCCAGCACGACATCTACCGTGTCGCCCGCCCGGATAGGCGCAGCCCCAGGTGGGGTGCCAGTGAGAATCAGATCGCCCGGAAGGAGGGTCATGACCGAGGTGATAAAGGCGATCAACTCAGCGACGCCGAAGAGCATGTCATTGATGGAAGCACCCTGGCGGGTATCGCCGTTGACTCGACACTCGAGCCCGAAGTCCTCTAACGGATCGTATTCGGTCTCGATGGCGGGCCCGACCGGACAGAATGAGTCAAAGCTCTTCGCTCGGGTAGGTTGTTCGTCTTCCGCAAGGAGATCCGCCGCGGTGATGTCATTACCTCCGGTGTAGCCCAGAACTACTGACGAAGCGTCCTCAACCGCCACCTTGCGGGCCACCTTGCCGATCACAACGGCGAGGGCGGCACCGTGATTCACCCGGTTCGCCAACGCTGGCAGGACGATCGGCGTTCCGGGCCCGATTACCGCGGTGGAAGGCTTGAGGAAGAGGCTGGGGGTGTCCGGCAGGGTTCGGTCGTCTTGGTCCGAACCAACAACGTAATTGTCTGCCACCCCGATCACCTTGGTAGGGAAGACCGGAGACAGCAACCGTGCATCCGAGAAGTCCACGAGGACCTCCGTCGGCTGCCAGGCGACGAACGGCGTACCGTCATGGATACGGATCCCCTCGGGTTCGACCGCGCCGTAGCGAATCCCCTCATCGGTCTGCATTCGAACTATCTTCACGCGAGAAGGCCTCGGGTCCGATCGGCTTAGCCCACGAGCGCCGGATCGGCCGCCAGGCGAGATCGAATCCGGTCGGGACGGTCCTGAAGCAGATCAGGTGGTACGGCATCCAACGCCGAGCGGCCCGGCCATGGTTCGTGGGCCATGGCGTCCATCCAGCGAGTTCTCCGCTCGGCGAGAACCTTGACGGCCTTCTCCGCGCCACCCGAAGTCTCATGCAAACCGACGAGCGAAAGGGCCGCTTCGACATCCTCGGCAATTGGCCCTCGACCGGCCCCGGAGGCGCGGGCACTAACCAGGGCACCGAGCAGGATTTCCACTTCGTTGGATCGGCCCCCCCGGTCGAAGTTGGACGCCCGGATGAGCCTCATTCCCCAGCCGGAATCAGGACCAGGCCTGCCGAAGGATCCGCCGGTGGGGACGGCCTCCGGGGTTAGCACCTCGCCGGGTCGGCTTGGGCTCCATCTCCGCTCTGGCGAGCGACCCAGCTTCTGAGCGGGTTTCTCGTCTTCCTGGAGGCGAAGGTTCGGCTGCTGTCCCATCAGATCATCCCGTGTCGGCTAACCGCCGAGCCCGACCGTGCATCTAGACGTAGTCGAGCCAGTCGACAAACTCGTCCAGCTTGCCCGTGAAGGCGTCGGCGTAGATCTCCTGCGCCCGCACGGTGACCGGACCGGGCTTGCCTTCCCCTACCGGGCGATTGTCCACCTCACGAACCGGCGTAACCTCGGCGGCGGTGCCGGTCATGAACAACTCATCGCAGTAGTACAGGTCGGAACGATGAATGGTCTTCTCTGCGACCTGGTATCCGTCGTGCCGAAGCAGGGTCATTATCGAATCGCGAGTTATGCCTTCGAGACAGCCGACCGATAGCGGTGGGGTGTAGATCGTACCGTCACGCACCAGAAAGATGTTCTCGCCCGATCCCTCCGCTAGTTCCCCGGCGGCGTTGAGCATCAAAGCCTCGTCGTAGCCGTCGGTCACCGCCTCCCGTTTGGCCAGGATCGAGTTGATGTAGGTTCCGGTGGCTTTGGCATTGGGGAACGCATCATGAGAGAACCGACGCCACGAGGAGACCTTGACACGGATGCCGTTGCGGATCCCTTCCTCACCCAGGTACGCACCCCATTGCCAGGCGAGAATAGCGGTCTGGACCGCGGCGTTGCGGGGATCGAGACCGAGAGCGCCCAGGCCGAGAAACGATATGGGACGAATGTAGGCGGAGGTGAACTCGTTGGCCCGTACCACCGCTTTGGCCGCCTCAACCAGATCCGCGGCGGTATGACCTAGATCCATCTTGTAGGCCTTGGCAGACCGCACCATCCGATTCATGTGGTCGGTGAGACGGAACCCTGCCGTACCGCCGACCGCCTCATAGGCCCGAATCCCTTCGAACACACCGGTCCCGTAATGCAATGCGTGGGTAAGGACATGAACCGTGGCGTCTTCCCAGGCCACAAGCTCGCCGTCCATCCATACGTACTTGGCTACATCCATGATCACTATCTTAGGACAGAGAAAACCGAACGGTTGTGTTACGCACGCCGGACATGATGGTGAAGATGCGAGACCAATTGAGAGCCCAGCCTTAGGTGATGGTCCGGTTGGTTGCGTCTTGGTTCGGGTTGGGGCTGGTGCTCAGGTGGGCTCGTGGCGATGATGCCGGGTCAGGCACTCTGGGTGCGGCAGGCACATTGGTCGTCGCTTTGGGGCTCGCCCGTATCGGCTGGCAGGCTCAACTCGCCGCGGCCGTCGTGGTGACGGCGCTGTCCGTCTGGGCCGGAGGCCGCGTCGCCGCCGACCCGGCCGAGGATGGCGATCCGTCCTGGGTAGTGGTGGACGAGGCGGCCGGAACCCTGATAGCCACCATCGGTGTGGTACCTGGGGCAGCTCTGGTCGGTTTTCTCGTTTTCCGGATCGCGGACATAACCAAGCGATTCCCTTTGGTAGCCAAAGCCGAGAGCCTTCCCGGCGGGGTAGGGATCACCGCCGATGATGTGGTAGCTGGGCTTTGGGGACTCGGCGCGGCCTGGCTCGCTCAAGGCATCCTCGGCTGACCAACTCGCGGTACTGCCCGAGCGGCTTGCGGAGCGACCCACATGGGTTCGGGTGGTTACATACGGGCCGGGATAGAGATGCCAAGGAGGTAGGTGAGGAGGTCGACAACCTTGCGGGTGGTTTGGACCAGAGCCAGCCACGAACTTTGTCGGCGGGGGTCGGGTTCGCTGAGGATGTGGCAGGTCTCGTAGAAGCGGCTGAAGTGCGACGCTACCCGGTGGGCGAACTCGGCGAGATGGTTCGGGGCGCGTAGCTCGGTCGCCCGCTCGATAACTTCGGGTAACTCAAGTAGGCAAAGCATCAACCGGCGTTCCACCTCACCCGTCGGGGGCAACAACGAACCTGGTTCGTAGCCTGCGCCGGAGGCCCGCTCAAGGATCGATGCCATACGGACTGCCGCCATCTGGATATAGGGGCCGGTCTTGCCCTCAAAGGAGGTGAAGCGGCGTAGGTCGAAGATGTAGTTCGATGTTCGGTTGTTTATCAAGTCCCCGAACTTGAGCGCGCCAACCCCCACCTGGCGGGCGATCTCGGCACGTTCGGCTTCCGAATACCCATGGGCGAGATCGGATTCGTCCATGCGTGCCTGGGCTGCCTCCTCCACCATCTCGATGAGATCGGAGAGTCTGAGCACCCCGCCTTCCCTGGTGCGGAAGGGCGTTCCGTCGGTTGAGTTCATGGTCCCGAAGCGAATGTGCTCCATTTCGGCGTCGCCCGCGACCCCGAGGCACCGGGCGGTACGGAAGACCTGCTCAAAATGGTAGGCCTGGCGAGCATCAACCGCGTAGAGAATCAGATCGGCGTCGAGTTGCTCGACTCTCAGTTGGATGGTGGCGACGTCGGTGGTGCCGTAGAGGTAGGCACCGTGTGAGGTCTCGAGGACTAATGGCTTCAGGTCGTAGGAGTCATCCGGATCGGCCACGTCTACCAGCACCGCCCCCTCTGACCGGTAGGCATGCCCCGAATCCAGGGCCTGCCTGACCAACGGTCCCAGCAAGTCTCGAACCGTGCTCTCCCCGAACCAGAGATCAAACTCGACCCCTAGAGCGCGAAAGTCCCGCTCCTGAGACGCCCTGGATACCCGCACGAAATGCTCCCAAAGGGCCAAGTATCCGGGGTTTCCGGACTGGAGGGCGGTGGTAGCGCGCCGGGCTTGACCAGCAACTTCCTCGTCCGCCTCCACCTCGGCAGCCATGTCCGGGTACCAATTCTGAAGAGCTGACAGGGTGATGCTGGATGGCTCCTCGTAAGGTCCCGGGAGGGCATCATCAAAGTGATCCAGATCAGGAAGGTTGCGGCGAGCGGCCTCTATCAGCATCCCCATCTGGAGACCCCAGTCGCCGAAATGGGCGTCACCGAGGACCTCGTGGCCGCAAAACCGGAAGAGGCGCTTGATGCTGTCTCCGATGATCGTGGACCGGAGGTGTCCCACGTGCATCGACTTGGCAACGTTGGGGCCCCCATAGTCAACGATCACCTTGCGAGGTGGATCAGCGACCGGACATCCCAGGCGATCAGAGCTGCCCAAGCACCCCAGGTAGTGGACGAGAGCGTCGTCGCTAATCCTCAGATTGATGAACCCGGGGCCCGCGATCGAGACCTCGTCAAGACGATGATCCCCCTTGATGTGGTCAACCACGCCCCGGGCGATCTCCCGCGGATTGGTCCGGGCCGGGCGAGCCGCCGCTAAGGCCCCGTTGCACTGAAAGTGCCCGAGATCCGGCCGATCAGAAACCTGGGTGCCTCCGTAGGCAGGGTCAAGCCCGAGGCTTTGGAAACCGGACGAGAGCAGGGCGCTCAGATCAGAAAGGAGGCTCACCACACGGCAGGATAGACAGCTTGGCGTCCAGTGATTAAGCCACCGGTGCAGTACCGGCCACAGACGCTAGGGCGATAGCCGACCAAGCCCCAGCCACCATGAACGGGCCAAACGGAAGGTAGTCATGGCGACTCACCCGCCGAGCAGCGAGAAGTACCAGGCCCACCGCACCGCCCAGAACGAAAGCCCCCGTAACGGCCGTAACGGTCACATCCCATCCGTAGTACCCGGTGAACAGCCCGAGCAGCAGACCTAGCTTCACATCGCCCATTCCCAGCGCACCGCGAGTAAGCACGGCGAGGACACCCAACCCCCCGAAGTATCCGAGACCAGACCAGAGCGCGCCCGACAGTGCCTCCGCTTGTCCTTCCAGAACCGAAGCACCGGCCAGGAGGAGAAGCCCGATTGCGGCACCCGGCAGCGTTATCCGGTTGGGAAGCCTCCGACTTCCCAGATCAACGAAGGACAGCACGATGGTGATGGCCACCATCCACGCATAGGCAACCAGATACCAGTCGACGCCTAGCAACCATGTCGTTCCGACCATGGCGACTACGGTGATCGGCTCCACCGCCCGAAGCATCCTCCAAGCCGGACTGGCGCAGCAGCGATGGCCGCCGATCCACCACCACAACGGTAGGAGGCCGCCGGTTCGGGTTGCGCAGCCACAGTCCGGACAAGCACGCAAGCCAGCCAGGAACGAAACCCGGCCTAGTTCGCCACCACCCACCGCGGCGAGAAGCCGACCCACAACCAGCCCAGCGGCTCCCGATATGAGAAACGTGATTGCTAGCGTCATAACACTACTTATCTATGCTACTACGATCTTACATCTTTTCATGTAGCTAATCTTGAAATAATTTTTCTCGTACCATTTGCTTATTCGTCCTGGTCTATCCAGTGCACACAATCACTCGAAGAGACGTAACCACCTGCCACCCGAGTCAGCGCCCCCAGGCCGCGGTTCCCCCAGCTTCGCTGGGCCCCACCCCCGCCTCACACCACCAGGTTCGGAGCGTGGTCGGCCATGCCCGGGCTGAAGCCGGGAGACGCTGGGGCCTTAGCTCTACAAGATTCGATGTTCCCAAAGGTCCGGCTGTTTCCGATCGGTCGCAACTGCCTCAACAAAGCCGGAATCGGTGCTTAGCAATGCGTACCGTATACAAAGCCTGCGACACGGGCAAGACCCTTGTTAGAGATTTCTGCTTGATCGGAGCACGTCCTCACCACCCGACATCGTGCACGTGGGATGACGCACCACATCTACCGACCCATCGAGAAAGCTAGAGCGGGCACCGCTGGCTTGGTGGAGCCACCGTTCGGGAAGGTTGAGACTCCTTGGCGTTGATGATCGAGGTTCGCTATCCCGACCTTTGCGAAAGACCCTGTGAACTGAGGGGATTTGGGGTTCCCGATACGGTCCGAGTCCCGACGGGCAGCTGAGTGGGGGCGGTTCTCCGGCTGTTGGGGTGTTGTGGTGGTGGCTGGTGAAAGAAATATTGGAAATATATTGGTGTTGGGTCGTGTAGAGGCGGAATATGTCACACCCCCATACTACCTTGATGTTTATGGCACACGAACCAATGCCTTCACTACTCGAAGACTGCAACCGGCGGACTAACCCCAATGGCCTCATCCCGGAGCGCGAAGCCAGCGGGAACGCGGTTGGGCGGGCCCGCGCGGCTTTGGGTGAGTTGCGTCGGGTTCGTGTTGGTTCGTTGTGCCGGGATGAGGCGGTTGGTTTGGCGGCGGTGTTGGGTGAGGTGAGGTCGGTGGTGGGTTCTCTGTTGTGCGACGTCGCCCTCCAGGTTGAGAAGGCGGACTCGGGGTCCGGGGCCGATTCGGGGGAGGTGTTACGACAAGGCGCCCGCCTGTCTTCTCGGGAAGCCAAAAAGATGGCGAAGGTAGCGCGCCAGCTCGGGGACATGCCCAAAGTTAGGAAGCGGTTCGCGGCAGGTGAGATCACGGTGGACCACGCTAAAGCGTTAGCGGCCGCGGCTGAGAAGGTTGGAGCCGAAGCGGTCGAAGCCGACGACGGTTTGATTGGTGCGGCTGGGGAGATGCTCCCTGACCACTTCGGGAAACTGGCCCGGGACTGGTCGAACCGCAAACTGATCGAAGACGGGATCGATCCTCTGGAGCGTCAGCGGCGGGCTCGGGAGGCGAAACTGTGGGTAGAAAAAGAGACCGGACTCGGAGTGCTGTGGGCGAAGTTGCCTCGCCCCCAGTTCGAACAGGTCCGCCAAGCCATCGACCGCCACTACCTACACCACCGACAACGCGACGGTGCAGGCGGCCAAGACCCGAATCGGGTTCGCAGCCCGAACCAGCGCAGAGCCGACGTCGTCTTCGAACTGTTGACCAACCGCAACGCCCAAACGGGAGAACCTCTCACGGGAACGGTTGGCGTGAAAGCTAAGGCCGCCACCCAACTCATCGTCGTAGCACCCCTCGGCACGATAGACGGGACCGACCCTGACGCCACCTGCGAGATCGTCGGGGTCGGACCCGTACCCGCCACATCCTCACCACCCTCAGCCCCGACACCCAACTAGCCGGAATGATCTTCGACCGAACAGGCCGACCCCTATGGCTAGGACGCCGCCAGCGTCTAGGGAACACCGCCCAACGCCTAGCAGTAGCCGTACGCGACGGCGGATGCTTCGCCTGCGACGCCCCCATGCACCAATGCGAACTACACCACATCCAACAATGGCATCGCGACCACGGCCGAACCGATGTTGACAACCTCGTAGCCGTCTGCCGACAGCACCACAAATGGCTCGAAACCAACAACCTAGAAATCAAACGAACCCCCACCGGCTACCAAACCCAACCACACACCGGACCCGACCCCCCATAACCACACCCAACCGCACCCAACTGTCGACCCCTGAACAAGCACTCGCCAGACAGTCGGACGACGCTGGCGAGACAGCAGCCACGGCAGCCTCAACCAAGCCGACCCAAAGTCGCACACACCTACCGACTTGCGACCAAACAGCCACGGAAAGGAATCTCCACATGTGACCCAAACGGGAACACGCCGAAAAACTCGAAACGGTCCGACCCCCCAACCGGCCACCACCCAGAGCAGGCATCGGGTGCCAGAATCAACCCGCGGCCCTCCGGCTACCGGCAGCCAGCCGCTCAACAGAGCGGACTAACGACATATTCGGTGAGTTCGAGCCGTATGTGCGGCGGCGGCTGGGGAAGGGATCCGAACCTTTGGGGACTGCCTTGTTCGACAAGACGGCGGCTCCGGGTTACAACAGAGCGGACTTACGACATCCGAGACGATCCCAGTTGCAATCCCCGTCCCGACTGGCCACCGACCACCATCAGAACGGGGTTCGGGTGTCGGACGCCAAACTCGGGTCAGAGTCGATCATCAAGATTCCCGACCGCGACATAGGGGTAACCCACGAACGGAGTGGGCGGAGGATTCTCGAACGACCCGAGTCCCATCCGGCCACCGCCGCTGACCACTGACAGAGCGGACTTACGACATCCGAGAGGACGACCGAGTCCCAACTGGCAACTGGCAAGGAGCTACCGGGTAGCTAAGGCTTCCAGCATGACTTCGGGAGGAGGCTCTACCCCCGTCCAGATGGCGAAAGAGGCGAGGGCTTGGCCTACCAGCATCAGCTCGCCCGGAGCAACTGGCAGGCTCCGCGCCTCCATCTGGATGGTCGCCGGGGTTGGTTTGTGACCATAAGCCATCTCCAGTAGTCCTGAGGCCCGTTCGAGCACGCCGGACGGTAGGGACTCGCCGTTCATCCCGATCGGGGTTGCGTTGACTACCACGGCGTCGGTTACCGAGTGACCCCAGGTCCGTACCTGGGCCGGTACGCCGGTTTGGGCCACCAACTGATGCGCCGCCTCGGTCCGACGTGCCGACACTGCTATGTCGCGGCCCTCCAGAGCCACCATGGCCGCCGCGGCGGCGGCTCCGGCACCTAGCAACAGCACCGGAGAGCCCTTCGGGAGAAGAGCTCGCTGCCAGGCAAAGCGGACCCCGTCCGGATCGGTTGAATGGGCTTGCACTTCGTTGTCCTCAAGCCAAAGGGTGTTGGCACCTCCCGATCGGATCACCGTCTCCGAGCAACGAGCCGCCAGGCGAGCCGCTAGGGCCTTATGGGGCATGGTCACGTTGGCGCCCGTGAGTCGCCCGCTCCTGAGGTCGGCTATCGCCTTCCTCATCCCCTCGGCATTCACTCGGCGGGCCACGTACTCGCCATTGATTCCGGCATACCGGAGGGCGGCACCATGGATGACCGGGGACAGGGAATGACGGACCGGATCTCCTAGTACCGCTAAGCGAACCAACAGGAGAACCTCACCCGATACCTGCCGCGTCGGCTTGCCGCGCCGCGTCGAGGAATTCCTCGTAGTCGCTGAAGAAGGAATGGGAACCGTCCTCTGACGTCAGCACGTAGTAGAGATAGTCAGTGACTGCAGGGGTTAAGACCGCCTCGATCGAGGCCGAACCGGGAGTCCCGATTGGGGTGGGAGGCAATCCGTTGATCAAGTAGGTGTTGTACGGGGAAACCACCTGGAGGTCATCCCGGGTGGGTGGCCGGCCTCGGTCAGCCAGCGCATACAGGACGGTTGCATCAAGCTGCAACGGCATCCCTCGGGCCAACCGGTTGAAGATCACGCTGGCTATCAATGGGCGATCCCGGTCGAGCGCCGCCTCCGACTCGATGAGGGAGGCCATGGTCAGGCCCTCGTAGACGGTGAAACCGCGGTCGGTAAGGGACGACCAGTCATAGGCACCCAACCGCTCCTCCCGCTCCGTCGCCAGCCTCTGCAACATGTCGCCGGGGGTGACATCGCTAAAGAACTCATACGTCGCCGGGAAGAAAAGTCCTTCCCATGCCGAGAGGTCGGAGGGTGCACCAGCCACCTGATCCGGAAGGTAGTCGGTGACTACCTCGCCGTTCTCAAGGGCTCTGACGAAGTCCTCTTCGGTGTAAACACCCGAGGCCTCGGCCAGCACTTCCAGGACCTCGGACGAACGCAAGCCCTCCACCACCGTTACCTGGAAGACATCAAAGGTCGGTCCGGCCAGAAGGAGGCCAACCAGCTGGTCGGTGTCGGTACCGGCGACCAACTCGTATGTGCCTGCCTTGAGCTGAGCGCCCGCCTCCCGATCTCGGACCGCAGACTCGAACTCGATCGCCGAAGCGATGACACCGTTCTCGACCAGGAGTCGGGCGATGCCCCGGGCGCTAGTACCGGCGGGGATGGTAACCCTGACCGTCCGACCCTCCTCGACTGTGACGGCCTCATCCTCGCCACCGAGCCGACCCAACCCAGTTACCCAGTCACCGACGCCTCCGCCGATCAGCACCAGCCCGAAGATCACCGCCGCCGAAACCACCAGCCCGGTAGCTGCTGCTCGGGCTCGCATCCACCACGGGTCCTCTTCACCACCATTCTGAAGGGACCATCTGTCGTTGCTCATCCGGCAGCGAGCCTTCGATGTTTGTCCAGATAACCCTGCAACATGACCGCGGCCGCCACCTTGTCGACTTGGCGACGACGCTTGGTGCGGGAAGTCCCGGCATCCAAGAGGACGCTTTCCGCGATACGGGTCGTAAGTCGCTCGTCGTACATGACTACTTCCACATCGGTCACGGACCTCATTCGATCAGCAAAACGCCGGGCCTTCACCGCTGATTTACCTTCGCGGCCGTCCAGCGACACCGGCAGGCCCACCACGACCGTGTTGACCTCCTCGGCGGCTATCAACGCGGCCAACCGACGGTGAACCGACGAGTTAGCGTCCAACACCGCGAAAGGGTGAGCTGCTACTCGCAGCCCGTCCGATAAGGCGATCCCAATGCGCCTAGTTCCGAAGTCCACGCCCATGGCGCGCCCCGGGTTCATCAGCCCGCCAAGCGCCGGGTTACCGCCTCCCGGATCGCGTCCAGGGCCTCTCCCATCTTTTCCCCCCGGGGACCGCCGGCTTGGGACAACTCGGGATCGCGGCTACCCCCACCGCCGAGCAGCCTGGCACCTGCCAACACCATATCTGCGGCTGACACACCTTTTTCCACCAAGTCCGGGCTAGCTAACCCAACCAAGGCACCTTTGCCCCCATGGCGACTGCCCAGCACGACCAACGACGAGGGCAGCCGATCCCGGAGCCGCATCCCCACCTCTCGGAGATCCGCGGGCGGGTGGTCTTCTACCTCAGTGACCAGCCAGGCGGTAGAGCCGATGTGGTTTACGGACGCGGCTAGGTCCGCGGCAAGTGTCGCCCGATCCGCCTGCTGCCGCCGTTGCAACTCGGTCTGGAGGCTCTCGGCCCGGTCCGCTAGGTGTCGGACCCCCGCCGGGACTTCGCTCATCTTCAAACCAAGGAAGCGACTGACATCCGACAGGCTGTCACGCGCCTGTCGAGCATACGCATGTGCTGACATCCCGGTGAGGGCTTCCACCCGGCGGACGTTTGATCCTATGGAGGATTCAGAAACCACCAGCAGCGGCCCCACCTCGGCTGAACTCCGCACATGGGTGCCTCCACAGAACTCGATCGAGAAGTCTCCGACTGAGACCACGCGTACCTGTTCCCCGTACTTGTCCCCGAAGAACGCCAAGGCACCCATGGCCTCTGCCTCGTCCTTGGAGGTCTCAGTGAGTCCCACCTCATGATTGTTGACGACCGTGCGATTGACCAACTCCTCAACCTCTCCGAGCTCTTCCCTAGCGACCGCCGTGTAATGGCTGAAATCGAACCGGAGCCGCCCGTCCTCCACCAACGATCCGGCTTGGTTAGCGTGGTCACCGATCACCTCCCGAAGGGCCCAATGGAGAAGATGAGTACCGGTGTGGGCTCGGCGGATGCGGTCACGACGAGGGCTGTCAATCCGCGCCTCGGCTTCCTGGCCGACCTGGATTATTCCTGAGGTCACCCGGCCACGATGGCCGTGAAGTCCAGACACTGCGGCTTGAGTATCGGAAACCTCCAAGCGGCCGGTCACCGATTCGATGAGACCCACGTCTCCCACCTGCCCCCCGGCTTCGGCGTAGAAAGGAGAGCGGTCGAGAAATACCTCCACGTCGTGACCGGCTTCGGCCCGCTCAACCGGCTGACCGTCCCGCATGATGGCGAGGATGAGCGACGGGGATTCATCGTGCGTATACCCGACAAATTCCGTCGCACCGATGGTGTCGAGGAGACGCTTGTAGAACTCCACCCGGACCGCCGCGGCCCCTCCCTTCCATGCCGCCTTGGCCCGCGTTCTCTGGGCTGACATCTCCGATTCAAAACCATCAAGGTCTACCTGGCGACCCCGTTCCGCCACGATCTCCCGGGTTAGATCTATGGGGAAACCATAAGTGTCGTGGAGTTTGAAAGCCAGGTTCCCCGATACGACATCTCCCGGATCGGAATCCTCCAAGGCCTCGTCCAGCAGGTCGGTCCCGGTAGCCAGGGTTTTCCTAAACCGGGCCTCCTCTCGCTCGAATACATGGAGCACAAAGTCGAGATTTGCCTTGAGGTCGGGGTAAGCGTTCTGCATCACCTGGGCGGTGACCTCCGCCAGCCGGGGCATGACCAGGTCTTCGCTCCCCATCTGCCACGCGTAACGCACCGCCCGCCGTATCAGGCGGCGAACAACGTAGCCTCTACCCTCATTGCCGGGGAGGGCGCGATCGCCGATCAGGAAGGTGGCGGCCCGGGCATGGTCGGCAAGCAGGCGGAGCACAACATCGACCCGCTCACTCTCGCCATACCTCCAACCGATGGCAGCGGAAGCAGCCTTCAGTACGTCGTGGACGCAGTCAGCCTCAAAGAGGGTGTCCACACCCTGCAGGATCATCGCTAAGCGTTCAAGACCGGTACCGGTGTCTATCCCCTTGGCAGGTATCTCGCCCACGACGTGATAAGGCTCATCCTGGATGTTCTGCATGAACACCAGGTTCCACAACTCGACGAACCTATCCTCACCCCCGCCGATCGGTCCACCGTCTGGACCGTATTCCGGGCCCCGGTCGATAAAGATCTCTGAACAGGGGCCACACGGACCGGGTACACCCATCTGCCAGAAATTGTCCTTACCCCCCCTTTGCACGCGCTCGGGCGGCACCCCGACCGATTCGATCCATATTTCCTCGGCATCGTCGTCGGTTTCGTAGACCGTGTACCACAACTTCTCGGGTTCCAAGCCCAAGGGACCGGTGACGAAGTCGAAGGCGTACTGGATTGCCTGTTCCTTGAAGTAGTCGCCGAAAGAGAAATTCCCCAGCATTTCAAACATGGTCAGATGCCGGGCGGTGGTTCCGATTATGTCAATGTCAACCGTGCGTACGCACTTTTGGACGCTCACTGCCCGGGGCCAGGGCGGCTTCTCCTCTCCGAGGAAGTAGGGCTTGAACGGGACCATCCCAGCGTTGGTGACTAGGAGGGTGGGATCGGTGGGGATAAGGGAGGCAGAGGGGCGAACCACGTGGCCCCGCTCGGCGAAAAACCCGGTGAATGCCTTCCTTATGGCATCTGAATCCATTCGCTGCAGGTTAGTTGCCAGAACCAGTTGCGAGAACGGTCGCCAGTCGCCAGTGGGAACTCGGGACGATTCGGAGGTCCTCAGCCCGCTCTAGCCAGTGGCCCATTGCCGGTTGGGACTCAGGACATTTCGGAGGTCGCCTGCCCGCCTTTGCTCGGGGCCGGTGGCCGGTTTGCGGGTGTCTAGGCGCGTCGGGGTCGCCCTAGACGGCGGTCCCATTCGGTTAGTCGGTCGGCGATCGTCGATTCTTCACCCTGGCGGGTCGGTCGGAACAGGATTCTCCCGATCATCGGATCGGGTAGGTATTGCTGGGGTGCCAGGTGGTCGCGGGACTCGTGGGGATCAACGTAACCGGGCGGCGTCCCATCCACCCGGGACGATACGAGTCGACCCCCAGTGGAACGGAGATGGGGAGGCACGGTCGCGGTCGCATCGCGAACCGCTCGGCGAGTCTCTCCCATGGCCCGCTTGACCGAATCCGACTTTGGGGCGGAGGCGAGGTAGACAGCCGCTTGCGAAAGGTTGTATGAGGCCTCGGGGAGGCCCACTAATGCCAGCGCGGCCGCGGCGGAAGTGGCCTGGAGCAGGGCCAAGGGATCAGCCAGCCCGACATCCTCCGAGGCGAAGATAACCATCCGCCGGGCGATGAACTCCGGATCCTCCCCTGCCTCCAACATGACATGAAGCCAATAGAGGGCCGCGTCCGGGTCGGAGCCTCGCATCGACTTAATGAAGGCAGATATCACGTCGTAGTGATGGTCACCAGCCTTGTCGTAGCGGATGATCCGACGTTGAAGAGCCTCTTCCAGATGCCGGTACTCCACTTGATCTGACCGTTCCGCATCGGCAAGGTTGGCTGCCAACTCCAGGACGTTGAGCGCCAGACGGGCATCACCTCCGCATCGCTCCGCCAACGTTTGAAGCGTCTGCGGTTCTATACCCAGTTCCAGGGTGCCGATACCTCTCTCGCGATCAACAAGCGCCCTCTCGACCAGCTGGCTTATGTCTTGAGGCGGGATGGGTGACAGTCGGAAGAGGAAGCACCGGCTGACAAGGGGCGAATTCACCTCGAAGAACGGGTTCTCTGTGGTTGCACCCACGAGGACCACGGTTCCTTGCTCAACGGCGGGCAGCAAGGCGTCCTGCTGGGCCTTGTTGAAGCGATGGATCTCGTCGAGGAACAACACAGTACGGCGTCCTCTCTCGCCGAGCCTCTGTTCGGCGCGGTCAAGGACCGCTCTCACGTCCCTGACGCCGTGGGTGGAGGCGGTCAGCTGTTCGAAAGCCGCCTCACTGTGAGACGCGATCAACCGGGCCAGAGTTGTCTTTCCGGTGCCGGGCGGCCCGAACAGCAGAACAGACAGGAGCTTTCCCGACTCGACCATGGTCCGGAAAGCAGCCCCTTCACCCAACAATTCCGGCTGCCCGACCACCTCCCGCAAGCTTTGCGGACGCATCCGGTGCGCCAGTGGAGACACCTTTCCCATCAACTCTTCCCGACCGGCGGCGAACAAGTCGGGCTCGGACACAGCCGGACCTCTCAGGTGGTGGGCGGCGACGCCTGGGACCGCTTCGACAGCTTCAACCCCAGCTCGTCAAGTTGGGCCGGGTCGACGACGGTCGGTGCCGTGGTCAGCGGATCTGCCCCGGTCTGGGTCTTGGGGAAGGGTATGACCTCCCGAATGCTGGTCTCGTTGCGGAGTAACGCCACGAGGCGGTCGATTCCCATTGCAAACCCGGCGTGGGGAGGAGCACCGTAACTGAGTGACTCCAAGAACCATCCGAAGCGGTCTTCGGCCTCCTCCGCCGAAATCCCCAGGATCTCAAAGACCTGTCTCTGGACATCGGGATCGTGGATCCTCACCGAACCGGAACCCAACTCGGCACCATTAAGAACCAGGTCGTATGCGACGGCGATGGCGGTCTCGGGGGACTCTCGCATCTCCTCAACCGACCGTGGGGTGGTGAAGGGATGGTGGGACGGAACCAGATCCCCGTCGGCAGTGTGCTCGAACACTGGGAAGTCGACCACCCACACGAAGCGGAGCTCGTCGTGGCCGTCAACCTGGCCCAAGTCCAGACGGATCGCGCCCAATACCTCACAAGCCCGTCTGCTCTCGTCGGCTACCGCCAAGAGAAGATCCCCCGGAGAGGCGGCGAGGATCCTGGACACCTCCCCTATCTCGGCATCCCCGAGAAATTTGGCCACCGGGGATCGCCAACCGCCGCTCTCGTTCACTACCGCCCACACCAGGCCCCCGGCCCCCAGTTCCTTGGCTCTGGCCACTAGACCGTCGAGCATGGATCGGGACGTCCGGACAGGCCCAACATTGATGCCGTGCACGGCACCGCCGCTAGCCAAGACCCCGGCGAACCCTCTGAAACCGGTGCCTTCGAAGGCCGGGGAGATATCGCGAATCTCCATGCCGAACCGGATGTCGGGCTTGTCCGTACCGTACCGTTCCAGCGCTTCCCGATAGGTGATCCTCGGCAGAGGCCGGGGTAACTCGACACCCCGCAGCTGCCGAACCACTTCCACCACCACCTTCTCCACGGTGTCCAAGACGTCGTCTCTGGTCCAGAAAGACCCTTCCAAATCCAGTTGAGTGAACTCGATCTGACGATCGGCGCGGGTGTCCTCGTCCCGGTAGCAACGCGCTATCTGGTAGTAGCGTTCCACTCCCGCCACCATGAGAAGCTGCTTGAACAGCTGTGGACTCTGTGGAAGAGCGTAGAAGCGCCCCTTACGTAACCGGCTCGGGACCAAGAAGTCACGGGCACCCTCGGGTGTGGAATTGATCAGGGTCGGGGTCTCGACATCGAGAAATCCGAGCTCATCAAGAGTGCGCCTCATCGTGCTGATGCATGTGGAACGGGCCCGGAGATTGGCTGCCATACGTGGACGACGCAGATCAAGGTAACGATGTTTGAGCCTGATCTGCTCCTCGGCCCGGGAGCGGTCGTCGATCATGAACGGGAGGGGTGCCGCCCGGCTCAGCACCTCCAATACCTCCGCCTCCACCTCAAGTTCCCCGGTGGGCAAGTCGGGATTCTCGGTTCCCGGCGGTCGGCGACGAAGCCTCCCCGCCACCCTCACACAGGACTCCATCCGCAAGTCGGCGGGCGGAGCAACCGTGCTCGGATCTAGCACCACCTGCACCACACCCCGACCATCCCGCAGGTCAAGGAACGTAATGCCCCCTAGGTCCCTGATCCGGGCGACCCAACCGGCCACCTCCAAGTGGTTGCCGATCTCCGATACGTCGAGTTGGTCGATGAAGTGGGATCGGTAAGCCGTCACGGCCGGCCTGCTCTCGGGTTGATCACCCAGGCAGCTACCTCGCCAGCTGGCATGGTGTGCTCGTCTCCGGAACTTAGGTCCTTCACCGTAACCATCCCTTCATCCCATTCGGCACCGATGACCACTGCGGTCGCCGCGTCACGCCGGTCGGCGGCGCGGAATTGTGCTCGGACCGACCGTCGGCCCGCCGCGATGTCGCATCGGACTCCTGCCGCTCGAAGCCGACGGGCGAAGGCGTGGGCTAGAGCCCGCCGATCCTGATCCGCTACTACCAGGAAAACGTCGAGTGCCCGGGGTGCCGGGCTCTGGCCAGCTGCCATGAGGATCCGATCGAGGCCCAACGCGAACCCGATACCCGGGAGATCGGGACCGCCCAGAAGACGCGCCAGCCCGTCGTATCGACCACCGCCCCCTACTGCGTTCTGGGCCGCAGTGTATCGGGTTGGGATGTACTCGAAGACAGTACGGTTGTAATAGTCGAGCCCCCTCACCAGTCGGGGTTCATGCTTGAAACAGATCCCCCGCTCACCCAGTCCGTCTATAAGCTGGCCGTGGTGCAGGCGGGCTGGCTCGCCGAGATGATCCGTGGGTATCGGTGCCTCGGCCACCACTTCTCGATCCGCCTTGGAGTCCAGTACCCGGAGGGGATTGACGTCTATGCGCCTTCGGGCATTCGGCGAGAGGAGATGTCGGCGCTCGTTGAGCCAATCGGTAAGCCGAGAATGGTATGAGACCCGATCGGACGCATCGCCGATGGAATTGACGTGCACCACCACGTCGCCCAACCCGCAGTCGAGCAGGTAGCGATACCCAACCTCGATAACTTCCAGATCGGCTTCCACGTCCGCGGTCCCCAAATACTCCACACCAAGCTGCCAGAACTGTCTCCTCCGGCCCTCCTGCGGGCGCTCGTAACGGAAGCACGGCCCCGAATAGGCACCCTTGAACTCGCCGGAGAGACCGGCCTGTATGTAGGCGCGTAACACGCCCGCGGTGATCTCCGGCCGGAGGGTCAGACGCCGCTTGCCCTTATCCCGGAAGTTGTACATCTGTTTCTCGACCACCTCAGTTGCCTCACCTACCCCGCGGGCGAACAATTCGGTGGACTCGAACAGCGGTGTTGACACGAACGCGTAGCCGTACCGCTCGGTGAGGGTGTCCCACGACCGGAGCCGTTCCCGCCAGCGACGCGAGCCCGGAGGCAGGATGTCGTCGGTGCCCTTAGGCGCGCGGAAGCTCATCCGGACTCGCCCAGAAACGGGTTGGAGCGTCGCTCCTCGCCGATCGTGGTTTCGGGACCGTGGCCGGGGAGGACCCAGACATGGTCGTCAAGAGGGAGAACCTTCTCTCGCATGCTGCGCATCAGGGTTCCGTGATCCCCTCCCGGAAGATCAGTCCGCCCGACCGAACCGGCGAATAAGTGGTCTCCCGAGAAGAGAACTCCGTCATCCTCGACCAGGAAGCAGCAGTGCCCGGGGGTATGACCCGGCGTGGCCAGGACCTCGAACCTGATCCCCGCTAACTCCAAACTCATCCCGTCCTTCAAGTCCTCGAGCCGATCGGGCGATCGAAAGTCACCTGAGGGAACATAACCCATCAAGGACCGGAGTTGCTCATCCAGTCCTCGAAGCAGGAACTCATCGTCCGGATGGACATAGGCGGCCACC
Organism: Candidatus Spongiisociaceae bacterium; assembly: GCA_965213975.1. Taxonomy (GTDB): domain Bacteria; phylum Actinomycetota; class Acidimicrobiia; order Spongiisociales; family Spongiisociaceae; genus Spongiisocius. Next base: position 1,779,704 of record OZ243930.1, read on the forward strand.
CCAGTCCGCTTCACCAGACGGTGCCCGCCGCCTATGTGATCAACGTGGCCGTGGGTGATCAGCAACGCCACCGGGTTCAAAGAGTGACGAGCCAGGAGCCCGACCAGATCCTCGGAACACTCGGGCGGGGCATCAATGACGACTGCTGGACCGTCCGGTGCCGACGCTACGACATAGGAGTTGGTCAAGGCCGCCCAGAGTTCCAGCTTTCGAATAAACATGTCGCTACCAAGGTTAGAGGGCTTCTACAGGCACCAAGCCGATCAGCCGGGGCGGAGCCGGAACGCCTCGTATACGCTGTTGATCCGGCCAACACCAGCCAACACCCGGTTGAGCTGTCCCTTGTCGGACAACTCAATCTCGTAGCGGAGTACAGCCACGCGGTCCCGGTCAGTCCGGGATGAAGCCCCCACAATGTTGGCACCTTCATCCGATAGAACCGAGGTGATATCCCTGAGCAGGTTGGGGCGATCAAGAGCTTCCACCTGGATCCATACACTGAATCCGCTCGCCTGGCCTGGTGCCCAGCTGGCTTCGATCATCCTCTCTTGCTGATCCTGCAAGCGTTCGATGTTGGCACAGGCAGTCCGATGGATCGAGACGCCTCTCCCTATTGTGACGAACCCCACCAAGCTGTCACCGGGCACCGGAGAACAGCAACGGGCGATTCGAATCCAAACGTCATCGAATCCCTCCACGATGACCCCCTCACCAGCCGGTCGGGCGGTGCGTAGGCGAACCGGGTCAAGATTCCCAAGATCCTCACCAACCGTCGGGATGGCCAGGTGTCGTTTGATCCGGCTGACCACGGTCTGCGCGGCTAACGAACCGGCACCTACTGACATGAACATACGCTCAGGATCGCGATAACCGAGGGCTAGCGCCGTCTGCTCGAATACCTGCGGCCGATCCTTGCGGGCTATGTGGATCCGCTCGCGTCTGATGAGGTCTTCGACCGTCTCTCGACCGCTCTCAAGGTGTTCCTCACGCCTCTCATGGGAGAACCACCGCTTGATCTTCGAACGAGCTTTCGAGGTGTGCACGAACCCCAGCCAGTCTCGGGTGGGACCAGAGTCATCCGACTTGGCGGTGATGACCTCCACAATGTCGCCGGAGTTGAGCTCGGTAGACAGCGATACCAACCTGCCGTTGACCTTGGCCCCCGCGCAGCGGTGGCCCACCTCGGTGTGCACGGCATAAGCGAAGTCAACAGGGGTCGCTCCCCTCGGTAGGGTCTTGACATCTCCGCGGGGCGTGAGGACGAACACCAGATCGTCATATAGGTCCAACTTCAGGTTGGCGAGGAACTCGGTAGGATCCTCGTAGGTGTCCGGCAGGTTCCTTAGGTCCACCATCCAGGCCAGATCCGCCCCGGTATTCCCCTCCTTGTACCTCCAATGCGCCGCTATGCCGAACTCCGCCCTCGTGTCCATCTCGTGGGTCCTGATCTGGATTTCAAGGGGTTTGCCGTCAGGTCCGATCACCGTGGTATGCAGACTCTGATAGAGGTTGAACTTGGGAAGGGCGATGTAATCCTTGAAGCGTCCCTGAATGGGTGTCCAGCGAGCGTGGACCAACCCCAGCGCCCCGTAACAGTCCTTGACCGCCTCAACCAGGATACGAATCCCGATAAGGTCATGGATGTCCTCGAACGAGAGGCGGCTGTCGACCATCTTGCGATAGATCGAGTAATGATGCTTGGGCCGACCCTTCAAAGCAGCCCGGATTCCGGCCTGATGCAGCATGCCGTCCAGGTCCCCCATTAGCTGCTCAATGACAGCTCCCCGCTCCGGTGCCCGCTTGCGAATCAGGTCCTCAATCTCCTGATAGCGGTTGGGGTACAAGACCTCGAAGGCCAGGTTTTCCATCTCGTGTTTGACTTCCTGAAAACCGAGCCGGTGGGCGAGGGGCGCATAGATCTCGAGGCTTTCGCGGGCCTTGACCCTCTGACGATCAATGGGAAGGGGATGTATTGTTCTCAGGTTATGAAGGCGGTCGGCAAGTTTAATAATTAATACTCGCACATCTTTAGCCATGGATACCACCATCTTGCGAATAGTGGCGGCGTGAGCTTCCTCGCGGGTGAGATCCAAGCGCACCCCGTCGAGCTTCGTGACTCCATCGGTGATGTCGGCGACGTTCTTGCCGAAGAATCGCTCTACTTCCTCGATGGTGAGGTCGGTGTCCTCCACCGTGTCATGCAGCAACCCGGCGGCGATCGTTTCGGGGTCGAGCCCGTAGTCGGCCAAGATGTGCGCAACCGCTATCGGATGGGTTATGAAGGGGTCACCTGAGAGACGAAACTGGCCAGCATGTCGACTCTGAGCCAGATCGTAGGCGCGGACCACTATGGCCTCATCCGCGTCAGGAAAGTGCCCTCTCATGGCGGCGAGGATGGGTTCAAGTTCGGCTTGGGCGGCGTCGTGGCGGCCCCGGTCAACCGTTGTGGTCACCTTTGACTAGCCGTCATAGGTAAGGATCGAGACTAGATCCACCCCAGGCAAGGCGTCTCTGCCCCTGAGGAAGGCCAACTCGATGAGAACACCCACACCGATCAACTCACTGCCCGACCGGCGGAGGAGTTCGACTGCGGCCCGGGCGGTCCCTCCCGTGGCAATCACGTCGTCCACCAAGAGGACCCGGTCTCCCTTCCCTACCGCGTCCACATGCATCTCTAGGACGTCAACCCCGTACTCAAGCTGGTATTCCTCGCGGAGAGTCCGGTAGGGGAGCTTGCCTGGTTTCCTCATCGGGACAAACCCTGCTCCGAGAGATAGCGCAACCGAGGGTGCCAGGACGAAACCTCTCGCCTCAATCCCCGCCACCAGGTTGATGTTTGCTGTCCGGAAGGGTTCGGCGATCTGCTCCACCGCGATCCTCAGTGCCTCAGGGTCGGCAAGGAGGGGCGTGATGTCCTTGAACACCACCTCCGGAACCGGAAAGCCCTCAACGTCTCGAACGAGCCGTCCGAGATGCTCGATCGCCATGTCGCTCATTGTATCTTCCGCAGAACCATGGTCCTTAGCGAGGTCCCGATTGACGGGCGTCGAAGGCTCGCCGTCCCCGAGAGCTCAAGCGAACCGGACCGGACGACGGACTCCCTGCGTTGCCTGGTGACTTGCCTGACCGCCGCTCCTTACGGTAGCGACGCCTAGACCATTCGGTCTCGCGCTCCTTCCAGTGCGCGAGCAGAGGTGCCGCGACAAATATCGACGAGTAGGTTCCCGCGGCTATCCCCACGAACAGCGCTAGCGCGAAATCGCGCAGGGTTCCGGCCCCAAGCAGCAAGGACCCAACAAACAGGAGAGACCCCACCGGCAGCAAACTGGTCAAGGAGGTGTTGATGGACCGCATCAGTACCTGGTTCATAGAACGATCCACCAAGGCCGTATAAGTCCGACGTTCCCGATCTGACTCAACGTTTTCCTTGATCTTGTCGTACACCACCACGGTGTCGTACAGCGAGTAGCCGAGAATCGTCAGCACCGCCACCACCGTCGCCGGAGTCACCTCAAACCCCAGCACCGAGTAGGCACCGGCGGTGAGGATCAAGTCGTGGACGAGGGCCGCGATCGCACCCAATGCCATCTTCCACTCGAACCGGATGCTGATGAAAATCACCACCACCCCCAGGAATACCAACAGGGCCTGCACGGCCCTCCCGGCGATCTGCCGACCGAAGGTGGGGCCTACCGACTGCACGTCGGTGAGTTCGATTTCCGTTCCGGTCACCTCAATCAGATCCCGAACTAACTGGCGCTCCGTCTCCAGGTCCATCGCTTCAGTCTGGACCGCAACCGAGGTCCCGTCATCGATCAATTGGATACGGGCGTCGGAACCGACTTCCCCTAGGGCGTCTCGGACATCGGCTACCTCCGCCGCGGCCGGGTTGGGGGCGGCGATCGATACCCCCCCGGTGAAGTCCAAGCTGAGGTTGAGCTGGCGAACCCCCAGACTCAGCAGAGAAATCGCCAGGGCCACCCCGGAAACGATGAACCAGCGCCGGGACTGCCCAACGAAGCCAATCTCCGTTTCTCCCCGGTAGAGACGGCCTAGCGTCCTGCGGACCGACATCATCGTGCGGTGCCCGCTTGGAGACGCCGACCCGAGGCACCTCGGATGCTGAAGAAACCACCCTCGCCCAAGAACCCTCTCGCCATTATCCCCGAGGCGTTACGCGTGAACACCATGAACACCACCACATCGAGCAAGGTGGCGATACCTAGAGCCTGCGCAAAACCCTTGACCGGTCCGATCGCCAGCGCCCAGAGCAACAGCGCACCGACGAAGGACACGAAGTCAGCAGTGAGGATGGTGCGGAGAGATCGCCTCTGCGCCTCCCGGACCGCGTCGACCACGGTGCGGCCATTGCGGATCTCCTCTTTGGTTCTCTCAAACAGCACGATGTAGGAATCGGTGGTTATCCCGATCGACACGATGATTCCGGCCACTCCGGACAGGGTCAGGGTCAGACCCTGCCAAGCTCCAAGCAATCCGAAGATGACCACTAACAAGCTCCCGAACACCGATAGACCGAACAGAGCGACCAAGCCAAGCGACCGGTAGTAGATCAGGAGGAAGAGCACCACCAGAATCAAGCCGCCGACCCCTGCTGCTAACCCGACCCGTAGGGAATCCTCCCCCAGCGTCGCCGAGACCTTTTGCACGGAGGAACGTTCGAACGCCACCGGCAAGGATCCGTAGCGGAGGACGGTGGTGAGATCCTCCGCTTCGGCTTGAACGTCCTCGGAAGCGCCCAAAGTTATCACCGCCGTACCCCCGGTTATCCCCTCCAGACTCACGTTTTGGCTGATCTCCGGGGCAGAGACCACCGCGCCGTCCAACACAATCGCCATCTTACGGTTGGGGGTTCCCAAGGGATATTGGGCCAACAACCCCGTTATCGCCGCAAACTTTCCGGCACCCTCGTCGGTCATGTTGAGCTGCACCGTCCAACTGCTGTCGGCGTACTGTCCGAACAGGGCTAGGGCCGATTCCACGTCGGCACCGGTGAGGGACGATTCCTCCGTGGGGAGCCGGGAGCAATCCAAACCGTCCAGACACAGGCCCTGATGATGGGCGCTGAGATCGGCGGGACCGACCTCGTAGATGGCGATCACGTCTCCGTCATCGTCGTACTCAGGCAGATAGGAGACGGGCGAGTTGATCTCGTCCTCGATGGTGAGTCCGCTAGCAGGATCTACGTCGGGCGGATAGATAAAGTCCTCACCCTGCTCCTCCGCCAAGACCTGGACGGGTGATCGACCGTCAGGCAGACAGCCGCCTATCGGAACGGTGGTGGTACAGGACCTGACCGGCCGGAACGAGAGAAGGCCCGTCCGCCCCACCGCCTCTAGGGCTCTCTCTTGGTCGGTAACACCGGGGAGTTGGACCAGAATGGAGGTCCCGCCGGTGATGGATATCTCGGGCTCCTGAACGCTTCCGAAGTCTTCGATCCGCCGCCGCATCACCTCAACCGCGGTCTCGATCACCCCCGATTCGGTCCCCTCTGGACCGCGAAGTATCACCGACGTGCCTCCCCTGAGATCGAGCCCTAGGAGCGGAGTGTGCCCTAGGGATAGGACTAGGGCTAGGCCACCCCAGCCGAGGCCGACCATGACGAGCACCCCCATCCAGCGACGCAACACGGAACCAGGCTCCCTCAGTCGGTGGTGGCATCAACGTTAAGGCGGGCTGCCACCGCGGTTCGCAGCACCCGAATCCGGCCCTCCTCGATGCCTAGGGTGACCCAATCATCGCCAATGCCGACCACCACCCCCATCAGACCCCCGATGGTCCTTACCTCGTCCCCCACCTCTAAGGCGGAGGCCAACGCCTGTTGGGTACGGGTCCGCTTGCGCTGGGGCCTGATAATCAGGAAATACATGAGCGCGCCGAGGAGCAGCAAGGGCCACAGCACGCCTAGGCTGCTTCCGGCATCGGTCTGGGCTAGGTAGATAGCGGGCACAGTCTCACACCTCTCATAGATCCGACTCAGGATAGGGAGTCACTTATCACCCTCGATGCTAGCCCACAGAGTGGGATGCGTTGCTCAGCTCCCCCGAGGCCCGCCGGTCCAGCACCTCCCGGCGAAAGCTGTGAAAGGATCCAGCGGTGATATGTCGGCGGGCTTGCCGCAACAGCTGGTGGGTAACGGCGAGGTTGTGGATCGATAGATGCCGATGCACTGACAGTTCTCGGGTGGCGACCAGGTGACGCAGATAGGCTCGAGAGTAGGTTATGCAGGTGGCGCAGGCGCATTCAGGATCAATCGGCGCGTCGTCTCGGATAAAGCGAGCCGCCTTGATATTGAAATCACCCCCCATGGTTATGACCTTTCCGTGTCTGGCCAGACGGGTAGGCCACACACAGTCGAACAGGTCGACGCCCCGGGCTACCGCGGCGAGGATCCCTTCCACGTCGCCGAGTCCCATAAAGTAGCGCACCGAGTTGGGAGGAAGGCCGCTGACGGCCGCCTCCACAGACTCGTCCCGTAAACCCAGATCTTCGCCGACGGAGAGCCCGCCGATGCCGTAGCCGTCGAACCCCAGGGCAGCTGTCCGGATGGCGCTTTGCCGACGCAATTCTGGATCGGCACCACCCTGGACGATACCGAAGAGGGCTTGATCCGGCCGGCGTCTGGCCTTCTGAGAGCGCTGCGCCCAACGCAGGGTGAGCTCGGCCGCTTCGGTGACCTCCTCACGGGGTGCAGGTAAGGCGACACAAACATCAAGGACCATGGCAATGTCGGCACCGAGCCGTTCTTGGATAAGAACCGCTCTCTCCGGGGTTAGGAAATGGGAAGAACCGTCGTAGACAGATCGCATACCTAGTCCGTCCTCAGAGAGGGAGGCACGCAAGGAGAAACCCTGGTAGCCGCCCGAGTCGGTGAGGATGGGACCTTCCCATGCCATGAAACGGTGCAGCCCGCCTAGGTCAGCGATCACATCCTCACCTGGGCGCAGCATCAGGTGGTACGTGTTAGCTAAGACGACGCTGCTCCCCACCGCGCGCAGATCTGCCGAGTCGAGCCCCTTAACCGTGGCCCGGGTGGCAACCGGCATAAAGGTCGGGGTCTCGACCTCGCCGCGGAGAGTGGTCAGGACTCCTCGTCGGGCGGCACCATCTGCGGCGAGAGCCCGAAAAGTGACCGGCGGCGGAGAGGTCATCGGGGGCGGGCGACTTCCAGGAGGGTGGCATCTCCGAAGGAAAGGAACCGATAGCCTCGGTTGCTGGCCGTCTCATACAGAACCCGCCAGGATTCACCCATGAAGGCCGCCACCAGCACAAGCAGGGAAGAGACCGGCGTGTGGAAGTTGGTCAGCAGCACGTCTACCGCCCTGAAGCGGTAGCCAGGAGTGATGTACAAGCTGGTGTCTCCCCGGTAAGGGAAGACCTCGTCACCCTGACAAGCTGACTCGAGGGCCCGCACTACGGTCGTACCGATCGCCACCACCCTCCCGCCCGAGCGGCGTGCCTCCCGGACTCGGGTGGCCGTCTCCTCGGGAACTTCCGTCCACTCTGAGTGGATGCGGTGCCCGTCAATCTCGTCAGCGGTGATAGGGCGGAAGGTGTCCAGCCCGATCCGCAGATCGATTCGAGCCGTCTCTATACCTCGTGCGGATAAGTCGTCGAGAACCCGCCGGGTCAGGTGAAGACCGGCCGTAGGGGCCGCCGCGGATCCGGTCCGGGTGGCGTACACCGTCTGGTAGCGATCGGGGTTGTCAAGCGTACGGTGTATGTACGGAGGGAGCGGCACCTGCCCCCATTCCTTGATGGCGGCCTCCACCGCCTCAATGTCCGCCCCCCCTGACGCAGTACGCAGGGTCACCTCGATACCCCCGGCCACCGGGATGGTTTCTACCCGGGCAATCAATCCTCCGGCTCGTACGACCGACCCGGGCCGGAGGCGACGAGAAGGTCGCGCCAACGCCTGCCATCGGTCACCCTTCGGGGCTAGGAGGAGTAGCTCCACCCGCCCTCCGGACGGCTCCCTACGTCCGATCAGCCGCGCGGCACGGACCCTGGTGTCGTTCAACACCACCAGATCACCGGGGTGAAGCAGCTGGGGAAGCTCCCGTACGGTCCAATCGGTGAGATCGGAAGCGCGCAGCAGACGAGCACTGTCACGAGGCTCGGCCGGTGATTGGGCGATCAGGTGATCCGGTAGGTAGTAGTCGAAACAATCGGTCTTCAATGGCACCACCCAGAAGCGGGTCCGATCACGCCAGGAGGGAAGCCTGAGGAGAGTGCGGCGGGGGTAGACCCAAGTGGCGGTAGGTGAGGGTAGTAGCCATCCTTCCCCGTGGGGTACGTGCCACCAGACCTCTTTGGACCAAGAAGGGTTCGTATGCCGACTCCACCGTCTCCGGCTCCTCGCCGATCGCCACCGCCAAGGTAGTGAGGCCGACCGGGCCACCCCCGAACTTGGAGACGATGGTGTCGATAATCATTCGGTCCACCTTGTCCAATCCGAGGTTGTCGACTTCCCAGAGGGCCATGCCCTCCTCCACGACACGGCGGGTTATCCGCCCGTCCGCTCGGGCCACCGCGAACTCGCTCATCCTGGCGAGGAGACGGTTGGCGATGCGGGGCGTACCTCGGCTTCGCCCCGATACGTATCCGGCCGCATCCTCGGTGATCTCGACCCCCATGATCGCCGCCGAGCGAGACACGATCCGTTGTAGATCATCAGCCTGGTAGTAGTCGAGCCGATCAATCAGGCCGAATCGATCCCGCAGCGGAGCAGTGACCATCCCGATCCTGGTGGTAGCGCCCACGAGGGTAAAGGGGGGTAGGTTGAGGCGTATCGACTGGGCGGTGGGTCCCTTACCGACCATGATGTCAAGGGCGAAGTCCTCCATCGCCGAGTACATGACCTCCTCAACCACCCGGGGCAGTCGATGGATTTCGTCGATAAACAGCACATCGCCGAACTCGAGGCCCGAGAGGATAGCGGCCAGGTCACCGGGTCTTTCAACGGCGGGCCCAGACGTGGACCGCAACTGAGCCCCCATCTCGGCTCCGATTATGCGGGCGAGGGTGGTCTTGCCGAGACCGGGTGGGCCGGAGAGAAGGAGGTGGTCGAGCGGTCGCTTCAGCTTGCGGGCCGCCTCCATCGAGATGCTGAGCCGCTCCTTGATCTGGGGCTGACCCACAAATTCCCGGAGGGAGCCGGGACGTAGCATGACCTCGCTAGCCCTTTCGGCATCAAGGGAACTCGTGGCCAGCAGCCCGTCCTCACGCACCGGTTAGTTTTCTCCTCCGACCGGACATCGTTCAGGAGCCTCCCAAGGCCTTGAGGGCGTTTCGCAGCATCGTCTCGACTCCGCCATGCCGGGGGATCCCTTCAAGCACCTCTCGAATCTCGACCGGTTGATAACCGAGGGATTCGAGCGCCTCGCGAACTTGCCCCACTTCCGAGGATGAAGAATAGCTACTGCTCAAGGTGCCCAGCTTGGGACGGAGATCAAGGAGAAGCTTCTCCGCTTTGCGCTTACCGATGCCGGGAACCGCCACCAGCGCCCCCACATCGTCGGAGGAGACCGCGTGCCGCAACTCATCGGGCCGAAGCGTGGCCAACGTCGCCATGGCTAGCGCCGGTCCCACGCCGCTAGCGCCGAGGAGGATCCGGAAGGTGTCGCGGGTTGCCGCTGCGGCAAACCCGTATAGGGCCATCAGATCGTCGCGAACCACCAGGTGCGTGTGCACTACTACCTCTGCGCCAAGGTCGGGGAGGGAGGCAAGGTGATCGGGAGTTAGGTTTACCTCGTAGCCGACCCCGGTCGCCTCGATCACAGCTCCCGTGTCCGTCCTGGCTACCAGTACTCCCCGAAGCCTCGAGATCATGAGCGGGCCGCCACCCGGCCGACCCGATTGCCGACGCTTTGTAGGTGGCATAGGGCAATTGCGAGAGCATCGGCAGCGTCGGCAGGGGCCGGTGCCTGGCGAAGCCCGAGTCGGCGAGCCACCATCTGTTGAACCTGGGTCTTGGTGGCTCGGCCATCGCCGGTAACCACGGCCTTGATACCAGATGGCGAGTACTCGAACACCTCAATGCCAGCCCGTGCCGCGGCGAGCAACATGACCCCCGCGGCCTCTCCTACCTGGGTGGCGGTGAGCTTGTTCTGGTTGACGAAGACCCTTTCGATGGCCATCACGCCCGGGTCCGACTCTGCGATCAGCGCTTCGATGTCATCGAAAAGGACCCGTAGCCGAACGGGTACAGGACAGTCCCTGTTGGTCCGGATGACACCCGCAGTGAGAGCCCGCACCGAGTTGGCCCGCAGGCTGACCACACCGTAACCGGTGGTGGTCAGCCCAGGGTCGATTCCCAGGACCTTGATGCGGACCGGATCCGAAGATGCGAACATACGTTCTGCAAGACTAGCCTGACCGAGTGAGGATCTCCGGCAACGTGAGTGCGCCCTTACAGATCGTCAAGGTCGACGCGCTGGCTCCGCAGCCAATCGATGACCCGATCACGATGGAAGAGTCGACGTCCTACCACGGCGGCATCATCGACCCAGCCCTCCCCGATCAGGCGGCGAGCTTCCTCAATGGAAAGACCGAGCAGGTCGGCCACACCGGGGACGTCAAGCACGGGAGGAAAGAGGCTCGGATCTCGGCCGAAATCGCGACCGGCGGTCACAGTTCCGGCTCCGCTTGGGCTGGGGACAGGTTTGAGAACTCGGCCATCATCAGGGCGTGGTCGCCTTGGTGACTTGGTCTTCAACCCAGTCGATGACATTGTTACCGGTAGTCTCCAAACCGGTGCGCAGGGCGAATACCACCAGCATCCCCACCACGATCCAAGCCAGGATGGTAGAGGTCTCTGCAGCTCCTCTCTCCTCCCGTAGTCGTCCCATCAGGGTGACTAAGTGTGCCACCGTGGTGACACCCAGTCTCACGTACATAGTCCTTCCTTTCGGTATTGGGTTTTCTTCGTCCTGTTCCTCTCACCCGGCTTGGTACCGAATGGAGCTACACACCGAACACGATCGTTGGGATCGGGGCCGCCATGAACAACATCGTGATCGGGGCGAGAACCACAACTATCGGGATAACGATCAGTATCCGGCGGCGGGCGGCCTCCCGGCGGAGTCCGTCTCTTCGTAGGGCCCTCAGGTCGGCCGACAGACCAAGGAGGGCTTCCGACAGGTCGGTGCCCTGATCCTGGGCGGTGGCCAAGAGCCGATAAGTTCGGGCCGCTTCGGGCTCTGGGGTGAGCTGCTCGGCGCGGGCCATGGCCTCAGAGAAACTCCAGCCGCGCTCGTGGAGATGGATCGCGTCGGAAAGCTCCTCCACGGCGATGCCGTGCGCCCGACCCACCACATAGCGGAGTCCCTGGATCGGGCCACCGCCGACCCGGACGTACATGGCTACCAGCTGATTGATGGTGTACAACTCGGCGCGAATGGCCTCCCGCCGGCGTCGAACCGACTCGGCAAGGCGAAAGCGGGCTTGGAAGACACTTAATGAGATCCCGGCTAGGCCGAAGCCGATCACGCGAGCACTAGATCCTCCCGAGACGAGAGCCAATCCGCCCAAACCCGCCGCGAAGACCGTCAACCGGCTCAGGGTTCTCATCCGGTAGACCCGCGGGCGCGCCGATTCCTCCACCTCTTGCAGGAGGCCCGCCTGTCGCAACCGAACCGACAGTGTCTGGTCGTCCATCGGTATCAGAAACCGGGCAAGCGGGTTACCGAGCACGGAAACTATCGGCCCGATCAGTCGACCCAGAACACCCCGGCCGGTAGATGCCGGGAGGCCCGGGGAAGCCATCTCGGGGGCTAGACCCAACTGGATCCGGGCCGAGGAGGAATAGGGCCGCACCCGAGAGGCAAGTCGCCGCGGGGGCTTGACCCATGTCCCGATGGCGGTGACCACGCACACCACTGTCGATCCGATTGCGGCGGCCGCCAGCAGCGATCTCACGGCGTCGCCTGTTGATCCTGCGGGACACGCGCCCCGGTGAGGACCCTCGGCTCCGTGGAGGACCTACTCAAGTACCTGAGCAGGCCCACCCCCACCAGCGACCAGACCATTCCTGCCATCACCACCAGCAAGCCGGTACCCGATCGGTAGAAGGCCTGGTACTGGGCTGAGGTTTGGGTAAGGAACAGCAGTAGCGCCCACGGAATCACCACGACCACCCAGCTCTCGATGCGTTGCTCGGTACCGGCGGACCTGATCTCTGCGGCTAGGCGAAGGTCTTCGGTGAGCTCATCGATCAGGTTGCGTATGACCTCGGAGACGAGGGGTCCGCCCCGTTCATAGGCCAGGACAAGGACCTCAAGGACGCGATCTGAGTTGGGATCGCCAAGTTCCTCCTTGATGATTTCCAGGGCTGGCACTGCTCCCATCATTCGAGACAAGAGCCGATAGCGTCCGAAGGCCCGGCGCAGCGGGACCGGTCCGCGCTCGGCAAGGCTCGCCAGCGCTGCGGTCAGAGTCGCGCCGGCGGAGATGGCGGCGAGTACCTCCCGCAGGGCATCCGGCCAGGCATCCCGGATGGCACTCAGTCGCTCTCGTCTCCGGCGCGCGTAGAAGATAAACGGGGTCAGGGCAGCACCTGCCGCAGGTGCCATGGCCAGCCACCACACCTCGGTGGCGGCGGTCATCAGGAAGAGGGCAAGCAGGCCGATGGCGGCGCATCCCAGGCCGAATCGGGCCGGATCGAGATCGCATCCCGCCTGGGTCAGCCAGAGGCGGTAGCGGGCCGGATCAGAGCGAGGGCGGGGTCGACGGCGAATCGAGGTTGTGTAGCCGGTGAAGATACCCACCGCCAGGTACACGGTCACGGCGGTCGTGGCAGCGGCCATGAACCTCATAGTTGGGGTCTCCATCGACCGGAGAGCACGGATTCGGTGGAAGTTCCGTCGGGAAGGGACCAGTCCAAGCGTTGCCTTATCGACTTGGGGGGAAGCTGGCCGCTCCATTCAAGAGGCTGGGAAAGCCGGTCCCGCTCAAACAAGGGCACGGTCGCTAAGCCCTCGGAGGATCGGCTGTGATCAAGGGTGAGAATCTCCATCACTCGACGTCTGATCCCTCCCCCTCCGGCTCGCTGGTCTCGTCGCAGGTGGACCACGAAGTCGATGGAGGTTCCGAACACCCGGGTCAACACCGATTCGTTCACGTTCTCTCCGGCCATTAAGGCGGCATTTACCAACGCAATAAGGGCGGAGGCGGCAGAGTCGGCATGGATGGTGCAGGCGAACCCGCAGCCCGCGTTGACCGCTCTGGTCAACTCAAAGGCTTCGGATCCTCTCACTTCCCCCACGCAGATGAAGTCGGGACGCTGCGCCAGTACCACCTTGACCAGATCACGAAGCGAGAAGCGACGATGGCCTTCCATATTTGCCGGACTGGCCTCGTAGAAACTCCCATGCAGAAGCGAGAAATCGAGTTCTCTGACTTCCTCACACACGCGTATGCAGCTGTCGGCTGGCACGGCTCGCAGATAGGCGCTGAGCATGGTGGTCTTACCAGTTCCGGGGGCACCGCTGAAGAGAACGGTGGTTCCGGCCCGGGCGGCCGTCCACAGGAAAGCGGCGGCCGCTGGGGAGAGGGACTCGCTCTCGACCAAGAACCCGAGGTCGTAGTTCTTGGCCGTGTACTTACGGAGCGTTACCGACAACCTATCGGCCACCGGGGGAATCACCGCGGTGAGCCGCGCCCGACCTCCCAGAACCCGAGCCTGCTCGATCGGGTTGGAGACATCAAGCCTCCGGTTGGTCCCCGCCAAGATTCGAGACACGATCTGGCGGTTCTCTTCCTCGGTGGTAGGAACGTCCAACGCCTGGAGTTGCCCCGACGAGTCGATGAAGGTGACCCGCTCCCCCTCGATGAAGATCTCCTCGACGTCGTGGCGGTCAATCACTAGGGTCAGAGGACCGTAACCCACCAAGGAATCCACCAGTCGCGAGCTCACTTCGGCGGGATCACGGAAGGGACGGGTGCCTGCCGCGCCGAAGGCACTCCGTTGGTAGGCAGATACCATTCGGTCTATCTCGCTTCGAATGGTCTGTTGGTCCTCAATCGGGTCCAGTTCCAGCTCGCCGATACGCTCGGCAGCTCGATAACGCAGCAAGTCATAGGGTCCGCCAGCGTTCATCCGACGCTCCTCTCCGAGCCTTCCAGCATCGAGACTGCCAGTCTCTCCACCGTCCTCACGAAGGCACCCTTGGGCACAACGGTTCCGTTCCAAACCGCTCGCTCCATGGCGTTGTCAACCGGCAGCCAGGTGATGGAGTCGGGTATCAGATTCCTAACAAACTCATCGCTGAGCTCTCCGCGCTGGAAGTTGCTCAGGGAGCGGGGTTCGAACACCAGGTGCATAGGCGCTGAGGAAATCGTCCGGGCAGAGGCGCACCAGCTGATGGACCGAGACAAACCGAGCGGGGTGGGCTCGGCGATGCAAATCAAGTCGTCGGCTATCCGAACCACCGCTCGGCAGATGTCGAATCGGCCTTGTGCGGTTCGGACCGCGCCCATCTCCTCCAGGTAGGGAACGGACTTGAGAACGACCTCGTCCCCCATGGTGGTGATGGTCTCAACCAGATCTACTATCTCGTCAGATTGGACTGTGGACCAGTCGGCGGAGTCCGGGATGCCGGTAAGGATTGTGGTGCCGTACGGACCTGCGATGAAGGAGTCTCGAATATCGCCCCGTAGCAATAGGTGCGCGTCAAGTGCGGTGAGAAGGTTGGGAACTACCGGCATGGAGAAACGCTGGGCAAGCATTGGTGTCAGCGTGTCCACCTCTATGACCACCGTCGACCGCTGCCGGGCCTGGAACGCACCGGCTAGAACCACCGCCACGTCCCCTGCCAGGTCACATCCCACGACCACCGTAATCCGAGCTGATGGAAGTTCTTGGGGCTTGTTGCTAGGTGCCCTTCTCCGGGAAGTCGAACCGGAGAAGGCCACCGAAGTGACCACCTCGAGGATCGTTTCGGGGCCTCCGTCGGCCGGGGCAACGCCATCGACTCCTAGGGCCAAGAGTCGATCCCGCCCCGTTTCGCCAGCCTCGGGATCGTAGATTCCCACCACTTTCCGACCGTCTTTCCGGATACGTTCGATGAGGCGAGGGCTGAGGAAGCTGGTGATGTCATCGATTAACAGCACTTCGTAGTCCGTCTGAATGGCCTCCGAAGCGGACAGCAGGGTGCCCCTTAGCCGAGCGCCCCCGAAGTCGCTCAAGAATCGCACCAACTCCGACGCCCACCCCCGCTGGGACCCGGCGATGGCTAGTACCGGCTCTATCCCGGTCACCGCGATACGCTCCGTGGTAGAGGGTTGGGTTGGCGAATCCCCGGATAGCCGCGATATGCCGATAACCCGGTAGATCGGAGAATATGAACCGTGTCACGGTCCAAGGCCGACGCGATTAGGAGGGCCTGCACCGGGCTGACGCCTACGGTGATCCCGGAACCGGCTAGCGCACCACTACCGGTGCCGCCTATGGCAATGACCTCAAGCCCGGTTGCGACGAAGCGGCTGGTTCCGTCCCGCACCGCCACCACATCCACCAGGTCTCCGATATCCAGGTTGGCCCCGGCCGTCCTATCGCCGGACACTGGAATCCTCATCGCCCGCAGATCACCCGGGGCGCTGCGCGGCTTGATGTCACCCTCCATCAGTGGAGCACCCTGATCTACGTCCCTAACCACTACTTCACCCCAAAGGTTCGGTAGATCCCCCACGGATACCGCCCTCTCGATGAAGGGACCCACCGCCTCTACCGACCGAAGGGAAATGTCAGCTTGCGCCAACCGGCTTCCGGCGACAATGGCTCGGCCCGCAACCGGAACCGAAACCAGGTCTCCGGGTTGTCGGAGGACCAGTACGTTGAGCAGCAAGGAGAGGAGTCCCGCGGCGATCATCACCACATGACCCAGCGAGAGCCGGCTAAAGGGGCTACGTCCGCCCCGAGTCAAGGTGCGTCGAGGCGACTTATTGCCAGCTTGTGTCACGGTGTCAACCATCGCTCCGCACTCCTTACAACAGCCCAGAACTGCTAGTTCATCATATGAGAGCCATATGGATGTGGTATTGAAAATAACAAGATTAATTTAGCGACTTTTAATTATTTACGTTTACTTATGGTCACCAATCATCACTTTGCGCAACAGAACCGACTCGTCGGAGATGGTAGGTCTCCGCACCTACCTCAAGACCAGCAATCTCCAGAGAGGGCCGAAGGGTTAAGCGACTAACTGAACGGGCCGAAGATTCCAGAAACGACCCAAACCCCCAACTGGAACAGGCAACTGGCTCTCAGAGAACGGACAGTCTCCGAACCAGGTAGGCAATCTGGTGGAGGGCAACGAAGACCCGCCCGTTGGAGGTCTCCATCGTGACGTGGTCTCGGGCTACATACTCAATGATGCCAAGATACTCTGACTGCCCACCGCGACAGACCACTTCGAAGTGGTCATCGGAGAGCTGCAGCATGCCGATTCGCGCTTGAAACGACTCCACCGAACGGGTCTCTGGACGGGCCTTGCCCATACGGGCTATTGGGGTTATGGAGTCCACCGCCAGGAGCGACACCTCGGCTCGTGCGAGCGGGGCGACACCGCGCGGGATCTCAAGCGTCATCAGGTCATTACGAGCGTATACGGGCATCCCCGACAGGCTTCGTGGACCTACCTCTATACGGACAAACTGCCCGGCGTGGGATGCTTCCCATGCCACGTCCGCCAGCGTCTTCTGTCTTGCAGCTAGAAGCGCTGCTTCGCTCTCCGCCGCCTCGAATTGCTCCCGGGCGACGTGTTCCATCCGGCGATGGAGTCGTGTATCAAGATGATCGTTCGGGGACACCCATACCCCTTATATCTCGCGTCAATGTTGTAACAACCCAACAACATAGCTAAACCCGCACCACTGTCCACATATCACCAAGAAAGAATTTTCCCAGTCTGGGTCGAGCCAAACGACCCCCGGCCTTGACCACTACCAGACGAAGCTGGGGCTCAAAAGGCCTCGCAAGGAAAAACGTTCCCCTCGTTACAATCCCGCCATGGCTGCCTACCGTCTGTTGCCCTCCCTCCGCCGGTCGGGTCGGCAATTGCTGGACTGCTGGCAACCCAACAAGCCGGATGTCAGGTGATCACCCACCAGCCCGGTCACCGCCCCGACTCCGCTGCGTCAGGCTACGGGCCTCGCTTGGACAACAAGGCGGAATGGAGGAGATGGGCTCGCCAGCGTCGCCCTAACACCATCAAGGAAGGCGTCGGTCGTTTGGTTGTGGACGGCCTCCGCGAATGGTTCGACACGAAGGCACCCCCACCGGGAACTGTCGTGATATACCTGCCCCTGCCGGACGAGATCGACCTCACTCCACTACTCGGCCAGGTCGATCGCCGGTTCGCGGTGACCCGAACCCCGGCCGACGGTCCTCTAACCCTCCATCCCGTCGGAGCGACCCTCGAACGACACCGCTATGGATTCGCTCAGCCAATCGCAGGCTCGAAGCTCGTCGACCCCTCGGACGTCGGTGTCGTGCTTACGCCGGGTCTGGTATTCGGGAGGCAGGGGGAACGGTTGGGTCGGGGAGGCGGCTATTACGACCGGTTCTTTACGATTACTCCTTCTGGCACCGCTCGAGTGGGCGTGAGCCCCTCGAACCTGGTTGCGAAGGATCTCCCTACCGATCGGCACGACGTATCGATGACCCACCTCGCCACCGAATCAGGCGTCCGCTCCATACCGGCATCCTGCCACTCCAAGTTGACCGGTTAGCCTGATCGCCGATGATGACGCTGATCCATGGCCTCCGAACGACGCTGGTGTTCATCGTGGCAGTTCCGGTAACGGCCCTGTTGGCGGTCATGGTGGTCCTGTACACCCTGATCCGACCTACTGGACCGATCTTGGAATGGATTCCCCGCTTCTGGGGCAAGATGTGGTGCCGATTGTCGGGCGTGAAGGTGGTGGTAAGAGGACTGGAGGAGGTTGACCCGCAGGGGTCGTACGTGGTGATCTCCAACCACCGGTCCTCCTTC
Source organism: Candidatus Spongiisociaceae bacterium (assembly GCA_965213975.1). Classification (GTDB taxonomy): domain Bacteria; phylum Actinomycetota; class Acidimicrobiia; order Spongiisociales; family Spongiisociaceae; genus Spongiisocius. Next base: position 1,797,715 of record OZ243930.1, read on the forward strand.
GACATCTTTGCCCACTTTGCGGCCTTGCCCTTCCCGATCCGCTTCCTGGCCAAGGCAGAGCTTTTCAAGATCCCGCTGTTCGGCACGGCCATGCGGAGGATCGGCATAATCGAGGTGGACCGCGGTGCCGGACGGGCAGCTCACCGATCCGTGAATCGAGCGGCCGCCAAGAACCTTTCCCTCGGACGGTCGCTGATGATCTATCCAGAGGGAACCAGATCACGCGACGGCACCCTCGGTCCCTTCAAGAAGGGGGCCTTCGTGATCGCCCGAAACCTGGGAGTACCCGTCTTACCCACGGCGATCAAGGGCAGCCGATCGGTCTGGGCACCGGGGGCCAAGCTCATCCGACCAGGACGAATCGACTTCGTCGTGTTGCCAGCTATATCCACCCAATCCACCAAGCTGCGTGACATGGCCGACCTGAGCCACCAAGCCTTCGCTGGTATTGCTGCTGCCCTCGACGAGCAACCGTAGGTTGCTGAACCCAACCTCGATCCGGTTCCGATCATGATCTTGTGGCACGTTGGGGCAACGGTGTGGCTGTTCCGACTTGTGTTCAGGGATCCCGCCGCCGACCTCCGATTCTTGGCGTTTGGTGCGGTGTTGCCCGACATCATCGAGTGGGCTGGTGGTTGGTCGGTCCTCGCATCCGGGAGCGATTCCACTCGGCTCCTGGGACATAGCCTGGCGTTCGTTGCTGCACTCATGATAACGACTCTTATCGCTACCGGGCGGGGAACAGGGTCGCGACGGCTCGCCCTGCTGGTCTTGGTCGGCACGATCCTTCACTTGGCCTTGGATGTCAGATGGCTCATACCCGACCTGTTGTTCTGGCCCGCGCTGGGGATCGACCTCCCCCCCGGGATCAAGACCGATTGGGCAGGGTTCCCGAGTAGCTTCCTGAACCAGCCCCTCGCCATCCTCGGGGAGGTTGTGGGACTTGTCTACCTTGCCTGGCGTCTAACCGGAGGCTCCTCCCGGTCACGATTCACCAGCTCATCGGACTTGAGCGGGGAGTGATCGCGGCTCTCAGGGGCCAGCGGGCTGGCTGGGACGCAGGTCATCGCGGAAATTTGTGAGCCCCTCAAGTAGTTCACCGAGTTGCGGAAACCGAAGGCCCCATCCTACGGGCAGATGATGGCTGCGCAGTTGATGCACTGAGGTATAGGTGCTTTCATCGCTCTCGCGCCCTCGGCGACCGACATCTCCAGATGGCAGGCGCTACAGGTACGACCATCGAGCGCCCCCACCACCACACCTCCCCTCCGCTCCCGAAGGTCCTCGTAGAGCTTGATGAGCTGTACCTCTATCTTCGGCACCAAGTCCGATTTAAGCTCCCGATAGCGGGCCAAAGACTCGTCAATCGTGGCCCACAACTCGGTTATCCGATTTGCCAAGCTCCGCTCGGTTTCTTCCGCCGCTAACTTCTTCGCCTCTGCGGCCTTCTCCTCCTCGGCTAACCGTTCCCTCCGCCCCAAGAGATCCAGTGCTTCATCCTCCATCTCCGAGATCCGAACCCGAAGACCCGATACCTCGCTGCGCATGAAGTCGGCTTCTCTAGCCGACATCCCTCCCGCGAATAGTCTGGTCTCCTGGCTGCTCAGCTTGGTATCGGAGAGCGCGAGCTCATCGTCGAGCCTCGCCACGGAGCGATCGATCGTGTGCAGTTGATCCACCAATCGGGTGTGGGCGGCTCGGGCATCCTCTGTCACCTCCCGAGCCTTCCTGTGCTCGGCCAACTCCGGCAGACCACGCCGGTCGTTGATGAGCTTGTCGATCGTCGAGTCCACTTGTTGGAGGTCGGCCAGGTGCGAAAAGGTGGTGATGCTTCCCATTCCTACTCCCATGGCTCGTCGTCGATTCCTGTCAGGTCTACCGGATCGTCGACGACTTGCGAGATGAAATGGTACAAGGCCTTTACTCCGGGACGCTCGGTCGGGGCGTGGCCTGCATCTACTACCGCCAAGCCGCACTCCGCCGCACTCCGAGCCTGATGGTGCGATACGTCACCGGTGAGGTAGGTGTTGGCACCTGCCTCAATCGCCTCGCCCACCAACGAACCTCCCGAACCGGGCAGCAGCGCCACCCGCCCCGCATCGCGCTCCCGAGACCCGGCTACCCGCACGGACGTCCCCAGGGCGATACCTGCCAATTCGGCGAGTTCGCCCACCGTAACCCCCGCGGTACCTAACCTTCCTATAGGAATCGGGACCGCGGCTACCGATTCCACGGTGGAGAAGGGCTCCGCATCCGTAATCCCTAGAGCTTCGGCCAACGCATCGCACGTCCCCCCATCGGCAGCATCCCAATTGGTATGAACTGCGATCACCCCAATCCCTTGCCGGAGCAACGCATATGCCCGCCCCTCCGCCCCCGGCCGGGAAATGACTGAGGCAAGAGGCCGAAACAACAGCGGGTGATAGGTGATGATCAACTCCACCCCGGCTTCGAACACTGTGGGCAGCACGCCCGGGGTTATCTCGTGTACCACCGCCACGGAGGAAACCCTCCGGTCCGGGTCCCCAATCTGGAGGCCGACCGAGTCCCACTCCGCCGCCGACATGATGGGGGCCCGGTCGTCAATCTCTACCAACAACTCGGCAATACGCAATGTCAAGTGGTGACCCCTACCTACCCGCGGCGACCGCGTAAGCGACGCGGGACAACCGACCGCCGCCGTTAGAGGACGCCGGACACCTCCCAGATCCGGGCCTCCCAGAGGGACCGCGAACCGCGGGTGGTGATCTTCACCACCCCCCGCTCCGCCAAGTCAGTGAGAGCCTGGCTGGTAGCAAGCTTGCTCGGTAACGGTATGGCCCGCTCCGTGAGTTTCCGCACCCCGGTATAGAGCCGACGCGCCACCTCAATAATTGAACTCTCGTCCTGAAGAGAACCGGTAGGCAGGAGGAGGCGCCCTCCGGCGGTGAGTCGCCGCCTGGCCTCCTCCAGCATCCGAATGGGAAGCTCGCTCCCGCGTGTGCCGCCCCCGCCCTTCGTGGGGAACCAGCCGCTCTCGTCGGCCAAGGTGTCGGGGATACCCGAGACGTCACCGATGATTACGTCCGCCTTGACATTCCCACGCAGGGGCTCGAACAAGTCTCCCCTATAGAACGTGATTCGGTTGGAGACGCCGTGCGCCTCGGCGTTGGCACGACCCACATCAACTACGTCCGGGCTCTTGTCGACAGCATGAACATGCCGGGCACCCAGCTTGGCAGCGATGATAGACAGCACTCCCGAACCACATCCCACATCAATAGCCACGTCACCCGCCTTGATGTCAAGTTCCCTGGCAATCAATGCAGATATGGTGGATGGGCGAAATGTGGTGTCCGAAACCAACAGACTCATCGGCCCCAGACGACCCTTCCACAGAAACTCTTCGGCCACTTACTCCGCCCTCATGCCGATAACACGCTAACGATAGCGTCTCCGAGCAGAACGGCAGGAAGGGGTCTCAGGCCGCCATCTCCCGCACGCCTTTGTACATTCCTCTGCCTACGATAAAGAGGCAAACGTTCCCTAACATCAGAAACGAGTTGATCACGTAGAATAACGGATCCAGGTCAGCGCCCGGCGACATCATCGCTACCAGGAATATGATTGTCACCGCCACACCCACCAGGATAAGCCCGTACCCTGACAAACGGTAGATGTTGGTTGACCTGAACCGAGCAACAACGCCTACACCCACCAAGGTGGACGCTACTGCGGCAAGAAAGATGAAGGACACAGCCAGCGCGATAGCATTGATATGGACGTCCAAGGCTGCTGCCTGCAACGGTACAGCACCGACTCCCGGTGTCTCCTTAGCCATCTGCATCAGATAAATCACCAAGTGCCGCGTCCCTCCGAATACGAACACAACCGTCCATTCGATCACGGAGATGACGATGCCAAATTGCAACAGGCGTCCAGCCCAACCCTCCTGACGGGATGCCGACGGGTAAAGGCCTAGTATCCCGAAAGCCATCAGCAAAAGGCCCGCGGAGATCACAAAGTTGGCCCAATGCCCGAGGATGGCGTTGTCGCCGAACGCTGTGACCTGGGCCAGAAAGTCGGTGGGGTCCACTGGCGACACTAATGGGCCACCCGGCAGCAGTAGGTTCGCCACTGTTGCAAGGACGACCCCTGACATCAGAGCTAACCCTTTATGTTTGAGCGTCATCTAGCCACCCCTTCTTCTCGTGCAGCATTGCGCGTACGCCGCCGGAGGTTATCATCAATCTGGACCGCCGAACAAGCAATTGCTCGACTAGGCAAGCCTGGCAATGGCACGCCCTGGTAAGTTCCCCATCTCTTGACGTCGATCGAGAGAGCAGGCGAGATGAGGGCAATCGATCGTTGGCGCTCGGATCTGGAAGCTTGGGCTATCCCCGAGGAGTTGCTCGACGCAGCCGAGGAGTCACCCTACGGGTGGCCCGCCTGGGTCTGGTCGCGAATCTCCGCCACCGCGCGTACTGCTCCGCCGCCGATAACCGTGAGCATCGCTGCCGAGCTGGCAGGAACCCACGGGTCGATCCTTGATGTGGGAGCAGGTCGCGGGAGGGGCTCTCTGCCTTTAGCCATGATGGGCCATCCGCTGACCGCCGTGGAGCCTGATACCAATATGGCGGACGGGTTTGAGGAGGAAGCGACGAGGTTGGGGGTGGACGCGACGTTGGTGAGAGATCGTTGGCCACAGGCTTCAAGCCGAGTGCCCGTCGCTGATGTAGTCCTCTCGGCCAACGTGGTCTACGACGTCCCCGATATCGGGCCGTTCATCGCCGCCCTGCACCATGCCGCTCGTCGTGGGGTCGTGATCGAGGTGACCGCGCGCCATCCGAGAGTGGCTACAGCACACCTGTTCCGAGCAGTGCACGGCATCGACCGACCCAACGGACCGTCGGTTGATGATCTGGTCGCGGTGGTAGGGGAGGAGTTGGGAATCCGGCCCGAGGTGACCGGCTGGGAACGCCAGAGCAGCCTATGGTTCGCCAGTTGGGACGAGGCTCTCGCCTTCTACGGCACGCGGATAGCTCTTCCGAAATCCCGACACCAAGAGCTCCGCCCTCTACTCGAATCCGAAATCATCAAACAGGACGGTCGTCTCCAGACCGTCGCCTTGGCGGGACAACACCGAACGCTATGGTGGGAAACGGGGACCTGAGCGACAAGCGGCCCCAGCCGTGGGGTCTGGGCAACTAGCCCTGACCAGGTATCTCAGGAGACGTTCCGTGACTACGTAACCTCCGTAACCCGGACTGCGTCACTTCCCAGCCCCTGTTGTGGAGCTGGTTGGGGCGGAGGTGGACGCCCAGGGTGCCCGGGCGTGAGACTTTATGGCCAGCACATACCGTGTGCCAGCACCGTAGACCCGGAGGGTTCTCCCTTCGCTGCCGACAGATCGCAGTAGGCAGCCACCGTGGGCAGATCGAAGCTTGTCGACCAGCACCAGGGTCTGCCAGATCTCCTCATAGCTGTCCCCCTCCCCTGTGGTGCAGCCATGACATCTACGAGGGTCCGTTCCATGGTCGTGACCCGTACTTTCCCCCCTGCGTCGCCCTCCTCAACTACTTCGGTGTCCTGGGTCCCAGACGCGAAACACACCCGACCATCCCTCAAACGGGCACGAGATCCCGCCAACACCCCTAACCCAAAAACTCAACACCCCACGACACGCGAAGACCCCGCCGTGGGCGTTGACGGACTCGAACCGCCGACCTCTTCCTTGTAAGGGAAGCGCTCTTCCAACTGAGCTAAACGCCCGGTCGGGTCATTGTACAGAACGTGCGGCGAACCGGTTAGCGCCCGCCTTCACATCGGCGGGGTTCTTGGTCCTACGCCCTACCTCACCGCCTCGGCGGGAGGGATCCGGGCCGCCCTTGAGGCCGGGTAGAGGCCAGCTACGCCACCCACGACCAACGCGGTCACCAGGCTCCCCGACAATGCCCACAGTGGCAGGCTGGGGACTAGACCTCGACTGGTTGCGAACCCCGCAGTGATGATCATCCCGAGCGCCGCTCCTAGTACCCCGCCGACTCCGGCGACGAGGATTGCCTCGCCCAAGAATTGGAGACGGATGTGGTTTCGGGTCGCACCGAGGGCCCGCCGCAACCCAATCTCCCTCCGCCGTTCAAGCACCGCCATCACCATCACGTTGGCGATGGCCACACCTCCGACCAGCAGGGCAACGCTGCCAAGGCCGATGAGAAGGGTGGTGAGAGCCACGTCTGCCTGGCGGCGAGCCACCAAAGCGGCGGCCGGTCGGGTCACCGCTATCCGGTCGGGGTAGGCCGGGTTGGCGGTTGCCGGAATCACCTCCAATACATCTTCCACCCAATCGGGATGCACCCGAAGGTACACCGCCGTGGGCTTGAGATCTTCGGAAAACAGTCGCCGCGCAACCGGTTCTCCGATTATTGCGGCCCGTTCAATATCCGGGTGCAGCCGCATCTCTCCGAGTATCCCTCCCACCTCGAACCATTCGCTACCGATGAAGACTCGCCGGGCGGTGGCGACATCGCTGATCCCGAGCCGCTGCGCAGCGATCCTTCCTAGTAACGCCACCGGCAGACCGGCCGATGCCTCGTCCAAGAGCTTCCCGTCAATGACCTCGGAGTTCAGGACCGTCGCCATATCGGTCGGGGCGGCTAGCACAGAGAGCCCCCCCGTTTCTAGAGGGGACACCAGGTCGTTGCGCAGAACGTCGACATCAAGGAGCGCCGTCGATGTGACCTGCTCCACCGGACCAACCCGCCCAAGCATGGGGACCGACTCGGGCGGAAGCCCGTCCGCGTTACCGAACACGCCGGTGGCGGGCGTCACCCGGATCAGGTTCGTTCCCAGCCGGTCAAGTTCGGCGAGCAACTCGGCGCGAACGGTTGATGAGATACCCAAAACGGCCACGATGGACGCGACCCCCAAGGTGATCCCGAGTGCGCTCAACGCGCTACGCACGGTTCGGTATCTGAACCCCATGAGGCTGAGATACACGAGATCTGAGAAGCGCAAGCGACTCCTCATCGGGTGGTGTGCTCTACCACTCGACCGTCGCGGAGGGCGATACGCCGCCGACAGGCGTCCGCCACCTCGCCATCGTGGGTGATGATGACGATGGTGGTGCCGCCTTTGTTCAGTTCTCGGAACAGATCGATCAGCGCCCGGGTGTTGGCACCGTCGAGGTTCCCAGTGGGTTCATCGGCGAGGATGACCTCCGGTGACCCGACCAGTGTCCGGGCGATAGCCACCCGTTGGCGCTCACCGCCCGACATCTGATCAGGAAGATGATCGTGTCGATGCCCCAAGCCCACTTCATCTAGGGCTCGACGAGCCAAACACCGGCGGCGATTCGCCAACATGCCGCGGTAGCGAAGCCCCTCAGCGACGTTCTCGACGGACGTGAGGCCGGGGAGGAGGATGAACTCCTGAAACACGAACCCGACCATGCGGCCCCTGACCCCCGACCGGTCCCGGTCTGACAGATCCCCCAGCTCAAGACCACGAATCCGCACCGATCCCGAACTCGGCCGGTCCAACCCGCCCATGACGTTTAGGAGCGTCGACTTCCCAGAACCGGAGGAACCGACGATCGCCACTAGGTCGCCTGGTTCGATCCTCAGGGTTACCCCATCCAAAGCCTTGACGGGGGGCACTCCCGGGTAGACCTTGGTTAAGTTCGCGGTCTCCAAGATCGGGACAACCGGATCGATTTGAGGCAAAGGAGCCATAGAGCTAGGCGGGGACTACCACGGAGTCGCCCACCACGAGGGCCCCCTCCACCTCAACCAGCCCGTCGGCGAACATCCCCGTGTCCACCGGCACCAGCCTGATCTCACCGGAACGTTCGAGCTCCACCGCGTAACCGCCCTCCGCCAAGGCAAGCAGCGCCCTCACCGGAACCGCCAAGACCCCGCGCGCTGCTCGCGCGACTAGCTCAACGTCAACCTGGTGACCCCGGAAGGGCTGGGCCGCCGCGGCATCTTCCAGCTCTATTGAGACGGCCAGCATCGGGTCGTCTTGGGACCGATCGCCCGATCCCGTCCTGACGGGCGCTATGGCGACGATCGTCCCTGACAATGTGGTGCCGTCGGGCAACTCCACCGCCACGAGCTTGCCGATCTCCGGGCGGTCGACCGGTAACTCAAGCCCCACCTCGAGCGTAGGGTCCGATACCTCCACCAACGGGTCACCCGGGCTGAGCATCGAACCTACCGCTCCTGCGAACCTCCCGACCCTTACCCTTCCCTTGGTGTAGATGAGCCGACCCATGTCAACCCTACCGGTGGATGCCAGCCCCATATCACGCTGCCATGATTCCACCAGACTCACCGTCAGATCATCGAATACCGTGTCGGCGGTCAGCGTTCCGTAGCCCATCGCCACCAGGTTGGATTCCAGCTGGAGGACATCGAGACCATGCCGACCTGCACCATCCGACCCGGGAAGCTCCCGCCACATCGGCCGGTCTCCGAAGAACAGGAACACCGGCTGCCCATCGATCTCAGCTATCACGTCCCCCCGACCCAACAACACGCCCTCCTCGGGCGTCCACGTGACCACCCCTCCGATACCGGAATAGAGGGTTCTGGTGTTCGAGTGGCGAATTACCCCTCGGAAGCTCTCCACCCTGACCAGATCGGTCAAGACGACCGGGGCACGCCCAAGCGAGGGGCGCTCCACCCGGCGCGCAGGTGAAGAATCCGTGGAGATCAGGCTCGCCGCCCAGACCCCACCTACCAACACCATCCCCACTAGGAGAGCCCCGACCAACCCCCGGCTGGGATGTAGCTTCATGAAACGCTCGGAAAGGTGATGAGCCGTGAGCACTGCTCGAGGGCTGTATCGGTATCCGGATCGGACGTGTCGAGCAGTTGGGCCACCGGGTAGGGAGATCCACTGCCGTTCCAGCCGGGAGCAGGATCGGGAAATCGTTCGACCCCGTTCTCCCGCATGCATACGGAGAAGCGCCGAAGCGCGTCAACCAGCACCCCAACTAACTCCGGGTCGGCCCCCAGTTCGGTAGGTGACGCCGCGGTGAGGATTGGGACGCAGGAGGCGAACGCCACCGCAAAGTCGGTCGCCTCGGTGTCGATCCGCTCGACGAGGTCGGAGGACAATATGGGCTGCCCGTCAGGATCAACCGGGATGTCGGGAACCTCGAATCCCGCGTCGCGAATACAGGTTGTGAACAGCAGCAGGCCCTCGTCGAACGGTAACCGGTCCGATTCTCCCTGCTCGGTCTCGTCCCGTCCCTCCTGGAGGGTGGCAACCTCGGCGATGGTGCCCGATGTGATCAGAGCAGCCTGGTCGGATGGGGTCTCTTCCGCACTCCCGCATCCCCACCCGACCATGGCGAGGATCCCGATGGCGATGACCCGCGTCACGGCTGTGCCGGGACTTGGGCCCGGTCGGGCGCAGCGGTCGGATCAGACCCTTCGGCAATCCGCACCCGCCAAGTGTCACCCCGAGCGATCAGAAGGTCATCGGCCTCCTGGGGACCCCACGAGCCCGCCGCGTAAGGGGATGGGGTACCGGGGGCCTCCAGGATGGGTGTATAGAGCCGCCAGGCGTTCTCCACCTCGTCCGCGCGTACGAAGAGGGTCCGATCGCCGGTCATTACGTCGTACAGGAGCGTCTCGTAGGCGTCGGGGAGGTCACCAAAGGCATCCTCGTAGGCAAAGGAGAGGGGCTTGGTATCCAACCGGGGATGTGCGCCCGGCACCTGAACGTCGAACAACAGATCGAAGCCCTCATGCGGTTGGAGTCGGACGAACAGAACGTTGCCGTCATTTCGGCTATGAACAAAGGACTTGAACAGGGAAATAGGGGGTTCCCGGAACGTCACCACGACCTGGGTTAGCCGAGTGGCGAGGCGCTTGCCGGTACGGAGGTAGAAGGGAACGCCCTGCCAGCGCCAGCTGTCGATGAACAGCCGAAACGCCGCGTAGCTCGGGGTGCAGGATCCCGGTTGCACCCCCGACTCGGCCTGATATGACACCATTCGATCCTCGCCGATAGCCCCGTCGGTGTACTGCCCGAGTACCACATCGGCCGGGGTCAATGACCTGATCGACCGGAGAACCTTGACCTTCTCATCCCGGATCGCTTCGGCATCGAAGGACACCGGCGGATTCATTGCTACCAGGCTCAACACCTGGGTAAGGTGATTCTGGACCATGTCCCGCACGGCACCCGACCGGTCGTAGTAACCGGCCCGGTCACCGATCCCGGAACTCTCGGCCACGGTGATCTGAACGTTGGCGATCCGATCGCGGTTCCATACCGACTCGAAAATGGGATTGGCGAACCGGAATACCAGGAGGTTCTGAACGGTCGCCTTTCCCAGATAGTGGTCGATCCGGTAGATCTGGGATTCCTCAAAGTTCTCGTGAAGGACGGTGTTGAGTTCCACCGCGGTCTCGTAGTCAACGCCGAACGGTTTCTCCGCGACCAACCGCGTCCAGCCCGCACCGCGTGCCAAGCCTGACTGTCCTAACCCTCGGGCCGTGGGAATGAACGCTCCGGGCGGGAGGGCGAGGTAGAACACGCGGTTGCCGGCGAGTCCGTGGGCCTTCTCCAAGGTCTCGATACGGCCCCTCAGATCGTCATAACCACCCGGGCCGAGTTGGTGGTAGTGGAGCATCCGCTCACACCAAGCCGACGCGTCATGATCGGGCAGCCCCGCCTCAAGAGCCTTCCTGGAGTAGGAGCGGAACTCCTGGTCGGTTAGGTCGGATCGAGCCACCCCGAGGATCAGACAACGATCATCCAACCCGTACTGGCGAACCAGATGGTATAGAGCCGGGAGTAGCTTCTTGCTATAGAGGTCGCCGGTAGCGCCAAACACCACCAAGAGATGGCTCTCTACCGCATCCGAGCCAGAGAAGGGGAGGGGCTTCACTACCGAGAAATCCCGTCCGCCGCCTCCAGAAGAGTTCGGCTGAGGTCGGCCACCGCTTCCTCATGATCCCCGACTAGGCGAACCCGCAACAGCCGTCTCTCACGGAGGTCCAAGGCTGAGAAGTCGCCAGCTGCCTGGCCTTCGAGGAGGGCACCAAAGCTGGTGTCCGCCTCAGGGATAGGGAGATCAGCTTCGGGTGATCCGACCACTTGGAGGAAGTTCCCGTTGGCGGAACCCCCCTTGTGGAGTTGGCCGGTCGAGTGAAGAAAGCGAGGGCCGTATCCGAGGGTAACCGCCACACCCAGACGATCCCTCAGTGCCGACACCAGCCGGTTCAGGCCAGCGGCCGCCGGACCGCTCCCGGGAATAAAGGCTTGCAGCGCGACATAGTGGCCGGGGTCCACGCTTCCAAGCCAGGTCTCGACCGCTGATACCAAGGAGGCTGAGCCCGTGGTTACCTCCGTGATGGTCGCGTCCAAGCCTTCGACCGACAGGGCTTGGCGGGCCAGATCTTTGGCGAGCTGAACATCAGGCTGGTCGAAAGGGTTGATGCCCAGCACGGACCCCGCGGAAGCCACCGCCAACTCGCTTCGGAAAATCTCTCCGCCGAGACCGTACAGGTCATCGATCGTTATGGACACCACTGGGTGCCCGAGAGCTTGTAAGGCGGCGCTATGCCCGGCCCAGACCTCCGGCCCATCGCTGGCGACCGTTAGGAACAGGAAGAGTCGATCCGGGCCGTAGCCCTCCGGGTCACCGAGCGTTTCGGACGCCACCGGGACAATCCCGGTGCCCTGCTTGCCGGTACTTTCGGCCACCAACTGTTCCAACCAGGCCGGGAAACCAACCAGAGACGGCGAACAATGGATCGTGAGCTTGTCACGCCCGGCTTTGCTGGCTTCCCCCAATATCGCGCCCAGTCGAAGCCCCGGGTTGTCCGCTACCGAGACGGTCGGTCCGCAGAGAGCGGACATGGCCGCGGCCGACGACATGAGGCGATCCAGGTCCATCCCCAGCAGCGCGGCGGGTAATAGCCCGAACGGGGTCAAGGCCGAGTAACGTCCCCCCACCGCCGGTGGCGTGCTGAACACCCTCAGGAAGTCGCGGTCCTGCGCTAAGGCTTCCAGACCGGACCCCGGATCGGTCAAGGCGACGAAATGCTCACCCGGAGACGAGGAAACGTCGGTCACGGCGCTCCAGAAATACCGGAACAGCGATAAGGTCTCGATGGTCCCACCCGACTTCGACGCCACCACAAACAAGGTTCTGGTCAGGTCAAGTGATTGAGCCAAGCTGGCGACCGCACCAGGATGCGTGCTGTCCATGACGGTGAGCGGCGGATATCCGGGGGCGTTACCGAAAGTTGAGGCGAATACCTCCGGGGCCAGACTCGAACCTCCCATACCGATGAGGACAACCCGGTCGGTTCCTCCGCGCACGGACTCGGCAAGTTCCCTGAGTTCGGGGAGAACGCCCCGATCGTCGGGCAACCACAACCAGCCAAGTCGGTCTCCCAACTCGGGCACATCTTCACCGGACCAGAGGGTGTGATCCTCGCTCCAGAGGCGGACTGCGAAGGCATCGGCTTCCCAAGCCGCCAACCGCCCCCGTACCGCCTCGGCTAGATCGCCTAACGCGTAGGTTGTCCCGGTTGAAGAAACCCGGTCGGACATTGGTCGATCCTCTGGTTCCGCTGTCAAGCCCAAACGTTAACCGGATCGACACATTCGGTTGCCAGTTGCCAGTTGGGATCCGGGTCGTCCCGCAAGTTTCTCCGACCTCTGTTGAGCCGCCGACGGTTGGTCCTCGCCGGTTGATCTCGGACGCCGCTCAATTCCGGGGTGCGGGGTTGATACCGCTACCCGAACATTTGTTCGGGTAGGATCCTGGGTCATGGGAGAGCTTCGCTGGATCACCGTCGACGAAGAACGTCGGAAGGCCTCGTTGTTCGAACCGGTGGTGGAACATCGGATTGGCCGGGGAGCGTACCGCGGTCTCGAGTTCATGCATGTACGGGCCCGTACGATCATCAACCGGGTCGCCGATCGGGGAGTGCTGCCATTCGGTTACACGATCAACGCGTATCGTGGCTGCAGTCACGCCTGCACCTATTGCTTCGCCCGGCCCACCCACGAATATCTAGGTCTGGGCATCGGCAAGGACTTCGACTCCAAGATTGTGGTCAAGATCAACGCTCCTGAGTTGGTGCGTTACGAGACGGCACCGGCCCGCTGGGCGGGCCATCCCATCGCGATGGGCACCAACACCGACCCTTACCAGGCAGCCGAGGGCAAGTATCGGCTTACTCGCCGCATCATCCAGGTGCTGGCCGACCGCGGGAACGCCTTCTCGATCTTGACCAAGTCGCCGCTGGTGTTACGCGACCTCGATCTTCTGAGTCGAGCTGCGGAGTCTGCCCAGGTCCAAGTCGACTTCTCGATTGGCACCCTTGACCAGGAGGCGTGGAAACGCTCGGAGCCGGGTACCTCCCATCCTCAGCGTCGATTGGATGCGGTGAAGCGGCTCAACCAGGCGGGGATTCCTTCAGGCGTCCTGATGATGCCAATTCTCCCCGGAATCAGCGACCACCCCGACCAGATCAAGAGGCTGGTACGAGGCGCGGCTGAGGCCGGTGCTCGCTTCATAACCGGTGGTTACCTGCACCTGCGGCCACCCTTACGCGACCACATGCTCAGTTGGGTAGAACGGGAATACCCCCATCTAGCCCGGTACTATCGATACACCTACGGCACCCGATCCTATGCGACCGCAGCCATGCGGAAGCGCCTAGGCGGGCTCATCAACCGCTCCAAACAGGCAGCCTACGCCACCGACGGACCGGCACCAGCGCCGAACCCGCGCCGGACGTGAAGGGTAGACCTCAGGTCACCACCGGGACCCCGGCCAGAGCTTCCTGAACCGCCTCCGTTGGGTACTCGTAGTCGCTAATCCCCCCGGCCAAGTAGGTGTCGTACGCGGCCATGTCGAAGTGGCCGTGGCCACACAGAGCGATCAGGATCACCTTTTCTTCGCCGGACTCACGACACGCTTCGGCTTCGCGCACTGCGCCCGCGATAGCGTGAGTGGGTTCCGGGGCGGGGATGATCCCTTCGGTTCGGGCAAACCGCAACCCTACTTCGAAACACTCGGACTGCCCTATGGCTTGCGCTTCCATGAGCCCGGTTTCGACCAGGTGGGAGACCAATGGTGACATGCCGTGGTAGCGCAACCCGCCAGCATGGATGGGATCGGGCACGAAGGAATGGCCAAGAGTGTGCATCTTGATCAGGGGGGTCATGCCGATAGCGTCGCCAAAGTCGTAGCGGTACTCGCCCTTCGTGATAGACGGACAAGCCGCTGGCTCCACAGCCCGAATGGTCGGGTTGATCTTGCCCGCCAGCTTGTCTCTGAGGAAGGGGAACGACAAGCCGGAGAAATTGGAGCCTCCGCCGGTGCAACCGATTATCACATCCGGCGTCTCCCCAACCTTGGCCAGCTGGTTGGAAGCTTCCTGGCCTATGACCGTCTGATGGAGCAGTACATGATTGAGCACCGAACCCAGGGAATAGTTGACACCCTCGTTGGTCGCTGCCACCTCCACTGCCTCCGAGATGGCGATGCCTAGGCTGCCGGTGCTCTCAGGATCCTGGGAGAGGATCGTTTGACCGGCGTTGGTCACGTCCGAAGGACTGGAGTGGACCGTGGCCCCCCAGGTGCGCATCATGGCACCTCGATACGGCTTCTGGTCATAAGAAGCGGCCACCTGCCACACCTCGCACTCGAGATCGAACATCCGGCAAGCCAGCGCCAGAGCACTGCCCCATTGGCCAGCACCGGTCTCGGTGGTGAGCTTCTTGATCCCCGCCCTGGCGTTGTAGTAGGCCTGGGCGACGGCGGTGTTTGGCTTGTGGGAGCCAGCCGGACTCCCTCCCTCATACTTGTAGTAGATCCGCGCGGGGGTGCCGAGTTCCTTCTCGAAGCGGTGGGCACGATACAGAGGGGTGGGCCGCCACAATCGATATATCTCCCTGACCGGGGCGGGAATCTCAATGTAACTCTCACCAGATACCTCTTGGAGGATCAAGTCCATCGGGAAGAGGGGAGCCAGATCATCGGGACCGACCGGTTCCAACGTTCCGGGATGCAGTACCGGCGGCGGCGGTGACGGCAGGTCGGGGATGATGTTGTACCAATGGGTGGGAAGCTCCGCTTCGTCCAAGAGTATTTTCGTCGGTACATCCATCGGAGGCTCCTCTCTACCGGCTCGCAGAACCCTCTAGGCCCGCAATGCTACCCGTATACCGACGCCGGTGGATGGGGCCCCAAGCGAACGCCATCAGGCGCCACTCCTGCCACAATAGATCAGGTAAAGCCCCCGCTACTCATATGAGTTGATCCGATGCCATCCGTAAGCAGGTCCCTTCCACCCGATCCTCACGACTTTCTTGGCTTTGAGCGGCTGTTGGACCCGGACGAGCGCCTCCTCAAAGACACCATGCGAAGCTGGGTTGAGGACCGCATCCTCCCTTCGGTCGGCGACTGGTTTGATCGCGGCGTCCTACCCCGCGATCTGGCCTTCGAGCTAGGTAGGTTGGGCATCTTGGGCATGCACCTGGACGGATACGGATGCTCGGGAGCCTCGGCGGTGGAATACGGTTTGGCCTGTTTGGAGCTAGAAGCGGGTGACTCGGGGATCCGCAGCATGGTATCCGTCCAGGGATCGTTGGCCATGTTCCCCATCCATGCCTACGGATCGGAGGACCAGCGCCAGGAATGGTTGCCCCGGATGGCATCCGGTGAAGTCCTAGGGTGCTTCGGATTGACCGAACCGGACTCCGGATCAGATCCCGGATCAATGCGGACCACAGCCCGCCGAGACGGTCCCGATTGGATCCTCAACGGTACGAAGACTTGGATCTCGAACGGATCGGTGGCGGATGTGGCGGTGGTGTGGGCGAAATCGGATGACGCGATCCTCGGATTCATCGTGCCGACCGACACTCGCGGGTTCGAAGCTCGGGACATTCCCCGCAAGCTCTCCCTCCGCGCCTCCCACACCTCCGAAATTACCCTCAACGAGGTGCGACTCCCGGCCGATGCGGTGCTTCCCGGGATCACCACGCTCCGGGGCCCCTTGTCTTGCCTGAACGAGGCCCGCTACGGGATAGTTTGGGGGGCGGTTGGTGCGGCCCGGTCGTGTTACGAAGCGGCCTTGGACTACGCGTCTACGCGACAGCAGTTCGGCAAGCCGATCGGTGGCTTCCAGCTGACCCAGCAGAAGCTGGTCGAGATGATGGTGGGAGTGAACCGCGGCCTGCTGCTCGCGCACCACATCGGTCGGATGAGAGATCAAGGGACGGCCGACTCCACCCATGTCTCATTTGGCAAGTTCGATAACGTTCGGATGGCGTTGGACGTGGCAAGAACTGCCCGGTCGGTGCTGGGTGCCAACGGAATCACCCTCGACTATCCGGTCATCCGTCATATGAACAACCTTGAGTCGGTCATAACGTATGAGGGAACCAACGAGATCCACACGCTGATCCTCGGTCAGGCACTCACCGGGTTAACGGCATTCAAGTGACAGTCGTGCCCGGTTCTTGACTAGATCGAGCCGGGACCGCCGCTGATGAACCTCCTAATCGGCCTGCTGACCCCCCTCTCGATCGGTCTGGCCGACCACTTCGGCACCGACGTCGGTCGCCGGGGACGACTGCTGGCCTTCGTGACCTGGATCTACATCTTCACTCTCCTTTCCTCGTTGGTATTAGCGATCGTCCTTGGCGGTAGCCCTACTCCGGTCGATTTGGTGTTGGGCGGGCTCTCCGGTGGGTTCGCTGGGCTCGGTCTGGCGCGCCTCTATCGCGGCTACACCACCCATGGAGTCGGGATAGTGGGACCGGTTGCAGCGGTGACCGGTGCGATAGTTCCGATCTGCGTCGACACCCTGTTGACCGGACTTCCCTCGCTGACAGTCGGTGCGGGAATGGCGTTCGGGTTGGGGGGAGTTTGGCTTATCGGTGCCCCGAGACGCGGGGCAGCTTGGGATCGCGGGGCGGTTCGACACGGCCTCATCTCCGGATCACTGTTCGGGATTACCACGTCGCTCTTGGGTTCGACCGGCGAAGCGGCCGGGATCTGGCCGGTGGTGCCTGGTCGAGTCATGGCGATCGCCACCCTCATCGCGCTGGCCCGGGTGTATCACGAATCGCTCATCCCGAGACCAGGAGTCATCCGGTGGGCGGCCCTCATCGGGACGTTGAGCGCAATCGGGTTGGGCAGCTTCGTCTTGGCCGCCTCGGTCAACCTGGCCGTGGCCGGGTTGTTCTTTCAGATGTCTTTCGGAGCTACCGTTCTGTTCAGGGTTATCTTCGCCGGTGAGACCACTTCTCCGGCCCAGCGCGCTGGCTTCGGGGTGGCAACCCTGTCCCTGGCGATGATGATCCTCGGGTAAGGGGAACAGGTAAGCTTGCCGAGAAGTCGGGGGTGTAGCTCAGTTGGCAGAGCGCCTGGTTTGCAACCAGGAGGTCGTCGGTTCGAGTCCGATCACCTCCACCAACACGTCACAAGGGTGGGACATGCCCCGGAGTGGTCGAGTTTTGACCGATCAGCAGCCGGGTCTTAGAGCGATCGGAACACCTCGTGGGCAGGCACGGCCGAGGCAGCAAGGGGCTCGCGGTCAGTTACGATCCTTGATCGTGATGGTGAAGTCGGTGGGTCCTTCGATGGTGTAGCCAGCGCCGTTCACCAAGCGGAAGAGGCCAGACTCGGGAAGTCGAAGCCGTGATTGATACCGGCTTCGCGGGCCAAAGGACTCTCATCAACGGCGGTCTCCTCTCAGGGGGTCAGGTCAATGTCGCGCGGTTCCGTGGCTCGTCTTCAGGCGAGTTGGCGTTCGATCAGGTGGCGGAAGGGGCCCTCGGCGTTTGATAGCTCGTAGAAGTCGCCGACTTGGACGACGCGGCCTCGCTGCATCACGTAGATGCGGTCGGCTTGGCGGATGGTCGAGATGCGATGCGCAATCACAATGCGGGTCGCGGCGAGCCGCTCGATGCTCTGCATCACCTGCGCCTGACTGCGGGCGTCGAGCCAACTGGTCGCCTCGTCGAGCCAGATGATACGCGGATTGCGGACGAGCGCCGCGGCGATCCTGAGGCGCTGAGTCTGCCCGCCGGAGAACGTGGCCGAACCCTCCGTAACGACGGTGTAGAGCTGCATCGGCATCTGCGAGATCTCGTCTTCGATGGCGGCCTCACGAACGGCTCGCCAGGCGTCCTCGATCGTGAGCTCGTCGCCCATGCCAATGATGTTGTCGAGCAGGCTGCCCGGCTGTAGTGCGCCGTCTTGCATGACCACGCCGAGCTGGCGTCGCAACGCGTGACGATCGAGCGAGGCGAGGTCGCGACCGTCGTAGTAGATGCTGCCAGCGGTCGGATCCTCGAGCCCCAGCGCGAGCCGCATCAGCGTGCTCTTTCCCGAACCCGACTCGCCCACGATGGCGATGAACTCGCCCGCCCGCGCGGAGATTGACACGTCCTCGATCAGCGGCGTGTCAGGCTGGTAACGGAAGCTGACGTGGTCGAAGCGGACGTCGCCCTGTGGTGAGATCGGGGCACCGCTGAGCGCACCGGTCTCAGGCAACTCGTCGAGGACTGGCTTGACCTGCTCGTAGCCCGGTAGCGCGGCGGCGATCGCTTCAAACGAGCGACCGAGGTTGGCGGCGGCCACGAAGAACGTCATCGCGATCACGTAGACGACGAGGAAGTCGCTGATCTGGAGATCATCGGCGTCGCGGGAGCGCGCGACAGCAAACAGCGCCGCGCCGACGAGCACAGGCGTCGCGGCGCTGAGCGAGACGAGGTGCTCGTTCAGCCGCGAGATCTGAATGCCTGCAAGATGTTGCTCGCGATAGTGACGGGCCCAGGCAGCGAAGGCCGAAGGCTCGGCGCCCGCGCCTCTGAGCTTGCTGATCCCGTTGATGAACTGAAGGAGCTCCCCGGCCAGCCGACGCTCGGCAGCGAAGCCGCGCCGTTGGGGTCGGAGTTGCCAGAGACCGATGATCGCCATGAGGAGCATCATGGCGACGGCCAATGCGATGCAAACCAGAGCGAGCGTGACGTCGTAGGCGAAGAGGATCGCCAGTGTCGGCAGGAGGAAGACGAACGAGAGTAGCGCGTTCGCGACAACGCCCGAGATCTGGTCGCGCATGAGCTGGAACGTCGCCATGCGGATCGCGAGCTCGCCGGCAGTGAATCGCCGAAAGAAGGTCGGTGAGAGCGTGAGTAGTCGGTCCCAGACGGCAGCGCTGACACGAGCAGCGCCGCGTCCCTCGAGGCGCATCATCGAGGTACCCTGCAGCACCTGAAACAGCACACCCATGACACCGAAGGCACCCAACGCGATCATCAGTTGGAGCAGGATGTCGCCGGCGGCGGAGGCGAGCACCCAGGCGGTGAGGACACCGACGACGATCGCTGGTGCCTGCACCAGCAGCGCTGCCAGTAGTCCCGCAAGCGCGAAGCGGGCGAAGCTTGCCGCGGCACCTTGTCCACCGATTCGGGCCAGGTCCGTGGCGCCGACCCTGCGCTCCGTGGGCAGCGTTGGATAGCAGAGCCAGGCATCGGAATGGAGCTGGGCCGCGCCCGACGCATCGACTCGGACTCGCGCTCCGCTGGTCGGATCGATCATCCGATAGCGACCGCTCCAGTGCGGCAACAGCGCAACGGGCCGACGTTCCTCGCCGAGGAAGCCGAGCATTGCGCCGCTGTCGCCAAGCCACCAGCGATCCTCCAGTTGGAGGCGCACCTGTCGAGCGCGGACTCCTGACGCACTCAACACCGAGGCGAGCGTCGGTTCCTCGGCGACCAAACCTGCTTGCGGAGCAGGTCGCTGGAAGTGCAGGCCTTCATGCTCGCCGATCAGCGCGAGCGCCGACATCAGCGCGGAGCCATCGTGGGCGACCGTGTCGCGCTCGCGGGCCAGAAGCTGATTGAGCCCAGCCCGAGCCTGCTCAGCGTCGCGACGACGCAGCGCCTCGCGCGCGGTCTGCTCGTTGACGACATCGGCCTGGAGCAGTAGTCGATTGAGCTGTTCGGCACTGATTGCGAGCGCGTGGAATTCGTCCAGAGCCTGCAGCAGCCGTCCCGAATGCGCGAGTTGGCGCGAGCTGAGCACGTCGAGCGTCGTCTCGGCCGAGAGCGTGAGCCACGTGTCGAAACTGAGTGGAGCAAGTCCGATGCCGTCGGGCGATGGAGTCTCCGTGCCGAGAAATGCTGCTTCACCCTGTTTGACACCGATCCAGATCACCGCTCCCCCCCTTGGCGAGAGCACGCTGTTCGCGTCTGCGTGGATCGGGGAGCGATTCGAGGGATCAACCACGAGTGTCGGACGTGGTCGAGGATCGATTCGCGCCGCCACGGCGCCGCCGATCTCGCTGAGCCAGCGGTCGACCTGTTCAGGGAGCTCATCGGCGAACTCGCGAGCGGCGAGCGCCGATCTCCGCAGCTTGGCCAACCGCGCGCCCGGCAGACCCTTGGCGATGGCTAACAACGGCGTGTCGTGCGAGCCGATCCCGAAGAGCAGCTGTCCCGCCTCGGCGCGAACGATGTGTCGCCCGGATGAGCTGGCGACCCCGTCCGCTTGCTCAAACAGAAACACATCGACCGCGCCTTCGAGCACGAGATAGGCAACTGACAGATCGTCGAGCGTGATCGGTTGGTTCGCGGCGCTCGCGACCGGCTCGCCCTCGCTGAGCGCGAAGCGCACGAGTCGGGATTGCTCGCGAGTGTCAGTGGATTGGTGAGTCGTCATTGCGACTGCACCAGTTGGGCGTAGATGCCGTCGCGATCGGCGATCAGGTCTTCATGGAGGCCGCGCTGCACTTCGCGACCCTGATCGAGCACGATGATCTGGTCGCAGTCGCGGATCGTGCTGAGTCGGTGCGCCACAATCAGACAGGAGCAGCCGCGACGGCGAAGTGCGTCGTCAATCCGCTGTTCCGTGACGGCGTCGAGCGTGCTCGTTGCCTCGTCGAGGAAGAGCAACGACGGTCGGTTGACGAGCGCCCGCGCGATCTCGAGGCGTTGGCGCTGTCCGCCGCTGAAGTTCCGTCCGCCTTCCTGGACGTGGGCGTCGTAACCACCGCTCCGACCGACAATCTCTTCGTGGATTCTGGCGTCGCGAGCGGCGGCGACCATATCGGCTTCGGCGATGGCAGCGTTCCACATCGTCAGGTTGTCGCGAATAGTTCCGTCGAAGAGCGCGATCTGCTGGTCGACCGTCGCCAGAGACGCAGTCAGGACGGAGCGTGGCACGTCGCGCATGGGCACGCCGTCG
Organism: Candidatus Spongiisociaceae bacterium; assembly: GCA_965213975.1. GTDB lineage: Bacteria > Actinomycetota > Acidimicrobiia > Spongiisociales > Spongiisociaceae > Spongiisocius. The sequence continues at coordinate 1,818,935 of OZ243930.1, forward strand.
AAGTGGATCTCGCCCGACCAGGGGATGTATTCGCCAGTCACGAGTCGCAGCAGGGTCGATTTGCCGGAGCCGGTCGGACCGACAATGGCGACTCGCTGGCCGGGCTCGATTGTGAGGCTGAGGCCGTCGATCAGCGGGTCGGCGTTCTGTCGATAGCCGAAGCGGACATCGCGCAGCTCAAGGCGGCCCGCAAGTCGGAGCCGACCGTTGAGGGTGGCGACCGCGCCGTTCTGACGCTCCCGCTGCGACGACTCGGTCGCGGTGAGCGCTACGTCTTCCTCGGCGCCGAGGACGTCGGCGACGCGTTGCAGGTCGGCCTCGAGCAACTGAAAGGAGTCGGCGAACTGGACGAAGCGTCCGATAGGTGCAAGGAAGTTGCCAGCCAGCACGTAGACCGCAATCAGCGCGCCGATCGTGAGGTTGCCCTCGATCACGCTCCAGCCGCCGAGTCCGAGCACAGCCATCCCGCCCAGGAGCAAGAACAGTCGAGGTAACACCGCGTTGACGTAGCCAAGCTCGACGAAGCGCTGTCGGGCCGACAGTTCCCGCGCCTGATAACCGCTCCAGCGAGCGAAGAAGTCGTTCTCAGCAGCAGTTGCGCGGAGCGAGTCAATTTGTCGCAGGCCGACCGTCTCGATCCCGAAGAGCAGCGCCTGCTCGCGACGCAACTGTCGACTCTGGTCCAGCCGACGGCGACTCAAGACGCGCGCCACGAGCACATTACCAACGGCGATCGCGAGCAGGATCAAGCCGATCAGCGGGTCATAGACGACAAGCAGCGCAAACAGGAGAGCGCTCATGATCAGCTCGACGACCACACCCACGAGCTGTTGCGCGGCGCCGGCGGCGATCTGGTCGACGAGGCTGAGTCGGGAAACAAGGTCCCCAGCGAAGCGATGCGCGAAATACTGCCTGGGTAGTCGGAAGAGTCTCCAGAGCAGTCGCTGCGACTGGGTTACGGCGAGCTGGATCGTGATCTTGCGCAGCATCACCTGTTGCAGCCAGGTAAGCACGTAGACCGTGAGACCAGCGAGCAACATCGCGCCGACAATCCAAGCTCCCCGATCGCGCTGACCGCCGATGAGGACGTCGTCGACGAAGATGCTCAGCAGGATCGGCAGCGCGAGCGCCGGGATCGCGAGCAGAAGACCGGCAATAGTGACATAGGCCAGCGCGCCCCGAGCCTCACGCAACCAAGGCCAGAGCGCGCGCCAGATGTTGGGCGGCTCGCCACCAGGTCGGAACGATTCCGTTGGCTCAGCCGTCAGGACGATTCCCGTGAACGCATCGCTGAAGGTCTCGCGACTCACCGTGCGCCGGCCGTTGGCGGGATCGTTGAGGTGGAAGCGATCCTCAGAGATCCCCTCCAGCACGAGGAAATGGTTGAACTCCCAGAAGAGAATCGCGGGAAGATTGACCTCGCTGAGTGACTCAACCCCCTTGCGCCAACCGCGGATGCGAAGTCCGTAACGCTCGCCGGCGCGGACAATGCCTGCGGCATTGGAGCCATCGCGGCTGACGCCGCAGGCTTCGCGCAACTCCTCGAGCGGGACCCAACGTCCGAGGTGCGCGAGGACAATCCCAAGCGAAGCCGCACCGCATTCGGCTGCCTCAAGCTGCGGGATTATCGGCGTGCGCAGCCGACGTCGGCGGAAGGTTGGCCGAGTTAGCCTGGCGAGGATCGCCACGACCGTTACTCTAGCCCGAGTCGAGCGGCATGTATGGCAGCGAACAGTCGAATCGGCGCCTCGCGGCTGGTGACGATGCGCAGGTCGCAGATGTCACCGTCGAGCCACGCGTCAGACGGCGCGTCCGACAGGCTGACTCGGATCAGTGGACGACGCTCATTCGCGTCCGAGGTCTCGATCGCGACCTGGGAAACCTCACCGTCGAGCGCTCCGTTGGTGCCAACGCGGCTAACTCGGGCCGACATCCCAACCACGACCCGTCGCGCGTCGTCGGTGGAAAGCTGTGCCTCAGCGGCAGGCTCTCCGACCGAGGTTGTGGCCAAGACGCAGGGAACGAAGAGTCCGCGTTCGATCGTGCCAAACACGGCCCAGAGCAGGACGCCGACCATCGCGCAGCCGAGCATCGCCAAGAAGAGCCCCTCGTGCGGAGCCGTAATGCGGAGCAGGCCATCGATCGGTTCGCTGCGTCCGCGTCGGGCGAAGGCTTCGTCGCGAAACAGCCGCCTACGCTCGGACATCACAGAACACCCTCCCCCGGCTGCAAGGTCAGGAGCCGAGCTATAGTCAGGCTAGCGCGGTGCTTGAGTTCGCCAAGCGTGACCGTAGCGGAATGGACAAGCTTCCTACGCCAAACGAACCTCGTTGGGCGACGCCCGCCTCGGCCTCAGTGCGCGATGCTCCGAGGTGACGATCAGCGCGACTCAGAGGTTGTCGGGACCGGAGCCGAGCGGCGTCGGCGGCGAGTTCGCACTGTTCTGGCCAGGCGTGGCCGTGCTCTGGTGTCCGCCGCCGCTGACCTGATCGAGGTCTTCAGTGGAGAACTCGTCGTCCGTCGGCCTTCGGTTCATCGACCATATTCTTCTTGCCCTCGGTCATGGCGATACCCTGCTGGACCTCGTTGTGCTACGACTTGTTCGAGGACGATCCCATACCCGCGTTGTGCTGCGTGTGCGACGACGCCGACGAGCTTCCCTTGCCGGCGGCGCTGATCTGATTCAGCTCCTCAATGCTGAGCTCATCGACGCGCGGAGCGACGGTTTCCTCGGCCTTGTCCTTAGTTGGACTGTCTGTTTGCTTTGCCATATTGCACCTCTTCTCGGACACTGACAACCGATGGGAATCGGGCCGTGCCCTAGTCGATCGTGGCCTCCCACGGCTGCTGCGCGTTGTTGTAGGCTCTGCGCTTGCCGGTGCCGGAGCCACCGCTGACGTCTTCGAGCTCCTCATCGCTGAGCTCCTCATCGTCGCGCACGGCGACGGACTCCTCAGCTTCGACCTTGGTCGTCGCGCCAGTCTGCTTTGGCGTCCCACACCTTCTTCCCAGGCCCGATCCTACCATGACCTGACCCCCTGAAACGAGACCGCGCATGGATTCGTTGAAATGGTTACCGATACGGCGGCCGCGCTTCACAACGGTGGTTACCGAAGGCAGGCGCGCACGTCAGATGTCCGGTTACCGGGCGAGACCGTCCCAAAACGGCTGCCCGTAGGCGCCTGACGCCCCCTTCTCGACCGCGCTCAACCGGCACCATCCCCGCTGGCGCTCGGGCTGGAACAGCCCGACTGGCCTCCGGTGCGGCCTCCACTCGACTGAGAATCTCACTCGCGTGCCAGTCCCTCTTGAACCACCTGCTGCTCGCCCTGGCGAGGAAGATCGTCGCGGGCGAGGAAGACGCGGGCTCGGTCGAGTCGGTCTTCGAGCAGGCCCGGCAGGTCGCGGCAGAAGCCGAGGCGCTGCTCGTCGACGAGGGCTGGCACGCATCCGAGCCCGAGCCGGTCGCGGCGGAGGTCGTCGCGGCGGGCTTCGACTACTGGCGTCGGCTGTGTTTCAGCGTCAGGCGTGGGGCACAACTGCCAGGTGTGCGCCTGATCGTCCTGGATGCAGTAGTTGGTGTCGCCGACGCTGAAACGCAGTGGTGCGAAGCAATCATGCGGATCCATATCGCCAGCCACGACGTTGGTGAAGCCATTGACGAAGCTCGTGCAGCCGTCAACCGGGACGGCGACATGTCCAGACTCACGGCCGACCCCATCGCATCCCACTCGACAGCCTGTGCGGTGCTGGACATGGCGTTCGGGCCGTCTAGCTAGTCTGAACTCCGATTTCATTGCTCATCACGACTTCGCGCTCGTGGTCGCTAACGAAAGCAGGAAGGAGGTGCCATGCGCCGGGCGGTTATCGTCGACGCGGTGAGGACCCCCATTGGAAAGAGAGGGGGTCGGCTGCGTGGTTACCACCCAGTGGATCTGGCTGCCATCCCGTTGCAGGCTCTGGTGGAGCGAAATCAGCTAGACCCGGCCCTCGTCGAGGACGTGATCATGGGATGCGTCACCCAAACCGGCGAACAGGGACTGAACGTGGCGCGGAATGCCGCGCTCGCGGCCGGATTCCCCGAGAGCGTGGTGGGGGTGACAGTCGATCGCCAATGCGGATCGGGTCAGCAGGCTTCTCATTTCGCCGCTCAAGGTGTCCTGGCCGGTGCCTATGAGGTGGTGATCGCCGCGGGTGTGGAATCGATGAGCCGTGTGCCGATGGGATCCACCGTGCAGCAGGGACCGGGACGGCCCTTCGGCCCCGCGATGGTAGGACGCTACGCCGATAATCTAGTGCCCCAAGGCATCTCCGCCGAACTGATAGCCGAGGACTGGGCCCTAACCCGAGATCACCTCGATGAGATAGCCGTCGACTCACATACCCGGGCCAGCCAGGCTACCGAGGACGGCAGGTTCGACAACGAGATCATCCCGGTTGCTACACCGGCGGAGCATGGATTCCCGCACATGACCACCGACGAAGGCATCAGGCCCGACACCTCTGGCGAGGCGCTGGCCGATCTACCTCCGGTCTTCAAAGATGGGGGAATGGTGACTGCGGGCAACTCCTCCCAGATCTCCGATGGGGCCGCCGCCGTCCTGATCATGTCCGAACGGAAGGCTGACGAGTTGGGACTCCGTCCCAAGGCCTACTTCGTCGCCTTCGCCATGGCGGGTGTCGATCCGGTCAGAATGCTCACCGGGCCAATCCCGGCTACCTCCCGAGTATTGGAACGAGCAGGTCTCACCATTGACGACATCGACCTGTTCGAGGTCAACGAAGCCTTCGCCTCGGTAGTAGGGATATGGCTGGCCGAACATGGCGGCCGGAGGCCAGTCGATCTTTGGGAACGTACCAACGTCAACGGGGGATCTATCTCCATGGGTCACCCTCTTGGCGCGACCGGTGCCAAGCTGACCACCACTCTCGTCAACGAGATGGACCGGAGGGATGCTCGCTACGCGCTGCAGACCATGTGCGAAGGAGCAGGCATGGCCAACGCCATGATCATTGAGCGTGCCGTATGACCAAGAACCGGAAGTCAGGGCGAAGACACGGGGCCAGCATCAGGTTCTGTCACCATGAACCTGCTTAACCTGCTCATCGCCGCAGGAATCGGAGTGGCAATCTGGACGATCACCATGACGGTGATCCGCGCCGTGGCGAACCCGCCCCCAGCCATGGACCCGGCGGACACTCAGGAGACCCTCCGACTGTTTCGGTGCAGTTTGTGTGGCACCGAGGTGACCATGACCGTATCTAACCGGAAGGCTACCGGGTCACCTCGACATTGTCGGGAAGAAATGGATGAGGTTCCGGCTGATTGAACCTCCCAGAACCAGGCGCGACAATCTGTCGAGGACCCCACCGAACCGGCCCAATCAACCACACCGCGACTGACACAAACCCGTAGTTACAAGGATGTAGTTATCTACCCACTTCTCCACACCTGTGGAAGAAGGGATCGCGGAGGGTCAAGGTTGGTCAGTACCTACTGGCTACAAACTACTGGCCCACAACCACTGGCAAGGAGCAGAGTGGGTTCACAGGGTTCAAGGCCCCCGAGTCCTAACTAGCCGACCTAACCGCTGTCAGTGATAGTTGGTAGTCATCAGGAAACCGGCACCCATCGACCCGAGTCCAGCTAGCAACAGCCAGGAGGGCATGTCAAACACGTACCGAACCACCACCAGCAGTACCCCGATGACCATAAGGCCAAACATCAAACTCACGTACCAAAGAGGTGATTCTTTGGTCTTGCTGCTCTTGCTGACGGTCTTGGGGGGAGTGGGCCGCCGGGGCGTCTTGGCTTTGCGTCTACCTTTGGATTGAGGCATGTAGCCAGGTTAACAGGACGCTGGTCGGCTTGACCGGGATGGCGTGGAGCCGAAGCATACGGGGGTTAGGCTGGGGCTGGCATGCGGGTACTCGTCCTCGACAATTACGACAGCTTCACCTTCAACTTGGTCCAATACCTGGGCGAGTTGGGGACTAAGCCCACCGTGGTACGGAACGACGAGTTGACTCCCTCCGAGGCAGATCAGCATGATCCGCAACGGCTAGTCGTCTCGCCGGGCCCCGGGCGACCGGAGAATGCTGGTTACTCAGAGTCCTACATCCGCCACTTTGCGGGCCGAATCCCGATCCTCGGGGTGTGTCTAGGCCACGAGGCCATTGTTACCACCTTCGGCGGTTCCATTGATCTGGCTCCCACCATCATGCACGGGAAGACCTCCAGTATCAGGCACGATGAGGAGGGCGTGTTCGCAGGCCTCAAGAACCCGTTCCTGGCTACCCGCTATCACTCGCTCGCTGCCAAGATCGTCCCCCCCGAGTTTCAGCCCTGCGCCTGGAGCGAGGACGACGTCATCCAAGGGATCCGGCATCGTGAGCTGCCCATCCACGGCGTCCAGTTCCATCCCGAGAGCATCCTCACCGACGAGGGAATGAACCTCCTACGGAACTTCCTCACCGGCTGACCCACCGCCAATCTCCCCACGAGGTGGCGTTTGTGCGGATTTGCGAGACCCAGACCAAACACTGTTTCCGGCAGGGCTCAGCAAAAAAGTGGAAAGGATTTCGCGTGAATGTGGAATACCCTTCCGGCCTCTAAGCGCGAACCCCAGGCCAGAGGCACGATCCGCGTTTACGGGCTTGCGCCATCGCCGCAGGCTGAGAGTCGCGAACCGGTGGGTCAGCAGGTAGGCGGCGGTGGGCCATGGAACTGTCGAGGCCCGATCTTGGAACGGTCTTCGGGGCTGGCGACAGCCTGGCGAATTTCAATGATTGAGACTGGGGAGTTCCAATGATCGTCAACATCACGTCGAAGACGATGTAGCCCAACCCGATGAACGGAGCAAGCCAGATGAGCACTCGTCGCAGATTCACGGCCCACTCGACGACGAGACCGAACAGGCGGTGCCAGATCCTGCCCATGACGGCGGTATGGCTAGCAGCCCTGTGGCCATGGCTTCTTCTGTAGTCCGTCGTTGCCGTGGTGAAGCGGTCGGCTCGACAGACGCCTGTCTACCGACTTCGGGCTCGGCGCGACCTAGACAGCAAACCCCCAACCACCCGAATTATCAACCACCTCTGCGGGAAGGACAGCTAGAAATCGGTCAGTCGTCGTCGGTGATGGTGCCGGTGGCGTAGAGGAAGCCGTCGCGGATGACGATTCCGCTGGTGGCGTAGACGTACACGCGTAGCGTCTCGTCGTTTTCTGGGGTGTCGTCGTCGATGACCGGCACAGTCAGGTCGATGGTCGTGTCGCCGGCATCCAGTATGAACGCCTTGTATTCGATGCTCCAGTCCTGCCACAGCGTCGCGGTGCGGCTGTAACCGCCGTAGCGGAACGTGATCGGGTCGGGATTGGGTTTCGACAGTGTCACCACGAAGGCAAGGTTCTGCGCGCCTTCAACGGCGGTGGCGTCGCTGACGGTCACCGTCGGCGGCCCTGACGACGGCAGGTCGTTGTCGGACACGGCCACCGTCGCCGCTCTCTGTGTGGGCGACACCGTGTAGCCCGTGCCGCTGTCGACCGTGACGGTCAGAGAACCGTCGGGCTCGTCGGTGCTGTCGTCTCTAGTGCCGAGCCTCAGGGTGTAGGTGCCCGACGACGCCATCTGGATGGTTGTCGTGCCGGGCAGCAAGTAGTAGTTGCCGCTCTGGGAGACCGTCAGGCTGACCGTCAAGGGCGCCGTCGGTGCGGGACTGGCCGTGATCGTGAAAGTCGCATCGCCGCCCTCCGTGACCGCAGTGCCCCCGACGATGCTGATGACCGGCGTGTTCGGCGGCGGCGCCGGGTCGTCGTCATCGGACACCGCGACCGTCGCCGCACCGGCCGACGACGACACCGTGTAGCCGGTGCCGCTGGCCACTGTCGCGGTGACCGACCCGTCGGCCTCGTCGGTTGTATCGTCGGCGGTGGCGACGGTGAACGTGGCGCTGCCCGTCGTCGGAATCGTGACCGTCCGCTCGCCGATGCTGGCGAAGTCGCCGCTCTGGGACACGGTCACGCTGACATCGAGACTCGCCGCGGGCACAGGGCTGGCCGTGACGGTGAACGCCGCAGCCGAACCCTCAGTGACGCCGCTGCCCGCGGCGATGCTGATCTCGGGCACGTCATCGTCGGCCACAGCGACCGTGGCGCTGCTATCGCTCGACGACACGGTGTAGCCCGTGCCGCTGCCGATCGCTACGGTCACCGATCCGTCGGCCTCGTCGGTGCTGTCATCGGCAGTGGCGACGGTAAGCGTGTAGCTCCCACCGGTCGGGATGGTCACCGTGCGCGCCCCGGTGGACACGCCGAAGCTGCCGCTCTGGGCGACGGTGACGCTGACCGACAGGGCTGCCGTCGGCGCAGGACTGGCGGTAAGCGTGAACGTCGCAGCAGTCCCTTCGGTGACATCGCTGCCCGCCGCGATGCTGATCTCCGGTTCAGCCGGCGGCGGAGGCGGGGGCGGCGGAGGTGCGGGGTCGTCGTCTGAGACCGCGACCGTCGCCGAACCGGCTGACGATGACACCGTGTAGCCGGTCCCGGTGTCGATCGTGACGGTCACCGACCCGTCAGCCTCGTCGGCGCTGTCACCAGTGGTGTCCACCGACAGCGTGAAGGTGCCCGTGGTGGAGATCGTCACGGTCCGCGCTCCGGTCGCCACACCGAAATCACCTGACTGCGACACCGTCACATCGACCGTCAAAGCAGCAGTCGGCGCCGGAGACGCAGTGACGGCGAACGACGCCGCCGAGCCCTCGGTGACGCCGCTGCCCGCAGCAATGCTGATCTGCGGGCTCGCGGGCTGCTGGGCTGCCTCGATGCACTCCAGCGCCTCGCGGAACGGCTTCCACCCGAACCAGACTTGCTCTCGCTCGAGCGCCTCAGCCGCAGTGAACGCAGTCACCTGATCGTCGACGACGTCGCCGAACGCGACCAGCACCCGAAGCCAGTTACGGCCATAACCAGGCGCGCGATTACGGTTCAGCTCGTAATAGTCCCGCGCCAACCCCAACGTCTCATCAGAAACACAATCCGGAGGCGGAGGCGGAGGCGGGTCGTCGTCATCAGACACCGCGACCGTGGCGCTGCTGTTGCCCGACGAGACGGTGTAGCCCGTGCCACTGCTCACCGACACCGTCACCGACCCGTCGGCCTCGTCGGTGCTGTCACCGGTGGTGGCGACGGTCAGCGCGTAGCTGCCGCTGGTGGGGATCGTCACGGTCCGCGCCCCGGTGGACACACCAAAATCGCCGCTCTGGGCGACGGAGACGCCGACCGACAGGGCTGACTGCGGCGCAGGGTTGGCCGTGAGCGTGAACGACGCAGCACCGCCTTCTGTGACACCGCTGCCCGCAGCGATGCTGATCTGCGGATCCGGCGGCGGCGGGGGCGGGTCGTCATCGTCAGACACAGTGACTGTCGCGGAGCCAGACGAAGTCGACACTGTGTAGCCGGTGCCGGCGTCGATCGACACTATTACCGACCCGTCAGCCTCGTCGGTGCTGTCATCAGTGGTGGTGACGGTCAGCGCGTAGCTGCCACTGGTGGGGACCGTCACAGTCCGCGCCCCGGTCGCCACACCGAAATCACCTGACTGCGACACCGTCACATCGACCGTCAAAGCAGCAGTCGGCGCCGGAGACGCAGTGACGGTGAACGACGCCGCCGAGCCCTCAGTCACACCGCCGCCCGCCGCGATGCTGATCTCCGGCAGCACAGCGGGCGGCGGCTGAGCGGTCAAGCCGTCAACGCTCAGCGTGAAAGCGCCCGTAGTCGACCGACTGAACGTCGTCGCCTCAACCGTGTAATCCCCCGCAGCCAACGACTCGGAGATCCGCGAGTTGTAGCCGTCGCCGCCATCATCGTTGCGAGACAGCTCCTGACCGTAGCGGCCAAGCCCGCTGCGCAAGAACAGATACGTATCAGAAGAGGACTCCAGATCGATCGTCACTGTGGCCCGCTGGGCCAAAGAGAAAGTAAAGAATCGGGCATATCGGCCCTCGCGGCCCTCCGAATCGCACGCGTCTGTCCATTGCCCAGCGATGCTCCCATCACCCTCCAACGCCGACACACACACATCAGCAACCACAAGCGGCGGATCGTCATCAGACACTGCCACCGACGTCGAACCCGCCGACGACGACACCGTGTAGCCCGTTCCGGTGCTGATCGTCGCGGTGACCGAACCGTCCACCTCGTCGTCGCTGTCGCCGCTGGTCGCGACCGTGAACGTCGCGCTGCCCGACGCCGTGATCGCCACCGTCCGCGATCCGGTCGTCACACCGAAATCGCCGCTCTGCGACACAGCGACCGTCACATCCAGATCAACCGCAGGCTTCGGCGACGCAGTCAACGTGAAACTCGCAGCAGACCCCTCAACCACGTCACTGCCAGCTGCGATGCTGATCTCGGGCACATCATCATCGGACACCGCCACCGTCGCAGCGCTCTGCGTGGATGACACCGTGTAGCCCGTGCCGCTGCCCACCGTAACGGTCACCGAGCCGTCCGCCTCATCAGTCGAATCGTTCGCCGTCGCCACAGTGAACGTCTTGGAACCAGACGCCGGAATCGTAACTGCCCTCGAACCAGCCGACACGCCGAAATCGCCGCTCTGCGCGACAGTCACCGTCACATCCAGATCAACCGCAGGCTTCGGCGACGCAGTGACCGTGAAGCTCGCAGCGACCCCCTCAACCACACCAGCACCCCCAGCAATGCTGATCTCCGGCTCATCCTGCTCGGCGTCGTCGTCGCACTGAGCCTGCTCCACCGCCGCCAAAGTGCGCGAAATGCGATCCCAACGCGAGTTCCCCAGCCAATCAGCCACACCTTGGGCCTGCTCAGCCGTCATCGGCGTATGACCAGTATCAACACCAAGCGCAGCAAGCACACGATTAAACCGCTTGACCCCCGCAGCCGCAGCAGCAGACAACCCATCCCGCCAACCAGTCACCTCATCAACTGTGACCGCGTCGTCAGGCAACTGCGGCGCGCACTCGGCCGGATCGTCATCATCAGATACCGCCACCGACGCTGAACCAGCAGACGACGACACCGTGTAACCCGTGCCTGTGTTGATCGTGGCGGTGACCGACCCGTCTGCTTCGTCGGTTGCGTCGTTGGCGGTGGCGACGGTCAGAGTGAAACTGCCCGACGTCGGGATCGTCACCGTCCGCGACCCCGTCGCCGCACCGAAATCACCGCTCTGCGACACAGCGACCGCCACATCCAGACCAGCCGCAGGCTTAGGCGACGCGGTCAACGTGAAGCTCGCAGCCGTCCCCTCGGAGACGCCGCTACCCGCGGCGATGCTGATCTCGGGAACATCATCATCGGACACAGCCACCGTCGCCACGCCCTGCGTGGACGACACCGTGTAGCCCGTTCCGGCGGACAGCGTCACCGTCACCGAGCCGTCAGGTTCGTCGATGCCATCGTCTCTCGTGCCGAGGCTCATGGTGTGGGTGCCCGACGTCGCGATCTGAACAGTCGTCGGACCGGTCCCCGAGTAGTAGTCGCCGCTCTGGGAGACCGTCACGTTGACCGTCAGGGGCGCCGTCGGCTGGGGACTGGCCGTGAGCGTATACGTCGCATGGCCACCCTCGGTCACTGCCGCGCCGCCGACGATGCTGATGACCGGCAACGGATCGTCATCATCGGACACCGCGACCGTTGCGGTGCTCTTCGTTGCCGAGACCGTGTAGCCCGTACCGCTGCCCACCGTCGCAGTGACCGAACCGTCCGCCTCATCAGCCGAATCGTCCGTCGTCGCGACAGTGAACGTCTTGGAACCAGACGCCGGGATCGTGACTGTCCTCGAGCCCGTCGTCGCGCCGTAATCACCGCTCTGCGACACACTGACCGTCACATCCAGATCAGCCGCGGGCTTGGGCGTCGCGGTGACCGTGAAGCTCGCAGCAGCACCCTCGATCACCCCGCCCCCACCAGCAATGCTGATCTCAGGGACGTCGTTGTCGGCCACGACCACCGTGGCGCTCCCGCTGCCCGACGAGACCGTGTAGCCCGTGCCGCTGCCCACCGTCGCAGTGACCGAACCGTCCGCCTCATCAGCCGAATCGTCCGTCGTCGCGACAGTGAACGTCTCCGAACCGCTTGCCGGAATCGTGACTGTCCGCGACCCGGCCGTCGCGCCGTAATCACCGCTCTGCGACACACTGACCGTCACATCCAGATCAGCCGCGGGCTTGGGCGTCGCGGTGACCGTGAAGCTCGCAGCAGCACCCTCGATCACCCCGCCCCCACCAGCAATGCTGATCTCGGGTTCAGTTGGCTGTGACGCAAGGCCGGTGATGGTCAGCGAAAAGTCGCGGGTGATGCGACTCGCGTAGGTGGTGGCCTCGATGGTGTACCAGCCTGCCGCGAGCGTCCGGCTGATGCGGGAGTTCAGGTTTCCTCCGCCGACATCGTCGTTCTCATGGATGGCCGCACCGCTCTGGGTGTTCTTTCCTGAGCGCACGAACATATAGGTGTCGGCCGATGACGTGAGGTCGATGGTGACCTTGCTCGATTGCTCCAGCTCGAAGATGTAGTACCGAGCGTATCTGCCACCACGCTGTTGGGAATTGCAGTCATCGGCCCACGTCCCCGAGACGGTGCCATCAAAGGTCAGCGCTTCGTTGCAGATTGCTCCGTCATCGTCGGCAACGTTGACCGTCGCGATGCCGGCACCGGTGCGCTCCCATACCGAGATTGTCGAGGACACGGCGTAACCGTTGCCGTCGCTGATCGCCGCAGTGATGGAACCGTCGGACTCCCCGACGCTGTCGTTGTCTGTGGAAACAGCCAAGGTGGCGCTGCCCGTGGCGCGAATCGTCACCGTCTGCGCGCCGGTCGTGGTGAAATCCCCGTCTTGCGTGACCGCAACAGTGACATCAAGGTCGGCCGCAGGCGCGGGGGAGGCGGTGAGGGTGAAGCTGGCATCTTCGCCCTCGGTGATGTCGCCGCCATCGGCGATGCTGACCACCGGTACAGATGTTTGCGGGTCCAAGCCCCGGATCTGCATCTTGAAGGACCCGGTCTCCTCATGATCGAGGGATGATGCCTCGATCGTGTACCAGCCGGCACTGAGAGCCTCGCTGATGCGGGCGTTCCAGATTAGGGCCGTGCCGGGTGGATTCTGGGATTCTCCCGCGTTGTCATTGAAATGCAAGGGCGTGCCCGTCCGCGCATCCTTGCCTTGACGCAGCATGAGATAAGGATTCAGCTCCGTCGACTCCATCTCGATGACGACGCCACTCTCTTGGGCAACCTCGAACGAGTAGAAACGGGCGTACCGCTTGCTGCTTTCTGAGTAGAAGCTCTGCTTGCAGTTCGTGACCAAGGTGCCATCGATAGAGCCATCGGCGGTGACGATGTCATGGCAGCTGAAGTTGTCGTTGTCGTTCACGCCGACAGTGGCTGCCGACGCGCTGAACGACACGTCGTAGCTCGCGCCTTTGACGAGCGTTGCGGTGATGCCGCCGTTCGCCTCGGGGACATTGTCGTTCGCGGTGGAGAGAACGAGCTCGGTGCTGCCGGTGTCGGTCGGGATATTGATCGTACGGGTGCTGGGCGTCACACCGTAGTCGCCTGTCGTGGTGACCTGCACCTTGACGGGCAGCGGCGAGGTCGGTATCGGGCTGGCGGTCAGGGTGAAGCGGACGTTGGAACCCTCGGTGACGTCGGCGCCGCCGCTGAGACTGATTTCAGGCACTGCCGCCAGACCGCTGACGTCAAGCGAGAACGCACCGGTCTGAGAATTGGCGGCCGTGGTCGCTTCAATCGTGTAGGTGCCCGCTGCGAGTGTGGCGCTGATCCGGGCGTTGTTGCCGGTGCCGCCATTGTCGTCGCTGTGCAGCGGAGCGCTCTGCTGGGCGTTGTAGCCGCGGCGCAGGCCGAGTAAGGAATCGACGCTCGACGACAGGTCGATCGTCACCGTCGATTCCTGCAGAACCCTGATGTTGTAGTAACGGCCGCTCTTGGCGGTGTCGGCGGCCGAGACACAGTCATACGTCCAGCTGCCCGACGTGGTTCCCGAACCGTTGAGGTCTTCAGCGCAGCTGGGCGAGGGCAGCTGCGCAAATCCGTGCCCCCAGGTGCTGTTCGGGTAGATATGGCCGTTCGGCTTGGCGTGCGCCTTGAGGTAACCGGTGACCTCTGCTGGGGCGAAGCCGGGATTCTGTTGGACAACGAGCGCGGCCAAGCCGCCGACATGGGGGGCAGCCGCGCTGGTGCCCCGGAATGTGCCGACCGTAACGGTCTGCATGCCGGCTGCGCCGACGATGTCGGGCTTGACGCGGCCGTCGGGAGTGGGGCCGCGGCTGCTGTAGCTGTGAATGGCCGTCGGGCTGCCGGCCCCGACGGCCAGCATGCCAGGGTGCGGGCTGTCCGCAGGAGACATTACGCTGTAACCGTCTGATTGCGATCCGAGGACGCCGCCCCAGGTGACGAGCTGAATCCACTTGGGCTTGGACCCGTCCATCGACTTGACCCTCAAAGCGACAGTGGCATACTGCGATCCATTGTTTTCGACGGTGACCCTCTCGAAGGGCTCGTGATGGGCATCTCCCGTCTGCGAGTCGTTCGACGTCGCAAGGACAGCCTCATCGGGAGAGCCGGGCTTGGTCACGACCATCAGGGCAAGGTCGTCGTCGGCGCCCTCCCACGTGTCGTCCCAGCGCATGAACACACGCGCGCGCTCGCCCGGTGCCAAAGTGAGGTACTGATCTTCGGTGCCGGGCCTCCACTCGTGAATGTTGTCGGTGTCAGCATCCGCGAAGGGGCCGTACCAAGTGTCTCGATGCCGGTTCCCAGCTGCGTTGACCCAGACGATGCCGTTGTCAGCCGCCCACTTCACCGTGTTCAGTGGGCCATAAATGTACGGGCTGGTGCCATCGGGCGGGCCATGAAACTGCCAAGTAATGGAGTAGACGATGACCTCGACACCCTGCGCGTGCATCCACTGGGCCGTGCGGCGGAGATCGACCGACGAGACCGGGTTGGCGATGTACAGGCTGGCCTCGGGTGCCACGTCCATCACCGTCTCGGCCACGATGGTGCCGTGGTCGTTGCCGTCTGCGGCAGAACAATCAGCAATGTTGCTCGTGTGTTTGCCCAGATCGGTGTAACACCGAGCGGTGACAGCACTCGGCAGATCGGTACCCAACAGTGCGGGCGTTCCGGTGAAACCATCCCTAGTCGTGGACCCGCTTGGAAAGTCGATCACGCCGATCTTGACGCCTTGGCCCTTGATCCCGGCGTCGTGCCATGCGCTGGCGAGGTGCTGTGCGACACCTCCGCTGGTGGCCGCGCCCCTCACTCTCATGGGCCACGCCAGCTCTCGCGCCCAGCTCACCCCGGGCGTCCGCGCCAACCGGGCGAGCGCGGTCGGCGGCACATAGGCCTCGATGTAGCTGCCAAGCACGTTGCGGACATCACCGCCGTTGGTATTGATCACGTTGACGACTTGCCCGACGTCGCCGTCGACGATGATCGAGAGCGCCAGCATCGAGGCGGTGTGATTCCCGGTGTCGCCCGGCTGGAGCGGCGACGCGGCGACACCGCCGACTAGGCCGCCGCCGACCGCACCTCCGCTCCCCAGGAAGTCGGCGCCGAACTGCGCGCCATAAGGATTGTCGGCGAGGTCGCTGAGGCCCGAGCCGAGATTGGGATAGGTAAGGCCGTCTTGTCCGGGCAGCTCGGGCGGGGCAAGGCCCTCAGTGAGATCAAAGCCATCGCCGTCGTCGGCCAGTACGCCCGAAGTGAGCGTGGCCAGCAGGGCGAGGCAGGACAGCAAGGCGACAAACAGAGGCAGCGGCAATGGCCTTCTGCGCAGCGATCCATACATTGAACTAGCCCCCATAACCCCATTTCCTCGTGGTTCGAACAGACCACTCAATTTAGCCTGTCTCCTCAAGGATGGGGGGAAATTTCAACTTCTCATCCCCCAGGAACCGCTAGCGGGGCCTTATGCACCTTCGTGGCGATGATCAGACCCCGTTTCTTGTTCCACTGGACCAACCACAGGGGGTCACGCCAAAACCGTTGTCATGGATGACTACGTAGGCATATAGACGCATGGTGGGTTGTCTCCGGGAGGGCGACGATGGAGATGGCCGCTAGAGCCCCGCCAACAGCCTCAGCTACTCTAAACCCCTACCAAACGCGGAACCGCGGTCAAATCCGCACATAAATCCCGCAGGTGGCATGGATCGGCCCCCTCTAACGACAAGTCAGGCCCTCATGACGATGAGCATCCTCGATGTCGACTAGGTGATCCATAAGGATCGTCCGGGCACCATCGACCTGCGACAAGCCAACCCCGTAGGCGGCGACCAGGTTGGATGCCTCCAGTACCTTCTCGGGTGCGCCCGCCTCCACCACTCTTCCGGCCAACAGAACCACGAAGTCAGCTTCTTGCGCTTCGGTCAGGTCATGGGTGGTCAGGATCACCGTGCACCCATGGGCGTTCTCGGCGCGGATCGTGTCCCGCACCGCCTGCTGGGAAATAACGTCAAGGCCAGTCGAGGGCTCGTCCAGCAACAAGATATCGTGGTCTTGAGCCAGCCCCTGCGCTAACAGAACCCGGTGGCGCTCGCCGCCGGATAGCCGAGAGAGATGCCGTCGGGATAGGTGAGTTATGTCGGTCCGATCCATTACCTGATCCACCACCCGCCTGTCCGTCCGGTTGAGCCGCCGCAAGATCCCTCCCCCGGCGTAGCGACCCATACCCACTACCTCACGCGCCGTCACCGGTAGGGAAGGATTGACCTTTGTCTCCTGCAGTACATAGGAGATGCGATGCTCTCTCCCGTTGCGTGACCCAATGATTACCTCACCGGTCACTGGCCTCATGAGACCGGCGATTCCGTCCAGGAGCGTCGACTTTCCGGCCCCGTTGGGACCGATAAGGGCGGTTATGGAGCCCGAAGGGATCTCAACGGTCGACTTGGCCAGGGCCGTACTTGAACCATAAGAGAAGACGGCATCTCTGACCGTAACAGCCGGGCCGTCCACGAGCGGCCGCGAGCGCCCATTCCTTGCCATGTCCGTTCCTCTCTCGCCCCTAATCGAAGGACCCGATCGTCCTCACTGGGTGTATTCGCCCAGCACTACCAAGACCGTCTGGCCGCCGTCGGAGACCTCGCCAGCACCAGGGGCTTGCCGAGCGATCCGCTCATCCAACTCCGGACCGGCTACCTGCACCCGGGAGTTGGCTACCTCAAGAAACATCGCCATCCCTTCCAAGATCTCCCGGGCCACTTCCGGCGTCATCCCGGTCAGGTCAGGAACCACCACCACGTCAGGACCGGTTGACTCAATTATCGTAACTGTCGCCCCCACCCTCAGTTCCGAACCGGGCGGTGGGTTAGTCCGGATAACGTTCCCCAACGGAACTGTAGGGCTGCTCTCTGACGCAACCTCAACCAGGAATCCAGCTTCTTCGAGCAAGGAAACGACGGCACCTACCGGTCGGCCCGACAGGCTATCCAGGATCACGGTTCTCGGCGCGGCAGATACCACTAGCTGCACGCTGCGTCCAGGGAAGGTATCCGCCCCTGGGGTCGGCCTTTGGCCCACGACCACCCCGGCCTCCTCCTCGCTGTCGGATGTGAGAACGGTGGTGACCTCCAAGCCAAGACCTTGAAGAATGCCCTCGGCCCGATCGCGGGTCAACCCGGTCACCGAGGGCATCTCAATTGGGCGTGGGCCAGCTGAGACTTCCAATACCACTATGGCGCCCGGCGGGGCAGGGGTCTCGCCTTCAGGCTCTTGGCTGATGACCAGCCCCACCCCCACCGTGTCATGCCGGGCAGATCTCACCTCGTGCCCGAATCCCTGTCCTTCAAGTTGGCTAATCGCCCTTTCCTCTGTTGAACCGATCACCGAAGGGACCTGAGAGAGGGCCGGGCCTGCCGATACAACCATCGTCACAAAGAAGGATGCTTCTCGCACCTCTCCGGAGGTCGGGTCAGTTCGTATCACCGTCCCTGCCGGTACATCACTTGATTCTGTGGTCGGATCTACCCGGAATCCGGTCTCTTGCAAGACCCGCAGGCCCTCCTCTTCGGAGAGGCCCACCACATCGGGGACCGAGATGGTGGCGACCGGAGGAACCGTCACCGAGGTAGGCGTCGTCGAGAGGCTATCAAGGAGCAGATAGGCACCGTAAACCAACCCTCCGGCCAGGACGAGGGCCGTCAGAATGAACGGCAACTGGTTG
Organism: Candidatus Spongiisociaceae bacterium; assembly: GCA_965213975.1. Classification (GTDB taxonomy): domain Bacteria; phylum Actinomycetota; class Acidimicrobiia; order Spongiisociales; family Spongiisociaceae; genus Spongiisocius. The sequence goes on from OZ243930.1 coordinate 1,837,159, forward strand.
GTCCGGGTTGGCTCGTCCCGAACCGGGTAACTCTCCTCCTGACGGGACAACGGCGCGGCTTCTGAGCGAGCCACCGACCTGGAGTCGGTACCGACGCGCTCCTGATGACCAACCGGAGAAGCGATAGTTCGTACCACCTCACGGAGGTCGTGATGCATCTCAGCGGCTGTTTGATAGCGCCGGCCGGGTCGCTTCTCCAGCGCCTTCATCACCACATCTTCGAGATCAAGCGGAACTTCGGGGTTAAGCCGAGCTGGTGGGTTCACATCGGCGGTGACATGTTGGTAAGCAACCGCGACCGCGCTCTCTCCCCGGAAGGGTTGACGCCCGACCAACATCTCGTAGAGGACTACGCCGAGACTGTAGATATCGGAACGCTCATCGGCCGGGTCACCGCTCGCCTGCTCCGGGCTGAAGTAACTGGCGGTACCGATCACCGAACCGGCGCGGGTCAAGTCCTGGGAGGAGTTGCGGGCACGAGCAACACCGAAGTCGGTCACCTTGACGGAACCGCCGGTGGTAATCAGGATGTTGCCGGGTTTGATGTCCCGATGGATGACTCCACCTTGGTGAGCCGCGCTGAGTGCCTTGGCGATATCGGCGGCGATATCGGCGGCACGCTGGGGGGGAACACGTCCTTCTAGCTGCAACACATCCTTGAGGGATCGACCCTGGACCAGCTCCATGACGATGAAGTAGTTGCCTTTTTCTTCACCCCAGTCATAAACAGAAACGATGTTGGGATGGCTTAGGTTGGCCACCGCTTGGGCCTCTTTGCGGAAGCGCGCCACGAAGGTGTCCGTCTCGGCGTAGCGATCATGGAGAATCTTGACCGCAACCTTCCGATCAAGCAGGCGGTCTCGAGCCTCGAAGACGTCTGACATACCGCCCCGGGCGATCTGAGAGATCAGTTCATAGCGGCCTAGAACGCTCGGAGTATCCATCTAGCAATGAATCTAGTAACGACGGGGGCAAATCTGTGACCAGCTATGTGGCCTCGTACCCCGAATTCGACCGATTTGCAGCTCTTCAGAAATGAGTGGGAAGTCGAAGGTGGCTGCCCGTGGCCACCTTGAAGCCAACGACCCCCAAGGAAACGCCACCCGCCAAGACACGGATCCCCGGATCAGCAACCGGCGCGAGGAAGCTGACACGTTGGCTGCACCATCGCTACCCACGATCGAAGCACCGACATACCTATCTTGGTCGCTCGATCTGTCGAGTCAGCCGAATCCAACTCTATGACCACGGCCACCACCACGGCGGGGTCACGGCCGGGCAAACCACCCACAAACCAGGCGTGACCGACATCGCCCGCGCCACGCTCGGCACCAGCAATGCCCAGTCCGGAAACCCTCCCCGTGTCGAGTCGATTCAACTCGAAGACGGACGGTGCCCCGTAGAGCGTGCGAACCTCCACATAATCGACCTCTTCGTCCATAGGTTCCTGCGTGATCTCCTCAACCACCTTGGAGTCGGCATCCAACACCCGTTTCACCAAGTGGGGCCGCATCGGGGTGCCACCCCTGGTAAACGCACCCACCCTCACCGCCATTCCTAGCGGGGAGCTCGGGTCGATGGACTCCAGCGGCGCGTCCTGGACCAGACCCGGAGTTGAAGCCCCAGCCGCCCGGTTCTCAAGCGGGCGGTCAGGGTCACGCGTTAAGTCCGCCCAGACCGAATCGGCATCGGGGTCGAAGAGCCGGTTGGGATCGAAAGTGGGAGCACTCACCATGGCCAAGATCATTCCGGTTGCCGGATCGAGCACGGTGATACCGCCCCGCTGCGAGCCCAGCGCGGACGCGGTCTCCACCTGTAAACCGCGATGAAGGGTCAACTGGAGGGAATGGGGGCGAAGATCCTCTCCGAGCAAGGCGTTGACGAGACCCCCGACCGTAAGGATGCCATCCGGTCGAAGCATCGAGGCGTACTCCGCCTCCAGTCCTTGGTCTCCGTACGTGGGGGATGAAAACCCCACGACCGGCGCGAAGAGGGCACCTTGGGGGTAGCTGCGCCGGTGGTGACCCGCGTTGGCAGAGTCAGGCACGGAACGACCCAACACGGTGCCATCAGCCGAGATGATCGATCCCCGATCCTGAATGGCCTCGGCCCGCGGCAATCGCTCGTTGCGAGGGTCTTGCTGAAGTCGCGATGATGCGACCAACTGCCAATACGCCGTCGCCAGCGCCACGGCCGCCAACCCTAAGGCCAACGTCCGCACCGTCTTCTTGATCGGGGTGTTCATGCTCGTTCCGAGCTACTTATGCGGGCCAGCTCAGCTACCACCAAGAACCCCGCCAGCGTCATCGTCAGGCCGTACGAGACCAGCGGAACCGGCAAAGTAACGCCCGGAACCAACCCGGACACACCTCCGGCCGAGAGCACCACATGGAGTCCGAGAAGAAGCGAAACCCCGGCGGCCATCAGCTTGTAGGAGAGCCTGGGCGACGTCCGGGCGATCCCAAAACCAACGAACACCAGCAGCCCGTAACAACCCAGCAAAGCCACGACCCCAGCCAGGCCTAGTTCTTCGCCGATCGCTGCCAATACCTGATCGGTGCTCGCTCCCGGTATCAGGTCGGGGTACCCGAGGCCGAGGCCGGTGCCGAACAGACCACCGGCACCGAGCCCGAACAGGCCCTGAACCCAGCGCTCATCGGCGGCCTCCGCCCCTAACCACATCGCCAGCCGGTCGGCTAAGAGGTCGCGCCCCGAAGATGTAAACCCGAACCGGACGGCCATCACCCCAAGCCCAGCACCCAACCCCCAAAACAGGAAGGCGGTGCGGGCGGTAGCCAGGTAGGCCATGATCAGACCGACACCGATGATAAAGAGGCCGATACCAGGGCTCCTGACCAACACCCCGACCATCAAGACCAGGATCCATGCGGTATCGGACCGGACCGACACCACCGAACCGATGGTGATCTGCCCCGACGGCTGACCGCGGCGGAGGTTGGCGATCCAGGCGGCCAACAACACCACCATCAGCAACTTCACGATCTCGCCGGAATGGACCAGAATCTCGGGTTCCGATCCCCAACCAATCCAGACGGTCTGCCCGGCACCTCGTACGGTTGGCAACACGAGCAAGGCACCCACACCGGCAATCAGGAAAGACCGCGTGTGATCGGAAGCCACAAGATCAACCCCGCTGCCGTGGTAATAGAGCCTCGCAGCCGCCACCAGACTGCCGATCATCAACCACCCGAGATGCATCCTCGCCAAGTCCGCATCCAACCGGTAGATGATCAGGAGACCCATGGCTACAGGAAGGCATGCGGCGGGGATTAGTAGGGAGCTTGCCGTCGGTGCCCGGGCACGCATAGCCAACAACACCAAGCCGAAGGACGCCGACACCACCAGGAAGCCCGTAGTGGCATCTGTCCAAGTTCCCTCGCCATCGGCCAGGTTCACCGCGGCCATACCGAGGGACAGCAGCAGGGCGGCCCCAAGCACGAAGCCAAACTCGACCATCCGGCTCAAATCATCACCCTGATCTGGGGTATTACCCGATCGTACCCGACCATCGAACCATACATAAAGGCTGCAGGACGCGATATCCGGCGCTCGGCGTCGCCGAACCCTCCCGTTATCGAAGTGGCCCTCGCCTCTTGCCTTACCAGGCTACCCCCGGTGCCTGGCGGTCAAGCAGGGACCATCCCACTCGGGTCAGGGGCGTCGCCATCTGATCAATCGGCCTCCACCACCTCACGAAGATCCCGTGCCCTCCTCATCCGCTTCCGCCGCTTCCAGAACCACAACCGTGATGTTGTCGAGCCCGCCTGCGCTCAAGGCCGCCTCGATCAGACTCGACACCACGTCCGACGGTGCTCCGACACCCATCAGGTCGGCGATCCGCCGATCCCCAACCACCCCGGTCAGCCCGTCCGAGCAGAGAAGCAGGCGATCGCCTACCCGGAAACCGAACGACACCCTCTCGATGTCCAGGTCGTGAATGACACCCACCGCCTGGTCCAGTTGGTTGCGGTCCGGGTGGACCCGGGCCTGAGCGGGAGTCAGACGTCCCGCATCTACCTCTCTCTGGACAAAGGTGTCGTCGTGGGTGAGCGGCCGCAGCCGACCTCGACGCCAGCGGTAGGCCCGGCTATCCCCGACATGGGCTATGGTGCCCACTCCCTTCGGGTGAACCTCGGCCAGGGTCAGAGTCGTACCCATCCCCGCCAACCGTGGATGCTTCCGAGCCTGTTCAAATACCACCGCGTTGGCGCTACTCACCCGCTCCGCTAGGGAACCCTCCGCACCGGTAGACCGCTCGATGGCGAGGCTGCTGGCCTCCTTCCCCCCCTGGTGGCCTCCCATACCATCGGCCACCGCCACCAGAACTGTGTTGGTGCTCTCGCCGTCGTGCCGAGGGTAGAAAGAATCCTCATTGTTGGGACGTACGTGACCGACATGACTATCGGCGGCCCACAGGAACCTCATCGCACCTCCAGCACCGTCTTTCCGACTTGGATGATATCGCCCGGATCGAGCATCGTCGGCCCCGACGCCCGCTTACCGTTCACGAAGGTGCCACCCGGGCTGTCGAGGTCGGTGAGGAGCAGAGAGGACTCCGCGGGTCTCACCCGCAGATGCGACCCGGAAGCGTAAGGATCCTCGATCACAAAGTCGGCATCCGGGCCCCGACCGAGAACCATCATCCGGCGGATGTCCGTATCAAACCCACGCTGCGAAACGCTGCGAACCACCGTGATACCCCGTACCCGGCCCTTTCGGGCCGACCCGATCGTCACCCTGGTAGCAACCACGGCCCCGATTCTCCATGCCAGCAAGAGAAGGATGGCCAGGAGAACAAATTTGAGGATCACCAGCGGAATGGGGTTCATCTAGCTGGCCACCGTAAGTCGGCATGCTACGTCGCCGAGCCGCAGCGTACTGCCCGGTTCCAGCCACGTCGTCCCCTCAATTTGAGCCCCATCAACAAACGTTCCCGTCTCCGACCCGAGGTCCCGAACTCGAACCTGTCGGTTCTCTTGGCCGATCAGAGCGTGGTGGAGGCTGATCGAAGGGAAATCGAGAACCACGTCGGCATCGCCAGCGTGGCCGATGATCGCCTGATTGCAGGAGACGTCAAACGCCCGATCAGCCACTACCACCTGCGCCCACGGGTGTCGCCGACCTCGGCGATAGGTAGCTCTCACCTCCGGTTTACGGTGGTTTAGGTGTTCCATGCGAGCGAACGACACTCGAACCGGGCCATCCAGACGGTGCCCCCTCTCCATCGACTCGGACTCCACCGCTCGTTCGAGGAGCCGCCCTACCGTCCGGTGATCCGGTAACTCCCGGAAGAGCCGGGGGTCAAGGCCGACCACGAAACGGTTGGGGGCCAAGACACCGTATCGCCAGGACCGTCCAGCCAGATCCGACTCTTCTACCAGCCGGGCCAACAGATCCGCAACAAAGGCCTCACGGTCGGAGATAGACTCGGTGGATGCCGGCAGCCAACCTGGCTGGCAAGTAGCGCTCTCGAACCTGTGCGCCGTTTCCATCGGCTCAGTCTACGTCGCAGTGCCAGGAACTCGCTTGGGCTCAACCCACTCCGATGGTGTTGGCAATAGGCGACGAGGTTGGTCAGAATCAAGGCCGAACCGGCAGGGAGGGTCCGAATTGTCAGCATCCGAGCAGCCGCTTGTTGTGATCGCCGATCAGCTGTCGCCTCGGTGCAGTGAACGCCTCTCCGAACATTGCCGGGTGGTCGAAGCGGCAAACCAGCCCAGGTCCGGCCTCCTGAAACAGATAGAACATGCGGTCGGGTTGGTGGTGAGGAGCGCAACTCGGGTGGATACGGAACTGTTGGACGCCGCCCCCCAACTCCGCGTCATCAGTCGCGCCGGGGTTGGAGTCGACAACATCGACATCCCCGAATCCACCCGACGGGGGATACGAGTGGCCAACACTCCGAATGCCAACACGGTATCGGCTGCCGAACACGCCTTCGGCCTGATCCTGGCCTGTGCACGTAACCTCGCCCCCGCCGATGCTTCCATGCGGGCGGGAAGATGGGACCGGGCGGACTTCAAGGGAGTAGAGCTTCACGGCAAGACGCTCGGCCTCATCGGTCTAGGCAGGATCGGCACGCTGATGACCCGCCGGGCGCAAGCGTTCGACATGAAAGTCTTGGCATACGACCCGTATGTGTCCTCCCAGCAGGCGAAGGAAATCGGCTGCGAACTGCTCGACCTCGATTCACTCCTCGGGCGATCAGACTTCATCTCCCTCCATCTCCCGAGAACACCAGAGACCGAGAACCTCCTTGATACCGTCGCTTTGGAGAAGGTCAAAGAGGGGGTGCGAATCATCAACGCCTCCCGAGGGGGGATCATCAATGAAGAGGCTCTGGCGGAGGCGATCATGGCAGGAAGGGTGGCCGGTGCCGCTCTTGACGTGTATGCCGAGGAGCCGTACCGGGGGGGACCGCTCATCAAGCTTCCCCAAGTGATTCTGACCCCTCATCTCGGTGCCTCCACCATCGAGGCTCAGGACAAGGCGGGACTCGCCGCCGCCGACGCCGTGCTGGCCGCCCTGCGAGGTGAACCGATCCCCGGTGCTCTGAATTAGCGGGGCCGCGGATTGCCTAGTTGGTGGGGTTGCGCGGCTTCCCGTGGCCAGCGGCCAGCTGGGACTCGAGCCGTTCCAGAAGTAGTGAACTTGCCTCTTCCCCTCTTGTTTGTATGAATATTCGTCTGCTGTGTATAATCATGCGTCTATGACCGTGCGGGTAGCGATTCTCGGAGCGTCCGGATACGCGGGCGGGGAACTAATCAGGCTGGTCGACGACCACCCTGGACTCCACCCGGTGATTCTGGGTGCTCACAGCCGGGCTGGTCACACCCTCGCCGACGTACACCCCCATCTACGTGGGGGAGATCGCCTGCTGGCACCCATAGGTGCCGACCGGATGGAAGATGTCGATGTGGCATTTCTGGCCCTTCCCCACGGACAATCGTGGGAATTGGGACACCGGTTGGCAGAACAGGGCATCCGGGTGTTCGACCTCGGCAGCGACTACCGGATGGACACTCCCGAGCGCTACGAGGAGGCCTACGGGAGCCCCCATCCGCTGGCAAAGGAGTTAGCCGGTTGGGTATACGGGCTTGCGGAGCTGTTCGGGGACGAGCTAACCGACGCCCGACGGGTAGCCGTGCCCGGCTGTTACCCCACTTCGGCGATTCTCGGATTAGCGCCCCTGCTGGCCGCCAACCTGATCGCAGGACCGATAGTGGTGGATTCCCTTTCGGGCGTAACCGGAGCAGGGCGTGGAATGCGGGCCGACCTCCACTACGGGGCGATAGATGAGAGCGTCCGCGCCTACGCCATAGCCACCCATCGGCACCGGCCTGAGATTGAGATGGGGTTCGAGAAAGCCACCGGCAGGGCTCATCGGGTGCAGTTCACCCCGCACCTAGTCCCCATGCAAAGAGGGATTCTCTCCACATGCTCCGCCAACCTCACCCGGCCTGGGACCGTCCAAACCGCGCTGCAGGAAGTCTACGCAGACACCCCGTTCATTGACGTTATCGACGTCCCACCCCAAACCCGGTGGGTGGTGGGTTCCAACCGCGTCTTGATCCACGCCACCGAGGACCGATCTGCAGGCCGCGCCATCGTGGTGGTAGCGATAGACAACCTGGGCAAGGGTGCCGCAGGCCAAGCGATCCAGTGTGCCAACATCGCCCTAGGCATGCCGGAGGAGTCGGGGCTGACCACGGTGGGATGGCTACCGTGAGCAAACCGGCGACTCGCAAATCCGTACATGATGGGAGCTTGGCCTGATGGTTACGGGACACACCGCCCCTACTCCCGCCCGGAGCCGGATTGCCGCGGCCATGGCAAAAGCCCGGGTGCTGACCGAAGCCATGCCCTACATCAGGGCCTTCTCCGATACCACGGTGGTCATCAAATATGGGGGGTCGGCAATGGTCGACGACCGTCTGCGAGCTGGTGTGGCAGGCGATGTGACCCTCTTGGCGCTGGTGGGGTTGCGACCGGTCGTAGTGCATGGGGGCGGACCGCACATCTCCCGGGCCATGATTCGGGCCGGGATTGAACCGGTTTGGAAGAAAGGCCTGCGGGTAACCGACGCCGAGACGTTGCGGGTGGCACAGGCCACGCTGGCGGGCGAGATCAACCCTGAGATGGTGAATCTGCTCACCTCCAGTGGGGCCAAGGCGATGGGGTTCACCGGCCTCGACGGTGGCCTGTTCGTCTCACGACAGCTCGACCCGGACCTAGGCTTCGTCGGAGAGATCACCAGCGTGGATACCTCTCTAATCAGTCGGATGCTTGAGGCCGGGGTTATTCCGGTGGTAGCACCACTAGCCCGAAGCGAGGACGGTGACATACACAACCTCAACGCCGACACCGCAGCTGGAGCGTTGGCTTCGGCGATTGGGGCCCGGAAGCTGATCTACCTGACCGATGTGGAGGGCTTGTACCGAGACCTCAACGACGAGACCTCGCTTATTGAGTCCATGTCGGCGACAGAATTGGCTGAGCTTCTTGACACGAGTGCAGTCTCGGCCGGGATGGTCCCCAAGCTCAAGTCCTGCATTCAGGCGCTTGAGGGCGGGGTCCCTGAGGCCCATATACTCGACGGGCGGATACAACACGCTGTTCTTCTGGAAGTATTCACCCCGGAAGGCATCGGAACGATGATCACCCCCGGAGGAAACTGAATGACCGGATCCCTGACTATCGCCCAACGGGAAGCTAACTCGATCCATCAGACCTACCTACGGGCACCCGTCACCTTCGTGCGCGGCGAAGGCTGCCGACTCTACGACGAAGCTGGCAACGGGTATCTTGACTGCCTCGCTGGCATCGCGGTGGCGGCTGTGGGCCACGCCAACGCGGCCGTGGCTGCCGCAGTCGCCCGGCAGATGACCAAGCTGGTGCACGTCTCCAACCTTTACTACACAGTGCCTCAGGTGCGGTTGGCAGAGCGCCTGAAGGCCCAGTCAGAACTGGATCGGGTGTTCTTCGCCAACTGTGGGGCCACCGCCAACGAGACCGCCATCAAGCTCGCCCGGCGGTGGGGTCAGAAAACCCGGGGCTCCGACTGCTACCAGATCGTTTCGCTGCTCGACTCCTTCCACGGACGAACGCTCGGTGCCCTGGCCGCTACCGGTCAGCCCAAGAAGCAGTCGGTATTTCAGCCCCTCCCCCCTGGTTTCGTACAGGTGCCAGCTAACGACATCGACGCTATGACCGCGGCGATCGGTCCCCAGACCGCCGCGGTGATGATTGAGACCACCCAAGGCGAAGGCGGAGTAAGGCCATTGTCGACCGACTACCTGATCGCCCTACGCGAGCTGTGCGACCGGAGTGACGTGCTGCTGATCCTCGACGACGTGCAGGCGGGTATCGGCCGTACCGGATCGTGGTTTTCCTGGCAGCACCTCGGCATCAAGCCTGACATCGCCACCCTCGCCAAGGCACTCGGAAACGGCCTGCCGATCGGGGCCTGCCTGTCGACGGAGCGGGCGGCGGCCTTTGACTATGGAGATCATGGCACCACGTTCGGGGGTGGTCCCGTGGTATGCGCAGCGGCCTTGGCCGTCATGGATGAGATCGAGGAACGGGATCTGCTAGCGAACTGCGTCGAGCGCAGCGATCAGCTCAGGGACCGCCTCGCATCGATACCCGGCGTTGTTCAGGTCCGGGGTCGGGGTCTCCTGCTCGGCGCGGTTCTCGACTCGCCACGGGCCGCCGAGGTAAACCGGGCAGCTCTGTCCAACGGGTTGCTGGTCAACAACGTGACCGAGGACACCGTACGATTTGCTCCTCCCCTGGTAATAACGAAGGACGAGATCGAAGAGGCCGCGACGAAGTTCGAAACCTCACTCGGGTAGTGGCCAGTAGCCACTAAGCCTTAGGTAGGCTTCCTTCCTCGGAGAGGACAGACAATGATCAAGGTTGCCCATCCCAGACCGACACCCCCACCTGATAACCGGCTCGAAGGTAAGACCTCCAACGGACAACCTGGCCGGAGACCTCTCGCTACATCGGTAGCGCTCGGCAAGGTGCCCTCCCCAATCGGGTCGCTGACGGCCATGGTAACCCCACACGGGCTGGTAGCCCTAGCGTTCGACTCCGACCATGAACACGTGCTGCACAAGAAGTTGGCCGCAGTCGGCATCACCGATACCGCGGAGGATCGGGGCCAGATGGCCGAGTCCCTAGCCTGGATGTCCGCATACCGCGACGGGCGCTCCGCGGAGCCGCCCCGGCTCGACCGGCGGCTCATGACACCCTTCCAGTCCCAGGTGTTGGACACTGCAAGCCGGATTCCGGTCGGCGAAGTCCGAACTTACGGAGAGGTTGCAGCCATGGTCGGGAAGCCGAGGGCAGCCCGGGCGGTAGGACGAGCCTTGGCCACCAATCCCCTACCGATCGTACTTCCCTGTCACCGAGTGATCGCGAGGGATGGCACCCTTAACGGATACGCGGGCGGCTTGGGTCACAAGCAAGTTCTGTTAGATCACGAGCGGAGGATGGCCTCGAACTGACCTCTTCAGTGGGGAGACCGAAGCTGCTCATGAAGGCGGCCCTCACCCTCGACGGCCAACTGGCGGCCGCAGACGGGACCTCCCAATGGATAAGCTCACCGGAGGCCCGCCAAGATGCCCACCGCCTCCGGGCCGAGGTTGATGCGATCATGGTGGGAGCTGGCACCCTTCGGGCCGACAACCCCCGCCTAACCGTGCGGATCGAAACTCCAGAACGCGTGGATCAGCCACAGCCCACACCGGTGGTGGTTGCGGGGACCGGGATGCTCTCGGCAGAGGCCCGGCTGTTTCGACGTGATCCGATCATCTTGGCCCCAACCCGCCTTGACCTTCCGGGACGGCTCGTGCTCGTTCCCGACGCCTCAGGCCAACGGGTTGACCTCTCTGCTGGCCTGGCCCGCCTTGGGGAAATGGGTATCAGAAAGCTGATGGTCGAGGGCGGTGCCACCTTGTTCCGCTCGCTCCTTGCGGCCGGGGTCATCGACGAAGCGGCCCTTTACTACGGCCCTATCCTCGCCGGAGGTCTGGGCTCTCCACTATTCGGGGGTAGGTGGGCCACACTGCGAGACGCCCACCCGATACGGGTGGTCGACGTCCAGCGTCTAGGCGAATCGGTGAGGCTCAACTTGGCGCTGCGACCGGAGCAAACCTGATCACCTTGTAACCCGCCACCGACCAGAGCAGCTTCACGAACTTCCGAAACGAACCCAGGACCAGCGGGCAACTATCCTGGCTGCTCATGGAACACGAGTGGTGGCAGGAAGCAGTCCTCTACCAGATCTACCCTCGGAGCTTCATGGACTCTGATGGGGACGGGATCGGGGACCTCGCCGGAATAACTTCCCAGCTTGACTACCTCTCGTCCGTGCTAGGCATCGATGCTATCTGGCTATCACCCTTCTACCCGTCGCCCATGGCTGACTTCGGATACGACGTAGCCGACTACACCGACGTTGACCCCATGTTCGGCACCCTCGCTGAATTTGATGCCTTAGTAGCTGCGCTCCACGATCGGGGGATGAAGATCATCGTCGACTGGGTTCCGAACCATTCCTCCGACCAGCATCCTTGGTTCTTAGAGTCCCGCTCTTCCCGCGACAACCCCAAACGAGATTGGTATGTGTGGAAGGACCCGGCACCCGACGGATCACCCCCTAACAACTGGATCTCGGTCTTCAGCGGACCGGCTTGGACGTTTGATCAACTGACCGGTCAGTACTACCTGCACAGCTTCCTGGCCGAACAACCTGATATCAACTGGCGCAACCGCCAGGCGCGCCGGGCCATGCTCGAGACGCTGCGCTTCTGGTTGCGGAGAGGTGTGGACGGGTTCCGTCTCGATGCCTGCCACTTTTGTATGAAAGATCCCGATTACCGCTCCAATCCCGTCCTGGCCAAACCGAAACACGGCTACAAGAGCCTCGGCGAATATGACTCCCTAGTTCACCTCTACGACCGCGGACATCCTGACATTCACGAGTTGTTCCGCGAAGTTCGCGGGATCCTGGAGGAGTTCTCGCAACCCGAAGCAAGGATCTCAGTCGGAGAGATGCATGTAGAGGGAGAAGAATGGGCATCCTATTTCGGGACCGGTGACGAACTGCACATGCCCTACAACTTCGGTCTCCTCTACGGGAACTGGTCCGCCTCGTGGGTTCGTCAAATCGTTGACCGCCAGGAGAGCCTGCTGCCCCCGGGTGCGTGGCCCAACTATGTCCTAGGCAACCACGATGAGGCGCGAATCGCCACCCGTTACGGCCGAAGCCGGGCGCGGTTGGCGACCCTACTGCTCCTCACCCTCCGGGGCACCCCCACCCTGTACTACGGCGACGAACTGGGGATGGTCCAGGCCCAAATCCCATCACATCAGCAACAGGATCCTTGGGGTCAGCGACAGCCAGACCTGGGTCGGGACGGGTGTCGCACTCCCATGCAGTGGAACGACACAGCTAACGCTGGCTTCACGACGGGGCGTCCCTGGCTGACCACGGTGGACCCATCGGGCGACCTCAACGTTGAGGCCCAGCTAGCCGATCTGGATTCCATGCTCAACCTGGTTCGACGGCTGATCCAACTTCGGAAGGAATCGAAGGCCCTGCGGATCGGGACCTACGAAGCGTTGGACCACCACGCCGACACCGTGTTCTCCTACCAACGCGCTTGCGATGACGAGGTGGTAAGTATCTACTGCAACTTTGGTGAGCATCCGGTGGAGGTCACCAGCGTGGATGGAGAGGTCCGCGCAGCTACCGGCCCCCATATAGAGGTCGCGTCTGAGGGCAAACTGGTATTGGGGGGGTTAGAAGGAGCTGTCATTAGCTAGTTGTAGTGGCCAGTTGGACCTTGCATAGATCCGGGACTCGCCGACCTACTCCGCTCGTTATCCCTTTACCGATCCCGCCAAGATCCCGGTCACGAAGAACCGCTGGAGGGCGAAGAACACGATGATGGGAAGCAGCGTCGACACGAAGGCCCCGGCAGTCAGAAGGTGTTCTGCCTGGCCGAACTCGCCGGATAAGGCAGCAATCCGAGCGGTGGCCGGGAAGTTCTGTCCGGCACCGCCCAGCATCGTGACCGCGATGAGGTAGTCGTTGTAGGTCCACAGGAATTGAAAGATGGCGAACGCAGCCAGGACCGGCACCGATAGCGGGATCACCAGCCGCCAGAAAATCTTGAAATGGTCGGCCCCGTCGATCACGGCCGACTCGAAGATGTCCTTGGGCAACCCGCTGATGTAGTTGTGTAACAGGAAGATGGCAAAGGGCAACGCAAAGCCGGTGTGGGTCAACCACACCGACACGTGTCTTCCAGCCAGATCGAGATCGGGGAAAAGGGTGAGCGTCCTCTCGATGAACGGCAGGGTCAAATGACCCCCGCCGCTGTAAAGCTGCAGTAACGGGATCAAGGACATTTGCGCGGGGATGGCAAGCAGCGAAACGGTAGCGATGAAGAGCCATTCCCGACCCTTGAAGTCGATCCAAGCAAAGGCGTAGGCGGCAAACGCCGCGATACCTATAGGGATCACCGTCGCCGGTAGCGCTATCGCCAGGGAGTTGAGCAAGGCCCGCCACAAGAAACCCTGAGATCCGGCCGCCAGGATGTCGATGTAGTTGTCGAGGGTCAGGTTCTCCGAGAAGTCCTCAACCAGAACGTACCACCAGCCGCTGGCTCGCTGGGCATCGCGGGTGCGGAAGGAGTTGACCAGAAGCCCCAAGGACGGGATAGTCCAGATCACCACCAGTCCCCACAGCGCCCAAGTAGGGATCGAGCGCAAGACCGCGTATGTTCGCTTGCCCAGCCCGGGACCGCCAGTTCCGCCCAGAGATGTCATCACCTAGCCGCCTTCTGCATCCGACGAATATTCATGAACAGGATCGGCAGGACCGCGATGAACAGGACCACGGCCAACGCCGATCCCAGACCGAAGTTCAACTCGGTGAAGGCCCGCTGCCACATCTCGTTGGCGATCACCTGGGTACCGAAGTTCCCGTTGGTCATGACTTTGACTATGTCGAAGACCTTCATCACCAAGACAATCAGGGTGGTTATGGCCACCCCGATCGTGGGCGCGATCTGAGGAATGATCACCCGCCAGAAGGCTTGAGCCTCCGAAGCTCCGTCCACCTGCGCCGCCTCAATCAAGTCGGACGGAACGGCCTTGATGGCGGCGGAGAAGATGACCATCGTGAAACCGGTCTGGATCCAGATCAGAACCACCATCAGCCAGACGTTGTTGAAGGGTGCCTCCTGGGCAAACTGGATGGTGGAGGCGACCACGTCACCGTTCTCGCGAACCTCATACCCCCCGATGCCTCTCCACAGCGCGTAGGGGAACCATAGGAGCGGGAGTGCGGTGGCCAACGCCCCGCTGGCTATCCCTCGCTCGTCGGCCTTCCAAGCCCTCCACGCCAAGCGAACTACCACCGCCGCCAAGCCTAAGGAGAGCAACACGGCCAACCAGAAATCAAGCCCTCGAGACAGGCTAAGACTTCCCAAGCCAACCCAGAGTGTGTTGAGAACCCCGGTCTGCGGTTTCGACACATCCCGGGCCAGATACATGAAGCGCCAGATGACTCCGGCACCGACAAATGAGATCGCCATGGGCATGAAGATCAACGACTTGGCGACCGACTCTCCTTTGGACCGGTCGGCTAGGACCGCGGCGGCGAGACCGGCGGCTGTAGAGACAACCGTCACTGTGAAGACCCACCAGAGATTATTGAAGATCGTCCCTCGGAGCGAGGCGAAGATGGCGAAGGCCAGCAGGGTCACTCCAAAGGCTATAGCTCCGCCAGCACCTGGTGACACCGAGAGCCGGTAGCCGCTTCGCCGTCCCGCCACTATGGCCGCGACCAAGCCAACCAGCCCCAACACAATGCCCATCCAGAAGAGATTGCTGCCGAAGATGTTCGTCCAGCCTTCTACGTTGAAGATGTTGGGACTGGCGAAGATTTCCCGGTAGTTGATCCACCCAACGAACTCAACGCCACGACCGTCACGGAAGGAGAGGAAGATAGTACGGATGGTTGGGACGATGAGGGTCGCCCCGATGAAGGCCAGAGCAGGAACGATGAAGATGAAGGCTCGGGCGGACTCCTCGATCCGTACCCGAGCGGCCTCATCCGGAATCGGTCTTGAACCGAGGGCCATCCCCACCCCCAAGCCCATTCCTACCGCAGCCACATAGGCGTCGGAAGTAGTCCCAAAACCGAGGTCGGACAACAACCATGACCCCACCGCGAACCCAGCCGTCGCGCCCCAGAGCACCTTCGGCGAAATCGGGCCCCGCCGTCCGCGGAGCAACCAGAAGGCCGCCCCGGCCGCCCCACCCACCACGGTGGAGATCGCCAGCGCGTCGTACTGGAGGGCTGGAAGAATGGGCCAGAGCTCGAAGATCCCCCGTTCGAGTTCGAAGACCAGGATCACCGAACGCATACCAGACGCGGCAAGTGTGCCGAGAGCCACTCCAAACGTGGCCCCGACCACCACCCTGACGATTCTGGGCCTGATCGTCCCCAGCAGGTATCCGGCCGCTGCACCGAGCAGGGTCGCCGTAGCCGTGCGAAGTACGGGTCCGTCTATAACCCGGTTGCCCCATAACACGGCGAAGACAGCAAGAGCCAACACCGCCCCGACCACGGTTGTGAATACGGACCACCTGTGGGGAGCGAGATCGAATAGTTTGTTGGCGGCAACGAAGGCGAGCCCGCTGACCACTATGGAGACGACCACACCTTGGGCTGTGGTCTGCAACTTGTCGACGGCGAACATACTCCACAGTGAGAGCAGGAACAACAGTCCGCCCGCCGCGATCCCCAGCCACCTCCGGGTAACCGAGGCACTTCCCGAGCGACTCACCCACCAAGCAAAACCGCCCCCTAGCGCCAACGCCATAAAGACGTTGACCGCGCCGCCGATTGCCCCTACCACCTGAAGTCCTCAGGCACAATCGGAACCGGAAAGTTCAGCGAAGCTAGGCGGGAGGTCATTTGCTTACGGTCTCGGCAATCTCCTCTTGGCGAACTCTTGATTTGATCTTTGGTCGGGTAGTGGGCCAGCCGAACGGCCAGCCCACTACCGACGCATGGTTGTGTACAGCTTACGGCATCGGCCAGGAAGCTTCGATAGCTGCGGTCGCCTCCTCGACTGACTTATCGCCATTAACGGCGCTGGTTGCCTCCGTCCAGAAGGTACCGGAACCAACTGCCGCCGGCATCAAGTCCGAACCATCGAACCGGACCACCTCCGCTGTGAAGAGGATGTCCAGGAAGGACTGCTCAAGAGGCTGGTACAGGCTCAGATCGGCGTTCAGGTTGGGCGACAGGAAGCCGCTCAAGACTGCTCCACCACCCTTCGAGAGGTTCTGGAACCGCTGACGATTGTCGGCGTACTCGGGGCTGGCGTAGTACTCCATCACCGCCCATACCTCAGGAGCGTCCCGGAAGGCAGACACCAGCGTGCCCGCACCGAGCACCGGACGATCTCCGCTAACCGAGGGGAAATAGAACACGTCGACACCATCAGGTCCGAAGGAAGTTCCCTCAGGGAAGAAGGCCGAGAAGAACGAGGCTTGGCGATGCATCATGCAATCACCTTCCACGAGCGGCGGCCCGTTAGCTCCAAAGCCCGTTGAGGCGATGGTGCCTCCCTCGGCGAAGACCGCACCGGGGGTATTCCACAGATCAAGGATGTCCGTCCAGATGGCATTCATTTCAGGCGTGTTGAACGGGATGGTGTGGGCGACCCACTCGTCATAGAACTCGGCACCCTCATAGCGGAGGGTCAGGTCTTCAACCCAGTCGGTGAAAGCCCAGCCGGTGGCACCGCCTGACTCAATTCCGACACACCACGGGGTGTTCCCATCGTCGATCATCTGGGTGCTGAGAGCCTTGAGATCATCCCAACTGGTGGGAACCGCGTAGCCGTTCGCGGCAAAGTCGGCCGGGCGGTACCAGACCAGCGACTTGAGATCCGCTTTGGTAGGAATAGCATATTGAACACCGTCGACGTTGCCGAAAGCGTTCCAAGCCGCACCGATGTTGGCATCCATGGTCTCAATCACGTCATCGGGGATCGGAAGCAGCCAACCTTCCCGAGCGAAGTCGGCGATCTTGCCCGGCTGCGGGAACACCGCGATATCCGGAGGGTTACCGCCAGCCGCTTGAGCGTTGATCAG
The DNA here is from genome assembly GCA_965213975.1 of Candidatus Spongiisociaceae bacterium. Taxonomy (GTDB): domain Bacteria; phylum Actinomycetota; class Acidimicrobiia; order Spongiisociales; family Spongiisociaceae; genus Spongiisocius. Next base: position 1,854,367 of record OZ243930.1, read on the forward strand.
ATCAGAGAAGCTTCTCTCGCCGGTGTACTGGATGGTCATGTCGTTTTGGGCCGCAAAGATGTCAAGGGCGGCCTGATGAGAACCGGCTTCTGCGTCGGAACTCTCCGGCCCGAACACCGTGACGGTGGTTCCGGCTAGGGGGTTCTCCTTCTCTACCTCAACCTCAACCGTCTCAGTAACCGTCTCCGTGACCACCGACGTCACCGTCTCGGTTTCCGTGACAATCGAGGTGACAACTACAGTTTCCGGCGGGGCTGCGTCATCGTCGTCTCCGCCACAGGCACCGGCCAGCAGAGCCAATGTTGCCATTAAGCCCACCAGTCGGATCGTTCTGGCTCTCATATGATTTTCTCCTCTGTCTAATTCAGCTCCACGCTTTGTATGCGGGGGAATTGCTCTTGGGGAAGTACTGGATCTGGTACCCGCCCTGGCCACGCACCGAACCGCAGTCATCCGGCCTTTCCTGCAAACCCCGGGATCCCGGGGAAACCAGCCCCCCGAAGGCAACAGGGTCGATAGACCGAGCCATTCAGCCGTGCGCAAACCACAAGGGTATAGCGTTACGCTTTGGCTCGCCAATCAGAGGGGCCGGGCGGTCCCCTTAACAAGCCCCCGTCGGCACAGCCGGAACGCTTCAACTCGGCCAACCGGCCCCCGAGAAGAGCGGGCACAAGCCCTCCCAAACAACCCAGGCCCCAACCGGCAACAGCAACTGGCAGGGTCGGTATCATGCTTCGGGATCCCCTTTTCCTCAGTCGGGCAGGTTGCGCGACGCGAGATCGACCGGCTCGGACCCCGACCAGTGAAGCCCTAGGGGAGGACCAGGAAGATGGAGGAGACGGTGCTTGCCACTCAACTCGAATACAAGGTGGCGGACTTGTCGCTCGCCGATCAGGGTCGGCGAGAGATAGAACTCGCCGAGCACGAAATGCCCGGGCTCATGGCCCTCAGAGAGCGGTACGCCAAGACCAAGCCCTTGGCAGGTGCCCGCATCTCGGGGTCCCTGCACATGACGATTCAGACCGCAGTCCTCATCGAGACGTTGGTAGAACTTGGCGCGCAGGTGCGCTGGGCGTCCTGCAATATTTTCTCCACCCAGGATCAGGCAGCGGCGGCAGTGGTGGTAGGTCCGCCTGAGCGGGGCGGAACCGTGGCAGATCCGAGGGGAGTACCGGTGTTCGCTTGGAAGGGCGAGACCCTCGAGGAGTACTGGTGGTGCACGGACCGGATGCTGGCCTGGTCCGGCTTCGAAGGCCCGACGCTTATCGTTGATGACGGCGGGGACGCCACCCTACTAGTACACAAGGGGGCGGAGTACGGTCGACTAGGTGCCGTTCCTTCACACGATCCGGACAGCGAACCGGAGGAATGGGGAGTCATTATTGACTTACTCACCGGCAGGATCGCCGATGATCCCACCTACTTCATCCGGATGGCGGAGTCGGTGCGGGGAGTGAGCGAAGAGACCACCACGGGCGTCCACCGGCTCCACGAGATGCAGGCGATGGGTCAACTCTTATTCCCGGCCATGAACGTGAACGACTCGGTCACCAAGTCCAAGTTCGACAACGTTTACGGATGCCGGCACAGCCTGATAGACGGCCTGAACCGAGCAACCGATGTGATGCTGGGCGGGAAGACGGCCCTGGTTGCCGGATACGGTGAGGTGGGCAAGGGTTGCGCTCAAGCCCTTCGAGGACAAGGGTGCCGGGTGGTGATCGCTGAGATAGACCCGATCTGCGCCCTCCAGGCGGCCATGGACGGTTACGAGGTCAACACGCTCGAGAATGTGGTGTCATCGGCCGACATCTTCATCACGGCAACCGGCAACCGCGACGTGATAACCCTCGAACACATGGAGCGGATGAAGAACAAGGCGATCGTCGGCAACATCGGCCACTTCGACAACGAGATCGACATGGCCGGGTTGAAGGCGGCTGAGGGCGTTGTGAGGCGCAACGTGAAGCCCCAATACGACGAATATGTATTCCCCGATGGTCACGGCGTGTTGGTCCTCGCCGAGGGACGGTTGCTGAACCTCGGATGCGCCACCGGTCATCCGAGTTTCGTGATGTCAACCTCGTTCACCAACCAAGTCTTGGCTCAACTCGATCTCCACGAGAACGCTGACGAGTACGAGGCCGAGGTACTACGCCTCCCCCTTCACCTTGATGAGGAGGTGGCCCGGTTGCACCTCGACCATCTTGGAGCGGTACTCAGTGAGCTATCGAAGGATCAGGCCGACTACATCGGAGTTCCGGTGGACGGGCCCTATAAGAGGGACGACTACAAGTATTGATCGGCACGGGGTTGCATAATCAATACTGGTTGTGCATAATATCTCGTCATGAGCAGGGTTTTGCTCCGTCGGCGGGCACTACGCGGAATCATTGAGAACCGATCGGTTGCCAGCCAGGATGACCTTCGCAAGCTGTTGGCGCGACGCGGATTCCAAGTCACCCAAGCCACCGTCTCGCGAGATCTCCGCGCGCTGGGTGCGTTCAAGACAAGGGCTCGTGACGGACTACACCATTACGCGATCACATCCCATACGCCACCCGGTCCCGACCGGGAAGCCCTGAAAGTAACCCTGTCGGTGTATGTAATGTCTGTCAGTACGAGCGAGAACCTGGTGGTGGTCACCACGCCACCGGGTGCCGCGCAGGTGGTTGCCGCCGCTATCGACCTCGCCGAATGGGAGGGCGTGTTGGGTACGGTGGCAGGTGACGATACGGTGCTGGTGGTAGCGGCCGCAGAAACCGGCGGAGATGCCGTGGCCGAGCTGATAAGGCAAGTAGGAGCAGTCGAATGAGCCGGGTAGTTCTAGCGTATTCAGGGGGACTCGACACCTCAGTGATCCTCAAATGGCTCATCGAGGAACGGGGTTACGACGTCATCTGTTACACCGCCGATGTCGGCCAAGACGACGAGGTGGAGGAGGCGGTGGAAAAGGCCTACGCCACGGGTGCCGTCGAGGCCGTAGTCGATGACCTCCGAGAAGAATTCGTCGACGAGTACGTCTGGCCAGCCATTCGAGCCAACGCGGTCTACGAGAACTATTACTTGCTCGGTACATCCTTAGCCCGGCCCGTCATCGCCAAAGGGTTGGTCGAGGCCGCAGAGCGCTACGGTGCCGAAGCGATCTCCCACGGTGCCACCGGCAAGGGCAACGACCAAGTGCGGTTCGAGTTGTCGGCCTTCGCCCTCAATCCGGACATTCGGGTGGTCGCGCCGTGGCGGGAATGGTCGATGCGGGGCCGGGCCGACCTGGTCGCATACGCTGAGAAGCACGACATACCGATCCCGGTAACGCCGGAGAAGCCCTACTCAACTGATGCAAACCTGCTGCATATCTCCTACGAGGGAGGAGTCCTGGAGGATCCATGGACGGCACCGCCCGCCGGAATCTTCCAGATGACCACCGACCCACAAGCAGCACCGGACCAACCCCAGGAGGTAATTGTCGCCTTCGAGAAAGGGACACCGGTAGCCGTGGACGGGGTGAGTATGTCACCGGCGAACCTGCTGCGCCACTGCAACCGCATCGCTGGCACCCACGGCATCGGGCGGGTCGATCTGGTCGAGAACCGCTTTGTAGGGATGAAGAACCGCGGGGTCTACGAGACTCCGGGCGGTACCCTCCTCCATCACGCTCACCGGGCGGTGGAGTCGTTAACGCTTGACCGGGAACTCGCCCACATGCGCGATCAGCTGATGCCCCGTTACGCCGAGATGGTCTACTACGGATTCTGGTTCTCGCCGGAGCGGTTGGCGCTCCAACGGTTCATGGACGACATCCAGCGCAACGTCACCGGCGAAGCCCGGCTTCGACTCTACAAGGGCCGCGCCGACACGGTTGGGCGACGCTCCATATCGCATACCCTTTACGACCAGGAAACCGTCACCTTCGAGGAGGGCGGGACCTACGACCAGGCCGATGCCACCGGCTTCATCAGGCTCAACGCCCTGCGACTCAGGCTGCAGGCGGAACGGCTCGGCCGCTAACAACATGGTTGGGGCCTCTGACCGCCCGGGTCCGCAGATGTGGGGTGGTCGATTCACTGGTTCGCCCGACCGCATCCTGTGGGACTTCACCGTCGATCCATCCGATCGTCGTCTGCTGAGGCAGGACATCGCTGGCTCCATGGCCCACACCAGGATGCTCGGCGAGGTCGGGCTTATCACCCCCCAGGAACGCGACACCATGATCCGAGGCCTGCGCCACATCGACGCCGAAGCGGAACGCGGAGAATTCGCGTTCCGTGACACCGACGAGGATGTTCACTCGGCGGTGGAGAGACGGCTGGGCGAACTGGTGGGCGAGGCTGCCGCCAAGCTCCACACCGGCCGGTCGCGCAACGACCAGGTGGCTCTCGACCTACGCCTCTACCTGCTCGAGGCCGCCCGGGCTCGAATCAAGGACATCCGGCACTTCTGCCGGATCTTGGTTACCAAAGCGCGGGAAGCCGAGGACATGATCGTTCCCGGCTATACCCACCTCCAGCAGGCACAGGCCGTCCCGTTGGCCCATCATCTTCTCGCCTACGTATGGGCCATGCTTCGAGATATCCACCGGTTCGAGAACCTGGCCGAGCGCCTAGGGGTTTCACCGCTGGGAGCGGGTGCCTTAGGCGGAAGCAGCCTTCCGCTCGACCCGGATCGCTCCGCTCAGCTGCTGGGAATGGGAAACCGGTTCTCCAACTCCATGGATGCGGTTGGGGCCCGAGATCACGTAGCCGAGTACGGATTCGCCGCCACCCAGTCGCTTGTCCACCTATCGCGCCTGGCCGAGGAGTCCGTTCTGTGGGCTTCCGCCGAGTTTGGTTGGGCGACCTTCAGCGACTCGCTGACGACCGGTTCGTCAGCTATGCCCCACAAGAAGAATCCCGACATCGCCGAACTCACCCGAGGCAAGGCTGCCATAGCCATCGGTCACCTGACCGGTCTCCTTGCCTTGCAGAAAGGGCTGCCCACCGCCTACAACCGAGACTTCCAGGAGGACAAGGCTGCGGTGTTCGCTATAGACGACGCGTTGGCAGGTTCCCTCCAGGCCATGGGGGCCCTGATCGAGGAGGCGTTGTTCCATCCTCCCCCACCAGATCCGACGGTGACCGCGCTCGACCTAGCCGAAGCTCTGGTGGGCCGCGGGGTACCTTTCCGCGAAGCGCACGACGCGGTCGGTCAACTGCTTATCCGGATCCAGTCGGACGGCCGGGCGATCAGCCAGTTGTCGTTCTCCGACCTGTCCGCGGTGCACGAGTCCTTCCGACCGGAGGACATCAGCCTCACCGATCCGAGCAGTTCAGTGGCCAGACGGCGTTCCCCCGGAGGGGGCAGCCTGAGTTCGGTGACGGAACAACTTCAACGCCTAGAGGAGCTGCTGAACATAGACCTGGATTGAAGGCGGCAATGGCCAGTGGCAATCAGTGCCCATTGCCAGCTGGGGCCTCGGATCGTCTCCGAGATCCGCAGAACCCGCTCTGACAGTGACCGTGAACCGAACCCGGTACGGTTCATCTTGACTGCTGCGTCCAAGAGGGTGAGATAGGATCAGAACCATCCGCCGGAGCAGGAGAGGCAACGTTGCGAAGGGTGCCAACTACCTCAACCGCGGCCGCCGACCTGGTGCCCCTGTTCAGAGACCACATGGAACTTTGCAAGGTGGGCTCGGGCCAGACGGTCATGGCCTTCACCAATAGCCACAGTAATCCTGCCTACATCGCCGCCCTGATGGCCGCGGTCAAGACGTTGGGGGGTGATTTCTTCCAGATCATGACCCCGGCCGATGACTCCTGGATGAAGTCCCGCACCATCATCGACGCCTGGAAGGGATGCGACATGGTGGTGCCGCTGGTCGCCAGCACCGAAACCCACTGGATCTACTCGGAGGCTCACAACGAGGCACTTGACGCCGGGGTGCGCACCCTCATGCTGGAAGAACCCGAGGACCATCTGCGACGCCTCTTCCCGATACCGGTCCTACGCCAACGCGCCGAAGCCAGCCGAAGGTACCTAGCCGAGTCCGACACCATGCGGGTGTGGTCGGAGGCGGGCAGTGACTTCACCGTTCGCTACACCGGGCGCCCGTTGGGCGTCCAGTACGGATACACGGACCAACCGGGCCGCTGGGACCATTGGCCCTCCGCCCAGTGTGTCGTAGCCCCGCTTGAGGACTCCGCCGAGGGCACCTTGGTCGTAGATCGAGGCGACGCGTTGCTGCTGCTGGGCAGATACGCCAACGAGCCGATCCGCATGGAGCTGCGGGAGGGACGTATCGTTTCCATCGAAGGAGGGACCGACGCCCTTCTCGTCCAAGACTTCTTTGAAGTGGCCCAAGACCCCGATGCCTACGGCGTTTCCCACATCGGCTGGGGTTACGAGCACCGAGCCAACTGGAACGCGCTGGGCCTGCGCTTCTGGGAGGGGGGAGGGATCATGGATACGGAGAGCTACTACGGCAACATGCAGATCGCCTTCGGTGCCAACTTTTTCCGCATGCTCGGGGGGAAGAACCGATCCCGCTTCCATTTCGACATCCCCACCCGCCACCATTCGATATGGGTCGGAAACCGCCAGATCATCGACCGGGGAGAGTTCGTGGTGCCAGGGTTCGAAATCGACTAGCGCGCCTCCCCGGTCACAGGGGCTAACTACCCATGGGAGAAGTCGCCTAACCCCTGAGGTCAAGACCCATGTTCTCCGTCGTTCCCGTATACACCGTGTCTCCTGCTCCGCTGCCCACTACGATTGAGGTCGGATGAGACGGCCTCCGATCAGGGTTTTAGACGTGGGCGGAACGCCGGCCGAGATGGGTCGCGCTCACGGTGCCGCATACGCTGACGAGATCCGGTCGTATACCGAGGAACGCGTCTCGCTGGTCATGGGGGGTCTGTGGACCGGGACACCTATTACCAGAAGCGAGGTACTTGACCTGGCGGAGGAATGCCTGGAAGCTCATCATCGTCAGTCGCCAGCCATATTCGAAGAGATGGAAGCCATGGCGAAAGGGGCAGGTATCAGCATGGCCGAGGCGGTGGTGGTGGGCGGCTTCACCGATTTTGTGGACACGGTCAGTGCCCGATACCGGACAGGTACCCCGAATGGTCTTGGCATCGAAGACGACTGCACGGCGTTCATCGTTCCCGACCGGCGGGCTGGTGGGGCCGGATTCTTCGGCCAGACCTGGGATATGCACGCTTCGGCGGCCGACTATGTAATCCTGTTACGGACCAAACCGGACGAAGGTCCCGGTGCTTTGATATTCACCACTACCGGATGCCTAGGACAGATCGGCATGAATGACCGGGGGGTCTGTGCCGGGATGACCAACCTCACCGCCGTCGACGGGCGGGTGGGGGTTACCTGGCCGATGGTCATCCGGCAAGCTCTAGCCACCTCAACCGCCCAGGAAGCCCGCGACGTGATCGTTGAGGCCGACCTGGCCGGAGGCCACAACTACGTTGTCTTCGACGCTGAAGGGGAGGGCTACAACATTGAGGCCATGCCCAGTGCCAGGCATGTGACCGCCCTAGGGGCTGATCCGATCACCCACACCAACCACACCCTCCATCCCGACACCTACGCGCTCGAAGGTGCCCGTCCTGCTCAGCTGCAGGCCAGCTCGAGACGCCGGCTGGCCGCAGCCGCACAACACCTGGACCGATCCGAGGTCACCATCCACGACCTCATGGATCTGACCCGTCAGCCGGTATGCCAGACAGCCGAGCCCCCATATTTCATGGAGACAGTCGGTGCCGCCATCATGCGTCCCCGGACCAGGGACTTCTGGGCAGTATGGGGACTGCCCACCCTTAACGACTATGCGCGAGCCGAGTTCCTTTGAGTAACGGGGATCAGTAGTGAATCCAGAGACACCCGCGGTGGCTCTCCACCGAATCACCAAACGATTCGGGGAGGTGATCGCGGTCGACGAAGTGAACCTCGAGATCGCCGACGGCGAATTCTTTGCCCTGTTGGGTCCGTCCGGATGCGGGAAGACCACCACCCTGCGCTTAGTCGCGGGCCTGGAGTTCCCCACCGAGGGAAGCCTCCGCATATTCGGGGAGGAGGTGGGCACCCTGCCGCCGAACCGACGCCCGGTCAACACCGTCTTCCAGAACTACGCCCTTTTCCCGCACATGACGGTGGAACAGAACGTGGCGTTCGGGCTGAAGATGCGCAGGGTTCCCCCTCGCGACTTGGAATCCCGGGTACGCGAGGCTATCGGCCTTGTCCACTTGCAGGGTATGGAGCAGCGTCGACCTAATCAGCTCTCCGGCGGCCAGCAGCAACGGGTCGCCCTAGCCCGAGCCCTGGTCAACAGCCCCAAGGTCTTGCTCCTCGACGAACCACTGGGCGCGCTTGACCTCAAGCTTCGCGAAGCCATGCAGCTTGAGCTCAAGGCCCTACAGCGCGAGGTAGGGATCACCTTCCTGTTCGTGACCCATGACCAAGGCGAGGCGTTGGCCATGAGCGACCGAATCGGGGTGATGAACGGAGGAGAACTCCTCCAGGTGGGAACCCCTGAGGAGATCTATTCCAGGCCTGCCAATCGGTTCGTCGCCGATTTCATCGGCCACGCCAACCTCTTGGACGGGATGGTCACCCAAGAAAACCAGGTCACCCTGACCAACGGGGTCACTATCCCCGCCCGATCAGGGATAGCACCGGGCAGCAAGGTCACCGTCAGCCTGCGACCTGAGCAGGCCTTCATCCACCGTCGAGGGGAGGCACCACCGAACCACACTTCCGTGGACGGCCGGGTGGAACAGGTCACCTTCCTGGGCAACGCGCTTGTCTACCGGGTGACCTTCCAATGGATGGTCATCGACGTGCGGCTGGAGAACCGGCCCGGTTCGATAACCCTCCAAGTGGGAGAAGAAGTAACCGTGTCCTGGCGTAGCTCATCGGTGGCCGTGGTGCAGGACTGACCCGGGTGACGATCCTCGCCCCGCCGAACCCTCCACCCGACAGCCGATCCGGCCCAGGCGAAGCAACAACCTTCGAAGCTACTCCCGAGTTCGAACGCGCCGCGGCTCGGGCCGACTCCCGTCGCGGTCTGCTCATGGCGTTACCCGCCTATGTCTACCTGGTTCTCTTCTTCACCATCCCCTTCGGAATCGTGGTGGTGTATTCGGTGGCTACCCGCAACTCCATCGGTGGAACCGACCTGGTGGGTTGGAACCTGGATTCATACCGGCGCTTGGCCGAGCCGATCGTGCGCGACATCCTGTACCGCTCGGTCTGGATTGCTGTCCTCACCACCGCTATCTGCCTGGTAGTGGCCTATCCCTTCTCCTACTTCATCGCCACTCGACAGCCCACCATTCGCAACATCATGCTGGTGTTGGTGATGATCCCCTTCTGGACGAACTTCCTGGTCCGCAACTACGCCTGGCGAGTGATCCTCGGCTCTGATGGGCCCTTGTCGAGGGCTACCGAGGCAGTCGGCCTCGGTCCCCAGGAGATCCTTTTCACCCACTCGGCCGTCATCCTGGGCTTGGTCTACGGCTTTCTTCCCTTCATGGTTCTACCCTTGTACGCCGCCATCGAGCGGATCGACGGAAGCCTCCTGGAAGCAGGTCGGGATCTTTACGCCTCGGGGACTCAGGCCTTCCGGCACATCTTGTTGCCCCTATCGATGCCCGGGGTCCTGGCTGGCTCCATTCTGGTGTTCGTACCCAGCCTCGGTGCCTACGTCACTCCCCAGATTCTGGGGGGAGGCAAGTCGACCATGTTGGGCTCCTACATCGTCGTGCAGTTCCTTACCGCCCGGAACTGGCCGCTGGGAGCGTCCCTCTCCTTCGTCCTTATGACCGTGATGCTGGGGGCCACCCTCATCTACTTCCGGGCAGGGGGAAGAACCCTGTGAAACGATCGAGCACCATGATCGGCCGATCAGCCCGCCCGGGAGTCGCCGCCCGATGGGCCCTTTCGGGATCAGCCTGGGTGGTCTACGCCTTCTTCTACGCCCCGATCCTTCTGCTCATCGTCTTCTCGTTCAGTGACGACCGCAACGTGGGCCGCTGGGGAGGGTTCACCCTTTCGTGGTATGAGGAGTTCATAGGGCATACGCAACTGCAGAACAGCCTCTGGGTATCGGTCAGGGTGGCCGCAGTTTCCACAGTTATATCGGTGGTCCTCGGAACCTTGGCTGCCCTTTCCCTCGAACGATTCCGGTTTCGGGGAAGGCGGGTATTCGACGCCCTTCTGTACCTCCCGATCATCATCCCCGACGTAACGATGGCGGTGATGATGCTCCTCTTCTTCTCCGAAGGGATCCGGATCGCTGATCTCCTGCTGGGGCTTGACCTGACCAAGGGATTCACCTCGATCACCATCAGCCACATCGCCTTCAATATCAGCTTCGTGTCGGTGGTCGTCCGGGCCCGATTGGCGGGCATGAACGAACAGCTCGAAGAAGCAGCCCTCGACCTCTACGCCAACCGATGGCGAACCTTCCGCTACGTAACCCTCCCGCAGATCGCGCCAGGGATCGCCGGAGGTGCCTTGCTAGCGCTCACGCTGTCCCTTGACGATGTGGTGGTGACCCAATTCGCCTCAGGACCAGGATCGACCACCCTGCCGGTATTCGTCTTCGGGATGATCCGTCGCGGCGTCACCCCCCTCATCAACGCCGTCTCGGTCATCATGTTGGGTGCCTCCGTCGGTTTGGTGATCCTCTCGCTGATCGTGCAGCGCATGCGCGCCGCAGATTCCGAAGCGGAAGTCGGAACCACCTAGGGCGTGTTCACGACATTTGGGGGTGGTGGGGTATCATTAACCGATGGATCCGGTGGGGTCAAGGTCGCGGACCTGGATACCGAGGCCGAAGAAGACCGAGCGGTAAGCCAGGTAGTCCTCGAAGCGTTCGTTGTTGTCGATCGACCCGCCGGTGAGCCTCGTCTGGAGTTGTTCCGATTCGTGGACCACCTCGTCGATCACCTCATCCGATGCTTCGATCGTGAGGGCGGGGGCCACAGTGGTGGCAATGCCAGGACCTTGGTATCGTCAGGCGGGGGTAGGTGGTCCGAGTGATCGAAGATCGGGGAACTTGATAACCGTCAACACACGGCCAGTCTGGCGAGGCGGGAGCACTCGATGGACGGTCGGCAAACGATCACATCCGGGGCGTCGCTCGGTCCTAGCGGCCGTCCTGGTCGGGGCGTTCCTGGCGGGTTGTTCCGGGGGCGAGGAGGACCAGTACCCGGCTGCTGACGACTCGGGCTCCCAGACGGTCGAGGTTTCCGTTCCCGACCTCTCGGATGTGGCTCGCCGGGGTGCCGAACTGTTCGCATCCAACTGCTCGGAGTGTCATGGTCCCACCGCCGGGGGGTCGTCGCAGGGTCCGCCGCTGGTAGACAAGATCTACGAGCCGAGCCACCACGCGGACTTCAGCTTCATCCGTGCTGTAGAGGTGGGATCGGCCCAGCACCACTGGAGCTTCGGGGACATGCAGCCTGTGCCGGGCCTGTCACCCGAGGACGTGAACAACATCATCTGCTACGTGCGGGAGTTGCAGTACGCCAACGGCATCTTCACCGATGCGGCTGGCTTGAGCGCCTGCGAGGTCTGAGGGATCGCCCGCTGAAGGCGGTATCGGGGAGACACGCCTGTGAGCCAGGCTATCGACATCCGGGGTGCACGCACGCACAACCTGAAGGACGTGGACATAGATGTGCCCAGACATCGGCTGGTGGTGTTCACGGGTGTGAGCGGCTCGGGGAAGTCGTCGTTGGCGTTCGACACCATCTATACCGAGGCCCAGCGGCAACTGATCGAGACGTTCAGACCTATGCCCGGCGTCGCCTGCCCAAGTTGACCCGCCTACCCGTGGACGAGATCCGCAACATCAGTCCCTGCATCGTGTCGACCAGAAACGCCTCGGTGCCTAGGACCAAGCCGCTCTCGGGGCTGAGCCCCACCGGGGTCGTTCAGGTCATTCGGACTCTGTGATCGTTACCGAGTTGATCGTGACGTCGGTGAGCGGGCGGTCGTTGCGGCCGGTCCTAACCTTCTGCATGGCGTCCACCACATCCAGTCCCTCGACCACCTTGCCGAACAGCGAGTACAGGGGCGGCAGGCGGGTGCCGTCGGAGCCGCTGATGATGAAGAACTGGCTGCCGTTGGTGTTGGGCCCCGAGTTGGCCATGGCCAGCGAGCCGAGCTCGTAGCCGCCCGGCTGGGGCAGTTCGTCGGCGAAGCGGTAGCCGGGACCGCCCCGGCCTGTGCCGGTGGGGTCGCCGCCCTGGCATACGAAACCCTTGATGATGCGGTGGAAGATCACGTTCTCGTAGTAGTGGTAGCGGGCCAGCACCACGAAGTTGTTCACGGTACGGGGAGCTGCGGCGGCGTCGAGGTCGATAGTGATCGACCCCATCGACGTGTCCATCACCGCGGTGTAGCTCTCGGCGGGGTCGATGCACATCGGGGGTGGCTTCGGGAACTGGCGCTGGACGGGACTCGAACCGTCCGCCGCGGGGCACGGGATATCGGTCACTGCGGACTCCTTAACTGTTCTGTCAGGGCGGAAGGGGAACCGGGTAACCCTACCCGTGGTGATCGACCGGGGAGATCGCCATCAACGGCTGGCACCTGAAGGCGCATCAGATCTTCGCCGAGATCACCAGGCAGGACGCGGCACCGCTGACTATCACGCAGCCGGGGTACCTCTGGGCCACCACGTCGGAGGGCAAGGCTGTGGAACAGCACTGGCTGGTGGCTAGCCAGCACTCCTGGGGGCAGACCGACATTGAGCTCCTGACCGGGGACGAGGCCAGGCGCAGGTTCCCCTATCTGAGCGGTGAAGTGGTCAGTTGTTCACTACCGGGCGGACGACCGTTATACAATTCGGGGTGTGCCCGGTCCGCAGCGTTCCAGGCCGGACCGCGATAGGCAAGTTTCAGGTCATCGAAATTCGACAGAGAGGCCAGCATGAGAACCAAACCACAACGATTGATGCTTATCGGGCTCATTGCGTTGAGCATGGTGGCCGCCGCCTGCGGCGGCGAGGACAGCGCATCCGGACCCGCCGACTGCGAAGTCGGACAGACCGACGGCGACCTCAACATATACAACTGGGCAGAATATATCGACCCCGACCTGGTTGACGCCTTCGCCGCCGAGCAGGGGATTGGGGTCACAGTGGACGTCTACGACTCCAACGAGGCCATGCAGCCGATCATCTCTGCGGGCAACTCCGGCTACGACCTGATAGTCCCGTCCGACTACATGGTCGCCATCCTGATCGCCGGTGAAGACATTCAACCCCTCAACAAGGACGCCCTTCCCAACCTGGCCAATATCTCCGATGAGTTCAGCAACCTCATCTACGACCCGGACGGCGACTACTCGGTGCCGTACCAGTGGGGAACCACCGGGATAGCGGTCGACACCGCCGTGGTGGGCACCGACTTCCCGCGCTCGTGGGCGTTGATCTTCGACGCCGACATAGCTGACCAATATGCTGGCCAGATCTCCCTCCTCAACGATCCGAGAGAAACCCTCGGTGCCGCCCTCAAGTATCTCGGATTTTCACTTAACACCACCGACACTGAGGAGCTCGAGCAGGCCAAGGATCTGGTTGTCGAAGCTCGGGGACGGGTAGCCGCGTTCGACACCGACCAGGCTGACGAGCTTCTGACCACCGGCGAGACGGCGATAGGGCACGGCTACTCCGGAGATATGTTTACCCAATTCCTGGAGACCGAGGATCCGGCCCGCTATGTGTACTTCGTGCCGACAGAGGGGGGAACTCGGTGGATCGACAACATGGCTATCCCCCATGACGCACCCAACCCGTGCACGGCCCACACCTTCATCAACTGGATCCTCGAGGGAGGCAACGGTGCCGCCCTGTCGAACTGGAACTACTACTCAACGCCCAACGCGGCCGCGCTCGGCGGGCTGGACGAAGACTTGCTGGCCTTCGTAGAGGACCCGAATGTCATACCCGGGGGCGTTGACAGCTTGGAGAGCATCCAGGACACCGGCGACTTCGAGATCAATTTCACGGACGCCTTTATTGAGGCGGTCGGGTAGGTACCGCCGCTACCGGTTCCTGTCCTCGGGCATTAGACAGGTCACGTAGTCCGTGGTTCCGCCAGGCATGGCACCGTCCGGCACGAAGTGAGCCACCACCGTGTAACAGGCATCGCGATACAGAGGACCGCTGATCGGTCGGAGTAGCTTGGTGTAGGGATACTCGTCCTCACGCGTGTTCCATGCCGCGAAGTCCCGGTTCACGGAGGGGTCAAAGACTGCCCGGTAACGCAACATCCCGGCATCATCGAACACCTCTAGCTCGCCCAATTTTCTCCCGTACATGATCCCCCCGTAGGAATCGACCTCACGCCAGAAGTCTTGGAAAGACCATCTGTCGTATACCAACCGAGCAGGCACATAACCCGCCGACGGCCAGGCGACGAATCCGTCGCGTGCTGGCCGCTCATACTCGTATGAGCCATGCTGAATGGCATTGATGTTGTCCGTCTGCCCGATCGCGAAAGCGGTAGCGTCCGGACCCAGCAGGATGAGTCTATGACCGACCCATTTGTTGGAGTCCCCCCAGTCTTGGATGTAGCCGTCGATAGCCGCCTGATGAGAGGCACCCCCGAACAAGATCTCGGTACTGAACGTCTGGGCGCGTTGGTCATAACAGGGCCAATCGTCGGATATGTGATGAGCCGTGCCGCGGCCCGCCGCCTCGAGCGCCAAGGCCTTGAGCTGCGCGTTGGCGGTCCGAGCATGATCTTGCGTTACGTCCGGCACTCCCGCCATGCGTCGATACCAGTTGATCCGTGAGATCAAGGCCTCCCGATAGACAGAATTGGTGGTCCCCGGTTCGCATCCTTCGGTACTACCCGTCCACTCGATTGCGGGTGCCGGTCGGCTGAACTCGGCCCCGTAGGCCTCCTCGATCTGATCTCGATTCCAGGTATCGAACCCCACCCCATCATGAAGATGCGCGCAGATGCCTTGCGGGTTCGAACAGGCAACGGTTCTCGCAAACGGTTCCGAAGCCCGGCTTGAGCGGCCCGCGGTGTCATGTGCCGCATGGGGACGAACCCTCACCACCACATCTCCCCCGACAGAGGCACTCGGCCGGATCTCCACCCGGTAAGCGTCGCCTGCGGGGAGAGGCTCGGACGCCTCACCATTCACTACCCAAAGGTCGTCGGCACCGAAGCCCGACACCGGACCGCCGAAGTCAATGACGATCTCAAACGAGCCAGTCACCACTCTCGGGGCTGGCGAAGAGATCGTCGGCTGCGGGGCGTTGACGACCGCCCTATACAGAAACGACGCCATCTGAGCCTTCTTCACTGGCTTGTCGGGACAGAATCTGTGGGTATCACAGCCGAGCGTTATGCCCGCGGCGGCAAGCGAGTCGATAGCTGCCTCATGGGTATTACCCGCGGTGTCGCCAAACTGCGCGGACGGAGCAGGGGCCAGATCGAAGGCCCTGGTCAGGAAGGTAGCCATCTGGGCTCGGGTCACATCGTCGTCTGGGCAGAAACTGTCGTCCCGGCAACCAGCGGTCACCTCAAGTAGTCGCAGCCGGTGAACATGGTCGGTCCACCAGAACCTGGTGACTGTGTTGCCGTCCGAGGATGGTCGGGTGATATCTCCGAAGAGGTCGTCGTCCGGATAGGGACCAAAGGAGTCCATGTTGTCCAGCAGGCGAACCATCCAAACCGCCATCTGCCACCGGGAGATCGGCAAGTCCGGACAGATTTCGTTGTATGAGCACCCGGTACTGTCCATGATCCGCCACTCATCCAGCTGGCGAAGTGCCTGTCCATGGTCGCCCGAAGTGGGGATATCCGACCAGGTACCGGACACTTGAGCCGACAACGATGCATCGCTGGCTACCACGGCGACGCCGCTCAGCAGAAGAACCATCAACAGCACGAGACGTCTCCCCGACCTGAGCGCAGACGGGAGCAGGGCAGGTGCGGTCCGCACCTCCGAGGGACTAGGCACGTCGGGAAGACCCAACAGCCGTGACCCCCGGTGCCACCTCGATCAGGTGTTCCAGTTCTGCTTCGACCATAGGATCGTTCTCTCCTTGTAACGCTCCCAGACCTAGGCCGAGACGGCGGGCACACCATACCGCGTGGGCGCGGACTAGAGGGTCGACATGCTCCAATGCCCGGTCCACCGCGGCACGAACCCGCGGCGAGGCCGGATCGCCCACGTTGCCCAAGGCGATTAGGGCATTTCGACGCAGGTAGCGGGCTTGGCGGCGAGGGATGTACCAACGACCGTACCGGGCCATCAACTCGTCGTCCGACGCGTCAAGGATTTCGACCAGGGACACCCATGCCTCCCCGGCGGCCCGGTTGCCTCCCCGGCGGCCCTTCCGGATCCGGAGGCGGTTGGGAGGACACACGTCAGCGCACTCGTCACAGCCATAGATCCGATCCCCCAAAGCCTCTCGAAACTCCACCGGGAACACTCCGGCTTGTTGGACGAGCCAGGCCAGACACCGCCTCGCGTCCACCACCCCGGGGGCAACGATCGCGCCGGTCGGGCAACCGTCCAGGCATCGGACGCAGGACGCACAGCCGTCCTCCACCGGGTCGGGATCGGTGTCGCACAACGGTGCGTCGGTTACCACCGCTCCGAGAACCACCAAGCTTCCTGCACCCGGAACCAGGATGTTGGCACTCTTTCCCCACCAACCGATCCCCGCCCGGTATGCGGCGGCCCGATCAACGAGGGCGTTGTCGTCGGCCACAACCACGGCTCGAAAACCTTCGCCGCGCAGCTTCTCCGCCACCAGGTCGAGCGCTCGTCTTAGGGTGGCGTAATGGTCGGAGCGGGCATAGGCAGCTACCCGTCCGTACGGGGTCCCGTCGTCCGGTCGGGCGGGTGGGTCAGCCCAGAAGTCGAGTGCCCCCACCACCAAGGTGGCAGCACCGGCGAGGATCCGTTCGGGATGCGTGGACCGGGTCGGGTTCCGATAGGTGAACTGCATGCCGCCGTGAAGACCGGCCTTCTTCCGCTGTCGCAGGTCGGCCTCGGTCTCGGAGAAGGGATCGGCCCGACAAAGCCCGACCGCCACCAATCCGGCCTTTAGGCCGGTCTTGATCAGATCATCGGCCTCGACCGCCATCGGTTAACGCCTCAGCAGCCGAAATGCCCACCGGCCAAGGCGAGAAGTCCGGTCGCTACTGAACTCCAGTCGGTCCGCTCGGCTCATGAGGGCTCGGGTGCCCCGAATGCCCAACCAGCGAAGCGGTTCAGGTTCCCATCTCCGAGAGCTGATGCCCACCCAAGCCAGGTGCGCTCGCTCCGAGTCCGTGCCGGTAACGAGATCAGCCAAGGTTCGTCCAGCCAGGTTGGATGGTGCCACCCCCTCGCCCACGTAGCCACCAGCTGTACCGAGTCCGGTGGCTAGGTCGTATCGAACCGCTGGCACCCAGTTGCGGGGTGCCCCCAGCACTCCTCCCCACTCGTGGGTGATCGACACACCCTCCAGAGCAGGAAAAATATCCACCAGCACCCGCCTGATGAGATCATGGGACTCCCTATCCCGTTCAACACCCGGATCTATGCGCGACCCATACAAGTAAGAGATCGTCCTGCCTCCGAACGCGATACGGTCGTCCGAAGTCCGCTGACCGTAGATCACGGCATAACGGTCGTCGGCGAAGGCGGGCCGGGACTCAAGCCCGACCTCGGCGAGGACGTCTTTAGTTAGTGGTTCAGTAGCGATCATGAGCGAGTAGATGGGGACTAGGTCCCTTCGATGGCCGGGAAGGTCACGGGTGTAGGCCTCGCAGGCCCGAATCACCGTCGGAGCACTGACCCTTCCTCGGTCGGTTACGACCGACGCCGGATTGATCCTCACCGCCTCGGTACCTTCCACTATCCGGACGCCCCGCCTCTCCACGACCTCTGCCAACCCCCTGACCAGCTGGGCCGGATTCAAGGCGGCGCAAGGCGCATAGAAGATCCCACCCAACAGGTTGGTCGGCCTAGCGAAGGTTCGCACCTCATCTACCCCAAGAAGACGGATGACGTCCTCGCCGATTCCGTTAGCCCGATTCTCCTCGATCTCCTCGACCTGACGGACGCGCTGCGCCCGGCTGCGAGCAAACCGGATCACGCCGCCCTTGGCGAAGCCACATTCGATGCCTTCCGCGGCTATGACCCGGCCTATCTCATCCACCGACCCGTGGACATGGGCCATGAGGCGGCGTGCGGCATCGGGACCGGCCCGCCGGGCGTAGGCGCTGAAGTCTGCGGCCAGCTCACCGACCGCCCATCCACCGTTGCGGCCCGAGGCACCGAAGCCGCATATTTCTCGCTCGATGACCACAATGGAGAGCGAAGGGTTCCGCTCGGTGAGGTAGTAGGCGGTCCAGAGGCCGGTGAACCCTCCACCAACGATGACGACGTCGGCAGATGTATCACCGTCAAGCGGAGCACGCGCCGTGAGTTCTCGGCCGAGCGTATCCATCCAGAGGGAGAGGCCGGAGTAGTTGACCACAGCCAAACTATAATTCCCCGATGCCCGCCCTCCGTTACGTGAACCTCGAATCGCGGTGGGCCGAGACCCTCGAAGCCCTCGAGTTGAGATGCTTCCCGACCGCCAACCCCGACGATCTCTACAACGCCGAGGAGCTACGCGACCTAGCGGAAGCCTTTCCTGAAGGGAACTTCGTCGTCGTTGACGGCAGAACCCCGATCGCCATGGGGTTGGGAGTGCGGGTTGATTTCGACATCGACCGCCCCCAGCATCAGATCAAGGACATTATCTCCGCAGAGTACAAGGCCGGACATAACCCACAGGGAGAGTGGTACTACGGAACCGACATATCGGTGGACCCCGCTTACCGTCGGCAGGGTATCGGGCGACGCCTCTACGATCTCCGCAAGCAGGTCTGTCACGACCTAGACCTCCGTGGAATCGTCGCCGGAGGAGTGATTCCGGGCTACGCCGACCACAAGCACACCATGTCCGCCGCCGACTACGTCCAAGCAGTGGCAGCTGGCAAACTGTACGACCCGACTTTGACCTTTCAGCTTGAGAACGGATTCGAAGCTCGGGGGGTTCTCGCCGACTACATCGAGGACCCGGCGGTCGACAGCTGGGCCTCCCTGATCGTCTGGGAAACCAACCGCCAGACCTGAGGTTCGCCCCGCATCGGTGGCTGCCTTCGACCCAGCAGGCAGCGCAATGCGGGCGCTGATGGCTTGGGATCCACCAGCTGAGGCCTGAGCCCAGGGAAGATACCAAGCAGCAACACACCCCAAGCGGGCCAGCCGCGCGAGCATGTAAACAGTGAAATGTGCCGCGATATCCAGGGAATGAGCCACTCCCGTTCGTGGCGGCTCTGGACGCCGCCGCCCGCCGAGGCGTGGTGATCGAGCTGACAGAGTTCCATCCCCGGGTCGCAATCGCCCCGCCGTTCCGCACCGTCCATGGTGTCGACCGCCCGGACGGTCCGTCGGTGGACGACCTGGCAGAGGTGATCTTCGAGGAACTCGGTGTCCGCCCCAACATGGAGCGCTGGGAACGACCTACCGCGTTGTGGTTCGAGGATTGGGGCGAGATTCTCGCCTGCCAGCCGACGATCGAAGGCGGGGGCGGCCTCGTAGGAGACGAATCCGGCCACCCACCCTGCCTGTCCGAGCCTCGGACTCGGCCCGGCGAATGACATCCGAGACATCGTCGAGCTGATGGGCGACCCAGACTCCGTAAGGATCGACCAGCCGGAGCGGAACCAGGCTCCCCCGGAAATCATCGAACCGTGCAGCGACGGCGGCAGGCTGCGGGCTCACGTGTGGTCCGGATCCGTCATCCGATGGCCCCCAACCCCATCGCGCAAGACGCTCTTCCGCTCGTGTCCGAAATCCGGGCTCGGTCAGTCGTTGTCGTGGATGGTGCCGGTTGCGGTGCCTGTGGCGAGGGTGGCGCCGCGTGGTTGGGTGAGGACGAGTTGGAAGGTTTCGGTGTTTTCGGTTGTGTTGTCGTTTCTGGTGTGGACTTTTAAGGTTGTGGTGGTTTGTAAGGGGTTGAGGATGAGCGTCCCGGTGGCTCGGTAGTAGTCGCTGGTATGGGTGGCGGTGTCGTCGTGGGTGTCGTAGTTGACGGTGATGAACTGGTAGGGCTCTTGGCTGAGGGTGACTGTGAACTCAAGGGTGCCGCCTTCGGTTGCGGAGGCGTCGGCTATCGACAGGGTTAGCCCTGTCGCTGCCGTGGTGGTTGTGGTGGTGGTTGATGTTGTGGTGGTGGTTGTGGGTTGGGGTTTTACGGTGACGGTGGCGGGGTTGGATCCTTGGGCGCTGATGAGCCCGGAGTTGTTGATGGCGTATATTTGGTAGGTGTGTTGGCCGGGGGGCACGTTGGTGTCGGTGTAGGTGGTGTCGGCGCTGGCGGTGTTGGACACGATGATTTGGTAGTTGTTTTGGCCACCGGCGGGTTTGCGTAGTATGCGGTAGCCGCTGACCGCGGCCGGGTTGGGGGTTTGGGTGTCGGTGGCGCTGTCTGCGGTTGGGGTGTTGGTGGGGGGTTTCCAGGTGAGGGTGACTTTACCGGGGGTTTCGGAGACGGCGGCTGCGTTGATCGGAGCAGGCGGCACCAAGATAGTCACGGGTGGGGCTGTGAACGTTTTGGCGGTTGTCCACGCCGACGCTCCGTGATCGTTGTAGGCCCTTACCCGCACGTACAGTTGCTGTCCCCGGTTGGTTGCTACCAGATAGGACAGGTCCGCGCTGCGGAGGGTCCCCGTCGACGCTATCCGACCGTTCCCGCCTACAACACCGTAGGAGATGTCATAGCCCGACACCCCGCCCGTTCCCGCCGCCTCCGGGGCGTCCCAGCGGACAGCCCAAGGATGGCTGACGACCACATTGGGTGGCAGACCGGGCGGGTCGCCCTTGATCCTGAGGTCGTATGGCACACCCTGGAGGGTCACCGCCGCATCGGTCAGCCAGCGGGCCATCAAGTGGCGGCGGATCGTGCTCGCAGGCGAATAATACTTCTTCCCACCTATGGTCGTGTGCGGGGCCAAGCCGAGATCATAAAGCTTCTCGATGTAACGATGCGCGAAGTGCCCGGTCGGTACATCCGCGAACGTGCGGCGGGTGGTCGCCGGTGGGGTCTCGCCCATCGCTCTCACCAAGAACACCGCCACCTGCGCCTTGGTCACGTCCTTGGACGGGCAAAAGTACTTCTTCGTCGGGGTGCTACGCCCGCACCCGTCGGTGATGCCCAGTTTGTGGAACCTTTCCACATATCCCCACGCCCAAAGCGACTTCGGAACATCAACAAACGTCGCCTTACTCCCAGCCAACTTCGGCACCTGGTCTTCCCCCAACGCGCGAACTACGAACACCGCCAGCTCCAACCGGTTCACCACCCGATTCGGGCAGAACACCTTCCCGTCGCGGCACCCCTTGGTGATCTCCAACCACTTCATCAACTCGATCCGGTAACGATCCCCATAACTCCCGATATCCCCGAACGGACCCACATCACCGCCCTCCACCACACGAACCAACCACACATCCCCCTCCCGCTCCACCACCCGAACCCCCAACCCCGCGATCCCCGTACCCGTGAACTGGCTGCCCCTGGTCTCGAACCGGCTGTTCAATCCCCGGGCTTCATAAACATGATCCGTTGAAATCCTCATACGAGGAGGTATCTGTGTGGTACCCCTATGGACGGAGACACAGGCGCCGTATGGATCGCTCGACAACGTGGAGCAGTTCCCGGCACGCTGATCCACCAGGTAGGCTTCCACACCTTCCTCTCCTGTCGCAACAGCTGCGTTTCCTGTCGCTGTCGCTGTGAGCTCCGAGTCGTAACCCTCCGCTACCCGAGCGCCTAACGAAACGAACACCCCCTCATCCCCCTCAACAACCAGCATCTCCGGTAGCGAGCCCGCAGGCACGAGTGACCGTCCTCGAACCATGCCCGCAGGAAGCAGTGGGTAAGTGATCGTCCCCGAACCATGAACCTCCACACCACCAAGATCGACCCAACCCGCCTGATACCGGTTCACCGCAAGCGTCCCCACCCTCGTCTTCCCGAAATGAAGGGTGGCGTTGCTCATCACATCCATCGGATTGTCATACTCACTGTGAATCGTATGAGAGTGAGGCAAACCGAGAGCATGACCCATCTCATGCGGAATCAACAAAGGCAACCCATCCGTGTCCTCATCAACGCGCCCACCCGCGACCAACACATACCGCCCATTAGACGGAAACGAACCACAACTACTTGCCGTACCCGCCTCGAGACACACACCCCCAGAACCGTATCCCCTACCTACAGCCAATGTAGAATCAGGGTCAGTTCCGATAAGGTCCACATTGACCGCAATGATCGCCCCCTCCGGCTCAACGCCGGACGCTCCCGGAATCGTCTAGGGGCCGCTGTTGATCGCAGCCTTCACAGCTTCCACACAGCCCATCTCTACCGTTCGAAAGTCCAGATTCTCAACAGATACGGACACCGGTTCCCCACCAGCAACAAACACCGGGTTATACCGCCCGTCCGACAACCACCAGAAATACGGTCGCGTCTTCTCCGTCAAAAAGTCCACGATATCCCCAGGATCAACCCGCATCGACTCACCCTCAAGCTCGCAAACCCACACCTGCCACACATCCCGACCCACCGAATGACGCCGCAACCTATCCACATGAGCCACCAGACCCAACGGATCAGCCCCATACGGAGACACCATCGTAGAAGTAGTCGAAACAGAAGTGCCGACCGGAGGCTCCTGAGCGTCCGACTGCGACACACCAGCAGCCACCGCCACCAACAACAACACAACCCATCCCACCCGCGCAGAACCGACCACAACCCTCCAACCACTCAAACCCGATAACCTCCTCCAACCACAACCAGCGGCTCAGACCGCCTGCGGCATGCGGCGCACGCTACAATAGCAACCATACCGACAGCCGACAGCCGACAGGAGACCAAAACATGCCGGCAAACGCGAGTCCCCGCGCAGCCCGGGTGTTGTGGCTGGTCGGTGTAGCCGTCGCCGCCTTCGCCGCGGTTGTTGTCTTTGCGGTGGTGTCCGCCACAGGCGCGCAGATCCCCAACCCCGGAGGCCTGCCAGAAGGGGACGGGACGGTGCCTATGACTGAACCCGACACAGCAGCCGAACCAACTACCACCACCTCACCGGTTATTGCGGGGCAGGTGGACACCTACGGGATCGCGGTGACCGACACCACCACGGCAACGGCGGCTGCTGCTGCTCAGTCCGGCGCCGACCGGGCAGCCCAGGACGAGAACATAGAAGTGACAGACACCACCCTGGCTGCGCCGGTGCCTGAACAGGCCGAGTCCGCCCAAACCCAACAAACCGTGTCCACGACCACGACCCTGGCGTCTGTCACTACCACCACGGTGGAAAGGTCGGTACCCCGCCGGGTGCATCATCCCACCTGGGACTACCGCCTCCCCAGCACCTGGGAAGGCCTCCCCGCCAGCGCATGCGCCAAAGAAACCTTCAGAATCGAGATGCTGTACGACTATCCGAGCTGGGACTTCAGCATCATGACCGAGGGCATCCCCGCCAATCCCGCGGCGGCTGTGATTTCTTTAGCGTTAGCGGACCCCTCATACGAGGTGGAACCAGGACGCGCCGGTTACACCAAGATGGTAAACGCGATAGCTAAGGTCCGATGGGCCGCCCCGTTTCTCACGTTCGAGAAATACGAAGACGAGACGTATAAGCGCCTGCGTGAAGGGCTGACCAACCTTGGCGTCACCTCCGCCCAAGACATACGAGACATGGGCGAAGCCGCCGCCAACGTCCGCTGGTACGCAGCCGATGTCAGATACTTCATCGACGAGTTCAGCTTGAACACTG
Organism: Candidatus Spongiisociaceae bacterium; assembly: GCA_965213975.1. Taxonomy (GTDB): domain Bacteria; phylum Actinomycetota; class Acidimicrobiia; order Spongiisociales; family Spongiisociaceae; genus Spongiisocius. Next base: position 1,878,225 of record OZ243930.1, read on the forward strand.
CTCATCCGTCATGCGCGTCGATCCTCGCCGGTGCCCACGCTGTCCTCACCCCCTACAAACCCACCACAACACCCTAAACCAGACAAGAAAACAGGATGAGCCACCGCCGGGCCCTGCGTCAACCGTCCAGGCCAGGCGGAACAGGAAGTGAAAGTCATCGCCCGCAAACACCGGTCGGTGGGCTAACCGAATGTTGTGGCTGGTCGGCGCAGCCCTCGCCGCCTTCGCCGCGGTTGTTGTCTTTGCGGTGGTGGCCGCCACAGGCGCGCAGATCCCCAACCCCGGAGGCCTGCCAGAAGGGGACGGGACGGTGCCTATGACTGAACCCGACACAGCAGCCGAACCAACCACCACCTCACCGGTTATTGCGGGGCCGGTGGACACCTACGGGATCGCGGTGACCGACACCACCACGGCAGTGGCGGCTGCTGCTCAGTCCGGTGCCGACCGGGCAGCCCAGGACGAAGACATTTCGGTGACTGACACCACTCTGGCTGCGCCGGTGCCTGAACAGGCCGAGTCCGCCCAAGAAGGAACCGTCCCCACGACGACTACTCGGGTGGTGTCTTCGGTCACTAGCACCACGTTGGACAGGTCCGTTCCCCGCCGGGTGCATCATCCCACCTGGGACCACCGCCTCCCCAGCACCAGGGAAGGCCTCCCCCCCACCGCCTGCGCCAAAGAAACCTTCAGTATCAAGATGTCGGACGACTTTGTTAGCTGGGACCACAGCATCATAACCGACGGCAGACATAGCACTTACACGGCGGCTGTGATCGATCTCGCGTTGGCGGACCCCTCATATGAGGTGGCACCAGGACGCGCCGGCTACACCAAGCGGGAAAACGCAATAGCCAAGACCCGATGGTCCTCATTTGTCACGTTGGAGGAATACGAAAACAGTGTGTATAAGCGCTATCGTGAAGCGCTGACCAAACTTGGCGTCACCTCCGCCCAAGACATACGAGACATGGGCGAAGCCGCCGCCAACGTCCGCTGGTACGCAGCCTGGGTGAAATACCTCATCGACGGGTGGAGCTTGAACCCCGACCATCCGTCATGCACGTCGATCCTCGCCGGCGTTGACGCTGTCCTCACCCCCTACAAACCCAACACCACAACACCCTAAACCAGACAAGAAAACAGGATGAGCCACCGCCGGGCCCTGCGTCAACCGTCCAGGCCAGGCGGAACAGGAAGTGAAAGTCATGCCCGCTAACGCGTTGGCCCTGCCCACCGAGTCAAGCGACCCGTTCATCTCCCACTGCTCGAAGCTGTCGACATCGGATTGGTTCGACACCCAGAAGGCATCCTCGAAATTGGCCATCGTGTGGGCGGTGCCAAGATGATGCCGGCCGGGACCGTTGGTCAGGAGCGGCTCCATAGCTTGGCCGTTCTCGCTCAGGTCCACCCCGCCCACCAAGCGCGCCATCATCGAGGCCTGGTCGGCGTCGAGCCGCTACCCGCTTTCCCTGATAGGAGTCGGGGATGGAGGACAGGAACCTGTTGACCCGGCTTTGGGTCTCCGACCATGTCTCGCCGGTGACACCCCGGCGAACGTCACTTCGCTGACCAAGGTAACCGGACAGACGACCTGAGGCGGCCAACTCGGCCCACAGGGCACCCTCCCATTCCCCGAAGTTGATCTCCATGAGATCATCGACGAGGACCGGCTCTAGGCCGAACGCTAGCTCGGCGGTGGTGCTGGCCCGCTGCAGGCTGGAGGCAAATACCTCATCCACCGGACCGATCCAGCGCCGCAGTCGTTTCGCCTGGCTGCGCCCCGCCGGATGCGTGACTCCCGGGTACCCCTCCCCATACGGTCTCGCCGTCCGGCGACACGTCGCTGTCCCTTGGTGCCGGACAACTCCGGGTCGATTCACCCGGCGTTGCCCAACCAGCGCTCGACCGCCGTCCGGCGCGAACTCGGGGACAGGTCCTCCGGACTCGGGTTAGCCGTACTCGGCACGTGGCGGCGGGGTTCCTGTCACAAGACTTCGATGCATCATCGGAACGGGATTTGGCGGGTTTCGTGGCGTGGCGGTGATCCGGCTGATCACAAGCCGCGATACGTGCGCTCGTCCCGCCTCGCGATCCGCAGCACCATCAGCCGCCGCTCGTCATCGTGTACTTCGTAGATGACTCGGAATCGACCGGTCCTTACCCGCCACACCGCAGCGAACCCCGCCAGCTTCACGCTACCTGCGGGACGGGCATCGCTGACCAGGTTGCGGAGCGCTTCCCGGATCCGCCGGGCATCCTCGGGTGCGAGTCTTCGCGCCTGACGCTGGGCCGCCGGCGCCATTTCGACACGATACGAGGCGGAAATCAGTCAGGGTTCCCTGACAAGCCGTCGAAGAAGGCCTCGAACTCCACCCCGCCCTGCTCGGCAGCCTCGGCGCGGGCACTTTCGATTGCCGCATGGTCAGCCTCGTCCGCTGCCGTATCCGCCAGCCATGACCCTATTGCTTCGTCCACCAACTCCTGCACGGGTCTGCCATTGCGATCAGCGGCCGCCTCCAAGGCGGTGTACAAGCCGTCATCGACCGTCATTGTCTTCATGGCTGATTCCTCGAGAGAGATGTCATCGAAGCACCCCGTCCAACACCGATGGGATCACCTTTTCATGATATTTCATACAGTGTAACATAGCAGGGTCGGGCGTGATCGGTGGGTTGGCGTTGGCGCACTTTGCTTATGGACCAGCCATGAGGGGACGGCTGGCCCGGTCGAAGACGGGCCCGGCCGGCCAGGTCAGGGGCTAGGTGGTCTTCGAGGGCACCCCGGCCGACCTGGTCACCACGCGGTCGACCCTGACGGGACACCACCTAGCCGAATACGTGACTCCGGGTAGAGCTCTCCGATGCAGGGTCTTGCCATCGATTGCTTCCCTGTCGCTGATCTCAGCGGACGTGGCCATCACCCTCGGCCCAGCCCTGTTGCGTTTCAGGGCTGTAGCCACAGCAAATGGGCAGATGGAACTCCCTTTCCATGTCGTTCGGATTGTCTTGTGTACGGAAACGGTGCCTTTACGTCCATCGCGATCGCCCGCGCTCTGCTGAAGGACTCGCCGGGCACTCGTACTCGACGAAGCGGTCTCGAGCCTCGACACTCGCAACGATCAAGACTCAACCTGGCGCTCCATGCTGTCCGTCAGTGACGGGCGACCCTCGTCATCACTCGCCGGCTATCGACGATTCGCAACGCCGACGGGATCGTCGTTCTCGAGGAAGGGCGAGTCGTGGAACAGGGCACCTATGACGGCCTCCTTGCTCACGGGCGCGTCTACCGCTCGCTGATTGCCGCACAGACCGAGGCGGCCCACCGTGTTTCCACCGGCTAGGTACCTTGCCCTCGCCGTATCCGGTTGCTAACAGCAATGAGAATGATTATCATTTTGGTTTCTCTCATTTCAACCGCGATTGACTAGGAGGACTTGGAGTGTTGACGGTGCCGGATAGAAAGACGGGCTTTGGGCGCATCGCCCGGGCGTTGACTGTGGGCCTTATCGTGTTCGTTATGGCTTTCCTGGCCGCATGCGCAGATGACCAGGACACGCAGACAACGGAAGCGCCGCAGCCTACTGCTGCCAGTGGGAGCGCCACGCCCGCCGCGAAACCGATCCAGGTGGCGGCAACCACCAACTTCGTGGCTGACTGGGTTCGACAAGTAGGTGGAGACAGGGTGGAGGTCTTCGGCCTGCTGCCACCGGGTGGCGATCCGCACTCATTCCAGCCGGGAGCCCGCGACGTTGCCAAGGTGGCGGACGCGGAGGTCGTGTTCACTGTGGGTCTCGAACTGGAGGATCCGTGGCTGGAGGATCTCCTATACAGCGCCAGCGCAGATGAGTCCCGCATAGTCCCGCTCGGTGACTTCGTCGATCCCATGGAGTTCGCCGGGGCCGATATGCACGATGATCATGCGGATGACCACGCGGATGACTCCCATGGCGAGACAAACACGGGCCGCCTGCTCGTTGCGGATGCGGCAGAAGCGCACCTTTCCGTCATCGATCTGTCGACCGATGACGTTGACAGCGGGGTCTTCGAGGTCGCCGCGCCCGGTGGGACCGTGTACCCCAGTCCCACCCATCGCTATGCCATCGTCCTCGCCAGCGGGCCGGAGGACGGCGACGACCGTATCCACATCTTCGACGGCGGCATGTTCCTCGTCCCACACGGCGATCACTACGACCTGGTCAGTGAGCCCGTGTCACGCCACTCGCTCGAGATCGCTGAGGAAACGCCGGTCCACACCGTCAACAACCACGGCTGGACCGCGATCTTCGCCGACGCCAACGGCCACGTGATCCTGATCAACGAGCAAGATCTGGCCAGCTCGACAGGCGACTACGAACCGATCGTGCTCGAGGCGGGGAAGCAACATGGTGCAGCTCTGGTGATCTCTGAGGGACATGTCGCCGTCACGAGCCCGCATCCTGAGCACCTCGAAAACCCCAACTTTTGGAACATTCTTCCGGAAGGTGTTGAAGTGCGTACGTTTGACGGCGAACTCGTCTTCGACGCGGGTGCCTGCCATCGAACGCACGGCGTATCGCATAACGCGCACGGTGCCGTCTTCGGCTGCTGGGACGGGACGTTCTTCCTGCACGCCCACGACGGCGAGTACGAGAGTTATCTCATCCCCTATCCACCGGAGGCTGGTGAATCTGGAGAGTTCGCGATCGGCCAATACTTCGGCCATCATCACAGCAACAACTTCTTCGGCCAATCGACGCACTTCCCCGGCGGAGAGTGTTGTGTCCAGGGCGGCGTCTGGCTAGTGGACATGTCCCACAGCGAAATGCGCGAGGTGTTCCCTGAGCCCAGTGCTGCGGCTGTGTTCTCAAGCGACGGCGAGACCTTCTACATGCTCGCGGCTGACGGCGTTCTGCGTGCGTTCGACTCCCATGACGGCGACCTGATCGACACCATGCAGCTGGTGGACCCGTTCGAGATGGTATTCGGGAGTCCCTCGCCCGCGATGGTCGTCGTCGGCGACATGATGTACGTCGCCGACCCGAACAGCGGTCATGTCCTCGGGGTCCATCTCACGCACATGGAGATCGAAGAGGAATGGCACGTCGGCGGCGCGCCGTCGAGCCTGGCCTTCGTCGGTATCGCCGACTCGGGCGACGCGCACGAAGAAGAAGACGAAAACGCGCACGAAGACGAAAACGCGCACGAAGACGAAAACGCGCACGAAGAAGAAGACGAAAACGCGCACGAAGATGAACACGACGGCCACGAACATGCCCACGGTACTTTCGATCCGCACTTCTGGTTTGATCCGATCCGGGTGAAGGTAGCGGTCAACGCAATAGCCGATCGGCTCGCGGCCATAGATCCCGCGAACGCAGACGCCTACATTCAGAGAGCCGAGGAATACGGGCAAGAACTGGACGAGCTTCACGCCTGGACCCAGGAGCAGGTCAGAATGGTGCCGCCGGATCGCAGGCTGCTGGTTACGTCACATGACAGCCTCGCCTACTTCGCCAGCCTCTATGGGTTTGAGGTCGTTGGGCTGGTGATACCGTCCTTGTCGACTCATGTGGAGCCCTCTGCGGAGCACATCGCGGGACTGGTCGACGTGATACGGGAGCACGACGTGCCGGCATTGTTCGGCGAGACGACGGTTAGCGACCGGTTGGCACAAGCCGTAGCAAGGGAGACCGGTGCGAGCCTGGTCCAGCTCTACTCGGGCTCCCTCGGGCCGGAAGGCAGCGGCGCTGACACGTACCTCAGCATGGTGCGGACAAACGTGGAACGCATTGTCGAGGCACTGAAGTGACCACGGGTCCGACCTCACACAGGGCGAGCATGTCGCTTCAAGGGGTGACTGTCGAGTTCGGCGGGCACCAGGCCCTGAGCAACGTCACCTTCGACGTGGAAACGGGGACCCTGATGGGAGTTGTCGGACCGAATGGAGCCGGCAAGAGCACTCTTTTCAATGCTATTGCCGGCCTCCTCCCGATTCGCCAGGGCACGGTAACCCTTCACCGTGTGGGACAGGAAAGCGGAGCGTTGGCATACGTGCCTCAACACGAAAGCGTCAACTGGCGTCTCCCCGTGACCGCGATGGACGTTGTGATGATGGGCCGCTGCTGCAGGCTGGGATGGTTCCAGCGGCCCGGGAAGAGGGATCGCGAGATCGTCAACGCGTGCCTGGGCCGGGTGGGCCTGTGGGATCATCGCTCCACTCTGATGACGGAGCTTTCGGGAGGGCAGAGGCAGAGGGTATTCATCGGCAGGGCGCTGGCCCAGGAGGCAAGCGTGCTCCTGTTGGACGAGGCCTTCAGCGGGGTTGACGCCGGTGCCCAGGAAGCCCTGGTCGGGGTCCTCCGGACCCTCCGGGATGAAGGGCGCGTCATCCTTCTGGCGACTCACGACCTGACCAACCTGGCCAGCCGCTTCGACCAGGTACTGTGTCTTAACCGCCACGTGTGCGCCTGCGGCCCTCCCGGCCAGGTGTTCACATCCGAGGTCATGGAGCAGTTGTACGGTGCCCACGGTGTGTACCTCACCATGGACGGGGAGCGCTAACAACTTGACGTGATAGATTTCCTTGTCGTACCCCTAGAGCACGGCTTCATGGTGAGAGCCCTTATCGGCTCGATCCTCGTGGGCGTGATGTGTCCGCTGGTCGGCGCGTACGCCGTCACCAGGAACCTCGCCTTTATCGGGGACGCTCTCGCCCACGCCGTTCTTCCGGGATTGGTGATCGGGTTCATAGTCGGCATCAACCCGGTGATAGTCGCAGTCCCGGTCGGGGTCTCCGTTGCCGTGCTGGTCAGGACTGTGAGCCAGCGTGCGGGCCTCAGCCCGGACACTTCCATAGGCATTCTGTTCGCGACCATGTTTGCCCTGGGACTGGTGATGTTGTCGACTTCAAGGACGATAACGGTCGATATTGAAGACCTGCTTCTGGGACAGATCCTGGCAGTAACCCCCACCGGCATCTATGTGTCCCTCGGGATAACCGTGATCGTCATCCTGGGGCTGTTCGGCTTCCACCATTGGCTGCTTTTCGCCAGCTTTGACCCCCTGGGGGCGCAGGTAGTTGGCATGCGCGCAAAGGTGGCGGACCACGCATTTCTGGTCATGCTCGCCCTCGTCATCGTGATCGGGATTCAGGCGGCGGGCATCGTTCTCGTCATGGCAATGCTGGTTACACCAGCCGCCACGGCGTACCTGTTGGTGAGGCGCTTTGTCCCGGTCATGATGACGGCGGCGGCGTTGGGGACCGTGGCCGCGGTCGCGGGCCTCTATTCCTCCTACTACTTCAACCTACCGGCCGGTCCCGCCATGACCCTGGTGGCAAGCGGGATTTTCGTACTGGTCGTCTCAATGAGACCGAGAGCCGCAGCCTGAGATCATCCCGGGGAAGACCACCGTTGCCTCAGATTCTCAGCTGATCTATATGGAGAGCGCTGTGTCGCGGGTCAGTGCTCGGTGAGAGAGAGCCGGGTCTGGCCAGCGTAGGGCACCATCTCGAAGACCACATTATCCCCGGTAGCGGCCACATCCGACGGGTCGCCGTTCTGGTCAATGACCGCCTCCGACGCCCCACAGTCTCCGAACTCGTCGCAGTTGAGCGCACCGGCGATCCAGAAGATCAATACGAAGAGGGGTAACGACGCGTCCTGCCATCGGTCCAGTCCTCGCCAGCCGATAGCGGTATTGGCGAGGAGCCCCAAACGCCCCACCCTGCACCTCCCCAGACGCGATTCGGCCAGCTTCGCTGGGCCCCACCCCCGCCTCACACCACCAGGTTCGGAGCGTGGTCGGCCATGCCCGGACTGAAGCCGGGAGACGCTGGGGCCTTAGCTCTACAAGATTGATATTCCCAAAGGTCCGGCTGTTTCCGATCGGTCGCAACTGCCTCAACAAAGCCGGAATCGGTGCTTAGCAATAATGGATACTGTATAACGAACCTGTGACAAGGGCAAGACCCTTGTTGCGAATTTTCCTTGATCGAGTCACGTCCCGCCAACCCGACGTCGTCCAAGGAAGGGTAACGCCGCCACCTCCGACCGAACCGTAAAGAAAGTAAGAGCCAGCGCGGATACCTCGGCCAAGCCACCGGGCGAGGCTCTTGGCTCAGGTCTGATACCCAGCAGCCACACTCACCACCCAACCAGCAACTGAATAGAGGGCCGAGGATTCTCGAAACTACCCGAGTCCCAACTGGCCGCTGAAGGAAACGCTAGTCCTCGAGGTGAGGCGTGAGGTTGTACGTGGTTAGAGTCGAGTGGCTAGCGGAGGAGAAAGAAACCTGGGAGACCGAGGTGTTGGCTAAAGGACCGAGAAAATGTGCCTTCTCGTAACCGAATCCCAATATCTGTAACGTAGCGGCTTTGATCGCGCCGCCATGAGACACGGCCGCTACCCGCTTTCCCTGATAGGAGTCGGGGATGGAGGACAGGAACCCGCCGACCCGGCTTTGGGTCTCCGACCACGTCTCGCCGGTGACACCCCGGCGAACGTCACTTCGCTGACCTAGGTAACCGGACAGACGACCTGAGGTAGCCAGCTCGGCCCACAGGGCACCCTCCCATTCCCCGAAGTTGATCTCCATGAGATCATCGACGAGGACCGGCTCTAGGCCGAACGCTAGCTCGGCGGTGGTGCTGGCCCGCTGCAGGCTGGAGGCAAAAACCTCATCCACCGGACCGATCCAGCGCCGCAGTCGGTTCGCCTGGCTGCGCCCCGCCAGATGCAAACCACTATCCATCCTTCCTTGCACACGGCGCTCCAGGTTCGCCTGCGTTACCCCATGACGGATCAGGTCAACCACCGTCCCGCCATCGGCCCGGATGTATTCCGACCAAGAAGAGACAGGGCCGAGATGGGCCGCATCGTTGTAGACCGCCAGTGTCCGATAGCTGCCGTCGAAGCGCACCTCAGTCAGGGAGGAATTGGAGAGGAACCCCAACCTCCTCCTCCCGGTGGGGATGCCTAGCATGCGCCAGAGGATCAGCTCAATCAGTCCGCCGTGAGCGAAGACGAGGCCGGTCTCGTGCTCGCCCAACCGGCCGACAATTTCTGACAAGGCACCCCAACCCCGCTCGGCCACTTGACGAGGAGATTCGCCGGTGATGCCCATGGGACGGTCATAATCTTCGGCCAGTCGGGACACCTCGTCGCCAAAGTTGGCCTCAACCCACTCCCCCGGTCTACCTTCCCACTCTCCGATGTCCCCCTCACGCCACGATCGACATACCCGAGGTCGGAATCCGGCGATTCGGGCCGTTTCCAGGGACCGTTCTAGGTCGGAGCTTTCCACCAGGTGGAAGGATCGGCGGCGAAGCCGGTTGCCCAACGCCTTCGCCTGCGTTCGGCCTTCGGCGGTTAGGGGGGTGGAGCTCGCGCCCTGCCATGTGCCAGCCGCGTTGGCTTCGGACTCCGCGTGCCTAACCAGCACCACTCTTTTGGCCATGATCTACGGGAAGATGGGTGGCTAGATGAAGGCCGCTGAGAAGATAAGCGAGACGATCGTCATGACCTTGATGACGATGTTCATGGCCGGCCCGGACGTGTCCTTGAAGGGGTCCCCCACCGTGTCGCCGATCACCGCGGCCTTATGCTGATCCGAGCCTTTACCCCCGAACGCACCGCTCTCGATGAGCTTCTTGGCATTGTCCCACGCCCCTCCGGCGTTCGCCATGAAGATCGCCAGCAGGAACCCGGTGACGAGCGCCCCGGCGAGGAGTCCGCCTAGCGCCTCCACATCCACGAAACCCACTACCAGCGGGAGGGCGACAGCTAAGGCACCGGGCACCACCATCTCCCTTAGGGCGGAGCCGGTGGCGATATCCACGGCCTTGGCGTAGTCAGGTCGAGCCTCCGGGTCTCCGGCAAGCAAACCCGGGATCTCCTTGAACTGACGTCGGACTTCCTCGATCATGCGAAACGCGGCCCGTCCCACCGCTTTGATGGTGAGAGCGGCGAACAGGAAGGGAAACATCGCCCCGAGGAATAGACCCACCGTGGTCCCCACGTTGGTTATGTCGATTGAGTCGAGTCCGACCGCCTGGGTGAAGGCCGAGAAGAGAGCCAGTGCGGTCACGGCGGCTGATCCGATCGCGAAGCCCTTCCCGAGGGCAGCGGTGGTGTTACCCAGAGAGTCGAGTTCGTCGGTGGCTTCCCGCACTTCGGGTGGTAGGTGGGCCATCTCGGCGATACCACCGGCGTTGTCGGCGATCGGCCCGTATGCGTCTACGGCCACCGTGATGCCCAGAGTGGAGAGAACACCGATGGCGGCGATCGCCACCCCATAGATCCCCCCTTGGTCGCCGATCGCCCAATCCCCGGCGGCGTAGGCACCGGCGATACCGGCCGCTACCACGACTACCGAGATAGCGGCCGAGCGCATGCCCTCCGCTATTCCCGCCAGGATCACGGTGGCCGGGCCGGTCTCCGCCTGGCGAGCGATCTCCTTGACCGTCCGATGGTGGTCGGAGGTGAAGTACTCCGAGATCTTCCCCACCAGGATCCCTACCACCAATCCGATGAGAACTGCCAAGGCTAGGCCGAAGGGGTTTTCCACTCCGCTCGCCCCCCCGAAGATGACGTTGGTCAGCCCCAAGACCCCCACCACGGTGATAGCGACAGCCACATTTGAACCCTTGTGAAGGGCTTTGGCGAGATTGTCGTCCGTGACCCTTACGAAGAAGGATCCGATGATCGCCGCGAACATCCCCACCGCGGCTATCGCCAGCGGAAAGATGATGGCCTCGGTAGCGAACGAGGTGGAGGCGAACACGATGGCGGCGTAGGCGATAGGTGCCACGATGGATCCCACATAGGACTCGAAAAGGTCGGCACCCATGCCAGCTACATCCCCGACGTTATCGCCCACGTTGTCCGCGATAACCGCCGGGTTGCGGGGATCGTCCTCCGGGATACCCGCCTCCACCTTGCCCACCAAATCGGCCCCGACATCTGCCGCCTTCGTGTAGATCCCACCCCCGACGCGGGCGAATAGGGCTATGGATGACCCTCCCAAACCGATTGCCGCAATGATGTTGTATTGATCCGAGTCGCTGATGTTCAACACGTTGACGAAGAGGAGATAACCGATGGTTACCCCGAGGAGTCCTAATCCGGCCACGCTGAAGCCCATGACGGCACCGCCTCGGAATGCCACCGGTAGAGCTCGGGCGACTCCCCCGGTGCGAGCGGCCTCAGCGGTTCGAGAGTTGGCGGCGGTAGCGATCCGCATTCCCACGAATCCGGCACCGGCCGACAGTAGGGCCCCGAAAATATAGGCTATCGAGCCCCAAGGGGCCCCCCAGGGCAGGATCACCGAGATCAGTATGGCCAGCACCGCCACGAAGACGGCCACCCAGGTGTACTCCCGCCTCATGAAGGCGTCGGCACCCTCCCGGATAGCGGCGGAGAGCTCGCGCATCCGACTGTTGCCCGGATCGGCCGCCAACACCGCCCGCGCGTAATACCCGGCAAGAACGAGGGCAGCCACACCGGCTAGGGACGCGAACAACAACACTGAATCTGCGGACATGTAGGACCTCTTCGTTTGACTCGGTGCCCCGAAGTATATGGCTATTGGGAAATGGGGGAGTCAGGGCTGGCCCGTCTCCGTGGCTCCATGAGCGGCCACCGGCAACTGACCACCGATCAGAGTGGGCCCACAACCCTCAAGACGACCCGAGCCCCCGCCAGCCACTGGTGACGGGACGGAGCAGGCTTTACGGACCTCCGCGAGAATCCCAGTCCCTACTGGCCACTCTTATGCTGCAAGCGGTAGGCGTGGAGGATCGGTTCTGTGTAGCCAGAGGGCTGGCTAGTTCCCAGGAACACCAGATCGCATGCCGCCTGGAAAGCGGGCCCATCAAAGCCCGGGGCCATGGGTCGGTAGGCCGGATCTCCTTCGTTTTGCTGATCTACCACCGCGGCCATGGTCCGCATCGTCTCCATCACCTGATCCCGATCCGCAACCCCATGGTGAAGCCAGTTGGCGATGTGCTGGGACGAGATCCGACAGGTGGCGCGATCTTCCATCAGGCCCACGTCGTCGATGTCGGGAACCTTGGAACACCCGATACCTTGGTCGATCCATCTGACCACATAACCCAGGATTCCTTGAGCGTTGTTGCGAAGTTCGTTGGCGATCTCCTCACCGGTCCATTGCTGATCAGCGGCCAGAGGAATCTCCAACAATTCGTCCAGGGTTCGGGACGGACGGCCAGCTATCTCCTCCTGGCGAGCCGCTACTGCCACCCGGTGGTAGTGGGTGGCATGGAGGGTGGCCGCGGTCGGCGATGGGACCCACGCACAATTGGCCCCAGCCAGGGGATGGCCGATCTTCTCATCAAGCATGGCTGCCATCAGGTCAGGCGCAGCCCACATGCCCTTGCCGATCTGGGCCTTCCCCGGCAGACCACAGGCGATGCCGACATCAACGTTGTGGTCCTCATAGGCAGCGATCCAGGGTTGCCCCTTCATGAGGGTCTTGCGAGCCATGGGACCGGCCTCCATGGAGGTATGGATCTCGTCTCCGGTCCGGTCAAGGAACCCAGTGTTGATGAAGACGATCCTGCTCTTAGCCGCTCGGATGCACTCGGCAAGATTCAAGGTGGTCCTCCGCTCCTCATCCATCAGACCGATCTTGACCGTGCTGTTCGGCAACCCCAACACCTCTTCGACATGGTCGAAAACCTGCGACGTAAACCGCACCTCCTCGGACCCGTGCATCTTTGGCTTGACCACGTAGAACGACCCGGAGGAAGAGTTGCGGCGCGGGGTTCCGCCCCGCACATCGTGGCAGGCCAGGAGGGTGGTGACCATCGAATCAACCAACCCCTCATAGGCCTCGTTGCCATCTCGATCCAGCACCGCCGGTGTCGTCATCAGATGACCGACGTTGCGGGCTAGGAACAGCGAGAGGCCGGATAGCTCGAGGTCGGTTCCGTCTGGCGCGGTGTAGCGCCGGTCCGGCGCCAAACACCTGGTAAAGGTGCGTCCGTTCTTGGTCACCTCGGCGGTGAGGTCACCTTTGATAAGGCCAAGGAGGTTGCGATACGCCAGGACCTTATCTGTCGCGTCAACGGCGGCGACGGAGTCCTCTAAGTCCAGGATGGTGGTCACCGCCGCTTCCAAGACCACGTCGGATACACCGGCCGGATCTTCAGCGCCGATCGGGTGTTGGCGGTCGATCCGGATCTCGATGTGGAGCCCGTGGTTTCGCAGCAGCACCGCAGTCGGCGTGGCAGTCGCACCCTGATAGCCGACAAGCTGGGCCGGATGAGTCAGGTGGACCGTGCTGCCCGTCGAGAGCGTGACCGATAGGTGCCCGTTGTCAAGGGCGAACTTGGTGGCGTCGCGATACGACCCTTCGGACAGAGGGGCCGCATCGTCTAGGAAGTCCTGGCACCATGCCACCACCTTGCGCCCCCGATGCGTATCGTAAGGGCCGGGAGGTGGAGGGGTACCCAGAGCATCGGTCCCGTATAACGCGTCGTACAGCGACCCCCACCGGGCGTTGAGGGCGTTGAGGGCGAATCGAGCATTCATAATCGGAACTACCAGCTGAGGACCAGCAACCGAGGCCATCTCGGGATCGACGTTCGAGGTGGTGATCTCGAACGGTGGACCTGATGGTTCTATGTAACCGATCTCCTCCAAGAAACGCCGGTACGCGACCTTGTCGAACGGACGGTTCCGGTTGGTGATATGCCACTGGTCGATCCGATCCTGGAGCTCCCGGCGCCGTTCGAGTAGCTGGCGGTTACGCGGACCGAACCGATGCAACAGTTCTGAGAAGCCTCGCCAGAAGTCGTCAGGGTCCACGCCGCTGCCGGGCAATGCCTCCTCGACAACGAACCCGTAGAGCGCCTCGGACACGTTTAGACCTTCGATTTTCAAGGGCATCCCCTCTCCTCGGTAATTCTCTGGAGCCGAAACCCGCGATCAGGGTCGGCGGCGGATCAGCCCGCTATCCACCTCGTCGATCGATCGGACACCGGCGAGGGCCATAGTCGAACGCATGGTGTAATCCATAAAGTCGAGCACCCAGTCGACCCCTTTCTCCCCGGCGGCACCGAGGCCGTACAGGTAGGGCCTACCGATCATCACCGCCCGCGCCCCAAGAGCCAGAGCCTTGAGAATGTCACCCCCGCGGCGGGCACCCCCGTCGCAGATAATCTCAAGGCGGTCCCCGACCTCCTGAGCGATCGGATCGATGAGCTCGATCGGGGTAGGTGCGCCCTCCAACTGGCGACCTCCGTGGTTGGAGACGGCGATAGCTTCTACTCCATGGTCGGCGGCGCGTACCGCATCTGCAACCGACTGAATCCCCTTGATGATGATGGGACCGCTCCACATCGAGCGGAACCAGTCGATATCCGACCAGGAGAGACCGGGATCGAACTGCCCGGATATCAAGTCCGCCAAAGCCACCGCCGAGGATCCGTCTTGGTCGGTCCGGCCGGCCACGTTGGCAAAGGTGATCGGATCAGAGTTGAGGAAACGCCAGGTCCACCCCGGCCTCATGACCCCGCCCAACAGCATGTCCATCCCCAGCTTGGGGGGAAGGGTCATGCCGTTGCGCACATCCCGCTCCCGACGACCATGTACGGCAAGGTCAACGGTTATACAAATTGCCTCGTAGCCGGTCTCGGCGGCACGCTCGATCATGTCGCGAACCAGACCGCGATCCTTCCAGACGTATACCTGGAACCAATTCCTCCCCCCGGCACCCGCATCCGCAACCTCCTCGATCGAGCGAGTGCCCAGCGTCGAGAGCGCATAAGGGATTTGGCGGCGGGCGGCAGAGCGCGCTACGGCCAACTCGCCCGCGGGGTCAACGATCCGGGTGAAACCGGTCGGGGCGAGGATCAAGGGTAGGGGAAGCGGCTTACCCAGGAGAGTGGTGGAAGTTTCGATTTGGCCGACATCCCGCAAGACCGACGGCACGAACTCCCAGTTGTGGTAGTCGGAGCTGTTGCGTCGATAGGTGATCTCGTCCTCTGCTCCCCCATCGACATAGTCGAACACTCCCTGCGGTAGGCGCCGACGAGCGATGTCGCGCAGGTCGTGAATATTGGCCGCCGACTGAATGCGCCGCAGATCAGGATCCTTCTCGAAGGATCGGAACCGAACCACCGAACGAACCGTTTTAAGCATGCCCATGACCGCAGAGATTAGCGGTTCCGTGCCCAGACAAACCGGGGATGGGCACCCGCCGGAGGCCAATAGTCGTCCCTCCGATAGGCCCAGACCTCGAAGGGATTGTTGTAATAGGCGAAGGTCTCCACCACCGAGGCCCAACGCCGAGGATCCAACCCGAGACCAACCAACAGGCCAACTGCTCCGGCTAGGACCATCCAGGCCAGGTATCCGACAATGTAGATGGGCCCCAACACCCGGTTCTGGAAGATGTGAGTTCCCTCGTGCCGGTCGATCAATCTTTTCCTCCGCGCCGACGCCGCCGAGTCTCCGATCAGCCCCGCCCGGCCTCCTGCTCCGGATACCACGTTGCCGAATGCCAAGGCGAAGCCGGGTCGGAAAGTGAACCCCTTCTCGTACACCAGTCGGTTCTGTCGCATGCTCATCTGTTCCACATAGCCGGACTGCCGAAAGAGGTTGACAACGTTGAGCAATAGAGCTCCCCCCATCCCGACGAGACCCCAGGTCGAATCAAGCAGCCAAGATGCCCAACCCCACGGCCTACTCCATGCGTAGACCTTCCGGTAGCCGCCGATGACGCCGTTCAATCCCGCAATCGCCGCGCCGCAAACCCCAACCGCGTCGGGTGACCGGAGCAGCTCCGTCAGGAACAACCAGGCGATAGCCGACCCGACGAGACCAGTAACCAAGGCCTCACCCACGCGAGAGGACGGGATGTCAACCCTCCCCATCAGATAAGCCCCTTCTGCACGAGGGCGGACACGTCCATGGTGGCAGCCACCCCGATATGGACCCCGACACCCAACCATATGGAGCGGGTTCGATAGGCCAGGTACCCGAGCACCAACCCTCCAACTATGGCGGCCAGCGCCTCTACTGCCGGTTTGTCGTAGTGCAGCATGTTGTAGGGGACGACCATCACGAAGATGGCCAGGTACCCGAAGTGTCGGCGTAGGCCCGCCAACATGAACCCTCGAAAGAAGAACTCCAGGGCGCAGAACTGCAAGCCGTAGACCACCCACCAAAGAGCCATCGTGGGCCAAAGACTCTCCCCGGGTGCCAACTCGTAGAACGGATATCTCAACTGGAACTCAGTAAGGAAGGAAGCCGCGATCACAAAGGGGATCGATACCGCCAACAGCCCCACATACCAGGCGGAGTGGGACGCGAGGCCTTTGGTGCTCAAACCGTAGTCCACCACCCGATCCCGAAGCAGGAACCTGATAGCCAACAGCGGCGGAACCGTGTAACCGAGGATCTGGCTGGTGCCCCAAAACAGAAGCCGGTTGAGTGGGGCGGAGTCGGAGCCCTCGAACATGACCCGCGCCGTCTCGGCCCATGCCGGGGCACCCCCGACGTCTAGGAGCCGGATCAACCAGGCCGGGTTGCTGGTCCCGAAGTTGAGAAAGGTGAGGCTTAGAGCCGACGTAACCAGCACCACGGGCACCCGAAGACTCTCGACGTCCATACTGCGAGGCCATACAGGACCTGCGCTAATCATTGATGCCCCTCAAGTTCGCCGCATCCGGCTGCCAGCTATGGTTACCGGCAGGAAGGACCTCGAATGACACTACCGACTTATGCCGGGTTCGTGAACGCCGGGTTTCTGAGGGCCGAGGGGGCCCGGGCCTTGGATGAGAACCCCAGAAACCGAAGAATCGACGGTGAAGCGGTGGCTAGATGGTTTCAATCTCTGGCCTTTGATAGGGGTGCCCGATTCCTCAGGGCCTACTGGTACGACGCCAGATTTGACCATTCTCATGAGTTGGCAGAAGGTCAACGCCGCTTCTTCTCAGCTCTGAGCCAGACCGCCGGGATTCATCTACGCCTCGGACAAATCGTTGAGTTCCGCCCCTGGTATGAGCAAGGAATCCGCGATGCGCTGGCCCGCACCGCAAATGAACTGAGCCTCGAACCGGATGAGCTGATGGATGAGTTTGACCACCAGTGGAGCTTCCGGCCCGAACGACGCCAGCGGGGAATAGAGGCCTTGATCGCCGCCGACATGGTTCGGCTAGCCGCCCGTGGTACCTATGACACGGCCGTGATCTGTTTCGGGGATCGCGACCTCCAGGAGGCGGTTCGCTCCGCACAGGAACTCGGTGCCCGGATAGTGATCGCCACCCCTAACCGCCACAGCGTCGCACGCGAGCTCAACGACCTTGCCGACGAGATACTTGAGCTGAGCGGAGACGACCTAGACGAGATGCTCCCGGAGCGACTGTAGCTCGTAGGCCCGCAGCAATCCTGATCACCTGCAGTCGCCACAGGAAACCCGCTAACTGGCCCCTTGCTTTAAGATTTAATAGGTTTTAATATAGTTTACAAGATACTACTTGAAGTGGAGGCGGGTTAGGGTGATCGGCAATGACTTCCGGTCGGTGGTGGAGGACTGGATCCGCGGTTCCGGCTTCCGCGGGCGCGCGCTTGATGTTCGGATACTCCCTGCTCGGGAGGCTCAATACGGCGACCTAGACCCTCCCCTCCATCCCTCGCTTGCCGAACAGCTGGGCCACAAGGGGATCACCCGGCTATATAGCCACCAGGCCCGTGCGGTTGACCTCGTCCGATCCGGTAACCACACCGTCATTGTTTCTGGCACCGCCTCCGGAAAGACCCTCTGCTACCAGATACCCATCGCCGAAGCTGGGCTGGCAGACCGGGCCGCCACCTCGCTCCTCATCTTCCCGACCAAAGCCTTGGCCCAAGATCAACTGGGGTCGATCCGAGCCCTCAAGCTGCCGAACATGGTTGTCTCGACCTATGACGGCGATGTTCCCCGGAGTGAACGATCTCAGGTACGCAAGCGAGCCAACGTCATCCTCACCAACCCCGACATGCTGCATTACGGCATCCTCCCTAACCATCGACTGTGGGGGAACTTCCTCTCCCGCCTGAGCCATGTGGTGATAGACGAAATGCACTACCTGCGGGGAATCTTCGGAAGCCACACGGCTCACATCATCCGCCGTCTCCGCCGACTCGCCCAGAGTTACGGTGCCGACCCGACGTTGGTGTTGACCTCCGCCACCATCGGCAACCCCACGGAGCTGGCGCAGGACTTGTGCGGGTCTGCGGTCTCGCTTGTCGATGAGGACGGATCTCCGGCCGGTGAGCGCCTGGTAGTTGTGTGGGATCCTCCCCTGGAGAACGGCAAGAGGGGCGGGCGGCGTTCTCCGATTGCGGAAACCGTCGACCTTTACGTTGATCTGGTTCGGCGGGGTGTCAAAACCATTGCCTTCGGCAGAAGCCGCCGCGCTACCGAGTTGATTCACATCCAGGCCGCCGAACGACTGGGGCGGCGCTCCAAGAACATATCCCCCTACCGAGGTGGCTACACCCCGGCAGACCGACGGGACATAGAGGAGAAGTTGTTCTCAGGAAAGCTGACCGGAATCTCTGCTACCAACGCCCTCGAACTGGGGGTCGACATCGGAGGGTTGGACGCCGCCCTGCTCTGCACCTTCCCGGGGACCATCGCATCATTCCGACAGCAGTCGGGGCGTGCGGGTAGAGCGAGTGACATGTCGCTCGTCGTCTTGGTGCCTGGCCAGGACGCCCTTGACCGCTACTTCACCCATTACCCGGACGAGCTGTTCAATCGGCCTCCCGAAGCAGCCGTCGTCAACCCGTCCAACCCTTCGATCCTGGATCATCACCTGGCCTGCGCCGCTCACGAGGCACCTCTGGAGCAATCCGACCAGAGTTTCTTCGGAGAAGATCTATGGGAATCCACGGCACGCCTGGTCGGCGAGGGTCGCCTGCAGTTCGCAGGTGAACGACTGGCGTGGAGTGGACGCCGCTCGCCCGCCCATGGTCGGAGCCTGAGATCATCGGACGCTCGAGTCTTTTCTGTGTTCGATATCGAGGCACGACGACCATTGGGAGTAATCGACTGGGAGCGAGCCTTCTGGGAGGCCCACGATGGTGCCATCTATCTTCACAAAGGACGCACTTACCTGGTCGAGTCGATCGACCCCCGTCGCCTGGAGATAAGGGTTCGACAGGCCTACACGGACTACTACACGGAGCCTCGTGTCGACAAGAACCTGAGCGTTCTGGAGGTCATCAAGGAGAGAAAGTTGGGGTACCTCGACAGTTTCCTCGGGTCCGTAGTGGTGTCATCCCACGTGATGGGCTACCGGAAGACCTATCGGAGAACCAAAGGCGACAAGAACCGAATCATCCCCCTTGACCATCCCCCTACGGAGATCACGACCGAATCCTTCTGGCTCACCTTCGCCCCCGGCGTCTTGGATCGGGCTGACATTGACGAACGCCAAATACCCTCCGCCCTACACGCCGCCGAACATGCGATGATCGCCATGATGCCTCTCTTCGCCATCTGCGATAGGTCAGACATCGGCGGCCTCTCCACCCGGTATCACGCCCACAGCGGCCAAGCCACCATCTTCCTCCACGAGGGATACGAAGGTGGTGCTGGCATCGCCGCAGTCGCCTTTCCGGACGCCGAGAAACTGGTACGTGCCACGATCGCGGCGCTGTCACGCTGCCCCTGCGCCTCCGGCTGCCCCTCCTGCGTCCAGTCTCCCAAATGCGGAAACTTCAACGAATACCTGTCCAAGAGCGGCGCCAAACGCCTCCTCACTGCCGCCGTCCCCTGACCGCGGTATTGGCAGTGGCGACTCAAAAGCGACCGGAATTGCCCAGCCAAAATCTGATGAGCCAACAAAGGGTATATCTACAGGCTATATCCAGTATATTCTAAGTAGATAAACAGGGTATGGCCTGTCACTCCACGTAGGACCCGGCACATGAATCCAAACCGTTTCGCTATCCGCCAGCAACTCGACCGCCGGAGCACCCCCCTCCGCGGCCTATCCGCATGGCTAACCCCGCATCGAGGGTGGATCCGCGCCATCCGTGATGCTCTAGGCATGTCGGGACCCGAACTCGCCACGCGTTTAGGCGTGCGACAGCAAACGATCCACGACCTAGAGATCAGCGAACAGCGGCACACGATACAACTCGCCACGCTGGCGCGTGCCGCCGACGCTATGGACTGCGATTTGGTCTACGCCTTCATACCCCGTACGTCGCTCGAGGAAATCGTCCGCTCGAGAGCCCTCCGTAAGGCGGCCGAGCACCTCGGGCCCATAGCGCACCACAGTCGCCTGGAGGACCAAGCTGTAGGCGACCGGGAGACCGAGGCAATGCTGGACGATCTCGCCGAGCGGTTCATAGACCGCCGCGGTCTCTGGACCGACGGCTGATCGTGGTCGACCTGTCTGCGCCAGCGAGTGATGGCCGGACCGCGCTGTCGCACAAGGACCTGGAAGGTCTCATTCCGACTCACATCGCTACCCGTGGCGACCTGTTCGAAGCCGAGCAACGCAACATCGCGGAGGCGCTGCTCCGCCGTCCACCACCCACAGCCGCCCTACTCGACGACCGGTACCTACGCGACCTCCACAAGCACATGTTTGGAAGGGTCTGGACATGGGCCGGGAAGTATCGATCCCGAGAGACCAATATCGGTATTGATCCAGCGGAGATCGGTGTAGCCGTGCGCTCGTTGGTCGACGATGCTCGTGCCTGGATTGAGTACGGTGCCTACGAATCCGACGAGTCGGCTGTTCACTTCCACCATCGGCTGGTGGCTATCCATCCATTCCCAAACGGCAACGGGCGCCACGGGCGGGTGGCAGCCGACTACCTAGTCCTGTCTCTCGACGGGCCACGCTTCACGTGGGGTGCCACGCTGCGCAGGGACACACCATCACTGCGCATGGAGTATCAAACGGCCCTACAGGAGGCCGACAGAGGTAGCATCACTCGCCTGCTTGCCTTCGCCCGTTCCTGATAAGCCGCGGGCGCGGAAGGGAACCATCGTGTCCGGTCGGGTGGTTTCAGATGGTTACGCAAGGCCAGGGCGTACGCTGGATCATGGTGATATCCGCGAGAGTAACAAGGGGCTACGCTTTGACCACAGTTACCGAGTCTTTGGTGGACGCGAAGGACGACGCAGTGAGAGGCGAAGTTCAAACGGCGATCGCGAACGCCGTGGCGGACCTCCGCCGAGACATGCTGCGAATGACCCAGTGGATTGCCGGTATCGGGCTGGCAACTCTGGGAGCTGTAGTCGCCATGGGCACCACCATCCTGGCACGCCTACCGTGACCCTCAATGGAGGGATGAACTCGACTAACCGGACGTGGCGCGGCGATGATAGGTCGATCGCGAGAGGTCGTTGCTTCAACTACCGGTTCGGAACTCGATTAGCAGCCCGATCGTCAGCACGGCTGGCGATAACGGCATGATCAGCGATGACTCCTAGGGTTTGCCTTGGGAGGTTGCTTCTGGCCCTGAGCATGGCATTGCTCCTGCCAGGGTGCGGACTCCGGGAACCGCCGGTAACACAGCAATCCTTGCCGCCATCCACGCGGGCAACCGTTGTCGACCGGATCGAGGTTCCGTGTGAGAACACGATCACAGAGTTCTCTCCTCCGGGACCGGACTTGAACACCGTTGACCCCGACTTCGACATCATCGGCGGGGTAGCCGCCCTACGCACCAGCAAGACCGCCGGGTATGTAGCCCAGTTGAGCGCCCATGGCTTCTATGAGGATCCAACGCTCCGGCTCGCAGCCAAGACACCACTGCTCGTCCGGCGCAATGCCACGTTCGAGCTTCGGGTTCCCGACAGTTTCCATGATCGGGTCGCTCTCGATTACGGCCATTCCGGTCCCTCGCTTCGAACCACATTCGGGCCTTGCGAGTCCGAGACGGTGTGGCTGCTCTTCACCGGATATGTGTGGGTGGCAGACCCGGAGTGCATCACCCTCGAGGTCGTATTGCCGGACTCCACGGTCGAGGCCCGCGAGCTAGGTCTTGGAGCGCCCTGCAGCGGGAAGTCGTAGCCGCTGAGCACAAACGTGCCCACGCAGCTAACCAGAATGCGGGAGACCGGCGCTCGCAGCTCCAACCGCTCACCTAAAGCTACCCCGACCCAGCGTAAGCACACCGCTCGAAGAATCCTCGAAACATGAACCCCATACCGACACCACAACACCCACAAGATCGCGCAGCCTCGAGATTCTCGTGTCACACCCCCCTTGGCATACTCCCCAGATGAATGAGTACAGGCTGCTTGCGCTCTGCCTATACTCTCCAGTTCTCTATAGCGGCATGACCTGAACTGTGTGGTATACTCACCACACCACAGACCAATTAACACGAGCCCCCTGGGCAAAGAAGGAGGACATTCTGATGAGCAAGTTGACGTTCGAGAGGCTTAGGCGCGCTGTCGCGGGAGATGCGGTGGCTTTGCGATCACGCACCACGTTGCAACCCGCTGGTGGACCTGGCGACAAGGTCTTCCCCCCTACATACGCTGTCGATCGAGGTCCCCACAAGTACGCCGTCGAGGAACGCCAAGTCGATGACCGAACGACTACGACAGTTCTCCTGGACTCGGTGGCGTCACAGGCCAACCGCGCCGAACTCGCCCTCCTGGAGGGTTGGGAGCTTGGCGAACTCCAGTTCCCGGTTCCTTATGTCGACTTCGAACCCCACGAAGGAGTCGAAGACCTGGGCAAGCTCACGGTCCTCGAAGCGCCACACCGTTTCGCCGATGCCATATTCCGAGATTCGCTTCTCGATGGCACCCTGTTCCGCCTCTCGGACATCGGCCGAGCCATCACCGATGCCCAGCCTCGAAATGCCATCGCCCTATTCAGGTATGCCCCCTCTGCCCTCCTGTTTGGTCAATGGGATTCCACCGGACCCAAGGGAGGGCTGGGAAGCAAGTTTCAACGAGCGTACGTATCCGAAATCGTTGGGCTTGACGCCCAGATCGGCGTCAAGGTCGGCAGCAGATTGGATCCGCTCCAGATCGAACGCGAAGCAGCCGAGAGGCAGATATACGTCCATAAGGATGGCGACCAGGTGTGGACCATGGAGCCCGAAGAAGCCGCCACCAAGAAGAAAGGTCCCGAAGTAAAGGGCGACGGGCGACCATCAGAGATCAACCATGGCAACATCGCGCCGTCTATCGACAGCGATGCTGGTGGGGTCACCATATCGAAAGCTGTGCAGACCACGGTCCTCTCTCTGGCAGCCCTACGAAGGTTGCGATTCGCTGGCCACGGACGAGAGGCTGAGATCGCAGCCCGCACCGCGGTTGCCGCCCTTGGAGTGGTTTCGATTGCCTACCAGCATGAGATGGACTTTGACCTGCGATCACGCTGCCTGTTAATCCCCGAACACGCTCCACGTATCGAACTCGTATCTCGAGACGGATCACCTGCCGAAGTAGTGGACCTCGATCGAACCGTCGCCAGGGACCTGAATCGTGAAGCCGCTGCCTACGCCAGCGAGCAGGGTATCGGATGGGAAGAGACACAAATCAGCCTCGATCCGGCACCGAAACTATTGGATCTGATCCGGCGAAGTCGACAGGTCTCGGTAGCCAAGTCACCCGCGGAGTAAGAAGATGTTCGCAATTGAGGTCAATTTCCTCACCGAGCGTTATGTGGCGACTGCGTACCACAACCGGGACCTTCCAGAGTGGCCGCCCCATCCGGCCCGGCTGTTCTCGGCACTCGTGGCGACGTGGGCGGATGCTGACACTCCTGACCCGAAGGAACGAGAAGCCCTCGAATGGCTTGAGGCCCAGCCGCCTCCGGCAATCTGCGCGTCGGAAGCCACTCCCCGGTCGGTGCTCACCCACTTCGTACCGGTGAACGACGCCCGAGTCGTTCCTAGGGGATCGTATGACACCCGCGCCGAGCGCATCAGCGACCTCTTGGCACAACTCAGCGACGCAGAGGAAGCAGGAAACAGTCGACAAACCAAATCCCTCATGATCAAGATCCAGAAGCAACGTGATGTCACCGGCATAACATCGGGCGCGGGAAAGACTCCGACGAGTCATGCAGTTGACCTTCTTCCTCCCGGTTGGATATCGGTACCCAACCACGTCCGAACCGGCCAAGCGAGGACTTACCCGTCGGTGACACCACGCGAGCCCCGGGTCACCTACGTCTGGGACGCCACCAACGAAGAGAACGTCGCCATCCTCGACGGGCTCTGCTCTCGCCTGTCGAGACTGGGACACTCATCCTCCTTGGTGGCATGTCGGACTACACACGATCCCCCCTCGCCGAATTTCTCACCAGGATCCGGAACGACCTTGCTGCGGGGAATCAGATCCGGTCAACTCACCGCCCTGGAACGAGCGTTTGAGAGACACCAGGCATCCAAGCCCCGCAGTCTCCCGTTCGCATCGGTGCGATATCGAACACATATCACGCCACAAGGCGGACCGACGCTCGGGGCCGACACCCGGGGAGAGTGGATCGTTTTCGGCTTCCTCCCAAAGTCAAGGATGCTCCCCTCCACTCGCACCGTCGAAATCGCTTCCTCTCTGCGCCGCGCCGTCTTCGCCTACGCTGACGATCCCATTCCGGAAGGACTCTCCGGCCATCGTCCCGACGGACGCCCTTCGACGATCCCCCACGTCTCCTTCCTGCCCCTACCTTGGGTGGGCCAGGAACATGCGGATGGTCGCATCATGGGCGCAGCGATCAACCTGCCCGACTCCATAAGCGACGTATCACGGCGCGCCACGCTGCGGGCGATCGGGCGGTGGGAGGATGCCATGCGACCGCTGGTCCTTCGTCTCGGACCGAAGGGGAGGATTGAAATGAAACGGATCGTCGGACCTGCTCATTTGGTCACCCTACGTCCGGATATCTGGAATGGTCGCACGCGCCGCTGGGTCTCGGTTACTCCGATCTCCCTACCGACCCATCCGGGGAAATTGAGCCAGGGAACCGTGTCCGCTCGGGCCAAGGCATGGGGTCGCGCCGAAGCCGCGGTGTCCCGGTCTTGTCAGCATGTAGGCCTCCCTGCACCAGTCGCGGTGTCAGCATCCCTGAGCCCGCTGGTAGCTGGCAGCAGGTCGGCACCGTCGTTCCCCTCCTTCCGGCAGAAACAAGAGGTGAGACGCTTGGTACATGCTGAGGTCTTGTTCGACCTACCGATCCGGGGGCCGCTGGTACTGGGTTCCGGGAGGTACCTGGGTCTGGGGCTAATGCGACCGATACCCGAAAGGAAAACCGAGGATGAATGATCTGACCATCAACGACTTCTCGGACTACTTCCAAGCCGTCCACGGTTATGAGCCCTATCCCTGGCAGGTCCGGCTGACCGAGACCGTGTTGGCCACAGGAAAATGGCCTTCCATAATTGACCTTCCCACGGGTAGCGGCAAGACCGCAGTACTAGACACCGCGATCTTCGCGCTCGCGAGCCGACCGGATGTCTTTCCTCGTCGAGTGGTGTTCGTCATCGACCGTCGTATCATTGTTGACCAAGTACATACGAGAGCAGACGCTATCCGCGCCAGCATCGAAGAGGAGTCACACCCTGTGCTGACCACTATGCGTAAGCGCCTCGCCCACCACTGTGGAGGCACCGGAGATGCTCTCGGGGTTGTGGCCCTTAGGGGCGGAGTCTCGATAGGAGACGAATGGGCCGGTCGACCTGACCAGCCGTGGGTCATGGTTTCAACGGTCGACCAGTTCGGATCGAGATTGCTGTTTCGCGGCTACGGGGTCAGTCCCAGGATGCGTCCCATCCACGCCGGGCTGGCGGGAAGCGATTGTCTTGTGATACTTGACGAGGTCCATCTCAGTCGGCCATTTCGAGACACTCTCAAAGCCGTCGCTCAACTCGAACGCGGCCCACTTCCGCAGCGATTTCATGTTGTGCAGATGTCGGCCACGCCAGACCACGAGTCGGACAGCTTCCGGCTATTGCCCGAAGACCTCGAGAAATCCCGGACTCTACGTACCAGACTGCATGCGTCGAAGACTGGTCGGCTGGTGGCCCTACCCGGGAGATTGCCGGAAGATGCCATTCCGAAGGGTGTCACCAGGTTGATCGAGAAGGACCTACCCTCGTCGGCGAAGGCAGTAGGCGTGGTGGTAAATCGGGTGCTCACCGCCCGCAAGACTTGCGACGCCCTGAAGGCGAAGGGCGTCCGAACCCATCTCTTGACCGGCCGGATGCGCCCGCTGGATCGAGCCGACCTCCTTGAGGACGTGATCTACTGTGTTGCGGCTGGCCGCCCCAAGCAAGTTGAGGAGCTGACCGTTCTGGTTGCTACGCAAGCTATCGAAGTGGGTGCCGACTTTAGCTTCGACGCTCTGATTACCGAGTGCGCCCCAATCGACAGCCTCAAACAACGATTCGGACGCCTCAACCGGCGAGGAAACTACCGGCAAAACCAGAACCATAGATCTCCTGCCCAGGCCTGGATCCTCGGCGTGAGGACGGAATTGAGGAAGAAGCAACCCGACCCCATCTATAAGGAAGCGCTCAAAGAGACGTGGAACGAACTCTATCGGCGATTCCGTTCGGGTTCGTTTGATGCGGGGACCATGTCAGCAGACTTGGAAGGCTTCCCTGACCGCGCTCGCTCCCAGCCGGACATTGCTCCCCTGTTGCTCCCGACACACATCGAGGCATGGTGCCAAACCCGGCCATCCCCCTTAGTGGAACCGCCGGTTGATCCTTTCCTACACGGCATTGAGTACCGCAGTAATACCGATGTGAACTTTGTCTGGCGTTACGATCAGGCACCGGAAACGCTCCGTCTCGTACCGCCACGCCCTTCCGAGTACCTGCCGGTGCCGATCGGGGCCGCGAAGGCTTGGCTCACCCGAAAGGACGGCGACCATGACGAGGTGCCCGTTGCTGATGTGGACTCCCCCGCGACCCAGCCGGATGCATCGACCGAAGAGGTTACGGCAATCGCTATGAGATGGCGCGGATCAGGAGAAAAGCCTGAGCGAATCACCGACGTCTCGATGCTCCGTCCTGGCGATGTATTGGTCATGGAGCCCGCATCAGGTGGGATCAACTTAGGCAACTGGGACCCTACAGCAACAGAGCCTGTCACCGACCTGGGTGATCGCGCCCAACACGAATACGGAAAACGACGTACCCTTCGACTCGACCCTCGTGTATACCACCCGGATGACCATCCCGGGATCGGGAATCTGGTGGCCAGCGATGACGCAGATGACGCAGATCGCGTAGGCGCATGGCTCACCGCGACCGCCACCGACTCAGCCAAAGGCTGGCTCTCGGAAGCATGCCAGGCGCTCCTCAAGGACGGATATGAAACTGTCAGCCTTGAGAACGATTACCCAATTGTCGTCCAGCAGGCGGTCGACGCGGCAACCTTTGATGGTTCCGATGCTACCAATTCGTTTACCGGCACCGGCATCACCCTGAGATCCCATCTTGACGGTGTAGGAGAATTGGCGGAAACCTTCGCCCGACGACTCGGCCTGAGCAGCGGGCTACAACAGGACCTGAAGCTGGCCGGAAGACTTCACGATCTCGGCAAGGTCGATCGTCGCTTCCAGGCCATGCTGGTTGGCAGGGATCCAGTGAGACTCGAGATGGATCGTGATAATCCGTTGGCTAAGTCCCTCCCCGAAACCGGACGGTCCTCACGTACCTATCCACGGGGCATGCGGCACGAGGTCGCCAGCCTTGCCATGGTCAGGTCGAATCCGGACGTGCTCGCTCACGCCCATGACCCAGACTTGGTCCTCCACCTGATCTCCACCCACCACGGATGGGGTAGATCTCTCCTTCCGGTGCTTGAGGATCAGGCCGCCGAGGAACTCAAGTTTGTGGTTGACGGTCACCACATGACGACTAGCTCCGATCTGGTCGACACGGACCTCGCCATCGAAGCTGCTGACCGGTTCTGGCGCGTTAGCCGACGATATGGACCCCACGGGTTGGCCTGGTTAGAAGCGATCCTTCGGACAGCAGATCACTGCCGGAGCGCCGAGGAGTCACAGAGAGGAAGGGAGAGAAGATGACTGCAGGCACTCACTTGCTCGGCCTTGAAGGCAACAATCCCCTCGGCTTCCTAGCGGCCCTAGGCGTTCAAGTTATCCTCGACGGTGAGGAGCAGCAGCCGCGTTTGTGGTGGAGTGACGATATCGTGCCGCATGCCGTTGTTGACAGCGGGCTCGACGCCAACCGGATCGCCGATTCGGCCCTTGCTATGTTCGAACGGCTGCGAGATGGACCTGCCCTAAACCCGTCCACCGGGACCAAAGCGGACGACACGGCCAAGCTGAAGCCGGAACAGATCCGACCATATCTGGAATCGGCCATTGGCGGCACCAATACTGACAGCCGTCTAGCGTCAGCTTTGGTAGCAGAAGGAAGCCTCGATGGACTAGGCAAGGTAGCGAAACCCACTGATCTCTACTTCACTGCTGGTCGGCTGACCTTTCTGAGCATCGCCCGTGACCTTCTGTCACTCGTCAACTCCGACGACCTAGTAGAAGCCGTCCTGGGGCCGTGGAGCTACTCGAGCAAGTTATCGTCGCTGGGATGGGATGTGACCGATGATCGGGCTTACGCCCTAGCCCCATCCAACCCTGCGACTGATAAGAAACTCACCAATCCGGGAGTCGAAGCCCTCGCTCTCATGGGGCTGAGTTGCCATCCCGTATTCGCTAGTCGCGACACGCGCGACCGAGATCGTACCCTCACGTCGGGATGCACAGGGCCGTGGCGACGCGGCAATACCTATACATGGCCCATCTGGACTCGGCCAGCGAGCATTTCTGCTGTCCGATCATTGCTGGCTCAAGTCGGGGAGCATGAACTCAGCACCGCACGAAGAAGGCGCTGGTTCCGAGGTTGGGGCGTGTCGATGGTGATGACTTCAGACATCTACCGGTCGGACCAGGGTGGCTACGGAACTTTCAAACCAGCTCAAGTGACCTGGTCGGCAGTCTGATTGAACGAACCAACCGACCTAGACAGCAAGATGGAGAACGTCCCCACCCTGATCCCGGCCCGGATGGTCAATGAGTTCGAATACTGTCAGCGCCTCTTCTTCTTGGAATGGGTTCAAGCCCGCTTCCAAGATAACCCCGACACCGTAGAGGGACGATTTGCGCATCGCAGGGTGGACGCGGGAGGTGGCCCAATGGGCAACCCATCCCAAGAGACACCCGTCAGGGTTGCTCGCTCGGTGATGCTCGGTTCTGAGCGTCTGGGGCTGATAGCCAAGGCCGACATCATCGAAAACTCCGATGACGGTACGGTTGTTCCGGTTGAGGTCAAGCGAGGGCGACCACCCAGACATGGCCCGGCCTGGTCACCCGAGTTGGTCCAGTTGTGTTCGATCGGGCTCCTGCTGAGAGAAGAGGGCTATAGCTGCACCCACGGCGAGATATTCTTCGCCGAGACCAGAGAACGCCGGACCGTCCCCTTCGATGCCGACCTGGTCGACAAGACCTTGGACCTACTAGCCGACCTGCGGAAGGTAGCCGCCGCGCCCGATCCCCCACCTCCTCTGGTCGACAGCCCGAAGTGTCCAAGATGCTCTCTCGTCGGAATCTGCCTCCCCGACGAGACCAACCTGCACAACCGGCGCACCAAACTACGACCTAGACGACTCACCCCATCTGACTCGGCTGCCCGTCCCCTGTACGTCACCGAACAGGGAGCCAAAATCGGCATTCGAGGTGGCAGGTTCCGCGTCTCCCATCGCAATACGGAGATCACCGACGTACGGGCCATAGATGTCTCGCAGATATCGGTGTTCGGCAACGTCCAGCTGTCCTCCCAGCTCATGCGCGCCGCCTTTAGCCGGGAAATACCGGTCTGCTGGTTCTCCTACGGCGGATGGTTCCAGGGGATAGCAGAAGGACTTCCTTCCAAACACGTTGAACTGAGGAGACGCCAGGTTGGTATAGCCGCCCAGGCCGGGCTTCCTATCGCCAGGAGGATGATCGAAGGCAAGATCCGCAACTGTCGTACCCTGTTACGCCGCAACTCCCGTATCGATACCGGCAACACCCTGCACCAGCTCAAGCAGGTCGCCGACCGGTCCAAGAACATCGGAACCATAGAGTCTCTCTTGGGGCTTGAAGGGGCAGCCGCACGCATCTACTTCGCTGCCTTCCCGGGGATGATCAACAACGACGACCTGGGCACATTCGACGTCAAGGGTCGCAATCGCCGACCTCCACGGGATCCCGTCAACTGCCTGCTCTCCTACGCCTACAGCCTGCTCACCAAGGACCTGACCGCCACCGCACTCGGCATCGGCTTTGATCCGTATCTAGGCATCTACCATCGGCCTAGATTCGGTCGCCCGGCCCTGGCTCTCGACCTCGCGGAAGAGTTCCGCCCGCTCATAGCCGACTCGGTGGTTCTCACGGTTATCAACAACCGCGAGGTACGCGCCACCGGCTTCACTGTCCGCGCCCAGGGAGTAGCGCTCACCAGCAAGGCCCGCCGATCCTTCATCTCGGCGTACGAGCGAAGGTTGGACCAAGAGGTGACCCATCCCGTCTATGGCTACAGGATCACATACCGGCGTGTCTTAGAGGTACAAGCCCGGATGCTCGGTGCCTACCTCCTTGGGGAAATCCCGGACTATGTGCCCTTCATGACCAGGTGAGACATGGCCAACCGCAAACGTTATCTGGTGGCGTACGACATCCGAGAGGACAAGAGGCTCCGTCTGGTATACAAGACGATGAAGGGCTACGGATGGAGAATGCAATACAGTGTCTTCATTTGCGATCTCGATTTCATGGAATTGATCACGATGAAGTCCGACTTGGGTGACATCATCCACCACGGTGCCGACTCCATCGCCATCATCGACCTCGGATCACCCCAGGAGCGAGGAAGCACCTGCTTCCAATTCATGGGTACCTCCCTGGCCCTCCCAGACACCGGACCAACGATAATCTGACACATGCGAGGGCTAAGGTGATAATGAACACCCGGTTGAGCGCTCGAACCCCTTCTCAACAGGGGATTCACTGCTCTTTGACAACCGATTCCATAGTAACCATGCCGCTGATCACATACCGCTCGATGACCATGGCCAAATCCCCAGGCCAAACGAACATTCTGAGTCGAGCGGTTCGGCGGGCATAACAGCCCGCCCTCCATTGCGGCAGGTGTTTCGGCGGTCGTATTCGACTACTCAGCCTGGGTGTTCGGCGGGCATAACAGCCCGCCCTCCATTGCGGCTACTCTTCGGAGGCATCATCAGCCTTGGTCATTGCTTGTTCGGCGGGCATAACAGCCCGCCCTCCATTGCGGCCCGAGGACCCGCACCTCCTCGGTCACATACCTGACGGCTTGTTCGGCGGGCATAACAGCCCGCCCTCCATTGCGGCTGGGGTGACGTTTTGTCCGGTGTGTTTGAGGTGGGCGTGTTCGGCGGGCATAACAGCCCGCCCTCCATTGCGGCTTCGATTTCGGCTCCGGAGATGTAGCAGGGCTGTGCAGTTCGGCGGGCATAACAGCCCGCCCTCCATTGCGGCGAGTTCAACTCCCCGGCTTTTTTCTTGGTAACTGCGTTCGGCGGGCATAACAGCCCGCCCTCCATTGCGGCACATCAGGCGACGCCACGGTCGCCCGCCTCTACTCGTTCGGCGGGCATAACAGCCCGCCCTCCATTGCGGCCTCAACAGTGCTATCAGTGATGAACGACCAGAGCAGGTTCGGCGGGCATAACAGCCCGCCCTCCATTGCGGCGGTGGTTTGGCTGTGGTCCGGGGTGGTCCGTTGTCTGGTGTTCGGCGGGCATAACAGCCCGCCCTCCATTGCGGCGCTGCCGATGTCTAGTCGGTAGTCGGTGGTGTCGGCGTTCGGCGGGCATAACAGCCCGCCCTCCATTGCGGCCCGGCGCAGGGAACCCCGATCGCCAACTCGCTAGAGGTTCGGCGGGCATAACAGCCCGCCCTCCATTGCGGCGGCATACTCCGGGACATCCTCAACGCCCACGTGTCAAGGTTCGGCGGGCATAACAGCCCGCCCTCCATTGCGGCCCGTCGGATCGGGTTGAGGTCCAATATCGGTGTGCTCAGTTCGGCGGGCATAACAGCCCGCCCTCCATTGCGGCAGGCAGTCGTGGGGTAGGTGTCCACTCTCTCGGAGGGTTCGGCGGGCATAACAGCCCGCCCTCCATTGCGGCCCGGCGGGGGCCAGGGCGACGTCTTGGCGTTGGGTCGTTCGGCGGGCATAACAGCCCGCCCTCCATTGCGGCGGATGAGGCGATGGCGTTTGTGAATGCGAGTCGGGAGCGTTCGGCGGGCATAACAGCCCGCCCTCCATTGCGGCGTGACCCGGGCGGAGCCGATGGCTGTGAGCGCCCCGAGTTCGGCGGGCATAACAGCCCGCCCTCCATTGCGGCTCATAGATCGTCGGACAGGTACAGCCGGGATGGGTCAGTTCGGCGGGCATAACAGCCCGCCCTCCATTGCGGCGATGGTCCGGCTGGTAGGCGCATCGCCCTCATCGGGTTCGGCGGGCATAACAGCCCGCCCTCCATTGCGGCGTTGAGTTCTTCGGTGGTGACGCCCGCTAGGTGGGTGTTCGGCGGGCATAACAGCCCGCCCTCCATTGCGGCTCCCGCGGTGGTGGCAGTGATCGTGGCAGTAGCTTTGTTCGGCGGGCTTAACAGCCCGCCCTCCATTGCGGCTCCCGCGGTGGTGGCAGTGATCGTGGCAGTAGCTTTGTTCGGCGGGCTTAACAGCCCGCCCTCTATTGCGCCGGAGTTGAACACGACGAGCCGGTCATCGACCTCGCCGTCGACCAACAACAACCGGGGTCGGCAACGAGCCGAGACACCCTCTACCAACAACTCCGGGGCCATCTCGCCTACCTCAAGCTGGCAGCCGCTGCCGAGGCGCTACCCGCCCACCTCGACCAAGCCCAAGCCCGCAAACACCGACCGAAAGGAGACCAGAACTAGACTCACCAACACACCCCAGGGTGGGGAATTTCGATGATCAACTCTGAGGAATTTCAGTGATCGCCAACAAGGAGCCCCATTTCTGGTTCGGCGGACTTAACAGCCCGCCCTCCATTGCGGGAGGTCGTGCCGCTAGAGCGCCAGGCTGACGACTAAGTTCGGCGGGCTTAACAGCCCGCCCTCCATTGCGGCCAACCCCATAACGCCCCGCCAACCGTGCAGGCGCTATGGGGTTGGCCGCTCCTGCAATCTGACGACATGCTGCATTGACCCTCAGAGCCTTGCTCCACACGCTCAGCGTGGTGAATATGCTTAGAATCGCTGTTTGCTCGGTAGCAGCATACTACGTTTTTGGACATATATACTGGTCACGGAATTATCCGATTCTGGCATCGAGTAAGGGGGTCGAACATGGCGCGCCGACCTAGTCGCACTGCGACCCGGCGATTGTTTGATATGGCTGTCGAGAGAATCAGAGGCTGCCTGCCGGATGAGTGGAATCTTGACATTATTGGCCGATCCGACACAGGTGGATCGATTCGGCTTGTCGCCCCGAACAACAGGGCCGCCTCGAACCTCACCGTCATGGTCCGGGATCGGCTCTCCCCTCGGCATGCGGCCTCCCTACGCTATCCGGCCACGCCCACGATCGTCACAGCACCCTGGTTGAGCCCTCGCACGCGCGAACTGCTCGATAAGGGCGGCTTCAACTACATTGACCAAACCGGCAGTAGTGCCCTCAAGATCAACTGGCCCGCCCTAGTCATGCGAACCGACGGTGCGCTCCGTGATCCCTCACCCCCGCCGCGTACGCGTCCCAGCCTGCGCGGCCCGAGGGTTTGGGCCCTGATGCGGACACTCGTAGAGGTAGAGCCGCCCTACGGCGTGACCGATCTGTCACGAATGCTGGGAATGGACCGCGGCTATCTGTCCCGCCTCCTCACCGCCCTCGCCGAGGAGTTGCTGATCACACGCAAGCCCCGTGGCCCGGTCGAGAGGGTCAAGCGGGAGCCCATGTTGCGCCAAATCGCCACGAATTACTCCCTGTACAAGTCCAATGAGACGACGAGTTGGATAGCTGGCGCTGGCCTCGAACAATTCTTCCGGGACCTCGCCGCGGCAGAAGACGCCGACTGGTCGATAACAGGATCCTTTGCCGCCGAGAGGATCGTGTCGGTGGCACCGGCAGCCGTGGCGGTGGCTTATACGGATGATCCTGAATACCTAGCCGAGATCACGCGGCTGCGGCGGGTGCGAACTGGCGGGAACGTGAGGCTTGCCCTCCCATACGACCCGATCGTGTTCGACCGCACCTGGACCAAGAACGGCATCGTCTACGCATCCATTCCCCAGATCACTGTCGACTGCCTCACAGGCCCGAGCAGGATGCCTGCTGAGGGAGAAGCTCTACTCGCCTGGATGCGTGATCATTCCACCTACCGGCGATTTCCGCCGCTCCGAAACGAAGTAGACACCGCATGACCCACCCTGTATCGCCTTCGTACGAGTACGTCGCGGCGAGGCGCGTCCTTCTCGATGCCCTAGTCGCTCTCGAGCCCCACATCGGCGCGGTGATCGTGATAGGGGCGCAGGCCGTCTATCTGAGAACCGAAGATCGGATGCCCCACTACCAGCCATTCACCACGGACGCCGACCTGGTCATCGACCCTGGCCTGCTCGCGCCCGCCCCGACACTCGGAGACGCACTGCTTACAGGCGGCTTCGACGCCACGAGGGAGCCCGGAATCTGGATGCGACGTATCGAGCATCCTGAACTCGACGGTGGCATGACCATACCCGTCGATCTGATCGTTCCATCGCAGGTAGCACCGAGCGCAGGCCGTCGAGGTGCCCGCCTACCGGGGGGCCACGGGAACCGAGCAGCCCGCAAGACTAGAGGCGTCGAAGGCGCACTCGTTGACCACGACTTTTTCCTGATCGAGGCGCTCGACACCCAAGACGAGCGCTGCCTTATCGTGAAGGTCGCTGGCTCTGCCGCTCTTGTCGTCGCCAAGACCCACAAGCTGGGCGAGCGCTTGGCCACTCCCGCCCGCCTCATCGCCAAGGACGCTGGTGACCTGTACCGGCTATTCGAGGCGACCCCAATGGCGGACATGGTGGCGAAGACAGCGCGTTTACTCGGCGACGACCGCTCGGCTGGCGTGACCAGGCAGGCGCTTGATTATCTCGTCCAACTGTTCGGAACGCCCAGAAGCCCAGGAGTCCAACTTTCTACCGAGGCACTCGCCGATGTGGCGGAGGCATCGACCATTACCAAGATGATCGTCGGGTACACCCGCGACTTGGTCCAAGCCGCCGCCGTCCTCTAGCAACCCAACCGCGAACCCGCTTGGCACTTGGGGGAGCTCATGAACGAGGAAGACAGTGCGAGCCACTCGAAGTACCCGGCAACCGTCGGCCGACTTATCCCCAACCGTCGAGAGGTATCAGATAGGTTGACCTGCTGGCCGGTGAGCGAGGCGGCCCATCTGAGCAGCGTCGCTAGAGTCGCTGGCTGGGGTCGAGAGCGACGACCTCTGGATAGCCTCCCCGGCAGGACCGCGTCAGGTAGTTGGCGCGATCCAGCCCGGAGTTAGGG
Source organism: Candidatus Spongiisociaceae bacterium (assembly GCA_965213975.1). Taxonomy (GTDB): domain Bacteria; phylum Actinomycetota; class Acidimicrobiia; order Spongiisociales; family Spongiisociaceae; genus Spongiisocius. Next base: position 1,913,764 of record OZ243930.1, read on the forward strand.
ATCAGCTTGGGGCCGCCTTCGAACCAACGGTCGATCTCCGAGGGACGAGTGTCGGCCAACTCCGCTCCGACAGCGGCCACAGGCGGAAGATCTGGATGCGTCCGGCGAGGGATTCGCTGATACCCGGAACGGTCAGGAAATCGGTTGAACCGGTGAGGATGAACCGGCCCGGCATCCTCTCCTCGTCCACGAGCCGTTTCGCGGCAAGGACAAGCCGGTCGCCGCCCCGCTGAACTTCGTCGATCACTAGAGGATGGCGTTGATGGGCGAGGAATGTAACCGGGTCCCAGAACGCTCTCTCGCAGCCCTTCGTCATCCATCGACACATAGGTGCCCCGCGGTCCTCGGCGATCATCCTGGCGAGGGTGGTCTTGCCGCTTTGCCGGGCACCGTGGATCATGATCACCCGCGCCCACTCCATCGCATCCTCAATCCGGGAACGGATGTGGCGCGCCAAGAGAGGTCCATGCCCTCTGATCCTAGAGCAACTTGACAGATCCTTCCGGCGTAACTTTACAAACACCACCGGAGATAATTGACATATGCCTCTGCGCCGGAGAGTCAGCGAAATGGGTGGACACCTCTCCCGCCGCTGGACGACCTCTTTCAGATCACCGCTGGGAGGAACACGTAGACGCCGAGGATGTCGGTATGACAGATTTGGTGCCCGGCAACGGCAGGTGGCCTCTGGTGAGCTCCGAGGAGGGTCAAGTCGGACGGCCATCGTTCGATGGCAATGATCCGGATCGAGTCTTCCCAACCCCAACCGCTGTGACGGTACGAGACGTCCGATCGCCAAATCCCGGTTCTAGACTTTGGTTGGGAGGACGATGGCGATGAGAGATGGAAACATTGGCTTCGGCTTGGTCGGGACAGGTATGTCGGGTGCCTTCATGGCCAAGGAGCTCGACTTTGTGGATGGCGGCGAGTTGGTCGCGGTGTGCAGCCGGAACGAATCCAACGTTCGGGAGTTTGCCAGCACCCACGACGCCCGATACTGGTTCACCGATTATCAGCGATTGGTGGAATGCGATGAGGTTGATGTGGTGGTGGTGTCGGTTCCCACCGGCCTCCACGCCGAAGTGACTATTGCCGCTTCGAACGCCGGGAAGCATGCCTTGGTGGAGAAGCCTCTTGACACCACTTTGGAGAGGGCAGATCGGATGATCGGCGTCTGTCGGGCGAACAACACCAAGCTGGGGGTGATTTTCCAGATGCGTTTTGGTGTGGTGGCCCGTACTCTCAAGGAAGTGGTTGATGAGGGTCGTCTGGGGCGGGTGTTCTTGAGCGATGCGGTTGACAAATCGAGCCGGACGGCTGCCTATTACGCCTCTGCGGCTTGGCGGGGAACCAAGAGGCTTGAGGGCGGGGGCTGCCTGATGACCCAGTCGATCCACATCATCGATCTGCTGCAGTACGTGATGGGACCGGTGCGGTCGGTGATGGGACGGGTGGCTACCCAGTTCCACGACATTGAGGTGGAGGACACCGCTGCTGCGGTGATCAGTTTCGCCAACGGTGCTATGGGGATCATCGAAAGCACCACCTCGGCCCGAACCGCTCTCAAGTCCCGGATCGAACTACACGGCGAAGCGGGAACCGTGGTTGCCAATGCCCAGTACGACAAGTTCCTTCTGTGGGATGTAAAGGGTGATGAGGGTCGCGTTGAGGTGGCCCCTGGTTTCGAATTGTCTGATATCGACGATCCTTGGGCATATCCGCAGACCCGCCATCGGATCCAGCTCCAAGACATGGTTGACGCAATTCGAGAGGATCGTGATCCGGTGCTCACCGGTGAGGACGCCCGTGTCTCGCTGGCCATCATCACGGCCATTTACGACTCCTCCCGGCAGGGCGAGGAGGTATTCCTAGATTCCTACTAATGGTGGCTGGCTGCCAGTGGGGACCTGAGACAATCTCGACACCCTCTACCCCCTCCGTAAGTTGCCATTTGCCTGGCCGCTGGCTGCTACGTACTTGGGGTCCAGGGACGATGCCCTGGACCCCAAGTTGGAGGAAATGTGTTTATCGGTTAGCGGGCGGGTGGTGCGTAGACCAAGCCTCCTTCGGTCCAACGGGCGTTCGCCGAGCCGAGGCGAGCAAATCCGAGGGGGTGTAGGTTGCGAGCGTAGATCTCGTCGTAGTTACCTACCTGTCGGATGGCGTGCTGGAAGGCTTCGGCGGGGAGACCCATCTTGGACTGCAGCTCATCATCTCCGACACCGAGCAGGCGTCCAGCCTCGGGATCAGGCGGGTTGGCCACCATGTCGTCGACGTTGGCGGAGGTGATGCCCTTCTCATCAGCAATGATCAGCGCGTACACGGTCCAGTTGATCACGTCAGCCCACTGGCTGTCGTTCTGGCGATACATCGGGCCGAGCGGCTCCTTCGATATGGGAGTCGTCGGGAAGATGATCCAATCGCCGTCCGCGATCTCGCCGTTGGCTATCGCTGAGAACCGGTGACCGGCGAGAGCGGAGCCGTCGGTGGTCACCAAGTCGCAGGAACCCTGCCGGAACAGATCCATGGCCTCCGGGAAAGCCTCCACCGTAACCAGTTCGATCTCGGCACCGACCACTCGAGCGCCTTCGGTGATGTTCTTCTCGGTGGTGGTTCCAGCATTGGTGCATAGACGGGCACCGTCTACATCGGCCAAGGTCGAGCTGTTGTCGAATCCGAATTCGGCCTTGCCCATTACCTGCTGGCCATCGAAGAAGGTGGTCGGACCGAAGTCGCCACCGATCTCGGTGTCACGGCTCTGAGTCCAAGTCGTATTCCGGAAGAGGACATCCACCTCGCCCGCCGCCAGAGCGGAGAAGCGTTCGGCGGCTGTGGTCCCGATGAACTCCACCGCGTCGGCGTCACCGAATATGGCCGCAGCTACTGCGCGGCAGTAGTCTGCGTCAAATCCCTTGAAGGACCCGTCATCAAGAGGTTCAGCAAACCCGATCGCACTGGTGGAGACTCCGCAGCGCAAGCTACCCCGAGCCATCACTGCTTCCAAAGTACCGCCCTGAGTGGTATCAACCTCCACCACCTCGGGTGCCGCGGTGGTCACAGCGGCGGTTGAAGTCGTGGCCTCCTCCTGTTGTGTTGCCTGGGTGGCCTCAGTGACAGCAGGATCATCGTCTGAACTGCACGAAGCCAGAATAAGGGCCAACACTAGGATAACAGGTGTTATCTTGCGTATCATTACCACCTTCCTTGATCTTGGTGGGTCTCTTGCGTCGGTGTCTCGCTTTCCGCTCGCTGCAGTGCTACTGCAGTGATTCTGGGTTCTAGGACTACGTCATTGCCGGGGAGGCGACCAAGAGGCTCTTGGCAGCCGATGCCAAACCTGCGCCATCTAACCGGAACCCCGTCAATATCTCCTCCACCCTACCATGAGGGATGTGCGTGGTCGGGAGTCCAATCGGGATAACCCGGCAATGTGAGTCCGGAACCACCGTCTGCACCTGATGGCGGATCGACTCCCCGATGCCCCCAGCCTGGAGCCCGTCCTCGGCGGTTACGACTAGCTGGTGGCGGGCAGCGTGGCTGATCATCGCCTGATCGAGTGGTTTGACCACCCTCGGATCCCACACCGAGCAGCTGATCCCATCCCGCTCAAGCAGGTCGGCGGCGGTGGAGACCGCAGCCAGCATCTTCCCTACTCCGATCAGGCACACGTCAACCCCTTCCCGCACCATGCGAGCGGAAAGGCCCGAACCCACCTGGTCCGGCCCTACCCGCGGGGCCGCCGTCTTGGGCCATCGAATGGCGCTAGGACCGGTGGTGATCTGCATGGCGGTGTCCATCATCACCGGAAGTTCTTCGTAAGAGGAGGGGGCAAAGATGGTCATGCCAGGAATCTTGGAAAGAAGCACCATGTCAAGGGTTCCGTGATGAGAGGCCCCGTCATCCCCGGTAATGCCTGCTCGATCCACACAGAAGATCACCGGGCAACGGTGCAGGGCTACGTCCAGGTTGATCTGGTCCATGGCCCGGGTGAGGAATGTCGAATAGATGGCGATCACCGGGCGTAACCCCCCCATGGTGAGGCCAGCGGCCATTCCCACCGCGTGCTGCTCGGCGATTCCCACATCGAAGACCCGATCAGGGAATCGTCCCTGCATGGGGAGGACACCCGTGGAGTCGGGCATGGCAGCCGTTATCGCCACCAGCTTGGGATTGTGCTCGGCCAGATAGACGAGGTGGTCGGCGAAAGCGGAAGTGTAGCTTCCCTCCTTTATCGCCGACAGGTCGTGGAGCGCCTTGATCGGGTCGTCTTCGGCAGGCGGATAGCCACGGCCCTTGTGGGTCATGACATGCACCACCTTAGGGCCAGGCAAGGTACGAATCCGCTTCAGGACTCGCTCCAACTCGGGGAGGTCGTGGCCGTCGAAGGGCCCGAAGTATCTAAGCCCGAGGTGCTCGAATACCTGCGGAGGACGGTACATCTGGTTCAGTGCTGACTCGGTGGCCTTAATACCTCTCTTCAGCAAGTCCCCCACCCAGGGAATCGACTCGGCCACCGACGTGACCATGGTCTGCCCCCGCTCATAGACATCGGTTGCGTTCAGCTTGATGAGACTCTCGGAGAGCTTGGAGACGGTGGGAGCGTACGAACGTCCGTTGTCGTTCAGGATTATGGTCACGTCGGTGCCCGAATGCCCCAGATTGTTGAGTCCTTCCAACGCCATCCCCCCGGTCAAAGCACCATCCCCCACCACCGCCACCACTTGGCGATCCGTGCCTTGGGCGCGGAAGGAGGTAGCCAAGCCGTGGGCGTAGGAGAGCGCCGTGGAGGCATGGCTGTTCTCGATCCAGTCGTGATCTGATTCGGAGCGGCTGGGGTAACCAGACAGTCCGTTGGGAAGTCGCAGGACACCGAAGCGCCCTTTCCTCCCGGTGAGCAGCTTGTGGGGATAGGCCTGATGCCCGGTGTCAAAAAGGATGGCATCGTGGGGGGAATGAAACGTACGGTGCAACGCCAATGTCAGCTCGACTATGCCGAGATTTGAGCCGAGGTGCCCCCCGTTGCGAGTGACCGCGGAGATGATCACCTGCCGGATCTCGCTGGCCAGTCCTTCAAGAGCCGGATAGTCAAGACCCTGCAGATCGGCTGGTGAACGAATCTTGTCGAGATGTGTCATGGGAAAGTGCCATATCGTCAGGTGCGGGAAAGGCATCCCACACTGCCACCAATTGAGCCTAGCCCGTTCACCCCCTCTGTTGTTCAGAACCGCTGGATTCAGGCTACGACGCGGCTCGCCGGCCTCGCTGGACCCCACCCCCGCCTCACACCTCCGTTTCGGAGCGTGGTCGGCCATGCCCGGACTGAAACCGGGAGACCCGGTGGGCCGTCACTCCCCAACCCAAGCGGGGTCGTTTCCGCGTTTCTCCCCTTACCTGTGGCGTAACCCTATGACATCCTTCTGTCCGGTTGTCACGGCGGGCGTGTTCGCTTAACCTGAGTTCTCGGGCTTTTCGGCCCGCGACCTACCGGTCGTAGCTAACAGGGGTGTGCGTCTGTCTTCTTATGTATTAGCCCAATCGGTAACAGAGGTGTGTGGAGCGGACTCTGGCTCGGTATGCGGTCTCGTCTACGAAATCACCTCCAGCGAAGGGACCGCCCGTCTTGCCGAGCTGGCCTCCCGTCCCGTGAAGGTCGTGATCCTCGTCGGCTTGGCCTGGGTGATCAACCGTTTCGTTCAGCGATGGCTGGAATCGGTGGTTGAAGGATGGCTGTCGAAACGGACTGCGGTGGCCGACGGGCTCGAAGATGACACCGTAGACGATGACGGCCTAGCCGGGCTCCGGGGGGCGGCCCTACGAAGGGCCCGGAGGCTGGTCGAGCAGCGCGAACGTAGCGCCCAACGGACAAGGACACTCGGGGCGGTGCTCCGCTCTATCTCCTCGTTGGCCATATACGGGATCGCGGTAATGATGGCCCTCGGGGAGTTCGATGTGAACCTGGGTCCCCTGATCGCCGGTGCCGGAATAGTCGGTGTAGCGGTCGGGTTTGGTGCCCAAAGCCTGGTCAAGGACTTCCTATCCGGTGTGTTCATGCTCCTCGAAGACCAGTACGGGGTCGGGGATGTCGTGGATGTGGGGGCAACAGTCGGTGTGGTCGAAGAGGTAAAGCTACGTACCACCCAGGTGCGAGACATCAACGGAACCCTGTGGCACATCCCCAACGGGGAGATCGCTCGGGTGGCCAACCTGACCCAGGATTGGGGCAGGGCGGTGATCGATGTAGAAGTTGCCTACGACACCGACATCTCCACGGCCATGGCCTTGATTAAGGGGGTGGCGGATGAACTTTGGCAGGAGCAGCGGGAGGACGTAACTATCACCGAAGAACCCGCCATGCTCGGTGTTCAAGCGTTCGGCGACAACTCGATAGCCCTGAGGCTGATGGTAAAGACCGAGCCGGGCGAACAGTTCGGAGCGGCGCGTGAGCTTCGTCGGCGTCTCAAGCCCGCACTTGATGAGGCCGGTATCGAGATCCCGTTCCCGCAGAGGACGATATGGGTGAAGGCTGATCCTGGCACCGTATTCCCCCAATCCGATCCCTCCCCAAAGGCTGCCGGATGACATTGGGAACCCCCGCTGGTGAAGGTGGGTAAGGCGCGGTGAAACGGGTCTTGGCCGCCGTGGATCTCACCCCCATGTCCCGGCGGGTAGCGGATCGCGCTCGAATCCTGGCGGAAGCCCACGACGCCGAACTTAGGCTGGTACACGTCTCGGAACCCCCTGACATTCCGCTCTCCGATGATATGGCGGAACGTGTATACCTGTATCGCCAAAGCCAGGCCGAGGACTTGCTGACCTGGATAAACGCTAAGGCCGGGTGTCGTGTGGATCTGGACTTCCGAAAGGGTCCCATGGCGCTGGAGGTCGCCAAGCTCTCACGTTCCGCAGACCTGGTCATAACCGGCACTTCGGCCAGTGATCAGACCAGGATCGGGCCGCGCACCACCCGCCTGGCTCGAAAGTTACGGACCCCGGTATTGAGCGTGCGAAGGATTCTCCACACCCCGTATCGTCGGGCCATCGCGGCCGTGGACTTGTCCGAGTCCAGCGCCGCCGCAGTAGATCTGGCCCTCCTTCTCGCCACCGGGGCCGATTCCATCACGGCGGTGGTTTCGTTGCCGTCGGATGATGAGATAAAGCTCTCCGATGCCGGGGTGGTCCCCGAACACCTCGACGCTCTCCGTCGGGAACGTCTGACCTGGCTTGAGGAACAGCTCCAGAAGTTCGTCGCTGGTTGGGGCGGCCTAGTCACGCCGGTGGTACTCGACGGACCTCCCCCGCAGACCATCGCCGAGTTCGCCCGGCTCAGCAACGCCGATCTGGTGGTAGCGGCCAGTCGCGGGGCGGGCAACTCCAACATGGTGCTACTTGGCAGCAATGCCGAGGCGCTGATGGGTACGGTCGCCTGTGACGTGGCTATCGCCCGAGCACCGGGCCGTTTCTATCGTCCATGAAGAGCCCCAGAGCAGTGACCAGTGGGGACACCGATTCGATTCCAGAACCCTCAGCCCGCTCTGCCGGTGGCCACTGAGAGCCACCCCTGACTCCCCCCGCTATTCCGAAGTGCCGCACTAGTCTTCGAGAGACCGGGCCCGTAGCTCAATCGGTCAGAGCAGCGGACTCATAATCCGTTGGTTGCAGGTTCGAGTCCTGCCGGGCCCACAACGTTCCTTCAGTCGCTGGCCCCACCCGACCTGAGACAGCCAAACGGGTACGCCAACGCATCGCAGCTGTCATGTCGAATTGTTTCAGGGCGCTGCCGGGGAAGTCTCGAAGGTTGTTCGTGATGATGGTCTGGGAGCGTCAGCGGATGGCAGCGGCGACGACGTGGCGGTCGTTCTGGTCGGGGAGTTCGACTGCTCTGATGAGGGGCTCATATCCGGTGACAAGGCGGTTGCTCCTCGATGCAGTCGATGGGGCTCACCGAAGTGGATCGTCTGGCAGAGCCCCCTTCTCCCCACCTGTTTCGCGAAGAGCCACTTGTCGTGGCCCTGACCCATGCTTTTCCGATCGGCCCGGGTGGCCTAGGGATGAGCTGCCGAGCTTGCCGGGTGCGGAGTCGCCGGCGGTGTAGCCAGCGACCAGTGGCCTAGGCCTGATCGGTGGGGAAGGTCAAGACCTTCTTGTACTTTCTGTAGCACTTGGGACATACCGGCTTCTTGAGTGTCGCCGCGTGGTCGCTACCGTAGAGGTGGCAGCGCTTCTCTTTGTGGTCTTTGTTCTTGTACCTGCTCCAACTCCGGTAGCAACGTTTGCAGTACGGCTTCGCCGGGTCGGCCGGTAGGCCCTTCCGACACCGGATACAGAATCCGCTGTCCGGCTTCTGGCGTGAGGATCGCTTCTTCGGTCGTGTTTGCCGCTTCGAGGTCTGCTCAGACTTCTTCGCGGAGCCGACTCTCGCAACCGTCACACGGATCTCTTCGCTGCTCCTCACTATCCGCATCGACTCCCGATAGATCTCGTCATAGAGTTGTGGTTCCTCTGCGCGGACCACAAGGACACCCATCTCATAATTGTTGACCTGGGAGAACTCATACAGATTCATAGACGTCAGAAGTGCCCGGTTCTCGTTCAAGTAGCACTTAGCATGAAGGTTCTTGCAAAAGCTGGTACGGATGGAATTCATCGACTCGAGCCAGTCAATCTCTCCCGGCTGTAGTTCGCTCTTTCCGTAAACCACGCGGATATCTATCTTCAAACGGTCCCTGTCTTCAAAGAGTGACTTGATGCGCTCGTTGATCCGCAGGAACGGACTGATGATCACCAAGCGCTCCTCAGCACCCTTGATGATCTCTTCGAGTTCATAGGAAACACCTGTTGTGGTTAAAAACCGCGCCATCACACTCCTCCAGCCAGACGAGCACCCAACACTATCCAAGCCTCACCAGATGCTGGCAACCGACCGGTACCTCCCGTGGTTGAGGCCTCGCTTACCGATTCCCCCGGATGCGGAACCGTCCGAACCGGCCCAGGCACCTCATAAGCCTCCCGTCGCCAAATCGCGCTGATCCGGAGGCTCCAAGAACAACTCCTCGTAGTGCTCCATTCATCCCAACAGACTACTGCTGAAAGCCGTCATCTAGGGGTACGCGAACTCAGATCCAGTTGGCTGCAGAGTTCCACCGTCGAGGGGGATCACAGGTAGGCTGTGCCGCTGGAAAGCGATGTTGGACACGCGGGGCCAACAGCTCATCGCATGGCAACGGGCTAAAAGCCCCTACATGAAATCCGCTATACAACATTGAGGTAGATATATGCATTACGCCCGGTTCCTGGCTACGTTCGTTGTGTACGCGGTCATTGATGTCGCGTGGAACGTCTCGCCGATGGCCCTTGGGATGTACGAGAGCCTGTACGAGGCGAGCGGGAACGACGTGCTGCTCGATCAGTTCGGGCGAGAGATGGACATGTGGGGCGGAGGGCAGGCGCTCGCGCTGGTCGCCTTCTTCGGGCTAATCGCGCTCGGCAACTGGTACCTAGCGATCGAGCCAGCGCTGCGGCACAACAGCCTCAACCGGGCGATGAAGAACAGCTTCGTCCTCGGCTGCGCCGCCTACGCCACCTACATCGTCCCGATCTACGTGATGCTCTCTACGTGGCCAGGCGTGCTGGTGCCCATCGACATCCTCATCGGCGGCCTGCTCAGCCTGATCACCTCCACTACGGTCACCTACGTCGCGCTCCGCCGCCGCGCCGCCTGACCCCGCCCGGACTCAAGCGAGTTGGTGCTCGACTAAGCGGCGGAAGGGACCATCGATGGTCGACAACTCGTCGAAGTCGCCGACCTAGGTCAGCCTGCCGAACGGCGCGCCAGGCATCCTCGATCGTGACCTCGTCGAGCGACTCAACCGTCTTGCGCCAACCTCGGATGCGGAGGCCATAACGCTCGCCCGCGCGGAGGATGTCGGCGGCGTTGGAGCCGTCACGGCTAACGCCACAGGCATCGCGCAATTTTTCCAGCGAAACCCAGCGTCCGAGGTGCGCGAGGATGATCCCGAGCGAAGCAGCACCGCACTCGGCGGCTTCAAGCTGGGGGATGATCGGCGTTCGCAGCCGACGTCGACGTAAGGATGGCCTGCGCGGTCTCGCAAAGAGGGACACAGCCGCTACTTCAGCCCCCGTGGCGTGGCTGCGCTCATGGCGAAGAGCATCCTGATGGGCGCTTCACGGCTGGTGACGATGCGCAGGTCGCAGGTGTCGCCGTTGCGCCACACCTCCGTCGGCGCGTCCGGCAGGCTGACCCGGACTAATGGTCGGAGATCGTCGGAGCCATCGGGAGTTAGAACGACCTCGGCGACCTGCCCGTTGAGCGGCTCCCCTGCCCCATTCGTCCTGACTCTGGCCGACATTCCCACCGCGACTCGTCGCGCGTCGTCGGTGGAGAGTCGAACGACGGCGAAACGCTCACCAACTGGGGGCGAGGTAAGGGCGCAGGGGCCGGAAAGGCCGCGCTCAATCGTTCCAAAGACGGCCCAGAGCAGGACACCAAACAGCGCGCAGCCGAGCATGGTCAGAAAAAGCCACTCGTGCGGAGCGGTTATTCGTAGCAGGCCGTCGATCGGTTCACTGCGCCCGCGCCGATCAAAGGCTTCGTTGCGAAACAGCCGGCGACGCTCTGACATCGCTCAACACACTCCGCCAAGTCACGCCCTCGAACCGAGCCAGGGTTAGGTTAGCGCCCCACTCAGGATTGGAATCATACTGCACGCAGGCGCAACACGAGCGTGCTGACGAGCCAACCAAAGGTTTGCGACTTGGCCATTCGTCGGGGGCGGAACCCAACTTCGTAGGGTTCGGTGAACTGTATCCAGGGACGTCAGTCGATTGTCGCCTGCCACGGCTGCTGCGCCGCGTTGTACGCGCCGCGCTTGCCAGCACCGGTGCCGCCACTGACTTCTTCGAGCTCTTCGGTGTTGAGCTCCTCGTCGGAGCGCGCTACTTCAACATCCCTCTTAGTGTCGTCCTTGGCTGCAGAATCAGCTTGACTTACCATTATCAGCCTCCTGTTCTCGACTCGCTGTGGCCGAGCCGGGTCATGACGATCAAGTTACATGTTAGCGACGGCACCTCTCCTTACACTCCCCGGGGGAGACTGGTGCTCAAGGGCGACACGGCTCTCAGTCTGTCCGTCTTCGATGTTCGCGGGCTCTGGCCGACGGCTACAGCGACTTCACCGCCTGCGCACGTCCACCTCTGGCAGCGAGTGGAGACAAGGCTCGATCGAAGCGAGGCGTTATGCCGTTTCCGCGAGCTCGAGTGGCCTGATATTGGCGATCTGTTCAGCTTCTGCTCGTTGGGCGTGGTAGAGCTCCCACCGCAGTTGCAGGTTCATCCACACATCCGGCGACGTGCCCAGAAATTTCGCGAAGCGAAGCGCTGTGCTAGGCGTCACGCCGCGCTTACCTCGCACGATCTCGTTGACTCTCTGGAACGGCACGTCAAGCGCATTCGCCAGCTCGCGCTGAGTTAGCTCCAGTGGCTGCAGAAACTCGTGCAGCAAAACTGCCCCTGGGTGAGTCGGCTCGCGGTCGGTTGGTATACGCACCATCTGCGGCTCCTTTGGCTACTGGTAATCGGTAATCCCCACCTCATCAGGACCCCGCTCAGTCCAGACGAAGCAAATGCGGTATTGATTGTTGATGCGAATGCTGTGCTGATCACCTCGCTCGCCACGCAGCGGTTCGAGCCGATTGCCCGGAGCTGCCGTCAGATCGTTCAACACGGCAGCCGAGTCAAGCAGGTCGAGTTTCTACTGGCGATGTCCCACAGCTGAACTGGGCACGTCCGCCGCGCGCGGTTCGTGTTCCGTCCGTTGAAGACATCCTCGGTGCCATCTCCCCGAAAAGAAGCAATCATAGAAACACGATCGCACGGATATCATGCTTTTTCGTCAGCGGAGCGAGCCTCATGCGAATTCGCCGTATCAGCGGTCGGCAGCTTCAACCTGGACTCGGCGAAGGAACAGGTCGCCGATGGCGCGCGAGGGGCTGGCGTGCTGCTACTGCCCGTCCGGAGTCGTGACATCCATGATGGTGATCGTGTGCTCGGAGTATTCCCGGGCGATAACAACCCCGCGCCCTACCGGGTGAGCGATTACGAAGACTAGGGTCTCCGACCCTTCCGCGAGCTCGTCCCTCAGCACGTCTACGGGAATGGTCACTGTCTGGCTTCCGGCCGGGACTACCACCTGGTGGGGGAGGGCGGCGTAGTCGACACCTGAGGTCGCGGTGCCGCGCACGAAGCAGTCCATCGTGATTTCCTGCTGGTGGGGCTTGTTGAGTCTCAGCTGGATCACCGCACGCTCGCCCTCGTTGGCCTGCGACTGAGTGGGGAGCAGCAGGACTGTCGCCAAATCGTCGTCGGTGAACTTGAGGGTTGTGGATGGCCCCGCGGTGACGTTCCCGGAAACCACGCTGAGCGAGACCGTCACCAACTCGTCCGGCTCAACCAGGTTGTCGTCAACCGGGAAGAACCTGACGGTCTTCCGCGTCTCACCCGGCGCGAAGATCAGTTTCTGGTCGTATCGCCAGTCAACGGGCCCATTCGACAACGCCCGCACATCGCCGGTTCGCCCGATCTGTGCCGTCGGCGAAGTCATCGTGAACGTGAGCTCCACCTCATCGGTCTGGGCGCTGCTCAGGAGCACAGCCATCTCCACCGGCGAGCCGTCCTCATCCAGGGTGTACGCGGTGCTGTCGAAGCGTGCCACTGCCAGGCTCCGTATCCGCACCTTCGGTTTGTCGTCGTCGGTGATCGTCACCGTCGCGTCGAAGATGGTCAAACCGGTCGCGATGCCGTGCACAGTGAGCGACTCGTCCCCTTCATTGAGGGTGTCCTGGGTAGGCATCAACGTAAACGTCCGCGCACCACTCCACTCCCACCCACAATCGTGATGTCAAAGTCGCTGACGCCCGTGTAGTCGGTGCCCGAGACGGCCACGGTGTTTCGGAAGCCACATGCCCGTTCCGTTCGTGAGTCTTCTCCGGAGTTCAGCGGTAAGTATCTAATGGCTCTACAACTTAAGACAACACTACTAATCTCTAACTCTCTACTGGACAGCGGCCAGTAGCCAGTTGGCATCTCGGTCATCTCAGACCAGATGTCGTAATCCCGCTTTGGCAGTGACCAGTTGGGACTCGGACCGTCTCGATGCCGCGAACCCGTCTGCTCGTGGCCAAATGACTATCAGGGGCCCGTTGGGACTCGGATCTTTACCTAAGTCGTAAGCCCGCTCTGCAGGAGGCGTGGCTAGTGCTTGTGCGGCATCACCAGCGGCTTGATGCGGTGTCTTGCGCGGCGTCGGGCATGCGATAGCTGATGAGGCTGGAAGACGAACGAGGACGTAATCAAGGCCTCCCTACCTCCCTCGATCAAGTGACCGTGGCTTGTGGCCACTAATCCGGGATGTCTACATCGACCACGAGTCGCTTCCCGAGTGCCCCGACTCGGGAAATCTCTTCCAGGGCTTCCGGGGTCTCCTCAAGCGTGACAGTCCCCCCGGTAAGGGCGCTCAGATCCAATCCGCCAGCTGCGTGAAGGCGGTTCCCGATTACGAAGTCCCGGCGGGTGAAACCGAAGGTGGTCACCAGGGAGACTTCCCGCGAGAGGAAATCCCCGATAAAGCTGTCGAATGTGATCGAGGTCCGGCCCTCGCATATCCCCATCAGCAAGACGGTGCCCCCGCGCCGCGCCGCGCGAATTCCCAGGTCGACGCTCTCGATCCGGCCCGCTGCCTCAAACACGATGTCTGCCCCTGCCGGGTCGCCCAGCGCCTCGCCTACCAGCCCCGCGCCCTCCGTCGGTGTCAGCCCGGCCACGTTCACGGTTGCGGAACTCCACGGCTCTGCCGCTCGGAGCCTTTCGTCCGCGACGTCGACGGCGACCACCGAGGTAGCCCCCATAGCCTTGGCGACCTGGCAGAGCGTGAGCCCGATACTCCCCACTCCGGTTACTACCACCCGATGTCCGCCCTTCACGCCAGCCCGTCTGGCGGCATGGACGGAGGCGGGTAGGGCCGAGCCCAGCATCACCGCCTCCTCCACGGGGGTTCCGACCTTGATCGGGAAGATGTTTGACTCCGGAACCGCCACATAGTCGGCGTATCCGCCGTCGACGTTGATACCAAGGTGTCGCATCCATGGGCAGATACTCTCGTCGCCGGTGATGCACCAGTCGCAGACCCCGCATCCCACTACCGCGTCTAGTACCACCAACGACCCCACCGGTGGGGCGGCGCTCGACGAGACCTCGGCGACCTCACCCACCACCTCGTGTCCCAATACCCGCGGATAACCGTCGGTGGGGAGCATCCCGCTGAGCATCTGGGCTTGGAACAAACCCGCTGCCGAAGCGATGGTGCGAACCAAGCCCCAACCCGGACCTGGCTCCGGAATCGGGGTTTCTTCAAGCTCCAGTCGCCCACCCGCATACATTCCCAAAGAGCGCATCGTTCGTGACCTGGTGATCAAAGGGCCAGCGGTTCAGTCAATGATGTCGGCGGTGTCCAGCTCCCAGATCAACTCGCTGAACTGGTAACCGCCCGGAACCCAGCGCTTCCGCGAGTAGCGAATATTTGGGTTGTATGCATGAGCGATGTGCTCATCAAGGTCGCAGAAGTTGGAGGAGAACTCAACGTCGGGGGCATTGTCCCGTAGGTAATCGCCGATCGGGCAGTTGAGCCGCAACACGTACTTGACCATGTTGCCCTCTTCGTCGTAGTAACGCTCCGTGTCCAGCTTGGGAGACCACTGGAAATAGCCCCAAAACTCCTGAAAGAAGTTGTTGAGGCTTAGGCGGTCGCCCCGCCCCCGCACCTTGGCGGCCATGTCGGCACCCATCTGATCGCCTTGCCTCTTGCGCGCCCGGGCGACAGCCGCCCGGCCTGCCTCATGGCCCAACTCCAGCTCCATCGCATCGGCCAGCACCGAGAAAATCTTGGTCTTGGCGTGGAACTCTGCCTCGTTGGCATCCCAACCCTGCTGAATGGGATCGTCGGCAGCCACCTCGCGATAACGCTTCAGGTAACGCAACTCGCCGTCACGGTCAGACTTCAGCTTGGTCTTGGCCAGCCGGTCTCCCGGAGCATCATCAATGCTGTCGGCCAGCTCCTTCAGCTCCGGCTGGGCGATCTCCACCTTGGCATACTTGCTCATCTGCGTTTGACCTCCGCATCAAATAGTGGCACGCGGTTGCGAACCCGTACCATAGTCGGGCTATTGCCAGTCTTCCCCGGGTTGGAACAGCTCGAGGATCAGCCCACCCACCTCTCTGGTGTCGAAGTAGGCGAACTTGCCCCCGTCGTCAAGAACGCCGAGGGAGATCACCTCGCAGCCGAGCGCAGTCAGGGCCTCTACGTCGCGGTCGAGGTCGTCGGTGTGGGCGCACAGATGGACCACCCCCTCCCCGCGAGTCTTCAGAAACTCCATCTGAATGCCATCGCCGGATACGGGTTGAAGTAACTCAAACTCGATGTCGCCCATCTGGGCGATTAGTCCCTTAACCACCACGTCCGGGGCGTCGCGACCGTAAATCTTGCGTTCGATGGCATGGGCGGAAGGTCCCTCGACGAAGGGCCCGATCCCCAGTCGCTCGTAGAACGCGGCCGCCTTGGCCAAGTCACGCACCACAACACCGATCTGGTATGTCCTAGACCAGAAATCCTCCCTAAGTGCTTTGTCCGCCATACGACCTCCTAACCTGTCGGTGCTGCCGGTAGCGAAGGCAAGCATCCAAGTTCGACCGAGCGAGAGGATACACCCATGACCCACACCATCGACGCCGTGGATCGCACCGCCATCGTTGACCTTCTGTACGCCTACGCCTGGCATTTCGATCAGAACGAACCGGAGCGGATCGCCGAGTTGTTCACCACCGACTCTCTGATCGACTACGGACCGGAGTTCGACAACATCGTCGGGAGGGAAGCGATAGCCCCGGCCGTCCAACCCGGTCTCAGCAACCTCTTCGCGGCCTCCGCCCACCACATCACCAACCCCCGCGTCCAGGCCGATGGCAAGGATGGCGCAACCGGGGTGTTCTACATATACGCCTGGCACATCTACCATTCCGGTGGTCCCGACGGCGAGATGTGGGGACAGTATCACTGCCGGTTCCGGCGCACTGACCAGGGCTGGAAGATCGCTGAGTTGGTGCTGAAGGTCATGGGATCGAAGAACTTCCATCGTGACAACATGCATCCGACCGGGCGGCGTCCCTAGCCATGAACACCGTCTGTCTGGTGGGGGTGGGTGACCTGGGGGGATGGGCCCTTGAGTTTCTGGCCCGTACCCCGGAGGTGGACCGAATAATCACCGTCAAGCGCAGTCCATGGGTCGGTGCCTCGAAGACCGACCTCGCCATGCTGGGATCGGTGTTTCAGGGCCATTACAAGCGCTTCGAGCACCATGCGGTCGATCTCGTCGACGAGGATGCTATGGCCCGCCTGCTTGCCGACACCAAGCCGACGGTGGTTATCCACTCGGCGACGGTGCAGTCTCCCCGGATGTTCATGCGAGCGAACATGTCCGAGGAACGCCGTGCCGAGATCCGGGCGGCTACGTTCAGCCTCTGGCTTCCCTGGCACCTTCTCCCGGCCGCCCACCTAGTCAGAGCGGTGGAGCGTTCCGGGGTGGCTACCAGCATCGTGAACACCTGCTTCCCGGATGTGGTGAACCAGGCGCTCTGGCAACACTTCGGGCACGGCCCGGTAGTTGGAGCGGGCAACGTGGAGGTCAGCGCCGCCACGATCCTCCGCCATGTGATGGAAGTGAGCGGGCGGCCCGCCTCCCAGGTAGATGTTCGACTGGTCGGTTCGCATGCCCTAATGGCTTACGGCGCCGAACGCGTGCCGCATCATGTTCAGATCCGGGTGGACAGCGAGGACGTGACCTCGCGATTCGACATCGCGGCCATCCTGTCCTCCTGGCCAGCCCCGATCAACTGGGGCAGGACCGACTGGTTCTCCCTCTTCGGTGCCTCCGCGGTCAAGAATGCCCTTGCCTTGATGGGCTCGGAACCCTGGCATACCCATGCCTCCGGCCCCAACGGTCTGGCTGGGGGATACCCGGTCGTGATCGCCGAGGGTGCAGCACACCTCAACCTGCCCGACGGGCTGAGCGCCGAGAAGGCCGAGCGAATCAACCTCGCCGCAGCCCGCTTCGACGCCATAGAGCGGATCGAGAATGATGGGACGGTCGTTTACACTCGGGAAGCTCGTGCAGCGATGGCCGAACTTGGCTATCCCTTCGAAGCCGTCGGCTTCGAGGACCTGGCTGAACGATGTCAGGTCTTGCAGGACCTTTACCATCGGCTGGTTGTAAGGAGTTGATCAGTGCCTGAGTTCGTTCGTAAGCCTCTTGAAGGGCTATTTCCGCTTGTTCCTCTGAGCCTCCACGAGGATCAGGAAATCGATTACGACGGAATTCGGCGCAGCATCGAGTTGATCGCCGACTCGGGCGCTCCCGGATGCATTGTTTTCGGTTCCATGGGCCAGATGACCAGCGTGACCGAGAAGGAGTTCGATGCGGTCTGCGAAGCGGCGGTCGCCTTCGGTCACGAGCGTGACATAGCGGTGGTGGTGGGTAGCACGGCCTCCTACCAGCGGGAGGCGGTCAGGCGGGCGAGGGTCGCCGAACGCGCCGGTGCGGACGGGTCGATGCTGGCTGCTCCCTACGCCCTTCCGGTGACAGCCGAGTGGGCGCTTCGCTTTTTCGCCGAGGTGGCCGAGTCTCTGGACGGCGATATGGCCCTGATGCTGTACAACTATTCTCCCTTGACCGGGATGAACCTGACCGGCCGGATGTGGGAGACCCTCCTCGACATCCCCAACATCAAGGCGATCAAGGAATCGAACACCTTCTTGCCGCACTTCGATGAGATTCTCTTGACCATCGCTGACCGTATCAACGTGTTCTCAGGTAACGATCCGGCCTTCTTCCACGCTTCGATGCTCGGTGCCGCAGGCGCTACCGGTATTTTCAGTTGGGCAGGCCTAAAGGCGGGCACCCGGTTCGTGGATGAGTGCCGGGCTGGCAACCATGATGACCCGTGGGTAAGGGAGACATTCACCGCGCTGCAGCATTTCTCGGCGGCGATTCGACGTCCGGACATGCCGTCCATGGTCAGCTACGAACACGGGTACCTGAATGCGATCGCCGCTTTGGGCGGGGCCCAGACCGGTGTCCCCCGCAAGCCCTACGGTCCCCTACCCCGACGGGCGGTGGCGGAAGTCCGGACTGTCGCCGAGGGTTTGGCGGCTTTGGATGCTCAGCTATGAGCGGTTACACCGCCGCACCTGGCGAGATCTTGGTGGTGTCCAGGGAGGAGGTGGAGCGTATCCTCTCCCCCGCAGAATGCCTGACCCGCTGCTTCGACACCTTCCGCTGGGTGGGTGAAGGGCAAGTCGAGCAAACCAACCCGGTCAACCTCTACATACATGATCGACTCGGCCCGGAGCCTCCGTTCGGGCACGGTGCCGTGCAGGCCTTTCCCGCCCTGGTGAGACCGTTGGAGCGAGCAGCCGTCAAGTGGCTCTCGAGCTTTCGGATGAATCCCAAGCGGGACCTTCCCGCTATTTCGGCCCTGGATTTGGTCACCGATGCGAACACCGGGATGCCGCTGGCGTTAGTAGACGGAACGTCGGTGACCAACGCCCGCACCGGTGGGCATTCGGCGGTAGGGGCGAAGTATCTGGCGCGTCCGGATTCGGCCCGCTTGGCGATCATCGGCTGTGGTCATGAGGGACGTACCCATGCCCGCACCCTCAACGAGCTCTTCTCGTTGCAGGAGATCACCGCTTACGACATCTATGAGGAACAGGCTCGTAGCTTCGCCGCCGAGATCGAGGACCAGACGCAAGTGCCAGTGGTGGTCGCATCAGACGTGGAAGCAGCGGTAGAGGGTGCGGACATCATCTGCGTCGTTACGACCGCACCGCGTCCCGTGCTGATGGAAGAATGGGTTCCCCCCGGAGCGCACGTGTGCGCGGCTACGGGATTCCGCGACGTTGATCCTCGCTGCGCCACGGCGTTCGACAAATGGGTAGTGGGTTGGTACGAGCGTGATCTGGCGTGGGTGGAGGGTGAAGAGGTCGGTCGAATCGGGGGCCTCCAACAGGACCAGCTCTCCAAGGCCGACATCTTCGCTGACATCTCCACCGAGATAATGGCCGGGGTCCGTCCAGGCCGGGAAAGTAGCCACGAGCGCACCATCATGACCCACATGGGCATGCCCGCACTCGACGCCGCGGTTGCCTCCCTGGTGTACGACCTAGCCCTAGACGCAGGTGTCGGGACTTGGACCAAGGTCTTCTAGATGATCGACGCGGCGGTGGATATGGGGGCACTGGAGGAAGCGGTCGAGTTTCTCAGGCCCGCCCTTCACGCAGACGGCGGTGACTTGGTCCTCGTGGAGGTAGACGACGAAGGGGTCGTGGCCGTGGAACTGCTCGGTGCCTGCGGCACGTGCCCTCTATCGGTGGTAACCATGACCGCGGGTATCGAAGCCTTCTTCAAGCAGCGGGTGGAGGGAGTAACCGGGGTGGTTGCTCGCACTCCCACCATCAACCTACCTACTTGACGAACCCGCATCGGAGTCCACTCTAAGCTAAGTAACGGTGGAGACCCAGAACCTCGACACTCATCGTCTTACCTCGCGTTTCCGCTGACCCGCTTTGCTGGAGCGTTAGTCACAGCCAGTTTTCGTACAGCCATCTGAAGCGCCGTTGGCCTGGTTCGGAGTGGAATGCCACCTTATTGAACCTGTCTACGAAGACTACGGGATCGTGTCCAGATGAGTCACGACCAGCGAACACATCTCCGTTCGGGCGTTCATCTTGGTTTAGGACCACCCCAGACTGTGCAGCCATCTCGATTATCTCAGGCATGGTTGCAACGAAGAGGGGGTCGTCTAGCACCGAGTAGACATCAAGATAGTTTCTACCGTACTTACAAGCGGACTGAGCAATGTGGGGCTTGTCTGCCATCAGTGCTGAAAGGGGAGGAGCGTTCTATACCGCCACGGGCAGATGTGCTTCAACATCGGGCCTGCGTGCGGCGCTGAGCAGGCTAAGCAAGTATTGGCGCTCTCCGACTGGACGGCGGGCGATCTGTCGAGCCGCGCGCTCTGGCGACAATCTGTTTAGAAGAGTCTTCCAGTCGTGCTCTGTGAATGTATCTGCGATTGCCCTAGCCATACGCCCACCAGCCTCCCACGCTTCAGGACCGGCAGGTTCCAAGTTTGCTGGGTTACTCGCAATTTCAGCGATGCGCTCAATCTGTGATTCTGTGTACTCCACTGATCACAGTGTAACACAACCATGTGATACGCACCGTCCCTGCCTGCCCGACGATTTTGACATACCCGCTCTTGTGAATGACCTAGGGCAGTCGGGCCTCGGCGTCGATTTGGACCTTGGCACCCTTCCACAAGTAGGCGACGCCGTAGCTGGTTCGGGCCGGATACGGCACCGGGAATCGTTCCCCGTAGATCCGGTTCATGGCATCCAGATCGTCCTCGTTGACGAACTGCACGTTGGTGTGAACCACATCCGCCAAACCAGCCCCCACCTCGGCGAGGATGTTCTCCAGGTTGGTGATGGCCTGATGGAACTCGGCCTCGAATCCGCCTTCGACAAAGTCCCCGGTGGTGGGATCCCGCCCGATCTGCCCGGTTACCCAGGCGCAATCATCGTGCACCCGAATGTGGGGATAGGGGCCGCGCGGTTCGGGAGCGTCGTCGCTGGTTACGGCTGTTACCGCCATGGCTAAACCTCCTTGAAAGGCATCTGGGATCGGGGAGTCTCCGGCTTCATCTCATCGCCTGCCGAAGCAGACTCAAGCCCTCTTGCACCCGGTCAGGCCGAGTCCAATCGGCGGACGTGATCACGTCTGTTACGCCGTGAGCGGCTAGACGACCAAGCTGCGAAGCGAGCGGAGCCACCGAACCCGGGGTTTGAATCGCCAAACGTCCCGAGAAAGCTTTCCCGTCTGCGGTCGCCTCTCGCCGGATAGCATCGATCTGATCACGAACCCAGCTCGGATTCAGGTCATCGGTGTAGGAGAAACCCAACCAGCCGTCCCCGAGGCGGGCGCAACGGCGGAGAGCGGGAACCGAGTTGCCACCGACCAGCACCGGAGGGGTTCTTATAGGGGTGGGATAGCATCGAAGTCCGCCGGGGAGATCGTAATGCCGGTAGCGCTTGGCCGACGGCTGGCCCGTCCAACAGTCCCTCATGATCGTGATCCAGTCGTCCATCCTCGATCCCCGGCCCTCAAAGGGGGCATCGAGGGCGGCGAACTCCTCGGCCAGCCAACCGACCCCCACGCCCAAGACGAAGCGGCCTCCGGCGATCGCATCGATGGTGGCCACCTGTTTCGCCATCACCACCGGGTTGCGCATCGGAGCAATCAGTACACAGGTCCCGATCTCGACCCGCCGGGTCACCGCCGCGGCTGCCCCCAAGCCGACCAAGGCGTCGAACATCGGGTAGTCCACCGACCAGCGCATAACCCCTTCCGGATCGAAGGGGTAGGGCGAAGCCGCGTCTTCCACCATGACTACATGATCGCTGTGCCAGACCGAGTCGAAGCCCATCCGTTCGGCCATCCGAGCCGCGTCCACCGAGGAAACCGGCTGGTCAGCCCCGAAGCTCGGCAAGGTGACCCCAATCCTCATGTCAGCCATCCTCCGTCCACCACCAGCACATGGCCGGTCACGTAGGAGGCATCTTCCGAACTCAGGTAATCGACCGCGGCCGCGATGTCCTCTGGTCGGCCTAGGCGACCCAGAGGTATGTGGGAGCCGGTCTGCGCCCGAGCAGCCTCCTCTCCGAGAAGCGTACGTACTAGGTCGGTGTCGACCGTACCGGGTGCCACGGCATTGACCCTAATGCCGTGGCCAGCGAGCTCATGGGCGGCCGCAATGGTCAACATCCTTACCGCTCCCTTGGAGGTGTCGTAGGGGACCATAGGCGTGGTGGAGGCCGAGAAGGCCGAAGTGGAGGCCAGGTTGATGATGCATCCAGCACCTCTGGGGATCATGGCTCGCGCGGCGGCTTGAATGCCGAAGAAGACCGCCCGCAGGTTAATGGCCATGAGACCGTCAAACTCGTCCGGGGTCACCTCGACAAGGGGCTTGATCCAACCGATTCCGGCGTTGTTCACCATCGTGCGAAGAGGTGCCACTTGGTCCACCCGAGCGACCGTTTCGGCGATTGCGCCCGGATCGCGTACGTCAAGCTGGGTTGGTCGAACATCCAGGCCCCTGCCTCGCAGCGCGGCGGCCGTTTCCTCCGCGGCGGCAACATCGCCTATGAACACGATGTCGCCGCGGCGGGCGAGCCGCTCCACGATTCCTCGCCCTATCCCCCGGGCACCACCGGTGACCAGCGCGGTCCGAGGCTGATGTGTGGGGGAACTTGCCATCGGGCTACCTCGATTGCAGACGGGGAGGTCCAATTATCCCTAGTAGTCCGGATTCTGCCAAGCGGACAGGTAGGAACCCCCCGCGTGTTGCCCGGCTACCTGTAAATCTTTAGGACGGTCGATGTCGAACAGGAACCCGACCGAGATGATGGTTCGAACCCGAGTGGCGGCCACCAGATGACGGCGGTAGCTGGCCACGCCGTAGGAGAATGGGAAGGTGCCGCTCCCCCCCAGCGCCGAGGTTCCCCCGTCATAGGACGGGGCGGCGATGCGCTCCCCCGTTCTCAGCAGATCCAGCACTCCCCGCACTTCCGAGGTCGTCAGGAAGGGGAGATCGGCGTGGAGGATCAGCCAGGGTCGTCCGCCAGCATAACTGACGGCCCGGTGGGCGGCCCCGTCCAAACCGGCGGGGGGAGAATCGTTGATGATCTCATAACCGGCGTCCCGCGCCCACCTTCTCACCTCAGCGGAGGAGGTAACGATGTAAGGAACCCGGCCAGCAGCCACGATCACCGACGCGGTACGCGTGGCGAGCGTCTGTGCCAGTTCCGACCTTCTTTGGGGTCGGTAATGGGTGGCCAACCGACGGTAAGCGTCCCGGAAGGAACGAACCGGGAGCGCCACCAACGGCTCAGCCATCGGCGGGTTCCTCCCTCGAACTTCCGAGCCTTGCTACGGGGCGATCGTCGATCGGGAGATGGACGACCGCGGCACTCAGGTTGATGGCGATGGCGATAATCCACATCAGATCGTACGAGCCGGTGTGGTCATAGACATACCCGCCCAGCCATACGCCGATGAAACTGCCCAGTTGATGGCTGAGGAACACGAACCCAAACAGGGTGGCCAGATACCTGATCCCGAACACCTGCTCCACTATGCCTGAGGTAAGCGGAACGGTGGCCAACCATAAGAGTCCCAGCCCTCCTGCGAACAGGTAAATGGTCGGCTCGGTCTTGGGTGCCATCAACATGGCGGCCGTCAACAAGCCCCGCAACGCGTAGAGGGTGCTTAGGCCTCTCTTGCGGGACCATCTCTGGCCGTATGCGCCGCTTCCGAAGGATCCGACGATGTTGAACACCCCGATCAGGGCGATCGAGACGGCACCTACCACCGCGGCGAAGCCCAGGTCCTGCACGTACGAGGGGAAGTGGACGGTGATGAAGGCGATGTGGAAGCCGCAGGCAAAGAACCCGACGTTGAGCAGCCGGAACCCTTTATGTCGACCGGCCTCCGCAACGGCCTCCGCAATGGTTTGGTCGCTGTCGGCTTCACCCTTGGCCCTTGTGGTGTTGGGGATGAAGAAGGCTAGGGGTACGATCAGGAGGCTGATGATCGCCAGTAACCCCAGGGCGGTGCTCCAGCCTAAGGTGTTGATGAAGCTCTGCCCTAGGGGGGAGAACACCACCTGGCCCACCGATCCGGCCGCGGTACCCAGCCCCAGCGCTAACGATCTCCGCTCCGGTCCGACCGCCCGGGCGATCGCCACCATGGCCAGGGAGAATGCGGTGAAGGCCACCCCGAGACCGACCACCACACCGGCGGTCAGGTGCAACATGAGGATATGGCTCGAGTTGGCCATACCCCATATCCCCAGGGCATACACCACCGAGCCGCCCGCGAGGACGTAACGTGGTCCGTACCGATCGGCGAGGGCCCCGGCTAGCGGCAATCCCAAGCCCCAAAGGAGATTCTGAATGGCTAGAGCCATCGAGAAGGTCTCTCGGCTCCAGTCGAATGCCGCCGTCATTGGAGTGAGGAAAAGCCCGAATATGGAGCGTATCCCAAAGCCAGTCACCCCGATCAGGCAACCTGCGACTATGACCACGCCGGGCGAGATCGGAGACCGGCCCGACGGGGAGGATCGTGCCATGCTGGCCTCCGACTCGACAGGATTGGCTCTTCAATGCTAGGCCGAAGCAAGCGCCCCACGATGCGGGCGGCGACCTTCCACGGCCGACACGATCTGAGGGTCAGGAACCTCGAGATCCCTCGGCCCGGGCCCGGCGAGCTATTGCTGGAGGTTCGGTCCTCGGGAATATGCGGAACCGACGCCCTCGAATGGGACCGAGGTCCGGTCCTCGTGCCTCTACAGAGCGCCCACCCGTCATCCGGGCATTTCGGACCAACCGTTCTCGGGCACGAGTTCGGTGGCCGGGTAGCGGAAATCGGATCCCGAGTGGAGGGCTTCTCGGTGGGCGAGACCGTGGCCTGCGTAGCTGCCGTCACCTGCGGGAGATGCGTTCCCTGCCAGGGAGGGACACCTAACCACTGCGATTCGTACTTCACCCTCGGATTCGAAGACAACGGTGGCTTGGCCCAGTATGTAACCGTACCGGCGGCCGCATGCCTGGAGGTGGGAAGTCTCGGTCTCGGCGACGACGAAGCCGCCTTGGTGCAACCCATGTCGATAGCTCGCCACGCCTTGGGGCGGGGTGATCCGGGGGCCGGGGATACGGTGGTGATCGCAGGTGTGGGGGGCGTAGGAGTCTTCCTGGTGTTCGCGGCGGCCCGCATGGGGACGCAAGTGGTGGCCATCGATAGAGATCAAGGGCGTTTGGACATCGCTGCCGCCATGGGTGCCACCACTCTTCGTGCCAGGGCTCAGGATGAGCACCTCGCGGACCGGGTCCGCGCCCTCGCAGATGATCCAATCTCCGTCCTCTACGAGGTGACCGGCTCCCCCAAGGTTCTGTCCTCCCTCCTCGGTGTGGTTAGGCCGCGGGGTCGGGCGGTGGTGGTGAGCCTGTGCGCCGAACCGGTCACTATTGACATGAGGCTGGTCACCCTCCGGGAGCTGCAGTTGGTCGGAAGCCGAACCCAGGTGTTCGCCACAGACTTTGTCGAGGCAGCTGCTCTGATAGCTTCCCGACCGGAGGGCTGGAACGATGTTGCACCAGTGGCCATCCCGCTCGACGAATTGGTCGCTGCCGGGCTAAGACCGATCTCCCGGGGCTCCGCGACCAATATCAAGACTCTCGTCGACCCTTGGGCGACCACCGCGCGACCGGCCTGCGTCCGAGCCTCGGCTATCATCTCCCCGGATCGTGCCAGCCAGAAGAATGGATGAGCGCCGCATGCACGAGGCTCCAGATCCACGGACGGCCATGCGCATCTATCGGATGATGCTTGAAGCCCGCCGGTTTGAAGAGATGGCCTACCAGCTGTTCCTGGAAGGCCTAGTCAAGGGTACGTCGCACCTCGCCAAGGGTCAGGAGGCCGTTGCCGCCGGGTTTGCGGCGGCCATGCGCGAGGATGACCTCACCTTCTGCACCTACCGTGGGCACAACCACACTCTGCTCCGCGGGGCCCCGGCGGGTCGCCTGATGGCTGAGTTGCTGGGTAGAGCGGACGGGGTGTGCGGGGGTAAGGGGGGCTCGATGCATCTCACCTGGGCCCCAGCCGGGGCGATGGGTTCCTACGCCATCGTTGGTGCCCATCTTCCCATCGCCGTGGGGTCTGCCTGGGCGGCGCTAGAGCGGGGAACCGGGCAGGTGGCGGTGTGTTTCTTCGGGGATGGGGCTACCAACATCGGGGCGTTTCACGAGGCGCTGAACCTGGCGGTGGTATGGAACCTGCCGGTGGTGTTCGTTTGCGAGAACAACCTGTATATGGAGTACACCCCGATCGGTTCGGTGACCGCGGTAGAGCGCCCGGCCGCTGACCGGGCCGCCGCCTACGGACTGGAGGGGATCCTGGTAGACGGCAACGATCCGGATGTCATGTACGACACGGCCGTCACATCAATCACCCGAGCCCGCGAGGGGCGAGGACCAAGCCTGATCGAGGCCATCACCTACCGTCACGGAGGCCACTCGCGTGCCGATCCGGGCACCTACCGACCGGAGGACGAGGTGGCTCGCTGGTTGGCTCGCGATCCGGTCCCCATGTACCGCGACCGCTTGGCCCAGGCCGGAATACCGATTGACCGGTTGGAGCAGCTAGAGGAATCTGTGGAGGCATGGATAGAAGCCGCGGTCACCGAAGCCAAAGAGTCACCTGAGCCTTCCGTAGCGTCGATAGGAACCGAGGTGTGGGCAGATGGAGGTTCGCAGTGGCGCAACTGATCACCTACCGCGAGGCAGTGGCCCGAGGCCTCGCTCAGGAGATGGCCCGGGATGAGTCCGTCTACCTGATCGGAGAGGACGTTGCCGCCGCCGGTGGGGTGTTCAAGACGACCCCAGGGTTGCTGGAACGCTTCGGTGAGCGCCGAGTTAGGGATACACCGATCTCGGAGGAAGCAATAATCGGAGCGATCATGGGGGCCGCCATGAATGGGCTCCGCCCCGTGGCAGAAATCATGTTCTCCGACTTCCTCGCCACCTGCTGGGATCTAGTCGCCAACCAGATCGCCAAGACCCGGTACATGACTGACGGTCAGGTAGCCCTTCCTCTGGTGATCCGAACCGCCAACGGCGGGGGAGTGCGCTTCGGTGCCCAACATTCCCAGAGCCTGGAAAACTGGGCGATGGCGGTGCCCGGCCTCAAGGTTGTCGCCCCTTCCACTCCTAGAGATGTCGTAGCGCTCATGGCAGCCGCGATCAGGGATCCCGATCCGGTTCTCTTCTTTGAGCACAAGGGCTTGTTTGCCACCCGCGGCGAGGTTCCCGACGGGGAACTAGTTGGCCAGCTGGGGCAGGCATCCACGGTGCGGACCGGGACCGATGCCACTCTTCTGGCCTTGGCCGCGATGGTCCCGAAGGCGCTGGCAGCCGCCGAGCTGCTGGCACAGCAGGGCATTGAGGTTACGGTGCTCGACCTTCGCTGTTTGGTTCCGCTGGATACGAAGTCCATCCTGGCCGCGGTACAAGAAACCGGCCGGGTCTTCACCGTGGAAGAGAACCCGAGACTCTGCGGTTGGGGTGCCGAGGTGGTATCGATCCTCGCCGAGGAGGCTTTCTACGACTTGGACGGGCCGATGGTGAGAATCACCACCGGCCACATCCCTCTGCCCTCGTCGGACACACTCGAAGATGCGGCGATCCCCTCTGCGCAACACATCGCGAACGAGGTCATCCGCTCCCTCGACTGAACCGGGACTCTCCCTACCCGGCTATTTCCCTTATCTCGAAGACCATATCCACCTGCGCGGTCACAGTCGCCGACCCGGCAAACACCGGTGTCGGGACCGACTCCAACTCATCAGCAGCGATGGAGTACTGCGCTGAGCCGATCTCACGGAAGGGGGTGTAACCGGCTACGGGAGCTATCTTGGCGATGCGGACGATCTCGAAACCGATGTGGCTGGCGATCTCTTCGGCGGTCGAGCGGGCGTCATCCACCGCGGCGAGCAACGCCTTCTGCTGGGCGACCGGTCGCTGCGATGCGGTGAAGCTCAGCCCATCGAAGCGAGTGTTGTCGCCCCCGGAGCTGATCACCAGATCTACCAAACCGCCAGCAAAGCCGGTACCGCGGATGGCTATCTGCATCTGGTTCTCGTAACGGAAGCCCCTTGACACCCGACCAGCTTCTGTCCAGTCGAACTCTTCCTCGATCCGGATGCCCAGGGTTTCGAGGCCGGCTGGGGAAATACAGGTGGGGTCAGCAGTGTGGTCGGCGCTCTCGGGCTCAGTTTCTGAACAACTCTCCTCCACGGCCGCGGCGATATCTTGCAGGGTCCGGTTACCGTCGTTGACCGCGGTGACGATGGAATCCCTCAAGACGCTGACCGTGAACCGCCCGACAGCCCCGTCGTAACTGATGTTTCTCGTCCCGACGCCCACTACGATAAGCTCGGTCGCCGCAGGAGTCGGCGCATCGGTCACAACCCTCAGCGTTGAGGTCCCGGTGGTGTCCTGAGCATCCGATGAGCGGCTGAGCCCCGGAATGCCGATAAGTACCAACGCCAGAACCAGGGAAATTGCCACACCGATCGTTCGGCGTCTGATCTGAACCGTGTCGCTCAAGGTAACCCCTTTCTGTGATAAGAGCGAGGCTACCTAGGTTCGCTCCCCTAGTGGATCATGGGAATCAGCGGGGAGTGGGGCGTTCTGGTCCAAGTCGGTCAACAGGCTGGCGAATCCGCTGAGCGGCACCGCGGTGGCATCGCTGCGTTGCTGGCGCTGGTCACCGCCGTAGACGATGGCCGCGGATGAGATACCCGGACAGGTTCGGCCGATCCGACGTAGCGTTGCGAACCAGCTATTGGCAAGAGTGGACCCGGACTTGATCTCGACGGCGGCTAGGCCTTCGGCATACGGGTACAGGAGGTCGCATTCCAAGCCGTCCGCGGTCCGAAAGAAGGACAGCTCAGCGTGGAGGGCACGATTATGGGAGTGCTTGACGGCTTCGGATACGACGGCGTTCTCGAAAAGCGGGCCGCGCAGCGGGTGGGTGGCGACTTGGTCGGCGCTACGGATGCCGATGAGGTAACAGGCAAGGCCTGTGTCGACAAAATAGAGCTTCGGCGCTCGGACCAGACGCTTGCGGACGTTGGTGAAGTGGGGCTGAAGCCGGAACACGATGTCGGTCGCTTCCAGGACGTTCAACCACGCCCGAGCTGTCGGCTGCGATACCCCTGCATCGGCACCGAGGTTGGACAGGTTTAGCTGCTGTCCGACCCGGCCAGCGCAAAGCCGTACGAAGCGCCGGAAGGCATCACGGTCGCGGATCCCGCCGATTCGGCGACTGTCTCGCTCAACATATGTAACGAGATAATCCGCCAGTGCCTGAGTCGGGTTGAGCCGGTGATCGTAGATGCGAGGATACGACCCGGAGTACAAGGCATCGTCTATCTCATCGGAGACTCCAGCAAGTCGGCGCTCTGCAAGCGTGAAAGGTAAGAGCCGCAAAAGGGCCGTGCGGCCAGCGAGTGACTGGCTTACGGTGGAGGTCAGGCCAAGCTGCTCGCTGCCGGTGAGGACGAATCTCCCGTTTCGACGATCCTCATCGACCATCACCTGCAAGTACGACAACAGGCTCGGCACTCGTTGGATCTCGTCGAGGACAGCACCGTCCCGGAATCGGGCGAGGAATCCTCTCGGGTCCGAGACCGCGAAGTCGCGACTGTCGGGGGCCTCGAGGTTGGCATAATCAAGGTCTCCAAAGACGCTACGGCATAGCGTTGTCTTACCGGACTGGCGGGGCCCAGTGATCGTGATGATGGGGTACTGCCCGAACAAGCGAAGCAGAACCGGAGTTATCTCCCGTTTGATCACCACCCCAGCCTACTCAAAAAGGCCGTAATTTCAAAGTAGCACTTTCAATTTACGGGGTACCGTGCGGATGGGTTTCCCCGCAGAGGTGGTCAACCGAACGGGCTGACGAACTCCCGGACAATCCCGGCCCCTACTGTCCACAGGCCACTGGCAAGTGGCCGCTGATGAATCAGTACCGCTGGCCGTTCTCCCACAATCCGTATAGGTCGGTGCGGCGATCCGCTCGGGGGGCTATCAGCTCTCCGCGTACCTGGGCCCTCTTGGCCGCGCCGAGATCCACCTCGGTCACGCTTATGGCGTCCTCGGTTCCGGGCAGGGGACCGGCTGCCAACTTGCCGTAGGGATCTACCAAGATCGACGAGCCCAGGAAGTCGAAGTCGCCACGACGGCCAGCCTGGGATGCACAGGCGATGAACACCTGAGAAAGGTTGGCTTGGAGCACCGCACCCTTGCCTTGCGGACACATGCCTTGGTCATCCCAGCGCTCCTTGTCGTAGCCGGGTAGCCAGGCAGTAGGAACACAGATCAGGTCGGCACCCTTCAGCGCCATCAGGCGGACCACCTCCATGAAGCGCAGGTCGTAACAGACGCATAGTCCGATGGTCCCGAATCGGGTATGGGCCACCGGGAAACCTAGATTGCCGTCACGGAAGACGATCTTCTCATTGGCGAAGAGATGGGTCTTGCGGTAATGGAGGATCAGCCCGTCGGGACCGACCGCTACCGCCGAGTTGTACAGGGATTCCCCTTCCCGCTCGCAGAACCCGCCGACCACATACCCGTTGGCTTCGGCGGCCAGAGCGGTCCACTGCTTGACCGTAGGCCCGTCCACCGGCTCGGCGGCTTCGGCCAAAGCCTTCCAATCGAAGGCGTAGCCGTGGACGATCATCTCGGGCAGAACCACTATATCCGCCCCCATATTGAAGCCCTGTTCCGCCCAAGCGATAGTGAGATCACGGTTTTCTTCCACCGCGAGGGGTTCGCCACCGATCTGCACCAGACCGATCGAAACTTTGTTAACCATCTTGACGCTCCTGACCTCCATCGAATGGGCTCTCCAGCACCGTATCGTAGGGTCACGGTCACGGTATCCGCTTCCGGCGTTCTTAGCGTTCTCGGCTACTTCCCTGCGCTCTCTTTCAGCGACCCATGCCTAGGGACTAGAGTCTGACTGTCTGAACCCAACGATAAGGAGTCCCGACGGATGACCCGTGTGCCCGTGACCCACATCACCTCGGACGCCGAGCGCGCCCGCCGTTACGCAGCCCTCCGAGAGGCCATGTCCGGTGCTGGTATGGATGCCTTCGTAATCTGTAGCAGAGGCGACGAGTTTGTACGAGGACGCGTCCAGTACGTAAGCGACATCTTCCAGTGGGCTGGCAGGGGCTTCATTGTCCTCCCGATGAAGGGCGAAGCCACCTTCGTGACCGACCCGTTGTGGGGGACCGGCTACGCGATGGAAGGCATGTGGCTGGATGATTACCGCCAGCCGGACGATGCGGGAACCGAGATCGGGGCGATTCTCTCCGACCATGGTCTGGCTACCGGGAACATCGGGATCGTGGGTTTGGCCGATATCACCTCGGTGGCGGACTACAACAGCATGAAGGCAGCCCTTCCTAACGCCAACTTGATGGACGCTACTGACCTCTTCGATGACGTTCGTGCCATCAAAAGCCAAGAAGAGATCGACGCCACCATCGAAACCGGGAACATCATGCGTCGGGTCTTCCACGCGCTGGAAGCGGAGATTCGTCCCGGCGTCCAAGAGGTTGACGTCCTATCCGAAGCGCACCGTCTGGCCCGCCAACTCGGGTGTATGGAGGGGATAGCCCTGATGGGTCGGGCACCGTTCAGTTGCTTCGGACCCGGCACGCGAGGGGTTATCGAGAAGGACGATGTGATGGTCATCGACCTGGAATGGGGCGGCCCGCTCGGTTATTGGGTTGAGGTAAGGCGTGTCTATAGCTTCCAGCCTCCCAACGATGAGCAGAAGGCGTTCTGGGAGATGAGGGTGGAGAGCTTCGAGGCGTGCGTGCAGGCCATGAAGGCTGGCGAGAACTCCGACACCGTGTTGGACGCCCGCGACCGGGTGTACGACAAGTACGGATATGACGCCCGGGATGCCAACTCCTACACCGCCCACGGGATCGGCATCGATTCGCTGGAACCGCCCTGGGTACCGGGCAAGCCTCGCATCATGGAAGAGAACATGATCATCAATCTCCACCCGGCCGTGGGGGGCTTCCCAGACAGCCAAACCGGCGCTCGACTCGGCGGCATAAGCATCGCCGACAACGTTCTGGTCGGCCCGGACGGTGGCACGAGAATGGTGGATCCGGCTGACGAATGGATCGTCCTGGACGCCTGATCAAGGGCAGTTTCTTCGCTTTGTCTAACGCGAGCTAAGCCTGGGCGCGAGTCCGGGAGAAGGGAACAACTAGTCGAGATGAGAGTATTGATAACGGGAGCAGCCGGGTTCTTCGGGCGAGCGCTGGTTCGAGCCTTCGCTCTCGGTGGAGAACAGGTGGTGGCAGCGGACGTTCTCGCCGCCGAGGATTTTGCTCCCCGGTCGGACACACCGAGCGACCGGGTGAAGTACGTCGTCCTAGACGTGGGCGATCCGGAAGCCTGGTCAACAGACTTGACCGGTGAGGTGGACGCCATAGTTCACGCAGCCGCGCTCACCCCCAGCATCCAGGAAGCCAAGGAAGATCCTTCCAAGCTGGTCCGGGTCAACTTGATCGGAGCCCTCAACGCCTTCGAGTTCGCCCGCCAACAGAACATGAGCAAGGTCCTGTTCATCTCATCCGCCGGGGTCTACAACCAATTTGATGAGGAAACCCTCACCGAGGCTGACGCTGACGGAGGGTTCTCCTTGTATGGCTCGGCGAAGCTGGCCGCGGAGATCATGCTCTTCCGCTACGCCGACATGTTCGGTTTCGACGCCGGGGCCATCCGTCCGACCTCTATGTACGGACCGGCTGAGGAATTCCGCAACACCCGGCCTTTCGTCACCCAGGCGAAGCAGCTGGCCGATGCTGCCCTTGACGATGTCCCCGTCCGGGTGATCGGGATCGACGACCGATGCGACTGGGTTTTCGTGGACGATGTGGCCGAAGGTGCCCACCGCTTCTTCTCCGGAGGGATGAACAGTCGGGCGTTCGCCTTCTCCTCCGGCGATCCGATCCCGTTCAGCGACGTGCTCGACGCGGCGGTTGAGGCATTCGGGGTGGTAGTGGACGATGGTGCCGAGATGCTCATCGATGCCACTCCCGATCGCGCCACCACTATTTCCTGTGAGAAGGCCCGCACCGAGCTGGGTTGGAACCCGATGGGGATAGCCGACGGGATGCGCCGTTACGCCGAGCTGGGCGGGTGATGGAAGGCCGATGGTAAGAGTCCGATATTCAGTGATGGAGTCCCAATGAGCGAAAGTACCCTTAGACAGCGGCTGGCGGAACGCACCCTGAGAATCCGCGGCGGACACGAGTCGCCCTATTTCAAGATCCAACGTCGAGTTGCCGGTCGGGATGACATCATCCGACTGGTCAGGGGTGAGCCTGATATCCCGACGCCCCGCCACATAGTCGAGGCCGCCAAGCGCTGCCTCGATACCGGCCATGTCGGTTACACACCCCCGGGCGGCATGATTGAGCTCCGGGAAGCCATCTCGCGGAAGTTCAAAGAGGACAACAACCTCGAGTACGACGCCGATTCGGAGATTCTGGTCACCGCTGGTGCGCAGGAGTCGATGGCGGTGAGCCTCCAAACCATGCTTGATCCCGGCGATGAAGTCTTGATGGCCACACCCCATTACATGGCGTATCCCGCCAACATCATCATGGCTGGCGGAAAGATCGTCTACGTGAAGACCGTCGAGGAAGAGGACTGGGAGCTCAAGCCCGAGGCTATCGAAGCCGCCATTACCGACCGAACCAAGATGCTGATTCTGGTTACTCCCAACAACCCGACGGCGGGGGTTATAACGGGCGAGACTCTGGCCGAAATCGCTGACGTGGTGCGAGCGCATCCCGACCTGGTGGTTATCTCCGACGAGCTGTACGAGAAGGTGGTCTACGACGGTTTTGAACACGTCTCCTTCGCCACCTTCCCCGACATGTGGGATCGCACGATCACGATCAACGGCTTCTCGAAGGCCTACAGCATGACCGGTTTTCGGGTCGGGTACATGGCCGGACCGGCCGACTACATTCTGGCGGCCACGGAGCCTCGCCACTCCCTGAGCATCTCCACCAACCTCCCGGCCCAGCACGGTGCCCTAGCCGCACTGGAGGGACCGCAGGAGTTCATGGCGGAAATGATGGAGGAATACCACGCCCGGCGGGCCATGATGCGAGAGACCTTCGACGACCTCGGAGTCACCTACGGCGAGCCGAAGGGCGGGTTCTATTTCTTCGCCAACGTGTCCGGATCGGGCATGGACGCCGTTGACTTCGTCGATAAGGGCGTTGACTTCGGGATTCTGTTCTCACCTGGCAACGTCTTCGCGGAAGGTGCCCGCCACCACATCCGGATCTCGTATCTTGCCCCCAGAGATGAACTAGCAGAGGCGCTGCAACGGTTCCGTCGACTCTGGAACGACTGCCGGAGCGGCCGATGAGCGGCCCCAAGGTAGCCCTAGTTGAGGAGTTCACCACCGCTCAGGTGGATGCTCTCCGCAAGGCCCTCCCCGACGGTGCCACCGTCCTGACTGACGCCATCGGTGCCGCGACCATCGGACAAGCCGACTACCTGGTAATCCACGGGGAGGGGATCGACGACAGCACCCTCGCCGCCCTCTCATCCCTCCGCGGGGTGGTCACCATCGACTCGGGGGGTGCCACGGTATCCGCGGAGATCTGCGAGTCGATGGGAGTGTGGACCGAGAACGTACTGTCACCGGGCCCGATCAGCGTGGCAGAGCACACCGTGATGCTCATCCTGGCGCTCTTCAAGCGGCTACCGACCGCCCACCAACGCCTCATGGACGGGGTGATAGTGGACGGCATGGAGCCGTTCGTCACCGACCAGCTCAACTATTCGTACAACTGGGTAGGTCTGGATCTGTTCGAGGCGGTGCTGGGCAAGACGGTCGGCCTGGTCGGAGTCGGCCAGATCGGACAGTCGGCAGCCAGGCTGCTGGTGGCGTTCGGGGTGGATGTGGTCTACTACAAGCGAAACCGGTTCACGCCCGAGGAGGAGCAGGAGTTGGGCATTCGCTATCTCCCGTTCGATGAGCTCTTGGCGGAGTCGCACTGCGTCTCGCTCCACAACCGATTCACACCCGAGACCGAGAAGATGATGGGTGCCCGCGAGTTCGCCCTCATGCCGGAGGGATCGTTCTTTGTTAACACCGCCCGAGGTCGGCTTGTCGACGAGGACGCCCTCATGGAAGCTCTACACAGCGGCCACCTAGCCGGTGCCGCCCTGGACGTCTTCTGGTGGGAGCCGATACTCCCGGACAGCCCCCTCCGGAACACCCCCAACCTGCTGATGACCCCCCACACCGCCGGAACACCGGCCGGTGACACAGTGGCTCTGGAGATGGGTTCCGCTGGCAGGGTTATTCGTAGAAGGAACGGAGCCGCAAGATGAGGGATGAGACCTTTGTCGGCATGCAGGCAGGAGGCATCAGCTTCATCGACGAGGGCATAAACGAGACTCTTGACATCTTCGTCGAGAAGGCAGGGGTCAATGCGCTCTTCATCTCGGCCCTCACCTGGGCTCGCGGCAACGCGGGCCGTTCAAGTACCAATGACTTCCCCGATCATGGCGGCCAGGAACCCGACAACCTGCAGGGCGGGGCCTTCTTCCCACCCGACCCCCGGTACTATCACGGCACCTCCATCAAAGACTTCACCGCCCCCGACCCACTTTACGAGGGCTGGGACATCCTTGGAGATGTGATTCCGGCGGCCAAGGAGCGGGGCATGGAGGTCTTCCCCTACTACTGCGAGACCGCCCATAAGAACCCCAAGCCACTCTGGCAACCCGGTTTCGCCCAGGTCATCGAGGTGGATCCCTGGGGGAGGAAGGCGAGCCGTCCCTGCCTCTACAACCCCGACTACCGCAACTGGTGGTTCGGGGTGATCGACAACTGGCTCAACGAGTATGACATCGACGGGATCATGTGGGGTATCGAACGTGAGGACCCGCTCTCGTCGATGATCGTGAGCGACGAGGTGCCGACCTGCTTCTGTGTCCACTGCCGGGCCGAAGGTCACCGCCGTAACATCGACGTGGGAAGGGCAGCCGAGGGCTACCGGCAGATCTATCAGTATCTGGCCTCGGTCAGAGCTGGGTTTGAACCGCCGGACGGCAAGCTGGTCACCTTCCTTCGCCACCTCTTCGAGTATCCCGAGGTCTCACAGTGGCAGAAGCTGTGGTGGGACGGTCACAAGGACCTCTACCGGGAAATCTCCGGGACAGTGCGGTTCTTCGGTGACAACTATCAGGTGGGTCTGGGGATCTGGCAGATGATCAACACCTTCAACCCGCTGCTCAGAGCCGTTCACGATCCGGCCGAATACAAGCTGTACGCCGATTGGCTGAAGCCGGTGTTCTACAACGCCCCGGCGGGCGCACGGTTCACCAAGTTCGTCCAAAACCTGTGTCAAACCGTCTTGGGCGACGCGTCACCTGCCGAGTGGACACCGATCCTCTACAAGATTCTCGGTCTTGATGAGGCCGCGTTCGAAGATCTGCCTCCGGCCGGTTTCAGTCCCAACTACATAACCACCTTCACGAGGCGTTATGTGGAGGCGGTTGGACCCGAGGTGGCGGTGTACCCGGGCATCGGCCTCGGTGTCGAGACGGTCGCCCGCGACATTTCTCCCGCCGATACCGAAGCCATGGTGGAGGCTTCGTTCGCCGGAGGGGCCGAAGGGGTGATGATTTCTCGTAACTACTCGGAAATGACCCTTGCCAACCTGGGCGCGGTAGGAACTGCTCTGCGCCGACTCGGCAAGATCTGATCACAAGCCAGGAAAGGAACCAATTGTGCGCAAGATTCTCAAAGGTGGTGTAGTAGTCAACCTCGACGGGGGGCCTTCCACCACCCAAGACCTGGTAATCGACGGAGAGCAGATCGTCTCGGTGGGACCCGCCGACGTCCAAGAAGGCGATCAGGTCGTGGATGTATCGGGTATGTACCTGCTGCCCGGCCTGGTGAACTGCCACGTGCACCTCGGATGGGACGGGACTCACGACCTTGAGATGCAGGCCAACGAGTCACCTGCTATCAACGCGATGAAGGCGGTCATGAACATCCATCGCCACCTGTCCGCTGGCGTGACCACCATTCGTGACTTGGGCATGAACAACGCCAACATCGATGCCAAGACTGCTATCGACAACGGCTGGGCCCCCTGGATCCGACTCTTCCCCAACGGTCGGGCCATCTGCACCACCGGCGGCCACACCTGGTGGTGCTGCCGGGAGGCGGACGGAATCTATGGGGTGCGCAAGGCGATAAGAGAGCAGTTCAAGGCCGGGGCAACCTGGATCAAGATCATGGGTTCCCACGAGGAAGTCCAGTTCACTATGGACGAGCTTCGGGCCATGGTGGAGGAAGCCCATCAGAACGGCATGATGGTGACCGCTCACGCCACGTTCGATGAGGCCATCCGCCGGGTTGTGGAAGCGGGAGTGGACTGCGTGGAGCACGGTGGCTCCATGACCCCCGAGACCATCGACCTGCTCGTCGAGAAGGGCGTGCCGATCGTCACCACCTTCTCCCCGCTCGTCCAACAGGTGAAGTTCGGTCTCGACTTCGGAATGACGGTTTCGGACGTGGAGCGACGCAAGGATCAGATGGCGGAAAAGAGCCGCTTCGCGGGCAACGTCGCCGCGGCGCGGGCCGGGATCCCGATCGTGTTCGGGACGGATGCTGGCAGCCCAGTGGTTCCGCACTACGCCATCGCCGAGGAGCTGAAGTTCATGGTCGAAATCGGGGTCTGTCCCGACAATCTCGACGCTCTCAACTCGATCACCCGACGTGGTATCAAGCTGTTGGGCCTTGAGGACCAACTGGGAACCCTCGAAGCTGGCAAGACCGCCGATGTGGTGGCTCTGGGCGGCGATCCGTTGGCGTCTCTCGACGCGATGCGAGATGTCAAGCGAGTGTTCGTGCGCGGGGAGATGGCCTACTCCACCAACGGTGGATACACCCAAACCGGGCGCGATCTTGAGAACATCGGAACCCGCTGGGGTCCCGGTCCTGAGATCGGTTATCGGCGCGCCTAGAAGCCTGGCCTCGCCAGCTAATCGCATCGAGACATGTTTGACCTGAAAATCGTCGGCGGCACGGTGGTGAGCGACGGACGCTCCCATCCGGCCGACATCGGCGTGGAAGGACGGCAGATCGTCGAGGTGGCTCCGTCGGGCGGGCTCGGGCCTGCCCGTAAGGAGTTACCTGCCGACGGCCTCCTAGTGATCCCCGGTGCGGTGGATATCCATTTCCACTGCCGGGCACCCAGCCATCCAGAGCGAGCCACCTTCGCTTCGGAGTCGCGGGCCGCGGTCTCCGCGGGGGTCACCACCTTTTTCGAGATGCCGATATCCAATCCTCCCTGCAGCACACCGGAGGCCTTCCGGGTTCGGAAGGAGCTGGGAGAAGCGGAGAGCCTTATCGACTTCGCGTTGTACTCCGGTGCCGGGTTCACCGACCCGGCCCGGGCAGCGGCTATGGCTGAGTGCGGAGCGATCGGGTTCAAGCTCTTCACCCACCAGCCACCGCCCGAGCGCCTCGACGAGTTTGAGGGCCTGTGGGCCGGGGCACCTGACGAGATCTACGAATGCCTCCAAACCATGGCCGGAACCGGTCTTCGCTGCGCGGTCCACGCCGAGAGCCAGCAGATGATCGAGCTCTTTCGTGAGGAAGAGGACCGTTTCGGCCACCCGGCCCGCCCTCCCCTTGTGGAGGCGACCGCCGTCAGCCTGGTTTCCACCTTTGTCAGAGACCTGGGTTCGCCAGCCCATATCGTCCACATCACCTCCCGCCTGGCGATGGAGGAGGTGCAGGCTGCCCAGGGCCTCGGGGTTGACCTGTCGGCCGAATCCTGCCCCCACTACCTACTTCTAGACGACTCGGAGATTCCTCGCTTCGGCAATTTCGTGAAGGTGGCCCCCCCACTCCGTCCGGCCAATAACCCCGACTACCTTTGGGAGGCGCTGGTTGACGGGTCGTTGTCGGTGGTGGCTTCCGATCATGCCCCGTTCACCCCCGAGGAGAAGGCAGCAGCCGACTTCGCCGGGTCAGGTCAGGGCATCCCCTCGCTGGAGATGTTGGTTCCCGCGATGATGGATGCCGGTCTCACCGGACGCCTCTCCCTGGAACAAGCAGTGGACTCATTTACCTCCAATCCGGCCAAACTCTTCGGCATCTACCCACGTAAAGGGTCCGTGTCTCCCGGCTCCGACGCCGACCTGGTCCTAGTCGACCCCGAGGTAGATCACACCGTGCAGGTGTCCGACTTCCTGGCCCGTTCCGGCGGGAGCGCCAAGGTCTACGACGGGCGGCGTCTCAAGGGCAAGGTAACCACCACCCTCTCCGGCGGCCGAGTGGTGTACGAAGACGGTGTCGTGATGGGGGATTCAGGAGGACGCCTAGTCACCCCGGACGGACCCCCCATCCACGTACGGGAACTATAGGCAGCTAGCAGTCGATTGCCCCTAGTTGGTGGTTGTTAAGCGTTGTAGTAGTGTCCACAAGGGCGCGAATTGCACGGTCGCAAAACCCCCACCTTCAATTTTGTCTACCATTTTGAAAGCGACGACCTAAAATGGTGCACATATTTGAAGGCGGCGCTTTCAATATTGTAGGGCCGGAGGTGATTTGTGGCCTCCTTGACACCTGAGGCCACGCCACGAACCCGACCTTGCGGGACCGTTACGGGGTTCTGATCAGCACGAACAGGGCGGGCTCGCGACCTCCCTAAACGACCCAAGTCCCAGCTGGACCCTGCTACTGACCTGCTGCGGTAGCCTCCGGGGGATGGATTCCGACAGGTCGCCTCCTCCCCCCGTTCCTACCTTTGATGATCTCGTCGCTGCGCCCAAGGTGGTGCTTCACGATCATCTTGACGGGGGGTTGCGTCCCGCCACGGTTGTGGACCTAGCCTCGGAGACTGGCTACGCGGGGTTGCCTACCCATGATCCGGATGTTCTGGCCGTCTACCTGCATCAAGGGACCCGACGCAGGAGTTTGGAACTCTATCTGGAGATGTTCCGTCACACTGTCGGGGTCATGCAGACTAGAGAAGCGGTATATCGGGTGGCCGCGGAATGCGCGGAGGATTTGGCTGATGATGGGGTGGTGTATGCCGAGGTTCGTTTCGCCCCGGAACTGAACACGGTCGGTGGTTTGTCACCTGATGAGGTAGTTAAAGCTGC
Organism: Candidatus Spongiisociaceae bacterium; assembly: GCA_965213975.1. GTDB lineage: Bacteria > Actinomycetota > Acidimicrobiia > Spongiisociales > Spongiisociaceae > Spongiisocius. Next base: position 1,953,755 of record OZ243930.1, read on the forward strand.
CCTGTCTGGATTCGAGGACGGCAGCGCCGGGCGGCGGATCAGGGTGGGGCTGCTGATCTGCGCGATGAGGAACGACCACCGAAGCTTGGAGATGGCCGAGTTAGCTCTCCGCTTCCGCGATCAAGGTGTGGTGGGCTTCGATATAGCTGGCCCGGAGGAGGGGTTTCCGCCTTCTGACCATCTGGAAGCGTTCAATCTCCTGCGCCGGGCGGGGATGCCCTTCACCATCCACGCTGGCGAAGCGGCCGGTTTGTCCTCGATCGGCGACGCTGCGCAAACCTGCCACGCCCATCGGATCGGGCATGGCATTCGGATTGTGGATGACGTCGGCCCGGACAAATCTCTGGGGCCTCTGGCTGCTGAGGTCCGGGAACGAGGCCTCACCTTGGAACAGTGCCCCACCTCAAACCTTCACATCGGCGCGGTGGACTCCATCGCTGCCCACCCGATTGGAAGGCTCTTCGACCTCGGCTTTCGGGTCACGGTGAACACCGACAACCGGTTGATGAGCGATATCACGCTGACGCAGGAGATGGAGAGATGCTGTCGGGCGTTCGGATGGTCATGGCCGGAGGTTCGAGAAGTGACGCTGAACGCGATCAAAGGTGCGTTCATCCCGCCTGGTCAGCAACAGGACATCATCGAACGAATGATCCAGCCCAGCTTCGCCGCGTTCCTACCCTCAGAGGGATAGACAGCTCATCGGCTCAGTTGCCAGTAGCTACCAGTCAGTGGCTTATGAACCCGGTCTGCCTGTAGCCGTCTTCCAATAACCTTGATGGACTGCGGCTGCTTCGTCCGCAAGTCGGGGGCCGATCACTTCAATATGCCTCTGGCCTCGATTCAGGATGCTCCGGCATCCAGCACTCCGCATGGTCGGGTTAAGCGGGTCGGTGCCGGTGTATCGGAGGAGACCAACCTCGCTGATCCCGTAGACCACCCAGTTGATCCCACCCCAGTACATAGCACCGCTGCACATGGGACACGGTTCGCAGCTGGTGTACAGGGTGGCGGATTCGATCTGCGAGGGTTCCAGGGTGGCAACTGCCAGGTTGACCAGGTTGGTCTCGGCATGATTCAGCGGGTTGACCCCGGTGATCACCGTGTTTCGAGCCTCCAGCAGAATCGCCCCGTCCGGAAACGCCAGGAGGGCTCCGAAGGGAAGGTTGCCATCCGAGACGGCTTCGGCAGACAACTCGATCGCGCGTCTCAGGAGTCGCTGATCCCACTCCCCTAAGGGGACGCCTTCTCTGGCAGTATGACTCGGCAAGGTGCCCATCCCACTATCTTGGCATGGTTGACTACGCCACAAAGCGACCTGTGGCGTGAAGCAGCCCGTGCCGTCGTTCGGAACCACACGCTTCAACGGCGAGCGACGCCACGACGACAGTTCTAAAGAACGCTAAACTTGAGGGTTGACAGCTACAATACACTACGATACATTTACTGGTAATGGAAGCACTAGTCACACCACTCATCAGCCTCATCGGAATCCTCCTCGGCATCACCATGCTCTGGCTCCGCAACGACATCAACGCCCTACGGTCTGACATGAACCGCGGATTTGACAAGGTCGCTGACAGATTCGAGAAGGTAGACGCCACCCTCCACGACCACGGCCAACGCCTCACCCGAATCGAAACCCACCTCGAACTCACCCACCCACACGACCCCACCTCCACCTAGCCCTAACCCCCGTCTCTTGATCTCGCGGTGTTCCAGGGTTGGACATTCATCGGGTTCGAGCGTGGATTGGTATGGTGAGTGAGTGTGTCACCACCACCATGTTCGGCAAGATACCCTCATCGAGGCTTGTTGACGACCATCGACCTCCGATCGTCGACTCCGTTGTCCTCGTCAGGCATCGCCCACCCGACTTCGCTACCGCAGTTCCCGAGCTCTCACCTATCTGAACCATACCGGATACACTTTGCTATAGCGCAAGCCTTCGTCAAAGGCGAACATCCCGCCGTGGAACACGGAAACCAGCTGGTGACTGACAAAGGAGAACCATCATGAGTACCAAGACAGCCCAAGCGGTTCTGGGCACAGCGCTGGTTATCGGGTTGCTAACGGGATGCAGCTCCGACGCAGAGGTAGTGTCGGAGAACATTTCCACAGCCGCAGACCAGTTTGAGATCACGAGACGGGTGGTGTTCTTCAACGGGATAACCGACAAGTATCTGTTGGAAATAATCGGTCGGTGCTCCATTGAGGACGAGGGCAACCAGCTGGAAGTGACCTGCAAGGTCGAGGAGGGCGGGTACCGCAAGCATTTCCTCGGCCTGTCCGACAACGTGTCCTATTTCGTAGAGCATCTGAACCCGGCCAACGTGTCCGCCCACCATTACCGGGTCGTGTTCAAGCCTCAGGAGATCATCCCAGACGTCGACCTAGTAGCCGACCCGAACGATCTCCCCCGCAGCCAGTCGGGGTGAACAGTTCACCCAGCTGGCGATGTGCACCCCGACCATCGTTAATCTCGCGCGGAGATCGTTCGCAATTGAGCCGATACACGACTTGCCGAGACCTCAGTACCAAGCCTGACCTGAGAGGACTACGGTCATCTCATGCAGACCGACCATTCCTTTCACGGATATGTTGCGCAGCGTCAGATCACCGATCTGGTCATGCGAAGGGCGGCGGAACATGTCTATGACCGGCCGCTGATCAACAATGTGGAACGGGCCGACTACGTGGAATGCCTGGTGGAGTTGATCATACAGAGCGCCGACCCGCGGTGGTCCCTTACCGAATCGTGGAACGCATGGGACGTCGAGCACTCCGACACCGATGCCCGGATTGAGGTGAAGCAGTCAAGCGCTCTCCAGAGCTGGTCCAACACGTCACCTGCGAAGGCGAGTATCCCAAGGTTCGACATCTCCGGCCATGAATGGGTCTGGCTGAAGTGCATGAAACGGTGAGTGGCACAGTATCCGTCAGCAGGCAGACGCGATCTGCCGACGTATACGTGTTCGCCTGGCATGGAAAGCAGGACAAGGCATTCGCGGACCACCGCACAGCCTCCCAGTGGGAGTTTCTCGTGGCATCCGAGAGCGAGCTACCTACGCAGCAGTCCATCAGTCTCACGCCACTGCGGAACCTCGCCCGACGATGTACGTATCGATCGCTGGCGAACAACGTCGAAGAGGTGCCCACGCCCTCGCAATTCAAGGCAAGGCAGCATGCCGTTCCCGAACCGTGCCCCCACTGCGCACCGGAGACTTCCAGCCGAACTACCCGAACCCCACGCCCCGTCGACACCAACTAACCCGAGAGGCTGAGCTGATTGAGATCTCGGCTGTCGCCACCGCTTCGCATTGTGCAACCAAGCCCCGTGGCGATTAAGCAGGCAGAGACCAAACCCAGCGGCAAGGCCGATCCTCAGGATGGGAAACTAGCAAGGCTGTCTAGGGGCTTGGGAGGGTGCGTTTGCCGCCCGCCTGAGGAAAGATCCAGCTAGGGGAGGGTATCTCCCACGATTAGGTGCCCCTGCGAGTTGAAGACTCGCAGGGGCACGTCACCATCCCTAGACAGTCACAACACCCCCTCTTTGAGTCGAATCCCTCGATTGCCCAGCACCTTAATCGCTGCCATTCTTACGTCATCCTTGCGTCTTCGAGGGCCGAAGACATATCCGACATATCTGTGAAGTTTGTAGTAGTCGACCCACTGGCGGGTCGGGTACACGCTCGACAACTCCATCAGCTTGCCCCTCTCATCAATGAGGGTGCCGTCGCCTCCTTGGGGTGTCTTGGGGAGGTCAATCCAGATCTCGTCTTCACACACTGAGGGGCCGCCGGTACTCTTGTTTGCCTCCGCGGCGATCTCTTTGCGCAGTTCCAACAATTCCACATGCACGTTGCTAGCTACGTGGAAGCCCGGATCCCGGTAGCGGAAAATCTCCTGGAGTCCTGAACCCTTCTCAAGGGAACGATTCGATAGTTCAAGAATCCTCACAGGCAGATCGCGTCGTGCGAGCATCTCAAGTAAACGCCGGGTACGTTCATCTTCGATGATCTCCGAATTTGGGCCCTGAACTATCCATTTGGTGAAGTCCGCGTCCACGAAGCGAAGCATGTCGGCTGGATCCTCGAAAGATTGACCGTCGATCCCGACACCTGTCCGATACATCCTCTCGGTAATCGCCTTGAAGAGACACTCAGCAGCCCGCACCTTGTGATGATGGAAGACTGTCGAGTAGAGAGTTGCCTTGCCGAAGAGTATCTGCTCGGCAGATACCACCCCCTGCATCTTGATGGCGACTATCTTCTCATCCGAGTTGCCGTTCCGACATAGCTGGAGAGAGTGCACCAACCGATCAATGTCAAGCGCGATCGGCACTCCTGAGAAGGCAGAGTCGCGTCTTAGGTAGTCAATCTTGTCAGCATCGAACGGCCCGTTCACGAGTGTCGAGTATTCGAAACGGCCTTGGATCCCATTGCCTGCGATGATGTCCCCGATCCGTTCAGGGGCCAAGTTCTTGTCGTAGCGGCAGTTCAGATTCTCGAAAAACTTCTGCGCGGGCTGGGTCCTTAGCAGCAGGGCACCGATCACCTCATGAGGTGATCCCTTGGGATAGCGAGCCCGGTCGCCGTCCTCCACGTCGTAGATGAGACCGGCAAAGATGTCCGGCTTGGCCGCATATGTCTCCTCGCTCAGGTGGGAGAACGGTCCGTGACCGATGTCGTGTAGTAGAGCTGCCGCAGCGAGTTCATCATAAGGCTTGTCCCCGCTCTTGAGTCCAAGCACCTGTGAGGCCAGTCGCTTAGTCCCGGCGCACACACCCAGCGAGTGATCGAAACGTGTGTGGAGCGCCGTCGGAAAGGTTAGGTACGCCAGCGAGGTTTGATGGATGCCCCGGAGGCGCTGGAGAATGGGAAGATCCATGATTGCGACCTCCCAACCTTCAAGGACTTGAGTGCCCCAGACGGAGTCATGGATGATCTTCTGATCAGGCCAGTGATCACCGTGGCGGAAGAGGCTCTCGCCGAGTTCAGATAGTTTGTCCGTCCACGGAGCGACCATCAGCTAACTACGAGCAAACGCTCAAGATCTGTACCTTGACGGATATCGGCTAGAGCGTCGCGCAGCCGCCGAGCGGCTTCCTTAATGATATCTGTATCTATACCAGCCTTATCTAACCGTTCTCTAAGAAACGTATCATAATACGATTTTAATTCAGCCCTATTAAGATCATATGTAACTAGATCCTTATTATATCTGCTATAAAACCCAGCCGCGGCGAGACTGTCGAGGGCAGCCTCAATCGGAGACGATGAGACATATGCTCCGACCTTGCCAAACGATATCTGGCCGAAGAGTTGCGAAAACTCGCCCGCTACCACCCTGAAACCAGCCTGCAACTCGGTCGATGTCGACTCGAACTGGTCATCGGGAAAGTGGGCCAATAAGGCCGCCACCGCATCCGCGGTCAAGAGTCTCGTCATAGGGTCCCTTCCAGTGCACGTGACCGGACGCGCCAAATGATACGGAACCGCTCCGGCCCTCGCTTCCTTCTTGAGCATATTTCATTTGCTCTGCCTACTATGCGATTTTCGTAATCGCGTGCGCAATGAAGTGGCACCCTGCCCCGCATGGTACATAGCTGCAACTAGTAGAACTCGAGGACATTGACGATCGCCAACAACATCCCCGAACGGTTCCTGGCGCCTTCTGGTCGCGCTCCTCGAAGAGCTTGAATACCTCTACCTTCCCATCCGTACCCCGGCGGTCTGTACATCACCACCAAGTCTCCTTTCTCTGGCACCGTAACCGTATCGGCGGGCAGTGACACGAACTCACAACTTCGGGGGACACTGCGATCCTCAGGATCTGAATTAGCAGCGGTGTTGGCGATCGGTGAGATTCCCCAGAGTTGATCACCAACTTCCCCACCCTGGGTGAGTGCGCGTCCCTAGTAAGTGCCGCGTTCTGTTGAAGCCGATGACGCTCGCGTGCGCAGTTTCTCTCCCGCGGCACCGCTTAGTAAAGTTTTCCTGCGATCACTTTACCAAGACCCGGCCCTGTTAAAGGACTCTTTAGTACCTGGCAGTCGGGGACCAGACGATACTCCCGAACCGTCAGCGGGCAGCGTGCTTCGGTGGATGGAATGTGGGCAGGGTCATGGGTCTTCATCTCCGAGGGCTTTGACGCGAGCCCAGCTCGGTGCCGATCCGGTAGACGGTCACCGGGGCTGCACTCCACTAGCCAGTCTTGGAACGCTCAACTCTCAGGGTCCAGCGGGCCGTAGACGGCCTGGTAGATGTCCGGAGCCTCGTACAGCCGGTTGCGCGCACGATGGGTGATCTCCACCAGATCTCCCCGCTCCACCAGGGTATTGATGGCCGCGTAGGCGGTCGGCGGTGTGACCTCCAGGAATTCGGCGACACCTGAAGCACTTATGATCGGAGACGTGAAGAGGCGCTCGGCTAGCCTGATGACCGAGGGCGCTCGCTTCTCGGCAAGCATCTGATCCCGTAGCTCCTGCTGCAGCCCCACCAACCGGATGGTACGGCGCTCCGCATCGCGGGCTTGGCGTAGGACTCCGCGCAGGAAGAACCGGACCCATGGCAATAGGTCACCGCTCTGGCTTGTTCGGAGCAGCAGATCGATGTATTCATCCCGGTATTGCTCGAAGAAGGCTGAAAGGTAGAGGAGGGGCTGGGTCATCACACCTCTCCAGATGAGCAGGAGCGGGATCATCAGCCGTCCGATCCGCCCGTTGCCGTCCGAGAAGGGATGGATCATTTCGAACTGGTAGTGGGCTAGGGCGAGCTGCACCAAGATCGGTAGGTCGCTCTCGTGCACGAACCGCTCCCACTCCGTCAACGCTTCGCCCACCGCGTCAGGCGGAGGGGGGACGAACACTGCGTTCTCTAGGTTGGTACCACCTATCCAGTTGGGCCGATCACGGATCTCGCCAGGACGCTTGTAGCGCCCGCGCGCACCGGTGAGCAGGCGTTGATGCATCTCGCATAGCAGGCGCATCGACATGGGAAAGCCCTCGTGGAGACGCTGCAGTCCGTGCTCCATCGCCACGATATAGTTGCGTACCTCTTGCCAGTCATCGGCGTTAGCTGGTGTCTCCCCAGCCTCTCCCCGGACCAGCTGGGGAATATCCGTGCCGGTTCCTTCGATCCGAGAACTCAGGACAGCTTCGATCCTCAGATGAGGGCCGATGAGGAGATACGGGTTCGGGAGCAGCAATCCGACCCCACCCAGCCTATTGATAGCACCCGTCGCCTTGTCCAAGTCCTTGGCTATTTCCCCAGGCAGATCAAACCGGCGCGGCAGGGGTGCCGGATAGAACGCCCGGTATCCTGCCAGAGTCCTACGTACCACGCCGCGTTCTGTTGACCTGAATGCGTCCGCCTGCACGATTCCTCTCTTGCGGCACCGCTTAGTAAGGTTTTCCTGCGATCACTTTACCAAGACCCGGCCCTGTTAAAGAACCCTTTAGTACCTGGCGGTCGGAGACCAGACGATACTCCCGAACGTCGGCAGGCGCGTGCTTAGGTGGGGAGAGGTCCAGCGAGCTGTCGGAGTGCGGCGAGCAGTTCCTCATCGGTCGTCAGTTGACGACGAGCGGCGTACTTCAGGTGGCGGATCTCTCGGAAGCCGAGTTCGGTAGCCACACGCTTCTGAAGTGGTGTGTTACGGATCGGATAGCGCTCCACAATGTTGTCCAGATCCTGATCTTCCACCAACTGTTCAAGCTGTTGTCGGGCCGCTTTGAACGGGTTGTCGATCTGGATGTCAAGCGAGTCTTCGCCAGATGCGACCTGGTCTAGTGTCGGAGCGGCTTCGTTTAGGCGGCGTCGTATCCGGGCTTCGGCTACCAGGCCAGCAAGATGATCGAGGGTCGCAGGTTCGGATAGTGCTGCTAACGCCCGATGCCGGACTGAGGTTAAGAGTTCGTCGGAGTCTCGCCCAAGGATGGGGGCCTGAGTCTCGGCTAGGCATCGCAGCATGGGTCTGGTGTAATACCTGCCCGACTTCTGGAGTCTCCAATGATATCTCAGCATCCGGGCGAGCGGCCGGTGCCAACGACGACGGTGGGTCCGGATCAGCAGATGTGTCCGCACCTTGACGCGTCTACATCTCATTCACGATGCTACTTCTCGCCTCTATCTGCTCCATCGCTCTCTGAAGATGGAAGCCCACCTGCTCCCAGTTATACCGGATATCGTTTGCCTGCTCTGCAAACCCTTCTCGTATGTGCTCGTATGGGGAGGGTGGCCGCGTTGCTGCCAAACGTTTCAGGGCTTGATGTAGAAGGTCGCGCTCACGCCGATGTGGTGCCAGCACACTAACCATTCCTCCGGACTTCGTATACGGCTGATCCTCGGCCTCTCACTCTGGGCTATCCCCCCAAAGCGGGGACTCCCATGGACCGCCGACGAACCGAACATGTTTGCCGCTCCCAACTAGATGGACACCGGTTGCTCGCCGCCGGGACAGTCAAGCGTCGACCGAGTTCTCCTGCTGACCACGCAGCGACCTCACCCTCGGCCATGTTGTGCTCGATGAAAGGCCCCCTCACCGGGGGGGGGTGACATCACCCCCCCCCCCCCGATCCCGCCTCACGCTTCTTGTTCTCAGCTTCTCGGTGTGTGCTCCGCCGCTCCGCTGCGGAAACAGAGGCAGTCGGCTGATCTACCAGGGGAAACGCAGAAACGCGCGACCACCAAACGAGGCCATCCTTAATGTCGCGGACTCCGTATACTACGTCGGTACCGATTGCGAGAACTAATGGTGGCGGGAGCGTTAGCCTCGCGGCGGACTAATGGAGGTAATCGGAAATGGATTGGCCTGACCTTCCTATCCCCAGTGAGTGCCTGAGTCCGCATCAGCACCCATGCCCCCCTCCCCCAGCAGCGAAGGCCCCGAAGTGACGGCTGTGGTCACGGCGGACAAGTTGGCTGCAGCGCAACTCCACGCCCGCGCTGCCCGATGCGGGCACCCCCAACCTGTCACCCACATCGCCGACACCGCTCCCCCCGCAGTCCCCGTCCTGGAACGCAGCGGCTGGCACCAGGCACTCGCCATCGCACGGCGTGGGGGCTGGCTGCTCCTCCCCTCCATCGACGCAGACCAACGTGGTGTCGTCGCCCGAGCCGCGGCCAGCAGCGGGACGGGACTATGCGTTGGGGGCGATCACCTCTCCGAGCCCAGCGCCGATGTCACACCGTACCGCGTAAGGCAACGCCAGCACCACCCCGCTGTCCCGCTTGCCATCAGATGGCTTAGGAACCGTGGGCTCTCCTGGAGTGGGGTCGCGGAGGCGCTCAACGGCGGCGGGTACCCCCTGACACGGGGTGGGCCTTGGACGTACAACAGGGCGCGGGCTGTCGGTCTGGTCGACCTACGTCAGGCTGCTAACGGCGTCGCGCACGCTCAGTTGCGGTGCCGCGTTCTCCGAACCGTTGCACGCGCGGGGAGTGTTGCGGTTGCCTATGACACGCCGCCCCTGATGGGGCCGCGGGCGCGGTCGATGTGGGTGCCCGCCCGCCCAGTGTTGGCTTGGGCCAACGAGCGGGGGTTGATTGAGTTGCGGTTGCTGCCGTCGCAGCGGTGGTGCGATGAGCGTCCGTACCGCATCCTGGTGGATGGACGGGAGTTGGGGAGGGTGGTCATGCCCGACCGTGACGTGTGGTGGTCTGATCTGGGGCCTGGCCCAGCTGGGACGCTCGCCGATCCGGACCTTGACACACCCAGGTTGTGGTAGCACGGTACACGGCATAGGCCCGCTAGTGTGGCGACATAGGTGCGCTGGTGGCACGGCATAGTTCGATGTGGTATTCGGCACCGACACCCCGACGGTGGCGGCCCGCATCGCCCGTATCGCCGCCGACGCGTCGTCGGTGTCCCATGCTGACAAGCTGGCGATCATCCCGCTCAGGGTTTCCACCGCGGCGGCAGCGACCTGGGCGACGGGTTCGCCGCTTGCTGCCCACTCGCGCTCGGCTGCGGTAACAGCGGCGGTGACAGCCGCCACATCGGCGACGGTGACGGGAAGTTTCCAGTCGGCCGGGGTCTGCGTCGTCGGTGGGGGAGCGGGCACCGCGGCGGCGAGCAGCGCTGTCGCCGCCGCGGCGAACTGTTCGGTGTCTCCCCGCCCAGCCGCGAGGCTCCCAGCCGTGTCGGCCACCGACTGGAGGAGCAGCCGCTGGTCGGTTCCGTGGCTGGCCGCCGCGGTTATCAGCATCCCCGCCGCCGCCGTTTCTGCCCTGCCCCATTCCGCTGCCGCCCAGTCGCTGCCCCCGCCGATGATCTGGATCCGGGCGGCCCGGTCGATGAGATGTTCGCGGACCCACACCGCGGTCAGCACCGCGCCCGCCTCCCGGTCCGACACGACAGGCGAGCAACAGTCGGGCAGCCCAGACCGCCACCCCGCAGGAAGGTGATAACCAGCGGGGCTTATATGCCTGAGTTGACAGGGCGTTGGTGAAACGTGTCACAGGGGTTTGGAGTTCCTGAGGTTGACCGCTTTGGTGGACACTCGAAGACTTGGGACCATGGTCCCGGGAAGGAGGGTTCATGCCGAAGACGAGAGCGCCGTATCCGGCGGAGTTCCGGGCGGAGATGGTTCGCCTGGTGAGGGCGGGTCGGTCGCCTGGTGAGTTGAGCCGGGAGTTCGATCCGTAATTGGGATACGCCGAAGCGGACATCGACGAGGGCCGCCGGGAGGGTCTAACTACTGGGGAGCGAGACGAGTTGCGCAGCTTGCGCAAGGAGTGTCGGATCCTTCGGGAAGAGAAGGAGATACTGGCAAGAGCAGCGGCCTGGTTCGCCGAGCAGAGTCAGGATCGACCACCTAGGCGGCGTTTGGGTTCGTGTGAAAGCTAACCAGGCGGACTATCCGGTGAGGCGCATGTGCGGGCTGTTGGGTTGTTTCCCCCAGCGGGTACTACATGTGGCTCAGCCGTAGCCCCTCAGCCCGGGAGCTGGCTGATCGGGTGTTGGTGGACCGGATCACTGATATCCATGGCGGGTCTCGGGGCACATTTGGGGTGCCCCGCATAGGCGCCGAGTTGTCCTTCGAGGGTGTATGTGTGGGCCGCAAGCGGGTGGCACGGCTGATGCGTCAGGCCCGTATCCAGGGGGTTCACCGCCGCCGGCGGGTCACCACCACCCGGCGACCCGACCGGGTGATCCACCACTCCGATCGGGGCCGTGCCCAATACACATCCACAGCCTTCCGGGCCCGATGCCGAGCCGCTGGCATCGCGATGTCGATGGGACGGCGAGGCGACGCCTATGACAACGCCGTAGCCGAATCGTTCTTCGCCACCCTCGAAACCGAACCCCTAGACCGGCACACCTTCCCCACACGAGACCAGGCCCGCTCCGCAGTGTTCGACCACACTTCGAAAGCTTCTACAACCCCCACCGACAGCACTCCGCCATCGGATACCACTCACCCACCAACTACGAAAGGAGCAGTCAACTATCCTCTTGATCGCCTAGCCGAAAACTGTCCACAAAAGGGGGGCAACTCTACCCTGACCAGGCACAACACAAAACACCCGCCAAACTCGGGTCAGGTATTTGCCGTCACAAGGTGGGGAATATCAGTGATCGCGAGTGGGGAATTCCAACGATCGTCAGCCGGGCAAGACAGCTTATTGGAGCAGGACGCCCACGGTAGGGTCATATTGACCGCTAAGACACGGCATGGGAGAACCATCCCAGATCTGCTGGGCGGTTAGTTATCTCCTGCACCGAGAACCAGGACTCTGGATAGAGCTTGACCCCGGCTAGGTGTGCGTCCCGGGCTGTGTTAAACACGGCGATTAGGGTGCCATCGTGTAAGAGTGCCCACTTCTTGGCTTGATCCGCCATGAGCCCGGAGAGCAAGGCTTTAAAGGCCTCGTAGTTACGGTCTATTTCGGCTTGTGCTGCTTCTTGTGACACCATTCCTGCGCTCCACTCGGTCCGCTAGCACCTTACCACGACGTCCGCTTTCGGCGCACGCTGTGAGCGGGCTGGTATCGCGGTGTCGATGAGACGACGAGGCGATGCCTATGACCCCACCCGCGCACGCCTAGTCAGGTACGAGGGTCATCCACAGAATCCGACTCCGCAAAGAGCGCCCGCAACCATGCCACAAACCTCTTGCAAACATCCGTTTCGATCTCAAGATCCCTCGCCTTGATGGCGAGTCCCATCCGACGTGGTTCCTCGCGGGCCGCTAGCCAGGCGTGTACTTCGGCCCTTTTTTTCTTCTTGGGCTTGAAGGCAGGCTTTAGCGATCTGACCAATGTAGTCGCTGGCCCAATGGCCACACAGGATCCTTTTCTGGGATCATGTGTGCTATGAAGTGTTCCCGCTCACCACTCGACACAAAGATCGTCATTGGCATCCACCATGATGCCAACCGCCTCCCGTCCAGAGACCTTTACTTCTGAGGAGATGGCGCTGAGCACTTTGTCTCGGGACCAGGCAAGACTTACCTGACCTCAATGTCTTGTCTGGCAGCTACAGTGAGTTCTTCCTCGGAGTATTCGATCGCCCGGATACTCGTGTTATCCCTCTCAAGACGGATCAAGACACCCTCAACACCATCGTTCTCTGCCGCCTCCGCGGCGAACCCCCTGACGCAGTCCCAGCTATGCGTCGTTGCTAAGACCTGTACATTGTTCTGCAGGGCCGCTTGGAGAACCATGCGCCAATAGTCTCGCTGCAGGGAGTGGTGGATTCCGTTCTCCACCTCGTCCATCAGTAAGACCCCATTATTGCTGTAGGCCAATGCCAGTGCCACGCCGTAGAAACGCAGGGCACCGTCACCGAAACTCTTGAGCGGTACCGACCGGTTGGAATCCAGAAACTTGACCACGGCCTGCCGTTCACCTCCGCGAGCGGTAGTTCCGTTGCCTACCACCAGCACCCTCTCCACTCCTTCTCCGAGCACCAAACGAAGCACACGTGTAGCACGCTCATCGTCGGACGTCGGTGCCACCGTGTCCCAGAACCTGGCCAAGTCTGCATTCGTCAGAATCCCGGGGCCCAGTGAATTGCAAGTGATTTGCGTTGGAAGGGGCTGGTCAAGGAGAGATCGGAATCGCCTGAAAGGGTGCCTGATAAAGGGAAGGATGTTATAGCCCGACACATGTTCGAGAAGTAAAGGCAGGACCCATTGCTGGTCCTCAAAGGTGGCCCTCAATACCCTTACATGATCCATCTCCCCAACATCGAAGAAACGGCGACTGATCGTGATCGCCTCGTCTGGTGTAACGTGGTCTTCCTTGACTTCGAGGACCCGGGCACCGGATTGAATCGCAAGGCGGGTTCCCGAAGTCAGGTGCCGACCGTGGAAAAGTGCGGGCCAATCGGGCTCGGACCTTGAACCGCCTTCCTCATCTTCGACAATAGAGACTTCATCCCGCCCGGTCAGAAGATCTGACAATACCCTGTGCTCACCACGGGACGCGAAGACGCGCGCGGCCTCAAGGACTGTCGTCTTACCTACAGCGTTCTTGCCCGCGAGCAGAGTCACGCGACCCAGGCGCGGAATCGACAGGTCATCAATGCCGCGAAAACCCTGTATCGAGAGGTCAGGTAGGCGCAAAGGCGTTCCGCCGGTGATCGAGGTCCTCCCGCGCTTATGGCCTGCTCGCAGCAAGACTAGCGGCTCGCGAGGCTGGCCCCGGCACCCGTTCTCCCGACAGGTGAGCTCGCACTGTTTCGGTCTCTCCCCACATGCCGGGCATAGCCGAAATCGACCAACCCCGCTTCCTCAACGCGTGTACCCCACACGTATTCCTCCTGTGTCAACATCAGCGGTGGGGCTCCCTCTCCTCGCTGCCAGATCTGACACCCAGCAGCTTGGAGAGGACCCCACTCACCGTCTGGTATTTGCCATCACAGGGTGGAGAGCACTGATCGAGACTGAGGAGTTTCAACGATCGTCAACACCGCTGTAGGGGTTCATCCGGACTTCAGTTGGACGGCTATCTACCACCGGCTGTAAATGGGCACTCCAGGTCACGGACCTTCAGTCGATGGGTCCTGCACGAATTGCAGTTTGCTGCGGAGGGTGTGTCCCTGGGAGTAGTTCCAGATTCCTTCATGCTGGAGCCTCCCGACGACGATGCCGGGGTGAACACCGACGGACGCAGCAAAGTCTTGTACGTCAATCGCGGACCTGAGCCGGCGCAATTCGTCAGCCCGGTCCGGGGGAATGAGAAAGGATTGGGCGAATTGATCGGCTTTCTGTTCTTCCGGTGAGTCCTTGTTCTTTCCGCTCAGGAAGATGGGCCGCTTGGTCTGGTCGAGAATATGGCTGGCCTCGTGGAAGAACGAGAACCAGAAGATGTCGCTCCATCTGCCTCTGATGCTGAGCTGGATAAGGCCTTTGTTCGGGGTGAGCCAACGTGCAGCACCGTTGGTCCGTGCTCCGTTTACTTCTGGTACGGCGACGAAGGCGATGCCAGCGCTCGCGCACAACTCGACCAGCTTGGGTTGCCAAACGGTGGGATCGCCAGCTCGCGTGAGGCCGCGCGCCTGCCTCAGAACTTCCTTGAACCTCGATGGATCCCATGGCGCGCAGTCGATCTCGGCCGCCTCGATCTCGCCCATCCGCAGCCAGACCGCGACCGCCGCCGGGTCGCAACGGTGAGCTGTGGACATCCTGAAGGAGGCTTCTTGGGATTTCAGAGTGTTGCGCCATGCGTTCCTGTTCGCGACCCCTAGGTACATCAGGACCTCTCTCAGCCGATCTTTCTTGCCGAGGCGTTTCGTGAGGATCCCTAGCTTCACCATCGCGGTGATCGGTAGCTCCTCGAGTAAGGGCAGGTCAGGTGCCAAAGTGGATTCGTCGAGACGGGCGAGATGTTCCCGATAGGTGGCCTCCAGGCTCAACCAGAGCCGGGCAGGCACGTCCGTCGCTCGTTCGAGACGGATCGCAACCGCAGCGCTGATTGGAACATGTCCGTTGACTATCCGATTGATGTGCTTGGGCGAGAGGTCCGTACGTTGTGCCAGCTCGGCTTGGCTCATGCCTCTCTCATCGAGCACCTCGGCCAGCGTGTCGCCTGGCGGCACTGCGTAGTTCGGGAGATAGTCAAATAACACTGGCGATCCGACCATCGTTCTCTCCTTCCAAGTGGGCCACGGCTAGTGGTAGTCCTCTATCTCCGTCACGATTACTTCGGTTACCGATGACCAGTCCAGCCCCGCGCTCTCGCCGACGGGAGTGTTCCTCGGGCGGAAAATGAGCCGAAACCCCCCGTGGAGCACGACTGCTAACTCGCCTTTCCGGTCGGCTGTCAACTCGTGGCACACCGCCCAGGGAGGTGTCGCATCTCTTCCAATGTGGCCACTGACGTCAGTTGGAAGAGGCGAGTTGCGACCTTTTCGGCAACTGGCCGACCGTACTTGCGCACCAGCTCTTTCTGGTTGGTGCAGAGCGCGCCGAATCGGAACGAACTTGAACTTGACCTTCATGGGCGGCCCACGTAGTAATAACCAATCTGGTTAAGAGTTTAGTCCCGGTAAGTGACAGGAGCCAAAGTTCTGCTGGCCGACCTCCGGTGGGTGGTTGTGGTATAGGACGGTTCTTCGGCTGCCTTGTGGCGGCGGTGGACGGCTTCGATCGCCTCGTCGAGTTCGGCTGCCCAGCGCTGCGTCCTCGAGGTTGCGATCGCGGCCGGGTGGGCCGGGGCGAGGGTTGGTGTTAGGACGGCTTGGCTGCCAGCGTTTCGGTGAAGAACCGGGCGATTTTGCGGCGGGCTGATCGAGCCAGAGCGATTTCGAAATACCAGAAGGTGTGGACCCCGCCTGCGTACACGGCGAGATCGGCGGCGTGGTCAATCTGTTTTGATGATTCACCACAACTCCTTGGAGTTGATCGTCAACAATCGTCGAGGCTTCCCGCCTCGGCTCTGGACAGAACCCGCGAACGAAGGGTGGGTTGGCGACTTCCTTTGACGATTCCGGGCCTTGATTGGGCGCTTGCTGGTGGAAGCGAGGCCTATCCCACCACCCACCCCTCCTCCCCCGCCCGCGTGGTGTTCACGTGTGTTGTCTCGGCGGCTGACTAACGCAACGAAGGAAGGAAGGGAGGGCAGATGCCCCTTATAGCGAGGCAGCGCTCGCGACTGGCTGTGCTGGCTGTGCTGGCCTTGGTGGGGTCGCTTCTTGCCGTTTCTGCGGTGCCGGTCGCCGCTGATGACGGGAAGGCAGCGCACCCAGCCACATACTCAGCATGTGTCGGAGACGCGACAGAAGACGCCGGATTCACCGACATGGAAGGCAGCTACGCCGCAGACGCCGCCAACTGCTTGGCGCACTACGGGATCACCCAAGGAACCACCACCACCACATACTCACCCAGCAAGCCCGTAACCCGCACCCAGATGGCCCTCTTCCTAGCCCGAGCCGCCGGCCCCGCCGGAATCGACCTCGGAACCCCCGAAGACCAAGGCCTCACCGACCTAGACGGCACCAGCGACGAAGCACGCAACGCCATCAACCAGGTCGTCAAAGAAGGCATCATGGACGCCCCCGGCAACGAATTCGCAGGAGTCACACACGTCACCCGCGAAGAAATGGCCGTACACCTAGACCAGTTCCTAAGCCACGGATTCGTCGGGAACGCCAAAGATATCGACCCAGGTCACAAGTACACCGACATCAAGGGCCACAAAGACCTCGACACCATCCTCACCGACCTAGGCACAGTCACCTACAGCGCCTACGGAGCCATACAAAGACTCTACGACCTAGGCGTCACCGAAGGAAACACAAAAACCACCTACAACCCAACCGGACTCGTCTCACGAGCCCAAATGGCCGCATTCATAACCAGAACACTCGCACACACCAACGCAAGACCAGCCGGGTTGACCGTACAAGCCAACACGCTTGACATCTTCACCGACGGACCCGTGACCTTCAAGGCCTCCGTCAGAAACGACAACCACCAACCCGTGGCCGACGCCTTTGTGGACTACTTCTACTTAGTTGACGGTCCTAACAAAGAAGCGCTCGACGACGACGGAAAATGCACCAACGACCTAGAGGGTGGTGTTGGTCGCTGCGAGATAACCGGAAGTGATGAGGCCACGAACGCTGATGGCAATGTCACGATCGAGATTTCAGACGTTGACACCAACTACGAAGTTTGGTTCTGGACCGGCGACCTCGGTACAGCATTCGACGCTGACGACATTGACCCGGTGTCGCTTGATATCACCGTAAGCCCAGATGCCCACGCCACTCAGGTCACTGTAACCCACAGAGGCGATGACAACATGGCCAAGTACGGCGAAGAGGTAACCCTCACCATCCAACTCGTAGACGCAGACGGCGACCCCGTAGCCCAGGCTGACCGAGAGCTGACTCTCACCACAGCCGTTGAAGTGAAACATGCCGATGATGTCACCGACAGTTCCACTGTCGTTAAAACACATAAGACCGATGCCAATGGTCAATTCTCGGACACGTTCACGTACGATGATCCGAATCCTGGAAGTGACAAGAAGGAAGATCGGACCACCTTGACCATCACCCTGGAGGCCACAGCTCCAGTGGGTGAGTACGAGGACGCAAAAGGTAATGATCTCGGAGATGATGACGACGATACGACCAACGTTGATATTGTTGTCCACTGGGACGATGACGATCCTGAGCCAACATCTCTTAGTTTGAGTTCGCGCACCAAGTATGTCAAGGCAACCGATGCTGGAAGTGGTGCGGCCACTGCCATTACCGCCACCCTGACTGACCAATACGGTGACGGCATCAGAGGTAAGTCAATCAGCTTCTCATCCAGTATGGATCCAGAACCAGAAGATACTGATCAGAACATGGAAGGTATTCAGTCACCCTTCAAGGCACCGGACATTCGGCGGACGACAGGCAGCGGTGGTGTCGCAACCTTGCGGTACAGCAGGGATAGCAAGGATGCCGCGACCGAAACCTTCAGTGTCGCCGACTACCTGTACAAGAAAGGCGAGTGCCTGGATACCAATACCGACCCCGCTTGCGACGAGGAAGATGATGTAACCATTGAGCCCACCAGCGATGGACTTACCTTCTACTGGGCGACTGCCCCATCTGGTGATTCAGAACGCGGTGTCTCGGGTACTGATGTCAGTGGAACCATTAAGGTGGTGGACGCCGACGCAAGCATCGTGGTTGTCACTTTGACAAGCGGATCACCTCGCTACATCGAGTACGACGCAGATGACGCGTACACGGTCACCGAGGATGGTGAGACCAAAGCAGTGACATTGGCGGACTTCGAGAAGGGACTAGCCAAAGTGGGTGGTCCGGACGATGACTCACTTGCTTGGAACTTCTCCGGTGAAGACACCAAGGGAGTCGGCGTAGCCACCTTCACACTCACCCTGAACTGAACTACCCCCATCAACCAGAAAACGAAGGGAGCCCCGGCCTTTGGCCGGGGCTCCCTCTTCGTCCTATATGTTGTGCACTCTTAGGAGCTATGCAGCGTCGTTGTCAGTGAGAGTGAACTTGGCGGGCCCAACTTCGTCCTCTTCACCGCTCAGATCCCAGGTAATGCCGTCACCAGCGCTGAGCGCCTTCTCAAAGACCGCAAGTGTAACGGCACCTGTTCCGATAGTGAACTGATCATCAGCGTCGTATTCGACATACATCGAAGTGCCGGTCGTCACAATGATGTTTTCGTCGGTGTCAGCGATGCCGACCGTACCATTGCCTGTCTCTCCAGCTTCCGTAGCCCAATGGACGGTAGCCCCAGGCGTATCAGATACGGTCAACGTGCTCACCGAGGTTTCAACACTCGCCCGCTTGTCGGTGCCTTTTACGATGTCACCAACAGCGTCGTCTTCATTATCACCATCGGTGTCAAGGTTGACAACATGAATGGCAGCGAAGTGTTCCACCGCACCTTCATCCCCGGGCTCCACTGTGAGCGTAACTGGGAACCGGCCACCAGAGCGCGGCCTGTCAGTGTGGTCACCTTCTCCGGAAGATAGTAGGTAAACTGGCGTGTTTCGTACCGGATCTCCATACTGGTCCTTCACCACTGCTGTAACATTTATTGATACCGAAGTGCTTCCAGAATCTACTTTAGGAAGCTTCACATAGTCGTGGCTGCTGGACAGTGCAATGGAGGTGGGTTTCGCATCCGCGTCTGACCATTGCAAGTCAACGCGAACAGAGCTTGCATCATCGTCGGTATTGTCGAATGGGTCGTTCTTGGCATTCTTGAACGCACCAGCAGCGGCGTCGGCCCCAGAACTGCGGGACACGGTCACGGTGACGGTGGCGGAATCGCCTTTGTCGCTGTCCGAGTCCACCTCGGTGAAGGGGATCTCAATTGTTCCGTCTTCATCCGTCTTACGGTCCGACGACATTTCAGCTTTGCTGTCATCGGCATGGGTTGTTTCTACCTTGACCGTAACCGTCTTGCCTGATTGGGCGACGGGTTCGCCAGCGCCGTCTACGAGTCGGATGGTGATGGTGGCGGTTTCTCCAAACTTTGCGTGTTCTCCAAAGTTGGGCCCGGGTTCGTTGCCAGCCACTTCGTTGCCTGCTCCATGGGTCATTGTGACTTGGATGTTGGCTGCGGCTGGTGAGACGTTGATGGTGTGTGTGACGGTTGTGGTTTCGTCGTTGTCGTATTCATCGCCGACGTCGCCGGTCCAGAACCAAACGGTGGCATCCTTGGCGCCATCGTATGTTTCACCGTCGTATGTCAAGGAGTCCATCGGGGTGTTGCCATGGGCATTTGTCTGTTCGTCATCGAAACCGATCTTGCAAGGTGAGGTCCCCGTTACTCCCTTAGCGCCGGTGTTGCATTTTCCGTCGTCGTCGAAGGCCTCGTCGTCTCCGACTGCGATGTGGAACATGTCTATGGATGCGTCCACGACTGGGTTGTGGTTGGCATCGCGTACTGAAGCAACGAACATCGCCGTTCCGTCGGTGAAGATGTCAAGCGTGTTGGCTTGTACGGTCAACCCGGCTGGTCTTGCGTTGGTGTGTGCGAGTGTTCTGGTTATGAATGCGGCCATTTGGGCTCGTGAGACGAGTCCGGTTGGGTTGTAGGTGGTTTTTGTGTTTCCTTCGGTGACGCCTAGGTCGTAGAGTCTTTGTATGGCTCCGTAGGCGCTGTAGGTGACTGTGCCTAGGTCGGTGAGGATGGTGTCGAGGTCTTTGTGGCCCTTGATGTCGGTGTACTTGTGACCTGGGTCGATATCTTTGGCGTTCCCGACGAATCCGTGGCTTAGGAACTGGTCTAGGTGTACGGCCATTTCTTCGCGGGTGACGTGTGTGACTCCTGCGAATTCGTTGCCGGGGGCGTCCATGATGCCTTCTTTGACGACCTGGTTGATGGCGTTGCGTGCTTCGTCGCTGGTGCCGTCTAGGTCGGTGAGGCCTTGGTCTTCGGGGGTTCCGAGGTCGATTCCGGCGGGGCCGGCGGCTCGGGCTAGGAAGAGGGCCATCTGGGTGCGGGTTACGGGCTTGCTGGGTGAGTATGTGGTGGTGGTGGTTCCTTGGGTGATCCCGTAGTGCGCCAAGCAGTTGGCGGCGTCTGCGGCGTAGCTGCCTTCCATGTCGGTGAATCCGGCGTCTTCTGTCGCGTCTCCGACACATGCTGAGTATGTGGCTGGGTGCGCTGCCTTCCCGTCATCAGCGGCGACCGGCACCGCAGAAACGGCAAGAAGCGACCCCACCAAGGCCAGCACAGCCAGCACAGCCAGTCGCGAGCGCTGCCTCGCTATAAGGGGCATCTGCCCTCCCTTCCTTCCTTCGTTGCGTTAGTCAGCCGCCGAGACAACACACGTGAACACCACGCGGCTCGGCTAGCCATCCAATATAACACGCCGCCCACCTACGCGCCTGTTATTGCCAGGCGTCAAATTTGACGCCCTGTCGCGGGTGGCTCGGTTGTCAAACTGTTGTGATGACAACGCTACCCATGACCGGCAAGCAACGCAAGCTTGCGCAGGCTCCGAAACCAACACTGAACCCGAAGGTTCAGCGGCCCCCCGCTCAGCTAAGCAAAGGGCGAATGGCTCGGCTCCCAGTGCCATAGTAGTGAACCGGTGGGAGGATTGGGTTATTTCCGGTGATGGATCGGTCATGGTCGCCTGGACCGGTCAGGAAGGGCATCGTTGCGGACGGCCAGACGCAGACGGTCGGCAGGCCAGACGGCCCCCACTGAGATGGGCGTAACCGCAGATCACGGCTTGAACAACCCGCTGGCAGTTTTCGCGAGTACCCAAGTTTGGCTTTCCGTTTCCAGTTGGGGCTCGGGTCGGGACGTCTGTTAGCCCGCTCTGTGGGTGGCTGGGGAACGTACCTCTGGACTTATTGGTAAGGGATGCTCCACCCGCTCTGTCGGTGGGCACTGAGCTAGCGGGCGTACCTCTAGACCTTTCGATAGTCGTTGGTTACCTTATTTAGGGATGATCTAGTAGGACTGTCATGAACAGACGCCTTGTCAGGTTGGACGCCGCTAGGCAGTTAGAATCGGAATCCACAAGGAATGACCGGACAATGTCGAGCAAGATAGACACCATCAAAGAATTCAAAGAAATCCTCGGCGTCTTTGCGGAGACCGCAGCACTGAGAAAGATCAGGTCCCTCGCCAGGGAGATGGGAATGGTCGGCGCAGTCCGGCAACTCGACGACATTGAGATCTATGACCTCCCAGACAGTTGGGACACGACCGACATCTCGCGCGGAGACCTCCGGAACGCGGACGCCATACTCGAAACCGAGGACCGAACCGGGCAAACCTGCTACGTCGCCGTCGAGATCTCCTACACCGTCAACGGGACCGACACCCGTCGTGCCCTACGCAACGCCCAATTCCTCACCCGCTATACCGGCAAGCCCGCCCACGCCGCCGTCATGGGCGTAAGAACCGACGAACGCATCCGCGACCTGATCGCCTCCGGCGAGGTCCACTGGGAGACGACCGGATCCGCGAACTGATCGACACCGGCGAGGTCTACTGGCGCAGACTCAAGTCCGAAGACGAGTAAGCCCGCTGAAACTCAGTGAGCTCCTATGTCAATTCGGGGGTTGTGGGAGTGTGGGTAAGTGTCGTAGGTGGGTCCAGAGCCGGTAGGAGATTTTGCGTTTGAGGCCAGTGGCCAATGGCGAGTCGGGGCTAGGGGTCATCTCGGGAATTGTGAGACCGCTCTGGCAGTTGCCATTGGCCAGTTGCCAGTTCGCTACCAGCCGGGGCCACCATTACAAGAACGAACAGGTCAGCGCACGACCATAACGCAAGCGCCTTGTTTCGTTATGGTATGGACGTGTAGCCTGATCGGGATGGATCCCGAACGGTATACGGACGACACCTATGGAAAGGCGCGTCCTGTTCCCGGCCAGGGATATGTGGCCTACTACCCGAAGCCTATGCCCTCGTCCGTAGAACTGGCCTCTAGGACGATTACTCGCCTGGCAGATGCTGAAGCGTCCCTGGGGCGTTTGGCCGGGGCGGGCCGCCTGCTTCCCAACCCCCATCTCCTGATCCGTCCATACGTCCTGCGAGAAGCGCTTGCCTCGGCCCGGATTGAAGGTACTCAGGCCAGCCTGCTTGGTGTCCTTGAATCGGAGGCGCATGACACCAGCTACACCCCTGACATTGAGGAGGTGCTCAACTATGTCGCCGCAATGGAGCAGGGCTTGGCCCGCTTAGAGTCTCTGCCGTTCAGTCGCCGGCTCGTGTGCGACATGCACGCCGTTCTTATGAAGGGTGTACGGGGGCGGGAGCGACGGCCGGGTGAGATCCGTACATCCCAGAACTGGGTCGGGCCGCCGGGATCGACGATTCAAAGCGCTCTGTTCGTACCGCCGCCGCCCGGCGAACTCGGCGACCTTCTCTCCGACTGGGAGCGGTTTGTTCACGAGAACCGGACCATCTCCATCCTGGTGCAGAGCGGATTGCTGCACTACCAATTCGAGACCATCCATCCCTTCCTCGACGGCAACGGCAGGATGGGCCGCTTGCTGATCGTGTTTCACCTGGTGCGGAGCGGACGCCTGCCCCAGCCACTCCTCTACCTCTCCTCCTACTTCGAGCGCCACCGTACCGAGTACTACGACAAGCTCCAAGGGGTACGCGAGCGGGGCGATCTCGACGCCTGGCTCCGTTTCTACCTGACCGGGGTAGAGACCCAAGCTAATGACGCCCTAGCCCGTGCCGAGCGTTTGCTCGACCTACGGGAGTCCTACCGGGCCCGAGTCATCAACTCAACCCGCAGCCAGGCAGTCGCCCTGGTCGACTCCTTGTTCGCCAACCCGATCATCACGGCTCGCCGGGTTGAGAAGATGCACAACGTCAAGCGGCCTACCAGCCTGCGAATGCTGGACCTCTTGCGGGACCTGGAAATAATCACCGAAATGCCGCCCGGGCCACGACGACAGCGTCGCTTCATAGCCGAGCGGATACTCAACCTCTTGGAGGCCGAGGAAACAATGGTGGCCAGTCGCCAGTAGCTTGCCAGTTGCCAAAAGGACTTTGAGTCGTATCGGGTGTCGTGATGAGGTGATAGAGGCGGTTGCATTGGACTCGGTTACCTACATGGGCATACGGTCCGTCACAGGTTCGCGTCGATACGTTGAAGCAGCCTGGGCGAATGGGGGATCCGGGGTGATGCCGCGCTCTCTGGTGTTTCCGGGATCCGGCATCCTTAGTATTGGCCGCGACCTCGATAGGGGGATCGAGACCACGAAAGGTTCTCGCCTCTCTTCGTGCAGAAACGGTGTCCACACCTAATACACTCTATGTACACTTCTATGCGTAAGGAAACGACTGGACTAGTACATGGTCTTGGCCGGACAAGCACTCGAAGACGCTTACCTAATCGAACAGTGGTCCACTGCCGCCCTGGATGAAGCTGAAGTCATATCCCTCGACGAAGAAGGCTATTTCGCTAGCGTTCCCGCCGCTCGCGGTGCGTGGGCCTGCGAACCCACTGTTGACGAGGCGCTGGCGGTGCTGAAAGAGGTTCTCGTTGAATGGGTGGATCTGAAACTGGCTGACCGAGACGATGATATACCGTCGTTCGGTGGGATCAGGTTCCAGGCTCAGCGAAGCGACGGCTGGGGCCGGTAAGTCGTCACATCTTCACCCGGAAGTTAAAGGGTTTCGGGTTTGAGGGGCCATATCCTGGGGCAAAGCACGCCTACATGCGACGAGGCCGCCACAAGGTACGGATCCGCAACCAGAAGGAGATTGGCCCGAGGCTGCTTGGGGAGTTACTCCGGCAAGCGAGAATATCCCGCGAGGAGTGGTTCGATACGTAGTCGCACCCGTCCAAGAACAGCCGAAGATCCTCCAGGCTGCGTGGTCGGCAAATCGGCGGCGGTGGCAGTGCAGCCAACAGACACCCATAACGCCGAACACCCACCCAACCAGTTGATCGATGCTCAAGCCGGGCTACTACTGCACCTACCATGAGATGAGCTTCCAGCACCTGAGAAGGTACGCTGCCGAGTTCGCCGCTCGCCAAGACGTCCGAGACTTGGACGCGTTGGATCAGATAGCCGCGTTAGCGAAGGCCGCGGAAGGCAACCGGCTGATGTAGTTCAAGTTGAACGCACCCTATGCGAGCTGGGACAGTCGGGCTATGTGGGAATGGATGGCGATCGGAGAGGACGAGTGAACCCGCAACAGCCACCTGGCTTGGGCCGCCCCTCGGAATTCATCAGCCGCGAAAGCTAGGTGCTGATCTGGGCTATCTCTCGAACAACTAGAGGAATACCGCAAGGATCACGAGAAGCGTCTTGCCAGCACCGTTCGGTCCGAGCCGCATTCGCGAACAGAACGCGCACGAACGCCCGAAACAACCTCAGCCCCAATTAGCCGCCGGACACCTGGACGCTAAGAGAGCGGCAGGTTACGGTGGGTGAAGGAACGCTTTCCCGGTCCGTAATCGCCCACCACATGTCCGGCACCTCGCAGCATCCACTTGGTGGTGAACAGCCCCTCCGCTCCCATCGGCCCCCGAGCATGAACCCGACCGGTGGCTATGCCCACCTCGGCACCCAGGCCATACCGGAAGCCGTCGGCGAAGCGGGTGCTGGCGTTCCAGAAGACCGAAGCCGAATCGACCGACTGAAGGAAGGTGCGGGCAGTCTCAGCGTTACCGGTAACAATCGTGTCGGTGTGGGCCGATCCATAGGTATGAATGTGTGATACCGCCTCGTCCAGACTGTCCACCATCCGGGCGGCGATCGTCAGGTCCCCGAACTCCTGGCCGAAGTCAGACGGATCCGCGGGTATCACGCCCGAGGCCAACTCGGCGACCTCTCTATCGCCCCTCACTTCGACGCCCGCTTCAATTAAAGCTGCGATCACCGCTCCGCTGGCAGGGAAACCGCGATGCAGGAGAAGGGTCTCGGCGGCATTGCACACCGCCGCGTAGTTCGTCTTCGAGTCCACCGTGACATCTATCGCCATCTGTCGATCGGCGTCCCGGTCCACGAAGACATGGCAGATCCCGTCAGCGTGGCCGAGAACCGGGATGCGGGAGGCCGCCTTGATAGTCCGGACCAGACCGGCCGATCCTCTCGGAATCACTAGGTCGATGTGATGGTCCATCGCCAGGAGGTCGGTCACCGCGGCCCGGCCCTCCACGTTCTGGACTACGTCCGCCGGGCCGTTGGCGGCGGTCACCGCCTCTCGCAGAAGATCTGTGAGCGCCCGGTTGGAATGAGTGGCTTCGACCCCGCCTTTCATCAGGACAGCGTTGCCGGTCCGGATCGCCAGTGACCCGATCTGGATGACGGCATCGGGACGGCTCTCGAAGACTATAAGAAGGACACCAATCGGGACCCTGGACTGTTCGAGGATCAACCCGTCGTCCAACTCGCGGCGCACAAGGGGCTGGCCCACCGGATCCTCCGCATCGATCAGCACCCCTACCCCCTCCCTCAGGGTGGAGAGCTTGGCGGTCGACAGGGCTAGGCGCTTGCGGACCGGGCCAGCGAGGTCGGAGGCGCGCTCATGTTCCAAGTCTCGCCGATTGGCCTCCAGCAGCTCGGCTTCTCGATCGGTGAGCAGGCGGTGGAGGTTGCTGAGGGCGTTGCGGCGGACTTGAGCTCCGGCGGTGGCGAACTGGCGCTGCGCGGCTCGGGCTGCCGCCGCTTGGGCCTCTGGTGTGGCGACTTCTGACATGGGCGTCGAGTGTACCGCTTGGCCGCTGGTAGGCCAGGAGAACCGACGGTTACGGACGGGGAGCGAGGTAGTTGGCCGAAGCGACCTGGCCCTGGAAGATATCGAACACCCAGGTGGACCCTTTCGCCCGGGGATATACGTCTTCGGTGGTATCCAAGAGGGTCCGTAGAGCCATTTTGACGACCGGACGATGGGTGCAGAGAAGGGTTGTTCCCGCGGGGAGGTCGTCCAGAAGACCCCTCACCGTCGGCTCGTCCGCCTCCTCCCAGAGCTCCGCGGTCGACTCGGGGACCCGCTTGCGTTGGGTGGCGACAGGCATGACGGTCAACAGGCAGCGGGTGGCGTAGCTGGTCAGGATGGTGTCGACCTTGAGGCCCTCCAGCTGCTCGATCAGGCCCTCAGCCTGGGCTGAGCCCTTCTCGGACAGGGGACGGGCGCTGTCGGGAGTAGGCCCGGCCCGTCGGCGACCTGCGTGGGCGTGGCGGGTCAGCAGTATTCGATCGGCTGGCGCATTCCAATCGTCAACCAGCCGTTCGGTGATGCCGCGTTCCGAACCGTATGAGATCTCCTCGGCCAACGAGCTGAGACCCACCCAGCGGATCTGGTCCACCTCGGCGGTGGGATTGAACTCCAACCGGTCGCTCTCCATCGCCCAATAGTGCACCTCCTTGCGGGTACTGTCGGGTTTGAGGTAGTTGACCGAGCCCAGGTAGCGGCCGATTCGGGTGATGGCACCGGTTTCTTCCCACACCTCCCGGCGGGCGCACTCCAGCAGACACTCACCGGGCTCCAGTTTCCCTTTGGGCATGCTCCAGTCGTCATAGCGGGGTCGGTGGACCAGAAGAACCTCGGGTTCCGGAGAGCCCTGCCTCCAAACTATGCCGCCAGCGGCTAGTTCGTCGACGCCTTGAATGGTCCCTTCTTCGGAGTGGATCACTCGGGCCAGGGGAGGAGTCAAAGCGGTCATGCAGATCCTCGGATTCTAGCCGTAGAGCTAGCGGCCAGTGGCTTCCAGCGGCCGGTTTCGCTGCCGATGGCCAGTGGCGAACGACGAGTGGCGAGTGGCGACTCAAGGGTCATCAAGTTGTTTCTGGTATCCACCACCTGATCGACACCGGTGAGGTCTACTGCGTATAACTCCTGGTACGAACTTAACCCCCACGACACCCCCAAAACGTGGAAGGGTGGAAGCCCGCTAACAGCCGCCCAGTCGATCTGTCAAGGTCTCCACTGCCTGGGCGGGGTCGTCCACCATCGCCACCAGGCCGGGGGTGGTCGCCAGCCGTCGGGTGAGACAGTCGACCAGCTCACCCCAGGCGCTCTCGATGGCAACGATCGGGACGGCTTGGGCCCCTCGCCCGGCAGCCAGGTAGGCGTCATTCCATGCCACCGCTAACTCGGTGAGCGTCCCGATACTGCCCGGCATAATCACGTAGGCGTCGGCGAGTCTGGACATGATGCTGATCCGTTCAAGGAGGGTGGTGGCCGGGACCTCGACGGTGAGGAAGCGATTTCCTCCCGGGCGGTCCGGGAAGAGAGACGGGGCGGTCACCCCGATCACCCGTCCCCCCGCGGCGGTGGCACCCTGGGAGACCGCTTCCATGAGTCCTGAGTAACCGCCGTTGGTTACCGCGAATCCGGCTTCGGCCAACCTACGTCCGAGTTCCACACCCATTTCGTACACGCCGTCACCGGGTAACGCCCTGGACGATCCGTACACCGCCACGATCTTCTGTCTCATCGTGCGCAGGCTACACACCCACCCGTGGGCGATGTGTGTCACACCCCCTTGATACGGTTGCGGTCGTCCAGCACAGGAGAGTCGGAAAGGTCGGGTCCGTACCCACCGACCCGAACCGAGGGAACTCCGCTAAGGGATAGGAAAGACCGACCTAGCCGGCGTTGGTTAGGTCGGTCTCGATCCCCCCAACAGAAAAGGATCGACATCGAGAGGAGATGACGATGAGATAGGAATAGTGGGAGCACGTGCCTTCATGTCTGGGAGCCTTGGCTTCGGTGCGGTCATCCCGCCGCTTTTCTTCTGTTGTCTGCCTTGCAGAGAGGCGCGCGGGTGGGAGTGGGACGACCTAGGCGTTGGGTCCCTTCACCCACCCAGTCTGCGCGAACCCCCAGCGTCTCACCACCTGGCCGCTCCGGGCCGCCACCCGCGCCGCGGTGACAGCCGCCATCGACGGGGGACGTATACCCCTAGACCGTCCCGTAACCGTCGGCACCCTCACCTGGGTACAGAACATGGGCAAGAGCGGAGTCCTAGAAATCGTATACGTCGCCGAAGCCGACCCCCAGCCGCACACCACCAACGGCGACGTTGGGGGAGTGTGGGACGCCTGGGTCAGCGGAATGACCGGACTCGAAAAAGACGTGTTACTCCACCGCGTCGCTACGCCAGACAAACAGTCGTACCGACAGATCGGAGACGGCTGGGACGCCACCCGCGCCGTCGCCGCCCAGCTACGACCAGGCGGCGTCGCCCAACAGGTGGGGCACGCCGCCGCCCGCGCCGCCGCCGAACTGACCGAAACGGGACCGTTCAGTCCCAGCGCCGCAGAAACGCTACAAGCAGCACGGAACCTGGTCGGCGGCGTGCCCTGGGCTCCGCTAGTAGCAGCCTTGGCGTACACCAAAGGCGGGCGCAGAGCGCCGTCCGTGCCGCTCCACCGCGCCGACATAGCACCGTCGGTGCAGCTGATCGCCGACACCGTGGCCAGCGCACGGCACCCGGATGGGGCGGACTCGTCGACGGCCAGCTGCTCGCAGAACAAGTCGACCCGGCCTGCGCCGATCATCAGAACACGGTGTTCCGACTCGCCGGGCTCTTCCCAGTAGGAGACCGCTGGGCGACAGCAGACACCAACACCGCCCGCCTAGCAGCCGCCCTATACGACGCGGAAGGGCCACTACCGATAGAGGAACTCGCCGCCCGGTCGGGAGTGACCCAGAAACGGGGCGCAGAATCAATAATGTTCGGCGCGCTCGCCTCCGTCGCTGGCCGGTCCGCGGTCCGGACGTGGCAGCGAAAAGACCGCATCGTCGAACAGCTCACATCCCTCGGCGTGTCACGAACGTCGGCGCTGGTACTCCTCCGCAGCGACCAGTTCCGCCGCTGCCCCGACGGCCAGGTCCGGCTAGCCGCCCCAGACGAAATCTTCGCCGCCCGAGCCGACGACGGCACCCCGTTCTGGACAGTGCCCGTAGCTGGCCGACACCTACGCGGATACAGCCTCCAGGCGGTCCCGTACGGGCTCGCGAGGGCCGCGGGAGTCACACCCGGCGAACAAGCGCAGCTGGAAGTGACCGAACCCGCCGGTTGCCGTCCCGTGACGGTGAGCTGGCCGCTGGGTTACGGAGGGCGGGGTTGCGTGGTCGGACGTGTACGGGTCCCCTTCTCCCGCCTGGGACTGGCCGACGGGGACCTGTGCGACATCGCTGTCGCTGACGGCACGGCACGGTTTTCGCGCCATAGGGGGAACGGTTCCAGATGATGAGCAAATGGTATGACTTCTTCGGATAGCGCTCGCCGCACTGTGGTGGCGGTCCGCGCCGAAGTCACCGACGATCATCTGCGAGTATTCCGCGGAGCAGCGCAACTGGGAACTGGTTGACGGGGGAAACGGACTGTCGTGGCCGGCCCTTGACGAGGACATCGCGGTGCGGGACCTACTCGACGGTGTGGAGTCGGCACCGTCTCTGGGACGCTGGCTGTAGGCCCGTCGGCAAGGCCGGCCGCTCTCGCTCTACGCAATAGCGGAGCACGAAGAATCGGTCCGTGAGGCCGCTCTCCCTTAGGGGATACGGTTGTCCGCCCGCAGGTCATAGGGGGACATAATGTTATAAGCAGACCCTTATTTTCGAGACCGCGCCCAACCCGGCCGCCGCCCCACCATCTCCGTAGCCCCGATTCGGCTAGAACAGCGCAGACGATCAGCGCGACAGTTGAGCGATTAACTCGGGCACGTGAGTTGTCGCTATCACCCACAGCACATCATGTTCGATCTCGCCGTACTCGTGGACTAGCAAATGCCGTAACCCAATGATCGTTGACCAGGGAACACGCGGATGGGCCTCCAGAGCGGTGTCGCTTAGACGGCCAGCGGCCTCGCCGATGTTCTGCAAACATCGTTCCATAGTCCGCTATAGCAGAAGTCCCATATCATCTGTACCAAAGTACCTGTCCTCACCCAATGCCACGACCCGACGCACTTCATCGCAGAACTGAAGAATGTCCTCTATGGAACAGGTGTCGCGGTTCATAGGGGGGTTGCGTCGGCGAGGATCAATTTGCGGCGGGTCGGGGACCGTCTGCCCTGGAGTAGTCCCTTCATGCTGATGACATCGACCTCGCGGCCGAGTAGCTCTTGGAGGTCACTTTGGATACGCACGTAATCGAAAGCGTCTCCGTCTTTTTCGAGTGCCACGAGGAGGTCGATGTCGCTGTCTGGCCCGTCTTCGCCGCGTGCTACGGAGCCGAAGACGTGTATCTCCTTCCCCCGGTGGGATCGCACAACTGCCATTATGTCCTCCCGCATATCGCGGAGGTGGCTCAGCGTGGGGGTCGGGTCGCTCCTCATCGCCTGTCAGTCTAGATAGGGTGCCAACCTCGCGGCTAGGTTCGTGGGAGCGGACTTGCGCGCTCTTCGGGGGTGGTTGTCGCTTATCGTATTCAGAGTGGTAGGAGGTGAGTCAATTCCGCGGCCGACACCTGCGTGTTGCCTGTCAACATCCTTACTCGTTGGGTGATGCCGGGCGACTGGAGTGCCGCAAGCAGATGCTGCCATCCGACCTTGGGGCGGAACGATGTAACAGCCGCCCACCCCCAGGGTGGAACGCCACCAGACGCTACAGAACAGTTTGCTGGTGCCTTGGGCACTCACGCATATAAGCCCCTTAGCGAAGGGTCTCGCGCACCGCGGACGCTACCCGCCGAGGGCTGATCATGGCGTACTCCTCGATCCCGAACGGGGGCCATGGTGCATCGAAGCCGGTGACCCGGATGATGGGCGCTTCCAGGTCATACAGCGCCTCCTCCGCAACCGTGGCGGCGATCTCCGCCGCTATCCCGGCGGTGCGGGGAGGCTCTTGGACCAGCACCAGGCGACCGGTGCGAGCCACCGATTCGAGGACCGTCACCCGGTCCCAGGGCTTCAAGGTGCGGAGGTCTATTACCTCGCAGTCCACCCCTTCGGCCGACAACATGTCGGCTGCGGCCAGGGCCACCCTCACCATGGCGCCGTAGGTGACCACCGTTATATCGTCTCCGGACCGACGGATGGATGCCCGCCCGATGGGGAGGGTGAAATACCCGGACGGAACCTCCTGTCGTTCCGCCCGATAGAGGATCTTCGGCTCGAGAAACATGACCGGATCCTCGCTCTCCGCTGCCGCCGCCAGCAGACCCTTGGCGTCGAAAGCGGTTGAGGGGACCACCACCGTTAGGCCCGGGGCGTGAACGAAATAGGCTTCGGGGCTGTCACCGTGGAACTCGTGGGGTGCCACACCGCCGCCGTTGGGCCATCGCACCACGATCGGCAGCGACACGTTGCTCCGGGTACGGAACCTGAACCGTGCCATGTGACTAACAATTTGATCAAAGGCTGGGTATACGAATCCGTCGAATTGGATCTCGGCCAGCGGTAGGGCCCCGGCGATGGCCATGCCGACCGCAGTTCCGGCGATCCCGATCTCGCAGAGGGGAGTGTCGATCACCCGGTCGGCACCGAATCGGTCGAGGAGGCCCGCGGTGATCCTGAATACCCCTCCGGTTTGGGCGACGTCCTCTCCGAGGATCACCGCCTCCGGATGGCGTTCCATGATCTCGGCCAGAGCAGCGTTGATGGACTCGGCCATGTTCCAGGTTGTGGTCGGCCCGGGTACGGACGGTTCGTCGAGGGGTTGCCACACGTCATCCGGCCGCATCTGGGCGGGACCGTTGCCTTCCCGACGCATGGCGGTGTCCAACTGTCGCAATAGGTCCTCGGGTGTCTTGAGGTAGACGTGGCGCACCACCTCCTCCCGGTCGGGGGGCTCTCCGGCTTCCAACTCCTCCACTGCCTTGTCGATTTCCCGGGCCTCGGCGTCGATCTGAGCGACCACGTCATCCGACCACATACCCTCGTTCTCTAGGAAGGCGCGCAGGCGGTCGATCGGGTCACGAGCCCTCCAGAGGTCCACCTCCTCGTCATCGCGGTACAAACGCGGGTTGTCGGCGGTGGCATGCGGCCCGAAGCGGTAGGTAATCGCTTCAACAAAGGTAGGTCCCTCGCCCCGGCGGGCTCGACGCACCGCCTGGCAGGTAGCGCTGTACACCGCCAGGACATCCATACCGTCAACCCGGATAGCGGGGATGCCGTACCCGCCAGCCTTGGAAGCCAGGTCGGGAGCGGCGGTCTGGCGGCCGGTGGGGAGCGATATTGCCCATCCGTTGTTGGAGCAGAGAAACACGGTGGGAACCGCCCACACTCCGGCGAAGTTCATGGCGGCATGAAAGTCGCCCTCGGAGGTGGCCCCGTCCCCGAAGTACACCATGGTCACCTGCTGGTTTCCGGCTTGCCGGGCGGCATAGGCATGCCCCACCGCGTGGGGTAGCTGGGTAGCGATAGGGATCGTGTGAATATTCATCCGATAGCGATGCACGTCCCAATCCCGGTTCGGAAGCCCCTTGAAATAGGAGAGCATCACCGTCCAAGGCATACCCCGGACGAGCTGCACGCCGTGCTCCCTATAACTGGGATAGACCCAATCGTGAGGTCCAAGAGCGAAGGCGGAACCCACCTGGGTGGCTTCTTGGCCCTCCCCGGGAGGAAAGGTCCCCAACCTTCCCTGGCGCTGAAGCGCCATGGCGCGCCGATCGAACCGGCGGGCGAGCGCCATGAACCGATACATTTCCAGGAGGTCCTTTTCCTCCAAATTCGGTGGATCCCCGACCAGATTTCCTGCCGGATCCAGGATCTGTAACACCGAACCTCCCCTTCGTTCGTCGATAGCGACAGCTCCCAACCACACTAAATTTAGTGGTTCATGGTGCGCGTCCGATCCTCCATAGACCAACTTGTTCCGTATGACAGCGGACCGAGCTTCGAGTCGATGGCGCTTCGGTTCGGAGACCGGGGGATCGCCATGCTGGCTGGCAACGAGTATCCGGCACCTCCTTTCCCCGAAGTGCAGGATGCCATCAGCGCGGCCATCAGCAACGTCAACCGCTATCCCCAGGAGGGCAACCCTCAGCTCAAAGAGGCGATAGCCGGGGCGCTGGATATCGACCCGGGATGCGTATGGCCGGGTGCGGGAAGCTCGGAAAATCTGACCACGGCCGCCCGAGCCATGGGCGGTCCGGGTACCAGCTTCGTCTACGCGTGGCCTTCGTTCGCCATGTACCCGATCAACGCCATATACGCCGATGCGGAGAGCATCACCGTGCCGCTGGACCGCAGGCTGCGACTTGATCTGGACAGGATGCGGCAGGCCATCAGGACGGATACCACGATGGCCATCATCTGCAATCCCAACAACCCGACCGGAAGCTATCTGCTGCGCCGTGAGGTGGAGGAGTTCGTCGACCAGGTACCGGAGTCGGTTCTGGTGGTGGTGGACGAGGCCTACGGGGAGTTCGTGTCGGCGGAGGAGGAGTCCAGCCTGATACCTGTGGCTGTTACCCGCCCCAACGTGGTGGTAGCACGGACCTTCTCCAAGATCTACGGCCTGGCCGCCTTGCGAGTGGGATACATGGTCGGCCGACCGGAGACGTTACGGTCACTGCGCAAGGCGCAGAGCCCCTTTGTGGTGGGTTCGCTGGCCGAGACCGCGGCGATCACCGCCCTCCGTAACCAGGACCGGGTTAGGCAACGGTTCGAGGACAACCGTCGAGGCGTCCGCCAGATCGAAGAGATCCTCCGCGCCTTCGGCTTGGATTTCGTCCCGACCCAAGCCAACTTCGTCTGGTTCCGGATCGGATCAGGTGCCCCCAACATCGTGGCGGCCCTCCTCGACCTCGGCACTCTCATCCGGCAAGGAAACGAAGAGTGGGCTCGCGTGTCGGTCGGCACCGACGAGGAGAACCGGCGTTTCGCCAACGACCTCAAGACCGTACTGGAGCAAACCTAAGCACCTAGGCCGCGCGATTTTGTGAGTCTTGGGCGTTCTGGTGTCGGTGTGGGGGCCACGTACGAGGATTCCTCGGGCTGCGTAGTTGTCGTAGTTGGTGCATCCGTGAGCGACGCGTCGTAGGGGTTAGGGGAGGTCGAACTGTTGTCGGTGAGCGTTGCTGAGTCGAATCGACGCGACGTAGGAGGGTGATGGGACTCCAAGCAGGTCCGGCTCATATGCGGGTGGCCGCTCATCAGCGGTCGCGGCGTTGGAGATCCCATCGGACCAAGGTGAGCCCTTCGGGTGTAACAGCGAACGACGTGGAACCCGTCGAGGAAGTGGTGGGCCCCGAGTAGGTACTGCGCGATGGCGGCGCGGATTGCTTAGCTGGTGGGTTTCGGTGGCTTCTAGTGGTCAGTCGGGAACTTGGATCGCACCGAAGTCCTCAGCCCGCTCAGTTCGTGGGTAGACTTGATGGTCGGGCGGCTGGTGGGCGCTAGGGCAGGTCCTTTCTTTGCCATAGCCTAGGTTTGGCTGTTGGTAGGCAAAAGCGGGACTTACGCTGTTGTCACCGAAGAGAGACTAGGGACACGATGGACGCAATCACCGAAGCAGACACCGTGCTACACGAGCTATGTCGCCGTTACAACGTCCGGCGACTGGAGGTATTCGGCTCTGCCGCCACGGGCGACTACAAGGCCGGTAGCAGCGACCTTGACTTCCTGGTCGAGTTCGACTCCCTTCCTCGCGGGACCTACCCGGATACATATTTCGGTCTTTTGGAAGACTTGGAAGAGTTTTTCGGACGACCTGTAGATTTGGTCGTTTCCAAGGCTGTCAGGAATCCGTATTTCCGCCGATCAGTTGAAGCAACCAAAGTTCTGATTTATGCAGCGTGATCCCGAGGTTTATCTCTACGACATCAGACAGGCGATCAACGCGATTGGCGAGTTCACGGCGGGCAAAGTCTTCGCGGACTACCAGAATGACTTAATGATGCGTTCCGCGGTCGAACGCCAAGTCGTGATCATTGCTGAGGCAATCAGTAAGATGGCTGCAATCGACGAGGGGTTGGTTTCCGGTATCACATGGTATAGGCGTATTATAGCATTCCGTAATATACTCATCCACAATTATGCAGATATCGATGATCATCTCGTATGGGAGACGCTGGAAGCCTATCTTCCCGCACTGGCTCGCGATGTGGAAGCGTTGCTGGAAGGCAATTGACGCGAGACTCGCTTGACGAGGCCGTTATCCGTCGACCCGAACGATCCTTGCTCTCGGTGTGATTCGGTGGCGAGCCGGACGATGGCGTAGTCCGCTGGCCCAGCGTCGGCGAGTCCGCGTTACGCCAAGCAAGTCGGCCAACACCTCAGCCTCCCTAGGGTTTGGGCACTCAGACATATGATTCCCTTCGACTGACCGTCTAACGAACCCGACCCCCGACTAGGGCGACCGCGATCCAAGAAGACGGGCGATCATGAGCAGCGACCCAACCCCGACGCTGACTCGCCTCCTCGAAATGCGGGAGGACATACTGGCAGTTGTGCGATCCCACCGAGGCAAGGACATACACGTATTCGGCTCCGTAGCACGTGGCGAGGACGGGCCAGACAGCGGCATCGACCTCATCGTGACACTCGAAGAGGACGGACACTTCTTCGATTACATGCGTATCCAAAGTGACCTCGAAGAGCTGCTCGGCCGCAGGGTCGATGTCATCAGCATGGATGGACTACTTAAGCCAAGGAACGGCCGGTCACCGACCCGTCGCAAGTTAATCCTCGCCGACGCAACCCCTCTATGACCCACAGATAGCTGTTATGTAGAGGACATTCTCCAGTTCTGCGATGAAGTGCGTCAGGTCGTGGCGTTGGGTGAGGACAGGTACTTTGTGTACGTATGG
The DNA here is from genome assembly GCA_965213975.1 of Candidatus Spongiisociaceae bacterium. GTDB lineage: Bacteria > Actinomycetota > Acidimicrobiia > Spongiisociales > Spongiisociaceae > Spongiisocius. The sequence continues at coordinate 1,989,895 of OZ243930.1, forward strand.
TACGGAGCTTCTGCCACGGCAGGCTATGGAACGATGACTGCAGAACATCAGAGAGGCCGCTGGCCGACTAAGCGACGCTGCCAAAAGACGCCCACCCGCGTGTCCCCTGGTCCGACATCGTTGGGTTACGGCATGTGCTAGCCCACGAGTACGGCAACATCGACTACGAACGGCTGTGGGACATAGCGACGACTGACGTACCGCTCTTAGCAGCGCACCTGTCGCGCTGATCGGCCTGGGTCTGGATTTTGACATCTAGGTCTCTCTAGCGGCACGCTTTAGTTGTTCGCGTGGCTCATACAGCTTGAGATCACCTCAAACCCATCATCCCCCCTCCATCGACCAAGGTCACCGTTGGATGGAAATAGAGGCCTCCCCTGCCCCCTGTGCACCTGCCCCCCAGACACGGCTGGCCAGCTAACGCTGGGCCCCACCCCCGCCTCACACCACCAGGTTCGGAGCGTGTTCGGCCATGCCCGGACTGAAGCCGGGAGACGCTGGGGCCTTAGCTCTACAAGATTCGATGTTCCCAAAGGTCCGGCTGTTTCCGATCGGTCACAACTGCCTCAACAAAGCCGGAATCGGTGCTTAGCAACGGACACCGTATAACAACCCTGTGACAAAGACAACCCCCTTGACGGATATCAGCCATTGTTAGAACGATCCTCCTACCATCCGAAGCTAACCCGCACCGACAAATACGAGGCTGACCCGCCGCCCGGAAAAACCGGTTAGGTCACGTGGCTCACCGAGAGGGGCACCCTCCACCAGCGCAACCTCGGGGAGGCAAATCATGAGATCGAGAGGGTCCGCTCGCGGGTTACTACTAACTGCGGAAAGCGTATAGCGTGAAGAGCCCGCGAACGGACAACCTAGGGAAGGGCCGTCCGCTCCGCTCAAGTCGACGAAAGGTTCACATGAAGTCTCTCATCGCAGGTATGGCGGGTCTGGTGCGCCGCCTGCCGTGGCTTGTGATCGGCATCACTGTGGTGATCACCGTGGCTCTGTCGGGTCTGGCGCAAAACCTTCAGCAGACCGAGGAGAGCAACGAATCCTTCGCTCCGGACGCGGCCGAGCTAGCGGCGGCCAGTCGGATATCCGAGTTATTTGGGGAGGACACCACCGGCAGCGTCATGCAGGTGGTCTTGAGTTCTGATGGACGCAACCTGTACAGCGTTGAGGGGTTGGCCGCCGTCGATGCCGTGGAAGAAACGGTAATGAACGGCGCTCTGGCCGACCGCCTGGTCCAGGACCGACCTGACCCCATCGTGAGCTTCATTTTTCCGGTCCGATTCGGAGACAATTCCGGAGCTGATCCGAGTACGGACGCCGAGTTGGGCCAGCTATTCCTGGACGGCTATGCCTCGATGCCGCCTCCGCAGGCAGGGTTCGTGGATCTCATGGTGCCCTCCGACGCCGACCTGGCCCAGCCGTGGACTGATCAGGGGTTGATCGTGATTTTCAACGTGGGCGGCGAAGAAGGCGCAGACCTCGAACGGTTCCAAGAGGAGAGCGCCGCCGCGGCCGACGAGATAAGGGCTACCACCCTCCCGGACGGTTTCGTGGCCGAGCCCTTCTCGTTCGAGCTCCTGTTCTCGGATACCGACGAGTTCCAGTCGGAGATCGGACGGCTGTTCGGCACCGCGGGCATGATCATCATGCTGGTGTTGGCGCTGGTCTTCTTGGTCTTGCCCCGGCGAGGCCTAGGGCGGATTACGGCTCTGGTCGGGATCACGGCGGCGATTGTCGCCATCGTGGCGGTGGTGCTTCCCACCCTCGGAGTGATCCTCGACAGTGCCTTACCGGACGGTCTGAAGGATTGGCCCACCGGGCAGATCTTTGCCGGTGCGGGGTTGTTGCTCTTGCTGCTCTTCCTGGTCTGGACCTTCGTCGACAGCGGGCTCCGGCGCACCGCCGCCGACACGGTACTGACCCTCATCACGATCTTCTTCGCTATCGCCTGGATGAACGGGATCTCCTACCTACTGTTCGAGGACAGCAGCCCCATGGCACAGCTTCTGCCGATCCTGCTGATCGGTCTCGGAGTGGACTATTCCATCCATATCACCAATCGCTACCGCGAGGAGCTCTCCGGCGGGTCCACCGTAGATGATTCGGTGGGGGGTGCGATCAGTACGGTGGGGATCGCTCTGGCTCTAGCCACCATTGCCACTGCGGTGGGGTTCCTAACCAACGCATTCAACGAGATTCCCGCCTTGCGGGAGTTCGGTATCTCAGCCGCGATCGGGATAGTGTCATCGTTCATCCTCATGCTGACCTTCGTACCCGCGGTGCGTCTCATACTTGATCGGCGAGGAATCCGGAGAGGCACTCTCGAGAAGGACCGCCTCGCTGTCGGCGAGAACCGGACTCTGGGTAGGCTGATCGGGCGCACCTCCCGTCTTGCCACCAAGATGCCAGCCGTGGCCGTGACCGCCTCCCTGCTGCTCGGCGGCGTGGGCCTCTGGGGGTCGATCCAACTCGAGACCCGGTTCTCTTTCCTGGACTTCATACCCGTCACTTCACCCCTCCGCACGACCTTCGAAGGCTTGGTAGAGGATTTCGGAGGGGGCTTCGGAGAGTCAACGACGGTGCTGATCGAGGGCGATGTGTCCGATGCCGGAGCCTGGAATGGGATGGTCCAAGCCTACGGTGATCTGGTTGACACCCCGGACGTTCTCACCTTCGGTAACCGACCAAGTGGTACGTCGCCGGTGGCCCTTATCGACCGGATGGCAGCACAGCAAGGACCCGCAGCCGCACCGGCGGTGAGCGAGGCGCTGCGAGCGCTCGGAGCCGATCCGGCCAACCTGACCGTGCCGCCAGGTACAGACCTGAGTTCGGTGTACGACGCGGCATGGGAGGCCGATCCCGAAGCGGCCGATGCGGTGTTGTATCGAAGCGATGGCAGCTACGAGGCTGCCCTGTTCGAGTTCACCACCCAGGCGGGCGAGTCGCGGGCTAGCGAACTGCGCCTCAATCTCATGGACGACTTCGCGGGCGTTGAAGAGGCGGGGCTGTCAGCGGTGGCTACTTCGGACGAGATCATCCAAGACGTCGTGGTCACGACCCTGCGCGACTCACAGGTCTCTTCGCTAACGCTCACCCTGTTGGCCGCGCTGTTGCTGTTAACTATCAATTTCTGGGTGCAGTCGCGTCGACCGGTGTTGGGGATCATCACCACGGTTCCGGTAATGCTGGTAGTGCTCTGGTCGTTCGGCCTGATGGCCCTGTTCGGCATCCCCTTCGGGCCGGTCACAGCCACCATCTCGGCCCTAGCGATCGGGATCGGCATCCCCTACATGATCCACATAACCCACCGGTTCCTCGAAGACAACCAACGCTATCCGGATGCGGAAACGGCGATGGCGTCGACCTTGAGCCATACCGGTGGCGCGCTGGCCGGATCGGCGTTGACGACGGTAGCTGGCTTCGGGATCCTCGTTACATCGACCACTATCCCGTTCCGGCAGTTCGGATTCGTCACCGCATACACGATCCTTCTAGCTATGGCGGCGGCCATACTCATGCTGCCATCCCTGCTGGTGCTCTGGGCACGGTGGCATAAAGCTCGCGAAGTCAGGGACAGCCCGGCCTAGCCGGTGGTCAGTAAGTAGCCAGAAGGGACTCGGGCCAAAGCAGAGTTCCCAAGCTCGCTCTGTTCGTGAGCAGTGAGCAGTTGCCGAGATCGGGTGTCGGGACGACTACCACCGCGAGACCAAGGGGCTGATCCGATTCGCTGGCGGGTGTCTGTGTAGCGGGCGGCAGAGGACCGGTCCCTGAAGCGTTGTTGACCCTGGTCATGCCTCTAGCCGACGTAGCGGTGCTAGCCGGGAGGATGTCTCCGATCCCTATCTCGGTCTCGTAGTCGTCGAACACTGCGATAAGCCGTAGCCTCCTGGCTTGGGCCCTGTGGTCCGACCTCGGGATCAGTATCCGGATCTGTCGGCGGCAAGAATCCGGGCGGGAGAAGGACACGGACGGTCGCGTCGATTACTTCAGCATCCCAGGCACCCTGAACTGATAGGCGAACGTCAAGGCGTGGCGGTATAGCGTGCCCCCAGGACTGTTCTCCCTGTCGTGTTTCGAAACGACGTGGTCGTGCCCTCTAGTAGCGGGGATCAGAACCCGGAGGCTCCAACCAGTCCTCCGACCGTTGGAGTAGCCACATGCTCAACCCGTGGGCCGATACGAACCGGTCGCACAGATCGATGGCACCGTAGAACATGTCCTTTACCGCCAGATCGAGGCGTCCCACTAGGGCGAGACTCCTGACGGCCGGGTCGGTAACCGACGGAAAGGTGTCGGTGGCTGAGACCTCCACCGGTAGCTCGGCACCACAGACGCCAGCCAACTCGGTGGCGAGGATCAGCAGGTCGGGTGGGTTGGGCAGCGGCGGCAGCGCCCACTTGAAGAACAATGGCAGCCGCAGAGGGCGCTCCGGATCCTCATTGATCTCGCCGCTGCTGTTGGCAAGAAGATCCTCGAATCCGAGGATGACCCGAGGCTCCACCTCCAGGACCATCAGCATCTCGACCGGCCCTTCGCATGCCTCATCAGGGTGTAGATCGACTTCCCAGCTCTGGCCCAACGAGAACGATTCGATGAAGTGTCGCTCGGCGTGCGCGTGAAAACCGTGTTCGACCGCGTGAAGCTTCAGGTCGGTTATGAATCCGGCTAGGTCAACCGCCACACCGTCACCTCGCTAGCGAACGCGCACCGGTCAGGGCCGCACCTCGTAGTAATTGTGGACTGGATCATCCTCAAAGCGAAACTCCCTGAAGTGCGAGAAACCGGCGTCAGCGGTGATCTGGCGGGCCGCGGCAGGATGAAATCCCAGGGTGCCCAAACCGGCGGCGTCCTCCGAAGACGCGGCCGACAGCAGGCATGCTGACACGCTGTAGCCGTATTGCAACGCCAGCATCGGGTTGGCGAGGTTGTCCTCGAACCGCTCTGAGCAGCGGATGTCCTTTATCATCCATACCCCGTCGCTGCGGATCGAGCGCCGGACCGCGGCAGCCACTCGGTCGGGATAGGGGACATCATGCATCGAGTCGAGCGCCAGCACTAGGTCGTAGTTGTTGTCGGCCGGGACGTCCTCCCCACCCGCCTGGTGGACGACGGCATTGGGAAGGTGCTGGATACGGCGGAGGGCTCGGGTGTGGGCATGGCCCGACGGCTCGTAGCCCTCGATCAGACTGTCTGGGAAGCGTTCGGCCAACGCTCTCAGGGTGATACCGCCTCCACTGCCCACCTCGCACACCTTGCCACCGCTCTCCAGTCGATCCATGAGACCAGGCACACTGGGTAAGACCTGATCGAGGAGAAACCCGTCGACCCAGGGCTTGTTCATCCGATCCATCTGGCGCGCTACGGCCGGACCCAGTTGATGATATGTAATCCCGATTCCGGTGCGGAAGGCCGCAACTATGTCCTCAATACGATCAGGGTGGTATCCCCCGATAAAGGCCCCGGATGCGAAGGCCAGAGATTCTTCGCGTATCAGTACCTCTTCGCCCTCAGCGCTCAGGGAGAATAGCCCTTCGTCGGTACGGTCCACGAGAGCGGCGGCCGCCTGACCTTCCAGCCACTCTTTGACCCACCGTTCCGCCAGCCCGGCTCGGGAGGCCAACTCAGCGGGGGTGACGGGAGCGCCACCAGCCATACCCTCGTACAGCCCGAGACGGTCCCCGAGATAGACCATGAGGCTTACCACCTCGCCCTGCTTGTATTGCCAGACGCGAAGGGCGAACTCTTTGACGGATCCGGGGTCGAGGGTTTGCACTGCGCGCTACTCTAACCCGCTCCCCGGTCGATAACCGCGGCCCATGATCCAGCGGCTCCGGGTCGGCTTCGCCGGATCGTCACCCCCGCAGCCAACATCGGCCGGTCACGACGAACCCGTCGTGAGAGCACACAAATGGGGAGGGCAAATCTCACTGGTGGTTGTCCGTTTGGCCTTGAATGGCCTGGAAGGCAACGAGACTCTTGCCCGTGTCACAGGGTCGTTATACAGTATCCGTTGCTAAGCACCGATTCCGGCTTTGTTAAGGCAGTTGCGACCGATCGGAAACAGCCGGACCTTTGGGAACATCGAATCTTGTGGAGCTACGGCCCCAGCGTCTCCCGGCTTCAGCCCGGGCATGGCCGACCACGCTCCGACCTGGTGGTGTGAGGCGGGGGTGGGGCCCAGCGAAGCTGGCCAGCCGCGCCGGGGGGCAGGTGCAGGGGGGGGGGTGCACACCTAACTCGGCTTCCCGTTTAGTTCCATTTCCAACGCCGACCGATGTGGCGAAAGTCGACGAGATCCGCATCTTCAGGAATCTCCACCGCACCGGATCGGACCATATCGTATTCGGCGATTCGCCACCGGTAGTCGTTGGGATGAACCATGTCGACCTCTCCGGGAGCGTTGCAGTGCATCGAGAGAAAGGTCACGCCCCGCGCCCGGGCCAGAAAGTCACGATATACCAGAGCAGGATCGCGGTCCATGTACGAGAGTCCCATCAGGAAATGGTCTGTCGCTACTCCCCCGCCCGAGACCAAGTCCTGTCGCAGATCCTCAAGCGTCGATAGGTCGGCTCGTCCCCAATCCAGCACCGCCGCATAGGCACGAGGATCCCGGGGCATCAGGACCGGCAGTCGGTGCCGACGGGCGACACGCAAGGTGATCTCGGCTAGCTCGGGAGCGAGAGCCCCGCCCATATGGTGGTCCAGATGGCTCAGGTTGATCCCCGACGCAACCGCTGCTTCGATCTGGGTCTCCAGCTCCTCCTCGACCGCATGGGGATCGGCGTTAGCCCGCAGGTCTCGCACGGACCGCCACATGTACCCGTCCCCATCGATGAGGCCGGAAGCTGGCGACAGCGTCGAAATGGGCCGCCACCGCATCCGTTCCGATTCTGAAGTCAAGGTCAAGTGCAATCCGAGATCCAGATCGGGGCGGCGGGCCGCGGCTTCGGCGACCGCCGGGAGCCAGGGACACGGGGCCATCACCGAGCCGGAGGTAATGAAACCCCCACCGGCCAGTTCCTCCATCGCCACCACCGAGCCCAAGGTGACCCCGATGTCGTCGATGTGGGCTATCACCTCGGCACGCCCCGGAGAAGTCATCGTACGGTCACCCCTGCCCCGCAGAGAGCCTCTACCGCCCTCCGCCCGTCCTCAGGATCCAGGTTGACCGGCGCGGTCGCCGATAGAAGGACCAGGGTCGCAAAGCCCTCTCGGGCGGCGTCGAGGGCCGTGTCCTTGACGCAATAGTCGAGGGCGAGACCCACGACGACCACCCTCGAACACCCCTGCTCCCGGATCATTGGAGCGAGGCCGGTGGGCACCTCATGGCCGGAGACCGGATCCCTCATCGTGAACCCCGAATAGCCGTCCTCGCCGCTAGCTCCCTTGTGGATGCTCGGGCCTTCCACGCGTAGCTCAGGATGAAATTCGGCACCCCAGCTTCCCGCCACACAATGGACCGGCCAGACGCCCCCGTCGATCGCAAAGTGGGGGGTGCGCGCCGGATGCCAATCCTGGGTGTAATAGACGCCCGCACTGGCGTCTACGGCCGCCCACACTTCTCGGTTGACCGCTGGTACCACCTGCGACTCGGCACCGGGCACGTAGAGGCTGCCCTGAGGATCGGCAAAGTCGTTCTGTACATCGACTACCACCAGCGCCGTTCCGGACCCGTACCGCACAACTACAGGAGACTACTCGGAGGGATTAGTCTGGTGCTTGTGCTCACCTCGGGCATACTGTCCACAGACCATTACCAGCTGACCATGGCGCAGCTGTACCACAGCTATGGTCTCGCCGATCGGCGAGCCGGATTCGATTACCACTTTCGCTCTTGTCCGGACTACGGGGTTCATCAGGCTGGCTATTGCGTAACCGCCGGGTTGGGTCCCCTACTGGACTGGATGGCCGACACCTGGTTCGGGCCTGCCGAGCTTGATGCGCTCCGATCGGTGCGCAACAGCCGCGGGGATCGTCTCTTCCGCGAGCCGTTCCTCAGCTGGCTTTCCGACTCGACCGGATTCGGGTCACTGTCGATGTGGGCAGTGCCGGAAGGCCGGATCGTCCACCCCAAGACCCCAATCATCACGGTCGAAGGGCCCTTGGCGGTGGTTCAGCTCTTGGAAACTCCACTGCTCAACCGACTCAACTACGCCACCCTGATAGCTACCAAGACTTCACGGGCGGTCGAGGCGGCCGGAGGGGCCGCGGTGCTCGAGTTCGGGATGCGTAGGGCACCGGGACCGGCGGCCGATGTTGCTACTAGGGCTGCTCTGATCGGGGGAGCGTCCGGATCGTCCAACTTTGCCACCTCCCACCGATTCGGGTTCATGCCCCGTGGTACCCACGCCCACGCCATGGTCCAGGTCTTCATGGCAGAGACGGGAAGCGAACTGGAAGCCTTCCGAGCGTATGCCGATCTATACCCGGACGACTGCCTGCTGTTGGTCGACACCATCGATACCCTCGCGTCCGGTGTACCCAATGCCATCATCGTGTTCGAGGAGCTACGCCGCAAGGGTCATCGACCGGTCGGTATCCGGCTCGATTCTGGAGACCTCGCCCATCTGGCGGTTCGCTCAGCGGCCCTGCTTGACCGCGCCGGATTTGGGGACACCACCATCGTCTTATCCTCGGATCTCGACGAGCTGACCATATGGCAGATCCGGAACCAGATCCTCGAAGAGTCGGGAGACTACGGGGTCGATCCTGGCCAACTCCTGAAGCGCCTCATGTACGGCGTGGGCACCAAACTGGTCAGCTCAGAAGGCTGCCCTAGCCCCAACGGGGTCTTCAAGCTGGTGGCCATCGAGGGAGAAGACGGCGCTTGGGCCCCCGCAATCAAGCTATCGGACTCCCCGGCCAAGATCATCGACCCCGGACGCAAGCGGCTTTGGAGGCTCTATGACCAGAGGGGCACCGCCACGGCAGATCTGATCAGCCTGGACGGCTTTGATCCGGAAGCGAGACCCATCCATCTGGCCCATCCCAGCTTCCCCGACGTGGGCCGAACCCTCACCGCACAGCAAATTTCGGAGGTGGAATCCCTCCGGGTCCGGGTCCTGCGCGAAGGCACGCTGGTAGACGATGATATGGGGGATATCGAAGCGGCCCGGATCCGCCGGGCGAAAGACATCGCTCGTCTGGATCCCGGCGTACGTCGGCTGGTGAACCCGCACACTTACCACGTCTCCCTGAGTTCCGGCCTATCCGAGCTCAAGCAGCAGTTGATCGCTGGCCTCCGAGCCTGATAATCGATTGTTCGACCCCAGAACAGCCCGTGACGTCGACCTACCGATCCGGAGGCCCTTCGACCTGGTGGCTTCAACACGTACCGCACCACAACACCTAGCCCCCCTAAAGGCGCGGTTTGGCCAGCTGCGCTGGGCCCCACCCCCGCCTCACACCACCAGGTTCGGAGCGTGATTGGCCATGCCCGGGCTGAAGCCGGGAGACGCTGGGGCCGTAGCTCTACAAGATTGATGTTCCCAAAGGTCCGGCTGTTTCCGATCGGTCTCAACTGCCTCAACAAAGCCGGAATCGGTGCTTAGCAACAGACACCGTATAACAACTCTGTGACATGGGCAAGGGTCTTGCCAAGCAGTAGCACCGTTTCGTTCACGGTGATCGGTCCTCCGACGTCACCTCCCGCGCCTCTCGTCCCAGCCGATCGCGCGGCCCCTACCGAGAATCTCCCAAGAAGCGGGCGCGGATAGCTTCGGAGTCCACCAGCTGAGAGTTCTACGGCATCTACCAAACCGACAACCTCTACGGGGCCAACTAAGCACCGGACGATTGCCGATCTCTACGCCACAGGACAGATCCTTGAATACCACGAAATCGTCAACGTGATCACCGCCTGTGGCCAAGAGATCCTCGTCTACCCCCCGCCGCACGAGCATCAACACATCCAACGGACCTCGGCGAACTGATACCTCACCCCCCTCAAAGACTACGACGAGTCGCCCACGGATCCACCGACTACGACAACTACCCAGCCCGAAGAATTCTCGCGATATGACCCTTATACCGACACCAGAACACCCCAAGACCCGCCAAATCGCTCCTCCTCTCAGACCTCCTCAAGGAGGGCCAGATGGAATTGCTCGACGAGGGGTATGGTCAGTACCTTTCAGTACTAAAATGGTGCTTGTGCAATAGTAAAGTGGTTCGAGCGACTTCCCGATCAACTGTCAACCCCAGAAGGATTCCGAAACGCGGTCGTCTGAGCCTCCCGAGCGAGTGGTTCAGATAGAGAGTTCGTACCTGCCGGAGACTCGCTCCGGGCACCGCTGCGCGGGCTCTTAATGCCGATCGTCGGGACAAGCTGCCGGGCTTCGCGACCGGGGGCCTGAGTCCTCCTCCGACCGATCCGCCGCTCGGTGCCGCCTAGAGGGTGTCAGTGTTGAGCACCGGCTGGGTGGCCTTGTCGCCGCACAGGACGACCAGAAGATTGCTCACCATGGCTGCCTTTCTCTCCTCGTCCAGATCGACGATGCCGCGGGCTGACAATCCTTCGAGCGCCATTTGGACCATGCTCACCGCACCCTCCACGATCTGGCTGCGGGCGGCGATGATGGCCCCGGCCTGCTGGCGCTGCAGCATCGCCGATGCGATCTCCGGCGCGTAGGCCAAGTGGGTGATCCGGGCTTCGAGCACCTCCACCCCCGCCGTGCCGAGCCGACCCTGGATCTCGGTCTTCAGCTGGTCGGCGATCTCCTCGGTATCGCCGCGCAGCGAGATCTGCCCGTCATCCTGGGTGTCGTACGGATAGCGGGTCGCCAGGTTGCGCACCGCCGACTCGCTCTGGACGTGCACGAAGTTGACGTAGTCGTCCACCTCGAAGCTGGCTTCGGCGGTGTCGGCCACCTTCCACACCACGACCGCGGCCATCTCGATCGGGTTGCCGTCGGTGTCGTTGACCTTTGAACGTTCCGTCTCAAAGTTGCGAACCCGCACGGAGATGCGTTTCTTCGAGTAGAGGGGGTTGGCCCAACGGAGTCCGGTGTCGCGTACCGTGCCTACGTAGGTTCCGAACAGCTGGAGCACGCGAGCCTCGTTGGGGGCCACCGTGAACAGCCCTGCCAACAGGATGAGAATGAGCGGAACCAGCACCGAAGTGATCAGGATCAACCACACGGTCCCGTCGATGATGCCTCTGATCAGCAAGTAGACGTCTACGGCGAACGCAGGCACCAAGATCAGCAGCACGACCCAACCCGACCCGGCTGTGCGAATACGCTCTTTGATCATCGACTATTTCCTTCGTAGGGGCTCAGAGAATACCGGCATGGCCCGACAATGACGGGTCCAGGACCTACCTACGAAGAACCTCCGGAGTCATGTTCAGGTTCAAGACGGAACACGTGTAAAGGATATATCAAATGTCTATAGAATCTATATTAACGTGGGCGAGAAAACCTTCTGGCCCCCCACCGGGGCCGGGGGAAGTATAGAAACGTATCAAATATCTATAAAATTTATAGTTTATGAGATAGGCGCGTGAGAGAATAGGCGCATGAAGAAACCACACAATCCGCCGCCGATCAGCGACCTGCTGGCAGGTATCGGACCTGATCGCGTGACCGAGATAGTCTTCGGCGAACAGATCGATGTTGCCCCCTGGGGTCACTATTACCACTGGGATCAGATCCGCCATCGGCCTCCTCCAGCCGGACTCTCTTCGGAGGAATGGTGGCTGGGCATCAAGATGGCCCGGCAACAGGGGCGACGGACCCTCCCCCTGACCGACGCTGCCGGACGACCGTTCAGCTATGTCCTGACGGACGAGGCCCTCTCATTGCTACAGCGCATCGACCAGCAAGCCGCGAGCCGCATCGGACTGCCCGAAGACGTGGTCAATCCCCGCGACCGGACTCGCTACGTGGTGGCGAGCCTGATGGAGGAGGCGATCGCCTCCAGCCTGCTGGAGGGTGCCGCCACCACGCGCCGAGATGCCAAGGACCTCCTCCGCTCGGACCGATCTCCCCGAACCCCTGCCGAAAGGATGGTGGTCAACAACTATCACACGATGATGCATATCAGCCGTAATCTGGAGGCACCGCTGACAGCGGAGATGGTGCTCGAGATGCACCGTATGGTGACAGAAGGGACCTTGGAACGCCCGGAGGACGCGGGCCGCATGCAGCAACCCGGTGAGAAACGGGTCGTCGTCGGCCACTTCACCGAACCGGACCCGACCTACCACGTCCCGCCACCTGCCGAAGAGCTGCCGGGCCTGATGGGGTCCATGGTGTCGTTCGCCAACGACTTGGAATCCGAGCCATTCGTGCATCCGGTGGTGAGGGCTATCGCTCTGCACTTCTACCTGGCCTATCTACACCCGTTCGCCGACGGGAACGGCCGGACGGCCCGGGCGTTGTTCTACCGCTCCCTCCTCCGGCAGGGGTACTGGCTGGCCGAGTATCTCTCCATCTCCCGCCTTCTTCGCCGGGCACCGGTTCAGTACGGGAAGGCCTTCCTCCACACGGAAACCGACGATGCGGACTTCACCTACTTTCTGCTCCACCAGCTGGACGTCCTGAATCGGTCCATCGATGAGCTATGGCGATACCTGGACACCAAAGCCGCCGAAGTCAGCCGAGTGGAGCGGGCGCTGCGCGGGCACCCCGACTTCAATCACCGCCAGATCGCTTTGCTGAGCAGAGCCCTGCATCGACCCGGCTCCATCTACACCATCAGATCCCACCAGACGACCCACGGGGTGACCTACCCGACCGCCCACAGCGATCTGACCGATCTACACCAACGGGGGTTGCTCGATCGCCACAAGATGGGCAAGCAGTATCGCTTCGTCCCCGTAACGGAGAGGTTGATGGAACTCTTCCACAGGCCGTGAGCTGCCAGCTCGGCCTGATCCAGGTCTGAGAGAGGGTGTCATGGTGAACGGGTTTGGTGGAGTCAGTACATCTGGGTTGATGCCATCGCTTCCGGCGAAACCCTGAGCTCACCGGCGCAGGTCGTGGCAGCACGGCCCAAGGAGTCGGGACGGTAGAACCCTCCATCCCCGGCACATCGCTAGCCCGGCGGCGGGCGTCCGGCGCGCGACAACCTCTGCGGGTCAGACGCGTCGGCCGGGTTAGGGTCAGTTTCTTGCTCTGGCCGGTGCCCGCTTGTTGCGATTCTTGGATGCTGTTCGCTTTTGGTTGCTGCGCCGACGCTGGGACCGATTCTTGCTGGTCGGACGTCCCGTACTCCCGTTTTGCCTCCGGCGGTTCGTGGGCTGGCGACCCGGATCACCAGGAGTCCGGCGGGGCTTGGGGCGGCGTGCTTTCCCTTCTAGGGGCGGGATGGCGGTTAGGTCCACATCGGTGACCGGCTGGCGCAGTCCAAGGCGGCGTTTCATATGCCGGAGTTCTTTCATCTGATCGGGTGGGACAAGGGAGACCACAACGCCTTCCTTGCCCGCCCGGGCGGTGCGGCCTGATCTGTGGAGATAGTCCTTGTGATCGGCGGGAAGGTCGTAGTGGATGATGGCGCTGACATCCTCGACATGAATGCCTCGAGCGACGACATCGGTGGCGACCAGCGCCTGCACCCTTCCGGTGGCGAAATCCTTCAGCGCCCTAGTGCGCTGGTTCTGGTTCCGTCCGCCGTGGATCGCCGCCGTCAAGACACCTGCTCGACTGAGCTGACGGGCTACCCGATCGGAACCCCGGCGAGTTCGGCAAAAGACGATTGTGGGTCCCGCGGCATCGATTGTGCGGGCACTGATCTCGACACGGTTCGACCTGGCCACGTGCCAGAACACATGGTCCGCATCGACTACGTCGGGAGTCCCCTGCCCTACCTCGTGCCGTACCGGGCGGTGCTGGTAGTCGCGGGTGAGCGAGGAGACTTCACTGTCCAGCGTGGCAGAGAACAGCATCGTCTGCCGCTCACTGGCGGTCTGGTCGAGCAAGCGCCGGACGGCAGGGATGAACCCCATGTCGGCCATGCGATCGGCCTCGTCTATGACGACGATCTCGACCGCGGAGAGGTTGACAACCCTTTGATCGATCAGGTCTTCCAGACGCCCGGGGCAGGCCACCAGGATGTCGACGCCGCCGCGGAGGGCCTTGATCTGGGGGCCGTAACCCACGCCGCCGTAGACAACTGCCACGCGCACCTTGCCTGAGAAGGAACGAACCTCGCCCGCGATCTGATCGGCAAGTTCGCGGGTAGGGGCCAGCACTAGACCTTTAGGCCGGCGCGGTCCGGCACGGCCTACTCTGACCACGAGGGGAATCCCGAATGCCAGCGTCTTGCCCGAGCCGGTGGGAGCACGACCGCACACGTCGCGGCCTTTCATCGCGTCGGCCAACGTGGCCGCCTGGATATCGAACGGCTGGGTGATGCCGCGCCGAGCGAGGGCGTGGACTATGGGCTTGGGTACGCCCAGTTGGGCGAATGTGGGGGACATTGGTCTCCTTAGACCCGCGCAACGGCGGGCTAATCAGGGGTTCGGTGGCACCTTGATGGGGCGAAGGCCTCAAAAGGGCGATAAGGAAGGATAAGGAAGAGAGGTCTCTCAGGTTTGGGTCACGATGACTGGAAGAACCAAGACCTGTCTGCGAACCCACCAACCGGCCTAGTAGCCGGATTGGGAACCAGGATACCACATATGGCCGTTCGGTCCGACCGTGACGAGCGCCGGAGGAGGGAGCAACGAGTTGCCACGCTCTTGCGGGTATCGCTTCAGGTCGGGACGACGTCGATCCGGCGGTCGGTGGCGGCTACGAGAGCGGCTAGGTCGTCGGGGTCGGAAGTGACGATCTGATCGCCGTGATCGGCCATGGCCGCCAGTGCTGCGTCGATGGCGTAGCTTCGCCCGGAACGGGCGAGCAACACACCGGCCCGGCGGCCTAACTCGTCGTCGAGGGGGATGGCCTCAACCGCCCGTAGTGCCCGGGCGAGGCGGACCTGGCGGCCGGTTCCGCCGCGCCACACCTGGGCGACCACGCCACCGTGGGTCATCGGCGGGCTCCCAGAGTGCAGGGCCGCTTCGAGACGGCGCCACATGGCGCGATCGTCACGCTCGAGCGCCACTAAGGCACCCGCATCAAGTATGACGCTCATCCAGCTCGCCGGGCTGCCATCCGCGCAACCGCAGCGGCGTCCCTGTCCCGCTCGGCCTGCTCGGCAATCTCCTCTTCGGTGATGACCCCGTGTACCGCCTCATAGTCGCGGATCAACTCGCTGAGTACCGCGAGGCGTCGGTCCGTGGCTAGCCGTTGCGCCATAGCTCCGGCGACCCACTCGCTCACCGATCGCGCACGGCCTTCCCCTACCGCTGCTTGGGCCGCTTCGAGAAGATCCTCGCCCACCTTGATCGTGACACGCCGTTTACGCATACTGTCAACATATTAGCATGAGCATTCTTGTTTACTCGCTGGGCTCGATGAGATCGTCATCGGCCCGGGCCAGGATTGTTGACCGACTTACGGGGCTGGCCTCCCCGACCGGTACCATCGCTCACCGATGCCTGCTATGCCGGAGTTCGCGGTCTTCGATCTGGAGACAAACGCCGATCGACCGGAGCGGTCAGAACACGAGATCATCCAGATCGGGGCGGTCTTGGCGGGGCCCGCGGGCGAGATCGACCACTTCGAGACTCCGGTCCGGCCCGAGCGCAGGTTGCCCAAACGCATCACCCGCTTGACAGGCCTGAAATACGCCGACTTGGCTGGCGCACCTTCCTTGAAGGACGCTCTGGGCCGGTTCTTAGCTTGGGTCGGTGACCGACCGATGCTCGCCCACAACGGGCTGGGCTACGACTTCGTGGTTCTTGACGCTGCCTCTGCCGCGACTGGTCTGGAGATGCCGCCGGGTCCTCGGCTCGATTCCCTTGAACTCGCTCATCTGGTCCACCCACGGGCGGGCACCGGCATCCGGGGATCGGACGGGAGTCAGCCCCCGCGCGGACGAAGGTTGGACGACCTCGCCGCCCTCTACGGGATCGCGGGCCGGGACCGGCACGATGCTCTGGTGGATGCGAGGATGACCCACAAGATCGTGCTGAACCTGTTGGAGGACCTGGGTCGACCCACGCCCGGTCGCCGCCTACAGCGCCGGGTTCTCGGTCTGGTCGGGCATCCTTGGGCCGGGTTCTTCGCCGTACCCAAAGAACCGATTCCCCTCCACGATGTGGTCCCCAAACCCGCTCCGGCAGAAACAATCGAACCCACCGGCCGATTCGACATCAAGCGGATAGTCGGGGCATTCCTTGAGGGAGGGGCCTTGATGACCGGCGGGCGAACGCCGCGTGCCCAGCAGGCGGAGATGGCCCGCCTGGTATCCAGGACCATTGCCCGCTCCGGATCGCGGACCATGATCGAGGCTCCTACCGGAACCGGCAAGACGCTGGCCTACCTGGTCCCGGCCATCGAGATGGCTAGGGCATGGGGACTCAAGGCTGTGATCACACCCCATTCGCGGGTCCTGCAGGATCAGATCCTGACCACACTGGAGGAACTCGAGACCCAGATCGGGCCGTTCTCCAGGGTGATCGTGAAGGGTCGGGGGAACTACCTCAGCCTGAAGGCTCTGGATGCGGAACTCACCGGCCTGGAGGAGGATACGGACCGGAGTTCTCTTCATCATGACGTGGGAATGGCGCTGGCGATCCTGTGCGGCTGGGCGGCGCAGACACCGAGCGGGGACTGGGCCGACCTCCGCACTGCGGCGATCAGAGAACGGCTAGCGACGCTGAGGTTCTTACGCTGGAAACTGCGCGTCTCCACCCGGCCGGGCCCGGTACGGGACCCGCTCGACGCGCTGGACTTCTATCGCCGCGCCCGGTTCGCTCTGAAGCACTCCCACGTAGCGATCCTCAACCATGCCCTTCTCGCTACGGATCCGGGTCTGGGCGACGGCTTCAACCTGATCATTGACGAGGCCCACGACCTAGAGGATTCGGTCACCGCCGCCGCCAGCCGGACCGTGACCGGCGAAGAGCTTGAACGGTTGTGCCTCGCCATCTGGGACCGCACGCAGCGGCGTGGACTGGCGGCCAGACTGGCGTCCGCCACCGGCGCGGGCCTCGGCAGCGAGAAGATCATGACGATGCGCCACGCCGTAGACCATGCCCGCGCCGCCATCGAGTCGTTCGGAGCTCCCCTCACCGAGTACCTGAGGGACCGGACCGGCGTCACCCGTGAGGAAGCCGCCCGCTACGGCACCTCCTACCAGATCCGGCGGGGCGTCGACACCCGCCACCCGTCTTACCGGACGGTCATCCAGCGGGGACGGGCCATGCGCACCGGTCTGCGGAGGCTGGTCGAAAGCCTCGACGACTTCGTGGTTCCGAAGGTGTTGCGGGGCCGCTACCGGCGGTACGCGCTGGAGGACGAGATCGCCCGCATGGGCAAGGAGCTGCGGGAGGCGAACCACCTCGTCGGCACCGTGTTGGAGGCCTCGACCGACCTGCGTCTCTTCGAGGATGAGGACGATCCCGGCACGACGGAATGGATCAACATCGCCGAGGTCTCGTACGCCAGCCCGGCATCGGGGGTGGAAGACCTCGGGGATGAGGATGGCTTGGACGAGGGCAGCTGGCAGTGGGCTCTCCGGAGGGTGCCGCTCTCGGTAGCGGGCATGTTGTCACACCTCTGGGAACGCAGCCACGCGACCGTGCTCACCTCGGCAACGCTGCGGAGCGGAACCAGCTTCGACTACCTGATCAGGCGTCTCGGGATCGGCTCGGCCCAAACCGAGGTCCTCGACTCCCCCTTCGACAGGCTCCCCGACCAGCACCTGCTGCTGCTCACGGACTATCTCCCGGCTCCGCGGAGCAGCCTGATGGACCGCTTCACCGAGACAGAGGCCCGCGAGATCCCACGGCTGTGCGTGGCCACCGACGGTGGTGCCATGGCGCTCATGACCGCCCGCGCCCGGCTCGAGTACGTCCGGGACCACGCCCGTCCCCACCTGGTGCCTCTGGGTCTGGAGCTCCTCGCCCAAGGCGACGACTCCTCCCCGGCGCTCGTCAAGCGTATGAGGGCTGACCGGTCCGCCTCGTTGCTGGGACTTAGATCGTTCTGGGAAGGTGTGGACATCCCGGGGGAGGCATTGCGTCTCCTCATCATCGAGAAGATCCCGTTCGACTCGATCGGTGATCCGGTGGTGGCCGCTCGCACGGACCTGATCGAGCGGCAGGGCCGGGATCCCTTCGCCCTTTACATCGTCCCCAGGGCCGCCATCGCCTTCGCCCAGGGGGTGGGGAGGCTGATCCGATCCAACAACGACGAGGGGGTCACGGTGGTGCTCGACAACCGCCTCCGCCGCCCGGTCGGCTACCGAGACGTCCTGCTGCAAAGCCTTTCCGGACCCCCCAAGCGGGTGAACGTCAACACTCCTGAGCAGGCCTACCGGGAGATCGCCGACCATTTGCGGATCGATCTCGACGAGGAACGGCGAGCCCGGATCGACAGTATTCCCGGGGTCAAGACCCTTTCCCAGAGCGCTCTTGAGGTGTCCAACGGCGAGCCGCTAGGCCCCGACGACATCCGCGAACGGCTCCAGGCGGCCCGCGAGTGGCTCGGCTTCAAGGCTTGGCGACCCGGCCAGGAGGAAATAATGACCCGGTTCATGAGGGACGAGGACGTGGTAGCCGTCCTGCCCACTGGATCGGGTAAGTCGGTGACCTACCAGGTGCCCGCTCTCCTCTCCCCGGGCGTGACGCTGGTGGTCTCTCCCCTGATCGCCCTGATGAGGGACCAGGTCGACAACCTGCGCACCCGGGGGGTCACCGAAGCAGCGGCCATATACGCGGGTGTCGGCCAGGCCGAGCAGCGTGACATCCTCCGCGCCGCGGCCTCCGGACATATCAAGCTGCTCTACGTGAGCCCGGAACGGTTGTGGTCGCCGATGTTCCGGGCCTGGCTGGGAAAGGTGGACGTGAGGCGGGTCGCCATCGACGAGGCCCATTGCATCTCGCTTTGGGGCCACTCCTTCCGACCCGAGTACGCCGTCATCCCGCGGGCCATCTCCGCCATCACCTCCCATCGGCTACCGGCGTTGGCGGTGACCGCCACCGCCACTCCTGAGGTGCTTGACGACATATCCGCCCTACTAGAGCTATCGAGCCCACGCAGGCTGGCCGGTTCGGCAAACCGGGAAGAAATCCGCTACTTCGTGGAGCGATGCCGGGACAAGAGGGATCGTGACCTCCAAGTCGCCAGGGTCGTGGAAGCTTTCCGCCGCCAGAGCGCCATCGTCTACGTCCCTACCCGCAAGGACACCACTCGGCTGTCGTCGCTGCTGCGCCTCTTCGGGCACCGGGTGCGTCCCTACAGCGGTGCCATGGAATACACCGAAAGAGAGCACACCGAGGACGCCTTTCGTCACGGCGAGATCGACGTGGTGGTGGCTACCAAGGCCTTCGGCTTGGGGATCGACAAGCCGGACATCGCCCTGATCGTGCATCTCGAGATGCCTGCCTCCATTGAAGAGTACGTGCAGGAGACCGGCCGGGTGGCCCGCGGTGCCCGTGACGGTACAGGGCCGACGACAGGCACGGCGGTGCTCATGGTCACTCCCCGGGACTGTCGGATCCACAAATACTTCGTCCGGTACTCCGTCCCGAAACTCGACGAGGTCTACGAGGTTTTCGACCGGATTGGACCAGGAACAAACTATCTCGACCCCGCCTCGCTCTCCGATCAGCCGGAGGAGCAGGACGGGAATCGGGATCAGGCCAAGGCACTGGCCCTGCACTACCTAGACGGGATCGGCACCATCCGCAGGAACCAGGACTTCGTCGTGCGAGGCCGGGTCACGCTGGTAGAGGACACCTGGTCAGGTTTCGATGAGTACCGGCAAAGGCACCCGGCGCGGGCCGAACGAGCGAAGGCGGTTCTGCGGTACGCCGAGAAGGTCGGTGGCGATTACCGATGGAAGTCCTGGCAGGACGGCCTAGGCATGACGCCCCGTGAAATCGAGACGGTGCTCTTGGACCTGGCGAAGTCAGATGTGTGCGACTTCAACGGCTGGCGGTTCGGTTGGGTGTTCGATCGCATGGAGCATGTGGAGCCGGACCGGCCGCGCCTGCGCGAGATGTTGCATAGCCAGCGCGAGTTGGTGGAACAGCGGGCGATCAGGGCTCGAGAACTAGCGCGTCGCCCTTCGGATTGCCGACGGCGCGAGATGCTGACCTACCTGGGTGAACGCGACCCGGGTTTCGACACCTGCGGTGGCTGCGACGCCTGCAACCCCCACCTGGGCCGCCCGTGGAGAGAGATCGAGATACACCAGGATCAGGTGCAGGAAGCGGTAAAGGAGACCGCCACCGTCAGCATCCTGATCCTGGTCGACAGTGTCTCCCGAGGTCAGTGGTCCCGGCGTAACCTCGTGCGGACGCTGCGGGGAGAGGGCGGCGGGCCATACCCGCTTGATCGGAGTCTGGCCCTGCACAGCTGCTTCGCCCAGCTAGCCATGCTGACCATCGACCAGATCAACAATCAGATAGACGCGCTGATCGAAGATGAAATCCTGGAACGGATCACTCCGAAGGGTCGCGACTACGAGACGCTGCGGCTCACCGACCACGGCCGCCTCGTGGTGCGGGGGCGCTACGCCCGATAGCAAGCCCGGTCCGGGGACCGGGTATCTGCGTAACATGTTCGCCCAATGGCGTTCCTGATCCCAGAGAACATACCGAGCCGCTCCAACGTGCCGGATCGTCTGCGGCACGTGGCCCGGGCAGTGCGCGACTTCTTGCCCGACGAGACCACGGTCTGGCTCAAAGCAAGTGATGACAAGCCTCCGTATCTCCTAGTCCTGGACCCGGGTGCCGGAATCGTCCTGATGGAAGCGCCCCCGCCGCCCAGAACAGGCCGCCGCCAGCCTCGGTGGATGCGTCAGGTGTTGAACAAGGAAGCGATCGTCGGTATACGGGAGGACGTAGCCGAGCGGGCCGCATCTCTGCAGGCTCGGATCGACCGGTCCCTGGTTCGTTCGTTGCCGGTCTGCCATGTGGTGGCGTTCCCGGACCAGGATCAGCCGATCGACGGATTGCAACTGTCGGATACCCAGGCTCTGCTGCTGGGAACCGACATGACCGAGACCCGGCTACACCGGTCGGTCAGGCGCATACTGGGCACCGAGATCACCGCCCCCCTGAGCGAGCAGGAGGAGAATCGGGTACGAGCGGAGGTCAATCCCCGGGTGGTCATCGATCCGCAGGAGATCTGGTCGGAACTGGAGCGAGGCCAGACCCTGCCCCTGTTCCAGGAACCCGACGTGGCTCCGCAAGACATCATCCGGGTCATGGACCGCCGCCAGGAGAGACTGGCCGAGCACATGGGCTGGGGATACCGAATGCTCCGAGGCGTGGCGGGCAGCGGCAAGACGTTGGTGCTGACCCACCGAGCCCGCTTCCTGCACGATACCTTCCCGAACTTGCGCATCCTCGTGCTGTGCTACAACCGGTTGCTGGCCAACGCCCTGGAGGCGATGGTCGGCGAGAGTGACCGCATGACCGTCACCAACATCGACCGGCTGGCCTACCGGCTGGCGCGAAGGGCAGGAAAGGCGAGGAGGCTCGATTTCGCGGACCAGCGGCGGCAGGCCGTAGAAGCAGCCAATCGGCTGCCCGACTCCCGCAGGTACGACATCGTTCTGGTCGATGAGGCCCAGGACTTCGATCACGCCGGTCTCGACCTGGCCTACGCGATGCTCAAGACGCCCCGCCGGAACCTCCGACCCGCTGGCCTGGACCTGCGCTCCTACCGCGCCGGTCACCTGGTGCTGGCATTGGACAGCGCCCAAAATGTCTACCGGCGTGCCATGACGTGGAACCCGCCCGAGATGACCGCCCGCGGACGCACCACGATCTTCCGGCGCAACTACCGCAACACGCGACAGATCCTGGATCTCGCCTGGAACTTCCTGGATGGATCCGTCGCCGGGCGACCAAACACGAAACCAGATGAGGACGAGTTGATCCTCCCCGAGGCGAGCTACCGGCAAGGCCCCGTTCCCCGGGTTCTCGAATGCGGGGACCTTCGCGACGAGGCCAGTGCCATGGCTGCAGAGGCGGCGCGCCTTGTCTCCGAAGGGGTCGAACTCAAGAACATCGCCATCATGTACGGACACCGGGACCTCCAAGTCGAGTTGTGGAAGGAGTGCAGGAGGAGAAACCTTCCCTATTTCCACATCCAACACAAGGGCGGCAAGCGTTCCGAGGACCGCCGGGACCTGGCTATGGGCATCCGCGACAAGGTCCGGGTATCAACCATTCACGGCCTCAAGGGCCTGGAGTTCAGCCGGATCGTGATCGGAGGCATCAACCAGGTCCACGCCCATGATGTCCCTGAGGAGGAACAGACCGACGCCGCCAAACGCATCATCTATGTCGGTATGACCCGGGCAATGGACGAATTGGTCATCACCTACTCGGGCGCCGGAGAGATAGGAAATGCCGTGCGGGCTGCACGTCGGGCGTAGAAAGGGGGAACCCTTCCGTTCCTCGCCAGCGTTCTAGGATCGGCACCGTCGCAATAAGAAGGTGTGCACCATGATCGACAGGCGGTTCTCTATGGCGGGGCGGCGGGCTGTGGTGACCGGGGGCGGTGGGGGGTTTGGGCGGGCCTTCTGCCAGATCCTGGCCGAGGCGGGAGCGGAGGTCATCCCGGTGGATATAGATGGTGCCGCTGCCGAGGAGACCGTCTCGCTGGTAACCGGGGCTGGCGGCCAGGCCTGGGCTATCGAATGCGATGTGGCAGACGCGGCCGCGGTGGACGCTATGGCCGAGCGGTTGGCGGAGACCGGCTCGGGCCTAGACGGGCTCGTCAACAACGCTGGCAACTCCCCGCCTTCTCGGCGGGTGGCGGACATCCCGGTCCAGGAATGGGACGACGTGATCGCGGTCAACCTACGGAGCGCCTTCCTCTGTACCCGAGCCCTACTCCCGATGATGCTGACCGCCGATAGCCCGTCCATCGTGAATATCGCCTCGGTACTGGGGATGAGGGGATTCCACCCTGATGTCATCTCCCAGGCGGGCTACGCCGCCTCCAAGGCGGGCATGATCGGCCTCACCCTCCAGACTGCGGCCGACTACGGGGAGTTCGGGCTGCGCGCCAACGCAGTCGCTCCCGGATGGCATCTCGGGACCAACCTGAGCAAGCGAGCTGGCAACTTCGCCACCCCCGAACAGGAGGCACAACTCCAGCGCACCATCCAAGAGCGAATACCCCTCCAGCGAGCCTCGACCGCGGACGAGCTAGCTCCCCTGATCCTTTACCTGGCCAGCGACGCCTCTCGCTTCGTGAGCGGGGCGGTCATGACCCACGATGGCGGTTGGACCGCCATATGACGACCGGGTTCGGTGCTCTGACAGGCCGGACGGCCATCGTGACCGGGGCGGCCCAGGGAATCGGAAGGAGGGTCGCCGAGCGGTACGCCGACGAAGGGGCCTGGGTAGTGATCGCCGACATCCAGGGTCAGCTAGCCGATGAAGTTGCCGACTCCATCGTCGGGAACGGCGGCAAGGCCTTGGCCATCCGGACCGACGTAGCGGATGCAGAGAGCGTCGACCGCATGGCCGAACGCACCCGGAGCATGGTCGGCACGGTCGACATCCTGGTGAACAACGCCGCCGATATGGCCGGACTCCGCCGACAGCCATTCGACAAGATCACCGAAACGGAATGGGATCGGACGATGGCCGTCAACGTCAAGGGCATGTGGCTGATGGTCAAAGCCGTGGCGGGCGGTATGCGGGAGGCTGGCTACGGCAAGATCATCAACATGTCCTCCGATCTGGTGCTGTCGGGCGTGCCGGGAATGGCCCACTACGTGAGCTCGAAGGGCGCGATCTGGGCATTGACCAGAACGCTCGCCCATGAGCTCGGACCCGACGGGATCCGGGTGAATGCGGTGGCACCCGGCTTCACCGAGACCGAATCGGCCCTCCGTCTCGCGGGGGACGGGCCGGTGCGGAGCATCGCCCGGCGGGCGATCCCTAGGGTCGAGACCCCGGACGACCTCACCGGCACCATGCTCTACTTGGCGTCGGCGGACTCGGACTTCGTCACCGGCCAGTTGATCGCCGTTAACGGAGGATCCGTCCTGCATTGAGTGGGCCGCGGCCAGTTAAACCAGTGGCTGGCCACTAAGTCACGATACCTGTACGAAGCCGATCCCTAGGTAGCGGGCCACGACGCCTACTTCAGCCGCTAGATGCCCGGGAGCGGCCGCGCTGTGGTGGTTAACGCCCGCCATCGCCCAGCTCCTCCAGCCTTCCTCGACCGGAACGCCCCCGGCAAAGCGAAAAGCCCCACCTACGGTCGGGCTTCGAGGGAAGGACCGTTCGGTTATCTCTCCCTCGGCGGCAATCAACCGAAACCCGCCGGGTTCCGTGGGATGCGGGGTAAACCCCACCAGAGTTGCGGGGCCAGCGGGGAGCTCGAACCATACGCTGGCTCCGGTTATCGAATCGGGCTCGTACCAGGGGTTGGAGATCAATGTCGGTCTCGTGCCCGAATCGCACCAGTCCAGGTCGTGCTCGCCCGAGTTGGCGATCACCACCTCACCGGTGGCGAAATCGATGGCCTCGATCTCGTGATACAAGGCTGCGCCGCCGAGGCGCTTGGCTACCAGCATCGCCACCGCGGTGAGTACATCTCCCGCACAGGCCCAGGGAATACCTCTGGTCGTCTCCCGGCCCAGCCCGAAACATGGTGTGACCCCGGGTTGGTCCCCTCGCCGGATCTCGGCGACGTGGCAGTTCATGGCCCCGGCATCTAAGCGGTAAGAGCGGTCAAGTTCCTCCATAGCGGCAGCTAGGCGGAGAGACCGTACCCGACCCTCCTGGTCCTCGGTCATGTCGTCGTAACCGGTTCGCACCTCAGCCTCCAACGAGTCCGGACGGATCGCTTCGTAGCGTTCGCGTATCTCGGCAGGATCAACCGGCACCAGCCTGATCCCGGTGGCAGCGGCCAGAACCTCGTCTTCGACATCCACACATGCGTAGCCGTCGATCGGTCGTCCCACCCGTCCGATTCGCGCTGACGCTATCGAGAAGGCCACCCCTCCGGCCCGCAGAGTTCTCCCCACCGCCTTCACCGTCTGACCATCGTTCAAGTCGCCCACCACCAGCTCGAACGGTCGGCCGGTCCTGACCAGGATGTTGGTGAGCATGGGCGTCCCGACCGTGGCACCCATCATGGTGATATCCGACTGGTCGAACCCCGATCTCAGCGTCGCGCCTTCTTGGACTGCCCACACCACCACCGGGAGGTTCCCCAGACGCTTGATGGCGGCCAACGCATAGGTGGGCGGGACTGCCATCGACTGGGCAACGAGTAGGACCTCCGCCTCCTGTTGACGTACGTGGCTGGCCGCCTCCGCCCCGCTCCTGGGTGAGTCGATGACTCCGGACCAGGTGACGTCTAGCCCGGTCTGGTTCACCTCCCCAACTATCCGATCCAGAAGGGAGCGGCGGTCGGTGCGGAAGGAGAGACCCCCGGCACTTTCCTCCCAGAAGTCCCAATAGGGCAAGATCACCGCCGCCTTGGTCATATCAATCCCCTCATGCTGGCCTCGTGGCACAGAGAGTAGGCTTACCGACGGATCATCGACCGTATCCGCGGTCGGGCCCTTGATGACGATCCAGAGGAGGAATGTATGACGGCCGACACCCGTATCGAGTTCTCGGAGGTTCTCGGGCGGAGGATCCGTTTGGGTGCGTGGGAGGATCAGAAGATATCCACCTACCGAAAGATACGGGAGGCGATCAGCGAGGGTCGCTGGGACAACGCCGCCGATCTGGCCGACTACTTCATCGACGAGGCCAGCGTCTGTTTCATGCTCTACCGCCAATGGATCAATGACCTGTCCGCATTCCTCACCAAGAGCGGTGTCCCCGCGGAAGAAGTCGCCGCGATCAACGCTGACATCAAAGAGAAGCTGGTCCTCCCCGACGGGCGCGCATGGAATGCGCATCGTCATTGGGACAGCTTCAAGCAGGAGCAGCGCAATCTCCTAGCCCATCTGTTCCGGGCCGAGCCGGAGCAGGCGTTGGCGGCGCTTGACAGCATGAAGGAGACTTGGCGCCAGACCCACGACCGGGATGTGGACCACACCTACGGCCTGATGTCGGCGACCCAGGAGCGTTTCGGAAGCCAGGGGATCGTGGACATGTACAAGGGGGTACTCGAACCCCTGTTCGCCTGGCGCTACGAGAAGTTCGACATCGACAAGCATCCTTGGGACGAGTCGATGGAGACCCTGATGAGCGTGGCCTGCGAAGCGATGCGAGGCCACCTGGTCGGACCGGAACGTACCGGCGACTTCGAGTTGACCGAGAAGGACGATCGCTTCGTGCTGCGCTTCGATCCCTGCGGTTCCGGTGGGCGCACCCTCCGCGGCGACTGGATCGAGGGGACTCCCGCCCGCATGGAGCCGCCGTACAACTGGGGAGTGAGCCAGGAGGAGGCATCCTGGAATCACTTCCAGAAGGGCGTCTGCCTGTACTGCGCTCACTGCGTCATCCTCATGGAGGAGATGCCGATGGACCGCTTCGGCTACCCGGTGCGAACGGTCGATCCTCCCGTCTACCCGGACACCAACCCTGACCCGGATGTCCGCCAGCAGTGTCAGTGGGAGGTGTTCAAGGATCCGACCCAGGTCCCGGAGGAGTACTACACCCGAGTCGGTAGGAAGAAGCCCAAGGTGTTCGGCTCCTCCCATTTCGATACTCCGCCGATGCCGGATGCGGGTGCCCTAGGACTGCCGGGTACCGGTTAGGACATGCGGGCCGCGGTCCTGACCGAGTACGGTCAGCCGCTTGATCTCATCGGGATGCCCGACCCGGTGCCGGGACCTGGCCAGGTCGTCGTCGACATCCGGGCATGCGGGGTTTGCGGGAGCGACCTCTTCCTCCAGAAGGGTGGGTTCGATTCGACCATGCCGGTCGTCCCCGGCCATGAGGCCTCCGGGGTAGTGACGACGGTGGGTGACGGCGTCGACACAGATCTGATCGGACGACCGGCCGCCCTCTACTACATAGACCACTGCGGGGAGTGCCGGGTCTGCCGCGCCGGGCGAGTCAACATGTGCCTCGGGGTGCGACGCATGGGAGTGGAGTTCGACGGGGCGTTCGCCGATCGGGTCCTCGTCTCCGCCCGATCCATCATCCCGGTAAGCGAAGAGGATGATCCGGCCGCCGTAGCGGTACTTACCGACGCCGTCGCTACCCCGTACCATGCCCTGGTTCGGGTCGCCAAAGTCCGGCCGGGTGAGACCGTGGCAGTGTTCGGTGCCGGGGGTATCGGAAGCAACGCGGTCCAGCTAGCCAAGCACCTGGGCTGCCGGGTGCTGGCGATCAGCCGTTCGGCAACGAGCCTCGACCTCGCCCGTCGCCTGGGGGCCGATGTCACCATCCAGACCGGGGACGACGTGGTGGCGGAGATCCGCGATGCTGCCGGACCGGGGCGGCCTGATGTCATTATCCAAACGGTCGGATCGGCGACGGTGTTCGAGCAGGCGCTGGCCGTGGCCGGTATCGGCTGCCGAGTGGTAGCCGTGGGCTCGACACTGGACCCTTTCCGGGTGAACGCCATGGTAGACCTGGTCTGGAAGGAAGCTTCCCTGATGGGATCACGAGGGTTCACCCCCGAGGACATCCGGGAGGTGGTGGATCTCCACCGCCAAGGGGGCATCAGCACCGAGCACCTAGTCGGAGATCAGCGCCCGCTCTCCGAGATCAACCAGGCCCTTGACGACTTGAGGGCTGGCGGAAGATCCAGATCGGTCATTCGTTTCGGTTCGGGCTGGTGAACCTGGCATCCACCACCGACCCCTCAGCGATGGCGATGACCGTGCTCGGACCGGTGCCGGTCGCCGAGCTGGGAGCAACGCAGGTACACGAGCATCTCTACCTTGACTGCCGGCCTTTACTTCGGGTGCACAACTACCCGGTGGCGTCCGAGGACCCACTTACCCTGGAAACGGCCGCCGCCGCCCGCTGGAACCCGGGGGGCTACCCCGACAACTACCACCAGACCGATGAGGATCAGATCGTCGCGGAACTGGTTCCGTTTCGGGCCGCGGGTGGGGGCACCATAGTCGAGGTGACCCCCAGCCACCTGTCACGTAATCCGCGAGCTCTGCGCCGCATCTCTGAGCGCAGCGGGATCCATGTCGTGATGGGGGGCGGCTATTACCTGGCCTCCACCCATCCCCCGGAAGTGGATGAGCGCAGCATCGAAGACATAGCCACTGAGCTGGTTGACGAGTGGAGCACGGGCGTAGGCGACAGCGGGATCCGTCCCGGGATCCTCGGGGAGATCGGGACCAGCGACCCCCTGCACCCTGACGAGGAGCGTATCCTCAGGGCGGTTGCTTTGACCCATCACGAGACCGGTTTGGCGGTCAGCATCCACGTCCACCCGTGGGGTTTCGAAGGCGCTCGGGTGCTGGACGTTCTCGAATCCCAGGGGGTGAACCCAAGGAGGGTGATTCTGGGACATATGAACACCGCGGTCGCCAACGTGTCTTATCTGTGCGACCTACTAAGTCGTGACACCAACCTCGGGTTCGACCTGATGGGTTTCGATCATTCGCTGATCGGCCTCGGCAAGTATCCCCCCAGCGACTTCGATGTGGTCACCCGCATCGTCGACTTGGCCGAGCGGGGCTTCGCCGAACAACTTTTCGTATCCCAGGATATGGGTGGGGTCAAGACCCGTCTGCTGGCCTACGGTGGATGGGGTTACGCCCACATCCTCAATCACGTGATTCCCCTCTTCCGGAGGGCGGGGTGGGGAGATCAGGAAGTAGATGGTCTCATGATCACCAACCCCGCAACCCTACTTGCCGTTCCGGGCCTTCGCCCCCTAGCTGATAGCCGGAACTCATGACCTCCCGACGTCATCCTCCAGACGGCACCGGCAACGACCAGACGCGGTTGGGTGCCGGTCTGGAGCATCGTGGGGTCATCGTGACCGGGGCGGCCAGCGGGATCGGGAGGGCCACAGCAATCGCCATGGCCGCGGCGGGGGCCCGGGTGGCGGCCATCGACCGAGACGAGGTGGGGCTACGCACCACTATGTCCCGGCTCGAAAGCGGGGACCATCTGCCGCTGGTGTTCGACTTGAGGAACAGCGCCGCCATCCCGGAGTTGGTTGCCTCCGCCGCGGAAGGTCTGGGTGGTATCTGGGCACTGGTAAACACGGCTGCCGTCCTGCGGAGACGCCCCCTTGAAGCCGTGTCCGATGAGGACTGGGCACTTCAGATGGATGTAAACGTGAAGGCCGCCTTCTTGATGGCGCGGGAGGCTGGCCAGCTCATGCAGGCGGCGGGCGGGGGCGGCCGCATCATCAACTTCGGTTCGATGGCATGGCTCACCGGACCGTTCCTAGGAAGCGACGCCTACGTGATCGGGAAGGCCGGGATCCTGGCGATGACTAGAGGACTAGCCCGATCCT
Organism: Candidatus Spongiisociaceae bacterium; assembly: GCA_965213975.1. Lineage (GTDB taxonomy): Bacteria > Actinomycetota > Acidimicrobiia > Spongiisociales > Spongiisociaceae > Spongiisocius. The sequence continues at coordinate 2,019,339 of OZ243930.1, forward strand.
TCGGACCCTATGGGATCTTGGTCAACACCATCGCGCCCGGCCAGATCGACACCCGCATGCAGCATCTCGACAATCCACCGGAGCTGGTGGCAGAAACCGCCGCCCAGTGCCCGCTAGGACGGATGGGCCGCCCAGAAGAGGTGGCGTCCGTGGCGGTCTTCCTCGCCTCCCACCACGCCAGCTTCATCAACGGGGCCACCATCAACGTGAGCGGCGGCCTCATAATGTACTGATCAGTAGCTTTTCAGCTGCCAGTTGCTGGTTGGGACTCGAGACGTCGCCAAGATCGTGAACCCGCCCTGATTCGTGCCGGTTGGGACTTGGGGTGAGTTGTGACCTGGGGCTGGCCTGGAAACGTTCCCAGAGGCTAAGCTTCTCGTCCATTACCCATACCTCAAGGCAACGGAGTTAGGCCAGAGATGTCCGAAGACCAGTTTCCCCGGCTTAGCGGGGAGTGGATGACCCCTAGGCGAAGATTCCTTTCCGCCCTATACGGTGGACGGGTCGACAAGGTGCCAGCGATGACGCTCAGTTCGGTGGTGACCCTGGAAGCGATGGAGATCGCCGATGCCTACTTTCCTGAAGCACACCTTGATGCCGAGCAGATGGCCCGCCTAGCCGCGACAGCTCATGAGAATCTGGGACTGGACACCGTCATGCCGGTGTTTCACTCCCAGCTTGAGGCCGACGCTCTTGATGCCGCCACCTGGTGGGGTACCAGAGACAACTGGCCAGCCGTTAACGACCATGTTCTCACCGACCCGAACGACTTCAAGGTTCCCAACGATTACCTCAAGAAGAGGTCATTCGAAGCGGTTCTGGGTGCGATCCGGATACTCCGCAAGCGCTATCCCGACGTGGGGATCGTGGGAAAGGTCTACGGGGCTTGGTCGGTCGGGTTCCACATGGTGGGTATCGAGAACTTTCTCATGGATACCATCCTTGATCCCGACAAGATCCGCCGCTATCTGCAGGTACTCCTGCCTGCCTCCATGATGTCGGCCCATGCCCAACTTGAGGCGGGGGCCGACGCCGTCATGTGGTGTGACCATGCCAACCGAGAGTTGGTCAGCCCCGACATGTACCGTGATTTTCTCTTGGAGATGCACCAGCAGATCCAGGCGGAGATGGGGGGACCGAGCATTTTACACTGCTGCGGGGAGACGACCGATCGAATCGACTATTTCGCGGAAGCCGGTTGGGACTGTTTTCACTTCGAGTCCCAGGTTGATCCCGTCGTAGCAAAGGAAATCACCGGTGACCGCATGTCCCTCTTCGGGAACATCAACAACCCCACCGTCCTGTTTAGCGGTACATACGATGACTGTTATGAAGCCTGCATGAAGGTGCTCAACGCCGGTGTGCAAGGTGTCGCACCCGAAGGATCGGTTCCGCTGGGCACCAAGATGCGGGTACTGGAAGCACTGGCTGACTCGGCCCGCGACTACTCCAACAGCCACCGTCCGGATAACCGTTTCGTGGCGCACTGATTGCTCCAGCTACAAAGCTCGGATAACGTCGACGAAGCCCCCGTGTTCCTTTGCCCGGTCGCTTTCCTCAAGGTAGGCTCTTCCGATTCCTGGAAAGGTTTCCAGGAAATGCAAGTCTCTGATCCCAACATACGGTTTTCTTATGCCACAACTCAGTGATATCGCCAACGCAACCATCCGGGCTGAGATCGAGGAGTTTCTCGAGCGGCCTGAGGAGATCGAGCGCAACCTCGAGTTATTCAGCCGGGCTTCCCCGGATATGCAGGACATCTCCGCAGCTCTGATCGAGGGAGATAATGAGACGGTGGACCGGCTCACCGCCGCGGCGCTCGATGACGGAGTGCCCGCACTCGAGATCATGGACGACGGCCTGATCGCCGGAATGGGCATCGTGGGGATCAAGTTCAGGGAAGGCTACGTCTTCGTGCCCGAAGTTCTAGTCTCCGCCCGGGCGATGAAAGCCGGAATGGCTCACATCGAGCCCATACTTGCCGCGTCCGGCGTGGAACCCGTCGGCTCGGTGATCATGGGAACCGTTCAGGGCGACCTGCACGATATCGGCAAGAACCTCTGCATAATGCTGTTACGAGGAGGGGGGTTCACCGTTACCGACCTCGGCGTGAATACCTCTCCCCAGGAGTTTTTGGATGCCGTCGCCAACGGCGACGCCCGCATCGTCGGAATGTCCGCTCTACTCACCACGACCATGCCGAACATGGCCAAGACCGTGGAGGCCTTCAAGGACGCGGGACTCCGGGATCGGGTGCGTTTCATGGTAGGCGGGGCACCTGTGACCCCCGAGTTCGGCGAAGCGGTAGGCGCAGACGGGTACGGCAAGGATGCTTTGGATTGTGTGTCTCTTGCCAAGAAGTTGGCTGTCGAACTTCGCTCTCTCGCATAGCCCGAACGACGTGCCGGACCCAGGCCAGCAAGACTTCCAGGAACGGCTCGACCGGATAGCCGGGCTGTTCGGCGACATCGTGGCCCATGCGGAGGTGTCGGCTCAAACCCGTTGCCCATATCGGGATCGCCACGACCTGTGTACGGCCCTCTTCCGGTGCCGCAACCAGGAACCGCTCCAAGATGATCCGGACACCTTAGCTTGCGGTCATGACGGAACATTCGACTACCGCACCGCCTGGGAAGCCCATCCCCGAGCCGAGCAACGGGCTCAGGCCAAGATCTTGGCGATTCGCAATGAGGCGGCGGCTCGGCGGCGAAGCAGTCGTAACGGATCCGAAGCTTGATGGCGACCTACTCGGAGACCCTCGCCCAACCGGTGATCGGCCAGACCCTGTTCGACTACGCCGACCGTCTGTCCCTGGAGGTACCCACCTCATGCCTCCGCAACGGCGAATGCCACGAATGCATCGTCGAGGTTACCCACGGCTCGGCGTGCTTGAGCGAACCAACCGAGGCAGAAACCTTTCTGCGAGGTCCGTTTCGGCTCGCCTGCCAAGCGCGGGTGGTCGACCAAGACCACCCCATAACCTTCACTCCTCTCCGAAGGCGTCCCCGAATCCTCGACTCGGGAAGCAAGAACCTGAGAGCCGATCGGCTCAACCCGATGGTGCGCCGAGAGGGAGAAAAGGTTCTCTACGGGCACGAAGTGGTTGACGATTACCGGGGGGCAGTGCTGGGCGTGGCGATCGACCTAGGGACTACCACCGTGGTGATGGACCTAGTGGACCTTGAATCAGGGGTCGTGGTGGGTAGGGCTGGCTTCGAGAATCCTCAGCGGTTCGGAGGCAGCGATGTCATGAACCGAATCTCCTATGAGGCACGGCGCGGCGTGACGGGTGAGCTACAGGGTGCGGTGGTGGCCGCCATCAACCGAGCGATACGAGAGATGGTGTCGCAAGCGGGAAGGCGCCCTCCCCATGTCTATGAGGTGGTAGTAGCCGCCAACTCCACCATGCGAGACGTCCTGTTCGGCATCGACGTTCAGAGCATCGGCCAGACGCCTTACAAGTCGCTGATCGAGCATGAACACCTGGCCGGGAGTCGTGACCACACGGCGTTGTCGACCTTGACCCGGGATCTGGGCATGCGGGCCAACCGAAGAGCCCGGGTCTACGGGATGCCTCTCATCGCCAGCCATGTCGGGGGCGACGCGGTGGCATGTCTCGAGACGGTTCGGCTTGGTACTGACGGACGTACCGAAATGCTGGTCGACATGGGCACCAACACTGAAGTGCTTCTGCACCACCAGGGTCGCATCTACGCCGCTTCCTGTCCGGCCGGGCCCGCATTCGAGGGGGGTCTGGTTACCTACGGGATGCGAGCCTACGACGGGGCCATCGAATCTCTCCGTCTCCGGCCTGACGGATCGCTGTTGTCATACGAGACGATCGGGAACCAACCTCCGGTCGGCCTGTGCGGCTCCGGTCTCACCGACCTGCTCGCCGAGTTGCGTCGCTTTGATCTGATCACCCCGTTAGGGGTCTTCAAGCGGGACCGCAAACTCGCCGAGATCGAGGTGGTACCAGACCGGGGAATCACCTTCTCGAAACGCGATATCGGCAACCTAGCCCAAGCCAAGGCCGCTAACTACTGCGGCCAACTTATCGTGATGCGCACGGCTGGCGTGCAACCCGCCGACATCGAGCGTCTCTACCTGGCGGGAGGCTTCGCCACCTATCTTGATGTTGCTAACGCCTCCAGTATTGGCCTGATCGCGCCAGTACCCGAAGAGAGGGTGGTCAAGGTCGGCAACGCGGCAATCGACGGGGCGAGGGCCTTGCTGGTTGATCAGACCAGACGCTCGCCTGCCCAGAAGTTGGGTCAAGAGGTGACCCACATTGAGCTGGAAACAACTCCGGACTTTTTTGAGATCTTTGTGGAGGCATGCCAGATGCAACCAATGCCCAAGACCCTACCTGCGGCACCTGTACAGCCGAGTTCCGCATGACCGCCAGCCAAGACCGTCCCTTCATCGTCATCGGCGAAAACATGCACACCAGCCGGATTGTGCTGCGCAAGGGCAAACGCTTCAGCTCCTCCGAAGGAACCGAAGGCGTGCTCTTCTCCACCCTCGACGAAGCCCCCGGACTCCTTCCGGTCTCCGACGAGATGCGAGCGACCAAAGCCTACGACGAGGGTCGGGTCAAGCACATCGCTCTCGCCCTAAGCCACGCTATGGACGCTGGCCCCTCCACCGACCTCGGCTTCGAGTATCTAAATCGGGTGATCTCCGACCAGGTGCGGGCCGGAGCCGACTTCTTGGATGTGAACGTAGACGAGTTCTCCATTTACACGTCTGCCCAGAGAGATGCCATGAAATGGTTGGTCGAGTATGTGGCGTCGATGACCGAGCTGCCCATATCGGTGGACTCGTCGGACCTGAGCGTCATCAACACCGGCCTATCTACCGCCCGAAGGGTCTCGAACGCGCCTCCGATGCTCAATTCGGCTTCTCTAGAGCGCGCCGAGGCAGTGGACCTTGCAGTCGAATATCAGGCCAGGGTGGTGGTTACCGCCGCGGGTGCCGAAGGCATGCCCTCCAGCGCAGAGGAACGTATCGACAACGCTTCTCAGATGGTGGATAACGCCTTGGCGGCCGGTCTCAGCCTCGGGGATCTCTACGTTGACCCTCTGGTCTTTCCGATCTCGGTGGACGGCACCTTCGGCCTCCATACGCTGGACGCGATCCGAGTCCTGCGCGAGCGATTTGGTTCTGAGATTCACATCACCGGGGGGATGAGCAACGTCTCGTTTGGGATTCCGGCCCGTAAGCTGATGAACGCGGTGTTCATCAACCTGGCCGTCGAGGCGGGGGCTGACAGCGGGATCATCGATCCGGTTATGAACCCTCCGGACACGGTCTTTGCCTTGGACAAGACCACTGAGCCGTATCAGCTGGCGCAGGACACCCTCCTGGGCCGGGATGAGATGTGCATGAACTACATAATGGCTTGGCGTAAAGGACGGCTTGATACATCGTTCGGCTGAACACCGATCGAACCCATTAGCGGGCTGGTTCCCTAGCTTTAAGCGGATCGAATCGGAGGTTTGATATGAGCGGAGCGGGTTGCGATCCTATGGTGCTGACCGAGGCCGACGGGGTGGGTATGACCACCCCTGAACCCTTCGTGCGCACTGTCAAGGTCCTGCTATCACCACTGCTTCAGGACGGTCTGGAGAACTTCGCTCTAGGAGTCTGTGAGGTGCCAGCCAACCAGCGGGGAAGCCTCCACACCCACCACGACGCGGCCGAGATATGGATGTTCTCCGAAGGGGAGGGAAGAGCCACCGTAGGAGACCAAGAGATCCTGACCGGCCCCGGAACGGTCGTCTACACCCCGGCTGGGGTGAGCCATCAGTTCTTCAACACGGGCGACACCCCGGTGAAGCTCTTCTGGATGTACAGCCCAGCCGGTCCCGAACAAGACATCTTTGATGCGCAATTTGCTTAGATGTAGCGGCCAGCGTGGCCGCTGCTTAGGGACAGCGTGCTCGGATGATGGCCGAGTGGACGCCCTCCACGGCCTTGGAGTCGGCGGTCGTCTTCATCTGGTGAGTGGGGACTATCTCCACGTCGGTGAGGCCAGCCGATTCCAATCCCCGTCGGTACTCGGTGAATGACGGTGCCCCGGCTATGCATCCCACCCAGGATCCCCGATCTCGACGCTGCTCGGGGGTGAGATCGTCGTCCGCGACCACGTCGGTCACCCCTAGTCGTCCACCGGGTCGGAGCACCCGAGCGATCTCACCGAAGACCGCCTCTTTGTCCTCTGACAGGTTGATCACGCAATTGGAGATTACGACATCCACCGAAGCGTTCGGAAGCGGAATGTCCTCCATGTAGCCCTTGAGGAAGGAAACATTGCTGGCACCCGCCTCCGAGGCGTTAGCTCGAGCCATCTCGAGCATCTCGTCAGTCATGTCCAGACCGTACGCATGGCCGTTCGGGCCTACCCGCCGGGCCGATAGCAGCACATCGATCCCACCACCGGAGCCAAGATCCAGGACCACCTCCCCGGGACGCAACTCGGCGACGGCCACTGGGTTACCACAGCCAAGCGACCCTTCCGCCGCAGTCAGAGGCAGCTCATCTATATCACCAGAGGGGTAGAGAGACGTCGCCTGCTCCAGGCTCGGTTCTGATCGGGCAACCCGTGTCGTGACGGCTCGGGCGGCGTTGGCGTAGTTCTCACGCACCTGTTCGCGAATACGGGCGGTCATAGGTTCCTTTCGATTCTGCGCGGCAGAATACAGTTGCGTTGGCCAGAGGGGTGGTTACCCGCCGCTGATCGGGGGGAGGAAGTGGACCTCAGCGTCATCTGGGACAGGTTCGTAGAGAGCATCGGCCATGACCTCACCGTCGATGGCTATCGCCGAACCTGACTCCAAGTGGGCACCGAGGCCGGGAAACTGCCGGTCGAGGGCGGAGATCAGAGCCTGCACCGTGGAGGCACGGACCTGAACCTCCTCAACGCCGCCGGTGAAGCGTCGCAGGGAGGCACCGAACATCACCCGGGCCACATCACCCGCCGTTGGCGGTGATCGCCTCCAGGACCTTCACCGGGGACATGGGGAGTTCGTTCAGACGAAGCCCGGTGGCGTCGTGGATGGCGTTGGCCACCGCCGCCATCGGGGGTACGATCCCCACCTCGCCGACCCCGCGGACGCCGTAAGGATGGCCCGGGTTGGGAACTTCGACGATCACGGTGTCAATCATCGGCAGGTCCGATGCGACCGGCATCCGGTAGTCCAGAAAGCCCGGATTCTCCATCTTCCCCTCCGAGTCGAAGATGTACTCCTCATTCAGAGCCCATCCGATTCCCTGCACCACTCCGCCCTGCATCTGGCCTTCGACGTAGCTGGGATGGATGGCCCGGCCCGCGTCCTGCGAAGTGGTATAGCGCAGGATCTTCACCGCTCCGGTCTCGGGGTCCACCTCAACGTCGCAGACCTGGGTGGAGAAGGCTACCCCGGCACCTCGGGCGTTGATCGCCGCGCTGGCAGTGAGCGGGCCACCTGTACGGGCCGCTCCCTGGGCGAGCTCTTTGGCGGTCAGGGGGGCGCGATCGCCGGTCATGTGCTGGGCCCGGCCATCCACCCACTCCACCTGATCAAGGTCGACATCCCAGACCTTCGCCGCCCGGCCTCGCAGGTCCTCCACTACCTTGCGGCAAGCCTCGATAACCGCCATACCGGTGGCGTGGGTAACGCGGCTCCCGCCGGTGACGTCGGTGTACCCCACCGAATCGGTATCGCTCACTATCGGGTTGATGTCGAGGACATCGATACCAAGTTCCTCGGCCGCCATCAGAGCCATCGAGGCCCGACTACCGCCGATGTCAGGACTACCGGTTAGTACCGAAGCGGTGCCGTTCTCATTGATGTGGACCGTTGCGCTGGAACTGCCCCCGAAGTTGAACCAGAATCCGCTGGCTACACCTCGGCCCTGGTTGGGCCCCAACTCGACCGAGTAATGAGGGTGATCTCGCACCGCCTCTACCGTCTCGCGATAGCCGATCCTCTTGTAGACCGGGCCATATACCGCGCGGATCCCCTCCTCGGCGGCGTTGATAAGCCGAAACTCGAGCGGGTCAATGTCCAACGCTACGGCCAACTCATCCAGCAAAGTTTCAGAGGCGAACGATGCCATCGGCGCCCCGGGCGCTCGGTAGGCGGCCACTTTGGGCATGTTCACCACCACATCGAAGCCTTCGAGAAAGACGTTGTCCACCAAGTACGGAGCAAAAGCACACATACATCCGAGGCTTACCGGTGATCCCTTGAAGGCACCAGCCTGATAGGCCATAGACCCCGAAACAGCGGTGATCTTGCCGTCGCGGGTGGCGCCGATCCGCAGGCGAATCTTGGAACCGGAGGTGGGCCCGGTGGCGCGGAAGACCTCGTCCCGGGACATCACTATCTTGACCGGACGACCGGCCTTCTCTGACAGCCGGGTGGCGACCGGCTCCACATATACGGTGGTCTTGCCCCCGAATCCGCCCCCAATCTCCGCCGGGATCACCTTTATACGGGAAGGTTCCCAACCGAGCAGGCGGGCGGTGAAGCCCCTAACCATGAAATGGCCCTGGGAAGAACAGAAGATGGTGGCTCGTCCGTCCCCACCCACATCCGCGACTACCGCGTGGGGTTCGATGTAGCCCTGATGCACCGGGCGGGTAACGAACTCCCGCTCTACCACCACGTCGGCTTCGGCAAAGCCTCGGTCCACATCTCCCCGGTCGATCACATAACGAGAGGCTACGTTCGAGGGACCGTCAGGAACCGGATCGACGCCTTCGGTGAACATATCCTCATGGAGGATGGGAGCATCGGAGGCCATGGCCTCGTGTACGTCCAGCACATGGGGCAGTACCTCGTATTCCACCTCGATCGCGTCGAGCGCAGCCGAGGCTTGGTGACGAGATCCGGCCGCCACCGCGGCCACCGCATGGCCCTCGTACAGCACCTTGTCACGGGCCATGATGTTCATGCACAGGTCGCGCATGTCGACAAATTCTTCACCGCTGCCGCTCGCACCAGCCTCCAAGATCGGAAAGTCGGCACCGGTGACAACCGCCCGGACCCCGTCCATGGCTTCTGCCGCGGACGTGTCTATGGAGACAATACGGGCGTGAGGATGGGGCGAACGCAGGACAGCACCGATGAGCATCCCGGGAAGGTTGAGGTCGGCACCATAACGGGCCCGACCGGTCACCTTCTCCAGCCCGTCGTGACGGACCGGACGAGTGCCCACCCACTTGTAACCGGGCTGAGGATCCGCAGTTGAGGTAGGGGCTGCTGTCACACCATCTCCTTCGCTAACTCAGGCCGAGGCGGCCTCGTTCATGACTTCCGCCGCATCAAGGATCGACCGGACAATCTTGTCATAACCTGTACACCTGCACAGGTTCCCCGCCACTGCGTAACGCACTTCGGTCTCCGTCGGGTTGGGGTTACCGTCGAGCAGTGACTTGGCCGCAATCAACAACCCGGGGGTGCATATCCCGCATTGCAGGGCGGCACCTTCTAAGAAGGCGTCCTGAAGTGGGTGCAGCCCGTTCGGTCCGGCCATCCCCTCCACCGTCTCGACCGACCGGCCCTCCGCTTCGGGGGCCAACACCAGGCAGGAACAGGTAGCTTCCCGTCCAGGATCACCGAACACGCCCCACAATCACCGGTAGCGCAACCCTCCTTGACTCCCATGAGACCTACTACGTCGCGTAGGGCGTCGAGAAGGGTGAGACGACCTTCACATAGAAACTCGGTGGGTTCACCGTTGATGGTGCAGGCCACATGCATCTTGCTCATCGGGGATACCTCTTCTGTACGGAGAGAGTCATGATCGTTAAGCCCGAACGGCGCGCGAGGCGGCGATCCTGAGGGCTCGAACCGCTAGCACCCCGGCCACCTGCCGACGATAGGCCTTAGTTCCCCGTTTGTCATCGATGGGGTTACAAGCAGCCGAGGCGGCCGCCGCCACCTTCGCCAACGCCGCTTCGGGCAAAGACCCACCGACCAGATACTCGGCAGCTTCAGGAACGGTGACCACGGTGGGTGCCACCGCTCCCAGCGCGAGGGCTACCGCTTCGCAGGTTCCGTCCTCGGCGAGGGTAAGACGGGCGGCTGCGCCAACTACGGCGATGTCCATCTCGGTCCGGGGGATAAAGCGGAGGTAAGCATCGGCCGTGAGGGGCGGCGGCCGACCGAATTCGAAGTCAACCACGAACTCCCCTCTGTCGAGCGAGGTACGGCCCGGCCCGGTAACTACGGAGGCCACCGGCACGGTCCTGATGCCATCGGCACCGGCGACGCGCGCCAGGCCTTCGTTGACCACCATGGCGGGGACAGAATCGGCGGCCGGTGATGCGTTGCAAAGGTTGCCACCGAGGCTGGCCCGGCTCTGGATCTGATCGGACCCGATCAGGCTGGCCGCCTCCACTAGACCGGGAAGCTCCGCTACGAGATCACGACACTCGCCGAGCTCGGCCGCCGGGGTTGCCGCACCGATCACCCAGCGAGCTTCCTCCCCGCGAATGTCCATCAGCCGATCAATCCGCTTGAGGTCGATCGCCAACCCCGGCTCCGGTCGTCCCATACGCAACTGGGGAATCAGGTCGGTGGCACCGGCATAGACGTGGGCGGAGGGGTCGCCGCCCAACGCGGCCACAACTTCGTTGATCGATGTGGGGGCTATGTACCTCATGCTCAACCGTGATGGCCTGCAGATTCTTGGGAACACCCTACGGGTACGTGAAGACCCGATCGGGCGAGAGCCGAAGACTAACAGGAAGCCAGCGACCACCGATCTGTTGAGACTCACGGCAAATTCAGAACCCGCCCCCCATACGCAAACCCCTCCCACGCAAGCAACCAACCGAAAGGCCCGAACCAATCCCGAACACTCCCAATCCGCCACCGGCTACTGGGATCTAGACTTGCTCGGCTGATGAGACTTGAGATTGTTATTGCCGACAGCGTCGTCTTGGATCCGGCCACCCGAGCGGGTCTCGAGGCGTTGGGAACGTTGCGTGCGGTGCCACTGGCAGAGCAAGCTGATCTTTATCCGGCGATACGGGGTGCCAGCGTGGTGATCCTCGGGTCTGCGCCGGTGCGGCTAACCCGAGAAGTCATGGCCCTGTGTCATGGGTTGCGGGCGGTCGGCCTGATCGGGGCGAGGCCCGGCACGGTGGACATGGAGGCCGCCGACCAACTCGGGGTAAGCGTTATCGGAGAAGAGGTCCCGTCCGCTTCGGTGGCCGACTTCATCATCACCCTGATGCTCAGCCTGGCGCGCAACCTGGTGGCGGCCCCCAACACCGATCCGGCTGCCTCCGATGCCGGGTTGATGGGTATCGAGCTCGAAGGGAAGGTAGTCGGCCTGATTGGTACCGGTTTGATCGGTACCGAAGTCGCTCGCCGCGTGGTCGGGTTCGGCATGACCGTCATCGCCCACGACCCCCTCGGGCCGTACCCCGGCGTTGAGACTGAGGAGATACCGACCGTAGACGATCTCACCGACCTGCTAGCTCGGTCGGACTTCGTGTCCATATACCTACCCGATCACAGCAACGCCCATCATCTGATCAACGACACTGCGCTTGCCTACATGAAGGAAACGGCTTTTCTGATCGCGATAGATCCGGGATCCGTAGTCGACGCGGAAGCTCTAGCCCGAAGTTTGGAAGCCGGAGAGATCGCCGGAGCGGGGATAGACGGTCGCTTAGACGCATCGCCGTCGACGATTAGCTCTCTGGCTGGACTCGGGCGAGTAGTCCTGACCCCGGGAATTGCCACCGTTACTGAGGAAGCTCGACTCCGTTCTGGAGCGAGCTTGGTAAGAGGGTTGGCGGCGCTGTCGGAGGGTGTCCGACCGAGCGAGATCACGCCGAAGGGTCCGAGCCACCCGGCACCGCCAGATCCTCCCGACGCTCACGCCTTGCTTCCATACCACACCTGGTACGGAGACGGCCTGCCTCACCCGACTCACACCACCTACCGGGGGACTTTGCCGGGCCTACGCGCCATCGTCGCGTCTGAGGGTCCGGTGACGACAGACCGCCTCTATAACCGTTACATTCGAGGGGCGGGCTTCAAGAGGGTGACCGAGCCGGCCCGTCGAACGCTTGCCGCCGCGCTAGGGCACCTTGAGAGGGGCGGAGAGGTTGAGGTAGACAGCTTCGAGGATTCGTTAAGCGACGGGGGTCGGCAGCGGGTGGTGCGCCGACGGGGTACCCCTGATGTCGTGGTGCGCGAAATCGGGGACCGAGACTTGTACCAGGTCCCGCTCAACGAGGTCGCCACCCTGATGCGATGGAGGACGGAGCGGTTTCCCGCCAGTACCGAGGAGGAGCTAATGCGCCACGTGTTCGATCGCTACGGACGCAAGAGCCTGACCAAGAAGGCACGCGGCTATCTGGAGATGTCGCTTCGGCTCGCCTACGGATTGCCCGAAGCGGGGGAGGAAGGCGGATGAGTTCCCCGACGGCTACCCCCGGATGGATAATTTCGGCTGCTCGACTGGAACAAGTGTGCGAGTCGATTTTGCGCAGCGCAGGTGCGTCCGAAGAAGACGCGCAGGTGGTCGCCGAACACCTTGTGGAAAACGACGTTATCGGGCATCGCTCGCACGGCGTCCTTCGGCTGTGGGACTACATAGAGGCAGTGAAAGCCGGTGCGCTGATCCCTACCGCCCGCCCGGAAATCCATCGCGACACCCTGACCACGGCACAAGTTGACGGGTGCTGGGGGTTCGGCCAGGTAGTCGCTACCTTCGCCATGAAGCTGGCCATCGACAAGGCCAGTTCCGCCGGGGTGGGAGCGGTGACGATTCGCCGGGTCAACCACATCGGCCGGTTGGGACGCTACGGCGAGCAGGCGACGGCAGCCGGACTGGTCTCGCTCATGTTCACCAACGGTGGAGGCCACGGCCTGAACCAGGCACCCTTCCGCGGAGCCGAACGTCGGCTGTGTTCAAACCCCATCTCGATTGCGGTACCGTCCGGGCTGGCTGGACCGTTCTTGTTGGACATGGCAACCTCAGTGGCTGCCGAAGGCAAGGTTCGGATGTATCGCGCCCGCGGATCGCAGACCCCGGACGGTTGGATCATCGACGGCCTCGGGCGACCATCCACCGACCCGGAAGACTTCGTCGGGGGTGGTGCCCTCCTTCCGCTCGGCCGCGAGGAGGGGCACAAGGGTTATGCGCTGGCGTTCATGGTGGAGTTGCTGGCGGGGGTTCTATCTGGTGGGGGCATCTCGGGGGATCCGGCGCGCTCGTTCAGCAACGACTCGATGATCGTCGCGATGGATCCGACCCGTTTTGTGGCGGCAGACGAGCTCCGATCTCGTTCCCACACCTTGACTGAGCATCTCAAGGAGACCCCACGCCTGGATCCGAGCCTTCCCGTCCTGGTCCCGGGCGAACCCGAGGCCGAGGCCCGGCAAGCCAACCGACCGGGAGACATCCAGATACCCGACCCGGTGTGGAGACAACTCCGGACCATGATGGGGCGATTCTCCCTCCCCATACCCGTACTGGACCGGGTCTAGACGGGCTGTGGTTCGCGGTCCGCGGGCAGATGCCAGGGAGTCTGTCGGCTCGGGCAAGCTCCCTTAGGGTCAGGCCGGCCGGTGTTCCAGTAGGGGGAAGTAGAGAGCGTCGGCTTCGTTGGTGAGAACGAAGCCCGACAGGTCCGGATTCATGATCTCGATCTGGTCAGGCTGGGCGAGGGGTATGAAGGCCGCCTCCTCCGTCCAGAAAGCCTCGATCCTCTCGGCGAGGTCGAGCGTGTTGTCGGCGGACAACGACTCCTCCATCCCGTCGAGGAGCGTGGCTACTCCTCCCGTCGGGAGCGCTATCGGGCAGTCCGGTGAATATCTGGTAAGAAGGTCGGTGACATACCAGATCTCGGGTAGCCAGGTTGCGCATTCCGTCACCGCCATGTTGTAGGAACGGTCTGGATCGTCCATGATCGCCGCAAAGAGCACACCTGACACCGAATGGACGTACGCATCAACCCCGATCAGGGCAAGATCGCCGCGGATCCGCTCGGCGAGCGCTGGCCCCTCGGGGAGATCAGCTGATACCAGCATTTCGACGCTGAAACCGTCCAGGAAGCCAGCCTCGGCGAGCAGGGACCCTGCCAGATCGAGATCGTGGGAATAGGGCCAAGTTGCCGCACCCTCCCTGAAGTCAGCGGGCAACAAGGTGCTCGGAAGGCGGGCGTGCCCCGCATACACCTCTTGGAAGATCCGGTCGGGGTATAGGGCCCAGGCGACGGCTTGACGAACCCGTACATCGTCGAAGGGCGGCCGGGTGGTGTCGAAGGCCACCAACCGCTGATCGTAGGAGTCGAGGGCTACCACCCTCACCGAGTCTCCGACACCTTCAACGCTCATCGCCGACATGTTGTGCGCGAGATCGGCGGAACCCTGTTGAACCAGCTCCAAGCGCTCCGCCTCGTCAGATACCACGCGCAGAACGATCCGGGATCTGCCGCGGGTAGCGGGATCCCACCACGCCTCGTTGGGCTCAAGGATCAGGTCCCCGCCGGGCCTGCCCTCTACCAGCTGGTAGGGGCCGTAGCCGACCGGGTTCAACTGGCTGTACTCCGTGGCCCACGGCTGGGAGTCGGTGGCCTGGGAAGCAAGCAACACCGAATCAACCGCAGAGGTAACACCCATAGCCATGACCTGCAGTAACCGCGGGTTGGGTCCGGCCGGTCTGATCTCTAACGCATGATCGTCGAGCGCCCGTACCTGGGACATGTTATGTATCCCGGCGGCGGCCAGTGCCCTGACCGTAGGTCCAGGCGAACCTTCGGTCTCCGCGATGGCCATCGCGCGCCCCCAGGCATAAGCGAAGTCCCCGGCCGTCAGCGGGTTACCGCTAGGGAATCTGAGCCCCTCCCGGAGGCGGAAGGTGTAGACCAGCCCATCGTCCGAGACCTCGATTGTCTCGGCCAGATCCCCTTCGACTTCGGTCGGGCTCCAGCGGAACAGACCACGATCCACCAGCGAAGGCTCCAGCACCCGTCGGGTGAGACCGGAATAAAGATTGGCTACCACGTCCAAGTCCCGACCATCCACCGCCGCCTGGGGATCGAAGGTGCCATTGCCAGCTTCGACCACCACAACCACTTCGGGCCAGGATACGACAGGGGTGGGGACGGTAGTGGGACTGGGCTGATCGGGGGAGGTGGCCACCGGTGCGGTGGGGGAAGACGCCGCCTGGTCCGTGACGGAAGCAGTGCTAGGAGGCGGTACCGCGCGAAGAGTAGTGGTCGTATCTTCCGGAGGGTCGTCCGACGCGGTCAGCCAGACGAAGGCGAGAAAGGCCAGCGCGATCCCTAGGGCTGCCACACCCAAGGTAAGGGAACCGCTACGGGACGAACTCTCCTCGGACAACGTAGGCAGCCCGCTCCCTAACTACCGGGCCCCGAGGATCAGGCCAACTCGATGCGTAAAGGCACCGGGTTACTGAGCGAGTCAGGTCGGGCGGTCTTCGGGGATGACATGTGTCTCAACCATCCTTGGTCCGGGCGGCGAATGCGAAGGCAGGCTAGCAGCCTAGGGCTGAGCACCTGATGGCTGCGGGAAGGGGGCCGGGCACATTAGGGGGCCGCACGATGCTTCTTGACTGGTGTCCCGCAACAGGCCTAGGAGCAGCGGGTTTCCCTGCTGCTGAACCCTTTAACCGTTCATTCTCAGGGTTTAGGACCGCAATACCAGTGTGCAACCGTTGGGAACTGGTGGGCCTACACGTACTGTACTGCGAACTTTCCGCTGGGCGATCAGCCTGTAAGCAGTGGTGTCACGTTACTGGGGCCAGTCAGGTCCGGGAGGTGGCACCCCATCCCGCAGTGCATGTGCGCCTCAGTGAGGCCAGAACTCAGGCCGCGGCGCGGGCGCTTCCTCGCGGTCGTCGCTCGCGACCGTCACAGCCTCGGCCTCTACGACCGCAGGCTCCGGCTCCGGCTCCGGCGCATGCCAGCCCCCGTCGACCAGCAGCGCCTCGGCCTCGGCCGCGACCTGCCGGACCTGCTCGAAGATCGACTTGACCGATTTGGGCAGCGGCGTGGCCGGCTGCCAACGGAAGTGGCCGCGCCGGGGAGCTCCCCAGCGCGGCCACCTGCAGCGTCGGTTCTGGCTCCGCGCTAACCGTCACATTGCGCCATAGCCTCCAGGGTGCGCGACGTGCGATCCCAGCGGTCGTTCTTGAGCCAGTTGGCGACTTCTCGCGCTAGGGTTGCGGACATCGGACTGACGCCGGCGCCGGTATCGACACTGAACGCTTCGAGCACCCGGTTCCAGCGCTTGATGCCCGCCGCCGCCCTGTTGGGGTCGAGGGCGTCCCGCCAGCCGGTTACCTCGGTCACCGTGATAGCGTCGGCCGGCAGGTTGCAGGCTTGCGGCGTCGGCGTGGGAGTTGGCGTCGGCGCTGGAGCTTGTGCCGGCGTCGGAGTGGGGGATGCTTGGGAGGGGCTGGCGGGGAGGTTGTCGTTGTCCTCGATGGTGATCGTCACCTCGGTGATCGACCCCGCCGTGACACCCGCCGGCAGGTTCGCCGTGTCGATTGCCACCCTGAAGGTTTCATCCCCTTCAACGACCGCGTCCTCGAGGATGGGAGTGAACGGGGGATGGGATTGTGTGGTTGTGCCGTTCGCCTTCAGGACCGCTTGGCTAGTGCTGGTGTAGTCCACGCCGCCCGTCGCCGTGACGTCCGTATAGATCAGCGGAATCGTAAGGGCGCGTCCACTCGCCGGAGTCACTGTATAGATCAGTTGAATATTACCCGCACCTTCACCGATGCTGTAGGTGGCTCTATTGAAAGACACCGCTACCGAAGACGGCGCATCGGTGATCGTTATCGTTCTGGGACTGCCGCGGCCGAGCCTCAGCGTCAGCGTCTCGTCTGATTCAGACGTGTTGTCCTCAAGGATCTCCAGATCCAGCGCCCCACCAAATGAGCGGACAGTTCTCGACGACCTCGAACCGTCAAAGGTGATCGAAGCCGGACCGTTACCGTTGAGGCCGCTGCAGGTGATGACCACTCCTGATTTCCCTTCCCCGCAGGTCAGCCGGTAGTCTGTCCCGAGCGTGGCAGTGCCCCAGATGGTCAGTGGCAGCGTCGCCACACCGCCGGGGGGCAACTGCTTATTAAATTTGAAATTTGCAGAGAAAGTGATGTCTGTGCCTTCGGGCAAGGTAGTGCCGCCGGAGGGATTCAGGTCTGCGGAAGTGAACCCCTCGCCCGCGTCGTAAATGGTCACCGCATGGGACGTGGCATCGCCCAAGGTGTAGCCGGCGGCGCCGGTGAGGGTCAGGATCACCGTCTCGGGGCTTTCCTCGCTGCTGTCGTTATTGATGGCAATCGGGATGGCCGCGCCAGTAGCCCCGCCCCATACCTCCAGCGTACCGGAGTCCTGGATGGTGAAGTCGTTGCCGCTGCCCGCGGTCGCCGTGCCGCTGACGGTGTAGGAAATTGTGATGCCGTCAAAGGGCGCCGGGTTACGGAGATCCACGAACACCTCGTGGATGCCGTCGTCCTCGTGCGCGTTGGAATATGGCGAGACGAAGATCAATGAGGGCTGCTCAGAAACGTCGTTGTCCGTGATGGTCAGCGTATAGACCGTTGTGCTGCCCAGGGTGTACCTCCCGCCTCCGATGAGGGTCAGGATGACCGTCTCGGCGTCCTCCTCGAAGCTGCTGTCGTCATTGATAGCAACCGGGATGGCCGCGCTCCGCTCGCCGGCGTTTACCGTGACGGTATTGGGAACGGTGTAGTCAGCGCTGTTGCCCCTCGTCGCCGTGCCGGAAACGTGGTAGAGGAGGGTGATGCCGCCCGGTGGCGCCGGATGCGTGAGGTACACCCTCGCTTCGTGGGTTCCGTCATCCTCTCGATCGCCGCCAGACTCTGCGGAGAACGATACGGCAGGGGTTTGGTAGTCGTTGTCGAGGATCGTCACCACGGACCCACCACCCGCGACGTAGCCGGTGCCGTCGTTCACGAACGTGTACACGGATCCGTCGTCCTCGTCGGTATTGTCGTTCACGGTGGGCACGAAGAAAGTCGTGGAGGTCGCGCCCGCGTTGAGGAACACGGTCCGGACGCGTTCCTGGCCGGCGGCAACGAAGTCCTGACTGGGGACCTCCAACACCTGGACGTTCACCGTGAGGCTGGAGGTCGGCACGGGGCTTGCGTTCACTGTGAAGCTTGCCGGGGTGCCTTCGGTCACTGCGGCCCCGCCGGTGATGCTGATGATGGGCAACTGGGTTACCGGCGTGGTGGTGCCGGGCTCATCGTCGTCAACCTCAACCTGCCGACCGATGCTCAGCGCGTTGGCGCCGCCGTAGTCCCCGCCCGACGTGGTGTGGGTCAGGATTGCCGTGTCGTCGACCGCGTCGCTGTCCTGGGCGGCGTCGACCGTCACCGACCGCGCCCGGCTCCAGAGGTTGCTGCCGCTGGGATTGAAGGTGAGCGAGGTCGGGGTGACCGTCACGTCCGGGTTGTCCGACGCGATGTTGACCGTCACCGCGGCGGTCGGCTGCGACCGCAGCTTCACCGTGTAGGTGTGGCTGGCACCCTCGTCCACGTCCGCCCAACTCCGGCTGAAATAAAGGCCCCGGGTGTCATTGTCGGGAAGGGTCACCGTGGTCGTATTCCGATCCTTGTTCACGGTGTAGTACTCGCCGTCCTGTAGCGTGATGACGATGGTCTCATCGCCCTCATCGATACCATCATCGTTCAATCTAATGATGATCGGCGCGCTCTTGGTGTTCCCGCGCAGTTTCACGCTGCAGGTCGAGCCCGTGCAGCCATCGATGGTGTAGTCCTTACCGCTACCGCGGGTCGCCGTGCCGCCCGTGGTGTAGTTGATGGACCGAGGGGAGCTGTGCAGCGCGAGGCCGTCGCCGACCTCCACATAGACCGATGCGCTGTAGCCCCATTCGGCGACTCTCCTGGTTTCATTGCTCATCTGGACCACGTCGGTGAATGGGTTCGGTTCTCCCTTGACACTCACCCGCCAGCTGTTAGCCGATGTCCAGGAATTGTTCCAGCTAGCGTAATACAGGGATTGGTTCCCTATGCTGAAACCGGCTGCTCCACCAGCGTCCTCGGCATCCGAAGCCACGAGCCTGAGTTTGGCATCACGTCCGGGCGAACCCGATTCAGCAGGGTTAATCACAAGAAAGTACGTGGTGGACGGCGATAGCTTGATGCCCTTGGCGGGTGCCCTGAAAGTCATTGTTCGGAACGAGTCAAATGTTGGCGAGGAACGAGGGAGATTCAAGGTGCCGACGACGGTCGTCCCCGGGTTTCCACCGGATTCGTTCCGGATGGTGACGGTAAGACGTGGATTGCTGATCCTGAAGAGGTCATCAAGGCTATTTTCTGCGAACAATATATCGACGCTCTTCACTGTGTAGCCTGGTTTGCGGCTGCCGGTGGTGAATGCCTGGGCCCGCTCAAAATTAAAGTTCCCGGGACTACCCCCGCTCGTCTGACGGATGTTGCTGACGAACACCTGACCCGCGCTGCTGTCGCTGACCCTGACCCTGGCCATGGTCGTGGCACCCATCGTGTAGCCGTCACCGACCCCTCCGCCGACGACCGTCACCATCACGTAGCCATTCGCCTCGTCGCTTTCGTCTTTGACGGTGGGGACGGGGAAGGTCACCGAGGTCTGGTTGGCCGGGATGGAGACCGTCTGGCTACCCTCGTTGCCGGAGGCCACGAAATCGCTCCCGGCAACGTCCGCGACGGTGAGATTGACCGCCATGGCCGAGCCCGACGCCCGGCTGACGTTCACCGTGAACTGTGCGTCCGCGCCTTCGGTCACCGCCGGGCCACCGCTGATCGTGATTGCCGGGAGACCGCGTTCCACGCAAGCGAGCTCGCTGGTGATTATTCTCCAGCCATTCGGTTCCTGTGGGTTCAGGCCTTCGCTCTCTAGCACGTTTTTCAGGTCAGTCACCGAAATCGCAGTCGTTGGCGCGTTGCCGCTAATGTTGGCGCCGGTCCACGCTGGGAGCGTCGTTTCGCCTAACGCGATCAGCGCCCGATAGGCCGCCTTTGCAACCGTGAACTTCCCGTCGCTCCATTGCCTGTGGTAGTCGAATTTGAGTCCCGCTCGATGCTTGGCGGTACCGACTTGGCAACCTTGCTGCGCGTGCGCCTCGTTCGGGGCGGCAAGACCCAGCAGCAAGGACGGGCCGAGCAGCAGGGACAGGCCGAGCAGTGCCGCGGCGGTGCTGCGCCACAGAACGTGGACGGCAGCGGAACCGATCATGGTTTGGAGTCCGACCCACCCGGACGCGGAGCGCGGGCGGCTCATCGCGCGCCCCAGTCGCTTCGGGGACTCAGTGAGCCGTTTTTTGGGGGGGGGGGCAGCGAGTGTTGAGCGCTCCTCGCGAGTCAACCGTCCTCTAATACCGAGCCTAGGCATCATGTGCCTCCTGTTCGTCGCTCAACTGTCGGCTGGTACTCAATGGTCTGCCCCACTGCGTTTTCCTGTTCTCGCCGGGCGCCGGGGGTGGTCGGCGACCGCGCCGGGGCTGGACACTCGGATGGTCTAGAACGGTAGTTCTGATTGATGGAGGCTAGCAGCGCCGCACACGCTCGACAACGTCTTGCAGGGGTCTTTCCGGCCCTAATTTCGCAAATCGTTTGCTGTGATGTAGCAGGAGTCGATCAAATGGCCCGGGATCACGCTAAGTGAGCACGCAGATGAGGAGAATCACGCGATGACAGACCAGCCCGACCCCACCCCCGCCGCCCTATACGCTCGCGTCTCCAGCGACCGCTAGGACGTCGACCTCTCCGTCGCCGCCCAGCTGCGCGGGATGCGCGAAGCCGCCTCGCGCGGCTTCTGGGTCTCGACCTACGCGCCCTACGGCTACAGGAAGGTGCGCGTGCAGGACGGGGCCAAGGAGCGCCCGAAGCTGGAGCTCGACCCGCCCGCTGACGCCGTCGTGCGCCGCATCTTCTGGATGGCGCTGTCCGGCCACAGCGTGCTCGACATCGTGCGCACCCTCAACGCGGAGGGCATCCCCACCCGCAACGGCGGGAGGTGGCTCAAGAACACCGTGCACGGGATGCTCGGCAACGAGGCCTACATGGGCACCCTCGTGTGGGGGAAGCGGGCGAAAAGCAAGGCGCCGCCCGTGCGCGTCGATGGCGCCGTGCCCGCGATCGTGAGCCGGGAGGAGTTCGAGCGCGTGCAGGAGCTGCTCAAGTCGCGCGCGCCGAAGGTCGTCCACCCACGCCGAGCCTCCAGCCCCTACCTGCTGAGCGGCCTCGTTAAGTGCGAGAGCTGCGGGCGCGCGCTCACGGCCGCCGAGGCGAAGAGCGGCAAGTACACCTACTACGTCTGCCAGTCGCTGATGAAGCGCGGCAAGGAGGCCTGCGCCACCCCGCGGCTCAACGCGCAGCGCTTCGAGGAGATGAGCGAGTTCCTGCGCACGAGCGAGATCACCGAGACGCGGTCGTTCGTGCGCTCCTTTGTCAAGGCGATCCTGGTCGGGCCTGGGCGGGCCACAATCCACTACACGATCCCGACCCCGCCCGACAGCCCCATTGGAGGCGGAGACGCCGCCGATGTCGCCCTGTCAGGCCGAGTTATGAGTACGGTACGTTATGGTGGGCCCACCTGGATTTGAACCAGGGACCTCATCCTTATCAGGGATGCGCTCTAACCAACCTGAGCTACGGGCCCTAAGGCGGGAATAATACACCAGGACTAGTGGCTATCAGCGGCCAGTTGGGACACGGGTCAATACCGAAACCCCCGGCCCGGCCGACCGAACTCTCGCTCTCTTAGATTGAATAGGCCTCGGGGGTCGGGGGAAGAGGCCGCCCTAGCCATCGAGGCCGTCTGAGCCCGCCCGGTCCCGGACCGGGACGGGTTTCAGCCATCCACTCCTGGTAGATCTGATGAGATCGGGCCGTGTCCACGAACACATCGCCGTACGAGTCGTTCTCCTGGGCCGGGGTAAGGCGGACCCGCTGGTGCCAGGCATGCATCCCCGAAACCGGATCCGGATGCACCGGGAAAGTCAGGTTCTGGTGTACCCCCGGATCCCGCCACCAAATGCGTTCGCTGTCCGGATCCTCGGAGGTAAAGGGCTCTATCCCTCCGCGGTGACGCAACCGCCAGCCTCCCTCCTGCTTGCTGATGTCCACGAGAGCCGAGGACCATCGTTCGTTCCCCGTGCTTGCGTCCAGCCGCCAACGACCCATGTGGTGAGAGGCGGCCACCACTCCCGGCCTCAGCCCTTCCGTTCGCCAGGCCCGCATGACGAAGTACCCGATATCGGTGGTAATGCGTACCAGGTCACCGGTATCGAACTCGAGTTCGTCGGCATCTCGAGGGTTGATCCAGAGCGGATGACCGTGACTGATCTCATACAGGTACTTGGCATTGCCCGAGCGGGTATGGATCAGGGTCGGGAGCCGGAAAGTCGGAAGGAGGATGCGCTCACCACCCTCCAAATCGAGGTTTCGCCAGTACACATGGGACTTCAAGTAGGTAGGTATGGAAGCGTCTCTCCAGCCCCAGTCGGCGAGGGTGGGCGAATACCACTCCAGGCGGCTAGATGGGGTGGCGAATCCGGCCAGGCGGTTACCGTCACGGTCCACACCCGGACCTTCCGGGTCCACCTCGTCCTCGTTTAGGCGGTAGCGGTCGCGGTCGATCTCGAACGCCCCGTACTTGCGCATATAGGCAAGGGGGGTCAGACCCTCTTCTTCGGCAACTTCGGGCAGGCCTGGTACCGAATGATCGAACATCCATCCGTAGTACTCGTCGAGGCTCACCGGGCGGGAAGAATCCTCCGGGGACTCGAACCACTCCCGGATCCCCAGTCGACCGTCCGGGTCGATTCGCCAGGACAGATCGATCCAAAACTCGTTCTCCTCCCACACCTCTCCGGGATTGGCCTGGTAGGTGCGGCTATAGCGTCGTCCCTCCCGCTCGCCAGCCACACGAAGGACCGGCTGGCGAAACCCAAGCCACCGCGCGGCGTGGGTCTCGTAGGAAAGAGTGTCGTGGCGTTCCGATCCTACCCCCATGGGTAACACGTAATCAGCGAACCAAGCTGTCTCCGACCAGATGGGGGTCAGGGCGACATGAAGACCGACCTGCTCCTCGTTGGTGAGCATCTCCAACCAACTGAAGCCGTCCGGGTTCGTCCATACCGGGTTATAGACGCGGGTGAAATAGACCTCCAAACGCCCTCTTCCCTCCTTGAGGAAATGGGGGAGCAGATAGCTCAACTCGTAGTGGCTGAGCGGAAACTCCTGGGGCCAGATCAACTCGTTCCATTGATCGGAAGGAGGTGGAGTATTCCAATGCTCGGGCTTGAACTTGCTCCAGGCGCTGGGCGAAGTACCCCCTCGCACACCAACCGAGCCGGTGAGAACATGGAGGAAGAACAGGCATCGGGCCACCTGCCACCCCCCGAGGTTCCCCGATCCTGCCGACCTCCAGGTATGGGAGGCGAAACGACTACCGGCATCCGCTATCTCCTTGGCCACCGCTTCGATTCGCTCCGCGTCCACACCGGACTCGCTAGCGGCATAGGAGATGGTGTATTGGGCGTAAGTCTCCCGGAGCAGGTCCAGGAAATTGGAGAAGGTGACGTCTTGTTCGGGGGCGCGGGCCACCAGTGAATCCTCCCAATTCACCCAATCGCGAATGAAGTCATGGTCGATTGCATCCCATTCGATGAGCCGAGCCGCCACCGCCAGCAAGATGGCCGATTCGGTACCGGGCCAGGGTGAGAGCCAGAAGTCGGACATGGCTGCCGTGTTGGAGAGGCGCGGATCAATGGTGGCCAGCTTCGCTCCCGAATTCCGGGCCTCGATGATGCGCTGGGCGTGGGGATTGAAGTAGTGGCCGGATTCGAGCTGGGCGGAGAGAAGGAGGATGAAGCGAGCCTCGGCGAAGTCTGCCGACGGTCGATCGTAACCCATCCACATGGCATATCCGGTGCGAGCACCCGACGAGCAAATGTTGGTATGACTGTTGTGACCATCCACTCCCCAGGCCCGAAGGACTCGTTCCATGAAGCCATCCTCGCCCGGGCGACCCACGTGATACATCACCTCGTTGCGCCGACCTTCTGAAATCGCTCCTCGAACCCTGGTCGCAATGTCGTCCAGCGCCGCCTCCCAAGAAACTCGCTCCCATCCGCCGCCACCCCGCGGCCCGGTCCGTCGGAGAGGATGGAGGATGCGTTCGGGGTCATACATCTGGTTGAGGGTGGCCGGACCCTTGGCGCAGTTCTTACCTCGGGAACCGGGATGTTCAGGATTACCCTCGAATCGGCGTACCCTTCCCGAGTCCTTGTCGACATAGGCGAGCAGCCCGCAACCGGCCTCGCAGTTGAAGCAGGTGGTGGGGACTAGGCGGTAGCGTCGTCGTATCCGTCGCGGCCATGCCTTGGCGTCGTACTCCTCCCAGTCATCCCATCGTTCAACCGGGGGATATGCCGAAAGCGGACCACTCATGTCGACCAATATAGTGAGCGGCCAGTGGGCAGTTGCCAGCCCGGTCGTAGACCCGCTGCCGTTCCTGCTGGTAGCTGTTGGTGAATGCGTCGTTGGGGAATACGTCGTCGCCCGGGCCGGTTCCGGATTCAGGATTGCGCATAGAAATGAGAACCATTATCATTCTGATGAGAGTCGTCTATCGGAGAACTGCTACGCCATGGTCAATCTGAGAGCCTTCGAGTCCTTACCCCACCGGGCAATCCGGGTCTGCGCCCTGCTAGTGGTATTGCTTCTTGTGGCATCCGCGTGTGGTGGTGCGGACACGAGCGACACAGCGGAGGAAGCCGCCACCCCGACGACGGAGGCTCCGGCAGCGCCGACCACTACCGAGGCACCGACCACTACCCAAGCGGCACCAACCACCGCCGCCGCGCCAGCCACCACCGAGGCGGCTGCGCCAGCTACCACCACTACCGCCGCGCCTACCACCACCCAAGCGGCACCGACCACTACCGAGGCACCGACTACCACCCAAGCAATACCAACCCTCACGGTCACGGACGGAAGTGGACGCGAGATCACCCTCGACAGTCCCGCCGAGCGGATCCTATGCGTGCAGGACAACTGCACCGACCTCACGTCGGACCTGGGAATAGTGCCTATCGCCCAGCATCGAGGCGATGGGTGGGGCAGTGCCGCGGCGTACTACGGCGACGGAGCTGCTGAGATTCCCGTGCTCGGCGATCGCATGTCGGTGGAGGAAGTCGCACAGTTCGAACCGGACCTCATCATCGGGCGGGTCGGCGAGGAAGAGGTTCGCGATGCGCTCGAGGTCGTAGCACCGGTGTATCTGGTGGACATCGGCGGTGTCGAGACTCTCAAGGAGGGGTGGATTGACGTGGGTGTCTTGACCGGCCGGCAGGAAGAGGCAGCCGCAGCTGTCGCCAGGTTCGACTCGAACGTCGCCACCTTGTCGACCAATCTTCCTGCCGGTGCGGTTGGCACCAGGGTGGCCGTCGGTTTCGGGGACAGCAATTGGATGATCTGGGACTCCTCCTCCTTCTGCGAGTTCCTCCACTCGGAAGGTGCCGGGACCTGTGCCTTCCCGGACCAGGGTGAATCCGAGTACGGATCCCCGGACAGCGAATTCTCCTGGGAGTTCATCGTGGAGACGGATCCCGAGGTGTGGGTGATGATCACCTGGCCTGGAAGCGCCCGCTACGACACCGTCACCCAGGAAGTGTGGCTCCAGACCACCGCCCATCGCGAAGGCAGGGTGTGCGAAGAGGACTCGGCGGGTTCCTTCGGTCACGGGCTGCTGATGCTCCAGTGGGCTTACCAGTGCTACCTGAGTGCCGGCTGGCCCGCCATCTACGATCATCCGGGGGACCTGTCGGTGTGGCTGCCAACGGCACAGATGGGGTGACCTGGGGGGTTAAGCCTGTAGAGGAGGGTCGCCTGGGTTCACGATCCTCCTCTACCTGAGGACCAACTTGCTCTTCCGGAGCCGGTGGGCACGAGCGGCCATCGTGGTGGCGGTCGTCGCCTGCTTTTGTGCGGTGGTGGCTGTGGTGTCACTCATGTGGGGGACACCCAACCTGTCGGCCGGGCAGGTACTCGACGCCCTCTTCGACTCGTCGACATCCGAGGGAAATCAGCGGTTCATCGTGCAGAACCTGCGGCTTCCGAGACTCATAGGCGGACTGGTGGCGGGTGGGATGCTCGGTGTTTCGGGCGCGGTGATGCAGGACACGCTCAGGAACCCTCTTGCCGGTCCCGAACTGATCGGCGTATCCGCGGGTGCCTCCCTGGCGGTCGCCACCATCGTTGCCTTCCGGATCCCGTTAACCGGTATCGCTCTGCCGCTAGCCGCTCTCCTGGCCGGCCTGGTGACGGGAACGATGATCCTGTCGTTGGTGAGCCTAAAGGGCAACCCCATGCGAATGCTGCTGGTAGGAGCGGCATTCACCGCCTTGCTCAACGCGCTGGTTATTGCCGTCATCACGCTCGCGCCCAATTTCGGCGGCGTTTCTGTTATCTACCGTTTCCTGGTCGGGAGCCTCTCCGACGTCCAATGGGAGGAGGTGCGTCTGGTGGCTCCCTGGACGATTGCTCTCCCGGTCGTCTTCCTCCTGGCTGGGAGGCCTCTGAACATCCTGAAGTTGGGTGACGAGATGGCCGAGGGCCTGGGTGTCGGTGTCCGGCGCACCAGGGCGCTCTTGTTCGGCGCGTCAGTTCTGCTGGTGGCTCCGGTGATCGCCATTGCCGGTCCGATCGGATTCATAGCACTCGTGTCGCCCCACATCGTCCGCAGGCTGCTGCGGACCTCTGATGCCCGGATCGTCCTCCCTGTTTCTGCCGCGGTGGGCGCGTTCCTCGTTGTGGGTGCCGACATGGCCGCCCGGCTCGCCTTTCATCCTCACGAGATAGCGGTCGGTTTGTGGACGGTCGTTCTCGGTGCTCCGGTACTGCTGGTGCTGATGCAGAGAGGGCTGGTGCGGAGAAGGGCCATCCCGTGACCACCGCGGCCGTCGACCGGCACCGGAAAGCTGTCCCTACGCCGGAGATCCGGTCGCGGCAGGTGCTGGTGACGCTCGGCGCGTTGCTCCTGGCCGTGATGTTCGCTTACATGATGTTAGGTCCGGTCATTTTCGGTCCCCATCTGGTCCTCAAAGCGCTGATCAATCAAGCAGAGGAGGTCCATCACCGCATCTCGGTGTGGGAGGTGCGGCTGCCCCGCGTCCTGATCGCGGCGCTGGCCGGGTCAATGCTGTCCACTTCCGGGGCGCTCCTCCAGTCGGTGCTCCGGAACCCTCTGGCTGCTCCCGCAACAGTCGGGGTGACCCAGGGTGCCGTCCTGGGAGCGGTCCTAGCGCTGGTGTTCACGTTCGGATCGGAGGGTTCGCTCAACGATCTGAACGCCCTCGTACCTCTGGCGGCCATCGTGGGTGGTTTGGCGGCCGGTGCCCTCGTCTACATGCTCAGCTACCGCCGCGCCGGAACCGATCCCATCCGACTCATCCTGACCGGAGTCGTCGTAGCAGCCGCGGTCTCCTCGGTCACATCGTTCATGGTGCTGATCTCGGGCAGCCACATCGATTCGATCGTACTGTGGCTGGTGGGATCGCTCAGCACTCGGACATGGGACCACCTGGTCTTTCTGGTCCCTGTTGCTGCCCTGGCCCTTCCGCTGGTGGTGGTGGCCATCCCTCTCGCCAATGCGCTGCAGTTGGGAGACAGCATGTCGGTGAGCCTCGGACTGCGTTCGGAACTCGCCCGTGCCTTCATCCTCATGACCGCCGTCGTGCTGGCGGCGGGATCGGTGTCAGTCGTCGGTGGCGTCGCTTTCCTGGGTCTCATCGGCCCGCACCTGGCGCGCACCCTGGTGGGCTCGGACCTGCGCAGGCTTCTAATCTGCTCGGCTCTGGTGGGGGCCGTCATCCTCGTCGGTGCCGACCTGCTGGCTCGCGTGTTCTCGCTCGACTGGATCCCCTTCGTCGATATCCGGACCGAGAGCGGGAGCCGCGTCCCGGTCGGAGCCTTCACAGCCCTGTTGGGAGCACCGTTCTTCCTCTACCTCATGCGGGAACGCATGCGATGACCGGCAAGGAACCGATCGTCAGGGATCCCGCCTTCGTGACCGAGGGCGTTTCCACCGGATACGGGGCTCACGTCGTGTCCCAGCACCTCAGCCTAAGCATCGAGAGGGGCAGCAGGACCGCGCTGGTGGGTCCGAACGGATCGGGGAAGAGCACCACCCTGAAGACACTGGCGCGCCTGATCCCTCCCCTGGCAGGCACCGTGTACCTCAACGGCCAGGACATAAACCGCCTACCAACCCGCCAGGTGGCTCGGCAGATGGCGATCCTCCCGCAGGTGCACGAGATCCCGGCGGAACTCACGGTGCTGGAGCTGGTCGAGCAGGGCCGGTTTCCCCATGTCGGCACACTCGGGATGCTCCGCCGCCGAGACGATGCGGCAATCGAGGAAGCTATCCGGCTGACCCGCCTAGAGGACTTCGTCCACCGTCCCATCGACACGCTGTCGGGCGGCGAGCGCCAGCGTGCCTGGATGTCGCTCGCCCTCGCCCAGCGGACCGAGATCCTCCTCCTGGACGAACCCACCACCTTCCTCGACATCGGGCACCAGCTGGATCTGCTGCAGCTGGTGTCACGCCTGAATCGGGATCGGGCGGTAACCCTCGTTATGGTGCTTCACGACCTCAACCATGCGGCCAGGTTCTCGGATCGAATGGTTGCCATGTCAGGCGGAGACGTGGTAGCTGACGGCACTCCCAACGAGGTTCTGACACCCGAACTGTTGCGGGACTGCTTCGGGGTCGAGGCCTCCGTGGTCACCGACCCCAGGACCGGGTCACCGATGTGCATACCCTATGCCCCGACCTTCCAAGAGAACGGCAGCAGGGAGTGAACGAATGAACCATATGAGGACCGCGTCCGGCGGGCCACCTATTCCCTCACCTTCCATCGGTGAGGTGCAGGAGGCGGCCGGTCGCATAAGCGACGTGGCGTTGCGCACCCCGCTCCTGAGGTACAGGACCATGGAGAAGGCAGGACCCCTCTGGCTCACGGCGGAGTGCCTCCAGCCTGCCGGTTCCTTAAGCTACGAGGAGTGTTGAACTGGGCCCGATCGGTGTCAGGTGCCGAGATGGAGAGGGGGCTGGGCACGCAAAGCGCGGGGAATACCGCTCAGGCCCTCGGGTATGTGGCCCGCCTTCTCGGGGTTCCGGCAAGGAGCCTCCTACCGGACAGCGCTCCGCGGGTCAAGGTCGATGGCGTCCGCTCCTACTGCGTCACCCCCGTGCCGGTGCCGTTCTCGGCGTTTGTAGTTCATGCGATCACATAGATTCGGGAGGCGGCTTGGGTCGTCCTCCGCGCTCCAGGCGTTTCGGCACCGAAGCTTCGTGGTCCTTTGGACCGGCCTCTTCTTCTACCGCGCCGGGTTCTGGATCGGTCTGCTTACCTTCCAGCTCCTGGTAGCCCGCCTCACTAACAACAGCCCTTTGATGCTGGGGCTTCTCGCCTTCTTCAGTTCCATATCAATGCTGTTTGTGACCCCGTTCGGGGGTGTGGTGGCCGATCGCGTCGACCGCAAGAAGCTGATCATCGTGAACCAGGCCGGAATGGGAACGGTGGCGGCAATCATCAGTTTCCTGGTGATCACCGGCAGAGCCGAGTCGGTGGCGGTGATCTTCGCTTTCGCCACGGTCTTCGGCGTCGGGCTGGCCTTCAGCATCCCGATCAATCACGCCGCGGTCGCCAACGCGGTACCGCCGGTTGATCTCCGCAGTGCGGTATCGATCAACTCGATCGGCCTCAACTTGGCTCGGATCGGAGGCCCGGCCTTGGCGGGACCCATCTTGGCCCTTTGGGGTCCGGGGGGAAGCTTCGTGCTGTGGTCGGTCGTCACCCTGGCCGGAGCGATGGCAATTTCTCGCATCACCCTCCGGCCGTATGAACCCGAGCGGGACACCATGGGAGTATTAGGAAGAATGCGGCAGGGTGTCGACTACGTACGCGACCTTCCGACCGCCCGGAAGGCTCTTGCCCTCGCCGCGGTGGTAACCGTATTCGGCACGTCATACATGGCAGTCCTGCCGGTGGTGGCGTATAAAACGCTGGCGGGGAACGACCGAACCTTCACCATGCTGATCATGCTGGTGGGGCTGGGGGCGATGGGCGGTGCGTTCATCGCTGGCACCGGTCGCATGACCCTCAACCTCAGAACGGTCCTGTGGGGAGCGGTTCTGTTCGGCGTGGCTCAGGGCTTGTTCGGGCTGGCAGAATCGGTCTGGTCGGCGGCGATTCTGGTGACCATCGCGGGAGGGCTCAACTTCTTCATGCTCACCTCCCTCACCACTCTCATCCAGATCCTGGCCGAGGAAGCCAAGCGAGGACGGGTAATGAGCCTCTTCATGCTGGCCTGGGGTGGCTTGTTTCCCATCGGAAGCTTGGCTATCGGGGTGCTGGCCGAGGTGATCGGCATCTCCTACGCTCTGATGTGCTTCGGGGCCATCGTGGTGGCTTACGCGCTTCGGGAACTCACCGGACGAGAATCCCAATCGTCGAGCTAAAGCTCAACGCCATCAGAACATCACTGCTGAGGCGATTGATATCTCAATCTCGCGTATAGCCTGAGAAACCGCCTGCCCAATGAGATCCATCTGGCGCACCTGCTTAATGCGGGGTGTGGCCTGCTCTAACTCCTGTCGCGACAGGAGGAGTCGGAAAATGCCGCACACGTCGGCCAGGCAGATGAGCACCACATCCCGCGGATCAGGGATCTCGTCGCCGAACAAGACGCCCATAATCCGAAGCTTCACCTCGCGCTCGGCTTCGCCGTCAACCGACGGGTAGCGTCTGGTACGGAACACCCAGAGAAAGGCATCTTCCCGCTGCTCCAAAATGCCTCGATCCACCAGCCGCTCCAAGGCTTGCGCTCGTATGTCCTCGGCGGTGCGGGCACTCTGCTCCACCCAGTAGAGGGCGTTGCGGCGCTCACCGGCCGCGATCATGGCGAGCGTGGGATCCAACAGCGGGTCACCGGTCGGCTCCGCACTCAGCAAAGTCAAATCCTCAAGGTCGGTGTCGATACGGTCTTCCATAGCTAGATCCATCAGAACCGCGCCCGCAACGGCCCGATCCATGGCGAATCGGGACACGTGATAAAACTTGCCATCGTCGTCGCGGAGCAGCAAGAGGAGGATCTCTTCCACGAATCTCAGCATGCGTTCATCTCTCCGTCGTTGCCAATGGCCAGTGGCGGCTTGGGACTCGGGCCGTCGCTCAAGTCCTAAGCCCGCTCTGTAAGTTACCAGTTGCTATCGGTTGCCAGTGGCCGATGGCCAGATGGGGCTTGGCGAGGCTGCGCGAGTTTCTTGAGGCACCAGGTTCGCGAGAACTGACCAAGTCGGCTGACGAGACGCTTGGGGACGCCTGACTTGGCCAGATACGCGGTGTCCGCAGTGGCGGTCTGGCCCGGCACCGGGACCTGTACCGGCCGACGGGGTTCCCGTCCGCTACGAACGGACTGTTGCGAGATGTTATCACCTGAATTGTCAACCACCTCGGCGGCGAAGACAACTAACCGGCTTCTTTTAGCTTCCGCATCCACTGACGACGGATGCGGCGTCTCTCAGCGGGTGTGGTCCCTCCCCAGATCCCTTCGGTCTGGTTGGTTCCGACCGCATACGACAGGCAGTCGGAGCGCACCCCGCAGGCTTCGCACACCGTCTGGGCCCGTTCGACCCCAGCGGCATCTCCGGTATCGACAAAGAATATATTCTGATCAAGGAGTCGACAGGCGGCCCGGTCCCGCCACGACGTGTCTCTCGTGGCAACCGGGCGCGTCGACGACCCCACGACCCGTATAGTTACGCTCCCCATACCGGTTAGAACACCACTTGTAACCCTGATGTTCCCGGTTTCGGAAAACGCTCGGTCAGATCGGGTAAGGCGTCGGCGTCCGACCCGCTTGGTAACCGAGAGATTTCGCGGCGGGCCGCCGACCGAATATGAACCTCCTGCAGACGGTCGCCAGCACCAGACACCCTCCGGTGTACACCGAACCAGAAAGGCATCCCTACGACCGGGCCAGCTTCGGTCGACACCTACCGTCCTCTCACCACTGGCAACCCCTCCCCGACTTGACAACCATAGGAGCATCCACTGGTCTTCCGCGGGGGTCGTAGCTCGTTCAGCGTTAGTCTGCCAGCACAATGAACGATCTCTATACGCTGGTCTCCGGTCATATGCCCAGCTTGGCTGTCAGCATCGCCGCTGTCGTCCTGATCTTCGCAGTGAGATCGTTGGCGTTACGAGCGGTCTTGGCGAGGCTGCAGGACTCCGACCACGTATATCGCGTCCGGAAACTGTCCTTCTATTTCTCAGCCGGATTGCTGCTCATAGTCCTGGCCTGGGTGTGGACCCAGCAGCTGGCCAACCTCGGATCCTTCCTAGGTCTCCTCTCGGCTGGTATCGCGATTGCCCTCTCCGACGTGCTCAAGAACATCGCCGGATGGCTGCTGATCGTCTTCCGTCGACCGTTCAAGATCGGTGACCGAATACAGATCGGGTCGGACGCCGGGGATGTGGTGGATATCGGTGCCTTCCACTTCAGTCTGGCGGAAATCCAAAACTGGGTCGACGCTGACCAGACCACCGGCCGGGTCCTACACATACCCAACCGGATGATGTTCGCCGAGCCGCTAGCAAACTACACGGAGGGGACCCCCTACATATGGCACGAGATCCCGGTTACGGTGACCTTCGAGAGCGACTGGGTTCTGGTATGCGACCTAGTACGGGAAATTATCGAGCGCCATGCCCCTGAACCGGCGGAGGTGGTCAAGACAAGACCGAAGGAACATATCAGCAACCAATACCTCGACCTCTCCGGCGATGCCGGTACTGACGTCTTTGTCAGTGCTATCGAGTACGGAGTGACCGTGACAGGACGCCTGTTAGTGGAGGCGAAGACGCGCCGGTTGGTCACCTCGGCCATCTGGAAAGACTTGCTGCATGCCATCGACGCCACCCCCCATGCGGACCTTGCCTACCCCACCACACGCTTCTTCCGTGCTGACATAGAGGGCAGTTCGGGTGCGTCGGTCGCAGGCCACGACACCAAGAGTTAAGTTAAGAACGTGACCGAACGCATCTATTCCACCCGCGCATACGACACGAGGATGACCGCGCGGATAGTGTCCGTCGATTCGCACGACCGCCGGGTCCTGTTGGATCGAACTGTGTTCTATCCGGGAGGCGGTGGACAACCGATCGATCATGGCGAGCTCAGAGTGGGAGACGACCGGCTCCAAGTGGTGCGGGTAACGCAAGATCGAGACGGAGTGTGGCACTGGCTCGACGGAACTCCGCCGAAGGTGGGTTCCTCGGTGGAGGGAAGGATCGATTGGGATCGCCGCTACCTGCTGATGCGGACCCACACCTCCCTCCACGCCTTGTGCGGCGTCGTGTGGGATCGGTTTCGAAGCCCCGTTACCGGGGGAAATATGGAACCCGGGTATGGCCGCTTGGACTTCGAGATATCCAATTGGGATCCGGAGGATCGTGATCCGATCGAACGGGCTCTCAATGATGCGATCGCCCGCCAGCTTCCGGTGGAGGTCTCCTTCATGCCGCGTCAGGAGGCCGACCTAGACCCCAGCCTCATCCGCACCAAGGTCAATCTGATTCCCGCCTCGGTGCGTCGAATTCGGGTGATCGACATTGTGGGACTGGACCGCCAAGCCGACGGCGGTACCCATGTTCGATCCACCAACGAGGTGGGAAGGGTAAAGATCACCAAGGTCCAGTCCAAGGGCCGCGGCTTCCGCCGCATCCGGGTTGCCCTCGACGAGACCCTCGGCTGACGGAGAGGCGTTCGCGGTGAGCATTCCCTCTGACCTAGCGGCGGGTGTAGGTCAGGCGGTGGGAGTGGGCGATTGGCATACCGTCACCCAGGCGGACATTAATCTCTTCGCCAAGGCCACCCTCGATAATCAGTGGATCCACGTCGATCCCGAACGAGCCGCCGACGGACCCTTCGGCACGACGATCGCTCATGGGTTCCTCACCCTGGCATTGATACCGGGAATCTCGCCGCCCCTTGACCTACCGGAGGCGAGGATGCTCATCAATTACGGACTCGACCGGGTCCGGTTTCTCAGCCCGGTGGCGGCCGGTTGCAGGGTTCGGGTGGTGAGGCGGTTGAAGAAAGCAGCCGAGACTCCCAATGGACTCCGCATCGCCGAGGAGGTAACCGTGGAACTCGAAGGAAGTGACCGGCCAGCCTGCGTAGCCGAAACTCTGCTGCTCCTGGTGCCCTGACCACCAACGTGGCACTTACTCCTGCGGTCGAGACGAGGTTCCCCCTCGACGCTTCGATCTACCAGATGAACGAGGCAGCGCGTTTCTTGGCATTGCCTGAGAAGACCCTACGCCGCTGGATCGATGGGGACCGCCGATTCGGTCGGAGGATAGAACCGCTCATCCGGCCGGCCTCCACCGGCGTCACAGACGTGACGTGGGGAGAGTTCATCGAAGCCGGATTGTTGGCCGAGTACCGCAACCGACGGCTCCCGCTCACCAAGCTCCGGCCTCTGATCGCCGACCTGCGGGAAGGACTGGGAACACCGTATCCTCTGGCAGTGGGCCAACCCCTTTACGCGGAAGGCGGTGAACTCCTGTGGCGGCTACAGGAGAAAAGCGGCCTCGACGAGTCCCTTTTCTTGGTAGTGAACGCCTCGTCGGAGGGTTATCAGCTTGCGCTGAGCGACATGGCCGAGCGGTTTGCTTCTCGTGTCGAGTTTCGATCGTACGGAGAAGGTACCGCTATCAGATGGTATCCGGGGACCCGGGGCAACCGGAGAATCGTGATTGATCCCACCGTCCGGTTCGGTCTGCCCTCGATCGCTGGCATCCGAACTGAGGTGATCGCCGAGTTCGCGACAGCCGGGGAAACCCTGACCACGATCAGCAACTACTACACCCGTTACGGCCTGACTCGCGTCGACATAGAAGAAGCGATCTGCTTCGAGCGCCGTCTGAGGGGTCCGACCACATGATCGCTTCTTTTTTCTTCCATGCCGACTTGGTGGAGGTGGCCCGCAACCTCATCGAACGCCACCCGAACATCACCTACCCCGGCGATAATCACTGGCCCCTTCAGCCGTGGATCAGCGATCGGATCTGGCTTCGCATGGTGGCCGACCGGCAGCTATGTGTGGTCATGCGCGATCAGCGGCTCATGACCAGGCCAGCGGCGCGGAAGGCGATGACGAGGTCGGGGGTACGGACCGTCAACATCACGGTCCGGCAGAGCCGTACCGCCGCTGGCTACGCCGCGCTTCTGGAGACCCACTGGAGCAGACTCGAGGAAATTCTGACAGAGCCTCCGGCCTATTACACGCTCACAACAAGGGGCGTCACCATAATCGAAGACCCCTGAGGTTCAAGCCGCAAGGACCAGGATTCTTCCGGCAAGCCAGAATGGGCAAACTGGGGACCAGGGAGGACCGGTCACCAGCTACACGCCCGGGCGGGCTTAGGATTTCTGTCACGATCCCGCTCCCAACCGTCCACTGGTCTCGGGAAGGGCGTATAGGCCTTGGCGAGGTGCTGTTATTGAACCGTTCAGACAAGGAAGTCGGGGGCCAAACCCCCTAGCTGCCTTGGCATTGTCGACCATCTGGCCCGGTCTGGGCCACTTCGGTCACAACAACCGTCGCGGCTGGTTGTTCACAAACCTGGCTCTCGCGAGCTCCGCATTCGGGCTGGGATACATAGCCGCACGCGATTCTGAGACCCTGTTGGTCTGGAGCGTCAATACCTTCTCACTACGCCTGATTTCGGCCATCAGCCTCGGGACTCTGGCCTCACGTGCCCTAGTCGCCCTTGATGCCTTCCGAACTGCCAAGCGGAGATACCGGCGCTGGCCAGGTCGGAAAAGGTTTCGTCTAGGGCCCTTTATCGTTATCTTGTTGGTGGCCTCGCTCATGGTGGGGCCACACCTGCTGGTGGTCCGGTTTGCCAGCGCGCAGCTGTCCGTCTTGTCGGAGGTCTTCAGTGCTACGAGAACCGCTACTGCTGTCCCCACCCCACTCGCCACTGCGGTCACACCGAACGTCGATCAACCGTCCCAACCCATCAGCGAATCTCCCCCGAACCGGGTCGTGGAGGAGGCCTCAACCGAAGGTCTGGCACCGGCCAACACCACCACAGCCACGTCGGCGGCGGTCGTATCCTCCCTTGATCCAGAGGTACCGGACGATCCGGGTCCAACCCCTTGGGAGGGCGAGCCCCGCCTGACGGTCGCCTTCCTCGGCAGTGACGCTGGATACGACCGGGTCGGGGTAAGGACCGACACCATTGTCTTGTTCACCATGGAGGTAGCGTCCGGGGAGGCCGCCCTGTTCAGTATCCCCCGCAACTGGCGTCATGTCACGTTTCCCGACGGGACTCCCGCCGCCGAAATCTGGCCGGGCGGCTATCCAGAGATCCTCAACGAGGTATACGGTGCCGGTCGGAGCAACCCTGAGGCGTTTCCCGGCGTCGATGACCCGGCTGGCCACGCCATCAAGTCAGCCCTCGCCCAGCTGACCGGACTCCGCGTCCATTACTACGTCCTGTTGGGGATGGAAGGGTTTGTGGATGCGATCGACCTGTTCGGAGGGATTGACCTGTATGTGACCGAACCCGTCGAGGATCGGATCAAGCCGATCGTTGAGGACGGATCTCCCATCGAGATTGCGGTGGAGCCTGGTCTTAGTCACCTGGATGGATCAGCCGCACTCGGATACGTCCGCTCGCGCACCAACAGCACCGATTGGAGCAGGATGACCCGCCAACGTTGCGTGATCGCAGCGCTCATCACCCAGGTGTCACGGCTGGAGCTGGTGTATCGCTACCCGTCCCTGTCTGAGATCATCGCCGACCATGTAGTGACCGACATCCCGCTGGACCGGCTCGGCGAGCTCATCGCCCTCGTGGACCGGCTGGATACCGCCCGCATCACCACCGTGAACTTTGTTCCACCTCAATATCCGCCGGGTGATGCACCGATCGCCGCCGTGCGAGAAGCGGTTCAACAAGCTCTTCTCGGCTCCTCGACCGAGACCAACGAATCCTTGACCAGTGCCTGCCGCTAGATGTGCTGGACCCGCTGCTCACCATTGCCGAAATCGACGCCTACCACTAGGAGTACACCATGAACCTGCCCCACAGACCCGCAGAGGCCTTCTCTCCGGGCGAGTACTTGCGCGACGAACTTGAAGAGAGAGAATGGACCGTCACCGAGTTCGCCAGCATCATCGACCGACCCGTGCAGGCTGTATCCGAGATATTGAACGCCAAGAAGTCGATAACCCCCGAAACGTCCCTGTCAATCTCCGAAGCGCTTGGCACCAGCGCAGAGCTATGGCTCAACCTGCAGTCTGCATATCAGCTGCACCAGCGTCGCTCCGCTACCAACCGCCCGACACAATCTCCTGTCGCGGCACGCAAGCAGGTGATGAATCCGAACGTCGGGCCTCGCTTGCCTAGACCTACGGGTACTCGAACCCTTGACACCCGTTAGCCTCCACGGTCGCGAAGGTTTCGGTGGCAAGCTCCAACACGCGAACGAACACCACCTCTTGGTTGTCGATTACCAGGGTGGCTGTTCGGGCACTCACCACGTGCACGATGGGAGAACGGTCCTCGTATGCCGATGCGAAGGCAACCATAGCGTCGTAGGGTGTCAACTCGGCTTCCACGGTCCTGTCGTATTCGGTCTCCCAAGACCAAGCCGGTTCACCGCAGTCGATCTGGCCGTCGTAGCCGTCGGGGTGGTCCTCCTCTCCGCAAGCGACGACCAACAGCAGCACCCATAGCAGAGCAACTAGGCGGCCGCGACCGACAGGGCCGCCCGCGCAACGGGACAGAGTCATTCTCCTCTGAAGGTGGGGGGTCTTTTTTCTATGAAGGCCGCCACGCCTTCTCGAGCGTCCTCGCTTCCGAACGCCCGGTCGAATGCACTTGCCTCGATGTCCGTGCCATCCTCGATAGGACGACCCCACCCTTCATTGATGGCTCGCTTCGCCATGGCCAAGGCAACCGACGGTCCGTTCGCGAATCGGGCGGCGTCTTCCAAGGCCACCTCGAGCAGCTCATCGGCGGGAAGAACCTTGTCGGCCAGCCCGATCTCTAACGCCTCCGAAGCTCCGATGTGTCGACCGGTATAGATCAGTTCCTTCCCCCGACTGAAACCGACTAAACGGGTGAGTCGTTGGGTCCCGCCAGCACCCGGGATGAGGCCGAGGCGAATCTCCGGTTGGCCGACCGAAGCGTCTTCGGCCAGATAGCGGAAGTCAGCACCCATCGCCAGCTCGAGTCCGCCTCCCAACGCGTAGCCGAACACCGCGGCGATAATGGGACAAGGCAACAACTCCATCCGGCGGACCACCCCCGCGAGGCGGGCGGCCTCCTCCGAGCGGGATCGAGCGCCTGAATCGTGCGCCTTCTTGAAGCGCGAAATGTCCGCCCCGGCGGCGAAATGGGGACGACCGGTGATGACAGCCGCCCTCACATCCGGCTCGGCCAGCCGGCTGAGCGCCTCCCACAGATCGCGCGCCACCTCCGCGTTCAGGGCGTTCACGGGAGGTCGAATGATCTCCACCAGACCTACCGCGCCCTCAACCTTGCATGAAATGTGTTCCAAGACCTCTCCTTGCGCCGAGCAATCCTTAGATTAGGAACCCGATATCCGGCAAGAATCAACCCTCGATCCGTTGCGCTCTGGCCTCTTCTTCTCCCCTGAGGAAGGCCTGATGCGCCCTTATCGCCTGCCACAAACCCGTTATTCCCTCTCGCCGGGTCGCCGCCGTCTCCACGACCGGCGGGCGCCAAGCCCGCGGCGGCCCCATCGACAACGTGGTCTCCAGCTCGCGCCGGGCATTAGCGCTACCCGCCAGATCGGCCTTGTTGACTACGAAGACATCCCCAATCTCAAGAATCCCGGCCTTGGCACCCTGGATGCCGTCGCCCCACCCCGGCGTCACCACTACCACGGTGGTGTCGACGTGCTTCATGACCTCGACTTCTGACTGGCCGACACCGACCGTTTCGATGATCAGCACGTCGAATCCAGCGGCGTCGAGGACCGTGGCAATCCGCGGCGTGGCCTCGGAGAGTCCCCCCAGGTGCCCTCTCGCCGCAATCGACCGGATATACACCCCGGAGTCCCCGGCATGTTCCTGCAAGCGAATCCGGTCCCCGAGCAGCGCCCCCTGCGTAATCGGGCTGGAAGGATCAACTGCAATCACCCCGACTGTTGACTCCTCCGTTCGGATGGCCGAGATCAACTCGGCCGCCAGGCTGCTCTTCCCCACGCCTGGTGCCCCGGTAAGTCCGATCCGGGGTGCCCCGACGCCAGCCTCGGCGCATACCTGCAAGAAATCTTCCGCCCCGGCCGAGTCCTCTTCAACCATCGTCACGACCCGAGCCAACAATCTCCGATCGCCTTCTTGTAGCCGCCGGAGCCATTCGGCCCTAGACACGGACGGTAACTGCACAGGATCCCGCCCAGTCGTCTTCTCTGCTCAGACCGCGTTGACGGAGGTGACTCCGGGAACCCGATCCATGAGGATTCGCTCGATCCCGGACGTCAGCGTCATCATTGACATCGGGCAGCCACTGCAGGCACCCACCAGATTCAAGTTTACGGTTCCATCCTCATCGACCCCGGTGAGGATCAGGTCTCCCCCGTCGTATTGCAGGGCAGGTCGAATGTATTCGAGGGTGGAATCGAGCAGATCCCGGTCGATCTCAACCGGCCCGACCTCCTGGGGAGCCCGTATGGTTACTGATGTCTCGGTGGCGCTCATAAAGGTGATCGGATCCAACTCGGGGGTGGGTTCTGGTGACGGATCAACCGAGGGTTATCCGGCCGCCATCCCTAAGGATACCCGCCTACCGGTCAAAGGAAGTAGCGGATAGCTCTTCGGCGAGACGGGCAACGTCAAGCTCCTCCTTGCGAACCCGCAGGTCCAGATATAAGAGGGCAAGGACGACCCCTACCGCAGGTTGGGTGGTGATCCAAATGGCCTCGGCGGCGAGGAACGTGCCCACCTCCCCGAACAGACTCCCCAGCAGAACACCTAACGCGACCAACAGCACCAGGTTGGCGACGATCAGCAGGGCTGAGGAGGTGGCCAGCACCCCGAAGATGGCGAGACGCCTACCCGCCGTGATCCGCATGGAGCGGACAATCGCGGCTAGGGGCCGCCGGCCCTCGACCATCAGCGCCCCAAGAGTGACGCTCCAGGCAACCGCTATGAACAGCCCAGGTAGGACGAACAAGGCAATACCAAGCATGACCCCGGACCAGTAGAGGACGGTAACCACCGACAACGCCACCATCCGATTGATCGCGGTGGCGGCGATCTCCAACCAGGAGGAGCGGGATCCGGTGTAGGACTCGGCGACCACGCGCACAGCCGCCGCCAAGAGGACCGCGGTAATCAGCAACCGCACGAACACCCAGGGACCCATGACCCGAAGAAACTCGGACATCTCGGCGTTTGATGGCACCGGCGACAGCGTGGGGACATCCGGGGCCAGCACGAAATAGAGAATCGCATAGGGGAGGTCCAGAACCGTCGCGGTAGCAACGAGGGTCCGGAAACGCTGCCGGTAAGTGACGGCTGAGGCTCTCAACACCCCACCGACCCCTAACGGAGAAAACAGGGTAGGCGGCATCCTCGAATTCTAGAACCCCGCGCGGGCCTGACCGGAGGTCGTGTTCACCCATGTCGGTTAACCTGGCACGACCGAGGAGACGAGGGTTCATGAGACTGGCCATAGGCGCAGATCACGCCGGGTTTCCGCTGAAAGAACACCTGATTGCA
Source organism: Candidatus Spongiisociaceae bacterium (assembly GCA_965213975.1). GTDB lineage: Bacteria > Actinomycetota > Acidimicrobiia > Spongiisociales > Spongiisociaceae > Spongiisocius. Next base: position 2,060,191 of record OZ243930.1, read on the forward strand.
GTGTTCGGGGCCGACCACGTCCTGCTCGACTTGGGTACGCACTCCACAGCACCGGTCGATTACCCGGACCTAGCGGTCGCGGTCGGCGAAGCAGTTCGGGAAGGAACGGCCGACCGAGGAATCGTGGTTTGTGGATCAGGGGTCGGTGCCGCTATCGCCGCCAACAAGCTGGCTGGCATCAGGGCGGCGCTCGCCCACGATCATTACTCGGCGCATCAGGCAGTTGAACATGACGATGCCAACGTTCTGTGCCTAGGCGGACGGGTGGTCAGCGCTGACGTGGCCGTGGGATTGGTTGAGGCCTTCCTAGGGGCCCAGTTCTCAGGCGAGGAAAGGCATATTCGGCGGTTAGCCAAGATATCCCGACTAGAGGCTGGAGAAAGCCAAACCTAGAGAGGGTGCGGACGGCGTTGCCCGCTGGACCGGATCAATTCGGACACCCTACACCCCCTCTACCAGTGAGGTGATCCCGATCAAGCAGAAATCCCTAACAAGGGTCTTGCCCGTGTCGCAGGCTTTGTATACGGTACTCATTGCTAAGCACCGATTCCGGCTTTGTTGAGGCAGTTGTGTTAAGGCGTTGTGACCGATCGGAACAGCCGGAACTTTGGGAACATGAAATCTTGTAGAGCTAAGGCCCCAGCGTCTCCCGGCTTCAGTCCGGGCATGGCCGACCACGCTCCGACCTGGTGGTGTGAGGCGGGGGTGGGGCCCAGCGCAGCTGGGCGAACCGCGGCCTGGGGCCAGCCCCGCGCCGTGCGCGTTAGCGGGGTCCGGCGGTCTCTTAGTGGCTTCCACGAGCCACCAACAGCGCTAGCTGGTCGGCAGGGCCTTGATCCACCGGGACGTTCGGGCCGCTAGCGATTCGAGAACCTCCGAACCGGTAAGGCCGGTTCGCTTGGGGACTCTGAAGCTGTGATCGGCGTCCGCCACGATTTCGACGGTCGCTCTAGGCAACGGGACCAGATACTGTTCGACCAGGTGGGGCAGCGCTAACTTGTCCTTGCTCCCGGTGAAGAAGAGTATGGGGACTGAAATGCTGTCAAGGTGTCCTACCCGAAGGCTGTCAGGCTTGCTGGCGGGGTGGAGGGGATAGGCGAACATCACTAGGCCACGGCAGGCGAGACCATCTGCGACAAGGTAGGACGCCATACGCCCACCCATCGACCGGCCCGCCATCACCATTCTCTCGGAGCGTTGGGCCAGCCAGGCAGCCGCGGCACGATGAGCGGCCAGTAGGGTCGGCTGGCGATCCGGAAACCGCCGGCCTGCCTCCATGTAGGGGTAGTTGAAGGTAAGGACCGGGAAACCGTGACCGGCCAAGGCGTCAGCCAGCTGGGTGATGCCCGGGTGGTCTTGGCCAGCCCCGGCACCATGGGCCAGCAGCACCGCAGTGGGTTCCGGGTCGGACGGCTCCCGCCAACGTCCCCTTAACTCCCCGCCCGGTGCCTCAATCCCCACCTCCATGACCCAACCATAGGCGGACTCGCGGATATGGACGTCCGGTTAGGGTTCCTCCTGATGGAATCAATGCGGGTGCGTGTGGGACAGGCCGACGTAAAGGTCTTCGACACCTCGGCGACCTTGGCCAGCGGCGCTGCCGAGGCGGTCGCCGGGTTCATCCGCACAGAGGTACCCCGCATCAGGAGTCAACGCCGCCTCACCGTGGCCATGGCGGGCGGATCGACGCCGGTTGCGATGTATCGCAAGCTGTCAACAATGGATGTTCCCTGGCAGCGGGTGTGCGCGTGGGTAGGCGACGAACGTTATGTGCCGCCCGACCACGCCGACTGCAACGGGGCGATGATCGCTAGCACCCTCCTCGATGCCACCCGAGTCCAGTTCCTTCGGCCAGCTTGGGCACCAAGCCTTTCTGCCGCGGATGCCGCCGCCGACTACGAAGCCGAGTTATTGGCGGCAATGGCGGGCGACGGGGATGGTCCCCGACCCGACCTGGTCCTCGCGGGCATGGGAGGCGACGGTCACACGCTATCCCTTTTCCCCGGTTCGCCAGCCCTGGACATCGCCGATCGCTGGTATGCGGCCACCGAGCCACCTGCACAGGGGCCCCCTCGCCTGACGGCCACCCTTCCTTTGGTGCACCGGGCGGCGAGGATATTCGTGCTGGTCTCGGGATCTTCCAAGGCATCGGCCCTCGCCGAGGCCCTGCAACCGTCTTCTGAGTTGGTGCTGCCGGTGCGGAGATTGATGGACGGGGAGGCGTCGGTCACCTGGCTGGTGGATCGAGATGCCGCATCCGACCTCGATCTGCGGTGATAACCACCAGCTGGGTCCCTAAGACCCCACTCGACCTGACGTCCCTGGTGGACCGCATCGAGCGATATGGACCCAACCTGTTGAGCGCGGTTGCCGGCGGATACCTGTACCGGACGACCGAGTGTGGGTATCCCTATCGCCTTCGACAGCTGGGAGACGGGCGCATAGAGGTAGGAGCGGAAACCGAGCAAGCGGTCGTGGTCGCGGTACCCGAATCGCGGGTGCGTCTCGGCGAGACCCTGCCCTACGCACCGCTGGAAGAGGTCGCAGCCCAGGTTGCCGCGGTCAACGATCAACTGCGTGTCTCGCCGGGCTTCCGGGTCCCTACCAACCCGGCCGTCCTGGAAACCTTGGTCTCGTCGGTCTGCTCCCAGCAGGTGAACCTCCGTTGGGCGACCACCCTCCGGAACCGTCTGGTCCGACACTACGGGACCACATTGGAAATGGAAGGGGTGACGTGGTGGCGCTTCCCCTCGGTGAGAAGCTTGGCAGAGGCGAACCCGGCCGACCTTCGGGACATGCAGTTCAGTACCCGCAAGGCCAGCTATATCGTAGGAATCGCCCAAGCTGTCAAAGAGGGGCGCTTGGACGATATAGCTCAGGCTGGCAACGAGACCGTTATTCGACGGCTGACTCGCCTACGCGGTGTGGGCCGATGGACCGCCGAGTGGTTTCTGGCCCGATGTCTGGTCCGACCTGATGTGGTAGCCGCCGGGGACCTAGGGGTGCGAAAGGTGGTCTCACGCTATGTGATGGGTGCCGAGGTAGGGGAAGTCCACCCCGAGGCTAACGTCCGAGCGGCGGTGGAATCCTGGGGTGACGGTACCAACTGGGCGGTGCATCTGCTCCTGGAACGTTGGTCGGCAGACAGTTGACGACGGGACTGTAGCGGCAGTGGCCACGAAGCAAGCGGGCCCGCTGCTTCCGGCAGGACCCTAATCCCCATTTGCCGCCGGCCACTGAAAGGTTCCACGTCGACTCATAGGTGTCTAATGTCTCGGGGCTCCAACCTCGGACCGTAGGCGGGTGCCCGTCCCGCATATCGCTCGAGGAGCCGGACAGCCCGGCCCCGCTGACCCGCATAGGGCTCGACCAACTCGAGCATCCGCTGATCGGTACCTCGCGGTTCTCCGGCGAGGGCCCAGCAAACCGTGTTGGGAAGATGGAAATCCCCAACCGGGACCGCGTCCGGGTCGCCGCGGACTACCGCTAGCGCGACCGCGCTGGTCCACGGACCGATACCTCTGATGCGGTGGAGGTATTGGTAGATGTGGTCTAGATCGCCCTGTCCTATTGCTTCGATGCGGCGGGCGTCGCGGCACACCCGCAGGATCGTCTCGGCACGTCGACGCTCTACCCCGAGCGGATGAAAGTCGTAGTAGGCAAGCTCCGCCAGCCGGTCAGGGGCCGGTGGGAGCAGGAGGTCGATGGGTCCGGGTGCGGGACGACCATACACTTCGACCAGCTGGCGGTAGCTACGGCCTGCCTCAATCCCCGTCACCTTCTGGGCGAGGATGGTGGGAACTAGGACATCCACAAGACCACCGACCGCGGGCATTCGCACCCCACGGCCTCGCCGCACCGCCTTCGCCATAGCCGGGTGTCGAGGAATCAGGGCGGACGGATTATCACCCTCTCCCACCCAGTCCGGAATCTGAGCCAGTGCCTCCGCGCCCCCGCTTCCCCAGGCATCAACCAGGAGGGTTCGATCCTTGATCCGCATCCGGACCGTGGCCGGGCCAGAAGCGGTGCGGGTGGCCCTCCATAACCCTTCTGCCTCAACCCGCATCGAGGGCCCACGCAGGCCCTTAACCACCAACGTTGCTCGCAAGTCCAGCGGGTTTCGTAGGGGCAGTTCCAGGTATCCGGCGCGATCAAGGTGCGGCACCATCAGCCACCACCCTCCCAGGACTCAAGCACCCACTCTCCCGCCAAGCCCGGTACTGAGCCGGAACAGAACGGACTCGCTACTGCTCGAGCAACCCCCAACCTGGCCACTGGCAGCGAAGAGCCAATGGCAAACGGCTCTATGCCACCGTCCAGGTTCCCAAGCTAGTTAACAACCTGCTCAGGTCGCCCGCCCCAAGCGCCTCCTGCGAGCGAGCCACCTCAGTGTCGAGCATCTCGTCATATACCGGTCTCCGGACCGAGCGGAAGACACCCAGCGGGGTAGGACCATACGGTCCATGAGAGAGTCTGGATAGGGCGAAGGCCGCCGAAGCATCCTCCGCATGAGCGTCGTGAACGATGATCTGCGAGTCAGGCACCGAACTCCGGTCCACAATCCTGGCCCGCCCCCCGGACCACACCACCGCCTTGTCCTGCTGCGCTCCGAACACGATCGGCTCGCCGTGGGCCAGATCGATGCGGTTGGCAAAGCGCTCTGCCTTACCGGTCAGCTGGATGAACGCCTTGTCGTTGAAGACGTTGCAGTTCTGGTAGATCTCAATGAAGGCCGATCCGCGGTGGGCGTGAGCGGCCTCAAGGATCTCCGTGGTGGCCTTGCGGTCCATGTCCAGGGTCCTAGCCACAAAGCTGGCTTCGGCACCGATAGCCAGGCTCACCGGATTGAACGAGTAGTCCAGGGATCCGGCTGGCGAAGACTTGGTCCGCTTGCCCCGCTCCGATGTAGGCGAGTACTGACCCTTGGTGAGACCGTAGATCTGGTTGTTGAAAAGCAGGACGGTCAAGTCGACGTTTCGTCGCATGGCATGGATCAGATGGTTCCCCCCGATCGAGAGGAGGTCTCCATCCCCGCCGACAACCCACACGGACAGATTCGGGTTGGTGATAGCAACACCAGTGGCGATCGCCGGTGCCCGTCCATGAATACTGTGCATCCCGTAGACGTTCATGTAGTAGGGAAACCGGGCTGCGCAGCCGATTCCCGAAACGAACACTACGTTTTCCCGTTCGATTCCGGCCGAAGCCATGAAGTTCTGAACGGAAGCCAGGATGGTGTAATCGCCACATCCCGGGCACCACCGCACCTCCTGGTCGGTTTGAAAGTCGACCCTGGTATAGGTCATTCGCCCACCACCTTAAGTATTTCCTCGGTTATCTCATCTGAGGTAAAGGGCGTTCCCTGCACCTTGTTGACTGAGAGGATTGGCGTAACAAACTCGGCTTTGAGCATCCTGGCCAGCTGGCCCATGTTCATCTCAGGAATGAGAACATCCCGGTAACTGCTCAGCACGGTGGTGAGATTGGCCGGGAAGGGGCTCAGGTAGCGGAGCCGGGCATGCGCCACTTTGACCCCACGGCTGCGGGCATTGCCCACCCCAGCCCGGACCGCTGAGTTGGTAGAGCCCCAACTCAGAACCAGCAAGTCCGCACCGTCCGGATCATCCACTTCGAGGTCGGGGATGTCGTTGGCGATGTTGGCGATTTTCCAAGCCCGTACATCTGTCATGAGTTGATGGTTGGCTGGGTCGTAGGACACGTTGCCCGTCACCTCCTCCTTCTCCAAACCTCCCACCCGGTGCTCAAGCGCTGGTGTCCCAGGGCGGGCCCACGGCCTGGCCATAGTGGTCATGTCGCGCAGGTAGGGGAGGAATTGATCCCCAGCGTTCGGCCCGTTGACGATCGGTGCCGTCAATTCAGGCAAAGAATCCACGTCCGGCAGGCACCAGGGCTCGGCACCGGTAGCGATGTATCCGTCCGAGAGCAGGATGACCGGCGTCATGTACTTCAGGGCGATTCGGCAGGCCTCGATAGCCACCTCGAAGGCGTCGGAGGGTGACGAAGCAGCCACCACCGGGAGCGGCGATTCGCCGTGTCGACCCCAAACCGCCAGGAAGAGGTCTGACTGCTCGGGTTTGGTCGGGAGTCCCGTGGATGGACCTCCCCGCTGGACGTCCACGATTACCATGGGAAGCTCGGTCATGATGGCCAGACTTATCGTCTCGCCCTTCAAGGAGAGGCCCGGTCCGCTTGTGCCCGTCACCGCCAACGACCCGGCGAAGGCGGCACCGAGAGCGGCACCCGCAGCCGCTATCTCATCCTCAGCCTGGAAAGTCTTCACCCCGAAGTTCCGATGCCTGACCAGCTCATGGAGGATCTCGGAGGCCGGGGTAATCGGGTAGGAGGCGTAGAAGAGCGGCAGCCCGGACAACTGGGACGCCGCGATGAGACCCCAAGAGAGGGCCGAGTTCCCGTTGATGTTGGTGTACACACCCGGTGGCAGAACGGCGGGGCCCACATCAATTTGACGAGCGAAGCTCTCGGTGGTGATGCCATAGTTGTAACCCGCCTTGAGCGCGGCGATGTTGGCGTTCTTAACCGCCTCCATACGAGCGAACTTTTTGGACGCCCAGGCTTCTGTAACCGCGGTATCCCGCCCGAACATCCAGAGGATCAGGCCGAGGGCCAAGAAGTTTTTCGAGCGAAGCACCGCCCGGCCACTGACACCGGTGCCCTTGACCGCCCCTTTGGTCAGGGTATTCATCGGGACCGAGTGCAGGTTGTAGCCGTCCAAGGAGCCATCATCCAGAGGGTTGGTCTCGAAACCGGCCTTGTAGAGGTTGCGCTCGTCGAACGCCTCCTCGTTCACGATCAGAACGCCACCGTCCCGAAGGTCTTCGAGATGTACCTTGAGAGCCGCCGGATTCATGGCTACCAGGACATCGGGACGGTCCCCGGGAGTCAGGATGTCCCAGTCGGCAATCTGGATCTGGAAGGAAGAGACCCCGGGAAGGGTGCCAGCAGGTGCTCGAATTTCGGCAGGAAAGGTGGGGAGGGTGGCTAGGTCGTTGCCGAAAATCGCGGCCGCGTCGGTGAACCGATTCCCCGCCAGCTGCATGCCGTCACCAGAGTCACCGGCAAAGCGGATGACCATGCGGTCAGTACGGTCAACGACAGTGTCACCAGAGGGAACGAGCCGGTCGCCCGCCTCCGGTCCCTGATCGTTCGGATTAGGGTCGCTCTCCACCGCCCTTCCTTTCTCGCCTTTGTCGGTTATCGGAGCCGCGCGTGGGCGGACACATCCGGGATCATGAGTTTCAATAGTAACCGGATCCAGAGCGTTGGTCGGCCCGGCTACCGGACCATCGCTACCAGATCAGATCGGCGGTCTCGGGGTAGATCATGATCCATGTACGTCCGGGCGGGAGCGTGATTTGGCTACCCGACGAGTTCGTCAAGGCAAAATACTCACCGGCCGAGTTCCGGCTCCACCGACCTTCCTCAACCAGACCCTGAGCAAACACCAGCGCCCGATTCTCGCCAACGGTACGCCAGGCTGGCACGCATGATCCCTGACCCGAAGGACAGGCGGTGTAGCGCTCCGCCATGAGCACCACCAAAACATCCGCGGAGATCTGGCCGGAGGTGCCGTCCCGGCTAACCCACTCGTGGGGCACACCTTCTACCGAGCGTAGATATCGGACCCCGTCCCAGTGCCAAACGACGTCCGTATTGTCGGACCAGTCGAAGAACATGTAGGTAGCACCGGCCGACGGCGACGCGCTGAACTCCCCCCGGTTGAACAGCGGAGCAGGCGGAGCGTCCGGCAGCCCCCGCTGGTCGGCCTCCCGACGGGCCTCAGCGGTATTCACGTACAGATTATGAGGGGCCCGCCTAGTCCCCCAGCGATTGGTCAGGGGCGGACCGAGATCACCGATGATGGCCACGTCGTTGGCAAGGACCGATTCAACAATCCATGGTTGGCCTCCGCTGATCATGAGCACGCCGCCAAGAGGCTTGACCAGTGTCCAATCGGTCGGGCGGAGCGAACGCATCGGCCCCGCCCAGTCATCATCGTGACTATGGAACAGGCCGATGAACCTGGTAAGGCCGCCTTCTACCACCAGTTCAAACACCGCATCGGCCTGCTCGATACCGGACTGGGGCCTCGCCTCCGGGTGGTTGTCGATCTTGACCGCCACGACGCGCCGCAGCCACGCGCTGGGGTCGGTCACCGCAAGGCCGGTTAGCGGCGAGCGGGGTGCCGGGAATGGTTCCGGTGCGGTGGTTGAGCTCGCCACGGGTGATGGCACCTCTTCGGTAGTCACGGGCACGGTCCCGATGGTCGCTTCCGTGGATGAGGGACCGGCCTCCGCGGAGGTGGGCACCGGCTCCCTGGGCTCGGACGAGTTAGGAGGAGTCGAGGGTTCCGTCGTAGCAACAGTGGTAACCGATACTGCCGTGGTCTGCGCCGAGCTTGACGAGGTCGTTGTCTGTCCCTCCCCGGAACTGGGGGTATCCGCGGTGCCTCCGCAGGCAGCTACCACGATCAGGCCCGCAAGCGCGATGACTAGTCCCCGACTTCTCATAACGACCAGTTTGGTAAGAGCGGCCGGGTAATCCAAGAACCAGAAACCACGAACCTATCCTCAGCGCTGGCGAATCCGACCGGCTCTCCTCCAAGGCCGATACCGTGCTAACACCCTGGAGTGGAGCTGCGAAGCCGGAATAGGCCCCAGAGATCTGCTGTCCCGGTCGGAGTCCGCTCGGTTGTCGCCCAATACGAACCAGGAGTCCATGGGGACGTTCCAGATCCCGTCAGGACGGTTGGCGGCCTTCCACCAGGGATCATCGAAGGGCGTCTGGTTGATGAGTAGTACCCCGCCCACGATGGTGATCCTCTCCCCAGGCAGACCGACCACCCGCTTGATCAGGTACGAACCGGAACTACCGAAAACCACCACGCTTCCCCGGACAAGGCCCCGTGCTGGTCGGCCGCCGAACCCGACGATACGATCTCCGGGAACCAGCGTAGGCATCATGGAGTGATCCACCACCTCGTAACGCCTGAAACGAACGGCAATTAGACTGCTCTGAGACCCGTGCACCCGACCATTCTGGCCGGAGTGTATTGTCTTGCGCATCTATCAGGCACACCATGAGGAGACTTACATGAGGCTGTTCCCACCACCTCGCCCGGCCCACGCCCACTGCGACCTCTTCTGCGGGGTCTACGATCCGGCCCAGGCTCGGATTGAAGCGGAGTCAGTCCTCCAGGCGGCCGTCAAGTATCACGGGAGCGACGACGAAGTTTTCCGCGCTCGGTGTATAGCGGTGAAAGAAGCCCAAGCCGAGCTGGTCAAGCACCATCTCTCGGTACTCTGGACCGACTTCTTCAAGCCCCACCACTTGGAGCGCTTCCCCGAGCTGCACGGCATGTTCTGGAATGCCATCAAAGCAGCTGGCGATGCCAAGAAGTCCGCCGATCCGGCAGTTGCCGAGGACCTGATCGCTCAGATCAACGGGATCGCCGATGTCTTCTGGCAGACCGACGAGGCACCGAACGTCGGCCTGTACCCACCCTCGTAGAAAAGTTGCCAGTCACCGGTCACCAGCTTGGGGGAATAGAGCTACCTGCGACGGGGCAGGGTGAGGGCGCTTGGGAAACCCGCCGGTTGACCACACGCCCCTAACGGAAGTGAGGTATCACCTCTGAGGCGACCATCTGCTGACCCTCGAGTGCGGTGTCGAGGCCGGGGCCGTGGAAATATCGGAGGCGGACGATGATCTCTTCGGGATCGAGGATCTCCTTCCACTCCTCCAGCATCTCTATCCATGTGGCTGGAGAGCCGACTAGGGCTCTGTTGCGGATAACGTGGTCAAGGGTGATGTCGTCCGCCGAACCGACGTCCCCGATCCAGGGCTCCCACTTGGGCTTGTAGTAAGCATTGCCACGTCTGTAGTAGATCCGGTGGTATTCCAGGATGTACGGGCCAAGAAGACCTCTTGCGGCTTCGTCGGTGGGGGCGATCGCCGCTTCGCGGAGGATGGCGATCCGCGGAGTCTTTCCCAGCTTCGCGCACTCCTCCCTGTACAGCCCGGCGAGGTGTGACAGGTGCGCGGTTGAACTGATCGGTCCGGTCTCCCAACCATCTCCCAGCGCAGCGATCTTGACACCCACATCGCTCCAGGCACCGACCCAGACCTCCGGGAGGAGGTCACCCATCGCCGGATCACGAGGGGGAACCGTGCCCCGCCACGGGTCATCTTCGGCAAAACGGAATGGTTCGCCCGAGCGGAATGCGTTGATGGCGGCGAGGCCTCTGCGCATCCTCCGAGGTCGCTCCGACAAGTCCACTCCATAGACATCAAAGTCGTCCTGCAGGTAACCGGCACCGACGGTCAACCGGTAACGACCCGGATACATGGCGTTGATCATCGCCGCGTCCTGGATCACGGTCACCGGGTGATACAAGGGGAGAAGCACCACACCACTCGCGAACTTGAGGCGCTCCGTCTCGGCCAGCCCAAACTGAGCGATGAGGTGTGCGTTGTTAACGACCCCATGGGTTCCGGAGTGCGGGCCGTGTCCGCGCCGCTCCCCCTTATACGCATACTCGAACCCAAGCCGGTCAGCCGATTCGCACTCCGCCAGATAGCCGTCGAGGTCCCATCTGCGCTCTCCGTCCTGAACACCAACAACGGTGGTGGAAATCGAGAATTTCATAGAAGACTCCGGGAGTGGGCGTACCGGATAGTAGTAGTTCTAGCAATTGGCGGAGCGCTCTTGTAGTGCTTTCTGACCTTGAGCAGTCGTAGCCGATGGAGGCTGTTCTGCCCGTACTCGGTTCGGGGCTAAGGAAGGTCAAGAGAGATCGAAGATAGCGCCTGTTGAGCGCAACACCTCGTGTGGGGCTCTCCAGTCCACATCCAACGACTTGCAGGCGTCCGGGATCTTGATCGACTTCTTGGCCCTCGGGGCTGGCTTCTCGTACGTGACGACGGTGTGTCCCATTGCGTGTGCCTGGGCAACCAAGTAGAAGTCGGCCTTCTCCGTGAAGGCTTTGGTAGCACTCAGCTGGTACTTGGCACTGTGGGCCCAGGTGCTGAGTTGCTGGAGGCTGGACGTCGTTGACTGGTCGGGTATCAGGAACATTCCCTTCCGCTCCTTCGCCCAGGTGCTGAGCTGGTCCTTTCCGTGACGTAACTCTTCGTAGACCGCTTGGATGCTGAACACTCGGCCAGCGACGTACTCGCTATCGATCCAGTTCCAGAAGCCGGGACAGAAATCGAACCCGTAGTGTTGGTTCTTGGCTCGTATGAACACGTCTGTGTCGAGTAGGTAGCTTGTCACGACACTCCCAGCCGATTGGCCAGTTCGTAGAACGTGGACGTCTTCTTGAGTCCGAGCATCTGGAAGGCTTCGGTGTAGGACGTGTGACCTTCGAGCGTGCTCGTGATCACAGCCTGGGCGAATGTCCTGCTGGCCCTTGCGGTTTGGGTGTTGTAGAAGTTGCCACCACCGCCTCCAACTTGGCGGCTCTCCATGGCGCGTTCGTATTCGTCGCGGTGCAGCCGTCGGTACTCTGCCCAGGGAAGATAACCGGCTTCATGTATCCGTCTGAGCACCACCAAAGTGCTCGCCTTGAACTTGCGGGCAAGACGTTGTAGTTCCCCTGCTTGCTCCGCATTGGGGTCGAACTCTGAACGGAGCTGTAGCATCGGGACGAGCATCTCCGCCGCCACCTGGTTGCACCAGGCTTCCACGGGTTCCCGGGCGTCGATACTCAGGTCGGCGTCGGACAGTGCGCTCTCTCCGAGCCAGAGGTGGGCCAGTTCGTGGGCGAGCGTGAAAATCTGGGCTGCCCGCGTGTCCGCTCCGTTCACAAAGACGAGGGGCGCGAAAGTGTCTGCGAGGGCGAATCCTCGGAACTCTTGGGGATCGAGTTTGCGGTGGTTGTTGCTTCCCACCACACCGTTGACCATCACCAGCACCCCCGCCTCCTCGGCGTGGTTGCGAAGGATGGTGAACGCTTCGGTCCAATTGGCACCTCGGCGCTCTGCCGAAAACGACAAACGCGTTGTGATCTCTTGAGCCGCTTCTGTGGGAGGTGTGCTTGTGCCCAGCGAGCCAATCCACTCGACCTCCTGCAGCCCTGCGCTGCGCGCGTATTCCCCGTACCAGTCTTGGCGCTGCTGGCACTGGTAGATGGTGTCGAGCAGGTTGCCGCTGGGACGGACCACCGTCTGGTCGCTTACCGTCCGTAAGTCCGGGATGGGGATTCTCTCGTCAGGGGGTTCCGGCAGGAAGTAGTTCCCCACCGCGGTGCCCGTGGCTTGCGCGAATTTCTCTACCTGCTTGAGCGTGGGGTTGCGGTCACCAGCCATCCACTCGCTCAGCTTCGGGAACTTGCGGTCGAGCGCGTCCAGGTCAACCCTTGAGCGCTCCGATGCCCACCTGTACAGTGAAGGATTGACATCGACTCGGACAGTCATGTTGCAGACCTCGTGGACCGGTTGGCTTGAGCGGTCGCAACCAAGTCCGACATTTCTGTTGGGGCCTCGCGGGGTGTCTGGAGTGCGACAACGGTATGGCCACCCACTCGACACCTCGCTACCGCGGCCATGTCGGTCACGCTAGCAACGCGGCAGCATCTGATCGGCATAGGCCAGTCCGTCCGATCGGTCGCGACGACCATCGGCTGCTGCGGCCAGGCGGATGATGCCTCGAGATCTGTGTACGTCTCCGTGCTCCCATAGGTGAGCGCGAACCTTCGCTCGATTGTCATGACTGTAGTTGTAGCAGTCCTATGTGACATATTACAAGCTCTCGCAGATGGTAGTGATCGCCAATCAGGTCGCGCCGCTGGGTTGCTCGTGATGCGCGATCCCGTTCCGGACGAATGGAGATGCTGCATACGATCCTCCACGTCAATTCGCATCCAACGCGGGTCATTCGGCAATGGGGGTTGAGCAAACGCGGAACCGAGGCCACAAACCCCAAACGAAGTCGGGTATACGTGGCTGCGCAGGAATCTCCATAACCCGAATCCGAGTTCAGCGATGACCGACCCGTGGCCGCACTGATGGCTGCTGCAGGGCATCCACGCCGACGAACTTCCGGAGAAGGTGCCCTACTGCCAACCGGTTGTGGTTACTCGCTGAGATAACCGAGCAGACGCTGTTCGACGTCCCACGCTATCCCCACCAATTCCTTGACGCTGTTGGTGATCCGGAGCCTGTCCGGTGCTGCTGCCTCAGCGACGGCTTCCCTATTTTCGAACAACCCGGCCCGGGTGAGGTTGGCTGATCCGAGCAGGATACGGGGAGCTCGGGCCTCTTTAGATACCCACACCTTCTTTTGAGCTATCCACACCTTCATGTGTGCTTCGGAAGGGGGTGGCTGCTTCTTGTACCAGTTCTTAACATCCACGTCTGGGCGGTTGATGAAAGCCACAGCGCTGGCTCGATCGTCGCTCGACGGGTCCTTGAAGTGTTTCTTCCGACAGTTGCCAATCAGCAATGTCACCGGCCGGTTGGCAGTATGACGGGCGAGCCAGGCGAGTCCCTTAACGCTTGCGTATCCGACCGCGACCGTCAGTGGTCCGTCGGGGTACTTCACCAAGAACTGTTTGATGCGCTCGGCCGCTCCGTACCCGGAAGAAGAGCTCATACAGTTGACTATACACCTGGCTGGTTTGGGTGGTCCTGTTGGATGGTGAGGCCTGCGAGGATCCTGTTTACTTCCCGAGTGAGCGGGCTTCGGCGGTTGTAGGAGCCGATTACGGCGTGGAGGCAGAAGGCTCGTCCTGCCGATTGGAAGAATCGTTGGAGGCCGGCCTGGCCTCGCATGGGCCGCCGGAGTTGGGCGGGGTCGAAGTCGTCGGGTTTAAGGTCGGCTGGGACACCGTGGCGCTCGAACAGCAAGGACTCGGCCGCGCTGCTATCGAATTCCACGAGCGCGATGAAGGCTCCGGCGGGTCCCATGACGTCCAACGCTTCCGAGCCGTAGTCATCCCGCTCGTTCGGTAGCCAGAAGTTGGCCGCGTGGAAAACGACCAGGCTTCTGCTGGTCGGCACCGGGTCGTTTTGGATCTGCCCGGGATCCTCCTGTAGGGATAGTTCAGCCTCCCAGCCGGACGGGACATCCACACCGATCCCGTATGCGGAAAGGCGATGCATGCTCTCAGGCCACCAGAGCAGCGGCCGACACACCAGCCAGCAGGACAGCTCCCAGAGCGCCAAGGAGCCGAGCCCTATGCGCAAGGCTGTCGAGCTGGTGATGCAACCTGGCCAGGTCAGTCGCGTTCCGGACCCGGCGGTTCAACATTACGGTTAGTCCCCGCGTCGCACCGAAGGCTGCACCTATTAGTAGTCCACTCGCCGGGTCACGGGTCAGCAGAGCAGCCAGCATGAACATGGGAACAAGCGCTGTGTTGACCGCGGTAACGATCGCCGCGCCCAGTTGGAGTCCATAACCAAGGCCGTATACCCACGGTCGGAAGACCGAGAGCCAGTCCTCGTTGACCTGGCGACGGATAGGAAATCTCCTTACCTTCAGATCCCATACCGCGGCAGCTACTCCGGCCAGAGCCATAGCGGACAGGTACCCGCTCTCGTCAAGGGTGACCGGAAGAACCTTCCCGAGTGCGCCGAGGACGGCACCCAGAGAAGCGCCACCCATCAGTGTCCCCATCGCGAGCCAGGTCACGGTCAGCGACCAGCGATTGCCCCGACCCCGCTCGCCGAGCGGGCTGATGCTCGTGAGCATCGAGAGTCCTCAGGGCGACCAGGTGGAGCGGAATCCGGCAACGACCGCGGCGACGGCACCTATGACGAGTGAAGTGGTCACGGTTCGGCAGGCAGGTCGCGAGAGATCTCCCTCTCGTCGGGGCGGGGTTCCGGGTTAACGCTCGGATGGTCCCGACCGATGCCAGCCGCCGCCAGCGCCTCATCGGCACGGCTTGCCCGGTCCCGGCCCGAGGTAGTGGTGCGTTCCGTCTCACGAAGGTAATCGCCCAGGGCCCTCCCGAGCATTCTGAGCATCTGGTCCCAGTTGGCGGCGGTGCCCGAGCCGACCATCCGGTTGTTGGTGCCGTCTACCAGCGCGAAGTACGGCGATCCGGGGACGTCGTATTCCTGCCACGCAGCGCTGGACAGCACCGCCTTGACCTTGGGAGGCACCAGTCCAGCGAAAGCAGCCTCCGACTCGAGGGGTGGATCCTGACCGACGATAACGAGCCGGGTCGTCGCATCCGGAAGGTCGAGGTCGGGTTCGGCAAACGCCTTCCAGAACGTCTCGCACGTCCGGCACCCAGACGAGAGAAACGCCAGCAGCGTCAAACCACCGGCACTGGTCACGCTGATCTTGGTGGGGTATCCCCCGGGAGCCACGCCGACGATATCGTGCCCGCCTCCGGCCGCCACCGAAGACGCCTCCGCGGCCATGCCGGGTCGTCCAACATGCCCACCGTTCTCCTCGAGCGGGATTCCGGCACGGTGCAGAGCACGGATTATCTCGGCGTGCGACCTCAGCAGGCCGAACACCAGCAGGGCGAGAACCCCGACAGCGCAACCGAGGAGGACAAGAGTGAGGGCCACGTTGCCAGAATATCAGCCAGAATTCACCGGTGTCCGGCAGCTGTCGGCGAGGTAGGCGTTCGATGTGTTGGCGCTGCCTTCCAGCGCCTGGGAGACGGCCGCCCGTACCTGGGCAATGGGAGCATCGCCGGGCGGGAACTCGGGAGGGATGAAGTTGACGGTGACGATCCTCGACGTGTCAAGCCGATCGGCGATGCCCATGAGGTCGCCGAGGCGGTCAATCGGGATGTCCGTGCTGACGTGGTTGGCAATGATATCGGTGAGTTCCGTATACCGGTACACCAACTCCAGGCCCGGTACTTGGTCGATCAGTGCTTCGACCACGCATCGCTGGCGGGTCATCCGGTGCCAATCCGTGGTACCGGTTCGGGACCGGACGTAACCGAGGGCGGCGAGGCCGTCGAAATGGTGGTCACCCGGCTCGACAGCGATGAGGACAGGTGGGCCGTCGGGCACGATGGGCTTGATCCGCTCGTCAATCGATTCGGTTACGTGCAGGTCGATGCCGCCGAACAGGTCGATGACCTTGACGAAACCCACCATGTCGACCAGCACGTAGTACTGGATAGGCAGGCCGGTCAGCTGGGCAAGCGCGGACTTGATGGCGTGCCCGGCCGGATCGTCGACATCGGGAAAGGCGTCGGGGTGTCTGAATCCGAGACCGTATATTTCATTGACGATCTCCGGGTACCCGCCCGGCCAATGCTCAGCCGCGCTAGTTCCGTCAGGGAAAGTGACATGACGCCAGTTGCGAGGCACGCTGAACGCCGCCGCGTCGCCGGTCGCCACATCAATGGAGACGACGATGATCGTATCGGTTCTCACCCCCACTCGGTCAAACCCAGCGTCGCTACCCAGCAGAGCAATGGTCAGACGGTCCGCTCCGTCCCAAGTCATCTGTTGGGCATCCGGGGCCGTGGGTGGGGTGTCAGGCACCGGGGTTGTTGCTTGTGTAACGGGGACGGTGGGTCCGGCCGAGTCCGCCTCGCCGAGCCCTGCAAGGGACGTCGGGGGCGAAGGGGTGGGGAGCGGGGTCGGAGCAGCGGTTTGGGTGTTGGTGGAGTCGAACACGCCCGATAGCAGAGTCAGTTGCGCCGAGGCGAGACGGATCACAACCATGTGGGGCGCGGCGATGAGGGCAGCTACCAGCGTGAGCGTGACGAGTGTCCCGACCCGCCGCCTCGGTTTCCTGTGCCACCGCCAGTACTGGCGGTCCGCAGTTCTGTACGCGTCCAGCGCAACCGCAGAGCGAAAGGCCAGAATGAGGATGCTGCCCACCATCACAATCCGAAGCGAGGCGAGGTCCACGCTCCAGAGGAGCAGGGTTCTTGGGCCACGCTGCACCACGTAGCCAAGGCCGAAGATGCAGGCGACGAGCGTCCCGTTGGCGAACAGCAGGGCACGGCCGGTACCGTGGACGAAATGGCCCAGACCGGGCCAGATCGCGGAGAGCGCCGCAGCCACCAACGGGTCCGGTCCCCGCCGCCGCAGATCCGTCCATGCCCCACTCAACGCGACCCCGTTAGGTGCACGCTGGAATGAACAGGTCTACGCTGGCCCGTGGTGCCTCCAACTGGGGGTTTCGTTGCTGGCTAACGAGCCAACTGGACATTTGTCAGCACCCTTTCGAGGGCAAGCTTGCGCATCAAGTTTGCCATGTCGCAGGACCCAGATCCGGGTTTGTCGCCGAATTCACGGGTGGAGGGATGGGGCTGGGTGACGGTAGCCTTAGCGTTACATGACCTTGGGAGACATCGCCACGGCGTTCTACGCGGCCGGTTCGTTGTTGCTCATCTTCGCCGGCGTAGCGAAGTTGGTATACCCCAGTCCGACGGCTGACCTCATGGGAGCCCTCGGTTTCCCCGCTCGGGTGTGGTCCGCCCGTGCGGCCGGTGGTGCCGAGTTAGTCCTCGGGGTGATCGCGCTTGTGGCTGGCGGGCGTTGGCCTGCTCTTGCGACAGCGGGCGTGTACTCCCTGTTCGCGCTGGTTTCGTTGCTCGCGCTCAACAAGGGACTCTCATCTTGCGGATGTTTCGGCCAAGTGGACGCACCGCTCTCGCGGATACACGTGATCGGCAACCTCTTCTTCGCTGCCGTGGGTGTGTGGGCGACGGGAGTAGCCAGTTCGCCACGGGTCTGGGTCGGAGCCGTGGCTGATCAACCGGTCGTCCGAGTTGCGCTGGCGCTCGCCGTGTGCGTGCTGGCCGGGTTGGCTTTGGCGAGCTTCACCGCAGTGCCCGAATGGTTCCGGGCCCGATCGACCGCCAGAAGCCCGAACACCTTCCGGATCGAAGCCGCCGGAATGCGCCGGTGACCACCGACCATAGGCAGCCGCAGTGAGTCGCACACTGGTTACGAGGGTATCGACTCTGGTGGATCGGTACACCTCTCGGCGCGGTTTCCTGAGATCGTTGGTGATGTCGGCTACCGCCATCGCCTTCGCCCCTGCCTACCTTGTCCGGCCGATCGCAGCAGAGGCCGCCATCATCACCTGCCTGGGGCTTCGGTGTTCCGCCAACTCTGCATGCTGCGACGGATGGACCGAGTTCTGCTGCAGACTGACGGGCGAGAACACGTGCCCACCGGGGACAGTGGTGGGCGGTTGGTGGAAGGTGCACAATTCGTCGTTCTGCTCGTACGATGAGCCACGCCCCCGCTACTACATTGACTGCAACGTCACCTGCCAGACCACTCGCTGGTGCCGCCCGGGAGGGCTCTGCCCGCCGTCGGCGACCACGGCCCGGTGCCGGTGCCCGGACGGTTGCGATACCAGAAGGATCGACTGCGTCCAGTTCCGGTACGGCCAGTGCAACCAGGACATCTGCGTCGGGCCGATCCGGTGCCGGGTCGTCACCTGCGTGCCGCCATGGGAGTGGGAACCCACATGCAAACGCTGGCCCGCGTTGACCAGCGAAGTGACCCGCCACCACGACCGGCCCTGCTTGCACAACTGGTTCAACGACGTGCCCCCCAATTCCTACTACGCCGAAGCGGTGCGGTGGATGAGCGACCGAGGTATCGCGTCGGGTCTGACGGACGACCTATTCGGGCCGGACGAACCCATGCTTTGGGAGCACTTCGCGACCTTGTTGTGGTCCTACGCGGTCGGCCATACGGCAGGGCCTCTCAGCCCACTCGACGAGTCCGACCCTCGCACGGACTACCAAAAGGCTATGGGCTGGATGGCCCAGCAAGGGATGATCGCGCCCGGAGAGACCGATCGGTACCCGGATCCGACGCGACACATCACCCGTGCGGAGGCCATAACCTACCTACATCGACTGGCTCCGGTCGCAAAGGCAGTGCCCCATGAGGAATCGATCGGCAGCGACCTCTATCCCGAGAGGGAGTTGTTCGTTGAACGGGAACCGTTCCCCGACGTGGCGGACGGTGACTGGTACGCGGAGTCGCTGAACTGGGCGGCCGACCGTGGGATTGTTTGGTGGTCGCCTCCCGAGCCATTCCAACCCGACCAGCTTGTCGCCCGGTCCGAAGCCGCCGTCTACCTGCACCGCTTCCACGATCCCCAGACTCCCCGCCCGGCAGCCGGGCCGGATCCTACCCAACCATGGCAGTGATGAACCGATTTCCCATCAGTGGATGAGGCTAGGGGCGTCGGCAGCAGTCGCGGGCGCAACGCGCCGTGATTCATGTCACAGTACCTTGTTACGTTCTCCTAAGGAGATGAGAGGGAGGTGGAACCACAGACAGGAGGTTGGTGTGCCACAGGAAGCACGCAAGGCTTTGTCGCTGCTGAAGACACTCACCGATGATCAAAGAGCAGTATTCCGGCCGCACCAGATGGAGGCGATCCAGTCGCTTGTGTACGACCGCAAGAAGGTGCTGCTGGTGCAGCGAACGGCTGGGGAAAGAGCGCGGTCAATTTCATCGCCACCAGGTGCTACGCGATGAGGGTGCCGGACCAACGATGCTGGTGTCTCCTCTGCTGGCGCTCATGCGCAACCAGATCGAGGCGGCCGAGCGTATGGGGATTCGAGCTGCGACCATCAACAGCACCAATCGAGACGAGTGGGACCAGGTCGAAGAGGACGTCAAGAGCGGCCGGATCGATCTTCTTCTCATCTCGCCGGAACGGCTTGCCAACGAGAAGTTCCGCTCGGAGGTATTACCGGCGGTAGGACGACAGAGCGGTCTGCTGGTGGTGGATGAAGCCCACTGCATCTCCGACTGGGGCCACGACTTCAGACCCGACTACCGCAGAATCGTCCGGGTTCTGGACCTCCTGCCACGGGGAGTGCCGGTGCTTTGCTGCACCGCCACCGGCAATGACCGGGTGATCGAAGATGTGATGGATCAGTTGGGTTCGGGGCTCATGCCGCTCAGGGGCCCGTTGGGGCGTGAAGGCCTCGAGTTGCACGTGCTCAAGGATACCCTCGCCGAGGGAGCGCATGGCCTGGCTTGCGAGGGTCATACCCCGATTGGTGGGAACTGGCGTCGTCTACTGCCTGACCATTCGTGACACCGTCCAACTGTCGTCATGGTTGCGGTCAAGAGGCATCGATGCGATTGCTTACAGCGGGGCGACGGATCCGGAGGCGAGGCTCACGATCGAACAAGAGCTCCTGGGCAACCGGCGGAAGGTGGTGGTGGCCACGTCGGCCCTCGGCATGGGGTTTGACAAACCGGACCTCTCCTTCGTGATCCACTACCAGTCGCCCGGATCGCCGATCACGTATTACCAGCAGGTAGGGAGGGCAGGCCGGAGACTGGACAGGTCGTGGGGCATCCTCCTGAACGGATCGGAGGACCGGGAGATACAGGACTACTTCATCGAGCAGGCCTTCCCCTCCCCTGATCTGGCCTCGCGACTGGTGAGACTCCTCGAAGACAGAGCGGAGCCGATGCACTTACACGAAATGCTCCGGGAGCTGAATCTCAGGCAGGGTCAGCTGATGCAGCTCCTCAAGGTGCTGGAGATCGAGGGTGCCGTCGAGCGGGTGGGGAGTGCTTGGCGGCGAACCCTACGTCCCTGGTCGTATGACTTCGATCGCTTGCATAACGTCACCGCGCGGCGACGAGAAGAGCAGCGACAGATGGCGGACTATATATCTACCGAGCGATGCCGTATGGCGCTCCTGCGGCGGTACCTAGACGACGCCTCATCGGGACCATGCGGGGTCTGTGACATTTGTAGCGGCCACCGCACCCAGATCGATCTCGATGGCGACGAAGTAGACCGGGCGGGGAGGTTCGTCCGCTCCGCGGAGCATCCGATCAATCCCCGCAAGCGGATCCCGGGCACGGGGATTATCGAACGTGACCGATGTCTTGAGGTTGGTCGCGCCCTCTCCGCATGGGGGGACGGAGGCTGGTCCGATCTGGTCCGCCGCGGGAAGCAGGTGGATGGCTACTTCGACGATCGGTTGACCACCGCCGCGGCGAAGCTGATCCGGCAAACCCGGTGGTCTGACAGGCCCCCGGAGTGGGTCGCCTTCGTTCCTTCGCTACGCAGTCCGGATCTGGTAGCAGCCTTCGCTAGGCGCTTGGCGGCGTCCCTGGGCCTGGTGTGCGAGGATGTGGTGACCAAGGTCCGGGAAACCCAACTACAGAAGTCGATGCAGAACAGCGAGCAGCAGTACGCCAATATCAACGGTGCGTTTACCGTTCGCCCACAGGTCCATGCGGGACCTGTGTTGCTGGTGGACGACATCGTAGATTCGCGCTGGACGATGACGGTGGTCGGCGGGTTGCTACGAGAATCGGGATCTGGGCCGGTCTATCCGTTCGCGCTCGCCGACACAGCGGGAAGATCGATATGACGCGGTCCGACGACTCGTTGGCGACCATGCTCCTAGTGAGCAGGGTGACGGAGCCCGACGGGGTGTCACCGCTCACGGCTCTGCAGTTCTGGCGACTGGTCGGACAGACCGGCGATCCGGGGGTTCTTCTCGGACGGTCGGAGGGCGATCTCGTCCGATCCGGGTTGCCCCATGATATGGCGGCCCGGGTGGTCGGGCTGCTAGCGCGGGCTACCGTCATGGCCTTCGCGCTAGACGAACTCAACCAGTCCGGAATAGTGACGCTGACGGCATTCGACGAAGGTTATCCGGAGCGGTTGCTTGAGGCGCTCGGATCGAGAAGGCCCGCGATCCTCCACGCCGCGGGTGCTCTTGAGTTGCTTGACCAGCCGGGCGTGGGAGTCGTCGGGAGCCGCAATGTGGACCAGGAGGGCGCGCAGGTCGCCGCGGGGCTGGGACGGCAGGCCGCTTCGCTCGAGCTTCCCCTCATCTCGGGTGCGGCGCGAGGAGTCGACCAGATAGCAATGAGAGCCGCACTTCAAGCCGGAGGAACCGTGGTAGGGATACCAGCCGAATCACTCTTCCGGACACTGAGACCTCCCGACGTGCGGCGGGCAGTCCACGACGGCCGGACCGTGATCTGTACCCCCTACGCTCCGCAATCCCCATTCACAATCGGCAAAGCGATGGGCCGGAATAAGCTCATCTACGCGTTGTCGGATGTAACGGTGGCGGTCGCCGCCAGCGACAACTCGGGCGGAACCTGGTCGGGCGCTACCGAGGCTCTCAAAGGGGATTACTGCCGGGTGGCGGTATGGAGAGGACCGGGCGAGGGACCCGGAAACGAGCCGCTCGAGCGGATGGGTGCACTTCCCCTGACCGATACATCAGATCTCGACAGCATGCTAAGCCGCGTACGATCCGAGCAAGAACGGCACTCCCGAATAAGTCAGGCTGCCCTCTTCTGATCGCTGCCATCCGCGACCATCCCTTTCCCCGCACCCGACGGGCCGTCATAATGGCTTCCAATGACCTGCTCGAGTTCCGGCAACATACGAAGAGGCAGGGTCGACGGACACGTCGGCACCCATCGTGGCGATGCCAAGGGCGATCTTCTACCGGATAAGCCGGTTCGTGGCGAAGGGTCTCCGGTGCGCAATACGCGGGCCGTGGCTTCGCGTCGTGCTATTTTGACCGCACAGGTACAGTTGTCGGGCCTGCCGAGGAGGCGTTAGTGGGCGAAACGGTTGCTCTGTTGGACCGTGAGGTCTACGGCATGGGCCAAGTCGACCGTCTGTTGGGCCTCTCCCGTGGTACGGCGTGCCGTTGGATTGATGGGTACGAACAGCGCGGTCGGCACTACGAACCGCTGGTGAGGGCGGCGACTACCGGTTCGGAAACCGTCACATGGGGAGAGTTCGTCGAAGCTCGCCTCATCTCGGAGTATCGACGGTTGGGAGTGTCCGTTTTCCGGATGCGCCCAGCGATCATGGCGCTCCGCGAAGAGTTCGGGACCGACTACCCACTGGCCACCGCTCAGACGTTTCTGAGTACTGAGGGCCGAGAACTAGTCCTCCGGGTGCAGCAGGAGACGAATCTGCGGCCATCGCTTCGCTTCGTGGTTCGTAGCGGGCAAGCCGTCTTGCCGTCCCTTGAGGTCCAACGTTTCCAGCAGGCCGCGGACTATGACGATGCCATCGTGCGCCGGTTCCGCATCGCGAACAGCATCGTGATTGATCCGGAGTACGCGTCGGGTGAGCCGACCATTGCCGGACGCCGCCTCCGGGTTGCCACAGTTGCCGAGTCCGTGGTCGCGGGGGAACGCCCGAGTCTTGTCGCTGAAATGTGGGGCATCACACCCCGGGAAGTGGACGACGCGGTGCGCTGCTCCAACGTTGCGTAGGATCAGGGGTGTTTTCGCTGATGAGAATATCCTCCCAGTGGGAAGGAAGCTGGCAGAGCGACCCGATATAGGCACCGTCCTGTATCCCGGGCACGAAGACATCCCAGAGTTGCCTGCGGGCGCGACGGACACCGAGATATTTGAGGAGATCGGCGCTGCCCGGAGAGACCTGTTGTTCATCACCCGCGACAAGAGGATCAGGACTCGGCCCATGGAGCGCGCCAAGCTACGCGACGCGGGAGTCCGAGCTGTCTTTCTCACGGGATCCTCAAACATGACACAGGACGCCATTTACGATCTCATCATTAGGTTCTGGGATGACCTAGCCACGTTGGACTCGCGAAGCGGGCCGTGCAGTTTCGCCCTTACGACGGGAGGGCTCCGGGAGATAAGTTCCAATACCGGCGCTGACGATGAGGCCGTGCTCGATGCGTCCGCCAGCAATGTCCCTGATGCGAGCGGGTGATGTCGTCCGACTTCTGTAACGACCCAAGCCCGAAATGGTCACGAAGGGTAAGTTCGACTCCGGAAGGAACTTAGTGATCCAGAGACAAACGAATCAGATCAGCTGGAAGGGAGATCCGGATCGAGTTGGGCCAAGAACTCAGCGCACCTGACCTGCTCATCCGTCTCCCCGATCAACCCGGCCATCCGGCCCAGCCCCATCACACACCGCAAGAACCCCCGATTGGACACATCGCCCCATTTCACCAGCCCGCTCCCCTGCCATCCGTTTGCCCTCAACGCGTCCAGCCCTCGGTGATACCCCACCCGGAAGGCCGCATACGCTGCCACCCGATTCTCCGGCGTCTCCGCAGCCTCTTCGTACGACCGGCCCAGGGTCGCCCAGGCGTCAACTGAATCGGGATGGGCGGACACCACTCGAGCCATCTCTCCGATGGACGTCGCCGCCTCAATCTCGGTCGCCAAACCTGAGTCCAGCGCGGGAAGTACCACCCGTGGACGTTCCTCGCCTATTCCGCGAATCTGCTCAAATCCCATGGTCCGGAATCGTACCCCGACCCCGTGGTAACCGACGCTCGGCCAGATGGGGGGAGGGGGAGGTACCAGAAGGATGCGAACACAGAGCGGCCGAGCCAGCGACCAGCGAAGACGAAGCCTGAAGCGTTCGCCGGTATGCAGCGGTGTTGTAGGCGAGGCCGGAAGCACTGCGTCGAACAAGTGGGGCGCGGACGCTGAGTCCAAGGCGTGGGCGACGAAGCCGGAGAAGTGTGGAAACGGCACCTGAGGTGGTTCTCCGGCCTGATCGCTAACCCCCCGGTCGGGTCATCCTAATCTCCGTACCATTAGCGAGCGCACGTTGACCACCGTAAGTACAACGAAGAACAGTACGACCGGCAATAGCGCCATGGTGGCCGAGCCGGAAGTGTTGAGGTGATAGCTCACTATCAGCCCGGCGGCAACGCACCCCGCTCCGATCACGGCGCTTGTCACCATCATCGCTGGCACCCTCCGAACCACGAGCGCCGCGGTCGCAGGGGGACCGATCAGGAGCCCGAAAGCCAGCAGAGTCCCCACCGTTCGGTATGAGCCCACGATGGCTAGGGTCACCAGCGACAAGAGGGCCAGGTTGGTGAGGGCGGGACGCAGCTTGAGCAACCTCGCTTTGGTCTCATTGAAGGAGAGCACCAGGAAGTGTCGGTATAACGAGACCGAGACGAGGATGACCAGTGCCGCCACCACCACCAAGACCTGAATGTCCACAATCTGGACGCCAAGGGTGTCCCCGAAGAGAATGGTCGTGATACTTCCGGTGTAGGTGGGACTTCTCGAGATAATGATGACTCCGAGAGCCAACATCCCGACGAACAACAACCCGATCCCGGTGTCTTCCGAGAAGATGGCTTGGCGGTGAACCAGATTGATGCCAGCAATCATCACTACGGCCGCAACAGATGCGCCGAGGAACACGTTGACATCAAGAATCAGGGCTAGCGCGATCCCCGGGATAACTCCATGGATCAAGGCATCGCCGAGAAAGCTCATCCCACGAATGACCACCCAGGTCCCGACCACGGAACAAGCAACCGCCGCTAGTGCCCCACCTACCAGGGCCCGCTGCTGAAATGCCAGTTCAAACGGCTCGGTTAGCCACTCCATTGGTACCGATCTATAGGCAGGGTACCCCGACCGAGTCAGACCTCGATCGGGGACTGGGTACGGACTGTTGAAGTCTAGGACTCCTGGAGGGCTGCGGCGATCCGTGTGGCATT
The DNA here is from genome assembly GCA_965213975.1 of Candidatus Spongiisociaceae bacterium. Lineage (GTDB taxonomy): Bacteria > Actinomycetota > Acidimicrobiia > Spongiisociales > Spongiisociaceae > Spongiisocius. The sequence goes on from OZ243930.1 coordinate 2,085,648, forward strand.
GACAAGCAACATGCCAGCGACGGTATCGGATTCCGAACCCGGTTCGCCCAGCGAGCCGGTGAAGAGCGTCACAACCTGAACGCCGGTCCCTGCCTCGGCGGCAACTGCGTCTGCCAAAGAAGTGGAATCGATTGTCTCGGCGAAGATCACGTTGATCCCCTCTTCCCGAATCAGGCTGACAAGGTTGGCAAGCTCAGCCGAGCTTGGGTCAGCTAGGGTCGCCCCTCCGGGAATCACTGTGCCAATGACCTCAAAGTCGTAGCGATCAGCAAAGTATCCGAGTGAGTCGTGGTTCGTGATCAACTTACGCCGCTCGTCCGGGATCGGAGCCAGGATGGCCTGAATCTCCTCGTCAAGTAGACGCATCTCCTCTTGATATGAGTTTGCTCGCGCTCCCCAATCAATGGAGTCGTCCAGTTTGGCAAGCTCGTCAGCTATCAAACCGGCAACCTGGCCAACTCGAAGAGGATCAGTCCAGAAGTGGGGATCAAGGCCGCTGTGGGCATGGTCCCCGTGCTCATCATGATCAGCCTCTTCATCGTGGTCATGATCCCCATCCTCATCATGATCAGCCTCTTCATCGTGGTCATGATCCCCATCCTCATCATGATCAGCCTCTTCATCGTCGTGATGATCCCCATCCTCATCATGATCAGCCTCTTCATCGTCGTGATGATCCCCATCCTCATCATGATCAGCCTCTTCATCGTCGTGATGATCCCCATCCTCATCATGATCAGCCTCTTCATCGTGGTCATGATCCCCATCCTCATCATGATCAGCCTCTTCATCGTCGTGATGATCCCCATCCTCATCATGATCAGCCTCTTCATCGTCGTGATGATCCCCATCCTCATCATGATCAGCCTCTTCATCGTCGTGATGATCCCCATCCTCATCATGATCAGCCTCTTCATCGTGGTCATGATCCCCATCCTCATCATGATCCGAAATGAAGCTAAACACGATCGGATCCACCTCTTCGGCGACGTGCAGAATGGTCACACCGTCGCTTTCTGCCGCCGCGAGAATATCGGTCAAACCCTCTTCCAAGCCGAGACCGGTAGCTATCACCAGGTCTGCCTGGTACAGGCCCGCAGCCTGGGCAGCGGAGATCTGGTAGTCATGGGGGTCCGCTCCCGGCGGCAAGAGCACCTCGACAGATCCATCGTCCCGCACCACATTGGCGGCTATATCGCCGAGGATGGTGGTAGTGGCGATGATGCGTAGCGGTTCAGAGACAGGCGTCGGCTGGGTAACGCTCGAAGCATCATCGGAGGAAGTGGTGTCTACTGCGGTGGTAATCCCGTTATCGCTCGATTCGACACCGCAGGCCGCCACGACCAGCACCATCGACACAAGAACCGTAAGGCTTCGCGCCATCCTCAACATCATGCCTGCCTATCTTCTGGGGAACCCGAAGTATACATGCATTGATAATCACTCTCATCTCTAGTGGCGAGCTTTCAGCAAGACCTCAACCGGACGGAACTCAGCCACCGCTGTCCCTCGCAACGTCAGGTCCGAGAGACCGAGTACGGCCACGTTCAACTGCGCGGTAACCGTGGCCGTTCTCGATTCGTAGCTCCTGTCATGTGGACAGAGACAACTCACCATGATCGCTCCGTTAGCGCGAACAATCCGGGCTGCTTCCTCGGCTGCGGATCCGGAGGCACCGAAAGGTCGGAACGTGACTGGTGCCGCCGCCAGGGCACCCGCTTCGGCTGCGGTTAGCACCCTGTTCCGGGCCACCAGCACCTGGCCGATCGCGCCCAACCCGAGAGTCAGGGTCAGGCCGAGGACCAATACGCTTGCCATGAGCACGGTCACCGAGCCACGTTCCTTTCCTCTCATTCGGTCTCAGGCCTCGACCCGCATCTCTGCCGTGTACTTGAGTGGCACTCTGATACCTCCTAGAACACCAAGAACCGAATGATCAACCGCCACCGTCACCCGGGCGGGTTGCCCGACGACGTTCGGTCTGCGTACGGTCACTCGGGCACGACTTCCTAAGACGGGACCGAGCGCGCGGCGGGTTACCTCAACCGCACGGGCGGGATCAGGAGTGGTGGCCGCGACCCGCACTCCCTCCCGCCCGGCGGCTGTCAGCTGGAAGGATGTTCTCGCTACGGTGGTGACTTCTGAGATTGCCAGCACGAGAAGAAACACCAAGGGAACGACGAAAACAAACTCCACCGAAGACGAGCCTCGCTCCCGTCTCAGCCCAACAACCCGATGATGTTCTTGAACACCGAGCCGAAGAGTTTGCCGAAGAGGCCCGAGTTGTTCACCCAGCTCAGGAGCAGGGATGCCATTCCGGCGGAGCAGACCCCGAGTAGCGTGTATTCCACGGTCGCTTGACCGTCTTCGCCGCGAAGAGCCCTGGTAACCCGACGGGTCATGTTGATAGCTGCACTCATGATGAGTTTCCTTTCTCCCGCTTATGCGGGTCTGCCGGCGACCGGCCGGTCCGGGGGGAAGTGACATCTCAGAACGAGAAGGATTCGAAGACACGTACCAGAGGGGGAAGGACGATCGGGCTCGCCATGAGGATGAGGAGTCCGGGAAGCATCAACAACGTCAGGGGAAGAACCATCTTGACCGGCAATCGGCGCGCCTGCTCAACTGCCCTCGCCCGAGCCGCATCCCGGTATTCGGTGGCGAGGGCGGTGAGGGTGAGCTCCAATGGGGATCCGGTAAGGTTCGATGCGCCGATCTGTCGGAATAGCCGTCCTCCCACTCCTGAGGCATTGAGAAGCGAAGCCGTCAAGCCTCCCTCCACCCCGAGCCGTAGCACCTGGTCTACCTCGCCGCCGAGCGACGATGTCAAGCCCTCCCGAGCCAGCACCAGCGCGCCGGACGGCGACAGTCCCCCCGATAGGGCGATGAGCATCGAATGAGTAAGAAGTTCCTGCTCCCCTTCGGCGTGGACCTGCTCTAGCCGACGACGACGCATAGAGTTGCGGCGGCGAAGAACGAACCACCCAGCTCCTAGAGCCATCGCCACGCCAAGATGGACCATCGCCAACCCTGCACCGATAGACACCCCAGCCCGCCATCGGCGCGGGCGACCTCCGGTCAGGGAAAAGACTAGGACGGCAACGGATACGGCCGTGAACAAGCTCACGCGATGCGCCTTCCCAGCATCAGGGTCAGAGAGGCACCCAAGACGAGGAGGGTTACCCCCACACCCACCAAGACCGCCCCAACCCGCCCCATCGCCATCAAGTCCGCCAACATGCCGGTAGCGGCGGTGATTCCGAGCCCGGCCAGCGGCAGGACGGTGAGCACGATGACCGAAGCCCGTGCGGCCGAGCTGGCCGCCCTGACTTCACGCTTCAATTCGATGCGATCGGCTTGGATGCCCGCCAGTGCGGAGAAGGCGTCGGCTACCCGACCGCCGCTAGCCGCCGCGATCCGGACCGCCGCGCCCACCAGCACCCCGGTCCCGGGTAGGGCCGCCGGAGCGGCCTTGGCCACCTCTGTCATCGGCCGCCCCGACCTGCACAAGCGAACTACGTGACCAAGATTGAGATTGGGCGAACCGGGGGCGGCGTCGATGAGTGCTTGGCGGAGGCTGCGCCCCGCCCTCAAGTCCGAGCTGACCGCTTGGAGATAAGCCACCTCTTGATAAGGGTCAGGCCGACTCTTGTGAACGACCGCCCATACTCCCACACCGACCCCAGCCACCACTGCCCACCACGGAAGCACTACCGGTGCGGCTAGGGCCATCGCCTGCCACCAACGTTCCGGGCGCAAGGCGACGCCGAATGCCACCAGCCAGAGGATCAACATCCCAGGTCCCTACATCCGTCGGGACCCACCTCGGCGATGACCGCGACTCGGCGATGAGAATCGCGCCGTACGAGGTGTACTACCAAGTCAACGGCCGATCGCAGCTGACGACGAATGGCGGTCTCCCCCACGCCCTCGCTGCCAGTGAGGGCTAGGGTCTCAATACGCCATAGGGCATCGTCCGGACCATTGGCGTGAACGGTCGAGAGGCTCCCGTCATGACCGGTGTTCATGGCGGAGATCATGTCAAGGGCTTCATCGCCCCTGACTTCCCCGACGATGATCCGATCGGGCCGAAGGCGCAACGCGGTGCGCACCAGCTCGGCCAGGGTGACTCTTCCCTTACCCTCGGCGTTGGGTGGGCGCGCTTCGAGGCGCACTACATGGCCAGCAAATCGGAGCTCGGCCGCGTCTTCGATCGTGATGATCCGCTCACCGGCGGGGATGGAAGCCGCCAGGGCGTTCAGGAGGGTGGTCTTGCCCGTGCCGGTACCGCCGCTCACAACGATGTTGCGCCTCTCTTGCACGGCCGCCTCCAAGACCTCACGCTGATCTTCGGTCATGGAACCCCACTCCACGAAGGTGTCTAGATCCGGGGCAACTGCGGTGAATCGGCGGATGGCAACGATCGGTCCACTCACCGAGACCGGAGGAATCACCGCGTGCAGGCGGCTGCCATCAGGGAGACGGGCGCTGAGCAGCGGGCTGGCCCGATCGAGTCGGAGGCCAAGCGGAGCGATCGTACGTTCGACTGCGGCGACCACCGCCCCGTCGTCAGCGAACCTGATGTCGGTTCGTTCCAATGTCCCGGAGCGCTCTACCCAAACCTCGTCGGGGCCGTTGACGAACACATCCGAGACAGCCGGGTCACGAAAAAGTGGCTCGATCGGACCCATTCCCACCAGGGTGTCAACGACCACATCGACGATACCGGGCGCGGCGAGGGGTGACTCAACGGAAAGAATGCGCCTAACCTCGGCCTCTGCCTGGTCTCTACTCAGTTCGACGTCCGACTCAAGTACCCGCCGGAGCACCCGTTCGACTACCGCCATCGCCATCTCCAGACCTGCTCCCAGGATCGAAGCCAGCGACCACTAGGAGCCTGTCCGCTGAATACTGCATTGAAAGCCGACCGGGGTGGGCCGTCCACTACCGGACCGGGTCCGGGCTCGGTCTGTCCGATTCCAGTGCGGACCCACAATCGCGGAGAAACCCTGGTGTCGACTCCGGGCAGAAGGGGAGTGACCTGGACAAACGGAATTCCGGCGATAGGGGAAGGGCTGCGGATCACCACGCTGGGCCAGGTCTCGATCAAGGCTTCTACGACCTCTTCGCCGGGGTCTTCGCCGGTGCCTCCATGCGGTAGAACAGCCATTCCTTTGCGAGCGGGGACCAATTCCGCCATGGTCGGTCCGTCCTCAATGAGATCCGCCAAGGTCCGTCGTCCGGGCAGCGGAATGCCCGTGGTATCCAGGTCGACTACCAATACTGTGGGGCGGAAGGACGCCAGAGCGAACGGCACCAAGACACCGAGCAGGTCGTCGTGGAGCGTCCGGACCGCGATAGCTACCACCCCTTCCTCCACAGGGAGTCCGGGGGTGCCGTCTGGCCGAACAAATCATTGCTATACATGGTTAAGAACTGTAAACCTCTTCACACAGTAAGGCAACCCCTTTGTTGTCGGCGTTGCTCCTCGCGTGAATAAACCGGACGGCTAGGCCCTTCCCATATGATGGAAACGTGGAACCTGGCTTAGCGTTTTTCGACCTTGACAAGACGGTGATAGCCAAGTCGTCAACCTTGGCCTTCGCGGGCTCCCTCCATAAGGCGGGCCTACTCCGTAGGAAAACGATGTTGAGGGCTGCCCTTGCCCAAGCGCTCTACCGGATGACCGGTGCCGACCAGCAGAAGATCAACCGTTTGCGCGACCACCTCGTGAGCCTCACCAAGGGCGAGAAGGCCTCAGACATCAGGGGACTGATCGAGGAAACCATCGAGGACATCATCTCTCCCCTCGTCTACGTGGAAGCGCTCGATCTTATGGATACGCACCGGGAACAGGGACGGCCGGTGGTGCTCTTGTCTGTCTCACCCGAGGAAGTAGTCCGGCCCCTTGCCGCCCATCTGGGGATCGAACATTTCATAGCTACTAGATCGGAAATCGACGAGGAGGGGCGCTACGTGGGGGAGTTGGCCTTCTATGCAAGCGGCGAGGCGAAGGCAGAATCAATACGGGAGTTAGCGCGGGACCAGCCATGTGACCTGGCTGACTGCTACGCCTACTCAGACAGCGTGACCGACCTACCGATGTTGGAAGCGGTTGGACATCCGGTCGCAGTTAATCCGGACCGTGAACTCCGCGCTATCGCCGAGGAGCGCGACTGGCCCATCCTGAGATTCGCCCAACCGGTGACTCTCAGAAGTCGCCTCGCCGCCCTGCCGAGACCCGTACCTCTCATTTCGGCGGCCGCGTCGTTGATCGTGGTGTCGGCAACCGTGACCTTCTGGCTCCGAAAAATGCTCGTCAATCGCTGAGCAGAGCTTCGGAAGTAACTCAAGTCCCAACCGGCAACTGGATGGGCACCCTGACTGCCTGGGGGGTTGAAATCCTAGGGCTCGGGGTCTTCCGCGGCTCCGATAAGGGCATCGGCGGCGGCGTTGAACTCCACTAAGGCAGCCCGGCGTACCGAGCCGTCCTCTGGCGCGGGGAGTCGGAGCCCGGCCAGTACTTCTTCGGCTAGCCCCAACAGTCTGGCTGCGTTCTGAACCAGAAGCTCGCCTTGCTCCTCATAGCCAGAAGGAACCGCCTGACCTTGCACATCCCCTAGTAGCTCATTACTCCCATCAACCACCGCGACGAGAGCCGCTTTGGTGGTCTGGTAATCGACTCCGGTCTCCTCGCGAGCGTCCCAAGTCTGGTTGGCCAAGTTGCTGGCTTCGACGAGGTCGGCCACCCGACCCCTGATTTCTTGAAGTCTCGCCCGGTATTCGATCAGGCCCGCGACCCCCTCCTGAGCTGGCTGCGTCGTGGTAGTTGCCACGGTGGTTGGTTCCGTCACCTCCGGCGTGGAGGTTACGACCGAGGTAGTGGAATCGGCCCCACCGGTCACCGAAGTCGTGGCAGGTTGGACCAGAGTGGTGGTTGTTGAGTCCGACCCATCTGCGGTTGCGACCACAGAGGTGGTGGACTCGGTATCCGCCGCCTCCGTAGTGGAGGGAACCTCCGCCAATTCGGCCTGAGTGGGAGGTACTACTACCTGGGTGGAGTCGGACACACCGACGGCAGCGCTGTCCGGTGGCACCGAAACCTCGGTGGTCTCCTGCGACGATGGTCCGTAGCGAACAAGCGCCAGAACTACGAGTCCCGCCACGATCGCGAACGACAGGTGGATGTTCCAGGCCGGACGCCAACGCCGCATTATCCTCCTTCGGCGGTCCGAGCGGTCGATATCGAACCCCAGTCAAGGGAAGTCTCTCGACCTTGCCTTCCTGCGGTACCGTCTCGATCTCGCCTACGCGAACCGGTGTTGTTCCTTAACCCTCACGGCGATGATAGTTGCCTAGCATTTATTCTTCCGCACACGGTGTCACATGAGCCGCCCGCCTTAGAATGAAGGACAACATGGGTCGTCACTCCAGCCTTCTCGCTCGTCATCGTCAGGTGATACCCAACTGGGTCAGCCTGTATTACGAAGAACCCATCTCCCTGGTCGAGGGCGATGGGAGGTACGTTACCGACGCCGAAGGCAACCGCTATCTTGACTTCTTCGGCGGGATCCTCGTAAGCATGCTCGGTCACGCTTCGCCCAAGGTTGTGGAGGCCATCAAGGCCCAGGCCGAACAGATTCTCCATTCCTCGACCGTCTACCTGATCGAGAACCAGATCGAGCTCGCCGAACAGATCGCCGAGCTCTCCGGCATCCCTGATGCCAAGGTCTTCTTCACCAACTCCGGTACCGAAGCGAACGACACCGCGCTGATGCTGGCCACCCAATACAGAAACTCCAACCAGGTGCTGGCGCTGAGAGGCAGCTACCACGGCAAGTCCCACAGCACCATGGCCGTCACCGGTAACGCAGCCTGGTCGGGCACAAGCTTTAGCCCCTTCCAGGTCACCTATGTGCATGGGGGCTACAAGCTACGTTCCCCGTTCGGGCACCTACCCGACGATGAGTTCATCGCCCGGTGTGTTGACGATCTGAAGGACCTGCTCGACGTGGCGGTATCCGGCGTCCCGGCCGCCATGATCGTGGAGCCGATCCAGGGTGTAGGTGGGTTCGTGACACCACCGGACGGCTTGCTGGCCGCCTTGAAGGAGGTCCTTGATAAACACGGGACCTTGTTCATAACTGACGAGGTGCAGACCGGATGGGGCCGTACCGGCGAGAACTTCTGGGGTTATCAAGCTCACGACATCGTGCCCGACCTCCTCACCTTCGCCAAGGGTTTGGGCAACGGCATGGCTATCGGCGGCGTGGTGGGAAGGCAACCGATCATGGACTCCTACCCGGCGCTCGGACTCTCTACCTTCGGCGGAAATCCTATGGCTACCAGCGCGGCACTCGCCACCCTTGAGGTACTGGAGGAAGAGGATCTGCAGAGCAACGCCTACAAGAGGGGGGCCCAACTCAAGGGTGGGTTGGACCATCTGGCCAACGACCACCCTGAGATCGCCGAGGTTCGCGGGAAGGGGCTGATGTTGGGCGTAGAACTTGCCTGCCCGTCAACCGGACGACCCGACACCGACCACACCGCCCGGGTCATGGAGGAGGCTAAGACGGCTGGCCTACTGATCGGGAAGGGAGGGCTCTATGGAAACGTTCTCCGGATCGCTCCGCCGCTCTCAGTCACCGAGTCCGAGTGCGAGGAAGGCCTCTCGTTGTTGACTACTGCCTTCGGCCGCGCCGCTGACCGCTGATCTCTCACATGTCCAGCCGGACGAGACAGGTACCTACCCCACAGCCCAAGGCAATCGACTTTGGAGTGGTGCTGCAGGCTGATCCCCCCGCCTCGCGGACCGTGGAGTTGGTGCGGCTGGCCGAACAACACCGGTTCACCCATGCCTGGACGTTTGATTCCCACATGCTCTGGCAAGAACCCTTCGTGGTCATGGGTCGTATCCTGGCCGAGACCGATCGGATCACGGTGGGAACCATGGTCACCAATCCTGGAACAAGGGATTGGACCGTACTCGCCTCCCTGTTCGCCACCCTCAACGACATGTACGGGAATCGGACCATCTGTGGCATGGGAAGGGGCGACTCGGCCCTCCGCTACATGGGTCGGCGGCCCTGTTCCCTGGCCGAGATGGTGGATTCCATGGCGGTCATCAAGAACCTGGTAGCTGGCCGACAAGTGCCCTATAACGACGTGTCTCTCCGGATTCCCTGGATCTCGGAAGGATGGGACCTGCCGATGTGGGCGGCGGGTTACGGACCGAAGGCTCTGGCAGCAATTGGGCAGAGCGCCGACGGTTTCATCCTGCAGCTGGCCGACCCACAGATCTTGGAGTGGACCGTGAACTCGGTCCGACAGGCCGCCTCCGCTTGCGGCCGCAACCCAGCCGACATCAAGATCTGCGTGGTAGCCCCCGCTTACGTGGGTGACGACCTAGCCCACCAGATCGATCAGCTTCGCTGGTTCGGAGGAATGGTAGGCAACCACGTTCATGACCTGGTGATGCGTTACGGCTCCGACGATCCGACGACGGTCCCGAAGGCCTTGGCCGACTACATCACGGCCCGACAAGGCTACGACTACTCCCATCACGGCAGGGCGGGCAACCCGTCAACAGACTTCGTGCCCGACTCGATCGTCGAACGCTTCTGCATACTGGGACCTGTTGACCGTCACGTCAGCCGGCTGCAGGAGCTCCGCGGGTTGGGGATGGACCACTTCGGGATCTACCTGATGCACGACCGCAAGGAAACCACCCTGAAGGCTTACGGCGAAGAGATCATTCCCGCTCTATCCTCCAGCTAAGCGGAAACCGACCACCAATGGAGCAGGCATGGGTTCGCTATTAATCCGGAACGGAACCGTTGTGACCGCAACGGAAACGAGCCGAGCCGATGTTCTGGTGTGGGACTCGAAGGTGGTAGCGATCGTCTCCGATGCCAACCGATTCGGGATGTCCGCCGACCGTGAGATCGACGCGTCGGGTCGGCTGGTGATGCCCGGCGGGGTAGACGTCCACACCCACATGGAACTCCCTTTCGGAGGCACCTACGCCTCCGACACCTTCGAGACAGGTAGTCGGGCTGCCGCGTGGGGAGGGACGACGACGATTCTCGACTTCGCCGTTCAGACCAAAGGGGAATCCGCGATGGACGGCTTCGAGACTTGGATGGAGAAAGCGGACGGCCAATGCGCTATCGACTATGGCTTTCACATGATTACCGGTGATATACATAGTCAAACTCTCAAAGAGATGGACATGCTGGTCGAAGAGGGGGTCACGTCGTTCAAGATGTTTATGGCTTACCCCGGCGTCTACTACTCGGACGACGGCGAGATTGTACGGGCCATGCAGAAGGCTGCCGAGAACGGCTCGGTGATTGCCATGCACGCCGAGAACGGCATTGCCATCGACGTGTTCGTCAACCAGGCTCTGGAGCGGGGGGAGACCGACCCGATCAATCACGGCTTGGTTAGAAAATCGATCCTGGAAGGCGAGGCGACCCACCGAGCCATCCGCCTGGCTGAGGTCACCGGTGCTCCCTTGTACATCGTTCACCTATCGGCGGGCGAAGCCTTGGATCAGGTCATCCAGGCCCGTGACCAAGGCCTAAATGTCTTCGCCGAAACCTGTCCCCAGTACCTGTTCTTGGACCTTGAGCATCTGGGCAACGGCTTTGAGGGAGCAAAGTTCGTGTGTTCCCCCCCGCTGCGCGATCGGGCGGTAGGCCATCAGGATCGACTGTGGCGGGGCCTCAGGACCGACGATCTCCAGGTCGTTTCAACCGACCATTGCCCCTTCTGCATGGGCGATCATCCTCAATTCGGGCCGCAGAAACAGCTCGGCGCGGGCAACTTCGCGGCCATTCCCAACGGGCTTCCCGGGGTCGAGAACCGAATGGAGCTGATCTTCGACGGCGGCGTGGGCGGCGGACACATCAGCGTGAACCGGTTTGTGGAGATAACAGCCACCGCTCCCGCCCAGATGTTCGGCTTGTTCCCCCGAAAAGGAACCATCTCGGTGGGAAGCGACGCGGACATCATCATCTTTGATCCCCACCGCACCCACACCATCTCTGCCGAAACCCATCACATGAACGTCGACTATTCGGCCTATGAGGGACGCCGCGTCACCGGCAAGGTCGAGACCGTCATCTCCAAGGGCAAGGTGATCATCTCCGCCGACCGTTATCACGGCACCAAAGGGGATGGCGAATACCTACGTCGCGATACCTTCATGCTGACTCGTTGACCACGGAGGGGGATCAGATGAGGACCATCAAGCATCGGATCAACGGGCAGGATCACGAGACTCCAGCCTTACGGTCGGCACCGGTCTTCGACCCGGCCACCGGCGAAGAAACCGCTCGGGTCATGCTGGCCAGCGCTGAAGACGTGTCTGTAGCTGTGTCGGCGGCGCGACAGGCCTTCGAGGATTGGCGCAACGTTCCGTTGACCAAACGTCAGGACATCATGTTCAGCTACCGCCAGCTGGTGGACCAGCATCGGCTTGATCTGGCGCGGGCAATAACTGCCGAGCACGGCAAGACCATCGACGATGCCCTTGGAGAGGTCCAGCGAGGTCTCGAGGTCGTGGAGTTCGCCACCAACATCGCCCATCACCTTAAAGGAGCCTTTTCCGAGCAGGTAAGCCGTGGGGTTGACACCTACTCGCTGCGACAACCTCTGGGGGTTGCGGTTGGGATCACCCCCTTCAACTTCCCGGCCATGGTCCCGATGTGGATGTTCCCGATCGCCATCGCCTGCGGCAACGCCTTTGTCCTTAAGCCTTCGGAAAAGGACCCGTCAGCCTCTCTGATCAACGCGCGACTGCTGGCCGAGGCCGGTTTGCCCGATGGGGTGTTCAACGTGGTCCACGGCGACAAAGAGGCCGTTAATGCGCTGCTGGCCCATCCGGATGTAGCAGCTGTCTCGTTCGTCGGATCCACCCCGATCGCCCGCCACGTGTACCAGACCGCCAGCCGTCATGACAAACGGGTTCAGGCACTGGGTGGGGCTAAGAACCACATGGTGGTCCTACCCGATGCCGATCTGGATCTGGCGGCCGACGCGGCGGTATCCGCCGGTTACGGATCGGCTGGCGAGCGATGTATGGCCATCTCGGTGGTGGTAGCGGTGGGCGCAGCCGCCGATCCTCTGATCGCCAGCATTCGTAGCCGCCTTACCGACCTCGTGGTCGGGCCGGGAACCAGCAAGGATGCCGAGATGGGTCCTTTGGTCACCGCCGAGCACCGCGACCGGGTGGTCGATTACATCAACGCTGGCGAGGACGCCGGGGCGACGCTGGTGGCGGACGGCCGCGGATTGTCGGTGGACGGCCATGAGAACGGGTTCTTCGTCGGGCCAACCCTGTTGGACAACGTAACTCCCGAAATGTCCGTCTACCAGGATGAGATCTTCGGTCCGGTGCTGTCCGTAGTCCGAGTGGACACCTATCAGGAAGCCATTGACCTAGTCAACTCAAGCCCGTTCGGGAACGGAACCGCAGTATTCACCAACGACGGGGGTGCCGCCCGGAAGTTCGTCTCCGAGATTCAGGTAGGCATGGTGGGTATCAACCTCCCCATCCCGGTACCGCTCGCCTTCTATTCCTTCGGAGGGTGGAAGCAGTCAATTTTTGGGGACCATTCCATCTACGGACCGGAAGGGGTTCGTTTCTATACCCGCCCCAAGGTGGTCATCACCCGCTGGCCAGATCCGGTTCACCGAGGAGTAGACCTAGGCTTCCCCACCAGCCGATAGGGTCAGTGGCTAGCTGTACTGCCCAATTCGCGTGATTGCCTCTTGATATTCCTCTTCGGAGACCTTGCGGCCTACCCATACCGTCTCCGCTCCGGTCGTGTGCGAGAGGTGCACCATGGGACTGTGCGGCATGGCACCGTGCCAGTGAACCCGCCGGGGCGGGGTATGCACCAGGTCGCCTGATTCAAGGATCACCGTGCTGCCCTGATCGTCCTGCACAAGGCCGACTCCATGGGTGGCGTGAAGCACCTGACCGCCGGGGTGGAAATGCCAATCCGTGCGGGCCGAGGGAGCGAAACTCACCACCAGGACGTTGAGGAGTTCATCGGCGCGGACCGGCCCGAAACTGACCTCACCGGTAAAGTTATCCGGCGGTGCCGGTCCCCATATCAGGTCCCTAGGGCTCCAGTGATCCATCTGTCCCCTCGCGCGCGTCGCTCACTCTCTCCGAGTCTACCCCCTCCCCGATTAGCTGAGAGTGGCAGGCTGATTGACCTACGCGCCACCGTCGGCCCCGATCCGTAACGCGCCACGAGGGGCGGGCCAACACCTCTGATTTCGGTGCAGGCAGCCCCTCGCGGTTTGGGTTGTCGGGTCTCGTATGGTCGGGTTGGCGCGCTGTTACTGCCGTCCGGTCCAGCTCAGCATGGCCGTCTCGGCAGTACCGTGCCAGTGAGTGATCGCGTCACGGAAGGCGCTCCATTCCCGAAAGATGGTGTTGAAGTCATCGTCGCCCGCCGCGGTCTCCTCGTATAGCTCGAAAGAGGCCTCCTCGGCTGCCTCCATGACGTCATCAGGGAAAGGACGCAACTCAATATCGGACGCAATGATGTCCGCAAGCGCTACCGGATTCTTGGCGTCGTATCGGGCCATCATGGTGGCGTTCGCCGCGTAGGACGCCGCTTCCACAATCGCCTGATACTCCTCGGGGAGCTCGTTCCATTTTGACAACGGAATGAAGCAGTCCAGCTCGGGGCCTGGCTCCCACCATCCGGGGTAGTAGTAGATCCGAGCCGCCTGCTGGAACCCCATCGTGGTGTCGTCGTACGGCCCGACCCACTCGGTCGCGTCAATGGCACCGGTCTGCAACGCCTGGAATATCTCGCCTCCCGGCAACACCTGAACGGTGACGCCGAGCCGCTCCATCACCTGGCCTCCGAGACCGGGGATCCGCATGCGTAGACCCTGAAGGTCGGCGACGGAGTTGATCTCCTTGTTGAACCAGCCACCCATTTGGACACCGGTGTTACCGCAAGGGAACATGATCACGCCGAAGCGGTCTGCGTAGAACTCCCGCATGAGCTCCAGGCCTCCCCCTTCGTACATCCAGGCATTCTGCTGCCGGTAAGTGAGGCCGAACGGCAAGGCGGTGTTGAACGCGGTGGCCGGACTGAGACCTATGTAGTAGTAGGAGGCAGAGTGGCCAGCTGGGATAGCGTCCTGCTGCACGTTCTGAAGCACTTCCAGAGCGGGAACGAGTTCACCACCGGCCCGCGGGGTGATCCTGAATCGTCCACCGGTGAGCCGACTTACCCGCTCGGCAAAATCGACCGCTCCACCGTAGATTGTGTCAAGCGCGAGTGGCCAGCTAGTGCCCATCTCCCATTCGATCTCCGGGCCGCCCTGGGTCATGACTACCTCAACCGCCTCGGCCGTGGTGTCCTGACTCCCGGCACCAGTCGCAGCCTCGGTGGTGGCGGCTTCGTCATCGGAACCGCAGGCACCGATAGTCGTAAGCAGCCCGCCAGCGGCTACGGTCATCCCGGCTTTCTTTAAGAAATCACGCCGGTCGACCTTGGCTTCCAAGGTCTCTTCCAGGGATGGTCCCCCTACTTCGCGATGAGCCACTGGTCCCTCCTTACGCCGCGAATACGGGACTACGTACGGCTAATCCTTTAACCGTTAGTGGTAGTCCTGGACCAGATTAGTCCTTGACCGGGCAAAGTGCCTGCTAGAAGCCCAATCAAGGTTTCGGGATCGCCGCTCTAAGTACGAGACCCTTAACTGGGATCGTCATGGCGCGATCTGACCCGCTCTCGACGCTGCGCTTGCCTTGATTGTTCGAGGATGATCCTGAAGACCTGTCGGATCTCGTCAGGGTTGAGCCCATGGCGTTCGGCTTCCTCGCTTACCACCGCGAGGAGTTCTTCCTCTCGCTCCGGTATGTGAACCGGCATGCCGCGGTCGGTCTTGATTTGCCCTACCCGCATCACCATGCGATGGCGACGGGCCAGGATTCGCACTAGGTCCCTATCGATCATGTCGATGTGGGTACGCACCTGATGCACGCCCAATGCGTCCATCAGGTCGGTGAACATGGCCGGGGTTATCTGGTGCGAGGTCTCGGTGCGAGCACCCATCGGATCCGTATGCACCTCCACCATCAATCCGTCGGCACCCACACCTTGGGCAGCAAGCGCTAGAGGTTGGATCCGGGTCCGGGATCCGGCAGCCGCCGAAGGGGCAACTATCACCGGCAGTGGGCTGGTCTCCTTGAGTACCGGGATAGAACTCAGGTCGAGGGTGGCCCGAGTGGAATGCTCGAAGGTGCGGATCCCCCCCTCGCATAGGACTAACTGTTGGTTTCCCTCCGCCAGAATATATTCGGCAGCCCAGAGCCACTCGTCCACCGTGGCCGAGCCTCCCCGCTCCAGCAACACCGGCTTCCCGGTCTGCCCGATTATGCGAAGGAGCTCGAAGTTTTGCATCGATCGGGGGTCTACATGGATCATGTCCACATGGGAGGCCACAACCTCGACCTCGTTCGGCTCCCACGCCTTGGTCAGCGTAGGCAGACCAACTTCGGCCCCAGCACCGCTCAGGAGCTCAAGTCCGGGAGCTCCCAGTCCGGAGAACGCGTAGGGCGAGGAAGTCGACTCGAAGACCCCGCCTCGCAATACCGCGGCACCTGCATCGGCCACCGCCTGAGCGATAGCAACGATCTGCTCCTCAGACTCGACCGCCCGCGGCCCGGCAATGGTCGGAAAGGGATCACGACCGAAGCGGGTCCCACCCACGTCTACGACGATGTCTTCTGAGGACCCGTTTCGCAGCGCGTTACGTTTCATGATGCTCCTCTTTTCTGGATCACCCCGAACAACAAATTGCCCGGAGCGGCGGCTCCGGGCCTTGTGTCTGCTGGTTCAATCGCTTCGATCTAGGCATCACACCAGGCCCGGACCCCGGGCCTGGTAAAGACGTAATCGGTATCGGACAAGACCCAACTCACCCGGCCAGGATAACCCATGACCCACACACCGACAACCTCAACCGGTCGCTCCGTACTTATGGTCGTTGGGCGCCGAGACCTCAGGACTGCGCCTCCCAAAGAAGGCCAATAGGGCTAGACCCCCCACCGCTGCCGCCAGCGCGCTCCACTGGCTCCAGGTCAGGGCACCGAGGGTTCGATCCGGATTGACGTCTAGGGCGAGGCGGGTGAAGTCGATGAGGAAACGCTGGACGCCATACCAAGTCATCCATACCGCGAAGGCCTGACCGTACCGAATTCGTGTCCCCGACCGGTACACCAGCCAGTAGAGAAACCCGAAGCATGCGGCCGCGGCTAACAGATCGTAGAGGGCAGCATGGTGGTAAATGCCGCAGAATTCGCCGACGCTGGCAACCGTACACTCGAGGCGATCATGCTGAGGAGCAACGTCGTAGCCTGGTCTGATCCCGTAACCGAGGAAGAAGTCGGTTGCCCCCCCGAGGTGTTCTACTATCGCCAAGTCACCGATCCGCCCTACCACCGTCCCGATCGCCAACCCGAATGCGGCCACATCGACTGCGGGAAGCAACCGCAGTCCCAGCCGGTGGGCGCGCCAGATACCGACCCCTATCCCACCGGCGAATCCGCCGAGGATGGAATAGTTGCCACTGAGGTTGATCAACTCCCCTAGGTCAAGACCGTTCTCCACCCAGTAGGCCGGGAGGGTCAGCCACCGAGCACCGAGTAGTGCGCCCACCAGAGCCCACGTCAGCACCGACTGGAAGCGAAGTGCGTCGAAACCCCTCTCCCGGTAGAGACGTGTCCCGTAGTAGGCGCCAGCCAGGAAACCCAAACCGGCGAAGACCCCGTGCAAAGAAAGGCTGAGCGGACCGACCTCGAAAATCGGGATCGGCGGGTAGGAGATGACGGAGAACACGCTTCGAGCCTAACCCATCAAGCGCTCTCCGCCGGAACCGACCGTCGCCAGCCAGCGGGAAGGCTAACCAGTCGGGATCACCACCGGGAGTACCCCTGGACGTGAGCGCTCGAACACGTCGATTGCCTCAGCGTGCCGGAGGGTGAGGCCGATGTCGTCCAGCCCTTCCAGGAGCCGATACTTGGTGAAGGGATCGATGTCGAACGTCGCTAACCGATCCGACTGTCGCACCTCCTGCGCCTCAAGATCGATCGTTATAGACGTGTCAGGATGTCGTTCGGCGCACTCGATCAGGCGGGTTACTTCCGACTCGGGGAGGGCTACCGGCAGCAAGCCGATCTTGGTGCAGTTGTTGTAGAAGATGTCGGCGAACGAGGGCGCTATGACCGCCTCGAAGCCCCAGTCCTGGATGCCCCAGGGTGCGTGTTCCCGAGAAGAACCGGAACCAAAGTTGGGGCCGCTGACCAAGACCTTCGCGCCCTGATATTCGGCGCGGTTCAGCACAAAGTCGGGGTCCGTTTTGCCCGAGGACGTCCTCGCCCAATCGTAGAAGAGGAACTGTCCGTAACCGCTTCGTTCGACCCGCTTGAGAAACTGCTTGGGCATGATCTGATCCGTGTCGCAGTTGCTGCGCGGCAGAGGCACCATGGTTCCGGTGATCACGCTGATCTGCTTCATGGTCAACTCCAATCCCTGACATCGACAAAGTGTCCGGTAACGGCCGCGGCAGCCGCCATCTCGGGACTGACCAGATGGGTACGCCCGCCTCGACCCTGCCTCCCCTCAAAGTTACGGTTCGAAGTTGAGGCACACCGCTCGCCGGGGGCGAGGATATCGTCGTTCATCCCCAGGCACATGGAGCACCCGGCATCCCGCCATTCGAACCCGGCCGCTTTGAATACCCTGTCTAAGCCTTCCTCTTCGGCTTGTAGCTTGACCAGTCCCGACCCCGGTACCACCATGGCAGTGATTGACGAAGCAACCGAACGGCCCTCAACTACCCGAGCTGCTGCCCGGAGGTCCTCGATCCGAGCGTTGGTGCAGGAGCCGAGGAACACCCGGTCGAGGCGGATGTCGGTGATGGCGGTTCCGGGTGTCAGATCCATGTATTGCAGCGCCCGACTACAACCCTCCCTATCAAGTGGATCCGCAAAGTCCTCCGGATCGGGGACCTGAGCGTCAACCGGGACAGTATGCGCTGGGTTGGTGCCCCACGACACATGCGGCATGAGCGCGGCGGCGTCTATCTCCACTTCACGGTCGAAGACCGCGTCAGGATCACCAGGGAAAGACCGCCAATGGTCGAGGGCTGCCTCCCAGGCCTTCGGCGCATAGGGACGCCCTTCGAGATACTCGTACGTGGTGTCGTCGGGGGCGATCATCCCGGCTCGGGCACCCCCCTCGATCGACATGTTGGCGATGGTCATCCGAGCCGCCATGGACAGCGAGCGAATGGTGGATCCCCGATACTCGATTACGTGTCCGACGCCTCCTGCCACCCCGATCTTGGCGATGATCGCCAAGATGATGTCCTTGGCGGTAACCCCCGTCGGCAAGGTACCTTCCACTGTCACTGCCATGGCTTTGGGTCCTACCTGAGGAAGGGTCTGGGTGGCGAGGACGTGCTCGACCTCCGATGTGCCGATCCCGAAGGCGAGGGCACCGAAGGCCCCATGTGTGGCGGTGTGCGAATCTCCGCAGACGATGGTCATTCCCGGCTGGGTTAGGCCCTGCTCAGGGCCGATGATGTGCACGATTCCCTGACGGGGGTCGTCCAGCCCGAACAGCGTTATCCCGTAGTCGTGACAGTTGCGAACCAGAGCCTCGATCTGTCGACGCGAGAGCGGGTCTCGGATGCCGAGCTGCCGATTGGAAGTGGGGACGCCGTGGTCGATGGTGGCCAGCGTGAGGTCGGGGCGGCGCACCGAACGGCCTGCCATACGTAGGGCATCGAATGCTTGCGGGCTGGTCACTTCATGCACCAGATGCAAATCTATGTACAGGAGGGTCGGCTCGCCTGGTGTCTCGTGCGCCACGTGGGCGTCCCATACCTTTTGGAATAATGTCCTGGGTTGGTTGCTCATCAAACACCGATCCACTGGTAGCTGGAGGGAACCTGAATGGGAATAATGTTAACCGGGCGAAGTGCGTCGTTCGGCCTCGCGTTGGCGCACCGCGGTTCGAGTAACCGATGTCCCTTCTCCGCCGAAGGTCGGGAGGCGACGTGACCGAGTTCCGCGAGATGACCGCCGAAGAGTTCCGCCGTCAGGGTTATGCGATGGTCGACTGGCTGGCCGATTATCTGGACGGTGTGGGGTCGGTGTCCGTCCAACCGGACATCTCGCCGGGGACACTCCGCCGCATGCTTCCCTCAACTCCTCCGGAAGCGCCCGAGTCCTTCAATGCGATCGCCGCCGATATGGACCGGGTTGTGGTCCCCGGTCTCACCAACTGGCTATCACCGGGGTGGTTTGCCTTCTTCCCTTCGGTCACGTCCGGCCCCGGCATTCTGGGGGAGATGGCCGCCGCGGGTCTCGGACAGCAGGGAATGATCTGGGCCACCAGCCCGATCTGTACCGAGCTTGAGAACGTGGTGATGGACTGGATGGTGGACCTCCTCGGCCTTCCTGGCGCATGGAAGACGACCGACCAGGGAGGAGGCGTCATCCAACAAACCGCGTCGGACGCGGCCCATGTGGCATTGGTCGTGGCGCGGGAGCAAGCCCGCCGCCGCGGGGCCGACCCGGCCAACCTGGTCGCCTATAGCTCGTCGCAGGCCCATTCCTCGGTGGAGAAGGGGGCGAAGGTAGCTGGCTTTCGACACCTACGCCTCATCGATGTCGATAATCGATACGCCATGAGGGCCGAAGCGCTTCGAGAGAAGGTGATGGCCGACCTTGCCACCGGTCTGGTCCCGACCTTCGTTTGTTCGGCGGTGGGTTCGACCGGCACCACGGCCGTCGATCCGGTGCGCCGAATCGGTGATCTGGCGCGAGAGGTTGGTATGTGGCATCACGTCGACGCCGCTTTCGCCGGAAACGCCATGATATGCGAGGAGTTCCGGCACCATCAGGATGGCTTGGAATTGGTTGACAGCTACACCGTCAACCCTTACAAGTGGCTCCCGATGACCTTCGAGGGCTCGCTCTTTTTCGTGGCCGATCGTAAACCTCTGATCGAAACCCTGTCGATCCTCCCGGAGTATCTCCGCAACGAAGCATCCGCCTCCGGTCAGGTAATCGACTACCGGGATTGGCACGTGGCATTGGGGCGACCCTTCCGGTCTCTGAAGCTGTGGTTTGTGCTGCGCTACTTCGGCGCAGCCGACCTTCGGGCGCGGATCCGAGCGAACGTACGCTGGGCTCGCCGTTTGGCTGATCTGGTCGAGGAACACCCGAAGCTGGAGATGGTGGCACCCGTACCGTTCTCCCTGGTGTGTTTCCGCCACGCCGACGGTAACGAGGCCACCGAACGTCTGGGAGCCACGATCAACGCATCCGGCCATTCGTATCTGACCCCTTCGAGGATCGGAGCGATGTCATACCTACGCGTCTCGATAGGCCAGATAAGCACCCGGTGGCACCACGTAGAACGGCTCTGGAAGACCATCCTGGCCGGCTGCCGATAGGGCTCACGCCGCGGACAGCGAAGTAATCCACCAAGCGCCTCAAGCTTTGGGTTCCTACAATGCGAGCGGCAACGAAATCGGCGGGGAGTGGTGATCAAGATGACGGTTGTGGACGGAGTTTGTCCTCTGATGACCGATCCCGAAGCCTGGGACCTCTATATCGAGGGCGGGGTGGACATCGCCGTTCCCACCGTGGCCAACTGGGAGACACCGGATGAGACCCTGCGCCTACTGCAGCAATGGAGGACTTGGACAGCCGACGATGATCGGCTGCTATCCGTAACCGAACCCGACCACTTCGAACAGCTACCCGACCCGGGAAGGCTGGGCATCATCGTGCATTTCCAGAACGCCTCTCCGATGGGGGAAGACCTGTCCAACTATGAACGCTTCCACCGGCTCGGTCTCCGGATGGTCCAGCTGTGTTACAACTTCCCCAACCTCCTCGGCGACGGATGTCTCAGCGCGGAGGACGCCCCGCTCACCTCCTTCGGACACCAGGCGATCCGAGAGATGAACCGCCTAGGCATCGTTGTGGACCTTTCTCACACCGGACGGCGCACTACCCTCGACGCGATCAGGGCTACCGAAGCGCCGCCGGTCTTTTCCCATTCCAACCCGAGTGAAGTGACCCGTCACCGACGCAATATTGACGATGAGCAGATAAGGGCAGTGGCCGAGGCGGACGGAATGGTAGGTGTCGTCACGTTTCCCCCGTTGGTGAAGCCCGGCGGCAAGGACGGAACGGTCTCTCACCTGATTGACCACATCGACTACTTGGTAGACCTGATCGGATCCGAGCGGGTGGGCCTAGGCCTGGACTTCTGCGAATCGAGCCCCGACTTTATGGCCAAGATGATCGGGTCGGGGGGCTGGAGCACCGAGGACTACCCACCCGACTCCGACCCGCGCCTACTGGACCTCGCTTCCCCCACCCAGATTCCCAACATCAGACAAGAGCTAGTGAGGCGTGGCTACCCGTCCGATGCCGTCGCGGGCATCATGGGGAACAACTGGATCAATCTATTCAAAAGGGTATGGGAATCGGCGGAATAGCCACCGTCCGCCCCTAGGCGCATCGGATACCCCATCACAGCACCACCCTTCTAGGCTTCGGGCTATGGGCGACCCTTTGATCTTTGCGAAACGGCGGGAACATCTCGCCTCCCGGCTGGGCGATGCCATCGCCCTCCTCCCAGCAGGTCGGGAGGTGAACCGGAACTACGACGTTGACTACCCCTTCCGGCAGAAATCCGATTTTCACTACCTGACCGGCTTCGATGAACCGGACTCGGTGATGCTGCTCGACCCCGGCGGGCACGATGAGCAATACGTCCTGTTCGTTCGTCCCCGGGATCGGGAGACCGAGGTATGGACCGGACTTCGCGCCGGAACAGAAGGCGCGCAGCGGGACCACCTGGCTGACCGCGCCTACCCCATCAGCCGGATGGAGGAGATAACCCGACGGAGGCTGGTGGGGCGAAGCACCGTGTTCCTACCCTTCTCACACCCCGCCTTCCATCGCCGGATCACGGGCCTCCTCCGTGGGTTGGCTGGCCTGTCCCAACGATATGGCCGCCCTGTTCCGACCGATGTGCGAGATCTGGATGCCCTGATGGCAGAGATGCGACTCATCAAGTCCCCAGAAGAGATCCGGCTCATCCGCACCGCTTGCCAGATCAGCGCCGAAGGCCACAACGAGGCGATGCGTTTCACCCAGCCCGGCCACTACGAGTTCCAGATTCAGGCCGCACTCGAATACGTATTCCGCATGCGGGGTGCCCGCCGCGACGCCTATCCCTCCATCGTCGCCTCCGGGCAGAATGCCTGCATCCTGCACTACATAAACAACGGTCGGTGCGTGACCGCTGGCGACTTGGTGCTGATTGATGCCGGTGCCGAGTTCGGCCATTTCTCCGCCGACATCACCCGGACTTTCCCGGCGGATGGGCGTTTCTCTGCCCCCCAGAGGGCCCTCTACGAGGTGGTGTGGTCGGCGCAGCAGGCAGCGCTTGCGTTGGCCCGGCCGGGTAGTAGCCTCGCCGCCCAACATGATGCCGCTACCGCGGTTATCACGGAAGGTCTGGTCGATCTGGGCCTTCTGCCTGGTCCGGTCGAGGAACGGATCCAGATGCACCACCACCGGGAGTTCTTCATGCACGGTACCGGCCATTGGATGGGCCTCGACGTTCACGACGCTGGCACCTACCGACTTGACGGCCAGCCCCGACCCTTGGAACCCGGCATGGTCTTCACCGTGGAGCCGGGTGTCTATGTCGACGACCGCGAGGAGGTATCCCTGGCCATGCTGGAGTACGACCAGGATGAGTGGGCGGAGCGTCGCCTGACCATGGGAGCAGCCAAGGCCAAGAAGCTGGAAGCCACCGCCCGGGAGAAGGCTGCCCGGGTGTCCCATACGGTTCCGCCCGCCTTCCGAGGCATCGGCATCCGAATCGAGGACGATGTGCGGATAACCGCCTCCGGTAACGAGGTGCTCACCCTCGATGTCCCAACCGATCCCGACCTGATCGAGACGGTCTGCGCCGAATCGCCCACTCTCCCCTTCATCGAGGCTCGCTGAGGCGAAACCGCCGGTGACAGGACTCTGGGTACCCAACAGCGAGGAGACATTCGACCGGGTACTGATGTCCGGGACGGTGGTGGACGGGACGGGCGGATCTCCGGTCGATGCCGATGTGGGCATCATCGGGGATCGTATCGCTGCCGTCGGTTCGCTGCGCGGTTACCCCTCTCGCCATACGGTCGACGTGAGCGGGCTGATCGTCTGTCCGGGCTTCATCGACCCTCACTCGCACTCCGAGGTGGCTCTCCTGCGGGGCGAGGTCGCCGAAGCCCGTCTCCGACAGGGCATCACCACCGACCTGCTCTCGCCCGACGGCTTCGCCTACGTACCTACCTCCCCGCAACGCCGCGCCGAGGTAGCCGCCTATCTCGAGGTCTTCAACGGAGAGGTGGACTCATCTTGGAATCTGAACAGTCCCGCCGAGTACCTCGACTTGTTCGACCGAAGGGTCCCGATCAACGTGGTTCCTCAGGTAGGTTTCCTGGCGCTCCGCGCCGAGGCCGTGGGCTGGGACCCGCGCCCGGCTACCCCGTCCGAAAGGCGTCGGATGGAATCGCTGACCCGCCAGGGCATGGAGTTGGGTGCGTCGGGCATCCAGGTGGGGCTGGACTACTTCCCGTCCGGTCACGCCGACTTCGAGGAACTCGCCGGAGTGGCTCGGGTGGTCGCCGAATACGGTGGGGTCTACTCAACCCATGTGCGCGGTATCCGGGGAGACGTCGCCGAGGGGGTCGAAGAGGCGCTGCGCGTTGGGAGAGAGACCGGCGTGGCGGTCCACATCTCCCACCTCTTCGGATCCGAGGAACTGTATCGGTGCCTCACCTCAGCCCGCGAGGAGGGTGTGGACGTGACCTTCGACGCCTACCCATACATGGCTGCAAGCAGTCACCTGGCCTTCTGCCTGCCCGGGTGGTTCGACGATGGGCCGCCGGAGCACCTGATCCGGAAGCTGACCTTCCCCGCCGTGCGAACCGCAGTCGCTCCCTACATCGAACAGTTCTTCCACGCATACGTGCAGTCGCCGCGTAATGCCTTCTTCTCGGCCCTTCCGCCCGGGCCGTTCGAGGAACTTTCCGGGCGGCCTCTGGCCGATGCCATCGGAACCGTTGCGCCTACGTTGGCAGAAGCCGTTTGCACCCTGCTAGCTGAGTGTCGCCTCCGGGTGCTGATGGTCTACCGCTGGGACGATCCAGAAAAACTGAACCGGGCCATGACCCACCCCCTCTCAATGATCGGTTCGGATGGACTATTCCGCGGGCAACATCCCCATCCTCGGGGATTCGGCACTCATGCGCGGGTGCTGGCTCGCCTCGTCCGCGGCCAGGAATTGCTCACTATGCCCGACGCCATCCGCCGGATGACCTCGATGCCAGCCCGCCGTTACAGCCTCGCCGACCGGGGAGTCATCCAACCCGGAGCGGCGGCGGATATCGCCGTGTTCGACCCCAAGAAGATTCGGGATAGGGCAACGTTCAAGGACGGGCGCGCTCCGGCAGAGGGGATGCATTACGTTTTCGTCAACGGTCGCCCGGCGATCGAATCCGGAACTCTGACCGACACCACGGCTGGCCGAGTCCTCTACCGTTCCTGACCCGCAATCCGGGTGCCTCCATCTCGTGTCTGTGTACCATGAGTGCTCATGTCACGATTCAGAAACTCCCTCGCCCTCGCTCGTTCTTCCTGGCGCGTCCTCAAGGCTGACAAGGAACTGATTCTTCTACCGGTAATCTCCGGTCTCGCTTCGATCGTCGTGGTGGTTTCCTTCCTAGTTCCGGTCTTCGTTAGCCAGAGCGATACCACCTTCTCCGCTACCAGCCTGATCTCCCTGTTCATCATGTACTTCTTGCTGTCATACATCACGATCTTCTTCAATGCTGCCCTGGTCAGCGCGGCGAACGAGAGGCTGACCGGGGGAGATCCCACCATCGGAAGCGCCATTCGAGGGGCACGCCGTCACGCCATTCGAATCATTCCGTGGGCGCTGCTGTCCGGCACCGTCTCGTTAATCATCCGCGCCATCGAAGAACGGGTGGGGTTCATCGGCCGCTTGGTCCTCTCCATGTTGGGCTTAGCCTGGTCGGTCCTCACTTTTCTCGTCTTGCCGGTGATGGTCGTCGAAGGTGCCGGTGCTGGCAAGGCCCTACGGAAGTCAGGGTCATTGCTCAAGAGCACCTGGGGGGAGAACCTGACCGGGCACATCGGGTTGGGACTGGTCGGTTTCCTAATGCTTATCCCCGGCATCGCGGTTCTCGCCCTCGGGGCGTTGGCAGGTGGGGCACTGGGGGCAACGGTCGTAGTGTCAGGCGTGATCCTGTTGGTTATCGCGGGGGCGTTGATCTCCGCGCTGAGCGGCGTCTACCAAACCGCGTTGTATCACTTCGCGGTGGCTGGCGACATGCCCTCGGACTACTTCGACTCCCAAACCATGAACAACGCCTTCTTGTCCAAGGGAGGGTTCGGCCAGACTTAACCCCGATATCGGGTCGCAGCGCGAGCCCTAGCCTTGGCCGCCTCAACTTCCCGATTCCGAGGCGGTGCCTTGGTCACCAAGCCATCCAACATGCGTCGGGTCTCGCGGGTGATTGCCGAAACCGAATCGTCGAACACCTTTTGGTTCGCCCGCGACGGACGCCTTGAACCCGAGACTTTACGCACGAACTGCAGGGCGGCTGCGTGTACCTCCTCGTCGGTGGCCGGGGGATCGAAGTTGTGCAGGGTCCTTATGCTTCGGCACATGGGGCCAGGGTACACCCGGCGGTGCCTCCCGTCGGGGCGACCGGCAGCACCCTCACGAACGGGCGGGACTCTGGTTGTCGGTGGGGATGACCTCGAGACCGTCGACGCGGGCGATCAGCAGCAGGTCCGTGTCGGGATGGGATCGGACAGCTGCCAAGACCTCCTCGGCGGTGGTCCGGGACGCCGACCGATCAGAGGGTTGTAGACCACGTACCACGATGTCGGGCTGTCGGTCTCCGAGTTCGGCAACAGTTTGAGCAGCCGAGCGGGCCACAAGGGTCACCTCACGGATCGGAGACACCGTCGGGGCCGGGGATCGGTCGGACGGCAGGTCGGCTCGGCGTACCGTCCGGTGATGGAAGGCAACCAAACCCACCGTCAAGACCAGAGCCAAAGGCAGACGGACTTCGCCGAAGGTATCCGCGCTCAAAGCACCCTCCAGAATCTCTTCTAGGAGTCTGTAGACCAAGATCAGCAGACTGATAAGGGCTAAGCCTCCTCCGATCCCGAAGACGGCGATCAAGTAGATGCGTCGGGTCGGGGAGCCAACTTCGCCAGCTGGTTCGGCGGCTCGCCAAGCCTGGATCCGAGCCCAGCGTCTCCACCATAAGGGCGCACCGACGAGGAGGACCGAGACGGCGGCCATCAACTCGGAGCGTTCGGACGAGAGGAGTACAGGTGCCGGGATGAGGACCTGGATAGCTGCCGCAATAACGGCCACGGTCCCTCCTACCGCGGCCACCAGACCCACGCCTGCCACCGTATAGTCGTGAATCCGATCCACTTCGCTCCGCTCGCCTTCCGCGCCCTCCTTGAGAACCTGCTGGTGATAGGCCCAGACCACCACCCCCACCAACACCAAGGCCAGGGCCGGGGGCCCTTCGCTGAAGTGTGATCCGGCGGGGGTGTGCCGCACCACCAACCAGTCAAGGGACAGGTAGGCGAAGGTCCAAACTCCTACCAAGGCGGTGAAGAGCCCGCCCACCACGCCCGCTAGGAGCACATATGCCCGCCACAGGAGACCGGGTTCGAGGTTGCGCCCGCTTCCTATCCAGTAGTGAGCCCACACCGCTCCGAACACCACGACGGACGCGGCGGGATCTTGCCAGGCATCGGCTGGATCGATCAGGGTTATCTCGCCCACCGCCGTGGAGTACGCCCGCTCAAATAGAAGGGTCAGGAGCGCGACCGCAAAGCCAGCGGTCGCCGATAGGCCCACCAGCGATCCGGCTAGGACGTTACGCTCGGGGCGACTTGCTGGTTCTTGTCCCGATACCATCTGGCGGTGGATCACCCATACCGCCCCCCACACCGACGCCACCGCAGCCGGAGCGATGTCGAATCGTCCCTCCAACAGGCTTCCCAGCCATATGGACGCACCAATGGCGGCGGTGATGAGGCTTATCATTTCCGCGGCGAAGAGATACACCCCCGAAGGGAACCCTTCACCGGTGCCGGTCCCCGCTCGCTTCCGGGCGCGCATGACCACCAGCAGGAGGGTCGGACCTCCCACCACCAGGCAAGCCAGCATGAAGGCCACATATCCCGGTCCGGCATCAACATCCGGGTCGGCGATAGCGCCAAGACCGGATAGCCCGGTAGCGACGAGGATCACCAGCGCCAAGAGAAGTCCTTGCTGGAAGAACCTCCGCAACGTGCTGCCTAGGTCGCCGCTCGACCGCTTCGACACGAAGAAAATCACCGCTACCACGATCGATCCGAGAAACACGATCTGGATGCCGAATCCGAGCAGGAGCAAGAAGGCCTCCATGATCTACTGGTCCGGTCGCCGGTCGACCATCTCGGCCCTGTCGAAGGAGCATTCATACCAGGGCCAATCCTGGTCGGCGATTCGCCAACCGTCCGGGGTTGCGACCAGACCGAACTCGTGGTTACGCGACCCGTAGTCCCCGAAAAGGCCTGCGGTCATCTCGGTTACCGACACGGTGACCCAAGCCTGGTCACCGTTGATACGGGTGTCTACCAACGCGATCCGGTAGGCGTAATCCCCTACGTAGAAAGGGAAGCGGTCGTCGCATCCGTCCAGTTCCGAATGGAGAAAGGTGCGGGCCCGGGACCTTTCTCCGTCGATAACCGCACTGAGATAGTCCCTCACCACCCCTTCCGGCGAGTCCGAGTCCACTGCTGCGTCGGTGTCGAACAGGGCAACAACCACGGACACGGCGACCAGCACAACCAAGAAGGCCAAGACCCAGAAGAGCAGCCGCCGCTCCGGGCTAGGACTAGGGGAGACGGCACCGGAGGGCGATTCACCGGAGGGTGACTCTCGTCGGGCTTTGTTCACCCGCGGAGTCTAGGACTCCGGTTGAGCATACTCCGGCCCTCCGCCCGGTATTCTTGTGCCTATGGACACCAACACATACCGACACATCTTGGGTCTGCGCGCTATCCGCAAGTACTCCGACCAGTCAGTTCGCCCCGACGATCTAGATCAGATCCTTGAAGCGGCCCGATGGACCGGTAGTGCCAAGAACCGCCAGAACTGGTCCATCATCGTGGTTGACGATCCCCACCAGCTTGATCGACTAGCTTCCTGCGCTCCCTTCGGTGGCCCGCTCTCGGCGGCACCTCTGGCCTTGGCCCTGGTAGCTGAGGGAGGTGCCTACCAGTTCGACATCGGGAGAATGTCGCAGAACATCATGTTGGCCGCCGGCGCGGTCGGTCTGGTGTCCTGCCCGGTGACCTTGCACTACGCCGAGCGAGCCGCCAAGGTATTGGCTATCCCGGAGGACAGACAATGCCGCTACGCCGTCGCCTTGGGATACCCCTCTGCGGAGTCTCGTCCGGCCAGGATGGGGGGCCGCAAACCACTTGACGACCTCGTCCACCACAACACCTACGGTTCCTGATCCCCTTAATCCCGCTCGGCCTACCGCACTCCGGTACACACCCATCGAGTCTGTACTCACAGCGGTGGGGCGGAGCTAGCGAACCGGTCGGTAACCTGCACAAACGCTGTGTTCGCCGAGCGCGGGCCGGACAGAGACTCCTGAAGTAAGGATGACACGATCAGTGCCGGGCCGGGCGACCCCCTCCGAGCTCGCCGCCGTGCGTTGTCGGCTGGTCTACGTGCTGTTCTCGGGGTCGGTTCTGGCGTGGCTCGCCTTCGTTGCCACCCTCACTGTGGCAACCGTGGCGGCCCGGTCTTTGAGCGGATCCACCATGATGGCGGGCATCCCGCTGGCAGCCGGTGCCCTAGGACAAGCGCTGGGAACCAACGCGTTCGGACGGCTCAGCACCCGCTACGGGCGACGGTTCATCATGGTCGCGGGCCCACCAATCTCCGCCTGTGGAGCGGCGTTAGAACTCCTAGGGGTGACAGCCGGTTGGTACTGGTTGCTTGTCGGAGGAGCGATCCTGATGGGGGGAGGTGTTGGTGCTATTCACTTGGCCCGCTACGCCGCCGCGGAATTGGCCGAAGAGTCCGAGCGAGGGAAGGCGATGGGCGTTGTGGTGTGGTCGGCGACGATAGGGGCCATCGTCGGCGCCAATCTGGTGGACTGGGTCGGACGGCTGACGGAGGCCTGGTTGGGCACCCAATACGGCGGAGCCTTCCTGCTGGCCACCGTGGCCTTTTCCCTGGCCTGGATCGTCTTTTGGGTCGGGCTGCGCCCCGATCCTTCCCAGGTGGCAGTGACCTCGGGAACCTATCCCGAGCGAAGCGGAACCGTGGGTACCGCCCTGCGCCTCCCGGCAGTCCAGATCTCCGTCCTCGCCCTGCTATCGGCCCAGGGTGCCATGGTCCTAGTGATGACCGCGACGCCCCTTCGCATAGAGGACGGCGGCTACGGCCTTGACGCAGTGGGCCTAGTGCTCTCGGTCCACGCGGTGGGGATGTTCGCCTTCGCCCCCCTCGTGGGCAAGCTGGCTGACCGCCTGGGACGGCTTCCCCTGCTGGGGATTGGCATGAGCCTCACCGTGATCTCGCTTCTCCTAGCCAGCACCGCACCCTCCGACGGGCTCTTCGCCTTGTCCACGGGCTTGTTCGTGCTCGGACTGGGTTGGAGTTGCTCGTTCTTAGCCGCCAGCTCGATGCTCTTCGCCTCCGCTCCCCCCGATGTCCGCCAGCTGGTCGAGGGTTGGGCCGACTCGGCTGTGTGGACGATGGTCATGGTGGGAAGCGTCGGCTCGGGCGTGCTGATGGGTGCCGTCGGATTCAGTTGGCTGAGCCTGATCGCCGCCCTACCGATGATTCTCATCCTGATTCTGGCCCTAGCCGTTCCCCCGCTGCGCACCGCGCTCAGAGCCTGAATCGTCTCCCCGGCCCCCTGACGGTCCAAGAGCCCTCCGCTCTGAGGTGGCAAGGCCCGCCAACCGTGACCAGTCCTAGACCAGAGTCCCGACCTAGGGGATCAGCACACCATTGAACTCCGGAGAACCATCCCTAGACTTCGCCCCCGCGTTTCGAGGTTAATTGGTGTCCGAGTCCTGCCGCCTAGGGTCGATAAGCGGCGGGGACCCGCTCCGGATCCGATAGTTCTCCAACCCCCAACCGGGCCAGAGATCCGGGAGCCGGAGCAGGTTCGCCGCGATAACCGTCAATCAGGCGAGTTCGATATTCAGCGGTACCGGGTTGCTGAGCGTGTGACCGACAGGCGAGCTGTTGACAACCTTCTCGTGGAGGGCAGCAAGTTGCTCTTCCGTGGCATCGGAGTCCAGGTGGACCTTCACCGAAAGGCCTCCATAGCCAGCATGTCCGGGCTTCAGGCCCAGGAAGCTCTGCAAGTCCAGATCGCCGCTGAGTTCAATCTTGAGATCCTCGATCTCGACTCCGGCGGCGCTGGCGTTGGCGGCATACCCCACCGCCAGGCAGTTGCCCAGCGCTCCAAGCACTTGCTCCACCGGGTTGGGGGCGGTGTCGGAGCCGCCGAGCCCGGCTGGCTCATCGGACGGGATGGGATCAAAGTCGCGGATCGAGACCTCTGAACGGAAAGCACCAGTCCAGTTCACGGTGGCCTGCCATTCGGTCTGGCCCTGCTCCGGGTCGTCCGCCACAGCGGCGACGAGGGCACCGACTGCTTCGAGATTCACGTCGTTAAGTTGCTGTTCGGTCTTAGTGGTCATCAATGGTCCTTCCATTTCGATTTGTCCGGGGGATCCGCGTAGCGGTTCCCGATCGGGCTGATTCCTGACGCCGTTCTTCGCTCTCGGGCGGTGGCGATCAGCGAGACAAGCCGGGCCGTCTCGCGCTCCTCGCCCGAGAGCACGGACACACCGGACAGACAGCAATACGGGCAGCACCAACCACCGGGGCGGCGCAGTGAAATCCAAACAGGGTCATGATGGGCTCTCCTTCGTCGGCACGCGCTCCAAGTGAGCGCCGACAGCGGAGTTCGCCGAGGGCTGCCTCATCGATCAGGCATTGGCACCGAACGGATCGGTTGCCGCGGTTTCGCAGGGCCTGTCCCTCCACCGCTCTTGATAAGCGCGTTGCTGGTGTGAATGTTTGCACTGACGCCTCTTGATGTCAAGGTGTGAGCCGAACCCGTCCCCGGCTTCGGCCTGATCGCTGAGATCAGCAAATCCGGCCCAAGGGTGCTAATGGCGGATCGAATCACGACCGGAATAGCGGCGTCGAGTTATCGCGGAAGCCGTCGGGTCAGGAGGACTCGAGACCGCTCTCGTCGATCAGTTCCTTAGTCCGCTCCAGCCCACCTCCGAGCAAATCGAAATCGTAGGTGGCTACCCCTATACCCGAGAGAGGGGGCAGTACGGAGGAGGGTGTAACGCCGGCCGCCAAGGGGTATTCGAATGTTTGCTCGCTGTAGAAACGTTGCGCATCTTCGCCGAGCATGAACTCGACGAGTTGATCGGCCATCTCGGGGACGTCGCTGGTCGAAAGTACCCCGATCGCCGTGACGATCATCAGGGAGCCGATATCGCGGTCGGGGAAAAAGTAGTTCTCGGAGGCAACATCAGGATCCTCGGCCTTGGCCCTGAAGTTGTAGTAGTGGTTTACGAGCCCCATCGGTACGTCGCCCCGACCCACGGCTTGGACGATCGAGGTGTTGTTGGCGTAGGTACGGGCATCGTTGGCCACCAGCCCTTCAAGCCAAGCGAGGGTTGCATCGTCGCCGTGGGTCTCCCTCATGGCGGTGACGAAGTCCTGGAAGGAACCGTTCGCGGGCGCTACCGCGACCCGGTCTCGGAAACGCTCCTCGGTGAGTTCAAAGACGGAGGCTGGTAAATCGGAAGGGTCCACCAGTTCTTGGTTGTAGACGATTACCCGCACCCGACCCGATATGCCGATCCACATCCCGCGGGCATTGCGGAACTCTCCCGGAACCAACCCGAGTACCTCATCGCCGATGGGTCGAAGCTTGCCCTTGCCAGCCAGAAACCCCACCGCGCCAGGACTCTGCGAGATGAAGATATCCGCCGGGCTACGGTCGCCTTCCTGGTCGATGAGGAGGGCTAGGTCCGCCGACTGCCCGTAGCGAACCTCGACGTCGATTCCGGTGCTGTCGGCAAAGTCCTGGAGGAGCGGGCCGATCAGGTTGGAGGTTCGTCCCGAGTAGACCGTTACGACGTCATCCGAGCCTCCGCATGAACCCGCGACCAGACCCAGAACTACCAACAAGACCAGCATCGCCGCTCGCCTCACACCGAACCCCTTTCCCACCTGTTCATCAGGGTGATACCGCACATGCGGGCACTCCGGGCCGGGACCCGGCCTGACGTCTCGCGGCTTGCAGGAGGTCGGTAGCCAGGTCGACTCCCAGAGCGCGCCAGGCCCGGACGGGATCGGCGCAGGTAACCCTGACCTCCTCGGGACTTGCCCGTACAACCTGTACAGGGGTTTCCAGCCCCGTTGGGAGTTTACCTGTGCCGTATCCATTACGAACCAGGGCATATCTCGGGTACGACAGGGATTCCTTGGGATGGTCCGCCTCGTCGGCGTGCGGCTGAAGGGCGGGCTTCGTCGGCCGGGCCTGGCAAGGAACGTGGTCTGACCTTTCAACAATCGTCAGGTCAAGTAAACCGAGCGCCCAGCTGGCGCATCATCTCGAACGTGTTCTCGCACGGGACATCCAGGACTCTACAAACGTTTGGGATCTTTAGCTTCCTTCTAGAGTTAGAAGGAAGCTCCTGTGTCACCACCACGCATCCCAAGTAGGCAGCGGCACCGATGAGGAAGGGGTCGGCGCAGTCCAAGAAGTCGGCGATAACGTGGGTTTCGTAGCTCTCCCTCCGTGCCCATGTGGCGATTGAATTCACATGCACCGCTACCGGGGGTGGATCCGACTTGATATGGAAGATCAGGTCCTCGCGCTCCCTCACCCAGTCAGCAAGATCGTCTCCGCCGTCCTTCAGTTCGTTGTAAACGAGATCCGTCGATGCCAGCCTGCCGAGACGAGCCTGTGTCTCCAGCCGACCAGAAGGCTGGGACGAGGTCCAACCCGTAGTAGGTGTTCTTGGCCGCAATGAACACGTTTGCGTCGAGGAGTCGCAGCACTACGCGCTCAAGGAGGCTCGCAACTTGGGCAAGTTCGCAGGTTTGACTCCAAGTAGGCGAGAGGCGTCGCGGATCGAGGTCTCCGCAGCGGCAACACTCTCTAGGACCGCCTTCGTCAGGGTCCGGCTGTTGCGGATTGGCACCATCCAGTAGTGGTTGCCACTTGACGTTGTCCCCTGCCTCGGTATCCAGTTCTCCCGTTCGCCTTCGTAGATCTCGAAGAACTCCTCCCTATCGATGGCGCGGTGCGTCCAGAGTTGGCGAGCAACCATGACCGATGAGACGTGGAACCGTCTCGCCATACGCCGAACCCAGTCCGTTGTCGACATGGATCGGTTCGACCAAATCTCCTTGATCTCCGACCACGGGAGCAGCACTTCGGCGGCTACCTCGTTGCAGAAGGCCTCTATGTCATCGGCGTCTTGCCGCGTGGTGGTCACGTCAGCATCGGACACTCCGCCCTCACCTATCCAAATGTGAGCCAGCTCGTGTGCCAACGTGAACACCTGGGCAGCGTTGCTGTCGGCGTTGTTTACGAAGATGACCGGCGCCATCGGGTCGGCGATCGAGAATCCCCGGAATTCCTCGACATCGAGAGCCCGGTTCGTGGCTTGCCGGACCACACCGTTCCTCATAACCAGGATGTCCTGTGCTTCGACCTGGCTGACGAACGTGTTTAAGAACCGGCTGCGATCCTGAACGCGGACCTCGTTCTCGAAGTCAAGCGTCGATCGGATGTCCTCCGCGACCTCCGAGGTGGAGGACCGCACCGAGAAGCGACCGACGCACGCTAGTGGAGGCTCGCGCTGGGCAGTCCTGAAGTCCCAATACCAGTCCTGTTTGAGCAGGACATCCGAGACCGCATCGCGAAGGTCTACTGACGGCTCCCTAGAACCAGTGCCATGTACGCGCCGGAAGTCGCGAATCGGAAGATCGTCTTCGGGTGGACTCGAGAGGAAGAGGTACCCGAACGGCACTCGCAGGCGCTTGGCAAGGACCTGGGCTTGCTTGAATGTGGGTGACGACGCGCCCTCGAACCATGCGTCGATCGCTTCGGGCGACTTCCTGAACGCCTTACAGAGATCTGGGACCTCAAGGCCGGCCCTTGTCGCTGCCCATCGCAGGATTGCGGGGTTTACATATGCCTTATCCATTACGGATCAGGGTATATCGTATATCTGGGGTGCGACAGGAATTCAAGCGGCATCGCAGCGCCTGCCTCCTTCTCCGGCACCAGACCTACGCATCTCGCCACGGCATGTAGCGACCTCAGTGTCTTGCTGGCCTCCAGCGTGAGGCTGATTCCGGCATGTCACACCCGGTAGTTACCCTGCACGGAACGCAACTGCATAGGGGATCGCAGGAGTGATAGAACAGGGAATACCGATGACAGAACATGGGCCACGGGCCATTGACCACCGACCGTGCTGAAGCTGGAGGACATTGAGGCCGGCGCCCTCGTGGAAGGAATGGTTCCGGCGCGGCGTGATGAGATGAGGCTCGGGCCGGAGGAAGCCGCGGGGCCAATTGCGGACCTTCAGCGGCGACTGGATGCGGTCGCCGACCGCCGCACGAAGGAGTGGTTCGAGAACTACTTGAAGCATGTGATCCACTACCGCGGGGTGAAGACGCCGGTGGTGGCGCGGGTCGTTGGGGAGTGGCGGGATGAACATGGGCTGGAGCGGCTTCCGGACGAGGACCAGCTGGGCCTTGCCCGGTCACTGATCGAGGAGAGTCTGGCCGAGGACAAGTTTGCCGGGATTCTGTACATGCAGAAGTACCTGGTGCGACGGATGGCACCGGAGAGGCTGCTGGAGGTGGCGGAGGGACTTTTCGCGGGGGGTGCCTTCTTTGACTGGTCGACGAGCGACTGGTTCAGCGTGCGGGTGTTGGGGCCGCTACTTCGGCGCGGCGGGAGCGGGGTGGCCGAGAGGGTTGCCGGGTGGCGGGTGGCCGGGAATCTGTGGCAGCGGCGCGCGGCAATCGTGCCGTTTCGGGCGGTGGTGGGGGATGAGGGGTACCATCCGCTGATCGGAGAGACGATTGCGGGGCTGGTGGGGGAGCGGGAGCGTTTCATCCAGACGGGGATCGGGTGGGTCGTGAGCGATATGTCGAAGGCGTACCCTCGCGTCGCGGCCGCAATCGTGGAACGGCACTTCGATGATCTCTCAGCCGAGGTGGTGCGGAGACATACGAAGTATCTGCCGCGGCATGAGGAGTACAAGGGGAGGAAGCGGGGTGGCGGGCGGTAGTGGTGGCTCCCCACCAGATCGAGGCCGTCTACCGCCAGATGATGCCCATACAGCCCCTCCGGTTTGTCCTCGCCGACGACCCGGGCGCGGACAAGACGATCATGTCCGGCCTCTACATCCGCGAGTTGGCCATCCGGGGTGACATCGAGCGGGTCCTGGTTGCGGCACCCGGTTCCCTCGTTATGTCCGCCGCCCGTTTGAGGGCCTAGAGGTGTCCTTCCGCAAGCACTCAATCAACGTCGACCTCTCCTCGTTCGCCTTCGGGCCCCACCGCTCCGGCGATATAGCCGACAAGCTCGGCGTGAAGGTCACGTCGGTAGCTCCTCGCCGTTCCGCGCTGATCGCGAAGGGCATGATCTACAGCCCTGCTCATGGCGACACCGCCTTCACCGTCCCACTCTTCGACCAGTTTATGAAGCGCGCCATGCCGAGGACCTGAACTTCTCGCCAACTCTAAGAGAAGGAAGGTCCCCCCGATGACAAGGGTTGACGGTCGAGCCGGGGCGGCATTCCCGCGTACCTAGCGAGCCCACAAAACAGGATCGGGTTCTATTCCGGATCTATTCCAGCCCACTACCAGGCCGCCGGACCTGGGGTTTCTTCCTTTGCCCAATCTATTCGGGTTCTATTAGGGGCACTCTCCGAGGATCCAGCAGGCACCCCGCCCATGACCTTCGACATGTACCAGCCGTCATCGCGCAGTTGCGTCACTTCAGCAGTTCTCGCCTCGCGACTGGCTCCACGCCATGCAGGTCCGCCAACTCGAGATACCTCGGGGGATCAGGTGCCTTCGTAGAGACGATCGAGGTCGACCAGTTCCACGTCTGCACGTCGGCGGGCCACTTCGGCGAGGTCGGGGGTGAATCCGGTCAGCGAGAGCAGTAGGCGCCTCGTGCCGTCCCCTGCGGACACGCGCTGGTGCCCGGCGATGAGGTCGGCTATGCGGTCAAGGCGGGCCAGGTCGGTGAGGCCCAGCCGGGTCGCCTTAGCCTC
This sequence comes from Candidatus Spongiisociaceae bacterium, assembly GCA_965213975.1. Lineage (GTDB taxonomy): Bacteria > Actinomycetota > Acidimicrobiia > Spongiisociales > Spongiisociaceae > Spongiisocius. The sequence continues at coordinate 2,122,198 of OZ243930.1, forward strand.
GCCGATCGCTTGTAGCATCACGCGACGCTTCCGGCTTCCGGCGGTGCCGGGCTCGAGCGCAGGGGCGGCGATGCCCAACTCGAAGGAGCGGCGGCGGTCGCGGTGGTTGATCTGCATCCGGCGGGCCGGTCCGGTGTCTCCTCCGAGGGTTTCAGGGGACGCGTGGCGGTTCACCCACCGGCGGCAGATCCTCTCGAAATGTGGTCCGACCACGTTCGACCGGTAGGTGGCCTCCGAGCGCGACCAGACCTCTTCGGCCCGGCGGTCCTCGAGCATGGCCATGTGGCGGCGGGTGATGAGGTGATGGAATCGCAGGATCGGATCGGCGATCCGGTAGGAGGGTCGTCGAGCGGTGAGCAGGTCGTGGTCGCGGACTAGGAAGCCAGCAGTGGTCATCACCTTGAGGTGGTGCGCAATGTCGCCCGGTGCCCGACCGACGGCGGCGGCGATGCGGCCCTGGGATGTCCTTCCAGCCGCGATGGCCCCGAGCAGGGAATAGTAAGGTGCCTCCGCAGTGATGCGGGGGTCCTCACGCAGGAGGTACTCGTCCTCCCGGAAAAGGGCATGGGACGGGTTGAGCACGGTGGCGGCCAGCCAACTGGCCAGGTCATCGGGGTGCGACGGCAGCTGAAAGGAAGCCGTCAGATCCTTGTAGCCAGCCGCCCCGCCCACTATGGAGTCCACCGCGAATGCCGTCGCTAGGTGGTTGATCCCCCAGAACCGGCGAGCCTGTCGGTAGTCGAACGAACCTAGGGGCAGATCCAGAGCGGCCCGACCCCTCATAGGCGACGTGCCGCTGAGGATGCCAGTCATGACCGACATGGCCGAGCCGCACACGATCACCGTCACGGGTGACTTCCACCCCGAAGCGAGGTCCCCGGACGCCGCCTCGTCCATGAGCGCCTGTATGGTTGAGTCCAGTTCGGGACTGGCGTGGCGCAGGTAGGGATACTCGTCCAGCACCAGCACTCGCGGTCCGGCGTCTCCTTCGCCGAGCATGGCTACGGCGTGCCTCAATGCCTGCGACCAGTCGTGGAAACGCACGGGTGGCATACCTGCATGTTGGCGGCTCACAGTGGCAGCGAACCGGTCGAGAGCAGACCGACGCTCCTCCTGCAATGCGATGTGGTACACACCGCCCACCGATTCGACAAGCCGCCTCAGCAGGAAGGTCTTGCCGAATCGCCGCCTCCCGTACAGGATCCCCAACCGCAAGCGCGCACCGCGACCTGTGACGAGACCAGTTAGATCATCCCACTCAATGTCCCGGTCGTAGAGACTTGCCGGTTTCGCGATCACTCCTGGCCTCTCCTCTGGGATTACGATACAGGCACCGTTGTTCAATGTAACTCGAATTATACGAATTGTAATTGGACAATTTGACATTGCCCCGGGTAGGCCAGCTATCCGCGGCGCGTCGAGCGCGTCTCCCTGTCTGATCGCCTCGGGGTCTCGGTCACGCTCGGCGCAGATCCGAGGCGACCCTCCAGAACATCTTCCAGGCACCCTCGACGTCGAGGAGCCGAGCACCTGCCGACTCGCAGGCCAGCGGCTCGTCCAGCACCCAATCCCACTTGTCGATCTCCGGGTTCTTGATCGCCGCCGCCAGCTCCGCCGGCGCCGGAATCGGTCCAGCGAGCAGCTCCCCGATCGTGGCAGCCACCTCTCCGGCATCGGTCCGGTCGATGCGGATGGCGGGACCTTCCACATTGGCGGCCAGCCCCTTGTTCGATAGTGCCATCGCCGCGGTGGACATGATCCGGTCTCCGGTCCAGGGAAATAGCCGGACTGCTGACTCGCCGGGAACGACCGTCGTCTCGTCCAGCCCGAGATGGTGAAAGGCCGCCCTACCCTCGGAGAGAAGGTCCAGCGCGTGGCGGTCGAGCCATGAAGGCATTTGGGCAGACCGGTAGGTGGCGGACATTTCGGCCCGGACCCGATCCGACACGGTCGGGCCGCCGCCCCCCATGAAGTGAGGGACACCCCCTTCGGACATCTCGACCTGGACAATCCGCCCTCTCCGATCCGCATCGACCACCTTCCAGCGCTTCCCGGCGAAGATCAGCAAGGCACCCGAGCGAAGTGGCTGGTGAATCGGGATGGTGCCTAGTGTCTTGCCGCCAGTCACGATCCTCCACTCGTCGGCGGTATGGAAAGCGGCGTAAAACCGGTAGTTGTTCACCTGACGTTCCCCGGCTCGCCCGAGCAATAACAGCCCCTCAGAGTTCTGAGTCAACAGATCATGGCCCGCCATCGCCCGGAGCAACCGCGCGAAGCGCTCCTGGTCCACGAGCCGGAACGGACCCGGTCCGCACAACGCCCCGTACAGCTCCGCAGCGGTGGCACCTCCCCGCTCGGCGATCAGCGACATGACCTGCTGGACCAGCGTCGAGTAATTGAAGCCCGGATCGTCGGGGGACTCAAGCCACCGATCAAGCATGAGGCGGACCATGGCGGTTGCCTGCACCAAGGCGCAACGCAGCATGTCGGTGGGTAGGGACCGGGCGTGGAGGGCCGGTTCAGTGATGTAGAGGCGCAGCACGGCCGGGTCGTCGCGGCGTCCCGAGCGCCCCAAGCGCTGCCAAAGGGATGACACCGACGGCGGCGGACCCAGCTGAGCGACGCTCGCCACCGTACCGATGTCGATACCCAGCTCGAGGGTTGAGGTGGAGACGGCCGTGGCTGGCCGGTCGGGGTCCTTGAGTTGCTCCTCGGTCGCCTCCCTGAGGTCCTTGGACAGGTTGCCGTGATGGGGTCGGAACTCGTTGGGAACCCAAGCCCTAGCGCTGCGGCGAGCCAACAGGTCTGCATAGCTCTCCACGTCGTTGCGCGAATTCGTAAACACCAGGTTGTCTTGACCGCGAAGGCGCGCGAATAGATGGTCGGCGATCTCAATCCGGGCCACGGCGTCCCGCATCACCTCCTCGCCGGGTGCCGCATCCGGACCAGCCCGGCGCTCTGGCGGGGAGGCCAGGTAGCCGCGCAGCTGCAGCATCAACCCCCGGCCATCCGACTCTGATTCCACCATCGACACTCCCTCTGGGTTGTCGGGACGCAGGAAGGCGGCGGCCGCGGCGATGTCGCCCAAGGTTGCGGACAGGCCGATGCGGGGTGGCCGCCGCCGGATGGCCAGCTCTATTCGGCGCATGAGGGACAGCAGCTGGACGCCTCGTGGGGTGGCCAGGAAGGAATGAAGCTCGTCGATCACCACATAGCGCAGCCCGGAGAACAGGCGCGGGACGATCGGGCCCCGGTTAACGAAGGTCGCCTCCAGCGACTCAGGGGTGATCAGTAGAACGCCAGACGGCTCATCCACTAGCTTCCTTTTGATGGACGCCGACACGTCGCCATGCCAGCGATGCACAGGCATATCCACCCGCTCGCAAAGATTTCGAAGGCGCTGGTACTGGTCGTTGATGAGCGCCTTCAAAGGTGAGATGTAGAGCACCTGCACGCTGGCGGCCGCGGCTCCTCCGATCGGTGTCGGATCCACCCGAGCCTCGACCCGCTGGCTACGGTTCGCCAGGTTCGAAAGGATCGGCAGGAAGGCGGCCTCTGTCTTCCCGGCAGCCGTCGCCGCCGCGATGATCACATCGTTGTCACCGTCGAGGATGGGGGCCGCGGCGCGTTCTTGAGCGTCGTGCAGCGTGGTCCAGCCCTGGTCGTATACCCAGCGCTGTATCCGTGGATGCAGGCGCGTGAATGCCGATGACTCGGCGGACTCAGAGGCGGAAGTGGACGAGGTTGTCATCGGTGGCCTCCGGCGTAGAAGGCGATGGAGAGGTCCCGCCGTCCGCATCGATCGAAGCGAGGTCCGGATTCGTCTCCGCCTGGATCTCCACCTGATCAACCAGGTCCGACCACCTCACACCGGGGTTCTGGTCGAGCACCGCCAGCAGGTTCACGAACTCCTTGACGGTGGCGCGCGGCGTCCGGAAGTAGGCGTCGCCGATGCGCGAGGCGCAGTGGCGCATAAACGCTTCGAGAGCCTCGTCGGGTAACAGGTAGGCATCAGGGTCTCCGCCTGCAAAGACGTGTCGCAACTTGGTGAGCAGTACGTACATATCCTCGGGCGACAGGTTGGCCAGACTGATCACCGGCCCCGAGTAATCGACCAAGCCTTGGCGAGCGAAGGTGTTCTCGGCAAGACGCGACTGGAGGGCAGCGTAGGAGTAGAGGCCGCGCCGGGTGTCGAGCAACGTTTCGGGGGTGGCCCCGAACACAAAGCCCAGCCCGGCCGCCGAACCCTGCAGGCAGTCGTTGAGGATGCGCAGGACCTGTTCGTAGTTCGAGTTTCGGGCCCGAGTGTGCGACATCTTGTAGAGGTTCACCATCTCATCCAGGCAGACCAGCAGCCCGGAGAAACCGGCGAGGCGGACAAAACGGGCGAAGATCTTGAGATGGTCGTAGAAGGTGCGGTCGTCGATGATGGTCCGTACGCCGAGCGTGAGGCGCGAGTCGGTTCGGGTGGAGAACTCACCGCGTAGCCAGCGAACCGAGTCGGAGCGTGTCTGATCGTCTCCGGTGTCGTGGGCACGCCAGTAGGCGGCGATGACCTCGGCGAAGTCATATCCACCCACCATCTCCTGGAGATCAGCCAGCTTCTCGCGGATCACGGTCTCGGGGTCAATGCCTTGTGAGCGCGCGGCGCTGAGGGCGGTGGTGATGAACCTTTCCACCACCGATTGCATGGCACCTCCTTCCGGCTTGGCCCGGGTGGACAAGTTGCGCATCAACTCCGCGTACAGCCCCCTCGCCTGACCGCCGGTTGATTGGAGGCGGCGCTCCGGCGACAGGTCGGCATAGACGGTCACCAACTTCCGTTCGAGCGCGATCGACCGGACCAGGTTCAGGAAGAACGACTTGCCCGAACCGTACTCGCCGACCACCAAGCGAAAGGCCGAGCCGCCGTCGGAAACCCGATCGATGTCATCGACGAGGGCGGCCACCTCATGGGCGCGTCCTACCTGGATGTGTCGCTGCCCGACCCGAGGCACGACCCCGGCTCGCAGCGACTGGATGATGGCGTCGCGGTCCCGTGGGCGGATTCGGGCCGTTGGGTGGGTTGGGGGTGTCAACATAGCTCCTTCACGGCGTATGGATTGAGTACCACGGGATCGAACCCTTCAGCCACGGGTTCGCCACAGGTGTCCATAGATATCTCGTTGATGAGATCGAGCGCCCCGTCAAGAAGCGGCAAATCGAACGAGCTGGCCAGATCCTCGGCGGCGCGGCGCTCCCATTCGGCTTCGCAGGCCAGAGCGGAAAGCAGACGCCAATGCGGACCGTCGAGGCCGTCGACCTTCGACTCCGATTCCGTATCGGGCACCGGAACGGGTGCTTTGGCTGGCGCTTCGTCGGTGAATATGTCCGACAGAAGGGCCGACACCCGGGCTGTCTCGGCGAGACGGGCCTGCACTTTTTCCTGGTCCAGGGTCGCCGAGTGCCCCGGTTCCAGGTTCACCGCCGGGTGGGGGATGCTCCAACGGACGGTGGTGTACCGGTCCTGAACCATCACCGGTCCCCCGCCGCTGAGTTCCATCCCATGCAGCTGCCGGTATAGCTCGGCGTCGTCCAATCCCAAGTGTCCGAACATCTTCTCCAGCGCGGTGATCTGTTTGGGGCTCGCGGCCCCGTCCGACATGGCCAAGGCAACGAGAAACGCGCCGACCTCGGCTCGTCCCTCCGGCGGGATCGCCTCCACCTTCCCCTTCACTCCGTACATACCTAGGCGGCCGGTGGCCAGGAACTCCATATGAGCCCTCGCCCTCCGCTGCTCGGTTGCTCCGAGGCGGTGCACCTGCCCGATGTGGTCGACAGCGAAACCCAGCGCGCTCTGGCTGATCCGCCCGCCCGCGCCCGCGACCACCGCGGCCAAATGGAGGAGGGACTGAGCCGCTTGGTAGGCATCCGAGGGCGTGTCCCCGGCTCCGTCTGGCAGCCGGAACAGCACCGCCGCGCCATCGGGTTTCGGAGGGGGCACCCCGAGCCTCACGTCGGGTTCGATGCCCAGCCCCAGCCAGCCGAGCAACGCTGCCAATGACCTGGCTTCTCTCGTTGTCAGCTTGCCGGGATGTCCAGGGGACCACCTCTCCAGCAGGTCGGCCATGGCTACCACCGCGGTCGGCCCTCCGGACAACTTCTCTGCTGTCCAGCCGCGCAGATTGTCGAGGATCGGACCTCCGCGCGCCTCAAGGAGGAAGCCGGGCAGGAGGGAAATAGCCGCCGGGCTCTCCACGCGGTCAGGGTGTTTGCCGATGTAGCGGCTATACGCGTCTAACTCGTCCGTGCACTCCCCGGCCAGCTTCCAAATCCTCTCGATCGGAGCGTTCGACGCACCGATGTCGGGGATCCCCGCGAGTTCGATCGTAAGCCAGCCGTTGTAGCCGAACTCGAAATCACCGCCAAGACCGTCATCTCCCTCGACTCCATAAGAGCTGGGGATCGGGTATCCCCAGAGCCCGCGCGAGGCTGGCTGGTAGCCGATACGGAGGTCGCGGGCCGGATGGCGTATCTTCATGCCCCCTCGGTACCTCCTCCGATAGCGCTCCATGAACAGCGCACTGAATTCCGCCGGGCATCGTACCGCCGCCGTGCGAAGCCTGGTCCGGGGGTGGCGATAGAGGTAGCAGAGCGCCCATTCGGGAGGGATCTTCGAGCCTTCGGCGACCAGCTTGCCGAGACCGACGAGAACGCTGAGGTGGCTATTCCTCCCCACGTTATCGAGCACCTGCGGGCCGGAATGAACATCCGCCTGCCGGAATGCCAATGCTTCGAGGAAGCGGCCCAGGGAGTACGCGTGGGCGGAGAAGGTCGCGTCATGCCCGTAGACGGCAGCCAGCCGGTTGATCTCGGCCACGATGTGCGGCACCTCAGGGTGGCTGAGGTCAGAGCCGATGTCGACGAACAACCTCCTCTCCAGGCCGAAGAAGAACATCAGGACGTATCCGACGGAGACCCTCTCGTCGGCACGGCCTCCAGCCAGCCACTCCAAGAACGCGGCGCGGGCGCTCGGGGTGGCGCCTTGGTACGAAAGCGGATAGTCCAGGGTCCACCCGCCCCGGTCCGGATACCGCCAGTCCACTGGCAGATGGGGGTCTATCAGGGAGGGCTCGGACCAGTATCCGTTCGCAGACCACGCATCCGACCCAAGGTAGATCATCCCGCCTTCGATTACCCGGTCTTGCACGACGGTCCGTTCGCCGGGGGGAACCCAGATCACCTCACCGAGTGCGGATGACGTCGCTTCCTGACCGGACGGCACCGCCTCCGCCAGCAGGGACCCGGGGGAAGGGTCGTCGCAGCACGGGCACTCCCCGTACGGATCGGTTGGCCAACGGTTCCTTCTGTCGCGGCGGCCCGCCGCGCCCTAACCCGCTGCTGGTGGCGGCTCAGCCTCCTCTTCCGTTTAGGCCTGCTCACCATCCCCCTCTTAGGTCGTTCCTGCCCTAGACAACAAGTTGCGTGGTCGATACCACAGCCATAGCCACAACATTCCCCCAACGGAGGCAGACTTCTAACCCCTCCGCACAGGCCCAAGCGCTAACACGCAATCTACTATTACCAAATGATAACAGAAAAGCTATGATGTTCACCTCGTTCAGTGTATAAGATGCTAATTCTTATTGACGATCACTTTTATAAGTAGCGGCACACTCTGTTGATATGGACCGTTCCGACAACCCGGTGTCAGCTCTTGGGTGGAGGCTTCGGCGGTCCGGAGCTGGTCGAAGCTCTGGGGTGCATTGGGGGACGTTGCTGGCCTTGACCTCCTGAGCGGACTTGTCGCCGCGGCCGGTCCCGATCTGGGTCACCGACGGCTGCCCGTCCCTCGGGAGACATGATGTCGCCGAGTATCCGAACCTGGCACCGATAGCGGCCGAACATGCGGGATGCGGCCTGATCGGGCGGGGCCAACCGCGAGACGGGTGCGCCGCGTTTGGTGATCACTATCTCCTCGCCGGTCTCGTTAGCCTCGTCCACGGCGAAACCCGGTGGGTACACGTCGCGCAAATTGCGGAATAGTGGACATACAATTTGTCGAGTAGTGCGATGAGAAATTGTGGATTAGTCTGGAGTCGTGTTGATTGACCGCCACTTACGCCGCCGCCTCGACCGTGCCCTGGATGGTTTTCGGGTCGTTATGGTCCATGGCCCCCGACAGTCGGGGAAGACCACCCTGGCCCGTCTCGTCACCGAATCGCGCCGCGGAACCTACCGGACACTGGACGACGACGCCACCCGGGAAGCCGCCCTGAACGACCCGATGACCTTCCTGACGGAGTACGAAGGTCTAACCACCGTGGACGAGATCCAGTTGGGAGGCGATCGGGTGGTGCGGGCCATCAAGCAACTGGTGGATGCCGAGCCGACACCGGGTCGTTTTCTGCTGACCGGATCCACAAACTTCCTGACTGTGCCCACCATCAGCGAGTCGTTGGCCGGTCGGGTGGGGATTCTGGGTCTGTGGCCGCTGTCGGAGGCCGAACTCTTGGGCAGTCCGCCAAGCGCGTTCGACGCATGGTTCAACCAGCCAGCCCGGTTCGGCCGAGGCGAGCCTACGGAACGCCGCCGATACTTGGAGATGCTGTGTCGAGGTGGCTACCCGGAGGTCATGAACTTGGATCCCCGCATGCGAGACGATTGGTACGACAGCTACATAAACACTGTCACGAGCCGCGACGTCTTCGAACTTGCTGACATCCGCCGCAAGGCGTCGTTTCCTTCGCTTCTTCGATGGGTGGCTGCGGCTACGGCTACCGAGGTCAACGTCACGACGGCCGCCAGCGATCTCGGGATCGACCGTAGCACGGCGGTGTCCTACTTGGAATGGCTCAGGACTGTATTCCTGATCCACGAGTTGCCACCCTGGTCGCGTAACTTCACGTCCCGAGCGGTCCGGCGACCCAAACTGTACGTCACCGACAGCGGCTTGGCGTCCAACTTGCTCGGCGTCGACGCGGCGATGCTTGCCCCGGCCACAGCCCGCGCCACTGGTCCGCTGCTGGAAACCTTCACGGTCAACGAGATCGCCCGCCAGTTGACCGCCTCGGGTAGCCGGGTGGATATGTTCCACTACCGGGACCACCAGAAACGCGAGATCGACCTGGTCCTGGAACGGCGCGATGGGGCGGTGGTCGCAGTCGAGGTAAAGGCCACCCGTTCTCCCACCGCCGGGCACCTCCACCATGTCCGCTGGCTCCGGGACAAGCTGGATTCCGCAGCCCCGGGAACCTTCCGGGCCGGAGTCCTACTCCACACCGGGTCCCAGTCCCTGATCGTAGGCGACCGGCTCCACCTGCGACCTATCAGCATGCTCTGGTAGTTGCCAGTGGCCAACCGTCAGTTTGCCAGTTCGGGCCTTGACGGCTCGGTCGAATTGATCCAGGTGTGCGCCGACGCATCCGCAGACACGACCGCCGATCGGGAGGTCCGGGCCCTCGCCGCGGCGGGAACCATGTTTCCGTCCGCTACCAAGCGGCTGCTCACGCTTGACCGTCGCGGCCTACCGGCTCGAACGCTGGTCGATGTGAAGGCGCAACCCGCCTACGAGTGGATCCTCTCCCCACCGTCGGGTCCTGATCTGGAGCGAAGGACGGCGGACCGTTAGGGTATGACGATGTTCGATGGATGGTCCAGAGGCCTCCGGAGAAGCAGGCATCGAAGGACCGGAAGCCTGACCGCCGTCGCTCTCCTAATTGCTATGTCCCTGGCGATACCACCTGGGGCGGCCTACGGCGAGTCCCCAGATGGATCGTCGCAGGCGGCCTCCCAGGAGGCTAGGGATCGTCTGGCGGGGGAGTTCTCGACCGTACTCTCCCTCCGGGAGGCCCCCGACTCGATGTGCCTCTCGGTGATGCTTGACGGCGATCCGATCTTCGAATCGCGATCCGGCACCCCCCTCACTCCCGCGTCGCTGATGAAGGTGGCCACCGCCGCCGCCGCTCTCGAGGTGATGGGCCCGGACGAGGTATTCGCCACGGAGGTGTTCATACGAACCGAGGACCTTGAGTCGGTCACCGACGGGGTACTGACCGGTGACGTGTACCTCGTCGGTCAGGGCGACCCGGTGCTGTCCACGCCCCGTTACGTCGGTCGCTATGCGGAGCCAGTGGCCCACACCGACATTACGGTCCTGGCCAACCAGGTTATGGCCGCTCTCACCGCCTACGGCATCAAGAGAATCGAGGGCAGATTGGTGGGAGACGAGTCGTGGTACCCCGACAAGCAACGCCACTACTCCGGGGAAGTCCTGTCCGGAGAGTCAGACCCGGTGTGGAAACCCTCCTTCGTGACCACCAACCAAGCCGGGCCGTTGTCGGCACTGCTCCTCAACAGCGGCTACTCGCGCTACTCGGGATCGGTGTTTGGCTCGGGTCGTGCCCAGAATGTGAGAGCGGCGTCACCAGCTCAGCACGCCGCTTCGGCGTTCGACGACTTCCTCGAGGCGCGGGGGATGGTAATCACTAGGACGCCGGTGGCGGGCGTGGCCCCGGATGCCAACGAGCGGACGCTGCTTGGATCGGTCAGTTCGCCGCCGCTAGCCGAGATCGCGGCTCGCATGTTGACCCGCTCCGACAACACCATCGCAGAAATGCTACTTAAGGAGATCGGCCGCAGGGGCGCGGGCTCGGATCGCGCCTCGGCGACAGCCGACGCTCACGCCATCCTCCGAGACAAGCTAGGACCGGAGGCCGACAGGTTGGTGATCGCCGACGGATCGGGTCTCTCCTATTCCAACCGCCTCACATGTTCGGCGGTTGCCGGATTGTTGGCCGGGTCCGGACCCGGTTCGCCTCTGGTGGACGGCTTGGCCGTAGCGGGCCAGACCGGGACTCTCAGGAGCTGTCCCCCGGTGCGCTCGGCAAACAACCAGGAACCGCTCCTCACCGTGCGGGGTAAGACGGGCACGCTGAACGACGTTACCTCTCTGGCCGGGACGGCCGTCTCAGCCCACGGCGAGACGATCACCTTCGCAATGATCGTCAACCGCCCCGGGGCCATACTCCTTGGGTCCTGCAACCGCTTGCGCAGAACCCTCCTGAACGCGGCCGCCAACTACACATACGGTCCACCCCCGGCCGACCTGCCCGACCTCACGAAGGACCGCAGCGCGTTCTCCGACATCCAGGGCGGGACTCACGAAGAAGCGTTGGAAGCGCTGGCCCAAAAGGGCATACTGGACGGAACCGAATGCGCCGACGATCGTATCTGTCCTGACGAGACAATCGAGCGATGGACCATGGCTGTTTGGCTGGTACGGGCCATCGACGGACGAGACCCGCCCCCGGATGGCGGCCCGACGTTCGACGACGTGGACCCGGAAGCGTGGTGGACACCGTACGTCGAGCGGCTCGCCGATATGGAGGTGACCGAGGGATGCGCCCTCCGGCCGCTTCGATTCTGCCCCGACCGAGCGGTCACGAGAGCCCAGATGGCGTCGTTCCTGACGCGGGCTTTCGACCTCGAACCCGCCCCGCCAGCCGGGTTCGGCGACACCGACGGCAACACCCACCAGCTCGCTATCGACGCCCTGTCAGCGGCAGAGATAACCGTAGGTTGCGAGACGGAACCATTGCTCTACTGCCCCGACCGAGCGGTTACTAGAGCCCAGATGGCGAGTTTCCTCTCCCGAGCCCTCAACCTCGACTGAGTAATAGGAACCCTCCCCGGCGGAGGAGGGGCGGTGAACCCGGCCATGTCTCGGGTACTTGGGCGACCCGGCACGGGAAATTGGGGTGCTAGGTTGACTTGGCATCACCCTCCCCATGACCAAGATCGGAGAACAGATGGCATCAAGGCAGCCGCGTTTCGGCGTGCGCGTGACGTGCGCAGGTCCGCTATCCGGGGTTGAAGCCCTCACCCGTTCGTCTGTGGAGGCCGACCGGCTGGGATTCGACACGCTTTGGGTACACGACTACTTCGTTTGGAACCAGCTTCTTGATTCGGTTCACATTTCGTGCGGCTCCCGGGAGACCTACTGGGAGGCAGCGGCCCGCGACGATTACCAGCCCTTGTTTATGGAATCGCTGACCAACCTGGCGTACATTGCCGGTATCACCGAGAACATCCGCCTCGGCCTGGCTGTTCTGTGCCTCCCCTATCGTGAACCACTCGGGACCGCCAAGCAGATCGCCAACATCGATGTGTTGAGCAACGGACGGCTCGAGTTGGGGATCGGGCAGGGTGCGCCGAAGAGCACCCACAACGTCGAGTTTGAGGTCATGAGGATTTCTCGGGGCACCAAGGTCAGGCACACCCGCGAGGTCTTCGAGGCCATGCGCGAGGTCTGGACCAAGGACAAGGCCACCTGGCGGAGCGAGTTCTGCCAGTTCGAAGAGGCAGAGGTCTACCCGAAGCCGGTGCAGAAGCCGTATCCGCCCATCTGGATTGGGGGCTCAGCGGAGAAGTCCCTCGAGATGATCGCCGACTACGCCGATGGGTGGTTGTCGTTCTGGATAACGCCGCCCCAGTTCCCGGCCGCCATCGCCGACATCCATCGGCGCATGGAGGAAAGAGGCCGTGATCCCGAGACCTTCACTCCCGGAACCGAGATACAGGTGTACCTAGCCGACACGATGGAAAAGGCTAGGGCAGAGGCGGAGCCCACCATGCTCGCCTTCGAGGAGGGCTATGCGGGAACCACCGGTCACCATGTGTCCGCTGAGGAACGCACCGATACGCTCGAAGCGATCTGGGCATCATCCCTCATCGGGTCGCCCGCCGACGTGGCCGACCAGATCCGGGACTACGTCGACTCGGGGTGTACGGCCTTCGAGATGAAGTTCATGTACCACTCGGTCGATCACCTCATCGAACAATGGACCTGGTTCCAAGAAGAGGTGGCACCTAACTTCGCCTAGATCCGGGAGGGTTCAGGTAGACACCGGTCCCACGAACCGGCCGTAACCAGGCTCGGCGGTCACCACTCCGTCGCGAGCCACCACCCGGCCCCGCACGGTGGTCAGCACAGGGACACCCTTGAGGGTCTGCCCCTCGTAGGCCGAGTAGCCTGCCTTGGATAGCACCTCTTCTCTGGTGACGGTGTGTTCGGCGTGGTAGTCGATCACCACTAGGTCGGCATCCGACCCGGCCTCGATGGTGCCCTTCCGTGGGTACAGGCCGAAGCGCCTAGCCGGGTTGTAGGCCCCGATCCGTACCACATCGTCGAGGGAGATCAGGCCTAGGTGCGAGGAATCGAGGAGTTTCATCAGGTAATGCTGGAGTTGGGGGGTGCCGGTGGGGGTAGCCCACATGTTGTCCCAGCCGGTCGCCTTCTCCTCGAGGGTGTGGGGGGCATGATCGGTTCCCAGCACATCTATGGTGCGGTCGGCGATTCCCTCCCAAAGCGCTTCCCGCCACTCCGGCTTCAAGCACCGCCCGATAGCCAGCGGCCCCATGTGAGCGATCTCGTCCCAGTCGCTGTGAAACAGGCCGAAGGCGTTCACCTCGGCCGTGATATCTTGCCCGTCGGCCTTGGCTCGGCGGATTAACTCCACCGTCCGATCCGACATCATGTGGAGCACATGCAGCGGCCCTTTCACGCCATGGTTCAACTCGATGAGCGTCGCCACCCCGCTGTTCCAAACCGTCCCGTCGTACATCCACTCCGCCTTCGAATACGACTCGGGGTCCATCTTCCCCGCGGCGAAATGGGCGTGCTCGATAAGGCCGAGGACTGCCTGATCGTTGGGATGGACCATGAGGGGACGGCCGGTAGCCGCCACTGCCTCCATGATCCGCACCAAGTCGTCATGCTTATGGACGCCCAACCCGGGCATGTGCGGGTAGCTACGGGCCGCGTCAACCACCATGAATACCTTGAAGCCGAGCGCTCCCATAGCGGCCATCTCGGCGACCGCACCTATGTTGGTGGGGGCCGGATTGTGATTGAAGTCGACCACGGCTCGCTGGGACTGGCTCTCAATGAGCGCCCGGTAAAGGTCCGGGGTGGTAGTCGGCGGGTTGACGTTAGGCATGCCCACGGTCATGGTGACCCCACCCACGGCCGCACCACGCGTGGCGCTGGTGATGTCTTCCTTGTGGGTGAAGCCAGGGTCCCGATGGTGGGAGTGGGTATCGATAAGACCGGGAATCACCACTTTACCGCTGCCATCGATAATCTCGGCAGCCTCGACCGTCGCTCCGGCACCGGGCCTAACCTCGACGACCTTCTCTCCAACGACCAGGATATCGGCCTGATCGACGAGACCTCCGGGCGTCCAAACCGATCCTCCGATGACGGCGAGGTCGATGGCGGGCATACGCTTCTCCCAGGTTGTGAAGGTAAGAAGAGTCTACTTTTTGGAGACCTTGGCACGCTGCTCGGCCTCTGCCGCGGCGATGATCTCGATCAGCCGCTGAGGGGTGATCGGGATCTCGTCGATCTGGATGGGCAGAGGCCGGAGGGCGTCCACGATGGCGTTGGCGATGGCACCAGGGGCAGAGGAGGTGGAGCCCTCGCCAGCACCCTTGACGCCCAGCGCGTTGAGAGGGGTGGGGTGGGGTCGATGGATGACGGTGATATCCGGCACCTCGACCGCCGTCGGGAGTAGGTAGTCGAGGAAGGTGCCCGACAGAAGCTGTCCTTCCTCATCGAATACGGCTTCCTCCAGCAACGCGTTCCCAATCCCGTGGGCCACTCCCCCGTGCTGCTGACCGTCGACCACCATGGGGTTGAGGATGGTGCCGCAGTCGTCCACCACCAGGTAGCGGGTGACGTTCACGACTCCGGTCTCCCGGTCGACCTGCACCGACGCGATGTGGGTCCCGGAACCGAACGTGACTGTGGGTGGAACGAATTCGTAGTCGGCGGCGAGCACCCCGTCCCCCTCGGGCGAGCGGTCCTGAGCGGCCCTCCCCAGAGTTCGGAACGAGACCCCGGCACCAGCTACCCCGCGTGGATACACCTGGCCTCCGCCCACGACCAGATCGGCGGGGTGGCATTCGAGAAGGTCGGCCGCTAGCGACACCAATTTGTCGCGGAGGCCGATCGATGCTCCCCGGACCGCTGCTCCGGCCGTCACGGCGCTGCGACTCCCGAAGGTGCCTCCGCCGCGGGGGACCAGATCGGTATCCCCGAAGCGCGTGGTTAGCCGGTCGTACGGCAGACCGAGGACGTCGCCAGCAATCTGGGCGAGGGTCGTGGCATGGCTCTGGCCGTGCGGGTTGGACCCACACGACAGGACGACGGTCCCTTCGCCGTCGATCTCCATCCGGGCGGTCTCGTGCGGGCCCAACCCGGTCGCCTCCACATGGGAGGAGATCCCGGTACCGACGCACCATCCGTCCTGGCGGGCCAAGGACTGCTCGGCGCGTGACTCCCCGTACCCGAAGGCCTCCAGCGCCGTATCAAGTTGGTCGGGAAAGTCTCCCGAGTCGTACACCATCGGCGCGCCGTCCCGGTACAGCATCCCCATGTCACGCGGCATCTCCTCGGCCGCGATCAGGTTGCGTCTGCGGAGATGGGCCGGGTCTACTCCCAGATCGGTGGCGGCCATGTCCACGAGACGATCAAGCACGAAGGTGGCTTCAGGCCGGCCCGCGCCGCGGACCGGCGTGTTCCGGGTCTTGTTGGTCAGCACACAGAAGCCTTCGGCCTGGAAATGGTCGATGGCGAACTGCCCCCGGGCGTGAGAGGCGACGTTGAAGGGCAGGGTCAGGCCGAAAGGGTTCACCGAACCACAGTCCTGGACGACATGAATCTGCATCGCTCGGAACTTGCCGGACCGGTCGAAGCCCAGCCGGGCGTCAATCACCTGATCCCGCGAATGGCGGGCGTTTCCAAGGTTCTCCCGGCGATCCTCCAACCATTTGACCGACCGGCCCAGCTGGCTGGCCGCGTAGGCGATGAGGAGTTCCTCCGGGTAGATGCCGCCCCCGAAACTCCCTCCCATGTCAGGTGCCACCACCCTGATTTGGTGTTCCTCTAGGCGGAGGAACTCAGCCAGATGGGAGCGGAGGATATGGGGAATCTGCGTCGACGACCACACGGTCAGCGGTTGGTTGCCCGAGGCGGGCGAGGCGATAACCCCCCTCGCCTCGATCGGGCACCCAACCGATCGGGCGATACGGAATCGCCTCCCGACAACCCGGTCCGCATCAGCAAGTTCGGCGTCGGGCGTTCCTACCGTGATCCGGAAGGAAGCCTGGATGTTGTCGGGAACATCCGGTTGGACTAGGTCAGCCCCGGGAGCCATCGCCTTGAAGGGGTCGACGATCGGGTCGAGCGGGTCGTAGTCGATGTCTACCAGCTCGGCGGCATCCTCAGCAAGGCGACGGGTAGATGCGACAAGGAGGGCAACCGGTTCGCCTACCCGGGTCACTCGCCGTTCGGCCAGCACCGGCTCGCGGTACGGACCGAGGAAAACGTCGTGTCGGTTGACGAAGGCAGGGGTCAGTGAGTAGAAGTGCCTGGTCATCGCCGCCTCCACGCCTTGGAGGTCGCGGGCAGTCCACACAGCCACCACACCTTCAGCCTCTAGGGCGGCGGAGGCATCGATGGTGTTGATCCGGGCCCGCGCGTAGGGGCTCCGCACCACCACCGCCTCCAACCGATCCGTCAGATCAAGGTCGGCCACGAAGCGAGCGGTGCCGCGCACCAATCGATCGTCCTCAAGGCGGGGCAGAGCGTGGCCGAGCTGGTTCATTCTTGACCCGAACCGTCTAGCAGGTCGACTACTGCGGCGACGATGTTGTGGTATCCGGTGCACCGGCACAGATTCCCGGCGAGGCGGCGACGGACCGCGGCCGCATCCGCATCGGGGCGCTCGTTCAGGTACTCGAGGACGGTGAGGATGAATCCGGGCGTGCAGTACCCACACTGCAGGGCATGGTGGTCGGAGAAGGCCTGCTGGATCGGGTGTAGATCCCCATCGTCCGAAGCGAGTCCCTCGACGGTCGTGACCGAGCGTCCGTCGGCCTGTACCGCCAACATCAGGCAGGATCGGGCGCTCCTGCCATCCATCAGCACCGTACAGGCACCACACACCCCGTGTTCGCACCCGAGGTTGGTGCCAGTCAGCCGAAGGTGGTCGCGGAGAAGCCCGGCCAGGGTCACCCGGGCCTCCACCCGCTGGGTGATCTCCCGGCCGTTTACGGTCAACGTGACCTCGTGGAGGTCGGGCATCAGGTCGTGCCTCGGGCTCGCTCGTAGGCTCGCCGCACGGCCCGGCGAGTGAGCACCGCGACGAGGTGGCGTTTGTAGTCTTCGCTCCCATGAAGATCCGGCATGGGATCAGCCTCGGCGGCCGCGGCCGCACCCACCTCTACCAGGTCGGATCCCCCTGGTGAAGTCCCTAGCAGCAGTGACTCCGCGGCCCGCGCCCTGATCGGCGTGCTCGCCGCACCTGCCAGCGCGATCCTGGCACCGGCCACAACCGAGTCCATAACATCCACCACGGCGGCTACCGCGACGATGGCGAAGTCACCGTGCCGCCGGGCGACCTCCTCGAATGCGGAGCCGCTGCTGTCGCCCGGCAGGGTAAGGGTGATCTCGGCGAGAACCTCATCCTCAGCTAGGCAGGTGCTCATCCAGCCGGTGAAGAACTGGTCAGCTTCGACCACCCGATAGCCATCTGGCCCGAAGATGGTGATCTGGGATTCCAAAGCCAGCACCACTGCGGCCCATTCCGCCGCGGGGTCAGCGTGCGCCAAGCTACCGCCCACCGTGCCGATGTTGCGGATCGCTACGTGACCGACCAACTCGATCGCCTCCTCCAGCACAGCACATCGCGACATGACCAGGCGATCCAACTCCACCGTTCGGTGGGTAACCATGGAACCAATCTTGAGCGTGTCGCCGGCTAGCCGGTAGGTAGACAGCGTCTCGATCCTCCGCAGATCGACCAAGACCGTGGGCCTCACCAACCGAAAGGCCATCATCGGCAGAAGGCTCTGGCCCCCAGCGAGCACCTTGGCCGACTCGCGGTGGTCCCTGATCAGCGTGATCGCTTCCCCTAACGAGTTGGGGGCGTAGTACTCGAAGCTCGCTGGCCTCACCGTACGGGTGCCCGCGGGGAGCTCATGACCCTTCGACCTGGGCTATCGCCTCCATCTCGATCATCTGCGCCCGGTCGAAGAGCCGCTCTATCTGGACGAGCGTGGACGCGGGCCAGGTATCCCCCCAGTACTCGCGCCAGACCGACTCGATGGCATCCCATTGGGTGATGTCGGTGACATAGGTACGTATTTGAACAACGTCGTCGAGGGACGCACCGGCAGCCCGCAGAACGGTGGCCATGTTCTCCATCACCTGCCGGGCCTGGCCCGCCATGTCACCGATTCCCACGATGGTGCCGTCGGCGGTTCGCGATGTCAGCCCGCTCACGAAGAAGGTTCTGTGGATTCCCTCCCGAACGATGATCTGCGAAAAGCCCTCAATCGGGACGTGGTATCCGGGGCTGTTGATAGCCTGTCTGCCCACCTCAACTCCTCAACCTGATCGGCGCACTCGGCAAGGCCGGGAACTTGTGACGGTGCGTCCACGAAGCTCGCGTTCCTCCCTCAAAATATACCCTCCCCATTCGCCCTTACTCCTCGTTTCGGTCATTGCCCTTCTCCATATCCTGATCACCGCAATTCCTCCGGCCGCAACGCCTTGAGCATGTTGTTAGATTCCCCTAAGAAGGCCTGAGGCAACGGGCCCTGATTGTGAGGTATGCGTCTATGCGGAGAATGTCCAAGATAACGAGTCTGGTAGCGGGTCTTCTGGCCCTTTCCCTCTTGGCCTCCGCCTGCCAGGAGGACAGCTCGATGGAAGTCGCATCAGGCGGATGCGCCGTTGACGGCGAACTGCGCGAGACCACCTTCCTCCTTCCGTTCCCGTTCGCGGTTCCGTTCTACTCAATCTACGTTGCCGAGTCGCTCGGCTATTTCGAGGACGAAGGCCTGAAGGTCAACGTCGAGTTCGCCGACGGCAGCGCGTCGGTGGTCCAACAGGTAGTGGCCAACAACGTGGAGTTCGGTTTGTCCGATCCCGGGCCGATAGTTGATGCAGTCAACCTCGGGGAAGACCTGTCGGTCGTGTTCGTCCTGCAGAACCGCCTCATTTATGCTCTGGTGACACCGCAAGGTTCGTCGTTCACGACCATCGAGTCGTTCGCTGGCGAGACTCTTGGAGTCTCAGAAGCGACCGCCGGTGAGGTTCCGTTCTTCGAGAGCCTGTTGGCAGCCAACGGAATAGATCCGGAGGCGGACGTCGAGATCATCGAGACCGGGGCGGGAGCAACCACTGCGGCCGCGTTTGACAGCGATCGCATCGTGGCCTACTTCTCCGATTACTTCAATGTGATCGAGCTCGGCTTCGAAGTACCTCTGAACTCGCTCGACCTAGGCGAGTTCGGCCTTCTCCACGGTGCCAGCATCGTCGTCCAGCAGTCGATGATCGACGACGATCCAGACGTCATCACCTGCCTCTTGAGACCACTTGCTCGGGCCGCCGAGTACACGCACGCCAGTCCGTCGGCTGGAATCGCCGCCATCGCGTCGGCCTTCCCCGACCAGATCTCTGATCCTGAAGGCTTCGACAGGCTGGCCATGGACGAGAGCATCAGTCGGCAGCTCCCCTATCAGGACTCCGGCAACATGCTCGGCTGGAACCGCCCGGCTTCGTGGGAGGCGTACATTGACCTGTTGGCTTCGAGGGGTTCCCTTGGGTCCGATTTCGATCCTGAGTCCGCCTACACCAACGAGTTCATCGAAACGGTCAACGATTTCGACAAACAAGCCGAACGGGACGCGGCCACCTCCGCGTAACCACTCAGGGACACTCGTCCCAAGGGGAGGGCCACCATCCGTGGTGGCCCTCCCTCTCTTTCTGAGTGGCCAGTGGCCACTTGGAGCGTTGGGTCGCCTTGGATGTCAAGAGCCCGCTCCGATCGGGGGCTTTCCGGTGGCCAGTCGCGAATGGTCGGTTGGTACCCGAGTCGTTCCCGAATCCTCAGCCCGCTCTGTCCGTGGATTCCCTTTGATCCGATCCGAATCGATGTCAGCACAGCGAGAAGCGAGGCTGCGCAACTTCACCCAGTGCTTGGATCCTCTGCCGCGGATTCGTTAGGTTGGACCTCGGGGGGTTGGCCTACTGGAGGCGCTGCATCCGTGTAGAAGCCGCCCAGAACACCACCTTGCGTTCAGCCACCGCGATCAGCGAGTAGAGCCCGAATGCCAAGGCGGACACGATGAATAGGAAGGCGAACAACCGCGCCGTCTCCAACCGGGCAGCGGCGAACTCGATCTGGAAGCCGAGCCCGTCCTGCGCGCCGGCGAACTCACCGATCACCGCACCGATAGCCGCGAAGGCCATAGCGGTACGGAGGGAGGCGAACACGAACGGAGCTGCTCTGGGTAGCTTGAGGCGGAGAAAGGTCTGCCACCGCGAGGCGCGTATCGAGGCCATGAGCTCGAGTTCCTCCTCCTCCGTCGAACCCAACCCAGCCACCGTGTTCACGAAGACCGGGAAGAAACAAATTACCGCCGCGATCAAGATCTTCGGCATGGCACCGAACCCGAACCAGATCACGAATAGGGGAGCGATAGCGATCTTCGGGGTCGAGTTAAGCGCGATCGTGTAGGGGACCACGATCCTCCGCACGGTGACGAACTCGGCGACGAGCGATCCAATCACTATGGCCGCCCCGGAACCCAGGAGGAAGCCGAACACGATCTCGTACAGGGTGATCCAGGTGTCTTGCCAGTAGGCGAGCCGGCCGAACATGTTGGTGAGGACGAACCACAGAGCGGAGAGGATGGAGGTCGGCGCTGGTACCACCAGCGGGTTGACCCCGCCGCTCCGTGACACGTACTCCCACAGACCCATGATGACGATCAGCGAGACCCCAAAGGTGAGTACTGCCTTAGCGCGCTCGTTCATGCGGACCGCGTCCCCTGGTCGCGTCCGAACTCCAACAAGGATCTGGCCTCCCTGATGTACACGTTGAGTTCATCCGATGCGAACAGATCCTCCGGCCGGTCCTTCCCGAGCGGCACCACCACCTCGCCAGCGATCTTCCCGGGACGGGGAGTCATCACGATCACCCGGTCCCCGATGAAGGCCGCCTCAAGGGGGTTGTGAGTAACGAGAATGGCGCTGCGGTTCTGCTTGATGATTATCCGCCGCAGCTCAAGGTCCATGTACTCGCGGGTCATCTCGTCCAGCGCCCCGAACGGCTCGTCGAGAAGCAAGACGCGCGGTTCGCCCATGAGCATCCGGCAGATCGCCACCCGCTGTTGCATCCCGCCGGACAGCTGCCAGGGATACCTCTCGCCGAATCCGTCAAGGCCAGCCAGCGAGATCAGTTCATGGGCCCGATCCAGATAATCTGCCCGCCTGCCACCTTGAGTACGGACCGGAAGCAACACGTTGTCGACGACCTTCAGCCAGGGGAAGAGCACCGGTTTCTGGAACATCATCCCGGTCAACTCACTCGGCCCCGAGACCGCCTTGCCGTCTACGAACACCTCCCCTTCGGTGGCTGGGTAAAGCCCCCCGACCATCTTGAGGAGAGTGCTCTTGCCGCATCCACTCGGGCCTAACAGCGCTACGACCTCACCTTGTTCAACCCGCATCGTGATGTTGTCTAGGGCGACAAGTTCCTCAGGCGTGCCTTCGTTGTAGACCTTGGTGGCCTGATCCACTTGTACGGCCGGATGGGTTACCTCGCCCGGACGTGATGATGGGCTGGGAATCTCCTGTAGGGGATCCGGGGTTCTCTTAGAACGAAAGCCCAACATCACTCCTCAGACGAGTTCTATCACCGCCATTTCCGCATTATCGCCCCGGCGGGTCCCAGTCCTCACGATACGGGTGTAGCCGCCCGGCCGATCCGTGTAACGCGGTGCCACCTCGTCAAATAGCTTGGTTACCACCTCCAGATCGGAGAGGTCCTTCAGTACCAGGCGTCGGGAGTGGAGATCCCCGCGCCTCGCCTTGGTGATTATCTTCTCGACATACGGTCTAAGGGCCTTGGCCTTGGCGATTGTGGTGGTGATCTGTTCGTCCCATATCAACGACTGGGCGAGATTGGCCAAGATTGCCTTCTGGTGCGCCGGGTCGCCCCCGAGTCTCTTGCCTTTTCTCGGTCTAGGCATGGACGCCTACTTTCGGTCTCGGGAAGGCGCGATCCCCAACCCCAGCTCGTCGAGCTTGGCGATCACCTCTTCAAGGCTCTTCTGGCCGAAGTTGGTCATATCCAGGAGGTCTTCTCTGGTTTGGCGGGTGAGCTCGCCAACCGTATCTATTTCCGCCCGTCTCAGGCAGTTTCGGGGACGCTCGGAGAGATCCAGCGCCTCGATGGGAAGATCCAGATCCTGGGATATCGCCGCGGCCTCCGCCACGTCTCCCAGCTCCAACCCGATACCCTCGCCTACGTCGGCAAAGAGGGTAAGTAACTCACGCAAGGTCTTGCCAGCCGAGGAGAGCGCTGCGTTCGGGCTCATCGAACCGTCCGTCTCGATATCCACCAGCAGCCGGTCGAAGTTGGTCATCTGCCCGACCTGGGTGTTTTCGACCCGATAAGAGACGTTCCGCACCGGTGAGAAAATGGCGTCGACCGGGATGGTCCCAATCGGGCTGCCGCGATTGGTCTCCGCGGTGCGATAACCGACGCCTTGCTCGACTATCAACTCGGCCTCAAGGCTGGCGTCATCGGCCAGGGTGGCGATGTGAAGGTCTTGGTTCACGATCTCGACGCCCGCGGGAACGTCCAAGTCCCCCGCGGTGATCTTGCCGGGTCCTTGCGCGGCGATTCTTATCTTGACCGGCTCGATGCTCAAAACCTTGAGCGCCAACCGCTTGAGGTTGAGGACGATATCCACCACGTCCTCTTTGACGCCCGGAACCGTCGTGAACTCGTGGTAGGTCCCATCGATCAAGACGGACGTAACCGCCGCACCCGGAATGCGAGAAAGCAATGTCCTGCGCAGGGTATTGCCAAGGGTGTGCCCGAAACCAGGCTCCAAGGGCTCCACCACGAAGCGAGCACGGCTCTCGCTTGCGGATATCATCTCAATCTGCGGACGTTGCACAACCAAGGCTTGCAAGGTGTTCTTCCCCTAAGTCTCGAGGGTCTTGTCTAGTGGGCAAATCTGTCTGGGTATCGAATCTGTCTGGGTGTCACCGTGAGGTCGGGTTCAGGCGACTAGCGGGGCCATTATCGGGAGCGGTCCGGATGCCGATCTTGCCATCCGGCGGAACTGCACCACCCTCCGAAGGCCATAACCTGCACCGCTGCCATCTTCTAACGGGAGTACAACTCGACTACTAACTGCTCACGAACAGCCGTATCGATCTGGGCTCGATTGGGGACGGAGGTAACCATGATCCTGCGATCGTCCCGATCCACATCCAGCCATTCCGGAACCCGACGATCTCCGGCGGTGTCCACCGCGTGACGGATGACGATCGTGTCACGGGACTTGCGCTTGACGGTTACCACATCCTCAGCTCGAACCTGGTAGGACGGGATATCGACCTTGCGCCCGTTGACGCGGAAATGGCCGTGATTGACCAGCTGCCGAGCCTGCGGACGGGTACGAGCCAAGCCCGACCGATAAACGACATTATCGAGCCGACATTCGAGGAGTCGTAGAAGGTTATCACCGGTGATTCCGGAAAGGCGCGCCGCTTCCTGATAGTACCGACGGAACTGACGCTCCAGAACCCCGTATATCTGCCGCATCTTCTGCTTCTCTCGGAGCTGATGCAAGTAATCCGTGTCACCGCTCCGTCGGCCTCTCCGCCGCCCGTGCTCGCCGGGGGGGTAGGGACGCCGATCGAAATACTTGGCCTTGTTGTCATCCAGAAGTTGGCCGAGGCGACGGCTCTTCTTCGTGCGGGGACCCAGGTAGCGTGCCATCTATCAACCTCTCCGGCGTTTCTTAGGGCGACATCCGTTGTGAGGAAGGGGAGTGACGTCCTTAACGCCGGCTACTTCGATTCCCATATTGGTCAGGGTTCGCACCGCGGTATCTCGACCTGAGCCGTTGCCGCTGACGATCACTTCCAACTTGCGGATCCCGTGCTCACCAGCTCGCCGCGATGCCTCTTCGGCAGCCACCTGGGCGGCGTATGGGGTCGACTTTCTTGAGCCTTTGAAACCAACCGAACCGCCTGATGTCCACACGATGGTGTTGCCGTTGACATCGGTGATGTTGATGATGGTGTTGTTGAAGCTGGCCTGAATGTGCGCTTGGCCGAACGCGATGTTCTTCCGTTCGCGGCGTCGCACCCGCTTCTGTTGTCTTCTAGCCAAAGGAACCTCCGGACTTCGTAGGGCTCATCAACCGTAGAGAGGTCACTTCTTGACCTTTTTCTTGCCCGCCACCGCCATCCGTCGACCTTTGCGGGTGCGGGCATTGGTATGGGTCCGCTGTCCCCGCACCGGTAAACCCCTCCGATGGCGTAGTCCCTGATAGCAGCCGATTTCCATCTTCCGCTTGATATCCTGGGCAACAACCCGACGGAGGTCGCCCTCAACCCGCAGGTTCGACTGGATGTAGGTGCGAATCCTGCTCACCTCGTCGTCAGTTAGGTCGTGGACCTTGGTGTCCGGACTGATCCTCAGCCGATGGCACATTTCCGCGGCGGTCCTCAAGCCGATCCCATAGATATAGGTCAACCCGATCTCAAGCCGTTTCTGGCGAGGAAGATCGACTCCTGCAATTCGTGCCATACCGTTACTTCCTTAGCCCTGTCGCTGCTTGTGACGCGGGTTGGAGCACACCACCCATACCCGGCCGCGCCGCTTGATCAAACGACAGTTGTCGCACATTCGCTTTGTGGAAGGCCGAACCTTCATCTATTCACCCTCAGGACCGAAATATATGGATTGCTCGTCGGCCGCGCCCAAACGGGTCCGGCAAGACGGTGAGGCCCGCTTATGCGACACCGTGACGTTTCCCAACGGGTCTCACACCCCAGAGAGCGCGCAAGCATAAGCGACCCACAATACTACCTGTCCGGGCGTGAGGTAAGCAAGTCAGCCACCGTCAACACCCGAGGTCCGTCCGGAGTCAGGGCAACGGTGTGCTCGAAATGGGCCGAGTGGCGTCCGTCGGCGGTTACGACGGTCCACCCGTCTCGCCTCACCCGGGTGTCCGCCGTGCCCAGGTTGAACATGGGCTCGACGCATAAAGCCATCCCGGTCTTCAGACGAGCCCCCTTGCCAGGCGGGCCGATGTTGGGAACCTGAGGGTCTTCGTGCATGGCCCTGCCGATACCATGCCCCACGTATTCCGTGACCACCCCGTACTCGAAGGGCCGGGCTGCTTCTTCGACCGCGTGGCCTATGTCTCCGACCCGGTTACCGACCTGTACCTGATCGATCCCGGCCCAGAGGGCTTGCCGGGTAACGGCGATCAGCTGGGCAACGTCGTCGTCGACGACACCGATCGGGAAAGTAAAGGCGGCGTCGGCGTGGTAACCCTTGTAGATGGCACCGGCGTCTACGGAAAGAATGTCTCCCTCGGCGAGGCGGTAAGAGTCCGGGATTCCGTGGACCACCACGGCGTTGGGGGAGACGCAGGTATGGGCCGGGAACCCCTTGTAGCCGAGGAAGGACGGTCGGCATCCCCATCCGTCGATGATCTTGGCCGCCACCGCGTCCAGTTTCTCGAGCTTGACCCCCACCTTGGCTGACTCGATCATCGCCCGGTGAACGGCAGCCACGCACCTACCCGCTTCGGCCATCTTGGCGAATTGGCGAGTGTTCTTGATGGTGATCATCGGCCGGATACCCGATGTGGTTCGCTTCGGGTGAGTCGAGCCTCAAGAAGGGTCGGAAGGGCAGGACCGGGGTACATGACGGTTTGACTAGAGCAGCGAGTCCACGGCTTCAAGAATGTGGGCCGTTATCTCCTCGATCTCTCCTGTGCCATCCACTCGCGCCACCAAGTCCCGATCTCCGTAGATCCGTATCAATGGGGCGGTCTCAAGGTCGTAGAGCTCCAAACGATTCTTGACGGTCTCGGTGGTGTCATCTTGCCGGCCGCGGGCCAGCATACGACGGCGGAGGACCTCCTCGGGGGCCTCCAACAAGATCACCGTGTCAAGGCCGTAATCTCCGATGGCACCGTCGAGGGCGTGCACCTGCGCCTCGTTACGAGGAAACCCGTCCAAGACATAGCCCCGGCGAGTGTCTCGTTCCCGTAGCCGCTCGAGCATCATCTCCACGGTGATCACGTCGGGGACTAGATCGCCCCTCGCGACGATCTCCATGACCTTGAGCCCGAGATCGGTACGAGATCCCATGTGTCGCCTGAACATGTCCCCCGCCGAGATGTGAGGAACCCCCAGAGCCTCGGCTACCCGCCCCGCCTGGGTGCCCTTGCCCACACCGGGCGGGCCCAGGAAGAGCAACTTCATGTCAGGAAGCCCTCGTAGTTCCTCATGGTCAGTTGACTCTCGATCTGCTTCATGGTTTCTAAGGCCACGCCGACCACGATCAGGATCGAAACGCCGGAGAACCCGACCGGTATCGCCCAGATAGCCGAGGCTATGGCCGGAAGGATGGCGATCATCCCCAAGAAGATGGACCCGGGCAGGGTGATCCGATTGAGAATTCGCTCCAGGTAGCGGGCAGTCTGGCGTCCGGGACGCTGTCCGGGTATGAACCCTCCCTGGCGCTGAATGAGCTCTGATTGGCGGGTGGGATCAAACTGAATGGCCGTGTAGAAGTAGGTGAAGAACACGATGAGGAAGAACAACACCCCGATGTAGATCCAGCTGGTAGCCCCGGTGGCGTAGCCCGAGGGGGCCAGATGGACGTTGATGAAGTCCCTCACGGACGAGAAGAAACCCTCCGTACTGGGAATAGAGGTCGATATGAGCACTGGGAAGAACAGGATGGAGGTAGCGAAAATCACCGGTATTACCCCAGCCATGTTGATCTTCAGGGGTATGTAGGTGCTCTGGCCGCCCATTACCCGGCGGCCGCGAATTCTCTTGGCGAACTGGATCGGGATTCGTCGCTGGCCCTGCTCCACGAACAGGATTCCGACCACCATGAAGGCGAACAGCACGATAATGAGCACGAAGATCGGAGCGCGACCGGCCGGCACGGTGTACTGCCAGATCAGGCTGAACTGGCTCGGCAACGCCGCCACGATGCTGATGAAAATCAGGAGCGACATCCCGTTCCCGACCCCGCGCTGGGTAATCAACTCGCCCAACCACATGACGAAGGCGGTACCAGCGGTCATGGTAACGACCATCAGGATCACCCTCGTCGGGGTGTAATCATCAATGAGGACTATGCCACCGGTGAAGCTGCTTCCCCGGCTGAAAAGATAGGTGATACCCGTCGATTGAAGCAGCGCTAGGACCACGGTAAGAATCCTGGTCCACTTGGTTATCACGGCTCTACCGGACTCACCCTCGTCCTGCAGCTTCTGCAAACGGGGTATTACCACGGACAACAGCTGCATGATGATGCTGGCCGTTATGTAGGGAAGGATCCCGAGGCTGAAGACTGAGAGGTTCTCCAGGGCATTACCGGAAAACAGGTTGAGAAGGCCGAAGGCCCCACCAGGCTGCTGGCCCGATAGCGCATCAAGGCGACTTAGCTCGATCCCCGGCACGGGAACGGTGGCCCCCAGCCGGTAGATGGCAAAGACGCCCAGCGTAAAGAGGATCTTTCCCCGAAGGTCGGGGATCAAGAACATGTAGCGGTATACGCTCAACATTCTTCGCTGCTCCCTTAAGCCCGGGTGGGCCGCGTCAAACTGTGCCCGGAAATTATCCGGCCTTTATGCATGATCCACCAGCCGCCTCAATCTTCGAGGTGGCTGACGCGCTGAAGGCATGCGCCTCGACGAGAAGTGGCTTCGTAATCTTGCCCCGACCCAGTACCTTCACCTTGGCCGACTTCCGCACCAAGCCGTGCTCGAAGAGGGTGGAAGGCGTTACCGCGGCCCCTTCGGGGAAGCGATCCAAGACATCGACGTTGACCACCGAGAAGGCCACCCGATTGTGGGGCTTGAAACCCCGCAGCTTCGGTATCCGGGCTTGGAGAGGAGTTTGGCCACCTTCGAACCCGAGGCGCAGCTTCCGACGGGCCTTGAGCCCTTTCGTGCCTCGTCCCGCCGTCTTGCCGCGACGTCCCGATTCACCACGCCCCACCCTGGTCTTTCTCCGCTTCGACCCGTCCGCGGGCCGCAGATGATGCAACTTGAGCTGGCTCATACTTCTTCTACCTCCACCAGATGACGCACCCGGTGCAACATCCCGGCCAACTCCGGGCTGGAGGAACGTTCCACCGACGAGTTCAGCTTTCTCAAACCCAGGCTCCTAACCGTGGCCCGAGCCTTCCTCTTCTCACCGATGAGGCTACGGCGCAAGGTGATTCGAAGCAACGTGGTACCGCTCACTATCAGCTCCCCGAGCCGCTAGCTGCCCGCATCATCTCGGCAGAACGATAGGAGGCGAGAAGGCCAGGGGGTGCGATCTCCTCAGGGGTCTTCCCTCGTCGCCAGGCTACTTCCTCCGGACGGAGTTGTGACTGCAGACCGTGGATGGTCGCTTTGGCCACGTTGAGGTGGGTAGGTGCGCCCAGTGACTTGCCCAACGCATCGCGAACGCCCGCCGCCTCGAGAATCTGACGGACGGCACCTCCGGCGATGACCCCGGTGCCCGGTGCCGCGGGCTGGAGGAGCACCCGTGACGCTCCTTGCCGTCCGATGACC
Organism: Candidatus Spongiisociaceae bacterium; assembly: GCA_965213975.1. Taxonomy (GTDB): domain Bacteria; phylum Actinomycetota; class Acidimicrobiia; order Spongiisociales; family Spongiisociaceae; genus Spongiisocius. The sequence goes on from OZ243930.1 coordinate 2,150,875, forward strand.
TTATGAATCAAGGTAGTTCCGGCCATCGGAACCGTGAAGATCGACTTCCGGGCTGCTTCGATCGCCTTCTGGATGGCGGTCGGAACCTCCTTGGCCTTTCCGTAGCCGATCCCAACCCGGCCTTCTCCGTCGCCGAGCGCCACGAGAGCGGTGAACGAGAACCGTCTCCCGCCCTTGCTGACCTTCGCCACCCGGTTGATCTCAATTACCCGCTCATCGAATTGGGGACCGGAGTCAAACCCTCCGCCCCTGCGTCGTCCGCTTCTAGAAGTCAAGTCCTGCCTCCCTAGCCGCTTCGGCCAATGCTCTTACCCGTCCGTGATATGGGTGCCCACCCCGATCGAAAACCACCGCCCCTATACCTGCCCCCGCCGCGCGGGAGGCGATCATCCGTCCCACGTCCGCGGCGGTTTCTTGGGTCAGGTTATGCGATCGAAGTGTGGGCTCCTGCGATGATGCGGCAACCAGCGTACGGCCGCTTCCGTCATCGATGACCTGGGCATAAATGTATCTGTTGCTACGGAACACGGCAAGCCTTGGACGCTCGGCCGTGCCCCTTATCTTCTTCCGCACCCGCCGATGGCGGCGAGCCCGAGAGGCGGTTCGACTTCGTCTCATCGTGTCGTCACTCCTGCCTTACCGCTCTTCCGAATAACGTGTTCGTCCTCATAGCGGATGCCCTTGCCCTTATAGGGCTCGGGAGGGCGCACCCGACGAATCTCCGCCGCCACCTGCCCCACCCGCTCCTTGTCGATCCCTTCAACAACGATCGTGGTGGCGTTGGGCACGGTGAAGGTGATTCCATCAACGCCTTTGACGTCCACCTGGTGGCTGAAGCCGACCGAGAGCTCGATTCCGTCACCCCGGGTCAAGGCTCGGTAACCAACCCCCACGATCTTGAGGGTCTTACGGTAACCCTGTGTCACCCCGATAACCATGTTGTTGACCAACGCCCGAGTCAATCCGTGCAGAGCCTTGCTACGCCGCTCGTCGTTGATCCGGGTCACCAAGCATCGCCCATCCGTGACCTGGACCGTGATCCGATCATCGAAGGTACGCCGCAGAGATCCCTTGGGTCCCTTGACAGTCACTTCCTGCCCAGAAACCTTGATCTGGACGTCCTTGGGTATGGGGATGGGGAGCTTCCCTACGCGACTCACTTACCAAACCTCGCACATCAGTTCGCCGCCCAAGCGACGTTTGCGCGCTTCCCGATCAGGGAGAAGTCCCTGAGAGGTGGATACGATGATGGTCCCCAGCCCCCCATGAGAACGCGGCAGATCGTCGGCACCCTTGTAAACCCGTCGACCGGGTCGTGAAATTCGCTTCAACCCCCGAATGGCGTACTCCCGGCCGCCTTTACCCAAGAACTTGAGGCGGACCGTGAGGGTGGCACCCTGTGCCGCCGGGTTTATCTCGTACCCTTCTACATAACCCTCGGCGGCCAGAACCTTGGCGATCTGCTCCTTGAGCTTGGAAGACGGCATGCTCACCTCAGGATGGAAGGCCACGTTGGCGTTCCGAATTCGGGTCAGCATATCGGCGATGGGATCGGTCATCATCAGCGCAACATCCTTACTACCAGGAGGCCTTCTGGACACCCGGGAGCTCGCCCCGGTGCGCCAGCTCTCGAACGGCGATCCTCGACATCCCGAACTTGCGTAGATAGCCCCTGGGCCTACCGGTCACGCCACACCGATTGCGGTGACGGGTCGGGCTGGAGTCTCTGGGCAACTTGGCAAGTTGGGCATAGGCTGCCCGCTTGGCATCATATCCAGCCGCGGGATCTTTGATAACTTCCAGCAACTCGGCCCTTCTCTCCCGGTAACGCTCCGCCAACTCCCCTCGTCGCTGGTTCTTGGCGATCATTGATTTCTTTGCCATATCCTTACCTCGCAAGTCAGCCGGTCATGACCGTTCGACGACGGAACGGAAAACCGAAGGATTCGAGAAGTGCCCGGGCACCCTCATCGTTCGGAGAGGTCGTACAGATGGTGATATCCATACCCCGAATCGCCGTAACCTCGTCGTAGTCAATCTCGGGAAAGATGAGCTGTTCGTTGACCCCGAAGCTGTAGTTGCCGCGACCGTCAAAGGAGCGGAGGTTAAGGCCTCGGAAGTCCCGGACGCGTGGGATCGCCACAGTGATGAGCCGATCAAAGAACTCCCAGGCCCGATCTCCGCGGAGGGTCACCGAGCATCCCACCGGCATCCCGGCGCGCAGCTTGAAGCTGGCGATGGATCGGCGGGCTCGGTTCAGGCGTGGTTTCTGTCCGGTGATGATGGCCAGATCCTTCATGGAGCCTTCAACCTGCTTGCGGTCTCCGACGGCCTCGCCGATCCCGATGTTCACCGAGATCTTCTCCAGGTTGGGTATGAGCATCGGGTTGGTGAGGTCAAGATCGGTCATGAGTTGGGCCCGGACCTCGTCAACGTAGCGCCGCTTCAGCCGTGGCATCCCTCCGTCTATCATCGTGTCCGCCATCGGGTCTACACCTCCCCGTCGCACTTGACGCAGCGACGGAACCTTCGACCGGTCTCGCTCCGACCAACACCGGTGCGAACCGGACCGCAGTCGTCGCATACCAGCATCACATTGGAAGCGTCGATCGGCATGTCCTTATCGACGATCCCCGCTTGAAGTTCTCGGCCTCGAGCCTTCTGATGGCGCCGGGCCGTGTTGACACCCTCCACGATGACCTTGTTGCCCCCCACCAGAACCCGAGCAACTCGAGACTCACGCCCAAGATCCTTACCCGAGATCACAATCACCCGGTCGCCCTCTCGTATACGAGCTGGCATCAGATGACCTCCGGTGCTAAGGAGACAATTCGCATGTAGCGGCGCTCGCGCAACTCTCGTGCTACCGGGCCGAAGATGCGGGTTCCTCGGGGCAATCGGTTCTCGTTGATCACCACGCAGGCGTTGTCATCGAAGCGGATGTAGGTTCCATCGCGACGGCGCTGCTCTTTGGAGGTCCGAACCACCACCGCCTTCACGATCTCGCCTTTCTTCACCGCAGCCCCGGGTGTTGCCTGCTTGACCGTGGCAACGATGACGTCGCCGATTCGTGCGTAGCGGCGGCGTGATCCTCCGAGCACCCGGATGCACAAGACCTCGCGGGCCCCGCTGTTGTCAGCCACCTTGAGACGCGACTCTTGCTGGATCATCTGGCCCTCACCAATACCTTGACCAGACGCCAGCGCTTGGTCTTGGACAATGGGCGGGTCTCCATTATCAGCACCCGGTCCCCGTTGCGGGCGGTGTTCTCCTCGTCGTGGGCATGCACCTTGGAAGTGCTGCGGACGATCTTCCCGTAGCGCGGATGGCGGCTGGTGCGTTCCAACTGCACGGTGATGGTGCGCGACCTAGCGTCTGATAGCACCACACCGGTCCTGGTCTTTCTTAGTGGTCGATCAGACATGGGTGAGTGCCTCGTTTTCGTGCATAACCGTCTTGATGCGGGCGATCAACCGGCGCAACCGACCCAGAGAAGCCGTGTCGTCCGCCTGGCTTACCGCCAACTGGAAGCGAAGGTTGAAGAGCTCCCCTTTGGTCTCGTCCAGCTTCTCCGCCAACTCGTCCGGGGTTAGCTCCCGCAGCTCAGAAGCCTTCATCGCCTTACCTCCATCATGATTCTGTCCGCCCTCTCAACCCAGCGGTTCTCTAGTGACGAAGCGGGTCTTGATCGGGAACTTGTGCCCGGCGCGACGCATTGCCTCGCGCGCCATAGCCTCATCCACCCCTGAGAGCTCCATCATCACCCGTCCCGGCTTCACCACTGCCACCCAGAATTCCGGGTTTCCCTTCCCCGAACCCATCCGGGTCTCGGCAGGTTTAGCAGTGACCGGCTTGTCGGGGAATATGTTGATCCACACCTTTCCACCCCGGCGCACGGTACGGGTAATCGCCACCCGGGCCGATTCGATCTGCCGAGCGGTGATCTGCCCGGGCTCCAACGCCTGAATGCCGAAATCGCCGAACGAAACTTGCGTCCCGCCCTTGGCGTAGCCTCTCATGCGGCCCCGATGGACCTTACGGTACTTGGTGCGTTTTGGCATCAACATGCGTCTGTCCTTAGCGCTCCGACTTGGCGTCGCCGTCTGCGGCGGCTGTTTCGGCCACCGAGACATCCTGGTCGACAGGTTCCTGGACCGCCTCTTCGCGAACCTTCTGGTAGGAAGACTTGGCCTCGGAGGCACTGACCTTGCGACCCCCGCCCGCCTCAATTATTCGCTTACCGCCGCCAGCTTCGATAACCCTCGGGGCCTCACGACCACCGGCTCGCTGCTCTGCCCGGCTCTTGGCCGATAACCGGCGTCCGGAGGGACGTCCGGCCGCCAAGGCAGCCTCGGCTGCGATCTTCTCGCGGGTGGTCTTGAGCGAAGCGACCACATCGCCCTTGTAAACCCAAACCTTGACCCCGATGCTCCCAACGCTGGTAGCAGCCGTAGCCTGGCCATAGTCAATATCAGCTCGAAGGGTATGCAAAGGCACCCGTCCTTCTCGATACCATTCCCGTCGGCTCATGTCGGCACCGCCCAGCCGACCGGCGCACTCCACCCGTACCCCCTCCGCGCCGGCCTTGAGGGCCGTCTGCACGGTTCGTCGCATGGCTCTGCGGAAGGCCACGCGATTCTCAAGCTGGTCCGCTACTCCTCTGGCCAGGAGCTGGGCGTCCGTCTCAGGGTCCTTGACCTCAATGACGTTGAGTTTCACCCGGCGCGAGGTGAGGTCCTCCATACCGGATCGGATACGCTCAGCCTCGGAGCCCTTGCGCCCGATCACTGCGCCGGGACGGGCGGTATGGACATCAACCTGGAGACGTTCACGGGTGCGCTCAATATCCACCCGCGAAACCGCCCCCCTTTTCAGCTCGCGGCTGAGGTAGTCGCGGATCTGCTTGTCTTCGTTGGCCAAGAGGATGTAATCCTTATCCGCGTACCAACGTGACTTCCAATCGGTAACGATACCCAGTCTGAATCCGTAGGGATGCGTTTTCTGACCCATTTAGGCCTCCTCTTCCCCGTCGGATACCACGATGGTGATATGACAAGTTCGCTTGCGGATCCTCGTAGGACGACCGCGGGCCCGGGGACGGAACCGTTTGATGGTCATACCCTCGTCGGCAAATGCCTCGACCACCCTGACCTCCGTGGCCAGCGCATCGAGGTCTTCTCCCAACTCAAACTTCGAGTTCATGTTCGCCACCGCCGCACGGAGACACTTCAGGACAGCATGGGCCGCCCGCCGATTGGAGAAGCGGAGCACGGTCTCGGCCTCCGAAGCAGGAAGCCCCCTGACCTGCTTCAGCATCACCCTCACCTTGTAAGGCGACTGGCGGACATGGCGGGCGCGGGCTACAGCTCTCATCAGAATCGTCTAGCGCCTCGCCGCGCGTTCCCTCTTCGTGCCAGCGTGGCCTCGGAAGGTTCTGGTCGGGGCGAACTCACCTAGCTTGTGGTCCACCATCTGTTCGGTAATGAAGACCGGGACGTGACGACGACCGTCATGGACCGCGATGGTGAGACCCACCATTTCGGGGACGATGGTGCTACGCCTGCTCCAGGTTCGAATCATGCGCTTGCTGAGGCTGGTGTTAGCCGCCTCTACTTTTCTCATGAGGTGCTCGTCAACGAACGGGCCCTTCTTGCGGCTTCTTGCCATGGACTACCTCCGGCCCTTCTTGGTACGCCGGCGCACGATGTCGCGATTGCTCGACTTGTTACGGTCGCGGGTTCGGCCCTCGGACTTGCCCCAAGGGGAGACCGGATGCCGCCCTCCTGAAGAACGTCCCTCTCCGCCTCCGAGGGGATGGTCCACCGGGTTCATCGCTACACCACGGGTCTGGGGACGGACCCCTTTCCAGCGGTTCCGGCCTGCCTTGCCCAACTTCACCAACTCAGCGGAGGTGTTGCCGACTTGGCCGATCGTGGCTCGGCAGTCGGCCTGCACATAGCGAACCTCTCCCGATGGCAAGCGAAGCAGTGCCCGGCTGCCCTCCTTGGACATGAGCTGCACCCCGGCACCGGCGGATCGAGCCATCTTGGCCCCACCACCCGGCTTCAACTCGATAGCATGAACCACCGTTCCGGAGGGAATACCCCGCAACGGCAAAGAGTTTCCGGGACGGATCTCCGCCTCCGGCCCCGACTCAAGCATGTCACCCACCGACACGCCCACCGGGTGAAGAATGTAGCGCTTCTCTCCGTCCACATAGTGGAGTAGGGCGATCCGGGCGTTGCGGTTGGGGTCGTATTCAACTGCCGCCACCCGGGCGGGTACCCCGTCCTTGTTACGCCGGAAATCGACGATCCGGTAGCGCCGCTTGTGTCCACCACCCCGATGACGCGACGTGATACGCCCTTGCGCGTTGCGGCCGGAGGAACGCTTCTTCTTGGCGAGCAACGATTTCTCCGGCTTGCTCTTGGTGATCGTCTCGAAATCGGACACGGTCTGGAACCGGAGTCCCGGCGACGTGGGTTTCCTGTTTCTCACCGCCATCTCAATCGCCTCCCCTCATGCCCCGAAGATTTCCACGGTGTACCCCCGGGCCAGGGTGACCATCGCCCTCTTGGTGTCCGGGCGCTTGCCCATCGCCATCCGGGTCCTTTTTCTCTTACCCTTCCGGTTGAGGGTGTTGACGCTCAACACCTGAACATCAAACAAGGTCTCCACGGCCCTACGAATCTCCTCTTTACCGGCCCGCCTATCGACGACGAACGTATAGGTGTTAGTCCTGTCAATCAGGTCGTAGGTCTTCTCTGAGACAACCGGGCGGATTATCACATCACGGAAGTCCTTCATGATCCCTCCGCTCCGAGCTCGATCGGTGCCAGATCTTCGGTTTCCTTCACGAAGTCCTGTTCAGACATCTCAGCATGGCGGAGCCCGGTTCCTGCCACACCGTCGGTGTTTACCAAAGCCAGCTCCGAGAAGATCACGTCGTCGGCGCGAAGGACCTCGTATGCATTCAAGAGGCCGGGGCGACCGGTAGTCACCCGAGGAATATTGCGAAACGAGCGGAGGGCAATTTCCTCAGATCGGTCCAGCACCAGTAGCACCCGCCGGTCGGCACCGATCTCGCTCAGGAGAAGTGCGGCCTTCTTGGTGCTTGGAGCACCCCAGTCGAAGCTCCCGATGACGTTGACCGCGCCCTCGGACGCTCTCGCCGACAAGGCTCCGCGCAGGGCTAGGGCCTTCATCTTCTTAGGGGTCCGCTGAACGTAGTTGTTGTCCCGAGGCCCGTGGGCTACCCCACCGCCGACCCAGATGGGCGATCGGATTGAGCCGTGTCGGGCGCGTCCCAAGCCCTTCTGACGCCAAGGCTTACGGCCACCGCCTCTCACCTCGGCCCTGGTCTTGGTGTGGGCGGTCGCGGAGCGCCGGGAAGCGAGGTGGGCGACCACCACTTGATGCATGACCGCCCGGTTGGGAGTGACACCGAATACCGTCTGGTTCAGGGCAACTCGGCCCGTCGGTGCACCGTCCGAGTCAAATTTGGGGGCTGACAGGTCTGACATCTTGCTCAGCTGTTCTTTACCGCTTCACGAACGAACACCAAGCCGCCTCTGGGCCCGGGGACGGCACCCCGGAGGACCAGAAGGTTGCGGTCGGGATCCACTCCGACCACATCAAGGTTGAGGATCGTGGTTCGTTCGCCACCCATACGACCGGGTAGCTTCTGGCCCTTCATAACTCGGGATGGGGTGGCGCAGGCCCCGATCGCCCCAGGCGAGCGATGCACCTTGTGCACCCCGTGACTGGCCCCTTGGCCTCGAAAGTTATGTCGCTTCATGACCCCCTGAAAGCCCTTGCCCTTGGACACCCCGGTCACGTCGGCTCGGCCACCAAGGGTGAAGACATCTTCGACCCGCAATTCCTGACCTAGACGAAAGTCTGAACCTTCGTTGACGCGCACCTCAACGAGGTGGCGAGCAGGTCGAGCCCCCGCCTTCTCAAGATGGCCCCGCTGGGGATTGTTGAGACGCCGCACCGCGATCTCACCGTAAGCTATCTGCACCGCCGAATAGCCATCCGACTCCTCGGTTCGGATCTGGGTTATCTGACAGGGCCCGGCCTTGATCACCGTGACTGGGATCGCACGCGACGCGCTGTCGAAGATGCGGGTCATCCCCACCTTCTCGCCGAGCATTCCCGAAATGCTCATGTCTCGATCTCTACTTCCACCCCGGCTGGCAAGTCCAACCGCATCAACGACTCGATGGTGTTGTGGGTGGGGCGGAGGATGTCGATCAGCCGCTTGTGGGTCCGGATCTCGAAATGCTCCCGCGAGTCCTTGTAAACGTGGGGTGACCTAATCACGCAATAGCGTTGTATCTTGGTAGGCAAGGGTACCGGCCCGTGAACGACCGCATGCGTACGAATCACAGTTTCCGCGATCTTGCGCGCCGACTCGTCGACCACCTGGTGGTCATATGCCTTTAGCTTGATGCGGATTTTCTGTTCTTTCATGGTGATCTTTCTGCGGCCCCCGGGCGGTTATTCCCCAGCACCGATCGGTTCCTGACCTGCGATTGACTATTCGATGATTGTGGTTACGGTTCCTGCGCCTACGGTGCGTCCGCCTTCGCGGATAGCGAAGCGGAGGCCTTCGTCCATAGCGATGGGTGATCCTAGCTGTACTGTGATGGTGGTGTTATCGCCGGGCATGACCATCTCGACGCCTTCGTCGAGGCTGATCTGGCCGGTAACGTCGGTAGTCCGGAAGTAGAACTGGGGCTGGTATCCCTCAAAGAAGGGGTTATGCCGCCCGCCTTCGTCTTTAGTCAACACGTACACCTGGGCCACGAAACGGGTATGGGGAGTGATCGACGACGGCTCGGCTAGGACCTGGCCGCGTTCGACCTCGTTCTTGCCGACCCCCCGCAACAGCACCCCAACATTATCGCCCGCCTGGCCCTCATCTAAGAGCTTGCGGAACATTTCCACGCCGGTAGCGACCGTACGACGCGTCTCGCGGATACCCACAATCTCTACCTGTTCGCCCACCCGAACGATCCCCGACTCCACCTTGCCCGTAACCACCGTACCCCGCCCCGTAATCGAGAACACATCCTCAATAGGCATCAAAAACGGGCGATCCACCGGACGGTCCGGGACCGGCACATACGTATCCACCGCCTCCATCAACTCCAACACCCCCGCAGCCGCCCCACCGTCGCCCTCCAACGCACCCAAAGCCGACACCCGCACCACCGGCACATCATCACCAGGAAAATCATACGAATCCAACAACTCCCGAACCTCTAACTCCACCAACTCCAACAACTCCTCATCATCAACCAAATCGACCTTATTCAACGCCACCACAATACAAGGCACCCCCACCTGACGCGCCAACAACACATGCTCCCGAGTCTGGGGCATCGGACCATCAGCCGCCGACACCACCAACACCGCCCCATCAACCTGCGCCGCCCCCGTAATCATATTCTTAATATAATCAGCATGACCAGGCATATCCACATGCGCGTAATGCCGAGACTCCGTCTCATACTCCACATGCGCGATAGCAATAGTAATCCCCCGCTCACGCTCCTCAGGCGCCTTATCAATATCATCAAACACCGTAAACACATTACCATCAACCCGCTCCGACAACACCCGCGTAATCGCCGCCGTCAACGTCGTCTTCCCATGATCAATATGCCCCATAGTCCCCACATTCAAATGAGGCTTCACCCGAACAAACCGCTCCTTAGCCATAACCAAACACTCCTTTAGAATTGTCCATGTACTGCGCCGATGACCTGGCGAGCAATGTTCTCCGGTACTGCTCCATACGAGTGGAATTGCATGGTTGACGTTGCTCGGCCCTGGGTCTTAGACCGCAGGTCGGTAACGTAACCAAACAGCTCGGATAGCGGCACTTTGGCCACCACCACTCGCGCGGTTCCTTTCTGTCCGGCCTCGCCGATGCGTCCTCGGCGGGCAGACAGATCCCCCATCACCTCCCCCAGATACTCTGCGGGCGTCACCACTTCGACTTCCATGATCGGCTCCAGAAGTACGACACCAGCCCGACGCGCTGCCTCCTGCACGGCCATCGATCCAGCTATCCGGAAGGCCATCTCGGAAGAATCCGTGTCGTGGGATTGTCCGTCCACTAGTCGGGCTCGGACATCAACCAACGGATAACCTGCCAGAACACCCTGTTCAAGCGCGGCTTCTATGCCCGCATCCACGGATGGAACGAACTCACGCGGCACAGACCCACCCTTGATCTCGTCGACGAACTCGTATCCCCCGCCCGGCCCGGTCGGTTCGAGATCGATCTTCACCACTGCGAACTGGCCGCGCCCGCCGGTCTGCTTGATATAGCGCACTTCTACTCTATGTACCGGGCCCTTGATGGTCTCCCTATAGGCAACCTGAGGTCGCCCCACATTGGCGTTGACACCGAACTCCCGTACCAGTCGGTCGACGAGGATGTCCAGATGGAGCTCGCCCATACCCGAAATAATGCGCTGCCCAGTTTCGGGATCGGTGCGAACCAGAAAGGTCGGATCCTCTTCGGCCAACCGGCTCAAAGAGTCAGTCAATTTGTCCTGATCAAGCTTGGAACGAGGTTCGATCGCCACGGATATGACCGGTGCCGGGAAGGACATGGACTCAAGCAGGAGGGGATGTCCGATCGAGGCGATTGTGTCACCGGTTGCGGTGTTCTTGAGGCCGACCGCCGCCACGATGTCGCCGGTGAAGACGTCGGCCCGATCTTCGCGGTGGTTGGCATGCATACGAAGCAGACGACCGAGTCGCTCCTTGCGTCCGTTGGCGCTGTTAACGACCCGGCTTCCCTTAGAAGCGTGGCCCGAATACACCCGGAAGTAAGTCAGCTTGCCTACATGAGGATCGCTGACGATTTTGAAAGCTAGAGCGGCAAAGGGCTCCGTATCTTCCGGGGCCCGCGACTCCACGGTGTTGCTCCCGGGAAGGACGCCGGTGATGGCAGGAAGGTCAACCGGGCTGGGCAAGTAGTTCACCACCGCGTCAAGCAGGAGCTGAACGCCCTTGTTCCGGAACGCGCTCCCGCAGAACACCGGCGAGAAGAGGTGGTTGAGCGTTCCGGTACGTACTGCGGTGACTATTTCTCCGGGCGAAATCGCTACGTCCTCAAGATATTTTTCCAGTAGCTTCTCTTCGACGTCCGCGACCTGTTCAAGGAGGCGTCCCCGATATTCCAGGGCGATGTCCTCGTACTCAGCCGGAATTGGGCCGGTAGTCCATTCGCGTCCGTCGTCGCCGTCCCAGATGTGGGCTTCCATTTCCACGAGATCTACGACTCCTACGAAGTCGCGTTCTTCCCCAATCGGGATTTGCATCACAATCGGGTTCGCCCCCAGCCGTTCCTTCAGCGACTCAACCGCGGCAACAAAATCGGCCCCTACCCGATCCAGCTTGTTGATGAAACAGACCCGGGGCACGTTGTAGCGATCAGCCTGACGCCAGACCGTCTCGGATTGTGGCTCGACCCCGGCGACGCCGTCAAAGACCGCTATCGCACCGTCTAAGACCCTGAGGGAACGCTCCACCTCGACCGTGAAGTCAACATGGCCGGGCGTGTCGATGATGTTGATCCAATGCTCATGCCATTCGCAGGTTGTGGCGGCGGAGGTGATCGTTATACCGCGCTCCTGTTCTTGCGCCATCCAGTCCATGACCGCCGCGCCCTCGTGCACCTCGCCCAGCTTGTAGGTCCGGCCGGTGTAGTAGAGGATTCGCTCGGTGAGGGTGGTTTTGCCCGCGTCGATATGCGCCATGATCCCGATGTTGCGCGTACGGCTCAACGGGTACTGGCGTAGATGGATCAACGCGTCCGGGGTGCTCACGATTGCTTCTCTCGCTACCGATCTCTGTTTCCTCTACCTTGGCTCGCCCTACCAGCGGTAGTGGGCGAAAGCCTTGTTCGACTCGGCCATCTTGTGGATATCCTCTTTGCGTTTGACGGCCATACCGGTGTGCCTCGAGGCGTCAAGTACCTCGTTGGCCAGTCGCTGGGCCATAGTCTTCTCTCTCCGCCGTCGGGCGAACCCCACCAACCATCGCACCGCTAGGGTCGACGATCTGGCGGGACGTACCTCGACCGGAACCTGATAGGAGCTTCCCCCTACCCGGCGGGACCTGACCTCGACCGCGGGACGAATGTTGTCCACCGCCCGCTTGAGGACGGTCAAGGAATCCTGACCGCTCCGCTTGGCTACGATCTCCATCGCTTGATATACGATCTTGCGCGCCTTTTCCTTTTTGCCCTTGAGCAACACCTGATTGATGATCTTGGCGACCACGATGTCCTGGAAGACCGGATCGGGGTCGATGGTGCGCTGCTCGGCGGGTGCTCGTCTCATGGTTAACGGCCCTTCTTGGTTCCGTACCGCGATCGGGCTTGTCGCCTGGACTCGACACCTGCCGCGTCGAGGGTTCCCCTGATCACCTTGTAACGCACCCCCGGCAAGTCCTTTACTCGCCCGCCGCGCACGAGGACAATGGAGTGCTCCTGTAGGTTATGGCCCTCGCCTGGGATGTAGGCGGTTACCTCGATACCCGAGGTGAGGCGGACTCGGCACACCTTCCGCATAGCCGAGTTGGGCTTCTTAGGAGTAATGGTGTACACCCGGGTGCACACACCTCGCCGCTGAGGTGAACCGGCCAGGCCGGGTGTTTTCTCCTTGCGCGCTTTCGGCCTACGGCCTTGGCGCACCAACTGTTGAATAGTCGGCAAAACCACTCCTATTGGGGGCGGGGGACCACGCGGTCATCCGTCGCTTCGTTCAGGGGGCAACCGAAATGGGGAAGCTTTCCCTGTCGTACTACCGGCTCTAACAGCCGACGGGCAGAACCGCGCCGGTCTTTGAGCCTCTGCTCTTCTTCAATCCCACAACCGGACACGGACCGCCCGGTATGGGTTATACCGGTAGCCCGTCAGGACACGGGAATTCGCACGTGCTCATGCACAGCGGTCAGTATATGCGATCAGTGTGCTGTCGTCAACGTGGAAGGCGCGGCCGGGAGGACTCGAACCCCCAACCTTCTGATCCGTAGTCAGACGCTCTGTCCATTTGAGCTACGGCCGCTTGATTTCAGAAATCTCGGTCAGCCATTCTAGTGCGTGTCCACACCCAAGGCTGGCCCGTCCTGGCACCAACCGTCTCGACTTGACCCACAAGGTATCATTGCAACCGGTTCCGGACCAGGCGGCTGGCCTTACCTGGTACCGAGTAACCAGGAGAGGTGGCCGAGCGGTCGAAGGCGCTCGCCTGCTAAGCGAGTAGGGGCAACCCCCCTCGAGGGTTCAAATCCCTCCCTCTCCGCTTTTATTGAGTGACCGCTACGTACGGTAGGTACTGCCCTCGGGTACCCGGCCCGGTGCGTCACGCCCGAGAAGCCCCAACATCTCCGCGCCCACCTCCTTGAACCAATCGAACAGTATCCGGATGTCCGTGCCGACGCAGAAGTGCTTCACGCCCATCTCCAGGTAACGCTCAGCGCCGGTCCGGTCTTTCAGCTCGGCCCGTGGTGCCACACCGAGCCTCAACGCCGTGGAAATCACCCGCTCCTCGGCTTCCGTCACACGGGAATGGTTTAGCTGTCCGGCCAGGCCGACGCTCATCGCGTAGTCAGCGGGCCCGAACTGAACCATGTCCACCCCGTCGACCGACAGCAGATCCTCTACATTCTCCACGGCCGAGTCCTTCTCGATCATCACAGCTACCACGGCCCGGTCGAGGGCTTCCACGAAAGCAGGCGTCCCCGCCTCAAGCACCAATCCCACGTCACGCCGAAGGCCTACTCCGTGATGCCCCCCAGAGCCGGGTGCCTCGGCGCGGACCGCCCTCACGCACTCTTCTACGTCCTCGACGGTACGCGGATCGGAGAACAGAACGTTCTGGATGCCCGAGCCGATCGCCCGCACCGCGAGGTGGGTGCGCGGCTCCTGCTCTATCTTCATCATGGCGGACATGTGGTCGAACAACTCGACGGCTCGGCCCAGATGTTCCAGGGTATAGAGGTCATACGGCCCATACTCAGCCACGAACTCCACGTAATCGAACATGCCCGAATGACCGACAAGCTCGACCAGGGAAGGCCAAGACCCGACCAGATGAGTGCCGACACTAGGTTGGTCGGCATCCAGAAGCTCCCTTAGCCGGTTGCGTCGCACCTCAATTACCTCCCAGATATTGGCCTGTGGTCCCAGTGGTCAAGGCACCCTAAAGGTAATGGGCTTGCGTTGGCCTCCCAGCCCGCCGTTTGCGAACTTTATACGCACCGTTTAACGACTGTATGCGCGCTGCGTTATACCGATTTCTATGTGCGCAATAAACGCGTATAACGGTCCGGGCACCGTGGCGTCTCGCATTTTGAAGTTCTGGCCGCGGAGGGAGTGGGATTCGAACCCACGAGACCCGTCACCGGGTCTACCGGTTTTCAAGACCGACGCCTTCGTCCGCTCGGCCATCCCTCCAGTTCGCCTAATCGTAGGCTCCCGCTAGGCGAGTCGCACCGCCGCGGTTAGAAGTCGATGCCCCGCATCGCTCGGATGCCGCCCTCATAGGCGTGCTTGACCATCACCATCTCGGTGACCGTATCGGCGATCTCAACCAGACCGACCGGGGCGTCGCGTCCGGTAACCACCACGTTCACGTGCGTCGGGCGACCGGCGATAGCGTCCACCACCTCTTTTTCCTCTATCCAACCCCAGTTGATCGGGTAAGTGATCTCATCGAGAACCACTAGGCGATGCTCCCCTTCCTCGATGCGCCTCTTTGCTGTCCGCCATACCCCGCGGTTCAGCTCGGCCGAGCGTTCGAGATTGTCGCTGTCCCAGGAGAACCCATCTCCTCCCACCTCCCAATCAACCCCCAAAAGACGTCCGGCCTTCTCTTCGCCTACCTTCCACTTACCGGACTTGATGAACTGGATTACTGCTACCTTCCAGCCTCGGGCTACCGATCGCATAACCATCCCCATCGCGGCCGTGCTCTTGCCCTTTCCGTCCCCGGTGTTCACAAGTACCAACGAATGGGCACGCCTGGTCTTGGTGCGGCGGGGATCCTCGGTGCGAGGTGCCTGTTCGGACATCAGTGACCTCTCCTTGCTGGCAAGACCGCCAGACCGCTGCTGGTGCTTACCACATCGACATTGGCTTGGTACTGCTCTCGTATATATTCCACCGTCAATACTTGGTCCGGCGGCCCGGCTACAACCGGACGGCCATCGGACATCAATAGCAGCCGGTCGGCGAACTGGCCCACCAGGGTCAGGTCGTGCATTGCCGTGATAACGGTCATCGTACGCTCCTTACGTAGATAGCAAATGAGTTCAAGAGCGCTCTGGCTTTGGCCGATATCCAGAGCGGAGGTGGGTTCGTCAAGCAAAAGGATCGGTGCCTCCTGCGTTAGCGCACGGGCCAGGACTACCCGACGGCGTTCCCCTCCACTCAGCGCTCTTACGCTCCGGTGGGCGAATGAGGTCAAGTCGAGTAGTTCCAGCGCCGCGGCCGAGATCTCCAGATCGCGTCGGTCCTCCGCCCCTAAGGGGGGCAGGTGCGGGGTGCGGCCCAGCAACACATATTCGGCCACGCTCATGCCGGTGGGTATCACCGGCTCCTGCGGAACGAGAGCTACCAGCCGCGCCCGCTCGCGGCTCCTCAACGATGAGGCTTCGATACCCGACAGCTGGATGCCCCCCGAGTAGTTGACCAAACCGGCGATGGCCTTAAGCAATGTGGACTTCCCTGATCCGTTGGGGCCGAGTAGACCCAGCCATTCCCCGGTTCGTACCTTGAGCGAGAGTTCGCGGATTGCGGTTAGGTCTCTCCCGTAGGACACCGACAGTCGATCAACGCTGATGCTCATGCCATGTACCTCCGGCTGGTCCGGAGCACGAGAAGGAAGAACGGTGCCCCGACGAAGGCGGTGATGACCCCTATGGGTAGCTCGGCCGGGCTAGCAACTGTCCTCGCCGCCAGATCGGCGACGATGAGAAACGCGGCACCGGCGACCACGGACAAAGGGACCAAGGATCGATAGCTGGTACCCACCAGCAGCCGGACGGTGTGCGGTATCACGATGCCGACGAAGCCGATCAGTCCGCTGACTGCCACGGCCGCGGCGGTGGCCAGGGTAGCCAGAATCACCACGGCAGCCCTTACGTGGGATGCTGAGATTCCCAGGCTGGTCGCCTCCTCATCCCCCACGCTCATCACGTCTAATAGGCGGCGGAGCAATACCAGCCCTGACATACAGATCACCGCGTAGGGCAGCAGCAGTACGACCTCGTGCCATCCGGTGGTGGCGAGGAGGCCCAGAATCCAGGAGTAGACCGTGCGAATAGTATCGGCGTTGCGCTGCAGGATGTAGGTCTGAACCGCGGTGAAGAAGGTGGCAACCGCCACGCCAGCGAGGATCAGGGACACCGCGCTCCGTCCTCCCAGCGAACGCCCCACCGCATAGGTCAGGAGGACCGCTCCTAACGCCCCCACGAAGGCTGCGACTGGTAGCCAGGCAGGACCCGCGCCGGGTAAGAGGGCGATCGCCACGGTCGCGCCTAGACCCCCTCCCGCGGCGACACCGAGGAGGTAGGGGTCGGCCAGCGGGTTGCGGAATACCCCCTGATATGCCGCGCCTGCTATCGACAACAAACCCCCGACCAGCCCCCCCAACACCACCCGTGGGAGTCGGATTTCCCAAATGATCGCCTGGTGGACAGCAGAGAGTTGCGAGGGTCCCCCTGAGATCTTCGCCAGCAACTCCGCGAAGACCTGCCCGGGCGTGATACCGGCCGGTCCCACCACAACCCCGGTGAGAGCGGCTACCGCCAAGAGCGCCGCCATGACGAAGAACCATCCCCAGCGCAGTCGGGATGGGTGCAGGCGCGGCGTTGCTCTCGACATGTTCCTCAGGCTTGGTCGGCGACCGACTGGAGCGTCTGGCCGATGAGCCGCGCAAACTGGATCAACCTTGGGCCCCATCGGCTGGATAGGTCGTCGTCGACTTCGAAGAGGTAGCCGTTGCCCACCGCGCTCAGCTCGTCCCATCCAGGCCTTCCCGCCACCGACTCAGCTGTAGTCCCACACCAGACAGCGCAACCGAAGAAAATGAGGTCAGGATCTGACTCAAGGATGTGCTCCGGAGACAGCTGGGGGTACCCGGAGCCGTCGGGGTCGGCAGGGTCGGCGATGTTTTCCAAGCCGAACAAGCCGTACACGACCCCGATGAAGGTGCCGGAGGTAGCGGAGAAGAAAGTGTCCGAAATCTCGTGGTAGAACGTCAGACCCCGACCGATATCCCCATGACGGGAAACCAACTCGGCGATCTCCTCCTCAAGGGAAGACACCAAAGCCTCGGCCTCCTCGGAGTGGCCGGTGGCGACCCCCATATGCCGCATCTGCTCGTAGGCATCCTCAAGGCTCAGCGCGGGCTCGTGGACGAGGGTCGGGATCCCCAGCGCAGCCAGACCAGAGACGATCTCGTCGGGATTGCCCGACATGATCACCAGATCCGGCTCGTACTCGGCGAGGGCCTCCAGGTTGGGTCGAAACCCGCTGAGGTCAGTCACCGGCGCACCGGGCGGGTAGTTCGACAAGGAATCAACCGCCACCACTTGGTCTCCTGCCCCGACCCCATACAACATCTCCGTGGCGGTGGGTGACAGGGACACGATGGCTACCGGCTGCTCCGGGATGACCATCCCTGCCACTGTCACCGGAAAGGCGGCCGGTTCTGTGGTGGTCGGTACCGGTTGCGTCGTAGTCGAATCCGGTTGTGTCGTAGTAGCGGCTGGCTGTGTCGTAGTAGGGGCCGGCTGCGTCGTGGTCGGATCCGGTTGGCTGGCGGTGGGGGCGGTGGTCGTATCCCCGCTGCACGCTCCGACTATGAGCGTCAAGACAAGAAAAATCGACCTAATGGTGAGTCGCATGACATCCTCCTGTGATTAGGAAGGATGAAGAGAGATCGGCTGGAGCCCTTGAGGCCCCGTACGAGCAACCCTTCTTCCGAGAGCTGATACGTGACCATGGGTCAGGCGACCTGGCTCGTCCTCACCAGCGTGAGGCTTGACAGTTGCGGGACAGCGCCGGACTCGCACCGGACTTCGCTGGTCTCCATGGCATCCGGCTGTTCACCCGGACCGATACCCACTATAGCGATACTTCCCCCCAGGGATTCGGCATGATCTCGCGTAGTCCTACCTCTTCGGACTAGACAGGCTCTCCGGGAGAAACGGGCCCAGTCGAGAGGCTTACCGAGATAGAAGAACCTGACCCAACCACCAGAGAGTCCCGGTCGACTCGCTCGATTAGCGACGTCATGTGGCTAGGTTGGACTACCAACTACTAGGGCGTTGAGGAGGACTGATATGGCTATAGAGCAGGCGCGCGACTTCATAAGGTCTAACCATCGGGGCATTCTGCTCACCTCTCGCCGGGTTGGTTCGCCTCAGATGTCCCCCATCGTTGCCAACGTCGACGCGGAGGGTTACATCGTGGTGTCAAGCCGGGCTACCGCCTATAAGGTGAAGAACCTGGAACGGAACCCGCGAACGTCGCTCTGTATGTTCACCGATCGCTTTTACGGACAATGGTTCCAAGTAGACGGGGTAGCGGAGATCATCAGGTTGCCGGAGGCCATGGAACCCCTGGTTGATTACTACCGGTCTCTTTCCGGCGAACATCCCGATTGGGCCGAGTATCGGGAGGCGATGCAACGAGAGGAGCGGGTGATCATCCGCATAACCGCCGAACATGCCGGGCCAACCCGACACGGCTAGACCCGACGCTTAGGGCATCAGGCATGGCGGAGGGGGTGGGATTCGAACCCACGAGGAGGTGCAACCCCCTACGGCATTTCGAGTGCCGCGCACTAGGCCAGACTATGCGACCCCTCCGGAGCCTATGCAGTCTACCCATCCGACGCAGGCCCTAGCCTCGCCGGGACTTGAAGAAGTCCCTCAACAGGGCGGAACACTCCTCTTCTAACACCCCAGACACCAACTCGATCCGGTGGTTTAATCGCGGGTCCTGGGGAACGTTGTAGAGACTCCACGCCGCTCCCGCCTTGAGGTCAGCGGCACCATAGACGATCCGATCGACTCGCGCCGCTACGGCGGCCCCGGCGCACATTACGCAAGGCTCCAAAGTGACCACCAGGGTGTGGCCAGCCAAACGCCATCCGCCAACCCGGCGGCCCGCGGCCCCGAGCACCAGCAACTCGGCGTGAGCAGTCGGATCGTGGCTTGCTTCACGACGATTGTGGTCGGACGCCACCGCGGTCCCATCCGGTCCCACCAGCAACGCCCCCACCGGGACGTCGCCGTGTAGGGGAGCTTTGACAGCTTCGGCGAGGGCCATCTGCATCCAATGTTCCCAGGAAGACATCACACCCACCACTAGCGATACCGGCTACATGAACACCGTGCAGCCCGCCGTCGAATGCGGATCACGAGCACCTGGTCGGTCGCCGACTCCGGTCCGGCACCCCCACGGCACCCGGCTCCGTTCGCTTAGGGCTGCTTCCTCCCGGACCTGACCCGGTTCACGAAGGTTCCGCTGCGTAGGACCCGACCTTCAACACCACGTGCCGACCGGACGCTCGCTGTCACGACACCCTTCGACGGGCATTCCGCCCCGCTTCTAGAGGGTTTCGGGCTACAGGACACCCCTAGCGCCCCGCGTAGCACGGTCGTAGCCAGTCTAACGAAGGTCCCTGAAACGGCCACGAAGCCCAGCCGGTAGAATTGGCAGCCCGGAGGGATCGCATAGTCTGGCCTAGTGCGCACGCCTGGAAAGCGTGTTGGCGTTTACCGCGCCTCGTGGGTTCGAATCCCACTCCCTCCGCTGGCTAGCCGTACTGTCCAGGGGGTTCAACCACCCCTCGCCCCACGTATGGGCCCACCGGCAGCTGTACGCCACCAACCAGGCCCTCACCACTTACACTGAACGTCTCGTCTAGGCGTCTGCGTAGCCGAGCGGGGGTTGATGTAGTCACATTGATGCTCTAAAGTGACCACATGAATGTCGGCATCCGTGAACTCAAGGCTCGTCTATCGGAGTACGTGAAGAAGGCTGCGGCGGGAGAGCATATCCTCGTGACCGACCGGGGCAGGCCGGTTGCGAGACTCGAAGGCCTAGGCGGCTCATCGAGGGTGGAAAGAGGGATCGCTGAGGGGTGGATAACGCCCCCGGCGCGCTCCGGACTCACACCCGCCGTGTACTACAAGGCTTCTCGGAGCACCATGGAGGTGATAGACGAGGATCGGGGATGACCCTTTATGTCGACACGAGTGCCCTGATCAAGCGGTATGTCCACGAGCGGGATTCCGAAGTCGCCGAGCAGCTGATGATGACCGATCCCGTACTCGTGACCTCGTGGCTCACCGAAGTCGAGCTGCGTCGCAACCTCACTCGCCTCCTTGACGGTGACGATCTTGTCAGCGCCCGTCGTCGTGCCCAGGCAGACTTGGGCGCGTTCGCGCTGGTCAACCTCGATGCGGCTACCTGCACCGATGCTGCCCGCATTGCGGAGCAGACACTGTGCCGTTCGCTCGACGCACTGCATGTGGCCGCCGCACTCCGCATAGGTCAGTTAACGACTTTGCTCACCTTTGACATACGCCAAGCTCAAGTCGCACGATCAGTAGGCCTCTCCGTCGTCGGAGTTTGACCAAAGGAGCATCTCACACATGGGGTCAAGATCTGATATAGGTCCCCTTCCGACCCAGGTAGGCGCGGACTTCTTCAGCCTTGTGGCGTATGTCGTCCTTTTGTGTGAACTTCGACCGGTACAGAAATGGGCTCTGGTTAAGACCCCGGATCGGCACATGGAAAAGTCAAGCAAGCTTGGCATAGCGATCGAGGACCTGAACGAATAGTCAACCCGCCCTAGTTCCAGTGATCGCGAGTGTACTCGTATTGGTCGTTGCCATACAGTTGCTTGGTCGCGTTACCGACCCGAACCCAAAAGTCGCTGGCGGTTGTGCCGCCATCCTGTGCTCGCGCGAACACCGGCTTTCCAGAAGATGAAACAAAAACGACACATACTGTGCCCGTTGAGGTCTCCTCGAAGGCAATCTCTACTACCTTGGCAGTCGAGATTGAGAGGTCTGCGTCAAGTCGCTGGCGTAGCCACAGTTCGTAAGAGTCGGTGTTCCTTCTCGCTTTGGTCATGGAGGAGAAATCAGGCCCGAGGCCTAGGACCGCGCCTTGGTCGTCCACGCCAATCAGAAGTGTCCCGCCATCAGAGTTGAGAAACCCGGCCACCGTCTTGACAATCACGTGTTCCATCGCCTTGTCAGACCGTCGGGCCCTCAGGTTGTAGCGAGCAGTCGACTTGAACTCGAGTGTCTGGGACTCACCAGCCTTAAGCATCTGCTGCAAGGTCGTGGAAGCTTGCCCGGGCACATGCCCTATCCGACTGAATCCCTGCCTGGTCACCCGGGCCATCAGCTTGCGGCGCTTCTCCAAGAATTCGGCGTAGTTCAACTGCTCCCAGCCGATAGGCAAGGCATGCAGGCGCGCCTGCTTGTCGAGCCGGCCGGACGCAAACCGGGCTGCCAAGGGGGGCCAGTAATCAGCGGGGCCAGCGGCACCCTTCGACACGTCATCGGGCTGATCCATGAAGCCGGTGTTGGCGATGGCGTTATAGTCCGTGGATTTTTTCAGTCCCAGGGTTGCTAAATAGGCCCGCGGGAAAAGAAGGTCTCTGTCGAGCGACACCTTGGAACGTGGACCGGCGTCGAGCAGATCCCGCACGCGCTGCCTGCCCAGGAGCGTTTCCGCGTCGAGCAGCACCAGTGCCGCCCAATACGCCGACAGGGGTGCCGACTTGGGTGCCGATGTGTCGAGCTGGTTGGGAAGTGTGATCTCCCAGTAGTCGGATGTGAACTCAACCCCGATCAGTCGGTCCAACACCTCGAGAAACGCTTGGCCGTCCGAACCTGCCTGGGAGATGCGATTCAGATCGGATTGCAGTTGGCTCTCGGAAGAGCCCGTGTAGCGCCTAGTAGCGTGGGCCATGAAGAACCAGCGGGCGATCGCGTCATCAAGGGACGAAGTATCGGCATCCGTATCCCTTAGGCCGATCAACCAGATTATGTAGCAATATAGAACGGCAATGTCAGAGGTAATCATCCGCCGATCCCGGAATCCGGCCGTTCTCAGACATTCGAGGAAGCGACTCCAATTGGTGAGGTCCAACACCTCGTCCTGCGCGCGCCTAAGCTCTCTGAACTGCCGATCTCGCCGTACCTCCGAGATCTCCCCGGTATCGAGGTCCTTGCCGCGCAAGATGTTGTAGACGGTCGCCAAACTGCCCCTACGGAAGGCCAGTCCGACCGAGACACGCAACATCTGGTCGGCGTCGGGATCGATAAACGGGTTCCTCGGAGACCGCTGGCCCGGACTCGCGGTTCTGGCTTCTCGGCAGAAGTCCTCGAGTTGGCGGCGGCCCTTATCCCAGTACACCGACATCAGCGTCAGGATGAAGTTCGCCCGGTTGAGAATGGCCCCCTGGGAATTGGTTCGCACGAAGACTTCGGCCACCACGTCCGCTTCGACCCGTTCATTGATTTCGATGGCGTGAAACGCGAACCGTTGGAGGTCCCGGACCCGGTCGATCCGATCCTCGTATAGGTCCTTGTCCTGCTGGGTGATGTCTGTATGGCGTGAAGCTTGGAGACGGGACAGGAACTCGCGAACGGTCTGGCGATGGCTGACCCAGATTGCGGAAATGTCGGGAAGGTACTCGGGGTCCTGGCGAATCGCTGCGTTATACACATCGAAGGTCTCCGCCACCGGATTAAAGGCTATGCGGATGCGCCTTTCTGTGAAGTTCTTGGTTAGAACGGCTTCGCCCGTGAGGATTGCATACAGGGATGTCAACCGCTGCTGGCCGTCTACGATGGCCAATTTGGCCACCGACGTTGCGCTGTCATCGATCTGGCGTAGGTTCGCATCAGCGCCGGTATCCCAGAAGAGAAGGGAGCCGACCGGAAACCCCCGATACATAGAATCGATCAGCTCGCGGGCCTTCGTATTACCCCATACGAACGGTCGCTGGATATCCGGCAACCCGATCCTACCCTCGCTGATGTCTTCGATCAGGGAGCCGAGAGAGTAAGTGGTGGTTCGGTAGAGGCTGGACATGGCGGGCAAGTCTACCTTCCTGGTGTGACACCAACAGATGTGACACCAACAGAAGCCCACTACCGTCGACGATAATCACGAGTCCCCCTAGCTCGACTCGACACCCGCAGATAAGACACTCGCCGGCAAACCCGGGCAGCTCAACCAGTGGCCAGTTGGGGCTTGGATCGCACTGAGGCGTCGCGCCCGCTTTGTCGGTGGCAGTTGCTATTTGTGAGCCAGTCGGTAGTTTGAAGCCGCTCACGGTGGTGGTTGTTAGTTTCGGAGGATTGCTCCGTAGACGAAGCCGAGGGGGCCCATCCTCCAGAGTTGCTCTAGGTGGAGGGGGGCGTTGCGGTACAACTCTTCGGGTGGGGGAAGCTTGTCGAGCGAGCGGTGCAGGTAGACATACTCCTGTCGTGCGCCGATCAGGAGTCCCGCCAGAGGAACGGTCACGCCCGTCGCTACCCGGTGGACTGCTGCGGCCAATCCCCCGACCGGTCGGGTTAGACCCACGATGCCCGCTTTTCCTCCGGGGCGCAATACTCGAGCTATCTCGGCCAACGTTATGTCCACGGAATCTAGGTTGCGCATCACGAACGCCGTGAACACCGCCTCGAAAGTGTTATCCCCGAACGGAATCTGCTCGCCTTTGCCCACCACCCGCATCGATGCGGGGTTCAGGTCGAGCATCGCCTGAGCCGGATCTAGTGCCACCACGGTAGACCCGGAGAAGAGCCGATCCGCCGCCCCTGTCCCGGCACCAAGATCAAGCACCCGATCCCGCGTCAGGAGCTGGTCAGCCACTCTCCTCCGCCAGGCCTGATCCTGACCTAGGGCGAGCACCCGGTTGACGGCATCGTAACGCCGAGCGATCCTGGCGAATATGGCATCCGTGCCCGCTGTCTGAGCCGCCGGGCCCGGAGGCTCAACCGATTCGATCGAACCCGGTGTAGGCACGTAGCGCTTCGGGGATTATCACCGACCCGTCCTCCTGCTGGTGGTTCTCGAGCAAGGCGATCAAGGCCCTTCCCACCGCCACGGCGGTTCCGTTGAGAGTATGAACCAACCGATTTCCCTCCGACGTTCGGAACCGTATTCGTAGTCGCCGGCTCTGGAAGTCGGTGGTGTTGGAACAGGAGGTGATCTCCCGGTATCGGGCCTGGGACGGCACCCACGCCTCGATGTCGTATTTCTTGGAGGCGGACGCCCCGAGATCACCAGCGGCCACGTTCACCACGCGGTAGGGGATCTCGAGACGTTGCACCAGATCCTCCTCGATGGCGAGGAGCCTCTCGTGCTCCTCCCGGGATCGGTCGGGATGGCAGAAAGAGAACATCTCCACCTTGTCGAACTGGTGAACGCGGAAGATACCGGCAGTGTCTTGGCCGTGAGCACCTGCCTCCCGACGGAAGCAGCTCGAGTAACCGGCGTACCGGAGGGGGAGGTCCGTCTCGGACAGGATCTCGTCGGCGTGGAACCCGGCCAGCGGAACCTCGGATGTCCCGACCAGGAACAGATTGTCGCGCTCCAGCCGATAGACCTGGTCCTCGTCATCCGGGAAGAACCCGGTGCCGAAGAGAGCCTTTTCTCGCACCAGGACCGGGGGGACCACCGGAACGAAACCCTTCGCTCCCAACAAATCAAAAGCCATCCGCACCAAAGAGAACTGGATCAATACTGCCGGACCTAGCAGGTAACCGAACCGGCTTCCCGAGACCTTGGCAGCCCGCTCGATGTCGATGGCACCGAGCGAGACTCCCAGATCCTGATGATCGCGAACCGGGAAGTCGAAGGCTCTGCGGTCCCCCCACTGGTGAATCTCCTCTCCGTCTGCCTCAGACAAGCCGTGGGCGGCGGTGGGGTCCGCCAAGTTCGGCACTCGCACCCACATGGTTCGGAAGGACTCATCCAACCGGTCGGCGGCGGCGATTAACTCTTTGTATCGAGCGGCGAGATTCCCAGCCTTCTGGATGGCTGCTCGACGTTCGTCCCCCTGCAGTCTGGAGATGGCGCGACCGAGGTGCCGCTGCTCAGCCCGAACCGCCTCGGCCTCGGCTCGGACCCGTCGGCGCTCCTGATCGAGCTCCAGCATACGAGGGACGTCAAGGTCCAACCCGCGGCGTTCCAGAGCCGCGGCCAAACCAGTGGGGTCATCCCGGAGAATCGCCAGATCAATCATTCCTTCACCATGTTATGCCGGTGGTCAGCAGAACTACTAACCCCTCGGGTTGATGCGGATCGGCGACTCCCACACGTTGTTGGAGGTGTCCAACTCATCCTCTACTACCGTGACTTTGAAGGTAAGCAGGTACTCCGCCCCCGGCTCCACCACCTCCGTCCCGAACAGGACCGATCCGATTTCCCCCGGCGCCAAATCCAAGGCCGGACTATCCACTGAGGAAAGCGTCTCACCGCCTTCGGATCGAATACCGGCCGTCACCAAGAGTCCCTTCTGTTCTACGTTGCCCCGGTTACCTACCACCGCGCTGAACTGCAGCCGCTCTGTCGCCGGGAACAAAATCTCTCCCTCCTGACCCAAACCACCGGCGGGCAAGGGCTCGAACACCACCTGGAGAATGGCGACATCCCGACGCACGCCCATCGCCGTGCTGCTTCGGATGGTTCGCGCTAGCCTCTCGCCGTTGAGAAGCGGCCTCTGGTCGATTATGAACGAGATATCGGGCATTGAGTTGGTTATGCCCATCTCTTCTATCAGGTCGTCCGCCCTGGCGAGGTAACTCTCATACACCAGATCCCCAACCCGGATTCGAGCGATGGCCCCTCCCAAACGGTCGACCGGCACCGAACCAGATGGGTCGTCGGTCACGTCGGTGACTGCGTCTCGAAACTCGACCAATCCCTCCTCCCAGGAGGTGAAGGCGAGCTCGAGTAAGTCCCTCACCGACGACACCCTTTCCGGTACCGGTACCTCCCTGAACTCCTGCGCCTCCACCATCATCTCCGCGGAGAGCCGATCCATTAACGCTACGAAGTCGTCTCGGTTGATGGTCCGCAGTTCGTTGCTGACCAGCCGCCGAAATCCCTCGGCTATCTGATCCACCTGCCCGGCGGACACTCGGGCCATATCGAAAAAGGCAGTCTGCTCGCGAGCCCTGGTTCCGAGGTTTCCGACCGCCGCGGAAAGCCCCACCACCGTCGCCAATAATCCGGCCAATACCCAAACCCACCGTCGCCGGGCACGAGGACGTCGTGGCCGATACCGCTCGGTCACGAGCCTCTTCTCCTGATGGTCAGCTGAGAGGCAGCAACGCCTGTCGCCAAGCCGGAACACTCAACTGCGCCCAATAGCCGATCCAACCGAACCCCTGTCCATTCCCGAGTCGAATACCACCCACCCGCACAATCGAGCGTAGCCACGACGGTACATGTTTCCTACGAACCAACCACAAACACCGAGCGAGCCCATGACCGCCGAAACAACCCCGCCCCACTTGCACCTGGCCACAGACCACACGCCACAGGAGTAACATTCCCTGGTTCCGGGGCGAGTGGCGGAATTGGTAGACGCGCTGGGTTCAGGACCCAGTGAGCATTTAAGCTCGTGGAGGTTCGAGTCCTCTCTCGCCCACTACAAACCAGACAGAGTCTCACCAATTCCGACGGTGTACTGGACCCTCCGCGAAAATGTGCGCGCCCGCCTCCGCGTTCTGGCCCGGCGCACCCTCCGCAAGTACCACTACCCGCCCGACAAGCAAGAGAGAGCTACCCAAACCGTCCTGCAACAGGCTGAAGTCCTCTCAGAAGCCTGGGCCGCCTAACCCTTGCTGCGGCTTGTGCCCCTCATTTAGACGTGGAATCGAACAGCGATCCAAGTGGTTTGGGCTTCGCTGCCCTTCGTTTCTTCGCGGCTATCCGCTTCATGCGCTGCTGCACCAAGTGGACAGCCCTCTCTACCGACAAGCGCTCATTCTTGGTTCGTAGGGAACGTATGCATACGGGTCCGGCTGCGCTCTGCAAAAGGTCTTCCCATTCACGGGCCGCTCGGAACACGAGAACGACCATCTCATCCCTGGTGACTTTCCGCCCGCGGGGATCCAGCCAGATCACCGACTGGTGCTGTTCGAGGCAGAGCAGGATCATATCGTGATTCGATGTGACCACTACCTGGTTGGTAGCTCGGGCATGGTCGATAATTTCCTGGTCGGAAGAGCCCCGGGGCGGAGCGCTGTCTTTCTCGTTCCCTACGTAGCTGGCGTTGTATTCGAGTTGCCGCAGCGCGCTGGCCACTCTCCACGGAAGGTTCTCATCGAATAGGAGACGGCATCGGGGATGTCTACGCCGCTGGCTTCGACTCTCAGGCGGCGATTTCATACTGCAGGGCAGCGCGTACCTGTGTGATGTCAAGACTCAGGTCGTCGGCGATGTCCTCGATGTGGTCACCCACGGCTTCGAGGTCGGCTATAACGCTGGTGGGCACCCGGGTCCCATCGATGCACGGTGCGCCCGCCTGGACTTTCGGGTTGAGCCACACGCCTTCGGATGGCCGCCAGATGGATGCGTACAGGTCGGGTCCGAACTCGATAGGACTCAGAAGCTCTTTGATCACCGCTGGGAAGGATCTCTGGCCACCTTTACCCAGGTCGACCCAATCCTTGAATTTGCCGAAGACGCCAGCACCTACCGTGGCCAACTCCTGATGAGCGAAGGGGTAGTTCGTATCGACGTGCTCAGCTATGTATTGTCCTCCTGCCCGGATCTCCTGTCGAGGAACGCCACGCCTGAGCAGTTCGGATATCACCCAGAGGCTGATCAGGTCGAGGAAAGAGAGGATCCGATCACTCTCCACAGGGTGCAGCGGATTGGCACCCCGGGTCCAACGCGCGACCGTCTCGGGGTGTCTGCCCACTACCCGGGCTGTCTCGATAATGTCGTAGATACCCCGCCCCAGTAGCGGTTCGGTCTTGCGAGCTTCAGCATGTGTAGCCATAGCGGTCTCCGGCGTCTACGCGGTTGTGTGGCAAGAAACTACACGCTAGTAGGGGTTCGGGAGGTGACGTGGTCCCAAGCCCCCCGATAGACCGCCTCGTCAGGGGTGGTCGCGAAGACCCCACGACCCATCGGCGCACTATGGTGCCCACCGGGTTTTCGGTGGCCAGCGGCTAGTTGGGTGGTGCGGGCTAACGAATTTCTGGAACACCGAGCCGGGTGTCTGGCTCGATTCGGTTCTTCAGTCGCTCTAGGTTGCTCTTCCAGATCCTGGCCAGGAGGATTCTTCCCACCCAGGCACCGACCGGGCCTCCATAACGCCAGGGAAACCGGATCCGCTCCTGCCACACGAGTCGGCTCTTGCCGGACGTGACGGGTGTCAGCTCGAAGCGGCCCACTCCCTGGAACAGGCCGGTGTGTCGACCCCTGATGATCCGCTTCGGGACCAATTCGGTTATCTCGAAGCGGTCGGTGGTGCGGAGCGGCCCCACCCGAGTGTCGATGAGAAGAACCGTGCCGATTCCTTGCGTACGGTCGGTCTCGAAGCGGATCGCAACCGCGTCCTTCATCCACTCGACGTGGGACTCGAACGCGGCGAGCTCCTTCCAGACTCGATCGACAGCCGCGTTGATTTCTGTCTCGACCGCTACCGAGACGTCCATCAGGGTGCCAACACGTCGGGGCCTGGGGGCCGAGGTCTTGCCTAGCCGCATAGTTCTCGGGCAAGCGGTGTGGGATTGACCGGACCTCCACCTCCTGGTTGGAACTCCCAGTGCAGGTGGGGGATATGGGCGGGGGCGTTGCCGGTGGTCCCGACCACCCCCAGCAAATCGCCTGCCGAGACGTCCTGCCCGGTGGTCAGGCCGGATGCCCAGGAATCCAGATGGGCGTAGTAGTAGACGTCGCCTCCTGCCCCCTGTAACCGTACGGTGATCCCTCCTAGGCCTCCCTGATACAGCTGCAAGATGCGGCCCGCCTCCACCGCTACCACCGGGGTGCCCCGGTCGGCCAAGATGTCGACCCCTTGGTGCCTTCGCCCGCCCGAACGAGGAGCTCCCCAACTGTCGGTGAAGGTGTTGAACCCGTCCACCGGGCACACCATCGTGGCGGGTTCGGGATCAGCCACTGGAGGATCTGGCGAGGCGACCGATGTAGTGGTCGCAACGGGAGTCGTGGTGTCGGTGACCAAGATGGTGGTAGAAGTGCTGGTAGTAGTAGGGGCTGTGGTGGCGGGAGGGGCTTCCGTCGTGGTCGTTGACGAGGTGGTGTCCACGGGAGGGGATGTGTCGACGGTGGGATCAGTAGTCGAAACCGGGAGGGTGGTGGAGGTTGTAGGCGGGATAGTGGTGCTGGTGGCGAGAAAGGCGGCTCTGGCTTCTGCCTCGGCCCGGGCTCGGGCCTCCTCCTCCGCCCGCTGTGCCTCGAGGGCAAGCTGCAGCGCTTGGCCAGCGGCGATTCGTTCGTTGAGCTCAGCAGATAGGTCCTCTAGACGACGAAGGGCATCTTGATGGTCCTCCCGGTCGGTTTGTAACGACTCGGTCGCCTCCGTGAGCTGGCGGGTCAGGATCTCAAGCCCGTTGAAGAGCACTTGGTCCCTATCCCGAAGATCGTCCATGTACTCGACCCGGGTATCGACGTCCGAGAGCGTCCCGGCGAGGATCAGCGCCGCTAGATCGTGGCCCGCGCTGCTACTCATGTACAGATCGACGGCCCGTTCCCGGATCTGCTCCTGGAGATATCGCTGTTCCACCCCATAATCGGCGATCCTGGACTCAAGATCATCGATGCTGTCGGCTAGCTCGGCGTCTGTGGCCCAAGCGGCCAGGTAGTCCTCCGTAAGCTGCTGGGCGTCGGCCTCAATCCTGGCCAACTCGGCTTCGATCTCCTGAAGCTGATCCTCGGTGGTCTGCGCTGGCATCGGGGAACCGGTCAAGGACCAGGCCAGGGCCGCAGTCATCACTATGAGGAGGCGGCGGGTGGGCCTGGTCATTCGGGGCCCTCGGGCCGAACCGACCAAGTACCGGCTTCCCCCAAAGCCTCGCCCCGGCGGACCTGCGCTTCGGCGGCCAGCTTCCTGAGATGTGCCCGAGTGGATATCGTGGCGGCGGGCCGGAGAGGCGAACCAAGCTTTGGGTACACCGAATCGACTACCGCGTCCACGCTTCCGGCGCCAGCACGTACCGCCTCTAGGACTTGATTCTCTCGCTCGGTTCGATGGGCAAGGTAGTGATCCACCACTGAGATTGGTTCGGAGATGCGCTCACCGTGGCCGGGTAGGAAAGCATCAGCACCGAGGGTCTTCATACGTTCCAGGGACCGCATGTATTCGATCATTTCCTCCACGCGTACCGTTGAGCCACCGATGATGTGGTCCCCGGTGAAGACCACCCGTTCGGATCCGCCTCGCATCAGAAAGCAGAGGTGGTCAGGGGTGTGGCCGGGCGTGTGGATCACGTCAAGCACCACCACGCCGAGGCGAACCCTATCGCCATCGCCCAGCCGTCGGTCGGGTACGAATCCGGCTTGTGGTGCGTGACCGTAGGTCTTGGCACCTAGATCCGCCGCCAGCCGGTGGGATAGCTGAGCATGATCGGCGTGAGCATGGGTAACCAGTACGGTGCCCACCGACGTGCTTCCCAGCGTCTCCATGATCGCCCTGCGGTGGGCTTCGATGTCGGGACCGGGATCGATCACCATCCCTCGCGAACCTGAGACGATCACGTAGGTGTTGGTCCCCGGGCCGGTCATAGGTCCCGGGTTAGGGGCTAGCAAGCGATGAACCTGGGTCACTTGATGACGATGATGCGCCGCTTCATCAGGCGATCTGCCACGGTACGGCGGATTCCCTCTCTCAGCTGGGGGACCATCAAGACGAAACCGATGGCGTCGGTCAGGAAGCCCGGAGTCAGCAACAGCGCACCACCGACCAAGACCATGGCCCCGTGGACCAGCTGGTGACCGGGCAGCACACCAGCGGCTAGGTCCTCCTGGATTCTTCGCCACACCAGGAACCCCTGGCTTCTCACCAGAAAGGCCCCCACCACGGCGGTGGTGACGATGCTGACAATAAGCCAGGCAATACCGATCCGGTCTCCCACCTGGATGAAGACCAGGAGCTCGATGATCGGGATCAGGATGAAGGCCCCACCTAGGAATACTCCCATGTGTGCCAGCTTATCCGCTTAGGGAACCCTCGGTTGACATGCCTGCGGCCGGAAGACTCGAGCTGGTTGGATCGCCTTCGGCGGGAGATGAGCTGGGCGGGCTGGGTTATCCTCCCCTGATGCCCGATCTTCGCCGCCTCCCGTCGGTCGATGCTCTGGCCAGGCGGTTGCTCACCTCACCTAGCTGCGATCTACCGCAGGCTGTAGTAATCGAGATTGCCCGGCGCAACATTGAGGCTGCCCGATCCGCGGCCCTCGACGGCCGAGATATCGATCCGGACGAGATGGCCCAATTTGAGGTCAGGAGACTGTCAAGTACCCGCATTGACCGAGTCGTCAACGCTACCGGGGTCATCCTCCACACCAACCTGGGCCGGGCCCCGTTGCATGCGTCGGCGGCGGCAGCAGCCCGCCGGGCCGCCCTGGGCTACACCAATCTGGAGTTTGACCTCACCGAGGGCGCTCGAGGCGGCAGGGGTCGCTACCTGACCGAGTTGCTTACCCACCTGACCGGGGCCGGAGCGGCTATGGCGGTGAACAACAACGCCGCCGCCCTCTTTCTGACCCTCCACACGCTGGCCGGGGACGGCTCGGTTCCGGTGTCCCGAGGGGAGCTGATCGAGATCGGCGGGTCCTATCGCCTACCCGAGTTGATGGCAGCATCTGGTACCCGTTTGCTGGAAGTTGGAACCACCAACCGGACCCGGATCGCCGACTACCGCCAGGCGATCCAAGAGGACACCCGCCTGCTGCTGAAGGTCCACCCGTCTAACTACCGAGTGGTGGGCTTCTGCGAGGAGGTGTCCGTCAGGGATCTGGTGAGTCTGGCTCATACCCACCACCTTCCGGTGGTGTATGACGTCGGAAGCGGGCTGGTCGACCGAGAGACCCCCTGGCTGGGCGGGCCGCCTCCCCGGTGGATAGGGGACGAACCAGGCGTACGCCAGGTACTCGCCGATGGTGCCGATCTGGTCACCTTCTCGGGGGACAAGCTGTTCGGAGGCTGCCAGGCGGGCATCATTGCGGGACGACCTGACCTGGTGGCTGGCTTGAAGGCCAGCCCGGTCGCCCGGGCGATGCGCTTGGATGGTTCGTCGCTCGCCGCTCTCAGCCGCACCTGCGAGCTCTACGCCGAGGGAAGAGGTGCCGAGATCCCGTTCTGGAGGAAGGTGAATTACCCGGTGGACGATCTGGAGTCCCGTCTGCAGCGTCTTGCCGATCAGGCCGGGGTGGCCCGAGACATCCGTCAGTCTGAGTCAATGGTGGGGGCCGGGTCGGTTCCAGGCATGACGGTTCCTACTCCGGTGCTCGCCCTGCCCGATGGTGAGGGACTCTGGGACGGCTTGTTGAGGGGGAACCCGCCGGTGGTGGCCCGCCGTTCGGCAGGCGAGCTGTTGGTCGATCTCCGAGCGGTCGATTCGGATGACGACGTGCTTATCGCCGCCTCGCTGAGAGAACTGTGCCGGTCGTAGGAACCGGTGGGCACGTTGACCACGGCAAGTCCACCCTGGTTCATGCGCTGACCGGACGCGATCCAGATCGCTGGAAGGAAGAAAAAGATCGCGGCCTCACGATTGATCTGGGTTTTGCCTGGACGAACCTGGGAGGTCAGGAGGTCTCCTTCGTCGACGTGCCCGGGCACGAGCGATTCATCAAGAACATGCTCGCCGGGAGTGGCGGCTTCGATGTGGCTTTGCTGGTCGTGGCCGCCGACGAGGGCTGGATGCCCCAATCCGAGGAGCACGTCGCCGTATTTGACCTGCTTGAGACCCGAAGTGGGGTAGTGGCCTTGACCAAGATCGACAAGGCCGATGCCGACCTGATCGAGTTAGCGGGCCTGGAAGTAGAAGAGCGCCTAGCCGGCACCTCTCTGGAAGGATGCCCCATAGTGGGGGTTTCAGCCCAGACCGGAGAAGGACTCGAACGGCTGGAGGCGGTCCTGGCGGAGGCGATAACCCGCGCTCCCGACCGGAGCCGTTCGCCGAGTCGGCTATGGGTAGACAGGGTCTTTCCGATGGCGGGAGCGGGAACGGTCGTTACCGGAACCCTGGCGGGGGGCACCATCGAGCTTGGCGACGAGTTTGAGGTACATCCGGGTGGTATCCGCGGACGGATTCGATCTCTCCAGGCCCACGAGACCTCACGGAGTCGGGTAACCGCGGGCACCCGGACGGCGGCGAGTATCGCCGGGCTCGATCGCTCCAAGGTCGGCCGGGGATCCATGCTGGGCCGACCCGGGGAATGGATACCGAGCGATCGCCTCCTAGTGAAGCTTCGTCGGGCTCGCTACGTCGCCGACCCCTTGTCCCGACGGGGTGCCTACCAAATGCACCTGGGAAGTGGGGCCTGGCCGGTGCGTTTGGTGACCGTCGGCGACGACGGTGAGGCCACCGTCGGCATACTGCGATCGGAGCAGCCGATCCCGGTGCAGATGGGCGATCGTCTCATACTCCGCGATGTGGGAAGACGGCTGATCGTGGCGGGAGGTCAGGTCCTCGATCCGGTGGCACCGCGCAAGGGTCGGGAGGCGAGGCGGGCGGCGGCTCTTCTCGGTTCGGCATTAGCTGCTGATAGCGACGGTCGAGCTGATGCCCTCCTCGAGTGGCGGGGCATATCGTCGCCGACGACCTTGGCGGCCCATTCCGGAGGCGGTCGGCCACATGGCGGTCTGAAGGCCGGCGGCCTGCTGCTGAGCCTGGCTTATGCTCGTAAGTTGTCGGCCGAAGCCGAGAAGATCGTCGAAGATTTCCATCGCGATCATCCTCTCCGCCCGGGCATGCCGAAGGCCAGTCTGGCGAGTGGGCTCGGAGTAGACGTAGACGTGTTGGACGAGTTGATAGCGATCACGGACGGCCTTGGCCACCAAGAGGCAACGGTGGCTAGAGCCAATTTCTCTCCCCGACTCAGCGAATCCGAGGAAATGACCTGGGCACAGACTCGGGATATGCTCGCCAGTTCTGGACCGCAGGTTCCCACCCTCAAAGAGTTGGATATTGATCCCGAGTTGCTGCACGCTCTGTTAAGAGAAGGTCGCCTGGTGCGCATCTCGAACGAACTGGCGTACCTGCCCGAGCAGGCGGATGATCTGGTTGATCGTATGCAGCGCCTTGCGGACGGCTTCACGGTCGCCGACTTCCGTGATGCCACCGGACTCACCCGTAAGTACGCGGTTCCTTTCCTTGAGTGGAGCGATGACGCCGGGCTGACGACCCGTGACGGGAGTACCCGCTCCTTCAACTGAGCAAGAAAATCAAAGGACTCGAGGGAGTGAGGGACAGCAACCGGGCACAAGACGCCCTGCGGTGGGCAAGGAACCAGACAAAAGCCCCACCGACCGAGCCAACTTCGGTCTAGCAGCTACGTCCGCTCACCACTGACAACTGCAACCAAATGGCGTGGCGGAGGGTTTCGGGATCGGTCGAAGTCCCAGCTGGCAACTGGCAACTGGCAACTGGCCCAGGGTTACAGCAGAGTCGGTCAGCGGCTGTAGCCGCTGACCGAGATCAACTCCCGACGTTCCGCCTCCGTGTACCCGCCCCATATGCCGAAGGGCTCTCGGATGGTCAGCGCATAGTCGAGGCACTCTTGACGGACCGAACAGGCCCGACATACCGCCCGGGCCCTGGCCTCCCGCCGTTCTCGTTCGTCCTTCCGTTCAAAGGTGCTCGGGGGGAAGAACAAGTGAGAGTACTGCGTGCGACATCTTGCATGTAGATGCCATGAATCGTCATAGTCCATGGTGTTGGACATTTCCTACTCCTCCTGCCAGCAGGAAACGTTATCAGCACGACCCCGCCCGGAGAAGAGAAGTTTTTCGCGTTCTTCTTCCGAAATGCGTCCGGGGTGGCTTAGGTCCCGGCCAACCTCAATCGGGGCTGTTCCGCGGCTCCACTTCCAGGATCGCCCCATCTACGGCCAGAACCATGACCTCATCTCCGGGAACCAGCTTGGCTTCGCGATGGGCGGTGGCTCCCCACCGGGCACCTTCGAGCTCCACCACACCGTCCGGGTTGAAGACACTCACCGCCTGCCCCAAGCGACCCTTGAGGAAATCCCTACCTATGGTCGGCGTGGAGAAACGAGCCCGGGCAACCGTCCGTATCCCCACCACGTAGAAGGCGGTAACCGACACCACGATCACCAGGACAATCCACCAGGACGGTCTGATCTGAGGTGCCGCATCGGTGAAGTACAGACCGCCTGCGAACATCGCCGACGCGCCAAGGGCCGTAAGAGGCCCAGTCGTTCCACGCTGAAAATCAACCGTGAGTAGCCAAAGCCCCATGAGCGCCAGCCCCACCGCCCAACCCCGAAGCGGGAGAACGATGAGCCCGTAGGAACCGATGAGCAACATGAGCGCACCTACCCCGGCCGCAATCCCCGGGCCTAGGGAATAGAACTCGAAAGCCACCACGGCCAGTCCCACCATCAACAGGAAAAAGGCGGCCTCGGCACCGGTGGAAGCCCGAAGCACGCTCACTCCCAAGGAGGGCTGGTAAAACACGGTCTGGACCGCAGTCAGCGATCCGTCATCGGTGCTCTCGACCGTGTGCAGGGTGGTCGGGACTCCCCGCACCGACACGGTCCGGCCGTCAAGCTCCACCAGCAGGTTGTGGATAGATGGTGCTACCAAGTCCACCAATCCCTCGATCGGTTCCCCGACCTGCACCTGGGTGTCGCTCAGGTCGAGGAGCGGGTTGGTGCCTCCCGAGAGGGCACCATCATCACCCACCACCGCGGGTTCGGTGTAGCCGATCGTTGCCCCGGGGGCTGCTGCCCGGATGGGAGCGGACATCAGCAGATGAGCCGCCCCACCAAGAGCGGAGGCCGGGGCCGGTCCCACCCAAACCACCAGCGGCAACGGTGGATCGGCCATCCTTGCGGCCAGCTGGTAGAGATCGGCGGAGAGGGTGGCTCGGGAGTCAAGTTGGATCACGACAGCCATTGCTTTCGCTTGTGCGGCAGCATCTATTCGCTCAGCCAAGAAATCAAGGGCCATGTCCTCCAAGTTGCCGCCGATTTCAATGATCTCGATGTGCCCGCCGCCTTCCTGGCTGTGGGCAGGGCCGGACAGGCTCAAGAGGGTTGCGGCTATCAACAGGATGGGGAGGGAGCGAAGTCTCATGACCAGCTCGATGTTAGATACGCCCTCGAGGATGGTTGCTGCTCAGCGGTTCGCATGAACCGTGACCTCCGTCACTCGCTACAGTTGATCTCATGAGAGTGCTGTTGGTAGCTGATGCCTCCTGGGTGAGGAACCAGGTGATGAGCGCCTTGAGCGGTATCGCATCGGTGGTAGAAGTAGCTGACCCCTTCGCGGCGACCTCTCAAGGCGACGGAGTCGATCTCGCCATCGTCGACATGCAGGTCGGCACCATGGGGAGCATGGCGATCACTCGGGGCTTGAAGTCCACCCCGTCGTTCGACGGTGCCATCATTATCCTCCTCGATCGCGAGGCAGACGCGTTTATCGCCAAGCGGGCCGGTGCCGACGCGTGGCTCACCAAACCCTTCAGCGCCCAGGCGCTCAGAGCCAAGCTGTCCGAGGTTTCATCGCTTCGGGCGGTCCGCTGATCCGCGACTCCTGATGTTTCCGGGATGCTGGACCCCTATCACCTAACCCTCGTCGGCGTCTTCACTGCTTGTCTCTTCGCCTCCGGGTTCCTCTCAGGAAGCGAAACCGCGCTCACCGCCATTCCAAGAGAGAGGGTCGCCCAGTTGGCCACCGAGGGCAGAAGAGGGGAACGCCTCGCAGGGCTGGTCGACGATCTAGAGGGGTCAATCGGGGTGTTGCTGGTAGCCAACAACTTCGTCAACATTCTGGCCACCACCTCGGCTGCGGCCTTGGCCATATACCTGGTGGGGGACCGGCTGGGAGCGATCCTCTCCACGATCCTTGTCACCATAGCGGTGTTGATCATCGGCGAGGTCACCCCTAAGACCCTGGCTGCCAGATACCCGGAGCGTTACGGTATGGCCGTTGCCATCCCGGTATGGGCGCTGAAGGTGGTTCTCCGGCCTATAGCCCAGGTGTTCATCGGCTTGGGGCAGGGGATCATCAGGTTGTTCCGCCTCACGCCGATGAGTTCTACCGGTATCACGCCAGCTGACGTTCGAGCCTTGGCCGAGCTGGGCGAACGGGGCGGAGAGATCGAGCCCACGGAACGCAAGATCATCGAGCGACTCTTCGAGACCGGCGATCAGCCGGTCCGCGAGGTCATGACCCCGCGTATGGAGATTATGTTCCTGACCCTGCCGGTGAGCGCGGCGGACGTGCGCGAGACGGTGGCTCGTACAGGGCACTCCCGATTTCCGGTGGTAGCGGACGAGCGCAATCCAGAGTCGGTTCGAGGGATTCTCTATGCCAAGGACGTTCTCGGGCGAGCCTTGGAGCCCAGCAGCCACCAGATTGCCAAGCTGCTTCGTAGACCCTATTACGCGCCCGAAAGCGCCTCCGTAAGACGAGTGATGGAGGACCTGCGGGAGAATCGCATCGGCCTTGCCATCGTCACCGACGAGCATGGTGGGGTGGACGGGTTGGTCACGATCAAGGACTTGGTCGGCGAGCTGGTGGGCGATCTCTGGGATGAGCACGATCCGGGTGTGCCCTCGATTCGACCGGCCGGAACCCGGGTCTGGGAAGCCGACGGCCGCACCCCCATCGATGAACTCGAGGTTCTGACCGGGCTAGCGGTCCCTGACGGTCCCTATTC
Organism: Candidatus Spongiisociaceae bacterium; assembly: GCA_965213975.1. Taxonomy (GTDB): domain Bacteria; phylum Actinomycetota; class Acidimicrobiia; order Spongiisociales; family Spongiisociaceae; genus Spongiisocius. The sequence continues at coordinate 2,188,842 of OZ243930.1, forward strand.
GACGATTGCCGGAATGTTGCTCAGCCTCTTCGGGAGGATCCCTAAGACGGGCGACCATGTCACCTACGACGGGTTTCGCTTCACGGTGCTAGGTATGGATGAGCGCCGCATTGCGAAGGTCGGGGTCAAGGTGTCCGAAGTACGGCCAGCCATTCCAAGACCTTCCCGACCAGGGCCGTGATCCGGATCCGTTCTCCCCGTACACAAGCCGCTAGAACAACGCATGACCCTCAGTCTGGCTATCGCGTAGCTTGGTGGTTCTCGGGGTCCCGCGATAACGAACAACCCTCATGGAGGGGCGTACCGGCCCTCGGCCGCCAACGGCTGAGCAGGGATTTCCTGTCCCACCACCAGCCGCTCTTGGCCGATAACCGGCTATACTTTCGCACCTCTTACACGGGCAGTGGCGCAGCTTGGTAGCGCGCTTCGTTCGGGACGAAGAGGTCGTGGGTTCAAATCCCGCCTGCCCGACCCTCGTTAGCGTAGGCCGTGGCCTAGGCCAGCAACTCGGCGATTTGGACGGCGTTTAGCGCCGCCCCCTTGCGCAAATTGTCTCCCACTACCCACAGGCTGATCCCCCCGGACCGTCCGATGGTGGGGCGGAGTCGAGAAGCCATCACTACATCCCGACCGGCAGAATCCAGCGGGGTGGCCACCCGTTCGTCTGACCAGACCTCAATGCCGGACGCCTCGGCAAGGACTACCCGGGCCGCAGAGACGTCTACCGGTGTGTCGAACCACATCGACGCGGCGATACCATGCCCCACCATCACCGGTACCCGAACGCAGGTCGGCTCGACCAAGATGTCGTCCCGCTCCAGGATTTTGTGGGACTCGTTGACCAACTTCCATTCCTCATCGGTATGCCCGGACTCTCCCATCGCGCCCGCTAGGGGCACAACGTTGAAGGCGATGGTCCGCTGAAAGGGACCACACTCCTGCTCTTCCCAGCCTCCTTCAACGATGGCGTCCCGTTGTTCCCTCAAGACCTCGGTCTGTTGCCAGAGGGTGTCCATGCCGGTCATCCCGGCACCGGACACAGACTGATACGAGGTTGCGGCAGCGCTGGCCAGACCAAACCGGCGATGAAGTGGCCCGGCCGCCATCATCAAGGTCATCGTGGTGCAGTTTGGGTTGGCGATGATGCCCCGATGTTGTCCGACGGCGTGATCGTTGACCCCGGCCACCACCAACGGAACCGTCGGGTCCATACGGAAGGCAGATGAGTTGTCAACCACCGTCGCTCCGGCCTCGGCGAACGCGGGCGCGTACTGTCTGCTTCGGGACGCACCGGCGGAGAACAGGGCTACGTCAATCCCGGTTGGGTCGGCGGAGGCCAGATCCTCCACGGTTACCTCGCCCCATCGGGTGGTGATCGTACGTCCGGCGGACCGAGCCGAGGCCATCAGCCGCAGCCCGGCAAGAGGAAAGTCTCTCGCTTCCAGGATCTCAAGCATGGTTCGGCCCACCGCGCCGGTGGCACCGATGATCGCTACCCGTGACTCAGGCATTTGCCCCCACCTCCTCGGTGATCACCGGTGGCTCAAACTCGGCGTGCAGGCAACGGACTGCGCTCTCCACCGCGTCGCGGGCGACCACGCAGGAGATCCGGATCGGGGAGGTCGAGATCATCTCGATGTTGATGCTGGCATCACCCAAGGCACGGAATACTCGGGCGGCAACCCCCGGTGTGGATCGCATCCCGGCACCTACCAGCGATACCTTGCCGACGTTACGGTCCACTGAGGTTCCCACCGCCCCGAGCCGTTTCACCAAGATTCCGGTGACTTGTCGAGCGGGGCCAGTATGCGCTTCTGGAACGGTAAAGCTGATGTCAGTGTGGCCATCTTCGGCGACGTTCTGCACGATCATGTCCACGTTCACTCGTGACTCTGCTAGTCGCTCGAAAATCTCGGCCGCTACGCCGGGCCGGTCGGGAACGCCGCGTAGGGTGACCTTCGCCTCAGAGGTGTCATGGGCAATACCGCTTATGATTGCTTCTTCCATCACCGTCTCCTTTACCCAGGTACCTTCGGCCTCCGAGAAAGAAGACCGGACATGGATAGGGGTGTTGAATTTTCTTCCCACCTCGACCGAGCGTGCCATGAGCACACCGGCCCCCCCGGCGGAGAGTTCCAGCATCTCGTCGAAGGAGACCTCATCTAGCTTGGAGGCATCGGGCACGACCCGTGGATCGGCGGTGTAGATGCCGTCCACGTCAGTGTAGATCTCGCATACCTGCGCCCGGTGTGCGGCGGCCAGCGCCACCGCTGTCGCATCAGATCCGCCCCGGCCTAGCGTGGTCACCTCCATCGAATCCGGGTTAACACCCTGGAATCCGGCGACGATCACCGCCTTCCCCGCGCTTAACGCTTCGTCCACCCGTCCGCCCCGAATCTCGGTGATCTTGGCCTCGCCGTGAGCCGAGTCTGTCAAAATGCCAGCCTGAGTGCCAGTGAGGCTGACCGCCGGAATGCCCAGGTCATGGAGTGCCATGGCGAGAAGCGCCATGGAGATCCTCTCCCCGGCGGTGAGAAGCATGTCCATCTCTCGCGCTGGGGGACTCAGGCTCACCTGTTGAGCAAGGTTGATCAGATCGTCGGTTTGTTTGCCCATTGCTGATACCACGACGATCACGTCATGGCCGCTTGTGCGGGTGCGGGCCACCCTGGCGGCGACTCGCTTGATGCACTCGGAGTCGGCCACCGAGGTTCCGCCATACTTTTGGACAACCAGAGACATGGCAAAGTATCCGGGGTGGAGAGTCGTTGTTCGGTCCGATTGGGTCGGTCAACCCTGTTTCTCGGTCATCCCATTCTATTGGGGTCCAAGCTTGACCTAGCCAGCGGCCTACAAGTGGCCCGTGGCCAGTCGGGATGGGGTGTTCCGGAAGTCCATTAGCCCGCTCAGTTCAGTTGCCGGTAGCCAGTGACCACCTAGACTGGAAGTATGGGAAGCGAAAAGAGGGCTCGGCAGAGGGCCAACCGCCAGGCTCGCCGTGAAGAGGAGAAACGGGCGATTGCCCGGGCCAAATGGCGACGTCGGATCATCACTTGGGGAACCGCAGCCGGGGCGCTGATCCTCATATTCGTGATCGGCAATTTGCTCACGGGAGGCGGCGGCAGTGTGGAGGATACCGTGGTGACCACGGTGGCTCAGGTCACCGACACCACTTCGGCTTCTTAATCACGGCCAACTAGCGGTGCCGGTGGCGGCAATGGCCCTCGGGAACCTCAACCATCCGCGGCGAGCATGGATTCGAGGACAAACCGATCCACATCAGTGGAAGCGGCTATTGCGGAGTTGTATGGATGCGTAACGACCGGTCAGAAGATGGCGATTCCGGGGGTCCCTGGTTCTACGGGAGCACCGCGTATGGAATCCATCAGGGATACTGATATTACTTTCCGAAGGTCCGGGACGTCTTCACACCCGTAGATCATATCGATGAAGCCTTGGGCGACTGGGAAGTAGCCACTTCATGAACGGGCGCATTCCAAGCCTGGGCTCGCGGTTGAAGGGACGGGTGATTGACGGCTTGGCCTTTGCCGTCATTACCGGGGCTTTGGTTCTTTCGGGACAAGTCATCAAGTGTTGTGGCCGTACGGATTCGATTCCTCCGTTTTTCTATGCCGAGCTGTTACCTATTCCCGCTGGTATCCCTGGCAATGGCTACTTCTACGTGGCCCACGCATTGTTCTGGTGGTTGCTGATCGTAGGGTTGATTCCGAGTCTTCTCGTGGAGGTGCCCATGGTCGCCCTGAACGGAGGAACCCTCGGAAAGATCATGGCCGGATCCAAGGTCATTCGGGTCAGCGACGGCGGCAAGCCCGGATGGTCAAGGTCATTCATCAGATGGCTAGTCCTGTACGGCTTGATAGCGGTGCCCATCCTCGGGTGGTCCATACTCCTTTTGAACATCGCACGGTTGCGGCGCGATCCTGAACACAGGGGCATCCACGACAGGCTCGCTGGCACCATGGTCCTCAAAGCACCTCCAGCAACCGGTGGTGCCAGCCAGATGGCCCAACTTGCTCCAGCTGTGGCGGACCGGCGGAGTCTGGCAGGTTGGCGGAGTCTGGCGTCGATGATCCTGCTTGGCTCCTGCACGACCAGCGTGGAGGTGTACTCCGCCGAGGTCTCCCGTGACGACCTGAGACTGAGACTCACATTACAGACATGCAAGCCGTCTTCGGTGTCGGCCACCGTGAAGGATGTCGTATCCCATATCGAGGTAGCCGCCACAGCCTCCCCCGCCAGGCTACTGGGCGGCCCTGACTGTCAGCACCTAGTCATCGTCGCCCTACCCGAGCCGCTCGCTGGCCGCGATGTCTTCGACATATCAACTCGCCGGGCAGTACCAGTATCGCAGTCTTCCTGGTGGCCGTACGATCGGGAACGCTTCACAATGGCCGACTACGAGACGGCCCTAGCCGCGATGGTCGCCTGTCTCGAAGCTCGCGATCCAGAAATGCAGGCGGCGATCGTCGACGATCTCGACTGGCCCACCTACGAGTGGCACAAGGAACGGGATGAACGGGGCAACATGTCGGCACCCGCCGTCGGGGAGTGGGCTAGCGAGCACTTGGAGCCCCTTAGGGTCGCGCCCGCCGACAACAGGTAGCATCCACGGGAAGTCGATGGCGACCGCGTCGGCGGAGGGGTTGGTTTCAGCGTGGCAGCAGCAGAGGATCGCACGGCGAGAAGCCTTGCTGTTATAGCGACCCGCGCTCATTCTCGCTACACCACCGTGGAGGCAGTGGCGACGGCCGCTCTGCGCGATGCGATCCTGACAGGAGTGTTCCGGCCCGGCCAGCGGCTGCGCCAGCAGCGCCTAGCCGAGGATCTGATGATGTCACGGATTCCGGTCGTCGGTGCTTTACGGGCGCTCGAGCAGGAGGGGTTGGTGACGCTGATTCCTCATCGCGGAGCGACCGTGCGGATCCTCAAACCCGCCGAAATCGAGGAGACCTATCAGCTTCGTATCCTCTTGGAGACCTTCGCGTTGCTCAAGACGTTCGGGCGTATCACCTCCCGGGAAACCGAAGAGCTAGCCGACCTCGCCTGCGAGATCGACGGAGCCGCTGATATAGTGTCACGGCTCCGGGCGAACGTAGGTCGCTACTGGCTGGGTCTCAGAGTGGTGCCCCACCATCATTCGGCGCATAGTGTGATCGTCGAAGCCATCCGTTCAGGCGACTACGCAAGGGCAGAACAGTGGATCACCGATCACCTCACCCGTGTATCAACCGAACTACAGGAACGAATCAGGAACACCCACCGTGGACACTCCGCTGCGTCCGCATGAGGCCGGGATGCCTTCGTAGGGGCGTTCGTGGTGGGGATCGCGCTGGGCCTTCCGGAGCGGGATGCGGTGCGACTCGGCAACGCCTGCGCCGCGGACAGCGTCACTCGGCCGGGCACCCGGACCTCTTTCCCGAGTCCCGACCGGGCTGGAGGTTCATGACCGAAATCCTCTGATCGAGCGGGCGGACACGAGCGGAGGCTCCATCGAATTGTGCCGTTGGTCAAAGGTCCTTGGCCGCTCGTGCAAGGTCACGCCTCGCGATGATCCCGGCCCCGCCTGCTGAGATCATCAGGCCGATGCATATGGCGGCGAATACCGTCCACACTCCCAGTCGGGACGCCTACGTGGAGCCGCTAGACAGGGTGATGGCGAGCGCGGCCATCCATCGGACTTGGGTTAGTGGCTTGCCAGTTGGGACTCGGTTATTTCAGATGTCGTTGGCCTACTCAGTCAATGATGAGGGCACGTAGGCTGAAGTTGACCCGCTCTTAGGGTCGTTCTTCTGGTTCGTCGCCCACAGCAGGGTGCCTCTCGCTGACTGGCGTCCACAGCGTCGAACACTCCCTCATCTGTCGGCTACGGGACGTATTGATGCTCAGGATCAGAGTCGACTAAAGCCCCCAACCAACCCTTGCTTTCTCAGATGGTTCCTTCGGATCGGGAGCCACCCATCATGCGCGAGGGTAGGACTTTGGGTCGTGATCCGATCAAGCAGAAATCCTTAACAAGGGGGTTGTCTTTGCCTCAGGGTTGTTATACGGTGTCTGTTGCTAAGCACCGATTCTGGCTTGTTAAGGCAGTTGTGACCGATCGGAACAGCCGGACCTTTGGGAAAATCAATTCTTGTAGAGCTAAGGCCCCAGCGTCTCCCGGCTTCAGCCCGGGCATGGCCAATCACGCTCCGAACCTGGTGGTGTGAGGCGGGGGTGGGGCCCAGCGAAGCTGGGCCAGCCGCGTCTTAGGTGCCAAAGACCCGGCTAGCCGCCCGACGGTGGGTCGCCTGGATCGGGTAGGCCCTGGGAAGCCGCCCATGCCCTGACCAGCTCGAAGGCTTCTTCTTCGTCATATGGGCCTTCCTCGATCCTCTTCTCCAGGAGCACCCCGAGGGCCTCTCCTACCAGTGGGCCTGGGCCGATTCCCAGGTACGTCATCACCGCGAATCCGTCTATCGGCGGCCGAATGGCATCCAGTTCTTCGCGGGTACGGAGGTCCACGATCCTCTCCTCCAGCTCGTCAATCTGCCTTTGAATGCGCCGAGCCCGCCGGTCGTTGCGTGTGGTTACGTCGCAGCGAGCTAACTCGTTGAGCCGATCAAGAAGATGGCCCGCGTCTCGAACGTAGCGCCTTACCGCCGAGTCGGTCCATCCCATCTTGAACGTATGGGCGCGCATGTGGAGGAAGACCAGCTCAGACACGTCAGCCACCACCTGCTTCGGGTACCGCAACTCCCTCAGCCGCCGACGGGTTAGGCGTGCACCGACCACCTCATGGTGATGGAATGTCACCTTCGAGCCATGAAACCGACGGGTCTCGGGTTTACCAACATCGTGGAAAAGGGCGGCAAGCCTCAGCACCAGGTCTGGTGACGCCTTCTGCATCACCGCCAAGGAATGCGCGAGAACGTCCTTGTGCCGGTGCTGCGGATCGGCCGTCATAGCAAGGCTTGGCACCTCCGGAATGAACTCTTGTGCAAGGCCTGAGGAAATCATGGTCCGCAGGGCTAGCGACGCATGTTCTGCAACGACAAGCTTCGATAGCTCGTCCCGAACCCGCTCCCGGCTGATAGTGCCCAAGCGTCCCTTCATCCGAGACACCGCCTCGAGCTCGGCAGGTTCAGCGGTGAAGCCGAGCTGCGCCATGAACCGAAACAGACGAAGCATCCGCAGCGGATCGTCGGAGAACGACAGGGCAGGCCCGGCTGGCGTTCGCAATATGCCTCTGGCTAGGTCAACCGCCCCGTTGAACGGATCGATAAAAGAAGGCGATGCACTCCCAAGGCACAGTCCCATGGCGTTGATCGTGAAGTCGCGTCGCTCCAGATCCTCCTCGATCGACGCCCCGAACGTCACTCGTGGGTGACGGCTATCCTCCCGGTAGCTCTCCGCCCGAAACGTCGTGATCTCGCAAATCTTCCCGTCCTTGAGTATCCCTATCGTCCCGAAACGCTCCCCCATCGTGTAGATCTGATCGGCCCAGGTAGACAAGAGGCTCTTGGTCCGGTCAGGTAGCGCGTCGGTGGCAAAATCCAGATCAGGCGAAGCTCTATCCAAAAGAGCGTCCCTCACCGAACCCCCTACCAGATACAGCTGATAGCCCGCAGCCTCGAATCGGTCCGCTAGGTCACGGGCTATCCCTCGGCCAAGCCAAGCAAGTCGTGAGGGGACCATGGGTCAGGCATCTCCTATCTTCCACACCTTGGCGGCCTCGGCCCGGACCTGTCGGAGAGTCGTGTACGCCCTCTCCGGCGACCTATACCGCCTAGCCTCGGCAGGTACCGGCTGTCCGGCAGCGCCGGCCAGCGTGGCTGTCACAGAATCCGTAATCGCCTTGAGGTCATAACCGCCTTCGAGAAAGTAGACGGTGCGACCGCTCGGCATCAGGTCCGACAGCGCCGAAGCCATATAGGCATAGTCCGAGGGGAGCAGTCGGAGGCTCGCCAGGGGATCGTCCGCGTGGGCGTCATACCCGGCACTGACCAGGAGCCAATCGGGACGAAACCCTTCGAGCACGGGGAGGATGAGCCCGTCGAACGCCTGCCGGTAGAGGTCCCCTGCCGCCCCCGCGGGCAGAGGAAGATTGAGGGTGGTGCGGTCGGCGGGGTCAGCGGTCATAGACGCCATCGCCCCAGTTCCCGGATAAAACGGATACTGGTGCATAGATATATACAAAACCCCCGATTCCCGGCGAAACATCTCCTCGGTACCGTTACCGTGGTGAACGTCCCAGTCGACGATGGCGACCCTCTCCCCTCGCTCAAGCAACATCGCGGTGGTCACAGCAACGTTGTTGAACAAACAGAACCCCATCGCGGTCGCCGGACGCGCATGATGTCCCGGGGGACGGACGACGGCGAATGCCAGATCAGCGATCCGGGCCTCCATCTGCCGTACAGCATGCGGACCTGCTCCGGCGGCTCGGGTCGCCGCCGCCCAGGAGGCCTCAACGGCCCCGGTGTCAGGATCTAGTTTCCCTCCCCCATCCCGACAGAAGCGCCGAATTCCATCAATGTACGCACCGGTATGTACCCTGACCAGGCTCCTCCGTGACGCCTCGGGGGCGTCATCCTCCACCAGATCCACAGGCGCATTGTGGATACCCTCCAGGGCCGCGGCTAGGCGAGTGGGGCGTTCCGGGTGGCCGGATCCGGCATCGTGAGCCGCGAAAATGGGATGGGTGATGGCTAGGACTCGCATGCAGGCTCAGGCTACCCCGGCGCGACTGGCAATCGATAAGGCCGCTCAATTGGTAGATTTCGTGTGAGGCATGAGAGGCGGCAGCAATCGGAATGCGATTCCTTCCGACCCGGCCCGCGACGCAAGCTCCCTCAATTCCCCAAGTGCCAGCCTCTACAAACAAAGTGACGTATGCCCCCTAAGCTTCCTTCCCGTTACCGCCTCGAGGTTCGGCTCGGCCGTGATGAGGACATCGAAGAGTGGTTCGCAACTGATGTTGAATTGGACCGACCCGTCCTCATCCGCCTATTGGGTCCGGAAAGCACCCCCAAACGACGGCAGTCCTTCCTTGGTGCCTATCGGCAGGCCTCGAGAGTCAACCATTCGCACGTAGCCGGTGTGTTCGCAGCCGACGCGGTTTCAGGCGCGGTCTACGCCATCACCGAATGGGGTAGCGGCGCAACGTTGGCCGACCTTCTCAATGGGGGAGGGGTACCGACGCCAGAGGAGCTTCTCGATACGGCCACAAACCTAGCCGACGGATTGGCTGCGCTCCACGCCGAGGGCGTCATCCATGGAACAATCGACGCCACTGCCGTTCTCCATACTCACAGAAGGACCCCCAAGCTGGGTGGTTTCGGACGCCGCCCCCGGGCCAGGACCACGACCGAGGACGTGCGGGACTTGGCGACCACAATCGAGACCGCCCTCACCGGGCTACCAGCCGGTACGGTCGCCCCCTCCGAGTTGGCTCATTCGGTCACACCCGATGTTGACGAGGTACTGCGAATGGCCGCCGAGGGAAGTTTGGAAGCCCGGGAGATGGCCGACCTCCTTAGGGAACACCCTTGTCAGCCCCGCCCTCAGGGGGCTTTTCGGTGGACCTGGCGTCGCACGGCACCTATCGCCACATTGGCGGCGGCGGCGGTCTTGCTCCTCTGGATCGGCAATGCCATAACCGCTGGCCCCGAACCGACCCTGACCGTGCCTACCATTCCGCTCCCCACCCTGCCCCCGCAAGCGGTACGGGAGATCACCGATCCACCGCGAACTCCAGAGATCGGGGAACCCTCCCTTCCGGAGGGAGGCCCGGTCGCCCTAGCCGATGTATTCGACTTCGATCCGTTGGGAGACGGCGAAGAACATCCCGGTCGAGTGCGTTACCTGACCGACGGCGATCCCGACACCACATGGCGCACCGAGTATTACTACACCCCTCTACAAAGCCTCAAAGCGGGGGTCGGCGTAGCGTTTGAGGTTGAGGGATCACCATCCTTAGTCGAACTCACCGGCCTCTCTGAAGGTACAGCTTTCCGGGTGCTGTGGGCTGGCGAATCGCTTGGGGTGGACGTTTCCGAATGGGAGATGATCACCGAGGAGCGGGCTGGCACCTCCACCATGCGGCTGCCTTTACCCGAAAAACCCGGCGGGTACTGGATTCTTTGGTTGATCGACCTGCCCGTAGACGCGGAGGGCTACCGATCGCATCTGGCCGAGGTGTCCTTCAGCTCTTGAGTGGCTCGGTCAGGTCGCTAACCTGTTGATGTGAAGGAAAGCTATTCCGCACGCTTCGCCGACCTTCTTGTGGACATCGCGGCGAAGGTGCGGGCCATGACGGCGGATCGCGCTGAACGTGCCCTTGTGATTGTCTCGTTAGGGCTGTTACCCCTGTTGCTCCTGGGTGTGATGATGTTATTGCTGGGTATCGGCCTGTTTCGACTGCTAAGCGATCTAACTAACGTGACAAGTGCGTATGCAATCATCGGAGGCCTGCTTGTGGTAGTCGGATGGCTGCTGTGGAGAAAGAGTCGTCGTGTACCCGGTAACGAAGTCGCCGCGGCGGACCAGTGACCGAACCAACGACCGAGACCCTGGCAATCATCGGCTCCGGACCTGCTGGCCTCACTGCCGCTCTGTACGCAGCCCGGGCTGACCTCTCTCCGATTGTCTTTGAAGGCGTACCGGCTGGCGGCCAGCTGATGATCACCACCGACGTAGAGAACTACCCCGGTTTCCCTGAGGGCGTGCTCGGACCCGAGCTCATGGCCAAGTTCCGCGATCAAGCCGTCCGTTTCGGGGCCCGGCCGGTCGCTGAGGACGTTACTTCGGTGGATTTCTCGGTATACCCGTTCGAAGCTCTCAGTAGGTTCGGACCTCTATGCGGCGAAGGCTGTGGTGATCGCCACCGGAGCAAGCGCCCGTTTTCTGGGAATTCCCGGAGAGGCGACCCTAATCGGTCGAGGTGTCTCCGCTTGCGCTACCTGTGACGGGTTCTTCTTCCGCGACAAGCAGCTTCTGGTAGTCGGTGGTGGCGACTCCGCAATGGAGGAGGCCCTCTTCCTAACCAAGTTTGCTGCCAGCGTCACCATAGTGCATCGACGGAATCGGTTTCGTGCCTCCCGCATAATGGCCGATCGGGCGCTCTCTCATCCCAAGATCGACGTCTTATGGAACACGACCGTGGATAAGATCCTCGGCGATGACCAAGTCCGGGGCGTGATCTTGTCCGAGGTCGGTGGCAGCCATCGGGAGCACCGGACGGACGGTGTGTTCATCGCCATCGGCCACACACCCAACACGCAGATCTTCCGAAACCAAATCCGGCTTGACCCTGAAGGCTACATATCATTGGCCGGACCGACGACCATGACCGATGTCGAAGGGGTGTTCGCTGCCGGAGATGTCGCCGATCGCGTCTATCGTCAGGCGGTAACAGCCGCGGGTGCCGGATGCGCAGCTGCTATCGATGCCGAACGATGGCTCGAAGCGAAGCATGAGGGGTAGCTGACTGACCACGTAGAACGGCGTATATCGCTAGTCTACGTTTGGCGAATACCCGTACTTGCAGTATAGAATTAACACGAGTTGCTTGAGGAGGACTCAATCATGAGCGAGGTTATAACCCTGACCGACGCCGACTTTTCGGAGCGGGTTGACGCGTCACATCCGGTGTTGGTCGACTTCTGGGCCGAATGGTGCGGTCCTTGTCGCCTAGTGGCACCCATCCTTACCGAGATCGCAGCCGAACACAGTGACCGTATTACTATCGCCAAGCTCAACATCGACGAGAACCCCCAAGCCCCCTTTGCTCATCAGGTCATGAGCATCCCCACCATGATCGTGTTCCAGAACGGCGTGGAGAAGAAACGGATAGTGGGCGCTCGTCCCAAGGCCGCCATTCTCTCAGAACTGAGCGAATGGATTTAAAGGGTCACCGTTTTCGGTAGCCAATGGCCAGTTGGAGCCTTGAATTGTCTCGGATGGGGTGTGGCCGCGCTGTCAGCTGCCAGAAGACAGTAGGGAACATCTGCCCAGGCTTTGGGGGCTGCGCGCGCTCCAGTATCTGCGCTTCCGCACGCCAAGGTGGTTTGGTTACTGCTCCTCAACAAAAAAGCGGCGGTAGATCGTCTCCAGTTGGTCGAGTCCACTGAATCGCAGAATCAAGTGGCCGTCAGCCGATCCTTTCTTCCGTTCTTTGTACTTAATCTCAACGCTGGTGCCTAACTGTTCGGCCAGCCGCCTCTCCAGTTCCACGATCACCGCCGGGCGTGGGCTCTTGGGCTTCTTCGGTTTCGAGCCTTGCCGGATTCTGCCCCCGAGCCTTACCGCCTCTTCGAGACGGCGCACGGTCCATTCTTCCGCAACTGTTCTGGCCGCGAGGTGGTTGGCCAAGGACTCGTCCTCCACTGCTAGTAAGGCTCGGCCGTGTCCGGCCGTCAATTTCCCGGCTGATACCAAGTCAGCCACCTCAGTTGGCAGCTTCAGAAGCCGCAGGCTGTTGGTCACCGCCACCCGACTCCGGCCCATCGTCTGACCGATCTCGGCGTGAGTCATACCAAACTCCTGCTCAAGTCTAAGAAACGCCGAGGCCTCCTCTATCGGATTCAAATCCTGTCGGATCAAATTCTCTACGAGGGCTTCGACCAGGGCACCTCGGTCGTCCGTCTCCCTGATCAGAGCTGGGATCAAACTCAAGCCTGCCTTCTGGGCAGCCCGCCAACGGCGTTCTCCCGCCACTAGGACGAATCCTTGGCCCTTGCGCCGGACGAGGATCGGCTGCAGTACACCCATGTCTCGGACCGAGTCGGCAAGATGCTCAAAGGATTCCTCGTCGACACGAATCCGCGGTTGGCTGGGGTTCGCGCTGACCCGATCCACGGGTATCTCTTGTAACACTGCTTTCTGACCCGGCGGTATGAGTGCCTCCAGGCCCTTACCGAGTCCTGAACGGTGGCCACTCTTCACTCGTGTTCCTCCTTGTCCTGCCTATTCCATCGAGCGATAACCTCGGCCGCGAGGGCCCGATAAGCTATGGCACCCCGACTCATCCGGTCGTAAACCTCGATCGGCTCCGCATAAGAGGGTGCTTCGGCCAATCGTACCGACCGAGGAATCACCGTCGTGAAGACCAACTCCCCAAATCGCTCCCTTACCGCCGCTACCACATCCCCGCTCAGCCGGGTTCGTCCGTCATGCAACGTGAGCAGAAGCCCCCCGATCCTCAACTGCGGATTCAGGCTCCCCTGGACCAACGCCACGCTATCCAGCAGTCGGCTCAAACCTTCCAGAGCGTAATACTCGCATTGAACCGGTATGAGAACGCTCCCTGAACACACCAGAGCGTTTATGGTCAACAGTCCGAGGCTCGGACCGCAGTCAATCAAGACAAAGTCGTAGCGTTCGCGGGTTGAGGCTAGGACATCCCTCAGACGCCCTTCCCGGTCAGGGGCATTGACCATTTCGACCTCTGCCCCGGCAAGGTCAATGTTGGAGGGAGCCAAGGCCAAGTTTTCCGCGGTCGTAGCTACTTGAATCTCCTCGATCGAGGCATTTCCCGACAAGGCGGCGTAAATTGACCGGTCGGCTGATACCCGCGCATGACCAAGACCCGAGGTGGCGTTCGCCTGTGGGTCAAGATCGACCAAGAGAACCTGTCGACCCGAACCCGCCAGGGCCGCCCCGAGGTTGACCGCCGTCGTCGTCTTAGCTACTCCCCCCTTTTGGCTGGCTATGGCGACCACACGGCCCATTGTGCTATTCGGACCTTTCCGGTCGATGCCCGTCCTTGCAGGCAGCCTCCAGGAGGGGTCTGGGTCTATGTTTCACGTGAAACATAGACCTGAGAAAGAAGGCGCTCGTCGCCTGCTCCCCTACCGGAGACCCTTTGCTATCTCCGCCCCTTACTCTAGAGAGAGGACTACGGATCGCCTCGGCTCAGACCCTTCGGAGTAGGACTTGATCCCATCTATCGCAGCCGCCGCGTCGTGTACGACCTTCCGGTCGGAGGGGTTCATCGGCTCGAGCATGATCTCGCCGCCCTCGTCACTAAGCTGCTCCGCCAACTCACCAACGTAAATCGCCAACGCTTCCCTTCGACGTGCCCCATAACCGGCGACGTCCAGCCTCAACCTCGCTCCTCGCGCCGTCTTGCGCTGCACGATGGTCTTGGTGAGCTCGTGAACTGCCTGCATAACTGACGCCTTTGGCCCTATAAGGGCCTCGGTTTGTTCACCTGAGACGTCTACCTCGACATAACGGCCGTCGAACTTGCTCTCGACTGTGCCCTCGAGCCCGAACTCCGTTAAGAGTCCAGCGAGAAAGTCTTCTACAACTTCCGCCTGTCGCTTGCCCAATGTCTCACTATTATTTTCGGCATCGGACACGACTGAACCCTTTCCTTGCGGTTTATTGTTGCCCTTTTTCCCTTTTTTCTTGCCTGACTTCGAACGGCGTCCCTTTTCGGACGCTGTCTGGTCACTCTGACGCGTTGGGCGCTTTCCTCTCTCCTTTGAGGACTCGGCCGACTTCGGCGACCTCTGCTGCCTGGTCTGTTGGGAGCCGCTCTTCGTTGCGCCCCGCTTCCGCGGACGGCGTCGGCGACGCTTCTTGCCACCCGTCTTCGGCTTCACAATCACCATCGCGTCTCGGCGACCGAGGCCCAAGAAGCCGGGTTTCGGCTCTCGAACAACCTTGACGTCGGCCGCGTCGGGATCGCTTATCCCCAACTCTTCAAGCCCAGCCTCAACAGCTAAGGATACGGATGCCCCTTCGACTTCTACCCACTCTGCCATTTGGTTACCCATTTGGTTACCTATTTCTCCTCCGCCGCCGCTTCTTCTTTGACGAACCCTGTGGGCGCGACGGCTTCGCCCCATCATCCGGTTCCTTAGGTGTTGCTGGTTTCGCCCCGCCACCTGCAGCCTGTGGCCGGCCATCAATCTTGAAAATCAAGAGCTGCTGCAAGGTTCTAAACACGTTGCTCGTCGCAAAATACAGGTTCAGCCCCGATGGCCAGACATAGGAGATCACCCCGAAAGCTATGGGCAGGATTCGGGTCATCTTCTGCACAGCCTCCGCCTGCGGGTTCTGGGAGCTGTTCTGGCTGGGTGGACTCAGCAGCTTCTGCTGCGCGAAACCAGTAAGTACAACCAACCCAACCAAGAGCAGGTAGGGGACTGTGCTGGTGGCAAACAGCCCGTCTGTTGCGACGACTTCTGACGGTGCCAAGTCCAGGTCCATGCTGAGAAACCGAAGGGCACCTGCGGTCGCCGCCGCAAACAGCTCCGAATCGACCGGCAGACTGTTTTCGGGATCCCGCAGTACTCGGAAGAGTGCAAACCATACCGGCATCTGAACCAACAACGGAAGTACGCACCCGAAGGGGCTTACGCCGCGCTCGCGATACAACTCCATCACCTTTTGGTTCATCATCTCCTGGTCGCCCTTGTGTTCTCTTCGAATCCGCTCCATCTCGGGTTGGACTTCCTGCATAGCTCGCGTTGATCGAACCTGCTTTAGCGTCAAGGGAAATACCAGTAGATTGACCACGATCGTCAACATAACGATAGCAAACCCATAGTTCGGGTATAGGTCGTACCAGAAAGATAGAATCCCAGCAAGTAGCGCTAGCAAACCATCCCATAACTGTGTCACCGCTACGTCAACTTTCTATCCGGCACCGGATCATATCCGGCTTTCGACCACGGATGGCACCGACCCAACCTCCTGAGGCCGAGCCATGAACCCCGCCAGAAGCCATGTGCGCCGAGAGCTTCGTACGTGTAACGCGAACAGGTGGGCAGGAACCGACATGAACTCGGAATCATCGGGCCAACCGTGCTCTGCCACACTCGGATAAGTGCCTGCCCGACCCGAACAGTCGGGTTGAGAGCCAGCTTGCCCCTCGTTGCGTACTTCACGACGCAGCCAATCGTGAAACCGCCCGGGTAGTGGCGGATTGGACCCACACGCAAAGTTCCGTGAACGGTGCTTGAACTACCGCTGGTTCAGCCACAATCACAAAATCGAACGGTGTGGGCAGCGACGTTTGGCGCACGGCCGCCCGGATTCTCCGTTTGGCGCGATTCCGTACCGCCGCTCCACCTACCCGACGACCGACGGCGAGACCCACCCTGGAACAACCCGACCGGCGACGCCGGGCAACAACGGTCACACCGCCGCTTCGAGCGCGTCTGCCCCGACGGAACACTTCAGTAAATTGGCGGCTGGTCTTGAGGCTCCGCGTCGCTTGCGATGGACGTTTACTGACCTCGCCCGAGGCCGGAAGCGGTCTCTCGTTCATCTGCAAACTTCGGTCCCTTTCCACTTCACCGTCGCGTCGACACCCCCAATGCGGGACCTAAGAGACACTCCCGAAACCCGGACGGTTCGCTCGCGTCTCTGGTCTTCGGAATAACCGAACACCGAAATCACGCTAGGGCACGACGGCCGAGATGTCACCCGATCCGGCTAGACCGTGAGCTGGCGACGTCCCTTTCGGCGTCGCCTCTTCAGGACCGCGCGACCCTGCCTAGTACGGTTACGCAAACGAAAGCCGTGCTTACGCTTTCTCTTGCGATTCTTGGGTTGGTAGGTGCGCTTCATCAGGACCCCATTTCGAGTGACTGGCCGAGGTGGCGCGAGGTCTGCGTGCTTGCGTTCCCCGAGCACCGAGGTGCTGCCCTGCAAGCCTCCGTGAGGTATACCAAACCCTACGAGCATCGTCGCGGTTTTGCAAAGATCGACTCAGGCAGGGCGCAGGCGCTGCGGGCAGGAATAAGAGTAACAAAACAACCGCACATAAGCGGGAAAAACGGCCTCGCCACTTCTAGGCCGTCTCGATTGGACGTGTGACACGCCCCTGATTAGGCGTTTTATGGCTTCTCTGACGGCTGAAGTTTGCCGGTGCGACCAGCCATCGGCAAAGGTCAGGTGGGGAACCTGCCTTCTATTGTTAGGCCCACTGAGGGACACCGGGTACGGAGTCCCAGGAGCGTTACATACACCACCGCGCCAGACAGCCGAGCCGATCCGAGGGGTCGGTCCCGAAGAAATGCCGAAGTCCTCACCTTTTCCACACTTGTGGACAACGTTGTGGGCAACTTGTCGAGCGCTTAGTGCCGAATGGAGAGGAGGGGCTTTGGCTACCGAGTTGGCTGAACAGCACGCTGATACCAAGGGCAACTTCCCCAGCGTGCTCCGGGCTGGCGTCGGTACCGGCAACTGGCACAAGTGGTTTGCTTCAGTTGACCACAAGCTTGTCGACGGCACGCTGTACGTAATCGCGCCATCCGAGTTTCACATCCGATGGCTTCGTACCAACTATCACGTTGACATCGCAGAAGCCAGTCGGGCCATCTATGGCCCGGGCGTCATGGTCAAGTACGTCGTATCCGAACGACCGACCGTCTTCAAGCCGGAACCAACCCCACCTCCGCCCGGCTCCACCTCCCCCGCCCCGCAACCAGAGTATCGCGGGTGCAATCTTTCGGACTCCAAGGGATTCCTTGACAAGTACGTGTTTGACACGTTCGTGGTGGGCCGATCCAACCAACTCGCGCTCGCCGCCGCTAAGCGCGTGTCCGAAGGTCCAGGTCTCAACTACAACCCGCTCTTCATATACGGCAGCGCAGGGCTGGGGAAAACACACCTGCTGCATGCCATCCGTCACGATATCCAAACGACGCAACCCGAAGCCACGGTCCGCTACATGACTTCCGAGAACTTCTTCAACGACTTTGTCGACGGTATACGGAACAAGCGAATGGATTCTTTTAAGAACCGTTATCGTACGATCGATGTACTTCTATTGGACGATATACAGTTTTTCGAGGGTAAAGAACAGGTGCTTGAGGAACTGTTTCACACTTTCGACTCCCTATACGAACTCGGACACCAGATGGTTCTCTCCTGCGACCGACCACCTAAGGATCTCGGGATAGAAGAACGCCTCCGTTCCCGCTTCCAGTGGGGCCTCCTCATAGACATAGGCCCTCCTGACTTAGAGACCCGCCTCGCCATTCTGCGGCGCAACGCCGACCTGTACGCACCCGTTGTAGTACCGGACGACGTTATTGATTTCATTGCGCGACATATCACAAACAACGTTAGAGAGCTCGAAGGGGCGCTCACCCGCATCACGGCTTGTGCGGCCCTCACCCGCCAACAGATCACTCTTGGCCTGGCTGAAGCCGAGCTACGCGACCTCATCCCTCAACAGCGGGCTACCCCCACCGGACCGGACATCCTCAAGCTGGTCGCTACGACATACGGTCTTACCCTTGCCGACATCCAAGGGTCCTCACGCACTCAACCGCTTGCCACCCACCGGCAGATCGCCATGTACTTGTGTCGGGAACTAACTGATCTCTCCCTCCCCAAGATCGGCCGGCTCTTCGGAGGACGCGACCACACCACGATCATCCATGGAATCAACAAGATCAAGAAGCTGATTGGCTCCGATCCGGAGATGGCCCGACAGGTGTCACACCTGTCGAATAATCTGTGGAAATGACCAGTCTTGTCCCCAGCCATGGCTCCGCGTCCCCTACTGCCTGGGTAAAACCGATGTACTTATCCACCCTGCGTCAGCACAACCAGAGCGAGAAGGAGCGGTCATTTCCTCGCCTCCAGGATCACCTCACAAACCCTGCTTTACCTGCGATTACGTGCACTCGACGGGTACCCGCCTCTGTAGCTGTACCGCAGTTGCTCGGACTCCTCTATCCACATTTCCCCGCGCCTACTACTACGACTAATAAAGAAGAAAGAACTAGAAGTCACTCTAGGGAGGGAGATTGCTGTGCATATCCGAGCTGATCGGGAAGAGCTAGCCGACGCGTTCGCGCGAGCAAGTCGGGGAACTGGTCTCCGAACTGCCCTTCCGATCCTCCAGGGCCTGAAATGCGAGACTTCGGACGACCGCCTCGAAATCACTGGGAGCGACACGGAGGTCACCGTCCGGACGTCGGTGGCCGTGGACGTCAAGGAGCAAGGCAGCTTCGTTGCTCCGGGTCGCTTGATAACCGACGTGATACGAAAGATGCCGGATGGCGCGGTGACAATACGATCTTCGGACCAGGAAGTGGAGGTGAGCGGCAACGGCCCGAGCTACAGGATACGCTGCCTCAGCCTTGACGAATACCCGACGTTGCCGAAGCCCAGTCTGAACGGAGCTATCGAGATCGATGGAGCGACCCTTCTTGAGGCTCTCGGCCAAGTGCTGGTGGCCGCCTCCAACGACGCCTCGCGACCGATCTTGACCGGGGTGTTGCTTGAAGATTATGAAGACGGACTTCGCTTGGTAGCTACTGATAGTTATCGATTAGCGGTCCGGAACTTGCCGGGCCAGAGCATCCACCAATCGGCATTGATCCCGGCTCGGGGCCTAAAGGAGCTAGCGCGCACGATCGCGTCGGAACGCATCAGGCTGGCGATTCAAGAGCGGGAAGTCGTATTCGGGTCAGACAAGGGCACACTGAGCCTCCGACTTATCGAAGGTACTTTCCCCAACTATCGGCAACTTCTCCCTGATGACCATCCGGGCTTGTTGAAGATCCGCAAGGGGCCGACCCTTGACTCGATCGGGCGCTGCGCTCTGCTGGCGGATGATCATATTCCCGTACGTTTGCAGGTGTCGAGCGAGGGAATCAGGATGTCGGTGCAGAGAAGCGACCTGGGCGGAGGCGGGGAGGAACTGGAAGCTGAGTTAACCGGCGAGCTTGACGATCTTGAGATCGCCTTTAACTGGCGATACCTGCAGGAGGGCCTTTCCGCCACCAGAGGAGACGAGGTGCTGATCGAGATCAAGAACAGTACCCGGCCTAGCCTGATCCGGGGGGCGGATGATGCGGAGTTCCTTTATCTGTTGATGCCGGTTCGCATCTGACAACCACCGGACACAGCCTCAGCAGATGCGCCTGGTCTGGATGACGATCAGCGACTTTCGAAGCTACCGAGAACTTCGCTGGACACCGCATCCGGGTGTCAACATCATCTCCGGGCCGAATGCCTCAGGCAAGAGCAACCTCCTTGAAGCTATCGGTTACCTAGCTTGCCTTCGGTCTTTTCGAGGGGCAAAGGACTCGGTTCTTATTCGTCAGGACGCGGAGAGTGCGGTTGTACGAGGAGAGATCCAGACCGGGGCCGACACCACGTTAATAGAAGTGGAGCTAAGTCGAGATCGAGCTAGGCGCGCCCAACTCAACGGTTCCCGCCTGGCACGGGTAGCGGATCTCTCGGGCAAGGTGAGCGCGATTGCGTTTCTTCCGGATGATCTCGCGCTGGTCAAAGACGGTCCGGCTTTACGCCGAGGTTTGCTGGACTCGGTTGCGGTGATGCTCTGGCCGGTGGCACATCGTGACCAGCGAGAATACGAACGGGCGCTACGGCAGCGGAATATGCTGCTCAGGCAGATGGGGAGGCGTACCGATCCCGTCACCCTCGATGTGTGGGACGAGCGCTTAAGCCGAGCCGGCGGTCGGCTCATGGAACGTCGCATGGCGTGTGTAGACACCTTGGCCACCCATACCACCGAGGCGTATCGGGACCTATCTGGTGGGCCGGGAAGGGTCGCTATCAAGTACCGATCGGTGTGGGGCGGGGACTCGGTCAAGGGCCGGGAGCATTGGGAGGGAACACTGCGGGATGCGCTGGCCGGTTCACGGTCCATGGATATGGACCGACGGGTCTCCACCGTCGGTCTACATCGTGATCATGTTGATCTCATGCTGGACGATCGTAATTCCCGCACGCACGCAAGTCAGGGAGAACAACGAACCCTCACCCTCGCATTACGGCTTGCAACCCACCGAGCGGTGGAACAGAAAGTAGGCCATTCGCCGGTTTTGATCCTTGATGATGTCTTCTCGGAGTTGGACCGGGAGAGATGTGACGCCCTGTCTCGGCACCTACCTGAAGCCCAGACCTTTATCTCCTCCGCTCGCCAAGAGGACGTCTCTCTGCCGTCCGGTCGACGTTGGACGATGAATAAGTCCGGTTTGGTGTGACCAGGGGTTCGGGTCAAACCAGAGGGACCGAGGAACCAGCCGCTCTCGCCCCGCCTTCTCGGTCTGACCGCTTCCGACAGCTCGCCGCCCAGTTTCCCTACCTACCATCCGAAGCTATCCGCCGCCTTGCCGACCAAGAGGCTGTGGGCCGCGAGGCGGGGATCAAACGGCTCAGTTCGTTGAAGGCGCAGCGAGAGCGTTCGGGTGAGGACATGGCTGAGCTTCGGCATCTGACGTTGGCAATGCTGGCCAGGTACGGCTTTGACCGGGAGGAACTGGATCGCTTCTACGAATTGCGGGAAGGTTGGCCCGAACTGTCCGGCCCACAATGGTCTTCCCATTCCCGTCCGAAATGGCTACGTAAAGGGGAGCTGGTGGTCGAGGCCACCAACCGACGCATGGTGCCGTCCCTGCGCAATGATGCGGGACAGCTGCGGAAGAGGATAAACCAGCGGCTGGGACGCTCACTCATCGTGTCGGTACGGGTGGTTGGCCCACCTTGGCGCGTTGGTGACTAGGGGCTCGGGAAAGGACGGTTAACTTTGGCAAAAGGGCAGGTAAAGAGCGATTTTACCAACTCGGCTGATAGTTGGTTTCAGGACATTTTGCTAGTAGACTGCATCATGCTGGGAGATACTCGCCCAGCGGGCCGCGCCCTCTTCGAGTTGACGAAGGAAACCTCTTGATTCCAGAACGAGCTTCAAGCTATGGCGCGAGCGACATCAAGGTCTTGCCCGGCCTCGAGGCGGTCCGTCACCGCCCAGGGATGTACATCGGGACCACTGGACCGAAGGGCCTGCACCATCTGATCTGGGAGGTGGTGGACAACTCTGTTGACGAGGCGATGGCCGGACACGCGAGCAGCATAAACGTGGTCCTCGGCGCTGACGGTAGCTGTCGGGTTGAGGATGACGGCCGGGGAATTCCGGTATCTCGTCACAGCCAGACCAAGAAGTCGGCGCTAACCACAGTCCTTACCACCCTGCATGCGGGAGGCAAGTTTGAGGAGGGTGCGTACACGGTGTCCGGCGGCCTGCACGGAGTGGGCGTCTCAGTAGTGAACGCGCTATCCGCGCGGTTCGTATCTGAGGTGGCAAGGGACGGGTTTCAATGGTCCCAATCGTTCGTACAGGGCAAGGAGACCGGGCCGGTGAGAAAAGGGTCTCCGTCGGCGAAGACCGGAACCACGATCACCTTCTGGGCTGATCCCGAGATTTTTGGCGACAACACTCGGTTCAAGTCCGCCACTGTCGCCCAACGCCTCCGCGAGTTGGCCTTTCTGAATAAGGGACTCTCCTTAAGCCTGGTTGAAGAAGAAGCCGATACGAAGACAGATTTCCGTTACAACGGCGGCCTCCGTGACTTCGTCATGTATCTGAACCAACGCCGTGACCCTCTCCATGGGCGAATTCTCTATCTCGAAGATGTTGGGCAGGATGCTGAGTTGCAGGTGGCCCTTCAATGGACCAACTCCTATAACGAGAACTTCCTCAGCTTTGCCAACAACATCAACACTCACGAGGGAGGAACCCATGAGGAGGGGTTCCGCACCGCCCTTACCCGATCCATAAACGATTTTGCCCGTTCTAAGGGACTTCTTAAGGACAGGGATCCCAACCTAAGCGGCGAGGATGTGCGCGAAGGCTTGACCGCGGTCCTCTCCATCAAGGTCAGGAATCCCCAGTTCGAGGGACAGACGAAGACGAAGCTCGGAAATACCGAGATCCGGAGCTACGTTCTCAAGACGCTGAACCGGATGCTCCCGGAATGGTTGGAGCGCTACTCGGGAGATGCTCGCCGGATCATCCAGAAGGCCCGTGCCGCTCAGCACGCCCGAGAAGCGGCGCGCAAGGCTAGGGACGTGATCAGGCGCAAGTCGCTCCTTGATTCGTCGCGGCTTCCAGGGAAGCTGGTTGACTGCTCCTCCCGTGATCCCTCGATCGCCGAGCTGTTCATCGTCGAGGGAGACTCGGCGGCCGGTCCCGCTAAGAACGGTCGGGATTCCATGTACCAGGCGGTTCTCCCGATTCGGGGGAAGATCTTGAATGTAGAGAAGGCACGTCTCGCCAGGGCCCTCCAAAACAAGGAAATTCAGGCGCTGATCACCGCTATCGGAACTGGGATCGGTGAGGATTTCACCATCGATAAGGCACGCTATCACAAGGTGATCCTCTTGACCGACGCCGATGTGGACGGTGCCCACATCCGAACTCTTCTCCTGACGTTCTTCTTCCGTCACATGCGTCCGCTGATCGAAGCCGGGTATGTGTACATTGCCGTCCCGCCCTTGTACCGGGTCAAGATCGGTCGCAAAGTCCGTTACCTGGCGGACGACGGGGAGCTGGCACGTCTGAGAGAAAGCCATCCCAAGGCTCGGCCCACCCGCTTCAAGGGCTTGGGGGAGATGAACGACTCGGAACTCGGCGAGACGGCACTCCGTCCCGAGTCTCGAACCCTGGTCCAAGTGGAGATGGACGATGCGTCCTCGGCCGACGAGATCTTCTCGATCCTTATGGGGGGTGATGTGGCGGCCCGCAAGGAGTTCATTCAGAAAAACGCTGACGATGTCCGATTTCTGGACATCTGACCCGACAAGACGAAGGCGAACGTGGCAGACACTGGCCCTACCAACCCGGCCCCCCCTTTGGAGGCGGTTGACATAAACGATGAGATGGCGAAGTCGTTTGTCGACTACGCCATGTCCGTGATAGTTGCTCGGGCCTTGCCGGATGTTCGGGACGGACTCAAACCGGTGCAGCGTCGGATCATCTACGCCATGGATGACATGGGCGTTGGGTCGCGGAGTTCCCACCGAAAGTCGGCCACGGTCGTCGGGGAGGTGATAGGCAAGTACCACCCCCACTCGAACGACGCCATCTACGACGCTCTGGTGCGGATGGCGCAATCGTTCTCGCTTCGCTACCCGCTTCTCCATCCGCAGGGCAACTTCGGTACCCCCGACGATCCACCGGCGGCTATGCGCTACACGGAATGTAGGCTCGACAGCCTGGCTGCGGTACTCCTTGACGGGATTGATGAAGACACGGTGGACTTCGTCGATAACTTCGACGGATCTGAGCAGGAGCCGGTGGTTCTGCCATCCCGATTCCCGAACCTGCTGTTGAACGGATCGCAGGGAATTGCGGTGGGCATGGCCACCAATATCCCGCCCCACAACATGAACGAAATCATGGACGCCTGCCTCTTCGGTCTTACCCATCCGGACGCCGCGCCGGAAGAGTACTTGAAGATCGTGAAGGGGCCCGACTTCCCTACCGGCGGCTACGTAATTGGCCGTGCAGGAGTACGGAAGGCCTTGCTCACCGGGCGAGGAGCGGTCCGTATGCGCGCCGTCACCGACGTGGAACAGCTACGAAGGGGCCGTACCGCAATCGTGGTGACCGAGCTGCCCTACCAGGTTGGCCAGGATCGAGTCATGGCCCGGATCGCAGATCTGGTCCAACAGAAGACGCTAGAGGGAATCGCTGACCTGCGGAATGAGTCCTCGTCACGGGTGGGGGTACGGCTGGTCATCGAGCTAAAGCGCCACGCCAACCCTCGGGTGGTGCTGAACAACCTGTTCAAGCACACCAGCCTCGAAGAGAGCTTCGGGGTCAACACCGTTGCGCTCGTGGACGGGGTTCCACGGACGCTCAACATCGCCGAGATGATTCAGTACTTCCTCGACCATCAGATGGAGGTGATCGAGCGTCGCACCCGCTACCGCCTGGGTCGGGCGGAGGCACGCGCCCATATCTTGGAGGGCTTGATAGTTGCGGTGGATCACATTGATGAGGTGATCAAGCTGATCCGCCAGAGCAAGGACACCGACTCGGCGAAGACTGCTCTCATCTCCAAATTCTCCCTGACGGAGATCCAGGCGAGAGCCGTCTTGGACATGCCACTGCGGCGGCTGACCTCCCTGGAGACCGGCCGGCTCAGGGAGGAGCACGCCGCTCTTCAAGATCTGATCAAGGAACTCGGCGCGATCCTTGCCGACCCGATGCGCCGTCGTCGGCTCATAGCGGAGGAACTCGAAGAGATTCGCAAGGCACACGGGGACGAGCGTCGTACCCAGATCATGCCTGCGGAATCGGAGTTGTCCCTGGAAGACCTGGTTGAGGACGAGGAGTTGATCGTTACCGTATCGGCGAAGGGCTACCTCAAGACCGTGGCAGCCAACTCCTATCGTGCCCAAGGCCGCGGGGGAAGGGGGGTGAAGACCGCGGCTCTCGGCGGCGGCGACTATCTCACCCACGTTGTTCACACCACCGCGCACTCGTATCTGCTCTTCTTCACTAACCGAGGACGCGTCTACCGGGTGCGGGCCCATGAGATTCCTCGTAAGACGCGCACGGCCCGAGGGGTGCTCGCCCACGGCGTGATATCCCTCGATCCCAGCGAGCGGATAGAGGCAATAGTCGATACGCGAGATTACGAGACCTATCGCTACATGGTCATGGTGACCCGCAAGGGGAAGGTCAAACGCACTACCTTCCGGGAGTACGACAGCCGCTATGCCCGGCTGGTAGCGATACGGCTGACCGGCGACGATGAGGTAGTGGCAGTCCACTCCACAGACGGGAAGAGCGATCTCCTCCTCTTCACCAAGAAGGGTTTGGGCATCCGTTTCTCCGAAAAGGATGTCAAGGCACGGGGTCGGGCGACCCAAGGGGTCATTGGAGTCCGGCTGAACCCGGGTGATGAGGTGATTGGTGCGGCGGCCACCTTGGAAGGAAACGACATTCTGTTGCTCACCACGGGCGGGTACGGCAAGCGAGTGCGATGTGCCCTGTTCAGGACGCAGGCCAGAGGCGGCAGGGGGGTCAAGGCCATCAAGCGGGTCGTGGAGCGGGGCGATCTTGTCGGCGCGCGGGCGGTCACAGAGGGGAGTGAGGTGATGGTGGTGTCCACCGAGGGAATCGCCATCCGCACCCCGGTTGACCACATCAGCCGCCAGAGCCGGATCGCCTCCGGCGTCAAGGTGATGGACCTTGCGGAAGGCGCGCAGGTTGCCAGCTTCGCCCCGGTCCCCAGCGAAGAGAGATGACCGTCACATACGGGCGAGAGTCGACGGCCGGTCCGCGGCGGGCTAGGCGAATCCTGAGAAAGTTCGATCCTTGGACGGTGACGAAAGCTTCGGCCGTGGTCTCGGCCTTGACCGGGCTGGGCCTGGTATTGCTATCGGTGATGCTATGGGCAGTCATATCCCGACTCGGACTACTCACCGCCATCGACGACGCGGCCATCAGGGTGGCTCTCATCGATACCGACGATTCCCTGTTCAATTCGGGTGGCGAGTACTTGTTTGGTGTGATCCTCCTCGCCCTTGGATGGACTGCTGCCAGCACCGCCCTATTGACGGCGACCGCCGTTCTCTACAACCTGATCTCTGATCTGGTGGGAGGGGTGGAGTTCACAGTTCTCGAGGACTCGCTAGGCCGCTCGGCTGCGCCCGGATCCGAGGGACTCAGACAACCCACTCCCGGAGAAGGCTGATGGCAGTGGTGCGTCGGGTGCGGCGAGTGATCCGCAAGCTCGATCCATGGACGGTCTTCAAGGTCTCGATCCTGCTCCACCTGGTGTTTGCGTCAGCGACCCTGATCGGCCTGGTAATAACCTGGTCGTTGGTTCAGAGGGCAGGGATCCCTGCGTCCCTTGATGACTTTCTGGTGACCATCAGCCTGGTAGATGAAGGGGCGGTCTTCTTCGACAACGGTGATAGGTTCATTAGGGTGGCGATATTCGGTTCCATGGTCATGGGGGTGGCCTTGACACTTCTCACCACCCTCGGTGCCGTCATATACAACCTCACATCGGACGTGGTGGGTGGGGTGGAGGTAGTCATGCTGGAGGAGATCCTGCAGTCACCCACCCCGGTCAACCCAGACGTTGACTATCCGAGGCCGGAAGACGGGCCCGAGCTACCTACCCCCGCCGACTGATCTTGCGACCCCCGACGGCGAAGCCCGCACCGCGCGGCACGGCAAACAAGCCGTCGGGCACCATCTACCGCATCGACAGCCCACCCCACCGCAGTCTGATGAGCCGGTTAGGTCGGGCGGGCCGGGGTGTGGGAGTTGCTAGATGTCGGACAACTAGACGATGACTAGGCGCTCCCTGCTCGAGGTGGAGAACTTGTCGGTACGTTTTGCGCTCCCGGGCACCACGGTACACGCGGTTAATGACGTCAGCTTCTCCGTAACCGAAGGGGAGACGCTGGCCATTGTCGGCGAGTCGGGTTCCGGAAAGAGCGTGTCGATGTTGGCCATTATGGGTCTGGTTTCCTCACCGCCCGCGCGCCTCTCTGGCTCCATCCGGTTCCAGGGCAACGAGATTCTCGGTCTGGGCTCACGCCGTATCAACAAACTCCGGGGCCGAGAGATGGCCATGGTTTTCCAGGAACCGATGTCGAGCCTCAACCCGGTTCACCGGGTGGGAAAGCAGATTGGCGAGAGCCTGCGCATTCACCATGGCCTCCGCCGCGGCGAAGCCCGCCGGCGGGCCATAAGCCTGCTGGAGCGGGTGGGCATACCCTCCCCCTCGTCGCGGGCGGACAGCTATCCGCACGAGTTCTCGGGGGGGATGCGGCAAAGAGCGATGATTGCCATGGCTCTGGCCTGCGATCCGAAGCTGCTGATCGCCGACGAGCCGACCACGGCCCTCGATGTGACCGTCCAAGCCCAGATTGTCGACTTGGTGAGCGAACTACAGGATGAGTATCGGCTCGCCGTGGTCTGGGTGAGCCATGACCTCGGGGTAGTGGCGGAAATCGCCGATCGGGTAGCTGTCATGTACGGAGGCCGGTTGTTGGAGACGGGTGCGGCGGAGCATGTCTATGCGTCAAGCCGACACCCATACACCTTGGGCCTCCTTCGCTCCATTCCGCACCTCGACCGGCCCGCCGTGGTTCGTCTGCCTGAGGTCCCTGGCGTGCCCATAAGGGTGGCGGAGAAGCTGACGCGGTGTCCGTTTGATGAGAGATGTCCGATGTCCGCCGATGAATGCGACACGGTCCTACCTGAGCTTGAGGAGACCGGTACGGCCAACCATCTCTCGGCCTGCCTGCACCATCACCGGATTGGGAGCGCAGAGGCCCTATTTCCCGAGGGTCCACCGCTGAGCGAATCGGTGATGGACGCAAACGACGGGGAACTATTGGTTGCGGTGCATGACCTGAAGGTTTACTTTGGCGGGTCAGGCGGCATCCGCCGAGAAAATGCTCCGATTCGAGCCTTGGACGGGGTCAGCCTGGAGGTGAGGAAGGGACAAACCCTTGGGGTGGTTGGAGAGAGCGGTTGTGGCAAGACCACCCTGGGAAGAGCGCTGGTGGGTTTGGTCAGTCCGTCAGCCGGTGAGGTGCTGATCAAGGGAAAGCCGCTCGATCATCGAAGCGGGCGGCATCGTCGGGTAGTCCAGATGATCTTTCAGGACCCGTTCTCGGCGATGAATCCGGGACTGCGGGCCGGTGATGTGATCGCCGAACCCATCCGCATCCACAAGCTGGTTCCCAAAGACGCCATCGAGGCCCGCGTTGCTGAACTCATGGAGCAGGTGGGGCTACCTACGGAGGGTCGACGGCGATACCCCCACGAGTTCAGCGGTGGCCAGCGCCAACGCATCGCTATCGCCAGAGCCTTGGCGGCAAGGCCGGAGGTGGTGGTGTGCGACGAGCCGGTATCGGCCTTGGACGTATCGGTTCAAGCCCAGGTCGTCAACCTGCTGACCGATATCTCGACGTCCACGGGCATGGCCATCGTCTTCATATCTCACGATCTGGCCGTCGTGCGACATATCTCCACGGAGGTAGCGGTGATGTACCTCGGCGAGGTGGTGGAGCGGGCCTCCCGAGACCAGCTTTACGACAATCCTCAACATCCCTACACCAAGGCGCTGCTGGCGGCAGTGCCTAGACCGCAGCCGGGCGGCGAGAGAGCCGAGCGAGTTCGCCTACTGGGGGAATTACCGAGTCCGGCCGATCCTCCCCACGGGTGTCGGTTCCATACCCGCTGTCCGGTAGCGGTCGAAGGGCTCTGCTCGTCCGTCAAACCGAGCCTGTCGGAGGCCACTCCGGGACACTGGGTCTCTTGTCATCTGGTCAATGGACCTACCGAGAAGGCCCCAACAGGGCGGGAGATGGGTGTGGTCGGCTAGTCTGGTGCGTTAGGTCATATCCGGGGAAAGGAGGCCGATATGGCAAAGGGATTCATGCGATCAGCCCTAGGAGTGATGCTCGTAACCCTCTTGCTTGCGGTGACCGCGTGCGGGGATGCGGAGGAAGCCGAAACCGAAGAGGCCCCCTCCACAACCCAGTCAGCACCGGTAACAACGGCGGCAGCAGACGAACCATCCGAGCCGACGCCGGCCACCACCGCCGCCCCTCCAACCACCGCCGCGCCGACCACCGAGGCACCCCAGGAGCCGGTTCGGGTTCGCGCCGCAGTGACCGGCGACGAGAGCACCCTTAATCCCTACACCTACATCAGTGGCTTCCCCGGCTGGAACCTCTTGATGCTCCAATACGACACCCTGATGCAGCTGGACAGGGATGGGGTTCCGCAGCCTTGGTTGGCCACCGAGGTCGGCGTCAACTCTGACCTCACGGAGTACACGGTTGCGCTGGAGTCGGGAGTTATGTGGCATGACGGCCAACCCCTAACCGCTCACGACGTGGCGTTCAGCGTCAACTATTACCTCACCAACACCGAGGCGAGCCGGTTTGCCCGGGACTTGAGAGGAGTGGAGGATGTGGTTGTCGCGGACGATCACAACGCCACCTTCGTCTTGGCTGACCCGAACGCCGGGTTTCAGTTATCGGCGCTGGCCGATGTTCCGATTATTCCCCGCCACATCTGGGAGGGTGTAGAGCTTCCTTCGGAGCATCAGTTCGACGGTGGTACCAACATCGGGACGGGACCATATCGGATGGTCGACTACGTGGAAGGCCAGAGCTACCGATTTGAGGCCAATCCCGACTACTTCCGGGGCGCCCCGGCGGTTGACGAGTTGGTGGTGATCGTCTTTGCCGACGATGCCGGGGCTCAAGCCGCCATCCGTACTGGCGAAGTGGATGTCATTTTCGAGCGCATACCGCCTGAGCAGATCAACCTGCTTGACGCGGCTGATCCGCTGGAGATCGCCCTCGGGCCGGAGTTCACCACCCAGATGATCAACTATGACGTAACCAAGCCCCCCTTCGACGACATAGCGGTGCGGAAGGCCATCGACTTGGCGATGAACCGCCAAGACCTAGTAGATACGGTGTTCCTCGGAGCAGCCACCGTCGGAAGCCCAGGATGGATTCACCCTGGTCATTCCTCCTACAACCCGGATATCGAAACGGTCTACGACCCGGCGGCCGCCAATGCCATGCTGGACGAAGCAGGCTATCTCGACAGCGACGGGGACGGGGTCCGTGAGTTCGATGGTCAGCCCATGTCCTTCGATATCATCACCAACTCTCCCGACTCTCTGCGCCTCCGACTCGCCGAGCTGACCGTGGAGATGCTCGGTGCCGTCGGTATCCGCGGGACGGTGGCGGCGGTCGAGACCGGCACCTGGGAGCAGGCGGTATGGCCGGGATTCGATGTGACCGCCGGTAGAAACTATGACATTGCCATGTGGGGATGGTCGGCACCGGTGCAGGCCGATCCGCTGCGGCTACCGCAGTTGGTGGCGAGCATTCCCAACGGGGGTTTCTTGAACCTCACCGGCTATGCCAGCGAGGAAATGGACGAGCTCTCGGGACGGCTCGGTCAGGAAGCAGACCCGGCCGAGCGCAATGCCATCCTCGGGCGAATGCAGGAGATCATCGCCGATGAGCTGCCCTTCGTGCTCCTCCTATACCCGGACGGTGCTTACGTGTACGACTCGAGCGTCTACGCTGATTGGGAGTTCATCGCCGGTCAAGGGATCGTGAGCAAGCTGTCCCTCTTGCCGCCGTCAGCCCGTCCGTAATCGGAGGAGGTAGGTCCGCGGACCCGCTCTAACGCTGCGCTGAACGGTACGGCTTGGGTCGGCGTATAGACCTGAGGCGGCTGGCCCAGTACGGGGTGGCGGTGGTGGCGGCGGTTACCTTGAATTTCCTGCTTCCCCGGCTGATGCCGGGGAACCCGTTGGTGCTCATCGCCGGGGTAGATGTGGGTCTTTTGACCCCCGAACAGCGGGCTGAGATCGTCGCCCGGGTGGGCTTGGATGCCCCACTCTGGCAACAGTATCTGAACTATTGGGGGGCGATCTTCACCGGGGACTTCGGCTTCTCGTTCCGTTCAGGGAGACCGATAGTCGACATGATCAGGGATCGGCTTCCGTGGACCCTTCTGATCACCGGATCGTCGTTAGTGCTGTCGGGTCTCATCGGGGTGATGATCGGGTCGTTCTCGGCGTGGCGGCGGGGCAAGGTGGAGGACCTCGGCTTGCTGACGATGATGATCTCGCTTGAGTCGCTGCCCTCCTTCTGGCTGGGGATGTTGCTTATCACCCTCTTCTCCGTGCATTGGGGGGTCCTTCCGTCCTTTGGTGCGGTGACACCGGCGTCGGACCTGACGGGTTGGGCGCACATCATGGATATTGCCGGACACGCGGTGTTGCCGGTGGTTACTCTGACCATCCTGGCCATCCCGGGCGTTTACCTCACCATGAGGTACTCGATGCTTGAAACCTTGGGTGAGGATTACATTCGGACGGCTCGTGCCAAGGGTGCTGGCGGGGTGCGGGTACTCTTCGGTCACGTTGCTCGCAATGCCATTGCGCCGGTGGTGACGGTCCTGGCTCTTCGTCTCGGTTTTGCTTTCGGGGGTACGGTGATCGTAGAGACCGTCTTTTCCTACCCAGGTTTGGGACGGTTGGTCTACGAGGCGGTCTCGGGCCGGGACTATCCGGTGATGCAGGCGGCGTTCCTCGTCTTCACCGCCGCCGTGCTGATCGCCAACCTGGTCGCGGACCTGTTGTATCCGCTAATAGACCCACGGACCCGAGCCTCGTGAGCTCGGCAGCGCCGACGGAGGGCCGAACGACGCCCTCGCGCCGGGTGGCCTGGCTACCAAGGCTCCTGGGCTGGCTCGGGGGGCTCATGGTGGGCAGTCTGCTGCTGGTGGCGGTGTTCGCGCCCTGGCTGGCCCCCTATGATCCGAAGGAGCGGGTTGCTCGTCCTTTCCTGCCGCCCGGAGAGGGACATGTTCTCGGGACCAACGATGTGGGCCAGGACTTGCTGTCCGAGATGATTGTCGGTTCACGGGTGTCGTTGGCGGTGGGGATCGTGGCGGCGACCGTTGCTCTGCTGATCGGGGCGACCGTTGGGCTGTTGGCAGGCTATTACCCCAAGCGCCTCGGGCTGCTGTTGATGCGGGGTGTGGACATAATCCTGATCCTGCCCTTCCTGCCTCTCCTAATCGTCCTATCTGCCTATCTGGGCCGGAGCCTTCTCAATACCATCGTCGTGATTGCGGTGCTGATCTGGGCTGAACCAGCTCGGATCGTCCGATCCCAGGTGCTGTCGCTCAGATCCCGTGAGTACGTCCTAGCGGCCCGTTCGATGGGGGCTACCGACCGGTGGACGATCCTTCGCCACATTGTCCCGAGGACGGCTCTGCTAGCGACCGGTTCGTTTGTGAGGGCCGTGTCTGGAGCGATCCTCCTTGAGGCGTCGCTAAGCTTTCTTGGCCTTGGGGATCCGATCCAGAAGAGTTGGGGCTCAACGTTGTTCTGGGCACAAACGCGGGGGGCCTTCCTTACTCCGGCCTGGAAGTGGTGGGTTCTGCCGCCCGGCCTGCTGATCATGGCGGCTTCGCTCGGCTTCGCTCTACTGGCTTTTGCCCTCGAGGAGCGTATCGATCCCCGCCTTTGAGCCAGCCGGGATAGCCTGTCTGTTGTGGGTACCATCACCCCGGAAACGGAGGCCGATCCCGTGATGGAAGTAGGGCTGATGCAGGCCGAGAGGGTCGAACCTAGCTTCGCGCAGTGGCTCCTTAAGTGCTCCGGCAAAGCGATCCCCGGAGGGTGAACCACAAGGTCGGGGCCGTGGTCCAGACGGTCCTCGGGGAGATTTCTGCCTCCGAGCTCGGAACCACCCTGGTACACGAGCACCTTCTGGTCGATATCCGCTGTAACTGGCACCCAGATGACGACCCCACCATCGCCTTCCGGCCGGTAGCGATAGAACGCCTAGGCCGTATCCGGGCCAACCCCTTCGCATGCCGGGACAACCTGAGGGTCGACGAGCCCCATGTCCTAGTGGAGGAGCTCAAGCGCTATCGGGCTGCCGGAGGCGAATCGATCGTGGACGCCACCCCGCCCGGCCTGGGCCGCGATGCCCGGGTCCTGGAATGGCTGGCGGCCGAGTCCGGGGTGAAAATCGTGGCCGGGTGCGGCTTCTACGTTGAGGCCACCCATCCAGCTGGCCTGCACCGATGGTCGGTGGAGGACATCGCCGGGGAGATGATCCGGGACCTCACCGAGGGCATGGACGGCACCGATCTTAGGGCCGGGGTAATCGGCGAGCTGGGCGTCACCCGCTACCCGATGGGAAGAGCCGAACGCAAAGTGTTCCAGGCCGCCGCTCTGGCCCAGCAGCAGGTGGGGTGCGCGATCATCGCTCACTCGGCCGCCGGGGTCGACTCGCCCTTGGAGGTTATAGGGGTATTGTCGGACGCTGGCGCGGACATGAGCAAGGTGGTTCAGAGCCACCTCGACGACCGATTCCGCTCCGATCTCGAACGCTACCGCAGAGCCGGGCGCTCTGGTGCCAGCTTCGGTCTCGACACTTTCGGCCGGGAGCTCTATTACGCGATGCGCAATACCCGCCTTGTCAACGACGAAGACCGCATCGACGCCCTGATCATGCTGATCGAAGCGGGAATGACTGACCGGGTTTTTCCTGCCCAGGACATCTGCTTCAAGCACGAGTTGGCCACCTACGGAGGGCACGGCTACGACCACTTCCTCCGCTACGTAGTCCCTCGCCTCGAAGCCCGCGGCGTATCCGACGAGGCCTGCGACGCCCTACTACGGAAGAACCCCGCCCGGGTTCTATCAGTGGTCGGTGGCCAGTAGCCAGTAGCCGGTGGTCAGTTGGGGCGTTGGGTTGTTTCGGAAACCCGCGGCCTGCTCGGTTCGGTGGCCGGTTGGGACGTCGAGTCGTTTCGTAAGTTCGTGAGTCCCGCCTAGGCGGGGGAGGGGCCGCTACGCGGGAACGAACTCTGCGATGCGGAGGCCTAGGCTCTGGGCCCGGTTCAAGAAGACTCCCTGGGAGTCCGCAGGCCCATGGGTCACGCCAGGCTTATACGCCCCACGGACCGCGGCTCGGACGGCGGCTCCAAGACAGACCGCGTCCAGGAAGCCCCTGTGATCCACGACCCCCCGGACGAGGTGCCGTTCGGTGCCCGACTCCACGAACCGCACCTCAACGCGTATTCCATCCCATTCGGAAAGGGTGGGCGCGGGGTGGTAGGTCGTGTCCGGCCAAGGCAGATGACCGTCCGCCCAAGCGGCCCATAGAGGTCCTACTGGTTCGGGGAAGGTGATCGGCTTGCCTGACGCGAGGGGTTTGTCTTCGACAGTCCAGGCGAGCCGGGCCCCGAGGACCTGGGAGTTGGGCGGAAGAGCGGCCATCGCCACCGCGGATACCAGTCTGGCCCTCCCGATGGCGTCTCCAACGAGGACGCCTCCCGAAGTTGAGAAGCCTGGCGGTAGGGGGGATCCGACGACGACTGAGCCTCCGCATTCGAGCGTGGACCGGGTCAACGGCAGGTTGGTGTCGGACAGCGAACTCAACACAAGTACGGCCCAGTCGGGTCGGATGGCAGACCAGTCCTGACCCTCAAGGGAAATCACCTCAACGTCCGATTCGGAGGAGAGGACTCGATTCAGTCGATTTCCTAGTTCGCCGCCGAGGTGAACAGCTACTCGATGGGTCACCGAGCGGCCGGGAGAGACCGCCATGAGCCAAGCTCGGGCGACGGTGGTCGGGCCGGTCGGCCCCTTCCCGACAGCAGCAGAACAACCGCGCCCAAGGCCACCAAACCAAGAAAAAGTAGGAACCGCATACGCGGTGAGTCTAGACCGTGGGTCTCGCGGCCTGTGGCCAGCTTGGGCCGGGGTTGTTTCGGAGGTCTTCGGCCCGTTCTTGGTGGTTGTGGGCTTAGGCGCACCCCGGGCTAGAGACCCAACCGGGGGGAAGTTTCCAAGCTATTCGCGCCTGCCCTTGGGTGTCCTATCATGTCCGAGAGTTGCCCCTTCTTGGAGGCAGAATCCTCGGCCAAGGTAATGAGCTATGAGTGACTCCGGTTTCGCCCGATTTCGCCGTCGGTTTTGGATGCCTCCCCGCGCCCACGGAGAGGTCATAACCGACCGAAGCGTCAGTTTCCTTGAGCTTTTCTATGACCTGGTTTACGTGGTGGTCATTGCCCGGGCCGCTCACACCCTGGCTAAGGACGTCACTTGGCGGAGTGTGGGAGAGTTCGCGGTGGTCTTCGGTTTGATCTGGCTCGCCTGGGTGAACGGTACGTCTTACTACGAGTTGCATGGCCGGGAGGACGGGCGAACTCGGGTCTTCGTCTTCATTCAGATGATGCTCCTCGCGCTGCTGGCAGTCTTCACGGCCGACGCCGCCGGAGAGTCAGGAACAGAGTTCGCCATCGTCTACGTGCTGTACATGGCGGTGCTCTGTTGGTTGTGGTACACGGTTCGGCGTCAGGACTCCGAGGAGTTCATGGCTGTCACCGGCCGTTATCTGGCCGGGATGCTCTTCTCGATCGGGGTAATGTCGGTCAGCGCCTTTCTGCCCACCGAAGTCCGACTGTGGATCTGGGCCGGGTTCGTCGTGATGTGGGTCGGGATGAGTTTGGTCCTAGCCAGGGACGGCCCCATGGACAACGCCATCACCATCACGCATTCCATGGTCGAGCGATTCGGCCTGTTTGTCATCATCGTGCTGGGCGAGGTGGTGGTTGGTGTTGTGGATGGTCTCTCGGAAGCCGAGCGCGATTTTCGCTCGATCGCTACCGGGTTGATCGGCTTGAGTGTCGGTTTTGCCTATTGGTGGACCTATTTTGACTTTGTGGGTCAGCGCCTTCCGGTTGATGCCGCCCGGGTGAGGATCAGGTGGATGTTCTCGCACCTGCCGGTCACCCTTTCGATCGCGGCTGCTGGCGCGGCGATGGTAAGCCTGATCGAGCATGCCGGGGATGATCATGCCCCAACATCGACGGCGTGGCTGCTGGGCGGCTCGGTCACTGTCGGCCTGATGGCGCTGATCCTGATCATCCGCACCCTCCGGGACTTCCCACGGCTATCGGCGATCTACCAACCCCTTGCCTGGATCATGGTGTTGGCCTCGGCCCTCGCTGTCTTGCTCGCCTACCTGGCCCCTCCTCCCTGGCTGTTCGCCCTCAGCTTGGTGGTGATCTTGGCGGGGGTCTGGGCCTTTGCCGTGAGCCGGTGGATGCGCTTAGGGGACACAGAATCGATTCGATAGGGCCGCCCGTAACCCCCACCGGTCAACACCCCGGCCGCCGGGAGCGGCCCGCACTCCGGTCAACACCCCCGAACCAATTCGGGGCAACCCTAAGATGTGGCCCAAGTCAACAGGAACCTTCGCACCCAACCCGAACTTAGGGCACCCTTAGGACACACCGTCGGTCAGGAGCAGCAATGCAGGTCGAGGCTATACCCACCGCCGGACTGGGTGACACAACCTATTTGGTGGTGCACGACGGGGTAGGCGTAGTCGTCGACCCTCAACGAGACGTGGACAGGTTCGAGGAGGCCATCGCTGCCACCGATGCCCAGATCAGGTATGTGGTTGAGACCCATATCCACAATGACTACATCTCGGGTGGAGGCGAACTGGCCCGACGCACCGGCGCGGAGCTGGTGTTGCCCGCTGGAGCCGGGGCGGCGTTTGCGCATTCTCCGGCCTTCCACATGGAGGATATCGTGGCGGGCTCGATGGTGGTAAGGCCCATTCACACCCCCGGACATACACCCGAACATTCCAGCTACCTGGTGCTGGTAGAGGGAGAAGACCCGATCTTGTTCTCGGGCGGCAGCCTCCTGGCGGGAACAGCCGGGAGGACTGATCTCTTAGGTGATGAGCGAGCTCATCAGCTGGCGCGACTGCAGCACGGTTCCATCCACCGCCTATCCCGACTGCCTGCCGCTACCGTGCTCTACCCCACCCACGGGCTTGGCTCCTTCTGTGCGGCTTCTGAGGCGGGGCGTGATGTCTCTACCGTCGGACGGGAAAGAAAGACCAACCCAGCGCTCGCTTACCCCGATCCTGCCTCGTTCGCCTCCGGCCACCTAGCGGGCCTAGGCCCTTACCCCGACTACTACGCGCAGATGGGTCCGAACAACCTAATGGGTCCCCCACCCTTCCCCGCCGTGTCGCTGCAAACCCTTGACCCCGGCGAGCTACCACCGGGCGCAGCCGTGATCGACGTGCGCTCCCGGCAAGCCTTTGCTGCGGGCCATCTACCGGGCTCGATCGGGTTGGAGGCGAGCGACAACGTGGCGGTATGGGCTGGGTGGCTCTTACCCTTCAACACCGAGATCGTGATAGTGGCCGAGGACACCCAAGATATTGACGGAATCGTTCGGCAGTTCTACCGCATCGGTTTCGATCGGGTATCGGGCATCGTTCGTCGGTTAGGAGAAGCCTGCCTACCTCTGGTCGAGCTCGAGTCCCATTCCGCCGCGTCGTTAGCGCAGGCCCTCGCCAACGGGCAGGACCTGCAGCTACTCGACGTGCGGTCTGCGGAGGAGTGGGGGGCCGGACACATACCCGGTTCTCTTCATCGCTACCTCCCGGATCTCAAGGGCGGCCTCCCAGAAGGGGTCGATCGCGATCGTGAGTTGTGGGTGGTTTGCGGAACCGGGTATCGGGCTACTGCGGCGGTTGCCTTCGTGGAGGCGGAAGGGGTGAGACCGGTAGTGGTTAATAGGGGTGGCGTGGGGGAGGCGCTGGCCGCGTTGGGCAGCGCGGCGGGCGAGGCCTAAGCGGTGCAGTACGGCTTCATCATTGATCAGACCGCCTGTATCGGTTGCCATGCCTGCACGGTGGCATGCAAGACGGAGCACGAGGTACCGCTGGGGGTCAATCGAACCTGGGTGAAGTACATAGAACAGGGTTCATGGCCCGATACCACTCGCTCGTTCTCGGTGATGCGATGCAACCACTGCTCAGACGCCCCCTGCGTGACGATCTGCCCCACCGGTGCCCTGTTCAAGCGGGAGGATGGGATCGTAGACTTCGATACCAGCCTATGCATCGGCTGCAAGAGCTGCATGCAGGCTTGTCCTTACGACGCTATCTATATCGATCCGGATGATCACACCGCCCAAAAGTGCAACTATTGCGTCCACCGAGTGGAGGTGGGTCTCGAACCGGCCTGTGTGGTGGTGTGTCCGGAGGGAGCGATCATCTCCGGTCTGGTTGACGATCCCAGCACCCCGATCTCGCGCATGCTGGCCGCCGAGCCCCTTCTTCAGCGATCGCCTGAGCAGAACACTCGTCCCAACCTCTGGTATCGAGGGGGTACAGAGGCATCCATCGATCCTCTCGGCGCGGTCGATCCAGGCGATGGAGGCTTGTGGCGGGACCCGGCACCGGGGTTCCTGTCGGTTGATCTCACGCCGGACAGTCGGAGGCGTCCCGGCCTGGGAGCCGCGGCCGGGCTAGATCGTCCCGCGCCGGATAAACCGGCCCGGGTTGTCTATGACACCGACCATCCCATGCCGTGGGGGTGGCGGGTGTCGAGTTATTTCCTTACCAAGGGCATCTCGGCTGGCCTGGTGATAGTTCTGGCGATCGCGCTGGCCGCGGGAGGGGATAGCACCGCTTCCTTCGCCCGCTGGGGTGCCCCTCTGATCGCCGGGTTCTTCCTAGCGCTCACCGGCGGGTTGTTGGTAGCGGACCTCAAGCGACCCGAACGGTTCTTCTACATACTCTCCAAAGGCAATCCCGGATCGTGGCTGGTGCGAGGGGCATGGATCCTTAGTGCCTACGGGCTGGTGTTGGCCGTCTGGTTGCTATGCGGGTTGTTCTTCCCGCACCTTACGGTGCCGCTGGTCTGGACGGCGGCGGTGCTCGGGTTAGGGGTGGCTGGCTACACGGCCTTCTTGTTCGGACAGGCGGAAGGGCGGGATCTTTGGCAAAGCCGACTGCTGCTCTGGCACATGTTGGCGGGGGCGCTAGCGGTGGGTGGAGGTTCCGCCCTGGTGTCGACCGGATTACTCGGGATGGGAATGGGGTCGACCGCGGAGAGAGTGTTCGGTCTGACCATGATGCTGGGAGCTGGTTCCCTCGGGCTCATCACTGCCCTTGAACTTCGTCTGGGCCACCAAACTGCCAACGCCCGCGCTGGCCTATTCCATCTGACCAGAGGCGCTTGGGCCCGAGAATGGTGGCTGGGCGGCCATCTCTTGGGTGTCCTAGTCCCGGTCGTGGCCGGGGGGGTCTTCCTCCTTCGTGGCGCCGATGCCAGCTGGGTGGCGATGATAGGTGGGGTAGTCGGGATGGTGGGCCTATGGCTGGCGGACGACGCGTTTGTGAGAGCTGGCCAGAGCCCGCCTCTCTCCTGACGAAGTTAGGCGCACGCTCTTGCCCATCCGTGGCCGCTCCCTAACGAGGCTGCTCTCTACCGCCGAGGGATCTCGAGTAGGCGCATTCGGTGCCACCGAATGGGGGCTATTGGTCGGGGTGGCGCTGATATGGGGATCTTCGTACCTGCTGATTGACATCAGCTTGGAAGGAATGCAACCTCCGGTGATCGCCTGGACGAGGAGCTTGCTGGGATGCGTGATCCTCGCCGCCTTCCCGGCTGCCCGTCGGCGTATAGATCGGTCAGATCTGGGCAAAATGGCGCTGCTCAGCCTTACGTGGGTAGCGGTGCCTTTCATGCTGTTTCCTCTTGCGCAGCAGCACATAGATTCGGCCCTCGCCGGGATGCTCAACGCGCTGGTTCCGATTTGGAGCACGCTGATCACGGCGCTTCTCCTCAAAGCCCGACCCAAGCCCCGCTTGGTCATGGGGATTCTCGTCGGATGTCTGGGTGCCGTGCTCATCGGGTATCCCCCAGCGCGGGAGTCCGAGGCGGGAGCGTTAGGTGTTGCCCTGGTAGTCATCGCCACGCTTCTGTACGGCCTTTCGCTGAACACCGCCGTGCCGCTTCAGCAACGCTATGGGGCACCCACCGTGATGATGTGGGCTTTAGGGGCGTCGGCGATCGCACTTACCCCGCTTAGCGCCGCTGTGATCAATGAATCGGACTGGACGTTTCCTTCCATGATCAGCGTGGGCATCCTGGGAACACTCAACACCGGGGGCGGCTACGTGATCATGGCAGCACTGGTCGGCCGGGTCGGTTCGGCAAGAGGCAGCGTTGCCGTGTTTTTCCTACCGGTCGTGGCCGCGTCCCTCGGGGTGATATTCAGGGGCGACACTCTGGTCGTATTTCAGCTGTTCGGTATGGGGCTGGTCATGGTAGGTGCGTGGCTAAGCAGCCGACGGCACAATTAGGCGCAAGGCTCGGGTCCCCAAAGTCTCCCCGGGGGCGACTGCTCGGCCGAGCTGCTTGAGCGGGTATGTTGTTGACGAGCCTCAGAGTAAGAGAGCGACTCTTGGTGCCCCACTCAGTCGGGTGGCAGGCGAAGCAACTCGCTTCGCACCATAATCTCCCCCCGGAACTGCCGCCTCTGCTGCCTCAACGCCTCAACCGCGGCCAGAGCGGCGTTTCTCTGGCTTCTCATCTCCCTAAGTCGGGTTCGGAGCCGGAGGTTCTCTTCGCTGAGGGAGATAATGTGCTTTACCCCCTCAATGTTGATTCCCTGCGCGGTGAGGTCTTGGATCATCGAGAGGCGATCGAGGTCGGCGTCCGAGTAGCGTCTGGTACCTCCGGGGGTTCGGAATGGCTCGAGAAGGCCGCGCCGTTCGTAGACGCGCAGGGTCTGCGGATGCATGCCAGCCAAGGCGGCAGCCACCGATATGACATAGACCGCTTCCATCTCCGGTCGGATACCCTCGTCGGCCATTTCGAACCCCCTTCAGGACAGATGTTCTCTAGGGTCGGCGTTCTCGTACTTTTCCTTGAAATCCTTGAGGAGCTTCTTCGCATCCCG
The DNA here is from genome assembly GCA_965213975.1 of Candidatus Spongiisociaceae bacterium. GTDB lineage: Bacteria > Actinomycetota > Acidimicrobiia > Spongiisociales > Spongiisociaceae > Spongiisocius. The sequence goes on from OZ243930.1 coordinate 2,229,944, forward strand.
CGGCAAGCCTTCAGGGACCATCACCTGGGTAGTGACCAGTAAGTCGCCGCTGCGGAACCGGTCGTGGCGCACACCCTCCTTGCGTATACGGAAAGTCTTACCTGATGGGGTACCGGGAGGAATCCTCAAGGTGACCGATCCGGCCATAGTGGGGACCTTCACCTTGGTCCCTAGAGCAGCCTCGGTAAAGGTCAAGGGAAGCTGCAGGGTGAGATCGTCGTTCTTCCTAGAGAAGAACGGATGTGAGCGGACCCTGACCTGCACCATGAGATCCCCAGCAGGTCCGCCTGAACTCCCCGGGTTGCCCCGGCCTCTTACTCGGATCGTTGCGCCATCCTTGACGCCCGGAGGGATGCGAACCCGAACGGCCCGGGATCTGGTCTCGTGCCCGGATCCTCGACAGGCACGGCATCTCTTCTCGATGGTTCGTCCGGAACCGCCGCAGGCCGGACAGGGATTGGTGAAGGAGAACACGCCCTGGTTCGAGGCGACCGTACCCCCACCGCCGCATCTGGCGCACACGTCTACCCTCGAGCCCGGTTCGGCACCACTTCCAGAACACTTCGAACAGCGGGCGGAACCGGAAACGCTTACCGGAACGGTAGCCCCGAAGATTGACTGATCGAAGCTCAGGTCAACCGCCGCCGCGGTATCCTCGCCACGTTGCGGACCCCGGCCTCCTCTGCCGAAGTTGAAGAGACTGCCAATGCCGCCAGCCCCACCAAAGAGATCCTCAATACGGACATGGCCTCCTCCTCTGCCGAAGCCGGTGCCGAACCCCGAGGTGCCGAGGCGACGGACCTGGTCGTACTCCTGTCGCCGTTGGGGATCGGAGAGCACCGAATAGGCTTCGGATACCTCCTTGAAACGGTCGGCCGCGTCCGGAGAATCCGGATTGGCGTCCGGGTGCAGTTCCTGGGCTAGCCGCCGATACGACTTCTTGATCGTGGCCTGATCGGCGTCTTCGGATACCTTGAGCAGCCGGTAGAAGTCCTTCTCCAGCCAATCACGATTCACCTGAACCGTCCTCGCATCCCACTTGGGTCGGAGCTTCCTCGTCGTCATGCCCTACCACTACCAGGGAGGGTCGTATTACCCGTCCGCGCAGCAGGTAACCGCGCCGGAACTCCGACTTCACGGTCAAGGCCCCGCTCCCGTCCAGCATCTGTACCGCCTCATGAAGGTTTGGGTCGAAAGCCGACCCGAGCGCCTCGATGGGTTCAAGGCCCTCCTGCGCCAAAGTCGACCGGAGCTGGTCTCTCGTGCCAGAAATCCCCTCCCTCAGTTGGTCGATCGACGATCCCTCCTCGATGGCGAGGGCCGCATCTAGGCTGTCGAGGACCGGAAGCAGCCGGTTTATCACCCGCTCCGCGGCCCGGACCAAGGAGTCCTCCTGTTGCCGCCGGGCGCGTTTCCGGTAGTTTTCCATCTCGGCGAGGGAACGCTTCCAGCGATCGTCGGCCGCTTGGGCGGCAGCCTGGGCCAACTCAAGCTCGTGCCTGGCGGCCGCAAGCTCTTCGACCGAAGGGGGGACGGCCTCTCCAGAATCGTCAGACGGCTCTGGTGGGTGCTCGGCGATGTCCTCGATCGTGGGCTCGGCGGGCGGGGCGGCGTCGGTCAACCCTCCTCCCCTTCGTCAACGATCTCCGCCTCGACGATATCGTCATCGTCGTCGGCTGCCTGCTCCTCTTCGGTGGCGGGGGCGTAGATCTTCTCAGCTACGGCCGCCGAAGCCTTGAACAGATCCTCGATCTTGGTGTCGATTTCCTCCACGGTGGGGCTCTCTTGCTCGGTAAGGGCACGTAGGGCCGACGCGGCATCCGTGATGGCCGACCGTTCGCCTTCGTCAAGCTTGTCGCCGTGCTCTTCCAGCAACTTGTCGGTTTGGTTAAGCACCTGGTCGGCCCGGTTCAGGGCGTCGGCCAGCTCCCGCCGCCTTCGATCGTCGTCCGCATAGCGTTCGGCGTCGGTCACCATCCGGTCAATCTCGTCCTTGGACAGTGCGGTGCCGCCGGTAATGGTCATCGCCTGTTGGTGTCCGGTCCCCAAGTCTTTGGCGTTGACCGAGACGATCCCATTGGCATCGATATCGAAGCTGACTTCGATCTGAGGCATCCCCATAGGAGCAGGCGGGATGCCGGTAAGGCGGAACTTCCCGAGGCTCTTGTTGTCAGGAGCCATGGGACGTTCGCCTTGGAGCACATGGATCTCGACCTCGGGTTGGTTGTGATCCGCGGTGGTAAAGATCTCGGTCCGCTTGGTGGGAATGGTGGTGTTGCGCTCGATCATTGTGGTCATCACCCTGCCCTTGGTCTCGATCCCCAAGGTGAGCGGGGTGACGTCCAACAGCAGGATGTCCTTAACATCACCGGTCAGAACGCCGGCCTGCAGGGCGGCACCTGCGGCGACTACCTCGTCCGGGTTGACCCCGCGATGTGGTGCCTTGCCAGCCAAACGCCGGACGAGTTCCTGGATGGCTGGCATGCGGGTGGACCCTCCGACCAGCACTACATGGTCGATTTGGCCAGCCGACAGCCCGGCATCGGATATGGCCCGCTTGAAGGGACCTTCCGTGCGCCTGACCAGATCGTCGGTAATCTTCTCGAACTCGGCACGGGTGAGCTTGGCCTGAAGGTGAAGCGGACCGTCGGAGGTGGCGGTGATGAACGGAAGGTTTACCTCAGTGTCTGTCACAGTGGAAAGCTCGATCTTGGCTTTCTCGGCGGCCTCCTGCAATCGCTGCAAGGCCATCTTGTCGGCAGCTAGGTCTACCCCGTAGTCGTTCTTGAATCCCTTTACCAACCAATCGATGACGGCGCTGTCCCAATCGTCGCCACCCAGTCGGGTGTCTCCGCTGGTTGACTTCACCTCGAACACCCCGTCCCCAATCTCGAGGACCGACACATCGAAGGTGCCGCCTCCGAGGTCAAACACCAGGATGGTCTGGTCGGCTTCCTCCTTGTCCAAACCGTATGCGAGAGCAGCAGCAGTGGGCTCGTTGATGATTCTCAGCACCTCAAGGCCCGCGATCTGGCCAGCCTCTTTGGTTGCCTGCCGCTGTGCGTCATTGAAATAGGCGGGTACGGTAATCACAGCCGAGGAGATCTCTTCCCCGAGGAACGCCTCGGCGTCCCGCTTGAGCTTCATCAGGATCCGAGCCGAAACCTCCTGAGCGGTGTACGACTTCTCGCCGACATTGATCGACCAGTCCGTGCCCATGTGTCGCTTTACCGAGCGGACGGTAAGGCCCGGGTTGGTTATGGCCTGACGTTTTGCCAACTCACCCACCAGAATCTTGTCATCCTTAAACCCCACCACCGACGGGGTGGTACGACCTCCCTCGGTGTTGGTTACAACGGTGGGCTCGCTGCCCTCGAGGGTGGCAATGACGCTGTTGGTGGTCCCGAGGTCGATTCCCACGGCCTTGGACATGCGGTTCTCCTTCTGCTTGCTGGGACGTTCAGTATGTTCAGTGTACGTATCAGGTATAACCTGAGTGACACCGTATCATATTCCCGAAAACTGGCTCATCGGTTGTCAGTCTCAGTGCCAGCGATGGTCGTTCGCTACCGATAGAGCTGGCTTAGGGTTTTCCGACACGACCCATTTGCCACGGGCCACCGTCCCCAACTGCCTCTCATTTCCGGAAGAGGTAATTGACGGGGCAACCTGCTCGTAAAGGGACTTGATCGGGAAGAAAGGCCCGGACCCCTGTCGCGGGGTTGAGTGCTGCCTAGATTTCCCGAAGGCGTTTGCTGCTGATGACGCCCCTGTCGAACCCGGCCAGGTTCAACAGCCCGGCGAAGCGGGCGTGTTCGATCTTGAGGCATCGGTCCTGTACAACCTGCAGTCCGGCATCGGACGCCTTCTGAGCGGCCTCATCGTGGCGCAGGCCCAACTGGAACCAAACCACCTTGGCCCCGACGGCGATCGCTTCTTCAACCACCTCGGGGATCGCCTCAGGTCGACGGAAGATATCCACGATGTCGGGAACCTCAGGGAGGTCGGCCAAGCTGGGGTAGCACTTCAGGCCCAAGACCTTCTGATAGGCGGGGTTTACCGGATACACCCTGAGGCGGGTACGAACCAGGTACGTGGCCACGAAGTTGGAGGCACGTAGTTCGTTGCCGGACACCCCTACCAAAGCCACTGATCGCGCATCTCGAATTATGCGAAGACGGGTTCGGGCATCAGCTTCAACAACCGTAGGCATGGTTTATCCTCCCAGAGCCTGGTCCAGATCCCAGATAATATCCTCGAGGTTCTCGAGACCTATCGAGATCCGAATTGTGTCATCACCCACTCCGGCGGCTTCTCGTTCCTCCCGGGGAAGTTGCTGGTGGGTTGTGCTAGCGGGATGAATGACCAGGGTCTTGGCGTCACCGACGTTCGCCAAGTGACTGGCCAACTCCACCCGCTCGATGAAGGAGGCACCGGCCTCGTAACCCCCCGCCACCCCGAAGGTGAAGATAGCCCCCGAACCCGTCGGCATGTACTTGGCGGCTAGGGCATGGGACGGATGGGAGGGTAACCCTGCGTACGATACCCACGACACTCTTGGATCCGCATCCAGGAACTCGGCTACCGCCTGAGCGTTGGCAACATGACGTTCCATCCGTAGGGAGAGGGTTTCGAGTCCGAGCATGAGCAGGAAGGAGTTGAAAGGCGACAGGACCGCTCCCACATCCCGCATGAGCTCAACCCGAGCCTTCATCAGGAAGGCGTACTCGCGGAAGTTATCCCAGAAATTGAGGTTGTGATACGCGGGGGACGGCTCGGTGATGCCAGGAAACCGTCCGTTGTCCCACGGGAAGGTTCCGCTTTCCACGATTGCCCCGGCTATCGCCACGCCGTGGCCTCCGATGAATTTGGTGGCGGAGTGCACCACCACATCCGCTCCGTGCTCTATGGGACGGCATAGGGCCGGGCTGGCGAAGGTGTTATCCACCATCAGAGGCAACCCGTAGGATCGGGCTAGCTCAGCCATAGGTTCCAGGTCCAGCACGTCACCAGCCGGATTACCGACGGTCTCGCCGTATACCAGACGGGTACGGTCGGAAATCGCCTCCTCGATAGCAGACAAGTCGTTGGTGTCCACAAAGGTCGTCTCGATCCCCATACGCCGCAGGGTTACGTCGAACTGGGTGAAGGTCCCCCCGTATAGGGAGCGGTTGGCGATGACGTGATCGCCAGCCTCGCAGACGGTGAGTACCGCCAGCATCTGGGCAGCCATGCCGGAGGCGGTCGAGAGCGCGCCCAGTCCGCCCTCCAAGGACGCAATCCGTTCCTCAAAGCCAGCGTTGGTGGGGTTGCCGATCCTGGTGTAGATGTTCCCGAAACTCTGTAGGGCGAAAAGGTCGGCGGCTTGTTGGGTGTCTTCGAATACGAAGGATGTGGTCTGGTAGATAGGCAAGGCGCGGGCACCGGTCTCGGGATCCGGCGGCTGACCAGCGTGTATGGACCGCGTGTCGAAGCCGTATTCGTGCGCCATCGAACCCTCCTAGAGGTAAGAAGAACTACGGAAGAATCCAGTCGGATTCCAAATGGTAACGGAGATGCGGCTCAAAGAGGTGTGGTTCAAGTAGGAAGGCGTCATGGCCCTTCTCCGAGTGGACGGTTATCCAGTTGAAGTCGAGACCGGCCGCCTTTAGCTCCTCGGCCAGCTCCTTTTGCTCCACCGGGTAGTAGCACACGTCAGAATCGATCGAGAAGACCAGGTACTGGTGGCCTCCGGCTGCCAGCATGTCGCGTAGCGACCGCCCTTGCCGGGCGGCTTCGGCATAAAGGTCGAAATCTTGCCAGGCCCACATGGTTCTCAAGTAGGCGTTGGCATCAAAGCGCTGCACGAACTTCTCGCCCTGATGCCACATGTAACTCTCGATGGGGAGGCGTACACGACTGTTCCCAGCAACCACCTCTCCTCTTGCCCGCTGCTCCATTTGCTCGAGCGAAACGAAGGTCTTGTGGCCGATCATTCGCGCGAGGGCTAGCCCGGCCTCCGGTCGCGGACCGTCGTAGTAGTTGCCTCCGTTGAAGTTGGGATCGTTACAGATGGCATTGATCTGCTCGAAGTCGTGAATTACTTGCAAGGTAGTGGCCCTGAGCCCAGCTGCGATCGGGACCACGAAACGCACTCGATCGGGGAAGCGAACGGCCACGTCGAGACACATCATTCCCCCGACGCTCCCGCCGACCACCGCGTGGAGGCGGTCAACGCCGAGATGGTCGAGCAGGCGGAAATGGGCGCGTACGGTGTCACCGACCGAGACGCGCGGAAAATCGGGACCGTATGGCTCACCGGTGGCCGGGTTGATACTTGACGGACCGGTGGAACCGTAGCAATGACCCAACCAATTTACGCATATCACGGCGAACTTGTCGGTGTTGAGCGAGCGGTGCGAACCGATGAAGCTGTCCCACCAGCCCAGATGACACTCGTCGGTCCAGCGGTCGTCGGCCCCCTGGTTGTTCCGATTGATCCCCGCGGCGTGATGGTTACCGGTTAACGCGTGGAAGAGGAGGATGGCATTGTCGGCGTCCGGGTTCAACTCGCCGTAGATCTCATAGGCGAGGGTCACCTGCGATAGGGTCTCGCCGCTGTCGCACACGAAAGGGTCGGCTTCGCTTCCGAAGGTAAAGAAGCGAGTCTCGACAGTTCCTATGTCAGCGCCCATGGGTTCACATCCGAGTCATGAGGGATCGTTCCTTACGATATCAACCTCGTTTCCAGTTTGGGACTTGGATGTTTCGGAGGTGTTCCTCCCGCTCTGTTCCGGTGCTGCGGCTGGTTGAGGCTCGGGTTCGTAGATCGTTCGCCCCGCTGGGTGCTGGTGAAGTGGTGGAAACCGGAGGCCGTTGAGGGTTCGGCGGACCTTTGGCTAGAGGCGGCGACGATCGGCGAGGGCTCGCCCCAGGGTTATCTCATCGGCGTAATCCATGTCACCACCCACCGGTAAGCCACTGGCCGGTCGGGTCATCACCAGACCGAGCGGTTTGAGCCGTCGGGCCAGGTACATAGCAGTGGTGTCACCTTCAATGGTCGGGTTGGTGGCGACCAGAACCTCGATTTCTCCCTCCCCGGTGGTACCCGCCTGCTCCTGCATCTCACCTATTCGCCGCTCGAGCTCACCGATCCGGAGCTGAGTGGGGCCGATCCCGTCGATTGGCGATAGGGCACCGCCCAGCACGTGATAGCGACCTCTGAACTCTCGCGTTCGCTCGATCACGGCGATGTCCTGGGCTCGTTCTACCACGCATATGTAGTGAGGGTCGCGGCGCGGATCGAGGCATATGGAGCATTCGGATCCTCCGGTGACGTTGAAGCAATGCACGCAGAATGACGTCTGCTCACGAAGCAAGATGATCGCCTCCGCTAGGCGCCGAGCAGCAGATTCATCGGTGTTGAGGAGGTGGAAGGCTAGGCGTTGGGCAGACTTGCGGCCAATGCCGGGCAACTTGGACAGCTCGTCAATCAGTTTCTGGACGGGGCGTTCGAACATGCATGAGCAGGGTACTAGGCCGGGGTTCATTCTGGCTCGTTGCCCACCGGAGGGTGCTTTGTGCTGGCTGCCGTCCACGCTTACCGTGGTGAGGTCGGCTCTTATTCGTGATAGATCTCTCGGGCGTCGAGTTCGGATTCGATCAGGAAGGTGGCCTGCTGCATGGCGGCGGCGCGGTTCACTTCCGGTTCGGGCTCAACGGGCAGATCTGCAGGAGGAGCGGGTGCGGGGCTGCTTGGGTCGGACCCATCATCCGATTCAGGGGGCTGGACAGGTTGGGACTCCTCAGGTTTGTCAGCCAGGCAAAAGTCCACGGTCACGGGATACCCGAGGATCTGTTGACAGGTGTCGGATATCACCTTCCGGGTGGCCTCGTCAGCGGAGATCATCCGATGGTGAAAGGCACCAGGTAACGCGATGGTCAGCACTGAACCCTCCAGGCGGATAGGGCTGGCATCGAGAAAACAAGCCCTCGCCCGTCCACCCAGCCGCTCGGCCACCGCGTTTCTCAGCTGTGGCCAGATCTTGGCTAGATCCGTGGACGCGGGTGGCTTCGACAGCCGGGCCGCCGGTTGCTCTTCGGCCGACGGCTCTCGGGCGGGAACGGAAACGGGACGACCCTTCTCGAGTCTCTCGACGCGGCGCAGCAACGCTTCGGTGCTCTCGTCCAACTCGGGGCGGGCCAGCTTGATCAGAGCCAGCTCCAACATCATCCGTTCGTCCCGGCCTTCTCGAAGTCGCACTAAGGCTTCCCCTAGTAGATCGATCGCTCGGATCAGGGCGGCGGGGGGCATCTGGTCGGCGGCTCGTTGCCATGAGTCGATTACGTCGGGTGCCTCATCAAGCAAAGCGGAAACGTCCGAGCCGTATGTGACCAGGAACATGCCCCGCAGGAACGCCAAGATGTCGGCCGTGAAGCGGCGCAGGTCGACACCGTCGGCGGAGAGTCGACCAATCAGCTCCAAGACCGCGCCCGCGTCCTCGCTGCTTACCGCATCTATGAGATCAACGACGGATTGGGGTCCTGCCAAGCCCAGCGCCTTCCTTACCCCTTCGTCGCTAACGGTTCCGTCGCGAGCGGCCACCTGCTCCAGCAGGCTCAAGGCATCTCTTACTGAACCCTCCGCTCGGCGAGCGACCGTCCGGAGAGCGAGGTCGGCAGACTCAAGGCCTTCGAGCTCACAGATCCGGCGCAGGTGAGGGACGAGGATGTCTACGGGGACCAGTCGGAAGTCGAAGCGTTGGCTGCGGGATCGGACCGTGTCTACTAATCGATAGGGTTCAGTGGTGGCCAGTACGAACATGACGTGGTCTGGCGGCTCTTCAAGCGTTTTGAGAAGGGCGTTGGCGGCCGACTTAGTGAGCATGTGGGCCTCGTCAAGGATGAAGACTCGTCGGGCCCCTTCGGCTGAGGCGACGGTCGAGACCCCGGCCTTGATCTCCCGGATGTCTTCCACCTTGTTGTGAGAGGCGGCATCGAGCTCGATGACGTCCATTGAGGTGGAGGTGGCGACCCCGGAACAGGAGACGCATTGCCCGCAGGGTTCGTGATTGGCCTCCCGGTCCGGACAGTTGAGAGCCATCGCCAGCAAGCGGGCGGTAGTCGTCTTGCCGGTGCCACGGGGACCGGTGAAGAGATAAGCATGGGCCATACGGCCTTCGGCTAGCTCCCTGGTCAGGGTCTCCGTAACGTGCTCCTGCCCGATGACCGCGTCGAATCGCTGCGGGCGGTACTTCCGATAAAGGGCTTGGTACTCCACTCGCCAAAGGGTAGCTATCGTCTGGTTGTGACTTTCTCGTCTCAGCCACTACATCTCGTCAATCGCCAACATCGGGAGGCTGCCGAGTTTCGTCGGTTAGCGCCCGCCGCCACCAAGGCCGCGGAGTCGGCCGGGAGGGAAGGCCCTGAGCCCCATGATCCGCTCCGCACCGCTTATGAGCGCGATCGGGATCGGATCGTCCATTCGAACGCCTTTCGGCGTCTGGCTCGCAAGACCCAAGTTTTCGTCGACCCGGTGAATGATCACTTTGTGACCCGTCTAACCCACACGCTGCAGGTGGCACAGATCGGTCGGTCGATGGCGGTCGCCTTAGGTCTCAACGAGGCCCTGACCGAGGCGATATGTTTGGGCCACGACATCGGGCACCCTCCGTTCGGTCACACCGGTGAGGAGGCGCTCAACGAGATAGTCGACGGAGGCTGGATCCACTCCGACCATTCGGTGCGGGTGCTTTCGGTCGTCGAGCCGCTCAACCTCACCGCGGAGGTCCAGGACGGGATCCGGTCCCATCCCTGGAAGGTAAGAGAGGGTCCCCTTACTCCGGAGGGAATGCTGTGCCGCTACGCCGATCGGATCGCCTACCTGACCCACGATCCCATCGACGCGATGCGGGCGGGAATCATCAGCTACCAGGACCTCCCCTTCCGTGCCCAGGCCTTGCTGGGAGATCAGCACGGACGTTGGGTCACCGCGATGGTGCACGCGGTGGTTAATGGGTCGGTCTCCGCCGGTCAGGTGACGATGGACGCGGATGTAGCCGAAGCCATGCACGACCTCCGCGAGTTTATGTTTCGGCGTGTCTACCTCAGGGCGGAGAGCCAAGGGTTGCGGAGGGAGTGCATCAAAGTGGTGCAGGATCTGGTGCGTTACTTCGAGGCCAACCCGGCTGAGATAGCGAGAACCGATCCCGGATCCATTCTGCTTTCTGCGGTGGACTACGTGGCTGGCATGACCGACCGGTTCGCTTATCGAGTCCACCGAGAGCGCTGTACGTAGGTGGACACCCTGCAGCCTGTCATCCTCGCCGGAGGTGCCGGTACCCGGCTGTGGCCTCTTTCCCTCCCGGAGCGCCCCAAGCCATTCGCGCGGATCCTTGGGGAGCGCACGATGTTCCAAGAGACCGTATTACGGTCCAACCGGCTGGCTGGCACTAGACCTCCGATTGTGGTTTGCGCGGTCGACCATTACCCGGAGGTGTCGGCCCAACTGGCCGCCACCTCGACGCCGGGCCGGATCGTGTTGGAGCCGATCGGGCGCAACACTGCCCCTGCCCTCGCCACCGCGGCCCTGTTATCACAACCTAATGACCTTCTGCTGGCCCTCCCCGCTGACCATGCGATCAAGGATCAGGCCGCTTTCGCCCAGGCAGTGGGACGGGCGCGAGCCGCGGCTCGTGATGGTCGGTTGACTACGTTTGGGATCGTCCCCGACCGTCCCGAGACCGGGTATGGCTACATCGAACGGGGGGATCCGCTTCCCGGGCTGGACGGCGTGGCCAGCATCGCCTCGTTCAGGGAGAAACCCGACTATCACACGGCCGTTCGCTTTCTGGAATCAGGCCGCTACTCCTGGAACTCCGGGATGTTTCTAGTAAGGGCCGATGTGTACCTGAAGGAGCTCCGGGCTGCCGATTCGGAGATGGCACGCTGTGTCAGCACCGCGCTGGGGTCGATCAAGGATCAAAACCCTGTAAGCCTCGACGAGTCGGCCTTCCGGGCCTGTCCACCGGGTTCGATAGATCGAACCGTGATGGAGCGTACCAAGCAAGGAGCGGTGGTCCCGCTGAAAGCTGGCTGGTCGGATCTTGGATCATGGGCGGCCTTATGGGAGCGGGCCGAACGCGACCGGCAGGACAACGTGGTGGTGGGCAACGTCGCTACTCGGGATGTCACCAATAGCTACATCAATGCTGGCACCCGGCCGGTGTTGGTTCTCGGCCTCGACCGGGTGGTCGTGGTGGACTCGGAGGAGGGGCTACTGGTTGCGGCTATCGACCGCGCCCAAGAAATCAAACCTCCGGAGTGACACTCGCCTCCTCTGCATCCGCCCCGTCGGCCTCGGCGTCCGAGTCGGGCATATCTAGCGATGCCAGCCAGTCCGGTCCGAGGTCAGCGGGAATCCGGCTGGCCTCAGGCAGACGCGGTTGAATGGCCTGGTAACGGGAGCCGCCGGTCCCTGCTGGGATCAGCTTGCCTATGATCACGTTCTCCTTGAGGCCGCGCAGATAGTCGGAGCGGCCGTTGATAGCCGCCTCGGTTAGGACACGAGTGGTTTCCTGGAAGGAAGCGGCCGACAACCATGAATCGGTGGCCAGGGAAGCCTTGGTGATGCCCATGAGTTCCCGTCGGCCCTCGGCTGGCCTCTTTCCGTCCTCGACTAACCGACGGTTCTCCTCACGGAACTCTCCGTAATCCACCAGCTGATGGGGCAGGAAATCCGAATCATTGGCGCGAACCACCCGAACCTTACGGAGCATCTGACGCACGATCAACTCGATGTGCTTGTCGTGGATATCGACACCCTGGTTCCGGTAGACCTCTTGAACCTGATCCACCAGGTACTGTTGGCAGGCCCGAACCCCTTGGATCTCGCACACTTCCTTGGGATCAAGGGGTCCTTCGGTGAGGGGCGTTCCCGGCTCGATCTCGTCACCGGCTCGGACCGCTAGACGGGCCCGGCGGGAGACCTCGTAGCTCTTTTCCTCTGTCGGCGACTCGATGATGATGACCCGGCTGCCTTCATCGTTTTCCTCGATTCTCACCATTCCGCCGATCTCGGTGATGGTGGCCTTGCCCTTAGGTGATCTGGCTTCGAACAACTCGACCACCCGGGGAAGGCCGTGGGTGATGTCTTGGCCAGCCACACCTCCGGTGTGGAAGGTGCGCATGGTTAACTGGGTTCCGGGTTCTCCGATCGACTGGGCAGCCATTATGCCCACCGCCTCGCCAGTTTCCACCATCTTGCCGGTAGCCATGCTCAGTCCATATGAGGCTTGGCTGATCCCGTACAGAATCTCATCGGTGAGCGGCGACCGCACTCGCACCTCGCTGACGTCAGAAGCGTCCTCTAGAGCGATCATGGCCGATCGGTCCAGGACCTCGCCTGCCACCAGTTCCCTTCCGCCCTTGGTGCGTACCGGGGTTCCGTTGGCGAGGACGTCGTCTACCAGGATTCGACCGTAGATACGGCTGCGCAGGTTGCGTATGAGCTTCGACTCGCTGCCCTCCTCAACCCTGATCGGGATCCGGATACCGCGATCCTGCGAATCCTCGTCCCTGACGATGATTTCTTGAGAGACGTCTACCAAACGCCGGGTCAGATAACCCGAGTCGGCGGTCCGAAGGGCGGTGTCAGCCAATCCTTTGCGCGCCCCATGGGTGGAGATGAAGTACTCCAACACCGTCAGGCCCTCCAGGAAATTGGCTTTGATAGGACGGGGAATGATGTCCCCCTTGGGGTTGGCGACCAGCCCGCGCATACCCGCGATCTGGCGCACCTGCATCCGGTTGCCTCGGGCACCGGACCTCACCATCATGTCGATCGGGTTGAAGGCATGGGCGGACAGCGTCTTTTCCATGGAGGCGGTTACTTCCTCGGTCGCCTCGGTCCAGATCTCAATCAGCTCTTGATGTAGTTCCTCTTGGGTGATGATTCCCCGTTGGTACTGGCGATCGACTCCGTCCGCTTTTTTCTGATACTGGTTGAGGATCCGTTGCTTATCAGGCGGAGCCAACACGTCGCTGAGACCCATCGTCAACCCCGACCTAGTGGAGAATTCGAAACCCAACTCTTTCAGGTTGTCAAGGGTCGCCTGCACTTGATACTTCGGATACCGCTCGATGGTCTCGGCGATCAGCACCCTGAGGTCACCCTTGAGTACCACCGCGTCGAGGAATGGAAAACCCTCAGGTAAGGCTTGGTTCAGGAGCACCCGCCCGTACGTTGTCTCATAGAGACGAGCCCCGTCCAAAGGCGCGTCCGGCGTGAGGTGACTGATGTAGTCCTTCATCTGCGCATGCATGTCGGGATCGCCGCTCAGATCACCAAGCCGAAGCCGGATGGGGGCGTGCAACGAAATCTCGCCGAGGTCGAAGGCCATCGCCGCCTCGTCGGGATCGGCAAAGACCCGACCTGAGCCCTTAGCGTCGGCCACCCGTTCGGACAGGTAGTACAGACCAATCACCATATCCTGGGAAGGGGCAACAATCGGGTGACCGCTCGCTGGCGAGAGGACGTTGTTGGTGGACAACATGAGCACGCGGGCCTCAGCCTGTGCCTCAGCTGACAGGGGGATATGGACCGCCATCTGGTCACCGTCGAAGTCGGCGTTGAAGGCCTCGCAGACCAGGGGATGGATTTGGATGGCCTTGCCCTCTACCAGAACCGGCTCAAAGGCTTGGATCCCAAGACGATGCAGCGTGGGTGCCCGATTGAGCAGGACGGGATGCTCCTGGATGACCTCCCGGAGGACGTCCCATACCGGCGGACGGCGCCGTTCCACCATCCTCTTTGCCGACTTGATGTTCTGGGCGATGTCACGATCGACCAAGCGCTTCATAACGAACGGCTTGAAGAGCTCGAGAGCCATGATCTTGGGCAACCCACACTGGTGAAGCTTGAGTTGGGGTCCAACCACGATCACCGACCGGGCTGAATAGTCAACTCGCTTGCCCAGCAGGTTCTGCCGAAACCGGCCTTGCTTGCCCTTGAGCATGTCAGTGAGCGATTTGAGAGCACGGTTCCCCTGGCCGGTGACGGCCTTACCCCGTCGTCCGTTGTCGAACAAAGCGTCGACCGCCTCCTGGAGCATCCTCTTTTCGTTGTTGACGATGATCTCGGGAGCATTGAGCTCCAGCAACCGCTTTAGCCGATTGTTGCGGTTAATCACCCGCCGGTATAGGTCGTTGAGATCGGAGGTAGCGAACCGGCCGCCGTCAAGCTGCACCATGGGTCGCAAGTCCGGAGGTATCACCGGGACCGACTCGATAATCATTCCCCTAGGCGAGTGCCTCCCCTCCCAGAAGGGCTTGACCACCTTGATCCGCTGGGTCGCTCGATGGCGGCGCTGGGCGGAGGTTGCTACCAGATTCTCCTTGAGCATCTCCATCTCGGCGTCGAGGTCGACCCGCTTGAGCAAGGCCTTGACTGCCTCAGCCCCCATTCCGCCCGAGAAATAGTCCGAATACTGGTCGTCCAACATCCGCCAGAGCTGCTCCGACTCCACCAACGTCTTCGGCTTAAGGGTACGGAAGGTCTCGTAGGCCTCCCGGAACAGCTCGCAGGCCCGCTCGCATCGGTCCAGGCGGTCTTGGAGCTCGCGCTCGACTTCCTTGCGGCGGCTGTTGATCTCTTGGGGCTTGGCACCCCCCTCCTCCATCCGACGGATCTCCTCTTCGTGACGCTCGAGGCGGCGGTCGCGCCACTCTTCGAAGTCCTCGCGTTCGAGATCAATCTCCGCCTCCATGCGGGCTTCGAGATCGGGCAGATCGCCGAGCCGCTTCTTCTCATCAAGGTCCGTTACCAGGTAGGCGGCGAAATAGATCACCTTCTCGAGTTCTTTGGGAGACATGTCGAGCAGGTACCCGAGGCGCGAAGGGACGCCCTTGAAGAACCAGATATGGGTTACCGGAGCGGCCAGCTCGATGTGACCCATGCGTTCCCGACGCACCTTGCTGCGGGTAACTTCGACGTTGCATTTCTCGCAGGTGATCCCTCGGTAGCGAATGCGCTTGTACTTGCCGCAGGCGCATTCCCAGTCCTTCTGAGGGCCGAAGATCCGCTCGTCGAACAAGCCCTCCTTCTCGGGCTTCAAGGTTCGATAGTTGATTGTCTCCGGCTTCTTCACCTCCCCAAAGGACCATGATCGGATCTGCTCGGGTGTCGCCAATCCGATCTTGAGTTCGTCAAAAACGTCCCGATGGGAAGCCTCGGCGGATGTCGCGAAGCCTTCGTAAGGACCGAACCGTGTAGGTGTTTGAGCCCAGCTCACGCTATCTAACCCTCTTCTCTGCGCTCCGGGCGCGATATGTCGATTCCCAGCGCCTCCGACGTGCGGTAAAGATCCTCGTCCAGATCCCTAAACCGGATTTCCTCACCTGCCGAAAGCAACTCTACGTTCAAGCAGAGGCTTTGCATCTCCTTAATGAGCACCTTGAAAGACTCCGGAATCCCCGGCTCCGGTATGTTGTCCCCCTTGACGATCGACTCATATACCTTGACCCGACCGAGCACATCATCCGACTTGATGGTCAGAAGTTCCTGGAGGGCGTAGGCAGCCCCGTAGGCTTCCAGAGCCCAGACTTCCATTTCCCCGAACCGCTGACCTCCGAACTGAGCCTTACCTCCCAGAGGCTGCTGGGTGATCATTGAGTAGGGCCCGGTAGAACGAGCATGGAGCTTGTCGTCCACTAGGTGAACCAGCTTGAGAATGTATAGGTATCCCACCGTGACGGGAGTGTCGAAGGGAAGACCGGTGCGCCCGTCGTAAAGGGTTGCCTTGCCCTCGTCGGTAACCAGCCGATCCCCGTCGCGGTTGGGCAGGGTGTGCGCGATCACGTCCCGGATCTCACCGTGCCGAGCACCGTCGAAGACTGGCGTAGCCACCGGGGACCGTGGTTTTCTCCCTACTGCAGCAGGTGAGTCTCCCTTGAAGGGGCGCCACCCTTGCGCGGCGGCCCAACCCAGATGGGTTTCCAGTACCTGCCCGAGGTTCATACGGGAGGGGACCCCCAAGGGTGACAGCACGATGTCGATTGGGGTGCCGTCCGCCAGGAAGGGCATGTCCTCCTCGGGAAGGATCTTGGCGATCACACCCTTGTTGCCGTGTCGTCCGGCAAGTTTGTCGCCTTCGGAGATCTTGCGTTGGCTGGCTACGTAGACACGAACCAACTCGCTGACGCCTGGCTGGAGGTCGTCATAGCCATCTGCCCGCCGGTAGACGCGCACGTCAATTACCTTGCCGGACTCGCCATGGGGCACCTTCAAAGAAGAGTCGCGTACCTCTCGGGCCTTCTCGCCGAAGATCGCTCGCAGGAGACGCTCCTCAGGGGTCATCTCGGTTTCTCCCTTGGGAGTTACTTTGCCTACCAGGTAATCGCCGGGACCAACGATGGCCCCGACCCGAACAATGCCTTCATCGTCCAGGTCCTTGAGGGCTTCCTCGGCGACGTTAGGGATATCTCGAGTGATTTCCTCGGCACCCAGCTTGGTCTCACGGGCGTCGACTTCGTGCTCCTCAATATGGACTGAGGTCAACACATCCTGTTTGACTAGCCTTTCGCTTAAGACGATGGCGTCTTCAAAGTTATGTCCTTTCCAGGGCATGAAGGCCGCCAAGAGGTTCTTGCCCAACGCCAACTCACCGCCCTCCGTGGAGGGTCCGTCGGCGATCACCATGTCCTTGGTGACCTCGCTCCCCAGATCCACCAAGGCCTTCTGGTTGATGGAAGTTCCTTGATTGGAGCGCTCGAACTTTCGCAGGGGATAGGTGTGCTCGACATCGGTACCGGTCTCGGTGACCACAATCTTGTTACCGCTGATGTAGGTCACCACACCGTCGATCTCGGAGGTGATCAGCTCACCCGAATCGCGGGCGGCGCGAGCCTCGACACCGGTGCCGACCAGCGGGGCCTCGGATTGCAGCAACGGCACCGCTTGGCGTTGCATATTGGACCCCATGAGGGCCCGGTTGGCGTCGTCATGCTCGAGGAACGGGATCAGTGAGGTAGCGACCGATACGATCTGCTTGGGGGAAACGTCCATGAAGTCTACGTCGCGGGGTGGCACCCGGTCGATGTCTCCGCCAGCTCGCCTCACGAGGACGCGGTCGCGGACAAACGAACCGTCCGCTCCCAGCTCCGAGTTAGCTTGGGCGATCACATACCGCTCCTCCTCGGATGCGGTCAGATAGCGGATCGTGTCGGTCACTCGACCGTCCTGGACCTCTCGGTACGGGGTCTCGATGAAGCCGAACCGATTAACGCGGGCGTAGCTGGCCAACGACCCGATCAGGCCGATGTTGGGGCCTTCCGGGGTCTCAATGGGGCACATCCGGCCGTAGTGGGAGGGATGCACATCCCGAACCTCAAAGCCAGCCCGCTCCCGAGACACCCCGCCCGGCCCTAACGCCGACAGCCGTCTGCGGTGGGTAAGCCCGGCCAGCGGGTTAGGTTGATCCATAAACTGGCTGAGTTGGCTCGACCCGAAGAACTCCTTGATCGAACCGACCACCGGACGTATATTGATCAACGAGGTGGGCGTGATGGAATCGGCGTCCTGGGTAGACATCCGCTCCCGCACCTGGCGTTCCATGCGGCTGAGGCCGATCCTCATCTGATTCTGAACCAATTCCCCCACCGTACGGACACGGCGGTTGCCGAAATGGTCGGTATCGTCGGTGCGAACCGAGACTTCATTGCTGGCCTGCGTGGTCATAGTGGGGCGGGCTTCATGGAGGTGGACGAGGTAGTTGATCGTGTCGACAAAGTCGTCACGGGTGAAGAGACCGTTCTCGGCGACTCCGCCCTTGGGGTTCTGGAACTTCTGGTCCACCTTGTAGCGTCCCACCTCGGTCAGGTCATACCTCTTGGGGTTGAAGAAGATGGCCTTTATAAGGCCCTTTGCTGAGTCCAAAGTGGTGGGTTCGCCGGGCCGCTGCTTCCGGTAGAAATCGAGCTTGGCCTCGTCGGGGTCTGAGATCGGATCCCGCTCCAAGGTATTGGCGATGATCTCCGCGTCGTCAAACAAGCGAAGGATCTCGTCATCGGTGTGGGCGAAGTCCAGCGCACGTACGAACGAGGTGATGTACTGACGCCGCTTGCGGTCCACCTTTACGCCTAGAGTGTCGCGCTTGTCGGTGTCCAACTGCATCCACGCGCCTTGGCCGGGGATCACCTTCGCGCCGTATACGTCCTTGCCGGTCAGCTTGTCAATCGAGTGATCGAAGTAGACGCCCGGGGACCGCACCAGCTGGCTTACCACCACCCGTTCAGTCCCGTTGATGATGAAGGTTCCGTTGCGGGTCATTATCGGGAAATCTCCGAGGAAGACCCGCTGCTCCTTGATTTCCCCGCTGTTGCGGTTGAGGAAACGTGCCACGACGTAGAGGGGCCGCGCATAACTGTGGTCGCGTTCCTTGGCCTCCCCAATGGTGAGAAGAGGCTCCCCGAAATAGTGATCGCTCAGATCTAGCGCGAGCTGTCCACCAAAGTCCTCAATGGGAGAGATTTGCCGGAAGATTCGGGAAAGCCCCTCTTCCAAGAACCACCTGAAGGACTCTCGCTGCACCGCGATGAGATCCGGGAGAGGACTCACCTCGGGGATCTTCGAAAACGACAGCCGATCAACCGTGTTGGCTATAGCCAAACCTGCCTCCTCTGGATGACTGACCGGCCAATTCGGCCTGTCTCATAACCAAACTCGAACCCCATACATGTTTGTCAACGCGCTCCTGCGGACAAGGCTCTACCCTGTTTGTGACGATCGATACTCGACATGCTGAAACGCGCGCTACACAGAGGCCGCGCCGCAAAAGCGCATACTAGCACGCGATAAACGCCCCCCGAAAAGGAGGCTAATACCATTTAGACAGATCCCCTCTGTTGGGGATGGTTCCGTCCGATACCTCAAATGCTAGTGCCCGGCGGTGTGGGTGGTCAAGTCGCTGGCGGGCTGGCCTCACCGAATCTCCACGGATCCGCCTACTGCCTCTATCTTCGCCTTGGCGGCGTTAGCCTCGTCGAGAGAGACCGCCTCAAGAACGTTGCTAGGTAGGCCGTCGACAACCGCCTTCGCTTCCTTGAGACCCAAGGTTGTCAAGGCGCGAACTTCCTTGATGACCTGAATTTTGGAGGATCCGGAGCCGGTGAGCACCACGGTGAACTCGGTTTGCTCCTCGGCCTCGGCCTGGTCGGCGCTGCCGTCTCCGGCGGCACCCATCGCCATAGGGACCGCGGCGGTGACGTCGAAATGGGCCTCGAAGGCATCCAAGAACTCCTTGAGTTCCAATACCGTCATCTCCTCAAACACGCTGAGCAGTTCTGAGTTGGTCATCTTGGCCATGGTCGAGTCCTCCTGGATTGTCCGGCTGGTAATGGGCGGCCCCTGACGAGAGTCCGGGAACGCTAGGCAGCCTTCTTTTCGATTAGTTGAGTGAACACGGAAGCGGCGTTCCTGGTGAACGCCCCCATCAGATAGGCGCTTCTCGATAGTGGCGCGCCCAGAGCACCCGCCACCTTGGCGAGGAGAACCTCCCGGCTGTCGATGGCGGCCAGCCGAGCGACCTGCTCGGCGTCGATAATTCCACCGTCGAGCATGCCAGCCTTGATGACGAGGCCGTCGTTGCTCTTGGCAAACTCGACAAGCGCCCGAGCCGGGCCGACGGGATCACCTTCTGCAAAGGCAACGGCGGTGGGTCCGGAAAGCCATTGATCCAAACCCCCATGCCCGAGATCGTCAAGGGCACGTCGGGTGAGGGTCATCTTCAAGACCCGGTAGGTGGCTCCAGCTTCGGAGAGATTGCGCCGTAGTTCCTGTTGGGCTGAGACCGGTAGTCCGCGGTACTCAGTAATGAACGAGGAGGTTGAGTTGCTGAAGTAGCCCTTGATGGCTTCAACTATCTCGACCTTTTCGGGTGTTGACATGGGATTCCTCCGCCCGTCGGGCGCGGGTTGCTCGCTTATCAGCACAAGACAGCGGGATTATTCCCACACGAATGAACCTCGGCAGGCGGAACCGACTCGATTCCTTTACGCCCCTATCTGGGGCACCGGCTGTCTTTGGCCGGGCGGAAGCCTAGCGGGAGATCCGGGCTACGTCTACCCGAATGCCTGGTCCCATCGTGGCTGAGATCGAAAGGCCCTGGAGGTAGATCCCCTTTGAAGCGGCCGGTTTGACTCGCACCAGCTCGGAAACCAACGTCGACAGATTCTCCTGCAACTGCGCCTCATCGAACGACGCCTTACCTATTGGCACCGCGATGTTGCCATAGCGGTCGTTACGGTATTCGATCTTGCCTGCCTTGAATTCCTGGACCGTTCTCCCCACGTCACGGGTGATGGTGCCCGCCTTGGGGTTAGGCATCATGCCGCGTGGACCAAGGATCCTGCCGAGCCTTCCCACCCGCGGCATCATGTCCGGCGTGGCGAGGGCGATGTCGAACGGGATGTCGGCACCACCGGCGATGAGCTCAACCAAGTCGGTACCCCCTACGATGTCAGCGCCCGCGGCCGCGGCCTCCGCGGCGGGCTCTCCCACCGCGAAGACGCCCACTCGGACCCTCTTCCCCGTCCCGTGGGGTAGAACGACGGTTCCGCGGACAAGCTGGTCGGCTCGGCGGGGATCAATGCCCAGCTTGGCGACAGCCTCGATGGTCTCGTCAAAGCGGGCGGTGGCGGTGGCCTTGACCAGCCGCACCGCGTCCTCAATTGCATATGGGTGGAACTTGTCGTAGGCCGCTCTCGCGCGGCCGAAGCGCTTGCCGTTCTGAGCCATTTTTCTCTCCCTGTGGTCTTAGCGGGCCCGCCAGTCTGGAGGGACCCTCCCAGCCTTTACTTTGGTCCAGCGTCAGATCAGTTGTCAGTCGGTTACCACGATCCCCATTGACCGCGCAGTACCTGCGACGATACGCATGGCTGCTTCGACATCATTGGTGTTGAGGTCGGGGAGCTTGGTTTGGGCCACCGCTCGGATCTGGTCTCGCGACAGGGTCGCTACCTTCTCACGATGGGGCTCCGGTGAGCCCTTTTCCACCCGGGCCGCCTGTCGCAAGAGCACCGCCGTAGGGGGTGACTTGGTGATAAAGCTAAAGGTGCGATCGGTGTATATGGTGATCTCAGCCGGAACGATGGTTCCCATCTGGGCACGGGTGGCATCGTTGTAGGACTTGACAAACTCCATGATGTTGATCCCGTGTTGTCCCAGCGCCGGGCCGACCGGCGGTGCCGGACTGGCCTGGCCAGCGGGGATCTGAACCTTGAGGATGGCTGCCACCCGTTTCTTGCCCATGGTCAAGTTCCTTTGAATCGTCTTCGTCAGAAGAGCCGGACGAGTTTCCCGGCCCTATTGCTTTTGGATGTCCTCAAAGTCAAGTTCCATGGGCGTATCGCGCCCGAAGATCTCAACGAGGACCGTGACCTTCTGTTGATCGACGTTTATGTTCGACACCACGCCGTTGAAGTCGGCGAACGGACCCTTGGACACACGAACGGTCTCGCCGACTTCCCAGGCCGGACGGAACCGAGGTGCCTTCTTGGCCGCCTCCCGCTTCAATCCCATGAACCGCTCCACTTCGCGTCGCGAGAGAGGTGTGGGATGGAAGCCACCCCCAACGCTGCTTCCGACAAACGAGGTCACGCCAGGGGTGTTGCGGACCACGTTGAACGCTTCCGCATCGTCGTACATACGTATCAACAGGTAGCCGGGGAACATTCGCCGCTCCACCTCTACCTTGCGACCCGCCTTGATCTCGACCACCTTCTCGGTGGGGATCACCACCTCAAAGATCGAGTGCTCTAGGTGCTGGGAGGTCTTGAGATTGTCGAGGTTCGCTCGCACCTTTTTCTCATGGCCCGAGTAGGAGTGGATGACGTACCAGGAGCCCCGGCGATCATACGGGCTTCTCGGCTCTTCTTCCTCGACGGGCTTCGGCGGTGCCTCGGCCAGTGTTGTGTCAGGCTGGGTGGGTTCTACGGACGGAGGCGGGTTGGTCGGTTCCTGGCCTTCCGGCGATACCTCTTCGACAGGTGCCGCGGGCTCCTCAGGGTCTGTCGAGCCATCGGTCCGAAATCCTGCGGTCAAGAACGCCTTACCGAGCGAACCGAGCGAACCGTCGCCGGGGGCTTGATCTCCGTTTGGGGTTGATGACTGGTCGGCCACTTTTTTCAACCCGTCAGTGCTCGAATACCGGCTAGAACCGAACGGCTCAGGGCTAAGTCCACGAGAAACACATAACCGGTCAGAGCGCTGGTGGTGATCACGGTAACCGTGGTGAACGCAATCATCTGCCGGCGGCTTGGCCAGTTAACCCGACTGAGCTCTACCCGAACCTCGCGGAGGAACTGGATCAACCGTGCCAGCCGACCCTGCGGTTCGTCTCGTCCGGACGAACCCGTAATCGGCGAGCGACGGCGGTCACCTTGGGGCCGGGCGCGGCGTTCGGCCCGTTCGGCCATACGGCGCATCTCGCGGTTCATCTTGGTACTGACCTTCCTTGTGGGTAGTGCTGCAAAACTTCGCTGGGAACGAACCGAGCAGGGGCGGAGGGACTCGAACCCCCAACCTCCGGTTTTGGAGACCGGCGCTCTAACCAACTTCGAGCTACGCCCCTAGCGGCAAGGAGTATAGGACCGGTAGGCCCTATTATAGCCAGGAGTGGTCTCGCTGGTCACTTCGGAGCATCCGGCGAGTCAGGATTACCGCGCCGACCACGGCCATGGAGGCACCCGCCGCCACAGTCTTCATGCCGGGCCTCGGGCGAAGTACCCGGCTGTTGCGCTCCACCGGCATCGGCCGACTGAGAGCGGCCGACATATCGTAGGGCGCGTTCTGTAATTCGTTCCGCAGGGCGGCGAGGTCCCGGAGCATGCGGTGTTGTCGCACGGAAGCAGCCTGACACGATAGACAACTCGCGCTGTGGCGCTCCAAGATCGCCGGTCGAGCAACGCCGCTCGACCCGGTGCCGGAGATGATCGTCCTGGTCAGGCCGCATAACACTGACCTGGTTAGGTCCGACCGGAGAGAGAGGAAGTTCACCGCTGGCCCTCCAGCAGCTCACGCAGCCGAAGGCGCGCCCGATGCAGACGTATTTTGGATGTCGAAACCGTGATCGACAGGGCATCGGCGATGTCTTTGTGCGACCAACCGTAGACGTCCTTGAGGATGACGACGGTCCGATGGGGACGAGGCAGTCGGGCGAGTGCGGAATTGAGGTCGGCTCTTAGCTCCGACCTCATTCCCGACGCTTCGGGATCGTCTTCTTCGCCTGCCTGAGGCTGGCTGATCATGGAGTCAAGATGGTAGGTACGCTTTCGGGCCGCGGTTCCTTTGAGGGTCCAGGCGACGTTCACGGTGATCCGGTAGAGCCAGGTCGAAAACGCAGCTTCTCCCCGGAAGGTGCCTATCGCTCGCCAGGCTCGGATAAGAGCTTCTTGTGCTACATCGGCCGCCAGGGTACGGTCGCCGGTGAGCCGCACCGCCAGGGTGTATACCTCGTGTTGGTAGCGTCTGGCCAGTTCCCCGAAGGCCTCCCTATCCCCGCGCTTTGAACGTTCGATCAACTCGGGCACTCGGGTCTCGGTGGCCCAGAGGTGCCGCATAGCTCTCATGCGGTCCGTGTCCCGATTCGAGCCACCACGTGATCTCCGGCTGAGGACGAAACGACGGCGTCGAGGTTGGTTGAGTCCCGCACGGTGGTGGATATGCGTGCCGCCTGATTCGGGTAGAGAGGCTGCTTGAAGCGGAACCGGGCCTGGGCGAGCGGGTCGGGGCGGTTGATCGCGGCCGTTGCCGGTTGGGTGGCCCATGCGGCCATGAGCAGTCCGTGGCAGATGACTCCTCCCACGCCCGACTCCACCCCTCGCTGATGATCCCAGTGGACGGCGTTGAAATCGCCGCTGGCGGAAGCGTAACGAATCAGGTCGAGGCGCGAAGCCGATTTTTTCAGCGGGCGCAGTGACTGTCCCGGCTCGGGAAGAGGCTTGTTGTCTGGCTGCTGGTTCGCCGCTCGAGCCTCGGCAGCGGGTTCGGATCGCTCCGGGGTGCTGGTTGCCGCCTCGGTGTCACCCATCAAGAAGAGCGACCGAGAGGCCATTATCGGACGGCCCACGTCGTCGTGGGCTTCGATGACAAAGGTAACGAAGGCTGTTCCGGCTCGTTCTCGAATCCGATCCACGCGGCCGACGACGGTCAGGCTGTCGCCTATTGCCCACGGTCGATGCCAGACAAAGATTTGCTCCCCGTGAATTAGGAGGCGGGCGTGCGGCCGTACCGCGGGGTCGTTGAGGAAGGGGGCGGCAACCCAGAAGAGCGCGGCACCGGCGAAGGATGGTGGGGCGTGCTCAACCCAGCGGGTCGGGTCGTCGCCGGTCGCCTTTACATAGGCCGTAACCTGAAGAGGGTTCAGCTCATGGCGGGTGGGACCGTAGGTTCGACCGGCCAGATCCACTGGACCCATCACTGTCCTATGAGGGTGGCGGGCAAGGCGAAGACGGATCTCGGCTGTCGGTTGCCCGGCCTCTCCGATCTACGGCGCTGGTGCCAGCTGGCCAGCCGACCGGACATCTCTACGCGACCCTCCTAGCGGGTCTCGCGATGCAGCGTGTGACGGCGTAGGAATGGGTTGTACTTCTTGATCGCAAGCCGCCCGGTGGTGTTGGTGCGATTCTTGGTGGTTATGTAGCGCGATGGAGGCTTGCCCTCGGCCCGCGCTTCGGTGCATTCAAGTGTGATCTTGATGCGGTTTCCTTTTTTCTTGGCCATATCGGGCCTCCCTGCTACAAACTCCGCCGCTATTCGATGATTGTGGTTACGGTTCCTGCGCCTACGGTGCGTCCGCCTTCGCGGATAGCGAAGCGGAGGCCTTCGTCCATAGCGATGGGTGATCCTAGCTGTACTGTGATGGTGGTGTTATCGCCGGGCATGACCATCTCGACGCCTTCGTCGAGGCTGATCTGGCCGGTAACGTCGGTAGTCCGGAAGTAGAACTGGGGCTGGTATCCCTCAAAGAAGGGGTTATGCCGCCCGCCTTCGTCTTTAGTCAACACGTACACCTGGGCCACGAAGCGGGTATGGGGAGTGATCGACGACGGCTCGGCTAGGACCTGGCCGCGTTCGACCTCGTTTTTGCCGACCCCCCGCAACAGCACCCCAACATTATCGCCCGCCTGGCCTTCGTCTAAGAGCTTGCGGAACATTTCCACGCCGGTAGCGACCGTACGACGCGTCTCGCGGATACCCACAATCTCTACCTGTTCGCCCACCCGAACGATCCCCGACTCCACCTTGCCCGTAACCACCGTACCCCGCCCCGTAATCGAGAACACATCCTCAATAGGCATCAAAAACGGGCGATCCACCGGACGGTCCGGGACCGGCACATACGTATCCACCGCCTCCATCAACTCCAACACCCCCGCAGCCGCCCCACCGTCGCCCTCCAACGCACCCAAAGCCGACACCCGCACCACCGGCACATCATCACCAGGAAAATCATACGAATCCAACAACTCCCGAACCTCTAACTCCACCAACTCCAACAACTCCTCATCATCAACCAAATCGACCTTATTCAACGCCACCACAATACAAGGCACCCCCACCTGACGCGCCAACAACACATGCTCCCGAGTCTGGGGCATCGGACCATCAGCCGCCGACACCACCAACACCGCCCCATCAACCTGCGCCGCCCCCGTAATCATATTCTTAATATAATCAGCATGACCAGGCATATCCACATGCGCGTAATGCCGAGACTCCGTCTCATACTCCACATGCGCGATAGCAATAGTAATCCCCCGCTCACGCTCCTCAGGCGCCTTATCAATATCATCAAACACCGTAAACACATTACCATCAACCCGCTCCGACAACACCCGCGTAATCGCCGCCGTCAACGTCGTCTTCCCATGATCAATATGCCCCATAGTCCCCACATTCAAATGAGGCTTCACCCGAACAAACCGCTCCTTAGCCATAACCAAACACTCCTTGTGGGTTAGAACATTGTGTGGTGTTTCAGCGAACCGCCCGCATGACACGCGAGGACTCCGCGGTAGCGGCGGGCAGACTCGAACTGCCGACCTCTCGATTATGAGTCGAGCGCTCTTACCAACTGAGCTACGCCGCCGCGTCGATCAACCGCACGGTTTCGATCGTCGCCCGAGCCCCCTTCCGGATTCGAACCGGAGACCTCCTCCTTACCATGGAGGCGCTCTGGCCTACTGAGCTAAGGGGGCGTACCCGGCGAGCTTCAGTTCGCCCACCGGACGGGTGCCGGGAGAAGGATTCGAACCTCCGTAGGCATCTACCGGCAGATTTACAGTCTGCTCCCTTTGGCCGCTCGGGCATCCCGGCAAAGTGCGCTGATCCCGAATCGGATCGGGTAGCTACGGAATCCTAGCGGCTCCGGAACAGCACAGTAGCCTGATAATAGCCGGTACTAGGCCCATACTGACCGTTGTAGGCCAAGGCTGGGTCAGAATCGGTAGTGCATCTCCTCGAGCCGCTTGATCCTCTCCTGGATAGGCGGGTGGGTGGAGAACAGAGCTCCCCGGCTTCCTCCTCGTCGGCCGAAGGCTTTGAGCGGATCAGCTATGAACAGCTGGCTGACCGCCGGGTTGACCTCCATCGGCGTCCGGGTACCGGCGGTGTCAATCTTTTCCAGTGCCCGGGCGAGGCTGAGCGGTTGGCCAGTCATCCCCGCCCCAGAGGCGTCGGCCTGGTACTCGCGCGCTCGTGAGATTGCCATCTTGATGATCATCCCGGCTATCGGTGCCAGGATCATCGCGGCTATTGCGATAAACAGCCCGGCCGGGTTGTTCCGGTCCCGCCCACCGCCGAACCAGAAGGCGATCCGGCTGAAGATGGTGAGGGCGGCGGCCAGCATCGCCGCTACAGACGAGATCAGGATATCCCGATTACGGACGTGGGAGAGTTCGTGGGCGAGCACTCCTTCCAACTCGTCCTCCCTCATGATCTGGAGGATGCCGGTGGTTACCGCCACGGCTGCGTGTTTGGGATTCCGTCCGGTGGCAAAGGCGTTGGGCTGCGGGGATTCGATCAGATGGATCGAAGGCACGGGCATATCCGCCTGAGCGGCTAGGCGGCGGACCATGGCGTAGACCTGAGGCAAGTCCTGCTCCGAAACCGGCTTCGCTCGGCTCATCGAAAGGGCTAGCTTGGCGGAGAAGAAGTAGGCCCCTAGGTTCAGCACCGCGGCGAATCCCAGCCCGATAATGATCCCCTGGGATCCACCGAACATCCACATACCGAGCCACCAGACGAGGGTGGTCATGAGGCTGAGCAGGGCAACCGTCTTGAGCGTGTTCACGGCTTGTGATCCTAGTGCCACCTGGCACCAACCCCGGATTCCTGGCAAGGGATTGGACGGCGGCCAGCGGCCAGTTGGGGCCTTGGTAGGTTCGGGTGTCGTCGGCCCGCTTAGTTGAGTGGGCATTTGCCAGCCGGATCGGGGTCCCGCATCGGTCGGTTGGGGGTGTGTTTCTGCTCGGTATCAGACCCGAACTAGAGCGGCTAAGGCCCGTACTGGTGGGCTTCTCCTGGTGGACTTCCGAAGCTATCCGTGCACGCTATCGGGACAATCAGAGTCGGCCGCGCGGTCGGCCGGAGCGAAAGAGGGGGAGGTGACGTCAAGGGGGTTGTCTTTGTCTTGGGGTTGTTATACGGTGCCCGTTGCTAAGCACCGATTCCGGCTTTGTTGAGGCAGTTGCGACCGATCGGAAACAGCCGGACCTTTGGGAACATCAATCTTGTAGAGCTAAGGCCCCAGCGTCTCCCGGCTTCAGTCCGGGCATGGCCGACCACGCTCCGAACCTGGTGGTGTGAGGCGGGGGTGGGGCCCGGCGAAGCCGAGTCTCGCGCGGGTGGCGGCTCACGGGTGTCAGCCAATGCGTTGGAACGCCTCTGTAGCTGACACCTCTGTTGCAACACATTGGACTGGCGGGGTTGGTAGGAGCTCTAGCGCCGTGCCGACAACACCATGAAGTCCCCTAGACCCCGGGGATGGAGCAGGGTCTCAATCTCCTTTACCTTGCTGCGCAGCCGGAGTCGGTCCTGCCAGTTGCCCGCCCGAGCCGCTTCCAACTCTTGGTGTCGGAGAAAGCGGCGGCGTTCCTCAAGCCCCAGACGGTTGAGAAGCTCGCGCTGGCGGAGAAGTTCGCATTCCATTCCTTTTTCGGACGCAATGGACATGAGGGCCGAGAAGTTCACATCGGCCGTGAGGTCGGTTCGTCCCGGCGCGTCTAGGGGGTGGGGGCCGAGATGATGATCTCGGTAGGTGCGAAGGGTTCCCTCGCGTCGCCGCCCCCGTAGGCCAGCGGCGGTGTCTCCGTAGTCGATCACCAGAATAGAGCCCGCCTCGATCCGGTCTATCCGACGCTTCAGCCAGGCCGAAGCGGCGAGTTGGCATTCCACTACCCCTCCCTCAGGGGTGTCTCCGGCGAACGTATCCAGCCAGGCCACGACCTCCGGCCTAGCGGGAACCTCGGCAAAGGCGAATTTCCCGGCGGCGGCTTCCACCCAAAGTTCCCGCCAGTCCCCCGCTCGTCGCACCGCCAACGCCATGGGCAGGTTGTCAACCAGCTCGTTGGCTATCACCACCCCGTGCAACAGGCCTAGTGTTTCTCCGGGCTGGAATACCTCGACCTGAGGTAGCCGAGCCCGGATGGACGCTCTGGCCACCCTTGAGGCCTCGACCGCAACCGTTCGCGGCTTGAGCGAAGTGTGTTTGAGCAACGGTTCGAGGAGAGAACCCGACCCGGCACCTACCTCCACCAACGTGAAGTCT
The DNA here is from genome assembly GCA_965213975.1 of Candidatus Spongiisociaceae bacterium. GTDB lineage: Bacteria > Actinomycetota > Acidimicrobiia > Spongiisociales > Spongiisociaceae > Spongiisocius. The sequence continues at coordinate 2,258,746 of OZ243930.1, forward strand.
GTAGGCGATCCGAGCCGCCGATGCTCCGCTTCCACGTAGTTGGCAAGGGCGGCACCGAATTCGGGGCTTGTCTCCGGGCTGGTAAGAAAGTCCCCGTCAACATGGGATCGGAGGGGACCGGCGGCGAAATACCCGAAGGTGGGGTCGTAGAGGGAGATCTCCATGAAGCGCTCGAACGGAACGGGGCATTCTTCGAGAAGGATGCTGAGGAGGGCAGCGTCAAGTCGGTCCTCGACCTCATAGAGGGCGGGTTGCTGCCGATCATCGGGCTGGCCAGACACCTCGCGGTGCTCCTTCCCGGGGGATTATCTCGACGGCCTGGTCCTGGCGCTCTACCGGGGTGTTACCTCCCACCCGGGGACCCTACAACCGCGGCAAGAGGGCGTCGAAGAGGGACTTGAGCTTGGCGGCGGCCTCGTCGGCGGTCGCGATTACTTCCTGATGGGTGATCTCTCGTCCGGCTAGCCCTGCGGCCTTGTTGGTGCACAGTGAGATGCCCAGGACGTCCGCCCCCATGTGACGAGCGGCGATTGCTTCGGGCACGGTAGACATACCAATCACGTCGGCCCCCAACGCGATCGCCATGCGGATCTCTGCGGGCGTCTCGAACATTGGTCCCCTCCACCACATGTACACGCCTTCGCGAAGATCGATTCCCAAACCGGACGCTACCTCTCGGGCCAGGGAACGCAGCCGGGGAGAGTACACGTCGGTCATGTCGGGGAACCGAGTCCCCAGACGCTCGTCGTTCGGACCCCTCAAAGGCCCCAAACCCGACGGGTTGATGTGATCGGATAGAAGAACCAGATCCCCTGGCTCCAGCTCGGGGGCACAGCCGCCGGAAGCGTTGGTGAGCACCACCGTACGGACGCCAGCCATGATGGCGACCCGGACGGGGAAGACGATCTCGGCGGGTTCGTAACCCTCGTAGTGATGCACGCGACCCGAATAGAGCAGGACCCGAACTCCGTCCAAATCGATCGAGTAGGCGGTTCCCGCATGGCCGATGGCCGAGGGAATCGGGAAGCCGGGTAGGTCCGCATACGGGACCGCTACCGCATCATCGAGAGTGTCCGGGTAGGTACCTAGTCCTGAACCCAACACCGCCACGACGTCGTGGCGATCCTGCCCGGTTAGCCGACTGAGGACCGCGGCCGCTTCGACCAGGCGATCGTGTTCGGCCGGGCTGGCCGAATCCCACTCAACCATGGACAAGGGCGCTAAGGCCTAACCCGATCATGTCCTCTACGGCGTCATATACCACCTGCCGATGGGGATCGTAGTTCTCGTCACCGTGAATCGGGTTGCCGTCCACCGTTAGCAACGCCCCGGTCTTAAGGCCGTTCAGGAAACCGTTGATGAAGAGAGCGGCACATTCCATCTCGACGGCGATGGCACCAGCCGTGTGCCACAACTCAAGTTCACCGCTGAGAACCGGACCCGGATAGAAGAGGGAGGTGGTCAGCACCACACCTTCGTGGGCGGATCGGCCTGACCCGGATATTGCTTCTCGGATGGCTACGACCGCATCTACCGAGGCGAGAGCGGGGAAGGCTACGGGTAAGAGGCGGTCGGTTACCCCGTCGGCGCGTACCGCTCCGGCGACAACCACCAGATCGCCATCCTGCACCTCTCTGGCGATCCCACCGCACGTCCCGGTCCGGATGATGAAGCGAGCCCCGGCCTGCGCTAACTCTTCAAACGCGATAACTGCTCCTGATGACCCTACCCCGTGCGAGGCCACCGCCACGTCAACACCTTCGAACCTTCCCCGATAGGTTGTGTATTCCCTGAAGCTGCCCAGCAGTCGGGTGTCGTCAAGGTGTTCTGACGCTTGTCGGGCCCGGGCCGGATCGCCCATAACCAGTACCCGTTCGGGGAGCTCATCAGGGTCAATTCTTAGTACAGGGGTCTTTTCTGCCATCGGTACCTCGATCCATCGCGAATTACGGTCACTACCCGTTCAGCATCGGCGGTTCAAGCAATGCGCCGGTGGTCGTTGATTATGTCACGGATGGGTCGTCGGTGGTGACGGGCGGCACCAAGCCGGAGGAGCCGCTCGCGCGCCGGTGGCACCTGAGATCTCAGATCACCCGCTCGGAACCGCCGTCGATGGGGATCTGGGCACCGGTGGTTGTCGCGAAGGTGTCGCCGCACAGTTCCACGACCACCTTCGCCACCCGTTCGGAGTTCACCTCGACACCGAGGAGGTTACGGGTGCGGTACTTGTCTGGGGTGATCCCGTAGGCGGCGGCCCGCTCCGCTATCAGCTTCTCGCTCCAGAGCGCGGTATCGAATACGCCATCCGGATGGACCATGTTGACGCGTATGCCATCCGATGCCCATTCGAGAGCGGCCACCCGAGCTAGCTGGGTGACTGCTGCCTTGGACGCCGAGTAGGCGGCCGCGCCTCCACCCGGTGCCGGGACGTTCTTCGAACCGATCACCACTACCCTGCCCCCCACCGGGGATCGGGACAGCATGGGGTGGGCCCCCGATAGCAGATCCGCCACTGCGTCCGAGTTGATGGCCATGACCGAACGCCAGCGCTCGACGTCCAGATCCTTGATCCGCGCCGCTTGACCGAAGATCCCGGCCGCCGCGATGACGATGTCGATCCCGCCGAAACGCTCAGCCACCCAGGAGAGCGCCGATTCCTGAGCTTTCGGGTCGGTGACGTCGCCTTCGATGCCCAGCCAGGCTGGACCGCCGAACGACGTCGCGACGGAAGGATCCAGGTCGAGTCCGGCCACCGCGCAACCCTGGGCGAGGAGGCGGGATGCGCAGGCTCGCCCGATTCCGGAAGCCGCTCCGGTCACCACGGCGACCATGCCCGCGAACTTGGGTGGCGAGCCCGCCCGGCGGAGTTTGGCTTGCTCCAGATCCCAGTACTCGACTTCGAACAGATCGCCAGCACCAAGCGCCTGGTACCCGCCCAAGTGATCCTCGGATCGCTCAAGAACCGACATGGTGTGGTGATAGATATCGGAGGCGACCCGAGATGCCTTGGCGGTCTCGCCGACGGTCAGCAACCCCAAGGCCGGGTCGACAACGACGCGCGGCGCGGGGTCGAGCATGGTCAACTCGGTTCGGCCTCGATGCTGATTCTCTTTGAAGTAGCGGCGGTATCGCTCGACGTAACCGTCCACGTCGATACCGACCATAGGCAGGCGCTTGGTCCTGATCACGTGATCGGGGGTCAAGGGACCACGTGTCGCCAGGCTCTCGAGGTCGGAGCGGGCCACGAACCTGGCAGCGGTTGGATCGGCATGACGTTCCATGATCATCGGTTGACCGGCTGCCTTCGAGATCCGGTATCGCAGGTCGGCTAAGTCCCGAGGGCAGGCGGGGGGCAGGCTCTTCTTCGGATCCGGATCGGGTTGGGGGGCGTGCTCATCCAACCATCGCTCGGCCGCGGTTATAAGCCGGATGTGCCGGTCGTAGGCGGTGCGCGTAGTGGCACCGAAGGTGAACAGGCCGTGGTTGAGCAGAACGATGCCCGATGCCTTGCCGCGGTCGTCACCCCACACCTCGACTACCGCCCGGGCTAGGTCGAACCCCGGCATAACGTAGGGAACGACCAAGACCTCGTTCCCGAGCGCCTCCCGCACCCGGGCTTCCCCGTCGGCCAGGTTGGTGAGGGTGACTATGACATCGGCGTGGCTGTGCTGAACGGCCCGGTGGGGAAGGAAAGCATGTAGCAGCGTTTCGACCGATGGCTGGGGAGCACCGGGATCAAGCCGAGCGGCCGCCAGCTCGCGCATCATGTCCGGATCGGACAGCCTCTCAAGAGCCAACAGATCATGGAGCCGATCCAGGGGCAAGGGCGTAAACCCCCCGGCCTCGATGGTGGCGAGGTCCCAGCCGGATCCTTTGACATACAGGGCATCGATCATGCGACCGGTGATGTCTCCAAAAGGTGCCTTCACAGAGGTGTTACCTCCGCCGTGAAGAACCAGGTTGGGGTCGCCCCCGAGGAGGCGGGATCCGTAGACGCATCCGCCGAGGGGGCCGTCGAAGGCGGCCGCTTCGCTATCCGACCAGAGGTTATCCATCGGGACCTGAATACCTAATCTTGTGGAGCGATGGCCCACAGTTTCTCCCGGTTTCTGTCCGGGCGTGGCCGACCGCGTTCCTCCTTGGCGGCGGTGGGGGTGGGGAACCCAGCGAAGCTGGCCTTGTGGGCTTGGGGATGGTCGACAGTCTCACGTTATCTGTCTGCTGGTTTTGTGTCAGGCGCAGTCGCTAAGTCCTGCTTCTTCGAAGTTATGGGCTCAACGGACGTGTACTGCATCTACGACCTCGAATCTTATCGCTCAGCGGTTGTGGGCGTAGCCGACCCTCCCGATCCTGGATAGGCCTGCCCTAGGGGTAGGGTGGAAGCCGTGCTTGGATGTGATCCCGTCCCGCTAGGGGGCCGTCCGGGGCAGAGAACGGTGGGTCTGTATCCCACCCGCCGCCACCTCCCGGCCTCCGATGGTGCCGGACTCAGCGTTATCTTGTGGCCCGGTACTCACCGGACCGGGTTTCTGCTGGTCCACGGTCTCTCGTCTAATGCCCGGTTGTGGGACGGTGTCTCCGAACGCCTAGTGGCGCAGGGCTACCCCGTGGTGGCGGTAGATCAGCGTTCCCACGGACGATCCGACCGAGTGGAGGGTCCTTTCGACTTTGCCACGTTGGCCGACGACCTGGCGACGGTCATCGAAGGGGTCTTCGCCCCGGAGACGGCAGTGGTGGTGGCCGGACAATCTCTGGGCGGCAACGTGGTTGTGGAGTTGGCTCGCCGCCACCCCCAGAAGGTGGCGGGGGCGGCGTTCATCGATGGGGGCTTCATCACCTTGGCCGACCATTTTGCCGATTGGGAGACAGCTCTGGCAGAGCTGACCCCTCCCTCGTTCGAAGGCCTCACCCCGGCTGTCCTGGAGAGAAGGATCCGGGAGCATCACCCGGATTGGCCCGAGAGCGGCATCAAGGGACAGATGGCCAATTTCGCCACGGCGTCTGATGGAACCCTGCGACCTCACCTGGCCAGAGAACACCACTTGATGTTGCTGCGCGAGATGTGGGAGCACCACCCGGCGGAGGTGGCTCCGTTCGTGGAGTGTCCAGCGCTGATCGTGGCTGCTCAGGACCCTTCGCCAGCGGGGGCGGCCAAGCGGGAGACGGTCGACCGGTTCTTCCGAAGGCTGCCTAGGGGGAGGCGGATCTGGGTGGAGGCCGATCATGACCTCCACGCTCAGTATCCGGGCCGCACCTCAGGCTGGCTGGAGGAACTGGCTGGGGAGATCTTGCGTTGAGCGCTGGCCGCCTCATCCTGATGGGATCGGGGGAGACCTCCGGCCGGTTGGTGGCCGCCCACCGCCTGGGGATCAAGGCAGCCCGCGCCGGAGAAGTGCTGGTGCTTGACACCCCCTACGGGTTTCAAGAGAACGCTGCCATTCTGTCGGAACGGCTGACCGACTTCTTCCGAACCAGCCTGGTTGTAGAGGCCGAAGTGGCTTCCTATCGGTCGGGCCGTGACGGGGCGGTCGCCCTAGAGCGGATGCTGGCCGCGGTACGGAACGCCCGCTACGTGTTCACCGGACCGGGCTCGCCGGGGTACGCCCTCGGCGTCTGGCGTGACACGGGGCTGGCAGCCGCCTTGCGTAACCGGCTCGCCTACGGTGCCACGGTGACCCTAGCCTCGGCGGCGGCCCTGACCGCCGGGGTCAAGACCCTCCCCGTCTACGAGATATACAAGGCGGGAAGCGACCTGGAATGGCTAGAGGGGTTGGACGTAGCCTCACACCTCGGCCTAAGAGCAGTGGTCGTACCCCACTGGAACAACACCGAGGGACAGGGGTTCGACACCAGCCGCTGCTACATGGGCCGTCGCCGCTTCCAGATCCTGCGTGGCCAGCTCCCGGAGGGCGTGGGCGTGATCGGAGTGGACGAGCACACCGCCGCCATCATCGACTTCGGCAAGGGCAGTCTGGACGTGCTCGGTGCTGGAGGAGTCACGCTTTGCGGTGCCGAAGCCACGTTCGTCGGTGATGGGGCGACCATGCCTCTCGAGACCATGCTGGAGCTCCTCGAGAGCGAGCCTCCTCCGGCACCCGCCTGCACCCGCGAGTCCCGACCCGACTTCGCCCGCGCCGTGGATGCTGGTTCGGCCGAAGGTATCGCCGGAGTCCTGCTCGATGTTGAGACGCGGGCCGCTACCGGGTCGCCGTCCGCAAGAGAGGCCCTACGTGGCATGATCCTGGAGCTGTCTGATCTAGCGGTAGACGGCTTGGCCGACCCGTTACAGCGTGTGGGAGGATTCGTGGAGCTGCTTGTCGGAACGAGGGACCGCCTCCGCGCCAACCAACGCTGGGAAGAAGCTGACCACATCCGGTCCGGCCTCACCTCGCTTGGGGTCACCCTCCAGGACACACCCGACGGAACAACGTGGGCCCTGGAGGACACCAAACGGTCCGGCCCCAAGCACCGGTAGAAGAGGATCCTGGCTCAGCCCTCGGGATTGGACGCTCCGGCACCAATCGTCATGAGCCAGATGCTGCTCTGGCGATGCTTGGCCTGTCGCTCAAGCCCGGCGAGGGCGTATCCCGGGCACGAAGCGGTGCCAAGGTTGCCTCAGGGTGCGGTCAGTACCAGGTGTCGCCGCCGTCAACGTTGATTGCCTGTCCTCGGATGATCCGTGCATCGTCTGACAGGAGGAAGGCGATCACCCGACCAACTTCTCGCGGGGTGACTTTTCGGCCCAGCTGGGCGGGTCCCATGGACATCAGAAGTTCTTCGGCGGGAAGGTCGAGTCGAGGTGACAGCCATTCGGCCACACCGACCAGCATGGGAGTGTCGACACCACCTGGACACACCGCGTTCACGTTGATTCCGTGCTCGGCCCATTCCATCGATAAGGACCTAGTCAGGCCGAGCACCGCCGACTTGGAGGCGTTGTAGGCGGCCATGTTCGGGTAACCGACTTTGCCGCAGTTCGACGCCACGTTGACGATGGCTCCCCCGCCTCCGTCCCGAAGTTGCCTGCCCACCGCCTGCGCCACCTGAAACGACCCGGTTACGTTGACCTCCAGCTGGCGATTCCAGTCGGGGCCGGACGCGTTCCAGGCGTCGTCCAGCACAACCACGCCAGCGTTGTTGACCGCACCGTCAAGGCGACCGAACAGACCCGAAGCCTTGCTGACCACAGACTCGACGTCTTCGGCCGAGGTTACGTCCCCTTCGAAGGCCTTGGTCGAGTTGCCACCCGGATCGAGCCGGTCGGCGACTCCTCGCGACCTGTCAAGGTTGAGGTCCATCAGGGCTACTCGGCCACCCTCCTCAAGGATCGCTTGCGTGATGCCTTCCCCGATGCCCCCGCCAGCCCCGGTCACCAGATAGGCCCGTCGGTCAAGCCTGCTACCGCTCATTATTGATTCTCCTCACCAGGTGGGCCGACTCAGAACGCCGCCGTCAACCACCAGGTTGGTCCCGGTGATCCAACGAGCCAGGTCAGAGCACAGGAAGACGCAGGCGTCCCCGATGTCCTCCGCTGTGCCGAGCCTACCCAACGGGCACGCTTCTCCCCATCGGCGGACCCCATCGGGCCAGTCTGAAGCTATTCCCGGTCGGGCTATCAGGCCGGGCGAGACAGTGTTGATCCGGATGCCTTCCGGACCGTACTCCAACGCCGCCGCGCGGGCGTGCATGATCAGTCCCGCCTTGGAGACCGCGTAGTGCCCGTGGCCCGGTGCCGGGTTGATCCCTTCTATCGAGGAGATGTGGACGATTGACCCACCGTTTCCACGGTCGATCATCGCCGAGGCGGCGGCTTGGGTGAGCCGGTGAACCGCGGTCAGGTTGGTGTCGATCATCCCCGACCACTCGAGGTCGCTTAGGCCAGCCATAGGTGACACCGGTTGGATCCCGGCGTTGTTGACGAGAGCGTCTAATCGGCCGAAGTCCGCCAAGACTGCCTCCACTAGCTGGCGGGGCCCGTCAGTGGTGGCGAGATCGGCTTCTACGGTCGTGAGGGTTTCTCCAGATCGGTCCTGCAGGTGGCCAACCGGCGAATTACGGGTATGGGCCACCACGGTGGCACCCGCCCCCACCAATCGTCGGGCGATGCCGGACCCGATGTTGCCTCCGCTGCCAGTGACCACCACCACCCGACCCGCCAGATCGATCATTTGGGCAGGCGTAGGTAGATCATTCATGAACATGTTCCTCTCGACCGATGGAACTTGCGTCTGGACGTCCTCGGGGGGTCGGAGCGAGACCACCCCAGCTTGATGCAAATGGCTCCGTCCCTCCTCCGGAGAGCGAATGATAGGTCCCCTGGGTGGGGGGAGGGTTGGGGAGACCGGGGGCAGACCCGAACCCGACTACCGACTCCATGTGGTCAGGGTCTTATATGCCGAAGGATCCGGTCGGCGGCCGATGGGTATCGGCGGATGAGATCGTCGGCCTTGCCTAGCTCAAACCGTTCATGGCAGTAGGGAGGTGCCATCGTGGCACCCATCAGGGACCAATTGCCTAAGGTGCGTGCCCCCATCCATACCCCGGCTGGCACTGACACACAGGGCCGATGTCCTGCCACCAGATCACAGCCGAGCACCGGCTCCTGCACTCCTCCGTCGGCATCCAGTAGCAACATCTGCACCGGATCGCCCATGTAGTGATGCCACAACTCCGGCGCGTGGAGCCGGTGCAGCGCCGAGAAGTCATCCGGTCGCAGCAGGTAGTAGATGCCGCTCCCATGGTCATCCCGCCACGTACGAGCCCACATCCCCCCTTCTTCGGGAAGTGGCGAGAGTCCCAGCAGGTTGACTACTTCGGCGGCGGTCACCGGGCCAGTCGCCTCGCCCGTCGTTCCATATCCACACGGACTGACCGGGTATCGATCGATGTCACCCGCCCGTTCTCCACCACTTGTTGGCCACCAACCCAAACCGATCGCACCGCCTGGGGCGATCCGGACCACACCACCCGGGAGACCGGATCGTCTTCTTCGGGGATCACCGGGTTCAGGGCCGCTTCGGTGGCTGAGATTGCCACCATGTCAGCCCACGCCCCCGGTGCGAGCCGTCCGAGATCGGGCCGGTCGATGCAGTCCGCTGCTCCCGCTGTCGCCATGTGGAGAGCCTGGCTCGCCGGGAGGACACCGGCGTCTCCGGCCCTCAGGCGCGCCACGCGGCTGGCCATTCGCATCTCCTCGAAGAGATCAAGCCGATGGTGCGATGCCGGACCGTCGGTGCCCAGCCCTACCGATACTCCTGCCTCGACCAAGTCGAGAACTCGCGCCACGCCCGAGCCGTGCTTGGAGTTGGAACACGGACAGTGTGCTACTGCCGTCCGGTTTAGCGCCAGCACCTTGATGTCGTCGTCCGACAGCCACACCGCATGGGCGGCCAGCGCCCGACCCTCAAGAAGCCCTAACGACTCAAGGTAGGCCGGGGCGGACATTCCGGAGCGTTCCCGCACCGCGCCATCTTCCCACTCCTGCTCGGCCACATGGACGTTCACCAGCATGCCGGTCTCGGCGGCGACCACGGCGATCTGTCGGAGGCACTCGTCGGACAAGGAGTAGGCGGCGTGGGGTCCAAGGCCCACCTCGATCAGATCGTTGGATGCCCAACGTGCCCCGGTGGCGACCATTTCCTCAAGCTGCGACTCCCAGGTACCGAACCGGGCGAGCTGTTCGTCTTCGATGACGGGAGCGGTCACCAGACACCGGAGACCCGCTTCGGAGGCACCGGTCGCGACCGCGTCCCCATGGAAGTACATCTCGACTGAGGTGGTAATACCGTTGGCGAGCAGCTCGCCCGCCCCGGCCTGCATCCCGATCCGCACATCCTCGGGAGTGAGGCGAGATTCCCGGGGCCACATGACCTCGTGGAGCCAGCGATCCACTGGTAGTCCCTCGCCCGCTCCCCGCAGCAAGACCATCGGCGTGTGACAGTGGATGTTCACCATTCCAGGCATCAAAATGCCGTCAATAGCGTGGACGGTTACGTTGGGTAGTTGGGGCGCTTCGGCGGCCGGACCCGACCAGACGACGCGTCCGCTCTCGACGTCCACCACCCCATCGGGCACCGGTTGCGCGTCCCCCGACATGGTCAACAACGTATCCGCTCGATAGCGATCCATACCTAGTCTCTATCCTCTCGTACCGCCGATCCCGGAGAGCCACTCCAGAACCCGTTAAGGGGGGTCAATCCATCACCTAGTTAAGCATCACGGCGGTCCGTAGTCCCACCGAGGACTCACGGCATTTGGGACAACCCAAGGCCGAACTGCCACCGGCCCTGCAAAGAGCAGGCCGAGGACCTGTGGTACGGCCCAGGACCCCGGCGAGCGACGGTCAGAATAAGCCGGAAACCCCGCCCATCGAACGGGTGGGTCGGAGGGCAGCGACAAGCCCCCATAGCTAGGCTTGACTAGGTGTCATCACTTGCAGGTCGCTCGCTGGATTGGGTCGACGAGGCCGTGCTCATGGTTGACCAGACCCGGCTCCCGGACACCTACGAGACGCTACGGATCGAGGCGGTGCCGGACATGGTGGCTGCTATCCGCCGTCTCTCGGTGCGAGGGGCCCCGGCGATCGGGGTAGCTGGCGCGATGGGGGTGGTTCTGGCCATACAAGCCCACGGCACATCGGGCCTTGGGCTCGACTCGGCCTTGGAGTCCCTCCGCCAGGCCCGCCCGACCGCGGTGAACCTCGCCCGCATGGTGGATCGGGTGGCATCCGTGGCCGCACAGGGCCGAGACCGGGCCTTAGAGGAGGCGCTGCGCATACGGGATGAGGAGATCGCGGCGTCTATCTCAATGGGTGAGTACGGTGCCGATTTGGTCCTGCAACTCGTCAACGAATCCTCGGCAACGGCCATGACCATATGCAACACCGGAGGCCTAGCCACCATCGAACGGGGAACTGCGCTCGCCGTGATCCAGACCCTCCACGAGCGGGGTGCCCTCGCCGAGGCCTTAGCCTTAGAAACCCGACCTCTTCTGCAGGGGGCCCGCCTGACTACCTGGGAATTGGGTCGAATGGGAGCCCCGCACCGACTCCTGGTCGACTCCGCCGCCTCCTTCATGCTGGCCCGCCGCCAAGCAGACGTAGTCCTGACGGGTGCGGATCGGGTTGCCGCCAACGGTGACACCGCCAACAAGATCGGCACCTTTTCCCTGGCTCTCGGGGCCCGGAACGCCGGGGTTCCTTTCATCGTGGTGGCCCCAGAGTCAACGCTGGACTTCGACACTCCGGATGGCGATTCCATACCCATAGAGGACCGGGATGGCGAAGAGGTGGTGGCGGTCCGGACCGCTCAGACGGCACCCGAGAACACCCGGGCGGCCAACCCAGCCTTCGATGTCACACCGGCTTCCTTGATAACCGCCATCGTGACCGATCGCCGGGTGGTCCGCCTGGATGAGGGTGATAGCCTGAGTTCGATTCCACTTGGGCCATTACGCGTCCCGAGCAGTGATTAGGGAAGACTCGAATCGCGCCCCCAACCTTTCAAGGACCGGGGGACTGTCTATAGCGAAAACCGGAGAAAGGGAGAACAGAATTATGAAACAGCCTTGGAGGATTCTCATCCTATCCGTGGCCTTCGCTCTAGTCGGGGTGGCGTGCGGCGATTCGGAACCCGAGCCGGACCCGACAACCACCGCGGCCGCCCCCGAGACAACAGCTGCGCCCGCTACCGAAGCGACTAGCACCACCGCGGCCGCCGACCCGGTGAACCTTATCTACGTCAGCCCCAACCCGTTGGGAGTCAACAACTTCCTCATCTTGGGAGAGGTCGGCACCCAGAGGGTCGCCGAACGGCGAGGGGGTACTTGGAAGACTTTCGAGTCGGTGGATGACTCCACCCGGCGTGCCAACATTGAGGCCGCGATCGACGAGGCACCGGACGTAATCGTCCTAACCACCTTCACGCTCGTCGAGATGGCCGACGAGTACTCCAAGGCCAATCCCGACCAGAAGTTCATCATCATCGATTCCTGCCCGGATGAGCCAGCACCAAACCTGCACTGTGGGGTCTTCCGCGAGCATGAGGGGGCCTACCTGCTCGGCGTGATGGCTGGCCACCTATCCGAGGCCAAGCAGGTCGGATCGGTCGCCGCGCTCGACATTCCCTTCTTCAAGCGGTGGTGGCAGAGCTTTGCCGAGGGTGCCCAGTCGGTTGATCCCGATATCGTGAACTCGGTGGTGTTCATTGCGGGCGACAACCCGTTCTCCGACCCCGCTCGGGCTAAGGAACTGGCCCTCTCGTTGGCCGCGCAGGGTCCCGACCATATCTTCGCGGTCGGTGCCGGGTCCAACGGCGGTGTGTTCGAAGCCGCCGAGGAGGCTGGTTTCCTCGCCTACGGGGTGGATGTCAACGAGTGTCCCAGCGCGCCCGGCTATATCGTCGACAACAACCTGAAGGTGGTCGATGCGGTGGTCGAGCAACTCCTCGATCAGGTCTTGGACGGTACGGCCGGTCCGGTGGTGTCCTTCGGTTTGGCCGAAGGCGGAACCGGAGTGATCGCCTTGCAACCCGGCCTAGCCGACAGCCAATGCGTGATCGCCGACTATCCCGAGATCGTTGAGGAGGTCCGCGCGGTTGCCGAGGGAATTATCGACGGCTCGATCGTGGTCAACGATCCTTTGTTCGGCTAGTCGGGAGTCGTCCGAATACAAGACGAATCGTGAAACCGGCTGATACGCAGTGACTCCGGTTCTCGAGCTCCGGGGAATCACCAAACGATTCCCCGGAGTGCTCGCTAACGACGCGATCGACATGACGGTGCACGCCGGAGAGATTCACGCCCTAGTCGGAGAGAACGGTGCCGGAAAGACGACCCTGATGTCGATCCTGTTCGGCCTGTTCCCGGCCGACGCCGGCCAGATCCTGGTTAACGGCGACCCGGCGCGATTCGCGTCTGCTCTGGACGCTATACGGTCAGGACTGGGGATGGTTCATCAGGCCTTCCGGCTCTTCCCGACGTTGACCGTCGCCGACAACGTCGTTTTTAGGGAGGAACCGACCCGGGGTGGCCTGGTGGATCGGTCGGAGAGTGTTCGGCAGGTCAGGGAGGTTGCAGACCGATATGGGATGGCGGTCGACCCGACCGCGGTAGTCGAAAGTCTCCCGGTGGGGGTCTTGCAGCGGGTCGAGATCCTCAAGGCGCTCTACCGGGACGCGCAGATCCTCATCCTTGACGAACCCACCGCGGTGCTTACCCCCCAGGAGCGGAACAAGCTGTTCGAGGTAATCCGAGTGCTCCGTGATGCCGGGCGCACAATCCTCTTCATCACCCACAAGCTGGGCGAGGTGATGTCTCTGTCGGATCGAGTCACTGTGCTTCGCGACGGCAAGTCGGTGGCCCATCTCGTCACCGCCGACACTAATCCCGAAGAGATTGCTCGTTACATGACCGGTCGCGATGTTGATCTGGAACGGCGGGCACCGCCACACACTCCCGGGACGACGGTGCTGGCCGTCTCAGACCTGAGTGCCACCGGGGAGCACGGTCGAAAGGTTGTTCAGGAAGCCTCTTTGAGGGTCCGGTCCGGCGAGATCGTCGGGGTAGCGGGCATCGCCGGTAACGGCCAAAGTGAGTTGATCGAGGTCATCGCCGGATTGCGACCACCGGACACCGGCTCTGTACAACTCAACGGTGCAGACATAACCGACTCGGCGGTGTCGGCCCGCCGGTCGGCTGGTATGGCGTATGTACCGGAAGACCGCCATGGAGTAGGGACTAGCCATCAGGCATCGGTGTGGGCCAACCTGCTGATGAGCCACCAGCGCGGATCGGCCTTTCAGCGCCGAGGCTGGTTCAACCTGAAGGCTATCCGCAACCATGCCCAAGGCCTTATCAGCGCCTACGACATCCGGTCAGGCTCGATCGCCAGTCCAGTTTCCACCCTGTCGGGAGGTAACTTGCAAAAGGTTGTGGTGGGGCGCGAGATGTCCCACGGAGCGCCGTTGCTCATTGCCGAGCAGCCCACCCGAGGGCTCGATATAGCGGCGATCGAGTTCATCCATGATCGCCTGATACGTTTCCGGAACGAGGGTGGGGCGGTGCTGATGGTGTCAGCCGAGTTGTCCGAGATCCTCGCCCTGAGCACCCGGATCCTGGTGATGTACGAGGGGCGGATCGTCAGCGAGTTGAACCCGGCAGAGGTGGGTGAGGCTGACATCGGCCTGTACATGACGGGAGCACACCTGGAGCCCTCGAATGGCTGATTCTCAGACCAGACAGGTAGGCGATATCCGCGGTCGAGTCGAAGGGATGTTGTCCCATCCGGTTCTGTTCTCGCTGGTCTTCGCCTTCGTCTTGGGCTGGGTGATCGTCTACCTGACCGGGAACGATCCCGGCTTCGCTTATCGAGAGATGGTCGAAGGGGCGGTTACCGGGTCGGGGCTTCGCAACACCCTCGGCAGGGCTATCCCGATCGTCGGGATGGCCCTCGCGGTCTCGGTCGCCTTCCGGGCCGGGGTCATCAACCTGGGTGGGGAAGGCCAGATGGTCATGGGTGGCCTGGCTGGAAGCCTGGTGGCGATCTACACGCCGGGACCGGGCGAGATCGTCATCCCCCTGGCGATGGTCGCCGGAGGATTGACCGGTGCCTTGTGGGCCATGGTGCCCGCATTCGGGCAGACTCGTCTCCGTCTACCCATTCTCATAACCAGCCTCTTGCTCAACTACGTTGCCCGGGCCGTTACCGGTTATCTGGTCCGCTTTCATTTCCTGGACGATTCTGTGACCTTGACGTCGACTCGCCAAGTCCCGGATACGGCGCGGATGCCCAGGCTGCCGCTGTTCGGGGGAGTGAGCCTGTCGCTGTTGCTTGTTGTCTTGGCAGTGGTGGTGGCGTGGGTCGTGTACCGCCGCACGGTGCCCGGCTACGAGACGCAGATGGCTGGCCTCAACGGACGGTTTGCCCGTTACGGTGGTATAGAGGTGGAGCGCCAAACCGTGGGGGTGATGATCGTGGCCGGGGCCATCGGCGGGGTGATCGGTACGCACATGATCATCGGCGACGCCTACCGCTTCATCGACGGCGAATTGGTGGTAAGCGGTTTGGCCTGGACCGGCCTGCTGGTTGCATTGCTGGCTGCCAACCATCCCCCGACGATCCTGGTGGCCGGGCTTCTCTTCTCGGGCCTCCAGATCGGGGGCTTGGCCATGCAGCGCAACGCTGATGTGTCCTGGCGTCTAGCCCAGGTCCTCCAAGCAGTGGTAATAGTGGCGGTAGCCAGCCGCCTGGCCTTTGATATGTTCAAGCGGCGGCGAAGGCATTCGACCGGCAGCGAGCCGGAGTCGGCGGCCCTGGGAGAAGTGTGATGTTCGAGCAGCTGTTTGACGCCGCCCTCTTTGAATCGGTGGTCAGGGCGATGGTTCCGATCTTGCTCGCCGCGCTGGGAGGGATGATCTGCGAGCGGGCCGGGGTGTTCCAGATCGCCATGGAAGGCATGATGCTGGCCGGGGCGTTTGCGGCGATGGCCGGGTCGTACCTGGCTGTTTCCAGTGGCTTGGGCGTGGTGTTCGGGGTAGCCGCCGGGGTGCTGGTTTCGCTGATGTTGGCATTCGGCACCGTCAGCAGGAAGGGCGATCCCATCGTGCTCGGCATCGCTCTCAACTTGATGGCGATCGGGCTGACCGGGTTTCTTCTCCCCCAGATCTTCGGCGTGCGCGGCACGTTCCGTCACGAGCGGATCGACGGTCTGGATCGGCTGGCGATCCCAGGGCTGTCAGAGATTCCATGGATCGGGTCGGTCCTCTTCGACCAGACGATCCTCGGTTACCTGGCCTTCCTCCTCGTTCCAGCCATATGGCTGGTCTTGTTCCGCACGCCTCTGGGTCTGCGCCTTCGCGGCGTGGGTGAGCGCCCTTTGGCCGCCGAGTCGTTGGGGGTCAGCCCCACCGCTTATAAGTACGGGGCAGTGATCGCCTCGGGTGTCTTGTCCGGGCTGGCTGGTGCCCAGCTGGCGCTGGGAAACCTGGTGCTGTTCGCCGAGGGCATGTCGGCGGGGCGGGGGTGGGTGGCGGTGGTGGCGGTGATGCTGGGCCGAGCTCACCCCTTCGGGGTCTTCGGTGCCAGCTTGCTCTTTGCCTTCGCAGAAGGCCTGGGATTCCGCCTTCAGGGTAATGGCCTGCCGGTACAGATCACCGATGCCCTCCCCTTTGTTGTGACCTTGGTCGCCCTAGTGGTGGCCCGCAAACGCTTCGCTCGTCTCTTGGACCTCACAACGGCCCAGAATTGAAGCTGGCTACGAGGTCGACGCCGCTTCCTCGTCCGTCCCTACCAGTTCCATGAGCTTGCGCGCCCGCGGGTCGAGTTCGGAACCCGATCTCCACACGGCTTCGATTCGTCTGAGTGTCACCAGGGGGCCTTCTTCCAGGTCAAGTAGCTCATCTTCAGATACCGCCACTTGCCGGGGGAGAACCGTGCGGGCGTAACCAAGGACGGCCATCTGGCGCAGGACGGATGGATTGGCCGACTCCAGGGTCACCTGAGTTGAGATGCCGAGCCGAGCCAGGCCCTGGTCGACCAACAGCCGGGTTCGGGATCCGGGAGGGTAGAACGCCCACAACTCTCGGGTCTCTCCGACTGGGGAGTCCTCAACTTGGTCAATCGGTCGGGTGCCCGGACGCGAATAGATGTGCATTTCTTCGGTAGCGATCGGCCTCGAGTTGTAGTCCGATCCGGCCGGGCCTACCACGAACGCTAGGTCGATTCGATAATCGGCCAGCATTGCCAAGAGAGTGTCCGATTCCTCTACTACCAGTTGGATCTCGATCGAGGCGTGTTCATCCTGCATGCGGAGCAGGTCCGGCGTGATCGTGAAGAGACTCACCGTGTCGATCATCCCCACCCTGAGCGACCCCACTTCCCCCTTTTCCCAGTTCTCCAGCCAGCGGAGCAAGTCGGAGGTCTGGCCGAGGACTTGGTCGGCGAAACGGGCAACCCGATACCCTCCTTCGGTCAGGACCCGATGGCGGCCATGCTTCCTGAAGAGCGGCGTACCGAGACGCTTGGAGAGCTCGGCTAGCGAGTGGGAGAGGGCTGGCTGGCTGATTCCGAGTTCCGAGGCCGCCTCCGTGAACGATCCGAATCGCTCCACTGCCTGGAGGAACTGCAGGCTTCTGAAGTTGATCGGCGGCAGTTCCATAAATGTTTCCTATGGATAAACATACTCATATCTATTTGACTTAAGAATAGCGAGCTTCGAACCTCCTTGAACCGGAACCGAAAGGAATGGTCGTGGAGGAAATCCGAGTAGCAATAGTGGGCGTCGGCAACTGCGCATCGTCCCTCATTCAGGGTGTTGAGTTTTACCGGGACGCTCCACCCGACGAGACCATTCCCGGTCTGATGCATCCGGTGCTCGGCCCCTATCACGTAGGGGACATCCGTTTCGTTGCTGCTTTCGACGTTGATGCGGCCAAGGTCGGACAGGACCTCTCCAAGTCGGCAGCATCAGGCCCGAACAACACCATATCCTTCAGCGAGGTCCCCCACCTTGATGTCACGGTTCAGCGCGGTCCCACGATGGACGGGATCGGTACTTACGTGTCTGGGTTGGTCGAAGAGTCTGCCGCGCCTCCGGTAGATGTAGCCGAGGAACTACGCAGGGTAGGCACTGAGGTAGTGGTGTCCTACCTGCCGGTGGGTTCGCAGGCGGCCACCGAATATTACGCGGAGCAGGCCTTGGCCGCCGGATGCGCCTTCGTCAACTGTATACCTGTCTTCATCGCTCGTACGGAACGATGGGCCGAACGGTTCCGGGTCGCCGGTCTACCCATCGTGGGGGATGACATCAAGTCCCAGGTAGGAGCGACGATCCTGCACCGCACCCTGGTAAACCTGTTCCAGGACCGTGGCGTCAAGGTGGACAGAACCTACCAGCTGAACTTCGGCGGGAACACTGACTTCCTCAACATGTTGGAAAGAAGCCGGCTGGTATCCAAGAAGGAGTCCAAGACCAAGGCAGTTACCAGCCAGCTCAACACCCGCGCCGAGGTGGAGGATGTCCACATCGGGCCCTCCGATCATGTTCCATGGCTCACCGACCGCAAGTGGGCCCATATCCGTCTGGAGGGAACCGGTTTCGGGGATACCCCTCTCAACGCCGAGGTGAAGCTGGAAGTCTGGGACAGCCCCAACTCGGCCGGGGTGGTGATCGATGCGGTGCGATGCGCCAAGCTGGGCCTGGATCGCGGGATGGCGGGACCGCTCCACGAGGCGAGTGCCTACTTCATGAAGTCACCCCCTCACCAGATGCGGGATGAGGAAGCCAGATCAGCGGTCGAGGCCTTCATCGCCGACTCCAAGACAACGGCGGGACGGGCCGACAACGGTTAAATCAAGCGCGGTCCGGTCGCCATGGCGCTCCGATCTCAAACCTGTCTAGGCTCGATTGCGGGAGGATCGAACGCGGTGTGGGTCGGTACCTCGCCTAGCCACCTCTCGACCCGCACCAGGCAGGTGTGGGCGGTCGGTCCCTGGGCCAAGGACGAAGTCCCCTCGTCGGAAGTCAGCGTGTTTGGGTTACCGTGCAGACAGGTTTCTTCCAGGTCAGGTCCCTCACCGGGCGAGTACCAGGCCCCGGTAGCCAGCTGCACCACGCCTCTCCGAACCCGGTCGGTGATGATAGCCCCGGCGAGACAGGCACCCCTGGCGTTGTAGACCCGGACCACGTCCCCGGGCCTGATCCCCCGCTGAGCGGCGTCATCAGCATGGATGCGGACCGCTTCCAGGTCCCGGACCTTAGCCTTCCGGCTCGTCGATCCATGATCCCATTGGCCGTGGAGCCGAGTGGCAGGCTGGTTGGAAACCAGGTGAAGGTCAAGACCCGGTTCCGCATCCCCGAGCCATTCCCGGGGTGGCATCCAGGCCGGATGAGGTGGGCAGTCCTCGTACCCGAAGCCAGCGATAGTTTCCGAGTAGAGCTCGATCCGACCCGAAGGGGTGGGTAACGGATGGGAATCCGGGTCTTCGCGGAAGTCGTCCAGCAGGACCTGCTTCGGTTCGTCCCCGCTCATCCGCCGATCAAGGAATCCTGCTTGTCGGAACTCCTCGTAGGTGGGACTACCGGGTTCACGGTGCCTTAGCTTCTCGTAGAGATGCCTTACCCACTGGTCGGCGGTACGGCCCTCGGTAAACTCCTCCTTCACCCCGAGCCGACGGGCCAGCCCGCCGAGGATCTCGTAGTCGTTCCTGGCCGCCCCTACCGGAGGGATGGCCTGCTGCATGGCAAAGACCAGAGTGTCGTTGGGAGCCCCACCTAAGTCGTTGCGTTCGAGGGCGGTAGTGGTCGGGAACACCACGTCCGCATGTTTGGCGGTTGCCGTCCAGAAGGGTTCGTTCACCACCACCGTGTCGGGTCGTTGCCAGGCCCTCCGCAGCCGGTTGAGATCCTGGTGATGGTGGAACGGGTTCCCTCCCGACCAGTAGACCAGGCGGATATCGGGATACGTGTAGACGGCTCCGTTATAGGTGAAGTCCTGGCCGGGTCGCAGCAGCATGTCGGTGATCCGGGCCACCGGTATGAACGAGCGCGGTGCCTTGCCACGATCCAGGAATGGGAGCCAGGACGTACCGGAGCCGTTGCCGACTGACGCCGCCGCCCCGTAACCGACGCCGAAGCCTCCCCCGGGCCGACCGATCTGCCCGATGGCCGCCGCTAGGGCGATAGCCGCCCATATGACATGCTCCCCATGGTGGGCACGCTGCAAGGACCAGCTCACGTTGATCATCGACGTTGTTTCCACCAGCGACCGGGCTAAGGCTTTTATCTCCGACGGGCTGATAGTTGTTATAGGAGAAGCCCAATCGGCGTCCTTGGCCACGCCATCCGCCTCCCCGGTGAGGTAGGCGGCCAGCTGGTCCCATCCGGTGCAGTATCGGTATACGAAGTCGCGGTCGAAGGTTCGGTCCTCAACCAGCGTGGTGATCAGGGCGAGCATCAGAGCCGTGTCCGTCCCCGGCCTGATCGGGATCCACGCCGGGCGGATGGTCTCCTCAAAGTCATCCGCGACGGGCGAGACGTTCACGAAGCGGGCCCCTCGCTCAGCCCAGCGGTGCAACCAGCCGCGGAGCTCGTGCTTCCCCACCCCGCCGTAGTTGACCTGGCTGTTCTTGAGGGGTACGCCGCCGAAGGCGACCAGCAGATCGGTCTGTTCGGCCAATACGTCCCAGGAGGTGTGCGAGTTCTGGAACCTCCACCAGCCCATCCCCAAGACGTGGGGCACGATGACCTCGGCGGCGGCAAGGCTGTAGGTGTTGACGGAGCCGGTGTATCCGCCGAGGGCGTTCATGAATCGATGGAGCTGGGTGGGGGCATGGTGGAAGCGACCGGCGCTGGCCCAGCCGTATGATCCGGCATAGATCGCCTCGTTTCCGTACGTGGCCCTCACCCGATCGATCTCCGAGGCGACGAGGTCCAGAGCCTGGTCCCATCCGACCTCGACAAAGGGCTCCCTACCCCTCAGCTCCGCACCGGCACCGGGGCCGTCCTTGAGCCAGCTCTTGCGGATCGACGGCATCCCCACCCGGCAGCGATCCACATCAACCATGGAGTTCCCGATCGGTGACGGATCAGGATCGCCACGAAACGGCCTTACCGAGCGGATCGATCCACCGGATGCTTCCACCTCGTAGGCACCCCAGTGGGTCAGTGTGAGACCGGGGTGGCGCTGGTCTTCCACAGATCTCTTTTCTTTCGACGGCTCAAAGATATCCTAAGGCGCTCGGTCGGTTCGACGGTCGGGTGTAGGGTTTCCGCCACATGCCTGAGGAACCCGCCGCGATCAGCCTTGACCTGCTCATTTCAGCCATGCCCAAGGCGGAGCTGCATGTGCACCTCGAAGGGACGGTAAGTCCGGCTACCGCGGTGGAGTTGGCAGGTAGGCATCAACTGGAGCACACCCTCCCCACCACAGATCCCGACTCCCTGGCCCGCTGGTTCGTCTTCGAAAACTTCACCGACTTCATCCGGGTCATCAGCGCCATCCAGAACCTGATCCGGACCTCGGACGATTTCGCGCTGGTGACCTACCAAGCCGGTGTGGACATGGCCCAACAGAACATCCGCTATCGGGAGCTCACGGTCACCCCTCACAACCACACCCACATCTTCGATAAGGGTTTGACAGTTGAGGACATCCTGCGCGGGCTGGAGGAGGGGCGGCAGAGCGCCCGGGCCGACTTCGGAGTCGAGATCAGATGGGTGTTCGACGTCTCCCGGAACTTCAGCTTCTCCCGTCCCGGCGGCACCTACGACCCGAGACCGGCCGAAGTGACCTTGCGCCACGCTTTGGCCGGGCAGGAATACGGGGTGATAGGACTGGGCATCGGTGGGGACGAACAAGGACGACCTCCGGCACCCTTCGCCCCTACTTTCCGGGAGGCGAAGCGAGCGGGCCTCAAGAGCCTGCCCCACGCGGGCGAGTCCCTCCGCACCTGGGGTGCCGACCACGTCAGAGAATCCGTCTTGGCGTTGGAGGCGGATCGCATCGGCCACGGAATCGGAGCCATTCGCGACCCGCACCTCCTTGCCCTGCTCGCGGACCGAGCGATCCCTCTGGAGGTCTGTCCTACCAGCAACCTGAAGACCCGGGTGTGCCCTCTCGAAGCGGTCCACCCCTTCCCACACCTCGATCGGATGGGGTTGACGGCCACTGTGAACAGCGATGATCCACCTCTGTTCGGAACCACTCTCAACAACGAGTACCGGCTCCTAGCTGATCGGTTCGGCTACGAAACGAGCGACCTGCTCCGGATTGCTCGCAACGCATTCGCCGCCGCAATGTGCGAACCCCGACTCCGGTTGTCCCTCCTAGAGGAGTTCGATTCCTGGGTCCGCACACGCGGGGCAACAGAAGCCCTCGCCGACGAGGGGACAATGACGGGCCACAAGGCGGTGTCGGGGAGGTACGGAACGGATCACTAGGCTGGATCTGTGCCCCCGGCATGACCTTCGATGCCAAGGAACGGAAGACCATAGCGGCATTCGACAAGTCGGCTGTTGACAAGGACGCTCGGCAATACGCCACCCGGATCAAGCGGGGTGACGTGGGCCGTTACGTGCTGCTGCCGGGTGACCCGGATCGTGTCGATCGGATCGCCGGCCATCTCGATAACGCCGAACTGGTGGCCCACAGCCGGGAGTTTCGGACCATCACCGGTACTTACCAAGGGATACGGGTCAGTGCCATGTCCACCGGGGTCGGCTGCCCATCGGCCTCTATCGCGGTTGAGGAGTTGACCAACGTCGGGGCCACCCACTACATCAGGGTGGGCAGCACCGCCGGTCTCCAGCCGGAGGTGCGGACTGGTGACATCGTGATCAACACCGGCACCTTGCGGAACGACGGAACCTCTCGCGCCTACGTTCCGGACAACTACCCGGCGGTAGCCGACCACTTCTTGGTCCACGCCCTTATTGAGGCGGCCCGCGAACGTCAGCCGAAGGGTGGTTTCGGACTCCACATCGGGCTGGGTGTCTGTGACGATGCCTTCTACGCTGAGACCCCGGAGTGGATCCAACGCCACGCCCGGCTTGGGCTCCTGAACG
This sequence comes from Candidatus Spongiisociaceae bacterium, assembly GCA_965213975.1. Lineage (GTDB taxonomy): Bacteria > Actinomycetota > Acidimicrobiia > Spongiisociales > Spongiisociaceae > Spongiisocius. The sequence goes on from OZ243930.1 coordinate 2,281,305, forward strand.
TCGAGATGGAGAGTTCGGCCATTTTCACGGTGGCCTGTCTCCGCGATGTCCACGCGGCGATGGTGTGCGGTGTCTCCGGAAACCTGGTGGAGGCAGATTTGGACTACCAACAGGGGGAACACGGCAACCGGAGGCTGGTTGCTGCCTGGGAGAACGCCATCAAGATCGCGTTGGCGGCGGTCGCGAGATATCACAGGGAGTATCTCACTCCCCCCGAGAGGTAACGCCGCTCAGACGAGCGAAACCCTGGCGCGGATAGCCCTAGACCATTTCCTCTACTCTGTCGCGCCGATCCGTTGATCGAACGCATCCAGCCGAGCGATCCGGTCAGCGCCCCGGAGCGAGACTCACACGGGCAAGGCGCTTTGGTAAGTATCTCCGGTCGATAGAATCCCCGCCCTAGGAGGTTGATATGACGAACAAGGACGACAACGCCGACTCCGGGGGCAACCCCACACCGGTCTCGGACTTGGAACACGACAACACAAGCCTCGCCGAGGTAGGCGATCTGCTGGACTCCGGGGTTGGTGGAACAAGCGATGGGGACGAACCGACTAGCGCCGAGCTTCGGGCCGCTTGGAGCGGTTTCGCCGATGCGGCGCGTGATCTCGGCCAAGCTTTAGCCTCCACCGCCGGGGATCCGGAGGTACGGGCGGGGATCAAGAACGCCGTTCAGTCTCTGGTGGATACGGTCGGGTCTCTGGCGCGAGACGCCGCCGGAACCGCAGCCGAGCAGGTCCGCAAGGTGGGTGATACCGCGGCCGAGCAGGTCCGCAAAGTGGGCGAACGAACCAAGAAGACCGCCGACACCGAACCACTGCCGGCCGAGACCGCACTACCGCTAGCCGACACCGTACCGTCGCCAGTCGAGGATGAACCCGCCGAGACTACGACAGCCTCATGAGGGTGGCCGCCACCTATGGTTGACGCGCTCATCGACTGTGGCCAGGTGGCAGCCCGGCACGGCGAGGACCGCCTTCGGTTAATTGATACCCGCTGGGTGTTAGGCCAGTACGGCGGTGGACGGATTCTGTACGAAGCAGGTCACCTCCCGGGTGCTCTGTTCATGGACTTGGACGATGACTTGGCTGCCGCGCAGGGACCGGGTCGCCACCCTTTACCCTCGGCGGAGGACTTCGCCGCCCTACTGGGACGGCGTGGTGTCGGTCCCCAGGATCATGTCGTGGCTTACGATCAGGGCCAAGGGGTGATCGCGGCAAGGTTATGGTGGATGCTCCGCAGCATCGGCCATCGTCGGGTGAGTGTCCTGAATGGGGGGTTCGAGCGTTGGGTTTCACGCGGGCATCCCGTTACGGACGAGGTGCCCGCTCTCGCCCCCACCTCTTACCGGCCCGGACGCGGCACCACCCGCACCGTGGACCGCGATGAACTCGCTGGCCTTCTCGGCTCGGTCACGCTGCTCGACGCTCGCTCGCCGGAACGGTACCGGGGCGAGGTGGAACCCATCGACTCGGCTGCGGGCCATATACCTACCGCAATCTCGGCGTTCACGGACGGCAACCTGAGGCCCGATGGAACCTTCAAGTCGGTTGATGAGCTGAAGGAGCACTTCGAGAGCTTGGGTGTGGACCCGACCCGACCGGTAGTGACCTACTGCGGGAGCGGAGTGACCGCCTGTCACAACCTGCTGGCCCTGCACGTTGCGGGCCATCTCGAGGGTTCCCTATATCCCGGCTCTTGGTCCGATTGGTCATCGTCCGGAATGCCGGTCGCAGGAGGCCCCGACCCGGGCTAGCCGATCCGGATTGCTGACTCGAAGGGGTGCGTTCACGACATCCGGGCCTTACCGTTTCCGCGGGTTTGGCTGCGGACGGTGGCGTTGAGCACTCAACCGTTGACTACTTCGCGTCAAGGGTATTGTCTTTGTCACAGTGTCGTTATACAGTATTCATTGCTAAGCACCAACTCCGGCTTGTTGAGGCAGTTGCGACCGATCGGAAAACAGCCGGACCTTTGGGAACATCAATCTTGTAGAGCTGCGGCCCTAGCGTCTCCCGGCTTCCGTCCGGGCATGGCCGACCACGCTCCGAAACGGTGGTGTGAGGCGGGGGTGGGGCCCAGCGAAGCTGGCGAGAGGGGCGGAAGGCCTCGATTTTCGATCCAGCGAGCCCCTTGGTTGATGGGATGACGGGTTTGGGGGCATCTCAGGTCAGATTGGTCCGTGTGGCCCGGAGTGCTCGTTCAGGCGGTGAGCCGCAGATTTTCCGTTCGTAGTTCTTCCGCAGCGTGTTCGAGGAACAGATCGCTGATATCCAGGTGACGCTGAGCGGTAGCCATGGCTAGCTTCGATATGGGCGAGGGTCAGTGAACTCGACGAGCGAGAAACGCGGCGTCACGACCAGGAAGCGGATGTCGGTCTCCATCCCGTTGACGTCGGCCAGATGGAGGGTCTCGCCTATCTCGAACGGGGTCGGGTAGGCGGGCGCGCCATTGACGACGATGTTGTCCGTGTATAGGTAGGTCTCACCCTCGTTGATCGGCTCAAGACGACCTTCGATTCCCGGTATATGACCGCTGCCGGACGTGAAGACCGTCCCGTTCTTGCCGTTGCGTGATGGCTGCAACGGGAGAAGGACCGTCCGGCGGTCGCCGATGGTGATCACGGTATGGAAGGGCAGGAATCCGGGTGCGCCAGCCAGCAACGTCATTTCCTGATCAGTGCGATACAAGTCGAACGAGCGGTCTCCTCGGCGATTAGTCAGGCCGGTCCGGTAGGTTCGGTTAGGGAAGGAGACCACCAGAGTTGCCAGGGGGACTCCCTCCCCGGAGGGTGACCGGATCTGAATGTGACTTCCCGCATCACCTCCTCCTTCCCTTGCCGGGCGTTGTCGTGTGTAGTATCGCGGTGGTTAGCATATATTAGACATTATATCAAAACTACGCTGTCTATTAATAGGGGGAGCGGCCGGGGGCTAAGCCGAGCACCTCTTCGGCTTGGTCGAGGGTCTGGTCCCCGTTGGGTACGGGCGCGAACAGATCCCCATATCGGGAAAGTCGATCCCAGATGTTGCTCATGGTGAAGCTCTCGGGGTCAACGATTTCGAGTTCGTCCCAGCGCACGGGTGTTGAGACGGGACCTCCCGGCCGGGGCCGGACCGAGTACACCGACGCGATTGTCGCCCCTGGTCGGTTCTGGCCGGAATCTATATACACCTTCCCGAAACGACGGGGTATGTGCCGATCAACCGTTACATAGTCGGGGTCGGCGGCGGCCAGCACCTCCCCTACCCGCCGTACGAACGCGCGCACCCGAGCGTATTCGTGGACGGGTGCCAGAGGAACGTAGATATGGGCACCTTTCGACCCCGACGTCTTCGGGTACGATCGCAGGCCGAGATGATCGAGCGCTTCTCGGACCAGCAGCGCGGTCGCTACCACCTTCTCCCAGGGGGCACCGTCCGCCGGATCGAGATCGAAGACCGCATAGTCCTGAATGCCGACGCGGGCGGCCTTCGACAGCCAGGGATGGACCTCGATGCATCCCATGTTGGCCAGCCACATCAGCGATTCGGGGCGGTCGGCGGTCACATACTCGATGGCTTCCCCCCGGTGGGAGGAGTCGAGCGGCACCAGCGGCATCCACGGTGGTTGATGGCCGGGGGCCTGCTTCTCATAGAAGGAAGATCCTTCAATCCCGTCCGGGTAGCGGGACATGACGATGGCCCGGCCTTCTAGGTGAGGGAGGAGAACGGGGGCGATGGAGGCGTAGTAGGCGATCAGGTCGCCTTTGGTGTAGCCGTCGGGGAAGAAGGGCTTGTCGAGGTTGGTAAGGCGGAGAGGATGGTCGTAGCCGGACAACACATAACCCCGCCGATCCCGGGACTCAATTACCCGGGGCATGTCGGGGAATCGGATTGCCCTGCTCCCCGCCAGCCGTCCCGCGACACCTGAAGTCGCTGGGGGAGCCACACCCCTGATCTCGGCCCCGATCCGGCGGTGCGAGTCGGCGTCACGGGATTCGGAGATGACGGTGAGGCGCATCCCGATCCGATCAACCGCCTCCACCAGTGGGGTTATCCGAAGGTCGCCGTCGCCGTAGGGGAGGTGACGGATCTCTCCCTGATCGCCGTACAGGACGTCGCTGAAATGGGTGTGAAGCGGGTCGATTTTCCAGGCCGCGAACCGCTCCTTGACGAAGGCCAACACCGACTCGAAGGCATCCGAGGTGGACAGACCACCGTGGCTGATGGCATGAACGTGCGCCCAGTCTACGGTGGGGCGAACGAAGTGGTACTCGGCACTGAGCACCGAGATGTCACCAAGACTCCCCATCTGGCCGACCCTCCCGGTGGTCTCTAGACCTAGACCCACCCCGAGCTCGTCGACTCGGGCGGATAGCCGGTCCAGATTGGATCGGATGACGTCCATCATTACCGCCGGATCCTCGCCTCGCCTCCCGCCCGGGTGGGCGACCACCACCGGAGCTTCCATGGCCTCAGCCAGCTTCATGGTGTGCTCAAGGGCCCCCCGGCAACGTCGGGATCGCTCCTCATCGGTGATGGTGAGGGTGGCGAAATAGGGAGCGTGGATGGAGAGCCGAAGCCCCCGAGTTGACGCCACCTTCCCGAACCGGGCGCAGCGCGGCTTGTTCCAGGGGAAGCCTCGGGTGAAAGCAAACTCGAAGGCCTCGAAGCCTTGCTCCCCTAGCGAATCGACGAACTCCTCGTCAGACATGTCAGTCGGAGGCAATCCCGAGTAACCATAGGCGATCATCAGGCCAGACTATCGCCGTCAGGGAGGCTTACGCGATGTGATCGCCAACCCACCGGCGAGCGCTAGCCTTGTCGCCGGGCCTGTAGCTCAATCGGCAGAGCAGCGGACTTTTAATCCGAAGGTCGCGGGTTCGATTCCCGCCGGGCCCACTTCGGGGTGGTCGCGGCAGACGGGTTATCATTTATGATAAGTTGATGGCTGAGATGAACCCGACGCTGCGGCGGGTGATGGAGTCGGCAGCGCGCTTGCAGGTGGTGGTTCCGGACGCTGTCTTGGTGGGAGGATCCGCTGCGGCACTGCATGCTGGCCATCGCTACTCCCTTGACCACGACCACGTTCTCGCGGACCTGGTCGACCGGTACGAGGCGGTCTTGGACGCGATGGAGTCGACCGAGGGATGGGCTACGTCGGTGCGCGCCTCGAAGCCACCGTTCACCATTATGGGAACGCTTGACGGTATCGAGGCCAGGTTGCGCCAGATGCGCCGGACCTGTCCTCTAGAGACTATGGAAGTGAGGGTCGGTGACGGTGCCGTCGTTGTGGCACCGACCGCGGAAGAAGCCCTGCGGGTGAAGGCGTTCCTGGTGGTGCAGCGCAACACGGTTCGCGACTTCCTTGACGTCGTCGCGCTCGCCGACCGGATGGGCGAGGCTACCTCCGTCGATGTGCTCTCGAGAATAGGCGACTACTACGTCGACCGTTCGGGAGATCCGGCGTCAGTTCTGACCTCGCTGGTCGTGGCGCTGGCCGCGCCTTCGCCGCATGATGTCGATGCGATTGATGAACTTCCTCGCTACCGGGGCCTCGACCCGCTGTGGCATCGTTGGTCCGCTGTTGTGGACGTGTGTCAGGAGTTGGCGCTGTGCTTGAGCGGGGCGACATGAGCGGGCTGCGGTTCCGCAACGTCGACGCCGAGCCCGACCACCATGTGGGGACCTGGCCGTATGAGGCTCTGGTGACCGCTATCGACCGCGGCCTGGTCCCTGATTGGCAACCTGTCTTCGTGGAGATCCGTCGGTCGCCGTGGGGCCGGGTCGCTCGTCGGGTGCAGCGCTACCTCGGCTACCGCGACTTCGACGGGGTGAGCCAACTCTTCGCTTTGGCGATCGAGCGCGCCCGAGCGGAAACGGAACGGGCCGACAGAGCGGAAGTGGCGGCCCGCGTCCGAGCAGCCGTTGAGCGGGCGGGGATGACGCAGGCAGAGTTCGCCGCCACGGTGGGCACCAGCGCGTCGCGGCTGAGCACCTACCTGAACGGGAAGGTAACCCCTTCGGCGGCGATGCTCATCCGCATCGAACGCACCGGGGAGGCGGCCAAGCCGCAACCCTAAAGGGGTTGGGGGTGGGGCCCCGGGCCTGGGGGGGAGGCTCCGGGGCCCCGGTGGGTTGGCTTAGGCAGGAGTAGTGTCGGCGGTGATCGCGATGATACTGATGCTGTCCCGACTATAGGTTACATCAACAGTGTCGCCTTCGGATAGGGCCTTCTCGAAGTCGACCGCGGACTTGGCCGTGTTGCCCACACTGAATTGGTCAGATTCGCCGGACTTGGTCCGGTACTCCACAATGTGGAGTTCGTCGGACCCGTCGTCATCGACAATCATTACGTCCCTGGCCGTGTCCACATACACCACCGTGCCGCTGATATCCCCATCACCAGGTTCGGCACCCCAATAGTGAACCACCTCTTTATCGATAACTGGATTGGAGTCAACAATCGTCACAGTGATCGTCTCCGCAGCGTGGGCACCACCATACGAGTAGCTGAAGTCACGGCCGGTGGATCCCACCGAGCAACCGTCGGTTTCTGTACAATCGTCGGGGCGTTGGTTCGCAATATCCGCAGCAAGGGTGGATTCGATGTGAACTCTTGCGCCGCTACTCCTACTGCCGTACTGATCGGTCACCCTGACCCGGATGCTGTTGGAGCGGCGTACGGATCCGGATCCTATGTCGGTGTAGGGGGTGCCGTCCTCAATCAGGATTTGGTTGGCCCCTGCGTCAGCGTCCGACCAGGTGATGGTCAATACGCTCAGGTCTCGGTCCTCCTCATCCACCACGGGGTATTGTGTCGGGTCGTCTACCCCCAGGGTTACCATGGCGATGTTGTCGTTGTTGCTACCCCGCTCCGGGTCGCTCTTCTGGAAATCGAACTCAACACGCCCCAGAGCGTCTGTCTTGTAGGTCTGGGTTCTGTCGCTAAAGCCCAACCTGTCATCGGTATTCTTGACACAATCGGCGCGGCCTTCGCATTCGGCTTCGGTGATCCGGAGGGTGATATTGGCACCTTCTTGGCGGATTCGCCGACCGTCGTCGTCGATGAGCTGGAAGGTCACGGTGACTTCCTCACCGAAACGCACCGTCTTGGTGATCCCGGCATCGTGGGTAACTCGGGTCTTGTCGGCAGCGTCGGCAACGGCCAGCGAGACCAAGTCGTACTCGACAGTGTCGTCGTCAAAGTCGTCTCCGTTGTCGCCCGTCCAGCCGAAGACAACCAGGTCAGACTCGGCCACCACAGAGGGCAAGGCTTCTTCGTCGGTTAGGTTGCCTAGCTCGTCGGTCTCAGGATCGGAACCGTCAATCTCGCATTCGTCACCGCTGTTTACCAGCGCTTCAACGGCCGAGGAGACACAGGTCCCGTTGCTCGACAGTGCCTTGTCGGCCGACTCGCCCCAGAAAAAATCAATGGGCTGGTTTGGGATCGGCTGATGGTTGCGGTCACGGTAGGAGGCGATGAACTCGACCTCGTCACCTTCGAAGATGGTGCTACGGGGATCCACCACCTGAATGGTGATGCCGGCCGGCCTGGCGTTGGTGTGGTTCAGGGTGCGGGCAATGAAGGCCGCCATCTGAGCCCTAGTCACGGTGTCTCCGGGGGCGAACCTGGTGGCGGTCTTGCCCTGGGTGATCCCCATCTCGAACAGCTTGAGAATCGGCGTGTAGAAACGCACCGACAGGTCGTCTATGTCGTCGAAGACATCGTCGTCGTCCGGATTGACGTCGTCAATGTCAAAACCGCCGGGCCCGACCTCGGCCTGCTCCAGGAAGGCAGCGAGGTGCATGGCCATGTCGGCGCGGGTAACGGGGGCGTTGGGTTCGAACTCGGTCCGGGTGCGCCCTTCCATGATCTCCGCATGGGCCATCTGGTTGACCAGCGCCCGATCTTGGTCCGAGAGACCATCGATGTCGGTGAACCCCTGATCCCTGGCCACCGGCAGCAGAATCCCGGCCGGTCCGGCGGCGCGGCTCAAGAAACGCACCATATGAATCCGCTTGGTGTCGGCGGCGGGGCCGAAGGTGGTGGCGGTAGTGCCCTGGGTGATCCCGTAGTGCGCCAAGCAGTCAGCGGCTTCCTCAGCGAAGCTTCCCACCATGTCAGTGAACTCCTGCGATTCGGCGGCGGGCCCGACACAGGCGGAATAGAGAGCCGTATCATCGGCTACGCCCGATTCGGCACCCACCGGTGCGGCACCGACCGATAGAAGGCTGCCCACCAACGCGCACATGAGCAGCACGGCGAGACGACTACGCCGCCTGAAACCTGTAAACATTGACCCTCCTACGACCGGTCTCCGAGTTTTCCCACCCGACTCCGCCCGCTCAAGCTTAACCAGCCAGGTTGCCGATGGGAAACATCATCGGGCGCGAACGTCCTCGGCGAGCGAACCATCACCCCGGCCGGGAAAAACTTCGCTAACCAGTCTCGGGTGGGCTGGTTAGGCGGAAGACGTTCACTTCGGCCGTCCGGGTGTCCGAGATATCGAAGGCAAGGCTATCCCCGGCGTCTAGCAGCTCCTCGAACCGGCTCTTGTTGATGGCCACGTAGGGATCGTCGGAAGACTCGCGTGTCGAGTACTGGTCGTTGTTGTCATACTCGAGGACCACATAATCGCCGCCGCTCCGGCTGACCACAACCCGATCTTTGGCGGTGTCGGCAACCCGCACGTTGCCCGCGCCCGTTTCGCCGTCATCGGCCTCCCGGACCCAATAGTGGCGCACCGTGTTGCTTCGGGGGCGGCCGTCGTCCAGCTCGGCCCAGATCTGTTCGGCACCAGTAGCTTCCGAGTCCCGCCGGTAGGTCACGGTGGCGATGCCGTTGCCGCCGGTGGTGCGGGTCCGCCCCCAGGGGAGCCCCTCGGAGTCGCTCGAGTAGAAGCGCACCCGACTCCCGGAGATCGGATCCCCGTACTGGTCGGTGAGCCGGACCTGCGCCTGGTTGGATGGGCCGCTGTCCGTATCGCTCGCCTCTTGGTAAGCGCCTTGAGGGAGGGTCAGGACCAGGCTGGTGGGACGAGTCTCCTCGTCAATCCATTCGAGCTGATGATCGGTCCCCCCGTCGCTGGGGACGACCACGTTGACGGTGGTCTCGTCGATGAAGGAGAAGCGGGCCCTGGGGTCAAAATCGAGTCTCGCCACGTCGCCTTCATCGGCCGACGGGTCGGCGGGCGGCGTGTACGTCCAGGACACTCGTCCCGTTCCATCGGTCTCGATGGTCTCTTGGCTGGTGCTGCGCCTGCTGCTGCCGGGGTCGGTGGTGCGGACGATCAGGTCGATCTCTACACCGTCCAACTCCACGGCATCGCCGTCACCGTCCACCAGTTGGAAGGTGAACGTGACCGTCTCGCCGAAGGGCAAAGCCTCGGCGGTCTCCTTCATGTCGTCCGTAACCTTGATGGCCTCAGCTCGGGGGATTGCGCCGATATCAACTCGGGCATGGGCGGTTCGGTCGACATCGAAGGTGTCGTCGTCCTCCGCGGTCCAGGCCCAGAAAGTGGCCGGTTGGTTGTCCGGTGCCCTCTCCAACTCCACGTTTCCGTCACCGTCGGTGAACAGGTCACCCGAATCGATGGTGCAGGGGGTCCCGCCCTCCACCGCATCCGGCCGAGCGGTGCAAGTTCCGTTGTCCTCGAACGTACGGTCCGGGTCAGAGTCGGTGAACACATCCACATACTCGTCGGCGATCGGCTCGAACTGCTCATCGCGCAGCGACACCAGGATCTTGAGATCCTTACCGTCATGCACCTCAGAGTCGTCCACCTGGATGGTGATCCCCTCAGGCCGAAGGTTGGTGTGTGCCAAGGTACGGGTGATGAAGGCTGCCATCTGGCCTCTGGTGACGGTGTCGGAAGGCGCAAACATATTGGCGGTCTTGCCCTTGGTGATACCGAGTTCGTAGACGCGGCGGATCGGCTGGTAAGCGTATCCGGCCGCGTCGTCAAGATCGTCGAAGACGGTGTCGTCGGGGTCTATATCGCCGAAGTCTTCGACGGTGCCCGGTCCGGGTATCCCGGCTTGGAGGAAGGCGTAGAGATGGGCAGCCATATCCTGGCGGGTAACCGGCTCGTTCGGCTCCCAACGGGTTCGGCTGTAGCCTTCCATGATCCCGAGAGCGGCGACCTGGTTGATCATGTTCTGCGTGTCGGCGTCGATCCCGTCGAGGTCGTTGAACCGCTGGTTTGCGGCAGTGGGGAGGGGGATATCAGCTAGTCGGGCGGCTCTCCAGAGGAATCGGGCCATCTGCACCCGCTTTACCGGATCGGTCGGGCTGTAGAGATCGGTGGTGCGCCCCAGCGCGATGCCGTAGTAGGCCAGGCAATTGACCGCACCCTCAAACTGGTGTCCCACCATGTCTGAGAAACCGGCGGATTCGAGTGCGTCGCCTACGCAGGCGGAGTATCTGGCCGGATGGTCGGCCCGCCCATTCTTGGCCACGCCAGGGAGAGCTACGAGCACCGAGCCGAGGATGACGACGGCAAGAATCGCGGCCGATCTTCGGTAGGGGTTTGAAACTGGCGACACGAGAGCCTCCCTCACGCCGGACGCGACAACACGGCGGTTACCCCACGAAGATAGTCCCTTTCCCGCCATAATCCGCGGATCTAGCCCGACAAGCCGGACTCTGCGGTCCCATTTCTCGTCCCGGAAGGCGCGACGTCGGGCGCGACGCTATACCCAGAGGCGATCGAGCGGCAGGGCAATGATGCCCGCGTCCGCTCCCGGTAGCGAATGCTGTGAGGACCGGTGTACAGCACCACGCCAGCCCTGAACCCGGTCGCCGAGCGTGTCGCGCAGGACACGTGGTCCACGCCCCAGCTTCGCTGGGCCCCACCCCCGCCTCACACCGCCGCTTTTGAGCGTGGTTGGCCATGCCCGGGCTGAAGCCGGGAGACGCTGTGGGCCTTCGCTCATAAGAATTGATTTTCCCGAAAGCCCGGCTGTTTCCGATCGGTCAATACTGCCTCAACGAGCCGGACTCGGTGCTTAGCAACGGATACCGTATAAGAAGCCTGAGACAAAGGCAACCCCCTTGTTGGGGATTTCTGCTTGATCGGATCATGTCTCCACAACCGGACGCGCGCAGGAGGACCAGGGCTCACGACTTCCGAGATGACCCGAGACCGCTGGCTATTGGCTACTGAACGGAGCGGGTTGAGGGTTTCTGAATTGACTCAAGGCCCCAAATGGCCGTTGGCCACTGGAAGCTACTGGCAACTGCTACAGGATCTGGCTGAGGAACAGTTTGGTCCGGTCGTGCTGCGGTCGGAGGAAGAAGTGCTCCGGTGTTCCTTCCTCCACCACGGTTCCGTAGTCGAAGAACAGCACCCGATCGGCCACCTCTCGGGCGAATCCCATCTCGTGGGTGACCACGATCATGGTCATCCCTGACTCGGCCAACTCCTTCATCACGTCGAGCACCTCTTTGATCATCTCCGGATCGAGCGCCGAGGTGGGCTCATCGAACAACATAATGCGGGGGTTCATCGCTAGGGCGCGGGCTATCGCCACTCGCTGCTGCTGTCCTCCCGATAGCTGTCCCGGATACTTGTCGGCCTGTTCGGGTATCCCCACCCTCTCCAGCAGCTTGCGGGCGGCCGCTTCAGCGTCCGAACGGGTCTTATTGCGAACCCAGATAGGGGCCAGAGTGATGTTTTGGATGACCGTGAGATGGGGGAAGAGGTTGAACTGTTGAAACACCATCCCCACCTCGCGACGAATGGCGTCGATGTTGCGCAGGTCGTTGGTCAACTCCCGGCCGTCAACCACAATCCGACCCTCCTGGTGGCTCTCGAGCCGGTTGATACAACGGATGAAGGTGGACTTACCTGATCCGGAGGGGCCGATCACAACCACCACTTCACCCCAACCGATCGAGGTACTCACGCCAGAGAGGGCTTGGAAGTCGCCGAACCATTTCTTAACGCCTTCGCAAAGGATGGCAGGGGATCCGTTCCTATCCGGCTTAGTCGTCATGGAGGCCTCCTCGCTTACGGTCTGTCATCGCTCTCCCAGGCCGAGACTTCGCTCGTAGCGGAGGCTCAACCGTGAGATCGTGAAGGTGAATATCCAGTAGAAAAGTGCCATGAAGAACATCATCTGGGTGAGGGTGCCCTGGAAGTTGGGATCACTCTGCTGGGGTACGAAGTTGCGGGCGATCAGCAGTATGTCCGCTAGGCCGATGATCGCGACCAGAGACGTGTCCTTGAAGGCGATGATGATCGATCCCACTAGGGCAGGGATCACCGTCCTGATGGCTTGGGGGAGGATGACCAGGGAGGTGGACTGGACCACGCTCAATCCGGTTGCCCGGGCAGCTTCGTATTGGCCCGTGTTGAGCGCTTGAAGCCCGCCACGGATGTTCTCCGCTACGTACGCGGAGTTGAAAATGGTGATGGCCCCCACCACTCGGACTATCTCATCGAACTCCACCCCGGCGGGTAGAAAGGCGGTGAGCATGGCCGATCCGAAGAACAGCCAGGTGATCATCGGCACGCTACGAACCAGCTCGATGTAGCCGGTGGCCAGCATGCGGAAGATGGGTAGGGACGAGGTCCTCGCCAAAGCCAGCACCAACCCGATGGGGAGCGACAGCGTGATGCCGCTCACCGCGAGGAGGATGGTGAGATTGAAACCGCCTAGGAAGGTGGTGCTTTGGAACTCCAGGGAGGTGTCGGCCGCGCCTAAACGGAAGGCGGCCACAATCAAGAACGAAGCTATCAGCCAGGCTCTCAGCAGGTTCGCTCGGCCCTGTTCGGTTCCTCCAAAGACCGGTGCGCTCAGAACCGCGATCGCCAGCGCAACTATCAGGATTCGATAGATGAAAGGCATGGGGACAAACCAGATCACGAACGAGACCATCGCCAGCCCGGCACCCGCGGCGCGGATCATCTCCACCGGTTCACGGACCCCAAACGCAGCCGCCACAATGGCTACCCCGAAACCAGCCATAAGAACGGTTGACCACCAAGGTCCTTCCCCGAAGCCCAAGGACAGCAAGCCGACCAACACGCCGATTGCAGCCACCGCGCCGCTGGTGAGCCTCCGATCGGTCGGTAGTCCGAAGATCCACATCACCAGGCCACCCAAGATTCCCGAGATCAGGAGAGTCCCGAGATCGGAGCTGAGGAAGGCGGTCTCGCCTAATCCCAGCATGTCTGCCCAGTCCAGGATCGGGTTACGTTGGATTACGAAAATGATCAGCGGGTATGACATGATCCAGGCCACGATCAGGAATCGCCGCAGAAGCTTGGGGTTCATGCGGTGAAGTTGGACGCCGATGAAGTAGGCGACGACCGAGAGGGCAAACAGGATCGTCCAGGGTCCGGCGGTAGTCGACGCGATTCGAGCGGTGGTTTCGTCGAACTGACCGAGAGGAACCGGCAGCTCCACGGTCCATATGGCGATCGCCAGCAGCGTCATAGCCATCACCGGAACGACCAACACCGGAACTGTCGTCTCGTCCTCCCTGCCCTCAGCCGTGCGACTGACCAGGTGGGCGACTACCGCCCCGGCGACGGCCCCAAGGAACAGCCACGTCCGGATCGGGCTCCAGTCGGCGGGGGAGTCGAAGGACAAGAGCGGTATCCCGAACGAGGCGGCCTCTTCGCCGTGATGCATGAGGGCGGCGACGGCGACCAACACCAAACCGGATCGTACGCCGGACGCAACCCTGGAGACCGATACCCGGCCCCCGGCTTCCCACGACGCCAGAGACCACACCACTAACACCACGAAGATCCCCAGAGAGATCCAGATCCGGATCAGATCGTCTTGGGGGAAGGCTTGAACCATGAGGAGCTTCATGTTGTAGGTCACCGCCGCCCACTTGCGCTCAGCGGCGAACAGGTAGGTGGTGACGAACTTCATCAGGTTGACAAGGATCAGGAAGAAGACGACGGTGAGGAAGGCGTTGAACGCCACCTGCCCCCAGGTTTCCCCGGAGAAGAGGTTTTGCCTACACCACATCCACGCTCCTGAGCGGGGTCGCTCCGGAGCGCGCTCGTCGGCGGGTGGAGTGGGGTTGGTTACGTCCATGTCAACGCTCCACGAGAGCCATCTTGCGGTTGTAGTAGTTGACCACCCCGGACAGGATCAGGCTGATCACCGAATAGAAAGCCATCCAGAAGATGAACACCGGCAGCGCCTGCCCTTCCTGGTTGAAGATCGTCTGCCCGACTTGGACGATGTCGGCATAGGCGACGGCGATACCGAGCGACGTGTTCTTCGCCAGGTTCAGGTATTGCGAGCCCAGCGGTGGGAGCACCACCCGGAAGGCCTGAGGGAGCACGACAAGGCGAAGAGACTGGCTCCGGTGCAAACCTAGTGCTAGGGCTGCTTCCGACTGGCCCTTCTGGACCGACATAATCCCGGCCCTGACTATCTCGCCGATGAAGGCAGCCGCATAGAGGGTGACTCCCAGCCAGGTGGCTACGAAACCCGGGGTCATTGATCTCCCGGCATCGTTCGCGTAACGAGGGAAGTTGGTCGGGACCTCCACCTCGGGGAGACTGAATTGCAGCGGAGCACCCCCGACAAAGTCGAAGCGGGTGGCCAAGAACTCGAAGAGGGGCTCGACACCCCAGTTCATCTTGTAGGTGAGGGTGCGTCCCAGAACGCGGGTTATGGTGGCTTCGCCAGCACCGGAGATGAAGAACAGAAACAACCCGATCCCGACGATTCCGGCCACTCCGAGCCGGAACATGTCGTCATCGGTGAGCTTGGCCATTCCCGCGGGCGATTGAAGGCCCCGCAGGTAGCGCATGATGTAGTAGGCGGCCGCGGCTAGGGCAGCTAGGCCAGCAAGCCACTGAAAGGCAATGATCGGCAGGTTCCCGGCAATCCAAGCGAGGGCACCGAACACCCAACCTAGAACTCCCGCGATGGGATGGAAGAACCATCCTCCCACTATGAACGCTAGGAGGGTCGCCGTAGCCCAAGCGAAGGGACGGGTTTCCCTGCCGTCCCGTTCCAGGATCTCGACACGTTTGCGGTAGACCCATCGGGCTACCACAACCCCGACCACCACCAAGACCATGTACTGCCATCGTCCCGCTTGGGGGATAAGCCACGGGATGGCTATGCCCTTTGGGCTGGCGAACAGCCAGGATGTGCCCGCCATGTCTGCGGTGAGATCCGGCAGCACCCCGATGATCAATGCCTGCCAGAACAGGATTTGGACCAGGAGGGGGATGTTGCGGAAGAACTCGATGTAGGAGTTGGCGATCCTCGAGACTATCCAGTTGGAAGACAGTCGGGCCACGCCGATGACGGTCCCCAGGATGGTGGCAGCTATAACCCCGCTCCACGTTATCCGCAACATGTTGACCATTCCCACGGCCAAGGCTTCCAGCCCGGACTCCGGGTCGGTGTTGAATCCCTCGCTCAACTTCACACCAAGAGGTTCTCCCAAGAAGTCCCAGGAGAAGGGGATGCCCGTAGCGCGGAGGTTGGCGGTGGCTTGGGTGATAAGAACGAACGCCAGCCACAGCAAGAGAGCCAGACTGCCCAACTGAGCAGTCCACTTGATAACCACCAGGTTCCGCCAGAGAGGCGGCCGGGTTCCGGTTGGCTGTTTGCTCGTCTTCGGCACGGTCCCCATGTTTCGGCACGGTCCCCATGTGGGGGGACTTGACTAACTCTACCTATCTGACCACTGACTCCGGAGGCTTAGAGGCCCTACGGCTAGGATTCCGCTGGTCCTTGGAGGTCGACCTTTGGGAGGGTCACGTGAGTGAGATCAGTTTCGTAGATACCCATGTCCACTTCTGGGATCGGCCTCATCCCACGCTGGAATGGGTCTGGCTGGCCGACGATTTCATCCATCCTCAACTTGGCGACACGGTCCTCCTCAAGTCGATGAAGAAGTACGCGCTGGACGAATACAAGGCCGATATCGACGGTGCGGGGGTATCGAAGGCGGTTCACGTGCAGGCGGCCATAGGCAGCGAGGATCCGGTTGAGGAAACCAAGTGGCTCCAGGGAATCATCGACCGTTCCGGTTACCCGCTGGCTATTGTCGGCGACGCCCGCATGCAGGCCCCCGACGTCGAGAGCACGATCGAACGCCATGTCGAGCACGCCAACTTCCGTGGTCTGCGCGACTTTGCCCAGGGGGACTACCTGGTAGATCCTGACTTCCACCGGGGATACGCCCTATTAGAGAAGTACAACCTCGTCTATGACCTTGATGTCACCTGGGAGGACATGCACAAGGCGGCGGCGATGGCAGCGAAGTTCTCCGACATCATCCTGGTCGTGGACCACACCGGCTTTCCCCAGGACCGTACTGCCGAGTATTTCCATGCCTGGCGAAAGGGCATCGCCGCTTTCCGGGGCATCGACAACGTGTACATGAAGATCTCCGGTTTGGGCATGGGCGACCACATGGCGGGAAGGAAATGGACCCTCGACACTATCCGCCCGTGGGTGGAGTCCTGCCTTGAGGTCTTCGGTGTGGGGCAGAGCTTCTTCGGTACCAACTGGCCGGTCGACAAGGACTACTCGACCTACGGCGAGCTGATCGCCGCCTATCGGGAGCTGGTCTCCGGGTTCAGCCAGCCCGAGCAGATCGCCCTGTTGTCCGGTAACGCAGAGAAGGCGTATCGGATCTAGGCCACGAGCAGAGGGGGCTGACGATTTCCGAATTGACTTCAAGTCCCAACCGGCCACTAAAGGCATCGTGAAGAGGACGGCACTGGTTACGGGCTCGGCCCGTGGTATGGGCGCGGCTATCTGTCGAGCCCTGCGACGAGGCGGCTTTCGTGTTGTCGGGGTTGACGTCATCGAGCATGAGCACGATGACCTTGATGCCGTGCTCCAAGCCGACCTGTCGGAGCCGTCCGCCTGCCGTCGGGTGGTGGAAATGGCGGCCCCGGTGGACGTGCTCGTCAACAACGCAGCGGTGTTCTTTCCCAAACCGATTCCGGAGTTCACGGTGGAGGACTTTGACTACACCATCGCGGTAAACCTGAGGGCGAACTTTCTCCTCTGTCAGGGGGTGGTTGAGGGGATGAAGAGTGCCGGATGGGGGCGGATCGTCAACATCTCCAGCGTCGGAGCGCGGACGGGTGGTGTGTCCGACTCTGCGGTGTACAACGCCACCAAGGCGGCCCTGATCTCGTTGACCAAGAACTTTGCCCGCAACTACGGCAGTCATGGCGTCACCGCAAACGCTCTGGCACCCGGTTTCGTGGAGGGTTTCATGACCAACCATGTCACTGATGCCGACCGTGCCCTGTATCTGAGCCAGATACCCGTGGGTCGATCGTGCCAACCTGAGGAGGTCGCCGAGGTCGTGGCCTTTCTGGTGAGCGACCGGGCGGCCTTTATTACGGGGGCCACCGTTGACGTGAACGGTGGTTGGGTGATGACCTAATCCAGCCAACCGCCTAGCTTGCCTACGACTATCTCAACCACAATCTCTTGGCTCGCTGTGCGAGGGTTGGGGTGTGGGGAACATGAGTAATCAGGGTCAATGGATATGATGCACATATCATCGTGACTGGAGCGGTTATGGGCACCCGACGCTCAACTGGCACGAGGCCCACCATGAAGGATGTGGCCCAGCGGGCGGGTGTGGCGCTGTCGTCAGTATCCCGGGTCCTTAACGGCCATCCCGACGTCAGCGACATAATGAAGAGCCGGGTGTTCCAGGCCATCTCCGACCTCGGATACGAGCGCAACCTCGTGGCGGCTGGCCTGCGAAAGGGCAACACGCGAATCGTCGGCTTTATCGTGGCCGACCTGCGGAACCAACTCTACGGCACCATGGTGACCGCCGCTCAGCGGGAGCTGTCCGAACATGACTACGCGGTAATGGTGACCACATCCGACAGCGAAGCCAACCGAGACGAATCGCTCGCCCGGGCCTTGAGGCTGCGACAGGTGGATGCTCTGGTGGTCTCCCTGGCTGATGAGACTCATGATGGAGTTGTCGCCGAGTTGCGTCGCTTCAAGGGGCCGATCGTGTTGTTGGACCGGGCCCTTCCGAAGCTAGCGGTTGCCTCCTCGGTACAGACCGACCATGGCGTGGGTATCCGAATGACGATGCGGCATCTCCTGGGTTTGGGACACCTTCGGATCGGTCTCATCACCGGCCCGATGGAGGTGCGGCCCTCGGCGGAACGGGCGGAAGCCTTTGTGGGCGCTTATCGTTCGCGTGGCCTGGAACCGCCCAGACTGATCAAGGCAGGGAGCTTCTCGCCCGATTTCGGAGAAGAATCGGCCCTCGAACTATTCGCGATGGAGTCTCCGCCCACTGCTCTGATCTGTGGCGGTAACCATTTGCTGGTTGGGGTGCTCAGGGCGCTGGCGACGCTTGGTATCTCCCCGGGAATGGACATAGCCCTGGCCAGCTGTGACGACACCCCCCTGGCGGAGCTTCACTCCCCACCGATCACTGTGATCGATCGCGACGTCGGAGCGATAGGTCGGACCGCCGCCCGACTTGCTCTAGAGCGCCTTGCGGATCCGGATGCGCCTCCTCAACAGATCGTCCACCCCACCAACCTCGTGGTCCGAGCTTCAACGTCCTTCGTTCGGTAGTCGCCAGTTGCCAACTGCCGACGGTGTCTGTAGGCCGGTACAACCTGTCCACCCGTAGAGTCGCCCCTGGCCGCTGGCCACCGCTACGCCAAGTACGCGTCTACTGTTTCTTGCGAGTCTCGCAGCGTTGCTGACGGACCCTCTAAGGCGATCGATCCTCTGTGGAGCAAGTAGGTGTGGTCGGAGATAGCCAGGGCGAGCTCGGCGTTCTGCTCGATAAATAGGATCGAGAGACCCTCGGAGTGAAGCCGGGTTATGGAGGCATAGACCTCGTCCACGATGGCCGGAGCAAGCCCGATCGTGGGGCTGTCTATGAGCAGCAGTTCCGGGTCAGTGATCAAGACTCGCCCGATGGCGACCATCTGCTGTTCGCCACCGCTGAGCGTCCCGGCATACTGCCCGCGCCTTTCCTTGAGGCGGGGGAACAGCTCAAACACTCGGGCGAGCATCTCTGGGACGTTGGAACGCCTTGCCGCAGAACCCAGTACCAGGTTCTCCTCGACGGTGAGGGGCGCAACCACCGAGGTCGGTCGTTCCATCAGGAAGGCGAGTCCATGATGGGCGAGCTGGTGCGTTGGCCAGCCGGTGATGTCACGATCGCCGAACTTCACGGTCCCGCTGTCAGGGCTATGCATGCCCGCGATCGTCTTCAGAGTTGTGGACTTGCCCGACCCGTTCGAGCCGATGAGGGATACCATCGCCCCTCGGTCGACGCGCAGGTCAACGTTGTTGACTGCCCTTATGTTGCCGTAGCTTGACGAGAGATTCGATACGGACAGCATCAGCCTTCCTTCCGAAGTATGCCTCGATCACCGTGGGGTCGGACAGGCAGGCGGCTGGCGTACCCTGCGCCAACAACTTGCCGAAGTCCATCACGATTGCTTGTTCGCAGTAGTTGAGCACCAGCTCGAGGTTGTGCTCGATGACGACCACTGTGACGCCTTGGTCGGTCAGGCTTAGCATCAGTTCGCCGATTGCCTGCGAACCGAGCTTGTGCATGCCCGCCGTTGGCTCGTCTAGGAGCAGGACGGACGGCTCCATCGCCAGCGCTCGGGCGATCTCGACCCTGCGTTGGTTAGCGTAGGACAGGGTGGCGGCATACTGTTCGGGTTGACCGATCACGCCGACCAGATCCATCAGGGCTCTCGCCCGCTCAGCCAACTCCGCTCGTTCCCGTCGGTCCCGAGGCGTCCAGAACACCGGATCCCAGAAGTTGGTCATCCTTTCGCGTTCGAATCCGACCATGATGTTCTCCAGGACCGTCAGGTCCTCGAACAGCTGCACGGTTTGGTAGGTACGCGCCACCCCCTGGCGAGCGATGTCGGTTTGTCTCCATCCCGTCATGTCTTTCCCGAGGAACTGGATCTTGCCGCGATCCGGTTCGTCTCCCCCGCCCATGACCGAGAGCAGGGTCGATTTCCCCGCACCATTTGGTCCTACGATCCCGAATACGGACCCTGCTGGGACGGTGAAGGTGAGGTCGCTGATTGCGACCAAGCCGCCGTACGTCTTGCGCACGCCCTCAACGCTCAGAGCAGTGGGCCGATCCGGTGCCGGATCGAATTCGGGCGCGGTGCGACCTGTCAGGTTGACACTCCACAGTTTGGAGTCCCTTTCCTCCCCGGATGCCTCGCCATGGCTGGAGTGGATGTTGGTCGCCTGGCTCTTGAGCTCCCTTCGTACCTTCCGCGTGGGATCGATCAGACCACGGGGGAGGTAGATCATTATGAGGATCAGCAGCACACCGTTCACGATGGTTTCGCCCTGGGTGAGGAACCGACGGAGGGCTTCGGGAAGGACGGTGAAGGCGAACGCTCCGACAATCCCCCCGAACCAGTGGCGATTCCCCCCCAGCACCACCGCGGCGAGCATTACGAAGGCAATGTTCACGTAGAAGGTGTCCGGCGACAGGAATTGCACCAGGCTCGCGTAGATGACCCCTGCCAATCCTGCGATCGCCCCACTCAACATCCACAAGGAGCGGCGTGTGTGGTGAACATCGATTGCGAGCGATGCCGCTACGTCAGGGTGGCTGCGGATAGCTTCGGCGGCGAGCCCGAGCCGCGACCTACTGTGACGGGCCATCACCCACATCACGGCACCAAGGGCGGTGAACAGATGCCATGGCTCGACTAGCCGGGTGATTGGGGCACCGTTCACGCCGCCCGTGACGGTGTCGAGATTCAGCACGACCACCCGTGCCATCAACACCAGAGCGATTGTTGCCAATGCCACCCAATGACTCTCGAGTCTCGCGAGGGGGATGCTGACTAGGAGGCCTGACAGAAGGCCAACCACAATTCCCACAACGAGTACGAGTTCGATAGGGAGGTTGTGTTCCTCGATGAGAACGAGGCTCACGAATCCTGTGACCGCGGCCATCGGCGTGCCAGCGAGGCTGAGGATCCCGCCGCGGAGCGCGGCATAGGTGGCGATGGCGAAGAGCGCGAACGCTACGGAGAACTCGACCGTGGATGCGTACTGGCCCAGAAAGGCCATCAGGCCCTGAGGCCTACTATGCGGTCGCCCATCAGGCCCTTCGGTCGGACCAAGAGAACGATGATGAGCAGTCCGAAGGTGATGAAGTCGCGAAACGAGTTGCTGATGTATTGGGCACCGAGAACCTCGGCCAATCCGATGAGGATCCCACCGACGTACGCACCTCTTAGATCGCCGAATCCGCCGATGATCACCGCGGCAAATCCTTTGAGAAGGAGTCCTTCGCCCACTGTGAAGCTCACGTTGTTGGTGGATATTGAACTCAGGATTCCGGCAATCGCGGCAGTCCCGGCGGCTATGAAGGAAATGACGATTACCACACGTCGCGGGTTAACCCCAGAGATCTTGGCGGAGTCGGGATCCCAGCCGACCGCTCGCATTTGCGCCCCGGCGTTGGTCCTCATGATGAACAGGTAGAGGATCAAGAGAAGTGCCAAGGCAACGACGAAGGTGATGATCTGGTGATAAGGGATCACGAGGTCGGCGACCCTGATGAAGCCGCGAGGAAGGGCGTCTCGAGGAAAGGTCTTGATCCGGGCACCGGTAGCGATGATGGCGAGTTGCCCGAGGATGATCCAAAAGCCGATGCTGGTGATGATCGGTCCGAGCAAGCCGCCTCCACGTCGTCGGATTGGCTCGAACCCGAGCTGATCCACTAGCACGCCGATCAGGCCGCCGCCTGCCATCCCGATTGCGATCGAGGGCACAAGGCCGACCCCCAGGCTGTCGAACGCGGCGAGGGCGAGGATGGCTCCCCATGTCGCATAGGTCCCGTGAGCGACATTGAGTATTCCCATGGTGGCGAAGACCAAGCCGAAGCCCATGGAGAAAATGGCGTAGGAGGAACCCACTGCCAGGCCATTGATCGTCTGCTGCAGGAACAGCGTCATCGCGCGGGGACCACCCCTGGCTCAAGCCGGACCTGGTGCCGCCCGATTGGGTGGCGGCACCAGATCCTATGGTCTAGGGGCACGCGTTGCCTTAGGCCCCTACTGATTGATGTTCGGGAGCAATCCCCCTGCTGAGCCGTCCCAGATGACGAGCTCGCCGTCGGGACTCCATTGCACGAACGTCCACGCGTCAATGGTGGCTTCGCCACGGGTATCCCATGTGAGTGTGCCAAAGACGGTCTCCATGGATTCGATCTGTCGGACACCTTCCAACACGGCCTCTCGTGTACCTTCGCCCCCATTATGGAGCGCTTGTGCCATGAACCACGCGACCTGCCAACCCTGCGCCGCGAAGATGTCCGGGGTGGTGTCGTACTCGGCCTCGTACATGGCGGCGAAGTCTTGCACCATCGGATCGTCCTTCCCGGCGAAGAAGGCGATGGGCAGCACGGTACCCAGAAGAGTGTCCCCGGCCTGTTCCCACGTCTCTGCCGTGGCTATGGCGAGGTTCCCGACGATCGGACCGGCGTAACCACGATCACGGAGTTCCTGCACCATCAGAACCTCGGTATTGCCCAACTGAGCCAGGAAAATGACGTCGGGCCCTAATGAGATCACTTCGGTTGCAGGACCGCTCATGTCCGTGTCATCAGCGAAGGTATCGATGACGCCTAGGACTTCGATCCCGGAGCTATTGAGAACTCCGAGGGTTGCGTCCCGGTCGCTCACGAGTCCGTCATTGTCTGCGGTGACGACTATGGCTGCGTTCTCAGGAGCGAACGCAGCTACAGCGGCCTCGGCGATGGCGGCTGTGCTCGGCTGAGACAGCGGGAAGGATCTGAAGGCATTGTCCGGGTCGGTGATTGTCGGAGCAATCGCCGCGTGATCCACCCAGGCGATGCCAGATTCCACGACGTTGGGCTGGATCGCCCCGGCGACACTCGACAGAGCGCAGCAGACCAAAGCGAGGACATCCTCGTTGGCCATGTATCCGTCGTTGATGGCGATGGCGTCTGCCTGGTCTCCCCCGGCATCCTCAACCAGGAACTCGATGGTCACGCCGTCCCCGAGGAACCCACTCTCGTTGATCTCTCGCTCGGCGAGTTGGAGACCTTGGAGATGGGGCACACCCGCGAAGGCGACCGCGCCTGAGATAACAGCTGTGAATCCGAACTGGTAGTTCCCCGGAGCAAGGCCATCCATGGGTTCTTCCATGGCCTCGGTAGTGGTAGTAGCCGGTGCCGCCGTGGTAGTGGTCTGCGCAGCCGTGGTAGTGGTTTCTGCAGCCATGGTTGTGGTGGTCGCTGGGGGTGCAGTTGTCGTGGTGGCCTCTTCGCTGTCGTCGCCGCATGCCGCCGCGACCAGCGCCAGCGCGAAAACGAGCACCAAGAGTCTGTTTCTGGTCATACGTGCCTTTCCTCGGTAGCCTTCAGGTCATTGGGGAGACTGCCGCGAGACCCGCCCACACCGGATCCCGGTCGGTCGCCCACGTGACGTTAACAGACACTTGGAATTGACCCGTGGAAGCGACAACTTTCCAGTGGGTTTCCGCGGAGTAACAGCATCGGATGGGAAGGGAATCGAATGGCGTATCGAGTCGCAACGATTGGCGGGGGCATCTTCGGCGAGATGCACATTCGGGCGCTGACCCAGCGAGCCAGGCTCGGAGACATCGAGTACGTGGGTCTCGCGGATATCAACAGCGAGGTGCGCAGTGCTCGCGCGGCGGCGTACGGCATAGACGTCTTCGCCGATTTCAAGGACTTGCTAGACGGGGCATCGCCGGACGCCGTGACCATCGCCACCCCCGACCACCTCCACCGAGACATGGTCGTGGCATGTCTAGAGCGGGGACTTCATGTGCTGGTGGAGAAGCCCATGGACACGGACGTCAATGGGTGCCGGGAGATGGTCGCCGCCGCCGACGAGTCGGGTGTCCTGCTCCAGGTGGATTTCATGAAACGCCACGATGTGTATCACGCTGAACTCAAGCGGATCGTGGATTCCGGGGGCATAGGTGACCTCCAGTACGGATATGCCTGGATGGAAGATCGCATCGAAGTTCCCATCGACTGGCTCCCATCGTGGGCATCCAACTCGTCACCAGCATGGTTCGTCGGCGTCCACTACATAGACCTCGTTCGTTGGTTGGTCGGCCAAGACGCTCTGGCTGTCTCCGCAACCGGCATTGCTCAGCGGTTGAAATCGTTGGGTCTCGACACGTACGATTCTATCCAAGCGAAGATCATCTTTCCCGGTGGCATCAGCTTTACGGTGGATTCCGCTTGGCACATACCCGCTGGCAACGAGGCGATAGTCAACCAGGGGATCAAGGTGGTCGGATCCGACGGATGGATGACAGTCGACAGTCAGGATCGTGGAGCGCGCGGTCTTGTGAGCAGCACTCCCGGGGGGCCTGCTTCGATGCTGACCCCCAACCTGGGTCTATTCAAGGAGAGCACCGAGGGCGGTGTCCCGCGGTACTCGGGGTATGCCATCGACTCCATCGAGAGCTTTGTTACCAACGTGGCGATGCTCAAGCGCGGAGTCGCCGACCTGGAATCGCTGAATGGCACCTACCCGTCAGGGAAGGACGGTCTCGAAGTCACCAAGATCGCGGTCGCAGTGCACCGGAGCGTGGAGAAAGGTGGGGATCTCGTCTCGCTCGACTCGCTGTAAGGGGACTTCGCTACCGCGTCAACCTGCCGATCCCCGAAATCGCGACGATCCGGCGGGGCATTTGCACATTGTCGCCTTATGAGCGCCCGGTTCGCTTCCCGGACCTCTCGCCGCTGGGCCTAGGGGTTGAGGAGTCACTCTAAGACTTGCGCTGCTCTCGCAACGGATGTCGATGCCGAACCCTGACTACACGCACGCGACATGTGTATTGCGCCGTTACGTCGCGTGGCAACATGAACCGACGCTTACTGGCCACCCACCATCTCCGGCACCGTCGCGCAAGGATTGCCGGATCGGGCTGTAAGTAGAAGCGCCTGCTATTATGCTTACATAATGAGGGATAATTCTTCGTGTGCGCAGCGTCGGTGGATGGAGTACCTTCCAGTTGGCTCGGTCTTCCGGTCGGGTGAGGTGCCGGGCCGGTCGCGGTCCGCTGTTCACGCGTTCCTGAGTCGTGAGGTGGCGAAAGGCCCGAAGGCTGCTCTGTGCGACCGGCTGGGCGCTGATCTGTATTGGATACCAACCCGTGATGTGTACGGCTATCCACAGTTGCCTTCGTTCAACGATGTGATGGCAAAGGTTGTAGGTACTGGGTTCGGTGTTGCGGGTCACGCGGCCGGTCGGGTTACCGGATGGTTGACACACGGCGGCGAAGAGCTGGTCGGGGTGGCTGCGGTTGACACGGCCCGCGCGACGCATCCGATGCCCGGTTTCGTTATCCGCCGACGGGCCAACCAGCGGCGTCGGGACCTGAACCCCACCGAGGTGGCGTATCTGGAAGCGGTCCGCTTCTTCGATAGATGCGCTGAGATCAGCTGGGCCGAAGCGTTGCGAATAACAGCTGCGACTACCGAGCATCAGCGGAAGATACGTCCAGACCTCTTGATGGATGTCGCCCAGTCCGAGCGTTGCAAGGACGCTTCCCAACTGCGGTCGCGGATAGCAGAGGTCTGCGACATCCTCCAAGGTGGTGCCGGTCTGCCGGAACCAGAGAAGAGGCTGGCGGTCTGGCCTGGCCGCCCTGCTGTGTTGGAGGCGGCGCATCTACCTCGGCTGATCCAAACGAGTGAAGGCAACCGCGGACACATTGTGCCTCTCTCGCAGTTCGTCAAAGACTGGGCGCATTGGCCTGACAACCGGGCAGCGATGTGCGAGACGGAGCCGTCCGGTCCGAATCGGTTGGACCTAGTGCGGATCGCTTCCACCGTTCACGCGTTATGCGACCGCGACTGCGTTCCCATACCGGCCTGGGTGTGGCGCCATCGGTGGCACGAGGACATACTGATCTACGGAGCCCGTCCGCTCAATCAGCGTGATTACCGGAACGCGCCGCCTACCTGCGCGTACCACCGCGTCTGGTTCGCCCCGCACCACATCATGGATTACAGGGTGCATGGTGTTTGGACCGGCCAAGCATGACACACTTCCACCTAGACCGGGTGATGTCCCTTCTCGGGGCTGTAGACGACCAGCTTCCCGACGGACCGCCTATACACATCCGAGTCGGGGGCGGTGTGGGAATGATGAAGCTCGACCCTCATCGACTCACCGAAGATGTGGACTTGTTCGACCGTTGCTACCCGGCCGAGCTACGCAGGGCTGCAGTCAGCGTGGCACGGAGCGAAGGACTTGCCGACGACTGGCTCAACAATGACATCGGTCGTTTCGGTATCGATACGGACAGCTTCGATACGGACCAGGCACCCTTGTTCGTTGGGCGACGCCTCGTCGTGAGCACGTTTGATCCGCATGCCCTGCTCGCGCTCAAACTTCTGGCCGGGCGAGAAACGGATACCAGTGACATATTCTTGCTCATGAGCGCGACAGGGCTAACCAGCCCAGCGGGTCTGAGGGAGTTGCTTGATGACTGTTTTGGGCACCAAGAGATGAAGGGCCTTCTCGATTGGGCATACGCCAGGGTCGACGACTACTGCGCCGACTATCTCACGATGAGATGGACGCACTGAAACCCACTCAACCGTTACGACGACGATGATGACCGGCCGCCCTTAAGGTCGGTTGGGCGGCCGATTTTGTTGGTTTGGGTTGCCTTCGGCTATCCAGGGTTAGCTGGCTGCGGCCAGGGCTGCTTTCACTGCCCGGGCTGTGTACACCTGGGCGAGGTGGGTCTTGTAGGCGACTGACCCGTACAGGTCCTCCAGCACCTCAATCCCGGCGGTTGCGTGGGCAGCAGCCGCCTCTACGGCAGCGTTAGAACCGTCGGAACCGACCAGGGCGTCGGCAACGTCGGCCGCCAGAACGGGGCGGCTGCCCACTCCGGTCACCGAGACGGTAGCTGCGCTGATCGAGCCGTTGGATCGGGTCACGGACGCCGCCACTCCCGCGACGGCGTAATCGGAATGGCCTCCCCTACGACCCAGCTTGTCGTAGGCCGAACCGCCTCCGGCACCGGTCTTCGGAATCCTCATCTCAACGAGAATCTCGCCTGGTTCCAGTGCCGACAGCAAGGTGTCGACAAAGAACTCCGCGGCAGGTATCTCCCGGGTCCCTCCGGTGGAGGCAGCCACCATCGTCGCGGCCAAGGCAAGCGCGGCGGCGGGTTGGTCTGCCGCCACGTCGGCGTGGGCCATTGACCCGCAGCAGGTTCCCCGGTTTCGAACCTGGCGATCACCGGTCCAAGAGGCGGCGGTGGCCAGCGCGGAAGCGTGGGTACGCACCAGATCGCTGGCGGCTACCTCGGCGTGGGTTACGAGCGCGCCGATGGTGATGGTGTCTGTCCCTTCGGTGATTCGGTTCAATCCTCCGATCCTGCTGATGTCCACCAGCGTGTCAGGCGAGAACAATCGCATTTTCATCATCGGGAGAAGGCTCATACCCCCGGCTAGTACCTTCGCCCCGGGATTGTCGTCGAGTGCCGCAAGAGCATCGTCCAAGCTGGTGGGGGCGATATATTCGAACGATCGTGGATACATAGGATGGGTTCCTCTCTACGCTCGAGCGTCTTGGATCGCCTGCCACACCCGCCTGGGCCGGAGCGGCATATCAATATGGGTAACCCCGAGCGGCTCAAGGGCATCGACCACCGCGTTGACGACGGTCTGGGCGGATCCAATGGTTCCGGCCTCTCCGATTCCCTTTACGCCCAGCGGGTTTACGTCGGTGGGTGTGACGGTTCGGCTCAACTCGAAGGAGGGCAGGTCGGCTGCTGTCGGGAGGATGTAGTCGACCAACGACGGTACCAATAGGTTGCCGTCTTCGTCGTATACCGCATCCTCGAACATGGCTTGCCCGATACCCTGCGCGATACCTCCATGGACCTGTCCGTCGACGATCATGGGGTTGATCACGTTCCCGCAATCGTCCATACCCACGTAGCGCAACAGCTCCACATTCCCGGTGTCCCCGTCCACTTCGACCATGGCGATGTGGGTACCGAAAGGCCACGTTGCGTTACCCGGACTGAACACGGAGTGGGCTTCTAACCCACCCTCGACGCCTTCGGGGAGGCGATGCGGTTGGTAAGCGGCGGCCGCCAGATCGCCCCAGCCCACCGAGCTGTCGGGCGTTCCCGCCACGCGCGCCCCGCCGTCGGCAAACTCAATGTCCTCCTCCGAGGCCTCCAGTAGGTGGGCGGCAATACGGGCCGCTTTGGCCCTCACCTTGGCGGTCGCCTCATAACAGGCGGCACCGTCCACGGCTGCCGACCGCGACCCGAAGGTCCCGATGCTGGGAGGTGACTCCTCGGTATCCCCGTGGATTACCCGGATGCGATCAACATCCATCCCCAATCCGTCGGCCACGATCTGCGCCCAGGTGGTCTGGTGCCCCTGACCCGAGGGCCCGGTCCCGATGGAGACGGTCACGGACCCATCCGGATGTACCCTCACCAGGCTCGAACCGTTAAAGGCCGACGGCATTTGATACTCGGTCCAGGAAAAGCCGAGGTCTACCAACCCTGAGGGTCCGAACCCGCATACTTCCACGTAGGTGGCCAATCCCACACCCACCAGGCGTCCTTCGCCGCGGGCCTGGTCACGCTCGGCCAACAGGTCGGACCAACCGGCCGAATCCAGGGCGGCCTCCAGGTTGGCCTGGTAGTTGCCGGTATCCATGGGAAACCCCATCGGCGATACGGCACCGGGGAACGCTTCGGCCGCGATGTAGTTCTTGGCCCGGACCGCGGCGGGATCCATGTTGATCTTTCGGGAGAACATGTCGATGATCCGCTCGAGGTAATAGGCCGCTTCGGGGCGTCCGGCACCTCGATACGCATCGGTAGTCATGGTGTGGGTTGCTACGCAATCCATCTTCCAGAAAGTAGGAAAGCCGTACTGACCGGAGCCGACGAACAACCCGAGAAACGGGATGGCCACCGTGAAGTTCTGGCTGTAAGCCCCCATGTCCGCAATGCCCTCAAGCTCGAACCCGAGAATCTCGCCGTCGGCAGTCCCGGTGAGGGTGGCGGTTGCCACCCAGCCCCGGCCCTGGATGGTCGAGTTGGCAGCCTCCCTCCTAGTCTCGGTCCACTTGACTGGACGCCCCAGTTGCTTGGAAGCGAACGCCACCAACACCTCGTCGTTGTAGACGTTGAGCTTGCAGCCGAACCCTCCACCGACCTCCATCGCCTTGACCGTGACCTGGTTGACGCCCATCCCGAAGTACTTGGCAATCGCGCCCGCCAGGGGTGACGGGATTTGCGTCGACGAGTAGACATCGAACCGGTCATAGCCGGGTTGGTAGTCGGCCATCACCGAACGCGGTTCGATAGGCACCGGGATGAGGCGCTGATTGATCATCTCCTGGCTTACCACCACCGTATCCGACCGGTCCTTGGCAGCCTCGATCCCGGCTCGAAGCTCGGACAGCGCTTCCTCGTCGGCACCAAAGGGCCCCACCCAGGAGATCAGGGTGTTGGCAGCTCCCTCATGAACCGCTTCTTCTTCGCCGAGAGCCTGTTTCAGATCGACGACGGCTGGCAGTGGTTCGTAGTCGACCTCTACGGCATCAGCCGCATCCTTAGCAAGGTAGGGATTCTCCGCCACCACCATGGCGACCGCCTCGCCCACGTGTTTGACCGTGCCGTTGTTGAGGAGCGGTCGAAGTGTCCCCACCGGGACCTGAGCGATCAGCGGGCCCAAGTGCTCAACTTCGGTACCCGTGTATATGGCGACCACGCCCTCCATCCCCTCGGCGGACGACGTGTCGACAGAGAGCACCCGGGCGTGGGCAAAGGGGCTTCTGACGAACGACACGTGGGCGGTACCAGCAAGTTTGACATCGTCGGTATACCTTCCCCGGCCCTGAATGAGGGCGGGGTCCTCGCGGCGCCTGACCACGCCGCCTAAGACACTCTTGGTGCTCATGCGTTCTCCCATTCAGCCGGAGCGGGTTCTTCCCCGCGCATCTTCGCGCCCGCATATTCGACGGCTCGCACGATGTTGTGATAGCCGGTACAACGACAGAGGTTCCCTTCGATGCCCCGCCTAATCTCCTGCTCGGAGGGGTTCGGGTTTTCCTCCAGGAGAGTGACCGCCGAGATAATCATGCCCGGAGTGCAGAAGCCGCACTGCAGGCCGTGGCGTTCCCAAAACCCCTCCTGTACCGGATGAAGCTCCCCGTTGTCGGCTAGTCCCTCGATGGTGGTGATCTGGGCGCCCTCTGCCTGAACGGCCAGCATGGTGCACGAGAGCACCGCCTGGCCGTTGAGCCGAATCGTGCAAGCACCGCAGTAGGACGATTCGCATCCGACATGGGTACCGGTCAGACCCAGATCCTCCCGTAGGAAATGAACCAGAAGCTTTCTGGGCTCGACTTCCCCCGACACGGGTCTCCCGTTAACCGACATGGATACCTTCATGACCCGGCCTCCTTTCCTCGCTGGTTGCTACGAATCGTGGCTTCGACCCTGCCGCACCATTTCCATAATCTTGGTGGCGTTGGCCATCTGGCCGGCCTGCGGCTGATCGAATATGAACTCATTGATTCCGACCTCCATATAACGGCCCGCCACTTCAGCGAACGCCCCCTCGCTACTCCAAGGATCGGGTAACCCCATGGACGTGAGGTTAGGTATCCACCCATAGAACGACCTGATGATCTCGGCCGGATCCCGATCAAGTTCTGCGCAGGCTTCGTCGATCACCTGGTTGCGAAAGGAGATCTCCTCCACCGTGCCGTAGGAGTTCCAGCGGTCGGCGAATCTTGCGCAGAGGCGAAGCATGCGCGGCTGATGTGCACCCATGGTGATCGGTGGTCTCGGATTCTGCACCGATCCTGGTCTCAGGCGAGCCCCTTGAAGCTGGTAGTGGTCCCCGCTGAAGCTCACTTCTTCTCCCGACATCAGCGGAGCAACGATTTCCAAGGCCTCCTCAAGACGATCAACCCGATCCCGAGGGGTCCCGAAATCCACACCGAAACGCTCGTGCTCCTCGACGAACCAACCGGCACCTATCCCAAACTCCAGACGTCCGCCGGAGATGTGGTCGATGGCGATGGCTTGGTGGGCCAGCAATGCCGGATGTCGAAAGGTATTGCTGGCGACTAGACAGCCGATCCGGATCCTGCTGGTCACCGCCGCCATGGCAGCCAGCATCGCCCCTCCCTCGAAGTAGTCAGAGCCGGGATCGCTCGGACGCACGAAGTGATCGCAATCCCAGACGCTGTCGAAGCCCGCTTCTTCGTAGAAGCGCCACCGCTCCACCAGAGCAGAATACGGCAAGGACTGATCCGTACAGATTCCCAAGAGTATGGACCCGTTCACACTCCTCCTCCTGGGGTCTTGCCTGCGCCCGATGCTACCACCCGGTGGTTCATAACCGACGGGCCAGGGCACCGATCAACTCGTCTTGGTAAGCGGTCAGATAGCGCAGGAGAAATATCAACGAGTGGTTGGGTCCTCCGTTCGCCTCAGGTACCCAGCCGTCTTCTTCGATTCCGAGCCGTGCGCCCAGAACCATCCGCGCCTCGTTTACCACGATCAATAGAGACTCGGCATCGGCCGGGCTGAGCCGGATCGGTTCGCCCACCTCGGCCTGCGCAACGATCCAGTCCACGGCATTGCGATTAAGTAGTCGCTGTCGCTTGAAGTCCGGAGCGATGAGGAGGTTGAACTCCTCCTGGGCGGCCTGGTCGTCTTGGTAGGCGCAGAACTGCAACCGCTCGGCCGCCGGATCGTCCGGATGCCTTCCCACCGAGGCCAGAACCCGTTGCATCACTGTCAGAGCTGTCAGATCATCACCCGTGGGATACATGAGGATATGCTCCTCGGATGGCTCGAACCGAACGCTCAGGCCGGTTCGATCGTGGCCCACAGTGAATACCTATGCAGGTTGTAACAGTCGATCTCCGCCTTTTCCCGCGGGGCAGTGTTCACGACGGAACGACCCTCGTGGTGAACCTCCAGCATCAGCCGCGTCGCCTTCTGCTCCGAATACCCAAACACCTTACGAAACACCAACACCACATAAGACATGAGGTTGACCGGATCGTTCCATACGATGACGTTCCAGCCCTTGTGCCGTTGGCGGTCGACGTCGACCCCTGGAGACTGCGTTGGCGCGGGTGCCGCGGTCACCACGTCATGTTTCCCAGAGGGGACTCAAGAAAAAGAATTGCGAGCCTTGTCTCCGGCAACCAACAGTATTGACCTTCCTCCTGGTTGTTTCCACGCTTAGAGCATGTCTAGCGATCCTACTCCCATCTCATATCATTCGCCGCCGCTGCGACGCACTCTTCGGGATTCCCTCGTCGAGGCGGAACAGCTGCGCGGGAAGGTCCGAATCCGTACCTCCTCCGGGGAGATATTCACCGGAAGGCTCTCGGAGGTGGGCATCGACTTTGCCGAGATATCCTCCCGTGAGGAGTCGGCGTTGGTAGCTCTGTTCTACGTCGAGAGCATTGAGGGAGTTCCCTCCTGATGTAACCTCTCCGCAATGTCCCAGCCGTTTCTCTTGGACGTCGATACCGGGATCGACGACGCCTTGGCCTTGCTATACGCGGTGGCCTGCCCCGAGATCGACCTGCGCGGTGTCAGCTGTGTGGCGGGCAACGTGCCCGTGGACGATGTGGTCCGCAACACCATCAGTGTCCTCGATATGGCGGGACGCAGCGACATAGAAGTATGCCGAGGTGCTGGCGAACCCATAGCCCGGCCACTTGTTACCACTCCGGAGACCCACGGGCCGAACGGAGTCGGATATGCTCTGACGACTGCCGATCCCGGTCGGGTCTCCGCCCGAAGCGGCCCGGAACTGATAGTCGATACCGTGATGGGCGATCCCCACAACGTGACTTTGGTCACGTTAGGTCCACTCACCAACCTGGCGTTGGCGCTGGAGAGGGTCCCGAAGCTTCTGGATCATGTCCGAAGGCTGGTAGTGATGGGCGGCTGTTTCTCCGTGGCCGGCAATACAGCTCCGCGTACTGAGTGGAACATTCATGTCGATCCTGAAGCTGCGCGAGCCGTCTTCGAGGTCGTAGGCCGCGGCTCGGCTGGCTTGCCTCTCATATTGCCGCTCGACGTGACGGAACACGCTCGCCTTGAGCCGCACCACGTCATGCGGATCGCTCGGCCGGCTGGGGACCCTCTCCTGTCCGAGAACCCGCTGACGGCGTCTGGGAAGAACCCGGTGGTCGCCTTCTTGGCGGAAGCTCTTCGCTTCTACATGGATTTCCACCAACGCTTCGACGGTTTCTATGGGGCCTTCATCCACGACCCGTTCGCGGTGGCCGCTGCTGTCGATCCCACCCTGGTCCGGGTGGTGGAGACCACGGTAGATATCGAGACCGAGGGCCGTTTAACTACCGGTGAGACCGTCGCCGATCTGAGGAACGCATGGGATCGTCCCGCCAATGCGGCGGTTGCGCTGCAAGGTTACGCCGACGCGTTCTTACGCCGCTTCGTCTCGCGACTGGCCGTACTGGCTGGCGAAATCGAACCAGCCGAGGGATAGGTTCCGAGGATCTTTAGCGCGGCCAAGGTAGCCGGGCGGGGTTCCAGCACCGCCGCCACTCCCTCCGGACCCGGCCTATGAAGCATGTCGGCATAGAACCGATATTTCCAGGCCGCCTCCGCGGGCCGGGACTGCAGATGGGTGAGGTTGGCGCCTCTCAAACCCAGTTCGGTCAGGGCGAGGGCTAGAGCGCCGGGGGAGTGGGCGGTCTCAAAGACCAGGCTGGTCTTGTCGGAATGCGAGGCTACCTCGGATTCCTGTGGTGCCAGGATGACGAACCGCGTGGTGTTGTGATCCCGATCCATGAAGTCTTTGACCAGGACCTTCGCTCCGTGAAGGTGGGCGGTCTGCTCCGGGGCTAGGGCGGCAACGGTGTTGTCCCCCATCTCCATGATCATGCGCACGGATCCTGCCGTGTCGTGCGAGGGTATGGGCGTCCACCCGGCTTGCTCGATTCGATCGTCAGCCTGTGCCAGAGCTTGCGGATGCGAACACACCTTTCTGATT
This sequence comes from Candidatus Spongiisociaceae bacterium, assembly GCA_965213975.1. Lineage (GTDB taxonomy): Bacteria > Actinomycetota > Acidimicrobiia > Spongiisociales > Spongiisociaceae > Spongiisocius. Next base: position 2,315,343 of record OZ243930.1, read on the forward strand.
CCTCCGGTGGTCGCGTCGGGCAGTCCGATCAGGGCATGGCGAATGCAGGCGAGGCGCTCTCCGATAATGGACACCGGATATTTGGCCAGGCGATCAAGGACGGGGAGGATGCTCCCAATGGTCGAGTTCTCGATTGGGAGTACCAACCGATCCACTTCTCCTCTCTCAAGAGCGTGGAAGGCGCGTCCAAAACCGGCATAGCCGTGCCGCTTCGCATCCGGGAAAAGTTCCTTCGCTACCTGGTCGGAGTAAGAAAAGCCCTCACCCTGGAATCCGATCTTCATGGGATGCAGGGTAACCGAACTCATTTGGAGTTTTCGCACCGGAGGATATTCCGAGTAGCTTAGGGTCACCGTTGGTGGAGCTCATAGGAGGGTGCCGCATAATGTCGAGTCGGCCTGATGATCGGCAACCGGATACGGGGGAAAGCGGTCCAGGTCGCGGGGCTCACAGTTGACGGCCATCCAGATTATCCTCTCCTGCGGCACCCTACTCGAAGAAGCATGACCGCAACGGACGACCCCGGATCGGCAAATCTCCTCACCTCGGCCGAGAAGTCGATTACCTCGTGTGAGGCCCTCATCCAGGAACTCATCAAGAAAGCGCTTCGCGGCGGGGCCTATTACGAGGCCCGCTGTCTGGCAACTCTGGGGCAGGGATTGCAGGCTCTCTCGAATTACGCCCGGGCGGTTCAGCAATCCAGGTCCGCAGCAGACTTGGATCCCTTCCCGGACGATCTAATTGGTCCCATAAACGCGGATCAATTGGCGGTAACCCGCCCCAAGGTACAGAAGGCATTCAAACGCGATGGAGACTCGCTGGTCAAGCTGGGCGTTGCCAAGAAAAGCGGGGCGCTCTACACCGTTAAGGCATCCAAGGAACAAATTACCGCCATCACCCGGTACCTCGCCGAGCACGGTGGTCCCAATACCCCAGTACGCACCAACCGGATTTTCGGCGTGCTCAGCACCGACGGCCGGAAGCCTCCCGCCTACCAGGGCCACGTAGTCCTCGGGTGGTTACGACACGTCGGTGTCGTCGAACGAAGGGGTAGCGCCGGGTATGTGGTGCCCTTCCCCGAACACCTCGAACGGCACGTAGAGGACCTGTGGAAGGCCCTCCTACCCCACGTAACCCTCTAGCAACCACCGGCGACTCGGGTTAGCGGCTGGCAACTGGTTCAAGGCAGATCTTCGACTGATTGCTCGAGGATCATGGAAATATCCCGGACGGCTACTTCTTCTTCCTGACCGAGTTCGCGCACCCCGTCATCCAGCATTACGTAACAGAAGGGGCAGGCGACGGCTACGACGTCGGCACCCGAGGCTACCGCCTCCTCGGCTCGGTCTATGTTCACCTTCTTACCGACCCGCTCCTCCATCCACATCTGCGCTCCGCCAGCACCGCAGCAAAACGATCTCGTTCCGGACCTACCCATCTCCACCACGTCGATACCACCGATCGAGGCGACCACGGACCTCGGGGCCATGTACACCCCGTTGTGTCGACCCAAGTAGCAGGAATCGTGGTAGGTGACCGTCTGGGACTTGCCGTTGCTGGGGACGAGTAGGCCCCTCTCCACCAAATCGGACAGAAGCTGGCTGTGGTGGATCACCTCGTAGTCACCCCCGAACTGGGGGTACTCGTTCTTCAACGTGTTGAAGCAGTGCGGGCATTGGGTTATGACCTTCCGCACGCCTCGATCAGCAAGGGTCTCGACGTTTTGGATGGCGAGCATCTGAAAAACGAACTCGTTACCGGAACGCCGGGCTGGGTCGCCCGTACACAATTCTGCCGGTCCGAGAATCGCATAGTCCACTCCAGCCTGCCGCAGGAGGCGTGCGGTCGCCAACGTGACCTGCTTGTTCCGGTCGTCGAACGATCCGGCACAGCCCACCCAGTAGAGGTATTCGGCCGATTCGACGTCCTGCCCAAGAATCGGGACGTCGAAGTCGAGATCGTCGGTCCAGGCGGCCCGATCCCCCTGGCCGATCCCGTAAGGATTGGATGAGTTCTCCATCGATAAGTACGTCTTGCTCAGCTCCGGCGGAAAGTCGGCTTCCATGAGAGCCAGGTAGCGGCGCATGTCCAGAATCTTGTCGAGGATCTCAATGTCCACCGGACAGATCTCATCGCACGCCTTGCAGGAGGTGCAGGCCCAGAGCTCTTCGGGGGTGATCCGCTCAAAGACCCGATCGGCACTCACAGTGATGGCCCCGTCCACTGTCACCGGTGCCGTGACCGGTGGATCAGCGGTAGCGGCGGCCACTTCCCCGAGTTTGAGGATGATCTCCCTTGGGTCAAGCGGTTTACCCGTGACGTTGGCCGGACAGACCGACGTGCATCGGCCGCACACGGTGCAGGAGTCGGTATCTAGGAGCTGCTTCCAAGTGAAGTCCCCCACGGAGGCTGCGCCCACAGTCTCAATGTCGTCGGATTCCAAGAGGTTCGGGACCTCTGTCATGGCACCCGCGGGGCGATTGCGGGGACCGAGGAACATGTTGGCCGGGGAGGTAACCATATGCCGGAGCTTGGTCGTAGGTAGGACGATCAGGAAGGCCAAGAAGGAGGCCGCGTGTAGCGCCCATATCACCTGATGCAGACCAGTAGCGATACCGTCCGGGACCACCTGTGACAAGGGATACCCTACGAAGGACCAGACCTCGTAGTCCGGTCTTCCCTCCACAGCGATCCGGGCCGCTTCTGTAGCCAAACCGCTGATCCCGATCAACGCCAGCAGTACGAGAATCCACAGATCCTCCGGGCGGGTCTTCGAACGCAAGCGCCACGGTGCTTGCCCGTACCGACGGACCAGAGCCCAGCCGAGACCCCCGAGAAAAACCAGAGATGCGCCGTCGAGGATGAACGAGTATGCCTGATATACGTTCCCCTCAAGAAACTTCCATGCTGCAGGCAGCAAGTGGTCGATTTCCAGCGTCACTGTTCCCATGAACAACACGATGAACCCGTAATAGACCATCGAATGCATCAAGCCTGCCGCCCGGTCGCGCATGAGGGTCTGCATTCGAAGGCCCGCCCCTAGGGCCCGAACCCGGCGACCCCAAAGCCCTGAGCGGTCATCGGGTGTTCCCCGCTGCCAGTTCCGCGCCCGGAGCGAGAAAAGGTAGAAGGCGAGAAAGACAAAGGCTGCCACCGCAACGTAGAACATGGCTTTCAACGCGCTGGGGATGTTGACAAACACCTGGCGGGAGACCGGGTGGTCGGTGGTGCCCGGAAACCGGCTTATGAACCAGCTGGTCATGATGCCGACTGCCGTCAGGCTGCCCAGGACAACAAGGATCTGAGAAATGGTGAACCTACGGCGCATCTTGTCTCCCTTCCGCTGCGATCTTGCCCAGATCAACGGATCGCGCAGTCGCTGATGCGATCGCGGCCCGTACGATCATTGCCAAGCCCTGTTGTTGCATCACCTCAAGTGCGGCAGCGGTGGTCCCTCCCGGAGACGTAACCCGCTGGCGGAGAACCGATGGACTGTCCTCCGAGACCTCCATCATCAATCCCGCCCCCTTTATGGTCCTAGCCGCCAACCGCCGAGCAATATCCTGATCCAACCCCTGCTCGACACCCTCAGCGATCATCGCCTCGGCCAACAGGTAGGCGTAGGCTGGACCGCTCCCCGAAACCGCGGTGACCGCGTCCATGAGCGACTCCTCTACCTCCTCGACCATCCCGACGGCGGAAAGGACGGCACATGCCATCTCCACGTGCCGTCTCCGGGCATAGGTACCGGGGGAGCAGACGGTTACACCCTCACCGACCAGAGCTGGTGTGTTCGGCATGGTGCGGATGACCGGAATCTTTCCCAGGGAGCGCTCGTACACGCTGATGGGAACCCCGGCGACCAGAGCGACCAAGATCTGCGAGCCAGCCATCACAGCCGCGAGCTGAGCCAGCGCCGGGTCGATGTCTTGCGGCTTGACGGCCAGAACTACCACATCTTGCCCGCTGATACCCTGTTTCGGCGTGGCAACTGTCCGGCAGCCCGTCTCCTCCCGGAGCTGGATCGCCCTCGGCCCATAGGCTTCGACCAGCGTCAAATCTGCCGGGGTCCAGCCACCTCGGAGCAGACCGGACACGAGAGCACCCCCCATAGCCCCGACTCCTACTATGGCAATGGAGGGCCGAGTCATGGGCTTGAGTATACGTCCACATGGTTGGCCCCACGGGGGTGCCGAGAGGTCACGGGGCTAACGAATTCACGAAACGACCCGAGTCCCGACAGGCAACTGAGCGCCACTGGCCACCATCTAGATCAGCGGGGGTTTACGATTTCGGAGGCGATCCAAGGCTCCCAACTGGCCTCTGGCAAGTTCATACTGTCCGATCTGCCTGGAAAGTGGTCTCCCACCGGTCCAGCAAGTGGCGAATCATGGCGATGAGAGTTCCTACCGCTTGGCGGTTGTAGCCGTCCGGGATGATCATGTCGGCATAGTCCCCAGAGGGGGCCACTATCTGCTCGTGCATGGGCCGGACCGTCGCCTGGTACTGAGCGATGATCGATGCGAGAGACCGCCCCCGTTCGCGCATGTCGCGCTCGACCCGACGCAACACCCTCAGATCGGCGGGAGTGTCCACGAACACCCTGAGATCCATCACCTCCCGCAGCCCGGCCTCGGACAACACCAGAATCCCCTCTATCAGGATTATCGGTCGTGGCGCAACCTCTATGGTCTCGGGGTTCCTTAGGTGACGGGCAAAGTCGTATTCGGGTTGCCAGATGGCCTGACCGCGTAACAGATCATGCAGATGATCGACCAGGAGCTCTGTCTCAAGGGAGTCGGGGTGGTCGTAGTTGACCTTCTGCCGATGTTCATAGGGAAGGTCCGGTCGGTCCCGATAGTAGGCATCATGCGGGATCCGTACTACCTTTTCCGGTCCCAGTCGCTCCACAATGGAATCGCAGATGGTGGTCTTCCCCGAGCAAGAGCCCCCTCCTACCCCGATGACAAACGGAGGTCGCGGAGGCCAGGACCGGTCGTTACCCACCGCGCTCGGCTCGGGCTGCCGCCTTCATGCGTGCCTTGGCTTGGCGTAACGCTTCGATCTGGTCGAACTCGGCTATGTCGGCGATCGAGGGCCAGTCCGCAGCTACCTCTTCCCATCCGGGGGGACCTTCGCCCAGGCGCTTGCCAACGATTCCGACAAAGATCCGTGACTTGGCGTCACCGAAACCGGGAAGCTTCTTGAGACGCCGTAACAGTTCAGGCCCGTCCTGGGCGGTCTGCCATATCGAGGCCGCGTCTCCCTCGAAGCCTTCGGTTATCGCCTCACACAGGGCTCTGGTCCGGCGGGCCATGGCATTGGGGAAGCGATGCAGAGCCGGAGGTCCTCTGAAGACCTTCTCCAGCTCGTCGGGTTCTATTGATGCTATGTGGCCTGCGTCGAGTTCCCGTCCGAGACGTTCTGCGAGCACATGCGGGGAATGGAAGGCGACCTCCATACGTACCTGCTGATCGAGCAGCATCCCGATGATGAGCGCTAGAGGGCTGGTGGCCAGGAGTCGATTAGCGTCGGGAGACGAGGTCCACGGAAGCATCTCTGGCATTGCATCCTCCCTTCGGATCAGGATGTCATGCCCCAAATGTACCTTGGGAATGTGGTTGACTTACCGGAATGTCGATTCTTCTGAACCCGTACTCGGAACGAGAAGCGTGGCTCGACGCCCTCCGTCACGAACTTCCCGACACCATCATCCAGCTGTGGCCCGAAATCCATGACCCCGAGGCGGTGGAGTTCGCGGTATTTTGGCTCCACGACACCGACGATCTCCGCCGCTACCCCAACCTCCGGTTCATTTTGGCGGTCACGGCCGGGGTGGAACAGTTCTCCTCGGGTGCCTACCCGGACGTCCCCATAGTCCGCATGGCCGACCCCGCCATGGCGGAAGAGATGGCCGCCTTTGTCGTGCATTGGGTGATCCACTTCCAGCGCAAGCTGGACACCTACCTCAGCCAACAGGCCCGGAAAATATGGAAACCGGTCCGTTCGGTACCGGCGGCGGACTACCCGGTCGGAATTCTCGGCTTCGGAACCATCGGACGGCGGATCGGTGAGGCCCTCTCCGCGCTCGGATTTGCTGTCAACGCCTGGTCACGATCCGCCAAGCCGGAATCGGGGATACGCCACTACCGGGGACGCCACGGACTCCTAGAGATGGTTGCTTCATCCCGGGCCGTGATCAATGTCCTTCCTCACACTTCGGAGACGAGGGGAGTCATCGATGCCGAAGTCTTCGCCCAGTTCGCTCCCGACTCGATCTACATTTCCATCGGTCGCGGTGTAACAACCCACGAACCCGACCTCCTGGCAGCCCTGGACGAGGGCCATCCGTCCGCGGCCGTCCTAGATGTGACCGCTACGGAACCTCTCCCCGAAGACTCGCCCCTTTGGAACCATCCCAGGGTTCGGGTTACGCCCCACACCAGTGGCTTTACCCGAGCTAAGACCGCCGCGCCGATCCTCGCCGCAAACATCCGACGGATCCGGCGCGGCGACCCACCCTTCCCCCTGTACGACCCCCAACAAGGCTATTAGCGAAATTGTCCGATAGCCCGGCCATCCGTCTAGTGGGCGTAACCGTCATGAAGTCAGGGAAGCGGCTGGTGCGGGATATCGATTGGCAAGTCGAGCGAGGTGGGCGTTGGGTCTTGTTCGGGCCTAACGGAGCCGGAAAGACCACCCTTCTCCAAGTCGTGTCGACCTACCAGTTTCCGTCGCGCGGCACCGCCGCGATCCTGGGTGAACAGATGGGTCGGACGGATGTGCGCCTGCTGCGCCCCCGCATAGGGTACGTAGGGCCCGCCCCGGCCTCGCTGGTGCGACGATACCTTCCCTGCAAGGAGGTGGTGGTCACCGGTCGACACGCCGCGTTCGTCGATTCGAGATGGCATGACTACAGCCGCGCCGACTGGTCCTTCGCCCACGCGCAGATGGAAATGATGGGCGTTAGCGACTTGGCGGATCGAGAGTTCGCCACCCTATCCGAGGGGGAGAAGAAGCGGGTGCTCATCGCTAGGGCTCTCATGGCCCGCCCCGAGCTCCTGCTGCTCGATGAGCCGGGCACAGGGCTGGACCTAGGGGCGAGGGAACGCCTGATCGGGTCCTTGTCCACCCTCGATGGAGCCGTCGGATCCCTTACTGTGGTGCTGGTCACCCATCACGTCGAAGAAATCCCCCCCGGCTTCGACTCAATCCTGATGCTGTCCGAAGGAACCGTCGACACCAGCGGCCTTATTCACGACGTTCTCAGCGGGGAATCGCTGAGCAGGATATACGGCCTTCCCCTAGTGGTGCGGTCGGAGAACGACCGATTCCAGGCGGTCGGGGTTATACCTTGATCCCGCGCCGCCGCATATCGACCATCACTGACTCGATCCCCCTCTTGTCGATGGTCTTGATCCCCTTGGTGCTGACCGTCAAAGTTACGTATCGCCGCTGTGACGGCACCCAGTACCGCTTCTTCTGAACATTCGGGGTCCAACGCCGGTTGGCCCGCTTGTGCGAGAAGGAGACCTTCTTCCCGAATGTCGGCTTCTTGCCGGTCACCATACAAATCCTGGACATGCCCACCCCTGTCTGCTCGGGTGCTGGAGGTTAATCGGCGCACTAGCGTAGCGGCAATGTGGCGATGATGCCGGTCAGCCCTGGTTCATGCTCCGGTGGACGCCGCCGGCCCCAGACCTGAGGGAAGAGGCAAAAGCCGATCAGTTGATCAGCTTGAGGGTTACGCCGTTTCTCTCCTGAATACCAAGTCGCCGACCTGGACGGTCGCATAGCCGTCAATCTGGCTCGTGCCCATGCCGAAACCCCGAATTCCGCCTCGAAGCCGATCCAGCACCTCGGAGACCTCCCGTTCCGTGGCCTGCTGATCCCCCATGATGAACTTGGCGAACGGAACGCACGGGGTGAGCGGCTTGGGCGGGTCCAACTCCAAGTCGCCGCCGGACGTCCGGATTACGAACCCCGCCGCCACGTCTTCGGGATGTATCCGCTCGCCCGTCTCGACCACGATGTTCTCGCCTGCTACGCCTAGAGGGACTCCGGTCCCCATCCGCTCGTAGTGACTGCGGAACCCGATGCTCAGCACCCGGTCGTCATCGTGCTTGACTGTCGCCGCCGGATGGGCCGCGTGGCGTCGGTTAAGGACCCAGCCACCGTCCAGTTGGGCGATAACACCCGAAGTCCCCACCATGAACGAAGGCACTTGTACCAGGGATTCCACGTCGTATGTCCGGCCAGCCGGGTCATTAGTGATGAGTTTCTCCGTCGAAATCTGAAGAAGTGTCACTGACCCGATCGGGATCAAAGATCTTGACATACTCGGCTCCTGGAGACGTCCAACACCTGAAGAAGTGTAGAGGTGTGCAGACAGCCAGGTGCAGCGGTACTCCGAAGATCTCGATCAGTGTTGTCTAACAAACTCTAGGAATTTGGCCGGTCGATCGGGGCGGGGTGGAGATAAGCCTTCAGGTCCGGTAGAGAAGACCGAGACGCTATCTTGGACTTGTGCTGCTTGCTGCCTCCGCGCCCCCCTTGTTCGCGGAATTGGCGATACTGATTGTGGTTGGGACCCTGATCGCTCTCGTCTCGGCACGGCTGGGTGCTGCACCGATCGTGGGGTTTCTGGTGGCCGGAGCGGTGATCGGGCCGGGCGGGATCGGGTTGATCGGCGACATAAACCTCGTCAACCAGTCAGCCGACATCGGTGTCGTGCTGCTGCTATTCACCTTGGGAATCGAGTTCAGCCTGCAGCGGGTTCGCCAACTTGCATCGCTGGTGCTGGTCGGCGGTTTCGTCCAGGTCGGGCTCACCACGGGCATCGTCGCCGCTATCGTCGCCGCCTTCGGGGTCGAGTGGCGTCCCGCGGTGTTCACCGGACTGCTCGTTTCCCTCAGCAGCACTGCCATCGTCCTCAAGATGCTGGCGCAAAGGCGAGCCACCACGTCGCCCACCGGCAACATGGCGGTCTCCCTGCTGATCTTCCAAGACCTCGCCATCGTGGGTATGGTGCTGCTGGTCCCCTTCCTCAGCGGTGACACGGCCGGTCCTGCCGATGCGTTGGTGGCCGTGGGCAAGGCCCTCGGGATCGTCGTGGCGGTGCTGATTGCTGCCCGCACGGTGGTCCCCAAGCTGCTGAGATCGATCGCCGAACACCAGTCTTCCGAGGTGTTCCTGTTGGCGGTGTTGGGAATCTGCTTCGGCACCGCCTACCTGTCGAGCCTGCTCGAAGTGTCGATCTCGCTCGGTGCGTTCCTGGCTGGGCTGATGGTCAGCGAGAGCCGGGTCGCCTCTCGCGCGCTGGGGGAGGTGATGCCGTTGCAGATCCTCTTCTCCGCCACCTTCTTTGTGTCTATCGGGATGTTGCTGGACCTGCAGTATCTGCTGAGCAACGCCCTTCTCATCATCGGCCTCGCCTTCGGGGTCGTTGTGGTCAAGGTGCTGACGGCGGGAATAGCCGCTGCCGTCCTTCGTCAGCCTGGAACCGTCGTGGTCTCCTCGGCGCTCATCGTCGCCCAAATCGGCGAATTCTCCTTCGTTCTCGAACGAGAAGGGCAAGCGGTCGGCCTAGTCCCGGCGGGTGTCAGCGGAGGGATCGAAGCCTTCATCGCGGTGACGGTTCTCCTCATGGCGTTGAGCACCTATGCGGTCCCTTTGGCGGATCGAGTATTGGCACTCTTCATGAAGGCCGCCCGGCCCGACGCAGCCCCGCCGCCAGGCGAGGGAATCCTGGCTGATCCCCTCGGTGAGCATATGGCTTCGGCGCGCGACCATGTAGTGGTGACCGGCTACGGTCCCCGGGCGGGCACCATCCTCGACGCCCTTGACAGGGCATCTGTCCCCTACAACATCGTGGTGCTTGATCCCGGTGCCGAACAGCGCGCCTCAGAAGCGGGCCGCAGCGTATTGGTAGGCGACGTGTCTCGTGAGCTGATAGCCGAACGGGTGGGTCTCCGATACGCCCGCCTGGTGCTGGCAGTCGACAGCCCTCCCGCGGTGGTCGAGGAGTTCGCCCGCATCGCTCGCGCCCACAATCCGGATGTCGTTCTTCTGGCCTGGACCGAAGAATCCACCGCCGCCACCGAGCTGCAGCGTGATGGTCTCGTCGACCATGTGGTTGCCGAGAGGGAGGCGGCCGTGGATGCCCTGATCAACCACGCCCTTGGGCACTTCGAGGTACCGGAAGCCACCATCGAGACCGTCATGCATGACGTAATGGACTCGGACCGCGGCGACGAACCGGTCTCCGGTTAGGCCACGGCATGAACCGCCCCATCAACCCTCAGAGCGGTCGATACAGGCGGGAGTAGGCCGCGAACATCTTGTCAGGGTCGGTTTCGACAATCACCACGTTGGTGTCGGGGTGGTCTTGCGTTGCCTCCAGGGTCGCCCCGAAGGAGGCCGGGTCGGCCCGTTGGGTGGACACCCCGAATCCAGACGCGATGGCCTCTAGGTCCTGATGGTGGGGGGTCACGAACAGCTCTCGGTAAGCCGCGTACTCCGCCGACTGGCCGGACTCGCGGAGGTCGCGCAGGAAGGGGAGGCTCTCGAATATCGCCCCGCCACCGTTGTCCAGCACGGCGATCGTCAACTTCACCCCCAAGGCATGGGCTACCGCCAACGAGCCGACATCGTGAAGGAAGGTGAGGTCACCGACGAGGGCGAACACTCTGGCCTCCGAGCCGAGAGCGAGACCGGTTGCCGAGGCGATGGCTCCGTCGATCCCGCATGCGCCGCGGTTCCCGTACACCCGGGCTTGGCATCCGCGCCCCATCATGGCGTTGATATGCCGCACCGGCATACTTGACCCGGCCCACACTATGGAGGCCTGATCGAGAAGCTCCGCGGCTAGGGCCAACTCGGTGTCGGGATGATGGGTGCGTTCCCACGCCCGGCGTAGCCTGACCTCCTCCTCGGCTCTTCCCCAGGCCGCCAACCAATCTCCTCCCGAAGTGCCATCGAGAGACAAACGGGACAACAGCGAGGCGATCGGGTCACGCAATACCATCTCGGGACCTTGCGCAGTCCGCCGTAGGTCCGGGTCGAGAATTAGCTGGGGACAGTCCAGTCCTTCGAGCCACTCCTGGGTCATAGTCCCGGTCGGCGTGCCCCCCACTCGAATGATCGCGTCTGGAGCCTTGTGTTCTCCAACCGAAGCGGGGCTGACCACCATGTCCCCGCAGGTGAAGACGGTGCCGTCCTCGTACGGGCGTATCCCCGACATTCCGTCGGCCAGCACGGGCCACCCGGTTGAACTGGCCAAACGTATCACCGCCTCCGCCTCCCCGGCCGCCGGGTTGCGGGGACCCACGACTATCGCTCCCCGCGCGGCACCCTCCAAGAAGCGACCCAATAGCCGCACCGAAGCGTCTGACGCCTTCTGCTCAGGTGACGACCACCGCGCTCTCGGCTTGACGGGCAGTTTGGGCCAACCGGTGGGTGGCTCAAGGGGCTTGTCGAACGGGAGGTTGATATGGACCGGGCCAGCGGCGGGCGCATAGGTCGCACCAACCGCTCGCCGGGTAACTTCGAACGCCTCGTCCGGATGGCACTGGTGGGCGACCGGCAGGTCGGCCGCATCCCGAACCATGTTCGCGTACAGCCCCACCTGGTTGATCGTCTGGGGGGCGTCCCGATCCAGGAAACCCGGCGGACGGTCCGCGGTGAGGACCACCAGAGGGACCCTTCCCCGGTCCGCCTCGGCGACGGCAGGCAGGTAGTTGGCCGCCGCCGACCCGGAGGTGCACAGTAACGCCACTGGCCTACCCGAAGCCTTGGCCAGCCCCAGAGCTACGAACCCGGCGGAGCGTTCATCCAGCACCACATGATGCGGGGGCCCGTTGCGGGCGATGGTGACTGCCATGGGGGTCGATCGAGAACCGGGAGAGATGATCGCGGCGACGACTTCTCCCTCCACCATTGCGGATGCTATCGCGCTGGCGGTGGCGTAGGTGCGCCACTTGGGTTCGGTTATGCCATGCAGGGAAGGAAGCAGGGCGTCCAGCTTGAGGTTGGTCTCGTCAAGTTCTCGTTCCGGTCGGGACCCGGCCACAATCCCGGCACCGGCGAACAACTCGGTCCGGTCCGGTCTGAAAAGGCAGGAACGAAGCGCCACATGAAACTCGCCGTTACCGGCGAGGTCGCAGTAGCCGATGGGCCCGGCGTACCACCCGCGGTCGAAGTCCTCGTGGGAGGCGATCCACCCAAGGGCTCGCTCATGGGGCAGCCCCCCTACCGCTGGTGTGGGATGAAGCGCGCCCACCACGTCAAGCACCCCGGTCCCGACCGGGGCCACAGCGCTGATCGGGGTGGCGAGATGAAGGAGGCCCGGGAGCTCGAGCACCGTGAGGGGCGAGAGCGGATCGACCACAAAGCCACCCTGGGCTAGCCGTCGATGGATCTCGGAACTCACATGGGCGTGCTCTTCCCGATTCTTGGAGCTAGAAGTGAGGCGCTCGGCCAAACGGCGGTCCTCCGACGTGGATCGCCCTCGCGCTGCCGTACCCGCCAAAGCCATCGTCCGCACCGACATACCCCGAACGCCTGCCAGCAGCTCCGGAGTGGCCCCACAGAACACGTTGCCCTCGGGAGTTCCGAAGGCGAACACCGCACACATCGGGTACAGGTAACGCAGCGCCGCCAGGAAAGGACCCAAGGCTGGGCGACCGTCGATGGAGAGGCGGCGAGCAACCGTCACCTTCCGCAGGAGGCCTCCACGGATGTTCTCGACTGCTTCCTCGACGTTTCTCGCGAACCGGGGGTCGTCGCGTTCGCTCAGCGGCTCAGGAGGGGCTTGGGGCGCTTCGAGGCGGACCGGATCGAGGGTGCTGCTTGTTCTGACCGCCGCTTGAACCCGATCCTGCAGCTCGGCGGCCACCCTGGCCGGGTCATCGTCTGGGCTCACCCTTACGGCGGCCAGCCAAACCCGGCGGTCGGGCCCGCGCCGGATGAAGGACAGCTCAGGGAGGGCCAGCCGACCGGCCGGAAACCCAGGCCAGGTGCTGTCAGTCCCGAACGAGAACCCTCCGATCAGTAGCGGTTCTCGCTCGGCCCCACCAGCAGCCATCTGGCGAAGGCGGCCTCCCAGATCATGAAGCGAACCGGTGGCGGCTCTGAAGCGTTCCCGACCCGGTTCCACACGGATGATCTCCGCCTCGCCCGAGGCGGCCATGGCGAAGCCAGTCCTCCCGTCCTCCCAGTAGGCGAAAGGAGCGCCCCCCGCTAGGGCCACCGCCAACGGATCGACATCCTCTGCCGGTACCGCAAGCGTCAGGATCAGCGAATGCCCGGCTATGGCCGCCCGCCCTACCGCACGAGTCGCCTCCTGGAGAACACGACCCTCGACCGTCATCGCCATTCGGTTTGGATTACCAGCTGCCGTTCCTTGAGACTGCCCAGAGCAGTGATCAGCCCCTCGTCCTCGGACGACTCGAGGCGTTCTTTGACTTTGGTCATCACCGTGTGGTGGAAGTGCTGTGCTACCAGACGGGTGATGTGGACCGTCAGGGTATGGAAGAGCTCGGCGGTGTGTTTCGGTTCGGTGGGCTGGCTGTCGCGGACATGGTGGTTGAAGAGGTCGATGGCGGCATCCACCACGTTCTCCACCGACGTGGCGTGTCGGGCAGCAAGGGCGGCCAGTTTGTCGAGCGGAAACCCTGCCTCCAGCAGTGACATTCCGGCTGCCAGCATGGGGACCGCTTCGGGCGGAAAACGATCCTCTGCGCCCCCTCCCTGGGGCTCGATCAGCCGAGCCGCCACGGCCATATCAACCAGGTGAGCCGGTAGCCCCGAGCCTTCCGCCAGCTCGTCTCGGGTGAGACCGGCGGAGGCCCGGTCAGAGCCAGTCTGGGGCTGATCCCCTTTCAGCTCGCCCAAGACCTTTTGCACTTGAGCAATACCGTAACCCTCGGCGGTGAGGGCGCTAACTGTGCGCATTCGGATGACGTCGGCCTCGCGGTATCGCGCTGAGCCCTTACACCTCCCGGCGCGCCCGAGTAGCCCGGCCTCTTCGCAACGACGAATCTCGTCCACCCCGACATCGGACAGGGCGGCCAGCTCTTCAATCCGATACCCGGTCTCTGTGTCTCCCATTCGACCCCGAACTCTAGGAGAACACCATCCTCTTCCCAACGTACCCTGACAAGGGCTGGCTTGTGGCCCCAGACCGGTCAGCCCCAGGCCCCTAGCCTGCAAAGAAGGCCGCTATCTCCTCACCGCAGTCGGCTTCGATCCGCTCCATTACCTCTCCGTGGCGGAGGGCATCTACGAGGATTCCGCTTACCCGATCGGCGGTCATACCTTCCGACCGAACCTGCCGACACACCTCCCAGGTGAGGTATTCCAGATCACTGACTGCGTCATCATCGACATCCCCTCCGGCGGTGCAGGAGACGAGCATAAGACCCAGCGCGATGATCGCCGAGACCTGCTTGATCCCCAGCCGTACCGAACTTGGCCTGCCTCTGCGCTGCGAAGGACCCTCCTCACTTCACCGTTAGGGTCACCCCATCCGAATCGTGTTGCGCCAAGACCCGATCGCCGTCGCGGAACCTTCCCTCCAGGAGTCCGAGGGCGAGTGGATCCACCACGGTGGACTGGAGCAGCCGCTTAATAGGACGAGCGCCGTAAGCCGGATCGTAGCCTTCGTTAGCTAACCAGGAAACGACTTCGTCCGAGAGCTCGATCTTGAGGCCTCGCTCCTCGACGCGTTGGGCGATCTTGGCGAGTTGCAGCTCAACGATTCGGATCAAGTCGCTTGGCGATAGCCGACCGAACACCACGATCTCGTCGATCCTGTTCAGGAACTCGGGCCGGAAGTGGCCCCGCACTCGCTCCATCACCCGGCGGTCGGTTGTCGTTTGCGGCAGGTCGGGCGTGATCAACTCCGACCCCAGGTTGGAGGTCATGATCATCACCGTGTTGGTGAAGTCGACCGTTCGGCCGTGGCCGTCGGTCAGACGGCCGTCGTCCAATACTTGCAGGAGAGCGCCGAAGACCTCGGCATGCGCCTTCTCTACCTCGTCGAGCAGCACTATCGAGTAGGGCCGTCGACGTACCGCTTCGGTTAGCTGTCCCCCCTCGTCGTACCCTACGTAGCCGGGTGGTGCCCCCAACAGTCGGCTCACCGAGTGCCTCTCCATGTACTCGGACATGTCGATTCGTACCATGGCCCGTTCGTCGTCGAACATGAACTCGGCCAAGGTCTTGGCCAGTTCCGTCTTGCCCACCCCGGATGGTCCGAGGAAGAGGAAGGAACCGATGGGCCGGTTGGGGTCGGCCAACCCGGAGCGGCTGCGGCGGACCGCGCCCGCCACCGCCGAGACCCCCCGCTCCTGGCCGACCACCCGCTCATGCAGACGGTCCTCTAGGTGGACCAATCGAGCCATCTCGCTCTCCATCAAGCGAGCTAAGGGGATGCGTGTCCATCGGCTGACCACTTCCGCCACATCCTCGTCGGTCACTTCCTCGCTCAGCATCGACATCTCCTGGGACAGCTCGGCGAGCGTCGCCTCCTTGTTGGCCAACTCGCGAGCGAGCCGGGGAAGCTCGCCGTATTGGAGTTCGGCAGCGCGTTGAAGGTCGCCTACCCGGGTAGCTTGATCTGACTCCGTACGGGCGTCCTCGATCTGCTGCTTGATAGTCCTGATGGCCTCGATCTGGTCCTTTTCGCGTTGCCAGTGGGCGGTGAGCCGGTCCAGCTCTTCCGTGACCTCGGCGATTTCCTTCCCGACCGCCTCCAAGCGTGCTCTCGAAGCATCGTCAGGCTCTTTGCGCAGGGCGTTGGTTTCGATCTCCAGTTGGCGAAGCCGTCGGGCGAGGACATCAATCTCTTCCGGCATCGAATCGATCTCGATGCGTAATCTCGACGCGGCTTCGTCCATCAGGTCGATGGCCTTGTCAGGGAGGTGCCGCGACGTGATGTAGCGGTCCGACAGGGTGGCGGCGGCGACGAGGGCGGTGTCGGTGATCCGAACGCCGTGGTGAACCTCATAGCGTTCCTTCAAACCGCGGAGGATGCCTACCGTCTCATGGACACTGGGCGGTTCGATCAGTACCGGCTGGAAACGACGCTCCAGCGCGGCGTCCTTCTCCACATGCTGGCGATACTCGTCGAGTGTGGTAGCGCCGATCATACGGAGCTCTCCCCGGGCGAGCAGTGGCTTCAACATATTTGATGCATCCAGAGATCCGTCGGCGGCACCCGCCCCGACCAGGGTGTGCATTTCGTCGATGAAGGTGAGGATCCTTCCCTCGGCTTGTCGGATCTCGTCGAGTGTGGCCTTGAGTCGCTCCTCGAATTCGCCCCGATACTTGGCACCGGCCACCATCGCGCCTAGGTCGAGAGCGACTAGGCGCTTGTCCTTGAGGCCCTCGGGAACGTCGCCGTCGAGGATGCGCTGGGCAAGCCCTTCTACGATGGCGGTCTTGCCCACGCCCGGTTCGCCAATCAGCACCGGATTGTTCTTCGTGCGGCGACTGAGCACCTGGATGACCCGCCGGATCTCTTCGTCCCGCCCGATGACCGGGTCGAGCTTGCCATCAGCCGCTTCGCCGACCAGATCCCGCCCGAATTGCCCCAAGGCGTCCATGGTCGCTTCCGGTGTGTCTGTGGTGACTTGTCGGGAACCTCGTAGCTCCAAGAGCGCATTAGCGATAGTTTGGGCGGTGACCCCCGAGTCCCGAAGCAGTCGTCCGATCCGACCTGACGACTCAGAAAGGGCGGCGAGGATGTGCTCCACAGATGTGTAGCTGTCTCCGACCCTCTGCATCTGGGTCATCGCACCCTCCAAGACCTGGACGCATCCCCGGGATAACTCCGTAGCGGTTCCTCCGTAGACCCGCGGAAGAGAGTTGAGGAGATCATGCGCCTGCTGCATCAAAGAGGCCGGAACAACCCCTAACCGAGCCAGTAGGGGAAGGGTGAGGGTATCCGGCTGACCGAGCAGGGCGATCAGGAGATGGGCAGGCTCAACCGCCTGGTGATGGTGCTCTTCCGCGTCGGCGCGGGCACACGCTAAGGCTTGCTGTGACTTGCGCGTAAATCGTTGCAGATCCATGGACCGATTCCCTGCCTTCGTATAGGAGGATTATTTCTTCTCGTATATTCCAACCACGAAGACGCGGAGTATATGCCCAGAAAATCTAAGTGATCTTGTATCAGGTTACGGCGGTCTTTCGGCAAGGGTCGGATTGGCGGGTCCGTGGCCGGTATCCTTTCTCCCCGAACCGGCATGTGCAAGCAAGGCCGGATCCGAACCGGGGAGCCGACTTCGATGACACTGACCGCCCTCGCCGACGGCCTCATGTTCGGCGAGCGATATGGGACCGCACCGCCCCGGGTGGTAGCGCTTCATGGTTGGGGCCGCGATCGCCACGATTTCCACGAGCTAATGGACAGTTTGGACGGGTTTGCGGTTGATCTTCCCGGGTTCGGTGCCGCTCCTCCCCTGTCGAAGCCGGGCGGGGCGGCCGACTACGCGGACATCCTCGGACGATGTCTGGAGGACTTCAGCTGCCCGCAGATCCTGTTGGGTCACTCGTTCGGGGGTCGGGTGGCGGTGGTGACCGCTGCTACCCGACCTTCGCTGGTCGCCGGGTTAGTCCTCGTCGGGGTTCCTCTCGTCCATAGACGGGATCGGCGGCCCGCAGGCCCCTCCGTGGGCTATCGGATGGTCCGGTGGGCCAATCGAGCTGGCTTACTAAGCGACAACTACCTCGAGCGGCAAAAGCGCCGGCGAGGGTCCGCGGACTATCGGGCGGCCCGAGGCGTCATGCGAGACACTCTCGTGAAGGTAGTGAACGAGACTTACGAGGATTACCTTCCCCGCCTGGGCTGCCCGGTGCGGATGGTATGGGGCGGAGCCGACCGGGAGGTTCCTGTGGAGGTAGCTGAGCGAGCCGCCTCCCTGATTCCTGGCTCCAGCCTGGAAGTCGTGGAGGGGGGCGGACATGGCCTATCGGCAGAGGTAGTGCCGAGAATACGGCTGGCTGTTGAGGCCCTGTTGTGACCGAATGGGTGATGCCCGCGATAGCTTTGGGGTGCGTAGGGCTCTCCGCCGTTAGGTGGTTGCGGGTTGCCCAGCGCGAGCACTACCTGCCGGGATCTGTCGCCTTCCTGCGCCGGTTGTGGATCACCTGCCATCCGCTCAATGCGGTCGAGGGAGCACTCGTCGTTGCCGGGGTAATCGGCTTCGCCCTCTACCCCGACTCGGCTTGGCCCCTGTTGGGATGCGCGTCGATAGCGGTGTTCCCGCTCGGTCTCGGTCTGCGGGGGCGGACCTCTACCCTGCATTGGACAGCCCGTCTCAAGCGGACCGCCGGGCTGATAGCGGTGCTTCTACTCGCCGCTTCGGCCCTGCTGGCGTGGCTGGCTACCACGATTCTTGGAGGCGGCTGGGCGGCGGCACTGACCCTCTCGATGGTGGTTTGCTGGTATGCCGTGCCCGACCTGGCCCTCGGCTTGGCGGTTCCACTCGAGCGCTGGCTGTCGCAGCGGTTCGTGCTGCAAGCCGTGGATGTCCTCAAAGGGGTCGGTCCGGTGGTGGTGGGGATCACCGGGAGCTACGGCAAGACCAGCACCAAGTGGTACGCACGGGACCTGATGAATGGTTCGCTGGCAGTGGTGGCCAGCCCGGCCAGCTTCAACAATCGCCTCGGCTTGGCCCGGGCGATCAACGAGAACCTAGTCGAAGGAACCCAGATCTTTCTGGCCGAGATGGGGACCTACCAACCCGGCGAGATCGCCGAGATCTGTTCTTGGTTACCGCCCCGGGTGTCCGTACTGACCGCGATCGGACCGGTCCACCTGCAGAGATTCAAGTCGGTGGAGCGGACTCTGAGGGCGAAAGCCGAGATTCTCGAGACCGCCGAAGTGGCCATCGTCAACGTCGACCACCCTTTGCTGGCCCAATTGGCCGACAACCTGGGAAGCCTCAAGGTTTGGAGGTGTGGTTCTTCGGATGCCGCGACTGATGTGCGGGTCAGCCGCAACGGGGATGGCCTGGCGATTCTTGTTCACGGCCATGACCTGGGGGTCCGGATTCCTACCGGTCCCTTCGC
Source organism: Candidatus Spongiisociaceae bacterium (assembly GCA_965213975.1). GTDB lineage: Bacteria > Actinomycetota > Acidimicrobiia > Spongiisociales > Spongiisociaceae > Spongiisocius. Next base: position 2,334,420 of record OZ243930.1, read on the forward strand.
CCCCAACTTGGCCTGTGCCGTGGCGGTCGCGCTCGAGCTTGGTGTCCCTCCCGAGACGGTCGCTGAACGAGCCCTTCGCCTCACCCCGTCTGAGCATCGCCAAACCGTGGGACGTTCAACCTCAGGGACCATGATCATCGATGACACCTTCAATTCCAACCCCGCGGGCGCGGCTCGTGCCTTGGAGGTCTTGGCAGCTTCAGGCGACGGGGACTCTATCCGGGCGGTGGTGACACCGGGGATGGTGGAGCTGGGTCCGCTGCAAGCCGAGGCGAATAGAGACTTCGCCGCGGCCGCGGCCAGCCAGGCCGAGTTTCTGGTGGTGGTAGGAAGGACCAACCGAAAGGCTCTTGTCGAGGGTGGTCGGTCGGGATCAGCGAAGGTTGTTCTGGTGTCTAGCCGCGACGAAGCGGTGGCCTGGGTTCGGGACCGGCTGGGCACCGGGGATGCGGTTCTCTACGAGAACGATCTCCCCGACCATTACCCGTAGAGCTCGGCGGCGGCGTTCAGACCCCGATGTCCCGCCGCTGGAAGTGGGCTACGGCTAGCCACGCCATGGCCACCGTCCCGGCCAGCAACAAGAGGTAGGACGCCTCGAACCCCTTGGCGAGCGGTGGGTCGTCACCGAAGTACCAGTAGAAGGGCGAGAGCAAGCGGATCGGTCGGAGGCCATCCGCCAAGGCACCTAAGCCGTTCATCAGGAACGTTGCCAGAGCTGCGATACCAGCGATCCGGACGGCGGGCAGAGAAGGGCCCTTCATCGCCCACAGCAGGAGTGCCAAGCCAGCGAAGAAAAGACCCAACAGGTAGAGACCGGCGCTGGCGGCCAGGATCGATCCGATTCCGAGTCCGGTCTCCCACCAACGGTCAGCCGCCCCAGCCACCACAGTCGGGATCAGCACCACCAGCCCGGCCGACAGTGCGATCGCCGCCAGCTTGGAGGTGACGATTCGACTTCGGGCTGACGGCTGGGCCAGCACTAGGTCGAGCACACCGACATCCTCTTCACGGATCAGCGCCATCGATACCCCTCGAACGCAGAAGAAGATAACCACGAGGGGGCCGATCGATTGATAGCTCCGAGATGAAACGAACCCGGCCGGGGTGACGATCGCCTCGGGGTTGGTCAAGCCGAACATGACGAACACCTCTCGGGGCATGGAGGTGATCAGCGCGGACAGCGCGTCGGCGTCCTCGGCGAGGGCTGGCCAGGCCGAGAACATGGCCAGGGACAACAGGCCGAGACCTCCTCCCCACACCCAGACCGACCGACGGCGATCCCAGATCACCTTGCGCAACGGATCGGTGAGCAGCCAGGCCGCGCGGGGTCGTCGGGCCTTGGACCGGGTTCTCCCCCGCACCTTGATGTTGGGCAAGACGTACCGCACGGTGGCGATGTCCCGGCGATCAAACGCGACCAGAGCCAAGGCGGTGAGGGCCAGGGTTGATATCAACAGCCAGAGGTGGCCGGTGCCGAATCCTTCGATAAGCGGGTTGGGTTCCCGGTACCAGGTGAAGGGGCTCATCGCTCCTGCCCTCTCCAGCCAGGGAAACAGGCCCGAGAAGCTAGTGACGAACCAAGACAGGAGCGCGAGAAGCCCGGCCATCCCGCCCGCGGTGGCCGACCGGCCCGTCACAGCCCCTGCCAGCAAGGCTGCCGCTCCGAAGGTTGTTCCCAGGAGCCAGAGCGATAGCCCGGCCGCTACCACCCCCACCACGGCTAGGTCCAGTCCGAAGATTGGGTTGGCACCCAGGAGGGCTGCGGTGATCACGGCCACCATCAGGAGCGACGCGGTCGCCACGCCGCCCGCCTTTTCGAGCAAGACCTGGCGTCGGGACACCGGATTGGACAGCAGCATGTCCATCAGACCGTCCCGTTCTTCGGCAGCGGCTTCGGCGACCGTCGCGCTGATCACGAAGATGAGGATCAGAAGGGGCGCGAAGAGCGCGAAGAACTCGGCCGACAGAAACCCCGCTGCCGTGAGGAAGGTGGCCAGGTCGGTTCCGAAGGCGGCCATCATCTCCGGAGGGACCCGCTCAATAATGTCGGTGAAACCTTGGTTGTCAGCCAGGATAGGGAACAACGCTCCCAGCCAGAGGACCAAGGCCACCAGTCCGAGGCTGTTACCGATCAGCGCCCGACGTCGATCCCGGAGACTCTTGGCCAGGATCACGGTGGTCAAGGTGCTTCGACCGCCGGGCCTCCCGGGCCAGACTCCGAGCCGTCTGACCCGTAGTAGGAAAGGAAGACATCGTCGAGGTCCGCTTCGTCGGCGCGGATGGCGATCGCCCCAGCGTCGGCCGCTGCTCTGATCACCGCGTCCTGTGGACCGGAGACGCTTAGCCGCAGGAGCCTGCCACCGTCGTGGGCCTCCACCGAGGTGACCCCCCGGAGATTGTCAAAGCCGGACGCATCCACGGACCCGGCGAACTCGATCGACAATTTGGACTGGATCCTGGTGCGGAACCCGCCCAGGGTGTCCACCGCTATCAGGCGACCCTGGCGGACGATCCCCACCCGGTCGGCGATCCGTTCTACCTCGGGGAGGTAATGCGAGGACAGGAACACGGTGCGGCCCTCGGCCCGCACTTCACCAAGCAGGGTGGCGAACTCCTGTTGCATTAGGGGGTCGAGTCCGCCGGTGGGCTCGTCGAGGATCAGCAGCTCTGGCTCGTGCATGAACGCGTTCACCAGCCCCACCTTCTGACGGTTACCCGTCGAGTACTCCTTGATACGACGGTCCAGATCCAGCTCGAAGCGCTCGGCCATCCGGGTCGTGGCCGCGGCGGTGTCGACACCCCGAAGCTGGCTGAAATAGAGGAGGAACTCCCGGGCGGTCATCGACGGGTAGAGGGCCAAGTCTCCCGGAAGGTACCCGATGCGCCTACGGATCGCCGCTGAGTGGGCTGTCATTTCCATGCCCAACACGGTCCCCGAACCCCTAGTCGGATGGAGGAAGTTGAGGAGCAGACGGATGGTTGTGGTCTTACCCGCGCCGTTGGGACCGATGAAACCGAACACCTCGCCGGTCTCCACCACTAGGTCTAGGTCGATTATTCCGGTGGCCTCACCGTAGAACTTGGTTAGTCCCGACGTCTCGATTGCTTGAGTCAAGCTCCCACCTGCCTTCCGGGGTCTATGTTCGCCGCGATGAAGTGCAGAACCCTTTCCCAGGCATCCGCAGATTCGGACGCGTAATCCGCATACTTCCGGTCGAAGAAGGAGTGGGGGGCATCCTCATACACGATGACTTCATGTGGGACAGATGCCTCGACGAAGGCCGCTTCCAGCATGCGCACCTCCTCCATCGGTATACCCGGATCGTTCCCACCCATGAGCGCCAGGACCGGACAGGACATCCCGGCTACCCGGTCAATAGCACCTACGTTCTCCTCAGCACGTCGTGGCTGACCATAGAAGCCCACGGCACCGCTGAGGGAAAGCCCGTTGGCCGCCTGATGCCACGAAGCGGAGCCCCCGAAGCAGAAGCCCACGGTGAAGACGGGCCGGCTCGGACCGTTCGTCCGCAGGTGGGACACGGCGGCAGCCACATCGTCGCGCACGGTCGCGAACGACGTCTCATACACATGAGGCCAGAAGTCCCATTCGGCGGGCCGTGTGCCCAGCCCGGCAGTCCGACCGAAGTAGTCGATGGCTACCGCGTCGTGGCCCGCATGGGCGAAGAGCAAAGCCAGGTTCTTGTAGAAACCGAAGAGCCCCCGAACGTCGGGAAGTATCACCACCCCCGCTCGGGAGGGAGGTGTCCCGGCAGCCTCGAAGGCGGAAAATCGGTTACCGTCGCGGGCGGTTAGTACCAGCTCGATTCCCTGAGCAGCGCGCGGCCCAACCTCTATAGGAGGTTTGGAATCATGATCGAAGCACACGATTGCTTCCTAGCGAATTGTCCGTCCGCAAAGAAACGCCCGGTTCGGGTGGCCTCTCGGAGCGGGAGCTAGACGACCACATATGCCATTCTGAGCATTTCGGCGGTGCGGCGCAGCGCTCGACCATGGTGTCCGGGAAGCAGCGCAGCATGGTGGGTGGCACCCGCCTCGCACCATCGGGCGTAGGCCGTGGCGGTCTCCCCGGACCCGAAGCGGAACATCCCGTTAGGTCCCTCCATAGCGTGGTGTTTGGAGTCCAGGATCTGGCCCTCGGCCCCGACCAGGATCCATCCGTTGCCGTCATCGACCGGGCTGAGGCTGATTAGCGTGGCTGGCCCCCTTGTGATCTCGAACGCGGCGGCGGTCCCCGGTCCGTGATGACCCAGGTAGTGATCCTCGGGCAGCAGGGTCACCTCGGACGGTGTTGGCCGGATCGTCGGATCGCCCTCTCCGCCGTTGGCCACCAGAATCCAATTCTCTGTGAGATCGACCTGGTACAGCTCGCAATAGAGAGCCGACCCAGCCAGGCGCTTCCCGATGATCAACGCGATCGCGGTGGGAATATCTCCAGTACAGGCGAAGGGCATCCCGACCTCTGTGCATAGAGTCACCCCCAGGCAGGCCGTCACCCCCACCCCCGGATTCCAGCGCAATGCGTCGCCGTGGCAGTTGACCGCCCCGGCGTTGGCCTTGGTCCGACGGCAAAGCTCCTTCATGGCCAGAGCGAGACGAGCAGACCTGGCGAGGACCTGATCGTCAACCCGGTCGGCATCGAAACGGTCCCTCAACTCGTCCATGAGGCCTGCCACCGCCCCGTCCCCCACCGCCTCGAAGGCCGTCGCGATTTCCGGCGAGTCAACGTTGACGACCTCAACTCCCAAACTGGTCAGCTGCTCTCCGGTGACCTCTATGTCCATGTAACCCGGGATAGGTTTGCCGATGGCTAGGAGCCGGGACCTAGCGACCGTGGCGGCTGCATCCGCGGACCGCAACACCTCACCGAGCGCGGCGTCGAGATCCTCGCCGACCAGCGACGAGACCAGGGTGGTGAACCGTCGACCCTTTCGGACCAGGACATTGGTGAACATGACCAGCCCCACCGTGAGGCTCCTCCGAGTGGCCTCCTCGGTGTCGTAGTCGTCCGGGACATTGATCAGTTCCTGTGCCCCGACCGCCACCAGCGGCACGCGGGGGAGATCCCGAACGGCCTCCCATCCGTAGCTGGGCGGGGCGGCCATGGTAGGTGCGAAGACTATGACATCGACACCGGACCGAGCGAACAGTTCGCCTGCCCTTTGTCCCGCTTCGTCGTCGTCTACAACGCCCGGATATACGACTGATCCGAACTGTTCGAGCCGAATCCGCATTGCCTCGGCGAAGGCCTCACGCTCCTGCCGGAACTCGGGGGGCATGGCCGCATCGAACAGCCCGAAATAGACGGCCAGTAACCCTATCCGGAGGGTGGGATGACGGTCATCGAGCAATTGTGTCCTCGCCATGGCTCAACCCGATACGGACCGCGGGCGAACTCGTCCGGTGTCCATCGGCTCGTGATAGGGTAGCGATGGTCCGATTCCGAACGCCCGAGCGGCCTGACGCCGTGTGGGGTAGAAGGCTGTCAAGGAAGAGCGATGATCCCACTTTCGTCCGTCTGCCCGTGTAGCAGGTAGCTGCGTATGTCGCTGGATGCGATTCTGGTACTGGCCATTCTCATCGGAACGGTCGTTCTGTTCGTTTCCGAGAAGTATCCGCTCGACATGGTGGCCCTGCTCGCCTTGGGTGCCCTCCTCGGTCTGGGCCTAGTCACACCGCAAGAGGGGTTCTCCGGGTTCAGCAACCCGGCGACGCTCACCGTGGCAGCGATGTTCATATTGAGTGCTGGCCTTCAGAAGACCGGTGCCACGGCTGCGGTGGGGCGGGTCATGGTGCGTTTCGGCAAAGACCATTACACCGCGCTGGTGGTGGTGATGGGCACCATCACGGTTATGTCGGCGTTTATCAACAACACCGCGGCGGTGGCAGTGTTCATTCCTCTGGTCACAATCCTCGCCAACCGGCGCCGGATTTCCGCCTCCAAGCTCCTCATCCCGCTCTCCTACGCCTCGCAGTTCGGAGGCGTCTGCACTCTGATCGGCACCTCAACCAACCTGCTGGTTAGCGCTATTTCGGAGCAGGCGGGATACGGGTCCTTCAGCATGTTCGAGTTCAGCCGCATGGGCTTGATCCTCTTCGTGGCCGGGGCCAGCTTCTTCCTGGCCTTCGGGCGTTGGCTGCTTCCCGATCGCCAAGTGAACGAACTTGCCAGCACTTACGACTTGGGGGAGTACGTCACCGAGATGCGGGTGCGGAGAAACTCACCCTTGGTCGGCCAAACCGTGCTCGACAGCCGCCTCGGCGAGGAACATGACGTCACGGTGCTACGCGTTCTCCATATAGGGGATGCGGGGTGGGCACCGCTCCGGCAGGTACTCGAGCCGGATCATGTGCTGCTCGTGCGCGGCGAAATCGACGAGTTGATACTTCTGCGCGATTCCATGGGCCTGGAACTCAACGTCGACTTTGAGCTACGGGATGAGACGCTGCAGACCGAGGACCTGCGCCTAGTTCAGGCTCTGGTCGCTCCCGGTTCGCACCTGATCGGCCATACCCTCAAGGAACTCGACTTTCGGAACCGCTACAAAGCGCTGGTCTTGGCGATGCAACGCCGGGGTGAGACGATTCACGACCAACTCAGCTCCGTGGTTCTCAGCCTGGGCGATGTGATCCTGATCCAGGCCCACGAGGCGGAGATTCGATCTCTGCGAAGCAACCGGGACTTCATAGTGCTTGACGAGGTTCCGGGAGCGGCATTGCGACATCGGGCCCCCCTAGTTATCGGCATCCTTGTGGCTGTCGTGGGGTTGGCTGCCTTCGATGTCTTCCCGATTCTCGTTTCGGCACTGCTCGGCTGCCTAGCCATGTTGTTAACCCGCGTGCTGCGACTTGAGGAGGCTTATGACGCCATTAATTGGCAGGTCATCTTCCTCCTCGCCGGGATTTTGCCCCTCGGTATTGCCATGCAGACCAGTGGCGCAGCCGGGTTCCTCGCCGAGCGGGCCGTGGGGGTGGTCGGCGACTTAGGTCCGGTAGCGGTGCTGGCGGTCATCTACCTCATGACCTCGGTGATGACCGACACCATGAGCAACGCCGCGGCCGCAGTGCTCCTCGCCCCGATAGCCATCTCCACCGCGGAGCAGATAGGTGTTGACCCTCGTCCCTTCTTGATGGCGATCACGTTCGCGGCCTCGACCGGCTTCTCGACGCCGGTCGGGTACCAGACCAACACGATGATCTACAACGCCGGTGGTTACAAGTACACGGACTTCCTGCGCACCGGTGTACCCCTCAGCCTTATCTTCTGGGGGTTGTCGGTGATCTTCATCCCTCGCCTCTGGTCCTTCTGATCGCACCCTTGGGACGGAGGGCCGACAACACCGGGTACGGGAGGATTCAACGCCATCGGCCTAGGCCGGTTGTCCCGGCCCGCTGGGACCCGGGATCTCGCCTATGACCTGGCAGATCGCCGCGCTCTGGTTGCTGCTGGCGGTCATGGCCTACCTGTTTCTGACCGCCAAGCTTCCGGTAGATCTGACGGCCTTTCTCGGGCTCGTTGCCCTGATCCTGGCGGGCTATGTAGATCCGACTGAGGCGTTCAGCGGCTTTGCCTCCCCGGCGGTGATCACCATGCTCGGCATTTTTGTGATCAGCGCCGCGCTGTTGTACACGGGCGTGGCCGATTTGGTCGCCGCCCGAGTGCATGGTCTGGTCGGGAATCGGGAGGTTCCGCTGATCGCCGTTCTGATGTTGGTCTCCGGGATCCTCTCCGGATTTATGAACAACATCGCGGCTACTGCGGTCCTCATGCCAGCAGTAGCGGGTATCGCGCGTCGCTCGGGGCTGTCCCCCTCCCGGCTGATGATGCCTTTGGCGTTCGGCTCGATTCTGGGCGGGACCACCACCATGGTCGGTACCCCGCCCAATATTGTGGCGGCCGCGATCATCGCCGAACGTGGCATGGCCCCCTTCGGTCTATTTGACTCCACCCCGATCGGGTTGACCCTTCTGCTGGTGGGGGTCCTGTTCATGATCACCCTCGGTCGCCGGTTGCTACCGACCCGACAGGTGGGCCACGCCGAGTCGGAGGTGAGCGCGCTCACCCACATCTACCGCCTCGAGGATCGATTGTTCACGATACGTATCCCCGAGTCCTCACCGCTCGACCGCCTCACCCTGATGGAGGCGAACCTGTCCGACACCCTCCACATCACCGTGGTGTCGATCATGCGCGGTACCAAGCGATTCGCCCCCACGGCGGACACCCGGCTACGCAGCGGTGATGTCCTTCTGGTTGAGGGAACGCTTTCTGACCTGGATCATCTTCTGGCGGTGGGCAAGATCAACCTTGAACCTACCTCCACCCGTCAGATGCCGAGGCCGGTACGCGGGTCGACCGCAATCCGTTTCGAGATCCTTCCCTTATCCGACCTGGTTGGCCGGACGCCCCGTGAGGCCCGATTCAGAGACCACTATGGAGCCGTGATCGTGGGAGTGGAGCGCCGAGGCGATCATCGCTGGGACCGACTGGCTACCTTCCCGCTCCAGGCGGGTGATCATGTGGTCGCCATCGGGTCTCGCGCTCGTCTCCATCGGCTGCATGAAGAGGCCGGGCTACAGGTGGAGAGTTTCGGGCTGGCCGCTATGGAATCCTTCGAGGGACACCTTTCTGTTCTGCGGGTGCCGAGAGGTTCGACGTTGGCGGGGCAGACCGTCGGATCAAGCCGGTTGAGTGAGTTGGCGGGCGTAACCGTGGGGGGCATCATTCGCGGCCAGTCGACGCTTCTCGATATCCAACCCGAGGAAGTGATCGAAGCGGATGACGGTCTCCTTGTGGCGTGCGAACCGGCTCGGGTCGAGAAGCTGGTGCTGCTCGGCGACCTTGAGTTGGATGCCCGCGTGGGCGAGAATGAGCTCGACTCGGAGAATCTTGGCATTACCGAGGTGTCCTTGGCACCTCGGTCCGTGCTTCAAGGTCGGACCCCGCGCCAGATGCGGTTTCGGGAGCGATACGGCCTCCAGCTGTTGGCGGTTTGGAGGGATGGGCGATCCATCTATGAGGATCTAGCCGATCTGACCCTCCGGTTCGGGGACGCCCTCTTGGTGCAGGGACCTTGGGATCGGATCAGGCTCCTTGGGGCCGACCCTAACTTCGTCGTGCTCTCAACGGCCGGCCTCCAACCTCGACGCCCGACCAAGGCCCCCATCGCCTTAGGGGCACTGGGTCTGATGGTGGCTATGGTCGTGCTCGGTCTTCAACCCATTCATGTGGCGGCGTTCACCGCGGCCAGCCTCGCCTTGTTGTTCGGCACGGTGACCATGGAGGAGGCCTATCGGGCCATCGAGTGGCGCACCATTTTTCTGGTGGCCGCCGTGCTTCCGGTGGGACTGGCGATGGAGAGCACCGGCGCAGCCCTCCTGCTGGTGGACACCGTGCGAGAGGTGGTGGGCCCCCTCGGGAACTACGCCATCCTGATCGCCCTTGTGGTCCTGGCCAGCCTGCTCAGCCAAGCACTCGACGGTGCCCCTTCGGTGGTGCTGTTGGCCCCCGTTGCTTTGGAGACCGCCGCCCAACTGGGGATGAACCCCTACGCGGCGATGATGGGGGTGAGCTTGGCAGCGTCGGTAGCTTTCATGACCCCGTTCAGCCACAAGGCCAACCTACTGGTGATGGGTGCAGGTGGCTACCGCGCCCTGGACTACGCCCGGGTCGGGACCCCGCTCACCGTCGTGGTCCTAGCCATCCTGGTCGTGCTGGTACCGGTCTTCTTCCCCCTCTGAATCCTCCCCAGGGGGCCACAGAGGTTCGGTCTCGCCAGGCCGAAACCGGTCTATCCTGACACGACATGAGATCCGAGGCCGTCACGGTCAGCGACTACCTGGACGACCTCTCTCCAGACCGGAGAGAGGCCATATCCGCGGTGCGATCGGTGATCCTTGACCACTTGCCGCCTGGCTACACAGAGGAGATGCGCTGGGGAATGATCTCCTACGAGGTACCGCTTGAGGTTTGTCCGGACACCTACAACGGGAAGCCGCTGATGTATGCCGCGCTTGCTTCCCAGAAGAGGCACATGGCCGTATACCTGTCGGGTATCTACGCGGATCCCAAGGCGCGGGCGGGTTTCAAGGAGGACTATCTGGCCACCGGCTGCCGTCTCGATATGGGTAAGAGTTGTGTGCGCTTCCGGAGGCTTGACGACCTTCCTCTAGCGGTGATCGGCGACGCGGTGGCTCGCTACCCGGTCGGCGACTTCGTGGACTTGTACCATCGCGCCCGGGGTGCAGGCAAGCGGCGGGGTTAGGCCCGACGACTGCTTGAACGGCTCACGAATATCGGGGCATTATCGTTACGGTGATGGTGATCGCGGCAGCTGATTCGGGAGGGTTTGCCCTTCTCACCGAACACCAGGTGTTGGTATTCCTCACCCAGCTGGCGCTGCTGGTCGGGATGGCTCGGCTGGTGGGCGGGATCGCCAACCAACTTCGCCAGCCGCCCGTAGTGGGCCAGATTCTGGCTGGGGTGTTGATCGGCCCCAGCGTCCTGGGCAGGTTGTTCCCGGACATCTTCCAGTGGCTCTATTCCGATCCCACCGTCGGGTCCGCCATGCACGGGCTGGCCTGGCTGGCGGTAGTCATGTTGCTGGTGGTGATCGGCTATGAGACTGACCTGGGGATCATCATCAGGCTCCGCAAGGCCGCCCTCAACGTCTCGGCCGGAGCGCTGGCAGCCCCCCTGTTCGTCGTGGGACTGGTCGCTCTCCTCACCCCTTCCGACTTCGTCGGCGATGCCGGAAAGGGCCTGTATGCCGCCTTCATGGCGCTAGCTCTGTCGGTAGCCGCGTTGCCGGTGGTCGCCAAGATCCTCTCGGACTTGGGGATGCTGCGGCGCAACTTTGGTCAGGTGACCCTGGCGGTGAGCATGACTATGGACTCCATCGGCTGGTTGATCCTGGCGGCGCTGTCCGGACTGGCGCGGGAGGGATTCCGACCCTCCGACCTGCTTGTCTCGTTGGGAGGGCTGGTGGTGTTCGTGGGGCTCGCTACCACAGTCGGTCGATGGGTCATGAACCAGGCGATGCGCCTTGCGCTCAGACAAGGACGTAACGTAACCGCCGGTCTGACGGTGAGCCTGGTGGCTGCCTTGATCGGAGGTGCCATCACCCAGTTGCTGGGCCTTGAAGCGATCTTGGGGGCATTCATCGTCGGGATACTTCTGGCGACCTTGCGCTACGGGATGGCGGGGGTCCGTCACACCCTTGAGATAGTCACGGACGCCTTCTTTGCGCCTATTTTCTTCGCTTTCAGCGGACTTCGGGTTGATATATCCCTACTGGCCACCCCCAGTGCGATCTTCTGGACCATCCTGCTGATTGTTCTCGCGGTGACCGCCAAAGTCGGGGGCACCGTGGTAGCCGGTCGGCGCTCCGGGCTCGGTCTCAAGGAGAGCCTGGCTCTAGGTGCCGGGCTTTCGGCTCTGGGAGCGATGGGGATCGTGGTAGCGCTGGTCGGGCTCAGCCTCGGGGTCTTAAGCGACACTGGATACACGGTTATCGTGCTGGCGGCCATCGTCACCTCGCTGGTCGCTCCGGTCCTGCTCAAGCTGGCGGTGCGGGGGATGCAGGCAGCGGACGAGGAACGCACCCGACTCGAGTCGGAGGCAATCCGATCCCAGGCACAGATCTTGGGATCGAAGAGGATCCTGTTCCCGACCAGAGGTAGCGCCAGCAGCGTGTTCGCAGCTCGACAGCTGAAAATCCTCTTCCCGCAAGCAGAAGTGACGGTACTTGAGATCAAGGGCCGTACCGGAAGCTGGTTGCGAAGATGGTTTGAGGATGAGTGGGTAGAGGATGTCGGTCCGTCGGAAGTGGTACGTGCCCTCGGGTCTGAGCACCACCGTGTGCTCCGCCGCCACGGCTCGGATCCGGCTGAGACGATCCTCAGAGAGTCCGTCCTCGGCTATGACCTAGTGGTGCTCGGGGCTACCGACCCGGTGGACGCGGGCGAGGTGTTTTCTTCGGTGATAGACCGGGTGTTGTCGAGGCTGGAACTGCCCGCCCTCATCTTTCGCTATACCGACGGTGAGATTCATCGAACCGGTCCCGCCGCCGACGCTGACACGGTACTCCTGTCGGTTGAGTCGAATCGGGCCACCCGCGCCGCAGAAGAAGTGGCCTACACGATCTCGGCACACAATGACGGGTCGGTGCTCGCGCTACATCAGATGACTGAACCGGTCGATAGACCTCATGCGGCACCGGTCGGAGACACGCGGGCGCGTCAGGCGGGACTCGAGTTGGTCGAAGAATCAGAAGCCTTCGGAGCGCGCCTCGGTGCCAGGGTTCGGGCCGACGTAACATCCACCCTGAACCCGGCCCGCGATCTGGTCACCCTCGCCAACGGGGGCGGATGGGACTTGCTGGTGATGGGGGCGACGAACCGTCCTCTGAGCCGTCGACCGTTCTTCGGCTATCACATCTCCCATGTCTTGGGACACGTGCAGATCCCCGTCGTCATCGCTGCTATACCGGACATCATCACCCGTTACGGCCCTTCGACCCCAACCGAGTAGGTCGGTTGCTCAGTCCAAGTGCCACACCTCGTCGGCCCAATAGAGGTTCCCGTCCTCATCGACGAGGCTGACTATCACCTCTTCGAACCACTTTGACCAGCGGGCGTTCACCTCGGTGGCTCCGATCTTGCCGAAGGCGGTAGCCACATCCGGATCGGCCTCCACATAGGCGATTACCTGGGTTCCGCGCCGGAAGAGGGTGTAGTTCTTGAGCCCGGCCTTCTGTATCTCCTCCACCAACTCGGGCCAGATCTCGTCGTGTCGCTTCTTGTACTCGTCTGCCATGTCCTCGTAGATCTCGAACGTAAAGCACGCGCGCTGCATTGACCCTCCAATCGGCCATCTGTACGCCTGTCGAATCTAGCACCGCGCCGCGATACGTTTTGCCGACAGCCTGGACGCAGACGTTGGCCGATTATTCTTCGTTGCGCCAGTGTTGACATCGTATTGGAGGGTTCATGGGCGCGAACGACCGGGTGCGGGTAGGTGTGATCGGGGCCGGTTCTTGGGCGGCGGGTAACCACATCCCCGCACTCAAGGAGAGGGATGACGTCGAGTTGGTTATTGCGGTGAGGAAGGGTTTGGGCACCCTGGAGATGCTCAAGGACCGCTTCGGATTCCAGCATGTTTCCGAGGACTACCGGGACGCTCTAGATCTCGACTTGGACGCGGTGGTGGTAGCGAGCCCATCGGTCTTCCATCATGAACACGCCAAGGCGGCTCTCGAGGCCGGTGCCAACGTTCTGTGTGAGAAGCCGGTCACTATCGATCCCGCCGAGGCATGGGATCTCGACGCCACCGCCAAAGCATTGGGCCGGCATCTGGTCATCTCATTCGGTTGGCATTACCGCCATACCGCCATCGAAGCCAAGCGCATCATGACCGAGGAAGGCGGCGTGGGTGACTTGGAGCACATGGTGGTGACCATGGCCTCGGGGACGAGGGAGTTGCTGAAGGCGACCGGGGCTTACGAAGGCTCCGCCTCCGACTTCATGCCCGACTGGGACACCTGGACCGACCCGGCCATGTCGGGCGGGGGTTACGCACCGGCCCAGTTGAGCCATGCGATGGGTTTGGCGTTTTGGCTCAGCGGCCAGCGGGCCAAGGACGTGTTTGCGCTGATGAACAACGTGGGTGCCCGAGTTGACCTCCACGACGCGATCAGCATCAGATACCAATCGGGTGCCACCGGGGTGTTGAGCGGGGCCAGCTGTCCCAGCCAGGCCGGTATCGGTGATATCCCCGATGAGCCTTGGCCGCGCCATCAGCTGCAGCTGCGCTTCTACGGTTCGGAAGGTCAGCTAATAATCGACCTGGATCGCGATTTCATGTGGCATTTCCGCGAGGACGGGGTTGACAACAAGGTCGACCTTCCCGACCATGCTGGCCTCTACCTCTGCGATGGACCCCCCAACACGCTGGTGGATCTGACCAAGGGTCTGGATGTCCCGAACTGTTCGCCAGCCGAGGTCGGTGCCAAGTCGGTGGAGGTGGTCTGGGCCGCTTACGAGAGCATCCGCACGGGAGGCTTGGCCCGGGTTCCCGGAGTGGAGTAAACCCGACCGAGGTGCGGCTCGGGATCGACACCTACTCCTACCACCGTTTCTTCGGAGAAATACGAGAGGGAGAGGAGGACCCAGGACGGCGCTGGTCTACCTGGGACTTCCTCGATCGCGCTTCCGAGCTCGGCGTGGACGGGGTGAGCCTTGAGACCTGTTACCTGGATCTTGATCAGCCAGCCTTGCGGGACCGTCTAGCTGAGAGGCTGGACGACGCCCGCCTCGAAGCCGTGCTGGCCTGGGGTCATCCCGGGGGCCTGGAGATGGGAAAATCCATTAAGAGGCTCGACGACCTGCTCCGGGTCATCGACCACGCCGCCGCCATGGGAATCACCTTGGTGCGGCTAGTGGTCGGCACCTTCACCCACTGGGGAAAAGAGCCATCTCCCATCTCGGTGGAGAGACTTGTCCCTAGGGTGCGGGCGGCATGCCAGCACGCCGAGGAACTAGGAATCCGCTTGTCGATCGAGACCCATACCGCCCTCCCGGTCGAGGACTTGGCCGACCTAGTGCGCCGGGTAGATGCCCCCAACCTCGGCGTAGTGCTCGACACCGCCAACGTGGTCCGGGTCGGCAGCGACCTACTGGAGGCGACCAGGCTCTTGGCACCGCTCACCGACATGGTGCACATTAAGGACCTCGACCTCTCCGACGCCGGATTCGGCGACCCGGGCGGATGGTGGCCGTGTACATCTCTCGGGGCAGGCGATTTAGACCTTCACGGAGTACTAGCCGAGCTCCGGTCGGTCGGGTTCAAGGGCCTGATGTGCGTAGAGCTAGCCACGCTCCCACCCGGAAGCGACGAGGACCGCATGGTGGCCGAGAGCGTCGCCTGGCTACGCGAGGCCATTCGGCTCACGATTAGCTGAATGGGGAAGAATTGCTTCGGAGGTTGCGGCTCTCGATTCGTGGCGATTCCAGCTTGAGTCCCGGACGCGTAAGGCGACGCGGAGGCCGCCCCATGAACTTATTGAGCAGCTGTCTGACCTGGGGTTCTCGCCCACTAGAGCCGCCCGACCGCCTAGTTGTAAGGACGGAACTCCTCCGAGCCAAATCGGATGAGTTCGCCGGGCATCTGACCAGCCTGCTCCGAGGGTGCGTTATCGACGCGCCTGGGTTTGGCATGGTCGAGACAGGCGAGGCAGAGCAACTGCATATCGGACCTCTGCCATTCAATACCGACAGCGCCGGGTTCAGTCCCATCCCGCTCGTTCGTTCCTTCGGCGCTAACCCTCGGTGTCGGTGAGCAGTTAGGGGCCAAGAGTGGCGATCGGTACTATCTGGACGCCCTCGCGGTGTTTGAAGCCGTAGCCGGTGGCAGTGATGACAACCAGGGCCGAGGGTTCGCCCATCCGGTCGGTGTCGACCCTGTTGCGGAGCCGAAGCAGGGAGTTCACGCCCTGTTCGATCAGCTTCTCGCCACCGAGCTTGATCTCCACACCCACCCATTCACCGTCGCCTCGTTCGATCACCGCGTCCACCTCCAATGAGGTGTTGTCGCGAAAGTAGGACACGCGGCAGTCATTGGTCTGCGCGTACACCCGCAGGTCTCGCATTACCAGGGACTCGAAGAGGAGACCAAAGAATTTGAGATCGGCGCGCAGCCGCCTTGGTCCGGTTCGGAGTGCCGCCACCGCCAGTGAGGGATCGACGAAGTAGCGTTTCTCGGAACGCCTCAGCTGCGCCCTCGACCGCAGGTGCGGTGCCCAGGCTGGCAGACCTTCTACCACGAACAACCGCGACAGCGCGTCGATATACCGCTTGGCGGTGCGGGGATGTACCGGGGTGTCGCGGCTGCCGCTCATGTCGTCAGCCAGCGTCCTGTAGGAGGCATCGGTTGACTCGTTGCGGCCCAGCGAGACAAGTAGACGGCTCACGCCTGCGGGATCATGGGCCGGGCCGCCCGAGCGGGCCACATCGGTCCTGGCAATCTCGCCTAGGTAGCCGCGCAACCGGGCTTGGGCCACTTGAGGCGACTCTCCCAGGAGCCAGGGCCATCCACCACGGCACGCGAGGTCTACTAGGTCGGCAAGGCTCAGGTCGGAGTGTCCGCCTTCGGTCAGCACACCATCGAGAATCTGGCCCAGTGACGCTGCTCCACTCGACTCGCCCGACTCGAACAGCGACATCGGTCTCATCCGTACGCGTAGTACTCGTCCGGCACCGGAGTGCCTGGTCACGTCGTCAGGGGGATCGGCGGAGCCCGTGAGGATGAACTGGCCCGGTCGGGCTCTGCGGTCGCAGGCATGTCTCATCGGATTCCAGATCCGCGGTGCCAGCTGCCACTCGTCCAAGAGTCGGGGAGTGTCGCCATCGAGTAGCGCGGCGGGATCGAGCGCCACCGCCAGCCGGATGTCGTCGGAGTCGTCGACGGTAACCGCGCTGGCAGCGAACCGGTGACCCGTCCAAGTCTTGCCGCAGGCGCGCGGTCCTTCGATGACAACCGCCGGGGCGGCCCGCAGCGCCAACTCCACCTCGCCGTCCACCACGCGAGGAAGGTAGCCAGCGGGCGTTAAGACATCATGCACCCTCGCCTCCCTTGCTGCCGGGCCACTTCTTAGTCGAGTGCTGAATCATAACAGTTCTAAGTGCGAATATATAGAGCTTGAAAGTGCGGAATCATAGAGCCGGCAAGTGACCATGGTCGGCCCCAAGCAGGGTGTCAACCAGGGCGGGTCAGATGTCGATCCACACAGGCAGCTCAGCAAACCAGGTAATGAATTCCCGCTCTTGCACGAACATCACTCCCGCTTTTGCACAAGACCTGATGTTGATGCCTACTGCTTCTGGCAGAGGCTTAAGTGGTCCCCGGTCCCAGGACCGGGTCGCCGAATGGATAACCTATTCTCCGATCTCTTGCGGTAACGATGGCAGGGAGCGAACGAATGACGCAGATGAGAACCGGGTCCGGCGGTCCTCCTATTCCCCCACCGTCCATCGGTGACGTGCGGGAGGCGGCTACCCGCATAGACGGCGTGGCGTTGCGCACACCGCTCCTGAGGTACAAGACTATGGAGCCTGGAGAGCCTGTCTGGCTCAAGGCGGAATGCCTCCAGCCGGCCGGGTCGTTCAAGCTGCGGGGCGTGCTGAACTGGGCCCGTTCGCTGTCCGCGCCCGAGCTGGAGAGGGGGCTAAGCACGCAGAGCGCTGGCAATACCGCCCAGGCTCTCGGGTACGTGGCTCGCCTTCTGGGGGTCCCGGCCAGGAGTCTCCTGCCGGACAGTGCCCCGAGGGTGAAGGTCGATGGTGTCCGCTCCTACGGGGTCACCCCGGTGCCGGTGCCGTTCTCGGCGTTGATGGACTACGTCTTCGACAGGGGATGGGAGCAGGAGCCGTACAGCTACCTCAACCCTTGGGGTGACCCCTCGATGCTGGCGGGTTCCGGAACGATCGGTCTCGAGATACTCGACGATCTCTCCGAACTGACAGCCGTCTACATACCCGTGGGCGGCGGCGGGCTGGTGGCGGCGATTGGCAGCGTGATCAAGGAACTCCGCCCGGCCGTCGAGGTGGTAGGAGTGCAGAGCACCGCCTGTCCCTCTCTGGGAGCGGCCCTGGAGGCTGGCAGTCCCACATGGGTGCAGGCAGGGGAGACAATCTGCGACGGCACCACGGTGCCGGTGGTGGTCGACGAGATGTACCCGTTGGTGAGCTCGGTGGTGGACAGGGTCGTGGTGGTCTCCGAGGACGATGTACGCACCGCCATCGCCAGCCTGGCCTTGGGGAACAAGCTGGTAGTGGAGGGCTCCGGTGCCATGTCCCTGGCGGCGGCGCTCGGCGAGCGAAGGGAGGGTCCTGTCGCCTGCATCATGAGTGGTGGGAGCATCGGTGCCGACCGCCTGGCCGAGATCCTGACGACCCGGGCCGGGTGATGATCGCTCCTCTGAAACCAGGGACGGACGCATCCGGCCTTTGTCAAGCGTATCCCAGCCAGCACTGGCACGGTTCCGGCGCGCGGAAGCGATGCCCCATCGGAATGCCAAGGCGTTGGTGTTCAACATCGAAACGCCGGCGAGGTGACTGCCCGACTCAACTGCCTTCCTGTACCGCTCCGAATTGACCACGGGAGGCGGCCTGGACTCTCTCGGCGGTCCTAGGAAGGGACGTTGCTGATTGCCCCACCGTTTACGGATTGGTGCCGGGTGGACTAAGCTTAGTGGACTAAGGGGTAGAAGGGGTAAACATGCGGGTTGTGAACATGCACGAGGCGAAGACTCATCTCTCTCGGCTCGTGAAGGCCGCGGCCGAGGGCGAGCCGTTCGTCATCGCTCGTGCGGGCAAGCCGCTCGTGAAGGTGGTGGCTCTGGACGCGCCCGAACCCGCCCAGAGGACCGGGTTCCTATCCGGTGTCTCAGTGCCTGATGACTTCGACCGGATGGGCGGAGCCGAGATCATCGAACTGTTCGAGGGCGGAAGTTGAGCCTTCTGCTCGACACACATGTGTTGCTCTGGTCCTCAGCTACTCCGGACCGGCTGACGCCCGAGGTCCGCAGGATGATCGAGGACATGTCGGAGCAGATCCTCTACAGCGCGGCGTCCATCTGGGAGGTCGCCATCAAGAGCGGCTTGGGCAGGGCGGACTTTCAGGTCGATCCGCGCCTGCTGCGGCGAGGTCTGCTGGAGCACGACTACGACGAATTGGCGGTGACCGGCGTTCACGCAGCTGCCGTGGACCAGTTACCGCCCATTCACAAGGATCCCTTCGATCGGCTTTTGGTTGCGCAAGCGCAGATCGAAGCCGTAACTCTGCTGACCGCGGACAGGATCGTGGCGCGGTACCCCGGTCCCATCCGGCTGATCTGAGCCCCATGGCCCGAACGCCCCGAGCGGTTGCTGTTGGCGCAGGTCGAACAGGTAGCTGAACATCTCGAGTCGCCCCTGGTCACAGCTTCCTACGATTCGAGCTATGCCGAGTTCGGCGAATATCGCTCCGTCCCTCAATGGTCGCCGCTTTCGGCTCGGTCCGGGGCGGAGTAAGGGTGGCTCGTGGTCACTCCTGGGCTTCGATCAGCGACACGTCATAGGGATGGAGGGAACGGTCGGCGGTCACCAGGGCCAGGGATTCGAGCTGCGCCTGGGCAACCAGCATCCGGTCGAAGGGGTCACGGTGGTGTGGTGGGAGGGAGGCGGCGTGCTCGGCGTGCCGTCCCGAGATCGATAGGGGTTCGAACCCCTCGGCCTCGAGCCTGCCCGTCAGCCCCGGCGGGAACGAGATCTTGCCGAGAGCCTTCTTGATCCCGAGCTCCCACGAGGTGACGGCTGAGAAGAACACCTGATCCGCGCGGCCGATGGATTGCGCGCACATCGGCCCTAGCGACGCGTGCGCCTCCAGCCACCAAAGGGCTACGTGACTATCGACCAGCAGTCTCAAGCCATCCTGCTCTCGGCTGATTCGGAGAACATCGCGATGATGTCTCTGTCGGGTGCGACGATATCGCCCTGGTAGCTGACCCGGCCAGCCCATGCACCTGGTCGGCGTTCGGGGCGTGGCGGTGGCCAGGCGATGATCTTGGCGACGGGTTGTCCGTTCCGGGCGACTATGACCTCACCGCCATCCCGGACCTCGCGGATCAACTCTGACAATCGGGACTTGGCTTCGTGGGTGTTCACTATTCTGGCCATAGACTTAGCTTAGCCAGACCATACCAAGTCAAGTGCTTTCCTACCGGGGCTGGTATCGGTGCCGAAGGGCGCAGTAGAAACGACTAGTGCGTTAGTCCCACCACAATTCAGACTGGGGTTTCTTTCTGGCTATCGGCCAACTGGATATTTTCGGGTACCGTTCTAGGCTCGTCACGTCGGAGGGAGCGGTATGCGCAAGATGCGGATGAATCAAGCCATTTCTGTCGCGATCGCGGACGAGATGCGCTCTAACCCGGATGTGGTGGTGTTTGGTGAGGACGTGGCGGTGGCCGAAGGCCCCTTCAAGACCTCGGCGGGGCTACTCAAGGAGTTCGGACCCTCCCGGGTGCGGGACACCCCGATCTCCGAGATGGGTTTCACGGGCGCGGCGGTCGGCGCGGCGGCTACCGGGTTACGTCCGGTCATCGAAATCATGTTCATCGAGTTCATCGGCGTGGCGCTCGATCAGCTGGTTACCGAAGCGGCCAAGTTCCACTACCTGTCAGGCGGGACGGTCTCGGTGCCGCTCACCGTGCGGGGTTCGATTGGGGCGGGTCTCGGTTTCGGGTGCCAGCATTCCCAGACGCTGGAGTCGTGGATGTACAGCACGCCTGGGATCAAGCTGGCCGTCGCCTCGGGTGCCCGTAACGCCTACGGGCTGCTCCGGGCGGCCATCCGTGACGACAACCCGGTTGTCTTCCTGGAGCCCCGGGTTCGGTACGCCAAACGGGAGCCGGTGCCGACCGGTGAGGACGCCATCATCCCACTAGGTCAGGCGGACACCGTTAAGGAAGGTTCCGATGTCACTTTGGTAGCTCTGGGAGCGATGGTCCCTGCTGCGCTCCAGGCCGCCAAAGGCGCACCTTGGTCGGCGGAGGTGATCGATCTCCAGACTCTGGTCCCCTACGACAAGGAGGCCTTGGTCCAGTCGGTGTCGAAGACCGGACGCCTCGTGACGGTGGAGGAGAACCCCCTAACCGGCGGGTGGGGGGGCGAGATAACCGCCTTCGTAACGAGCGAGATGTTCGGAGACCTCCAGGCACCGCCCGTTCGCATCGCCTGCCCGGACATCCACGTGCCGTACGGGAAGGAACTGGAGCAGCGCTACCTTCCCGGTCCCGACTACATCGCCCAACAAGTCGGCTCCCTTCTCGACACCGGAAACCGACCGGCCCACTGGTGGGAGACCCGGGAGGTGGTGGCATGAGCGGCACAGGCACCTCACTGGACCGGCGCCTCCGCCTCCAGTCGGGCCCGGCCGGACGCTACGAGGCCATGTGCGAGATACGGGCTTTCGAGGATCGGGTCCAGGCCATGTTCTTCGAGGGCAGTGTCCATGGCACCACCCACACCTGCCAGGGCCAGGAGGCGGTCTCCGTGGGGATCGCGGCGGCGGCCCGGCCCACCGACACGGTGACCTGCACCTACCGCGGCCACGGTCATGCCCTAGCGTTGGGCATGCCACCGGTCACGGTGTTGGCGGAAATCATGGGACGGAGAACCGGTTCGGTCGGTGGTGTGGGCGGATCAATGCACCTGTGCGATACGTCCGTCGGCCTGCTCCCCACGTTCGCCATCGTCGGTGCCGGCATCCCGGTGGCGGCCGGTGCCGCTCTGACGGCTCAGGTGAGGGGTACGGACGATGCGGCGATCGCGATATTCGGGGATGGGGCCACCAACATTGGGGCCTTTCATGAGGGGCTGAACCTGGCCGCCATCTGGAATCTACCCGCGGTGTTCGTGTGTGAGAACAACCAGTACGGGGAGTACAGCGCCATCCACCTGACGACCCCGATCGACGACATCGCCGACCGGGCGGCTTCATATGGCATTCCGGGCCACGTGGTCGACGGCCAGGATGTGGATGTGGTGGCCTCGGCCGTGGGAGAGGCTCTGGAGAGGGCACGCGCCGGCGGCGGGCCGACCCTCCTCGAGATGAAGACCTACCGCTACGCGGGCCACTCGAGGGCCGACACCGCCCCCTATCGGCCGGAGGGAGAGTTCGACCGCTGGTACGAACGCGATCCGATCAACACCTACCGCAGCCGCCTCATAGACGAAGGTGACCTCACGGCCGAGGAAGCCGAGACGATCGAGGCTCGGGTCGCCCGCCGCGTCGCGGAGGCTGAGGCCACCGCGGCAGCCGATGAGCCGGCAACGGTGGACGACATGTTCCGCCACATCTACGCCCCGTAGCGAGGACCCACGCTGAGACGGGTTACCCCTTTGAAGGTCACCCTCCCCGCCAAAGGCGAGGTCGCCGGGGTCGTCCTGTCCGACCAAATCAAGAGCCTGCATCCTGGAACCCTGATCTGCCAGGTCGCCGGGGTTCCGGCCCACGGCTAGCTCTTTCGATTAACCTGCGGGGGCTCATGCCCGGGTAGGCCGGTCGTGTTTGCTGGTTCCCCGGCGAAGGTGGGGATTCAGCGATCAATAGGGAGGATCGATGAGAAAACTCAAGGTGCTGGCCTTCTTGGCAGCTCTATCGTTGGTAGCCGTCGCGTGCGGCGGCGGTGACGACGAATCAACGGAGACCACAGCCGCGAGTCCCGCTGCTACCCAGGCTACCGCAACCGACGACGCGGGTACACCTACGGACGACACTTCTACCGCTATGTCGGACCTGCCTGCTGTGTGTCAGGGTTATGACGGTTCGGGTTTGAGGATTGGTTATGGGGATCTGTCTGCTGGTATCCCGTTCGTCACTCAGGTGTTGGATAACTTGATGGAGGTTGCTGAGGCGTGCAACGTTGAAGTGTTGTACGCGGATAACAACCTGGACGGTGAGACTGCTCTCGAGAACGCTCGGACCTTCACCCTGGCTGGGGTGGATGGTGTGATCGAGTTCCAGCTCGACGCGACGATCGAGGGCGCGATCTGTGACGAGTTGCGGGCGAACGATCCTGATCTGCCTGTGATCGCTATCGATATCGCGCATCCGTCTTGTGCTCTGTTCTTCGGGGCGGACAACGGTTACGCGGGTGAGCTGGCAGGTCAGGCGCTCGGTGAGTGGGCCCAGGACAACTGGGGTTGCGAGATCGATATGGTCGTGACGATGGAGACCTTCGTGGTCGGCCAGGTGAACATTGATCGGGCCAACGGCATGGTCCGGGGTATTTCCCAGGTGTGTACGGATCTTGACTACGGCGATTTCGAGAACTGGTCGCCGGATTCGACGGGGATCGTGACGCGGATTGATGGTGGTGGTACCACCGATGGTGCGTTCCCGAAGGTGTTGGACACGTTCACGGCTAATCCGGACAAGCGGATCGCGGTGGTGTCCTTGAACGACGATATGGGTTTGGCGGCGTTGGCGGCGGCCCGTGAGTTGGGTATCGAGGACATGGTTGCGTATGCGAGTCAGGGTGCTGACGCGACGATCCATAGCGAGATCCGGAGCAACCCGCATTACATCGGGTCGACGGGGTACTTCCCCGAGACGTACGGGAACTATGTGATCCCGGCCATCCTGGCGATGATCGCCGGTGATCCGGTGCCGGACCCGCTCTACGTGAACCACATCTTTGTGAGCGCGGACAACATCGACCAGTTCTACCCGGCCGACGGCGCGGCAGCCCCCGCCGCATCTGGCATGCCTGCTGTGTGTCAGGGTTATGACGGTTCGGGTTTGAGGATTGGTTATGGGGATCTGTCTGCTGGTATCCCGTTCGTCACTCAGGTGTTGGATAACTTGATGGAGGTTGCTGAGGCGTGCAACGTTGAAGTGTTGTACGCGGATAACAACCTGGACGGTGAGACTGCTCTCGAGAACGCTCGGACCTTCACCCTGGCTGGGGTGGATGGTGTGATCGAGTTCCAGCTCGACGCGACGATCGAGGGCGCGATCTGTGACGAGTTGCGGGCGAACGATCCTGATCTGCCTGTGATCGCTATCGATATCGCGCATCCGTCTTGTGCTCTGTTCTTCGGGGCGGACAACGGTTACGCGGGTGAGCTGGCAGGTCAGGCGCTCGGTGAGTGGGCCCAGGACAACTGGGGTTGCGAGATCGATATGGTCGTGACGATGGAGACCTTCGTGGTCGGCCAGGTGAACATTGATCGGGCCAACGGCATGGTCCGGGGTATTTCCCAGGTGTGTACGGATCTTGACTACGGCGATTTCGAGAACTGGTCGCCGGATTCGACGGGGATCGTGACGCGGATTGATGGTGGTGGTACCACCGATGGTGCGTTCCCGAAGGTGTTGGACACGTTCACGGCTAATCCGGACAAGCGGATCGCGGTGGTGTCCTTGAACGACGATATGGGTTTGGCGGCGTTGGCGGCGGCCCGTGAGTTGGGTATCGAGGACATGGTTGCGTATGCGAGTCAGGGTGCTGACGCGACGATCCATAGCGAGATCCGGAGCAACCCGCATTACATCGGGTCGACGGGGTACTTCCCCGAGACGTACGGGAACTATGTGATCCCGGCCATCCTGGCGATGATCGCCGGTGATCCGGTGCCGGACCCGCTCTACGTGAACCACATCTTTGTGAGCGCGGACAACATCGACCAGTTCTACCCGGGCTGAGTCGACGGTAGGTAAGAGGGGGCGGCACAAGCGAGCCTTGGTGCCGCCCCCTTCATCTGTTAGGAGCTAGACAAGCTATGGACGAAACGCCGGTCGACAGGGGTGGAGGCGGCTCGCCGGATGCTGCGCCAGCAGTAGGCATCGGCAGCCGGGCCCGTATCGCCCGCATATTCGTGGCGATGCCACCCGAAGTGGTACTGATCGTGGTCCTGGTGATCCTCGGCGCGATCTTCTGGCAGGGCAGCGAGTTCTTCCTCACCACCCGCAACATGCGTAACGTCCTGCTGTCGGTCTCGGTGCTGGGCATCCTGGCAGCACCGGGTACCTTGCTTCTCATATCGGGCAACTTCGACCTGTCGGTGGCATCGGCTGCAGCCCTGTGCGGCTGCATAGCGGGCGTCGTCGCCGAGGAGAACAGCGCCGCAGCCGCGATCCTGGCCGCACTAGGTGTCGGTTTGCTGGCCGGGATATTCAACGGGGTGCTTTCCGCCTACGCGGGTATCGCCTCGATCGTCGTAACCCTGGGTACCTGGCTGGGATACAGGGGGCTGGCGCGCCTGTTCTCCAACGGCCAGACGATCAGGATGAACGGCAAGGTCGAGTTCATCACTAACGACATTCTCGGTGTACCGGCCCAGATTGTCATATTCGTCCTGATCAGCGTGCTGGCGTGGTTCGTGGTCCGTTACACGCGTTTCGGGCGGTCGGTGTACGCGATAGGTAGCAACCCGATGGCGGCCCGGCTGTCCGGGATCCGCCAGAAGCCGACCATCTTCGTCATGTTCATCGTCAGTGGTCTACTGGCCGGTCTGGCCGGGCTGATCCTGGCGTCACAGCTGGACGCCGCTTCCGGGAACGCGGCCACGGGCGTGGAGCTCGAGGTGGTGGCCGCCATCATCCTTGGAGGCGCCAGCCTCTCCGGTGGGCGGGGCACCATACCGGGAACGGTGCTCGGGGTGTTCATCCTGGGCATCATGCAGAACGGACTCACCCTGCTGAGCATCTCGTCGTTCTGGCAGGACGTCGCAACCGGTGTGGTTCTGGTGGCGGCGGTCGGGCTTGACCAGGTGAGGCTGCGTCTTAGCGGATCATGACGTCAGAGAACGGAGCGCTGAACCAGAGGCTCGAACTCCGGGCTACCGGACTCCGCAAGAGCTTTGGCGGGGTTGAGGTTCTCCACGGCGTGGACATCGCGGTCGAGGGTGGCGAGGTTCTCGCTCTCCTGGGTGAGAACGGTGCCGGCAAGTCGACCGCCATCAAGATCCTGGCTGGCGACTACAGGCGGGATGCTGGCGTCATCGTCATCGACGGCGAGGAGGCGGACATCCGCAGCCCGCGCGACGCAGGTGCCTACGGGCTCCGGGTGATCTACCAGGAGTTCTCGGACGCGCCGGATCTCACGGTGGCCGAGAACCTCTCATTGGGACGGCTGCCGCGCAATCGTTTCGGTCTAGTCGACTGGTCCCGCGTACGTCGCGATGCGAGGCGGATTCTCGAAAAACTCGGCATAGAACTGCCCATCCGGACCCTCGTGGGCAACCTCGGCGTGGCCGAGCGCCAGGTGCTGGAGATCGCCCGGGCCCTGGCCGGGAGTGCCCGCCTCCTCATCCTGGACGAGCCGACCTCGGCGCTGACCCTCGAGGAGACGGATGCGCTCTTCGCCTTCATAGAACGTCTGAAGGCTCAGGGCGTGGCCATCATCTACATAACCCACCGGCTCGACGAGGTGGAGCGGATCGCCGATACCGTGCTGGTATTCCGGGACGGAGACGCGGTCGCCGAGGGGCCGGTCAGCGAGTTCGGCCGCAAGGAGATGGTCGAGGCCATGGTCGGCCACGAGTTGGTCGAGGAGGTCGCTTCCCTGCGCGGGGAGGGCCACGACATCGGTGAGGCCGTCCTGACTATCGAGGGCGCCACATCGGAAAGGGTCTTCCGAGACGTGGACCTGGAAGTGCGGGAGGGGGAGATACTCTCCCTCTTCGGGAGGATCGGCTGCGGAGCGTTGGAACTGGCCGAGGCGGTCTTCGGCCTCCGGGAGATGACCGGCGGTTCCATGCGCGTGGGCGAACAGAGTGGCCAACCCACCTCACCCAAGGATGCCATCGCTCGCTTCGGGGTCGGGTTCGTCCCGATCGACCGCAAGACCGACGGGTTACTAACCGTGCTGAACGTGGCGGAGAACCTGAGCGTGGCATCGTGGCCCTGGATGACCACGGCCGGTCTGCTTCCCCCCAGGGCCACCGCCAAGGTCTTCGAGAGGTGGTACGAGACACTTGATATCAGGGGTAAGGGAGGCGCCACCCAGATCGTCGACACCCTGTCCGGAGGAAACCAGCAGAAGGTCGTCCTGGGCCGCTGGCTGGAGCGCGAGTCGAGATTGCTGGTACTGGCCGAGCCGACCCGCGGGGTGGACGTGGGCGCCCGAGCGCAGATATATAACGTGCTGCGAAGGTTTGCCGACGAGGGAATAGCGGTGCTCATCGTCACTTCGGACATCGAGGAAGTGGTCAGGATCTCCGACACCATCGTGGTCATGTCACGCGGCCGGGTGGTGGCCCGTCACCGGGCCAGCGAGGTGGACCGGGCCCAACTCATCCGCCAGGCCGCCGAGGATGCTGTAGAAGCTGCCGCGGCCGGGTAACCAGAGCCTCTTCAGTTCTCCCGATTGGCCGAGCCATGACCCATGCGGCCTCAGGTCAACATGGAAGATGGTCGTGTCGCCGAGCGTTCTGTAGAGCGTCGCTAGTACCCGCCGGTACGAGGTTCGGTCACATCACTCTCTTAGAGAGCCTCGGGCACCGATCTCCAAAACATCGGCGAGTACCAAACAGACCTCCACCACGTGGTCCCCTGGTTCGATAC
This sequence comes from Candidatus Spongiisociaceae bacterium, assembly GCA_965213975.1. Taxonomy (GTDB): domain Bacteria; phylum Actinomycetota; class Acidimicrobiia; order Spongiisociales; family Spongiisociaceae; genus Spongiisocius. The sequence continues at coordinate 2,361,547 of OZ243930.1, forward strand.
GGGCGTGCGGGAGGGTGATGACCATCCTCTGGTCCCGGCGTATGTAGAAACCGGTGAGTGGGCTGAGCCTGTCGACAGGGGTGTTGGTGTGGCCCTCGCCGACCGACGGGTTAGCCAGGGTTGCGCCAGCCAGATCAACCGGAAGCCCATCGATGGCTAGCGAGCCGACCGCCGTGATGTACTTGGATTGCGGGTGCGGGTTGTACAACTCGAAGGTCGCCGACCCCTTGTCGATCCGGCCTGAGTCTTCCACGACCACCAGATCGCCCGCCTGCAACCGCTCCACGAGTTGTCGTAGCATCATCCAGCTGTCGGCCCTCTCGCCCTCCGAGAACCCTTTGATGATCCGGGCAAGACGCTCGACGGCGTGGTCCGCCATGACCTTGCCCCACTCGCGGCTAGCGGTGAAACGAGGGTTGGCGGCGTAGATGCCGACATGTTCGGCCTCCGGATCGTCCTCAAGGGTGGTGAGGTCGACCGTGTGGGGATGGAACTCCATCAGGTAGGAGGTTTCCACTTTGGCACCGTGGTCGTGGATGTCGCCCTCCAGGTGGGCGTTGAGCTCGTTCCACACCGTGGTCAGTGCGTTCACGTTCGGGAACTCATCCATCAGCCGATCAGTCTCCTCCCGAAGCACATGCAGATGGTCGAGCGCCCCGTGTCCGGAGAAGACGATGATCGCCTTGAAGCCATCCGCGGCGAGTTGGCGCAGGATGGGCCGTACGACGGAGCGGAGAGTGGTGGTTTCGACGGTGATGCCGTGGGGTAGCGGCAGCACACCCGACGCTAGCCAGAGGGGTGGTAGTACCAGGCCGCCAGTGACAGCGGCTGCCCGGTGGCAGATGGAGTCGGCGGTCAGCATGTCCACGCCGAGTGGGAGGTGCGGCCCGTGATACTCGACGCACCCAACCGGAAGGAAAACTACTGGGGTCTCCTCCAACACCTGCCGCATCCGGGCCGGGCGCACGAACTCGTAGGCGGTGGGGTCAAGGGAAGGATCGGCCACAGGCGAATCTTAGATGGGAGTGCCCATGCTGCACCTTAGATCGCGATTTCGGATACATTGCCAGCCACCACCCCTCCGGACGGTCGAGACCTGAACCGAGAGTCGCAGAGTCTTGTAGCGCGTACCCCAACTCGCGGAACCCTCCCGCAACATGACCCTAAGCGGACGACATCACCGCAACGCCTGCGCTTCCGTGCAGCCTCAGTAAGATAGGAAACGTTTCCAGAAACTTTCGGAGAGAGGAGATCGAATGTTCGGGATGTTGGGTAGCGGCAGACGCCTGTTCCGCGGGGTCTTGTCGATGGCCGTGCTGGGCTTGGTCGCCGCGGCGTGCGGTGATTCGTCTGAAACACCTGAAACGGTGGTGGTTACTTCCATCGTCACCGAGACCGTGGAGGTAGAGGTTACGATGCCGCCCGAAGAGGTGACCATTGGGTACATCTCCCTCGGCGATTCGGTCCCTTTCGTGAAGCTGGTCTCAGACGGGATTAAGGAAGAAGCCGACCGATTGGGTGTCAACCTGATCTTCTGCGACTCTGAGATTGACGCTGCCAAGGCCCTCGCCTGCGCCCAGGACTTCAAGGTCCGGGAGGTGCAGGGAGTGCTCAACTTCCAGGTCTTTGAGGAGTCCTCCCCGGAGATTTGTGCCGCACACGGAGATGTGCCGGTCATCGCTATCGATATCATTCAGCCTCCGTGCCAGACCTCCTTCATGGGTGCCAACAACCGCTTGGCTGGACAGCTGGGCGGCAGCGCCATCGGCAAACATATGAAGGACAACTTTGACTGTGACTACACCGCGTACGTGTCGCTTGAGTCGACCGCAGCCGGGGCCGCTAACCGTGACCGCATGGGTGGATACCGTGAGGGCTTCCAAGAGCACTGCCCGATCGTCAACGAGAGGGTGCTGGACGGCGCAGATCGCACCGACCCGGCTCTGGAGCAGATGACCAACCTTCTGACCGCGGTTCCGGGTGACCGGATCGTCGTGGTGGCGATCAACGAGGACGGAATCCTCGGAGCGATCGGCGCGGCCAACACTCTGGGTCGTCAGGATGATCTCTACTACTCAGGCCAGGGAACCGATCCCAGCATTTGGTGCGAGATAGAGAACAACGACAACTACATCGCGTCGGTGGCCTACTTCCCGGAGAGGTACGGCACGATTCTGGTTCCGGCGATCCTCAATGCGGTGGCAGGCAACGCCATAGCGGGTCAGCTGTTCACCGATCACGAGGTCATAACCAAAGAAAACATCGGCGACGTGTACGACACGTCCGATTGCTAGAGACGAGCTCGTTAGTTCTCTATAGCTGAGATGGCGTTTTCCTTCGAAGCTCGCCAGATCAGGAAGTCGTTCGCTGGCGTCGAGGTCCTCCATGGAGTGGACCTCGACGCCACGGCCGGTTCCGTTTTGGCCCTTCTGGGGGAGAACGGTGCGGGGAAGTCGACCCTGGTCAAGATCATGGCCGGGGATTATCAGGCCGACTCTGGCGAGTTGGTCGTGGAAGGACGCACCTACCAGACCCTCACCCCACGGCAGGCTCGCGCCTTGGGCGTGGCAATAATCTCCCAGGAGTTTCAGGATGCCCCCACCCTGAGCGTGGCGGAGAACATATCCCTAGGGCGGCTTCCCAGTCGGGCTGGGATGGTCAGGTGGGGGTCAGTCCGTAGGCGGGCCCGCGATATTTTGAGGGAGCTGGAGATCGATATCGATCCCGGTGCCCAGGTGGGTTCGTTGCGGATCGGGGAACGGCAGCTGGTGGAGATCGCGCGAGCGTTATCCAGCTCAGCCCGATTGCTGATACTTGACGAGCCGACGGCTGCCCTGTCGCACCATGAGGCGGAGGTGCTCTTTGGCTTCATCCGCAAGCTCCGTGCCCAGGGGGTAGCGATCGTCTATATAACCCACCGACTCGACGAGGTGGGTCTCATCGCTGACCAGGTGCAGGTTCTCAGAGACGGAGACACCGCTCTGGTCGGCGAAGTGGAACAGACCGACCGTCGAACCATGATCGAAGCCATGATCGGGCGGAAGGGAGACACCTTCGGTCGCCCGCCTCCGACCACCCACGAACGCGGCAGCCGGCCGGCTATCAGCTGGAATGGTGCCGGATCGGCCAAGCAATTCAAGGGCGTCTCCCTCGATGTCTACCCGGGGGAGGTGGTAGCTGTCTATGGCAAGCTCGGATCCGGGGCGATGGAGTTAGCCGAGACCGCCTTCGGACTTAGATCTCTCGACTCGGGCCGGTTGGAGCTTAGGGGTAAGGCGGTCTCCTCAATCACACCGGTGGCGGCGGTCTCGCAGGGAATCGGGTTTCTCCCCGCCGAACGCAAAAGGGGTGGGGCACTCATGGTCCGATCCGTAGCCGAGAACACGGCCATCGCCTCATGGTCTCGCCTGGCCAGGTTCCGTCAATGGATAACAGCCCGAATGGAGGCAGCCGCCTATCGTCGCTGGCATGATCGGTTATCGATCCGGTCAAGGAACGATCCTCGCCAGATCATGCGGACCCTTTCGGGCGGAAATCAGCAAAAGGTCATCTTGGCTCGTTGGCTGGAGCGGAGGTCCAAGGTCATGGTGCTGGTGGAGCCCACCAGGGGAGTGGATGTGGGTGCCCGCCAAGATATCTATCAGGTTCTGCGAGAGCTGGCGGAATCGGGTATAGCGCTCCTGGTCGTGACATCCGATTATGAGGAGGCCGTCCAGGTGGCAGACCGGTGTCTTGTGATCGCCAAGGGTCGCCCCGTCACAGAGATGGAGGGAGATGACATCACAATGAGTCGGTTGCTGGAAGCCGCAGGAGGTTAATCAATGAACCAATCGGTAACGGACTCTGACGCCCCGCCCCCCGGTAAGGAGGCTGCGGCTACTAAAGCCGACATGTTGGCCCTCGGTGGGTTGCGCAGCCGTATCAAGCTACCGGAGACCACCGCTCTCTTAGCCGTGCTTGCGGTTGAGTTTGTCTTCTTCTCAATCCAATCTGAGTACTTCTTCAACTACGCCAACCTCGTCAACGTGCTTCAGAATGTGGCGGTGATCGGGATCATTGCCGCCCCCGCCACCCTCCTTCTGGTCGCGGGACAGGTGGATCTTTCCGTCGGTTCGGCTGCCGGGTTCGTCGGCATGTCGATGGCGGTTGCCGCCACCTCTACCGACGCCACCACCACCCCCTTCGGCTTGGGCCTCACGCTGGTAGGGGCTTTCCTGGTGGCATTGGCAGCCACTCTCCTTATCGGAGGAATCAACGGCTCCTTGGTAACGGTGGTGGGGCTCAACTCCATCATCACTACTTTGGGAACGTTGGCCATACTTCGGGGCCTCACCAAGGTCATCGGTGACGGCCAGACCATCCGCATCAACGGGTTCAACCAGCTGGGTGTGGTGAGACCACTCTTCGACATCCCATTATCCGTGTACCTGTTCGCCCTGGTGATCGGGCTCTTCTACGTGCTCATGCGCTTCACCGTCTATGGCCGTTCCATGTACGCCATAGGGGCTAGTCCGGAGGCGGCCAGACTGGCCGGAATCAGGGTGCGACTGCTGATCTTCATCGGGTTCATGCTCTCCGCCTTGGCGGTGGCGTTGGCCGGGCTCATCCGGCTTTCCCAAATCGGCGGTGCCTCCACCCAGGCCGGATCCGGCTTTGAGTTGGCAGTGCTTACTGCGGTCATCCTCGGCGGTGCAAGCCTGTCCGGAGGTCGAGGGACAATCGTGGGCACGGTGTTGGCCGTATTCGTCGTGGGGGTACTCCAAAACGGGCTGATCCAGCTCAACGTGGACTCCTTCTGGATCGAAGTAGCCCAGGGAGTGCTCCTGGTAGGCGCGGTTACCTTTGACCAGATCCGCCTCCGTATGGCAGGTCTGGACTAACTGCGGAGAGGCACATACATGCGTACCAAAGTGAAAATGCCGAACCTCGGAGAAACCGCAGAGGAGCTACTGGTCCTCGAATGGGCGGTTGCGGTAGGGGACGCGGTTACGGAGGGGGAGACCCTCATGACCGTCGAAACCGACAAGGTCGAGGCGGTGCTTCCTTCACCCGTATCGGGGACAGTGGTTGAACTGCTCGTCGAGGTTGATGATGAAGTGCCCGTAGGCACCCCGGTCTGCACCGTAGAGATCTAAGGAACCGGTCACAAGCAGGGCAGGCAAGCGGCGTCCGAAGCAACCCAAGTCCCTACTGGCAACCAGCCACCGGAAGCCGGATTATGCTCCCAGAAGTGAGGAATAAGAGCCCAGAGGACAAGCTACCCCACTCGCCGCCAGAATTCCCGACCGTTACCCAGTCCGGCATACCACTCGAGTCGTGGTACGGACCAGAAGCGCTCGATGAGATAGAGCCCTCGACCGGCATCGGAGCGCCTGGCCAGTTCCCGTACACGAGAGGGATCCGGGAGGACATGTATCGCGAGGGGTTATGGGTCATGGGCCAGTACTCCGGCTACGCGACCCCCCGGGAGACGAACGCTCGGATCAAGTCGCTCTTAGCCCAGGGGCAGAAGGGCTTCTCTATAGCTCTCGACCTGCCGACGCAGAATGGCCTCGATTCCGACGACCCGTTGGCTCAGGGCGAAGTCGGCAAAGTCGGGGTTCCGATCGACTCCTTGGCCGACATGGAAGAGTTGCTCGACGGGATACCGTTCCATCAACTCCGCCAGATTCGGACCACTGCGAACTCGATCGGCCCGATCGCGGCCGCGCTCATCATCGCGGCGTCGGAACGGTTGGGAGGCTCACCCGACGACTTCCGAGTTATGTTCCAAAACGACGTGCTGAAGGAGTACGTGGCCCGGGGAACGCAAATCTTCCCGCCCCGGCGTGGCCTGGAGTTCTCTGTCGACCTCATCGAATACTGCGCAAAACATCTCCCCCACTGGGAACCCATCGAGTTTTGTGGATATCACATTCGGGATTCGGGGGCTAACGCCATCCAGGAGGTGGCTATTGCCTCTGCCAACGGCATCGAATACATCGAAGCGGCCCTTCGAAGAGGGCTCTCGGTGGACGACTTCGCCCCCAACCTCTTCATGTTCCTCTCTGCCGACCTCGATATCTTCGAAGAGGTGGCGAAGTATCGAGCGGCTCGCCGGATGTGGGCCCATCTCATGCGCGATCGTTACGGAGCTACGGACCCGAATAGCCACGCCCTCAACATCTTCGTGTACACGCTTGGCGGGTCTCTTACGGCCCAGGAGCACCTGAATAACCTTCCCCGGGTGGCGTTCGAGGCGCTCGCTGCGGTGTTGGGCGGTGTCCAGACCTTGGCCACATCCTCGTACGATGAGGCAGTCGGCCTGCCATCGGCGGAAGCCGCCCACCTGTCTCTCCGCGCCCAGCAGATCATCGCACTGGAGACTGGCGTCCCCCGTACCGCCGATCCTCTAGGCGGATCCTATTTCGTCGAATGGCTGACCGACCAACTTCACCGCAAGATCCTCGAATACATGAACCTGATCGCCGATCAGGGCGGAGCGCTGGCGGCTCTGGAGAATGGTTGGATAGGGGCCGAGATCGAACGGGAGGCGTATGCACTCCAACGCAGCATTGATGACGGTACCCGGCCGCGTATCGGGGTGAACCGCTTCGCTGATGGCGCACCTACACCCACCGCCGCCTTCTCGATCGCAAACGAAGGCGAGGATGAGCAGGTTGAGAAACTGCAGAGACTCCGAGCCGACCGAAACCAAGTTGAAGTGGATGCCGCGCTCGCCGGGGTCAGGGACGCGGTGGTTACTGGCCGCAACTCAATGCTGCCGATACTGCGAGCCGTCAAGTCGTACGCGACCGTGGGCGAAATCACCTCCGTCCTGCGCGACGAGTGGGGCACCTACCGATGACGGCTACGGTGGCTGATCTCGGTGCCTTACTGGACCGGTCATTTCGTCAGCACGCCTCGCGAATCGCCGTAGAAGACGGAGATCGAACGGAAACGTTTTCTCAGCTAGCCGACCGGTCTGACCGTCTTGCGTCGGCTCTTCTCGACCTGAATCCCACCGGTAGCCCGGTCGCCATCCTCGCTTCCAATCGCCTGGAGTACATCGAAGCCGACATTGCCCTAGTGAAGGCGGGCCATCCCAAAGTCCCCATCAACATGCGCTTGAGCCAGGCCGAACGCCTGCATGTGGTGAGCGATTCCGGGGCCGCGGTGCTGATCACCGAAGCCGAATCGACCGATTCTGCTCTGAGCTTGGTAGACGAGGCGGAAGCACTCAATACCGTTGTGTCCGTTGGCGGCGGTGGAACCCACGACTACGAAGACGTTCTCGGTGCTGCTCATCGTCCCCCCACCCGCCCGTGGCGACCGGATGACCCGAGCGTGATCCTCTATACCTCTGGCACGACCGGCCGTCCAAAGGGCGCAACAGCCACCTTCCGAAGTCGGATGGCTGCCACTTGGAACATGTTGCTCGATGAGTTGATCGATGTCGCGCCGGGGGACGGCATGCTGCACGCCGGGTCGCTGTCGCACGGAAGCGGCTCCAAGGTGATCGCGTACGCCCTCAGCGGAGCGCGCAACATCGTGGTTCCCTCCTTCGATCCCGGCCGCTTCCTGGATGAAGCTCGGCGGCGGCGGGCGACCGCCTCGTTCGTCGTGCCCACAATGATCACGATGCTCACCGAGGAAGCCGAGGCCAGCGAAAGGTCGACGCTCAACCTGCGACATGTCTCGTACGGAGGTGCCCCGATCGCTCCGAGCGCAATCAGGCGAGCCGTTGACGTCTTCGGCCCAGTGTTCGCGCAGGTCTACGGGACGGCGGAGGCTCCGCATCCGCTAACCGTGCTCCCCCGTTCCGATCACGTCGACGCGTCCGATCGGCGTCTCGCCTCAGCAGGCCAGCCAGCGCGATCGGTTGAACTCAGGATCGTCTCTACGGGCGGCCCCGACCCGGGGGTGGGCGAGATCCAGGCTCGCGCAGAGAGCGTAATGATCGGATACTGGAAGGACGTACGGTCGACCCGTGAAGCATTCGCCGATGGGTTCTACCGCACCGGAGACATCGGGCACATTGACGATGAGGGGTACCTGACAATCGTCGACCGGCAGAAGGACATGGTTATCAGCGGCGGGTTCAACGTATACCCGGCGGAAGTCGAGGCGGCGATCGCCAACCACACCAGCGTCCTCGAATCAGCCGTGATCGGCGTGCCCGACGAGCGGTGGGGGGAGCGAGTCGCTGCCTATGTGGTTGCGAAGCCCGGACACACCGTAAGGCCTGAGGAGGTAACTGCAGAGGTGGCGGGCAGGTTGGCCGGTTACAAGAAGCCACGAGACGTTTGGATCGTGCAGGAGCTGCCGAAGGGCTCTACCGGCAAGATTCTCAAGTCGGCGCTCAGAAGACGACACTGGGATCAACAATCCCGCCAGGTGAACTGAGGTCCCTTTGACGATCCAGGAGAAAATCTGAATGCCGGGGCTGGCCGATGCGAGTGGTGACCGGATCGACATCCACGGGTTCGACCTAGCCGAGGAGTTGATCGGCGGTACCAGCTTCGCGGCGATGCTCCACCTCCTCACGGTCGGAAAAAAGCCCGAGCCACCCGTCGAATCGATGATCGACGCCATGTTGGTGACCCTCGCCGAGCATGGCCTCACTCCGTCCGCCATCACCGCCCGTCTTACCTATCACGGTGCGCCTGACAGCCTCCAGGGTGCGGTCGCCGCCGGTTTGCTGGGGGCTGGCCCGGCGCTGCTCGGAACGACAGAGCAGGCTGCTGAAATGCTGGCGCGGCTGGTACGCGACTCCACGCCTGAGACGCGAGAGCAACTCGTATCCGAAAGCGTGGACGCCTGGTTGAAGGAGGGGGTAGTGATCCCCGGCTTTGGTCACCCCATCCATCGAGACGGCGACCACCGAGTCGCAGCCCTCAGACGTGTCCAAGTCGATCAAGGTCTCCCGGAGGAGCACTTCCTCGCCGCCGTCTTGGTGGGCAACGTTCTGAGCGATGCCAAGGGCAGGACCATACCTATGAACGCCGCCGGAGCCATCGGCGCCATCGTGGCCGACATGGGACTGCCCCCGCGATTCGCTAGGGGCCTCTCGATCGTCGCTCGCTCAGCGGGCCTCCTTGCCCACATCATTGAGGAAGCAGAGCATCCCCTCGCTCCCCGGATCTGGGAGGACACCCGTTCGATATCGTCTGGCGAGAGTACACCTTGAGTCGGCAAACCCGAGACCCCGACGCATGACGGCAATTGTCTCGAGAAGGGCATGACGTCTGCCCCGACCCGGCGAGAGTGGAGCGTTCCCGTCGGACGTCGGATCGACGGCGCCCCATGGCAGGTTCGGTTCGTCGAGCTACGCGGTGCCACCCCGGGACCGGCTACGGCGATCGTCGCAGGGCTCTACGGCGACAAACCGCTCGGGGCGATCGCGGTGCACCATCTTGAGCAACGCTTGATGCAGGAGCAGCTGAAGGGCACGGTCCTCCTGGCACCAGCCGTGAACCTCCCCGCCCTCCAGGTAGGCACCCGAGTTTCGCCTGACCACCTGTACCTGAACCGACGCTTTCCGGGGATGCCGGGCGGGTTTCTCACTGACCAGGTCGCTCACGCCGTGGCAACTGTCGTCTATGAGCATTCGGAATGCGTCATCGACCTGCACTCGGGGACAGCCAACATGGCGCTGTGGTATTCGTATGATGCCGGAGATCTGGAGCTTACGGCCTCGTTCGGCTACCTCCCGGTCGTCGTGGACTTCCGGCCGGGGGGCCAGGTCAGTGCTACAGCCGTCGAGCGCGGCCTCTCGGGCTTTCTTCCCGAGTTCGGGGGAGCGAGCCTGCCCTCCCCGGCAGCCGGGGTCGAAGGCAGCCTGAACACATTGCGCTACCGGGGTCATCTCGGCGGTTCCCCCACCGGCCCATCGCGATTGCCCGTCATCCGCGAACGGCCGCTGTTCCTCGCCTCCACGAGCGGCATCCTCCAGAGCAGCGTGTCCACCCACATGGTCGGCAGTGAGATCCCCGCGGGCCGTCTCGGATGGATCAGCAGCCCCGCCACCGGGGAGGTCTGGGAGGAGTTCGAGATCGACCGTCCCGGCACCCTCTTGATGGCGGTGACCACGCCCGCGATCGTCAATCCTGGCGATTTCGCTTTCATGGTCGGTTTCCCCCATGACGAGATTGAAGTCCCCAGGGCCCCCTAAACAACGGACAACCTGACCCGGCGCGGAAACGTGGGTAGAGGGGGTGGAATCCTAGGGAACCGGGCGTCCGACGCTGGTCGCTACCGAGCGGGAAGCGGTGTGGGAGGCGAGGCTCGTCAGCGCTCCTCGCTATGCCCATTATCAGGAGCGCACCGATAGCGAGATACCTCTGGTCCTGGCTCAGCCGGACGCTTGGTTCCAAGACGTGAGGGCCGGATACAGGCAGCGACATCGGGTCCAGTTGGTCTGTGCAGTAGAGTATGAAATTGCGCAGCAGGATTTCTGATGGAGATATCATGCGAATATCCGAGAGAGCCAGATCACGATTCCCAAGAGGATGCGGGAGCAGTTCGGTCTGAATCACAATGTCGAGGTGGAACTGACCCCGACAGAGGGAGGACTCCTCATCCACAAACGGACGGCGGCACGACACCCCGTCGAGCGGGTCTATGCCATCCTCGACAGCGGCGAGGACACCGACGACTACATAGAGGCGATCCGAGGACGGTGATCACCGCTGTCGACACCAACGTCCTATTGGACATCCTCCTTGGCGACGAGCGCCACGGCCCCGAATCGTTGGAACGGCTCAAGACGGCATACGACGCCGGTGCCGTAGTCATTTGCGACATTGTGTACGCCGAACTCGTTCCGGCATTCGACCACCGGGCCAATATGGATGAGACCTTGCGACAGATCAACGCGTCCTTATCGCCGATCACCACCGACATCGCCTACGAGGCGGGCCTGCGCTGGCAGCGATACCGCCGATCCGGCGGACCGCGCCAACGGACCATTACCGACTTCCTGATCGGAGCCCACGCCGTCGTAATGGCCGATGCCTTCCTCACCCGCGACCGCGGCTTCTACACCACATACTTTCCCGAACTCGCCGCGGCCTAGTCCTAGCCCGTCGAGCCAAGACACACTTGACAAGCTAACTGCCCCTCTCGCAGCTAGAGCACAGATTCCGCCCTATACGCGTGCCGTGCCGCTGGCCTGGCATCTTGCTGAGTTTTGGGCGAGGCCGGATCACGCGCTGTGGTTATGAATCTAATTCGAGTCGGCGACGCTCAAGTTCGATGATCTGTCGTTCGAGTTCGGCTTGGCTGGTGGTGTCGGTAGCTTCGGGGGCGGCGTCCTTCAGGGTGCTGGTTCGGACGTAGCCAGCGAAGAGTTTCGATTTTCGGGCCAGTATCCGAAGCATGCGTTCGTCGACGCTGTTCTCGGTGAGTAGTCGGTGCACTTCTACGCGGCGGGCTTGTCCCATGCGGTGGCATCGGGCGATTGCTTGTTCTTCGGTGCTGGGTTTCCACTGCGGTTCAGCCAAGATGACCACCGACGCGGCTTGGATGTTCAGTCCGACCCCGCCAGCTTGAATCTGGTTTACCAGAACGGCCGGTCCTGACCTTCTGCTGAACTTGTCGACGAGATCCTGCCTTCGGGAGGCTGGCATGCTGCCGGTAATTGAGCCCGCTGCGAGCGGACCCAAAGCGGTACTTATTCGCTGGATCACGTCAAGGAAGAACGAGAAAACGACCACCTTGCGGTTGTTGCTGGCGGCTTCTTCGACGAGCTCCATCAGGCGTTGGAGTTTGGGCGAGTCTTCCGGACTCCGGGTGCGGTACGCGGCGCAGCGCATCGCCGTGAAGTTGCGGCTGATTACCGCTAGGCGGTACTGATTGGCTGCTGCCCCTCTGAGCTTTAACCATTGAATGGTTTCGATTTTGGGTGGGAGTTCGTCCAGCACGTCGGGTTGGTTCCTGCGTAGGTACACGGGTGCCACCGTGCGACGAAACGCGTCGGCACCGGCAAGACCGTCGGTGGGTCGAATCCCGGAGGCCACATCCGGTCGGATGTGGCTGACCAGAGTTTGGAACTCTTCAACACGGTTCTCCATCGGCGTGCCGCTCATCAGCAGCGAGTGCTCGGCTTGGCCGAGCCAGCAACGGACCGCTTTAGTCCGCAGCGCGTCAGGGTTCTTCACGAAATGAGCCTCGTCAACAACGACGGCGGCGATTCGTTTCTCAGGTGGTTGGAGGGTGCGGAGAGTGTCGAACGTGGTGACGGCCACACCGCCTTCGCGCGCCCATCGCTGAAGCTGGTGGTGGCGCTGCGAACTATGGAGACGCCAGATGGGCGACAGATGTGAGTGCCGGACGATTTCGTGTTCCCAATTCGCTAAGACACTCGCCGGGCTGATAACCAGAAAATGGTTGTCGCCGCGTGAGCGGAGATGACACATGACGGCCAGCGCTTCGATGGTCTTGCCTAAGCCCATCTCGTCGCCGAGGATCGTCCGTCGCTGAACCAACGCGAACTTCGCCCCGAAGGCCTGATAGCCGCGCAGCGTCGCGCGGAGCAGGCTGGTGTCGAGGCGGAACGCCCTGATCTGTCTGATGATCTCATCGGGGAGGAATCCCTGGGAAGCATCAACATCGGTACCAATCCCGGCAATTTCGATGAGCAACTCGTTGTACTTGATGGGGTTTGCCAAGAAGTCGTTCCAAACCCGGGCAGACCCAGCGTTCCTACCTGCCTGGCGTTTCCGGTTCACAGCATCAATCTTGGAGAGAAGCCCCACCGTGGCCGGTGCGTCTACCAAGGCGGCTAACCGCTCGTATGCTGCCCGAGCCGCAGCTTTCCGCTTCGCTCCGGCAAAGAAGCGCCGAATAGGGCGAGTTTCGAGACGCGCTCGCTTCAGATCAGCCTCAATGGCCTGTTCTGTACGCTTCAGCCGGTCCTTTAACGGTACGGTGAAGTAACGCTCTGATTTCAAGTACCGCAGTGCTGCCAGGAGATCAGTCTGGGTCTGCGGACGATTTTCCACGTCGAACCGGACTCTGACCGCGTCTCGGACCGACTGCTCGACCAGTCGCGCAGCGCTCATAACCCGCTCGGATGTGGTGGGCCCTACCCCGCGTATCCTCTCAAGCTCTGCTCGGCTATAGGGGAGTATTTCGTCAACGGTCCGGAACCCGGCATCCTTTAGTGCGCTAAGCCGGAAAGCTCCTGTTGCCGCCTGCTTCAGCGCCTCCACAGCTACACGCGATATGTCTTCCTGCGTAGCCCGCTCGAACTCCACCATATAGGCTGACTTGGCCTTGCTCTCCGCTGCAAGAAGAACCTCAAGCAATGCCCGACAGGAAGTAGCAGCGCCTACGGCACGGTGGATTACCTTCCGCGTTACCTCTAGCGGGAGCCGAACGGCGTGAGGGGGTATGTCCGGGACAGATCCGGGCATCACGCTCGCTTCCCCGGCCGGAAGCCGTGACTGGCAACAATCACCGAAAGTTCCCGGCGAGCGAATCCCCGGCGAGCGAATCGGCCGGTCCCCAGGGCAGCCGGGAGCAATAGTGGATCGAGTGCACCTTACCTAGATGGATGAGGGTGGGAACATGATCACCGGAGCATATCGGGTGATGAGGTGTCTATCTCCTTGTGAGCAGCTCGCGGGCGCGACTAGCGACCTGGCTTGCCCGCTCAACAGGAAGCGGTTCGATGCCCAGTTCGTCGAATACATTGCTGGCTTCGCGCAACGCAGGCGAATCTTGGCCTTCAGCGGGAGGGATGTACACGACTTCGACGTCAACGTCCTGATTGACCTCAAGAATCTCTCGCCGTCGACCTCGATCGAACCGCCTGACTCCTGGACGGCGAGAGAAGCCTGATCGCGGACCTGAAACGACCACGAGTGTGCCAATTGAAGCGCGTCCCGTTTGCCACATGGACTCGCGCTGGTTGCCCGCCGGAGCGCAGCCAACACTTCGTTCTTCCTAACTCGCCGTGGCCTAATCCTGGTCGGTGGAGTTTGTAGCCGAGTTTTCATAGTTTTATTGTTCCTGAAATCTGCGAGTTAGGCTAAAACTCATGGCACCTTACTCGGTCTGGACGGAAGTAATCGAGGCGCTCGCTCGGATCGACCGGGGGGCCTTGCCGTCCGATCTGGAATCTGAGACGCTGGACTTCAAGGTTGGGCTCGGGGATCAGAAGAGGACACTTCGCGGTCTGGCGAGAACGGCGGCTTGCCTGGCGAATCGGAGGGGTGGGGCGATCGTCCTCGGAGTGCACGACGACCGAACCGGGCCCGAGGCCTTCGCGGGTACGAGCCTTGACGTGCTGAGAGTGCGTCGCCAAGTCTTTGGCGCTGTCGTCCCTTCGCTTTCGGTTTCCGTTGAAGAACACACCTACGCGGGCAAGAGGTTGCTCATCATTCTGGTCCCAGTGGGAGCGGTCGTGCACGGTGTCGGGGGGAGGGTGACCCGACGGATCGGGCGCAGCTGTCTGCCCATGGCCCCCGGTCAGATAGCTGCCCTTTACGGCGAGCGAGAAGGTCGTGATCTCTCAGAGCAAGGGAGTGGTCGGTCGGTAGACGAGATAGACCGGGGGGCGATTAATCTCGCTCGCCGCTACCTCGGGAGGCTTGGTGGCGAGCGAGCCGGATGGGTGTCATTGTCCGATCAGGAACTATGTCGCCAGCTAGGCGTAGCAAGACCGGACGGCGAGCTTCTTGTCGCTGGTGAGCAACTGTTCACCACACCCCGTGTCGGGTTCGTGAGCTACCAACACCGAGCTTCGGCAGGCAGCCCTCCTGATGCTGACGAGCGTCCGGCTGGCCCGCTAGTGGAAGCCTTCGACCAGACCCTGCAACTCGTTGCCGCCAGGACCTCGTCAGACTTCCTGCTGTTGCCGGACGGACAGCAGATCCGGTTCCGCAGATACCCAGACGACGTTGTCCGAGAGGCGCTTGCTAATGCCTTAGTGCACCGTAGGCTTGATATCGAGTCGCCCGTGCAGGTGGAACATTTCGATGATGCCATGACGATCACGTCAACGGGGCCACTCGTCGGCGGCGTGACCGTCGACAACATCTTGACGACCCCTTCCCGGCCTCGCAACCGATTGCTGGCTAGAGCCTTCCGTCACTTAGGGCTTATTGAGGAACTCGGAACCGGTGTAGCGAGGATGTATCGATCGATGCTGTCTGCTGGCAAGCCTCCCCCGTCGTTCGTGGAATCCGCCGACTCGGTGAGCGTTTCGCTGGTAGGTGGTCCGATCGAGGAGAACTTGGCTCGCTTCGCGGCTCTGCTGGACAAGCGCCGGAAAGAGGATGTAGAGGTGCTGCTCGTGCTCAGATATCTATGCCGCAACGGTAGTGCCGATGTCGGTGCGCTCGCCCCCTTGTTGCAGCGCGGGCCGAGCGAGACCGGCCGTGTTCTGGAAGGCATGGCGAGCCACGCGTCTCCGATCATCAAGCCTGTCAACATCCGGGCGACGGGAAGTCGGGTCCGCTATCGCCTATCTGCTCTGGCAGCTTCCGGACTTGGATCCGCGGTTAGACACCGGCGGAACAATGTTGACCAGATCAGAGAGCGGGTGACAGCGCAGGTACGCACCCACGGGGTGGTTTCCAACCGTGTGGTGCGGAACATGTTCGGGGTCGGTACACCCAGGGCATCGGCCATTCTCCGCGAGATGGTTGGACAACAGCTCCTTGAACGGACCAGCGAAGCGACTAGGGGGCCTTCCGTTGAGTATGGTCCCGGCCCCCTCATGGAACTCTGAGGCTCTTGCGCTCGGAGTTTTCGGACAGTTATCGAGAGTTTTAGCCTACGCGTAGAAAGGGCGGAAGGCTAAAACTCGGATGGCAGGGTTCAAGAACCTGGCGACATGGGTAATGGATCGCTTCTCGCGGTAGGCCTGCCGAGTTAGTCGTCTAGAGTCGCGGCTATGAGTTGGACTTTCGATAACGGAACCATTCTTACTAGAGCGGCCCTGGTGGGCGATTACGAGAACAACGCCTTCGTGGTGGCCTGTGCCCGAACTGGTCAGGGGGTGATCATCGACGCTGCCGCCGAGCCGGATCGGATTCTGGAATTGGCCGACGGGGTGGAAGTCAGCGCTCTCCTCACTACCCATGGGCATCACGACCACCTCGGGGCGGTGCTGCCGGTGGTGGAGGAGCTGGAGATTCCGTTCATGCTCCATCCCGCCGACCACGCCCTCGCCTCCCGGACCACACCCGCCACGCCCACCCCTTTGGCCGACCTCGATGTCATCTCGATCGGGGAGACCAGCCTGCTCACCATGCACACCCCTGGCCATACCCCGGGTTCGGTCTGCTTCCTGAGCCCGGGGGTCCTGTTCGCGGGCGACACCTTGTTCCCTGGGGGGCCGGGTGCCACCGAGTTCGAGGACGGCGACTTCGACCTGATTATCAAGAGCATCAAGAACCGGCTGTTCACGCTTGACGAGGCGACCGAGGTGTATCCGGGCCATGGCCCTACCAAGACCACTATCGGCACCGCGAAGCCGAAGCTTCCCGACTGGATCGCCCGAGGCTGGTGACCGAACCCACCGAACCCACCGTCCCTACCGATCGGCGCGGCGTTACACTTCACCTGTAACCGCAGGGAGCAGCGCGACCAGACCGGCCATTGAGGGCCGGAGGCGGGCCAAGCTCAAACTGCTACACAATCTCTAGGTACGAACCTTCGCTCTCCGTCGCTCAAGCGTCGGACGCATCCCCCAACCGGTGAGGTGGGGAGAATTGGAGCAAACATGGCCGACGCACCATTTCCTGAACCGGCGCCGGAGTCGCGCAAGCCCGTGACCGTTCCCATCGTGCGAGGCCGCAAGCACCGTCGGAAGCTGATCATGGTCACCGCCTATGACTATCCGTCCGCTTTGGCAGCCGACCGGGCCGGGGTGGACGTGATCCTGGTGGGCGACTCGGTGGCCAATGTGGTCCTCGGGTACCGCACCACTAACCAGGTGACACTAAACGACATGATCCATCACACGGCAGCCGTGTCGCGAGCCCGCCCGAAGGCCCTAGTGGTAGCCGACCTTCCCTGGATGACGTTTCATGTCACACCCGAGGACACCCTGAGCAACGCCGCCCGGCTGATCCGTGAAGGTGGGGCGGGTGCTGTGAAGCTGGAAGGGGGAGCGCAACGCGTGGAGATGGTCCGCAAGCTCGTCTCCGCCGAGATACCGGTGATGGGACATGTCGGCCTTACCCCCCAATCGGTGCACGTGGAGGGCGGATACCGTCTGGCCGGTCGGAACCCCGCGGCTGTTCAACGACTGATCGAAGACGTTCACGCCCTAGAGGAGGCCGGGGTGTTCGCCATCGTGTTGGAGGCGATACCCGCCGCGGTGGCCCGGGTAGTGACCGCCCGGGTAGGTATCCCTACCATCGGCATAGGTGCCGGACCGGACACTGACGGACAGGTGCTGGTATTTCATGACCTGGTGGGTCTCAACTTCGGACGCTACCCCAGGTTTGCGAGACGCTACGCCCCACTAGGCGAGTTAGCTGTGGAGGCGTTGACGGAGTGGAAGCAGGATGTGTTATCCGGTGCCTTCCCCGACCAGTCCGAGTCTTACCAGGAGATTGAGCCGGCAACACGGGAGCTGCTTGATCGGATGGCTGCCCCGCAACCGGACTGATCCGCCGGTTCCCATTACCTTCCCGGTCTGACCAGCCGCGGAACCGGCGTAGTCAAAGTTCCGGGGGTCGACTTTTTCTCTAGGATTGTTGGCATGGAACAATGGGTCTGGATTCTCTTCGTATTCGTTCTCTATTTCGCCGTCTTGATCGGCGTCGCCGTGTATCGCACTCCGCGCATGGGGAACATGTCGGATTACGTCCTGGGTGGACGCCGGGTGGGAGGGTTTACCACTGCTCTGAGCGCCGGGTCGTCGTCGGCCAGCGGCTGGACGATGCTGGTCTTCCCGGCCTTGGCGTTTGCTGGCGGGATGATGCATCTCTGGACCGTGGCGACCCTCGTGCTCGGGGCATGGCTCACCTGGGTCGTCGTAGCAAAACGCCTTCGACGCTACACCCTGGCGGCAGGCGACTCTCTCACGATTCCGGAGTTCTGGGAGAAGCGTTTCGATGACCGTAGCGGGGTGTTAAGGGGACTGGCCGCCCTGATCAGCCTCTACTTCATCGCCCTCTACGTCTGTTCGGGGCTCATTGCGGGGGCCAAGTTGCTGGAAGAAGTATTCGACTTGGATCACACCGGCACCGGCCATGACATCGCGGTGTTCATCTCGTTGGTGGCGGTCCTGTCGTACACCTTCATCGGGGGCTTCCTGGCGGTCTCTCGCACCGATGTTTTCCAGGCGTTGATAATGCTTGGCGGAATCATGATCATCCCTATAAGCCTGATATTCATTGCGGACAACCCCTTTCAAGCATTGGAAACCACGCCATCCGGATTCTGGAACCCGCTCACCGATGCCGATGGAGCGACTTTGGGGTGGCAGTCCTACCTCTCAGCGCTCGGATGGGGCATCGGAGCCTTCGGCTCGCTGCGGATTCTCGCCCGGTTCATGGCCATCAAGGATGAGAAGGACATCCCGGGCAGCACGAGGATCAGCATCGCGTGGACCGTGCTCATGTTCGGCTTCGGCCTTCTCATGGGTCTCGTGGCGGTACCGGCGCTGGCCAGCCAAGGGGTGGACCTCCCTGATCCCGAACGGCTATACCTGACCGTTTCCTCGGTCTTCTTCCACCCTGTGATCGGGGGTCTGCTGCTTACTGGGGTCGTCGCCGCGGTGATGAGCACCGCCGACTCGCAGTTGCTGTTGGCCTCCGCCATCGCATCGGCCGACTTGCCCTGGCTGAGTCGGATCACCAATCAGCTCGGCACTAGGGGTCGGGTCATGATGGGTCGCCTGATGCTGGTCACGGTGGGGCTCGTCGCCGCGTTGATCTCGATACTGGCCCCTGATTCCGTGTATGCGCTGGTCTCGCTGGCCTGGGGTGGTATGGGCGCGGCCTTCGGCCCGGTCATCGTTCTGTCTCTCTACTGGAAGCGGTTCAACCTAGCGGGGGCATATGCCGGACTCATCACTGGCACGCTGGTTTCCACCGTCTGGTGGCTGATGGACCTCGGCAACCAGGGCATCCTCGGCCTAGCCGAATCTCTCGGATTCCAATCGGCGTTGACAAGCCTGCAGGAGGTGGGGGTGTGGCAAATCAACCCGGCCGTGCCGGGTATGGTGATAGGAGGTGCTTTGTCGATAATCGTCACCTTGGCCACCCGTCCGCCCTCCCAGGAGGTACAGGATCTCTTCGAGCAGGTTGTCGGTGTTGATAAGGCCGGATCCAAAGAGCCCGAACCGCAGGCGGAAGGTACCCCGGCAACCGGGCGTTGATCCCCGCGGACACAACTGACCTCAAGAACACCAAGACCTCGTGGATGGTCTCGTCCAGGTTTCTCACCCACTGCGCCCTAGACTTGACTCATGGAGAGATCTGAAATCGCCAGGGTCTTGGAGGACGCTTCTTCCCGTATGGGAAGGGACCCTTCCGCGGGGGTGGGAGGAACCGGTTTCTGGAAGGCCGTCGCCGCGGTCAAGCGTTCAGCCCAGTTGGTGGAAGAGTTTGCGCCCACGATTGCCGAGCTTGATCGGAAGGCGTTCCGGCGGTGGGCGTTGTTCACGGTCTCGGCCCGCCTTGGTACCACGGTCGCCGCGGCGGCGACCGTCTTCGGGTTGGTCGTAACCTGGCTCGGCTCCGGTGCCTCGGCACCCTGGAACGGGATGCTCATCCTGGCGGGCATGTGGGTGGTACTGATGGCAACCCACGGTCTGGCCCACATCGCGGTTGGCCAGATGCTAGGAATCCGGTTTACCCATTGGTTTATCGGTACCATCATCCGTCCCCAACCGGGTGTCAAGACCGACTACGCTTCCTATCTGGCCGCATCGCCCCGCCGCAGGGCGTGGATGCACGCATCCGGGGCCATCGTTTCCAAGGTAGTGCCGTTCGCCTACCTTCCGGTGGCGTCTAGTGCCGGAGCGGAGGCCTGGGTGACGTGGTTGTTGATCGGGGTCGGTGTCCTCTCAATCCTTACCGACATCGCTTGGTCCACCAAGTTCTCGGATTGGAAGAAGTTCCGCCGGGAACTTGCCTACGCCACCAGGTAGGAAGAGTCGTCACCTGCCGAGCCTTTTCGGGCTCGGGCTGCGCCAAGCGCCAGACGATCGACCGTATCGTTCCACAGGTCTCCGCTGTGACCCTTGACCTTTACGAATACGACCGGCTCTGAGATATGCAGGTTGACTAGGGGTTCCCATAGGTCCCGGTTGGCGACGGGCTTATTGCGGGTGTTGCGCCAGTCCTTACGGAGCCAGGTCTCCCACCAGCGCTGCTTGAAGCAGTTCACCACGTAGGACGAGTCGCTGCGTACCTCGATCAGGCCGGGGATGGAACGCACCGCTTCGAGTACTGCGGCGATCTCCATGCGTTGGTTGGTGGAGCGGGCTTCGAAGCCGCTGCGATAGGGCCCTGAAGGGATAACCCAACCCCATCCACCAGGACCGGGATTGCCGATGCAGGAGCCGTCCGTGTACACCACCGTGCGCGAACCCGGTGCGGGATCCTCGACCTCTCTTCGGGCTATTGGTTCGATAGGGGGCATGGAGGCGCTTTCTGCCGGATAATCTCTGTTGAGACCAAGACGCAGGATACCGCCGGGCGGTACAAAAGAAAGGTGGGTGCACCATCGTGAACAAGTCGGTTGCGATCGTTACTGGAGGAGCATCGGGTCTGGGGGCGGCCACCGCCCGCCGACTTGCCGCAGGAGGCATGAAGGTGGTGGTCCTCGACATCTCTAGCCAGCAGGGAGATGAGCTTGCCCGCCAGATCGGCGGGACTTTTTCCTTCTGTGACGTAACGGACGAGGCAGATGTGATCGCCGGGGTTGAGGCCGCCGCCAGGATGGGTGACATCAGAGTGTTGGTCAACTGTGCCGGAATCGGGCCTCCGATGCGGACGTTGGCTCGGGACGGAACCCCGCACAACCTGGATCTGTTTCGCAAGGTGATCGGGATCAACCTCATCGGGACGTTCAACAGCATCCGGGTTGCTGCCTCGAAGATGTCGGCCAACCCACCCGACGAGAATGGCGAACGCGGGGTGATCGTCAACACCGCTTCGGTTGCTGCCTATGACGGCCAGATCGGCCAAGCCGCCTACGCGGCCTCAAAGGGCGGTGTGGTGGGGATGACCCTGCCGGTTGCTCGTGATCTGTCGGTGGTGGGGATCAGGGTCAACACGATCGCTCCTGGCATCATCGACACGCCCCTGCTGGCAGGTCTCCCCGAGGCAGCCAAGGAATCGCTAGGTCAACAGGTGCTTTACCCCAAGCGGTTGGGTCATCCCGATGAGTATGCAGAGGTTGCCATGTTCCTGGTAAAGCACCATTACATGAACGGCGAGACCATCCGCATGGACGGCGGGATAAGGATGGCACCGAAGTAGGTTTGGGCGGGAACCCTCGTTGATAGGTATGGGGATAGAGCATCGTAACGGCCTATTGATAACCATATTGTGGGTCGCGTCGGCATTGGTCGCCGGGGCGTGCGGCGGCTCAGGCACCGATCAGGCTGATGGCCGTCTGACAGGTGCTGGTGTCTCCGAGCCATCCGGATCCACTATGCCCATGGACGCCAATACCGACCACCACCGCGGGGCCGATCACACCTTGGTCCGGGACATCCCGGACGGGGTGGCCGTACCCACCCTGGCGCTAGATGTCACCAAGGACCCGCTGGAAGGTTGGAACGTCAACCTTGCGGTGACCGACTTCCGGTTTGCCCCCGAGAAGGTGTCGACCGTGCCCACCCCAGGGGAGGGTCATGCCCATGTATACGTCGATGGCCAAAAGGTGGGGAGGGTCTACGGGTCCTGGTTTCATGTCAGCGGTCTGGCACTGGGAGAGCATCACTTGACCGTTGAGTTGTCCGACAACGACCACGCCGCGCTCGCGATGTCAGGAGACATCATCGACGCCTCCGCCCGGTTGGTGGTGGAGGATGAGCCGAACGGAGTCTGGGCGGTAGGGGAGGTGGCTGCCTCCGAACCTTATCCGTCGGTGGACATGCAAGTGGTGGATGATCCGGCCGGTGGACACAACCTCCGGGTTGAGTTCTCCAACTTCCGCCTAGCCCCCGAGAAGGTATCCACTACCCATACGCCCGGCGAGGGGTACGTGAGGCTTTACATCGACGGCGAGTCGGTGGCCCGGGTCTACGAGCCCTGGCATCAGCTCCCGGCCCTCGCCGACGGGGACCACGAGATCAGGCTGGAACTCCGCTCCCACGACCACCGCCGGATCCTGGTTGCCGGGGAGCCGGTCGGGGTAACCACCCAACTAAGGGTTGACACCGACGCCGCGCCTTCGGGCGAAGGCACCCATCACGACCATGGAGGGTCGGGATCAGGAGTAGCCCGGTTAACCCCTGCCGAGTTGGAGTCCGCCGACCAGGTAATAGTGGTAGAGGTCAGAGAGGGCCGCCCAGTAGGAGGTCCGCGCCGGGTCAGCGTGCCGGTCGGATCCTCGGTCGCCCTGCGGGTCTCCGCCGACGTAGAGGAGATGGTCCATGTACACGGCTACGACATCGTTGGGTTGGTCACCGCAACCCGTCCAGCACACTTCGGT
The DNA here is from genome assembly GCA_965213975.1 of Candidatus Spongiisociaceae bacterium. Classification (GTDB taxonomy): domain Bacteria; phylum Actinomycetota; class Acidimicrobiia; order Spongiisociales; family Spongiisociaceae; genus Spongiisocius. The sequence continues at coordinate 2,384,161 of OZ243930.1, forward strand.
TTCGTCGCCGACATTCCTGGCATTTTCGAGGTAGAGCTTGAGAACGCGGGCAGACTGCTAGCCCAACTGGAAGTCTCTTAGTTTGCCCGTCGCTCCCAGTTGCCAGTTGAGGCCTGGGTCGTTTCGGAAGTCGAAGCAAACCCGAACACCCGCAGTCACCACTGGGAACCGCTGACTAGCCCGACAGTACCTTGCTAGTCCCTCGTTCCCAGGCTTGGTAGAGACGACGGTACACCCCTTCCTCGCTGACTAGGCGGGTGTGGGGTCCGTCCTGGACCAACCGACCCTGATCGAAGACCAAGACCCGATCGGCCGCTTCGGCGGATGACAGGCGATGGGCGATGGTGATGACCGTCCGTCCCTCGGTGAGCCTCGCCAAGGCTCGGGCGATCCTCGTCTCGGTGGCCGGGTCCACCGCCGATGTAGCCTCATCCAGCACCAGCAAATCGGGGTCGGCTATGGCAGCCCGGGCTAGGGCTACTAGCTGGCGTTCCCCCACCGACAGAGAAGTACCTCGTTCCCCTACCTGTGTGTCAAGACCCTGATTGAGCTCTCTCAGCCAATTCGCCAGCCCTAGATCATCGAACACGCCTTCTACTATCTCTTCGGCCGCTTCCGGAAGTCCCATAGTGACGTTGTCGCCGATTGAGCCACGAAACAGGCGTCCCTCCTGGGGGACCATCACCACCCGACTCCGCAGTGAGGAGAACCGCACCCGGAGGAGGTCGACATCGCCCACCAGCACCTGTCCTTCAGAAGGGTCCATCAGGCGGGTAGCAAGCTTGGCGAAAGTGGTCTTGCCGGATCCGGTCTCTCCCACCACGGCCACATGGGAGCGGGGGGCGAGTTCCACGTTGATGTCCGTCAAGGCCGTTGTCCCTGACGCCTGGCGGGCTATCTCGCCGGGTCTCGGATAACGGAAGGTCACCGCATCGAAGGCCACGCCCAGCGGACCCTCCGGAAGGCCGATCCCGTTCTCGCCGGGGTCGGCCACATCGGGAGGGATATCGATGATATCTAAGACCTTCTTCCACCCGGCCACTGCGCTCTGCGCCTCATTGATGGCCTCGCCGAACAACTGGATCGGGAAGATCATCTGCTGCACGAGGAACATGAACGCCACCACGGTGCCCACCGAAGTGCCTTGCCCGGAGACCAACACCGCACCCCCTACCAGCACCGCGGCTGTGATCGTTGACATGATCATCTCGCTCACCCCGGAGTAACTTGAGGTCATCCCGCCAGCCCTCACTCCCGCCGCCCGGTGCTCCTCAACCACATGACGAAGGTCGGCTCTAATCCGATCCTCGATCCCGTAGGCGCGGATGACCGCCGCGCCCGCTATCGCCTCGGCGAGAGCGCCCAACATTCGGGCGACCTTTTCCCGCACTATCAGGTAGGCCCCCGCCAGCCGCTTCTGAAACCAACGCATCGACCAGACGACCACCGGCATGAAGGCCAATACCACCAGGAAGAGCTGAAACGAGAACACCGCCATCGCCATCATGGCGAGGATGGCCTGCCCTCCGTTTACCAGGATCATCAGGCCTGAAAACTGCATGAATCGGCTGATTTGGTCGACGTCGGTCGTAACCCGCGCCACCAGCACTCCCCGCTGTTCGGCGGCTTGATGGAGCATTGAGAGGTCGTGGATGTGACGGAAGGCCCGAATTCGTAGGTTAGAGAGGGCGGTCTCGGCCGTGACCGACAGCCGAACGTGCATGATCGAGGTCGCTACCGCCGTGACCATCACCGCGATGAGCGACACGACGACCATTAGGCCCACGAAGCCCATGTCCACTCCTCCCGAGCTGAGGCCCCGGTCAAGGATCTGCTGGAGAGCAACCGGGATGATGATCCGACCGGCGGTGGCGATAACGGCTAGGGCGGCTGTGAAGAGCGCTCCGCGGCGCAACTCTGGAGAGAGGCTGAGGCCCCGTTTGGCGGTTTCCCACGCCTTCACCGCCTGTCGGTCCGCCGCTGTGGGCCGGTCACCACCGAGGATCACGTCGTCGCCTCCTCGTAAGCGTCGATCAGGGCCGCATAGCCGGGCTGGGAGTCGTAAAGCTCCCGATGCTCACCCCGAGCCACGATGCGACCGGCGTCGACAAAGATCACCTCGTCGGCCAACAGGATCGACGCCCGCCTATAGGCCACCAGGATCACGGTGGTGTCGATCGTCCTGATGCCTTCCAATATTGCCGCCTCTACAGCCGGGTCCACGGCGGAGGTGGCATCGTCGAGCACCAGCAGCCGCGGTCGGCGGATGAGGGCGCGTCCCAGAGCGATCCGCTGACGTTGGCCTCCCGACAGAGCTGCGCCCCGCTCTCCGACTCGGGTCTCGTAACCCTCGGGCAACGCCAGGATGAACTCGTGCGCCTGCGCCAGGCGGGCCGCCTTCTCCACCGTGCCGTCGTCGAACTTGCCGCCCAGGGTGATGTTGTCGCGGACCGTGCTGTCGAAGAGGAAAGCCTCCTGAAACACCAGGACCGCCGAGTCCGCCATCGGTTTGCGGGAGAGATCGGTCATGGGCATCTTGTCCATCCGGATGGTTCCCGAGTCCGGATCGAAGAGGCGCACCAGTAGCTGGGATATCGTCGATTTTCCGGCACCGGTGGGTCCCACCAACGCGATGGTGCGCCCTGCGATTGCCGAGAAGGTGACCTTCTCAACGCCCCTTTGGTCTCCGTTGGCGGTCTCGCCGAGCGTGGGGTCACGGGGCTGGCCCAGGTCGCTCACCTTGGTGGCTGGGTGAAGGTAGGAGATGTCCTGCGCGGTGACGGTGGCGCTCCCCGACCCGGGATTGCTCAGGGTTCCGTATTCGAATCGGGTCGGGTGCTCCACCACCGCCTTAACCCGTTGTTTTCCGACCACCGCAGTAGGAAGTAGGCCGAGCAACCAGGCGAAGATGCGCATGGGCATGGCGGTGAGGCGAAAGAGGTAAGCGAAGGTAACGAGGGTGCCGGCCGTCATCAGGCCCTGTTCTACCCTCCAGGCACCCACTCCCGCCACCGCCAACACCCCGATCGTGGGTAGGGCCTCCATCATCGGGTCGAAGACCGCTCGGATTTTCCCCATCCGGGTCATGTCGCGGCGAAGCTGGTCGGATCGTTCGGCGAACCGGGCCGTCTCCGAGTCCTCGTGCCCCAGCGTCTTGACCTCGAGGGCGGCGTCGAACGACTCGTGGGCCACTTCGGCGACCTCAGCCCGGCTCCGCTGAGCCGCGGCCGCCGCCACTCGCATCCGTCGCTGATAGAAGACATTGTTGATCATGATCGCCGGGCCGATCAGGAACCCCACCAAGGCTAGGAACGGGTCGGTTAGGAGAAGCAACACGGCGGTGATGCTCAGCATCAATATCACCCCGAAGGCCATCGGTAGCGGGGCGGCGATCTGGGCGGCGGCTTCGATGTCGGAGCTGACGTTGGACAAGAGCTGCCCGGTGGGATGCCGGCGGTGCCACTCGATCGGGAGATCAAGATAGCGATCGGTCACGTCTAGGCGGTCACGCTGCTCGAGTCTGAACTGGGCCCGATACGCTCCGTAGCGTCGCAAGGCGAGACCCAAGCCCTTGGCGGCACCCAGGGCTAGCAGTATCAGGGTCAGCACCGCCGCGGAGGCCGACATTAGTTCCCCAGTTCGGGCCGCCGGAATCAGGAGGTTGTCGGTGGCCCAACCCACTCCGTAGGAGAAGGCGATAGTTCCTATCGAGTGCAGGGTGGTGAACCCGAAACCCATGGCGAACTCGCGAGGTGCCCGACGCAGCTGTTCTACGATGAGTCGGTACCCGTGGCCGATGATCCGATGCTCCGGCTGGCGAGCCGCTTCGATAATGGTTTCAGAGGTCATGAATCAAATCCGAGTAAGAAGTCTTGAACAGAAGGCACGGGCCTTGGCTGTGGGGGCTCTGATGTACCGTAGCTACGACCCGGTCCGGCATCGCTCGGTCTTGGTCCGTCCCGTCTCTTTCTGCCCTAACGGGTTACCTGACCCTGCTGCTCTCTACGGATATCGCAATGGGCGATTCCTATCGCCGCGTACAACGCGACGCCAGCAGCCATCGCATCCTCATCGAAGACTACCCGGTTGGAGTGGTTCCCCGGCACCCGACCCGGTCGCCCCTCCGGTGGCGTGGTGCCCAGGTAGGCGATGGTTCCCGGTACCCGGTCCAGCACGAAAGAGAAGTCCTCTCCACCCATAGATGGCCAGGGCGGTTCTCCGACCCGTTGGTCTCCGAGGGTTCGGCGAGCGGTTCGGCGGACAAAGTTGCTGAATGCAGAGTCGTTGACCGTCACCGGGTAACCCACCCCGAAACTTATCTCCGCTTCCAGGGCGTGGGCGGCGGAAATGTTGGTGGCGACCCGCCTGAGGATGCTCAGAAGCTCGGTTCTGGTCCCCGCCGACAGGGCGCGAATCGTCCCCGAAAGGCGGGCAGTCGCCGGGATGACGTTGTGGGTGGTGCCACTCTCGAAGCTGGCGAAGGTGATTACGCCAGGTTCAAACACGTTGATCCGGCGGGTGACGGCTGCCTGAACCGCCATCACGATCTCTGCCGCCACCGTAACCGGGTCGTGGGATAGGTGGGGAGCGGCGGCGTGACCGCTCTTGCCCTGTACGGTGATGGTTACCTCGTCGGTGGCGGCCATCTGCGGACCGGGGCGGAACCAGACCGTTCCCGAGGGGTAAAGGTTGGAGGCGTGGAGGGCGAAGGCTCCGGTGGGTGGTACGCCCGCGGTGTCAAGGAGGCCTTCCTCAAGCATCAGACGAGCCCCGAAGAAACCCTCCTCTCCGGGCTGGAACATGAACAGCACCTGGCCGGCCAGTTTCTTACGGTGCCGGGCGAGGAGGCGAACGGATCCGGCCAGCATGGCGGTATGCAGGTCATGCCCGCAGGCATGCATGAAACCCTTGTGCTCGCTGGAGAAGGGGAGTCCGGTCTGCTCTTCCACGGGTAAGGCATCCATGTCGCCTCGGAGAAGAACCGTGGGGCCGGGCTCATCCCCCCTCAACACCACCGCTAGGCCGCTGGTGCCCTGATGTTCGGTGATCTCAACCGGCAGGTCGGCTAGTTCTTCGAGGACCAGGGAGCGGGTGATCGGGAGATGATTTCCTCGCTCGGGGAATCGGTGGAGCCGACGGCGGAGGTCGACTACCCGCGGAAGAAGGTGGTCAGCTTCGGACAGTAGAGAACGCACTAACCGGATTTTACCGGCTCATCGTATTTCAGGTGTCGGGGGAAGGCCGGTAGGCGAGCAGCATGGATACCGCTCAGTCCAGCGGGCTGATGATTTCCGGGACGATCCGGGTCCCAACTGGCAACCGGGCAGAGCTGGTTCACGCTACGGAGAAGACTCAAGTCCCCAACTGGCAACTGAATCGCAACTGAACAGGCGTTCTCATCTCCCCTTCGGGTGCCAGACGGTCTTGGTCTCGGTGAAGTCGGCGATCGAGTAGGGGCTCTGCGCCTCCGTCCAGTCGATCTTGGTGCCCGGGGGGCCCACCACCCGCTTCACACCGCCGGCGGCGGCTTTCTCGATATCTGCCATCATCTCCGGGGCTGACCCAAAGGCATCAACCGCATCTACGTCCAGATGTGAGGCCAGGAACGGAACCAACCCGACTTTGGGACCGGTGAGTATGTTCACGACCCCGGCCGGGACGTCGGCGGTAGCCATAGCCTCTGCCAAGGCGATGGAAGGTGTGGGCCAGCGTTCCGAGGCTAGAACCACCGCGGTGTTGCCCGATACGATCACCGGCGCAATGCGAGAAACCAGACCGAGCAATGGCGACGCCTCGGCCCCGATGATCCCCACGACCCCGGTGGGCTCCGGGGTAGAAATGTTGAAGAACGGGCCTGACACGGGGTTTAGGTTGCCCATTACTTGGACAAACTTGTCCGCCCATCCGGCGTACCACACCAGCCGGTCGATGGCGGCACCGACGATGCGCCGGGCCCGAGCTGCACTCGAACCGTCCATGCGGACGCAGCTGCAGAAGGCGTCGGTCCGATCCTCCACCATCTCGGCGATCCGGTAGAGGATTTGCCCCCGGTTATACCCGCTGCGGCCCGCCCAGCCGGGCTGAGCTTGCCTCGCCGCCCGAACTGCCATTCGTAGATCCTTGCGGGTTCCTTCTGCCACCCGGGCGACTATCGAGCCACGTTGGTCAAGGGCCGGGAAGGACCGACCCGACTCCGACCGGGGAAAGTCGCCGTTGATGTAGAGCTTGTATGTCTTCCTGACTTCGACCCGGCTCATGACGTTCCCCGAAGGTAGGGCAGCAGCCCGTGGCGGCCACCCTCCCTACCGAAACCGGATTCCCGATACCCGCCGAAGGGAGAGGCGGGATCGAACTTGTTGTACGTGTTGGCCCAGACCACTCCGGCGGCAATCCGGTCCGCCACCCAGAGAATTCGGGACCCCTTGCTGGTCCATACTCCAGCAGACAAGCCGTACGGAGTGTTGTTGGCCTTCTCTACAGCTTCGGAGGGAGTTCGGAAGGTCATGATTGACAGCACTGGTCCGAAGATCTCCTCTTGGGCGATGCGGTGGCTCTGCGAGACGCCGGTGAACAGGGTGGGCGCAAACCAGAACCCTTGCGAGGGAAGCTCACAGGGTGCCTGGAACATCTCGGCACCTTCCGCGACGCCCACATCCACCAAGCCGGAGATCTTGTCGAGCTGGGCGCGGCTGTTGATCGCTCCGACGTCGGTGTTCTTGTCCAGTGGATTCCCTACCCGCAGGTAGGCGAGCCGCTGCTTCAGTCGACTCATCACGCCGTCGAATATCGACTCCTGAACCAACAATCGGCTTCCGGCACAACAGACATGGCCCTGGTTGAAGAAGATCCCGTTGATGATCCCCTCGATGGCCTGATCGATAGGGGCGTCGTCGAAGATTATGTGAGGAGCCTTGCCCCCCAACTCCAAGGTGAGCCGCTTCCCTGATCCGGCCAAGCGACGCTGGATTTCCTTGCCGACTTTGGTGGAACCGGTGAAGGCCAGCTTGTTCACGTCGGGATGGGCGACTAGCTCCCTGCCCGTCTCGCCCGCCCCGGTGACGATGTTCAACGCTCCGGGCGGAAGGCCTGCCTCGGCGGTCAGCCGGGCGAAGGCGAGCGCGGTGAGAGAAGTGGTCTCGGCGGGTTTCAGCACGACCGTGTTGCCGGTAGCCAAGGCGGGTGCCACCTTCCAGGCCAGCATCAGCATCGGGAAGTTCCACGGGATGACTTGGCCTACCACCCCCAACGAGCGGGTGTCTAACCCGGCGAAGGCGTAGTCCAGCTTGTCGGCCCAGCCCGCGTAGTAGAAGAAGTGGGCGGCGGCGAGCGGAATGTCGATGTCGCGAGATTCCCTGATCGGTTTCCCTCCGTCCAAGGTCTCCAGCACGGCGAACTCGCGAGCTCGTTCCTGAAGCATCCGGGCGATCCGGTACAGATACTTGGCCCGCTCAGTTCCTGACATCCGTCCCCACACCCCCTGGTAGGCCCGGCGTGCCGAGCGAACCGCCCGGTCCACATCGTCGCCACCGGCCTCGGCTACGTCGCCTAGGTGTTGCTCGGTAGCCGGGTTTATGGAGGGGAAGTTGCCGCCGCTAGCCGGTTCGACCTCGTCGCCGTCGATCCACAAGCCGTTACTCGGCTTGATGGAGACCACATCAACGGACTCGATCGAGTCCACGTAGTCAAGGCCGCCAGGAGTTAGATGGGATGGTGTCGGTGGTCCTGTCATTTCGGGTTTCAGTCCTTGGTGAAGTAGTCGGCGGATTGATAGCGACCTTCGCGGAGCCAACGGATCTGCATGAGCAGATCGTTGAGCAGGCTGGAGGCACCGAATCGGAATCTGGTCGGGACCAGCCACTCCTCGCCTAGCGTCTCCGCGACCAGCACCAAGTAGCGGATGGCGGTCTTGGCGGCGCTAATTCCGCCAGCCGGTTTCATTCCCACCGCCTGTCCGGTGGTGATATGGAACTCCCGAATCGCTTCGAGCATCACCAGGGTGACCGGGAGGGTGGCGGCCGGGGCGACCTTGCCGGTTGATGTCTTGATGAAGTCAGCACCAGCGGCCATCGCCAGCATCGAGGCTTTCCTGACGTTGTCGAACGGTCCGAGTTCGCCGGTCTCGAGGATAACCTTCAGGTGAGCATGACCGCACGATTGCTTCACAGCAACGATCTCGTCGAAGACCCGCTGGTAGTCGCCGGCCAGAAACGCGCCGCGGTTGATGACCATGTCGATCTCGTGGGCACCGGCTGCGACCGCCCATTCCACCTCGTCCGTCTTGGCTGCCAACGGAACCTGGCCCGAGGGGAAGTAGGTGGCTACCGAGGCCACGGCCACTCCGCTGCCGGAGAGCGCCATCGCCGCGTGGGGCACCAGATTCGGGTAGACACAGAGGGCGGCCACCGGCGGGATGGTGGGGTCGGTGGGATCTGGTCGGATCGCTTTAGAGGCCAGCTGGATGACCTTGCCGGGGGTGTCGCGCCCTTCAAGAGTGGTGAGGTCACACATGCGGATCGCCATCCGGAGCGCAGCCATCTTGGATTCCCGCTTGACTGATCTGGTGGCTAGCGCCTTGGCCCGTTCCGAGATCCCAACTTCGTCCACCGACGGCACGGAAGCGAGGTAGGAGGTCAACTCCTGCGATCCGATCGGGGAAGCAGGGGTGGGAACTGCTGGTGAGGTGGACACGATCGAGGTCATCGTCGGTAGCCTATCGGAGTTTTCGGGCCTCGGGTTGAGGCAGGCTTGCTGATCCTCGTTGGCAATTGGTGGCCAGTCGGACTCGGGTCGATTCGGAGACCCAAGATCCGCTCAGTTCGTGGGTGCTCTGCGGCCGGTAGCTTTGCCAGCCGAAGCAAGCCTGATAGCCCAAAAGCCGCCGGTGGCCACTGAACTGAGCTGGTTCGCGAAGTCCGAGATGACCGAGGCCCCAACTGGCAACTGAACAGCCACTGAACGCCACTCCGCCGGGCCGCGATCCAGGGACTTGGCAAACGTGTCACACCCTCTACTTACTATTTCGGACATGGATTCGTTCGTTTTGATAATCGCCGTAACCATGTCGATCGCCCTCGTGATCGCGCTGATCCTTTTGGTGGCCCGCGGGCGCGGGGTTCGGAGTGACTCCCCGCCGATCAATGCCGGATTGCTCGCCGAACAGGTGGCAGCCCTCGCTGGCGAGGCCTTCCGGGCTCATATGCAGGCGGGTCAGGCAGAGTCGGCGCGTCGGCAGGATGTCTTCGATGCGAAGTGGGACCCGATGGTGGGTCGAGTCAAGGAGGAGCTTGCGGGCCTCCGCGACCTGGTGACGACGTTACAGCATGACCGCGCCGTCCAGCAGGCCGAAATCACCCAAGCCCTGTGCACGATGGAAGAAGGTCAGCGCAGTCTTGTGGCCACCAATCAGCGCCTCAACGAGATTCTCGGTAGCGCACCCGCCCGGGGCCAGTGGGGGGAGCGGATGGCTGACGATGTGCTCCGGGCCGCGGGTATGGTCGAAGGGGTCAACTACTTCCGACAGCAACAAACCGAAGCCGGTACCCGGCCCGACTTCAGCTTCGTGTTGCCCGACGGACGCCGCCTCCACATGGACGTAAAGTTCCCACTCGACAGCTACGTGCGCTTTCTGGAAGCTGACTCGGCTCTCGAAGCTAAGCAGCAGAAGAAGAGTTTCGGCTCTGCGGTACAGAAGCACATTCGTGACACGGCTAGTCGGGATGACTATAAGGAGTCGATCGGAACGGTCGGGTTCGTGCTCATGTTCATACCTAACGAGGCGGTCTACAGCTTCGTTCTCGAACACCACCGTGGGCTGTTTGATGAGGCGCTATCCAAACAGGTACTGGTGTGTTCTCCGTTCACCCTGTTCGGCATGGTGTCGTTGGTGCGACAGGCCATGGACACGATGGCGCTGAAACGTGCCTCCGAGCAGATTCGAGATCACTTGGCGGGCTTCGAGGACCAGTGGGACAAGTACCTGAGGGAGGTCCGGAAAGTCGAAGGCCACCTCGAAAGGTTGAATGGTGCGTTCACGCGGTTGACTACCACCCGGGAGCGAGGGCTGCAGCGTACCGTCGACCGCATCCAGCTTCTCAAGACGGGACGGGAAGAGTCGGCCCCGAACGGAGACACAGCGGCATTGACAGAGAGACCCCGACCTTAACCGAGGGTTTCGATACCCTCCCGGTCGTCCTGGCTTGTCAACTTCCGCTGGTACCGGTAGTTGCTGGCCGGGTCGTGCCCGGTTCCGCGGTCCTTTCCCGGCTGGCCGGGTCCGGCCGCCGAGCCCCGGAGGCGATTCGGAAACCGGCCCAGATCAGAGTAGCGGCCGCCAGTAGGGAGGCCGAGAAACCCCAGTCGATCCCGAACGCCAGGATGGTCCCGCCGGTGGAGGCGGCCAGGGTGCCTGCCACGATGACCACATTCCCCAGCACAAGGCGTGGATTTCTTCGCCAGAACCTAAACATGGACACCAGAGCGAGAGCGATGATTATGGAGGCCCCGAGACCTCCCCCGATGGCAGCCCACAAGCGGGGCCCGAACATTTCCACCCAGAGTTCCCGTCCGCCCGGTACACCGCCCGGAGGGAGAGGAGCAGCATCGAAGGGCTGAGCCAGAGTCATGGGAATGGATATGGCAAAGAACGGAAACAGCAGGAGCAGCATGGCGTGGCCAGCCTTGCGGCCCACCACCAGGAACATCGAACCCAACGCCAAGACCGGAATGTTCACGATGGCGCCGAAGAGAAAGAAGGTGCGGTAGCTGGCCGAGCTCCATCCGGTCGTGGTCCCCACGAATAATGCCCAGGTAGCTATGGCGAAGAAGCACATTCCCGCTGCGTACGAAGCCGTGTGAGGGGACGGCGAGGCACGATAGCGACGAATCAGGTCCACACAGAAAAGGGTGGCGATAATCCCGGCGGCCAGAGCCGCGGCAACGCTCATATGGTTCATCGTAGGCGGGGTTGGGCGGCTCCTTAGCAATGAGGGCGGGAGTAGGAGGTGGTCGGACAGCTACAGCACGGCAGGCTCAGACCCCACCGAGCCCGGTTTGGACGGCACCCAGCCCAAAGCATCCTCACCGAACCCCACCGCAAGCACCTGGACCGGCTCTTCTCAGCCCATCCCCGACTGAAAGTCGCCTGGGACGCCCTCCAAGAGCTCTACGGCATCTACGACGCCGGCGACCTCGACGCCGCCAACCAAGCCCTCGAACGATTCGCCGATCTCTACGACAGCGGACAGATCCCCGAGTACCACGACGTTGTGGACAAGATCATCGTCTGGGGCCAAGAGATCCTGGCCTACCACCCCGGCAGACGAGCATCCAACGGGCCACTTGAGGGGATCAACAACCTCCTCCAATTCCTACGACGCGTCGCTCACGGGTTCACCAACTATGAGAACTACGCAGCCCGCGGCATCCTCGTAACATGACCACACCGGTGCCAGAACACCCAAGACCCACAAGAACGCGCAGCCTCGGCTAGTCTCACCACCGTTCGTGCAAGGCATGCTTGTGGAGGCGAAGAAAACCCCACACCGGTAAGGATGGCAGGGTTTCCGGTGGTCTCCTGGCCATGCCGTGTGCATGCGAGCGAAGGAACAGATCGCGACAGGTATAGGGGGTGAAGAATGGGTAGCCATAGATCGGGACGCCGACTTAATGGGTGGATTGTGGGGGTATCCGTCGTGGCGATCGTCGCCGCACCCGCTTGTCAGAGTTCGGACGAGGCGATGCCCGCGGACCGGTCCGGTGCGGCTGTCCCGGCCGTGATAATGGCGGATGAGCAGCGGGCTGGCATAACCGATGGCAGTGTGCTACTTGGCCAGTCTGCAGCGTTCTCAGGACCTTCCCAGGAGTTGGGCCTTGAGATGCGCCTCGGAATCCAGGCGGCCTTCCATGAGCAGAACCAAGCCGGGGGAGTACACGGTCGCCAGATCGATCTGACAACTTTGGACGACTTCTACGAGCCGGACTCCGCCTATCTGAACACCCGCCGGCTCATCAACACGGAGGGGGTCTTCGCGCTGATCGGAGAGGTCGGAACGCCGACATCCCGGTCCGCCTCCCAGCTGGCGAACTCATTGGGGGTGCCGTTCGTCGCTCCCTTCACCGGAGCGGAGATGCTCCGTGTCTCCGGCCTGGAGAGCGTGATGAACCTGCGCGCCTCCTACCACCAGGAGATCGACCAGATGGTGGAGCGCCTGACCGAAGACGCCGGCATCACCCGGGTCGCCGTCCTCTACCAGAACGACTCCTACGGGCAGACCGGGCTGGACGGGGTGCGCCTCGCCCTTGAGCGGCGCGGGCTTTCTCCCGTGGCGAGTGGGTTCTACCAGCGGAACACGAGCGCGGTGAAGACTGCTGTCGTGGACATCGTCGAGGCCGATCCTGAGGCGGTGATCATGATCGGCGCCTATACGCCGGTGGCGGAGGCCATCCGGTTGATCCGGGAGGACATCGATCCGGTATTCATGACGGTCTCGTTTGTGGGAAGTAACGCCCTCGCCCGAGAGCTGGGTTCCGAGGGTACGGGTGTCTACGTGACGCAGGTAGTCCCCCTTCCGGGAGACACCAGCGTTCCCGTGGTCGATGCGTACCACACGGCGCTGCGGGCTTTCGATGCGGATGCCGTGCCGGGGTTCGTCTCGCTGGAGGGTTATCTGGCCGGTCGGCTGGCCATCGCCGGGCTGGACCTGTGCGGCAGTGATCTCAGCCGGCAGTGTTTCCTCGATGCCATCCGCAGCGCCGGATCCATCGATATCGAAGGGCTGGCGCTCGACTTCGGGCCTACAGACAATCAGGGTTCGGATGCTGTGTTCCTGACCGTTATTGGTGCCGATGGCAGTTATCGCTTGGTGGAAGAGCTGGAGGGGGTCTAGGAAGATGAGCAAGTTGAATACGCGTAAACCGCTCACGGTTACGGCCGTAGTGGCTCTGGTGGTGCTGATCGCTTTGTCGGTCACCGGTTGGCAGGTCCTCGGGGGTCTGAGTGATCAGAGCGATGTGAGCGATGACACCACCATTCCGGCCACAGCGCTAGCCCTTTCGCAGCACTCCAACTCTCTGTCCTCTGTCGCTCTGGTCACCACCAGCCTCGCCATGGACCGCGACAGCGTGCTGGAGATCAGGAGATCGGTAGCCGCCGAGAAGGCAGAGTTGGAGGCTCGACTGTCGGAGCTGGCCGGTAGGGGCTACGACGCGAGGGTCTCCAGAATCAAGGGTCATGTCGACTCCTTGATCTCCATCGTCGACCAGGTGGACGGCGACCGGCCGGCTCTGTTGCGGGCCATCGCGGACGGCGAGATCAGGAGGCGTGCGCTCAGCAGTTCCACCACGCGGGAACTGGTTCCAGTCGCAGTGAAGAGCGAGGACGACCAGTACTACTACATCATGACGGGCAGGAGCGAAGCCCGGGTAACCACGGGCGGTGCGGATGCCCTGAACTATGAGGAGTTCCTGCGTCACAAGCACATGTCCGACCTCCTGCGCGCTCTCGGTGTCGCGCACTCGACCTTGTCGGCTGCGGTCAGAGTGCAGGATCCGACTCTGGTGACCACCCTCGAGGAGGCTTTCGGCTCGGCTGCGCAGCGCGCCAGGACGGCCCTCGAATACCTCTCCGCCAACGGCGGTCCGGAGTTGGACCCGCAAGTGATTCCGCTCGCGAACGGGTTGATCAATGCGGGGACGGGACCGGGCAACGACTTCGATCAGTTAAAGGCCAGGCTGTCGATGGCAGTGGTCGAGCAGCGGTTGATCTCATCGAGCCAAGGGGTTCTCGCCGCGCTCGATGCGGAGATCGCCGGGCTGGTGGAAGACGTGAATCGCAGCATCGTCTCCTCGGCGGAGCGGTCGGAGCAGGCGGCCACAGAGGGGCAGACGACGGTGTTGGTCACCGGGATCATCGGGGTTCTCGTGGTCCTTCTGGTGGCCGGGTACCTGGGTTCCAGGAACCGGTCGGCCTAGCCACTCCTGAACTAACCGGCCACGACCGCCCCGGGATCCGGTCGCGAGCGACCCGGGTCCCGCTGCGTAACGCCCCGGGTCACGCGCTTCCGTGCAGAGCTTGGCGCAGGGCTGCCGTCCTGATCGCAGCCCAACGCCGGCTGTTCTCGGATGAGGGCATGAGGTCGCTGCCGTGGAAGGCTCCGGGGAACACATGCAACTCGACAGGGACGCCCGCCTGGATCAGGCGTTGCGCGTAGTCGATGTCCTCGTCCACGAACAGGTCGAGTTCGCCCACGATGATGAAGGCCGGGGGCAGGCCCGACAGGTCCTCGGCCCGGGCCGGAGAAGCGTAGGGAGAGACGCCGTCCGAACCGGCCAGCTTCCCCAGCAGTGTGTTCCACCCGGCGACTGGCGGGGAGTGATGTTCCGGTCGTCCAGCATCGGATAGATGAGCTGCTGGAAGATGACCTGTACCTCTGCGCGATCCCTCGCCAACAGGGCCAGAGCGGCGGCCAGCCCGCCACCTGCTGAGGCGCCACCGATGGCGATCCTGCTGCTGTCCACTCCCAGGCTGCCCGCGTTCTCCGCCAGCCACTTCAAACCGGCGTAGCAGTGCTCGATCGGAGCGGGGTGGGGATGTTCAGGCACCAGACGGTATTCCACCGACGCCACCAGACAGCCCGTCTCAAGGGCCACGGCCTTGCACTTGAGATCGTCCATGGCGACGTCCCCCAGCACCATTCCTCCACCGTGAATCCAATACAGGGCAGGAACCGGTCCCTCGGTACCCGCCGGGGTGTACACGCGGACCACAACGTCCGGGTCTCCCGGCGCTCCGGGCACCCAATGGTCCTCCGTCTCACGCCGGGAATCTCGTGAGCCGAGGCGAACATGGCGGCCATGAGACCGTCGATCGCAGCCTGAGCGGTTGGTATGTCGGACAGATCTAGCAAGCTCTCCGGGACTCTCCTAGTCCAGGCTACTGGTCAGCCAGCTGCTCACGAAGGCGGTCCTCTTGGTCCCTTGAGGATGCGATGGTGTGCTCGACGACCTGGGAATCCAGCCGGTGAGCGACCCGCGCCAGGTTCCGGCCTCAAGGCCCGAGCGTGAAGAACGGCACTACAGCCACGCCGTCGGGTCTCTCATGGGGGTAACCACCGGTAGCCGTGATCACCACGAGCCTTGCCTCGCCCATCCTGGACGTGTCGACTTTTCTACGCACGGCCATAAGCGAGCGCGCTGCCTGGTCCAGCGCTTCCGGGCCCCCGAGTTTCACCTCGATTGCGAGCCATCGACCGTCTCCGGTGTCCACGATGGCATCGGCTTTGGTTCCGGATGCGTCCGTGAAGAAGAAGACCTCCGCGTCGGCTGCTTCTGCGTAGGTGCGCAGGTCTCTGATCACCAGGGATTCGAAGAGGAGACCGAGGGCATTCGGATCGGCGAGTAGTCGTTGGGGCGTGGCCCGCAATGCCGCCACGGCCAACGAGGGATCCACGAAGTGGTGTTTGGGGGTCAGCAGCAGCGGCGACCTCGAACGCAGGTGAGCCGGCCATGCGAGTAGGGGTTCGATCACGTGCAGCCGCTCCAGGGAATCAAGGTATGCGCGAGCCGAGTGGCGGCTGAGGGGGGCACCCGCGCTCGCTTCGGCGGCGAGCTTGTTGAGACTCGCGGCAGTCCCGACATTGCGGGCCAGCGACCGGAGGAGGTTCAATACACGCACCGGATCACGTGACACTCCATCCACTTGGCGGATGTCGGTACGTGCGATGTCATTCAGGTAGCTTCTGAGCGCCCTGGTGACATCTCCCACCGCAAGGTGTGCGTCGAGTCCTGGCCACCCTCCCCTGCATAGGGCTTCGACCGCTTCGAGCAGGCCGTCCCCGGTCGGTTCTCCTTCGCAGGGTTCGCCGTTCAGTAACCCGGCTAGTGAGACAGCGCCGGTTGACAGGCCGAGTTCAGAGATCGACATGGTGCGTAGAGGGAGCCGCTGGACTCGCAAGGCGCCCGAGTGTCTGGTTAGGTCGTCCGCCGGTGTGGCCGATCCTGTCAGGATGAACTGGCCAGCCTCTGCGCGTGCGTCACATGCTCCGCGAACCGCACCCCACACATCGGGGACACGTTGCCACTCGTCGATGAGCCGAGGCGTTGGTCCTTCGAGCACCCGGGCTGGATCCGCCAGAGCCAGAGTCAGGGCCGCCTGATCCTGGTCGAGAAGCGCTTCGCTCCGAGCGAAGCGCTTGGCCATCCAGGTCTTACCGCATCCTTTGGGTCCTTCGATCAGCAGCGCCCGAGCAGTTCTCAGGATGCTCGCTGCCGTTGTCTCTGCTACCCGTTCGCGGTAGCCAGGAGGCTTCAGCGTAGGTGTTGCCTCGGTTGGTGTGGCGCTGCCCATAGGCGTCGAATCTACCAGCTCGTGGAGCCACGATATACCAAATCGGATCCAATTGATATACAAAATCGGATACAATTGATCTACCAAAGCCGGTAATCAGACCTTCACCGGAAGCGGCCGGCGAGGGAAGGAGGCGGCGCACCGGCCATAGCCTCCAAGCCGTCACGTCGGGGGATTGTCGGCGTCTTCGGCCTCCAGTACACGCAGTATCTCCGCGGCCATGAAGCGGCGCTGCCGTCGTGGACCGGGCACCATTTCGGTGAGTATTGCCAGGTCCCGTAGTTGGTACAGCATGCGGAGGCTGGTAGGCCGCTTGACGTCCAGACTCCTCTCGACCCGGCGAGCCGTGATGATCGGGTTGGCGAACAAGGAATCTACGAGGGTAACGGCTTGGCTTCGCGTTGACTCGACGACCCGAGTCCGGTAGGACTCCCGAAAATCGACCAGGCGCTCGGCGCGAGTCACGGCGTCGTTGACACCCTCCGACCGTGCCAACTTCGGCCTACCCTGCGACCGACCATCCACTACTGGAAAGAGCGGGCTGAGGGTTTTCGGGAGTTGGCCTGAGTGCCGACTGGCATCTGCAACTGTGTAGAGAGGGCTCTTGAGTTTAAGGAATCAATCCGAGTTCCTACTGGCAACTCCACCTTGAGGTTGGCCCCTCATCCGGAAACTAGGTCTCGGTTGCGGAGTACTAGGCCGGTGAGCGCCACGGAGACGAGGGCCATGACGGCCACCTTCGCCGCCGCACCGCCCAAGCCTGGTTCCACCCGCCCCAGAACGCCCTCCACGGTCTCGTAGTTCTCGATGGTCAGGGTGGCTAGATCGACCCACCCTGAGATCGCTATTCGGTAGACAGATGAGGCTTGTATGCCTGCGATAACGCTGCTGAGGATGCCTTCCCAGACGAGAAGGTAACCGAGTCCGGCCAGCGTCGCCCGTCCGAGGACTAGCCCCAGTGGCACGAATATCGCCGCGGACGCCAGGCTTTGGAGGGCAATGGCCACGGTGGTCGCCACACCGACGGACCAGTCCCCCCCAACCAGCCCACCGACCACCCAGGTTGCCAAGACCCCCGCCCCTAAGACCAAGAAAGAACCGACCGCGGCTGCTACCACCGCGCTGAGCGCGATAGTCCACCGAGATACCGGCTTGAGAAGCAGGAAGGAAAGGGTGTCCTGCTTCCGTTCTTCTCCGAGAGCAGCGGTGGCGATAATCAGCGCCACCACCGGGTAGACGATCCCGAAGCCTAACGCCACGGTGATGTCGTTGTAGTACTGGATGCCTTGCAACTCCGGGCCGCCATAGGCGGTCAGGAGCAGAATGGGGGCTGGCGAAGCGCTTAGGAGACCCAGCCATATCAATCTCTTTCGGCCAAGGAGTCGGCTGATGATGGTGCCGGTGAGGATTACGACCGTTCTCATTGCATCTTCAGCAGGTAGGAGAAGACACTCTCAAGGGAATCGTCTTCCGGCGATACCGAGCTGATCACCGCGTCAACCTCCATCGCCGCTAGGGGGATGTCTCCTCCCAACGCCCGAGCGTCGGTGGTCCTCAGATCCACACCGGCGGCGTCGACGCGCACCGACTCCACCCATTCCTCGGCAAGCAGACGCCGGGCCAGCAATCGAGGACGATCTGTATCGATCCTGACCAGCCGAGGGGTGTCGGACATGGCATCTCGAAGGGAGCGAACCGTACCGGCTGCGGCCAAGCGACCATCAACCATAGCTATTACCCGCTCAGCCATGCGCTCCACCTCGGCGAGGACGTGGGATGAGACGATTATCGTCCTGCCTTCGCTCCCCAGCCTCCGCATCAGCTCGATTAGGCGAGACCTTTGGAGGGGATCAGCGCCGTTCAACGGTTCGTCGAGCAGGAGCACTTCGGGTTCATGAACCAGAGCGGCGGCCACCTTTGCCCGCTGCTTCATTCCCTTGGAATAGGTGGACAGGGGACGGTCCGCCGCATTCATCAACTCGACCAACTCGAGTGCCCGTTGCGCCGCGTTCGACGGATGCGCCACCTTCGACGTAACGGCGCTCCACTCCAAGAAACGCCGGCCAGTCATGTGTTCGTAGACCGCCTCGCCCTCGGGGACGAACCCGAGCCGACGATAAACACCGTGCGTTCGGCGGGGCACAGTCCCCAATACGGTCAGCCGACCGGCCGACGGAGAGAGCAGTCCGGCCAAGGTCCTCAGAAAAGTGGTCTTGCCAGCACCGTTCGGTCCGAGCAGTCCGGTCACACCCGGGCCGAAGGAACAGGTCATTTCGGATACCGCCACCTTCTGCCCGAACCACTTGGAAAGATTGTCCACCGACACGGTGGCGTCAGGTACGTGAGTGGCGTCACTCATCGCAACCTCCGGTAACGCCACAGCACCGCTGCGGCGCTTAGGGCCACCACCCCGATCACCACCGCCAGGGACGCTTCCGGCCCATAACCCGCTTCGGCGGGCATCACCACCCCGGAGTCGGTGTCGAAGATCCAGTCGCGAATGTACCGCGGATGCTGTTCCAAGGCCAGCAGGGTGAGCCAGCGAGCGCCAGATGCCGAGACCCCTTCCTGAGCGAACAGAGCCACCAGATTGAGGCCGAATAGTCCGGCCAGAAAGGCCGCGCTGGCGGCCCCGGCCCGATTGATGAAGGCGGCGGCGAAGAAGGCCAGTGCGGCATGGAGGGCAAAGTAGACAGTGGCAGCGAGCGGCACCTTCCAGAAGAAGTCGGTGGTATCACCTAGGTAGGTGAGAAAGCCCTCACGCGAAAGGGCCCCCAGACCTAGGTGCAAGAGAAGCTGCGGAACCAGCCAGAAACTGTATATCACCGCCCCGTACGCCGCCACCTTGGCAACCAGATAATCGGTTGTTGAGAGCGGCCTCGAGAAATAGATGTTCAGCACCCCGTTGACCCGGTCCGGTACCACGAGCTGGGGCCCGGCATAGGCAGCAAACAGGAGCGCTATCACCGAAATGAAATCGAAGTAGCCGGCGTACCTAGGTAACCGATCAAGTTCGACATCGCCCGCCCCCGAGACCGCCCAAGCGATTGCCACGACGACCACCACGGAAGCCACGGCAAGGGAGATCAGGAACCAGGGAAAAACCTTGAACTTTGCCTTGCGGCGGAAACCCAGGACCCGGCGGAAACCCTCTCGCACGATGGCCCGCATCGCCCCTATCCGACCGGTGCGTTCACCCTCGTAATGCCGATATCCCCGGTCGACGATCACCGCTCCGGAGACGGGACCTCCCTCAGTCACCGTCGATCTTTCACGGCTGATCTGTAGACGTCCTCCAAGCGGCTCAGGCCCACGCCCAGCCGAAGGACCGACGACCCCGAACCGGCTAGGCCGTCGCGCACCATGCGCAGCACTTCCTGCTCTCCTCGCGCGGCGGCTACGGTCAACACCGGTCCCGCGACAGACACTTCGGCACCTGCCGCCCGCAGATACCCCAGCAGCGGCTGAGGATCCCCAAACACCTCCACTGACACACCTCCCATCGTGGCCGAGGGCTTGAGAGGAGCGGAATGAACCAGGCGACCTTCGTCAAGCATCACCACCCAATCACAGGTCCGCTCGATGTCATCAAGCAGATGTGACGAAAAGAGCACGTTTATGCCGAACTCGCTGAAGCGGGAGATGAGATTGAGCATCTGTTCACGTCCCGAAGGGTCCAACCCGGATGCAGGTTCGTCGAGTAGTACCAGTTCCGGGTCATGGACGATGCTCTGGGCGAGCTTCACTCGCTGCCGCATCCCAGTCGAGAAATCGCTCAGGTAGCGGAAACGCTCCTCATGGAGCCCCACCAAGAAGAGGGTCTCCGAGGCACGACGCCGCGCCTCTCGTGACGGGATGCCAGCCAACTCGGCGGCGTAGGCAACAAAGTCGGCGGCCGTCTGGTCGGGCGGAAGGCATTCGATCTCCGGCATGTACCCGATTCGCGACCGTATGCCTGCCGGATCTTCGGCAACTTGACGGTCGAACACGGACACGTCACCGGATGTAGGCCGAATCAGTCCCAGAATGATGCGGATCAGGGTGGTCTTCCCGGCACCGTTGGCACCGACAAGACCGGTCACCCCGTCCGGTACCTCCAAGTCCACGTCCGTAAGGGCTGCGACCGGCCCGAAGGCCTTGCTCAGGCTCTGGCATCGGATTACCACGGACGGTCTCGCAACTCTCGAGGATCGACGCCTCTCGGCAGGATCGGCCCCCTATTCGTCAAGTTCGACCTTGCGGTAAAGAGGGCCTATCTCTCCTAGCTCGGTTCCCGCGGGGATGGGTTCGCCCTTCCATCCGAGTTCGCCCAACGTACCGGGAAGCCCCAGCATTTCGTGGAGATGCTGGGATGTTGTGGGCAGATAGGGGGAAAAGGCCACCTTCAGATGGTTGAGGGAGTCCAGCGCGCACTTGAGCACTGTGCCTGCTCGCTCCAAATCGGTCTTGGCCAGCTTCCAGGGCTCGGTGGCATTGAGGTAGGCGTTGACACGAGCGGCGCTCTCCATCGCAACGCGCAGCCCGGCTCGGAGCTCCACCCGCTCGATGTGGGCCGCCACCCTCTCAAGCGACGTCGCGGACACTTCCACTACCTCGAGGTCGCGGTCGCTGAGCGCCGCCGGATGCGGAACCCGACCCGCAAACGAGGACTTGGTCATAGAGAGCACTCGATTAACCAGATTCCCCCAGGTGGCCACCAACTCGTCGTTTATGCGTCGTCCCAACTCAGACTCCGACACCTCGGTGTCGCTGTTCTCGGGCAGGTTGGCGGCTAGGGCGTAGCGGAGGGCATCGGGTTCGTAGATGTCGAGAGCGTCTCCGATTGTGAGTCCGATGCCCCGACTTGCCGACGCTTTACCGCCACGGAAGGTGACGTATTGGTTGGCGGGAACGTTAGTGGGCAGCTCCAACCCGCCGTACCCCAAGAGCATCGCTGGCCAGATGATGGTATGGAAGGGGATGTTGTCCTTACCTATGAAGTAAAAGTGCTCGGCCTCCGGGTTATGCCACCAGTCTTTCCAGGCATCGGGGGTCCGGTGGATCTCCGCCCACTCCTTCGAGGCCGACAGGTAGCCGATAACGGCGTCGAACCAAACGTAAATCTTCTTCCCGGCACCCAGCCCCGGTACCGGGATATCGATCCCCCAGTCGATGTCACGGGTGATTGCCCGGTCCTGCAGGCCCTCGGTGATCCAACCCAGCGAGAAGTTCATCACATGCCGACGCCAACCGTGGCGCGACCGAAGCCATTCCTCCAGCCGATCAGAGAACTCCGACAGCCTCAGGTAGAAATGGTCGGTGCTCCGGCGGACCGGGATGGCACCCGATAGCTTGGATCGGGCATCAATCAGGTCAACGGGATCAAGAGTACGCCCGCACCCGTCGCACTGGTCACCCCGTGCCTCTTCGTAATCACAGTGCGGACAGGTCCCCTCAACGTATCGATCGGGAAGGAAGCGCTCTGCCTCGGGATCGTAGAACTGCTCAGAGCTCCGCCGATCGATGTAGCCGTTGGCGTGCAGGCGGGAGAAGATGTCCTGGGTCACCTCATGATGGTTCCGGGTGCCCGTCGAGGTGTAGAGCTCCCACTGAATGGCTAACGCCTTCCATCCTTCGACAAACTCGGCGTGGTATCGGTCAACTATGTCCTGGGGTGATAACCCTTCTTGGTCGGCCCGCACGGTAATGGGAGTGCCATGCACATCGCTGCCCGACACCATTAGGGTTCGATTCCCCGCCAAGCGGTGATAGCGGGCAAAGATATCCGCGGGGAGGTAGGCCCCGGCCAAGTGTCCCAGGTGACGCGAACCGGAAGCGTAGGGCCAGGCAACCGCCACAAGAATGTGTCGTACCATCACCCAAGCGTAACGAACAGGCGGAACTATCGGTGGGTTATGTCGTGGCCTTGCCAGTTCGAGGTTGCCCCGCTTTGGTGAGCTCCTATGTCAATGGGGGAGGGGGGTGGTTAAGTGTTGTAGGTGGGTCCGGAGCCGGTCGGAGGCTTTGCGCCGAAGCGGGTATGTGTCTTGGCGTCTCTAGCGCTTAAGGCGCGGCTGGCCAGCTTCGCTGGGCCCCACCCCCGCCTCGCACCACCAGGTTCGGAGCGTGGTCGGCCATGCCCGGACTGAAGCCGGGAGACGCTGGGGCCTTAGCTCTACAAGATTGATGTTCCCAAAGGTCCGGCTGTTTCCGATCGGTCACAACTGCCTCAACAAGCCGGAATCGGTGCTTAGCAATGAGTACCGTATAACAAGTGTGTGACAGAGGCAACCCCTTTGATCAACCCCTTCGAAGGGTCTCCCGCGTCAGCCGACTGTGATTGCCTCCGAGAGCTTGGGCGGATGGCCTGGGGAATCTGCCAGTTGGGGGCTCTACGCCGCCACTGGCCTACCGGCTGGTTAGAGACATGACACGAACGGCCAGGTTGAAGGCAGCGTCGGTGGCTCCCAGGCTGGCCTTGGCGAGCCGGTCTAGGGTTTCCGCTTCGCCCCCGGCAGCTTCGGCTAGGGCCTGGTCTTCCCATTCAATGAGCGTCGCCCAAGAGGACAGCCACGGGTTGGCGTGGTGCGGACGTCCGGCCCGGTTCAGGAGCCGAGCAGCCAAGAATCCGGACCGGCTTGCCAGCTTGGGGAACTCGACATCGCCAAACCAGTCCACTACGGCACCTTTGCTCGAGCCTTCTGCCAAGTCGAAGCGGACCGAAGTTACAACCGGGGCAGCAACCGCTCCAGACCGGTGGCCTTCTGACCAGGGTCGCTCTGGTATCTCCACCCCGAGCGTGTGGATCTGCCGGTAGACGGTGTTTGATCGATTCGTGACGCTGGCGAGAATCGCGGGGCGTTCCGGGTCCGACTCGGGGGATCGCTTCGTGTTGTACGCCTTCGAGTAGAAGATTTCTGAGCTATCGATCTCGTACACGTTGAGGATGAACGGCGAACCGGACCGGGAATGGTATCCGTGGGTGCTATAGAAACCCACCGAGATGAGGTCGGGGGCATGCTTGTGTTCGTACCACCTCATGAACGCTGGCAGACCGTCTGGGGTCACATCCATTCGGGCGAGGTATATGTTCGGGAGCATGTTGAGGTCGCCTCCCTTGAGTCGTGGCCGTGGATCTGTCATCGTGACTTGTCCGTGCTGGAAAGACGCTGTCGCCGCTCGGCGAGGGCGGCCATGGCCCCCGTCGTGTGATGGCTCAGCGAGTGGGAGAGGAAGTGAAAGCCACTGACCGCTTGGTAGCCTGCTTGATCTTCCATCTGCCTCAGCGACAGTTTCGACAGCATAAGTGTCTCGGCTGGAATCGCTGCCAGGGAATGGACGACCGACTCGATCCGTTCCTCGATCTCATCGGTCGCTACAACTTCGGATACTAGGCCCGCCTCCAGGGCGGTCTGTGCGTCCATCCGCTGGTCGAGCCACAGTGTCTGTTTAGCGCGCCGCGGACCGACGGCCCAAGCGAACGCGGGAACTTCGGCGTCGTTTATGCCCATGGCGGGAATGATGGGTGAGCCGAAGACGGCGTCGGGCGTCGCGTAGACAAGATCGGCGACGGAGGCGAACATCAAGCCAGCCGCCAGGCAGTGACCATGGGCGAGCACCACCGTTGGTACGGGAAGCTCGCGAAACCGGTTCACCGGATCCACGAAGAGGCGATGCTCCCATCGCATCCGGCCCTCCACCGACTTGACCGCCCGGGCGTAGTCGGCGTGCGCCACTATCTCCTTCAGATCATGCCCCGAACAGAACGACCTTCCCTTGCCAGCGAGTACGACGACCCGCACATCTGCATCCTTGGTGACCAGCTTGAGCGCGTCGTCGAAGGCCTCGAGCATCTCGGTGTTCTGGGCGTTGTGCACGCGGGGTCGGTTGAACCAGATCCACCTGGCTGGACCTCGGTCTTCCACCAACAACGGTGCGCCATCGTTCATTGATTCTTCCTCCGTGCGATGATCGAGCGACCGACGAAACGGCGAAGGCGCTCCGCGCCTCCGAGTTGTTGCTGCAGCGCTAGGCACCGTCGATAGTACAGGTGGATTCCATACTCCCATGCGAAGCCCATCCCGCCGTGAACCTGGATAGCGTCCTCTGCAACCCGTCGAGCCACAGAAGCGGTCGCCGTGCTGAGGCTCGCGGTGAGTTGCGGGCGCGGTTCCTCAAGCCAGGCCAGCCGACTGACCGCGGAGCGGATGAGCTCACACCCGGCCCGCATATCGGCAAGCTTGTGTTGGATCGCCTGGAATCTGGTCAGCGGCCGCCCGAACTGGGATCGTTGCCGGGCGTAGTCCACCGACACCTCCGTGACTCGGTCAGCGATTCCGGACAGCTCAGCGATAACGAGGACCCGAGATCGATCCACGATTCGAGCATGGTCGGCTTGGGCCAGAACGGTTGCGGCATCGGGGTCGAACCTGAGCCGGGCGCGACCCTGCCCCGGGTCCACTCCGGGCTGGGGCTCGATGACACTGTCGGGATGATCGAGGTCAACAACTCGTGACGCTGTCTCTCCCACCACCAGCGCAGCCCTCGCTCCGTCTTCGATCCAGACCTCAGCCGACCTGCCATCAACGGGAGGGCAACCGAGGGCCGGGAAGCCACATCCCCAACCAGCGTTGGGGAAAGGTTCTTCCGGAAGGTCCTTTATCACTAGGGGGCCCACGAGGGCCATCTTGAGGCGTGCGATTGTCGGCATCAACCGCCGACCGCCCACCCAGCCCACCACGCAGAGTTGGTCGAGGTCGAGTCCCAGGCCGCCATTCTGTTCAGGAACGGCCAGCTCGGCTAGGCCGAGTTCGTCCAACGCCGCCAGCAGGGTGGAGTCGGGTGCCTCTGCAGCAGCCGCCTGGAGCATCCGGTCGATCGGGGATAGTTCGGCGAGCAGGTGATCCAGCGTGGATGCAACTTCTAAAGCTGTGACGCCATTCATCAGAGGTCCAGCAACTGGCGAGCGATCACGTTGCGTTGGATCTCCGATGTGCCCGAGTAGATGCTGACCGAGCGAGACTCCAGGAGATCGTGGATCCACCCGTCGTCCAAGCCCTCGCCGGACAGATGGTCGAAAGCTGTGGCGAAGATCTCCTGGTATACGTCAGCCAAGAACAGCTTGTCCACGGAACTCGAACCCGGCACCAGCGTTCCGTTCTCCTGATGACCCAAGGTCCTGAACACCTGCGCCTCAAGCAGATCCAGTTTCGATTCCAGAACTCCCAGCGAGGCGACAGCATCTTCAAGCTTGCCGAGCGCATCGAGCCGGTCGACCAGATCGGCAAGCCGGCGTCGTAGACCGGTGGTCCGTTCCAATACGAACAAGCCACGCTCATAGGCCATCGCCTCCATGGCCACGTCCCAGCCATTGCCCAGCCCGCCCAAGACGTTCTCCAGAGGAACTTCGACCCCGTCGAAGAAGACCTCGCTGAAGTGGGGTTCGCCGAGCATCTGTAACAATGGCCGAACCGTCACGCCGGGTGATCCCATGTCGACGATCAGGATGGTTAGGCCGGAGTGCCGTACCCCTTCGGGGTCGGTCCGCACCAGCATGGCGTTCCACTTCGATAACTCTGCGCGACTCGTCCAAACCTTCTGGCCGTCGACGACGAGAACGTCGCCGCGGACTTGCGCCCTCGTACGGACCGCGGCGAGGTCCGAACCGGCGTCTGGTTCAGAAAACCCCTGACACCAGATCTCGCTGGCGTCGAGCATGCCGGGAAGGAACCGAGCCTTTTGCTCCTGGGTACCGAGGCTGAGAATCGTCGGCCCCCAGGTGTAGAGGGCGAGGCGGTTGATGAGCTGTGGCATGCTGGTCGCGGCGAGTTCCTGGCACAGCACGGCCTCCGCCGACAGACCCATCCCTCCGCCACCGAATTCGGTCGGCCAGGAGAGCCCGATGAAGCCAGCCTGGTGGAGCTGACGCTGCCATCGCGTGAGTGCTCCCATGCGAGCTTCATATTCGAATGGCGGCGGGCCCGGGTCGTTCTTACTGAACCACTGGCGAAGGCCCAGCCTGAGGTCGTCGAACTCGCTCTCGACTCCCAACGTTGGTGGCACGACGCGGCCAGGTACGATGCGGCTGAACGGGGCTTGCATTACCCCCGATGATATCCCACATGTCATCACCAGCTCCGTTGCCAACGGCACCAAGCACGAGGAAGGCCGACTTGTCATGACGAGAAATGTTCGACGCGCTCTGGTCACGGGAGCCGCGCGTGGAGTTGGGCACGCCACCTCTCTGGCGCTGGCCGACCGAGGCTACGAAGTTGTTAGCGTCGACATTCGCGAACAACGCTTGAATGGAGCTTCGGCCACGATCAGCGCAGACCTGAGCGATTCGTCGGAGTGTGACCGGGTGATGGCCGAGGCGGGAAGGATCGACGTTCTCGTTACCGCTCACGGATTGCTTGAGGCGCGAACGATCGAGTCCACAACTGTGGAGGACTTCGATCGAGCGGTTAGCGTGAACCTTCGTTCGGTGTTCCTGCTGTGTCAAGGGACCGCACCGTCCATGGCCGCGGAGGGATGGGGGCGCATTATCAACTTTTCCAGCGTCGTCGCCCGGACCGGGGGAGTTTCGTCCGCGCCCTACGCGGCTGCGAAGGCTGGCGTCATCGCGCTCACGAAGTCGTTCGCGACCGCGTACTCGAACCGGGGCGTCACCTGTAACGCCATAGCGCCCGCAGCTATCGACACCGAACTAAACGCTTTCCTCGACGAAGCGGGGCGGAAGAGGATCATCGATCAGCTGCCGGTTGGTCGGTTCTCGAGACCTGAAGAATTTGCGGCGCTGGTCGTGTATCTCGCTGGAAACGACGCCGGATACATCACTGGCGCAACCATCGATATGAACGGCGGATGGGTGATGACCTGATGCAAGCCGGGAGGGATTCGTGGCATGCGCCAACATCTGCCCAACATCTGCAAACGTAGAGAGGGCGCCGCCCGCAGTCGCCGATACCGTGCGTGAGACGGAGGAGCGCTCGACGGCAGCCGAACGAGGGGAGCAACTTGCCCGTCACCTCCATGCCAACCCCGAGGCGGGGCTCGCCGAGTTTGATGCTTCGGAGCGCTGCGTACGCCTGCTGAGCGATGGGGGATTCGGCGTCCAACGCGGCATAGCTTCGCTGGACACTTCCTTCGTCGCCGAGAAGACGCTGGGTGGGGAAGGACCGACGGTCGGCCTGGTGGTCGAATACGACGCTCTCCCGGAAGTCGGACACGGTTGTGGACACAATCTGATCTGTGGCGGAGTCATGGAAGCCGCGCTGGAACTGGCCGCCCGCTCCGATCTGCCGGGCGTTCTAAAGGTGATCGGCACTCCGGCCGAAGAACTCTTCGCTGGCAAGGCACCCATGCTTGAGGCGGGTGCCTTTGACGGTGTCGACGCTGTGTTCACCTATCACCCGTCTGACGTGGTCGCCGTATTTGGGACGCTGAACGGTGCCGCTCTGTTCGATTTGACCTTTCAAGGGCAAGCGTCACATGCGGCCAGCCGACCATGGGACGGTCGGAGCGCTCTCGACGGAGCGACTCTCGCCACTTACGCTCTGGCGATGGAACGCCAGTATCAACGTGACGGCTGTCGTATCCACGCAAAGGTGGAGTCTGTGTCGGGGAGCCACAACATTCTGCCGGACATGGCCAGCCTCAGGGTGAACGTTCGAGCTCCGCGAGACGATCTGCTCCAAGGCCTCATCGAGGCCGTGCCTCGCATTGCCGAGGGATCGGCCCATGCCACCGCGACGACGGTCCGCGCGAATCTTGCGAGCAAAGCGCGTCCCTATCTGATGCATGGGGGGCTCGCTCGGCTTGCCTGGGATGTTCTGGGAGTTCCTACCGGCACGACCTACGACATCTCGGGTTCCAGTGACCTTGGTGACGTCAGCCAGGCGATTCCGACGGTATGTGTGACCGAGGTCGGTTGGTCACCCGTGACGTGGCACTCGCACGAACTGCACGCCGCCGCCGGTTCAGAAGGCGCAATCGCGTCGATGCATCGGGCCGCAGGCGTCTTGACGAGAATGGTCGAGCGGTTCGTGGCATCTCCCCACGAGTGGCTGGCGGAGCATTAACCAACCTGCCAGTCGGGGGCGGGGTTTGAGCCCTCATGTACCACTACTTTTGGTTAGTCATCAAGCTTCTAGATCGGGTTAGCTCGGGGGGTTTGCGAGATTGGGCATTGCGAGGGTGTCCTCTTTGTTTCGGATGTGACTGCTTTGGGGCGGTTTGACAGCATCGGTACCGGTAGTGGGGCGCGTCCGTGCCAGCGCGGCGATTCTTACTGCGCCGGACCCTTGCACCTGGTCCCTTTTGCCCTTGTTGGGTGGCCGTGAAGTGTGAGTGTTGATCGCGAGGCGGCAACCACCGACTCCACGACGCCATGTTCATCACCGCGTTCGTCGCTACCGAACCGACCCCATCGCCCCGCGCCGAACAAGGGTCTGGTCCGTGTCACAGGGATGTTCTACAGTGTGTATTGCTAAGCACCGATTCCGGCTTGTTAAGGCAGTTGCGACCGATCGGAAAGAGCCGGACCTTTGGGAACATCAATCTTGTAGAGCTACGGCCCACCGTGTCTCTCGGCTTCAGCCCGGGCATGGCCGAACACGCTCCGAACCTGGTGGTGTGAGGCGGGGGTGGGGCCCAGCACAGCTGGGGGAGCGCGCCTCTGAGGAGGTGCGGTCACCTTTGGCGAACGTCAGTAGCTCGCTTCCCGCGCTCCTCAAGCTCCGTTAGGTTCGTCCGTTAGGTTCGGGTATACCCACTCATCGAGTGACCTTTTATTGAGTTGGGGACGAGGCAAGCGGTAGCACAAGGGTCATCTCTGCTAGGAAGGACCGCTCTGGGCTGGCGTAGAAGATCTCAGCAGCCTGCCCCTGTGGACTTTGCTCGCAGTCTCTAGATCCACAGCAAACTACCGACCTGACCATGCGCCTGGTCGGACTTCGGTGCCTGACCTTTTTTTCCCTGCCAGAGCTGACAGGGCCTCCATCACCACCCGATTGGCTGCCATGGCCGTCAGGTCGGCGTGGTCGTAGGGTGGGGACACTTCTACGACGTCCATCGCAGCAAGGTCGACCGCTTGAACGATGCGCCGCACTGCCCGCAGCAGTTCCCGAGCGGTCATGCCGCCTGGCTCAGCCGTCCCGGTTCCGGGCGCGTGCGCGGGGTCAAGCACATCGATATCGACGCTTAGGTAGACCGCGTCGGTGCCGTCTAAGGCTTCCTCTATAGCCCTATCGACGACCGCCTCCGCTCCGTCTTCTTCGATCTCGGTCATGAAATGGGTGCGGAAGCCCATCTGGCGCATCCAGGCGAGGGTGTCCTCGTCGGGCCAGTAACCCCGGAGCCCGACCTGCACGAAGTTGGGGCCCGCAATGGCACCGGACTCGAGGAGCTTGCGCATCGGTGAGCCATGGTTGGCGATCGGTCCGAACACCTCCCCGGTGTCGGCATGGGCGTCGAAGTGGACCATCCCGATCCGCTTCGGTTCGTTCGCCTCGGCGACCGCCGATGCCGAGGGCCAAGTGATCCCATGGTCGCCCCCGAGGACGATCGGGACCGCGCCGGTTCCAGCCAGATCACGGACCTTCCGATAGATCATCGCGTAGCTGCGTTCCAGCCAGGCCGGTTGGACATCAGCGTCGCCCGCGTCCAGTACGTTGAGTTCGCCGAAGACGTCTACTCCCAGTTGGAGTGAGTAGAAGTTTTCGTAGTTGTTGTTGGCGGCGCGGATCGCCCTTGGCCCGAACCTGGCACCCGGCCGGTAGGTAACCCCGTCATCGACCGGGGCACCCACGATCACCGCATCCGGCGCGCGGGCTGCGACGTCCTCTACGGACGTCACCATGGGGAGCTTGGCGAAGGTGGTTGCTCCCATGTAGGCGGGCTGGGCGAAGTCGGGGAGCTCCGCAAAGCTCGGGTTGTCCCATCCATGCATTGCCTCATAATTTGCCATCGGCTACCTCTCCGTGGCTGACGGGGAATACGACGAGTGCTCGCTTCGGGCGGCACCGCTCACTATACGGGTGTCGCCGGTTATCTGGTCTCGGTCCAGAATGACAAGATCGTCGATGCGCTCCTTCAGCTCAACGACATGGGAGACAACCATCACCAACCGATCCGATGCCGCGCTGACCAGGGATTCCACTCCTTGCATGGCCAGATCGAGGTGTTCGGAGTCCAGGGTCCCGAAGCCTTCATCGAGGAAGAAGGAATCCAGCCGCCCGCCGCTGCGTCCCACCATCTCGGCCAACGCCAAGGCCAGCGCCAACGAGGCCAGGAAGGTCTCGCCTCCGGAAAGACTGTCACAGGATCGCACCGAGTCGGCGGTGGTGTGGTCGATGGCCCGGAAGGTTCCATCCTCAGCGACGTCAAAACTGTACCGACGGCTTGACAGCTCGTGGAAGTGCCGACTCCCCAATTCCGCCAGGTTGACCCTCTCCTCGTCCAGAAGGAAACGGATAAACTTGGAGTTGTTGAAGTCATGGCGGATCCGTCGATGGATGTTTCGTTGTCGGACCTGCTCTGCCTTGGTGCACTTCAGCGATTCCAGGGTCGAGGCATCCTCCTCGGTCCGCCGAATGTCGCTAGCCAGCTTCTCGACCAGAACCGACAACTCGGCCAGGGTGGCCTCGATGCTGCCCCCGAAGTCGTGTTGGCGGCGGAGGCTTGTCATCTCCGCGGATGCCTGCTCCGCGGTGGCTCGGGCCTCGTTGAGGGTGTGTTGCTGCTGTGACGTCTCCTGTGACCAGGCGTCATGGAGCGCCCGCAGCGACCTCATGGCCGCGGCCGGATCGGGGTCAAGTGGGGGAGCTTCTCCAGCAAGAAACTCGAAGAGGACCGCCACGTTCGTGCGGATCTCCCCGAGCGCGTCCTGCGATTCTTTCTCGTGGCGCAGCATCTGGTTGAGGTGCCTCTGAGCATCGTCAACCGCGGCCTGCGCCTCCTCTACCTGAGCGCGCAGCTCGTCTATCAGGTTCTTTTCCCGCACGATCAGCACCGATGGGTCACCCTCACCGAGCATCCCGGTGAGTTCTCGGCGAGCTTCGTCAAGACGGGTTGCCAAGTCTCGGTTATCCGCTTCGCGCTCCTGGTGACGACGCGTCGCCCGGAGCAGCCGTTCGTTGACCGCGGCTAGGTCCGCGCTCAACCCGGCCGACTGTTGGGTGAGTTCGCTGAGGTGGTCATCGGCGTTGCGTCGATGGCGTTTGGCCTCAAGCACCCCGCGACGAGCGCTCTCCGTATCGACGGTGCACGAGGACGGGACGGACGCCACCTCCTGTTCGCAGACCGGACAGGACTCGCCCACCACCAGTCTCTCCCGCAAGGTGCCAGACATGTCGGCCCGCACGGTGGTGTCTAGGTGCTGCTCGGCTACGGTTAGGCGCTCATCCGCCTCGGTCAGCACCACGGCCGCGGCCTGTCGCGACGCCTGGAGTCGCTCCAAGTTGGCGAGGTGTGAGTTCCGCTGCCGTTCGGTTTGCGCAACCTCCTCAGCGGCCTGGACCACCTCCGAGAGGGACCGCTCCCGCATCTCCTCAAGGTCGTGCACCCGTCGGACCAAGGCACCGGCATCTTGCAAGAGTGCTTCCCGCTCCCTCACCTTCCGGGTGGTCGCTAGCTCTCGGGCCGCTTCGAGAGCGTGCGAAGATCGTTCTAGCTGGCGTTCGGCTTCCTGGCGCTGTGTTATCGCCTCCCGGCATCGTGCGGCCACCTCATCGGCGTCGGATACGCTGATCAACTCGGCGGACCGCCGTTGCAGAGCAGTCAGCCTCGCCATGGCCTCTTCGATGGTCCGGCCTGCCTCCCGTTCGACCCTCTCAAGTTCCTCATAGCGTGGCCGGATACCTCTGAGGGCCTCCAGCCGAGCCTGCAGGACCGCGGATTGACGGAGATAGCCTTCCAGCTGAGTCTCTGCCTGCTCCGCATGGCGAGCTTTGATGTCCAGCTTCTCGATCAGATGGTGGGCCTCGTTTTCTCGATCTCTAGCCAACTCCCTGACTTTGTCGAGACGGTCAAACCCGAACAGTCCCTTGAGTACCCGGTCGCGTTCCGCTGGCCTGGAGCTGAGAAACTCGGCGAATCTTCCCTGCGCCAACAGGACCGACCTCCCGAAGCCCGCAAAGTCGACCCCGAGAAGAGCCTCGACCCTGTCTCTCATAGCACGGGTACCGGTTATGGTTTCCCGGGGCCGCCCTCCGGCGTCTTGCCCTTCGCGCTCGTAGAGGACGTGTTGGGGGGTCCCCGCTCTTCTGAGGTTTCGCACGGCCTCCCAGATTGCCCCTTCCGCCTCGAAGAGCAATGCCACCGCCCCGTCTTCGGCCTGCTGGTGGATCAACGAGATGGCGTTGCGGCCCCCTCGTGGGGTTTGTCCGTAGAGGGCGAAGGAGATGGCGTCGAGGATGGTGCTCTTCCCCGATCCGATCGGCCCCACGATCCCGATCAGGCGACGGTCTCGGAAGTCGAACTCATGCTCACCGCGGTAGGAACGGAAGTTGCGGAGTCGTAGCCTAAGAGGTCGGATTTCGCACCTCCTCCAGTAACCCCCGCAGCGCCCCGCCCAAGTCGTCGGGTGGGTCGACGCCCTCCTGCCGCCGGTAGTAGTCCCCGTATAGGTCGGTGATCCCTCGACCTTCCCGGGCGCGGCGTTCCTGCTCCTCCCTCGGATACTCAGCCCTCACCTTGACCACGTACTTGAAACGCTCCCGAGCGAGGTCAGCAAGGCCGGGTTCGGGCCCTTCAGTCGTGACCACTAGGTCGAGGTAGCAGTCGTCAAGGTCCGTCGAAGCGCTTAACTCGGCCCACGTTCCGCTGGCCCGTCGGAGGCGGCGGCCCGCGGTGAGGTCAACCGAGCTGACCGCCGCAGGTCGGCCTGGGAGGACGTCGACGATGACCACCCGATTGCGGTCACCAGCTTCCCCGAAGTCCAACTGCATCAAGGAGCCCGCGTATTCCGCGGGGGTAATCGCCGCCGGTACCGGCTGGGGAGCGTGGATGTGGCCCATGGCTACGTACTGAGGTCCGGGGGGAAGTTGTCCCGGTTGCATGGCGTAGACCTCGCCCATGTGGAGCGCCCGTTCCCCTCGCGGTGCGCCGTGGCCGTGGACCTTGGCACCGCCCACCAGGAAGTGGGCGGTCAGCACGGTCACGGCCTGCCCGGCCGCCACACGGTCGGCATGCTCGGCATAGGCATGAGAGATGGCGCGTAGCCTCCCGGCATAGCTTGCGTAGTGCTTTTCCGGAAGGGTCCAAGCGTCGAACGTCCTCCCCTCCCGCAAGAACGGGAAGCACGAGACGACCGCACTACCACTTGGGGTATTGAGCCGGATCACGCCGCCCTCTTCGGGTTTCTTGACCTCCCCGATCAGATGGACGTTGTGGCCCTTTAGGTACGGGGCCAGCGTCTCGAAGAAGGCAGGGTCGTCGTGATTACCGGCGATAGCGACCACCGGAACTGCTCCACCCCGACTTAGCCTGACCAGCCCGTCCAAACCGAGGCGAAGAGCGGCATTGGGGGCCCGGGGCCGGTCAAACAAATCACCGCTGTTCACGACGAGATCGACCTGCTCCTGTTTAGCGATGCCGACCACCTCATCGATCACCTGTTCGTACTCGGCCATCCGATCGAAGCGGCCGATCTTCTTGCCGATGTGCCAGTCGGAGGTGTGCAGGATCCGCATGTCAGAGGCCCTCGAAAGGGTCTCCTTCCTCGACGGCTTCCTCGGCCCGGGTCGCCCACGGCGGGAAGGGGAAGGTGAGCACGACCGGGACGGGTACGGAAGGTTGGGATAGGACCATGGTTCCGGGTTTGAACAGTCGGGCTCGGGCTCGGGTGGAGGGGAGCATCCACCCATACTCGGAGCGCTCGGCCTCGGCGGCGTCCAATCGCCCGGCTACCCGAAGCGAGGCGTTCTCCATGACTTCGGGAGCGACCCGCGAAGCGGTCTGTTGAGCACCGACCAGCAAGACCCCCAGCGACCTGCCCCGCTGAGCGATGTCAACCAGCATCTCCTTGATCGGGCTCCGGCCGTCGCGGGGCGCGTACTTGTTCAGCTCGTCAAGGACTATCACCGACAGGGGAAGACGACCTCCGGCTGCCTCCTTGTCGCGAAAGGTCTCTTTCAGCATCGCCCCGACCACGAAGCGCTGCCCCAAGTCGTGGAGGGTCTGGATAGAGATGACGGTTACCTGCGCGGCGTTCCGGGCGACCCGTCGGCTCGATCCGGCCCTGATCAGGTGTCCCAGCCGGCTGCGGGCGGCATACAGGCGGCGCATGAAGGCGGAGACGGTGCCAGCCTGCACCCTCCCCGACCAGCCGAAGTCGGGTTCTCCCTCTGGAGGATCCAAGTAACCCTCGAGGGCATCGACCAAGTCACCCAGATTGCGGATTACCTTCTCTCCCCGGTCGGCGACGACGGGATCCCGGTGAGGGGATCCGGGCGTGGGTTCTCGCAGGACGACGGCACCCGGCTCACCGACTACGTCCACGGCCCAACGCTTCAGGCGGGAGCGGACCCGCTCCTCCACGAAGGAAATCTGGTTGCGGTGATCGGATGCGTCGGTGAACAGGAACGTCAGGAGACCCTCGTCGATGAACTCGCGGGGTGTCCAGGAAAACCCCTTAATGCATTCCATGCGCCCGCCGGTGTCGGGAAGCGGAATCCCTCCAGACTGGCGGCGAAGGGGGGCCCAGAAAGATACCGAGTCGAACGGTTGGGCGGGGACACCAAGTTGACCCCACCCAGCGGCCGCCTCATCGTCTAGGTAACGGTTGGGCTTGTCGAGCCACAGCAGATCTTCTCCCTTGACGTTGAAGACCAGAACCCGCAAGTTGGCGGCCGCCTCACCCACGATCTGTGGATGGGCGGTGAGCATGCGGATAAAGAACAACGCGTACGAAGTCTTCGTGGCCACCCCGGAAATACCGGAGATCGACATGTGTCCACCCTTGCGCCCGTCGAAGAAGTCAAGATCGGCGAATACGGGAGCACCGTCCCTCCCCAAACCGATCGGTAACGCCCGGTCCATCTCATCCTTGTAGAGGGCCTTGTCCCGTTCGGTGCCAGCTACCTTGTACACCTCACCGCCCGGGTCCGGTGCCACCCACACCTCCGGATCCACCCGGCTGACCGCTACCTCGGCCACGCGGATCTTGGTGGAGGGCTGACTGCCGTACTCGGCGATCCGGACGGTGTCGGACACCCAGGAAGCTCCTTCGTAGATACTCTCCGTCTCGGTGACCACCCCATAGGTCTCCAGGCGGCCCAAACCGGGCACCTCGGTGGCGACCATCACCAGGTCGTCGAGCTGAAGATAGGCATCCTCGTCAAGCAGGACCTTGAAGCCCGCGGTGTTGGCGGCTTCGGATGCGACCACCCGACCCACCCTGATGCTGTCTTCGACGGTCATCCGAAACCTCCCATCCGGGATCGATGGTGCCGATACGCAGTGTCCTCCAAGGCCCGCACCATGAACTCTCTAGGGCCAAGTCGACGAGAAAGCTCCCGCTCCAGAGCGCCGATCGGAACCAGATTCTGGGGTGCCCTACGGTCGATATGGCGCTCAGAGCCCAGTCGAGGCAACAGTTGGGCGGTCCAATCGGCGATCCGGGCCGCTCGGCCCCTGCCTAATGAGGCGGCGACCTCGCAACGGACGATGCTCGACCAGGCGGACCGGCCCGCCGGGTCCTCGAGTTGTACGTACCACGCATAGCGTGGGCTGCGTTCGTAGCCGATAAGGAACAAAGGGCTACGCTCCCCCGACGCCAGCCGACCCACCACCTGGTTTTCCGTCTCGGCGAGGTATTCAACGAAATGGCGCTTTATGTAACCGACCATGCCGTGACCGTCGCGGCCAGACCGGGAGTCGATCTCGTTGATCGTGCCGTCGGCGATAACCAGGCGGCCTGGTCCCGCCATACGGGCCGCCAATTCCGCCTCGGCTAAGCGCATGAGTCTCTGCACCCGGTCCACCAACTTGACCCGATCCAGTTCGGGGATCGACTCGGCACGAAGCTGACCCGGGAACTCGTCTTGGAGATCTAGCAATCTTCCTCCGGCCATTATCAGCAGCCTCTCGACCGTTATTCCCTCATACCACGACCTCCTCGCCTCGCGATCCCAGACCACCGCGCCTACCCCGAAGGCCGCCATGACTCCGGGGACCGCCCCCGACGGATCATCAAGGGTCAGCCAAGCTTCGATCCGTCTGACCCCGTCCACGAACACCACCTCGTCCGGGGCATCCCGCGAGGAACCGGGGAGGGGCTGCCAGCGGTCGGTTTCGACCCGATGGTCGACCGGCGCGGTCGGTCCACGTGCGTCGCCTGTCTCGCCGGTCTCAAGAGGACTCCCGTATTCCGGCGACCAACTCTCCACCGAGATACGAGCGTCGGGGTCCATAGTACGGGTCGGTTCCATAGTCCGGCATGGTAATTACGGGGTGTGACATGCCACCCGGCCGACTACCGTCACCTCTCGGCGATGAGCCTGAGAACCGAGCCGGAAGCGGCCAGCACGTATACCTCGCCGTCTGCGTCCGAACCGAAGGACACCACCTGTCCGGCATTGCCCACTTGGTCGGTCCAGTCAGACACCTCGGGGGTTGGATCGTCGACCGGGAAGCTTCGGAGGTAGCCGCCGCAGTAGTCAGAGAACAGATAGTGGCCGGTTAGTTCTGGTATCTCGACACCCCGATACACCACCCCTCCCGTGATGGAGCATGACCCACCGTCGCCATGATCGATCTCGACCACCGGCAGGGTCAGGCCGACCGGGTCGCATCCGCTGGGGGGCTCGAAGCAGTGCCGCCCCTCGGTGATCGGCCACCCGTAGTTGAGTCCGGGGGTTGCGACCGGGGCAACGGATACCTCCTCGAACAAGTTCTGGCCTACATCGGCGATGACTATGAGGCCGGTCGGGTGGTCGATCGTGAACCGCCATGGGTTCCGCAGCCCGATTGCCCACGCTTCTGGGGTAGGGAACGGGTTTCCAGGGGCCGGAACAAGCTGACCCGGTTGGGAGGCATCGAATCGGAGCAAGGCCCCCAGGGGAGTGTCTGGGTTCTGTCCGTGGCCGAAGCGGTCGGCGGCACCACCCCCATCCCCGAGACCCACGTACAGGTATCCATCGGGTCCGAACATAATCGTACCGCCGTTGTGGTTGGGGGCTGGTTGCTGCGTACGCCAGAGAATGGTCTCGGATTCGGGCGTGACCCGGCTGCCTTCAGATCGGTACTCGGCGAGCACCGTATCCCCATTGTGGGCGGTGTAGTGCACGAATACGCGGCCCGAGCCGGGGTAATCGGGGGAAAAGGCCATGCCCAGCAATCCTTGTTCCCCCCGATTGCGTACCCGATCGGTTATGTCGAGCCAGGGATCCGACTGGAGATTGCCACCGTCGAGGATCCAGACTCTCCCCTCTTTGGAAGCGACGGCCAGAACCTTGCCACCCGGAACAGACTCGGCATGAATCGGGTAGTCCACGGTCACAACTTCCTGGTAGCGGAGTTTCCTAAGGGGAGGGAGCGCGCCGGGTACAGGATCTCCCGGATCAGGGTCCGTGGTCGACACGGGTCCAGTCGTCGTCGAGGGCCGGGCCGGCGCGCTGGACGGGACGGGTGCGGTGGAGGACGGCTGGGAAGGCGTCGGCGGTGTGGTCTGCGGAGAGAGGGAGGCGGTCGTGGTCGTGGCGGCAATCGCCTCACCATCGCCGCGAGGCACCCCGACGGTTGGGGCGGGCGCGTCGACACCGGAACAGGCACCGACCCCCAGCACCAACACCATCACTGCGCATCGGCCTCTCCAACCCATCGAAGTCACCCTACCGGTACCTTCCCGACTACCCCAGCGCCTGTCGTCGGGTGGGTCGCGGCCGGTAGAGTGCCTACCGTGGTTAGATCATCCCCCCCGACCGGCCTGGTCCGCGACGACCGGAAGACCATTTTCGGGTGGGCCATGTACGACTGGGCAGT
Organism: Candidatus Spongiisociaceae bacterium; assembly: GCA_965213975.1. Lineage (GTDB taxonomy): Bacteria > Actinomycetota > Acidimicrobiia > Spongiisociales > Spongiisociaceae > Spongiisocius. Next base: position 2,422,463 of record OZ243930.1, read on the forward strand.
CTCCGCCTACTCAGTGATCCTGGGGGCGGTTTTGCCGGCCTTTTTCTCCGAGTTCATGGTAGGTGAGGAGGGGTGGAACGGGTGGTCGGCGGAGACGATCTGGGCGGGAACCATCTCGGTTGCCTCGACGGCATTGTTCGTGGCGATGCCGGTGCTCGGGGCGGTTGCCGACTTCAGCGGAGGCAAGCGTCGCTTAATGCGCCTGTTCATGCTGGTCGGAGTTACCTTCCTCGCCGCATCGGCCGTGGTACCGGACCGTAGCGTTCCCCTGTTCGTAATCATGGTCCTTGGCTCATATCTGGCCTTTGTGGCCTCCAACGTCTTCTACGACGGATTTCTCACGGACATCGCCAGCGACGAGACGGTGGACGCCGTGTCATCCAAGGGCTACGCCTTCGGGTATGTGGGAGGTGGCATCCTTCTGGTCCTGTCGGTGTCCCTGCTCTTCCTGAGCGGTGAAGACAGTGTCACCGGGTTATCGACTAACGCCGCCGCCAGAACGGTGATGGTCCTATCTGGGCTGTGGTGGTTGGGTTTCGGCCTCTACTCCCTTTCCCACCTGGATGACTCTTCTCCCGCGTCCCCGCTCCCGAAGCGCTACTCACAGATGACCAAATGGCGCGCCTACGCGATGATCGGGTTCGGGCGTACCTTCGACACCGCCCGCAAGTTCCGCTACTTCCCCCATCTTCTCCTCTTTATCACGGCCTACATCTTCTACAACGACGGAGTCCAGACGGTGATCAGCATCGCCGGTGTCTTCGCTTCCGACACCCTAGGCCTCGACCTCACCACCATCACCGGCGCCTTTCTCCTCGTCCAGTTCGTAGCCTTCGGGGGAGCTTTCCTGTTCGGGGCGATAGCCGCTCGGATAGGGGCCAAGCGGTCGATTCTGGTCGCTATCGTCATCTTCTCCGGGCTCATCGCCGGTGCCTACTTCTTGCCCGAAGGCCAGGCGGTCCCCTTCTACGCCCTAGCCGCCCTAGTGGGTTTGGTTATGGGTGGCGTTCAGGCGTTGAGTCGAAGCCTCTACGCCACCATGATCCCGCCGGACTCCCCGGCGGAGTTCTTCGGATTCTTCACGGTGTTCTCCAAGTTCTCGGCGATATGGGGGCCCCTCGTCTACAGCTTGGTCAGCCATAGCACCGGCAGCGGTCGGCCCGCCGTCTTCTCGCTGGTGGGGTTCTTCATAGTCGGCGGGATTTTGCTCGCCCGGGTGGATGTCGCTAAGGCTCAGGCTTCGAGAGGGGACTGGTCTCGGCTGGGATCAGGGCCCTCCCCACGGGACGCTTAGGGGCTGCCGCTCACTACCATGCCCCCAAGCTCGGGAGGTTGTCATGAAGATCACACAGTCCATCCGGATCACTGCGGATCCTGCCACCGTATTTTCCTTCTTCCAAGACGTGCCTGCCGTAGCCCAATGCATGCCGGGCGCGGAACTCTCCGAAGATCTAGGCGGGGGCAACTACCGGGGTTCTGTAGCCGTTCGGCTCGGCCCCATGACCGCCCGCTTCGAAGGCCAAGCTGAGGTGTCCAGCGATCCGGACGCCCTGGCTGGCACCATCAACGGTAAGGGCGTGGACCGCCGGGGTGGTTCCCGGGGAAACGTAAAGGTTCGTTACCAGGTAAGCGCAGCCGATGACGGGACCCTGGTTGACGTCGACGCTGACCTGACCATCGCCGGGACCGCCGCCCAGTTCGGCCGCACCGGGCTCCTCAACCAGATCTCCCAACGACTTATCAGTGAGTTCGTGGCCTGCCTGGAAGCAAAACTCCTGGCGGCTAACCCAGATGAGGCCGCAGACATCCGGGCCGACGACGTCAAAGGCGTATCCCTGGTGGTGTCAGCCTTAGGCTCCAAGGCCGCCAGCGGTGCCAAGAAACTCCTGGGTCGGGACTGAACCGACCTTCTAGCTGGCCATCTCTTGAATGAGAAAGTCGAGACAGGCCACCAGCGCCTCCATATCAGAACGAGGTATGGACGGCCACAGCCCGATCCGGAGCTGATTCCTGCCTAGCTTCCGGTAGCCCTCGGTATCCACGACCCCGTTTGCCCTCAATACAGCGGCCAGGTCGTCGGCCGACACCGACGGATCGAAATCTATGGTGGCTGTGACTGGTGACCGGAGAGCCGGGGGGCCGACAAAGGGTTCGGCCAGAGGATGCCGCTCCGCCCAACCGTACAATACGGCGGCGTTCTCGCGGCAGCGCGCCGCGGACCAGGACAGCCCGCCTTGGGCGTTGAACCATTCCACCGTGTCAGCCAACAAGTAGATGGTGGCCAGGGCCGGGGTGTTATAGGTCTGATCCTTGACCGAGTTGGCAACGGCGGAGGACAGCGACAAGAAGGGCGGGATCCATCGGCCCGATCGGGCGACACGGTCCACCCGCTCCAACGCTCGCGGCGAGCACAAGGCCACGAACAGGCCTCCGTCGCCGCCAAAGGCCTTTTGCGGGGAGAAGTAGTAGACATCGAACTGATGAGGGTCAACCGGGATACCGCCCGCCGCCGAGGTGGCATCGACCACGGTCAAACCCTCGGCCTCCACCCTCCGCAACGGCATGACAACTCCGGTCGAAGTTTCGTTATGGGTGAGCGCGTAGAGGTCAACCCCGCTCGAGGCCACCGGTAGGGGATGGCTACCTGGCGGCTCCTCGATAATCTCGGGTGAGTCCAGATGGGGCGCACCTTGAACCGCCCGGGCGAACTTGGAGGAGAACTCTCCGAAAACCAGATGTTGGCTGACCCGTTCGATAAGACCGAAGGTCGATGCATCCCAAAATGCGGTGGCCCCGCCGTTGCCCAGTATCACCTCATACCCGTCGGGTAGGGCGAAGAGGTCAGCAAGACCTCCGCGGACCCGCCCGACCATCCTTCGCACCGTGGGGCGACGATGGGAAGTGCCCATGTAGGACAAGCCGACGTCACACAACCCTTCCAGGCCCTTTTGGCGTACTCTGGTCGGACCACACCCGAATCTCTTGTCCTGAGGGAGTAGACCGCTAGGAATTTGGATGAAGTCGGTCGGCACCATGTATATCGTTCGCTCCGCTTATCCGCCCGGGAGATCCAACATGCCTAAAGTATCGCATCGCATCCGCACAATGTCGGAATCAGCCACCGTGTCTATCACCACCAAGGCCAAGGCCCTCAAAGCGGCCGGCCACAACGTCATCGGG
>CBDCAR010000001.1:0-182703 GCA_965213975.1 Candidatus Spongiisociaceae bacterium
ACACCGAAGCGAGAACGTTCGACCCGGCCGCAGCGACATGGACCGACGGGCATCTCACAGTAGAAGCGGCATGCACCCACACCCAGCACCCGACAGGGTCGGTGTTCTCAGCGTTCGAGCCGTCCAACCTGGAACCGTACTCGACTGACGAACCGTGGCACCCCCACGTGGGCTGCAACAGTCCCGGAGCCCCCTGGCGTCCAAGCGACATAGGCCAACTCCCCGACCCCAACCGCTGCCAGACGAGTACCACTTCGACGACAACGCCCTAACGCCGACGGAATTGGCTACACGGTTCGGGCGGACGGTCGCCGCCGAGTTCCCCGAGGAACTAGCAGAGCGAGTGATCCGCCTTTGGTCCCCCGCCGACGGGCTAGTGATAGACCCGTTCGTGGGTTCGGGCACCACAACAGCTGTAGCGGAACGGCTCGGCCGCCGATGGTTAGGGATCGACATATCCCCCGAATATGTGGCGGCAGCCACGGCCCGGACCGATCACACTAGACAGACTTGAACTGGCTAGAGATGACGCGGCGGACGCTATAGAACAGCACACCAGCGCCTACGGACACTCATCCACATAAAACTCCAATGCTACGATACGCCTGTTATGGGCGCAGGAGCTAGCACAGCCACACTGAACTACTCCGTACACCCCGGCCGTGCCTCCACCCCAGCTGGGTTACGCAGCGCAGTAGACAGCACAACCGGAGTCACCTCCGAATCCGACTGGGGCACCGCATGGGCCGCCGCGCAGGCCGCCGCCCCCAACGAAAACCCCGACCAGCTCATCCACGACGTCGTGTTGCCCTGGGCCGACAGCGACTGGGGGACCGACCCGCCGCTACCCGCAGACCTGCTCGACGCGCCCGACCCCGGCTTCAGTCACACAGGCGTCCTAGAAACCGCCGTCGCAGGCCCTGTCGAAGACCAGACCGAAACGCTCATAGAACGACTACGCGACACCGTCGGACCCAGAGACGACTACTTCGATGTGCTGCGAGTCGCACAGTCGTACACATCCGACGAGGCCCTCTTAGGCGACGTGATGGCATTATGGGACGGGGAACAACCTGCCGAGTGGCTACCTGACGACCCGGACCCCGACTTCGACTGGGCCACCTACTTTGACCGCAGAACTTGACGGCGAAGCGTTCTAAGTCGCAGCATCGCCGTTTGGGTCAGCTGTTCGGGATGGGGCTTATACGCCTGAGTTGATACTCTGGGCGTACTGTTCTGTAGCGTCTGCTTGCGGCCCACGCCCTGGGGGGTGGGTGGTCTCCTGGCAGAAGTTTGTGCGCGCTACACCGGGGTTAGCACTAGCACCCTCCCGGCCGAGAGGCTTCGGGGAAGCCTCTCGCGCATATGTTCCTCGCGGCGTTCACGTCCCTGTCTAACCGCATGCCGCATGCTCCGCAGTGGTACACGCGTTCGTCCAGGGGCATGGGCTGGCGGTGTCCGCACTGGGAGCAGTCGGTGGTGGTGTTGGCAGGGTTCACTCTCACATAGGGGATACCAGCTTTCGCGGCTTTGTGTTCCAATATGTTGTCGAGAGTCGCCCATCGTTGTTCCGACATTTTCTTAGAGAACCGCTTCGCGCGGAGCATCCCCGCCACGTTCAACGCTTCGACGGCGATGCCGTCATGGTCTGTGACGAGATCGTGGGCTAGCCGGAAGTCGGCGTTCCTAGCCCTCTCTGTTTCCCTGCGCCACGCTCTGGCTAGGGCTTGGCGTTTCTTCGCTTGTGTGCGGGACGTCTTCTTAGCGCGGGATAGGGCCCGCTGCCGCCGTTTGATCCCCCGAAGGTCCACGTCCCTCGCGGGGTGGGTGTCACCGTGGCATAACGCCAACCGGACTTTGAGGCCCTTGTCTAACCCCACTGGGTTAGATGGCTCCCCCACGGGTTCGGGGGCTAGGGGGAGGCGGAAGACGGCGTGGACTTCGACGCGTAGGGAGGTGCGGACTACCCGCAGCTCGGCCAACGTTCCGTTTTCGAGTGCGGCGTTTAGGCGGCCGCCTTTGTCGGTGAACCGTACTTGGGGGACACCTTTCACGGCCAGTCTCCACCAGCGGCCTTCCCCGGGCGGGCGGAGCATTCCAGCCGTCGCGTCGGGGATCTCAATGGAACGCCACCGGGCGGCGGGCTTGAAGCGTGGATAGCCTGGTTTGGTCCCTTTACGGCACCGGTCGTAGAACGCCTGGCGGGCCCGGTCGAAACGGCAGATCACACCCCGCCCAACGTTCACGGACACCCCCGCCCACTCAGGGCGGTCCTTCCTCACGTCAGTGAACATTCGCATCAGGTCGTAGCGGGACCGGTTCAACTCCCGGGGGAACTTCTCCAGCTCGGGGTTGTGATGCTTCTTCCATGACTGGTAGGTGCCCTTCCACGAGTCCAACAACGCGTTGTACATCTCCGCGGACATCCCGAACAACCGACCCAGACGGCGGTGCTGGGATTTAGAACACTTCGCCGTCAAACGCAGAGTCGTAACCTGACTACCCATAGATTCCCACCATACCGAAAGCCTGTGACACGTTTCACCAACGCCCTACCAACTCAGGTACATAAGCCCCTGCCCTTCGCTCAAACCCCCAAGCCCAGCCAGCGTCAGCCAGCACTGCGGCTATTTGGTGGACATCGGCTCGTGCTGGAATAGCGTGTCGGGGTCGAAGGACTGTCCGGCCAGACGCTGCTGCGCTGCCCGGGAGAAACGGGCGGTGCGCATTTCGTCACGGCCGAGACCGGTCACACGGGAGTACAACATTTCGGACGAGAAGTCCACCGTCTCGTACGGGTCGTCCGGTCCCCACTGCAACGTCCCATACCTGATCCGCACGTTCTCCCATCCGCCTGGCTCTTCCCAACAGTCGAACAGCGGCCCCCGCTGCGCGAAGTCCGACAGGTCTACGACGCCTTCTGTGCTGTCCAAGAACCGGATCCGCACCCGGTACTTGCTCAACGGTTCAGCTTCGACCACATGGTCGGCGTAGAGTTCCGGGCTCATCTCTACGGCGGTCAGACCGTGCACCAGACCGTACAGTTTGCTGCTGCGAACACGAACGGTTTCTTCCGGGTCTGTTGCGCTGCCCCAGCAGATCCCGTCCGTGTCAGCGCGGACACTGGAGAAGAGCGCCGGGTCGTGCAGGTGGCTGTAGTCGCCGTCCGGGAGCCAGCGGCGGGACTGTTCATCGTTGTCGGCAAGGGCGGACAAGTCGGCGATGCCTTCTGTCCCGTCGGCGAAGCAGACCCTCAACTGGCACGGGCCGACCGCTTCCGCAAAGGTGACCGTCGTGTCGTACAACAAACTCATGGGGGCTCACTCTAACCTTGGGTCTAGGTAGGCGCGGGGGTCAGGGCCGGGCGTACAGTTCGACTTTGGTGGCGTCCACCGACGCTTGGAAATACTTGTTGTCGATGAACTTGTATGAGCCTATGTCGATCTGTTCGCGGCCTTCGGTTTCGGTGAGCCACCCGTCGAAAACGTCTCGGAGTGCGGCCCGGAGAGCACGGTAGTTGGCCGGATACGCTGACCCGGGACGGGTTGGGGGTCCGAACGGGCAGTGCTCGGAGGGTCCGTCGTAGGACATGCCCGCTTCCGGAGCGAACACGACCATAAAATCCAGGTCTGATCGTCGGGGCTGGTAGTCGGGGCTTACAGCCGACCCGTATAGCCAGAGCCGGTCTACGTGGAACTGTTCGCACGCGGCACGTATCCGTGTCAGCCGGTCGCGGACGAAACGGGGAAGACCCTGCGGGACATCGACTGTGGCAGCCATAACCCGCCCATTCTACGGAGCCGACAGGTTGGTGGGGTCTTGTGGCAGCGGGTCAGAGGGGCCTGTCAGGGCTGCTTGAGGACGACACCCTGGCATGGGGTTTTAGCGACCCGACAGAGGGGCCAAGTCGAGCTGGCAGCCGACCGGTATCGTCTCGTGCCCGACCATGAGCGCACTCCCGCACCGGGTCTTCGCTGCTTCTCATCGGTTCCGCTGGCGGCCTTCCAGCACGCTATCGCCGAACTGGAACTGGTCGTGTAGCTGGTCGGCGATGTGGTCGGGGCACAACCCGCTTTCGTATAGGAACGCCGCCCAGGTGTGGTCTTGTTCGCCGATCAGCATTTCGGCGAACTCAGCGACCCGGTCCGGGTCGGGTTCGGTTGCGCCTCCGAAGGGGCCGCACTGGGTTCCGAACGCTTCGTTGAACTGGGCGCGGGCGGTGTCGTAAGCGACGTCGCGGTAGTCCACCCCGCCGCCCGTGTAGTTCATGGCGCGGTTCCTTGGAGGTGGTGGGCCATGTCTGCGGCTATCTGGTGGACATCGGCGCTGGGGAGGGTCGGGCAGTGCCGTTCTGTTTCCTGGTAGGCGACCTTGTACGCATGGTCGTAGCCGTCTTCTCCTGCCTTCACTGACTCGGCGTAGCGGACGCGGGCGGCGTCAGCTATCTGTCGGGCTTGGCTGTCGCCGATCATGTTCGGGGCGGTCATCTGAGGCTGGTTTTCATGGTCTGCTCCCCGGGGTGTTGTGCGGGTCCGTTTACGTGTAGCGGGCTATCACTTCCCTAGCCCGCTACACGTCACCACGGTCTCCTTTCTCTCGGCGAATATGTCGTATAATTGTCTGCGCGAACGGGTTCCTTCTGCGATGGGCCGTACTGAGGGGGTTGTTGGGGGGCCACTATACCGACGCGGCTGTCTCTCGGCCCTATACTTGGGTCACCAAACGGCGACAGCGCAGACGATTGGGGGCTTATAGACTTGACTTGAGTCCTTGCGTGGGGACTTGGGTCGGGGGGAGGGACTGCCAAGCGGATGATCAGTATGACCGCACACTAGTGACTGACAAGCCCACGAGTCTAGGGGTTGCTGCTAGTATAGGGGTGTATGGGTTCTGGTTGGGTGTATAGGACGGTGCGTGTGCGGTTGCGTTTGTCTGCGGGTGTGCGGCGGCGGGTGTGGCGTCTGAGGGGCCAGCAGAGTCAGGCGTTCAATTTGGGGGTTGAGTTGGGTTTGGGGGCCGTGTCTGGGGGTTTGAGGGTGCCGTCCGCGGTTGATGGTTACAAGACGTTGACCGAACGACGCGGGGACGGGTCGATGCCGAAGTGTGCGTCGCGGTTGCAGCGGGCTGGGGTGAGGGCAGGCTTAGACGCGGTGACCAAATGGCAGAAAGCGGTTTGGAAGCACGGCAAGGACGTCGAATACTGGCAGAGTCGGGTGGAAGCGGCGCTAAGCGAAGGCGACGGGTTGGGGTACGCGCAACGTCGGCTGTCTGCCGTGACCCAACGACGGGACCGTCACCGCCAGCGGGGTACGCGCAGGCTTTTCCGGTCGCGTAAACGTTTCGAGCGGGAACCGTCTAACGGTGCCGCTTTGGTGTTCGACGAACACGTGCGAGTCAAAGACGGTGTGTTGGTGTTGCCCGGCGGTACCCGACTGAAACTCGCCGACCAGGGCTGGCAGCCTGCGGACGGATGGGAACTGCGCGGCTCCGCGCAGATAGTTGATGTCACCCCCCGTGTCACAAGACGGACCCGAGCGCAGCACCGCAAATACGAAGCCCGCCTACAACTCCGCCAACCGCAGGTGCTACTCCCGTTACCCGAAAGCCGGGAACAAGTCGATGGTGTAGACCCTGGTGCGGTAATCCCGGTGATGGTGTCAGACGGACGAGCCTTCGGGCTCCCCGAAGAAGCGCCGATAAGCGCCCAGATCAAAGGCCTTAAACGGCGTCGGGCGCGCTGCACACACAAGTCGCGGAAGTGGAAGAAGCTGACCAGGCGGATCCGTGTCCTAGAAGCCAGACGAGCGAATCGCCGCACGGACGGCAGCCGTCATATCGCCAAGCGGGTTGCGTCCACGGAGGGGGTTAGGGCGGTGGCGTCGGAGGCTAAGAACGCCCGCCAGCTCACCCGCTCCGCGAAAGGCACCAAACAGCATCCAGGTGTGAACGTAGCTCAGAAACGCGGATTGAACCGCAAGCTGTCAAGAGCAAGGTTCGGGGGAATCCGCTCAGATATCGAAAGGGCCTGCCAACTACGCGGCATACGTTACGTGCCTGTCGCGGCTGGCGGTTCGTCGACTACCTGTCACCGTTGCGGCAGTAAAGGGACACGCGAGACCCAAGCAGTGTTCCAATGCTCCGACTGCGGCTATGTCGGCAACGCCGACTACAACTCAGCCAACGTAATAGGAGACAGAGGATGGGCGTGCCTCACAGGCACGTCTTGGCGGTCGGGGCGGCCGCCGTCAGATGGTCGCTGGAAGGGAAACCCAGCCAACACACCACAAGTGTTGCCCGAGACCATCCCAAACAAACCCTTGGTAGACAGCTGTCAGCTGTCAACCCAGAGATATAAGCCCCACCCTTCATGACCTTTTCCGACGACGGGTATCCACCCCAGTTGGGGGAAGAGCAGCGCCGGGCCCCCTTCTTGGAGTCGTGGGTGCCCGCTGGGGGGCGGGCTTCGGCCGCCGTGTTCGCAGTGTTCCTCGCGGGGAACGCTCTCGCTGAGAGGGCTCGGAGCCGGATGTCGCGCTTCGCGGCGGCCTGCCATGTTGTGGGCTGGCGGGCGGCGGAGGGGGCGAAGCGGATGGTTCGTGGGCAGCGGGGCGGGGTAGCGCTTCAGGTGGTGCTCCTGACCGCCGCTCTGACGGTGGTGGCGGTGATCGTGCTGATGGCGGTGAGGAATGTGGGCAGCGACGCGGGGCGTGTGATGGACGCTACGGACACGAAGAGGGCATGACCGCCAAGGGTGGGGACCGCGGGTCTGTGTCTATTCAGATGACGTTGCTGTTCCCTACTGTCATCATTTTGACGTTGGTTCTTCTGCAGATGGGGTTGTATGTGGCAGCGTCGATGGTTACCCGGTCGACCGCGGCGCGGGTGGTGACACTCCGTTCGCATGGGGTGCCACTGGAAGACGCGATGGCCGACGCGCAGACGTTTCTGGTCGGGTCGGGTGTGATAGGCGAGTTCGAGTGGTGCGAGTCGGGTGTGTCCTGGGACGGACGCCCCTGCACGCCTGTGACCGGGTCGGACGACACGCGGGCGACAGCCACGTTGCGTACCCGCCCGATTCGGGTGGTGCCGGGTCGCTGGTATGTGTACGCGTCGGACGCGGGCCGCATGTACGGGGAACGCCAAACCCCGGGCACCACGATCCCATGAGGGGCGCGGGGCGGTTGGGTTTAGGGGGCGGTTGGGGTGGGGAGCAGCGGCGGCGGGACGGGAGAGACCGACGACACTACCCAGCGTCCGCCCAGCAGCACGGCCCGTACCGTCCATTCGTACACTCGGCCGCCAGCCGACGCGTACACGCGGACGGTTACGGTGCCGTCGGCGGCGGGGACGGTACCGACACGTAGGACGCTGATCGGCCCGGCGTCCGCCAGGTAGCCTAACGGGACGAGTTCGGAGTCGGCGGTGGTCCACAGGTCGAGACGGTCGGCGTCTCCTTGCCATGCCGCGAGGAACCCTGCCAGGTCTTCTAGTAGCTGCGGGTCTGCGGCGTCGTCCCAGTCGACTGCCCACACGTCTACGGGCTGGGGGTCGGGCGGGTCGACGGGTCGCGGCGCGGCGGCTATCAGGGTCCGGTTCCCCGAGACGACCATCGGCACCCGGAACCATGACGGGTCGGCGTCGCCGGTTGGGTCGGTTACGGCGACGGTGACTTGGTATAGGGCTCCGGCGGCGACGGCGGCGGACGCGGCTTGGATGCGGGTGACTCTCACATGCGGCACGGCGGTGCTGTCCGCAGCGTCGCCGCGGTGGGTGTGGTTATCTCCCGACGCGGTCAGGTGTTCTGTCCCGCCGCTGCCTGCCCACCAGCGGGCGAAGTAGTCGCGGGCGGTTTCGGCGAGCAACGCGTTCGCGATTCCGGGGCTGCCAGCTTCGGCTTCGTAGCGGGCGACTGCGCTGCTCGCGGCCTGTTCTGCTACGACGGCGGGGCTGTCCGTCAGCAAAGCGCGTGCGCCTCCCGCGACCGCGATGAGCGCGGCGGCGGCGACGGCGACCTGCCCGATACGGGTGGGGATCATCCGCCCGACGGTGGGGTCCCGCCACCTTTGGACGGTCGGGCTGTCACCGCTGTCGGGTTTCTGTCTGCGTGTGAGACGGCCCAGAACGTTGCGCACAGGTTCAGCCCCTCTAGCCGTCGGTGAAGATTTGGACGGTGGTGGGGGTGACGCCCCCGTCGGCGGGGTTGACGCCTTCGCCGACGGATGCGAGGTCTTGGAGGAGGGCTATCCCGGTCGGGGTGAGGAAGAACATGATGACCGCGCCGAACGCGATGGTCACGAAAATCGTCTTGAACTGGGCGGTCGTTGACCCGCCCTCTTTCTTGGACCAGAGGGTGAGTAGGCGCAGGACGATCATGACGACCAGCGCCGCGCGGGCTGCCCATAGCCCCCAGGAGAACAATTGGTTGACGAGGCTGATACCTGACAAGTCCTGCTCGGCGAATATCAGCTGGGCGACTGGCGACATGTGCGGCTCCTCTGCAGACCTATGCGCCTATAGTAGCGAACGGTCAGGTTACAGGTCAGAGGGCGTAGCCGCGTCGCCATCAACGGCGTGTCAATGTCAACGCATACACGAGAGCGGTGATATGGTTAAAGTGGCTCCGGAATGCTTCACGGAGGGTTCCTTTTGGCTTCCGGTTCTACGCTGGTGACCGTGACAAGACCCAATGACTGCTTCGGATAGCGCTCGCCGCACTGCGGTGGCGGTCCGCGCTGTAGTCACCGACGATCATCTGCGGGTGTTCTTAGCTGACGGCCGGGGGATAGCTGTCCCAATATCGTGGTACCCGCGTCTGTGTCACGGCACAGCCGGGGAGCAGCGCAACTGGGAACTGGTTGATGGGGGGAACGGGCTGTCGTGGCCGGACCTTGGCGAGGACATCGCGGTGCGGGACCTACTTGACGGTGTGCCGTCGGGGGAGTCGGCACCGTCTCTGGGACGCTGGCTGTCGGCCCGTCGGCAGGGCCGGCCGCTTTCGCTCTACGAGATAGCGGAGCACGAAGAATCGGTCTGTGAGGCGGCTCTCCCTTAAGGGATCACGTCGGGGGTGTGACCGTCCGGGCAGTCACGAGTATAAGCCCCTTACGAGTCGGCGAGCCATCCGTTGAGGACGGCGGCGGTTATCTGCGACGCCTCATAGGGCAGCAAACCTCCAGACGATTTTTCTTTCGCGTCGGGGGTCAGTACTCGACCTTGCCATGCCATCATCGCTGGGGCGGTGGTGATGAGCACAAAGTTGGGGAACAGTTCGCCCAGGGCGCGTATCTTGTCGCGGCTTCTAGTACCGCCGAACACCCATCGCACATCGGGTGGCGCTTCGCGGGCGAGGAGTTTCAGTCCGGGCAGGTGACGTTGCCACACGTTGGTGTGGCGGAGGGTGGACAGGTTATGGGCCACGGCTGCTGGCCTGTGTTTCCATAGCCATTCGATCCAGCGGGTCAGGTCTTCCCGCCTGTACCAGTACAGATGCGCGGCGCATGGTATCCCGGCCTGTTCTATCAGCCAGGCGGATAGCAGAGACCGTCGCATGTTGAACAGGTGTTCCATGCGGGGATGGTTCCCGAAGATGGAGAAGTTGGGTGCTAGGGCTGCGTCGAAGAGGGCTTTGTCGGCTGCTTCGCTGATCCAGCCGTCACGGTTCGTCCACCATCGTTCTAACACTTCGTCGCCGCCCCACCCGAACCAGAGTCGGCGGGTGGGGTCTTCGGGGGAGGTCACCGACGGGTGGCCCATGACGGTGACGGACCGTTTGGCGGGCACCGCCCACCATTCCTGGGGTGGGAACAGGCTGTGGCTACCAGCGGATTCCCATATGAGGCGGGGTAGGGTGGCCCATACTGGCCCGGTCCCTGCGGGGACGTCGAAGTCGATGGTGCCCGCCACGGTGTCGAGCCACTGGTTGAGGCCGCGACGGTCGGCGCATCGTATGACACAGTTGTCGCAGCTGTCCATGCGGCACAGACACGACGCGCACGACGCGTTGCATCCGGAGCAGCCAGCGTTAAGGAACGGGCAGCTGGCGCAGTCGCAGGCCCACCCTCGCGGAGCGCCGATGGCTACGGGGGTTTCGACCGCGGCGGGGGCGGCCATTCAGCTGGTTGGGAACTGTTGTGTCGCGATCTGTGAGAAGAGGTGCTGCAGCGACGCGGCGGGGTGTGTGCCGATCGGTCCGCCCGCGGATGTGACTGCCCTGCACGCGTGGAGGAGCTGGTCTACTAGGTGGGGCGGGCATGCTGGGGTTCGGCTGGCGGGGTGGGCCACCGGTTCGGGTTCGTCGGATAGGTACAGCGCTGTGGGGGCGATCCCCGCGAGGGGTGGGGGCTGGAACTCTGTGTCTGAGAGGTTGTCTCCGAATCCGTTGTCTCCGAAACCGGCTGGGACGGTCGGGAAGGTAGCCCCGGCGGGGTGGCCGGTTGCGGGGGTGTCGGGCCAGCCGGGTTCTGGTGTCGACGGGAATGCCGGTTCTGGGTCTGGGTCGGGTTCGGCGGTGGGGGTGCCGCCGATGTCGCGTTCTGCTACCGCGACGGCCTCTTCGATGCCCATACCTGCTTCGTGGTACCCGGACGCGTGTCGCCACCATCGGGCGATGTGCTTGCGCGCCGCGGTGGACACCCCGGCTTCGTCTAGTTGGGCGGTGATGTCGGCGGGGAGGCGGCGGAAGGCGGAGACGACCGCGTTTGCTTTGGATGGGCTGACACCTAACCCAAGGTCGGCTATGACGTCTTCCCAGGAGACGACTGGCAGCCCCGCGGAGCGTCGCACGCGTTCGACCTGCCGCCACAGGCGGATCGGGTCGGGTTCGTCGGCTAGGTCCAGTTCTTGGGCGGCGGCGACTCCCGCGGCGGTTAGCGCGTCTTTCGTCAACGCGCAGCGGGCGAACAGCAGCCCTTGGGCTAGGTCTCCGTCGCTTAGGTCGGTGCGGGCCACGTTCTCGGCGAGCTGGAGTTGCCGTACCGCTGCTTGGGACGGTTCGTCGACGACTAGGACTTTGAGTTTGTCGGCCCAGGGCCGCCCGTTGCGGTTGCCGAACAGGAACGCTCGGAGGCGGCGTTCCCCGACTAGGAGCCGATATTTCCCTTCGGGTGTGGCGATGACCACACAGGGCTGTATCTGGCCGATCCGTTCGATGCTGGACACTAGGTCGGAGACACCTTCGGGGGACATGTCCCCACCGCCGCTGCGTCCACGTCCCTGCGGTCCGACTATCACGTCGTTGGGGTCCACTAGGAGTACTGTGCCCTCGTCGGGCATCCGCTGGTGCTGGCTGGCAGGTGCGGTCTCCGCTGCCCTTATGGTCATTGTCAAGCCCCCTTGAAGGTATCAGCTGCGGGAATAGTCTAATAGGGTGCCCCCTCCCTAGTGTAGCGATAGGGGCTCTTGCCTGAACGGGGCCTACCCGCCGCCGTTCACCACTGCACGTCCAGGTTTTCGGTGAACCGCCGCGAGAACGCGTCGTCCTCCCCCTCCTCTTCTTCCTGTTCGGCGGCTGGCGGTGTGCCCACATCCGGCGGGCCGCCGTTGCCGTCTGTGCCGCCCACGACCGGGTCGTCGCCGCCAGGTACCTGCGCGTCGAAATACGCCGAGTCGGCGTGGGCGGCGGCACGGTCCCACCCCTCCCCACCATCCACGCTGGGGGCGGGCAGCAGCGCCAGGCGGTGTTTTACCCGCTCGGGTAGCGTGTCGAACAGTTCCGCTACCCGACCTGTCGGTTTCAGTCTGGAGTTGGTGTCGATAGTCGCCTGCAGTTCCGCTACCTCTTCGGCGGGGGCGGGGGGTCCGAACAGCTGCGACATGGTCATCCCCGCACAGTTGAACGGGGGGCGACGCAGCCCGCCCTGGGCGACTTCGGTCACGAAGTGGTAGCGGGGCAGGCGGATCACAGCGTCCTGATGCAAACCCGAAGCGGTCGCCGACACGAACCAGCGGGCGGTGGAAGGGTTCGACGACGATGTCATCAGATGGGTCCGGTTAGCGGTCAGCGCCTCCTTCGTGCGCTCGGCGATACCGTCGATGTACTGCGATATCAGGTGCAGCCGCAGCCCGTACTTGCGGCACTGGTTGATCGCTTCCTCCAATTTGCCCGCCACTGGACCGTCATAGTCGGGGGCTTCGTCGCAGAACACGTGGAACGTTGACCGTTCGTCCGGCGGTCGGGTACGCCGCGCGAACATGGCGGCGATCACGTCGTGGAGGACCATCGACGCTAAAAACTTTTTCTGTTCCTGCCCGCCGCCGATCTTGACCAGCACAACTTTGCGGGCGTCCATCAGTTCCGCCATACGGAACCCGGCCACCGACGAGCCGACCACTGCGCGTAGCAGCGGGTTCGCCGCGAACGTGCTCAACGGGCGGGTCGGAGCGATCCACGCGTCCTTCGATTCGTTGTCGAACTGGGTGGTCCAATAGGAAGACTGCAGCCGTTCCACAAGACGTGACGTCACCGCGTCGCGGAAGCCCTCGTTGTACGGGTTCAGGATGTCCAACACGGTGAACAGTGTGGGACGGTCCTCCCGCGGCAGCGACGGGACCACGTTCAGCAGCGCCGTGACCGCCGCGGTCAGCATCGGCACCGCCCTGGTCTGTTTGTTGTCCTCCCAGCCCATATACCCGAAATACATTCCGCAGATGACGTCCCGCGCGGCGGCGATCTCCTGCTGCCACTGCGCGGCGGTCGGGTCCGCGGCTGGGGTGCTGTCCGCGGCGGCGTACTCGGCAGCGACCGATGGCACATCGAACGGGTTCCAGGTGACGACCCGTTCGGGGTCTACCCGGTCTAATGCCAGCTCGACGACACGGTCCGCGACGGGAGTCAGATACGGTTTGACTTTCTCTACCGCGTCGGAGTGCGGGTCCAGGAGCAAACATCCGTGACCCGCCCTCGCCAAATAGACGAAACGGGCCATCGTTGTCTCTGTCTTGCCGTAACCGGACGTGCCGCCAGTCCAAGTGAAATAGGTGTCCTCCTCCGCGACGGCCAGGACACGGTCGGGGCGGTACTGGTCGATACCCCACGGGATCAGCTCCGCCGACGGCTCCGACAAGCCGTCACGCAAAGCGGACGCGTCGAAGTGGAGGATGTCGCGGGGCGGTAAACCCGCCAGCGGGTTCCCCCGCAGTATCTCGCCTTCGCATTTCGCTGTCGCCGGTTTGAGGATCCCCGCCAACGTGTCGGCCGGTAGCCACCGCCGCGGCCGCGCCGCCGCGGCTATCGGCTGACGGAACCGCGCGGCCAGCCGTTTCTGGGCTCTCCGGGTCCGGTACCGTCCCGCGTCGTAGACCAGGCCTTGCAGCTGACCGTTCGAGTAGGCGGTGAACTGGGTGGCCGCTTCCGTCACCAGCGACTGCGCCCGGGCGACGGTGGGCGCTTCGGCGGCTATCAGCACCGTGAACGCGGCGTTGACTGTGCTGACTGTCCCTTCAAGCCATTTCAGGTTCGGTGCGCTGCTGTCTTTCGTGCCCGGTACCTGCTGCTTTTTCAACGCGTCGATCTGCCGTGTCCGATGCCTGCGCACCCGGTCGGGCGGGATGGGCCACAGGTTGAGTTGGACTTCAACGTTTTCGGTTCCGTGGTCGAGCGTGTCAAAAAAGTTCGCTATCGGTGTCAGCGGGTCCGGCGACAGGCCGGGGTCCCGCAGCGGATGGGTGTCAGGGGCGGCTAAAACAAGCTCGCCGTACCAGGAAACCATGTTCAGGGCACCGCGGGGAACAGCTTCGCGGCGGAAGGGACGGACCGGAGGGCGCATCCGGTGCGTGTTCGGGGGTCGCAGACGGCGGCGAGGGTCACGAACGACAGGTGGTAGGGGCCGCCGCTGTCGTCCCACAAGCCCTGGCGGCCAGCGGCGGCGGGGTCGGGGTCGTAACCAGCGAAGACGGTCAGTCTCCACCCGTGGGGGCCTCCGTCCGCCATTTGGTACACGTCGACGCGGGCTGCTGCTACTACTTCCCCGCCCGGCGTAACGAAGCCGCGGTCCAGTCGGGGGTCGGGGGCTTTGACAAGCACCGCGTCGTTGGGGTCGCCGCCGTACACGGTGGCGACGCGGCGGGCGACGTCTTCTACGAGTAGCCGCACCGTGGCCGCGGTCGGACGTCCCGAAACCGTGGGGGTGACGGTCTGGTAGGGGCCTAGGCGGGCGACGTGGCGGGCGGATACCCAGCCGGATGTGTCGGCGGCGGGGACAGCCACGGCGTGCCAGAGGGGATGCCAGCGGCCCTGGTCGATGCGGAGGCTCCGCCCGGTCGCCCGCAAACCCCTCAGGGGGTCCGCCCACGCTTGGGGTTCTCCCCACTGTTCGGGGGAGGCGGCGGCGGGGTCCATCGAAGGGGGGTACACGCCGACAGCGGGGAACCCGAATGTGTCGGCCCGAATGTTGGAGAGGCGGGCCACGACGCGGCCTGCGGGGAGGTCACGAACGTTGAGGAGGTCGTCGTGGGCGACACCGACGATTGTGAGGCGGGTCCCTTCGGCGACCGGGGGTATACCCGACTCCGGCAAAGGTTGGGGCTGGGTGGGGGCCCGTTCGGGTCGGGCGGTGGCTACAGGCACGGCGGCGATAGTGGCGGGTGCGGCGGTTGTGGCGGGTGCGGTCGTTCGGGGCGCTGACGCCGCCGAAGAAGAGGAGACGGCAGCGACGGTAACGGCTAGGTCGGCGTTTCCGTTGCCGCACCCCGCGGCTATCAGGGCTACCACCCCAACCAGAACCGCACGGGGCCGACTTCGGATCATGTTCTTCCCAGTGCGGGGTCGGTTATCCGAAGAATCCGACCTGAACATCCACCCGATCCTCCACTGCGGGCCAGACTTGGTACCAGTCCTTCTCGTAGATGTCGTCTCCGGTTACAGCCCGGATGTCGCCGCAGTCAGCGAGCCACGCAGCCAGTTCCTCTGTAGAAGAGGAAATCATCTGCCCGATTTCGGTTTCGGTCGCTGAAGGGTTCCGCAGCAGCCACAGGGAGACGAGTTCCCGTTCGGCGTCGACCATCTGTTTGGCTTCTCGGGTGGCTGCGCCGTGGATGAGCTTGCGCACGTTCGGATGGTCCGGATCGTCCCCGTCCGCGAAACGGTATGCCAGTTCGTCGCCGTGTCGGTCTTGGAAATGGAGAAGCACGCCCGAATACTAGCCCACGGTGTTTTTGGCCAGCGCGGTGAGCGGCGTTTCAGGCGTTGGGGGGCCTCCGAAGTTAGCCCCACTCCCGAACCCGCATTGTTTAATGTCCGCGTATCATATAGGTAATGTCCCGCCACGGTTCACATATACGAGTTCTCTCCGCCGCGGGCGAAGCCGTGCACGTGGGCGGCCATCCAAGCGGCAACGGTAGGCCCCCGTTATGGGTGACCGACCGCCCCGGTCGTCTCGGTACCCGGACAGCGGCGGGGCGACGCGGATGCTAGTAGCCGGGGGGATGCCCGAAGCCCTAGACGGACTGAACCGTGTGCAGCGCCGAATCCTCTCCGCCGCCGCGCGCGCAGAACTGAGACCGGACCGTCAGCACCGCAAGTCAGCGACACTGGTGGGCGAAGTGGCCGACCACTCCCACGGGGAGTTGGCCGTCTACGACGCGTTGGTTCGGATGACGCAGCCGCACAGTTTCCGCTATCCGCTGCTGTCCGGGCAAGGCAACTTCGGTACCAGTGTCGACCCCCCAGCGGCGATGCGGTACACCGAAGTCCGACTGTCCGAAGCGGGCGCGCTGCTATGCGAAGGCTTATCCCAGGACATGGTGGACACCGGAGGCACCTCCGAGCCGGTGCTGCTGCCAGCGCCGTTCCCGAACCTGCTAGCGAACGGCTCACACGTCGACGCGGGCGGGGTGGGCCTGCCGACGCTGGTGCCGTCATACAACCTGCGGGAGCTGCTACACCTCGCGGAGTGGGCGGCCGAGAACCCGACCGTGCCGCCCGCCGAGTGGCCCACCGCCCGTTTCGTTCCCGCCCCCGACTTCGCTGCAGGCGGACAAGTCGTCGTCGACGACGGATGCAGAAACGCGGTGGACAGCGGCCAGGGAACAGTGACGGTGCGGGCGTCAGTAACCGTCGAATACGACACCGCCAACGCGGTGCTTGTCGTCACCGACGTGCCACCCCAGGTGGAACCCGGCCCCCTCCTAGCCGCGATAGCCGACCTGGACGGGTTGGGCATCGCCGCAGTCCGGGACGAGACGTCGGCCACGTCGGGTCTGCGGTTCTGCATCGAACTGTCAGCCGACGCGGACCCCCAAGAAGCGCTCCACGCCCTCTACACGTCCACCCAGCTGACCAGCCGGATCGCCGTCAAAGCGGCAGCGACAGTGGACGGCGCAGCGAAGGTGATGGGCGTCGCGGAGATGCTCCACCTGTTCATGGCCGGACGCGCCGCTCAGCTGCGCCGCAGAACGAAATGGGAGGCACAACAAGTCGCCGACCGCCTGGAACTAGTGGAAGGGCTACTGACCTGCGCCGCCGACCCCCGCGCACTGGTCGAACTGGTCGCCACATCCGAGACCGCGGAAGCCCGCCAGAGAATCAGCGACCGCTGGGGGCTCACCTCCCGCCAAGCGCAGGCGGTCACAGAACAACGGTTACGGCACCTGACCCGCCCCAACGTCGCCGCCCTACGCGGCGAAGCAGCCGACCTCAAACACCGCGCCGAAACGCTAACCGACCTCCTCGAAGACGACACGAAACTGCGGGCGGTGATGATAAAAGAACTCGCCGAAGCCGTGGACCGCCTAGACGACGGACGCCGCACCCGCCTAATCGACGGAGACGGCCGCCCCCTCCGCTCGCAGACAGTGACAGTCCAAGCGTCACCTGACGGCACGGTCACCGCAACGCATAGCAGCCGCACCGCCCAACCCGACAGCAGCGGCGGGCTGTGGCTGTTCACCGTACCTGACTACCAGCAGATGACGGCAGTCACAGCCGACGGGACAATCCTGCGCGTGCCCGCCCGCACCGCCCACATACCCGACGGGCTGCTATGGGCCGGGCCCCCCACAGAACGGCTGATAGTGATGTTCCCCGACGGGCGGGCACGCTGGGTGAAACCCAGGGCCGGCGACCAGGTCACAGTCACGTCAGGTGCCGCACCAGTCCGGGCAGCCCCGTCAACAGCCGCGGCGCTATCGGACGTGATAGTCATCTCCCGC
Organism: Candidatus Spongiisociaceae bacterium; assembly: GCA_965213975.1. GTDB lineage: Bacteria > Actinomycetota > Acidimicrobiia > Spongiisociales > Spongiisociaceae > Spongiisocius. The sequence goes on from CBDCAR010000001.1 coordinate 17,146, forward strand.
GGAGGCCAAGCAGCCCGCTTCCCCGTCGCCGACCTCCCCTTCCGGAGGGTCCGGCAACTGATGCGCCTCAAACCACGCGACCGAGCGGCCGGCCTGTGCGTACTCGACGGCGACGGGCTCCTAGTACTGCTAGGAGAATCAGGCGTCGTCATGGCCGTCCCCTCCACCACAGTCGAGCTGGGAGCCATCGGACGGATGGGACAGAAACTCGGCTGGACACTAATGGCGGCGATGGGCGGCGGCGTCGTCTCCGCAGCGGCGGTCCCAGAGTGGGGAACCGTCCGAGTACTGGTCGGAGACAAAGTCGTGTCAGGCCCCGCGCGGGCGCTGACACGCGGCTGGGACGCAGGCGCTACAGCCATCTGGGGCTCGGGGGGCTCATAAAGTCGTGGTGGCCGATTCGGCAATCAGGGCTACAGAATGGGCAATGTCAGAACGGCGCGGACACCTTGCACATACCGTGGCCGGGTGCTGATCAGGCGACCCAAACCCCCGCAGGCCGCATAGGCCAGATTCCCCGATTCCAACAAAAGATTGGCGTCGCCAGCCTCCGTGTAGTCACGGACCATTGTCAACCCAAGGCCCCGGTTAGGGTCCTGTTCCGACATCGAAGAAACATTCCCTCCGAATGCTGCCGTCAGAGCCGATGCCTCATCAATACCCGGATACTGCTGCAGCATGCTGGCATGGATCCCTTTCCCCCCGTCCCGCACTTCGATGCCGAACTCGCCGTCTCCGATCATCCCGGCCTTGCACACCCCACCGTCCTCGCCAGAATGGTAGAGGGCGTTCTCCGCCAACTCGCGCGTCATTGTCACCAACCGGCGGTGGTCCGGTACGTCGTGGCCCCTAGCCACATCCCGAACTTGAGACATCACATCGGTTATGTCGGCAGCGGAGAACGTCGACTTGAACACGGATATCTCTCCTCCTGTTACGCCGGGATCCGTGCAGCGGAGATAAGTAGATGCAGCAAACTGTCCAATTGCGATAGGTTCTCACCTGTGAGACAAGCGTCAGATTGCTTCTCCGGGTAGAACCCCTGCCAGTAGCCCAGTTCGCCTCCCTTGGTACCGACCGTGAAGGCCAGCGAAGGGCGGTACCCGCTGTTGCAGGCCGCTGCGACCGCCATGACGTAGCATGGCAGTCCAGGCAGCGGGTCACACGAGATTGTGGTTGCGGCCAGCTGCTCCCATTGGAAGCGGCTCTTGACTCTGTACGCCTTCAGCCAGACGATTGCTTGTGCCTTGGCTTCCTCATCCGTAGTTTTTTCATCCATGATCAACACAGGCTCTGAGTATAAAGATGGGAGCAGTGCCGTCACTCGGCCTAGGCCAAAGGCGCTCATAGGGCGGGCAGGACCCGTTGACCCCACGCCGCCGACCGCCACAACGACCCGGCTGCTACCACCATGCGCATCTACAATGAAGGGGTTGTGAGTCCCACTGTCATAGATGACGGCACCTACAGGTTCTGGTTCTCAAGTCGGTGCATAGACCATCATCCTCACGACCCACACATTCATGTGGTCAAACGCAACGGCGAGGAGGCCGCCTTCCATCTAAACCCTGTGGCGCTGAGAAAAGGACGGCACAGCATCCCCGCCCATGAGCTATCCCGCATAACGAAGAAGATAGAAGAACACGAAACGCCCATGTTGGGGGATTGGTATGACCATTTCGGTTAGACAACGGATCAGGCTGGTCCGGTTGGAAGTCGCCGACGACACGATCCGAATGTGGCTGGACGACCGGCGTACCGTGACGGTGCCCCTTTCCTGGCTTCCGCGGCTGTGTCAGGCGTCGGAGGAGGAACGGAACCGCTGGGAAACATCGGACGATGGCGTACTCCGCTGGCCCAGCGTCGGCGAGTCCACGGCACTAGAAGGCCTTATCGGACCCCGCGTCGGGGAACCGACCAGGCTGGTCCGGTTGGAAGTCGCCGACGACACGATCCGAATGTGGCTGGACGACCGGCGTACCGTGACGGTGCCCCTTTCCTGGCTTCCGCGGCTGTGTCAGGCGTCGGAGGAGGAACGGAACCGATTTGAGGTCACATGGATCGAGTCTGAGGACACAGACGCTATCCACTGGCCCACCCTTGACGAAGACGTGACCGTGGCGGGACTGATGACCGGGCCGACCGGTGAAAGGCCTACGTCGTTAGGCAGGTGGCTGCTAGCTCGGCAGCAGGGCCGAGGGGTACGCCTATACGAAATACGTGAGTGGGAACAGAAGAATCCGCCTACGCCGCTCCGGTAGTCTGCCCCCAAAGTCAGAAGCGCAGCCCTAACCCATCCCGTTGTGGGGTCTTCGCGTCCACCCCGGGTAGAATGTGCCTAGACACTCTCTATCGGATAACCACAGTAGGTCGGGCACGCTAATGAGCGACACATTGCTACATTCGGGCACCACGAGTGGAGCAGCCGAAGACACACCGTCTGAGCTTCCTGCTGGTTCGTGGGCGGAGCGTCACGACGACCCGATGGTTCTCCGGATGGTTGACTGGCGGGGCTGTGCGGCCCTCGAATACGTTCCCGGACGGAAAGGCGGTCAGGCAACCTTTATCGGGCGTCGTATCCCAGCGGACACCCTGGTCGACTGGCTGACCACAGGCGGCGGCACCCTGGACACCTTCCCTGACGCTCACCTGATAGATACGGAACCTGTCAGGGCTGTCTACGACTACATGACCAGCGGCCCGCCGGTGGACACGGTCGATCTGACAGGCTGCCCCTTCGTGGAACTCACCTGCGTGACCGACGTGCCAGGCGTCCACTTCGTGGGGTTCACACCCCCGCCGTGGCCCACGTTCGCGGGCACCCGCCGCCGTGTAGAAGCGTTGTTCGACTTCTTGAAGGCAGGGAGAACAGCCCGGGAGTTCAGCGACACATACGACGTGGACTACGAACACGTTGAGGCTGTGCTGCGCCACGCCGCGGATCAGGGCTACCAGGGACCGTTGGGATAACCCCTGTGAATATCCTGATAGACGAAGACCTGGATATTCGCCTGCGTCACCTGTTCCCTGACTACGAAACCTACACGGTCGAGTACATGGGCTGGAAGAGTTTGTCCAACGGCGCAATGTTGGACGAAGCTGTCGATGCCGGGTTCGCGTTGTTGATCACCGGGGACAAGTCGATGCACGACGAGCAGACCCCGCGCGGCAGGCCAATACAGATACTGACAATTGCCAGGAACCGTCTCATGGACGATGCCCACGTAGCGGAGATTCGCAGGGACGTTGACCGGATGATCCGATGACCCGACTCTAGGGCGGTAACATCATGGGCATGAGTCGCCGTGACCTAGTTCTCGTAGAACATCGCAAAGCGATCCGCCGCGCTGCCGTCAACCACAAGGCGCGTTCTATCGCTCTCGTTGGCTCCACTGCCCGCGGCGAGGATACCGACAAGAGCGACTACGACTTCTTAGCAGACTTCCTCCCAGGGACAACACTCTTCGATCATGCGGCTTTAGAACTCGCCCTTGAAGACATACTCGAAGGTGCCGTTGATGTAATGTCCGCAGCTGCGGCCAAGGAAAGATTCCCCGAGATGTTCGGGGAGGCCGTCCAGGTATGAGCAGGACGGTTGAGCAACTCATGGGCGACATTCTGGACGCAGCTGGAGCGTATCGTTGCTGCTGGCAGAGCCAAGTTTGACGAAGATAGCATCACCCGCCGGGCGGCGGAGCGTTTGCTTGAAATTATCGGCGAGGCGGCCGGTAACTTATCAGACGATGTCGTAACTCGACTCTCACAGCTAAGCGTCCGGGGTGCGCGAAGATCTCGCGATCTCATAACACATCACTACAGTAAAGTGGACTACGACATAGTGTGGGATACAATAACTGCCAGTGTCCCACACTTCGCATCGGCAGTCTCAAACGAACTCGACAGATCATAACCTGTCCCTGTGGGCCCGGCAGGACTTGAACCTTGCAGCCAACGGATTATGAGTCCGCTGCTCTGACCGAATTGATCTACAGGCCCGGACTCTTGAAGGCGGGTGGGGGAGCGTGGAGTCGGTCGCTATTATAGCAGTAGAGTTCTTGTCAACACTTGATCCCGCATCTAACTTCAGAATCGGAGTCTCACATATATAATTCCCGCTGATGGACAGTCAAGATTTTCGGGATGTGGGCACCAGCAACGGGGCTGCTATCGCAGGCCTGACCTGCGCTATCGCAGCGATTCTGTTGTCTTGGGTCCCTCCGGTCGGTTTTGTCTGCTGGGTCGGCGGGCTGGTCTTCTCGATTGTTGGCCTGAAGGCAGCGAACCGGGGGGCGTCCCACCGCGGTGTTGCCATCGCAGGGATCGTGATCTCCCTTCTCGGCACGGTGATTGTGCTGCTCATCATCGGGTTGGGTGTCTTCTTGGCCGTGTCCGACGGGTTGCAGCCCTGAACTTCCCCGTGACCGAGCAACCTCCCGAACTGGAGCAACCTCTCGAACTGACCGGGCGGCCTCCGCGTCCCTACGACGAGGCCTCCGTGATCGGGTTCATTTTCACGGTCGGGTCCGTGGTCGTCTGGGCTGCCGTTCTCCCGCTGGTCGGTTGGAGTGTCTGGCCAGTAGGTCTGGCCATCTCACTCGCGGCGGCAGCGTTCAGCGTCGCCGGGCTGTTCCGTACCACCAAACTCAACCTCAGGGGACGGTGGCTGGCCTGGACCGGCTTCTCCGCCGCCGTGATACTCCCAACCGTGGCGGTAGCAGCTGTGTGGACCGTCGGGCTGCTCGCGGCTGTGTCCGCGTTCAACTCGGGCGACTTTGACCTGTCAACGATCCGGTTGGCGGGACCCGCCTGACAGACACCTCCGCCGGACGGTCCGTCCGGCTAAACCGTTCACATCTGGGGCTGATATGCCTGGCAGGGTCGGGCGCGGGACGGTGTTCGGCAGGTCCGAACAGTGCCACATCCGGGGTGAGCACAACCCCGGACGGAACATCCCAGTTGGCGTCCCAACGGTACGGCCGGCTGCCACGGGGACGGTCCCACGGTGACAGGATAAGCACGTCCATATCGGCGGCCACCCGATCCCATTCCGGGTCGGCCACATGCGACCATCCGAGTTCTTCGGCCCAGTCGGGTGTCACACAGTAACGGTCACTGAACGCGGCGTGTTCGACGGTTCCGGTGCTGAACATGGTGACCCGTGCGTCCGGGGTGAACGTGACCGGTCTTCGCCACCGGACCCGTTCGACCCGGAAGTCGGAAGCGTAGGACCATCGTTCCCAGGCGTCTTCGACGGACAGCCACCAGCCGACCGGTTTGTTCCATGAACTCGGCTGGGATGGCCACACCGGAGGGTCCGCTGTCGGCCCATAGTTAAACAAGCGAGGCAACCCGCCCATGTCAACCGTGTACCGTCAGATGCGGGTGAGACGCCACGCCGCCGGGAGGAACCGCTGCACAACAGGGTCTGGCTTCGGGGGTGAACGCGGCTACGAAGTCAAGGTCGGATACGCCCGGTCTGTACGCGCCGGTCGCAGCCGAGCCGTACAGCCACAGGCGGTGGACGTGGAACTGTTCGCAGGCGGCTCGTATCCGCGGCAGCCGGCCGCGGACAAAAGAAGGGAGGTTGTCTCCTGCTATTTGCATCGTCGTTGTTGTAGGTGTGTTTCTGCGGCGGTTTTCCCGCCGCGGAGTGTACTGAACACGCCTAATGGGTGGTCTCCCGCCCATGTTTCCCAGTCGCCTGTGATCTGCGGTGGGCCGCTCTGTCGTACCATGCGGCGGGCGATGGTTTCGGCGAGCATGCGCCCGTCGGGTGCTATCAGCGCCCAGCGGGTCTGGTCCTGTTGCCATTGCCATTGCCATTCCGCTTCTGTCGACCTCATTCCCCACCCTCGCTTCCGTACTCTATGTTATACTAGCAGTCTGGTGTGGTGTTCGGGGGCGGTATGCGGACGGCGAAAGCCGTGAAGAATATCGGTTCGGTCGGGCTCCAAGAGCTAGGGGAGTGTGGGGTGTTCTGGTTACCATTCGCCTTGTGTGTGTAGGGCACACAAGACCTAGACGGGCGACGAGCCTGCCGACCCAAGGGGACAGGGCGAAAAGGGGGTGGCGGTGACCGATACCGCAGACAAGTACGGGCTGGCGCAGACAGCGAGACTGACCGGAGCTACCCCCGCGCAGCTCCGCTACTGGAACCGGATCGGGCTGGTTTTATACGCTGGCGGCGGGAAACCGGGCAAACGATGCTGGTACACGTTTCCCGACCTTGTCGTGCTCCGCGCTGTTGTCGGCCTCAAGGCGAGTGGTTGCAGCATTCAACGTATCACCCGCTTGTGGAAATATCTCCAAACCTTGAACGTTGACCCGCCCGAGCAGCGCTGCGCGTGTGGGCATAGTGCCACACCTCCGACTAGCAATGGGATACGACCCGCCCTGCTACCCGCCCTACGCAAGGCCGCGGCGTTGGGTATACCCCGCAGCGAAGACCTGGCTGGCGACGTTGCGAAGGGGCAGGCCATCTTCGTGGAGCTGTTAGCCGACGTGTTGGAAGCCGTACCTCCCGACCGTTTCTGGCTCGCTGACGGCGTCGCCGACCGGGTCGCCGCGCAACGCGACCGCCTACTGCAGGTGGGCTGACGCGGGCTTATAAGCCCCGACCTCTTCCTTGGTCCGCTCGGGGTGGGGCGCATGGGCGCGGTTGTCGATGCGGCCTTCGACGGGTCTGTCGGGGGAGGCTAGCCGCCTAGTTCGGCGGGCAGCAGGTCGCGTAGCTTTCGTCAGGGGAGCGACTGTAACGGTTCGTTGTGCCAGCCGTACGCGTCGCCGCATATGCAGTTGTCTGAGAGGTCGTCGCGGACGTTGGCGGGCAGGTCGTTGCGGGCTAGCAGCAGATGGGAGATGTCGAGCGGGACGGTTCCTTCGTCGTCGCGCCAGCCTTCCGCGTATCGGACGGCTTGGTTGACCGGGCCGCGGCGGAAGACCTGTTCGAGTGCCTCGAACCGGATCCGGTCCCGGGCGTCTGCGTGTGTTTCGGCCATTCGCTTAGTTCTCTCCGTCGGCTACGACGCCTACTTCGACTTCGTAGTCTTTGTACGCGGCTCCTCCGCTTCGGGAGGTGGCTTGGCCGATGTAGCGGACCCTGATGAGTTTGCCGCGTTTCGGTTCGGCGTCGGCGACGCGGTCGCGTTTCCGTCCGGAGTCGAGCCGGACGCGGATTAGACGGTCGGGGGGTGCCCACAGGTCTAGGTATCCGCAGGGCTGGTCGGATTGGTAGAGCGTTTCGCCGTGGTCAAGGTCGAAGTCGGACACGTAGCCGACGGCGTCGTCTCCGATTTGGTTGAAGGCTGCGTACACGGTGCGGGCCGCCCGTTTCCAGGTGACCGCCGTCTTGGGCGGGAACCGGTCGGGTAGCCCGTCGGGGACCATCACCGGCCGGGGCGGCTGGGACCGGTCGGGGCGGGGCTGGGGCTGGGGGCGGTCACGGCGGGGCTGTGCGGACTGGGTCTGTGGGCGTCCCTGGGGGCGGCGGTCTCGGTAGTCGTCTCGGGGCTGGTTCTGCGGACGCTGCTGGGGGGCGCGTTCGTCGCGGTACCCGCGGTTCTGGTAGTCGTCTCGGGGCTGGGAAGAGCGCTGCCTGTTCCCGTTCTGCGGGCCGCTGCGTCCGCGGTAGCCGCCCGAGCCGCGAACTGCGGGCTGTTGGCGGTAACCGTCTGTCGTCGTGTTCATAGCGCTACCCCTTCTCTCCTTCTTCTTGTCTGTACCTCCTATTATGGCAGGAAGCTGCCGTGTTCGCAACCTATTAGCCCCCAGTTTGCGCCTGATAGTGACCGACACAGTCGTATAGCCTGCCGGAAATGCTCCGCTTATGTCGATAGTGCTCCGTTTTATGCTGAATATGTGCGTGTCAGTGCCCGTAACCCGCGTGTTCGGGCGGCTGCGTGGTACAGTGAGAGGGATATGGCAGACACCGAAGGACACCCAGCCGGGCCCGCGGTGAACCCGCTCGGGCTGGTCACCGAAGCTGTGCTAGCCGACTGGCTCGGGATCACCGCCCGCTCGCTGGCCCGCCAACGGGCCGACGACCGGGCACCCGGGGCGCTCGCTATCAGGATCGGTCGGGCCTGGTACTACCGGATGGGCGACCTGGACGGATGGGTCGCCCAGGTACCCACCGCCCGCGAAGCCAGGGGCGGCAGCGAATGACTGTCACCGCCCCGGACCTGGCCGAACAGGTCGAACAGGTCGCTGACTGGTCCGCGCCCGACGCCAACGGAACCCGCTACGCCACCCCCAGAGAGCCGTTCTGGGCGGTGTGGCGAGAACACAAAGCGGCCCTGCGGCAGGTAGGTGTGCGAGTCCAACGCCGCGGCGGGGCCTGGTCCGCGGCGTGGACTCCGGAGGCGCCGACCGTCGAAGCGTGGATCGAGCAGCTCGCCGACTGGGACCCGCCCCGCATGGTCGTCACCAGCCGCGGTCCTAGCACCTGCCGCGCCGCCCAGCTCAGCAGGCGGCTGTGGGCCGCATGGAACGAACGCCGTCCGCTGCTCAAAGACCGCGGTGTGTACATCTCCCAACGCGGCGGCGAATGGCAGGCCGACTGGTATCGGGCGTGGCAGCCCGACCCCCAGATCGTTGCAGCCGCCACCGCCGCCCAGCCCGCCGCCGACACCGCGGCTGTGCCCGCACCCGACGGACTCGAATATCTGCCCTTCCAGGCGGCGGGTATCCAGCTCATGCGCAGCCGCCCCCATAACCTCCTCGCCGACGAAATGGGTTTAGGCAAAACAGTGCAGGCGCTCGGACTGATAAACGCGGAGCCGTCCATCCGCCGGGTCCTAGTCGCCGCGCCCGCGTCGATGAAGCTCGTCTGGCGACGCGAAGCCGCCAAATGGTTATGCGACCCGCTCCCCGCATATGTCATCGACGGACGCTCCGACAGGTGGCAGCCCGACCCCGCCCCGAGCCTGGTGATAGTCAACTACGACCTGCTAGCCGACTACCACGGCCAGCTACGCGAATACCCGTGGGACCTGGCCATATGCGACGAAGCCCACGCCCTCAAAAACGAGAAAGCTCTCCGCACCCGCGAAGTCATCGGAGCGGGACGCGGCACCGCCCGCCGCGAACCGATCCCCGCCCGCCGCTGGCTGTGGCTCACAGGCACCCCCCTACTCAGCCGACCGTCCGAGCTGTGGACCTCCCTGCGGACACTCGCGCCCGACAGCTTCCCGTCCTGGGCCGGGTACATGAGACGCTACGCCGACGCCCACCAAACAATGTTCGGTATGGACACGTCCGGACGCTCCAACCTGTCGGAGCTGTCCACCGTGCTCCACTCGACGGTCATGTGCCGCCGCCTCAAAGCCGACGTCCTAGACGACCTGCCCCCCAAACAACGCCAAGTCGTCGAACTCCGTAGCGGTGCCCGCCTCCGCGCCGCCGTCCGCGAAGAGTCCCGGACCCTCTCCGAGCTAGCCGACCTAGGAGCCTCCCCGCAGGTCGCGTTCGACGAGATCGCCCGCGTGCGAGCCGAAACCGCTGCCGCGAAAGCCGAAGCCGTCTGCGCCCACCTGGACACCCTCCTCGCAGGCGGCGCTACCAAACTCGTCGTCTTCGCCCACCACCTGGCCGTCCTAGACACCATCAGCGAACGGTTCGGGGACCGCGCGGTCCGTGTCGACGGGTCCGTGACCGCCGCGGCCCGCGACCGCGCCGTCGAACGGTTCCAAACCGACGACACCGTCGGCCTGTTCGTCGGCCAGATCGACGCTGCGGGTGTTGGCCTGACCCTCACCGCGTCCGCGCATGTCGTCTTCGCCGAGCTGCCCTGGACACCCGCCCAGCTCGTCCAGGCCGAAGACCGCTGCCACCGCATCGGGCAGCACCGTCCGATGCTGTCCGAAATACTCGTCGCCGCGGGCTCCTACGACGTGCACATGGCCGACGTCATCGCCGCGAAAGCCGAAACCGTCCACGCTGCCATAGACCGCCCCGACCCGACCCGCAGCCCCCCACCAGCCGACAGCGCCGCGGACAGCGTGGCGGCGGTGGAGCTAGCAGCCCGCGCTGTCGAAGAATACGCCCGCGCCGCCGCCGCGGACCGCCAGCTCCGAGCTGACACCGACCAGCTACTCGCAGCCGGACACGGGCCGCTACTCCACGACGCTATCCGCAGCATCGCCGCCCTAGACGGCGACCGCGCCCGAACCCTAAACGGAGTGGGCTTCTCCCGGTACACCACCCAGATCGGGCATCGCGTCGCCGCCCTAAACACCCTCGAAGCCAACCCCGACGCGGCCACCGAAGCGTTACGCGTCTGCCGTATCCACGCCCGCCAGCTCACCGACACCCAACGCAGCATCCTGGGGCGCGGGTAGCGACCTGACGGTTAATCTTCTGTTATGCCTGTTCCCGCGAATCCCGCCATCCTGGGCGGCGTCGAAGTCGAGTTCCCCGACGACGGCAGGTGGGTACAGAAACGGTACCGGGCCGCTGAGCTGCCGGGGGTGCTGGCACGGGACCGTGACGTGCCCCGCGCTGAGTCTGTGACCATCACCCAGTTCTGCCGTGACTGGCGGACCTGGCCCGAAGACCGCGGATGGATGCTCGAAGGCGAACCCGACCCGGCCGCCGACCCGTACGACCTAGCGAAGGTCGCAGCGATCGTCCGGGGGTTGTGCGAACGTTGGGGCCATCCGACCCCCGCCTGGATCGAAGGCGTCCGCGCTCCGACCGAGATACTTCTGTTCCTAGACAAAGTCCCGCTTAACCCAGGGTACGAGCGGAGCATACGTGAGGTTGCTCCGCCCGCTTGCGCGAAGCATGGCGTGTATTACGAAGCGGACATGTTGGAGTACAAGAAGGACGTGTTCCGACGGCTCCGACCGAAGATACGCTTCGGTAGAGACCAGGACCCGACCAGGAACCGCGTCCGTGGCGAAGGGCTTTGACCGCCGTACCCTGCTAGGGGTTCTGCTTCCCGACCTAGACGCCTATCTCGACAGGCTGCTCACGTCGCCCAGCCGGGACCTCTTCGCAGCCCCGCCGGAGTCGGTGCACCTGCTGGTGGTGGGCGGCGCAGCGATGATGACGTACCGGCCTGAGCGTATGACCACCGACATTGACAGCATCACCGCTCTTCACCGAGCGGTCATCACGGCTGCGCAGACCGTCGCTGCAGAACACGGGCTTCGCCGCGACTGGCTGAACGATCAGACAGCCCATTTGGTACCAGCGCCTGCGCACATCGACACCGTGTTCCAGGGGAGGCGGATCACCGTGTCGCATCCCGGAGCTGGTTACCTTCTAGCCACGAAGATCGTCGCTGGCCGTCCCAGAGACATAGAAGACGCGGCAGCGTTGATAGCGTCCACGGGACATGATTCTGTAGACGCCCTGTGCGGGCTTGTCGCTGAAGTGTACGGAACGTCTGACCCGGTGCGCGATGTCCGCGACCGGGCAGATCAGGCGATCCGGTACTACTGGACCGCCTGATCGGGGTTTAGTCCATGTCGGGCAGCCAGCCGCCGTCTGGGGGTCCGACGGTTCCGGTTTCTTCTTCGCGTGTGGCGTACGGGGGGAAGGGGAAGCGGACAACGATGGGGGTGGGGACAGGCGGCTGCGATAGGAACATGTCGCCCGGTTTGAGGAGCCGGGCCCGTTCCCGCATCGTCTGGGGCAGCCACCCGTATTCGGGTCGTGACGACTCTGCCGCGTCGAGCCGTCCGACTACCCGCAGCGCGGCGTTCTGTAACAGTTCGGGCGCTACCGTCGACGCGGTTTGCTGCGCGCCTACTAGCAGCACCCCCAGGGAGCGGCCCCGCTGGGCGATGTCGATCATCAGCTGACGTAGGGGGCTGTCCCCAACCCTTGGGGCGTACTTGTTGAGTTCGTCTAAGACGACGACGGACAGCGGCGTGCGCCGCCCTGACGTTTCTTTGCTGGTGAACACTTCGCGTAGGAGCGCTCCGACGACGAAGCGTTGCGCCATGTCGTGGAGGGTTCCGATGTGGACGACTGTGACCTGCGCGTCGCCGCGGTCGGGTGGGCGGACGTCGGGGCGTATCAGCCGCCCGACGCGGGCAGCCGCGCCGCGTAGTCGTCGTATGAACGCGGCGACGGTTTGGGGCGAGTCGTAGGGTCTTGCCCATTCGCCGTGGTCGGCGTCGAGTAGTTGCTCGACCCGTCCGCGGAGGCCGTCTAGGTCGGATACCACTTTCTCTCCGAAGGTGGGGAGCACGGCTTGGCCGTCCCAGCGGCGGCCTCCGCCGCGTATTACGGCATGGCCCGGGCGGTCTTCGATGTCGGCTGTGTCGCGGCGGAGCTGGTCGGTGACCCGCTCGATCAGGAACCCGAGCTGGGGTGTCACATCGTCGTCGGAGAACAAATACTCGAACAGGTTCCCGTCGACGAACTGGCGGACGGTCCACCCGTACGGGTGTATCCCGGATGCGCGGCCGCCCGCTTCGGCTGCCAGTATCCGCCTGGTCGGCTGGGCGGGCGCAGCGAACGCCACGTTCGGGAACGGCCCGGCGGGGATGCCTAGGCGGCCCCATTCGTCTGCCGCTTCGGGTGTGAGCAGACGGTTAGGGCGGTCCAGCCAGAGAAGGTCTTCGCCTTTGGTGTTGAACACCAGGATCCGCATGTTCGCCAGCTGGCGGTCCGCCGACGCGGTGAGCATCCGCAGAAAGAACAGCGCGTACGACGTTTTCGTAGCGACACCGCTCATGCCCGATATGGACATGTGCCCGCCTTTGGTGCCGTCGAAGAAGTCCAGGTCGGCTAGGACCGGCTGGCCGTCTTTCCCGAACCCGGCCGGCACGGACCGTCCGATCTGGTCTTCGTACAGCGCTTCCGCCCGCCGCCGCCCTACAGCGCGGCGGACAGGCGCGGCGGGTTCCGCTGGTACCCACATTTCGGGTTCGACGCGGACAACGTCGACGGTGGCGGTGCGGCCCAGCTCGGCGGGCAGCGCCCCGGGTTCTCCCCCCACCCGGAACGTGTCAGCCACGAACCGTGTCCCGTCGTAGCGGGCTTCGCATTCGGTGACCGTCCCGTATATGCGGACCGTGACATCGGTTCCCTCGGGGACCGTTTCGGTGTACACCAGCTCGTCGAGTTGTAGGTATTGGCCTTCGGCTAACGCGACCTGGAACTGCCCGGTGGTTGACGGTTCGGTGGACAGCACCCGCCCGACCGGGGCAGGCTCACGGTCACTGACGCTGTCGTCGGTGTGGTGTTCGGTCATGGCTGCTGGCTCTCCTGGTTCAGGCGGGCGATGCGGTCCGCGACGCGGCGGGCGACTATGGCGGGATCCCCGAGACGGCTTTTGAGGAGCCGTTCTAACCCGACTACCGGAACCAGGTTCTGCGGTGCCCGCGGGTCGAAATGGGCGGGCGACGCCAACACGGGTAGCAGGCCGGTCACGATGTCAGCGAGGCGAACAGCGTCGCTGAGGGGCCGGTCCGCCGTGTCGCAGCGTACGGTCGCTTCCCACGGGTGCCGCCCCGCGGCTATACGGGTGTACCAGGACAGCGCCTTCCGCTGCTGGTATGAGATCCGGAACAGCGGGGTCCGCTGCCCCGGACGGAGGCGGGCGGCGACGTCGACGTGCCCGTCCGATTCCAGATACCGGCGGTGATGCGTTTTCGCTACCCCCACTACCTGCCCGCCCGCCCCCCGGGACGGCCCGTCAACGAGCACTAGGCGGGCCGGGTGTTCGGCGGCTAGGCGGCGGGCTAGGCGCTGTTCGTGGCGGCCCATCAGCCGGTGGACGTGTTCGTCGAGCCGGTCCGGGTCGTGTCCGTCAGCTACCGGTACCGTGTCAACACCGTCTATGAGGGGGGGTACCCGTCCGACGCCGGGGCCGTGTGCCTGCACCCGGCGGCAGGCAGGTTCAGCGACAAGTCGGGTCCGTCCCGCCTGGCGGTCCCATACGACCGCGCCCACCGCGTAGGCGGCTATCAGCCCGACGGCCGCCCCACCACCGTCGGCGGTGACCGTGAACGTTGCCTCTCTCCGCCTGGTCCCGTCAACGAACGTGACAGCCGCCGGGTTGTCCGGTGCGGGCCGCCGGACGGTGCGGGCCGCCCAGCAGCTGGTTTCTGCGTGCGGGTCGACTTCGGCCGCTACCTGGCGGGTGTCGCCAGCCAGATACGGCCAGCCGCCTTCGGCGGGCCACCCCGCCACACTAAACCTCAACATCGGCGGCTAGTGTAACACACGCGCATATTATACGTGTGGTTAGGTTATCCCCGTCAACGTACGCGGCTGCTTCTAATCGAGCCGGTGTCCTTCTAGTCGGACGAAGTGATGGAAGTCGTCGTTGCTGGTATCTAACTCCGCCAAAGTGGTGGAATGCCCGTCGATATGCACACCGTAAGCCCGGCGGAGGGGATTCGCCACGGAGCAGAGCTTGAGGATGTCTGCGGCCCTGCCGCACTCTTCGTGCAGCACGGCCAAGAGGTCCACGTCGGAGTCGGGCCGATGAGTTCCCGTTGCTCGGGAACCGAACAGCCACACCTGCGCCAGACGCTCCCCGAACACCCGGCGGTACCCGGAGACTGCTTCCGACACTGCGGCTTGTACCGCATGGTCGGAAGGGGCGCTTGCGCCGTCTTCGTTTAGAACCATGTAATCCGGATGCTGATGTCCCCATCACGGATCCGGGCACCCGGTATGTACCAGACGGCCTGGCTGACCCGGACCGTCTCGAACACCTGCCGGACCTTCAGCGGCCGGGACAGGGGCCTATCCAGATCAACGTATTCGGCCAGGTCGATCTCGCCAGCCACTTCGTCGTCGAAGCGCACCCGTATGCGGTACCCGTCCAACGGACCGACGGCGATCACTCGCGAAGTCATGCTGCCAAGTTTAAGGGGCTTATATGTGTGAGTGCCCAAGGGCACTAGCGGTTAGAGGTGGGGGTCAGCAGACTTCCCATCCGCAGCCGCAGCAGATGTCGACTTCGGGTCGCAGGTGTCGCAGAAGGCGCAGCGTGTCGCGATGTCGTAGGCGGCCATCAGCGGCTGCTCGGGGAGTGGCCATCTGCGCCTTCGGTGAGGACGGTTGAGCCTGACGGCCCGCGTTCTAGGACGATCAGGTCGTCGATGCGGGCCCGCATGTCGGGTACGTGGGACACGACTAGGGCGAGGGTTCCGGTGCGGGCGGCTACGGTTTCGACTCCGCGCATGGCTAGGTCGAGATGTTCGGGGTCTAACGTCCCGAACCCTTCGTCTAGGAAGAACGCTCCGAGCCGTGACCCGTCGGCGGTGACCGTTTCGGTGAGCGCCATCGCTAACGCTAGGGACGACAGGAACTTCTCGCCGCCTGACAGCCCGGACGCCGCCCGGACGTTGCCTGCGTTCGACTGGTCGGCGACGCTGATGGTTCCGTTGTCGTCCGCGAACTGGTAGCGGCCGTCGGTGAGTTCGGTGAGCCATCGGGACGCGGCGTCGATGAGCCGCGCCCGGTGTTCGTCTAACAGGTATTTGACGAAGCGGCTGTCGGTCATGTCCCTGGCGACCTGGCGGGCGTCGTGTAGGGCGCTCTGGCGGTTTTCGTGGAGGGTTTCGACGGCGGTGAGCTGACGGCGGGCCTCTTCTAGGTCGGCGGCGGCCTGTTCGTGGCCGCGGACGGTTTGCTGCCAATGCGCGGTTTCGGTGGCGACGCGGACGGTTTCGTGGGCCAGGTCGACACCCGGTCCGATGCCGACCTGTTCCCGCCACACGTCCAGTAGGCGTCGGGCGGCGCGGCTCCGGCGGCGGGCGGCACGGCAGCGTCGGTCGGTGGCTGCTAGGGCACGGCGGTGACGGTCGGTGAACTGTTCGGCCGCTTCGGTCATGCGCCCGGGGTGGGTGGGCGGTTCCCAGCGGAACCCGGCCCGCTCGGCGGCGGTTCGGAGGGTGCGGGCGGCCCGGTCGGCGTCTGCCACTGTCTGCTGGTGTGCGGCTTCGCGGCGGCTGAGGGCGGTGCGGGCGGCCCGTTCGGCTGCTAGGGCGCGGTCCCGTTCGTCGCGGTGTCGGCTGTGTTCCGCTTTGCGGGTCTGCCAGGCGTCCCGCCAGTTGTTCCCCCACATGCGGGTGAGAGTGCCGACGGTCGCGGCGCGGCGGTCGGCGAGGGACTGTTCGCGGGCGGCGGCGCGGCGGGCGGCCCGGCGGTGGGTGTCGGTGTCGGCTCGGGCGGCGGCGAGGCGGCCGCGGGTGTCGGCGGCGGCCCGTTCGGTTGTGTGCTGGCGGCGTCGCAGGCGGTCGTATTCGGTTTCGAGGGCGGCGAGGCGGGCGCTGTCCCCGTCAGAGTCGGAGTCGGGGTGGTGGGGTTCGGCTGGCGCGGTTCCGACGGGGTTGTAGCAGACGGGGCATTGGCTGCCGTCCGCGAGCGCGGCGCGTATGCGGGCGGCGGCCGCTTCGGTGTCTTGGGCGGCGCGGACACGGGCACGCAGGCGGCTGACACGCAGGTCCGCTGTGTTGGCGGCGGCGGCGGCGGAGGAGGCGGCGGCGGCTGCTTCTTCGGCTTCGACCGCGGCGCAGTCGCGGGCCTGGCGGCTAGCGGCTTCACGGGCGCGGGCGTCCGCGGTTTCCTCCGCGGCGGCTGCCAGTTCGCGGTCGACGCGTTCTAGGTCAGCTACCGCCCGGCCGGTAGCTTCGAGCGGTTCGGGGTCGACGGTTTCTAGGTCGGCTACCGCCCGGTCGGCCCTTTCGGTCGCGGCCCGGTACACACCGCGGGCCGCTCCGAGTCGGGAAACGGCGTCTTCGACTCGGGAAACGTCAGCCGCCCACTGGTGGAGACCCGCCGTCGTGTCGGCCAGCTGGCGGATTCGGGCCGCGTCGGCGGCCCACTGGCGGACGGCCCGGTCCGTGTCTGACAGGCGGCGGGAGACGGTCTCCCACGGCGCGGCGATCCGGGCGAGACGGCGGCCCCGTTCGGCGAAGTGTTGGTGGCGGCTGCGGGCTTCGTTTAGGCGTCTGCCGATGTCCGCGTCGCTGTCGATGCGGGCCCCCAGACGTACCGCTTCGGTTTGGAGGCGGGCGGCTTCGGTTCCGTGTTCGTCGGCGGCGGCGCGGGCCGCGGCGCGGATTCTGGCAACGACCCGGTCGTAGCCGAACACCCGTTTGAGGATCTGGTCGCGCTCCGCTGGGGCGGCGGACAGGAACAGGTCGAACTGTCCTTGGGCTAGGAGCACGCTCCGCTGGAACCCGTCGAAGTCGACACCCACCAGGTCCTCAACGCGGCGGGTGACGGTGCGGGCCAGGGGGTCCACCCCCGCAGCGGCTTCCCAGGGGCCGTCCGCGGTGGGGGCGGTGTACAGGCCGACGTCGGTGCCGCCCCGTCTGCGCATGGTGCGCACCACCCGCCACGCCCGCCCTTCGCAGGCGAAGGTCAGGTCCACCGACGCGACGTCAAGGTTCTGGTTGATGAGACGTCGGGTGCGGGCCCCGGCGGTGACTGTCCGCCCGTACAGCGCGTAGGTGACCGCGTCGAACAGCGACGATTTGCCCGCCCCGTTCGGTCCGACGATCCCGACAAGGCCGCGGCCGTCGAAGCTGATGGTCGCTTCGTCGGCCCACGAGCGGAACCCTTTAAGCCGCAGACGCTGCGGCCTCATCGCCCCACCCCAACGTCAATGTTGTCGCCGTGATGCTGATGGTATTCGTCGAACAGGTCGACTAGGCGGCCCCGTTCCGACTTGTCCACCCCGCCCCGTTCTTGGAGGTACTGGTCGTACAGGTCCCGCACCGCACCGGCCCGGTCGGGACACCCCCCACCGCCGTCGCTGTCGTTGTCGGTCTCGCCGCTGTCAACGCGGACTCGTACCAGCCACGGGAACCTGGCGCGGGCTTCGGCTGCCAGCAACGCCGCGTCCGCAGCGCCCAACGGCCCGCCGCCGCCGTCGGGGACGACAGTCAAGTCCAGGTAGCAGCCGCCCAAAGTACGGTCGGCTGCAAGCTGCTTCCATGTCCCGACCGCTTTCCGTAGCCGCCTGCCGCTCGCCAGGGGCACATGCTCGACCCGGGCCGGACGGTTCCCCACCCCAGTTTCTACTAGTACGACACCCTTCGCTTCGTCGGCCTCCCCGAAATCGCATTGCAGCAACGAACCCGCGTAGCGGGCGGCCACGTCCAGGGACGGGACCGCCTGGGGGCGGTGTATGTGCCCCATCGCTACATAGTCCACCAGGGTGGGCAGCGACTGAGGGTTCGCCGTGTACGTGTCGCTCATGTGCAGCGGGCGTTCCCCCCGCCTGCCGCCGCCGACAAGGCTGCCCGACACAACGAAATGGGAGGTGAACACGGTGGCGTCGGCTTGGAGGCGGACAGCTTCGGCTACGAGATGGCCGACCCGTAGCCGCATCCCGTCGGCGTAGCTGCCAGCCGACCTGTCCCGGTCGTACGGGTTAGTGATCCGGGTTGCCCGCACGAACGGGAGCGCAGCAACCGCGCAGCTCCCCGACGGGGTATCAACCCGCAGGCAGCGGCCCGCGTCGGCGGTGTCGCCAACCAGGTACAGGCCGTTCTGCGCAGCCCAGTCCGCCAACGCGTCGAAGAGGGCAGGCGAGTCGTGGTTGCCTGCTATCACGACAACAGGGCGGCTCTCGGCGAGCCGCCCCAGGCGGCGCAGGGCCAGGTCGAGCATCGGGTAGGGGGGGACGGGCTTGTCGAACAGGTCCCCGGAGTGGACAAGCAGGTCGGCCCGCTGGTCGTCGGCGACGCGGACGATCTCGTCGGTGGCGTCAGCGTATTCGTCGGCCCGGTCGAACCGTCCGATCCGTTTCCCGAAATGCCAGTCGGATGTGTGCAATATCCGCACAACAGGCCACCCTTAACCCAAAGACTACGGAACTAGTATACCACAAAGCGTACCCGTATGTGTGTGGGACGCACCGTCGGCACTAATACAGCTGGCTAGTATATGAACCATGCAGGCAATCACGGCAGGCGGGTTGACGCAGCCCACCCGCCTGCCCCCAGGTCCCGTTTGGTCATGCGAAGACCCCGAAGGTTACTGCCGCGCAGAAGTGTCCTACGAAGCGGACATGCTCGGCTGGTACCCCGCCGACGCTGACGCAACCGACAGACGCGGGCTGTGGCTATGCGACGGATGCGCCGAATGGCTGTGCGACCCATCGGAGCATTACACCGACCACAAGGTCACCAGCCTCCAGGACTGGCTAGCGGAACAATGACAGGAGCCAACGCGGAATCCGCGGCGGGAGACCTGCGCCGACTCGAAGGCGGACCGTTCCCCACCATCCTCGCCGACCCGCCCTGGCGTTTCACGAACCGCACCGGCAAGTTCGCCCCCGAACATCGCCGGCTCTCCAGATATGACACGATGACCACTGCCGCGATCCGGGCCCTGCCAGTTGCCGAGGTCGCTACAGAGAACGCTCACCTATACCTATGGGTGCCGAACGCTCTCATCGCCGACGGACTACGCGTGATGGAATCATGGGGTTTCACGTACAAGTCGAACATCGTTTGGGCGAAGCGCCGAAAGGACGGTCGGGTGTTGTTTTGGGGTGTGCGTGTAGCTGGTGGCTGCTATTATAGGGTGATGTCTGTGTGGGTGTATAAGACGGTGCGTGTGCGGTTGCGTTTGTCTGCGGGTGTTCGGCGGCGGGTGTGGCGTCTGAGGGGCCAGCAGAACCAGGCGTTCAATCTGGGTGTTGAGTTGGGTTTGGGGGCCGTGTCTGGGGGTTTGAGGGTGCCGTCCGCGTTCGATGGTGACAAGACGTTGACCGAACGCCGCGGGGACGGGTCGATACCGAACCACCCTGTTGTTGCGTTGCAGCGGCCTGGTGTGAGGGCAGGCTTAGACGCGGTGACCAAATGGGAGAACGCGGTTTGGAAGCACGGCAAAGACGTCGAATACTGGCAGAGTCGGGTGGAAGCGGCGTTAAGCGAAGGCGACGGGTTGGGGTACGCGCAACGTAGGCTCGCCGTCGTGACCCAACGACGGGACCGTCACCGCCAGCGGGGCACGCGCAGGCTTTTCCGGTCGCGTAAACGTTTCGAGAGAGAACCGTCAAACGGCGCCGCGCTGGTGTTCGACGAACGCGTGCGAGTGCGAGACGGCGGCCTAATGTTGCCTGGCGGTACCCGACTGAAACTCGCCGACCAAGGCTGGCAGCCTGCGGAAGGATGGGAACTGCGCGGCTCCGCGCAGATAGTCGATGTCACCCCCCGTGTCACAAGACGCACCCGGCCCGAGCACCGCAAATACGAAGCCCGCCTACAACTCCGCCAACCACAGGTCCTACGCCCACTACCCGAACGCCGAGAACAGGTCGTCGGTGTAGACCCCGGCGCGGTAATCCCAGTGATGGTCTCAGACGGACGAGCCTTCGGGCTCCCCGACGAAGACGCTGTAAGCGCCCAGATCAAAGGGCTTCAACAGCGTCGGGCGCGCTGCACACACAAGTCGCGGCAGTGGAACAAGCTCACCAGACGAATCCGTGTCCTAGAAGCCAGGCGGGCCAATCGTCGGACGGACGCCAGCCGACATATCGCCAAACACGTCGCCACCACAGGCGGGATAAGGGCAGTCGGGTCGGAAGCGAAGAACGCCCGCCAGCTCACCCGCTCCGCGAAAGGCACCAAACAGCATCCAGGTGTGAACGTAGCTCAGAAACGCGGATTGAACCGCAAGCTGTCTAAGGCCCGGTTTGGGGGGATCCGCTCAGATATCGAAAGGGCCTGCCAACTGCGAGGGGTACGTTATGTGCCTGTCGCGGCTGGCGGTTCGTCGACGACCTGTCACCGTTGCGGTAGCAAGGGGACACGCGAGACCCAAGCAGTGTTCCAATGCGACAAAGGCTGCGGGTGGGTCGGTAACGCCGACTACAACTCAGCCAACGTAATAGGAGACAGAGCATGGACGTGCCTCAACGGCACGTCTGGGCGGTCGGGGCGGCCGCCGTCAGATGGTCAGCTGGGAGGGAAACCCAGCCAACACACCACAAGTGTTGCCCGAGACCATCCCAAACAAACCCTGAGGTAGACAGCCAACAGCCGTCAACCCAGAGATATAAGCCCCACGAAAGGACGGTGGTCCTGACGGACGGGGCGGCGGCTTCTACTTCCGGAATGTGACAGAACTGATCCTGTTCGGCGTTAAGGGAAGGATGCGGACGCTGGCTCCAGGTCGGCGGCAGGTGAACATGATCGAGACCCGGAAGCGCGAGCACTCCCGCAAACCCGACGAGCAGTACGGCATCATCGAAGCCTGCTCGCCCGGTCCGTACCTGGAGCTCTTCGCCCGCTACGTCTGGCAGGGTTGGGCATCGTGGGGCCTCGAAGCCGACGACGAAGTAGTTCCCCGGGGGAAGCGGCACGCCGTGTACAGATGATTGTGGGGCCTATATACCTGAGTTGATACTCAGGGCGTACAGGCGGTTATGAGGCGGGCGGCTGCGGTGTCGCCGCGGGTTTCTAGTTCGGTGACAAGGTCTGCGACGGTTTCGTATCTGAGAGTGTCGGCTAGGCGTTGGAGGTAGCTGGGGGCGGTGTCGTTGGGGTGGGCTGGGATGCCGGTGAGGCGGGCGAGTAGCTGCCGTGCCTGTTCGGGGTCGGCTGCGGCTGTGTCTACTTCGGTGGCTGCGACGGTGGCGGCTGTGTGTTGGAGGCGGAACTGGTCGAGTGTGAGGCGCAGTAGGTCACCGTCGGACGCGTCGATGGTGTATGCCCGTAGGGTGGACAGTCCTGGTCCCCGCATGCTGGTGTCGGGCCAGCTGGCTGTCACTGTCCGGCCGCTGCCGTCCGCGGCGTCGAAGGTGACGGTGTCGCCGGGGTAGATGTCAAGGTATTGGGCGGCGAGTGCGGGTAGCCGCGCCCCGGACCCGCCCCGCAGGTTACGGTTGACGGTGAGGGCTACTGTGACTGTTCCTGGGTCGGGGTGGGGGAACACTCCTACCCGGGTGCCTGGCGGGTCGGTCCGCCATGTCCAGGGGTCGTTGGGTGTGCGTAGCCGTATCCGTCCGTTTGGGGTGCGGTAGAAGCGGGGCGCGCTCATGTAGGTGAGCGCCGAGTGTCTGCGGACGCCGAACCGTTTGTGTACTAGGGCGGCGATTTGGTGGGCTGTTCCGCTGTCGTCTGCTAGTTCGCTGATGGCGTCGGATATGGCGTTGGGGACGGATGTGTATTCGGGGTGTCCCCATTCGGTTAGCGCCCACCGGCCGTGTGCGTCGACTCGGATGATGTTGTCGGCTGCGCGTAGGGCGTTCTTGGCGGAGACTGGATGGCCGGTGCAGCCGACTGTTTGTTGGATTGTTTCGGGTTTGGCGGGTCTGGCGAGTAGGGCTAGCGCGTAGGTGTATCGGTGTTCTGCGGGGGTCCACAAGATGAGGTCCCCGGACGGGACGGTCCGTAGTCGGGGCCGTGTGGTGAGCCATCGTTGCTGCCATTCTGGGCGTAGTCCCCATCTGGTTAGGGCGGCTGCGGCTGTGTCGGGGTCGACTCGGCCCCGACTGCGGGTTGCTAGGTCGATGACGTGTGGGGTCGGGTCGCCGTTGGGGTCGGTGAGCCATCCGCCGTCTAGCCGCCAGGGGCCTACTGCGGCTAGGAGAGCGACCGCGGTGGGGGGGTCGCCTTCGGGGTCTGCGACCGCGTCGGCGGGGATCGCGGGTCCGCCACGTTCGTGGACTTCGGCGGCGACGCTGCGGACGGCTTCGTCGGGTTCGGCGACCATCCGTCGGAAGGTTTGTTCGCAGCGGCGGACGGCCGCGATGGTGCACCCGTGACGCGACGCTAGGACTCGGCGGTCGGTGCGGGCAAGGGGTGGGGGGACGATCCGGTGTTGGAGCACGTCGCGTCCGACCGCGGTGGGGATGGCCAGACGGCGGGCGGCCTGGTCGAACACGTCGAACAGTCCTGTAGGGCCGTCGGGGAACGGTTTGAGCTTGTCGGCCACAGTCTCCCCTCCAGGAACACACCTCTTCCGGCTTCTAGTATAATAGCGGGGGTCGCGGCAGCGGCTGGGGGAGGGTTTTGGGGGGCGGCCGGTCGGGGAAAGCAGGTGCGTTCGCGCGACCCCCACAAACACCACCCCACCACCGCCGTATGCTATACTAGGCGCAGTCTATTAGTGGAGCTGGGAGCAGCAGAGCCCGGGGAAAGGTATGTAAGTATGAACAGCGTCACCCTGGTAGGGAACCTGGTCGAAGACCCCGAACTGCGATTCACCCCCTCGGGTGTGGCCTTATGCAACCTCCGGTTCGCGGTCAACCGCAGATGGAAGAACAACAACACGGGGGAGTGGGAAGAAGAAGCACATTTCTTCTCCGGGTCCTGCTGGCGGGACCTCGCCGAGAACGTAGCCGAGTCGTTCAGCAAAGGCGACCGGGTGATCGTTAGCGGCCGGTTGCAGCAGCGCAGCTGGGAAACGCAGGAAGGCGAACGGCGCAGCGTGGTCGAAGTGTCCGTCACTGAGATAGGCCCGTCGCTTCGGTGGGCAACCGCGACGGTGCGGCGGGTACACGCAACCCGCGACAACGACAACACCGGACACCGCGGTAACGACAACCGCCGCGGTAACGACAACAGCCGCGGCCGCGACCGGTATGCCCGTGACGAAGCCCCCTTCTGACCAGCCCGGACGGCACATAACCGTCGAAGAGCCCGGGCGGGTCCCCTACCGGGCGTGGCAGCCCGCCCCGCTGACCCAACGGACACAACTAGGGCACCTAGCCGCCGCGGTCAGCGGCCCATACGAACGCCACGACCGCACATTCGCGTCCGCCGGGCGCTTCGGGTCGGGGCTGGCTGCCAGAGCGGAATGCTTCGCGTCCGCCGCGATAGAAGACATCCGACCCCCACCCCAGCAGCTGGCCCGCATGTGGCCCGCCGCCCTCAAAAGCCGTCCCCTGCCATCACCCCGAACCGCCACCGACGGAGCGGTCTGGCAGACACGCCGCGTGGTCGGACTGTGGCAAGCGATGGCCACCGCGGGCGCAGCCGACGACGCCACCAACCGCGCTGACCACCAACGCATCGAACCCGACTGGGCGCGCACCGTCGGATACGGCACAGCAGGCCAGTACCGCACCCACCGAGTATGGATCGGCGGGAGCACACCCACCGCCGCCCGATACGTGCCGCCCCCCTGGGACACAGTCCCCCAACTCATGGACGACCTGTACCGATGGGTAGCCACCCAACTAGACGAACGAAGGCTACCCGTCAGCCTGATAGCCGCCGTAGCGCACGCACAGTACGAAACCGTCCACCCCTACAGCGACGGGAACGGACGGGCCGGGCGGCTACTCATCCGCCGAATCCACCAAACAGCCGGAACCGGGCCGCCCCCGATATCTGTAGCCATGTCGCGCAACCGCCGCGGCTACTACCAGGCGTTAGACGAGTGGCGACAACCAGGAGGCGCGGTCCGCTGGTTGGACTGGTACGCCCAGCAGCTCTCAGCCGCGGCCCGCACAGTCGACCGCCTAGCCGACCGCGCCGCACAGATCACAGAACAACTCGGCCAGAAGCTGGAAACCGTCCGCTTCCGGCCCGCATCAGCTGACACCGCCCGCCAGCTGATAGACCACCTTGCCGACCAGCCCGTCTTCACCGCCGCGTCCGCCGCGGAAGCGACCGCCAAATCGGTCTGGTCGGTCCGTAACGCTGCCACCAAACTCGCCGACATCGCCGCCGTCGAGCCGTTACCGCCCACCAACCGCCGACCCGCCGCCTGGTGGAACCCCCAAATATGGCATCTGGGGCTCCGACCGCAATGAGCGACCTCACAGTCCTGCCCGCCGCCCGCATCTCCCTCTTCCACCTTGCCGCCCCCACCAGCACCGACGGCTGGTGCACCAACGTGTGCGGACGCTGCTCCCGCAGACCCGCATACCAGGTTGCTCCCTCCCGCCAGCTACGCGTCCGAGCCGACGGGCTACTCGCAGACAGAGACGGATGGCCCAACGCGGCCCTCTACGGACAGTTCCGCAGATCACGCGTGTACGCCGTCTGGGGCGAACGTCCCGTCACATGCGAAGCCTGCCACGGCACCTTCGCCCCAGGACGGGTAGCTTGCGGAGAGTGCGAACGGATCCGATAAACCCGGAGCGGAAGAGAGGGATACGTCATGGAATTAGGCCCTGACGCTGGGGTTAGCTATATCGCCTGCGAGACAGACGACGAGTACCCAACGGGGTGCGGCCATCTTGACAGGAGAACCGCTGGCCGTTGCAGAAATGGGACCGAAGAGGACCGTACCGGCAACGAGCTACCACCAGAAGTCGAAGACTATCTCGACGAGATTACAGACACACTGGCAGCTGTCAACCGGATACGCGGATGACTACCCAGCCAGCCCACGCCCCCCAACAATCATGGGCATGTGAATCCATATCAGGATGCGCCGAGCATCAAACATGGCCAGCTAACGATCTGTACTGGTATCACAAATCACAGTTACAGCCGGACCGTTATCCAGACCGGCACCAGATAGATAACGGGGGATTATGGTTATGCCAGCTGTGCCAGGGGTATGACGTTGAACCTGGTGAACTTGCTGGCATCCGGTTGGATGAGTGGCTTAAGGAGCATGGGCCCGCTTGAGTCTTTAGACGGGCCAGTTCTCATGTGTGGTTCCGCGACTGACGCCCTTGGCCTGCTACCGACCGGCAGCGTCCAGACAGTCGTGACCTCCCCGCCGTACTGGTCTCTACGCGACTACGCGGTTGCCGACCAGATCGGCTGCGATGACGGCTTGGGCGACTATGTCAAGAGCATCGTGCTCACGTTTGACCCTCCTGGCTGCCAAGGAGCTGGGGAGGAACTGGGTGGGCATAGAGTTGAAGCCCGAGTACGTGGAGTTGATCGAGCGGAGGATTGCCGGGTGAGCATCAGGAGCGGAAGAGAGGATACCCTATGACAATAGGCACGTTCGAGGGGCTTCCCCTGTTTGTGGCAGACCCTGACGCCGGGGCTGGGGTTCGCTATATCGCGAAGGGCTGGGCCTGCGAGACAGCCGACGAGGACCCCACGGGCTGTGGGCATACTGACAGGAGAACCGCCGGCCGTTGCAGGAACGGGACGTGGATGCGATACACCGAGATACTCCTAGACCAGAACCGCCAGATAGTCGGCGCTGAGACACAGAAGAATGTGATGAAACATGGCGGGGGAGCCCTGTGATGGGCCACGCCGGGCGGCAAGCCAAAGCCAAAGCCAAAGACCGACGAAACCCTGCGTCGGAGGATCAGGAAGAAGTAGTCGGCAAGCTGACAGCACCCTGGGAAGTAACCGAGGCCGTGACCACCATCGCGAAGGCCCGTCAGCTTCTCACCGGCACCAAGGCGCTGGTCCCCATGCGGATAGGGAGGTCAGGGACCACGTACGTGCAGACCGTCCACGAAACCGTCTACGACATGATCCGGGAGGGGTACGCGGCGCACATGTCGTACACCGAAGACCTGGACTACTGCGTCGTCGTCTCGTTCTCGGCAAGGGACGACTTGGAAGAGCACATCGCAGAACGGCACGAGCGGTACGGCTACGTGAGTTGATGTTCAGGCGTGCTGTTCTGTAGCGTCTGCCTGCGTCCCACCCCGTGGGGCGTGTTTCGGTCTCCCTGGCAGAAGTTGCTTCTCGTCGGTGTGTCTGCGCCTGTTAGCTGATGCCCGTCGCTCCGTCCAGGACCGCTTTCCCAAGGTCCGCGCCCGGTTTGATGTCTTCGGTTATGAGCGGTTGCCGTAACGGTCTTTCGTCGTGCGGTTTGCCTCTCTGATGCTGGTTCAGTTCGCCGCCGCGGCGACTATCTCCATGACCTTGCGCAGAGTCTTAGCCTTGCCGACCTCAATCCTGTCCCCGTCCTTGCGGACGTAGCCGTACCAGGGGCGTCCCCGGTCTTGTTGGAACGCGTCCCCAGCGACATAGCCGCTGAGTTCCGGATCGGTGTTGTCGTAGATCAGCTCGTACTGGCCGGGATACCCAACAGCGTAAAGTCCGGCGTGGTAAACCATGTCACCGCACCCCCTTCCTCCCGTCTCGCCCGGAGAGTACCCCCCTTGGGCCGGTGTGTGCTACGCCTTGTCGGGGCCGAAGACGTCGTTGAGTGCCATGACAACGCGTGCGTCACGGGGAAGTTGATGTCGCTGCCTGACCTGTCATCGCCACGTGCTACGGAGCCGAATACTGCTATGTCGTTGGGACATCCGTGTTCCCATAGCGGTTACGCCAGCGGTCCCACCGGCGGAAGGGTCTTGTGGTAGGCCGCGATCCCGTAGTGCACGACGGGTCGCCCCGCCCAGCGTGCTAGCAGCCACCGCCCCAACGTACGGGGACCTTCGCCGGTCCATCCACCGTAAAGCAGCCCAGCCACGTTTAGGTCTTCGTCCAGGTCAGGCCAGCGCAGCCCCCCGTCGTCGGCTATTTGTACGTTGGCCCATTCGTCGGGTGACCCGTCGCACAGTCTGGGGAACCAGAAGGTCGGGACGGTGAGCGTTCTCCCGTCGGCCAGCCATAGTCGGATGGCCTGCTCGGTCACTTCCACCCGACGGGCGGCCGGTCCGACTGGGGGACTGTGAGCGAGAAGATCGACAACGGGCACGTCAAGTCCGAGTGTCGGCCAGCGGATCACCGCGTCCCCGTCAACCAGCATATGGGTGTTCCGATTTGCGGTGGGGAGATGGTCGCTGGGAGGGAAACCCAGCCAACACACCAGAAGTGTTGCCCGAGACCATCCCAAACAAATCCTTGGTTGACAGCCGACAGCTGTCAACCCAGAGATATAAGCCCAAAGGATTCGTACAACTGCTCTCCTATTGGACTCTGGTTGAACACGGTATCGGCTGGGTGTCGGCCAGGTTAGGGCAGGTGTTGTAGGGTGTTCGCTACCCATCGTTGTAGCTGCTGGTAGCTGTCCGTGTCGATCACGAAGCTGCCACGGTCGATACCGGCGAACCGGTTCAGAGCATCCTTGAGCTGCCAAAGGGTAAAGCCGGGGTCTTTGTCGGTGGCCCAGTCGATAACGTCGTCGATGTGATGACGCTGGGCGATAACGTACATGTCGATGTAGTCGCGTGCCGCGACGCGGCCTACCAACGCCAGCATCTTGTCGGCTGCTAACTCTCGGATGTTCAGGACCTGCCCGGCCGGGTCTGTAACTGTAGGGTGCCGGCGGGCGTCGATCGCTATGTCTACATATGTTGTGTCAGCGCCGTCAGTGACTCGTATACGGACGAACCCGTCTCCCCAGCGTTCCGCTGTCGGGTTCAGCCCTTCGTCGGTTAGAACTTGGAGGGCGGCTTCAGCGAAGGGGATGGCTGACCGCGGGTATGCCCCGAACACGTCTATGTCGCTGGTTTCGCGCTGGACTACACCGGTCAGGATCAGCGCTGAGCCGCCCGCTAACGCGAACCCGTCTGCTTCGGGTAACCCTGCGATTATCCGCCAGGTCCGTTCCTGTAGTGCGGTCAGCATCCAGCCGGGTTGTCGATCAGTCCCCTGTCGCACAGCCACGCTGACCACGCTTCGCGCACATAAGGGGACAGCCACAGATCGTCCCACAACTCGACTAGCACGTCGATGTCGATATAGTAGCGGACGTCGTCGTCTAACCCCTCAGTCATCACCGTCTGATACATGTATATCAGCTGCTTACGGTTGTCCATGTCGAACGTTTGGGGCGCTGACCAGGCCACATGGAGGGGTAGGGTCACAACCCCGGACGCTTTCGGCAGGCTCCGGTCCACCAAGTCGTCGGGGATGCACACAGGCGGACGGCACAACAGTCGGGTCCGTGAAACCGTCGGCGAATAGGTGGGCGAAGTCATAAGCCCGATGGTAGCCGCCTAGCGCCGTCAGAGAGCCGTAGCATCCCGCCGTCCGGGATGGTTACCGCGTCGGCGCATGGTGTCCGTCTGCGGCCCTGACAGGCCCCTCTGACCCGCTGCTACAAGACCCCCCTCTGCGACCTGTCGGCTCGTAGAATGGGTGGGGTTATGGTGTCACCCCCGGATGTTCCGTTCACGCGAGTTGAGCTGTATGCCCGGCCCTGACACCCGCTGGACCCGCTACGACACGTTGTGCGAACCCGCCTGCGAAGTGTGGCGCGCTCCCGACTTAGAAGGCTGGGACTGTGAAGTGTGGAACGATTCCGAAGGCGGCTTCCGCTACTCGTTCGTCTGTACCCACTCAGAACCCGTCCCGGACAGCCCCGACGCGCTCTGGCACATCTGGTGTCACGGACCTAACAGTCCCAGCGCCACCAGCTATCCCACCGCCCGGGAAGCGATAGCCGCCTGCGAAGCACACATCGCCAAGATGGGCTGATCGGCTGATGACAGCCGCCGCGGTCAGCCCATTACCCGACTACAGCGTCGGGTTCGCCACTCCCGAAGCCCGATGGTGCTTGGCTATCAGCGTGAGGGCGGCCGGGTGAGCCATCCCGTCGCACGACAGCTGCTGCAGACGCTTGGTCTTATTCCTTCTAGGTGATGATCAGTTCGGCGGCTTCGGCGGCTCGCTGGGCGCGGCGGGCTAGCTTCTGGTGGGCGTACGCGTTGCCCGAGTTCTTCCAGCCTTCGGCGGCTTTCCAGTAGTCGTCGCTGAGATCGAGTAGCTCGTCGGCGAGGCGTTTGACCTTCGCTTCATGCGTGTACGTGCGGGGTAAGTCTGAGTTGTTAGCAGGCATTGTCTTGTCCCTTATAGCTGGGGATTAGGTCGGATCGGGTGATCAGTCGGGCGGCTTCTGCGAGGTCTTCGGATACCTGGTAGCGCTTTGCCGCTGCCGTCGGGTTTTCTCCCCGGTTCCATCCGTTTCCGGATAGCTGTTCACTCATCGTGGGTTCCCTTCTTGTGGGGGGTAGCGGCGGCCTGGGTCGTGGTCTGCTGTGAGCGCCGCGACCGCTTCGATACCCGGCCGGACGTAGCGGTCCAGGCTTCTTAGGGACTGGTGGCGGCTTTTGGCTTTGAGGAGGGGCGCGCCTACGCCGGATTCGCCTAGGTGGGTGAGCGCGGCGTGTCTTAGGTCGTGGAGGGTTAGTCCGTTGCTGGCGGACTTGAATTGCGCCCAGGCGCGTTGGTAGGAGAGTCTTCCGTGTCCGGTGTCGGGGCATAGGTCGGGCAGGGCTGGGGCGAAGTTGGGTCGGCGGTGGGTGACGAACACGGGGCCCCGGCGACGCCCTCTGAGGTAGCGGGGGAGGACGCGGGCGGTGCCTGAGGCCCAGACGACTTCTTGGAGGTGTCCGCCTTTCCCCCGGATCGTGGCGCGTCTGGTTGCGGTGTCTAGGTCGCCGATGTTGAGTGAGAGTATCTCGTTGGTGCGTGCTGCTGTTTCGTACAGCATCCGCCATAGCGCTTTCTCGCGTACGTGGATGTTCGGGCGGCTCCACAGTTCGGTGAGGGTTTCGTATCGGGGCGCTGACGTGTCGTCGCGGGGTTGTGTGCGGCGGTCGATGCCTGCGAGCGGGTTCGTTTCGATCCAGCCGTTCCGCAGTGTCCACGCGGTGAAGGAGCCAAGGGCGGTGAGTCGTGTGTTCCAGGTCGCCGCCGACGTGTGCCCCCAGCGTTCGGTGAGTATTGGTAGGAGCTTGTTGGGGGTGAGGCCGCGGAGCGGGTAGTCCGGTCCTAGGTCGGTGGCTATGGTTCGTAGGGTGTGGGTGTAGCTTCGGGCGGCGTTGGCGGATAGGCGTTTGGCGGATAGGAACGCTTCGGCTGCTTGGTCGAAGGTGACGGGTTCGGCGGGTTGGACCAACCTTAGCTCCTATGAGAGATATTTGACCGGGTTCGCTGGGTTGGCGGTTCGGTGTCGTCCCAGCGTGGTCACCCCAAGAGAATACTCTTATGAGAGATATTAGGCAAGTATCTCTCATAAGAGTTTGAGTGGGGATCACAGCCGCAACCGTGGGGAGGCGGTCGTCGGCTCTGTTGACCCGTGGCCATAGAGACTATGGTACAGAGCGAGTGTGACAAAATACGGTGGTTACATGGCGGACTGTTTGACGCATCCCGAGAAGGACCTACTTCACATGGACGACAACACCCAAGAGGTCATCCGCAACGTCTCCAAAACACTCTGCGGTGCCCGGTTCCGCTTATCGGCGGCGATCTGGATCCGGACCCAACCCCAAGACAGCAGGTTCTACCAGCGGCAGATCGCGGAAGGTATCGGAACCGACGCCCGCTACGTACGCCGCGAAATGCGGATACTCCAACAGCTCGGCATGATCACACCCCAACCCCCATGCGGACGCGATGTGCGACGCTTCTACCAAGCCGACCACACACACCCACTCTGGACGATCATTGACAGCGCCCTGACCGCCTGCGCCGAACTCGACCTAATGAGCGGTAATGCTTCCCGGTGACGCCAATGGGAATACCTTCAGCTGGCGAGTGGCTGCGGGTGAACGTGACGGATGGGCAGGGACGATGAGGGCTGGCGCTGTATGAATGTCGCTACGCACCACCAACTGGCCGGGTTCATCTGGCGTATCTGCAATCTGCTGCGAGGGCCGTTCAAGCCCAAAGAGTACGGTGATGTGATCCTGCCTCTCACCGTACTGAGGCGTTTCGACTGTGTGCTGGCACCCACTAAGACGGCTGTCCTGGAAGCCGACAGGGAGTACAGCGAGCAGATAGACACCGTGCGCCGTCACCACCTTGAGAACGCAGCGGGTGTGCCGTTCTATAACACATCGCCGCTGGGTTTCGAGCAGTTACTCAACGATCCGAACATGGTCGCTGACAACCTCCACGCCTACATACGGGGCTTCTCCCCGAACGTTCGGGACATCATGGACAGGTTCGGGCTGGGCGAACACATCGCCCGTATGGACGAACGCGGCATCCTGTACGAGGTTGTCCGGCAGTTCGCCCGCGTCGATCTGTCACCGGACCGTGTCGACAACATCCAGATGGGCTACGTCTTTGAGGAACTGATTCGGGTCGGCGCGGAACACTCCAAGGACGAAGCGGGGGACCACTTCACGCCCCGAGAGGTAATCCGGCTCATGGTCAGCCTGCTGCTGTCGCCGGAACCCGACCTCGGCAAGGGGTACACCATCAAGAAGATCTACGACCCCTCCTGCGGGACCGGGGGGATGCTCTCCGCCGCGGATGCCTACCTGCGGGAACACAACAGCGAGTCGAAGCCGCTGCTCTTCGGCCAGGACTGGAATCCCGAGTCATGGGCGGTCTGCAAGTCCGACATGCTGATCAAGGGCGACGACGCAGACCGCATCATCTTGGGAGACACGTTTGTCGAGGACGGCTACAGGTACCGGAACGACGGTAGCCGCTGGACCTTCGACTACATGCTTGCGAATCCACCGTTCGGCGTGGAATGGAAGGTACAGAAACAGTTCATCGAAGACGAGCACAAGACCCTCGGCTATGACGGCCGCTTCGGGGCCGGACTCCCGGCTGTCACAGACGGATCGCTGCTGTTCCTCCAACACATGCTCTCGAAGATGGAGCCCGTGGACAGACACGGCGCTGGCGGCAGCCGGATCGCCATCGTCTTCAACGGCTCACCGCTCTTCGCCGGGGGTGCTGGCCGCGGGGCGAACCGCATACGACGCTGGATCATCGAGAACGATTGGCTCGAAGCCATCGTCGCGTTACCCGACCAGATGTTCTACAACACCCCCATCTCCACCTACATCTGGGTGCTCACCAACCGCAAAGAGCCCCACCGGGTGGGGAAGGTGCAGCTCATCGACGGTCGGCAGTTCTTCGTCACGATGCGCAAGAGCCTCGGCCAGAAACGCCACGAACTCTCCGAAGAACAGATCGACGACCTCACCCGCATCCACGGCACCTTCGTGGACGGAGAAACCCGGGACCTCACCGACGAGGACCCTGTCACTCATCAGCCGCGCACAAGACCCCGCGTGGTAAGCAAGATATTCGACAACGACGACTTCGGATACCGCGAAGTGACCGTGAAACGGCCGCTACGCCTGAACTTCGCGGCCACCCCCGAACGGATCGCCCGAATCGAGGGGCAGACCAAGTTCCAGAATCTTGCCAAGAGCAGGAAACGTCCCGGCCCGGCCCGCGACACCCAAATAGAAGCCGGACGTGAACAGCAGGACCAGATACGCGGCCTGCTCCACACTCTCGCCCAGACAACCGAAGGTGCCATCACCCGCGACCGCCAAGCGTTCCTCAACCTGCTCTCCGACACCGCCAACAAGGCTGGCGTCCGGCTGCTGGCACCACATCGCGCAGCCATACTCGCAGCACTCGGAGAACGGGACCCACAGGCCAGCATCTGCCGAGACCGCCACGGCAACCCCGAACCAGACCCCACCCTGCAGCGCACCGAAACGGTTCCCCTGAACACCGACGTCGACGACCACATCGAACGCGAAGTCCTACCACACTTCCCCAACGCCTGGGTAGACCACCCCGCAGAAAAGATCGGATACGAGATCCCCCTCAACCGCCACTTCTACGTCTACGAACCACCACGCCCCCTCAGCCGCATCAAAACCGACCTCGTACAACTAGAAACCAACATCGTCCGACTACTCGCAGAACTCAACGAATGACAAACGCATACCCCCAATACCGTGACTCAGGTGTGGAATGGCTCGGACGGATACCCGAACACTGGGACGTCGGAACGGTTGAACAATGGACGATACGTTGACCTGGCAAACGATCCGTCTCGAAGCAGTTGCACCACGAATGTCAGAGACTATTGATCCCCGTCTCCTCGGCGACAGGGTGGTCGAGCACTACAGCATTCCCTCTCTAGAGAAGACCGGCAAACCGGAGGCGGTTCTTGCCGCCCACATCAGGAGCGGGAAGCAACTGCTCAGGGGTGGGGAGGTAATGGTGTCTCGCTTGAATCCGCGGAAAGCGCGAGTGATCGCCGTGCCTACGGTCCGTGATGTTGCGCTCGCAAGTGGAGAGTTCGTGATTCTCGCCCCCCTAGGCATTGAGCCGCGATTCCTTACCTACGTGCTGCTGAACGAAGAGGTTCGACAGTATCTCGACTCGCGAGTGCAGTCCGTAACCAGAAGTCATCAACGAGTCCGGCCGGAAGTAATTATGACGATGCAGGTACGAGTCCCCGGCCCGTCAGAGCAGAGGGCCGTCGCGGCGTTCTTGGACCGTGAGACGGCCAGGGTGGACGATCTCGTTGGGCAGCAGGAGCAGTTGCTTGAACGGCTAGCGGAGTACCGGACAGCCCTGATCGCCAACACGGTGACACGGGGGCTACCACCGGAGGCAGCCATAGCCGCGGGTCTCGACCCCCACCCTCACTACCGTGACTCGGGCGTGGAGTGGCTCGGTCGGATACCCGAGCACTGGGAGGCGCGGGAGCTGGGCCGGATGGGGTCGTTCTTCAAGGGCAAGGGCGGCACCAAGAAGGACGCAATAGAGGGGGGCGTCCCGTGCATTCGCTACGGTGATCTCTTCAGCTATGAATACCACATACGGAGCAGCCGCGCTGGGATACCCAAGGAGAAGACGTCCGACTACCGCCTCATCGAGCAGGGAGATGTCCTATTTGCTGGGTCGAGCGTCGCTCCAAAGAGGATTGGGAAGTCAGCAGTCAATCTCATCGCTGGGACTGTGTACTGCGGCGGTGACGTAATTGTGTTCAGACCACTTGTTGATACAGACGCGCGCTTCATGGGCTACGCAGCACACTCTCACCCATCGGCCTCCCAGAAACTCACCATGAGCAGGGTAGTTACCGTTGCCCATATCTATGGCGCTCAACTCCAGCACATGGTGCTACCTATTCCACCACTCGAAGAGCAGCGGGCCATTGCCACGTTTCTCGATCGGAGAATGACGAAGCTTGATGAACTCGTGTCACAAGTGGAGGGGGCCGTTGAGCGGTTGTTGGAGTATCGGTCGGCGCTGATTACTCATGCGGTGACGGGGAAGATGGATGTGCGTGGGTCGGTGGCGCACGCTGGGGCTGGTGGGAGATGAACGGTCAGGCTACTGAGCGTGCGTTTGAGGCGGCTGTGGAGTCGATGCTGCTCGGGGGTGGCTGGGTCCGGGGGGATCGGTCTGGCTGGGACGTGGGGTTGGGGTTGTTCCCGGATCGGGTTGTCGACTTTGTGAGGGCTGCCCAGCCGGAGTTGTGGGAACAGACGGCAGCGTATGCCGGTGACGACATGGCGAGATTGATGGTCGAGCGGTTGGGTCGGGAGCTTGATACGAAGGGGACGCTCAAGGTGTTGCGTAGGGGGTTCCGGTTCTATGGGAAGACGTTCCGTGTCGCGTCGTTCCGTCCTGCGCATGATCTGAACCGGGAACTGGTCGAGCTGTTTGAGCGGAACGAGCTTTCGGTCACGAGACAGGTTCGATGCCATCCGGGCAGCCGCGAGACGGTGGACATGGTGTTCGCGTTGAACGGGGTGCCGGTGGCGACATGTGAGCTTAAGAACCCGATGACTGGCACGACTTGGCGGGACGCGGTCAGACAGTACGAGCGGGACCGTGTCCCGGATGCTCCGTTGTTCCGGTTCTCGAAGCGGGCGCTGGTTCACTTCGCCGCGGATCCTGACGAGATACATATGACCACCCGTCTGGCGGGGGAGAAGACCAGGTTTCTTCCGTTCAACCGGGGAAGCCGTCCCGGCGCGGTGCGGTGCGGCGCTGGGAACCCGCAACACGAGTCGGGTTACCGAACCGCCTACTTCTGGCAGGACGTGCTTGAACGTGGACGGTTCCTTGACATCCTCGGCTCATACATGTTCGTAGAGGAAAGCGAACGGAAGGTGTACGGTGCCGGGGGGGCCCGCATCGTACGGGACAAGAAGGTCATATTTCCCCGTTACCACCAGCTGGATGCTGTTGAGACACTCGTGGAAGCCGCCCGACGGCAAGGCCCCGGACGCAACTATCTGATCCAGCATTCGGCAGGAAGCGGCAAGACGAACAGCATCCGCTGGCTGGCTCATCGCCTGTCAACTTTGACCAGTGGGACAGGCGAGAAGGTCTACGACAGTGTGATCGTGATAAGCGACCGCAAGATCGTTGACAACCAGCTGCGAGACGCGGTCGACCACGACGAAACGGTCGGCGGTGTTGTCGCCGGTATCGACATCGACACGCAACAGCTTGCTGAGGCGCTGCGGGACGGGCGGATGATCGTCGTCACGACAGCGCACAAGTTCTCGTTTGTCACCCGGAGTTTGCTGTCCATCGGGGGTGCCGAGTCGCCTGACGCTCCGACTGAGGAGGAGCTGGCTCTGATAGCGCCGCTACGCCGCCAGATCGCAGGCCGGCGGTACGCGCTGATCGTGGACGAAGCCCATTCCGGCCAGTCAGGCGAGCGAGCCCGTGCGATCAAAGCAACAGTCGGGTCACGAGCGACACCAGCCGACGACGGAGCCGACGATTGGGAAGACCGCCTCAACGCTGTGGTGGAATCCCGCGGTCCGCAGCCCAACATCAGCTTCTACGCGTTCACGGCAACCCCGAAAGCTAAAACCGTAGAGCTGTTCGGACAGCCAGGCCCGGACGGCACTCCCAGACCGTTCCATGTGTACAGCATGCGCCAGGCGATTGAGGAGGGGTTCATCCTGGACGTGCTCAGCAACTACACCGACTATGACACCTATTACAGGCTCGTCAAGCAGGCCGAAGACGACGAGGAGTTCCCCAGGCGTCGCACCGCGGTCGCTCTGGGGAGGTTCATGTCACTCCACCCGTACAACATCGCCCAGAAGACCGAAGTGATCATCGAGCACTTCCGGAACCATGTCCGTTACCGCCTCGAAGGCAGAGCGAAGGCGATGGTGGTCACTTCGTCGCGTCTCCACGCGGTGCGTTACATGCAGGCGTTCCAACGCTACATCGACGAGCGGGACTACACCGACGTGCATCCGCTTGTCGCGTTCAGCGGCACTGTCCACGATCCCGACACCGGGGCCGAGTACACCGAACCGCGCATGAACATCGACCGGGTGACGCAGACACCGATCCCCGAGACGGCGCTGCCCGCACGCTTCGACAGTCCCGACTACCAGATCCTCCTCGTAGCGAACAAATATCAGACCGGCTTCAACCAGCCGCTACTACAGGCCATGTATGTGGACAAACGACTCGACGGCGTCCAAGCCGTTCAGACACTCTCCCGCCTGAACAGGCTCATCCCCGGCAAGAGCGCCCCGTTCGTGCTCGACTTCGTCAACGACCCCGAAGACATCCGGCAGGCGTTCGCTCCCTACTTCGACGCGACCCAGCTGCGGCAGCCGACCGACCCGTACCAGCTGGACCGGCTGAAACACGAACTCGACGAAAGCTACGTCTACCGCCAAACGGAAGTGGACGCATTCGCCCGGGCGTTCTACGCCCCGGCCGGCGACAACCGGATGGGTAGCCACGCTCGCCTACAAGCACATCTGCAGCCAGCCCGCGACAGGTTCGGAAGGCTCAGCGACGACCAGCAGGCGGCGTTCACGGACAGGGTCGGCGCGTTCGTAAACCTGTACGCCTTCCTCAGCCAGATCATCCCCTACGCAGACTCCGAACTTGAACAGCTGTCCGCGTTCGGTCGTGCACTGGTCCCATACCTGCGGGCGGACCAGCAACGCGAAACGGTACGCCTCGGCGACGCTGTCGAGTTGGAGTACTACCGGCTGCAGCAGGTCTCGTCGGGAACGATCCAACTCGGAGACGACGACGCACAGGTTGCGGGTCCCAGCGCGGTAGGCACCGGCACACCCGACGAACCCACCGCACCGCTGTCGGAGATCATCCAGCAGCTCAACGACCGGTTCGGTACGAGCTTCACAGAAACAGATCGCCTGTTCTTCGAGCAGATAGAGCGGGCCGCGGTAGAAGTGGACTACGTACGCCGCATAGCCCTAGCCAACAACTTCGAGAGGTTCGTCCTCGGCATCCGAGACCAGATACGCAACGTCATAATCGACCGCATGGCAGACAACGATGCGATAGCAACCAGATGGCTCAACGACCCAGACTTTGAACAGATCGTATCCTCCGGACTCCTACGAAGCATCTACGACACCATCCGGACCCAAGAACCCACATTGGGTCTCGACATATGACAGTAAGTTGCCTACTGATACCGCGGTATACCCAAGCAGTATGAGGGCTAGCGGTACAGCGCCTTTGATACCCGGGTCCGTCCAACCAGCAGCCCTGCAAACCCCCGGTTGTACGCGCAGGAGCATGTCGGGTATGTCACCCCGTACGCGTATCGGCGAGGGTCCCGTCCAGGTTCCCTAGCATCCATAACCCGAACCGTTCCCCTAAGGGGTACGACTTCAGGGTCCTAGTTTATCTGGGCCGGTTGACACCGGATAGCTACGCTTGGTGTTGTTAGCGCGCGCAGGGACAGATGGCAGCCGTTCAGGGATCGCTTCAGTGAAATACCTGGTGGGAGAGGTCGGGTCGGGTGGTTGTCCTATCACTGACGACTGCGTGTTCGTCGACCTGGAAACCGTTCCTGGAAGCCGCGAGGCGGGCCGCCCCCGTGTGGTGGCGTTGGCGGGCCTCTACCGGGACCGCGAGTTGACCCGCAGGATTCGGTCGGCGGGGCAGGCTCGTCAGGCGATGGACGACTTAGCTGAACTTGCGGGCGACGCCCGCTTCGTGGCGGGACATAACATCGTTGCCCATGATCGCCGTTTCGTTGAGGGGATAGTCCCGTCGTCTCCGCTGCTCAGATTACGGTCGGTGGACACGCTGTTTCTGTCGCCGCTGGCTTTCCCGCGCCGCCCGTATCACAAGCTTGTGAAGGACTACAAGCTGGTGGGCGCGGAGCGGAGCGACCCTTTGGAGGACTGCAAACGGAGCCGCGGTCTGCTCGAAGAGTGCTGGTCGCAGCTCGGGCGGTGGGGGAAGGATCACCCGGGTCTACTGGATGTTTACCGGGCGTGTTTCGATGGGGGCACGGAAGCCGTGTTCGAGAAGCTGGGCGGCCGGAAGATATGGGATTGGGAGATCGAGTCACGGTTCGTTGACCTGGTCGGCAGCCAGTTCTGCCACTCGGCTGCCCGCACCGAACTCGCCCGCCAGGTCGACGGTGGGGGGCCATACCCCCAGGTTGCGTACGCGTTGGCGTGGCTGCTGGTAGCCGACACCGAGTCCGTCCTCCCGCGGTGGGTGCATCACCAGTTCCCGCACACCGGCCGGCTGATACACGCCATCCGCGCCAACCCGTGCGGGGACCGCTCATGCGCCTACTGCAAGGCTCAGCATGACCCGAACACGAACCTGCAGCGCTTCTTCCAGTTCCCCGAGTTCCGTCGCACGCCTGCCACCCCCGACGGGGGAAGCCTCCAACAGCGGATCACGGCAACGATGCTCGCAGGCGACCCGTTGTTGGGGATCATGCCGACAGGCGGCGGCAAGTCGCTGTGTTTCCAGCTGCCAGCAATCGTCCGCTACAAACAGACCGGGGCTATAACCGTTGTCATCTCGCCGCTCCAGGCGCTGATGAAAGACCAGGTAGACGGCCTGGCGGCTAAGACGGGCAGCCCGAACCTGGCAGCGACCCTGAACGGAATGCAGACCATGCCCGAGCGCCGCGACACCCTCGAAGGGGTACGCCTAGGCCGGTTCGCGCTCCTCTACGTGTCCCCCGAGCAGCTACGCAGCACCACCTTCGAGAAGGCGGTCCGCCAGCGGGAGATAGCGGCCTGGGTGTTCGACGAAGCCCACTGTCTGGCCCAGTGGGGACACGACTTCCGCCCCGACTACCACTACGCGGCACGATTCATCCGCGAGCACTCCGAACGGGAAGGCCACCCGCCAGCCCCAGTCGCCTGCTTCACTGCCACCGCGACCGCAGACGTCCGCGACGAAATACGCGGCCACTTCACAGCCCAACTCGGACAGGACCTCACGGTCCACGCTTCTGACCGCGTGGACCGTGACAACCTGTCGTATCGGGTCGAAGAGGTCAGCACAGCGCAGAAAGAGTCCCGCATCCACGACCTCCTCGCAGACGCCCTCCGCGGCGCCGACGGCACACGGCTGGACGGAGCAGCGATCGTGTACGCCAGCACCCGCCGCCGAACAGAAGAGCTCGCAGCGGGGCTCCGCAACCGGGGCTGGGCGGCCCTGCACTTCCACGGCGGCATGGACCCACCCGACAAGAAAACAGTCCAGGAAGCGTTCCTGTCAGCCGACATACCCGTCATCGTGGCCACGAACGCGTTCGGTATGGGCGTAGACAAAGACAACGTCCGCGTTGTCATACACGCCGACTGCCCAGCCTCAATCGAGAACTACCTCCAAGAAGCAGGCCGAGCCGGACGGGACGGCCTCCCAGCCGACTGTGTGCTGCTGTTCACCAAAGGCGACCTAGACCGCCAGTTCAACCAGCTGGCCCGCAACCAGATGACCAAACGGGACCTGGCGCAGATACTCCGAGCCATCCGCCGCCAGCGCCGCAAAGACGGCGGCGACATTATCGTCTCCGCCCGCGATCTGCTGCGAGCCCCGGACACGAACACGTCGTTCGACCCAGACGGGACCGACGCCGTCACCAAGGTACGGGTAGCCATCTCATGGCTGGAACGTGCCCGCTTCGTACTGAGAGACGAAAACAGAACCCACCTATTCCAAGGAGTACCCGCCGCGTCCGACACAGACACCGACAAGACCATCAACAGCTTGGACCTCACCGCCGCGGAGGCCGCGCGGTGGAAGACGACCCTGGCGGTTCTGCGAGGGGCCGACGAGCGGGCGGGGATCGACATCGACGACCTCGCTGGGCACCCGGCGTTCGCGTCTCTGTTCGAGTCTTTGGAGAACCAGTACGGTGACCATCCGCGTCTGGTCAACGAAGCAGCCAACCGCGAAATCGTTCGGATGCTCTACCAAATGGGCGACGCTGGGGTACTCAAACGGGGAGTCCACTTCTCGGCCTGGTTCCGTCACAAGACCACCGACCACTCACACAACCGGCTCGCCCGGCTGCACAAAGCCCAGACCGCCCTCTGCACGATCCTGGACCGCCACTACCCCGACCTACGCCGTGGCGGGGAAGCAGAAGTGACCCTCGCGGGTCTGCAAACACATCTACGCAAACGGGACGTGAACCTACTCAACGCAGACCTGCTCACCCTGCTCAGGGGCTGGGAACGCGGCGGGTTCGGGGAACCCGTCAGCATTAAGACCAACAGGTACGGGTCGGTGCATTTAGGGCTGCGGTCCAGCTGGGATGAGATGCGCGGCCAGCTCGAACGCCGAACCGAAGTCGGCCGTGTCATCCTCAACGAGCTGGGCAAACTGGCAGACAGCCGCCAACTCAAAGGCGAACAGCTCATCCTCTTCTCCCTCGACGGGATCCGCGAAGCGCTCGAATCGAACATGGACCTCTCGTCCCGCCTGGATGACAAGTTCACCGCCATAGAGAAAACGTTGCTGTTCCTAGACGAACACCAGACCATCCGACTCGAACACGGACTGGCGCTGTTCCGCCAGGCGATGACCCTCCGCCTGCTGGACTCCGCCAAAGGCCGACGCTATGCGAACGCGGACTACCAGCCCCTGTCCGACCACTATGGGGCACGCGTGTTCCAAGTCCACGCGATAGGACGCTACGTAGAAGAAGTCAAAGAAGGCGGCGCACCCGACCGCGGCCGCCAACTTGTTCAGAGCTACTTCGAGATGCCCCAAGACCAGTTCCGCCGCAGGTACCTGCCGGACTCCCAGGCCGTCAAGCGGCCAACCTCCCCCGAACGGTTCCGTAACATCGTCGACAGTCTCAACAATCCAACGCAGGAGCAGATAGTCGCCGCGCCCCGCGGCCAGAACCTGCTGATACTGGCCGGGCCGGGCTCGGGGAAAACCCGGGTCGTTGTCCACCGCTGCGCCTACCTCCTCCAAGTCGAACGGGTCCAACCCGACCGTATCCTGGTGATCTGCTTCAACCGGGCCGCCATGTACGAGCTGCGGTCACGGATCAGACAGCTGGTCGGCGGCCTCGCACGACAAGTAGCGGTCCACACCTACCACTCCCTCGCTCTGCGCATATGCGAACGCTCCCTAGCCGAAGAACAACGCCTCGCAACAGACGACCGGGGGGAGGTCGACTTCGCAGAGATGATCCGCGCCGCCAACCGGAGACTCCGCGGCGACGAACAGATAGAAGGAATCGACTCCGACGGCCTCCGGGACCGGCTCCTTGCGGGATACTCACAGGTACTCGTCGACGAATATCAAGACATCGACGAAGACCAGTACGAAATGCTCACCCACATCGCCCGGAAAGCGGGCGACGACGAAGACCACACCGCCGCGATCCTCGCTGTAGGCGACGACGACCAGGCCATCTACGAATGGCGCAACGCCGACACCCGCTTCATCCGCCGCTACAAGAACGACTTCGACGCCGAACTCCACTACCTCGTTGAGAACTATCGGTCAACCCAGAACATCATCAGCGCAGCCAACAGGCTCATCGCCCGTAACCCGAACAGGCTGAAAGCCGACCACCCCATACGAATAAACAAAGCCCGCCGCGGCGACTCCAAAGTCTTTGCCTGGGAGAAACAGGACACCGGCATCGGCGGCCAAGTGCTCGTCATCGACGTTGACGACGGGGTTGCCGCGGACGCCGCGGTGGCCTCCTACATCGAATGGGCGAAAGACCTGGACGGGACCGCCGAGTGGACAGACTTCGCCGTCCTAGGACGAACATGGGCTGAGACCAACACCACCCGCGGGTTCCTAGAAGACCACAACATCCCCATCCGAAGACCAATCCCACCCTCTGGGCTGCCCCGCCTACACCGAATCCGGGAGTTCCGCCGCCTCCTCACCCACCTCCAGCAGGCCGACAGCCCAGACATCGCGGTGCCAGCACTCAGAGAAAACATCGCCACGATCTGCGGCACCCAGTCGGTCTGGACCCAAATGGCCGACCGGATCCTCTCACAGATACAACAAGCAACCGGAACAGCCCCATGCCCCACCGCCTACCTCACCCGAGCCGTCCACACCGAACTCGCAGTAGCCAAGAGCGAACACCTCATCGGCGAAGGCGTACTCGTCGGCACCGTCCACTCCGCCAAAGGCAAAGAGTTCCCACACGTCGTCGTGTTGGGCGGCGACTGGAACCAGAACCGTCGCAACGGCGACCC
The DNA here is from genome assembly GCA_965213975.1 of Candidatus Spongiisociaceae bacterium. GTDB lineage: Bacteria > Actinomycetota > Acidimicrobiia > Spongiisociales > Spongiisociaceae > Spongiisocius. The sequence goes on from CBDCAR010000001.1 coordinate 60,149, forward strand.
TCCCGAAGCGCAACGGCGGCTCTACTACGTGGCGATCACCCGCGCGGTCAGCACCCTGGCGGTCATCAACCGCCGCGACAACCCCACCCCCTACATAGGCGACCTACAAGGACCAGGCGTAACCCGACGGAAACGCAGCTACGCCGCCGCGGATGGCTCGTCTGCCCGGGGACGCACCGAATACACGGTGCTCGGCCTCGGCGACATATACCTCAGCTACGCCGGAACCAAGCCCGCCGACCACCCGATCCACCAAGCCCTCACCGAAACCGCGACAGGCACAGAAGCCAAATTGGCAGCCGCCCCAAACGGCGGCGTGCGAGTCAGCGACCAGAACGGACGGGAGCTGGCACGCCTATCGAAAGCAGCAGCGCGGCTGTGGCGACAAGCGTCGAAGAACCCGACAGACGAAACCACAAGGGTCCTCGCAATGGTGTTACGCACGGAACACGACAGCGAAGAAAAGTACCGGCAGCGCGTCAAGACCGACAGTTGGGAAGTACCCATCCTCGAAACACGCCACCGTCAAGTACAGACACCGCCGTCTCACCCAGGGGTGAGGTGAGGTTCAGGAGGTGACGTCAGAGCTCGGGATTAGCACCTTCCGACTGTCGGGGTTCCATCTCCCGACACTCGTTTCCCCCGGCGCACAGTCTTGGACGATGGCTGCGATTGCGGCGACGCCCAAGATCATGAACGATCAAAGGTCATGAACATTCCGGGCGGGCCTTCCCGATCCGAGCGGAACATCCCGATCCGGGCGGATGGCAGCACTCCGTTCGGATCGGCCCATACAACCCACCCGCCCTCGGCGCGGAACCCGTTCGGGCGGGCCAGGTAAGACTCCCACACGCCCGCGTCGGCTGCCAGGCGATGAAGAGTTGCCACCGACGCTCTCATGATCTCCGTCGGCGAGTACTCCTTCGTCGCTGCGGGGTCGGCGGCGTAGATCAGGGCACCTAGCTGGCTCTTGAACACGTCGATCATGCGCGGGGGAATTAGATGTTCAGTTCCAGCCACCCGACAAGTATCCCCAACATCGGCGTGGCGAGAACCAGAAGGACAACGACGACACCCAGCATTACTCCAATTACCTTCATATAAGTGTAAGTCTAGCCCGATCCTCATCTGACAAGGAGTGGTGGCGATGTGGTCAGTGGTCAGGGACGGCGGCCAGCTCATCTGTTTAGTCGGTTCCGGACTAGGTTGATTTGACGGGTCTCTTCCGGCCCGCTGCCCGCGACTCGGGTGTCGGAGCGGCTATCGACGGAGCTCAGGGCTAGCGTCTTCCGTCGCCCGCCGCCGCATCCACCCCCGAACCGTCCACACCACCAGCCCCACTACCACCAGCCCGGACACCAGCTGGCCTACCGACTCGGCCCAGCTCTTTCCCCATTCCAGGGTCATGTCGCCTGGGCTGTCGGCCCATACGATCATCTGGTTGGGTCCTGCGGGCCAGGGGCCTGCCCCGCCGCCTTCTAGCTGCCAGTTGGGGTGCCATGACGAGGCCACATATACGAGCCCCCGGCTGTCGGCGGTGAATCGTACGTATCTGTCGTCCGTCCAGTCCACATCCACCACCGCCGCTGTCGCCGTGTCTGCGTCGGATGCTTGTTCGGGTGGGGTGCCGTGCACTGGGATGGTCACGTCGCCGGTGGTCTGCCAGCCGCCGAACTCTCTCAGACTGTGGTCAAGGAACTCGCGGTATGAGACGGTGTGGGGGTTGATCCATGTGAGGGGCCATTGTTCGGGCGGTGCGGGCACGGGAATGAGTCCAGGCCCCGACACCCCCTCTATTCGGTACCACCAACCATCACGCACGATCTCTAGCAGGGTTGGGGAGAAGGTCGGAGATGCCCACGTCGCATTCACGCCCAACGTCTGGTACTGCGGAACAGGGAACGGCGTCCTGACCGTCCAGCCAGACGACGGCGTGTCATGATCGTGCCACCAACTGTTGCGGAATGACAGGGGGTGGGGCAGCGCGGACCAGAACCGGGCTGTGGGACTCGACTCACGATGCAGCCCATTCAACGGGGCACGGCCCACACCCAGAGAATGCGCGTCCATTAGACCCGCTTGACCCGTGTTAACCCAATGGGTCGCGCTGGCCCAGGTGACCGCATCCAACGCCACGCTGGTTGGCCTGCCATCTTCGTGAGGAACGCCGAAGGCGGTGTGCCACAACAGAGAAGGGAGGTTCGCGCGATACGCGCCCAACACAGCGACACTCATGAGAGCGACACAGGCGACCGCCGCAACCCGCCAACGTCGCTCAACTTTGAGCGCGGCGCACATCTGCCCCACCAGGTCCACAATCGCGTACGCTGCCAACGCGCCGACTGCTAATAACCAGGCCCACCACGGGCGTTTGTCGAAGGCTATCAACGCGGCCAGATCGGGGGCGGCGACTGCCAACAGTTCGTTAGCGAACGGGGCCGCGATCAACGCGGCGAACGGCCACAGGACACGGCGGTCAGGCAGCACCTGTGCTAGGCGGATGGTGCCGATAGCAGCGAGCGTTAGCACCCCAGCCGCTACGGCCACCAGATACCACACCTCAGTGGCCGGAAACCCCCTATAGACCGTCGTGAGAAACCAAATGCTATACCAGCTGAGGGTTGGGCGCGCCATGTCTAGATACGCCATGTGCAGGTGAGCGGCGAACGGTAGCCACCACCAGGCGGTCAACCCGCCAGCCAGGGCGGTCCCTTTAGCGAACGTTCGCCATCCGACTGTGGGCAGCAAGAGAAGCGACGCCACGCCGATAAATGCGGCGGGATAGGGGTGGCACAAGAAGGATGCGGCGAGCAGCAGGAAGGCTGCTAGCTGCCAGCCGCCCCAGCCGCGTCTCGTGGTCGTGTTCAGGGCGGCCAAGTATCCGAACCCGAACACTATCGACCACTGATGCGCGTACAACCCGACACCGCCGCCGAACGCGCCCGAGACCGCGGCGGCGCTGAACACGGCGCAGACGGCGAACGCCGCCGCACGCGGCAACGACAAACCCCAGCTACGGGCCAGCCACCACACCACCAGCCCCAACGCAGGCCACGCAGCTACACCCAGCAGCCGATACGCAGCCACTTCCGACAACGCTACGTTGAACGTCTGCCAGATGAACCAGCCGCCAGGGAAGTAGAACTGGTAGACGGGGTAGCCGTTGAACCAGCTGTGGTCCCAGCCGACGGTGCGGCCCTGGGTGAGCCAACTGCCCCATTCCCGCATCGGGATGTGATGCCCGCCGAAGTCGTAGGCGGCGGGCCAGTGATCGGCTGTGAGATACGGCCAGAGCGGTGCGAGTAGGAGGACGGTTCCCGCGGCGGCACAGCCTGCGGTCAGTAGCCTACGCTGAGTCATCCCCACCCCCCTAATGCGGTTCGTAGACCGCCCCTCACGGTTCTTGTGGTGTCTGGGGGCTATGTGGTGCTGGTGGCTGCGATGACGGCGGATAGCTGGTCGCCGACGTTCCGCCCAGACTCTTGCGCCGCGTCATTAGCTGTGTTCACGAGTGTGGCCGCGACGATCACAGCGATGGTCACAAGCGCCGCTGTGATGATTACGGTCTGCATTGCTGTGCCGCTGTCGTCAGCGAGCCAGTCGGCGAGCCAGACCGTAATCATCGTCTTTTGTTCCTCGCGTGCAGCCCTACGTTACGCTAATTCGGCCAATAGCGGCTGATGCTTCAGACGCTAACGCGGATTCAATCGCTTCCACTTCGCTCCCAAGGTTATCGCCAGCGTCGCCTGCTGCGTTGAGGAGTACCGCGGCGATGATGACCGCCACCGTGACAAGCCCCGCGATGATAAGAACCGTCTGAAGGGCGATACCCTCATCGTCGGCGAGCCAGCCTCCCGCCCGGTCTTTGAGCCAGGCTACAGCCCGTGCCGTGAAATGGGGGATGTGTGTGTGTGCTTTATCCATAGCCCCAATTATAGCATGCTGGTTTGGTTCGGGGGGGGGGGGGTGTCAGATGATGGTGGGCGACTGGTTACGGTAGGGACCGCGGCGGGGCCTGTGAGCGGGCCGCGGGTCTCCCGACGGGGCACCACAATCTCAACAGTTCGACGACCATGTGGTCGTGTCTCCCCACAGATCTAGAATCCCGCACATGGAAACACTCCGGGAATCTGAGAGGCCCGAAGCCGAGCTGAGTCGCCCAACCGTATGGGTAGTTTCTTCCCTTGTGTTAATGACCGGCGGGTGCGTCCAAACGGTTAGGTGGCTGTTCCTCTCCGACCGTGGCTGGTCGTCGACTACTGCCTACTTCGACCCTTGGCATAAGGGCGTTGTACCGCTCGCGCTGGTCCTGCTTGGGTATGCCCTGTTATCAGTAGGCAAACGGCGCGGGGTGCGCATTCCCGATTGGATGGTGACGGCGGCCCGCTATGCCAGCATCGTTGTATTGGCAGTCGTCGTGGTCATAGTCTTGCTGGTGCCGCTTGTTTTATGGTTTCTCGGCGCAGTCGTCGTGCCCATTGTGCTGGCGTTGTTGTGGGTCAACCGACGCCGAATCGAGCGCGGTCGGCTTCCGCGCATGCCCCGAACGACAAGCGGGTGGATCAGCGTGGCCGAGAAGGCAGCTCAGATCAGGCCGCATACATAGGTTAGGGGCACTAGTTATGACAGATTTCGGGACACCGTTGGCGCGCGTGCCCAGCCAGCTCCTGGTCGCAGTAGCGGCGGTAGTCCTGTTGGCGGGTGCCTGCGGGCAGCCACAAACGTCACCGGCCACGACGAGTACCACCCCGACAACTACGCCAGCAGCTACTAGCGCCGCCTCCTCCGGGGATGCGGAGGCGACCGGCCCCGAACCCGCGCAGACCAGCACCACCCAGCCGCCATCGACCACTCGGGCGGGGGCGGATGGGGGTCTCATATCGCTGCTTGGGGGCCTGGTCGTTGAAGCCGAACAGGCCGACGGTTACGACCGTGGCCTGTTTCGTCACTGGGTAGACGCGGACGGTGACGGCTGCGATACCCGCCGCGAGGTACTGATCGCCGAAGCCGTGACCGCGCCGACAGTAGGCGGCGGCTGCGCCCTCTCCGACGGTGTGTGGGTGAGCCGCTACGACAGCGAAACCGAAACAGGCTCTGGACGCGGTTTCGACGTTGACCACCTGGTCCCTCTCAAAGAGGCGTGGGACTCGGGCGCTCACAGCTGGGACCCCGCTACGCGGGAGCGGTTCGCCAACGACTTGGGATACGAGCATTCCCTGGTAGCTGTGTCGGCAGGTTCTAACCGGTCGAAGGGCGCGCAGGACCCCGCAACGTGGCTGCCCCCTGAATCATCTCAGCGGTGCTGGTACGCGGCGGCGTGGGTCAACGTCAAGGCCCGGTGGGACCTCAGCGTCGACGCCGCCGAGGCCGACACCCTGCGCAGCATCCTCTCAGACTGTCCGGACGATGCGGCCGACACCGCGCTGCCCGCACCGGTCGTGACCGCACCACAACCGGCCACAACAACAGCGGCGGGGGCGGGTTCCCAAGACGGGGACTGTCACCCTGACTACACGCCTTGTATCCCGCATTTGGGCGGCGACGCCCTCAACTGCGGTGACCTGACCGCCGCTCAGAAACCTGTGACCGTCCGAGTGGTGGGTGTGGATCCTTACAAGTTGGACCGCGACGGCGACGGCCGGGCCTGCACCAGCTGACTGAACGGCTCGCCGCGGGTGTGACCGCGGGGATGCCACAATGACAGGCCATGACTGAAACCGGCACGGACACCGACGCCAGCGTCGCGGCGGCAAGACTGCTGTTAGACCACCACCGTAGAGCGGTCGCTACCAGCGGCGACATCGCCTCGTCGGAGAGCGACATCCGGGCCGCTGTAGCGAATCTGCTCGTCGCCACCGGGGTAGCAGGGCGCGAGACCATCGCGTTAGAAGCCGCCCGAACCGATCTCCGCACCGGCCAGATCATCGTGGAAGTCAAGCGCCGTATCCTGAACAGTGTCGGCGACCCCGACCGCCAGCATATCGGCCAGCTCGACCGCTACCTTGACCACGCGCGGGTGGCGGGACGGCCCGAAAGGCTCGGCGTGTTGACCGACGGCCGGAACTGGGCTCTGCGGCCCAGCGGAGACACCGGCACACCCTTCCGTAACCGTGCTGGGGGGTCACGGTTCACGCTGCGCACACCACATGACGTGGGCGACTGGCAGCGATGGCTGACAAGACGTCTGGACATTCACCGGACCGCGGCTGTCGCCCCCACCCGCCAGCTTGTGGGGCACTCGTTCGGGTCTGGCATACCCGCCGCCAACGACATCGCCGAACTCAGACGCCTTTACGACGCTTGGGCGGCGGACCCGACAGTCCACATCAAACGGGGCCTGTGGGAAGACCTGCTCGGCTCCGCGCTCGGCGAGGTTGTTACCCAGTCCGCGGACCTGGACGGACTGTTCGTGCGACACACCTACCTGGCCACGGTTGTGGCGTTGGCGCTTCAAGCGTCGTTCGGTCTAAACATCGAAGCCCTCGCCGAACTTGACGCCGCCCGGCTGATCGACGGTTCAGCGTTCGCTGAGCAGGTCGGAGTTCGGGGTGTGATCGAGTCCGACTTTTTCGGGTGGCCCGCCGAGGTGGAAGGCGGCGGCGGTTGGGTGCGCGCACTTGCTGTACGGGTAGCGGCCTACGACTGGACCCAAGCCGATTACGACATCGGCAGTGTCCTGTACCAGAGTGTCGTGACAGCGGGGGAGCGGCAACGCCTAGGCGAGTATTACACGCCGGACTGGCTCGCACGCCAGGTGGTCGAAGCAACCGTCGATGACCCCCTCAACCAGCGGGTGCTTGATCCGTCGTGCGGGTCGGGGACGTTCCTGCGCGAAGCGATCAGGATCTACATCGCCGCGGCTGACAGGCGGCAGGTTGCGCCCGCGGAAGCGCTCGCCGCGTTGCAGAGGCAGGTCATCGGCGTCGATGTTCACCCGGTAGCGGTCCACCTGGCCCGCGCGTCGTGGGTGCTGTCCGCCAGGACCCTGATCCGCGACGCCGACGGCAAGGTTGACGTGTCGGTGCCCGTGTACTTGGGTGACAGCCTCCAGCTGCGATCGGGGGTGGACACTCTCATGGGACAAGAGCATGTCACGGTCCACACCGACCCCTCCCTCACCGGCGGGGCGCATGTCATGTTGGAGTTCCCTAAAGGGCTGGTGGACAGCGGCGACCAGTTCGACGCGCTTCTGATGCGAGCAGCGACCGACATCGAAGCCGGTGTCGACCCCGCCCACACGCTCCAAGACACGGGGATAGCGGAGACGGACTACGACTATGAGATGCTGCTGTCCACACTTCGTGTCCTCAAACGGTTACACGACGAAGGACGCAACCACATTTGGGCCTATTACACCCGCAACCTGGTCCGCCCCGTGTGGCTCAGCACCGACACCGGCCGGGTAGACCGGATCGTCGGGAACCCCCCGTGGCTCGCCTACAACAAGACCGTTTCCACGATTAGGGACACCCTCCGAGAGGAAGCCAAGAACCGCTACCGCTTCTGGCCTAGCCCACGGTATGTCACCCACGCCGACCTCGCAGGCCTCTTCTACGCATGCTGCGTCCGCCTATACCTCAAAGCGGGCGGCCGGGCAGGGATGGTGATGCCGCACTCGGCTCTCGCTGGCGGACATTACAAGAAGTGGCGCACAGGCAACTGGGGTGTCGTGTCCGCTGACCTAAGCGAGGACCCGTGGAACTTGGAAACCCTCCAAGACAACTCCTTCTTCCCCATCCCAGCATGTGTGGTGTTCGCCACGAAAACATCTACTGGGCGCAGCCTCTCGACGACAGTGACCGAATGGCACGGCTCACCGCCCAACCCCACCAAGAAAACCGTCACAATGCCCGGTGTGTCCGCGCCGTCGCCGTATAAGACCCGCGCGTACCAGGGCGCGACGATAGTGCCGCGGCGACTGGTCTTCGTCACAGCCCAACCATCCCCTACAGCGCTCATCGACGGACTAAGCGACGTCCAGCCGCAGACCTCCCCCCAAGACAAACCGCCCTGGAAAACACTCGACGTGTCCCACCTTGGAGCCACGATCCCCGACGACTACATACACCCCGTCCACCTAGGCGCAACCCTCGCCCCCTTCGTCACCCTGACCCCCCAAAAAGCGGTCCTACCGTTCGAGCGGGCCAGCGGAGCGCCGCCCAGGATCGACCCCATCACAGGCGACGTGTCGATAGCAAGCCTCCATCCCAGCGTCCGTAGGCGATGGAAGCACATGACCCGCCTCTGGGACAACAACCGCAAGCGCACCAGCAGCATGAGCCTCATACAACGGCTCGACTACATGAAGAAACTGTCCAAGCAGGTGCCCGCCCACCCGATCCGCCTCCTCTACACCACCTCCGGGCGTCCGACAGCCGCCGTGCTCGAAGACTCCGACGCGCTGGCGGACCACAAGTTGTACTGGATCAAATGCCGCGACGCTGACGAAGCCCACTACCTAGCCGCGGTCATCAACAGCGACACCCTGCACGAAGCGGCACAGCCTCTCATGTCGAAAGGTCAGTACGGGGCCAGGGACCTCCACAAGCATCTATGGAAACTCGCCGTCCCAGAATACGACCCATCCGAACCGGACCTCAAGAGTCTCGCCCGACTCGGCCGACGGGCCGCCACCGAAATGCGCGAAGCGCTAGCCCACCTACACGCCCACCGCGGCGGCTCTGTCACCTGGCGGATCGCCAGGCGGGAGCTACGCGGCAGGCTCGCTGCGTCACCGACAGGCCAAGAAATCGAACACCACGTCGCCCGACTAGGCCTCTGAGCCACTACTGGCCTCCGTAGACGGCTCTCCGTAGACCGTGAGCTCCGGAAACCGCTCTCCACGCCTCTCGGAGAATGAAACCGACCAGCAGAGGTACGCCGAGCAGCGGCACCACACCAACAAAAGCAGCATCCAACAGCAGGTGCGTCCCGGCGAGGGCACCGAGCAGTACCACAACCAAACCCGCTCCGACCATCGCGAGTAGGAAGTTGATCCCCTCGCCGATCACCCTCCGGCTGCTATCCGTGAGGGGTTGGTTCCCTAGGGTCACAAGCACACCGATACCGCCCAGGGCGGACGCGATGCTGACGACTCCGATTCCCGTAGCCAAGTCTGCTAGGTGTCCAGCAACGTCAGCGAACACGTCGTTGGCTCTCTCGAACCAGGCGACGAACGCGCCCATCTCGCCAACAAAGGCGAAGACGAGAGCTGCACACACTAGTAGCAGAAACGCGCAAGCCCACAAGGACCCAAGCAGCGCCCACCATCGGCCAGGTGCACCCTGCCTGTACACCCACAAGCCGAGTCCCAGAGCGATGCCCGCGACGATCACGCTCAGAACGAACCACCACCACACCACCCAGCCCCCCGACGACTCGCTGGACACGTACATGGAGCCTGTTGCGGCGAAGGAAAGGGCCGACGCGAGCCACGGCTTAGCGAGGTACGTCCGGAACCTGGACGAAAACGACATCTTGAACGACATTTTGGGCTTACCCCCTTATTCTGGTGAAGGGTCGCTGCCAGAAACGCCGTATAGGGCATCCTGAGAGGCGTCCTGTTATATTGGCCTATGAACCCGTCCTAGCCTGTATCATAGATAGGCGTCTATGATCGGCTGTTATCATCTGCCACCCGAAAGGGCGCCCTCCGCCCGCGGACACGTCACCGCTAGCAGTACACGATTTCGTGGAGGCCCCGCTCACCGTTGTATATCCATCGGGGTCCGCAGACGATGCCTAGGTGGATGTGTCCGTTGTGGGCGACGTTGGCTCCGACTACCCACCCGGCCGGGTGGCAGAGCGGCCCGTGTTGGCGTACCCATTGGGCGGCGTCGGGGGGGACACCGAGTCTGGCGAGCTGCTTTTCGGCGTCGGTGACCGCGGTGGGGTTGTCTGCTGCTAGGGCGGCGAGGTAGTCGGATACTGCGTCTAGTTTCTGTCCGTAGACGACTTCTAGGCGGTCGGCGTTCGGGATGGTGCTGTACACGCAGGTGAGCCACCAGACCAGCCGGTAGGTCTCTTGGAACGCGTCGCGTGTCCGCTGGGTGAGCGCAGTATCGGCGTCGGGGGGGAGGCGGCGGTTGGAGTCGGCGACTTTGTGTCCGTTGATTTCGGGGATGTCCACCGCGCGGCCCCGTTTGTGTCGGGATTGGCGGCAGGTCAGGGCACGGTTGTTGGGTGCGTGGTCGGTGAGGCACCAGGCTTCGTCGGGCCGCCACGGGTTGTTGAGGTTACGGTCGTCGATGTTGAGGGTGGTGCCTGCGCCGATGACCCGTTTTTGGGTTACGCCGCCGCCGGGGGCGGCGATGGGGACTGTGGCGGTCAGGTTACGCACCCAGAAGGTGTGGTTGTCGATGGAGAACCATCCGGAGATGGTGGCTTGGGCGGAGTCGCGGATGAGGGCGAGGACTTGGACTAGGCGGGCGTCGACCCGGCCGGCTTTGAGTTCGTGGCCGACGTGGTGTCCGGCCTGGCCACGTGGGCCGGTGGCGGTGGGGTCGGGTATGGGACTGTTGGGGGTCCATGTGCCGCCGTCGGCCTGTCGGGTGAGTTGGGGTGTGTCGTAGACGCCTGTGCTGGTGTAAAGGTTTCCGGTGGCTCCGGTGAGGGTCCCCAAGATGAGGACGATGGTGATGAGTGCGACGACAGCGGCTGCGATGAGGGCTGCTGCGGCGGCGGCGACGATGAGGATGGCGGGGCCTGTCCCGAAGGCGGCGACGAGGGCGAGCCATCCTTTGCGGGCTCCTTGTTTTACGGCTTGGCGGGCGGCGTAGCTTGCGAGTTGTTTGAGCCGTGAGGGTTGGGGGTCAGGTTCGGTCATCGTCGGAGTCGTCGGGCGCGTCGGGGCTGGTTGGGGGGCTGGTGGTGACAGGCGGCGTGAGCTGGGGGCCGGGCCGCGGCTCCGCTGGGGCGGGTTCGGGTTCGCCTGTCAGCGCCGCCGACGTCGGGGGCCGCGGTTCCGCTGGCGGAGCGGAAGGTTCGGGCGGTTCCGGGGCGGCCGGTTCCGGTGCTGGTGCCTCTGATGGGGTGGGGGTTGGGGGGTCGTCGGGGGCCGGGGCGGTGCTGGTTGGGGGGTCGGTGGTGACAGGCGGCGTGCTCTTGGCTGGGGTGGGTGTGATGGGGTTGGGTGTCTGCGGGCGTCGGGCTGGCAATGTCTGCGGGCGGCGGGTTTGGGGGGTCGTCGGGCGACGGGTCGGGGGTGTCTCTGTCGTGACGGGCCGCGGTTCCTCTAAGGGAGCAGGGTCGGTGGTAGACGCATCCAGCGGGGGCGGTCCCTGATCGGGTGGGGGAGTAGACGGTTCCTGCTCGGGTGGGGGAGCGGACCGTGCTGGTTCCGGTTGTGGGGGAGGTTCGGGCGCGGGCCGCGGTTCCGCTGGGGGTGCAGGTTCGGACGGGGGTGGGGGTTCCTGCGCCGCTGGGGGTTCGGGCTCCGTGGGCGGCACAGACGGTTTCGCAGCGGACGCTTCGGGCGGTTCGGGTGTCCGGTCCCATCGGGCCAGCACCTCTCGGGCCCGGGTGACCGAACCCGCGTCTTTCCCGTCCGCCGCTATCCGCTCGACCACGCTACGGGCAGCCGACACGACCTCCGCGGGGACGCTGGCCGCGGCTAGGCCGCCGAGCTGTTCGGTCACCGCGGTCACCGTCTCAGCATCATCAGCCGATACCACTCTGTCGCCCACCGCGGTTAGCGCTTCGCCCCAGCCGACCGTGTCCCGCTGTCCGCCCTCATAGGCAGCGTCGGAGAGGACTTCCACCGCGGCGGCTCGTGTCTGGGTCGACCCGTGTTCGGCGGCGACGAACTGGGCGACCTGCGCGGGCGCGGCGCGGCGCATCGCCTGGCGGGCGGTGTCCCGGTCGGGGCCTGTGGCGAGGCGTTCCCACAGCGGGGAACCGGCCCGCACCTGCGGGTTCGCTGCCACCCGACGGCTGGCCTGCCCTCCGCGTTCCGCTACTGAAGCGAGCACGTCGAGGGGGGTGTCTTCCTGTTCGGCTACCCACACCAGCCCCTCATCGCCGCCGCCGTCGTCGCTGTCGGGGTGGTCGCGGACGCGGTGGTCGGCCACGGCGCGTAGCACGTCGCCGCCGGTTCGGCGGGGGTCTCTCACCGTCCCGTTGGTGACCAAACTTGAGTACACGCGGTCTCTGAGCTGGCGGTCTACGCCGTCTTCGGCGAGGACTTCGACGGCTTCGTCCCAGCCTGCGGTGCCGTGGGTGACCGCGGACGCGTAGTCGGCGGCTACTTCGTTGCGTAGCCGCGTGTCGGCGGGCCGGTCGGGGAGCGGTTCGGCTAACGCCGTCGCGGAGAGCCACACCGAGTCGCGCAGGGTGTCGGACTCGTCGTCGGTGAGGGTGGTGTACCCGCCTCCGACGGCGCGTCTCATCACCGCCGCTGCTGTCTGCGGTGGCGTGTCCTCGCGGCGGGTCAACGTTTCGAGCGCCGCGAGGGGCGCGGCGTTGTGCGACGCGACCGCGGCGGCTGTCCGCGGGTTGTGATGTTCGGCTGCTTTCTGCCATGACAAGTCGGCGCGGTTGGCTGCCTCCTGCGCCGCCGCGACCGACGCGGCGGTGTCATGGTTGGCGTCGGCGGCGGCTACGTGTCCGGTGGCGGCGGTTACCGCTGTTCTGACCGCGACGTCTGGGTCGCCTTGGCGTATCCGGGCGAACCGTTCGGCGGTGAGCAGCGTTTCTGTGTCGGCGTGTTCGACGGCCCAGCGTCTTCGGGCGGGGTCCGGGGAGGTGGCCCATTCTTCGGCGAGCGGGCGGTCGGCCTGGTCCAGGGGGGTGCCTGCGGCTTCGAGTTCGCCGACCCGGGCGGCTGCGTCGGCTTGGGCGGCTGACTGTTGGGTGTCGCGGACGTGCGGGTCTACGACGGTGAGTAGCGTGTCCAGCCGTTCGCTGGCCGCTACCCGCGATCGGAGGTCGGGGGTGCCGGTGGGGGAGGTGACGACGGCTTGGGCGATGCTGCCGCGCTGTTCGCCGTAGCCGTTTTGGGGGTTGGCTAGGAGAGCTTGGGCGGCCTGGTCGGCTGGTACGTGTCCGTCTTCTACGGCTCTGGCGAGTTGTTGTCCGGTGTGGGCGGCGGCGAGGGTGTCGCCCGTTTCTGCGGTTCGGGTGGCCAGGTCGACGAAGCGGGGCGGGTCCGAGGTGATGGCGGCCCGGTCGGTGGGGGTGATGGCACCTGCGGCGCGTTTGAGGGCGGCGGCTTTGGCGGTGCGGCGCATAAGGTTGGCGTGGGCTTGCCGCAGTCTGTGCCGTGACACGGCCAAGGCGGGGCCCGCTCCACCCGACCCTGGTGGGGGCCCACCCGGTCTCGGCCCGCCCGATGTGTTGGGGGCCCGTCTGCGTCTGGGGGCCCGTCTGATGCTGCGGGTCGGCGTTTCAGTAGCGATACGACCGCCTCCGCCCTCGCCGCCTTCACCTTCTCTGGGGGGGCCAGCACGCCAGGCCGACTATAAATGGCCTTGTTCCACTGCTTACGGAACGCGCCGATCCGTTCCAGGCGGGGAAAGTCCCCCGCCTTTGCGGTCCCGGGCCGCAACGCCGACGCTACCCTGCCGACACCTGTCGCTTTCGCTTTCTGCGCGACCGCGCTCCCCGCAACAGCGCTGCCCGCCGCTTGGCGGACACCTGCGCGTACCGCGTCTAGGCCGCCGGGGGCGGCGGACAGCTTGGCCTCCTTGGCTGCCGCCCATCCAGCCGGCCCGGTCCGCTCCGCGGGCGCCCCAGTCCGCGCTTCTAACGCTTCTCGGCCTGCCTGCACCCGCTGCGCTGCCCACTGGCGGTTCGCCGCGGGGATCGCCTTCCACGCTTTCCACAGCAACACCACCAGCACCACCAGGTACACGACCCGCACGAACCAGGCGGTCCACGCGGTGCCAGGAGTCGCCGACGCTAACGCGTTCGTGATCTGCATCAGGTAGAACGCGACGACTAGCGCCGCGGCGGTCACGAACACTGTCACCAGCGACCGGACCAGGAACATGAGCCACCGCCACACGAAATAGCGGGACCTCCCTGGCAGTACCGCTAGCAGCACCAGCGCGGGCAGCGCGGCGACGCCGATCAGGAACCCGACCTGGCCGACCAGAGACGCGGCCATCACCGCGGCGAGCATCGCCCAGCCCACCAGCGACGTGAACAGCGCCAGGCCCGCTTCCAGGACTCGGGTGGGCGACATGTGGTTCACGTGGCGCATCACTAGGGGGACGTCCATGTCGCAGCCCAACGTTTCCGACACTGACTCCAGCCGCTCGGCGAGGCGTCCCGAGTTCGACGACGCCGCGGTAGGACCGGGGTCGAAAGCGGCCGCGTCGGCGGTCTGCGCGCAGGCGGGGCCGGACAGCGAACCTGCCAGCGGCGGAGACGAATGCGTCAAATATGTGGCCTGATAGTTGTTCCGGTTCGACGGTTCCACCACCAGGGTCTCTTTGACGACGTGGCGTACCGAGCAGAGCAGCGGATGGTCCGTCACCGCCGACGTGAACGTTGTCCCATAGGTGGACTGCAACCCGACGTCGGCAGCGGTACGGACCGCGGGATGCAAACATGTGGTGCCTGCCACCACCGGGTACACCGCCACGCCGGCCGCTGTCAGCGTGTCGGGGACACGGTCTTCGTCCGCGGCGCAGTCGAACTTCTGGGCCCCCAGCCCACTGATCGCCGCCGCCACCGCACTGTCGTCGAAGTCGGCGTGCGCGTAGTAGAGGGAACAGTCGCTGCCTGCGCTGACCAGAGCCGCGGCGGTGTACGACACCGCCGCGGTGACCGTGTTGGTGGCGAAACGGACCAGCCACGGCACTCCCGTCGCTGACACTGCGGCTAGCACCACCACCATCACCAGCGACAGCAGTATCTCCCGTACGGCCCGCGCCGCGGAGCCTTTGGAGATCATCTGCCACGCCGTCCACGCCGCCAGTACGAGGACCATCACGCGGAACAGTCCTCCGGTCACCGCGAACGTTTCCCGCAGCCGGTCGGCTACCGTCCCGACCGCTTCCGCGCCTGCCTGCAGGGGGATCAGGTAGAAAACCCATGTGACGAAGTCGGCGGCGACGCCGCCGAACCAGATGGCCATCCCGAACAGCAGCCCCGCCGCGGCGGTGTATACCGCTTCTAGCGGGTCGAACGCGCCCAGGTCGCCGCGGAGCATCCAGCGGAGGGCGGGCGGGCCGACGTCGCGCTGGGCGAGGTCTACCCGGGGGTCGGCGAGGGTTAACGGCACGTCGGTGGGAGGCATCCGCCCTTCCGCTAGCGCGCCCATCGCTTCGGACCACGCGGCGGTGGCGCGGCGGTTCGCTTCAGGTACGAGCCCTTCCCCGCCCGGGCCGCATCCCGCCCGCCAGGCCAACGCCGCGAACAGCAGGGGGTCTTCGACGAGTGTCTGATGCCACGCCCGGTTGATGGCGGGGAGCTGCTGGTAGACGGCTGCGGGGTCGGCGGAGCGGTCGGATACCAGCTCAGAGGCGGGCGTGAGCGGACATCTCTGCGCGCGGGATCCCGCTTCGCCGGTGTCGGGGTAGGCGGCCCAGCGGTCGCTGATAGCCGCCGTGGTGCCCTCATATGCGCCGCCCGCGTACCCCGAGCCAGCGAACTCCGAACCGGCCGCTGCTAGGGCTCGGTCTTCGGGGGTGGTGTCGTCGTATGTGGCCACGGGGTCGACGTAATACTGCTGCCAGGTGCCGCCGTCCGCGCCCGCAGCGGCAGCGGTGACTGCTGCTAGGTCGACCTGGTTGTGGCGTATCTGCGCGGCCATCCAAAACCGGATCAGCCCAGGAGGACACACCCCGTGGCGGCCGACCGTCGGCGGGCTGCCAGGACGGGCGTGGGTGAGCATCGACAGCAGCGGCGGGTCCGCCCTCCCATAAACCCCCACCGCGTCGCTGGCCGCCGGCGGCTGGGTACCGCGTCTGTCGCGCATCGCCTGGTCCCACGCGGCACCGCGGGTCGCTTGTGTGGCCGACCGGTCCACACCTGTTCCGGTCATGAACCTGGCGTTGTACGTGTCCCACCCGCCGACGGGGCGGGCGTTCGTGTAGAACGCGTCGACGAAACGGTCCGCCGCCCCAGCGGGTGCGCGGTCCCCGCCGCCCGCCAGGGCCTGGTCCCATACCCGTTCGGTGAACGGCGGCAGCGCCTGGCCGTCCCATCGCATCCGCAGCGTGCAGAAATGTTCCGCCGCCTCCCACAGTCCTGGCAGGTCGGCGGCGACCCGTAGCGCTTCCCACGCTTCTGCGACGGTGATGTTGCTGCGGTCGGGGTCGTAGAGGACGGCTAACAGGACGGTGAGGTCAACGCCCGCCACAGCCGACCAGTCGTAGGTCCCGTCGGGCTCGGTCGGTAGCCACTGGTACGCGACGGTGGCGTTAGACGCGAACGGCAGCCACCCGGCGGGCACCGGGTACCGGTCCGGGTCGGCCTGGTACGCGCGGTCTAAGGCGGGGAGCTGCGCGGCCTGCGGCTGGTGATGGTCCTGCGCGGGGCTGCTGCCCTCATGCGCCAACGCGGGGGCGGCTGTTCCCAGCAGGGCGGCTGTGAGGCTGACAGCCGCCGCCGTCCGCGGCCAGCGTGCCCCGCCGTCCGACACCCGCAACCCTTTCTTATTCGGCGACGGGTGTCGTCTGGGCCGCCTGGTCCGACGCGGCGTCCACAGGCATCACGTTCACCAGCCCCACCCGGTTCCGGACGTCGCGCATCAGGCACACACCCGTGTCCAAACTTTCGATCATGCGCACATGGGCAGCCGACGGGTCTTTCACTCCCAGCGACCGCAGCGCCGTTTTGCCTGCCCCCTCGCCTTGGCGGAACAGCATCCGGTTCCCGAACAGGGCGCTCAGGCGGGGGTCGCCCAAATCGTCGGGATGCTGGGACATCAGCCAAGCCGCCGCGTTATGTTTCCGCCCGTCCCGCACCAGCTCCGATATCAGCTGCGCGCCGCCCTGGTGGTGCGTGAACGCCCACGCTTCGTCGAAGAGGGCGGCGGCGAAAACTGACGGGTCGGACACACAGAAGCGGCGGGCCACCCCAGCGATCACATACAGCAACGCCTGGCCGACGATCTGTTCTTTCGATATGTCAGCGTGGAGGGCCGGGTTGGCCAGCTGCTCCGCCGACGGCAGCGACAAACCGGCCAGGCTGAACACGATCCACCGTCCGTCCAGGCGGAGCGGTTCCCGGTCGCGGGCGAACACCACCTGGGCGATGTCGTCCTTCGCTATCAGACTCAGCTGCCGCCACAAGCGGGCCGCCCCCGCCCGCGCCCCAGCGTCGTGGCCCTTGTCGTCTCTCAGTTTCCCCAAATAGTCGACAATGTCGGAGATGCGTCCCCCGTCGGGGACGGTCGCGTCGGCGGCCAGCTCGATCAGGGCGGCCTCATCCGACCGTGAACTGACCCCCGCGACGGACACCAGGAACCCGACCGCGAACCGTGACCGCTCCGACACGTTGGCGAACACGCGGCACGGGTCCATCGAGAAGCCTGCCTGATGGTCGACCCGCACGACCTGCACATAGTCGTCGGGAAACGCTTCGGAGAACTGCACATACTCGCCCCGCTGGGTGCGGTCCACTACTACCACCCGGCCGCCGCGGTGGACCGTCCCGTAGCCGACCTGTTTGATCGCGTACGACTTGCCCGACCCCAAATTGCCGGTGATTATCAGACTGCCCGACCGGTCAATGGACGCCCCATACGCCGCGTCGAAGAGGACCGGACGGTGCGACCAGGCGTCCGCGTTCACGCCCAACAGTTGGCCTTTCGGGTCGCCGACGTCGGTCTCCGCGAACGGCATACCCGTCGCCAGAGCCTCAGGCAGGTAGAACTGGGCGTAGTCGCGGAGGACGCGGGGGGTCGGGCCTCCGGGCAGCATGTGCAGGTACAGGGCACGTTGACGGCCCGCGGGCCGCGGGACCGTCCACTCGGCTGTCTCCAGGCCGTCACGGAAAGTGGCCGCCCGCTCTTCTAGGGAGGTCAGGTCGCGGGCGGACACACAGAAAGTCATCGCGCAGCGCAGCAGCGGGTCGCCGGACTGTGACAGCTCCTCGCGCAGCGACCCCGCCTGGTCCGCGCCGCGCTGGACTTCTGGGGGGACGTCCGTCGCGTTCGGGTACTCACCGAACTGGAACTCCAGCTTGCGGGCCTGTTTGCCCGCCGTGACCCGAGCTTCGCGGTTCGCGGTGGGGATGATAAGCGCCGACCAGTCCACCGGGAACGGGAAACGGTGCGCCCCCAGCCACCATTCGCCTCCCCCGTCGGGGAACCCCCACGACAGCGGAACCCGCGACGCGCACAGGAACGTCTGATACGACACCCCCGCCTCCGTCTCGACCCGCAGATACCGGCGGTGGAACGGACGGTCCTCGTCCGACGCCCGCCCGCCCTCCGTGAACAGCGCGTTGACGACCGGCCGTACCGACTGCTGGCCGTCCGTGTCGGGGATGCCCGACACGGTGACAGGAGCGACCCCGCCGCGGTAAGCGGCCCGCACGTACAGCCACCACATTTCCTTCGCCGACGCTGGGCGTACCGCCACCTGCGACGCGTTGAACACCCTGGCGAAGTCGTCGGCTATCCGCTCGGCGCGGGCTACGACCTTCGGGTTCGGCGGCCGCGGGACGTAGCCGACCGCGGCGGAGAGGCGGTTCTTCAGCGTGAACCGCGACCCCATATCGACCCACACTGCCACATAGAAGTGACGTTCCCACGTCTCCTGGCCGCCTGTCATCAACGTGGCGTGCTCCGCCGCGTACCGTGCCCACCCCGCCGAAGCGGCCGGCCCCGCCCCTTCCGCGATTCGGGTGGACAGCAGCTGCGGGTCGGTCGGTTCGCACACCGACAGGATCATCCAGGGGCGTTCCTTCACCGACGCTACCGCCCGTCGGATGCACTGCATCCAACTGTGCTTCTCGTCGGAGGAAAGATGAAGGTACGACAGTGGGTCTTCGACACGGAAGACGGCGACGGTGCCGCCGTAATGGGACCAGACCAGATGCCCGTGGCTGGCCGCCGGGGGGTATCTCACCGCGACGGTGGGGGAGCGCGGTCGACGAACCGGACCCGCTGACGGCAGCGGCGGGCGAGGACCCACTCGGGGATCCCCGGTTTCGGTGTGCGGGTGGCCACCACCGACGCGACCACCACCAGCGGGTTGCGGCCTTCGTTCCCGACCAGCGCCAACGCGGACGCCAACACGTAGGGGACGGCGAGAGCGATCACCACCTGGACGAGCGCCCACGGTTCCCCGATCCAAGCCACCCAGAAGCGGCGCGTGTAGAACATGGCCACTAGCAGCCCCGCGAAGGTGCCAGCCTGCGGCAGTGTCCACGGTGTGGGGAGGCGGATGTCCCCGAAGTGGCTGATGACGATACGGTGCCGCATCGTTTCGGTGTAGTTCCAGTATTGGCGCTGCGACACCCCTCCGCCCCCTATGCGTCCGGGTCGGCGAACAGAGAGTCGGCTAGTTCGCCTGGCCGACTCACGGTGGGCACAAGCGGATCAGCGGGGGTCCGCTGGTCGGGGGACAGCTCACCACTAGCGGTGGTGTCAGTGAACAGCGCCAACAGCAAGTCTATGCCCGAGTCGGAAGTGATCCAGAACGCGGCGGCAGCTAAACCCAGGTACTTGGCGACCTGCGTGAAACGGGCCGTGGTGATGCTGCCGTCGCCCCAGAACGTTTGGAACATTCTCCACACCAACAGGCAGAGGAGCAGCACCCGGAAGACGGACCATACGGTGCCGACAGGCCCCGGCCCCGTCACAGGCGGCGTGTCGCCCACTGCTCACAGTCCCCACAGCACCGACACCCCGACAACAGTTAACGCCACCCCGGTGGCGAGCACCGCGGCTGACGTGTCCCGCTCCTGCCGCCACCACCATCCCACAACGAACACCAAAGAGCACGCCACTACAGCAACTCGCCCCCACCCTGTCAGCATCGTCAACAAATCAACCATGGGGGCTATTGTAGCAGTAGGCACAACTGCGGCTGTTGGCCGACCGCAGAAGAGTGAGGTCCGTATCGGCCGGCCAACACACCGCTCGCTATAATAGGCGAATCTTCCGGTTCGGGCGATCCCGACGACTGCTTTCCAGCACACCGCCGACCGCGTATGCGAATGGCGTGGCGGTCGTCTGCCTAGCAGCGGCCAGTGCGCCTACCAGCCTTGTACTCGTCGCTCCCCGTCCATGTCGCCTCCTTCTATGTGCCTGCGGAGATAGTCGAACTCGGCTTAGGAGAGCCGCAACGGACTTCGGCCTTCTAGCCACTCGGCGACCTTTTTGCGGTCGTCCCTGAAAAGGCCAACCAACCACTCTTTCCGGTACGCCGCCTGCACATTCCACGCTGGGGTGTCGGAGATGGGGTCCAGAGTCATGGTCTCACCTCACTGGGTAGGGAACTCGCTGGTCTGGCAGGCATCCCTCATACATGGCCGACACAACCGTTGGGTCGACCCGTCCGCGTAGTAGAAACGCGCGGGGTGAATGTCCTCGGCGGTGCCGCAGTTGGCGCAGCGGTCGCCAGTTTCGGGCGGGCTGAGCATCACCGCGACGGGTTCGGCGATTGGGTGGCTCATTGTCAGCCCCTTTCAGGCGTGGTAGCCGAGCGGCTTCCTGGGTCAGCAGCTGGTACCCACGCTTCCAGATAGGTGGCGAGGGTGGCACCCTCTTCGTAGGCGGGGTTCTCGTCCAGGTATTCGTCGTCCAAGTCCAGCCAGGCGTCTCGACTCGGGCCTTTCAATAGGGATCACGGGGCCGACCGCGGTCTGAGTCATCCGAGCGATCCTGTCGGTCTGGTTGAACGCCTGGCGGACGATCTGCCAGCCGGGCCAGGCCACCTGGTCGGTGGCGATGGGGATAGCGGAGGGGGAGAAATCGACTCTCTCCAAACTATACGTCGCCTCCGTCGTGGTGATAGTGTCGAAGTCCGACAACGGGTGCCTCCCCCTTTTGTCCAGATGTTGTTCCCTTATACTAGGTGCATGTCTTCGCGTTTGAGCGCGCCGCCGACCGCGTTTGTGTTTGGAGTGTTAGTCGTCTGCCTGGTAGCGGCCGGCGGCTACCTCATCACCGACGCCACCGTCCAGGCCGTCGCCTGCGACCCCGACACCAGCCGCGAACACCACCGACAGGTCACAGACGACACCCACTCACGGTTCGCCGCCCTCATCGAACGCCACGGAACGGCGTTAGACGACCCCGCCCAACTCGACGCCCGCATAACTGTCTGGAACAACGCCGCAACACTGCACGCCCAGCTGGTCCCCTTCGCGGACCAAGGCGAATACCTAGGTCTACTCGCGGAGCGGAACCACACACTGTCAACGCTCCTAGACGCAATGCGGAACCGTGTAGCACGCGGGGAAGGGTTCAGCGCACACGCTGCGTCGTTCGCGGCGAATCTCGACTGGCCGCTGGACAGAGCAGACCGAGTGATATCACTGCTCGCCTGCGACTGGCAGCCACCCGACGACACCACTGCGGCGACGCCGAGCAACGACGTTACAGAACTGTACGCTGACGCCCCCGAACACTCACACATATAAGCCAGAGAGACGAACGATGACCGCCGATAACGCCAGCAAGCCCGACGTTTCCGAGCCATGTGGATGCCGCCGCGTCTCCGGGAAGGCCACCTTATGCGACGAACACACAGAGGCGGTCGCCGCCTACAAAAAGGGGCTACATGAAACAACGCATCGACTCCGGCGGCGTCTAAAACTGGCCCGTCGGGTCGCCTGGGCGGTAGCGGCAGCCGTCACGTTCGCTGCGCTGGTTCTGCTACCACTCGCCTACGTCAGCGGACAGAAACCCGACACCGTCCCCCCACCAGCCGACGGGGGCGGGTACGCCGACGTAGGCGAACTCCACGCCGCCGCCGTCGCCCGACTCGCCCCCACCGGGATCTTCGACCACACCGACTGCGAACCCACCGCCACCCGCTTCTGCCCAGGCGACCCCATCACCCGCCGCGACCTGGCCACATGGCTAGTCCACGTCATGTTCGGCGGGAACCGGACAGGCACAGAACACGGCGACACCGCCTTCGCGTTCGCGCCCACCACCTACACCGACATCCCCCCCAACGTAGGCTGGTCCGCCGACGCCGACCTCCTCGGCGCACTCAACGTCGCCACCCCATGCGACACCGCAGGGGAGCGGTTCTGCCCCGACCGGACCATAACCCGCGCCGACGCCGCCGCGTGGGTCGTCAACGGCACACTCGGGGGAGAAACGTCGCCCCTCGCGGACGATGCCGTATTCGTCGACCTGGTAGGACAGCCGCACGCCCCAGCGGTGAACCGTCTAGCCGAAGGAGGCATCGTGTCCGGCTGCGTCGCGTCCCGGTACTGCCCCGACGACGCTATCACCCGCGGGCAGGCAGCACTCGTCTTCGCACGCGTCCTAGGCCTGATACCCCCCGTCGTCTCCTACAACGACGGCAGATGCGGCGGGTCGTGGTGGTGGTCCTGGCTGCCCTGGTGCTAGAAGCCGCATCCCAGTCACTCACGACCCCGGCAGCGTCACATGCCAGCACTGCCAGCTCACCGAGTCATACAAAGCCGCCGCCGAACTGTCACGCCGATAACCGAACTGGAAGGGACAAGACCATGACCATTAACACCGACTACGAGACCCCCACGGATCGGCTTATCCACCGAGACTGCGGAGGCAGGGTACGCAGGCATGATAAGAAGTGGGACCCCGAGGCGCGCCAATTCGTCGATGCCAGGCTCATCCACGCATGCGACTGGGACGGTAAGCGGGTAGCGGTCAAAGACATCATCGACGCAGGCAACATTTACGACGGCTACTACCCGACCAGCTAACCGACCAAAGGGGACAAGATCATGAACGACAGAAGGGACAAGACAATGGCTAGGACGCTTCATGGCTGACCACTGTCACTGCCACAAACCCTGGGAGGGTACGCGGTACGCACATGAGCCCTATCCGCTGTTCACAACCGCGGACATCGGACGAGTAACCAGCACACTCCCGTCCCATGCGGGTCGGCATGGCATCGCCGACGGGGAGGTCCGCTGCATATGCGGATCCACGCTGCACGTCAGTGACCCACACGGCGACGAGACCGCTGTCGTATGCTGCGCTGCCGACCGGGACGTGGCTACCGTCTGATGGGAAGTCCCCCGACCTTCAAGGGCGCACTGTGAGTTCTGCAGCCAAGGTGATGATGCCCCGACCCATGCTGTTCCGCTCCGAAGAGGAGCTCCTGTGGTACGACGTGTGGGCCGAACCCGACGAAAAGAGCCCTGAACGCTGGGTTGTGGCCCGACTACCCGTTGGCGGTTCCCCAACAGGCCCGGAACTGGCTGCCGGACACGACGGGAGGCCCCTGTTATGGGCGGACGCTGCCTCCGCCTTAGACGACACCCTGCATGCCGCTGCCGCCTGGCAATGGGCTTAGAGGGGCTTAAGGCAGACGCTACAGAACAGTATGCCCAGAGTGTCAACTCAGGTATATAAGCCCCTTAGGGAATGAGCCATGAGACGAGATGAAAGTCCTTGATCTGCTTCGGGTCCACAAGCCGATCTTGGTAGAGCGTTTCGATGTGACCGAGCTTGCCCTCTTCGGTTCATTCGCACGCGACACGGCCGACGAGAACAGTGACATCGACGTGCTAGTCAGGTTCGCGGGGACGGCCACAGCAAGGCCCTACTTCGGGGTGCTGTTCTACATCGAAGACCTGACGGGTCGTCCGGTGGACCTGGCGAACACGAAGTTCCTGCGGCCCGAGCTGCGACCCTACATCGACCGAGAGAAGATAGTCATCTGACCCTGCCTTACGAGAGATACCTTCCCAATATCTCTCATACGGGCAGAGTCGTCTACTTGAAGTGCTGGGACAACGCAGCAACACCAACCCAACGAACCCCGCCAAATATCTCTCATAATACGCGAAGGTTCGAGTCGCGCCGTATGATCCCAGCATGAGCAACCACTTCTTGCCTACTCCCGACGACCTTGGCGGCCGTCCGGTCAGCTACGAGATCGAACGACACGCCAACGGCAGCATCGACAGATACGCGACCGAGCGGGATGAGGTAGAACGCCTGGTTCGCTCCCTCACCGAGCGCTACGGACCCGAGTCCGACCATTGGCACCTTGATAGCGGCGGCTCCGGCCCTGTGCTAGTCGTCCATCTGACGATCAAGGAAGAGTGAGGCGACCGCCCACGTCGTCCGTGCTGCCACCCGTAAGTTCGGACTCTCCGAACCCCATCGTGTCGGCGGCGGCTGCTGCTGACTAACCGTACAAACCTTTAGACTTCGCAGCATGATTTCTCGAGTAGTCGGTGTCGGACCGTTAGACGGGTACCGCATATGGGTCCGCTTCGACGACGAAGTGGCAGGCGAGATCGACCTGGCCGAATACGTTGATCTGGATAAACCCATGTGGCAGCCGTTGAAGGACCGCCAAGTGTTCGAGACGGTCCGGGTCGGCCAGTTCGGGGAAGTCGCCTGGTACATACCAGGCTGCGAGCGGCAGGGAGTGGACTTGGGTTCGGACTCGTTGTACATGGAACTGACCGGTCTGACAGAAGACGAGATGGCAGAAAAGTGGGGAATCAAACCGCCCAGCCGTTATCGGCAGTGGCGTCGCCGACGGCGGTTCAATGCTGGTCAGTTGAGATAGCCCGGCTCAGTAAGGGGCACATCAGCATCCGTCTGTATAAGGGTGACCATCCGCCGCCGCATATTCACGCGGTCGCAGCAGGCGACACCATTTCGGTCGACATCAGGAACGGCAACATAACGGCAGGACGCCTTCCGCCGAAGCTGGCGAATCAGGTGTTGGACTATGTAGTACACCATTAGCAGGAGTTGTTGGACGCGTGGGCTGATTACGAGCGTGGTGTGACCCCTGGACGGTTAGACCGCTAACAGCGGAGTTTCCACAGAGCAACAGCCTGTTGTCCTATAAGTTACATTATGTAAAGCTGTGATATCCCGGAAGTCCTAGCGAGCACCCAAGACCCTGGAGAGGGCCACGCTGGGGTTCCGCGCTACAGGCCTGCCGCTTCTACACGGCTTCCGCTGCATGTACCTGTTCGTGAGCGTCGATCTCACGAGCTGTGACACCGCGGCCTTCCCGGCGGGCCAGCAGCCATCGGCCCAACGTCCGGGCATTGTATGTGCAGGGGACGCCAGCGAGCATGGCGTCGACCCCGATGTCTTCGTCCAGGTCGGGCCAGTGTATCGCCACGCCGTCGCCTATCAGCTCCCAATTGTCACGTTCGGCGGGTGTCCCGTCGCACAGCATCGGGTACCATTCCAACGGGACGGTCAGCGTCCGCCCGTCCCAGAGCCACACCTTCACAGCCCGGTCCAGGACCTCCACTTTGACCGCGCGGGGATAATCCGTCGTCATCTCGCTGCTATTCGCCGAATCGGTCATACCACTTCCCCAAAATCAAATCCCTGTTGTCTTCGATGAGCTCCGCGGCCGTTCGTAGGTCTTGCCCGGACATGCGGCCGCTGCGCCCTCTGGCTAGCTCGACATCGGGGATCAGCCAGAACTTGGCGATCATGCTGTCTTTCTGCACATGAACATGCGGAGGCTGTGTCCGGTCGCTCTACCAGAACAGGAACTTGAATTGGCCTTCCCGGAACACTTCCGGACTCATTCCGCTCCGTCCCTACGATACGCGAGTCATATTCTACCTAACACCTAACTGTGTACGGTGTGAATCCTCCCGCGTCCAGCGGACGGGACTAGTGTGCCTTGTCGGTTCGGAACACACGGGTAGGGAAACAGGGAGCGCATGGTCGCAGCAGCCGCATCAAACCCCGACGACCTAGACGTATACACCGGCCGGGACGGCCGGCGTTACATAGTCGACGGTCGGCTAGCTGACGCCGGCGACATGCAGTACGTGACCCGCGTCAAGCCCCTTCGAGGGCTCCGCTTACGGGTAGAGTTCCGTGACGGAACCAGCGGCATCGCCGACCTGTCGGAAATAGCGGCCGAGTCGCACCTAGCAGCGACCCTGTGGTCAGACCGGGAATACTTCGAGACGGTACATGCACTCGACGGCGGCGGTGTCTCCTGGGAAGACGAACGCTACGACATGAGCCCTCTCGTGCTTTACATGCTGGTCACTGGCAAACCTTTAGACGAAGTATGCCCACAGGTCAGATTCCTCGACTGACATGCCCAGGCTGTGCCCCGGTCGCTCGACCAGAATAGGAACTTGAATTGGCCTTCTCCGTCCCGAACGAAGCTGACTAGAACAGTCTGTGCCGTGAAACTATATTGGTCATTATGAGCACGGTATCGGTCTCCGAACTGAAGGCCAACCTCTCTCGCTACCTCCGTGAGGTCCGGCGCGGCGGCGAAGTCCAAGTTCTGGACCGCGGAACTCCGGTCGCCAGGCTGACGGCACCAACAGAACCTAACAGCGGAACCCGGCAGAGGCTGGTCAGCATGGGACTCCTACGACCGGGCAGCGGAGATCCGGCAGCGATCCTGAACACGGCCCCTCTGGAACTCGCTACGAGCCTCTCCGATGCCTTAGACGAGGACCGTGCGGACCGTCTATGAGGTATTGGGACGCATGGGGCTTATATCTCTGGGTTGACAGCTGTCGGCTGTCTACCAAGGGTTTGTTTGGGATGGTCTCGGGCAACACTGGTGTGTTGGCTGGGTTTCCCTCCCAGCTGACCATCTGACGGCGGCCCCGGCGTTCGGGTAGTGGGCGTAAGACCTGTGGGCGGCGGAGTTGTAGGCGGGCTTCGTATTTGCGGTGCTGCGCTCGGGTTCGTCTCGTGACCCGTCCCGCTCCCCGATCCCGCCCGGCTTGTTGGACAGCGCCGAATCCTGTCCGCCACCGCCCGCCGTAGTTAGCATCTCAGACCACACATGGAACCTACCCGCCCCGCCCGTATCTCTGTGGAGAGCTGGTCGCCAGAGTACGGCAGCCCCGTAGAGACCGCCGAAACCTACGACCCGCCGCCGGTTGACCATCAGGTCGAGACGGACCGTTGGCGGCCCCTTCCTGGTTCCTCGCGGGACGCCCCCGACGAGCTGGTGTTCGTGGACGGGGTGAGACGGATCGAAGCGCGGCTGACCCTTGACGACCCGTCGGGGGCGGTCCCAGGGGTTATGGCGGCTTTCGGGGTGGGCGCGGTGGTCTGGGACCGCGAGGCGAGGAGGTCATGGTACGAGGGGATCACGGTCGAGAGGCTGCTGATAATGGCCGGGGGAAGATTGCTGGACCTCCAAGACGGGTTCCCAGGTCGGCTTCGTGCCGAGTCGATCCCCGAACTAGACCGGGGCAAACTAGTGGACCGTGCGCAGAGGCTCATGCGTCTAGCCGAAGCAGAATTGGCGGCCCGCATGGCCGGGCCAGGCCGCCTAGTCATCGCCGACGGCACGATCAGCGACATCAACGCCCCTACCGACGGGGACAGCGTCGGTTACATAAAACGCCACTTCGTTGACTATCTCGCCGACGCGGAGAAGCAGGTAGTGGATCGGCTGAGGGCAGCGGAGCGCAGCCCTCTGTTCCTTATCGGCTACGGCCGTAACCCGCGCTACTCGTGGTATGTGCAGCTCGAAAACCCTGCAGACCGGCCTGCCTGGGAGAGCGTCGTCCGCTGCGAGGTCGCTGCTTCGTCGGGTATCGGCCGTGCTGTCCGGGTCGCCGACTGGACCGCCAGCCTGCTGCCCCAGTTGGGCTCTGAACGCCACATTGACCCTAGAGCACCCCAGAATCTGGTCCCGATAGGCGCTCTAGAGCGGGAGCTTTCCCGTCGGCTTGGCCCCAGAGAGTACATGTGCCGCGTCTTGGGCGACACCGTGCATCGGCACCACAGTGGGAGTTTGGGATGACCGCCGAAGACAGCACGGCGAGTCCGAAGCCGACGCTTGGGTTAGATGACGGCACCGGGCTTCGGGTAGTCAGAGCCCAATACCTGGACGAGGAAAGGTTCGACTGGTCACTCTTCGACGGTTTCGAGAGACTCAGAGTCCTGACCTACTCGGCCAGCGCAGCAGCCGTCGTCAAGATGTTGGATGACTTCTCCTTCGAGAGATTCGAGTGTGTCTTCGGGTCTGAAGCGACGCTCGGGAACATGGTCGATGTGCTCGCCTTCCAGAAGGTCGCCGTCGAAGGGACGCTGGCAGCGATCATGGGCCTGAAGGACGAGAAGCACCGTCGCATCCTGGAGAAGGTAGCGGCGGGGCAAGCAACGTTCCGTGTTCTACGCGGGTCGGTAGCCCACGCCAAGCTGTTCCTGCTGTCCGGTGGGTGGCGTACCCGCGTGATCGTCGGTTCCGCCAACCTGTCCGAGAGAGCATTCGCGGGACAGCAGCCCGAGACGTTGGTCGTGTTCGATGATGACGAACCTGCATGGGATCACTACAGCCGCATGTTCGACAGCATCCGCGATTCGGGGTCCGATGAGATCGCCCTGCCTGAGGAGCGGATTACCAGAGCCGAGATCGAAGTGCCTGACACGCCGGTGTTGTCGGACGATTCAACGACCGTGCTCATCAAGCCGCCCGCGGCAGCCGACGCCGAACTCTCGGCGCAGGTCGAGCGGATCGAAAAGGTCGCGGCCGTGCTGAGACCCCGACTGTCCGCGGCCATGCCAACGTCGCGCGGCGGGAACCAGCGGATTACGCCGCGGATCAAGCGGGAGTTGATCCGCATACGTCTCGTAAAGTCAACCGACGAAACGACAGAACGTTTCATGTCTATAGATCGGGTGAACCGCACGGCCGTCCTGTCAGACGGGGCGTTCTCCCTGGAATGGGATCCCGCCGCGGTCCGCCAAGACGCCAGCCTTTTGCTCCAGTTCTTCGGTAACTACGAGAACGCTTTCGAGGGCGATGTGCTCATGCTCCAGCGCGACTACTTCACCTTCATGGCATGGCTGTACTTCTCGCCCCTCATCTGCGATCTGCGCTCCCTCGCCCACCTGCGCGACAGCGACGTGGTGAGATACCCCTCGTTCGCGATCATCTTCGGCAAGTCCAACTGTGGCAAGACGAGCCTCGTGGACACCCTCATGGCATCAATGTTCGGCCGTCCCCACACTGTCGAGAAGAGAAGCTTCACCACGGCCAAGCTGCGGGGCCTCCAACACGCTTACAAGCGCCACCCGGTGGTCTTTGACGACATAGGACGGAGGGCCTTCAACACGCACGGCAAGGAACTAATTAAGGACGAATACCCGCCCCAGATAACCGAGTACCCAGGCTTCGTGTTATCAATGAACGCCGGGCCCCATTCATTTCCCGACGAGATCGTCAAGAGAACCCTGACCATCTACACGACGACAGCCCTCCCCGCCCACGACGAACAACTACGGCAACGTCTACAAAGCGACATCCGGCATATACGCGCGGGTTTGACAGGCCACCTCTACCGCCGCTACCTGGTCGACACCATCGCTCGGCTCGAAGATGACCCACTCCCCGAAGACTGGCTGGCCATATCCTCAGGCACGCTGGCCGCGATCCTGACCGACGCGACCGGCGACACGCCGCCCTGGTGCCGGGAGGTGGAATGGCTAAATCACGCCGCCAAACGTTACGACCGGGTGAGAGCCCGACTCCGCAGGTTGCTCCGCGAACAGGCCTACGCCAAGAGAGAAGGCGACACGCCAAACGGATGGACCATCGAAGGGAGAAACGTCATCGTCTGGGAACAACGGGACGCCTTCGGTAGGAGCGGGTTCAGTTGGGACGACCTCCCATCCACCCTCATCGACGAAGCCGCCAGCGGCGGCGACCAGACAGTGCTCCACCGAGCCCGCCTAGAAGAGTTCCTCGACCGTCGGCTCAAACCACCCGGGCGGCGCTGGCGCTGGTGGGCGCACCGCCCCTGACATGCCACACGGTGCCGCGGCCATCGTGTGCGACGACAGCGGCGTCGAACACGTCCCCGCAACGGTCGGGGAATGGGACGGCTGGGTGGCAGCGTCCGCTACCCGCAACTATGTGCTCGGCTGCCCCATGCTCGACTGGCTCGACCATTATGGCCCCACCAAAGGCTACGAACCGGACGAAACAGACGAAGCCACCGACTTCCAGGCGTTCATCTTCCGCAAAGGAAACCAGTTCGAGCGGTCCGTTATCCGCCTTCTACGCGGCTTCGGTGTCGGCGAAGTACGAACCATCCGCAGCAGCCGCAGGAGCGCGTCGCGTGACATCGACGCCGCGTACGCGACGTGGGAAGCGATGGCCGAAGGTGTCCCCATCATCGACCAGGGCGTGTTACGCGACCCCCAGCACCGGACCTACGGGATGCCCGACCTGCTGGTACGCAGCGACACCCTGACACGGATCTTCCCCACCACAACGGCGGTGCCCGATGTGGCGGCCCCCGCCCTGGGCTTCGGCGGCCACTACGTGGTCGTGGACATCAAATACACCACGCTGCGTCTCAAAGCCGACCTGACCGCGGTACGCGCGCACAGCGGATCGACCCTGGCGTACAAGACACAGTTACACGTTTACAACCGGGCGCTCGCCCGCCTGCAGGGCTACCGGCCGCCCCACATGTTCCTACTCGGCCGCGGCTGGGAACACCAACACCGGGGCGTGACCGTCAGGACAGGACACTGCTTCGACCGTCTCGGACCCGTCGCCCACAACGAGACCGCCCGCCGACAGCCTCTCAGCAGATGGGCCGCAGAAGCAGCCGACTGGGTACGCCGAATGCGACGAGAAGGCCACAACTGGGAAGCCCTGCCCGCCCCGACGGTCGACGAGCTACGACCACCCGCCGGGAACAGTCTGGGACGCTGGCGGAGCGCCGTCAAACATGTCGTAACACAAAGCGGCGACCTCACCGAGCTGTACCAGGTAGGCGCGACGGTGCGGGACACGGCGAACACAGTCGGGCTGTCGGACTGGTCTGACCCGCGGGTCACCGCAGCGACGCTCAGCATCACCGGCGAGAAAGCAAGACTGCTCGACGCGTGCCTTGACGTGAACCGCACACCAGGCCCCGGAGTGCGCCCCCAACAGGTGACCGCGGCCCGTTCCGACTGGATCGACATACCACCGGTCGAGTTCTACGTAGATTTCGAGACCGTCAGCGACCTAGACGACGACTTCTCCGCCCTCCCCCACCGCGGCGGGCAGCCAACCATCTTCATGATCGGATGCGGACACGTCGAAGACGGCGAATGGCGGTTCGCCTGCTTCGTAGCCGACACCCTCACCGAACCCGCCGAAGCCCGCATCGTCGAAGAATGGCTCGACCACATGGACACAGTCAAGGACAGGCTCAACCCCGAAGGATCACCGTCGCCGCGGGTGTTCCACTGGTCCCACGCCGAAACGTCCACACTCTCCACCGCGTACAACTCGGCAGCCAAACGGCACGGACCCCGCAGCGGACGGTGGTCCACCCCCCAATGGTTCGACTTCCTCACACAGGTCATGCGCGCCGAACCGGTCGTGATACGCGGAGCGCACGGATTCGGTCTCAAAGCTGTCACGAACGCTCTCCACACACAGGGCCTGATCCCGACCCGCTGGGGCACCGGACCCGCCGACGGGCTAGGCGCAATGGTCGGTGCCTGGTGGTGCCAGAACGAAATCCGCGAAGGACGCGCCGAACGGCTCACCGACCTAGAACTAATGCGGCAGATACGCGCCTACAACGAAGCCGACTGCCGAGCCATCCGAGAGATCGTCGCCTACCTACGAGCCAACCACTAATTGGGGGCACAGACGCAACAGCCCCGACTATCGTGTCGGATCATGAAAGACCGGCCTGGTACACGTCTAGGACGATAGCTCTAGTGGCGAAACGCTGCGAGTGCGGGAACACCGCGAAACTGGGAACCGACTACTGCACCCCATGCCACAAGGAGCGGTACCGTGAGGCCTACCGCAGGGAACACGGCACGCTCCCTCCGCCCCGGCAGAGATGCCAGCATTGCGGGAACTCCGCGAAGTGGGGAGCCGACTATTGCAGGCCGTGCCAGTCCCACCAGAACCACGTCCGCCTGCGCGAACGGGTTTACAGCGGCGAGCGGGTGTCACATCAGGACTGGGAACGCATCGTCGACGAAGACACCGCCGACGCC
This sequence comes from Candidatus Spongiisociaceae bacterium, assembly GCA_965213975.1. Lineage (GTDB taxonomy): Bacteria > Actinomycetota > Acidimicrobiia > Spongiisociales > Spongiisociaceae > Spongiisocius. Next base: position 92,220 of record CBDCAR010000001.1, read on the forward strand.
GCCTTTGAAGCCTACAAGTGGTCTATCCGTGACGGTGACACCACCGAACAGGCCGCCGACGCCGCCGACCGGGCAGCCGCTCAGGTACTGAAGCTGCACCGCAAAGCCCGACACCTGGAACTCCCCGACGAAGAACGCCAGAAAGCGCTTGACCTTCTCGCAGGCGGCCACACAGCTAGACGGGCAGGGCAGCAGGCAGCTGCGACAATGATCCGCCAGGCGGCGTGGGATGGCGTGACATCCGGGGGTAGCCACGCTCAGCCGTGACCAGTTGCACGACCGCCGCCTTCCCTACAATGATGGGGCTTATATCTCTGGGTTGACGGCTGTTGGCTGTCTACCAAGGGTTTGTTTGGGATGGTCTCGGGCAACACTTGTGGTGTGTTGGCTGGGTTTCCCTCCCAGCTGACCATCTGACGGCGGCCGCCCCGACCGCCAAGACGTGCCGTTGAGGCACGCCCATCCTCTGTCTCCTATTACGTTGGCTGCGTTGTAGTCGGCGTTGCCGACATAACCGCAGCCGGAGCATTGGAACACTGCTTGGGTCTCGCGTGTCCCTTTACTGCCGCAACGGTGACAGGTAGTCGACGAACCGCCAGCCGCGACAGGCACATAACGCACCCCCCGCAGTTGGCAGGCCCTTTCGATATCTGAGCGGATACCCCCGAACCATCCGCAGCTGGAGAACGCATCGTCAGACACACGCGCACGCCACGGAAACGGTCCGCCGCGCGTCACGTGCGGCCACGGATGCAATCGTCAACGCTCACCGGGCAGGCATGAGTGCCAGACGTATCTCTGAGGTACTGCGAGTAGGTATCGGCGCTGTACACCACCGACTCCGCGACGCGGAGCTCGCCGCGCAACCAGACCAGCAGAAGGGCGGGTGAAAGTCCGATGTTCGATTGGGGCACTGTTCCTGTTCTCGAATCCACCCCAGGGATAGCGAGCGGCGCGTGGGTGTTCAAGGGCACGCGTGTTCCCGTCCGGGCGCTGATAGCCACACTCCGCCGCTCAACGGTCGAAGAGTTCTACCAGAACTTCCCGACGGTCAGCCAAGGTCAAGCTGAGACGGTCCTGCTCTACCTGTCAGAAAGCCTCATCGAAGACATCGCCCTATCGGAGGACATAGCCGAAACGCCGACGTCGTAATGGACGTGTACCTGGATGAGGGCGTCCACCACGGCCTGCGGGTGCATCGGCTGATGGGTGTTCACACCGTCAGCACAGCTGTATGAAGTGGGCTGGCCTTCCGAACGGCGAGTGGATGAGGCTAGCCCACGAAGCAGGGTTTCAGTGTGTAGTCACAACCGATCACGGTATCCCTTCGCAGCAGAACTTGACGCGCTACAGATTCGGGATCGTCGTTCTGTCGTCACCAGACTTCGATTTAACAGATGACAACGTGGCGAAGATCGTCGATGCCATAGACTCGGTACCCCCTCACGACTGGAAGTTCGTGGAGCTAGATTGGCCATATACCGCATATCGGTGAGAGCCTGGCCCTGGGCTGTGACGTGGTTGCCAGCAGCGAGTTGAGCGTCCTAGTCGGCTAGCTCGGTTAGCCAGCCCCCCGGACTCCGAGTTCCGCAGCGTTCCCGTTCTTAGGCGGTTCCGTGGTCTTAGACAGATCGCTGACATATGTGAGCGCCGTCAGGCTCTCTTAGAGACTGTCCCCGCAGCGTCCGCAGCGGTCTCTGCATTCCCGCGGATGGCGGCGTTCGTATTCGCTGTGAGATACCGACCCCATCTCCGCAGCGCAGGCGCTGTGGGCCTGGTCGGCGAACACCGGATGAACCAGGTTGCCTTCCCGGTCCGTTTCGGGCGGGTCCCCGTACTTCGCGGTGGCGCAGTCAGGGCACCACATGTCAGCGTCAGCGGTGTAGCCGACCACCTGCGAGCTGTCCTGGTAGTAGTGGTGACTCACCTCCGGGCCGCTACCCAGCATCGGTCGCTCGGCGCGGCTTTCGGCGGCTGGATGTTTGGCTCTCTCAAAGCGCTCAGCTCATTCCCCTAACGATCAGACGATTATAGGGGCGACTATTACCTTCGACCGTGTACAGAGCACCAATAAATGTGGCGCGTATTATGCGTAAAGGCCAGCCCGCCTACCCGCGGGGCTATTCAGCCGCGGGGATCGGATGTTGTCAGCGGCGTAGTCGGGGCGGGCGGATGCCTCGGCTCACTGTCGCCTAGGTTCATCCCCCGAAGCGGGGGCGGCGGCGACCTGGTCGTTCCTTAGGCTGGCGTGGCGGTGCTGGTCGGGAGGAGGTCTCCGATTCCGATCTCGGTTTCGTAGTCGTCGAACACTGCGATGAGCCGTAACCTCCCACCCGTAGCTTCGATGAAGCGGGCCAACGTGGCGAGGTGGAGATTGCTCCTACGCTCCATGCGAGACACTTCGGCCTGGCTGATCTGGAGTTGGGCCGATATCTGCTGCTGGGTCAGCCCCCGTGCGCTGCGGATTGCCCGCAGAGTATGTACACGTTTGGTGATCTCAGCATACTTCCGAGCTTCGGCCTCAGCCACGACCGGATTGGCCGTCGCCTCCCGTCGAATGGCCCGCACACGTTCCGATGTCGTTGCCCACTCTTCCTCGCTGTACTCATTAGCTCCCTTGTTTTCACTCACCTGCGCCTCCCCTGCTCGTTCTTAATCCTGTTCGGGTGCTCTATTTGGTGGTCAAGCGGTTTATCGTGTCCTTCTGACTTGGGCTCTGTAGTCCGGGTGGCGTCGGTGCCACTGGCCGATCATGGTTGCCTCTATCCGGCGTACTGCCCAGGGATACCACTCTCGACCCCGTTGTGTCTTGTCGCCAATGAACATCACCACCGCGACCTCACGACCGTCCGCTCGGTCGAACCAGACATAGGGAATGCGCAATATCGGTGGATCTTGGGCGTAGGGTGTATGGACGGTCGGTGGTGTCCGCCGAAGAGCGAACGCCCGGAACCGTGAGGTCACGATCGGATGGCTCGCGTCTGCGGGCTGATAGCCCTCAATGTCATGGCCATGATCCTCAAGTGCTCGCAGAAGCGCCACCACCTCACCTAGCAGTTCCATCAACCAGTGCTCAGATTCGGCCTTCGCCGAAAGATCCTCAAGCTGGCGAACGAACTCTGGGTGATAGCGAACCTCTGCCACATTCCATCCATATACTCTTAACAGTATATGTTATCAGAGGTATGCTGGGTCGGCAAGCCGTGGTCTAGACAAGGACCAGAAGCGAAACCGGACAACGACTATCTGTCCAAGTTTGGATTCGCCCATTACGCGACCGGCGAAATGGGGTCACGGGTTCCGTCAGCGGGGGGTTAGCCGCAGGGTTCGTCCATACTCACCGACCCGTCAGGGCGTTCGTTCAGGTCGAACAGTCGGCTACTGATATTCGCCTACCCGCGGTGGTATTCAGCCGCGGGGATCTGTTGCTGCCTCCCGGATGGTGGTTCGTCTGGCTGTGCGGTAGGCGCGCAGGTCATGTCGAATCCGGGGTGCTAGTCACGGATGACGCCCAACGCATCGAAAGCGGCAAACCGGTCTTCGTCGGTGGCCACGAACACGGCTGTAACGACTTCGCCGTCCCAGTTGGTGATCGCCAGCCGGAGGTCGTTAGCGCCCACCCATTCCCAGTGCGGACCCGACCGGTGGCCAACGACGAATCCGCCGCCGTTGCGGGCCGGAGAGTAGGTCATTCCTTGCCTGATTACCCCGTCAACCTGGCTGCGGACTAGCACCCCATCGCCGCTGTAATCGGTGATGTAGTCGAAACTGCGAACAGCTGCGACGTACAGGTCGGCCGGTGGCTGTTCGCTGACCCCCATGACGTAACGGTCGTCGTCTGACCACCAAGCCAGCGCCTGTCCAGTCACATTGCCGAAGTCGTCTTCGATGTCATATAGCTCGAACGGACGTCCTGAAAGGAGCGGCGCGGCCACCGCGGGTACCGTCGTCGCCGCCGCAAGTTCCGTTGCCGCCGCGGTCATAGACGTCACCGCGGGTTCCGTGGCGGAGTTCCGCCCAACCTCAAACGCGATATACGCTACCAAGACCAGCGTCAGCGTCCAGCCCAGTATCAAGCGGGTTAGCCATCGGGCGGGTATGTCGCCCAATAGGCGCTCTAGTTCGGTCATGGTTGGTTCCTCTCTCTCGGTCGGTGGGTGGCTATGGGTGGTCGCAGGTTTCGTCCATGCTCACCGACCCGTCGGGGCGTTCGTTCAGGTCGAACAGCGTTTCGGTGCTCAGACACATCAGCCGTCGCTTGCCTACCTGGACGGCTTCGGCGTACTGGTCGGAGAGGAGGTCGACCCATCGGATAACGCCTTCCCGCCATCCGACGGCGGCTCCTGGCGGCACGTCGGGCAGCGACGGAAGCGGCCCGACCGTTCCGTGTGCTGGGGTGCCATGAATCTGGTAGCAGACCGCAGGCGCGTTGGGGTCGCCCATTGGGCCGACCGCAACGATGGTCTCCATCCCCTCGCGGTAGCTGAGCACGATCACGGACCTTCCCTTGCGGTCGGTGTCGTACCAGTCGGCTACTGATATTCGCCTGGTCTGCGGTTCGGGGGCGTCGCTGTGGTCCATGTTGCTGCCTCCCGGATGGTGGTTCGTCTGGCTGCCAGGTCGGCGGGGTGGTCATGCGGCGCGGATGAGTATGTGGGCTGCCTGTCGCATGGTGTGGTCGTCGATGCGGCCTTCGATGGTTTGTTGGGCGAGGCTGCGGAGGATGGCTTGGGTCTTGTAGGAGGGTTCGGTGTCAGGGTCGTACCGTCGGTTGCATTGTCCGCAGATGAGGGTGCGGTCGGTGGGGTGGGGGGCGAGCCATGCGTGCCGTACGCATGCTCCGTCCCGTACGCGTAGACGTCCGTCGGTGCGGACAGTAGTAGTAGTGGTGGTGGTGGTCATCGCCCTAACCCCTCGCTCGCTTCCTATCAGGATCCTAGTATAGCAGACAGGGCAGTGGATGCCAACTCGGCAGGGGTGTATTGTGTTGCGCACCCGATTCTATTAATCGGCTAATGATGTTATCGGCCCGCCGCATATGCACCGATCTGGCCGAACGGCTTGGCCCAACAGCTTCCCGCTGCGGGCGCACACCGCCGCCCGACCCGTATCGGTCACACCGTCAGGGTCAGGGTCATAGCCAGCGACCCACTCGGCGACCGACCCGCACGCGCACCGGTCGCCCCAGAACACGGAGCCACTGACCATCTCGTTAGGGCGGGGACGGTCCGGTCCCGCGACGGGATAGTGCTCCGCACCGCATCTGGGGCAGGGACTCGCACCTGGGATGGGGCCACTCTCCTTCCTGGGGGCATCGTAAGCGGAGCCCGCTCCACGCCCACCCTATAAGCATCGCTAACCGCATATACCCCTACGCCGCTTCTCCTTAAACCCTCGCACACGACTTGCTTATACCGCCTGACCATGTTATACTAGCCATCAGTATCGAGGTGAAGGAAGGAACCCCGATGGCAGACACGCAAACATCCCAGGTCCCGGACCACGACCACAACCAGGTACTACTAGTCGGTACTTTGACAACAGCACCAGAACACCGAATCTTCGGAACATCAGGCGCTTCGCTCGCCCAACTCCTAGTCACCGTCCGCCTCTCCCAACCGAGAACCCGCACCGACGTAATCCCAGTCACAGTATGGGACCCCGAAGAACAAACCCTCAACGCCCAACGCGGCACGAAGGTACAGGTGAGCGGCCAGGTTCACCGCCGCTTCTGGACCGACGCCGAAGGCCGACACAGCCGGATAGAGGTAGTCGCCGACCAGATCAGCATGGCCTGACGCCGTAGTAAGCGACACCAACACCGAGTGCGAACGCCAAGGCGTAGCCCACTGAGATAGAGAGCCACCCCATGAGAACCAGCGCTACCGCCCGGACCCGAAGCCAAGCCCGCCAACTACTCAAAGGACGCAAGGCGTTCGTCACTGTCGCCATGACGGAATGGATGGTGCCGACTACCCACGCCGCCGTGATCGACCTCATCGACCCCCCGATCCCCGCCGACGGCACCGACTACGGACACCCAGGAACCGAACTCTTCATCATCTTCGACGGCCCCGCCGCTTATGTCCATGTCGAAGAACGCACCGACGACCTGGACGACCCCACCCCGATGAACACTGGACAACCGGACGGTAGAAATACCGGCGGCTATAATAGGGACATGGAGGCAAGTAGAACACCCGACTGGCAGAACCAGGACCGGACCGCCCCGCTCCCCCACCCCGTCCCATGACCGACCACCCGACCTTCAGGCTTCGGGTCCGGCAGGACAGCAGCGGCACCGACGTGTACGACCTGACCAACCGAGACCGAAACGGCATACCGCCCCTCATCGGCCGTATCATCCCCGCAGGCGAAGGGTACCAAGTGACACCCTTCCGCGGCGACCAGCAAGCGGTCCTCCTCGGGACGGTCAACGATTGCCTCGCATGGCTAGCCGAACCGCTCCCCCCGGAACGTCTCGACCACGACATCGCGTGGCTGGGAGCACTCGTCGGACAAATGACAGAACGGCGCAGCCTAGGACAGACCAAACACGTCGTCCGCCTAGCCGACGACGTAGCCCGCGCCGCCGCCAGGATCGGCGCAGCCGCGCAGGCCATCGCACGCAGCGAGGGAGATAAGCAATGAGAGCTCATATGCCTGGGCTGTCAGGGCGTTGGCGAAACGAGTCACAGGGGTTCGGTTATGGTGGGAATCTATGGGTAATCCGGTCACGACTCTGCGTTTGACAACGGAGCGGACGTGGCTGGTGAACAGGCCTCCCACAGACCCCGGCCCGTGTCGATGATTCCCACCGCATTGGCTGATTACGTGCCGCGGCTTCGACACGGGCCGGGGGGATCGTGAGCCCGAAGGTGTGGGAGGAGAAGGGCCTACTCTTCGAGTTCTCATCCCAGGACAAGGACCATCATCCGCACGACCCGCACGTTCACGTGTGGAGGGGCCGCGCCCAAGCGAAGTTCCTGTTGCGCGCACCGGTCGAAGCAGAATGGAACAGTGGCCTGTCGAGCAAGGACATGAGAAACGCCGAACGTATCGTGAGCGACCGACTCGACTACATGCTAGGAGAGTGGCATGCCTTCTTTGGGGGCTGACCGCCGGCCGCTGGCAGACCGTGTAGAAGTCGGCGACGCTGTGATCCGTGTCTGGTTCCGCGAGGGTCGGACGCTCACGGTTCCGCTCCTTTGGCTGCCCCGCCTAGCCGACGCCCCAGCTGAGGAGCGGAACGAGTGGCGAACCGCTGACGGTTCGACGATCTGGTGGCCCGGCCTGGATATGACAGTCGACGTGGACGATCTCCTAGCCGACAGTCCTCCCTACCCTGCCTGCGACGGCGAGTACGCCCGCGCAGCCGATGTGAAAGTCACGGACCGCTACGTCGGTGTGTGGCTCAGCGACGGCCGGACGGTGACGGTTCCGCTGCACTGGTTCCCCCGCCTCTGTGACGGCACCCCCGAAGAGCGGAACCGTTGGGAACACCGCGGCGCGGGCATGATCGGCTGGCCCGACCTGGACGAGCTTCTGACTGTCAGCGGGCTGCTGGCTGGCTGGTGGAGCGGCGAGCGGGCCAGAACCCTGGGTGCCTGGCTGCTCGCCCGACGGGAAGGCCGCAGCGTCGTCCACTATGACATCGTCCACCACCACAAGGTCCTTCCCGAACCGGAACCGCTCGCCTGACATGTACGTCTCCGACAGTGGTGCCGGTGTTCACGTCAGCGGCGACCGCGACCAGGTCAACCGCCTGGCCGCCGCGCTGATCGCCGCGGCCCGGACCAGCATCCGCCTACTAGCAAGGCGTCGTCCGTGACGGACGGGCCGTGGAACAGCAGCGTTCAGGCTGCCGACCCGATCCCGTTCACAGGCGGGAGGGCGGTCCCGCACAGTGTGGACGCGGAGGAGTGGGTGTTGGGGTCGGTGTTGCGGTCGGGGGACGCAGCTGATGTGGTGATGGGCCGCCTGGTAGCCGAATGCTTCTACGTTCCGGCTTTGCGGACGATCTTTGGGGCCATGCAGGGCCTATACGACGAACAGGAACCCATTGATGTGTTGACAGTCGCGGACCGTCTCGGCCGCAGCGACGCGTTGAAAAGGATCGGCGGTATCCGTCGGGTCGACGCGCTCTGGGACGGGGTCCCGTCGGCGGCGAACGTGGACTATTACACCAAAGTGGTGTGGGAGTGTTATCAGCGTCGTTGTCTGATTGAGGCCGCTGGTCGGGTTCAGGCGGCGGCGTTGGACCGCAATCGGGACTTCGATGTGGTGTTGAACCAGGCGGAAGAGGCGGTGTTGGGGGTCGCGGGCCGCGGTTTGGCGGGGGGTCTGGATCCTTTGGCACCGTTGTTGGACCGGGTGTTGAAGGGGATGGAAGAAGCAGAAACCGCGGGGGACGGTTTGGTGGGGTTGTCGACAGGGCTGTCCGACTTAGACGCGAAGATCGGCGGTCTGCACCCAGCCCAGCTTGTGGTGGTGGCGGGCCGCCCTGGTATGGGCAAAAGCGCGCTGGCGTTGAACATCGCTTCGCGGGTAGCGCGCGACGACGGTCCGGTGGCCCTGTTCAGCTTGGAGATGTCTCCTTTGGAGGTGGCTTACCGTTGGCTGGCTTCGACCGCGAGGGTCGACACCGCGCAGCTGCGGGCCGGGCTGACCTCCGCGCAAGTAGCCAAAGTGTGGGACAGGCTCATCACCGCCGCGGCGGGATTGGACGGGGTCCGCCTGTACGCGGATGAGGGATCCCGCACGGTTACCGACATTCGAGCGAAGTGCCGCCGCCTGCGGCGTAGTAAGGGCCTGAGCCTGGTAGTGGTCGACTACATGCAGCTGATGCAGGGCCGGGCACGGGAAAACCGTCAGCAGGAAATCGCCGATATCAGCCTGAACCTTAAGGCTTTGGCCCGCGAGTTGAACGTCCCGGTGATTGCGGTGTCGCAGCTGAACCGGGGGTTGGAGTCCCGTTCGGATCGCCGTCCGCAGCTGGGCGACCTGAGAGAGTCGGGCGCTATCGAACAGGACGCCGATGTGGTGCTGATGATCTACCGAGACGAGTATTACAACCCGGAGACGTCGGATCAGAAGGGGATGGCGGACATCATCGTGGCCAAGCAGCGCGCCGGCCCGACTGGGGTGGTCAAGGCCACCTTCGCGGCGGCCTACACCCGCTTCGACAACCTGGCCGCCACCCGTTTCGCTAACGGCCAGCGGCGGCGGCGTTAGGGCCGCCCTGTCAGAGGCGGTGCGCCCACGGGGCGGCGGCTTGCTCAATTCAGCCGATTTGCGCTTGGATGTCTGCCACGAAGTCGTCTGTCAGGTCCTTCCCCTGCTCGATGAGGAGGGGAAGGATGGTTCGCCGTTGCCAGTTCTGCTGACTTAGCATGCCACGGTCGCAGGTGATTATCAGGTCATACCCGTTTCGCTCCGCTGCGTCTAGCAACCGTCCGTTAGATAGTTCTCCCCACCCCATATGACGGGCTGTGTGAACTGTGTGCTCAGAAAGGTGATGACGTAATCGTTCATTGACATTCTTGTCCAGCAGTATCTTCACACCAGCGCTCTTATCGTGTTAGCGCGCCTACTAGCGTCCGACGTGGGCGAGAACGGTTGTGACATGGCCGTCGTCAATCCCAGCCCACTCGTAGGTAGCCGCGAACTCGCTGGCGGAGCGTCCAGCCCACAAGAAGTTGAACAGCGCTTCAACCCGGATACCGCTACCAGCGAAACTCGGCTCCCCCCAATTGTTGAGATCCACACCGGGGCAGCCGGTAAGGTCCACAACCTTCACGGGCGGATCATCCTTCAGGTAGCGGACAGCGACACGTAGCAGGTCAGCATCCATACGGTACGTGTCGGCGAACTCTTCCACGCTGCGACCGCGGTTCACCCAATCGACGAGTTGTGACACTTTCATTCGGCAGCCGACGAACGAAGGGTCGCCGGACACCCGCTCGGGTACGTATTCGACGGTGGGACAGGCCCGCCAGTCGACCATTTCCAAGACCATCGGGCTTCCGGTACAGGTCTCTACCCCAACCATTAGGCTATTATTAACGTTCATACCCCACCATTCTAGCGGATCGGGCATTCAGGCATATAGGCCCCAACGGCTATCCGCCCTGGGTGAGCCATCCGAATAGCGGTACGAGCGGTACCTGCGCTATCGGGGTTCCTGCTTTCACGGCGTCGGACACCCCAACGAGCGGGAACGCCGCGTTGCGGGCTGCCATCCCCAACGTTGTTATCAGGGTGTTGGCGTCCCGTCGTCTTCCTTCGACGCTTGTTGGTGGCAGGGCGGACACGAAACGGCGGACCCGCTGGGCGATGTGTTTGCCGCTGCTGTCAGCGAACGCGAAGGCGGCTTCGTCGAAGCACCACACCAGTGTGGGGACTGTCCCGTCGGGCGGGTATGTGACCAGACGGCGGTACACGCCTTGTTTGGCGGCTAGGTCGCCGGGCGGTCTGGTGCCGCGGTCCATTTCGACGAAGGTTCGGGCCTGCCCCGAGTGGGTGGGTGCGGTGATGAGAGCGTCGGCGCGGAGGAGCCGTTTCTCTTCGGCGGTGAGGCGGGCCAGCCGTCCTTGGCGGTATGGGAGGTCGGGGTTGGGCGGCCGGTATAGGGGTTCGTGTCCCCAGCAGGTCCAGTCGACCCTCCCTGCGGCTAGGCGCACGAGTGTTGCGCCGAGACGGTTCACGGCGAGGGTGTGTCTCCATAGCGTCGATGTTGGGGCGCGGAGCCATTCGCGGCCCTGCGTGGGGCCGGGGAGGGCGATGTCGTCTAACTGTGGGGTGGGCTGCCAGTAGCGGACTCTGCCGCGCATGTCGTCGAGTCCTGTTTGGGAGGTGACGTCGCCGTCTCGTTCAGCGCGGCGTAGGGCCCGTTCGATCTGGGGGGGCGACGCTCCCCATACCCAGGGGGTCAGCCCGGCGGGGAGGGGCATCCCTTCGGGTACGGCGCGGGCGGGTAGCAGGTCGGCGACTAGTTGGGCGGTGACAGCGCCGTGGCATCGGACGATGGCGGCGATGTCGTAGCTGCGGTCGGCGGCGTCGTGTCCGAATGTGGCGGGGAGGTGACGGTCCCACCCTTCGGGGAGCGGCATCAGCCGCGGTCCCTTCGCCGCAGGGGGGTTAGGAGGAGGGCTGCTGTGACCGCAGCGGCGGCTGCGGTCAGGGTTTCGCCCAGGTTTTCTTCCCACAGGTCCACGAAACGTAACGTTACGTGGGGTTGGGTGGGGACGACCACCATGAACGCGGGGTTGTTCGCCACGGCCCGTCGGCACCTTCTGCCGCCCAGTTCGGGAAGTAGGACACTCGCACGACGTGTGGTGTCCCAACCGCGCTGGTAGTGAACGTGATCTGGTGGTCTCCTAACCGCACGTCCGACACCGCACCTGCCGGGAGGCCAGACCCCGCGGGCTGGTCGGGTGTGGTGCGTGGCCACCAGGGCGGCCCGCCCGCTGCGACCAGCTGCCCGTACCCGTCGGGTTCCGCCCACCAGCCCTCCGCGAAGGCGGAGAAGCCGCCGTCGCCCCGGGATCCGGTGAACACCCCTAGCAGCGTCGCCCACCAGCCGCCGTTGGTGGTGGGTGCGTGGACGTGTGGCACAGAGACGGGCTCTACCAGAGCGGCTCCGGTCGCGTACACCGCCCACGGGTCCCTCTCCCCCGCTGCGGTGAGCTGCGGATGGCTGTCCGCGAACCGGCGGGTCTCGTCGCCTTCGACGACCAGATGCGACGCTCCAAGGACCTGGGCGCGGCGCACCACCAGGTCGAACGACTCAGCCGTCACCCCACCGTCGTCGTCGGAACTCGACCCCTCCGCGGTGAAGTCGGCGGCGGTTGCCCGAACGTAGGGGGTTGACAGCGACGACTCGATGAACAGTCCGCCCACCTGGGCTGGGCCGTCCCAGTAGGGGGCGGCGTCCCATCCCAGGGGGCTGCCGACCAGGCCAGCCATATAAGACTTGCCGCCGACCGTGAGGATCCTCCCGCCGGGTGGGAGGATCCCCAACGCCGCCTGATACGCGGCGTGGTCGGATAGCGGGCTGCGTGCACTCTCATACCCTCCGCTGCGCCACGCCGCCGCCCTTGTTGTCGCGGTGGGCCACTGCATCAACGCTCCGACCAGGACGATGAAGATGACGCCGCCCGCCAGTGTCGCTTCCGTTCCCCATGTGGAACGGGTCGCCGCCCATACGACCAGCGCCGCAGCCGCGCCGATCAGCGCGTAGCCCGCTAGGGGCCGCCACGCCCAGCCGGTGGCGGCGCGTGTGACGCTCCCCGCCGCCGACGACGCGCAGACCAGGGCTGCGACACCCCACAGCCAGGCGGGGCCTACCCGTTCGGGGAACAGGACGGCGGCCCGGTCGATGCCCCACACCACCGCGGCGGCGGCGAAGACTCCCAGACCGCAATACCAGAACGGCAGCACCCGACCCGCCCACAACATGCCCCCGTCGAACCCGAACACTGCCACCAGCGGGAAAAAGGTGACCGCGTGGAGCGGCCACACCCAGGCCGTTTTCGCTGTCAACACCGCGCCCGCCAAACCTAGGGCTAGGACCGGCCAGAACCACGGGTCGCCTACGAGTACCCGCCACGGCAGCTCCGAGAGGGTGCGGTGCCCCACGTAGCTGAGGCGGGCTAGCAGCGGCAACGCCCAGAACGCTGCCAAGGCGAACCCGAGCGCCCACGTCGCGGGTGTCACCCACCAGCCCCCCCGACCCCGCCGCCCAATAGCGGCGGGGAGGCCGGCCGCGGAGCCTATCACCGCCATCCCCACACAGATGATGTGACTCAACGCGGTAGCGGCCAACAGAACCGCCGCTAACGCCACCCCCCGCCCGGACCCCGGCCTGCGGTCCCTGACGCCCCGGACGGTGCGGGTGACGCATCCCAAATACGCGAACGCGAAGGCCATGCCCCACCCGTAGGAGAACTCGCCTAACGCGGCGGACCCGACCGTCCCGCCGAAAAGGTCACGGTCATACGGGGGGGCTGTGACAGCGAACAGGCCGGCAGCGACAGCAGCCAACGCCGCCGCCGCCGGAGGGAACCGCATCTGTCGGGCAGCGAACCACACGGACGGCGGCAGGAGCACAGGACCCGCGGCGGCTACCAGCTTGAACGCCGCGCCGAACGGGACGACCGCCCCCAAGACGACGATTAGTAGCGCGGGGAGCGGGAAATAGAAGTAGTAGATCGGGAACCCCCCGAACCAGTCATGCGACCAGCCCGTGACCCGACCCGCCGGTAGGAGCACGTCCCGGAGGTACGCGACGGGATAAATGTGGGCGGCCGTGTCCCCAAACGTGGGTGTCGTAGCTGTGAACAGCAGATGCGGCGACTGCGCGACAAGGACGACAAGGCTGACCGCCGCCACCGCCACCGCCGCCGCCTTGCCAGACCACGGCTCCCGCGGCTCCTGCGGGCCCCCCGTCAACGCGTTGTCAGCCACAGTCTGCTGTGCGATCCCACGCGGCGGAGCGGACACGACGGCGAGACAACAAACCACATGCCGCACGGGTCCCGGCATAGGTGAGGGTGTCAGTGGCTAGGAGGCTGGCTATCCACTGCCCGTTAGTGACGGCCATCAGTTCAGGCTTGCTTGGCATTGCTGGCAGTAGGAGCCAGGCTCCTGGGTGAGGGTGACCTCATTCCCGGAGGTTGGAAGTTCCTTGCCGGTCGCAGCGCCTATGAGTCCCTTGGCTTGAGTGAGGGTGTCCTCAAGTACGGCTTGTAGGGCTTCAGCTAGCGACTCGTTGGTGAGCTGGGTTATCCCTTCAACCTTGACCGCTGGATCACCGATCCTGATTACATAGAGAGGCGGCTGGCAGTGGCAGCGGTGTTGGCGCATGTGCCTATTATATGATCCCGGTTGTCTAGGCTTGAGGTCACGAAATGTTTTGGCTGCTGAAATGGGCGATCCGGGTCGCGGCGATAGTCGGCCTGTTATGGGTCGGACTGAACCTGCTCTCAGGCTCCGACCACGCCGCCGACGCTAAACAGCTCGTCTGTTCCCAACTCGGAGTAGACCCCGACAGCCGCGAATGCGACGCCCGCTACGCCGCCGCCGAAAGGCTGTGCCCACTCATCGGAGCCGACGCCGACAGCGACGTCACCGTCCGCGGTCAGCTAGCCGACCTGGTAGACCCCGAAGTGGACTCCGCACCGTTCGACGTGATCGCCGACACACTGAAACAGCGGGTCTGCGCTAACGGCAGCGACGGTCCGCCATCGCCCTGACCGGACGGCCTCTCACGAACCCGACCACGGCTAGCGGCGCTCCCTTGGGGCGCATGACACTCCTCGCGGCCGCCGCTGCCGCCGCGGGAGGGTTAACGCTCCTGTTCCATGTGTGGGCCGCCTCGCGGCTGGGTGCCGACCGGTTCGCCGAGTTCGCTGTCACCTGGACAGCCGTCAACCTGGTCGCTCAAACAGTCGCCGCGCCGCTAGAACTGTGGTGCGCGCGGGAAACCGCGGCCGGATATCAGGTGAGCGGCGCTCTCAAAGCCGCCGCCCTGACCGTGATGTCCGCCGCCGCGGGGATCGCCGTCTGGCTGCTCGTCGGCGACGTGTCCTGGGCTGCCGTCGCCGCCGCCTCCGCGGCGGGGATCGGGCTGGCCTGGGCAGTCAAAGGTGCCCACGTCGGCAGCGGACACACCCGCCGCGCCGCTGGGGTACTCGTCGTCGAAGCCGTCGCACGGCTCAGCGCAGTACCCGCACTAGGGGTTGGGTGGGCGATCCCCGCAGGGATAGTCGCCGCGGCGGTGCGGTCCCGCCACCAGCCCCCGAACCGTCCCCGCCCGGGAGGCGGCCGCTTCGTCGCCGCCGCGTCCCTTTCCAACCTGGCCGCGCAGACCCTGATGTCCGCCGCGCCGCTAGCAGTGTGGGCACTCGGCGGCACCAGCGAAACGGTCGGCGGCGTCTTCCTGCTCTTCGGTTTCGCCCGCGCCCCTGTCGTGCTCGTAACAGCCGCCCAGACAGTGTTCCTAGCAGGACTGGCCCGCCGCGACCGCGCAGCCGCCAGCCTGTGGGCCGCGCTGCGCAGCCCGCCAGCCGCCGTCCTAGCCGCCTGGGCGGGCGCAGTGGGAGCAGGCGCGGTGCTGCCACCGCTCATCAACGCCGCGGCCGCCGTGAGAGTTCCCGTGTGGGCCGCCGCCGCGGTCGGGGCAGGCATGAGCCTATGCGGACTCGTCAGCCTGGTAGGCCAACAGCCCCACGCCGACGGGACCCCCCTACTAGTCGCACAAGCTTGGGGATGGGGCCTCACCGCCGCCGCCCTATCCGCCGCGGTGATAGGCGTCGTGTCTGGGGCGGGACTGACCGTGTCGCAGGCGGCGGTCCCGTTCCTGGCAGGCGCAGCCACCGCGACTACGGTAGCGTCCTACCGGTTCCGGTGACCTCCAGACCGTAACGGTATACTAGGAACAGTGAGTATCACGATCATCGAACGCAACGACCCGGACGGCAAAACGTTTTACCGAGCCAAATGTGATCTGTGCGGGTCGGAACTCTGGAACTTCTCTGACCGCTCCCTAGCCGAACGCACCGGACGGACGCATCTGAAGCGGCAGCACACCGACAACGCGAACGGCTCCTAGACACGATCCCCGTCTAGTACGGAACAGCACGCCAACCCCCGATCTACGGAGAGTCGCCCGCATGGAAATCGGCATTCACTACCCGCCCCGCTACTACGTCGCTAGCTACATCGCCGCCGACTACGGGAAGTACTACTACATCGCCGACAATAGAAGCCCGGTTCGGGGAGTAGGAGGTCGGGTCGGGTCGGATGTCTACAACGACGGGGCCGCCGCCCGCGCCGCCCGCGCCGCCCGCGCCGCCGCGGCCAAGGTGACGGCATGGGGTTACGCGGCGAGGAAAGCCGCCGACCGGGGCGACCTCGCGAGAGCCGACCGGTGCCGAGAGGGCGAACACGCGCCAGATCCGCACGCCAGCGACTCGATGACCACCTAGCCGACCGAGAGGGACACGCATGAGCACCGACACCGACCGCCCGCCCGTATGCCAATGCCCCGAGTGGAAACAGCGGCCATGGATCAACGCGTCCAGCGCCGAATGCGGGAACTGCGGCAACGGCCTCGCCGACGCCGACCGTGACCGGTACCGCCGCGCTGGAGTCCTGCGGATGCCGTGGCTCGGATTCGACGAACACGCTGGGACAGCCGACCGCTACCCGTACTAGCCGAGGACCCGACATGACCCATTTACCGAAACGGGCTACTACCCGCGTGCGGATTATGGATCGGCACCCGGCGCGGCGGGTCCCTCCAGGCCGCTACCTAGCCGAACGGACCAGGCGGACGCACCTGAAGCGCTGCAACCCGCAACACGCCGCGAACGACTAATGACGGTCCCCGCCAAGGCGCTAAGCCCCTTCCGGATCAGCACATACCAGGGAATCTACGAGTTCATCCCCACCGAAACCGTGTGCGTTGGCGGCACCGAAGCGCCCGGATGGACCATTTTCCGCGCCCCCCGCGTCCCCGTCAGCACCGCCGACCGGGATCCCGTCCTAGTAGGCCGCGTAATACCCCCAGGCGGTCCCGGTCTTACGAGCCTGCAGCCCCTCCACGCAACTGAGGTGGTTGCGGACTCGGACTCGGGCGACACGCTCCACAACGCCATATGGCGTTTGGCCGCTGAGTGACACGCCGAGCCCCACACCCTTCTACCGCCGAGTCAGCGTCCCCAGGTCCGCTCGGATCACCCGCCATGACAATTTCGAGTCCCCAGCGGCACGTGACCGCAACACGGACGGTACCTCTTTGACACGCAGATCCGGGTGGTAGGTGAGCACAGCGAGCAGCGCCTTGAACCCGTGCGGCGACACGTCCGTCAACGCTTCGATCAGCACACCCCGCCGCGCCGCGAACAGCCCGGAAAGGGGATGCTCAACCGCCGCGTTGACCGCGGCGGGTAGCCGCAGGCGGGCCGCCCGGGTCGCGGTGTGAGACAACAACCGTCTGGGTGCGCTCAACCCCGCACGGACGGTGCCCCCGACGATCACATCCCACACCCCGCCACCCGACCCGGTCAGACCCGCGACTGTGCGCGGGTCGTGTTGCCCGTCGCCGTCCATGACGACCAGCCACTCCCCCGCCGCCGCGTTCGCTGCCGCCAGGACACCGCCGACCAGGCCACCGCCGCCTTCGCAGACAGAAACCCGTCCGTCTCCGACACTCAACGCCGCCCGACCCGTCGGACTGGCAGGGCCGCTCAGGCGGGCCTGCCCAGCGGGGTTGTCGTCTTCGGCGGCGACAACCACCCCACAGCCGTCCGCCAGGAACGGCAACAGTTCGCCGAGGACCGCGGGCAGCGCGGCGGTTTCGTTGTAGGCGGGGATCAGCACCGAACACACAGTCCCGGTACTGTCGGCGGGAGACAACATCACCAGCCAGTAGTATATGCGCCCCTATTCCAACTGGCCGCCTAGTCCCCTCTAGCCCCCCGGGTTATGATCCCCGTTCATGACCGGACACTGGGGGCTTATATCTCTGGGTTGACAGCTGACAGCTGTCTACCGCTGGGTTTGTTTGGGATGGTCTCGGGCAACACTTGTGGTGTGTTGGCTGGGTTTCCCTCCCAGCTGACCATCTGACGGCGGCCGCCCCGACCGCCTGGACGTGCCTGTGAGGCACGCCCATCCTCTGTCTCCTATTACGTTTGCTGCGTTGTAGTCGGCGTTGCCGACATAACCGCAGTCGGAGCATCGGAACACTGCTTGGGTCTCGCGTGTCCCTTTACTCGCGCAACGGTGACAGGTAGTCGACGACCCGCCAGCCGCGACAGGCACGTAACGCACCCCGCGTAGTTGGCAGGCCCTTTCGATATCTGAGCGGATCCCCCCGAACCTTGCTCTTGACAGGGAGCGGTTCAATCCGCGTTTCTGAGCAACGTTCACACCCGGATGCTGTTTGGTGCCCTTGGCGGAGCGGGTGAGCTGTCGGGCGTTTTTCGCTTCCGACGCCACCGCCCTTATCCCGCCTGTGGCAGCAACATGTTTGGCGATGTGTCGGCTGGCGTCCGTCCGGCGGTTGGCCCGTCTGGCTTCTAGGACCCGGATTCGTCTGGTGAGTTTGTTCCACTGCCGCGACTTGTGTGTGCAGCGCGCCCGACAATCACCCGCTGCTCATGGACTTTCGCCTGTTCCAGGTGATACTCTCGACCAGCGACAAATATGGCAACTTCGCTCCACTGCCGATGCCGCTTAGCCATATTCTCAGCAGTTGTTAGCCGTGCTTTGGCTATAGCGGTAGCAGTCATATCTTGAGTGACCTTCTGATCCGTGGTAGTAACCATGATTTGCTCCCTTTAGCTGGTAGCGGGCGGCTTTTCTCGCAGCGAGCCACAGGTCCAACTCTTCGAACAGTCCGATTAGCTGTTCTCTGGTCAGGCCCCGTTCAGACACATCTCAATCCCAGGGCAGCCACCAGTCGTCGGTTCCTTTGTCCAGCATCCGGGGATGAATATGAACCCGATGGTATTTGGACAGCGAATGCGGCCTGCGTTTGAGCCACTCCGCATATTTCGGCATGTAGTCAGGAACGAACAACGCGACGTCTGTCGGAGCGCGATGCTCAAACACCCAGCTGGGTATTGGGACCCTGGCTCGCTCCGCGAGCGCGTGGACGACCACTGCGATAGCCGGTAGCAGCACCGGGTCGTCCCCGTCGTAGACAGGCGGCTCGGCGACCAGCCGAGCTGGGTCGTCTGACAGGTTCCAGTCGACGATGAACTGCAGCAGCGGATACCTGTACGACCCGCGGGGGTCGGGTACGACCATCAGGGGCGGCAGGTCAGCGGCGGTCAGGTCCTTCCGCGTGACGACCCGCCGTGGCACATAGTCCCCGGGACGTGGCTGATAGTTCCGTACCGCTTCTTTCGTTGTCATAGCCATCCGCCCATTTCCCCCGATTGTACCGGGCCGACCGCCCGCACCACAGCGGCGGGACGCAGCCATACGCTAGGGGACGCCGGTGACGTCGCCTGATAACGCGGCGTACAGGTTGCGCATCACTCCTACCATCACGAACCCCATAGGCGCGAACACGAAGACCAGTGCGGGTAGCTGCATCGCTGTTGACGCACGCTCCGCCGCTCGGCGTACTTCTAGGCGTTGCACTCGGCGGGTCGCTTCGGCGCGTACGCCTACCGCGTCGGCTAGTCCGGTTCCTTGCTGGACGGCTAGCCGCACCGCGGAGGCCATTTCTGTCACCGTTGTGATGTCGTACAGTTCGGCTAGCCGTCCGAATAGCTGGTAGGCGGGCAGCCCGGCGGCTTCTGTGTCGTCGGCGGCGCGGCGGATCGCGGCGAAGTGGCGTCCGCCTCCCATCCGCGCGGCGGTAGCCAAAGCGGAGTCGATGTTGTGTCCCCCGGCGAGGAGCAGCGCGACGAACGTTAGGTAGCCGCCGAAGGCGTGGCCGAACTCTTTTTTCTGTTTGGCGGCTTCGCTGTTCAGGCTCATGCCGGGCAGGAACCAGCCGAACACTCCGAAGCCGACGGCGAGTATCAGCCACAGTGTGGGGGGTAGCGGCACGAGTCCGATCCCTGCCAGGGCGGTGAGTAGGACGCCGCCTAGTAGGAAGACAGCCGCGAATGTCCAACGTTCCCGTTCGACCTGTTCGGCGGTTTTGCCGACTATCAGCATCGCTTTGCGCTGCTGGTCGTTCGGGGTCCGCTTCGATGCTCCGCTGGTTGCGCCGAAGTGGTCGGCGGTGCCGAGGGATCCGATCCCGCCGAACATGGCGGCGGCGACGACGAGCAGGCCGACGACTGCGCCTACCGCGGCGAACACGAACCAGATCATCCGGCGCGTCCCCGGTCGCGTAGCACGAAACCGCGTGGCAGCTTGAAGCGTTCTAGGCGCATCATGATCCAGTATGCCGCCCCGAACATGACCCCGACGACAAGGATGGCGACCTGTCCCAGCCAGTCCGCGTAGTAGCGTCCCAGGCCGCCTGCGGTGGCTATCAGGACCATTACGGCGACGCCCATCACCGCGGTCATGTTCCGTTCCAGGCGGAGGCCGCCGCGGCCCGCTTCGACGTCGTCCATCACCGCGGTCTCTTCGCGGAGGTGGACGCATAGCCCGTCGATAGCGTCCGCGATGCGGCGGGTTGTTTCCTCCGCGGCGGCTACTAGCACACCGATTATCAGGTCGGCTTGGGGGGACGCCAACTCGCGTGATAGTGCGTAGAGAGCTGGGGAGGTTCCGAGGATGTCCAGGCTGGTAGCGAACCGGACGAAGCGGCGGTCGGGGACCTGCAACGCCGATTCCCGCAACGCGGGTGTCAGTTCCATGCCTGCCATCAGCAAGGCGCGTATCTGTTCGGCCCAGTTCACGACCAGCTGCGCTGTGCGCCGTCTGTGCCGCTCTTTGCGGGCGCTTTCGCGGTTCAGGGGCACGGCGATTACGAGCGCGGCGCATGCTACCGCTACCCCCCACCAGCTTGTCAGCGACACGCCTACCAGCACCACCCCGGCCGCTATCAGCCACACCGCTAACGTCCGTATCCGTGTCAGCCACGGTTTCGGGGGGGCGACGTCTGCGGCTGCGTCGTCGTCGGGGAATGTGGGAAGCGGCGGCGATTTCGGTACCGCGACGATGACGACACCGACCGCGGCGCACACGGCGAGGAGCACGAACAGTGCCATGCTGCCTACCCTCCCCCGTCTTCTTGTTCTTGAACGGTGCTGAGCGGACCCCAGGAACGGAACCAGGCGTACTGGTCGGTGAGGTGCGCGGCGCATCGTTGCATCAGCGGCGCGGACAGCTCGTTGTAATAGGCCACGCCCGCCCAGGTGGTCCGGTCGTCTAGGACGGGGCGGTCCATGCGGTAGATGTGTTTGGTGGTGGTCGCCTTGCCGCCGCGGCTTCGTTTTACTTCCACGACTTCGGAGACGTGACGCAGCCCGTCGTCGTTGCGGATATGTACTAGCAGGTCGACTGCGTCGGTGACCCGCTCCGCGGCGGCTTCGGGTGACAGGGTCACCTCATTCGATTCCTGCGCGTACGCGGCGAGTCGGCGTACCGACTGGTCGGCGTCGTCGGCGTGGATGGAGCACATCGACCCGTCGTTGCCCTGGGTCATCGCCCGGAACATTCCCAGCACCTCCGCGCCGCGGACTTCGCCGACGATCACCCGGTCGGGGTTCATTCGGAGGCTTTCGCGTAGCAGTTCGGCGATGGAGACTCCGCCTATTCCTTCTAGGTTGGCGGGCAGCGATTCCATAACGACGGTGTTGGGGTGCTCTTCGGGGAAGTGGTCTACCCCTAGCTCCAGGTTGTCTTCGATTGTGCAGAGCCGTTCGGCGGGGGCGATTTCGTTTATGAGGGCACGCAGGAACGTCGTTTTGCCTGTGTTGGTGGCACCAGCGACGACCAGGTTCAGTTTGGCTTTGACGGCGGCGGCGAGGAACTCGGCCAGGTCGGGCGGCAGCATCGACAGGTTGACCAGGTCGTCTAGGTGGGCTAGGTCCATCGCGTGGGACCGGATCGTCACCGTCGGGCGGGCCACCACCCGGCGGAGGGCGTGGACCCGCTGGCCTTCGGGTAGCTGATAGTTCAACGCGTAGTTGTTGTCGTCCCACGGTCGGGCCCGCCCGCCCAGCTTGCCCGACGCGACCATCTCGAAGATGGCGACAAGGTCCTGGTCGGACGCGCCGACCGTTTTGCCCCACATCTGTTTCCCGCGTCCGTCGCGGTAGGTGACGAACACCCGGTCGTATCCGATGATCTCAATGTTCGATATTTCGTCGGATAGTGGCGGCTGGACCAGTTCCTGGAGGTCTCCGAGCCCGTACACGTCCGCCGCGACCGCCGCGACGAACGCCTGCTTTTCTGCTGGGGTGACGCCACGCATCCCTAGGGTGGCTTCGTCGATGACTTCCTCAGCGGCGGCGGTCAGATACCCGTAGCGGTCCCCGAACGGTGGCTGCACTCCTAGCCGTTCGCGTTCCTTTTCTAACCATTCGGTGAGACGGTCCTGGATCGTTTCCTTCGCGGCGAGCGCGACCTGTTCGGGGATCATGTCGCGTTCGCTAGGCGCTGCCGCGGATGATGTCGGCGAGCGCGCCGACAGCTTTCGCGTACCCCGATTTGGGTGGCGGCGGTTTGCCCCGTGTGGCTGTGAGCGCCGCTTTCGGGTCCCACGGTATCCGCACCGCTTTCACGCCCCAGTTCCGCTGAATGTGGTCCACGGAAACTGTTTCGTCGCCCGACGCGAACTTGGCGGCCGCGGACCGGTCCGCGGCTCCGCTCATCAACGCCCAAACCGAATCGGCGGTGGACTGCTCGGCTCGGGTCAGCCGCGCGAACGTCCTCCACATAGCCGACAGGTGCGGGCGGACGACGACAACTCGCAGGTCTGCCGATATCGGTTCGGTGTGCCTCCCGTAGTCGGCGACCGCCGTCTGTCCGTCGCCTTGGGAGCGGAACCAGCGGGACAGCTCCGCGGTGGATAGCCCTTCCAGCCGGTGGGCGTTGATAGCTCCCGCCAACAGTCGGGCCTTCCCGAGGGCGCTGAGGTGCTCTTCGAGCGGCGGGGGCTGGGACCTGTCGTCCCTCCACGCCTGTTCCAAGCTCAGCCAGCCCGTCTTGGGGGGACGTTTCGGGTTGTGTCCCGCCCACACGACCAGACACGACCCGGACTGGTCGCAGTCCCACAGCACCGCGTCTAACGACAACGCCAGGTGGGTCGACAGGGTGGAACATCCCGCCGATCCGACTACCGACTGGACCGACACCAGCATCGCTAGGCGGCGGCTTCTTCTTGCCAGATGGGTCGTGCCATCAGCGGCGCGTGGAGGTTCGTTTTCCGCAGCCCCCGCGGGTCTGCCAGCTCTTGGCCTTCGGCGACTTCGTCGGGGAGGGCTAGGGCGCGGAACTCGCCCGTAGCGGACGCGACCATCAGGTAGGAGGCGTACGCGGTGGGGACCGTCACGATCACATGGTCTTCGCCGTATTCGGCTAGCTGGAACGGTGTCGTGCCGCACAGGTCGCCGTAATGTTCGACCAGGTGGGTGCGGGGCGAGTACACGGCGGTGCCTCTCGCGTCGCCCGACGCGTCGGGCCACAAGCCCGTGTCGGGTGCCAGCCCTGCTCGGCCCGCTTCGACTAGGGCGCGGTAGTAGCCCCATCCGTACAGGCCGCCGTCTTCGGGTTGGGGGACGCCCATCAGGTGTAGGTGGTCTTGCCGCCAGCCCACGTCGCGGATGCCTGTCCTCTGCGCTACGGACACGACAGTGTCCACGTCGGGCCAGCACGGGAACGGTGCCCACCCTAGGAGTGGCGACTCCCAGAACAGTCTGATCCGGTCCCCGCCGCGGGTCCCGTCGGGCGGTACAGTGTCGATACGTACCCGCGCCCAGCCGGGTGGGGTCGGGTCCTCTTCGATGTAGTCACCTGCCCGCAGCCACGCTCCTGCTGGGATGTCGTGAGCGGCCACGTATCCGTCGTTGACCCACCCGGCGACTGTGGACAGCGGGATGAGCCTTCCCGCTTCGGTGGTGCGCACCGCGACGGTGCGCACGTTGGCTGGGTCTAGCGGCTGGCCCGCTTCGGTGGCTTCTATAAGAGCGTACGTTTCGCGGTCGGCGACGGCCCGTGCGTACAGTACGGCGGCTCCGACTCCGGAGACGACGATCAGGCTCACGCCTAGGATCACACCAGCAAGTCTTGACACCCAGCTGCTACCCGTCGGTGGCTTGTGTCATCTGCCGTAGCAGCCAGTTGCGATGGTATGGGCAAGCGAAAGTGATGATCCCCCGTTCGGGCATGAACACGATCCCCGCGCGGAGCAGGCTGGCGCGGGTCGGTCCCAGAGACGACCGGGACCGTCTCAGTTTCTCGGCGACCGCTCTGGTGCGGGCCGTGTCGCCAAGTTCGGCCATTGCTTCTAGGTAGTCCCGGCCTGCGGGTCCGACACCGCGGCGGCTGCGGGCGAGACGCTGCTGTCTCCGTAACGCCATCCGCTGACCGAACAGGGTAGGAACGTCGTTGGGGTCTGGTTCGTCTGCTAGGACGGTGCGCATCTCTTTGACTCCTATGGCCCACCCTTGAGTGAGGCGGGCCTGCTGGTCGGAGAGGTCGGTGTAGTCGCCGCGTGGTAGCGGCCCTAACACGACAGGGTTGGGTAGCCCCGCGGCGGGAAGGCTGAACGTGATCGCGGTCACGTTCTTGTGGCGGGCAAGGTGGGCGGATAGCTGGTCGGGATCGAACGGGCCTGACCAGAACCTGTAGTCGTCGATGATGAGGACCGGGCGGGAGCCGAAGGGCAAGGCGGAGACCACATCTGACAGGCTGACAGGGGACGCTACGGGAGCGGCCCATTGGTCGGCGATCTGTTGGAGTGTTTGCTCCCATGATGCGCTTTCGAGCGACACGTAGGCTGTGGGACGCTCGGACTTAGCCGCCGAGTCGGCGATGCGCTGCGCTGTGGTGGTTTTGCCGCAGCCGGACCGTCCGACTATGTGACGGAGGCCAGCTTCTAACGGAAGACCTGCGGGCATGTTCGGCTCCTAGTGCTTATGGTTCGCGGTTACCGCCGAGCGCTAGTATAGCGGGGGCGTCAACGCGCAGGCGGGGTGCGCGGAGGCGGGCACCTTTGGTCCGCGAAACCGTAACTTGGGGGACACCTTTGGCGGCCAGTCGCCACCATCTGGCCCACAGACGCTACAGAACAGTGCGCCCCTGAGTGTCAACTCAGGGGCGCACTGCCCTATAATTTCTCTACGTATCCTCTGCTGGCCTGCCCTTAACTGGGGTAGGGGGAAGAATTGTCGTGGCCATTATCCGAAGAAAGCCGTCGTCGCAGGCGGACAGCTCAGGGTCCCCTACCGCCGACGCGGGCGCAGGACCTGCTGAGACGCTGGGGTTGGACGCTGTAGAGCGGCTTATCGAAACGTGGCGGGACGACGGCCATGATGAGATGGCCCACCAGCTGGCTGTCGCCGCGGCGGGGTTGCCCGCCGCGTTGGACAACGCCTATCTGGTGTTGGCTCACCGTGACGACATTCTTAGGGAAGCGCGGCAGATGCAGGCGGTACTCAACGAAGCGTATGAGGAGAAGCTGGAACAGATTCGCGCGGCCCGCGCGGAGCTGTTGAACAAGGACGGGCTGGTCGCGGCGGGGCGGCGGCGGGCGTCGGAGCTTGTCGAGAACGCGGAGTCCCAGGCTAGGGATTTGACCGAAGCGGCGCGGGGCGAGGCCCGCGCGACGGTTGAAGAGGCCCGCAAAGAGGCGGCCCGTATCGTCACCGCCGCCCACAATGAAACCGAAGACGCCCGCCGCGAGGCTGCTGAAGCCCGCAAGGAAGCTGACACAGCCCGCAAGGAGGCCGCTGAAGCCCGCGAGGAGGCGGCCCGTGTCGTCACCGCCGCCCGCGAAGAGGAGGCCGCTGAGGGTCGCAGACCTTTTCTGGCCGTAGTCGCCGACGACCGGGGTGGGCTGTCCCTGTACCTCGCGATGCTCATCATCCCCATCTACCTCATATTGGGGCTGGTCCTCTCCGTCGGCCAAAGCCTGGTCGTCCAGTCTGTCCTCACCGATTACGCATGGTCCGCGGCCCGTGCTGGAGCGACCGCGTTGGAAGAACGCCGCCCGTTCGTCTGCTACGCGTCTCTGGAGGACTGCGAACCGGTCCTAGAACGCGGCGAAGCGGAACAGGCCGCGAACGACTACCTGGACCGGATCGGGTTCACCGCTTCCCCCGCCCGCACCCGCAGCGTCGCGCTGTGGCCCGACCCGACACCGTCGGCGGCGACCGACCCGACCCGGACGGACGCTGCCACCCATGTCATCGTGACCCTCTCCGCCGAGTACAAGCGGCTGCTGTTGCCTGGCACCGTGTGGGCGACCGTCCACGCGGAGCTCGCCGCCGCGCCCGAAGTGATCGCAGCTTGACCAGCTCGGCGGCGGACACGTTCGGGTCGGGTCTCATACGGGTATGAGACCGCGGCGGGTCGCGAAGGGACTGCTTGCGGCGTTCTTGTACGCGGCGGTGCTGGCCCTGCCGCCCCTGTTTCTCTGGTGGCTGGGCGGGAACCCTCTGCCAGAGTCGGTATCTCCCCCCGAAGGGTGGTGGGATTATGCGATGTCGGCGGATGCTGACGATTGGGCTAACTGGGCGATGTCGGCGGGGTGGGTCATTTGGGGGTTGACGACGGTGGTGTTGGTGTCGCATCTGCTGTCGGCGGCTACTACTAAAGCGACCGCTGAGACGCAGATACGGTCACGGGTTTGGCAGGCCCCGTCGAAGATGTCGTGGCGTGACGCGGCGGATGTCCTATTGGGTGACCCTTCGGCGGAGGGGCGGCTGCGGGCGCACAATGTGGGCAGGGCTCAGCCTGACGGGTCTTATGTGACCGCGGACACCGAGACGATCCGTCGGGGCTGGTTCATCGTGGCACCTCCTGGGGCGATTGTTCCTTCGCGGGTTGATCGTCTCCCGAAACCTGACCGCCGCCGCCGCGCAGAACGCGAAACGGACCGGGAGCGGAAGCGGGAGGGCGAAGCGAAACTGAAGGAGGCACGTGAGAAACAGGAACGGGACGCGAAGCGGGAGCGCGCCAGACGCGAACGGCAAGCCGCGGAACAACGCGAACGCGAAACGAAACGGGAACGGGACCGTGCCAGACGGGAACGGGAGCGGGAAGCGAAGAAGACAACCGAAGCGCAGCCCAAACCCAAACCCCCGGCAGCAGACCCGCCCGCAGCCGCCGAGAAGGACAAGAAGAAGTTCGTGGAGAACGCGGAGGAACAGTTACAGAAGCTCCTGCGATGGCGGCCCCGCCGCACCCCACCCCTCGGCGACCCCGCCGACTTCGCCGACCCCGAACCAGTCACACCCGCCACCACGGACACGGAGACGGGGGCGGACACCCAGCCGCCCCCGTCTCCCAAAGACAAACCGCGGCAGCCCCGACCACAGCTCGTCGAACCCCTCCTACAGCACGCACGGACCCTATGGACCGTCGCCACAGAAAGGCACAGCCTCCGACGCGGAGGCCCCAAACACCCCCCGCACACAGCCGCGCTGCACGGCACCGTAGCCGTCGGAAGCACCGACCACGCCGTATACGCCCTCTTCGACACCGAACCAGCGGTGAAACCGCCGCTGGGCTGGCGGACAGGCCCCGACCGTCGCACATGGGTCCTGAAACACAGCGAACCGAACCCGTCGCCAGTGACACAGCAGCCGCTACTCGTCCCACTGGGTGTGTCAGACCAGGGCGCCGCGTTCTGGCTGAACCTGCGGCACCTGACCGTAGTCGTCGAAGGATCCGAAGCGGCGCTGCTAATGCGCCTATGGGGCGGCGAAGAAACGTACGGCACCGTCCCCCCACACACCCCCGCGGGGACCGTCCTGGGCATGGGCGGCGATCTGCATGTCGTCACCGCCTCCGACGGTCGGGTACGGATGCGGTCGTTCGGACTGGACCTGGTGTCGCCACTGGTCGTCGACGAAGACGCCCCGCTGTTGAGCGCCGACGCTGCTATCGGAGCCTCCGCCGAGTCCGTATCCGACGCCGCTGAGGTTCCAGTCGCCGACCTGTGGGAAGAGGAATACTGGGCAGGGAGGTACACGGGTCGGTCCCCCGCGGGCACCGACGAACAAGAACGGGAAGCCGCCCAACAAGCCGCAGAACGCGAAGCAAAAGAACAGGAATCCGCCGAACGGGAACGGATCGAAACCGAACGGAAACGGCTCGAAGCAGCCGAACAGGCCGCCCGCGAAGCCGCCGAACAAGAACGACTAGCCGCGCAGGAAGCCGCCCGCCAAGCCGAAGCCCAAAAGGCCGCCGAAGCCGAAGAACGGGAAGCTAAGGAACAAGCCGCCCGCGAAGCGGAAGAACGCGAACGGATCAAAGCCGAACGGAAACGGCTCGAAGCAGCCGAACAGGCCGCCCGCGAAGCCGCCGAACAAGAACGACTAGCCGCGCAGGAAGCCGCCCGCCAAGCCGAAGCCCAAAAGATCGCCGAAGCCGAAGCGGAAGAACGGGAACGGGAACGGATCGCAGCCGAACGCGAACGGCTCGAAGCAGCCGAACAAGCCGCCCGCGAAGCCGCCGAACAAGAACGACTAGCCGCGCAGGAAGCCGCCCGCCAAGCCGAAGCCCAAAAGGCCGCCGAAGAACGGGAAAGAGCGGCAGCGGAAGAACGCGAACGGCTCGAAGCAGCCGAACAAGCCGAACGCGAGGCGGCCGAACAAGCCGAACGCGAACGGGAAGCGCGGGAAACGGAACGCGAAGCGGCGGAACGGGAAGCGCGGGAAGCGGCGGAACACGCAGCCATCCGCGGACGCGCAATCATCCTCACCTACGCAGGCGGACCCGACCCCACCCCAACGGTTCCCAACACAAAGTTCGACACCTCCGCGATGGTCGACCGCGTCCGCGGGATACCCGCCACACCACTAGACGACGACCCCACCCCCACCGGCAACACAACAGGCAAACCGCCACCCAAAACCAAAGTCCGGCCACCCGACCGGGTGCCGCAACCGACCCGACCAGGACGGGGAACCCGCCGCGGTGGGACGGTCACGACCCGCAGAGGGCAAGGGTTCATAGCGTTCCTCCTAACCGACCCTCCCCACGCGGCGGACATGACCGGCCGGGACCTCAACCTCACACCCCTCACAGTACGGCTCCTCGCCGCCGTCTGCGGAGGAGCCGCCGACCTGACCGCAGCCACCGCCGCACTCTTCGGCGACGACCCCACCCCCCGCCAGCTAACCGACCTAGACGCAGCGGTCAGCGAAGCGCGCTCCCAACGGTTCCTGATCCACGAAGACCAGGACGACCCCAACAGGCCGCAGCCGCTGTTCCTCTCAGGCGTATGGCAAGTGGACTGGACCGAGATGGTCAAAGCAGCAGAATCGGTACAGACCGCAAAGCGGGTACGCAGCACCCGCAGCTGGCTGGAACGAGTCATCGGCGCGGACGCGTCCGCCGAGCGGGCCGACGGGCTGATGCGGGTAGCAAGAAACACGCTGGACGCCGCCGACGCCCGCCGAGTCGAAGTCGCAGTTACATTGGCCCTCAGCGACAAATAGGGGCGCTCACAGGGGGGCTTATATCTCTGGGTTGACAGCTGACAGCTGTCTACCGCTGGGTTTGTTTGGGATGGTCTCGGGCAACACTGGTGTGTTGGCTGGGTTTCCCTCCCAGCTGACCATCTGACGGCGGCCGCCCCGACCGCCCAGACGTGCCGTTGAGGCACGCCCATCCTCTGTCTCCTATCACGTTGGCTGAGTTGTAGTCGGCGTTGCCGACATAACCGCAGCCAGAGCATTGGAACACTGCTTGGGTCTCGCGTGTCCCTTTACTCGCGCAACGGTGACAGGTAGTCGACGACCCGCGAGCCGCGACGGGCACGTAACGCACCCCGCGTAGTTGGCAGGCCCTTTCGATGTCTGTGCGGATTCCCCCGAACCGGGCTTTTGACAGCTGGCGGTTCAGTCCGCGTTTCTGAGCTACGTTCACACCTGGATGCTGTTTGGTGCCTTTAGCGGAGCGGGTGAGCTGGCGGGCGTTTTTCGCTTCCGACGCCACCGCCCTTATCCCGTCTGTGGCAGCAACTTGTTTGGCGATGTGTCGGCTGGCGTCCGTGCGACGGTTGGCTCGTCTGGCTTCTAGGACCCGGATTCGTCTGGTGAGTTTGTTCCACTTCCGCGACTTGTATGTGCAGCGCGCCCGCCGGCGTTTAAGGCCTTTGATCTGGGCGCTTATCGTCTCTTCGTCGGGGAGGTCGAAGGCGCGTCCGTCTGAGACCATCACAGGGATGACCGCCCCGGGGTCTACACCGACGACCTG
The DNA here is from genome assembly GCA_965213975.1 of Candidatus Spongiisociaceae bacterium. Taxonomy (GTDB): domain Bacteria; phylum Actinomycetota; class Acidimicrobiia; order Spongiisociales; family Spongiisociaceae; genus Spongiisocius. The sequence continues at coordinate 122,073 of CBDCAR010000001.1, forward strand.
TTCTCGGCTTTCGGGTAGTGGGCGTAGGACCTGTGGTTGGCGGAGTTGTAGGCGGGCTTCGTATTTGCGGTGCTTCGGTCGGGTGCGTGTGGTGACACGCGGGGTGACGTCAACTATCTGCGCGGAGCCGCGAAGTTCCCAGCCGTCCGCAGGCTGCCAGCCTTGGTCGGCGAGTTTCAGTCGGGTACCGCCGGGCAACACCATCACACCGTCTTTGACTCGCACGTGTTCGTGGAACACCAACGCGGCGCCGTTTGACGGTTCTCTCTCGAACCGTTTACGCGACCGGAAAAGCCTGCGCGTGCCCCGCTGGCGGTGACGGTCCCGTCGTTGGGTCACGGCGGACAGTCGACGTTGCGCGTACCCCAACCCGTCGCCTTCGCTTAGCGCCGCTTCCACCCGACTCTGCCAGTATTCGACGTCTTTGCCGTGTTTCCAGACCGCTTTCTGCCATTTGGTTACCGCGTCTAAGCCTGCCCTCACCCCAGGCCGCTGCAACACAACAACAGGGTGGTTCGGCATCGACCCGTCCCCGCGGCGTTCGGTCAACGTCTTGTCACCATCGAACGCGGACGGCACCCTCAAACCCCCAGACACGGCCCCCAAACCCAACTCAACCCCCAAATTGAACGCCTGGTTCTGCTGGGACCGCAGACGCCACACCCTCCGACGCGTACCCGCAGACAAACGCAACCGCACACGCACCGTCTTATACACCCACACAGACATCACCCTATAATAGCAGCCACGCTACACGCACACCCACTACCACACCGAACTGTCACCCCACAGACATACACCCCACGAAGCCCTGTGACACGTTTCGCCAACGCCCTGTCAACTCAGGTATATAAGCCCCCTTTACATCCGTTTCCGCGGCAGCAGACGGTACAACTGGGCCGCCCTAGAGCTGCTCCCCACCGACCTTTAACGACTTACCCTCGGACTGGTCGGAGGGGCTTCCAAGTCGTCGCTGACCTAGCCGACCTCTACGCCGACCAGCTCCCTAACGCGTTCACGCAACGCACCGGTCCAATGGTTTGGTGCCCGCGACCATCCCACAAATGTCACACAGTTATGCTATAATATACCCATACAAAGACTGTACCGAGTCGGCAGATTCGTAGACCACTAGCGACAGTACAAAGGAGCGTCATGCCAGTCACCGAGCTAGCTCCCACCCGAAGGCCCGAACAACGAAACACCCTCTACGGGCGGCACTACATCTACCAGGGCACCGAATACCCGTCCGTCACGACCATCCTCAACATCCTCCGCACACCAGCCCTAGAAGCCTGGAAAATCCGACGCGCCTACAAAGCCGGGCAGGACTCCACCGCAGGAGCGTCGTATCACGCATCGACCGTCGAGAGAGACCGCGGATCGTCTGCGCATCGGGCCATCGCTCAGATGATCGAAGGCGACCCGATCAGCGAACCCGACGGCAGCATCGGCGGATACCTTCAAGCCGCCCAAGGGTTCCTCGCTAACGCGGTAGAAGCCGTCCGCGAATGCGAAATCCCCGTCTACGGGTTCAGCCGCTCGGGACTGCACTACGCAGGCACCGCCGACCTGGTAGCCGACCTCAAATCGGGGCACAGAGCGGTCATCGACTGGAAAGCAGGAAAGCTGTACTACTCCCACGAGATGCAGATCTACGCGTACGGGACAGCGGAACCCGTCGGCGGCTGGGCGGACGGCAAGGCACCTGAAATGGGTGTCTGTGTCGGGTTAGCTCCCGACGGCACCTACGCGTTCAGGTCGTTCACGTTCACCGAACAGCTCGAATCCACATGGGACGCGGTGTGCCACGCGTACCACTACCTCCACGACAGGCTATGACGGTGCAGATCCAACAGTCCTCAGTAAGCCACGGCAACCGCACCATCGACTTTGAGATAAGGCGAAGCCCCCGCCGCAAAAAGACGGTCGAGATCGCAGTGAGACCGGGCGATGTGCGCGTGTACGCACCAGCCGACACGCCCACAGACCAGCTACAAGGGTTCGTCGTTGATCGCGGCGACTGGATCCTGGAACGATTGGACCAAGCTCAAGCCCCCGGGAATCAGGGAGTCCAAGAAGGTCAGCTGATGCCTTTCCTGGGCCGAGCCCTGCCTGTCCGCCACGAAGAAAGCACCACCATCTCTGGGCCAGCGGTCCGTCTCGAAGAGGACGGGTTCACGGTGGAAGTCCCGCCCTGCCTTGATGACCGCGAACGTACTCACGGCATAACCCAGGCGTTCGTGTCCTGGTATAACGCCCGAGCCTGGGAGACGGTTCCGGAGACGGTTGATCGCTGGCGGCCACAGCTAGGTCAGGGAACCAGGTTCAGGGTACTGATCCGAGACCAGAGAAGGCGTTGGGGAAGCTGCGCCCACGACGGCACCCTCCGCTTCAACTGGCGGGTGGTCATGCTGGCACCGCCACTGATCGACTACGTGGTAGTACACGAGCTGGCACACCTCACGATCAAGGGCCACCCACCGGAGTTCCACCAGCGCGTGGCCGATGCTCTACCCGACGCGCCCCTTTACGCGCTACGCCTCAAAGAAGAGGGAGGCGCACTTCCGCTGTGGCAGTGAACCGACAACTAGATCGCCCCACAAGAAGGAACCCGCCAATGGACTTCAACCAGGCCCTCAACCACCTAGCTGGAACACAGAACGGTGCTGGAACCCTGAAAGCGATGATCGGAGCCACCTTCCAGGGCGTGTCAGACACCACCGTCTACATCCGCTTTCGCGGCAGCAGACGGTACAACTGGGCCGCCCTCGAACTCCTCCCCACCGACCTCTACCGGCTCACCCTCGGCCGAATCAGCGGGATGGCTCCAGCCATGTCCAGGAGGTTGTATCGAACGTGCCGAGCTCCGATCCGAGCAAACCGTCTCCTGACATGGTGAACAGTGTGTCGTCTACGACCAGAGAGCGCAATATCGACGACACCCAGCCGCCCCCGCCGCCGCTGTGGGGTTCGTGTTCGATGAGCGCGACCTGTTCGAGCTGGTTGCCGCTGGCCGACAGGACCAGCGCTCCCGCACGGCGTTCCCAGCCGCCGCGGCGGGGTTCTTCCCACCAGCTGACAGGGATGACCACTATCTCGTCGGGCGGCCAGTAGAGGAAGGCGTGGTGGTCCCACTCCGCGTCCGAGTAGGCGTCTTTCAGCGTGAACTGGGCGACACGGGTCGGGTCGGCGGGGTCGGACACGTCGAAGATTGACGCCTGGGTGCCCCGGGTGCGGCCCTGGTCGTCGGCGTCTTGGCCGACTCCTAATAGCCGACCGTCGCTGAGGGGATGCAGGTAGGCGGAGTAGCCGGGGATTTTAAGTTCTCCGAGTGTCTGCGGGTCGGTGGGGTCGGACAGGTCGACGGTGTACAGCGGGTCGGTTTCCCTGAAGGTGACCACATAGCCCATGTCGCCTATGAAGCGGACGGCATAGATGCGTTCACCTTTTCCTAGGCCTGCGACGGAGCCGACGGTGACCAGCTGGTCACCGTCGCGTGTGAGGACATCCACGCGGCTCACCTGACTGGTAGGGGCCCGCCGGTCCCACGGACTGCCGCCGGTGGTGGACGCGACCCGCAGATGGTTGCCGTGTTCGGACATAGCGAACTGGCCGATGAGATGCCCGTCGACTGCGCCGCTGGCCATGTAGTGGGCGGCGGGCCCGCCGATGCCGAACTGGTGTATGTGAGTGCTGCTGTCGGCGGGTTCGCGTACTGGCGGTGTGTCCCAGACGGCCCACGGTTCGGTACGCCAGGGGACACCGACCCAGGGTTCACCGACCCAGCGGTCGCGGCTGTCAGGGACGGTAGCGACGTACAGGTTCTGGGCCGACGCGTAAACGGTGTCGCCGCCCGACATGACAGTCGCGACCGTGGTGTTGGGGTGTGCCCATTCGCCGTCGGTGTTCAACGTCGCGACGGAGAGTAGGTCGAAGCCTGCGAACCGTTCGGGCGCGTACGCGGAGCCGCAGTCGACGAACAGGCCTGCGGTTCGGGTTCCGCCGCCGCGGTGCTCATATCGGGGCACCCAGTCGCCGACCGCCGATTCGGTGACGGTCGCCCGGTTGACCGCTTCGGCTTTCGCTTCCGCCCGGCGGGAGGCGGGGTAGACGAACGGGACCCGCCCGTGGGGTGACGACGCGAGGACCAGAGTGATCTGTTCTCCTACCTGGCGTGCTGCCACATATCGGGCTTCGACTGTCAGCGTGCTGGTGACAGTCAGGTCGGCGGGGTCGGACAGGTCTACTCGGACAACCCGGGTGACATCACCCAGGTTGTCGTGGTTGTAGCCTTCGCCTATCAGGAAGGCAGCGTCGCCGCTGAGGAACATGCGGGAAGTCCCGAACACGCCCGCCGCCGCCGCTGCTGGTTGGTCCGGTTCGGACCAGGGGTCGAGTGCGGCTACCACCTCTGGGGTGCCTGACGACAGGTCGATGTAGTGGAGGGTTCCGCTGGTTACGGTGAGGATGCGGGTCCCGTCGCTTTTGATGATGTCGGGTTCGTCCACGCCGACTTCTTGGACGTTGGTCGCCGAGTACGCCACGGCGGCGGCGGTGTTCTCTTGGGCTGCTCGGACGGTGGTAGCGGTACTCTCAGCCGCATCCGTCGCCCAGACAACGTCGACGCTGTCGGGTACGCCGATTGACCCGTATGGGGCACCCGTGTCGAGTCCGTACGGTCCGACCCGTTCCAGCGCTTCTGTCCGGATCCGGTTGAGGAACCCGTCACACGAACCGTATCCCACCAGACCGCCCGGCGGTGGGGGGTTCGGGTCCCCTCCCCTACCAGCGGCGGCGGCACTAGCCGTGTCGCTGGCGGTGTTAGCGAATGTGGCACCAGTACCGCTCGCGGTGTTAGCGGCGGCAGTGTTAGCGGCCGCGAAGTCCGACAAGCCGTCCGTGGTCATGGCTGCCAGCCCGGCGGGGGTATCGACACTCATCGTGGGGTTCGCTACACAGGCGGCTATCAGCAGCATCAGCGCTGTCGGCCAGCCCATATTATCGCTCCCTGATAGTCGCCCCTCTGTATTCCGTTTCACGCATACGGTGCGGACAGTATATGCCGTTATGGTCTCGGTCGGGTGGGGGCGGCGTCTGCCACGGAGTAGCCGGGTACTCGGTCGTGCCAGAGGTCGTTGAACACTGCCAGCACCTGACGGGCCCACGGGACCGCCGCTTCTCCGTGTATCGACATGACCGACTCGAAGTTCTGTGTCCAGCCCACCCAGGTGTCGTTAGCGGATCCCACCCACACCACAGGCCCGGTGTCGCCGCCGACGGCGGCTCCCATTTTGGCGTGCATCAGCCGGTCCGTCCGCCGCCGCGGTGGTGTGGCGGTCTTAATCTCCAGGACACCTGCGGAGACAGCGGCGCGGAGCAGTTCCGCGTTGGACACACCGGTTTTGCAGACCGCCGCGAATCTGCTGCGGGGCATGGACCCTGGGGTGGCGGCGTGTAGGCAGTCGCGGTCTTGGCGGGCGAGCCGTTCGGAGGTCACTACCCGCATCACGCCGCCGCGGACCGCGAACGTGTCCCATCCTGCGCGCGTCGCCCCGAGGAACCCTGCCGTGAAATATCCGGTGAGGCGCACCACCTGGGTCTGGGTGAGCAGGATCGGGACCATCAGGTCGCGTGCTGGGTCGTCGCGCAGGTCCCTGTCGAGCATCCACAGCCTGACCGGGCTGCTGGTCATATGCCGCCCGGTCAGGTGAGGAAGAACTCTGCGGACACGCGGCGTAGGCATCCCAAGGTCACGTTGGCGCTGGTTTCGGTGGCGCGCAGCTTCGCTCGTCGTGCTGGTCGCACACCGCCGCGTACCGCTACCCACCTGTCTTCGCCTGCGGCGACTAGGGGGCCTGACAGGGCGGCGTCGTCGGTGACAGCCATCACCCATGACGCTTCGCGGTCTTCGCGGACGGACAGCCATCGCCGTCCGGGGGCGACCTGCCATACCGTCGGGGCGTACCCGGCCGCTCCGAACAGGAACGCTTCCGCTGTCTCCCATATTCGTGCCATCTCCCGTCGGGTTACCCGAATGCAGGTCCCTTCGATGATGTCGCCGCGGCGGATCGGGACGATCCCCCCCGACACCCACACCGCGCCTGCTGCGACGACAGCGGCGGCGTCTCCGCTTTCGTCGGCGGGCATCGTGTCCCGAAGCGGTATCCCCCACACGACCATGCCGCCGTCTTTAACGCAGACGAACCGCTGCGCCAGTCCCCTCTTGCCAGGGTCGGCGCGGACCGCCCAGGCGGTCAGTTTGTTATGGACACGCACCTGATCCACCAGCGGTCCCCTTAGCGTTCTATCCCAGGAGCCTGGGGGCGAGCACCCACAGGACAGCAACCCAGGTGGCGAAGAACAGGACCGGCCCGAACGGTACCGAGCTTTCCTTCCACGACGCTTCCCCCCCACGGATCGCCCGCCACGCTGTCAACGCGGCGGCCGCGACCGAACCGGCCGCCATACCCGCAACGAACGGCATCGTCGCACCCCATCCCGCCACCCAGCCGCACAGCAACCCACACGGGAACGACACTTTCACGTCGCCCATCCCCAGACCGCCCCGAGTGACACCGCGGAGGGCAGCGAACACGGCGAACAGGCCCACGGCGGGACCGAACGTTGCCGCCCACCCGTGCGGCTGGGCGCGGTCCGCCGTCGCAGCGGCGACGAGCAGCAAAGACAAAACGGCGACCTTCCGGTTCGGCAAGTGGCCTGTGCGGATGTCGTCGCGGGACAGGATCACAGACGCGGCGGCGTGGCAGACAAGACCGAACGCGAGCGGGATCGTCATGGTCGCGTCACAGCAAACACAGAATCAGCACTATGCCAACCAGTATACTAGCCCCACGCTTGTCAGTTGAGGAAAGGGGCGGACAATTGTGGGACCGTTCTTGTGCGCCGCCAACCCCACAATCCGGCTAGCCGCTGGGGGGAAACCATGACCACCGCCCGACGGCCGATATGCCGATGCCCCTACGACCGTAAACAGCCGCGGGTTGATGGGACGGTCGCCGCGTGCGCCCGATGCGGTCAGGAACTGTCCGTCGCCGCCCGCGACAAGTTCCGCCGCGACGGTCGGATCAAGATGCCCTGGCTCGGGAACGACCGCCGATGACCGCCAAGGAGCAGCCAACGGACACCGACAGGCCGCGGGTGTGCGGCTGCTGCGGCGACGGCGGACAGCCCCTAGGCCTAGTAACGGTGACCACCAACGACGGGCACCCGCTGCACCTCTGCTACGGATGCTGCGACAACTGCGACCCGGACAGCGACTGCCGCTGGGTGGACAAGGACTACGCGTCGTTCGCTATCGAAGAAAACCGCGGAGCGGGGTTCGAGTGGTGAGCGAAACAGTGTGCGGCTGCTGCGGTGACGGCGGACAGGACGGCAAGTCGTTCCCGTCCGACACCGGACCCGGATGGATGTTCCTCTGCTACGGATGCGACAGGTGGTGCCGTAGCGACCTTGACAGATGCCTCTGGTTCGACCATCCCGAGAGGATCCGCGCTCTGCGACAACGCGGCCGCCGCGAAGCGGGACGCGAACGGTGACCGAAACGCCCTTTGGGTCACCCGCACACAGCGAACTGGATGTCCGCGGCGGGTCTTAGACCGCCGTTCCCGTACTTCGGGGGGAAACGACGGTTCGCGGCCGCGGTGTGGGACCGATTCGGCCAGCCCGACGTCTACGCGGAGCCGTTCTGCGGTTCAGCCGCCGTGCTCCTAGCAAGACCCGCGCTGACAGGCCGCCGCGAAGTGATCTGCGACCTGGACGGAGGGGTATCCAACTTCTGGCGCGCGATCCGTTTCGGCGACCCCGAAGAAGTCGCCCGCTGGGCGACCTGGCCGACGATCCACCAAGACCTGACCGCCAGACACAAATGGCTGGTCGACTGGTTCGCCGAGCACAGAACCCGCCTGTCCGAAGACCCCGACTATTACGACACGCGGGTGGCGGGATGGTGGGTGTGGGGTATCAGCAACTGGATCGGCGGCGGCTGGTGCCACACCGTCAGCGACAAACAGCCTGCCGTGTCAACCAGACCGGGCGGGAGGCGCGTCCAAGCCCAGTCCACCACGGTGCACAACAAACGGCCCTACGTGTCAGACCGCGCGGACGGCGCGAGAGGCGTCCAAGCCCAAACCCACGCGGCCCGTACCCTGGTCGACTGGTTCGGCGACCTAGCCGAACGGCTCAACCGCGTCGTCGTCCTGAACTGCGACTGGACCGCGGCGGTCACCCCAACCGTCCTAGCTAACACACCCACAGGCACCGCCAAATCGGTGGCAGTGTTCCTAGACCCCCCATATCTGACATCCGCCCGTTCCTCCGACCTGTACAGGTCCGACGCCGCTGAAGGACCGGACCGGGCCGCCATCGACTCCTACGAATGGGCAGTCGAACACGGCGACCGCTACCGAATCGCGTACGCCTGCCACAACGGAGACTTCCCCGCCCCCGCCGGGTGGGAAACGCTGACCAGCCCATTTCAGGGAGTCAGGACACTCGGACGGCGAGACCGCGAAGACATGGTCATGTTCTCACCAGCTTGCCGTGTCCCTCAGCCGACACTTTTCTAAGAGGGTTAGTACCGTGGCAGACGCCGCCCCCACCCGACCGAGACCATAAACGGCATATACTGTCCGCACCGTATGCGTGAACCGGAATACAGAGGGGCGACTATCAGGGAGCGATAATATGGGCTGGCCGACAGCGCTGATGCTGCTGATAGCCGCCTGTGTAGGCACACCGACAGTCGCGTTGCGTTTTTGTGAGCTCCCCGACGGCAGGAACCGCCGCTGATGCGGTGGCTAGTGGCCGCATGGGTCGCCGCCGCAGCCGCCTATCTGACCGCGTTAGCAGCCCGACTGCTCCGAGCCCGCCCCCCACGCGAACGCCGCCACCCCGAACGGCCCGGAACCGCGGTCGCCGCGCTCGTACCGTCGTCGCGGTGGCAACCCACACGCGAACAGGTATCCCAGTTCGTCGCGAAGCTCCTCGCCGCGGGCGAACCGCTCCGAGTCACGTTGGACACGAACCAGGACGCCGAAGACCCCACACTGCGCGGCTGTCTTCGTACCAGAGTCGAAGGCCCGCTGGGAGCGGTCATGAGCTTGCGGTCGTTGACCACCGACGTCCAAGTCGTCCCCCTGAACGCCGCACCGACCTCTAGAAACGATGCCGAGAGGTAGCGGCAACACCGCTGGTAGCGGATCGCGGCGGAGGCGGGACGCTGCTGAGGCCCGCCGCCGTCAAGCCGACGGACTCCGAGCCGCAGCTACCGCCGCCGACCGGAGAGCCGAACTCGCCGAGCGGAGAGCCGCCGAGTGGGATCGCCTCGCCGACCGAGCCGATCTCGACGGAGAGACCGTAACCGCCGACCCGGACCGAGAGGAACCAGCAGCATGAGCACCGTCACCGAGACCCGCTTAGAGGGCCGGGTACAGGCCGGAGCCGCCCGCTAGAGCGGATGAGACCATGACCAACCCCGACCGACCCGCGCTGGAGAGATCGAAACCGACCTAGCCGATTGCGTCTCCGAGCCGCTCAACCCACCCAATATGAGCGGGGGCCTACCACCTAGCCAAAGAACCCGGCAGAATCGCCGATCCCCGCTACCGCTCCAGAGGACTCACCGCCGCATTAGCACATACCGACGTGAACGCCGCTAGAAACATATGCGCGAGGGCCTTCCCCAAGTCCCTCGCCGGGGGCGCTAACCCCCGGTGTAGCGCACAACAAACTTCTGCCAGGAGGCCACCCACCCCCCAGCGTTCAGCTGAACTGGTTGAGGAGGGCGGCGCGCTGCTTCGGGCCGAGTCCCCTAACCCGCCTATTTTCGGAGATGCCGCACTCGTCCATGATCCGGGCAGCGGTCACCTTCCCTGTCTTCGGCATCGACGCGAGAGCTGCGGTCACCTTGATCCCACCCAGGGTCGGGTCGCTATCGGCCCCGTCAAAGAGGTCGCTTAGCGTCAGAGACCCCGACTTGAGCAAGCTCTTGACCTCAGCACGACGGCGCCGTGTCAAAACCGCCTTCTCTAATGCCCGTGCTCTCTGCTCAGCGTCCATTTTCGGAAGTGTCATGCTCCGTCGTCCTCCTGCGCGCGCCTGTACCGCTTTTGCTAGGCGGTCTGTGGGTGTATGGGCTGCGAGCCGACGACAGCCCACGCGAGTTCGGTGTCTGCCATCGTAACGCCCTTTACCCTTGCCGGTTCGTATAGTAGCCGCCATTCCTAGCGGTGCGGATGTCCGCAGCGGGAGCTAGCGGCTACTCTCTCCGTCGATGTCCAGGAGCCGTACTGTGAGGGGTGTGAGGTTGCCCACCGCACCCTGTTTGTGGTACGCTAGACACGCTACCTCAGGGGAGGGGTTGATGCACCGGAGATTGTTCGCAGCCGCCCGGGCGCTGCTCGTGCTGGCAGCCCTCATGCTGGTGTGCGCCTGCGGCGGGGACAGCGCAACAACTACTACTGCTGGCACGGCTGCAACAGTCGCCCAACCCGAACCCGCTGTCACACCCGACACCGCTGGGGTGGACACGGACACTGCAGGCATGCCTGAGCCGACCAGCGCTGCGGACACTGCCGAACCCTCACCCGCCGACACCGCCGCCGAACCCGAACCCGAGCCTGCCGCCGAGCTTGTCTATACGGTGCCGGGACTCGGCGGTCCCGACAAGCTAGGCGTAACACTCCCTGACGGACCCGCACCCATCGTCACCAGCGCCGACACCTACCAGCGGCTCCTAGACCAGCTCACCGTCCGGCCTGCCACCACATTCGGTGGATACAGCATCACCCGCTTCGGGGCCCCCAACCCCCGCCAGTTCGGGCTCATATGGGCAGACCACGACGGGGACGGCTGCACCACCCGCGAAGAAGTCCTCATAGAAGAAGCCGTCCGCTCCCCCACCGTCGTCCGCGACCCCGACGAATGGGCCGCCATCCGCTGGGAAGGCAGCAGACGATTCGACTTCCGCGACACCCCACCGGTCGGGTCGCTCGCCCCGGCGGAGCCGACCTGGACGCTCTGCGTCCTCCGCGGCGGGCTCTGGATCGGCGCATACTCAGGGTACGGGCCCACCCCAGGCGACTGGCTCCCAGGCACAGAACTCCCAGACGCGCCGCTCGCTATGCCAGCCGCGTCGGGCAACGGATGGCACATGGACATCGACCACATGGTCCCCCTCACCGAAGCGTGGATCTCCGGAGCCTGGTCCTGGGACGACACCACCCGCGCCGCCTACGCCAACGACCTTGCCTACCCCGACGCCCTCTCGGTAGTCACCCCCCAATCCAACCGTGCCAAAGGAGTGTCCGACCCGTCCGTCTGGACACCGCGACTCAACCCCGAAACCCGCTGCTGGTACACCGGGGCGTGGATCACCGTCAAATGGAGATGGGGCCTCACCGTAGACCAAGCCGAACACGACGCCCTACGCGGCCTGCTCGACAGCTGCGAACAAGTACACACGTCGATGCTGGCAGACCAGATAGGCCAAGCGGACGTCCAACTCGACCCCAACGCGGCGGAACCCGAACCGCATCCGCCCACGCTCACCACCTACACGCCGCCACGCCTCTACGAAGGCGTCGCCTACTCGGTCCAGTCCTTCCCCTGCCACCCCGCCTACGTCCCCTGCGTCCACCACTTCTCCAACACGCAGAAGGCGTGGATGACCGGCCGCTACGGGATAGACCCCAACATCGGCTGCGAACACCTACCGTTCGCTCCCGTACATGTGACAACCCCCGGCTACGACCCGCTCGGCCTAGACCCCGACGGGGACGGAATCGCCTGCTGGACCATCCCGAAGCTGCCGTCCCAGTCCGCATGGGTATCAGGCCCAGGGCTAGGCCCAGGCTACGAAAGCGGCGTATACATCCCACCACCGATGGTCGACGGCACCCAAACCTGAACCCCCCAGCCGGTTAGTGGACGGGCGTGTCGATACGCTCCCCGCACATCCCGGCGGCGTCCACGTCCATACCGTCCGAGTATTCACAGAACCGGGGATCGTCGGACTCGTAGTCAGCGAAGCCGATACCTAGGGGCCGGGCGTACAGTCCCGAAAAGTTCGGGTCGTCCTCTTCTTCCCCCTCCCAGGGGATGGCGAACTCGTCGAAGTAGTCTTCGGCGTGGTCGTTGCACACATACAGGTGGTGGTGTGTCCCAGAACGGTTCGGTTCCTGTTCGAGGACTTGCCAGCCGCGGATGCCGCTCGCGGACACCGTCGCGTTGAAGCTCACCGTCGGTTCCCCTCCCTCCAGGTTCGCTTCGCCACCGGCCGCCGATCCGCCCGTGCCGCACCAGAAACCACGGGATCGTCAGCTCCTTTACGACTATCGTCAAGGCGATATATGATAGGCTCCCTAACCATTAGAGGAGGGACGGTGGGCACCATTGCACGCAACGGATCATACCCCACGCGTTGGAAGGTGCTGCGGCCCCAACCGACCGACCCGACAGGCCTCCCCGAACGCAAACATGCGGTCCTGTGCGGCAAACCGGGCGTCGGGAAGGCGGAACTCGCCGCATGGTGGGCGGCAGGCGCGTCGCGGCGGCGGCCTGTGGCGTACTCCAGCCGCTTCGGCGACCAGGCTGCCTGGTATCTAGGCAACTACGGCGCTGCTGGAAACGTCGCGCTGCTGGACTGCGTCTCGCAAGACGGTGCCAGCTTCGCGGCGGCGGTGCCAGAGCATGGAATGCTCGTGGTGGACCCACGTGGGTGCGCGGCCCCTACCGTTGGACCCGCCCTAACACACCCCCCCCCCCCCCCGGATCCCGAAAGCGCCGCGGCGGGTATCAGCCAACGGTTGTGGGAGATCGTCCCTGACCGGACCGTGCTCGTCGTCACGGATATCCCCACCGCCGCCGACGTCCCCCGCGTGGAGATGTTCGCGCAGGCGGCGGCGGTGTTCTGGATGCACCCCACTGGCAGCCCCAACGTCAGGCGAGTCACATGCGAGAAATGGGCTGCCATGTACGGGGATCCGCCCGTCGAATCTATCTACAAGGCCGACGCACAGACCTGGCTGTGGTATCCCAAAGGGAGTTTCGAGTTGACGCCTGGCTCGGTGCGCCAGCGCCAACTCGTACGGGACCGCCGAGTCGCTGAGTTGACCGACTGGGCTCGGGAGCGCCACCCTGAGCCTCTGCTGTCCCGGGATGTCCGCGAACGCTTCGACGTGAGCCGCCAGACGGCGGTGGAAACGATGAAGAAGGCGGGACTGAAGAAGGTAGGCAGGGCCCGCGCTGCCTGCTGGTACCTGGACCCGCCAGCCGGAGACAGCCAAGAGAGATGACCATCATGACACCCGAGCAACTAATGGAACAGGCCGCCGATCTGGTGGAAGAACGGGGCCTAGCCCACAATTCGTATATCACGGGAGAAGGCCAGGTTTGTGTGCTGGGAGCTGTGTATATGGCTGCGGGACACTCCGAGGACACGTTGAGATGGGGCAACCCCAGACAGGCAATACGCAACCGCAAGGCCGTCCGGGAGGCGTGGAAGCGCATCCTTTGGGAGATAGGCGGCGAGTCGATTATTCGTTGGTCAGATCGGACATGGCATGACTCGGACACTCCACGCGAGGGTGGCCGTAAGGCTGCCGCCATGCTCAGGGAGGCAGCTGATCGTGTTGACCAAATGGTTCCCCGCACACCAATACCGACAGCGCGCAGACGGTGAAGAAGGGTTGCGGCTGTGTGCTGCTGGTAATCGGCGGGCTAGTCGTGTTGATGGTCGCTGTTGGGATGCTGATCGGTGATGGGGACCTTGTGATCGGCGAGGACCCTACGGCCACCATCGCGCCAGCCGTTCTTGAGACGACCGTGACTGAATCCGAGTTTGAGACTGAGACTGCGCCAACCGCGCCGCCCGCTGTCACGCCAGCGGCGACCGCGCCCCCCGACGACGCAGCCGCCCAGGAGAACCCATGACACGCTACGAAGGGAAGCCCCCGATGATCGCTACGACCTGGCGCAGGACGCAACTGACGATCCGACCTGAAGGGGAGGCAAATCAATGACCACCCCTGAGACTGAAGTCCACTACCACTCTGGGGCAACGGGTGTCACATCATGTGGCCGGGCGGCACTGGGGTGGCCGTATAGGCAGCAGAATTGGACCAGCGATGCTGCCGCGACGACCTGCCTGACCTGTAGGAGCACCTGGGCACACCACAACGCCCTAGAGGAGCAGCAGGGATCGCCGCCTCACGGCTCCAAAGCTGGATAGCGCCCTGGGGTTGACGGTTGCCTGTTCGCTGGCGCACTGCTGGCGGTATTACTGCGCGACACCAGTGTATACCTGCCGCTACTATGGCGTCTATGTGTCGTTGTTCTGCGCCCGCCAGCTGATGCTCCCCAAGCGACGGTAGGTGTGCCGTGAGTAACCGAACTGGCATTGAGTGGACTGAGACGACCTGGAATCCGACCACTGGATGCGACCGGGTGTCCCCTGGTTGTGATAACTGTTACGCGCTCGCCCTGTCCAAACGGCTCCAGGCGATGGGCCAGCCCAAATATCAGAGGAACGGCGATCCCCGCACCAGCGGCCCTGGTTTCGGCCTGACCCTCCACCCCGACACCCTCGGGGCCCCGTACGGGTGGAAGGCCCCGAAACTTGTTTTCGTCGACTCGATGAGCGACCTGTTCCACCCGGAGGTCCCGCTCGACTTCATCCGGCGGGTGTTCGGGGTGATGTCCGACACTCCCCGCCACACCTACCAGATCCTCACTAAGCGCTCCCAACGGCTCGCCGCCCTAGCTGCCGAACTCGACTGGCCCGGCAACGTTTGGATGGGTGTCAGCGTCGAGAACCGCTCGTACGCGTTCCGTGTCAACCACCTCCGCAAGGTCCCTGCCGCCGTCCGCTTCGTCAGCGCCGAACCGCTCCTGGGGCCCCTACCCGATCTGGACCTTTCGGGCGTCCACTGGCTGATTGTTGGGGGTGAGAGCGGACCCCGTGCCCGTCCGATGCGAGAGTCCTGGGCGCTGGACCTCCGCGACCAGTGCGCTGCTGGGGGTGTGGCGTTCTTCTTTAAGCAGTGGGGCGGTCCTACTCCAAAATCTGGTGGCCGTGTGCTCGACGGGCTCCGGTATGACGGGATGCCTGCACTCACCCCAACGGGCTAGCAGCCTTTGGTGGGGCGCTTCGCTGGCGCACTGCTAGCGGTATTACTGCCCGTTCGCTGGCGCACCGCTTGCGGTTCTACTGCTTGACACCGGTGTATGCCTGCCGCTACTATGTCGCCTATGTGCCATAGTTCTGCGACACCCTGATGCTTTCCAACGCCATCGCTGTCTACAACCGCAAGGGCGGCTCGGGGAAGACGTCGCTCGTCACCCAGCTCGCATGCGCCGCGGCGCGCGCTGGGTGGAAAACCCTCGTCGTGGACTTGGACTCGACAGGCAACCTCGCGCAAGGACTCGGGTACGTCGCGGAGTCCGACCACGGAGAGGCCCTCGCCGCGGCTGTCGTCGGCGGGCAGCCGCTTTCTGAGCCCACAGTCGTGGACACCGACCGTGGCCTGTCGGTCGTGTGCGGCGGACAGTACAACGACCCGATGCTCGCCGAGTTGATCCACGGCGACCGCGACGAACGGCATCTCGTCGCGGCTCTTGGGGGCCTAGCCGCCGACGCCGACCTGGTGCTCGTGGACACGCCGTCCACCGCGTACGGGTTCCGGGACGCGCTCATACACGCGGTCCCCTACCTGTTGGCCCCCGCCGACGCGGACATAGGCACACTCCACACGTTCCAGCAGCTCCAGGCGGCCCTGCAGCATCAGAGCAGCAGCGGCCGGGCCGCTTTCGTTCTCGGTGTCGTCCTGATCGGGTTCCCAGCAAACGCCACGAAGCAGCGGCGACGCATCCGGGAACTGTACGAAGCGCCGCAAGTCGCCGCCCGTGTCTACCAGACCGTCCTGCGGTCCGTGCCCCGGGTCGCCACCGACCTCCGCTACTACGGCCTTGACATCTTCGCGTACGCGGACGCCGCCGCTGAGGAGCGGGACGCCACCCGGAACCCGCTCGGGTGGCGTTGGAGCGGAGCGTCCGTCGCTCTCGCCGCCGAGTATCAGTCTCTCGCCGCTGAGGTCCTCACCGACTTCGCCGACCAGCAGGGAGCAGACCTATGAGCCACCAAGAAAGGACACTACTGTGAGCAGGAAAAAGGTTTCGGACACTGGCGGTGTGCCGTACGCGCCGGCCGTGCCTCCGCCGCCTAACACCCGCCGCCGGACGCCCGAACCCGCAGCGGACGCTCCCCCACCCGCCTCCCGTGTTCGTGGCAGCAACCGGACCCGCACGTCGAGCGGGGAAACCGCTCAGTACACGGTACGGATGGGAGCAGACCTGTACCAGGCCCTCCGCGCCGAGTCGGACAGGATCAACCGGTCGTATTCGGCGGTGCTGGCATCCGCGTACCTCACGCACCACAAAGACCTCGCCGACCATTCGGCTTCGGCCGCGGCGGCGGCGTGGGGACCCGCGCGGTGGCGGCCCCGGCGTCTCGGGGAAGGCAGCCGCAGAATCCAGTTCCACCTATCCGTGTCGCAGGGGGAAATGTTGGACACGTTGGCGGAACGGACCGGCCAGTCGTTCGCTGGCGTAGTCCGCGACCTTCTGACCCGCTACCTGCTAGGCGACGCGTAAGCCCCCAAGATGGCTAACTGTCCAGACGCTTGCGCTCATACCAGAGAATCAGGCTGTCAACCGGAGCTGCCCATAAGCATCGCGCCCGCCCCCAGCTACTCGGCTACCGAAGCCGCCCAGATCGCGGGTATCACCTACCGCCAGATCGACTACTGGGACCGCACCGCTGTCGTGACAGCGTCAGCGACGAGTACCGCGGGACGCGGCGGGAACCGCCAGTACACCTTCGGTGATCTTGTGCGACTCAAGGTCGCCGCGCGGCTCAGCGACGCTGGTCTCACCCTGGGCAAGATACGGCGGGTGATACGTCACATCACCCGCGCTCAGCGAGACGGCCCGTACCACCAGCACGAATGGTACGCGGTTAGCGACGGGACACTCGTGCCCTTCGCCGCGGCGGGAGAACAAATCGGCGACGTCATGGATTACCTGGGGCGAGCTGGCTGCCTGTTCGTGTTCTCCGTGGAGGCGATACGGACCGAACTGGCGCTTGAGGTGTCCTGGCCCCCTGCCGCATAGGCCACAGTCCAATAGGCCGGTGTCACGCCGTACCACTGCCGTGAGGCTGCCTTTCTCCTGCCTCTCCCCTGCCCTAGGTGTCAATTTATCTAACTCCAGTTAGATAAAATGGGTTTAGATAAATCCGCGGTGGCAGCATCCCTGATACTCCACGACGCCCGCGGCCAGCCGCAGATTCCCCGCATTAGCCCGTATTCGCCTGTTTGGGGCAGGTTGGGCGGGATCCCTAAGAGATTGCCCGCAAGTCGGGTTCCCGCCGATTGTGGGGCATTGTGCGCACGTTTACTGGCGACGGTCACCGTCTTCCGCTGGGGGTTTATTCGCCGCGGTGGACACCACCCAGACCGCAGGCGCCTTCCGCATCGACGGCAACAAGGCCTGTTCCCGGGAGGACACACCACCCATCACAATCAGAGGATCAGCCTCCAACCAGTCGAAGAGCCGCGCCTCCAGTGGTCGGTCACGCTCTGCGCCGTCCAGCACATCCACGACGGCGGTCCTGACCTCCTTGGCGGTCATCGTCATTCGGATGCTGGTCATGGTCTTGTCGGTTATCGGCGTGCTGCTTGGAGTCTGCTGAGGATGGGTGCGAAGAGCGGGTCGGCGTCGGCGTCTGCGAGCTCCTCGGCTGACACCGGGCGGTCCCAGGCTTCCCGTACCTCCGCCCGGTCCAGTTCCTCCTGCATGGGGTTGGCGGGTTCCTTCTCGGACGGTCTAGTGGTCATCGGGGGTCCTCTCTATCCGGGCGTGTCGCCTCGATGAGGGCGGTTAATTCATGGTAGGGGCCGTGGTCGGAGCAGACAAGGTAGGTGAGTTCGGCCAGGATGTGCTCTATCAGCCAGGTGGCCATTTTCCCACAATGGGGTACTTCACAGGAGGTCATTTGGTGGTCCCTTCTAGCTCGCCAGAGCCCACTCTGTCGGGTGGGGTTTCGCTACCCAGCGTGTTACTGGTAGCGCTCAGCTCTCCTGGCATGGTCTCTCCCCGCGGCGGAGGTGGCGGTCGGCTAGCTGCCGGGCGGCGAGAAACGAGACCGTGCGGGCGGTGGTCGAGTTCGGCAGGGTGGTGCGGGCGGTCATGGTCATCCTCTCGGTCGGCGGGTGATACGGCGATTCTTCTCGGAGGTAGTCGGCTTGGTGGCGTAGGTAGTCGGCTCGCTATCCAGGATCGCGTCCAGCTCTTGGGCTGCCATCCGCAGATACCGCTCCAGGGTCCCGAACCCCAACCGGCGGCACTCGAACTGGGCCGCCCCCAAGCTCCGTTTCATCAGCAGCGCCCGTTGGTCTAGGTTCAGTTTGCGGTCGGTGGCGGCGATCTGGCGGGCGGCCATACTGTTCTCGCTACGCCGCTTCACGATGGTGATCCTCTCTAGCTGCGGTCAAGTGTGTCGGCTAATGCGAGTAGGTCGGCTCGCTGACGTGGCGCGTTCTCCATGTCGGCGGCTCGGAGGGCTTTCCGGCGGCGGTGAGCGTCTCGGCGGTGTCGGGTAGCCGATCCGTAGCGGCTCATGTCAACTCCCGTGGCGTAGGTGACGGAGGTAGGCGGCGTGGGTGCCGCACGGTTCAAGACCTCTTCCTGGGCGGGCGGTACTGGGGGCGGCGGTCATGCTGCGGCCTGGCCGCGTGTGCCCGTTTCGCGACCGAAGGCTGCCGACCATTTGTTTCCGTCTTCCTGGCCTAGGACGACGAGCGCGTAGCCTTCTGGGGGGCTGGCGGCTATGCGTAGGGTTGTTCCTGTCAGTGCCCGTACCATCTTTTTGAGCCTCATCGGGGAGTAGTCGCCGAGCTGCTGGTCTTGGGGGGCGGGCCCGTCGAAGGGTACGGAGGCTGCCACGGTCCCTTGGCGGTCTAACGTGAGCTGCCCGTCTGTGACAGCGACCGTTACGGGCTCGTCGCGGCTGGCTGTGAGTCCGACACAGACCGACACCAGCGCCTTGTGGAGCTTGGGGCGTGGGAGGGTTCCGAGCTGGTCGGCGGCGTTGGCCCAGCTGACAGCCCCGTCTATCCCCTCCAGGAACCCGGACGTTATTCCTGTTGGCCGTGCCGCTGGTAGCCACACGCTGCGTCCGTCCACTCGGACGGCGACACCGTCGGCGGTCAGGCCGACGGCGGCTTCGCCTGACGATCCGCGTAGGAGTCCTAGTAGCAGCTTCGCTGCTTTGGCTGTTACTACCGCCTCGCTGTCCGCAGTTCCGGCACCGTCGATTTGGTAGTGGGCGATGCCTTTCTGCCCGGAGATGAGGGTTATGCCCCCATCGGCGGTGGGGCGAACAAGGACCCGCAGGTCGGCGTGGCGGGAGGGGAGCAGGTGCCCTGCGACGGCGCACATGTTTAGGGCTGCGCGCAGTTCTGCGGCTGACACGGTGAGGCTGTAATCGGCTTGGGGGGCGTCGACGGTGGTGGGGCACACATCGCCGTAGCGGGCGGGGCGGCCGTTCCATCCGTGTAGCCAGTAGGAGGCTCCGACAGCCGCGTCGGAGAGCAGGATACGGTCGCCGCCGTCTACCTGGTCGACTGCGACGCCGACGGTTGGTGACGGTAGCCGTCGGGCGAGTCCGTGGACGATGCGCGAGTTGTCCAACGTTACGGTCAGCCCGTCACCGTTCGGTTGGTCACCGAATACGGTGTCGACGAGTGCGTGGGAGCGTCCGCCGACTCTGAACGCGGCGCGGACTGACATGCCTGAGGGGCTGATCTTGTAGGTTATCGGACGTCCCGTGTTGGGGGTCATTTTCGCGGCGGCTGCGGCGGCTTTGACTAGCAGTGTGCGGTCAACGGTTAGTTGTGTGGTCATAGTCGGTTTTGCTCCTAACCTCACCCGGCGTGTGCGGGTAGCGTACCACAAACACCGGGGGTTTGTCAAGCCGTAACGCTGCCGTGCTTGTGCCGTGTCCCTGCCGTAGCCGTGTCGTACCGCTGCCGCACCTGTGGCGAGGTACCGCTATAATCAGGGCGCACCGCACGCGCCATATGGAACTCGGCATGAGGATGAACACCGAAGCGGGACCGGGCCGCTGAACTCGCCGACTGCTACACAGCCCGAGCGGACCGCTTCGCCGCTGCCGACAGCTAGGAGACACAATGACCGCCGCCGTCCACTACTGGAAGCCCGACGTCTACCGAACGGCCGAATGCGGCGTCTGGGCACAAGCGCAAGGCACCCGCGACCCCGACGACGTCACCTGCCCCGCCTGCCGAGACACCGACCCGCCCATAGACGCTGGACACGCCGCCCCACCCCAGAGCGGCGGACCCGCTGAAAGGAACTATTCGTGGACGCCTCAATAGAGCAGACCCGCGTCGCCAAGCGGCAAATACCCACCAACGACGGTTCCGACTGCAAGCCAGGACCGGTCCCGGACAATGCGCCTGCGGCAGCCGAGTGATGCGCCCAATACACGCTGACGTGACGACGTAGCCACGCTCTCAGACTGACTATCCGACGTGGCCGCCGCCTAGCAGTCCAGCGAGGGCAATTCCTACGGCGATAGCCATGTAGAACAAGAGAAGCGTCACCGAAAAGGCTGAGGACGTCCAAGTCAGTCCGGGTCCCTTAAAGGGGCTTGTACTCATCGAGAAATCTATCTTGTCCGGTTCTAATAGCCTCACATGATCGTATAGGGCACGGTAGAGGCGTTCTTGGCGTAGGAAATAGCCGTCCAGTCCCCAGAACACCAACGTGGGAACCAGGCCGACCAGCGCCCAGCGGCTGCCACCCTCCAGAACCAGCACCGCCGACACAAGGACGACAGTCCAGCCCTTCAACATGAAGGAGTTAAACGCCATACGGCTGACGACACCCTGGACCAGCTCCAGATGCTTCAGCTTGGCCTCCATCAGACACCCTCTCACGGGGGCCGCCCACTCTAGGCCGCTTCGTCCCAGAGCGCCGCGGACGGCACCGTTCCCGACGACGTGCACCAACTCCCACACCCCGCCGCTGCCCACCCCCACCGACGCCGCCTTACTGCCACCCCACTGCCGCACCACCCCCCAACACCGACCACCCCACTGCCCAGCAACCACCCCAGCACCGACCACCCCACGCCGACCTACCGCCGCCCCACCCCAGGGGGACGTCACATCACACCCCCCTACCAGCACCGCTCCCCCACCACGCCGACCCCAAACACCCCCACAGAGGGGGACGTCACATCACACCCCCCCCCCCCCAGACCGCCTCCCTTCTGTTGTTTCGCTGGTGTGTGCGCTTCTGGTTGTTTCTGCTGCCTGTTTCTGCTGCCTGCTTCCGCTGCCCTTCTCCGGGCTAACACGCCCCCGGCCAGCCAGCCCCCCGCCGCTAGCGAGTCGAACGGCTGACCTGGGATTATGCGGTTTCGTTCGGGCTTGAAATGGGCGTGTTCTTTGTCCCGCGTTTTCCGTATACTACGACGGGATGTTGATAGTCGGACCTCTGGGGAGCAGACAATGACCGCCGCCGCCGCCGTGCCATCTGAACTGGATATCCGCCCGCATGCTTTGGCCGCCCGACGGCTCGCCGACCCTCTCGGGCGTCTCGCTGTTCGTGCCGCTGACTATCACTCGCGGAGCGGTGAGACGGCGGAGCGTCTCAAGTACGCGGCGGACCAGGCCCGGATCGTTGCCGACCTGATGTCCGGTCTGGTCGGGTCCGGCTTGGCCGCTTGCCGAGAATCGGGGTAGACATGGACGCGGAGTACGCCGAGGGGTTGGCTGACCAGATTGTGCGGAGCCTTGCCGAGGCTGACCTCCTCGCGGAGCGGGCTCGGGTCCTGCGCGGCCAGGCCGCTGAGGGCATCGACCGGCTTCTCCGGGTGGAGATGCCCGACCGTTACGGGCAGATACGGCGCATCGCCCGAGAGTTGGGCTCTTCGAGGGAGCGGTTGTACCGATTGGCTCGTGAGTATCAGGCGGGTCCTGGTCGGAACGGGCGGGCTGGTTAGCGGCTCTGAGCCTCCGGGTGTCTGAGGCCATGCCCCCCTCCCCCAGCCGCGAAGGACCCGAAGTGACGGCTGTGGTCACGGCGGACAAGTTGGCTGCAGCGCAACTCCACGCCCGCGCTGCCCGATGCGGGCACCCCCAGGCTGTGACCCACATCGCCGACACCGCTCCCCCCGCAGTCCCCGTCCTGGAACGCAGCGGCTGGCACCAGGCACTCGCCATCGCACGGCAGGGAGGCTGGCTGCTCCTCCCCTACATCGACGCAGACCAACGTGGTGTCGCCGCCCGAGCCGCGGCCAGCAGCGGAGCGGGACTATGCGTTGGGGGCGATCACCTCTCCGAGCCCAGCGCCGATGTTACACCGTACCGCGTAAGGCAACGCCAGCACCACTCCGCTGTCCTGTTTGCCATCAGATGGCTTAGGAACCGTGGGCTCTCCTGGAGTGGGGTCGCGGAGGCGCTCAACGGCGGTGGGTACCCCCTGACACGGGGTGGGCCTTGGACGTACAACAGGGCGCGGGATGTCGGTCTGGTGGACGTACGTCAGGCAGAACACGGCGTCGCGCATGCTCAGTTGCGGTGCCGTGTTCTCCGAACCGTTGTACGGCCGGGGGGTGTTGCGGTTGCCTATGACACGCCGCCCCTGATGGGGCCGCGGGCGCGGTCGATGTGGGTGCCCGCCCGTCCAGTGTTGGCTTGGGCCAACGAGCGGGGGTTGATCGAGTTGCGGTTGCTGCCGTCGCAGCGGTGGTGCGATGAGCGTCCGTACCGCGTCCTGGTGGATGGACGGGAGTTGGGGAGGGTGGTCATGCCCGACCGTGACGTGTGGTGGTCTGATCTGGGGCCTGGGCCAGCTGGGACGCTCGCCGATCCGGACCTTGACACACCCAGGTTGTGGTAGCACGGTGCACGGCATAGGCCCGCTAGTGTGGCGGCATAGGTGAGCTGGTGGCCCGGCATAGTTAGATGTGGCATGCGGTACCGCACTGCGGCGTTGGTACGGCATAGGCCCGCCTGTGGTGTGGCGCAGGTCAGGCGGTGGAGGGCCGCGGCCGGGCCGCTGTCAGCAGCCCCTCGCACTCCCCCGCTAGCACCGACCGTAGGAACCCCCGCTCTGGTTCGGTCACGGACAGGCCCCAGCGTGCCTTGACTGCTAGCCACCGTGCCGCGTACCAGCACAACCCGCCGCCCTCCGGGTGCCACGCTTCGATGCTGCGTCCGCTGCGGGCGGTAGCCGATTCGTGTGACGTCACCGCCAACCCGGCGGTGTCCCTGATGTGACGCCGCCATGTGTCGTCGTCCCATTCGTGTCCGCCCGACGCCCACACGACAGGCAGTGGCACTACGTGTGCCACGGTCACAGACCCGGACACCGCAGCGCCGTCGAACGGTGACAGCCACTTACCGTTGCCCGTCGGGGGGCATGCCACAGGTACCAGCGACACCGCAGACAGGAACGCTGCGGCGGTGTCGCATCCGTCCGCTGGGGGATCCGAGCTGCCGAAGCGGGCGGCAAGACCGTCGGGGGGTGGGGGAGCGGCAGTGTCAGCTGTGGGCGTGTCCGCCAGCACCGCCGCCGCGGCTGCCCATCTGACCGTCCGTGCTGTCTCCTGGTCTACAGCGCCAAGCGCCGCCGACGCGGCGGCGGCCGCCGTTCGGAAACGGACGAACCTTTCCAAGCCGTCCAGGAAGCTGCCGCCCTCTTCGATGAGGGACACCCCGACGGTGGCGGCCCGCATCGCCCGTATCGCCGCCGACGCGTCGTCGGTGTCCCATGCTGACAAGCTGGCGATCATCCCGCTCAGGGTTTCCACCGCGGCGGCAGCGACCTGGGCGACGGGTTCGCCGCTTGCTGCCCACTCGCGCTCGGCTGCGGTGACAGCGGCGGTGACAGCCGCCACATCGGCGACGGTGACGGGAAGTTTCCAGTCGGCCGGGGTCTGCGTCGTCGGTGGGGGAGCGGGCACGGCGGCGGCGAGCAGCGCTGTCGCCGCCGCGGCGAACTGTTCGGTGTCTCCCCGCCCAGCCGCGAGGCTCCTAGCCGTGTCGGCCACCGACTGGAGGAGCAGCCGCTGGTCGGTTCCGTGGCTGGCCGCCGCGGTTATCAGCATCCCCGCCGCCGCCGTTTCTGCCCTGCCCCATTCCGCTGCCGCCCAGTCGCTGCCCCCGCCGCTGATCTGGATCCGGCCGGCCCGGTCGATGAGATGTTCGCGGACCCACACCGCGGTCAGCGCCGCGCCCGCCTCCCGGTCCGACACGACAGGCGAGCAACAGTCGGGCAGCCCCGACCGCCACCCCGCAGGAAGGCGGTAACCGGCGTCTACCAGCTCGCCGATGAGGTCCCGTGTTTCCCCAGCGGCGCGGCGGAAATCGCCCATGTGCGTCCCCATGTCGTCGCTCCGTCCCGCCACGAACGAGTCAACCGTCGCCGACGCCGCGGCGACCATGCCCGCCGACGAGGACACCAGGCCCGTTTTGAGCGCCATGTCGCTGGGTGCGGCGTCTTCGTCTGGGTGGGTGAGAGAACGTGCCAACAGGGCCAGCCACTGCGCGGCCCCCGCAGCCTCACGGAGGCCGCCGACTGCCTCTTCGACATCCAACACGCTATCGGGGTCGGGGTCCGCCCAAGGCGTATAGGCGGCCCACAGATGCTGCGCCGCGCGGTCAGGCACCGCGGCGAGGACATGGGCCACCGCCCCAGTGACAGGCACCTGGGGGATAGCTTCAGCAACTGGGCGGACGGGGACCGCAGGGACCGTGGTTGTGACCGTCGGCGCTGGGGGTTCGGGGACGGCAGGGTCGGGGGAGTCCCCCAACCCAATCACGAAGATGGCTGCCCCCGTGACCGCGAGCACAGCCCCAGCAGCGGCGAAAACCCAGCCCGGAACGCTCATAAGAGCAAACTTGCACGCCGTTTCACAGTCCCCCAGCCCTACCCGTCACGTCTGGCGGCCTATGATAGCCATCGGCACCCTTCGCTCTGAAAGGACCCGTCGGATGAGTTCCCCCCCCCCCCCCCCCCCCAAGATGCCTGCAGCGAATGCCAGAACAACGTCGGATGGTACGACACCGCTGAGGGGTACGAATCCCAGATCGTGGCGCTCGACGCGAAACGGGACGTGGCCGGGCTCGAAGCCTTCGAGTACGAATACCACTTCGCTATAACCGCGGTCGACTGGATCGAAGACTGCGCCACCACGGAACCGAGACCCGACGGGTCATGTCCGCTCGGCACCACATGCTTCGGAGATTGGGGTCCATGCCAGTGCGGCTGCCAGGACGGTCCCGAAGGTTGCCACTGCAACATGTGCGAAGCACTGGATCGTGCACGCCGGGGTTCTTGACGGGTAAGGGCAGGGCGGGTCCCGGAAGTACCCGTCCCGCCCAGCAAACGCCCTGAGAGGAAGTCGGGTAGGGCAGGTTGAGGCAAGGCCCGCTCTACCCGACACCAACGGCACCGTCGATGCCGCCCCCCGCACACGCTACGCCGCTACTAGGGCGCTACTAGGGCGCTGCGTTGCCGCTGCCGTGTGTCCGCCTGACAAAACCCGCCAGACCGAGAAAAACGCCCGACGTGCCCACCGAGCCCGGAAACCCGCGCAAGTTATAGGCAGGGGGGCTGCTGCTGTTGGGCGGGAGAGACCACTTGCGGAGTTGTCCCCTGCTTCCCTGCCGAACCCGCCATCGGCAACCCCCCAAAGCAGCCAGCCAACACGACCCTAATATGTCTACCTACCTGGCGTTACGCGCACGCATGTTAACAACCGGACAGGACGACGTAAGGACAAGAATGGGACGGAATACACCCCCTGTACCCCCCATACACGAGCCCTCTGGGGAAACGAATCACTACCCCCGCGCCCAGTACTATCCTGCTCACGCCGAACCCAGCGGACCGTGGACGTAAAATAGCGGCCCATTTGGGCGGTATCCGCAGCGGATTCGGGCTTACCGGTATCCGCCTTCGCGATTAGCGATTGTGTTTCCCGTTTCGGTGTGGTACTATGAAGTCATAAGCGCCCCGTCCGGAGGGCTCGAATATCCGGTCAGTGCTTATCCCGGCGAGTCAGTGCCTAACAGCCCGATTCGTCATAGAGCGACCCGAGGGTTTTGTTTCATGGTGATTCTGTTCCCCTCGGGTCGTTCGCTATCCCGGGACGCTTAAGCGCACCGCAGAGACTGCAGCCCCCTCGCGCCGCCAGCTTCCCCCGCTTCGCTTCGCCCGCCAGGCTCCACCAACCCGGGGAGGGGCCAGATGGTGGGCGGCTGGCCGTCAAAGGCGTCCCAGAAGTTCGGCGCACTGGCTGAGCTCCGGGTGGTACGCACCCCCCCTGCGCGTTGAGGTGCGCGCCGTCTTCCGCCACCCAATATGGCCAGCATTCAACCTGGCAGGCCTCACCACAACCCTAAATGCTTGCATTGCGCCCCGCCGGTCGCCTAAAGTGTGACCACTAACAACCAGCAAGATACTCTGGACCAAGGGATAAGCGTCCTTCTCCAGTATCAGAACAGAAATACCATGAAAACCCCCCTCCAGGCACATCACCTGATACCGCACCTCCCGACATCAGTGTCGCCATCCAATCCGCCGCTAGGGGTCAGATAGGGGAGTAGGCGAGTAGACCGGTCCGTTCGAGTAGGTAGCGCTCATGCGTCGCTCGCACGGTCCCGCCGCAACGGTACCGGCCGACGCCCCCGACCTCACATCCCTCATCGGGGAGGTCGCAGCAACCCGCAGCCACCGCTCCGCGATGGTCCGCGTGTACCAAGACTGGCTCGACCTGCCACCCCTCCCATTCAACCTCCTAGTACTCCTATTCGCCATGTGGCACGGCGAAGGACACCAGACCGAGAGGTACTCGGCTGCCCAGATAGCCGACCGCGTACGCGCCGACCGCGGTTCCACACTTCGGGCGCTCCGCAGACTCGCCGCCGACGGACACATCGTCGTCCACGACCAACAGAACGGAATGGCCAGCCTCTACGAACCCGTAACCCCCCACGAAGGCGAATGGGCGCTGCTGCCCAGAACAATGGCCGATTACGCCTTCGCCGCCGAAGTTGACGCTACCGGCATGTGGCACGACTCGTCCCGACGTCACCGCACCATCCTCCGCCTAGCCGCCTCCTACTCCTGCTGGTATGCCACCAGGACCGGGCGGCGACGCAGCAGCACCCGCAACGCGCAGCGGCTCGAAGCGTTCCTCCGACGTGAGGGCTGGCTCGCCGACAACGTGTCATCGTGGGCTAGCGGATGGTGGCAAACGGCTCCCCACATGTACGGCAGGCTGGCAGGCGTCGTCGAAGACCAGCATCGCAGATCCTGCCAACGCTGCCTGCAGCATTCCCGCCACGGAACCGTGTCCCCATGCTCTCACCAGAGGCCCTTACGCCGCCAGCGGATGGCCGCTCACCAGGCGCTCGGTAGGCGCGCGCGTTCTACGAATTGCCAGCCTGTAACTCTAATTACTACCCAAGCTAAGGGTACGGTTAAGACCCGCGCGCGCGACCTCTCAGGGGAATTAGAAGAAAAACCAGCTGAAGGTCGGGGACTGGACGCTAGCCGCCTCAAGTCGGGCGCTAGCGGCACCAACATTGAGCGTGCCGCCAGCTACGTCGATGCCCTCATCAGGGACGGATACCCCGTCCGCTCCCCGGCCGGGCTGACCAAATACGTTTCCCGCTGCTACGAAAACCTGCCCCACGGTCCGCATCGGAACCCGTTCCACGGCGACCTCCGCTGGAAACGGCACCGCGCCGACCACAACCTCACCGAACCGCCAACCCACACCGACAACCAGGCCCAGCAGGCCACCGGCTGGCGGCCAGAGCAGTCCGCCGCTGGACGCAGCAGGCCATCAACCCCGTCTCCGACGGAGATCGCCGACCCTGACCAGCATCGAAACACCACCCAGACCGCACCACCCAGCCCGGAGGTGCCCGAAATCACCCTCACACTCGCAGACCTACCCGACCGATACCGCCGACTCGCCCAACGTGTCGGAGCGTTCGCCGACGACCATGACCACCTAACCCGACCAAGGAGCAGCCCTTGACCACCAACGTGACCCTGTCGGCGATCTGGGTGGACGACGCCCGATCCCGCGACCTTGACATCGGTACCGAGATTCGGCGGTCGCCATCTGGCAGGATGGTCACCCTGGCCATGACCGACGCGCAGATCGCCGAGGGGCTATCCGACGCCCGCTACTACTCGACCGAGTGGGTGCACATGGCCCATCCGGGCGATGGAGGCGAGTTCCGGCGGCTGGGCGGCTTGGCTGCCACCGTTGCCCGCCGCCTGGCTCGGATAGCCGCCGACCAATAGTCCCCGAAAGGAGCAGACCTATGACCATCCCGACTATCTCGACCGCCGAGGCCGACTATCTGTTCGGGCCCGCCGACGTTGACGTCGCCGACGGCCGCGGCACCGTCCCCGGCTGGTGGGTCGCCAGGGCTGTTAAGCACACCCCAGCGGGTGTCGCAATGTTCGGCACGCTCAACAGCGTCGGCACTGTCATACCCCAGGAGGGGAGTAGGGAGGACTGGCTCGACGTCCCCGACCGGTACCTGGACGAGCTGGTCGCCCCGAACCAGGGTTTCGACGGGTGCACCCTCGCCGACACCGTTGCCGCCCTGGTACCGGCCGCCGGAGGCCAACGATGACCGCCCCACGGGACCGCCGCTGAGATCTACGCCAGGGTCAGCACCCGTAGCCAGGCCGAGACCGTCCTCACCGACGGACCAGAATCGGTCTAGGCGTGTCTGGTCCGCCGAATACGGCACGCTGGCACGCCGACCGCACCTTTTCCCGTAGCAACCGCCAGAATCGCCGCATAAATCGACGTGAGCGTCGGACAGGGCTACGACGGAATGTCCCGCAAAGCCTTTCGGCCTGATCTCTGATGGTGGCGCTACAGTGCCGCCGCACCGCCGTACCTATGGCGTCATAGGGTCGCTGTTCCACTGCTTTAGGGCGCTACGATGGCTAGGAGCAGGCGGAACACAGCCGCAACGCTGCCGTAACAGTGTCGTCGTGTCACATCGTCCGCGGCCTTCGAGTCGGAGCGCTACGGCGGGGGCTAGGACTGGATAGCCGACAACTGCTCGACGCCCACTACCCGGACTGGAGGGAGATAGACAGGTCCGTGACGACCTAACCAAGGAGCACCCCCCGATGGCCACCACCATCAAGCCGGGCGACCGGATCACCATCGACCCCGCGTACGGTGCCCAGATTCGTACAAGCCAAGTACAGTACGCCGCGTGATGAGATGAAGAGGGCTGCTATGAACGCAGCTGCGGTGATATCATTGGGGCCACCAATTTAGGGAGCCGCTACATGGCGAAAGACACCAGTGATCCCACCCCCGAACAGGTAGTTGCCGACATGATCGAAGCGCTCAGCGGACCCGGAACCGACCAAGACCGCATCGTCGAAGCCGGGCTCCTCGCCGACAGTTTCCTCCGCCGCCCCTGGGACTACAAACAGCCAAGATAAGCGGGGGGCAGACACGATGATGGGACGCAGCCACGCCGTGTCCGCCGCCGCGGTGTGGGTGTGGGCCTCACCTCCCCTTCTCGGGATCGACAGTCCCGTCACGCTCGTAGGGTCAGCGATGCTCGCCGCCGGTGCGGGGGTGCTCCCCGACGTGGACCATCCCGACGCTCAGCCCGCCCGCCAGTTCGGGCTGTTGTCCCGCATTGTGGGCCGTGCCACAGCGTCCGCGGCTGGCGGCCACCGACAAGGCACCCACACTGCCGTCTTCGCGGCGCTTCTCTCTGGGGTGTTGTGGGCGTTGCAGTACTGGCAGGCCGTCCCAGCCGACGCGGGGCGGGCTTCCGCGTCGGTGTTCGCGGCGTTCCTCGCCGCGGTCGGGTTCAGTCTCCTAGCACCCTCGTTCGGGTTGAGGGCGTCGCCGCTGGTCGCGGTCGCGGTCGCCGCCGTGGCGGGCTGGTGGATATGGCATGTGTCGCCCTCCGTGTGGCTGCCGCCGCTTGTGGCGTTAGGGGTCATGGTCCACATCGTGGGGGACTGGTTCACGCCCTCCGGTGTGCCCTTCCTAGCCCCGTTCAGTAGCCGCCGCTGGTCGGCGCGTCTGTTCCGTACCGGCTCCGGGGGCGAACATTTGGTAGCCGCCGCCTGTTGGGTGGCGGTAGCGGCCGGGCTGTGGGTCAACGGGTTCGGCGGCTACGCAGAAGCAGCGTTCGGGGGCGTCTCCACCGCCGCGGAGGCGGCCGCGGAGACGATGGGGTTCACGGACGGGACATGAGAAGGGGACTGATATGACGAAACGGGACCGCAGGTCACGGCGGACGGTGAGGATGCGGCCCGGACCGGTCAGATCAGACGCGGATGTTGTCACCGCGGCGACAGGCGGACTCGCCGCAGCGTTAACTGAAATGCACGGACCTGCCGTGACGGTCACGGCCAACTCGCCCGGCGGGGGACAGGTCGGTGGGGGAACGGGCAGCAGTAGAACGGGTATCGGTCACGCCGCTGGGTGGAGCGGGTCGCAGGTGAACGGGCAAGTGTGGCTCCCCCCCGACGAAGGGGCAGCCCCAGTAGCGTGGCAGTTGGAATGCGACTGCGGCGGGGGCCCCGACTGCGCACACATCGCCGACGCCCTCACCGCGATTCCCCAGGCGACAGGCGACGGACCCGGCGAAGAGCCCCACCCGTCGCGTCTGTCGCTAACAGACCTCGCCGCCGACGTACCGTTCGGAGCGGAACACACCCCAGTCGTAGTCGCCGACGTCGCAAGCGACGCGGTCGCTGAGACGCACATGACCCGATCCGTAGAAAACGCGGTGGCCCGCTTCCGGGGAGGCGAACGCCGCCCCATCAACTATATGACCGCAGACGCCACAGGCGGACTGGCCACCCCAGACACGAACCGCCGGTTCGGTATCGAACTCGAATACATATGGCGACGCGGAACCAACCGTGCGGTAGCGACAGCCGAGATGGGAGCCCAAATGTTCCGTGAAGGGCTCACCACAACACCCCGCCAGCGTCGCTACGGAGCGGCGCGGCGGGACGGGTACCGGTCGCCGCTGTGGTCGTTTGAGGCGGACGGCAGCGTACACGGCGAGCTTGTGTCCCCGGTCAGTCAAGACACCCAAGAAACATGGGAACGGCTCGAAGCGCTCTGCCGGATAATGCGCGAACACGGTGCCCGCCCCCACCCGCGCGCCGGGCTGCACGTCCACGTGTCAACACCAGACTGGGACCACGGACTGGACCGTCACACCAGTCTGGTACGGGCGATGATGCGCTACGAAGACCTGCTGTACCGGGTCGGGCAGAACACGTGGCGGAGGCATCACAGGCGAAGCGGATACGCGAGGCCGGTAGGGCCAGCGGACGGTCCGCCGCCTGGCGGGTACACGCGGCTAGCGGAGCTGCGCAACATTCACCGTTACTCGTCGGTGAACCTCGCGCACATGCGGGCCACCGACAACGACCGCGCCGAGTTCCGCCTGTGGGACTCGACGCTCAGACCCGAAGAAATCCAGGCGCAAGTAAACCTATCCCTCGGGCTAGCAGCCGCCGCCGGGCGGCGGGTCGACTGGGACGGAGATAGACGCCCTATAGGGTGGCACCGCGACAACTCGCCCGACGACCACGGGGACGTTATCGGGCTGGGAACGGCACTGTACGAGTCCGCCGAACAGCGCGAACAGCTGGCAGGCCTATACGCGATGACGACATGGGAAAACCGGACCGCGCGGCGGAATCGGGTGCCCTACAGCCAAGAACCATACGGATATTGAGGGGCGGCGTCGAGTGCCCTACAGCGAAGAATAAGAGAGGGGCTTATGGGCCACACGGACGTTGAGGGACCGGACGTTTGGGGCGCGGCGTACACCAACGGCGAATGGGTCCGCGAACCGGGGACGAACGGCATCTTTGTGGGTGGCTCCGAGGCGCTCGACAGGGGGGACGGGACCGGGCGGCTGATGCTCCGGCAGCGGTGCGCCTGCAGAGCTCGCCTGTGGTACGACGCCGAGACGAAGAGGGTGGCCTGCGCACGGCTGCTGGACCCGCCCCCGATTAACCGCGGGTTCCTGCCCTAGTTGACAAACCCCCCTGTTTGCTGTAAGCTACCTCCACTACCGCCGTGTCGTTTAATGGAGGGACCAGCCCGTGCGTATCTACCAGACACCACCCGACCAAGACCCCATCAACACCGACACCGGACAGCCCTACAAACTCGCCATGATCGGCCCCGACGGACGCGCCGTCTACGCAGACACATGGCACCAACTCGCCGAACCCCTCATCGACGGCTACAACCAGACGGACATCATCGAACAGCTCACACAAGACGGCACCATCAACGAAACCACACCCCCCGAAACCCGACAGCGACACATCCGCGACGAACGCACCAAACTACGAATCCGGTACGCCGTCAAAACCCAAGTATGGATCCAGTCATGGCTCACAGCAGACCACGACCCCCAATTCCGGGAACTACCCGCAGACCGCCAAGCCCTGTTAATGGGATCCCGCACCACCCAGCCGAACATCACAGAATGGGACTCGGACCTACCGCTCGTCCTAAGCCGCCACGAATACGAACCCTACGGACCCAAACGGACACCCACAGGCAACATCGTGTGGATCAACCCCCACCGCACAGACACGCTCCTAATGAGCCTGCACCTCGCCCAACACCTCACGGTCGTCCTACGACACGACGTCCCCCAAGTCGTCTACGACCCGTTCCTCCCCGAAGGGTTCCAGCTCCCAAGAATGGCACCCCCCGAAACCGTCCCATCTGGGGAGCCAACATGACAACGAGATCACCAACCGACACAGAGAAACGCCCTGATGACTACGACCACAGACGCGTCTCAGGATGCCCAATCCCGAAATTAGGCTCCGCAGCATGATTTCTCGAGTGGTCGGTGTCGGTCCGTGGGACGGGTACCGCATATGGGTGCGCTTCGACGACGAAGTGGTAGGCGAGATCGACCTGGCCGAATACGTTGATCTGGATAAGCCCATGTGGCAGCCGTTGAAGGACCGCCAAGTGTTCGAGACGGTCCGGGTCGGCCAGTACGGGGTGGATGTCGTCTGGTACATACCAGGCTGCGAGCGGCAGGGAGTGGACTTGGGCTCGGACTCGTTGTATATGGAACTCACCGGTCTGACGAAAGACGAGATGGTAGAAAAGTGGGGAATCAAACCGCCCAGCCGTTATCGGCAGTGGCGCTACCGACGGCGTTTCAATCGCGGTCCGTTGGTGAAACGGTTGTACAGACTGAAGCGCCGATGGTTGAGCTAGACCGGCTCAGTAAGGGGAACATCCAGCATCCGTCTGTATAAGGGTGACCATCCGCCGCCCCATATTCACGCGGTCGCAGCAGGCGACACCATTTCGGTCGACATCAGGAACGGCAACATAACGGCAGGACGCCTTCCGCCGAAGCTGGCGAATCAGGTGTTGGACTATGTAGCAGACCATCGGCAAGAGTTGTTGGACGCGTGGGCTGATTACGAGCGTGACGTGACCCCTGGACGGTTGGACCGTTAAGGGGCGTCCCAAGAATGGCACCCCCCGAAACCGTCGGGGAGCCAACATGACGGCGAGATCACCAACCGACACAGAGAAACGCCCTGATGGCTACGACCAAAGACACAAGCCGCCCCCAGCACGCCTAATCCTCAAATTAGGCTTCGCAGCATGATTTCTCGAGTAGTAGCCGTCGGTCCGTGGGACGGGCACCGAATATGGGTCCGCTTCGACGACGAAGTGGTAGGCGAGATCGACCTCGCCGAGTTCTTAGATTTGGATAGCCCCCTGTTCCGGCCGTTGAAGGACCGTCAGGTGTTCGAGACGGTCAGGGTCAGCCCGTTCGGGGAAGTCGCCTGGTACATACCGGGCACCGAGCAGGGACTGGACCTGTGCCCTGACACGCTGTACATGGAACTCACCGGCCTGACAGAAGACGAGATGGCAGAAAAGTGGGGGGTCAAGACACCCAGCCGTTACCGGCAGTGGCGTCGCCGAAGGTGGGCCAATCGCGGTCCGTTGGCGAAACGGTGGTACAGGCTAAAGCGCCGATGGTTGTACGGGTTCCCTTGCTCGCTTGGCGGTCATGTTGGGTTCCGTTCGGGTGGGTGCCGTCGGGGGTCGGCCAGCAGACGTTGCCGGAGTTCGGTCATCGTAAGGCGCGGACCCTTGATCCGGTTGCAGGACGAGCAAAGTAGCTGCAGGTTCTCGTCGGCGTCCAAGCCGCCCTTCGCCTTCGGGACGATGTGATCCAGGTCGAAGTCGTCGAAGTATTTGCGGCGCTGACATCCGGGGCAGGCTCGGCGTTCGCCGCTGCCGAGTTCGTGCCAGCGGATCGCCCGTATCCGCGGCGACCTTGTGGGCCGGTCCGGGTCGGTGCGTAGCGGCGGGCGGTTGGGGAGGTGAACGGCGGGCAAGCCTTCGCGCATGCCGTCAAGGTCCACGTTGTGTACTGCGGTGTCGGATTCGTCCTGTAGCCGTTTGAGGGTGATCCCGACGGCGGTTTCGTCGATGTCGATACCGACCCAC
Source organism: Candidatus Spongiisociaceae bacterium (assembly GCA_965213975.1). Lineage (GTDB taxonomy): Bacteria > Actinomycetota > Acidimicrobiia > Spongiisociales > Spongiisociaceae > Spongiisocius. The sequence continues at coordinate 156,736 of CBDCAR010000001.1, forward strand.
TGTCGGCCTAACCGTTCGGCTGCGACCATCGTGGTGGCGCAGCCACAGAATGGGTCGAGTACCAGGTCTCCGGGGTTCGATGCTGCTGCGATGAAGTGTTCGTAGAGGGCGAGCGGCTTCTGGGTGGGCCAGCCCGTGGCTTCGCTGCCAGCTACCTTGGGGATGTGGGTGATGATGTCACTTGCGGGGTTGCCCTGCTTGGTGGTGAGATAACTTTTGTAGCGGGGGACACGGTTGCGGCTCCAACGGAGCAAACCTGCGTCGTCGAGTGCTTCGCACTTCGATAGGGCGTCGAGCTGCTCGTAGTTGTCTGGTAGCCGCGCCCCTGCGGCCGAGGGGAATCTTTCACGCCGTGGCGGTGCCCACGCCCTTCCCTGGGACGGGCGTGTGCCTTTTAACGGCAAGTACGCTGCTGGGCCGCCTGCTTTGCCGCCCGTCAATTGTTCCGTTGCGTAAGGCCCCAGACCGTCGCCGTCGTCGTGACGGTAGTTCTTGCGGACGTATTCGGGGTCGTGGGGTCGGTACTGCTGGTTCCATACGAAATCGGACGATTTGGTGTAGAAGAGGATTCGGTCACCGTCGCGGGCGTAGCGGCGGTTACCCAGCGATTTGGTGCTGGTGCGCTTCCACACGATCTCGTTGCGGAACCGGCGGGGCCCAAAGATGCTGTCGCAGAGCTGTTTGAGGTAATGCGCCGCGCGAGTGTCGCAGTGCAGGTACATGCTGCCGGTCGGTTTCAGCACGCGCCAGACTTCAGCTAGGCGCGGTGCCATGAATATCAGGTACGCCTGCATCGAGTCGCCCGCCGAGAGTCCCGCTCCGACGACGGTGTGGTGCATGGCGGGGTCGGCGGACTCCTGCAGTTCCGTCCACTCGGCTTTCACGCTGTCCATCGTCCAGATGTCCTCAAACCGGGCTCCGGTGGCGTCGGAGCCGAGCGGGGCGTGGTAGAGCCGCTTGGAGTTGAAGGGCGGGTCAAGACAGATAAGATCGACGCAGCCGCTGTTGATACCGCGCAGCACCCGCAGGTTGTCGTCGATCCACAGAGTACGGTTCGCGAAGTTCGGCCCACCCGCTACCACGGTTCTGCACCCCACTGGAAGTAGAACCGGACGCGTTGTTGATGTAGCCACGCTCTGGCGCGTATGAAGCGGGAACGAGAAACGGTGTCGCTGCCTTCCAAGGCTTCAGCGTCCATCAGGTGGCTCCCATCTGCTTGAAGATATAGTCAGCTAGAGAGCCTACGCTGTCGCTGATGGTCTCTGCCAAGTGGTCAGGTTCGGCATCTACCTGGGGTGTGTCAGGTGTTGGGGTTATGCGCCCTGCGGGATGGTATGTGGGCAATATGTGCTGACAGTCACGGTCGCGGCGTGCTATGAAGTAGCAGTCGCCCGCAGGGGTGAACACATAGTCAGCGGCACTAGTCGATACCCGTGGGATAGGTGTCATCTGGGTGGCTCCTATGTGTTGGCGGGTATTTGGTCTGGGCGGAGGCTAGCGCCTTCAAGGTTCGCGCCGGTCAGGTCCGCGCCTTCAAGGTTCGTTTCCCGCAGGTACTGTCCGGACAGGTCGGCGTTGCGGAGGTTCGCGTTCCGCATGTCCGCGCCCTCAAGCCGCGTGCGTTCAAGGTCAGCGCCTTGGAGGTTCGCGTTCCGCATGTCCGCACCGCTGAGGTCCTTATTGAACAGGTTCACGCCGCGCATGTCCGCGCCGCGGAGGTCCGCGTTCCGCAAATCGCGGGGGAGGCCAGCGCCGCGCATGTCCGCGTCGCGGAGGTCTGGGCTGTCTCCTAGGACAGCGGTGTAGAGGATGGCGTCCGCTAGGCGGGCTCCTACCAGGTCGTGTTGGGAGAGGTCGGCCCCGTCCTCGAACTGGACGCCCGCCAGGTCGTAGCCGCGGAGGGGGTTGAGTTGGGGTAGGGCAGAGTTGGGGAGCCAGGACCCTGTAAGAAGCGTCCCGGTGAGTTGCGCTCCGCGGAGGTCAGCGGGGCGGTGTGGAGGCTCGGGGCGGGGTTCGCCAGTGTAGGGGTTCCAGGTGGGGGTCGGGCCGCCGTACCACAGGTTCGCGTGGCGCAGGTCAGCGCCCGACAGGTCAGCGCCGCGCAGGTCAGCGCCGAGAAGGTGCGCGAAGCGGAGGTCCGCGCCCCGCAGGTCCGCGCCCCGCAGGTCCGCGTTGGTGAGAGTCGCGCCGCGCAGGTCAGCGCCGCGGAGGTCAGCTCCCGACAGGTCCGACTCGGCGACGAACGCGAGCCGCAGGTTCGCGCCGCGTAGGTCCGCGTCGGCTAGGTCGGCTTCCCAAAGCAGCGCTTGGCTGATGAGGTCCGCCCCAGTGATAGGAGTCCCGTCGGCGCGGCTGCCGAGCTGCCCGGTCGCGGTGTGCCGTGACGGGTCTGGGGGGCTGACTAGGCGGTACTGCCAGGTCCAGGGGGTCAGTTCGTAGACGGGGAGGCTCCCCTTCATATGTTCGGACAGGAGCCATCTGTCTGAGCCGCGCTGGCGGAGGGGGTGCCCGTCGGTGAGGTCCGTGAGCGCCCAGTAATCGGCGTAGACTTCGTCGCTGGCGTTCTCTTCGGGCGCGAGGGCTTCTAGCGGGTAGGCGTGGCTCCAGACGGCGGCTCTGACTGTGACGCCAGCTATCTGCCCTACCAGGATGCCTCCAGGCCCTGCGCTTAGCTCGCGTTCAAGGTGGTGTACCCAGCCGTTGACGTATTCGTCGGTGCAGCGGTCTTCTGTCTGCGGCCAGTGCCACAGGTCAAGGTTGGAGCACGTGGTCCGTATCGACTGGAACGCTGACATCGTGACCCCGTCGCCGACGTAGGTTTCCCGCATGTGCGCGAGCGCCGCATCCTCAAGTGCGGTGACGGGGAAATATGACCAGCCCGTGCTGGCGTCTGACATGAAGTCGGCAGAGTTGTTGTATTCACAATATCGTCCCAGGTCCCTTTGGTTGGGGTCGCTGTAGTTGGGGTCGACGCAGCGGCCGGAGTGTTTCCACCCGAAGTAGTGCCCTATCTCGTGTATCAGCGTCAAGTTCTCGTTGTGGCCTTTGCCGCAGAAGACGACCCGAACGGTTCGGGAGTCGTAGACAGCCCCGTACTCGCCAATGTTGGCGCACGTCGGATCGTCGGGCAGCCATACCACCTTCAGGTCGGCCTGGTCGCGGTTCTTCCAATCTGTTTCTTCCAACCGCACGTTCTTGGATGAAAGCCACCAGTAATACGCGAACGCGTAGTAGATGTAGCCTTGCTGGTCTTTGTCGAGTCCGCTGTTTTTCCAGTCGAAAGCGACGGTGACAACGGGTTGGCCGCGGTAGCCAACGTGGGCGGGTCTCTTGTGGTCAGCGGCGGCGGGGACTGCCAGCAGTATCGCCACCGCCGCCCCCGCCGCTAGTGCCACGGCTGCCAGACGGGAAACGGTCGCTGCTGTTGCTGCCTTCATAAAACCTACTCCAATCATGGAGGTAGTCTACCACAAATAGGGTGGGGAAGGCAAATGTTTAAGGTGACGCGAGGGGCGGCGTTCGGTTCTAGGAGGCCCTCTTTACCCTGAGTGCCCAAACGGTCAGTGCGGTTGCCGTTTCGGTGGGGTAGCCAATACAGCCCGCATCACGTTCTCCGGGCTGTCAGGTATCCGCTTAGGCATCGGCTTGGTGACCGGACGGCCACGAAGACGTTTCTCCAGTTCCTGTTGTGGCGGGGTCCTTCTCTGAGGTCTCTGGGACTTCGGTGCGGTCATCCCGCCGCTTTTCTTCTGTTGCAGTCACGGCAGAGCATCTGGCAGTTGTCCTCTGTGGTGCTGCCTCCCTCAACCCAGGGGGTCCTGTGGTCGCCCTCCATCCCCTTGATGGCGAATGGGTCCTTACAGATAGCGCATTTGCCGTCCTGCTTTTCGTAGACGCGCTGCTTGATCTCCGGACTAAACGTTCGGAGGTTCAGATGCTTTTCGTCGCGTGTGAGGATGTACGGGTAGATGCCGGAGTGCCTCTGCACGTCTTCGTCTGCGATGAGTCGCTGCGTCTCACGCTCGATGGCCGCGGGGTCCAACTCCGCGTCCTTGTGAGCGTCGTAGAGCGGTCCCCATCCCCGGTTCACGCTCTTCATGGCCCGCCTGTGCTCCGTGAAGGTGGCTTGCACCCAGCGGATGACTGCCTTGAAGTGTTCCCACAAGGGCTCGGCGTCGGGGTCGTGTTGGTGTCTGCCCATGTAGTCTTCGATGCTGTCCTGGCTTGCCCAGCGGATCGCTGTCTCTAAGTAGTCCTGCCTTATCGGACTGCCTGTGATGTAGCGTCCTGCGAGTCCAGACGCGGCGCATCCGTGTCTGCTGAAGTACCGTTTGGCGTCGGTGACCCAGGAACCGGCGTAGACCGCGTTGCGGAGTTCTTGGTCCGTCAGTCGCTCCCCGGCGATGTTGACGATCTTGAACCAGGCGAGCTTCTCGCTGTCCGTGCCCCGGCACACGTAGACCATCAACTTGTAGCCGAGGACGCGTTCTTGCTTGTCGGCTGGGAGGTTGTGGAAGTAGAGCCCGTCTACCGAGAAGTCGCCGTTCACGTACTGGGCGGCGGAGATGGTGCGCTGCTGTCCGTCGATGATCTCGTAGCTGCCGTCGCCGCGGTCGGCCCAGTACATCACGTTCAGAGGGAACCCATTGTTGATCGTTTCGATCACAGCGGCCCGCTGTTGATCCTTGTAGACGAACTCCCGCTGGAACGGCGGCCGAACGTCCAAGTTGCCGTCGTAGCCGACCACGCCGCCTTCGCCGTCGTCGCGGTAACCCTCCACAAGTTCACCAACGGTGATATGCCTCAGATTGATGTCCACTATCTCACTTTCCTAATCCACAGACGGTCATAGAGCCGTCTGCCATCCACGTACCCGCGGTCATACTTGTCATGGCCCGGAATGCGGTACTCATACTTGTCTACGATCTCGAACTGGTCGGGGTTGTGCTTGTTGAGGAACGTGATCGGCACGCCCATCGCGCCGTCCCAGTCCTCAGGGATGTCGGCGACGCGGTCCACGTTGATCGCGTCGTAGTTGTCATAGGTTGGATACTCGTCAGGTGAGTATTCCTTCCAGAGGGGTAGCTTCTCGTGCCGCTTCGGATGATCCAGGTTGGTGAACCAATTGATCCGACCCATGCTGAAATACTTGACTCCGTCCACGATCTTCTTGCGGGATTCTGTCTTGATGTCGTAGTCCATCGGGACTCGGAACCACTTTGTGCCGCCGTTGTTCACACCTAGCCAGAGTAGACCGTCCTGTATCAACGTGAACGTCTCTTTGTAGGTGATAGCGTTCTGATCGCCCAAGATGAGGAACTGTTTCCCGTGTTCGACCAGCTGGGCCACATACTCGCGGAACAGAGAGAACGGCGGGTTGGTGACCACGATGTCGGCGTCGTCGAGCAGCGCTACGCACTCGGGGCTGCGGAAGTCGCCATTGCCAGCGAGCGGGGCGACCACGTTGCCGTTCTGTTCCAACAGCAACTTGACATCGCTCAAACCGACGGCACCGTCGCCGTCTAGGTCGGTGACCGAAGTTATCTCGATCTTGTAGGCCGTAGAGTTCTGCCCGCGGTGCGACGCCATCCCGTCGATGTGGCCCAGGCCGAGTTGTTCGCCGCTGATCGGCGAACCGGTGTAGCAGGTGGCGACCAGCTTCTTGAGACCCCAGGCATTGAAGTTGGCGGCGAAGAACTTGAAGAAGTTGCTCTCATAGGGGTCGTCGCAGTTGCAGTAGACCGTCTTGCCAGCGAACTGGGGCTTGTAGTGCCTCAGTTCGTTCTCGATGTCAACAAGCTGGGTGTAATACTCGTCGTGTTTCTGCCGTCTGGCCAAGCGGAGCTGGTCGTTGTCCGCCATCACGCGCCCCGACTGGTCATGTCGCTACTCCTGGTTCTCCCGATACCAGATCCCGGTATAGCAGCCGACGGCCCAGCGGTTCCATTTCTTGTGGCAAGTGGCCCTCGTCTACCACCTGGCCAATGCCTATCTGAACACTCTTGTGATTCTTCGACCGGATACCTAGATGGAGTAGACACGCTTTAGCAGCATAGAATGCCGCATAGTAGCTATCGTTAATGCTCTTAGGGTAGACGGCCTCATGGATGAACCGCCGGGCAGATCCTAGATCACGATGGCTGTCGTCCATTAAGTGTCCGATGTGCTCCTCAGACATCCACTCTCCTGCCTTCAAGCCTTACGAAATGATTGAAATCGTCGTCATCCACTGCTAACGCCTGCACAGTAGTAGGGTGCGCGTCTACGAATACTCCCGACGTGCGGCGTAATGGCTTCGCGACCGAGTACAAAAGGTTCAGGTCCGCAAGCAGGCTACCCTCCGTACGCAAGACGACCAGCAGGTCAACATCAGAGTCGGGGCGATGTTCCCCTACGGCCCTTGACCCGAACAGCCACACCTGCGCCAATCTCGCGCCAAATACGCGTTTGTATCCGGCCACAGCCTGCTTAATGGCTTGGGCGACCGTGCTCTCGGAAGGGGTCGGACCGTCGTAGGCGGTCGCACCGTCGGTGTACACGGGAGCGTCCGGTACCCGCCGTTCCTCCACAAGGCCCGCCAACGTGTCGGCCGCCCGCTTTGGTGCCACCCCGGCCGCAAGCTCCCGGCTTCTCCGATCCCTAGCACCCATCACCGCGGACTCGCCCGCGGTGCCCCGCCCAGCATTCAGCCGCTCGGAGGCATGCTTGGTCTTCTCCCTACCGCCGACATAAGTCTCGTCGACTTCGACCGGACCCACATAGGCACCCTGGACCGTATCCCAAGCCCCGCGGATACGATGCGCGAGACGCCACGCCGACTTTCGCGTTATCCCGAGATCGCGGTGCAGCTTCATCAACGACCGCCCCTCCAACGCGGTGGTCATCAGATAGGCGGCCAACGCCCACGTCCGATAGCCCAACTTGGAATCCTGCAACGCCGTACCGACCCGCACGGAGAACCGCTTGCGGCATTCCTTCGCGCGGCAGCGGTAGGGCATCGTCTTGTGAGCAGCACCGGACAGTACGTTATCGGAGTCGCAGTGCGGGCAACGCGGGCCGTCCGGCCAGCGAATCGACGCGATCCACGCTTCGGCGGACGCATCGTCGGGGAACATCCGCATCACTTCTCTGCTTGGTGTGTTGTAAGCCATCCGTCAACCCCATCCAATTAATGGCAGTATAGTGCCCACAGGCACTCACGCATATAAGCCCCTTTAGGTGAGGTCGTAGTTGGGGATCGTGTGAATCTCGACTACTCGCACATCCAGGGTGGATACCGTCACCGCAGGATGATCTGGATCCCTGCTCCCGTCGGGGTATAGGTTGGCGTCCTCGAACTCCTTGTCGCCGGAGCCGGGGAGGTGCACGTCCCATCTTCTGTCGTTCAGTCTGCCAGCGGAGACGACCGTTCCTCCTACTAGTGCCTGGACGTTTTGTCCGCCGGGGCCTTCGGCTCCTGCTGCGTCGAAGCCGGTCGCGAGCAGCCAGTGTGCTGTGACTGTCATGGTCCAGTCGCCTGGCTCCGAGTATGTGACGGCGCAGTCGCCCGCTTCGGGGATGAGCAGCTCGTTGTTCGTCAGCGTGAGTCGCCCGTCGCGGACCGCTCCGCCGCCTGTCGTGAACGTGGGCCTGCGCCCTGGGGCGGTCTTATCGGCCGCGGCGGGACTGGTCGGGGGCAGCAGGTCGTCTGATTGATGCGGCTGATACCCAGCGACCGCACCGTTGTAATGGTTGGTGTAGGCGGCGACCCATGTCGGGTTCATGGTTCCTGTCCAGTCGGTCCAGCACACATGCTCCGCCGACCCGTCACCCTTGTCTATCACTACCTTCCAGGGGAACGCCGCCCGGTACCGGTTGGCGGCCTGCTCGGAGCTGACCGTAACGTTCCATTGGTTCTGGTCGGCTGGGTTGGTGGGCCAACGGGGGTCGGAGCCGGACACGTATGAGCAGGCATGGGTGGGTAACTCGTTGGGGAGGCACGCGGCCGTGGCGGTGTCGACCCACAGGTAGACGGGCCAGCCCACGTACAGCCATTCGTGGTGGGGGGAGGTGCGCAACGTCAGGGGATAAGACGGAAAAGCTGGGGGCTCGAGCGGCGGCTGGGTGGTAGGTTTTTGGGCGTACCAGCGGACCGCTTTACCCGCAGGCTTTTCGGACGCGTCTAGGTCTGCGGCGACCGAAGCGCCATGCTCTGCGGGGTCCCACACCCGCCCCAACGTCGCTGTCGGGTTAGGGTCGTACGTGTCAAGCTTCTTGGTGGTGTCACCGTACGGGTGGCTCCCGATAGTGAGCGACAGCCACAAGGTATGGGTGCTGCCCTGGAGGACACAGATCGTGTCGCGGGTGTCGTCAGCGGTGATCGGGGTTCCGTCGTCGCCGAGCCCCGCCCGTCGGGTCACGAAGTATCCGGGGTCGCATTCCTTGTCGCCCCGCGCGGAACTGCCGCTGATATGGCTGGACGTGTACGTATGAGACGACGAGGACGTTGTTGACGTCGGCGGCGACGCTGCACTGTTCGTGGTGGTCGTCGTCGTTGTTGTCACTGTCGTGCGTGTCTCGGTGAACTGGTAGTCGCGGTAGCAGTAAAACCCCGAACGGGGTACCCAGTCCGCGTCGAGCCACCCGAAGTGTGTGTTAGTCATCGTGACTTGCTGGGTGCGTACCACCCGTTCGGTGAGGTTCGGGCCGACGCTGCGGTCGCCGCTGTCGTAGACGGTGCGAGTGGGGAACACGCGGCCTGGGTGGGACCCGAACCGGGCGGGGTCAGGGGCACAGTCCGGGCCGACGTAGTATGCCCACACCCTGAAGGGGGCCTGCGACCAGGCGGCGCATTCGAGTATTTCTAGGCCGATGGGGATGGTCGGGTTCCACCGTGCGGGGATGCCGCCGACTACCGCGGCGGTGTTCACCAGCGTCGAACCTGCGCTGGTTGCCCCGTCGACGTCGGGTGTCAGCACATACTTGTCGGCCGGGTAGCGGAGCCCGAAGGTGGCCACCCCGGTGCCGGACAGCACCCAGGGCGGGATCGGCTGGGCTCCTGACACTGTGACACCACCGAACCGGGGGTTCCGTTCCATGCTCGCCAACAGCTGCCGCGCGCCGTCGATAGCAGCGGTCTCCTCGGCCAGCCACGGTGGGGTGCTGCCAGAGTAGATCATAACGTGGGGTATCACCGCGTTCGCTAACGCTTCGACTCGGGCTTTGTCCGCCGACAGGAAGCTGCGGTTCCTGTAAGACCAGTCGAGAGGTATCCGCCACGTCGCACCGTTCGAGTAATGCCATTCGGGGCTGACATTCCCCGCGATGGGTGCTATCCCCAGGCGAAGACCCGTCGGCGTCCGACGGCCGCCGATATAGGGGATTACGACGTCCGCTACGGCGTCGTACGTGTCCATAGCCTCAAAGAGGGCCTTGTCGGCTCCAGCGGGCGAGTTTGCTGCGGTGTCGTCCTGCTGCCCCCAGAACCCGGTCGTGTACAGGTCTTCGCATAGGCGCAGCAGTTCGGCCTTTTGGGCGGGTACGGAGGCGTCGAGTTCGTAGGTGTGGTCAGTCAACGCGGAGCATTGCGTGAAGATCCACGTGCCGTGCACCAGCGGGATCGCGATTCCGCCGCCGCCGACTTCTTGGTACAGGCAGGGGTCGGGTCCGTACACCGGCGGCGGGGGGGTTGTGTTGTATTGGGGCGGCAATCCCTGGGCGTGGGCGGGCGTGTGTACCCCAGCGGCGGAGGAGAGCACCGCCGCTACCAGCGCGACTTTCAGAAACCGGCTCACCGTCGTATGCTAGGGGCTTATTCGCCTGAGCGCTCAAGAGCACTAGCGTATTGTTCTGTAGCGGTTGTCTGCACGGGGGTTGACCGCTCCCGGCCGGGAGCCTTGGGGAAGGCTATTTGCGGGGGTGTGAGGCGGTGGTTACGGGTGGTGCTGGCAGGTTCATCGGTCCAGTCGCGGTGGGGTGGCTCCCCGAGCGAGCGAGTCCCACGAATCTAGAAGAGCCTGCTGGTTCTCTCGTACATAGCTGACCACTCGCGCTGCTTTCTTCCTAGGCATTCTCCCTTTGGCGGAGAAGGTGTTGATTTCTACCTCCGCGGCGCAGGCGCTGTAGAAGACGCCACCACCTTTCCCACTGTTTGATCTGCCAGTGCGCGAAACGGCTCAGCGGTTCGGGGCCGTGCCGTTCCATCAACTCCGGCGTTGTCACGCCTGTTATTTCGGTGTATAGCCAGTGGGCGACCAGGTCAACATCGACCGGCGGCGTGTACCAGATTACGGTGTGCCCGTATGGGCCGACCCGGACCGTCGCGAAGACGGCTGGGTCTTGCCACGGTTGGTACATGGGCAGTTCAGCCAGGTGCGCTAGGTCGAGTTCGCCGCTTACACCGTCGTCGAAACGGACCCAGATGCGGTAGCTGCCCAACGTTCCTACATCGACAACTTTCGCAGTCATGGCATAGGGCCTCGTCCACTTCGACCGACTTTACGTAAGGGAATTATATTTGGCCGGTGTGGGCACTATACTGCCATTATTGGGATTGGGGTTGATGGATGGCTTATAGCGCACCAGGACGGCATGGCAGGGAAGGGCTGTCACTTGTGGAAGTGATGCGGATGTTCCCCGACGATGCGTCCGCCGAAGCGTGGATCGCGTCGATTCGCTGGCCGGACGGCCCGCGTTGCCCGCACTGCGACTCCGATAACGTACTGTCCGGTGCTGCTCACAAGACGATGCCCTACCGCTGCCGCGCGAAGAGCTGCCGTAAGCGGTTCTCGGTGCGGGTCGGTACGGCGTTGCAGGATTCCAAGTTGGGCTATCGGACGTGGGCGTTGGCCGCCTATCTGATGACCACCGCGTTGGAGGGGCGGTCGTTGATGAAGCTGCACCGCGATCTCGGGATAACGCGAAAGTCGGCGTGGCGTCTCGCGCATCGTATCCGCGGGGCTTGGGATACGGTCCAGGGTGCCTATGTGGGTCCGGTCGAAGTCGACGAGACTTATGTCGGCGGTAGGGAGAAGACCAAGCATGCCTCCGAGCGGCTGAATGCTGGGCGGGGCACCGCGGGCGAGTCCGCGGTGATGGGTGCTAGGGATCGGAGAAGCCGGGAGCTTGCGGCCGACACGTCGCAGGGCTTTGTGAAGGAACGGCGGGTACCGGGCGCTCCCGTGTACACCGACGGCGCGTCCGCCGACGACGGGTTGGAGAACCTTTCCAAGGTTGCCCACTCGGTAGGCGAGTATGTGCGGGGTCGGGTCCACACCGGCATGGAGAGCTTTTGGTCGATGCTGAAGCGGGGCTACCACGGCACTTACCATCGGATGTCAGTGACGCATCTCCAACGCTATGTCAACGAGTTCTGCGGATGGACTTCCCCCCGCGATCTGGACACGGTGGACCAAATGGTCGCTGCCTTTGTCGGGCTGGTGGGCAAGCGTCTGACGTACAGCGATCTCGCACGGGGCGAACGCGGATACGCAACATGACCACCCCACTCACCTTCGGTCAGCCACCCACCGACAACGCCCTCTACTACGGCGATTGCCTGGAATGGATGAGCGAATGGCAGTCCGAAACTGTGGACCTCATCTACTTGGACCCGCCGTTCAACTCCAAGCAGAACTACAACATGCTGTACTCCGCGGACATTGCTGGAGACGCTCAGTACCGAGCCTTCGCGGACACGTGGGGATGGGACGATGCCGCCGCCGACCGCTATGTCAACTACGACGGCAAAGTCGGACCCGTAGCGCGCGCCATCCGAGGGCTATACCGGATACTGGGAGAGTGCGGAATGCTCGCCTATCTCACCTACATGGCCGAACGGTTAGAAGAATGCCATCGCCTACTGAAACCTGCTGGCAGCCTGTGGCTGCACTGCGACCCCACAGCTTCGCACTATTTGAAGGTGTTGCTCGACGCGGTTTACGGCGCAGGACGGTTCCGCAACGAGATCATCTGGTGCTATCCGCCCAAGGGCCAAGGCCCCGCTACGGCGTTCCACCGCAAGCACGACGTGCTGATGTACTACAACAAGTCGCCAAATAAGGCAGACGGGGTCTTTCGCCGGCCCTACACGCCCCTCACTGACGAAGCACGCGCAAAGTTCTCCAAGACGGATGCCGATGGACGCCAGTACAAGGACTTCAAGGGGCGGCGCACATACTTAGACGAGTCACGAGGGCGACCTGTGCCGAGTTGGTGGACCGACATCGCTCCTGCGGGACAGTCCCGCAGGGAGTATCTTGGCTACGAGACCCAGAAGCCAGTAAAGCTGCTGCGTCGCATCATCGAATCTTGCAGCAAGCCCGACGATCTGATGTTGGACCCGTTCTGTGGGTGTGGTACCGCGGTTGATGCCGCCCGTGGCTTGGGCCGCCGCTTCATCGGTATCGACATTTCGTCGTTCGCTGTCGATGTGATGCTCCAACGTCTCGGCGACCGCACGATCCCCGTCTACGGCATCCCCTACGACCTGTACTCAGCCCGCCGTATGGCCGCCGCCGACCCGTTCGGGTTCGAGTCCTGGGCGGTAACCCGTCTACGGGGTTTCGTGCCCAACACCCGTCAAGTAGCCGACGGTGGCGTAGACGGACGCGCCCGACTTGCCGTACAGCCCGACGATTGGACCTCACGGCTAGCTTTAGCACAGGTCAAGGGCGGAACACGTCGTCCCATTGACGGTCTCCGAGCTTTCAGTTCGGTGGTAGATGGGCAGGGGGCCGCGCTCGGCTGTTACATCACCGTCGAACCGTTTGACACTGACAGCGCTCGGAGGGTCACCACACGCCCATCGACGATTCACGTAGGCGGCTACCCCTACCAACGGTTCACTCGTTGGTCCATAGCAGAGCACTTCGATGAGCGCCCCCCCCCCCTGCCGCCAATGAACAACCCGTACACGGGTAGGCCCATGCCACAGGGAGCACTGTTCTAATGAGCACGGGACCGAAACCGGAGAAACGTCTTCGTGGCCGTCCGGTCACCAAGCCGATGCCTAAGCGGATACCTGACAGCCCGGAGAACGTGATGCGGGCTGTATTGGCTACCCCACCGAAACGGCGACCACACTAACCGTGCAACACTCAGGCATAATTCCCGCGTATAAGCCCTTAACGGTCCAACCGTCCAGGGGTTATGTCACGCTCGTAATCAGCCCACGCGTCCAGCAATTCTTGCTGATGGTCCTTCACATAGGCCAATACCCGATTCGACAGCGTCTTCGGAAGGTGTCCTTCCGTTACGACCGCGTCCCTGATGTCTACTAAAATCATCTCGCCTGCTGCGACCGCGTGAATATGCGGCGGCGGATGGTCACCCGAATATATCCGGATGCTGATGTTCCCATCACGGATCCGGTCTAGCTCAACCATCCTTATACCACCCGTACAACCATCGGTCCTTGAGCCTGTACAACCGTGTCGCCAACGGACCAGCATTGAACCGCCGTCGGTAGCGCCACTGCCGATAACGGCTGGGTCGTTTGATACCCCACTTTTCTACCATTTCGTCTTTCGTCAGGCCAGTCAGTTCCATGTACAGCGTGTCAGGGCACAGGTCCAGTCCCTGCTCGGTGCCCGGTATGTACCAGACGACATCCCCGAACTGGCCGACCCTGACCGTCTCGAACACTTGGCGGTCCTTCAACGGCTGCCACATGGGCTTATCCAGATCAACGTATTCGGCTAGGTCGATCTCGCCTACCACTTCGTCGTCGAAGCGCACCCATATGCGGTACCCGTCCCACGGACCGACACCGACCACTCGAGAAATCATGCTGCTAAGCCTAATTTGAGGATTAGGCGTCCTGAGACGCGTGCGGGGCGGCTTGTGTCTGAGGTCGTAGTCATCGTCTTCGCATCATTTCCACAAGTGAGAGCCCTTACGTTTCTGGTAGCCATCCGCGGGCGCGGAGCATGTTGTTGAAGGTGTGGTAGTAGTCGTCGAGTAGGGGCGCGAATCCTTCGTCAGGGTTGGGTTCGGGGGGGTGGTAGAGGGGGTAGTCGGACGGGTCGTGCGGGTCGTCGTGCGCGAAGGGTGGCATGGGCCAGCTGGGGTTGCGTAGCGGTTCGGGGTCGGTCCAGTTTTCTTGGGGGTCGTCTCCGAACGCTTGGGTCCAGTACAGGTATTCGGCGTAGACGACGTCGAAGGCGTAGTTGGGGGTGTATTTGCCTGACCGTATTTCTTCGCAGGGGATGTCGGGGTGGTAGTTGTCGGCTTTGTAGGTGCGTAGGTGGCGGGGGTGGTCGGTGCCGTGGTGTAGGACTTCGACTGCTCTGTCGTGTTGGGTGTCGCCTGAGGCGAGGCCGTGGATGACGCCTGGGAATTGGTAGACGTGGCGGTCTGGGACGGTGGCGGTGTCGGTCCATTTGGGGGGGTAGGTGGCCCCTTCGGGTAGCCATACCATTTCGGGTATGTCGGCGCGGCAGCCGCCGACGGCGATGCTCCACACGGTTTTGAGTTTGACTTGGGGGTGTGTGATGGCTTGCGTTTTCGGGGTGTGGGCGACGTAGGTGACGGGTTGCCACAGGTAGGGGTTGTGGCGGTCGGCTGCGGTGAACCCTGCGATTATGTCCGATTCGGGGTCCCAGATGAAGCTTGGGCTGATGACCATGCCGTGCCAGTCGGGGGGCTGGTCGAAGTCGGGCACGGTTTGCCCGAAGGCGATGTTCCCGCCTTCGTCTACGGTGAGGAGCCCGTTGCGGTGGTATACGTCGGCGGGTTCGCTGTTGGGGCCGCCGTGCACGTTGAAGTATTCTCGGAGCCAGGCGCGGCGTTGTTCCTCTACGGTGGCGGCGGTCACTAGGGGTGTGAACTGGTACAGCGGGCTGTGCTCGAACTGGGTTTCGTATTGGGCGAAAATGTCGGCGCTGGCGTGGTTGTCGCTGCTGACTATCGGCGACGGCGACGCGTAGCGGGCGGCGTAGCGGGCTTCGCCGTTGGCGAGTTCCAGCCAGGCTAGGGGGCTGAGACGGTGCGGTTCGGCGTACCATCCGTCGCCGTCGGGGTCGTCGTATTCGACCATGTCAGGCGAATACGGCTTCATGGTTGTGCCGTCGGACCGTTCGTGGTAGGCGAGGCTGTGGTGCCACCACCGTTCGGGTTCGGCTGCGTCGTACCAGGCGCGGAGGGGGAACCCGTCAGTGTTGCCCCAGCAGGGCTGGTTGACGGGTTCGGCGAGTTCGAGTATCCGCCCGGTGACGTCGACGGTGCCGCGGATTATCCAGGTGGTGTTGATCGACGCTTCTTCGAGTTGGGGGTGCGTCGTGGACCAGGCGGACCAGAACCCTCCCCCTGTCCACAAACAGACCTCAAAATGCCAGACACGACCGGCGGCGGTCCGCTGCGATGGGGTTATCGACCCCATAATGTGTGACAGGTCGGGGTGGTGTGTCAGGGCGGTGATGTCGGGGAACGAGTAGAGGGGGGACTGTTCCGCGTAGGGCGGCGGGCGCAGCTTCGGGAACGTGTCGCCTGCTGAGTTCATGTCCAGGATGCGTCCGTCTTGGTGCGCGCCGAGCTGGGCGGCGAGGTCCCCGTTGTGGTCTAGCGACTCGTTCCACCATCCGATCCAGTATTCGCCTGGGTCGGCGGCGAGCCGTCCGTCCCGGGCGGAGGGGCCAAGCCATTTTTCGGCTTCGCCCGACTCGGCCCAGTGTTGCCAGACGGGCAGGTCGGGGTCGAGTCCGGGATGTGTCCAGGCGACCTGGTCGAAGGTGAGATAGTCGCGTCCTTCGCCGTAGGCGCGGGCGACGTGGATCGCGGTGAAGTAGGGGGCGGACGGGTCGACGCTTTGGGCTTCTACCTCCGCGTCGGTGGCGGACGCGAGCCAGGCGATCTCGTCGGCGGTGAGGTAGGTCAGCGACTGGGACCATCCGGTGTGGGTTTGGGTCAGGTACCAGTTGTTGGTTGCGGAGAGGCGGATCATCGCTTCGATGTCGCCTTCCAGGTTCCCGGTGTCGCCCGGTCCGATGTCGGGTCTCATCCAGTCGGTCGGTAACCCTGCGCGGAGAGCGCCGCTAGCCTGCGGCCGGTAGTCGGCCTGGTACCACTGGTCGGGATCGGCCGCCGCGGCGGGCCGGTCGGTGTCGTCGGGGGTGTAAAGACCGGACGGGTTGACGTTGCCGCTGCCCCCGACCAGCTCGCTGCCAGCATCGCTGAACGGGTCGTGGCGTGTCGCCCGGGTTCCGTCGCTGGTGTGGTAGTCGTTCTCGTTGTAGTTGAAACCGTCCCACGCGGCGCGGAGTATCCGCGCTTCTTCGGGTTTGTTGGGGTCGGGCCAGCCGCCGAACACTTCGGCGGGGTCGTATCCGTTGTCTTGGAGCCAGCGGACCAGCTCGGGGACGGGCACGGTCAGTATCAGCCCCGCGTCGGCGGCGTCGATGTCCCAGTCGGCGTTGGCGTATGAGCCGGTCCCGACACGCCGCAGGTCGCAGGGGCCGGCCGGGGGGCGGTCGGGGGTTTCTAGCCACGCCCGGTACTCCTCCGTGCTGACTTCGCCCGCGGCTAGCTTGTCCAGGAACGCTTCGGTTTCTTCTATCCACGCGCTGAGCGCTGCTTCTGTCGCGTCGTCTCCGCTGCCCCCGTCGCATTCTTCGGGTCTGGTTGACGGGGGGCGGCGATGCTTGTATTCGTTGTCGTCTAGGTTCTCTACGCTTGTCCAGATGATCGGACCCCAATACCTGTAGGGGTAGGGCGAGTCGGGCGCGTTCCATATGGCCTGGTTGGTGAGGAACCACTGGTTCCTCTGTACGTGGCGGGCCTGTTCCCAAGCGTCGGCCCATACCTGTTCCCAGGCGGGGAGCCGCTGCTGCCAGAACCGGTGGTGCAGGTAGTTGAGCTGGTCGGCGGCGGTGGCGGAGAGCCTGGGCTGGGTGTGGGCGTTGAAATCGGCGGCCAGGCCGTGCCCTTCTAGGAGATACCACCCCCAAAAGGCGGTGACCTGGTCCCACACAGCAAGGGCGTCGGCTATTTCGCCTGCCATCGCGTCGAGCGCGGGTTGCGGTCCGATCAGGTTCCCGTTGTGAAGGGCTGGCCAATGTCGGGTGGGGCTGATCGTCGCGAAGTCGGGTTTGATGAGAGTGACCGGCCGAGTCGGCTCCGGATCGGGTTCGGCTGTCGGTTCGTCCGGGTCGGCCGTCGGGACGGGTGTGTCGGGTTCGGGTTCGGGTTCGGTGTCGGGTGTGGGGATGGGGATGGTGACGATAGTGGTGGGCTGGTCGATGTCTTCCCACTCGGGGCGGGTGGTAGCTACAGGCGCAGTAGTAGACGGGGGAGTAGGAAGGCTTCGGTCGTCGCCGCTGTCTAACAGGACGACGACGGCGACGGCGGCTGCGGCTACGGCGGCGGCTACGGCTGTGGCGATTCTGGCGCGTTTCATGCCCTGCGGCCTCCATTGTCGGTTAGCGACACACCCACCCTAACAGTGGAGGTACCGTTTGACAAACTATTTGAGGTAAGCTATACTCATGGTTCATGTGTATAGCGATCTACAAACCCGCCAACAAGACTATCCCCACCAGTCACCTCCGCAACGCCTGGGCACACAATCCACACGGCGCAGGATACGCACACACCACCCCACGCGGCACGCTCCTAGTCCGCCGCGCCCTCACCTGGACACGATTCGCCCACTACTGGGAGACCGCTGACCACACCCAGCCCATGCTCATCCACTTCCGCAAAGCCACCCACGGCGAAGTCAGCCTAAAAAACTGTCACCCCTTCCGCATCCGCGACGACCTAGTAATGATCCACAACGGAATCCTCCGCCAAATGGTCCCCCACACCACCGCCAAAAGGTCCGACTCCCGCGTCTTCGCCGAAGAGATCCTGACACACGTCCCCAACGAAGACGTCCTCCGCCCACGATTCCGCGACGAGTTAGACGAATGGGCCGGATGGTCACGACTCGTGTTCCTCACCAACAGGGGAGAGAGGGTCATAGTCGGCGAAGATCGGGGACACTGGCAGAACGGGATCTGGTACTCCAACGACACCTACCAGCCCGCCTTCCGCCAGCCCACCACGTTCACCCTCCCCACCGCCCACCGCCGACCCGTAACCACCGTCCCGGCCGGACCCGACCGCTACCGCTGGACACGGCAACCCGACCGCTGGACCCCCAAACCCAGCCAGCCCAGCAGCGCGGCCCTCAAAGCCCGAGCCCACCAGCTCATCGCCGCCCACGGGACACCCAACGACACCTGGGCCATCGAAGACCTGAAAACCCTCGAAGCAGCCTACGGAGAACCCGTATCCTGAAACCCCACAAACGAACACACCCCCCGACCCGCAAGATTAGGAGCCGAGCATGGCCAAACCCGAAGGGCTAAGGGGCAAAACACGGTTCCCCACCTTCAGCGGAACCCGCCTACGCCACCTACGTGAGCAAGCAGGCCAAACGCAGCAAGAAACCGCCCACGCCCTCAAAGTCAACGTGTCCACCTACGCCAGCTGGGAACGAGAGAAATACATCCCACCACCCCGACGGATACCCCCACTAGCCGCCGCCCTCGGAATCCCCATAAGCGACCTACTAGACCCGCCCCGCACCCTACGCGACTACCGGCAACACCGCGGGCTCCACCAAGCCGACCTAGCCGAACAGCTAGGCGTCCGCGCCGCTTCCGTCACAGCCTGGGAAAGCCACCGGCTACCCATCCCCGACCATCTCACCCGACAGCTAGCAGACACCCTAGCCCTCACCCCCGACCAGCTAGCAGACGCCTGCGCTGTCACCGACCCGCGGGTCAGCGTACACCAAGACCTAGTATGGGTCGGCCCACCCGACCGCCCATACCACGTCCTACTCAGCGGACGAACATCATTAGAAGACATCCTCACAGCGTTACACCAACACGGACCCGCCGAACCGATACGCACCCTCGCCGACCAAACCCACCTCGGCGACACCGCGTCCATCTACTCCACGCTACGCATACTCCGCAGCCTAGGACTCGTAGAAACATCAACTCAGGCCGGACGCGGCAACCCCATGAGCGCCGCCCTCACCCCAACAGGCACCATCGCCGCCGAACAAATCGCCTTGTCCCACGACGTCGCCGCCCTTCAAGGGACACAGACATACGAAGCGAGAGAGAAAGGCCCACGATGACCCTAGAAATTGACCCGGGGAAGCAGAAGAGAGGTCTACGGAAACGGCAGCAGAGTGGGCTTATATCTCTGGGTTGACAGCGCGGTGTGGTAATGGGTGTGCGTGTAGCGTGTTTGCTATTATAGGGTGATGTCTGTGTGGGTGTATAAGACGGTGCGGGTGCGGTTGCGTTTGTCTGGGGGTGTTCGGCGGCGGGTGTGGCGTTTGAGGTCCCAGCAGAGTCAGGCGTTCAATTTGGGGGTTGAGTTGGGTTTGGGGGCTGTGTCTGGGGGTGTGAGGGTGCCGTCCGCGTTTGATGGTTACAAGACGTTGACCGAACGACGCGGGGACGGGTCGATGCCGAACCACCCTGTTGTTGCGTTGCAGCGGCCGGGGGTGAGGGCAGGCTTAGACGCGGTGACCAAATGGCAGAAAGCGGTTTGGAAACACGGCAAAGACGTCGAATACTGGCAAGCCCGGGCCGCCGCCGCGGCTGCTAGCGGCGACGGTGACGGGGGTTACGCGCAACGTAGGCTCGCTGCCGTGACCCAACGACGCGACCGCCACCACGACCAGGGCACCCACAGGCTTTTCCGGTCGCGTAAACGTTTCGAGAGAGAACCGTCAAACGGTGCCGCGCTCGTGTTCCACGAACACGTGCGAGTCAAAGACGGTGTGATGGTGTTGCCAGGCGGTACCCGACTGAAACTCGCCGACCAAGGCTGGCGTCCTCCTGACGGATGGGAACTGCGGGGAGCAGCGCAGATAGTCGATGTCACCCCGCGTGTCACAAGACGCACCCGGCCCGAGCACCGCAAATACGAAGCCCGCCTACAACTCCGCCAACCACAGGTCCTACGCCCACTACCCGAACACCGGGACCAGGTCGTCGGTGTAGACCCCGGTGCGGTAATCCCTGTGATGGTGTCAGACGGACGCGCCTTCGACCTCCCCGAAGAAGCGCCGATAAGCGCCCAGATCAAAGGGCTTAAGCGCCGGCGGGCGCGCTGCACACACAAGTCGCGGCAGTGGAACAAACTGACCAGACGAATCCGTGTCCTAGAAACCAGACGGGCCAACCGCCGCACGGACGCCAGCCGACACATCGCCAAACACGTTGCTGCCACAGACGGGATCAGGGCAGTGGCGTCGGAAGCGAAAAACGCCCGACAGCTCACCCGCTCCGCCAAAGGCACCAAACAGCATCCAGGTGTGAACGTAGCTCAGAAACGCGGACTGAACCGCAAGCTGTCTAAGGCCCGGTTCGGGGGGATCCGCTCAGATATCGAAAGGGCCTGCTAACTGCGAGGCGTACGTTACGTGCCTGTCGCGGCTGGCGGTTCGTCGACTACCTGTCACCGTTGCGCGAGTAAAGGGACACGCGAGACCCAAGCAGTGTTCCAATGCTCCGCCTGCGGTTATGTCGGCAACGCCGACTACAACGCAGCCAACGTAATAGGAGACAGAGGATGGGCGTGCCTCACAGGCACGTCCAGGCGGTCGGGGCGGCCGCCGTCAGATGGTCGCTGGGAGGGAAACCCAGCCAACACACCACAAGTGTTGCCCGAGACCATCCCAAACAAACCCAGCGGTAGACAGCTGTCAGCTGCCAACCCAGAGATATAAGCCCCAACTCGGGGAGTACGACCCGGAGACAGGCGACCTAGTGGTGTACCACGCCCACTGATCGGTACGGAGTCGGCGGCAGGAATTAGGCCCGGCTATCGAAGGCTGGGACCTTTACCATCCGGCCTGTCAGCATCCCGTCGATGCTCTGTTCGATATAGAAATGATCGGGCAGGTTCGGGTCGGTGCGGACGAAGCGGCCGTCTTCGTATGCGTACCCGTCGGGTAGTCGGCTGATTACAGCGTCGTGCTGCCTCGCGAAGATGTGGTCGTATGCGCCTGCGTCGGCTGCGGCGGATTGGCGCAGCAGCCGCGCGTCGAACTCTTCGCGGGTCTCAGTGCGGGCATCTGATCGGGTTACCATCGCTGCCTACCTTGCCACCGTCAGGGCAGGTTGTCAAGGACAGGGCGGGGCCCCTATATCACCGACTTAGTTCGGCTATCAGTTCGGCGATCTCGTCGAGAAGTGGAGGTAACCCTTCGGAGAAATTGGCCCACAGTTTCGCAAAGTCCCGTCCGAACAGGCTGTGCGAGACAACGGCCCGCGAGCCGATGATTCCCTTGTAGTTCGTGATACGCGCGGCGTAGTCCGGGTAAGCCTGGATCAGTTGCCTGATGCCGTCTCCGATGTCGTGATTACATACGAATGCCGTGTCCTGAGCGGTTTCGTCCGTTAGGAACTCGTCCAGCGTCGTCCGCTCCTGTAACGCCATCGCGCGCTGCACCGCGTATTCGATCAGTTCCAGATAGGCCAGCGGTTCACGAGCCCCCATACAGGACAACCTTCTCCGAGTCGACTGTCCGCTTGAACGTCCGGTTGCTGATACTCCCGTAGGTGCACACGTCTATCGCCGCCCGTCCTTCCGTCGTGGTCAGGTACCCGTCGAAAATGTCAGCGAGTGCCGATGTCAACGCCCGGTAGTTCACCCCGTACACCACGTCGAGTGGGGTTTCTGGGCGGCTCCCGTGTAGATAGTGTTTGTCCGGCCCGTCGTAGCGGTGTCGGGCTTCCGGTGCGAAATCGACGAGGAAGTCCAGGTCGGAGTCGTCGGGTTGCCACTGACCACGCGCTGCTGATCCGTACAGCCACAGCCGGTCTACGTGGAACTGTGCGCACGCGGCCCGTATCCGCGGCAGCCGGTCGCGGACGAAACGGGGAAGATGCGGCGTGTACGGGATATCGACTGTGGCAGACATAACCCCGCCCATTCTACTAGCCGACAGGTTGGTCAGTTGAGGGCCTGTTCGTACCATCGGGCGGTCTGGGCGAAGCAGTCGGACACTGCCGCGCCCGGGCGGGGTTGTCTCCCCGTGTCGGTCATGACCGACCGTTTGCGGGCGAGGATCGTAGCGTTCGATGACAGCAGCATTGTGTGGGGGAACAGTGCCCGCAGCTGTCGTAGTCGGGTGAGGCTGGACGGTCCGCTCACGACCAGGGTCGTTTCCGGCGGGAGGCCTGACGACAGGTAGGCGAGGCCGGGGAGGAGCCGTTCGTGCCACGCGGATTCTTGTTTCTGCATTTGGAGGTTGACGGCTATCAGTTTGGGTTGGGTGCGGGCTAGTAGCTGTTCGAGCCGTTGGAGGTCTTCTAGGCGGAACCAGGACAGGTTCGGAGCGGCGGTGACGCCTGCCCGTCCGAGTATGTCGGTCAGGAGCAGCTGTCGGCGCATGTTGAGGAGCTGGTCGAAGCGTGGCGACGAGCCGTATACGGACAGGTCGGGTCCGACGACGAGGGTCCATTCTTGCGCGGCGAACCGTTCGGCGAGTTGGTGGCGGTTGGTCCAGACTGCTTCGACGAGGGGGTCTTGGGCGTATCCGTTGAGTACGGCCGCCTGGGTTGGGTTGAGGCGCAGCGTTTGGTGGGCGGTGCTGTTCGCGTAGGAGGGTGTGATCTGGTAGGTGCGGTCGGAGATGACTGAGCGGAGCCGCACGGCGTAGGCGGGCCAGCGGAGTCCGGCGTCTAGTTCTGCCATGACCCGGTTGGTGTCTACGACGGGTATGAATCGGGGGAGGGGGGCGGCGGGTTGGGTGTTGGAGAGTTGGAGGTCGTCGAAGGTGACGGTTCCGCCGACGGCGATCATCCAGCGTTCTACTCCTACGCGGTTTCCGCAGACTACGGGGCAGTGTCCGCACGGGTCCGGTTTGGGGGAGAGGTGGAGCTGGCAGGAGCAGTATTCGCAGTCGGTGTTGCATCCGCTGCATACGGGTTCGACGGCGTTGGGGTTGTCCATGTTGAAGTCGCAGGTGGGGCAGTGGCATCCTGGCGCGGGGAGCGGGATCGCGCCCTTGGCGGTGCGGACAACGACCGGTGTTGCCGTCATGCCGGGTCGGGTTCGGTGTCGGGTAGGAGGTTGAGGAGGGTGATGAGGTGGCTGCGGATGAGGGCGGCCTGGTCGGGGTCGCCGAAGGGCCGCGGGCCGCCTGTTTCGCCGTGGCGGACGGCGGCGGCGAGGACGTTGAGGAGGGTGTGAGCGGCCAGCCCGTCCGGGTCCGGGTCCGGGCTGCCCACATGCCCCGCAGGGTCCGGACCGGCGTGTTCGGGGGGCGGGGCGTCCGGTACCGTGCCGGGTTCCGCCGTACCGGGCCAGGTGGGGGCGGCCGGTCCCGCCAGGTTCTGCCTGTCGTCGGGTTCCGCCACCGTGCCGCCGCCCCCATCTACGGGCGGGGCGGCTGGGGGGTGCCGCTGACTCTTTGATCGCCCCTGGTCTGCTGCTTCGTGGAACGCGGCTGCCGCTTCGACAGCCTCGTCGGCCGTGCGGGCAGGGTCCGTTTCGGCTTCCCGGACGGCTCTGGCGAGCAGCTTCGGGTCGCGTTCCTTCACGGCCGCCCAGATCTCTTCCGCGGCCTGGTCGCGTCCCTTCCACAGCCGCATCCACTTCTGCCGGGTCGCTAAAGCGACTTGGGAGGCGTCCATCTCCGTGGAGATGGTCTTGGGGATGTGACGGAACGCGGCGGCGAGCTGTTTGCAGCGGGTCATGGGAAGGTCGATACCGAGGCGGTGCAGCAACGTGGGCCAGGGGGCACCTACGTGCCACAGTTCGTTGTCTATACGCCACTGGTTGAGCCCTTCCCACCGTTCCACAGGGTCGGCGACAGTCACGACGGCTTTGGGGGGCGGGAACCCGGCTTCGGTGAGGCGTTCGGATAGGATCGCGGCCCGGCCGTACAGCAACCCGGCGGCGAGTTCGCCTGGCTGCAAGGCTTTGCGGGACAGGTTCTCGACCAGCTGGACCCTGCGGCGGTGCTCCTCTTTGAGCGGCCCGTTCACCACGATGGCGGGGACAGTGCTGAACCGGTGATGGTTCGGATGTTCAGAGAGGTGTGTCCACCCCCATTTGCAGGCGGCCAGCCGCCGATGTCCGGACACGGGCACCAGCCGCCCGTCGGGTAGCTGTTCGCAGAGGATCGGCTGGAGAAGCCCGGACGTGTGGATGCTGGTTATGAGGTCAGCTAACTCGGCGGGGGGTGTCGTAACTTTCGGGCCGCCCCACCCGCGGGCCTGTTCTTGGGCGACAAGGTCGCTGGTGGGTATCTTGATGAGATGGCGCGACTGAAGCGGATCGTTGACGTCGCTAGGGGGATCGCTCCCCGCCGACATCACCGCCGCCGTTCGGTGACGCCGCCCGCCACTGAGAGCACCACACCCAGCGCGAGTGCCGCCAACACCCACACACCAGGGCCGTCCCGATGCAAGGTAGACGACACCGCCCAGACGTCCGGCGCCGGGTCGCCTTCCGCCGCCCGCCACTCGACGGTCGTAGCCCGACGGAACCGGGCGGACCCGCCCGGAGCGGCGAACGGGGACACAGCCAGCGGCCGGCCCGGCAGACGCACAGTCACCCGCGTCTCTGACGGCAGAACCCCGCCGCCCGCCCCAGAGAGGCCGGGGCCGGCCGCGGACCCGTCCAGCCGCCAGCCGTCCACGACCCGCGAACTGACCGACCAGCCACCCAACTGGTAGGAACCGTCAGGGCCGCTCAAGGTCACCACACAACCCTCCGGGGTGTCCCGGAACGTCAACGGCGTCGCCGACGCCCACGCCCACCCGTTAGGCGCGCATTCGCTGTCGGGGTCTGTCACCACCGCCTCCCAGGCCCCGTCAGGTCTCACATCGACCCGCACCCAGCATGCTGAGAGCACGGCCGCCGCTACCGCGAGTAACACCAGCCGCGCCGCCGACCGCACCCACCCGGCAATATCCATGTTCGCTATACTAGACCCAGCAAACTCAGCAGACGCAGGACGTTCAGCGCATGGGCGGCGAGCACCGCAGCTACGGCAGCCATCACTACGTCAGTAGCGTGCGGCTGCCGCGTGCCACCCCATACGGATGGGACCTCACACACGTCACCTACCAGGACCTCTCACACGTGTTAGACAGCTGGCTGGACCTGCGGGAACCCGAACCGGACCACCCCCACCCGCAGCCAACCCCCGATCATTACCTGCGGTGGATGAACCGCCACACCGTGTTCGACAGAGAAACCAGCGTCCCCGAACGGTGGAGACGCTGGTTTCAGATAGCAACAGAGATCACATCGGCGCGGCCGCGGGTGGTAGCCGCGATGGTGTTCGACGAAGCCGCCCTCCTTGGCGTCACCCCACCGCAGGGCTCGCGACTGTCCCCACCCGCACCCCGCACGGGAGGAACACTGTGGGGGTTGGGGGCGTAGCGGCCGAGAAGCCCGCCGTTCACTACTATACGACCTAGATACCGCAAGTGTTGGAGGGAGTGGGGACACTACGAATCGCTACAGTGTCCTGCCTATGGGCCTTCTCTCAGACCCCGCCCTGATGCTGCTCGTAATCGACGCCGCGGTGGTGTGGTCAGCGGTCCTGCTGCTGCTCGTGGCCACACCCTGGTCGGGGAGGGCACGCGACGTGATGGAACGGCTAGTAGAAGAAGCCACCCCCGACGACCGTCTGCCACCTGTCGGGGAACCGGCCGCGGGGGTGCCGTGGGCGGTGTGCTACGGGTGGGTGGCCGTCGCCGCGCTGACACGATGGCTCTACCTATGAAGGACGACAGCGGGGCGTTCGCTATCGAAATGACGTTCCTGGTCCCCATGATCGTGTTCTCGTTCATGCTGCTCTTCTGGGCCGGTTCCTGGCTCACCGCCCAGTGGGCGTTGATAACCGCGGTCGACAGAGTCGCCACCGACCGTGTACACACCGACCGAACGGTCGACCAGGAGTCGATATCGGGCGGGTGGCTGACCGAGTTCGGCCGGTGCGGAGCGGGCGTCGGAAGCGCA